>NZ_LXUK01000013.1 GCF_013072695.1 Acinetobacter sp. Ac_5812
AGTCTGATAATGAAAAAATCAGGCTATTTACTTGCCATTGCTTGTGCAAGTGCAATCCTACGAATGTTACCCGTAGACTTAGAACGATCTGTCACTTCAATTGAGCCGTCAGATAATTTGCTTACAGCAGAAACTAGCGCAGCCAATACCGCTTCTTTACGTTCATTTGACTTGTATTGTTGATATTGCAAGTTCAAGCGTTCAGTACCTTGAATTAAACCATCGACCATCAAACCACGTTCATCTTTAATCGCTTGTGATTTAGCAAAGTCTTTGTAATCTTGCCCTGAACCTAAATAACGAGCGACACTTTTTTCCAAGTGTTGCATCGGTGCAAGTTTGGTACTTGAATCATGACTATTGGTACCACCACCAGCAACAGGGGAGTATTGCGCTTGAATTGCTTTCAAAGAGGTAATTGCTGGAGAAGTTAAAGCATCTTTCGACAGTTTAGCCATCACATAATCTTGACCAGCAGATGTTTTCGCAATTTTTCCGTCAATTGGGGCATCAGGTAGACCAACCATGTTGTTGATCAATGCATTTTGAGCACGAGCCATCGCCGTGTCTGGCGCTGCAGTCGTGAATAAAGTTGAAGCTTGTAAACTTAGACTAGCATTTTCACCAGCAGCACCACATAGTCCAGACGCAGCCTGAGAAGTGGTACAAAACTCATTATGAGCTTGTAACATAGCTTCTTGTGCTTTGTGAGGGTTCATGTAGACACCAGGCGCAGCAATCACTTCAGAGCCAACTTTATTTAAAATTGAACTATCAGCAGATTTATTGTCTTGTTGAGCTTGTTCACGATCGCCTAAAACTTCACACGCTTTAAATGCTTGGCCATGTGCACCAAACTCAAATTGAGCTTTTTTCATTTGCTCACTTTGTTTAACAGCTTGGTACGCCGTTACAAGACTTTGTGCGTTTTTATGTGCGTTATCTGAAATACCTTGAGCAGATACAGCCTCTTGTTTCGTCAGGATCTTAATCGCTGCCGTCACATCATCTTGTTGCTTTTTAATGCCCAAAGATAAGTTTGAGTCCAACGCACGTAACGCAGCGCTTTCCACCGCATCAGCCTGTTGAAGAAGCATATTCAAGGTATTTACTGCCATCGGGTTGCCCACGGAAGCACAGTAATAAGCAGATGCAGAACCACTAATGAGGGCGAGGGTTAAACCGAGTGCACTAATTTTTGAACGAGAGCCGTGCGCTTGTGGCGCTTTCATAACTTTACGTGATGTTCTTTTCGGAGTACGCATTATTTAGTCTCCTTAAAATTGAGGCATAGTTTGTGAAAGCTTAACTTTCACTGACTGGCCGTATTTCGTTTTCACATCATCTTTTATCGGCTGAGATTTCGCTAAAAGTAATGCAGACAATAAACCTTCTTCACGCAAACTTTGCTTGTAAGTTTGAAGATCTAAATAAACAGAAACGCCGTTAATGATATTGGCTTCTTTAAGTAGACCGCGTGGATCTTGCATCGCCATCGCCATTTGCCATTTTTTAGCTTCAGGACCGCCGTAGTAACGTGCGATTGTTTGGTCGATCAAATCGTTGGCAGACACCATTTTGCCGTCAATATCTTTGAATGATTTTGTATTTTGCGCGTCAATAACCGCCAAGCTATACGCTGGCATAGCAAGTAAAGCTGTTTTTTGGTTGGTCGCTTGCAAATAATCTTTACCAGCTGGAGTACGTGCCGTTGCAGTAGACAATGATTTATCTGGTGTACCTAAAATGTTTTCACGCACGTAATGTCTTGCAAGAGCTTCTTTTGAGCCAGGTGCAACAGACTTAAACAGTAGGGAAGCATTGGTATCGCCACCCGGTAATTTAGACAACGTACATTGACCAGCTTGTGCTTCAGCAACCGTACAGAATTCAGCTTTATGCACGTTTAGGCGTTGATTAATCACTTCCTGTTGAGAGCCAACTAATTTACCGCCGACTTGAGAAGTTTGAGTCGCCATATCAGCTGCTTGATCAATCACTTGACCAGATGCACTCGACATATTTGTATTTTCAGCCAAAACCTCACAAGACTTAAAGCCTTGACCAGTATTGGCACCATAAGCAAATTGTGCTTTTTTCATGGTATCTGACTGTAAAAGCGCTTGAATACCAGTGGCAATAGTTTGGGTGTTTTTAGTTGTCGCATCGGTAATTTGGTTAGCAGCTTGCGCCTTTTGCTTCACCGCAACTTTAAGCGCTGCAACGATGTTTTCAGTCGAATCATCTAACTTTCTACGGGTACTTTGAGATACTTTTTGAATATCATTTGCTTGGTTGCTTGCATGCTTAGGAATCTGAGAAGACATCTCGCTCATAATCGTACCCAAACCAACCGTAGCCCATTCAGCAAAAACAGGACTACTAATCACCAAAGTTGCACCTAAAATGACAGGTACAAACTTTGATTTTCCTTTAGGCTGTCTTAAAGTATTTTTACGCTTTCTCATAGTCATTACTCAAAGAATTTGGCTGAAGCATTGGAGTTTGGTGTAGTGCGTTGCATCACATTATTAGCCACCGAATAGTTAGCCAGTGATGAAAGAGTACTTCCAGCCATGTATTTATTTTGAAAATCAACGCAAGTTGATGAAGAGCATTCCATCAATCCGACTGGAACAACGTTGTTAGATGCAATTGCCGAGTAGTTCAATGCAACAGTCGCTTGCTGTTCAGAAAGTCGAGAACGAGAAAAAACAAAAGCAGTATCAATGTCGCCATACTGCAGACCATTTGGAATCAAATTACAGACACCCATTTTTGCTTCTTCTACGCCACACGAGGTCGCCAAGTGAAACGCATATGGTGAGGTTGCTTCATCTGTTGAATTTGAGAAAAGTTTCCCTGAAACGTCTTGCATGTATTTAGAAACGTTAAAGTCTTTTAAGTTTCTATTGAGATCGGTTTGTTCACGTTCTTCAAGAGCCGTACAAAAAGCTGAATCAGGGAGGGCAGCATTCGTACCAGAATTTAAAATCGCTTTTTTGATCTCAATATTTTTATCGACACTTTGAATACCAGCAACGATCATTTCTGAATCACGCGTTTGGTTATCAACAATTTGATTTGCACTGACCGCTGTTTGTTGAGTAGATACACGCACAGCAGAACGTACCATCAATTGCTGAGCTTGTATTGCAAGCTCAGAAAGGATAGTGCCAAGACTAAAAGCATTGGTAAAAAGTGGTACGGATAATAGACCAACCGTTAAAGTACCCACCGCAATTGCTTTAACAGGTGAAAACTGATTAACAGTAATTCTTCTTTTACGCAGATTATTTCTATTTTTCATACCACCCCCAACTTAAGAGAAAAAGTCTTTAATTGATTGGGTGACAGAAGTAGATTCTGAACTTGAAGTTTTTGCGTTAGACGGTGTGCTAGTACTGGCTTTTTGATCAGTTGAATAAGAAACTGTACCAGTCGAGCTACTACCATTGATTGTATAAGTATCTCCACCCTCAAAAGCACCGCTAGGCATAACTAGACCAGGATCAAGTTTACCAAGTTGCCCATTCACAGCAGTACCAAGCGCACCCGATACATCAGTGTATTGACCCGCTTTGTTGATTTCACCTATAACATCATTCAATGGGCCAACAAGTTCAGTACTTGCAGTTTTCATTGCGTCACACGCTTTTTTAGTCGCGTAATCGACAACCATTTGTTGCGCTGCATTGATGATTGTATCAAGTGATGGAATAGTCACAGAAAGGTCAATGATTTTACCGATGTCAGCAAAACAGCCACCTTGACTAGCTGGACTGAACATTTTGTTAATATCGATTGGACGACCCCAAACCGTCATTTGTAGATCTAAGTTGTCTTTAACGACTTTACCGATCCCATCAGTTGCACATGATTCAATATTGGTTTGAATGTTTTGAGCAGCTGCTTGTTCACCTTTTTTAACCGCCATGAAGTTGTTTTCAGCAGCAGTAGAGTTGAATGACGAATTAGAACTGGTAGACGAATAATATCCGCTATTTGAATTCGACAAAGGCGTATCACCACCAGAGCTACTTGCAATGGTCGATGATGTTGCGATGTTTAAGTTACCCATGTTTTGAGTATTACTGGTAACAGAAGCAACGGAACTTTGTTGAACTGCAATAGCACTTGAACACCCAACAACGGTAGCAACAAAAATGCTTAAAGCACTTTTAGTTTTAAAAGCTGGCTTAACATTTTGTAGATTAGGGTTAGTCCTTAAAACATTGCCCCGAACTTGTTGTAGCCTTTTAGCTTTCTTGTGATTGTTACGCATATCTAGCCCTTTAAAAGAGTTATGATTAATGTTTTTTAGAAGCAAGTTCGCAAAGCACTACAACATCTTTTACTACAGCTTCACTACTTAAATATAAGGTAGCTATAAGGTGTTTTAACTCATATATCCTTTTAGCGAACTTATATATAGAATCATAATACCATTCTTCACCATATTGTAGTATATACTTCTCATTGGTTAAACATAGTTTTATGAATTCTTTTAAAATAGGACGCTTAAAAATAATAGCTGTCGTAATATATATAAACTGAGTACTAACCAAACACATTAAAGTATTAATTAGCTCTACTTCCTCTTTTAAGCATTCCTGTAAAACCAATGGCTTTAGGGTTTTAGAAAAACCTTCCTCAGTCACAATATCTTTTAAAAAACCTGAATCCGAGTACTTATTTTTCAGAAAATTACTTAATTCATGCACGTTCTTTAAGTAAATATTGATCTGATCTTTAGACGCAGTTTTGAAATGTTCCTCTACACGTTTTGGATCGTTTAACGTGATGTCGAGCATTTCAGATTCATTATTTTTTTGATTTAAAAGCACAAAAGCGGTGAAGCTGGTAACTTTGCGTGTTTCGCCAAGATAGCCACTACTGCAAGCATTCAAAAAAACAAGGCAATGCTGTTCAGTAAGATACAAGCCGTATTCTTTTGGTGTACCTGATTCAAAGAAATTGAGTGAACGCTTATCAAAATGAAAAGTGTTCTCTAAGGTCTGACAAAAGTAGTTAATAGAGTGTACAAAAGCTTCTGGTACAAAGGTTGTAGGCTCTTGAGACAATGCTATGTTTTGGCTTTCTATGCTCATTCCCACGATTTATTCCTCTTTGAGAGGTAGGGCGTAATAGCCCATTTGACTTAAAACACGTAAAGGAATATCAAAGTTAAGACTTTGCGTTAGACCAGATTTAGGGTTAAAGGTTTTAGCTGAAGCTATAAACAAAGTTTGCTCATTAATAAACACTTGAATGCTATTCGTGACCTTTTGTTCATCAAGTATGACGCCACATACAATATCTAATTTCACATCAAACGTATAAGCATCCATTTGAACGTCTATTGATTCCCAATCGATCGTCATGAACAAATTTTGGTTTTCAAATTCCAAATTACCTTCTTCAAGAACTTTATTGATTAATCCCTTTTCTAATAATTCCAAGTAAAACGCATGTAAAGGCGTTGCATCTGCAAAACCATGAGGATTAAACGGCGTTCTTGTCGGTTCAGTGATTTTAGTTTGAATCATGTTTAACTCCATTAAAGGGTATTTAGATTCTATCTTAAAACACCCTAAATGTTTTTATTTAAAATTAATTAAAACCCATTGCTATAAGTTGAAGCGCTTTCTTTAGTTTTAACGTTTTCAAGATTGCTTTGCGTAATAGTATCTTTGTAATGCTGACTAAACGCATTTTTACCCGTTTCGTTTATGTTCTTAAGCTCATTTTTAATGACCTTAAGATAGTCTTGATATTTCGGTGACTGTTCTACATAAACTTCGGTCGCTGCAATTGAGAACATGTTCTTATCATTGGTTGCGATCGGAAATAGGGCAGTATAGGAAGCATCTTGCTTGAGCTGGTCCACAGTTGTTTGTTGCTCAATGATCTTCGCCTGATAGTCCAACAATGTTTTATTGATGTTTTCATGACTATGGATAACGAAATTCAACTGTCTGTCATTCGGACGTTCAAGGGTAAACGGCTGATCGATACCAGAAAGCTTATTACAGATCTCCATATTGTATCGGTAGGCTTCAAACGAGTCTGAAAAGTGATTAAAGTCTTTTCGGAGAGCATTATTGTTTTCTAAGTCTTGCTGAAAGTCTTGAAAGCATTGCAATACATATTCATCTTCATTTTTTTCAACGAATAATTGAGCGATGTTGGAGCACTGGTGTCGTTCGCAGAGATCCGCAAGCTTTTGAATGCTTTTAACCTCATTTTTCTTTTCTAAGATATTGCGTAAATGTAGCTGAGTTGCCCGATACTCTTGCATCAACATATTGTGATGCTCGACAAATAGCTCATAATCGCTTTTAAGGTACGGACTGGCACCTTCAATCTCACGCTCTACCTTTTCATGCTTAGAGTTGATTTGAACACGCTCACGCGTGGTATTCACTGTATTTTGACCAAAACCACCTAAGATTTTATCAAAAGTAATCATCGCATCGATGTCGCCAGTTACGTTTTTATAGAGATCCATGATTAACGCCCCAATGTTTGATCATTGTCATGATCGTTTCTACGTGCGACTTCTAAATCTATATGCTTATCAAGGTCACTCAAAAATTGAGATGTCGTATTTTTCTCAAGCTTTACTTGGTCTAAGTAGTTTTTAGTATTGAGATTCAAACCATCTTGGAGCGCTTCTAAGCGTAGGCCAGTTTTATCAAAATCAGCCTCAAGGATCTGATTCACTTCTTTGATTTTGTCCATGTCTTGCTGTTCTAGACGGTGTAACTTCACATCTTCATGAATCGCAGCGATATAGTGATCGGTTAAGATCTCTTGCTTTAAGTGCTGAAGCGCAATTTCCACGTTTCCTGTTTCAGCAATCACGGCGTTGAAGCTGTCAAAGATTTGACCTGTTTCAGCCGAGTTTCTAAATTCAACAATACGAGGCTCAACACTATTAAGGTTTACAAACTTGGCATCACCATACGCAGTAGGTAGTACTAGATGATCATCCATACATTCAAAAAGTTGCTTATATTCAGCATTCATAAGATTTGATGCTGCTTGAAGCTTTAAATCTTGTTGTAACGTGTCTAGGCGTTGGTTGAGATGTAGAAAGCTTTGAACATACATCTCGTTTTGAGAGTTTTCAGGCGCAACAACGGTTGAGGCCATACCTTTAACAACATTTTTCAGTTGCGTATTTTGAATCTGATCAGCAATTTGATTAAGCGCGTTAATGTGATCGGCTTTCACAAGGTTATTGTTTTTCAGTTGTTCAATAAATTGATTTTGTTCAATCACTTTTTCACTTTCCTTTTCGCTGAATAACGAATCTTTAATTTGTTGTTTCACCTGGTCCAAGTTAGAGAAGAGGTGAAGTACTTCTTGTTCATTGCTGTTATTGACTGCATTTAGCAATGTAACAAACACATCATGGCTGATTAGTTGTTGCTGATTATTTTCCGCATTCTGAAATTCAGCAATTTGGCTACGGCTAATGACTTCAACACCAACATCATTGATATAGCTTGCACCAATCGGGGAGAGTTGATTATCTGGAGCTTTTACGGCGTAGTACTCGCCTGATTTGCCATCATCTTTGGCGCATAGACCAATATATGTATTGCCATCTTGCGTAATGATTTTTGAACCGATGCTATTGAGTGCTGCAGAGGGTTGTAACGTACTCAAGGTTTGAATCAATTCTTTTTCGCGATTTTGATGAATTGCATTACTTACTGCTTGGTAAACTTCAGGATCTAAATAAGTCACCTGATTGGCAGATTCTTCATTGAGCGCCGTGACAGTATTCCACTCTAAAATATCTTTACGCGGTATCGTTGTAATACCGGCATTAATAATATCTTCCGTGGTAATTTGACGATCAAGGTTGGTAATGGCCACGGCGTTGTATTCGGGTGCAATTGATTTATGACCTTCCGAATCTGAAGTCAGTACCACGAATTGACCGTAATCCGTTTTCACCATAGCACCTACAACACTGAGCTTGCCTTCCAAAATCATTTTTGAAAGTTCAAGTTCACGTTCGGCAGATCTGGCGTAAGTATTAGTCTGTTCTGCAGTATTGTTGATGGTATCGGCTTTGAGCTTGTCTAAGTATTCGCTTGAAAATTTACCAAGCGCATTTAACTCGTCTATCGGCTCGACAGACTCCAGCTCATACAGTGGAACGGTAGAGGATTCATTCACGATGTCTTTAAGATAAAGCACATCTTTTTCAGTGATATTTTCGAGATCTTCAATCACCGAAAGAGGCACAACGATCGCACGTTTATCCAGATTATCGGAAGCTATATCCAAAACAACCATATTGGTTTGGGTTGTTTCATCTTCATAAACCATACCGACAAACTGTTCAATTTCAGCATTAGAAACATTGTTGTGACGGTCTTTAAAGAATGCTTCTAAGTCAGAATCATGATCAACATAAATACTGTCATAAGGGTTCATTGGTTTACCGTCATTGTTTTGGTCTTGGCTTTGCGGTGCTGATTGAGTTGCCGACTGTTCTGCAGTATTGCCTTTAAACTTACCCAAAAGGTTTGAAAGTTTAGATTTGGCTTTCTTTACTTGATCCGAAATCATTTGACCTGATTGATAGGCACGTTGAATAAACTGATCTTTGTATGAAGCTTTGGCTTCTTCAGTCATTTGTTCTGGATCTTGCCCTAATGGATATTCGGCACCAAGGAACATACGTGCTTGTTCTAAATACTGAGAACAAATGGGTTCAAAAAAGCGACCTTCAAACTCATGGATCTTTTCAGACTTAATGCCTTCGTGCAGTTCTTCAATTGAGAGAAACGTTACTTTGTCTTCAATCGTTTCTAAATAGAACGGCGTAATCGGGGTAAGTGCATCGCTACCTTCCACTTGAGGCGGTAAATCTGCTTCTTTAACCAGTTTGATAAATGGGGTAGAGGATTCAACACCTTCGACAGAATCCTTACCGACTACATCAATCACGATGTATTGTTCACCGTCAATGGCATAGACTTTAGCGACATTTAGATCGAATTCTTCTAAGGTAACGCCGTCACGGTCTTTATTCAGTTGAGTGGTATATGGATCGTTTAAAAGAGGCAACATTTGCTCTTTTGAGATCGGTTTTAAAATATCGGCATTCTTACCAGGTTCAGTCAATTTTGATTTATCGGCTGTATTGGCAAGCTGTTCGGGTTGTTGTGCGTCTGGATGGTTACTTTTAACGGTAACATCAGGATTGATTGGTTTATCCCAAATATTTTTCAGGTTATCAAGGCTTTTGTTCTTGTTGAACATGGCCATAATCGCTGCAATGATCAACTTGATTGTTTTCTTAACCAGTTCAATCATGACTGCAATCATTTTTGCACTGAGCGCAGCGAGTTCATCAGCGACCGTGCGTGGATGGCCGTGGCTATTTTCACGCGCTAAAGGAGGACGTTCGTTACCTTCCTCATTTCGCATATCCTTAAAGCTTTTAGAGGCAACGCTACTTGCAGCCAAACTTGCTTTGTCTTGTGGACCACCAGCAATGTTTAATGTGCTCTTTGGTGTACCTTTTGGTGCATTCGGATCAGCTGATTCAACATCTTCCTTTACTGTCTCTTTAGTCTTCTGATTTTCTTTATGTTCTTTCAAAAGTAGAGCAGCTTGTAACTGGTCGCTATGTTCACGGGTTTCTAATAACTGAATTACTTCCTTGGTTAACGTGTCCGTATTGAATTCAAGATAGTGAATCTCAAGTTGTTCAAGTCGAGCAGCTGTATGGTCGCTATTCACACGCCATTGATCCATGACGATAGTTTTTGGCACTAAGCCAAGTTCTTCAGCTTCAATCCCACGAATTAAGCAAAAGTCACGCACTTGGCGCATCAATGCGTTAATTTGGTTTTTATCGGTTAATTCACCTGAAAAATAGGTATTCGGTGCACCCGTAACTTCGTTGTAGATCTGCTGTTTTGCTTCACGCACGACTTGGTTTTGGTTAATCAAGCCTTCAATCGCGAATTGACGATTACTCAGGAAGTTGAGGGCATTTTCTTTAGTTGCACCCTTCAGGCTTAAACCATAGTAGGGCTGAGTGACAAAAGATTTTGTCTCAAAGTTAAAGAGGGTTTTTTCAGCCACTTGAACGGCTTCAAATGGATTCTCTTCTTTGGAAAGGAGGAAATCAGGATCATTGTCTGATAGGAATAATTTAGAGTCTGCAGTCGTATATACACGGTCTTCAACTTGCAATGAACTGTTATTTTCAGCAATATTGCCTAATCCTTGGTCCAGTGCGTTTTTAGTCTGGATTTTATTCAGATCCGCAATAAACTTAAGATCATCATCATTCTGCAGATCAAGCCCGATGTCTGCAAAGAATTCTAATTGACTGGCTGGATCTCTTTGCTCAAGTGCATCAAATACTTTACCAATCAGAACAGGATCAAGTTCAGCTAAATCATTGACAGTGACAGCGGAAAGATCAAACGTGTTTTCAGGAATGATGGACTGTTCATTCTCGTAGTTCGGGTAGCTACTACGCTCATAATCACCTTCGTCAAAAAACATCGGTTCATCATCGTTCAACCGAGTATCTTCAAGAGGGGGAGCGTAATCATAATCTGGGTGCCCAGGAGGTACAGAGTTACCGCCCATAGGCTGATCATATTGATACCCATCATCTTGCATGACTGGCGGTTCTTCCATTAATGGAGGTTCAGATAGGGGATCATTGCTATATGGTTCAGACTGGTATTGTTGCGATTGATCTTGTGCAACATTGTTTTGTTGTGGCGTAGGCTGGATGGATTGAAATTTCACGCCGTCCAAACTTAAATCATCCCACTGTTCCAGGCCCTCATTGAAAGTTAATGATTGGCCGTCTTGCAGTTGATCAAGTGTTTGCTCGTCAAAATTATCTTGTTTAGGGCTTTGGTCCATATTTGATCCTTATGACAGGTGGCCTTTCTGATTTTAAGAGTCCTTTTTAGAATCTGTATCAACATTCCAAATAAAGTCTTCTTTAAAGTCAGAATTAAAACCAGTTGTGATGTCTAATTCACTGTCAAAATCCACTAAATCTGAGTTATTAGAAGATTCCTCTAAGGGATTAGAGTTGCACATAAAATACCTGTATTTGTTTTTTAAAACGTCAATGTGATCGTCACAGATATGATACATGGTATATACGAACTAGACCACACGTAATTGTTATTCACGTATGGTCTGGTATATACCTTTTAAGGGAGGGTTTTAGAAAGATAATTGCTGGATTTCTTGATCGTTATCTAGGGTTTTACCCTCAGGTAACTCAGCCTTATAAGCTGGCTCTTCTGGAGGATTAAGCATACGGTTAATTTCATTTAAAAAGTAACCATTACCATCAGGAAGTTTAGATTTTAAATCCAAAAAGGCAGCTTCAATTTTGGTTGTACTGTCCAGCTCGTCAACAAAGCGTTCAACATCCTTGAGATCAAGCGCAAATCTAAACTCATTACGGCCTGGCTCAGTAAAGTGGATGTTCAACGATTCATCTGTTTTACCGCCTCTAGGATCATGGAATACGTTGGTATTCGACATAAAACGATTGAACTGTTTTGCTACAGATTTCACCGTCACATTAAAGCAGTCTGAACCGTTGTAGTAGAACTCAATACTTGCTTTCTTGTACGGGAAATTAACCTTAGTACCCACATAGTTATTGCGGTTGAAATCAATGTTTACAGGCAATTGATTAAAGAAGTTCGCAATCTCTTTAACTTGCTTAAACGTCACTTGGTTTTCAAGAGAGCTTTCAAACAAGTCAGTTGGTGTATTTGATGGCAACAATAACGCACGGTTACGCATACCATCAGCATCGGTAAATATAACGGTTGAATGTCGTAGATCTAGTGAGCTGACAATCTTATGTGCCTTGAACATATTGCCCGTTAAGGTAATCGCTTGTCGTGTGACATCACCAGACGGCGCTTTCTCAAAATAGGTACGCGTATAACGGGAATAGTTGTTTTGTTCAGTAAATAAGTTCACCAAGGGTTGACGATCCTCAACATGACGTCTATTCACATCAGCATAAGAATAAAATTCAGGATTGAAGCGTTTTAGGATAATACGTCCTTTTTCACTCACTGGAGCTACCCAATCCAAGTCTTGTTTGGCATTTTGCATGGTGTAATTGATCAGTGGAACTTTAAACGACTTCTTATCACCAGGGTAAACCAAATCAAGCTTAACCGCATTCGGTGTGATTGCACCTCCACGTAACGGCGGTAGGTCTAGACGTAGCAAAGCACCTGTTTTGTGATCTGGCGTCACTTCATCATCAAAAAGACTAGGTTTTGAGATAAGGAACAATAACCCATGCGCTGAATGACCTTCTTTTTCGTTCCTTTCCATAGAACGAGCCAAGAATTTTAGATCCTGAACAATTCGATACATGCGATCAAAGTTAGAGGTCAAAATAGGATCATTGGCCAGATAAACCGCTTCAGCTACTTTTTCAAAGGCATCTGCAGAGTGATCATCAGGTTTACGAAATTGAATATCATCAATGTGTTTTACATTGGCTTCAACAACACCGAAATGATCAAATACTTCGTGTCGATAATCACGAATTACTTCACCACGCATTTGCCCACTTTTGAAAAATAACTTTTGCTTAGCAAAGCCTTCATATTTTTGGTACATCAATGCCTCAAAGTTATAGGCATAGTGTAGTAGTCCGTGTACCGTTTCATTGATGTTTTCATTGATACGTTTAAATTGACGCACCAGATAATCATCACTTTCTTTGAACATGAGTTTTAGATTGTCAGCACGTAATGGCTCAACATGTTCAATGTATTGCAGACCTTCAAAACGCACAGGTAGATCAAAGGTATTGATCTTGGCTGCTTCTGTTTCTGAAGTCACGGTAAAGAAGTTGTCCTTCACTTCAAACTCACGGACTTTTTTAGCTTTCCAGTCTAAAAAGTTGGTCTTGAGTGGGTTACGACCCAACAAGTCTAATTCACGGATCTTATCGTTATAGTCAACAACCAAGTCTTGATAAACCTGTTCTTGCTGACTAATCGGCATCAAAATCAGTTTAGATAGCAACTGGTTCACATGATAGTTTTGCGCCGTGCGATACGATGGTCCTTTTTCATCATCCGAAATATCAATATCAAGTGTGTTCGCCAAGTTCACGTTATTTTTCAAATAGTCCAACGCTACCCGGTTGCCAATGTAGTTGAGCATGTCAGGATAATCGTTTTCGTTAAACTTGGTTTCTGAGTTGGCAGAGACGTTCGCTGATAGGGTAGACAGTTTACGCATCATCATTAAGTGCATACGTGTTTCTGCTGGAATACCCGAATCTACTGTCGTCATAATCGGATGTGATTCTTCACCACGGCGACCCACACGACCGATCATCTGAATCGTATCGGTAGAGTTCTCAGGTTTTTGCAAGAAAAACAACTCACGTTGGCGCAAGTGATCCGATGGAATTGTAGGATCAGGGTTTTTGGCTGCATGTAGAGAAATACCCGTACAACCAGAGCGAGTCACAATAACAACATCGATTTCACCAGATTGGAATTTTGATTGAACCAAAATCTTACCTTGTGTCGTATTGTTCTCTTGTTTATTAACCTTCCATTTGCCGTCTCTTGTTTCCGTTAAGTGGATCTGACGGCCAGAGATTTCATCAATCTTGAAGCCAGCTTTTGTCACCTTGTTACGTAGTACGTCCAAAGGCATCAAAGGTAGATCAGGGAACTTTTGAATCTTTTCTTTGATACGATCCAAAATGATTTTATACGGACTTACCACTGGATCGCCGTTTTCATTAAATGTCACTTCCGTACTGAGCTTCTTAACGAACGAGTTACCGTAGTTATCTTCAGCTTTCACCACATCGATGCGATCTAACATCACTTCAAGCAAGTCACGGAATTGTGGGAGTTCATCTAAAACAGAAATTTGACTTTGCAGATAGCTACCGCGCTTATATTCAAGCTTAGTCAATTCCTTTTGAATATTTTTCGCTGCTTTTTCATCGCCAGCGTCACGGTTTTCTTTGATCATGAGTTTTTGAAGCTCATTTTCAAGAAATTCAATTTCTGACGATACCGACTTGAAGTTATTAAACGCTTTTTCTTTTTCAGGCGAATCAGCGGTAACGTCTTGCGCCGTATCTGCTTTTAAAATCGCTTCCATGCGACTTTGCATCAAAATGTTGAATAGACTCTCACCCGTATTTTCCAAACCAATCACGGGCTTTCTACCCTCATGTAATGCCTGAATCACAGCATCACTTGTAGAGTCAGTTTTCAATGCCAATAGGAATTGCTTTTGGATCTGGTACATTCGAGATCCAAAGTTCATCACACTCAAACTTAAACGGTTTTTCGGATCGTCTGAATCCTGATGAAAGTCTAAATTGGCAACAGCATCATCATCATTGGCAATGTTTTCTAGCGCATCGAGGCGAATATCTTTAGAAAATTTCACCATGTCCGTCAAGATGTCAGAAAGAACATCTGAGTAATTGTGAAATTTCTTAATTTCCTCTTCAGTTGGCACAAAGGTTTGAATGGTAATGTGCGAGAGATCTTGCTCTCTACGAATCATGGCAGAGCTGTCTACCAAACCTTCAGAAATAAACTCCAAAATTGGACCATCTGCATTTTCGATAACCTTTTGTAAGTCATTACGAGATACGGATCGAGGGAACAATTTATGGAAGAATTCAAGATTTTCAGGTTTCTTAATTGCCGATGCAGACTGGAAATTAATTAGATTGGTCTGATCAATAACATCTAAGAAAAATTGACTTGTAGCTGATTTCAAGGATGCTGCACGGTGCGTTTCATCCATCACCAAAACAGTGTCTTGATTAATAAAACGAGTCAATAACGCACGTTTCCGGTTTGGTCGGTTAAATTGGCTATACGTTGCCAATACCAAGTCATGTTGCGCTGGAATATCTTCAATTTCCTTAGGCAGATCTTGGCCAGTGAATAAAACCTCTTCAGTACCAAAGCGGTTAATCACAGCATCCGAGTTAAAGATAAACGGATCTTTAAAGAACTTGTCACTGTCTGTAGCAACAATATCACGCCAAATGTCGTTCAAGAGTTGCGTTGTATCTGTAAGGAAAACAGGGGGCTTTCCTCTTAACGCACTATATCGTAAACACGCAGCTGCAATACGACCTTTACCTAAACCCGTCTGGTCGCCAATAAGCACAGGTAAGTTTTGGTCAAAACGTAAAATGATATGGGCAACCGCATCGACCTGTTCACATGCAAAAGCGGACTTTAGTGCATCAAAATTGTCATATTGCAATTTCTTAGCGACATAGGCATCAACAAGAGTAGGGTAGTTACCATTATCGACTTCAGCTTGGAAATTGATACCCCCAAAACCTAATACATTTTGGATGTGTGTAGTCAATTGAGCATTTGCCTGATTAATCGCTTTAATCTGGTTTTTAGCCACTAAAGCAATTGGCTCAGATGCCATAGACATCGGTATATACTTAACTTGGTATATATTTTCCGGAGTTGGTTCTGTTGTGTTTTCAGCATTAGGAACAGGAACAATCGGCTGTAAATTTGATTGGTCAGATTCAACAGTCGGTTCTTCTTTTTGCTCAGTACCGATCGCTAATTCAGAATTTAACTTAGCAATCTCTTCAGCAGTTAAACCCGGTTCCTGTTTTACTTGCTCTACCGCTGGTTCTTCAGCTGGTGTTTGTTCAGGTGTTTCACCCTCATTGGTCGCCGTGGTATCACCTACTTGAAGATTAACGTCATCGTCAAGGTCTTCATCCAGATTTTGGTTCTCGTGCGGATTCTTTACCTCAGGCACGAAATCATTGTCATTTTCATTTTCAAACGTTGGTGTAGCTTCAGTTGGTGTAGGTACATCATCATCTGAACTGGTTGTTTGCGTACTAACTTCAACGGTTCCGAAGTCAAAAGAAACTTTATTCGGTTTTGATTTAGGTTTACGACCAAACATCGGTTTTGGTTTGACAGCTTCCTCTTGATTAATCTCTTCTTCTTTAGCGACCACGACTTCATCAAACATAGTGACTGCAGACGTAGGCGTTACACTTGATGCAATATCTTCAAGTGGCGAAACAGGCTGTTCATCACCTAGACTGGCAAACAAATCGTCATTTTCTTTTTCAACAGGCTTAACCTCAACAACAGGTTCAACCACTGGTGCTTGTTGTGCTTGTTGCTCAACTGGAGTCGGAGTAGTTGGCTTGAAGTATAGATCCTTATTCGGATTCAAACGATTATAGATTACGTTATTAGCCCATCCCCAAAGTTCGTCATAGTCCGTAATGACTTTCAACTTATCTGGTACCACAGAAGATTGGTAAGTTTGTAGTAACGCTTGTTCGTTTTTACGATTGCCTACCACTAACATACGAACATTTTGATTAGCGCCGTTTCGTGCATATGCATTGCCGTGGATTTCTACAACCGCCTCAACTTCATAATGCTTATAGAGATAATTAAGTAAATTCTTTGATTTACGCTCAACCGTACCATCTGAAATCTGTTTATCTGAGCCAATAATGAAAACTGAACGCCCTTGATCGTTTCGTGCGTTTAGTGATTTAACCAGAATGGCATGGTCCAATTTATCCGTACTGAACCAGACGTTTTCTGATGGATCTACCAATAATGGGTTTGGATCTACGCCGTTACGCTGTTGAACCAAAATTGGTGCAACACGTTCTAGTTTATCCATAGCACCAAAAGGAGGGTTGGCAATCACATAGTCAACTTTTTGCTTAAACGTTTGCTCAAAATCAATTTGTGTAGCATCTGCAGTAACAACCGTGCATTCATAATTTTGAGTCAGTGCTTTTGTACGTTCAGCACGTTTGGGATCTAACTCAACCGCATAGACAGAAGCATTACGCTCTTGGGTTAATAAACCGATTAAAGATCCATTACCCACAGTTGGCTCGAGCACGGAAAAGTTTTGTTTTGTTCGGTTATCACCCTCAATCAATAAGCGCTGAGCCACAAGTGACATCGGGATTGGAGTCGAATATTGCTGTAACATACGAATCGTATTGTTTCGCATGGTCTTAGTCGGCATGCGATTGTATAACGCTAAACTCGTTTTAAATGAGCTCTCAGTAAAATCAAGTTCACCTAACTTTTCGACCATCACTGTTTCAAGCGCTTCTTCTGCAGTATGGATCTGTTTATCTGTTACCTTGGATACATCAACGTCAGCATTTTTGGCTTGCGTGATTAGAGCTAAAAACTTTAAAAAGTCCTGGTGATTATGGCTCTTTGTTTCATGTTCTAATTGATAGATATAGCCTCTTAAGCATTCTTTTAAATCTTTTTGCTTGGTCGCACGTAAGTACAGACTAGACGGCTGATCATTAGGACCTTCAGGTATTTGCGTACCTTGGGCATTCACGTAAAAACGGTTATGAGCTGAAGCATAGATTTTGTTGCCATCAGAGTTATAACCGAGTGGAGTTGCACTATTCAACGCAACGTTCAATCGTTGTGGCACCAATGTTTTTGCTTGGGCATTGAATAAATCATGCAATTCTTGGCGAGTCGCAAGCACACTACGGATAAATTCTTTTGGAATACCCAAAACTTCATGAAACAGTCTTGGTTTGATCGTTTCATTCAAATTGTATTGATACAAGTGACCGTCAAAGTGAGGATAAGCCTCAAACTTCATCGGTGTAAAACCAATGTTATTCAAATTTTCTTTAGATAGTTTTTTTTGAACGTCCAATAAAAGTAATTGGCTATCCGTCTGGCCAACACGCCGTACATCGAGATATACACCAGCTTGTGATAAGTCGATCCATTTAATTTTTTCGTTTAAATCATGAGTAGTCATAGCGAACCTGAAGAAGAATTATTTTATTTGATTAAAAAGTCATGTCGTTATAGACATCAGAAGTCGCAGCCTTTTCTTGGCTTTTCTTAACATCCATTTCTGGCTGTCTGACTTTCATCATTAACTCTTGCGGATCAGGTAAAAGATCGTGGTTGAAGTTCTTAGATAACGGACTATCGATTGAAGCTTTATGTTGCTGTACATGCTCTACCGTAATTTCTGAAAAGTTCAACGCATTCATACGGGTTTGAGTAAGTTCAACAGGCTCGATAAACGAGACAAAACAATTATTCGAGTTCCGTTGGTGTGGTTGAATAACAATAAACGCTTCAGCAAATTGCTGTTTTGCATGCGTCAATTTATTCATGGTCTGACGATCAACTTGACTTAAAAATTGAGGATTTAAGTCGTGCGGTTTTGGATTGCCGTAGTCATCGGTAAATTGATTCACTAGGGGAGGTGCACCAACACCACGAACACCCTCACCAGTACGTAAATCTATTTCTGGATCTACCTTGCGAAAACCAGCGTGAGGCGTTTTATTGTTGAAAAATTTCTTTAAGAACGTGTCTTTGTAAAGCGCACCTAGTTGTAGTTGTTGGCCATGATAAACCTCAGGCAGTAATTTTTGACTCACCAAGCCAGCGTAAAGACGTTTTAAATTTTGATTTTTTTCTTTGTCTACATCTTCATTGTAGAACACTTTAATTTGTCGATCGCCAAGTAATGCAAACAGGGCAATACGGGCCTGGTCCATAACATAAACGTTCTGAGCCTGTTTATCGAACTGGTCTTTTTCATACTGGTTGGATGGTACAAAATTTGGATCAAATGTTGCGGTGTGAAAGTCATTGCCGTTCAAAATATCTTTGATACTTTCAATCGGATCTTTAGCAACCCGATAAGACTTTTTAGTTTTATCAATACCGCCACGTTGCATCAACGGATCTGGCTTAGCGAATTGCTTAACACTTTCACGATCAGCACTGTCATAGGTTGGAATCAATGGGATTGTAGTTAATACAGAACCAGACTCATAGCGCACAACAATTTTTGAAAATGGAATGCGCTCAGGTTGGTTGTCAGTACTATTCGATAAAGATTTAACAAGAAGCTGTAAATTATTTTTAATAATAGCGTTATGAAGTGCTGGAGAATTAATTTTTAAATTGGGCACTTGCATATGTGCTGCATCTTCAATGATTTGAGCTTTAACAAAGAAATCGCCGTTTTTTTGTTGATGCACATTGATAGAAGTGACTGCTTTAATTAATTGCGAATTCGGGTTGTTACTCATTACGTTGCACCACTGAGCAACATAAGTTTTATAACCGTCAAGAGATTCGTTGGGTGAGTCAACACATTTGTCAAAACAGATAATTCGACCACGGTTAGCACCGCGATTATGTGTGTCTAATGAAGTACGTTGGTTACGTCCAGAATCAAATTTTGCGTGGACTTCATCTACTGAAACATTCTCAGTATGATGCTTGTTGAGTTTATTAATGATCTTCGTGAATTCTTCAGATGAACTCATTCGTATGCGAACTGGTTCATTGGTAGACATATCAAAGCCGTATGCATACTGCTCGTCTTGTTCATCATGTTTGTAAAATTGATCTACAGTCATGACGATACGTTTAATCGTATTATCACTTTTACTCATTTCTTAAATTCCACGCTTTATATTTTTGATTGCTGGTCATTGACTCAAGCTATTTATAAAATACTACAAAACCTCATTGGTATATACTAAGGAGGCAAATAAAAAATTAAAAAATATATTAAAAAGTTTAAGAGTAAATTTTTAAAAAGAAATTTATGTTTATTATCTTTCTAATTAAGGGAAGTTAATTAGGGACTTTTTTATGCTTATTTTTTATAACATTACAGGATTAGGACGGAAAAACACAAATGGTACGAGCGAAAATCAAATTCATTTGAGCGCAAATTGAATTTGAATTTTTAGAAAAAAAGGCGTTTTTAGCTGGTTTTTGACGTTTTTATCCACTTTGCAGTTAAATTCTATCCACAAATTAAGTTCTTGTATATTAAAATGAATTTAAAAATATGAGTAAAATATTGTTCATTTTTTAGCTTTTTGCAATATTGGAAATTTGCAAACTAGCAAGTATTGTAAGTCACTGTTTATAATAAAATTAAATAGAATAAAAAAATACTTCCAGCGCAAATTAAATTCATTTGAGCGCAAATTAAATTCAAAATCCTGCGGATAACTTTTCCAATTTATAACCCCACTATAAAAAATATAAATAGTATTAAAAATAGGGTTATATCTGATATTCATGAGAGCCTTGATAATAAAGACTTTCAGATTTTATGAGGAATAGCCCTTATATACGACCCAACGATCGCTATTTAGCTCGTTTTACGACAAATCAATAACTTACGCCATTAGGACGGAAGAAAGTTT
>NZ_LXUK01000014.1 GCF_013072695.1 Acinetobacter sp. Ac_5812
TTTCCGCTAATTGTTCAGACCACTTTTCGATATTCTTTGGATCCTTCAGCATGGTTTCTAAGCGAACCGCAAGCTGCTCATGCGATTCATTACCAACGGCGTATTTACCGAAGTCAGGCAAGCGAGATAATTTTCCTGCTAAAAACTTGATCTGTTTTTCAGAGAGTGGATTTTCAGATTTAGATCCTGATTTGTTGATTGGATGTGCTGAATGATTCAAGCGATCCATTTTTGCTTTTGCTGAAAGTAACCAGTTTGCAAAGTGGTAAATCATCAAATCATCACACATTGATTTTTCTGCATTGAAAATCTCGAAAGCTCTAAACTCACGATTGAACCAAGTCGATGAAATGATGTCATTTGGATTGATCGTTGGATTGGCTTGAGCAATTTCCAAACTCAACTTTTTTGAACAAAGCCAATGTTTTTTATTTATAGATTCATTTGGAGAGTTATATGGGAGGTTCTGTGTCCCAATATTGGTACTGGTACCAAACCCAATATTGGGACTACTCGGAGTCCCAATATTGGTACTAGTGCCGTTATTGGAACCAGTACCTAAATTGATACCTGTTCCGTTTTCGGTACTAGTACCTTTTTTGGTACTGGTTGTTGAGTCTTCTTCGCGGCCCAGAACACCAATTAATTGGTAGATTTTTACGCCATTTCCTACTATTTCGCCCGTAAACTTAATATGAGAATCAGCTTCAAGCTCGTCTAAAACCTTCATGATTGTTTTGCGATTGAGTTTAGTATCTTTCTCCATTCTTTTTATGCTTGGAAAACACCGGTGGTTCTCCCCTGCACGATCAGCTAAAGTCAAAAGTACAAGGCGCTGGCTACCGTTTTTAACGTCAGCCTTCCACGCCCAAATTGTTGCATCTAAACTCATTCTCCCCCCTCGTCAGGTTCATCGTACTCAGTACCTTTTGATGAATTGCATGACTTACACATTGTTTGGAGGTTTTCTATTGTTGAAACACCACCTAAGATCTCTGGCTTAATATGATCCAGTGTTAAATTCTTCTGAACACCACAGGTAACGCACTTGAATCCATCGCGCTCATAAACCTCAAGACGAAGCTTCATACCAATTTTCTTTTTGATATATTTTTTCGGTGTTTTTTCAGTTTTCCGCCCCAAAACGTCTCGGCCATATTGCGCCATAAGCACAGCATCCAAAATCATGTTTGCACATGGGTTGCACAAAATAACTGCTGGATGAATTTTGCTGTAATAATCGACCGCATAATCTTCTTCGCAATATTGGCAAATTACATATTCATTTTTCATGTTGTAGCTCCTATAAAATTAGCTTTAATTACAACATGA
>NZ_LXUK01000015.1 GCF_013072695.1 Acinetobacter sp. Ac_5812
TGCATTCTACAGTATTTCAGACCAGACACAACCCCCTTTTTTATTATTTTCTTTTGCATGTTTCTTTTTTCTACAAAATCAGTGTTTTCGTTGTTTTTATCAGCTATTTACGTATAAAAAGCAGGCTCATGGCCTGCTTTTTATTATTTTCTTTTCGATTTAGTCAGTGAAAGTCACACGTGCAATGGCTTTTTTACCCGATTGAATGATTAAAGTGACATTCTCTTTTACAGAGTAGCTCATATCGACTACATTCCAGTCAACTTTAACTGCACCACGACTCACGGCGTCTTTTGCCGCAGCTGCATTCGGGTTTAAGCCTGCAACACGCAGAATGGTTGCAATAAATAGCTCACCACCAAACTCACCACGAGAAATGGTCACTTCTGGGGTATCTTCTGGTACTTCGCCTTCAGTTACACGGTTACCTGCACTCTTATGTGCATTTTCAGCCGCTTCTGCATCATGGAAACGTTCAACCAGCTCGAGTGCCAAGATACGTTTGATTTCTTGCGGGTTACGACCTGCTGCCATTTCATCCAACAAGACTTTGATTTCATCTAATGACTTAAAGCTCAGTAGATCAAAGTAACGTTCAATTAAGCTATCTGGCATCGACAGGATTTTTTGGTACATCGCACCTGGGGTATCAAATACACCAATATAGTTGCCTAAAGATTTAGACATCTTATTAACGCCATCCAAACCTTCAAGAATCGGCACAGTAATACACACTTGTGATTCTTGACCGTAACGACCTTGTAGGGTACGCCCCATTAACAAGTTAAAGGTCTGGTCTGTACCACCTAACTCGACATCTGCCTCAAGTGCAATCGAATCATAGCCTTGTACCAATGGATACAAGAACTCATGAATTGCAATCGGTTGATGGTTGTTATAGCGCTTAGTAAAGTCATCACGTTCTAACATGCGTGATACGGTTTGCTGGCTTGCCAATTGAATCAGATCAGCCGCAGATTTTTGATTAAACCATTCCGAGTTAAAACGGACTTTGGTTTTATTCGGATCTAAAATTTTGAAGACTTGTTCTTGATAGGTCTTTGCATTGGCAATTACTTGCTCTTGTGACAAAGGCGGACGCGTTGCACTTTTACCCGTTGGGTCACCAATCATGGCCGTATAGTCACCAATCAAGAAGGTGACTTCATGTCCCAAATCTTGAAAAGTTTTTAATTTATTAATTAGAACCGTATGTCCTAAGTGTAAATCAGGAGCCGTTGGGTCAAAGCCTGCTTTTACACGGAGTGGACGATTCTCTTTGAGTTTTTTCAATAAATCTTCTTCAGAGATAATCTCGTGCGTGCCTCGTTGAATGAGAGCAAGCTGTTCTTCGGCTGGCAAGAAATTTGACATCACAAAACCTAAACACATCAGTTATTCAATTTGTGCGATATACTAACATTTTTTCAGCATCTTGCAGGATAAGTTGTATATGAGCGCAATCTATATTGGTGTAATGACAGGCACGAGCATGGATGGTGTTGATATTGTTGCAACTTCATTCGATCCATTAACACTGCATGCCACGCTAACCGTGCCTTTTGAGCCTGAGCTACGTGATGAGTTAATGGCGTTGACCCTTCCAGATGACAACGAAATTGATCGTATGGGTAAAGCTGATGTTGCTTTAGCACAAATGATTGGGCATGGTATTAATGAACTGATTGAAAAGAATAATTTAGATCGCACTCAAATTAAAGCCATCGGTTCACATGGGCAAACCATTCGCCATCGTCCTGAGCATGGTTTTACCTTACAAATTGGTGACCCCAATATCATTACCGAAATCACGCAACTGCCTGTGGTGTCTGATTTCCGTCGTCGTGATATGGCAGCAGGTGGCCAAGGTGCACCTTTGGTACCCGCCTTCCATCAAGCCTTATTCCTACATGACAGTATCCACCGTGTCATTTTAAATTTAGGTGGTATTGCCAATGTCAGTATGTTGCCTGCAAATGATTTAAACGGCGTATATGGCTTTGATACAGGCCCTGCCAACATTTTGATGGATGCTTGGTGTCATCGCCACACTGGACATCCTTATGATGAAAACGGCGACTGGGCCGCCTATGGCAATCCAATTCGTTCTTTATTGGATCGTCTACAGAATCATGAATTTTTTGCCAAAGAACCACCAAAGAGCACAGGTCGCGAAGACTTTAACCTAGAATGGTTGGATGAGCAGCTCAGCGATTGGCGCAATGATCTGGAATATGATGAACTGGAAGATACACCAGAGAATGTTCAAGCGACCTTAATGAAACTCACCACACGTGCGATTAAAAAAGCAATTTATCGTAGCAAGGAATGGATGCCGACAGGTGAAATCTATGTCTGTGGTGGTGGTGCCTATAACTCACATTTACTTGAGCAACTACGTTGGCGCTTACGTAAACATAATTGGTCAGTGCAAACCACGGATGTGCTTGGTCTAGCGCCAACCTGGGTTGAGGCAACTGCTTTTGCATGGTTGGCTATGCGCTTTGTACAACAACTGAGTGGCAATTTACCTGCGGTGACGGGTGCAGCAGGTGATCGTATCCTCGGAACAATCACCACGGTATAAAACAAAAAAGCTTCTCAATCGGAGAAGCTTTTTTTATATATCTAGATTCGGTTAGATCGAGAATGATGAACCACAGCCACACGTTGTGGTCGCATTCGGGTTCTGAATCACAAAGCGTGAACCTTCAAGTCCTTCAAGATAATCAACAACTGAGCCGATCAAATACTGGTAGCTTAAAGAATCCACCAACATTTTTACATCACCATTCATGAACTCAGCATCATCTTCATTGACGCTTTCAGCGAAATTAAAGCCATAAGAGAAGCCTGAACAACCACCACCCGTTACATAAACACGCAACATAAGGTCGTTATTGCCTTCACTTTCGCGTAGTTGGCGAACTTTTTTGGCAGCATTATCTGACAATTCTAGAGCTTGGGCGTTCATGATGGACTTTCCTCGACTTCACTTCGTCTTTAATAAATAAAAGACCCGATATTCAGTATAGCATACTCAATATCGGGTCTGTATTTGAAGTTTAAAGTGCTGTTAAAGACTTTTTATACGATTATTTGTAGTTCTCGTCTTGTAGGCCACATTCAAAATTCTTGGCATCTTCACGACAACGGAATTGCCATAGCAATTTCATCATACGCTTGTCATAGATTCCTTTAGCGGTCAGATTAATACGCGCTTCACGCATTAATTTTTGATAGCCGGGTTTATCAGAAGCTGGAACTTCCATCCAATATTTTTGTGGAATGTCTGCTTTCATTTTTCCAAGAATGGTAAATGCACGTGGCAATTGTGCCTTCACCCACTCTCGAGATTTTTGACCAAAACCAGCAGGGAATTTATCTGGATGAATGATTAAATTACCAGTTACTTGTAAAATTGGGTAATTCACAATCGCCCCTTTGGTTCCCAAGCCCTTATACAGTTCCAAAGGTTTGAACGCTGCCGCTGGTGCCCCAATTATATCCACCTGACCATTGTTAAACTTAGCACCAAAGTTGGTGATATCTGAACTGACCGCTTGTGCACCGACTTGCGAGGCCATAATTTTTTGGGCTTCGTCATAATCTAAAACGGCGATTTTCTTACCTGCTGCCTTGGCAACTGTATTGATATTACGGTCATTCACCAATAAATAGGCATCACCCACAGGAATAACACCAACCACCTCATATTTTCCATTCACCATCGCTTTAGCAAAGGTCGGGCTGGCTAAACCCTGCATCACTTTAACGGCCAATTTAAGGTCGGTAATCGCCCCGATTGCATCCAATGAACCCGTAAATTGGTTAAACTGACGACCACGCATGCCTGTGATACTCACGCCATCACATTTTCCTGCTTTAAAGTCTTCTGCAATTACCGCTTCATTCGTTCCAACTTTAAGCTCAATATCAGCGCCCCAAGTTTTTGCGGCAAGCTGATAATCCTTCATTAATGCATAGACATCGCCACTTTTACCCACGATATCAAATACACAAATTGTTTGTTTTGCCTGAGCAGCCGCAGATACCGCGGCGACCCCAGTCGCAAGTAATAAAGTTTTAAACCATTGCATTTTATTTTTCCTTTGCATCTATGCTGATTGTTGTTGCATCACACCCAAACATTAAAGAATTAGCTGACATCCTGCTCTGGGTTTTCAAATGAATCTGTATTTTTAATTCCATTTGGTCCAATCATCCTGATTAAACCACATTTTAAATCTTTAGGATTTCATTTGGTTTCCTGTATGTTGCTATGATTACGATCTTTGAAAATAAAGACAATGACTCAAATGACAAGCATTGAAAAACAAAAAGCCTAGATAAATCTAGGCTTTAAGTATTGATTATGGCAATTCTGGATTATTCACCCGGTAATGCACATTCAAAGTTTGCTTTGTCTACTGAACAACGGGCTTTCTTCAATACAGACATCATGCTTGCATCGTAAATACCACGTTTAGTTAGGTCCATACGACCATCACGTAATAATTTTTGATATTTCAAGTTGTCTTCAGCACTCAAGTTCATTTTGTACTTCGCTGGAATTTCAGCTTCATAACGTTTGATCATAGAGAATGCTTTTGGAAGTTGTTTCACAAAGTAATCACGAGATTTTTGACCAAAACCAGCAGGGAATTTCTCTGGACGAATCACAAGATCCGCAGTCACTTGTAATACAGGGAAGTTAAACATCGCACCATTTGAACCTAAGCCTTTGCTTAATTCTAATGGTTTGTAAGCATACGCAGGTGCACCGACCATATCTACTTGGCCGTTATTAAATTTAGCAGCAAAGTTAGAAATATCAGAAAGTACCGCTTGCGCGCCTACACGTTGAACCATGATTTTTTGCGCATCGTCATAACCCAATACCGCGAATTTTTTACCCGCTGCTTTTTCAATTGAGTTAATGCTCTTGTCACGTACGAAAATGTAAGCAGCGCCCATTGGAGCGATACCTGCAACTTCATATTTGTTACCACCCAAATTTGTGGTCATTTTGGCTGCATTACGTGCATCCAATACATAAGTAATCGCACGTTGTGCAACTTCATTGCTTGGCGCACCGCCCAATGAATCGACTGAACCCGCAAATTTGTTATAAGGACGAGCACGCATTGCTGTCATCGCAACAGCAGCACATTTACCCGCTTTAAAGTTATTGTCTGCAACCTGTTCATCCGTGATTGCAAGTAAGTTGACATCAGCGCCCCAGCCTTTCGCTGCGAGTGCCCAGTCTTGCATCATTTTGTATGATTCACCTGACTTTCCTAATAAGTCGAATACACACACATCTATTGCTGCTTGAGTAGAAGCAGATACACCAAAGATCGAAGTTGCTGCAAGAGCAAGTGCAATTTTTTTCATATTTTTCATCCTTTCACAAACTTTATGTTTGTCTCCTTGTTCGAAGCAAATATTAATCATGTTTTTTGAAAAAAAATAGAGCTTATACTCTATTTTTATGACTGGATTGTTTACTTTTTACCCTCTTTTATCTATTTCTATTATTTTCATAGGCAATTTTGTTATATATACCTAATTTTATGTATAGATTTAGATCTATTCAGTTATTCTCCTTTTTTATTCACCACTCAAAGTACACTCAAAGTTAGTCCGTTCAACCGTACAACGGGCACGCTTGAGCACATTCATCATACTCGCATCGTACACACCTTGCTTGGTTAAATTCATGCGCCCATCCCGCAACATTTTTTGATAACGGGTTTTATCTTCATTGGTCAAAGTAATCTTTTTGGCATTCATTCCCGCTTCCAAACGTTGCACCATGGCAAAGTTACTTGGCAGTTTATTCACGAACCATTGTCGAGATTGTGGACCAAAACCACTTGGGAATTGCGCAGGACGAATAATTAAATCCCCCGTAATATTCACCACAGGAAAGTTAAACAATGCACCATTGACCAAGCCTTTACTGATTTCTAAAGGCTTATAGGCATATGCGGGTGCCGCAATCACATCCACCTGACCACTATTAAATTTTTTCACAAAATCAGAAATATCCGATGGCACAGCAACCAGATCGATACTTTCAACAATGGCCTTTTGTGCTTGATCGTAATGTAAATAAGCGAATTTTTTGCCTTTGGCTTTTTCAA
This sequence comes from Acinetobacter sp. Ac_5812, assembly GCF_013072695.1. GTDB lineage: Bacteria > Pseudomonadota > Gammaproteobacteria > Pseudomonadales > Moraxellaceae > Acinetobacter. The sequence goes on from NZ_LXUK01000015.1 coordinate 6,150, forward strand.
TGGTATCGATCTTTTTGTCGCGAACAAAGATATAAGCCAACCCAACTTGAATAATACCCGCAACTTCAAATTTCTCCCCGTTCATCGTTGCGGTTAAGCGATGCTGATTGCGTTTATCCAGTACATACGTAATCGCCTTTTGCGCAATAGCATTACTGGTGACTGCGCCGACAGCATCGACTGAACCTGCAAACTTATTATATTTACGTGCACGCATCGAAGTCATATAGACCCCATCACACTTGCCTGCATCAAAATCTTTTTCCGCTTTTTCTTCGTCTTGATAAGGAATTAATTCTACATCGCCCTGCCATGTTTTAGAGGCAAGCTTCCATTCTTCAATCAGTTTATAAGACTCCCCAGCCTTACCCAATAAATCAAAAACACAAATTTGTTGTTTTGCCTGTACAGGAGTGCTCATGACAAATAGAGCTGTAGCACTCAATGCCCAAAGTCCTTTTTTCATCTTGTTTTTCCCTTACTTTGCTATTTTGCACAATTTTCCATCAGCGCTTATTCAATATAGTCAGATTTTGACCAAAAGAATAGCGCTTTTATATACATATGTCGGGTTTTCATCTGTTTTACCCATCTGTATCACAGAATCAGATCTGAAGATGGGTAGGCGATAAAACCTGCCCTGTAATCCCGATTTACTCACCGCCCAAGCTACATTCAAAATTGGTTCGGTCTACCGTACAACGCGCGCGTTTCAGTACACTCATCATACTGGCATCGTAAATACCGCGCTTGGTCAATCCCATACGTGCCTCACGCAAGATTTGCTGATAACGGGTTTTATCCTCGTTACTGAGGTTGATTTTGTATTTGGCTGGCAGTTCTGATTCAAGACGCTGGATCAATGTGAAATTGGTATTCAGACGACTCAGAAACCATGCCCGAGAGTTTTGACCAAAATTACTGGAGAATTTTTCAGGACGGATAATCAAGTCCATAGTCATATTCACCGCTGGGAACGTAATAATCGCACCCTCATTTCCCAATCCCTTTGACAATTCTAAAGGCTTATAGGCATAAGCAGGTGCCGCCATAATATCGGCCTGACCCGTATTAAACTTTTTGGCGATATCAGAGATATCCGCAAGTACCGCTTGTCCACCTAAGCTTTTGACCACGATTTTTTGTGCTTCGTCATAACCCAGCACTGCAAATTTTTTGCCTTTGATTTGCTCAATGGTATTCATCTTCTTGTCTTTGACAAAGATATAGGCCAAGCCAATTTGTGAAATTCCTGCAACTTCATAATTTTCATTATCAACGGTGCTGATCAAACGGCGTTGATTACGCTTGTCCAAAGCAAAACTAATCGCTTTCTGTGCAATCGCATAGCTGGGCACCGCTCCAATGGCATCAATCGAACCTGCAAATTTGTTATAACGGCGCGCACGCATCGAGGTCATATAGACGCCATCGCATTTGCCTTGTTCAAAGTCATTTTCTGCCAACGCTTCATTCTGATAGCTGATCAGAAAGGTATCACCACGCCATGCTTTAGCAGCCAAGGCCCACTCTTCCATGGCCTTATAGGCTTCTCCAGATTTCCCCAACAAATCAAAAACACAAATTTTGTTCGCTGCATGTGCTTCTGTATAAGTCCCCAACACCAGCATTGCCCCCAATGCAAGAATTCCCTTGTTCATCCTTAAATCCTATGCTGCTACTTTTAGTCTTGTTGCATATTTTTTCATATAATTTAAATAATAATCTGATTCGTGTCACAAAAATAGAGCTTTTACTCTATTTTATCATTGATTGATCATCTCAATCCGAACAACTTGATCTTAAATATAAAAATTTGCATTCATGGGCGATCACCTTAAAATGCAGCTATCTATTCGCTATTTTGCATGCTCATGATCCAATTTGACCAAGTTTCATTACGCCGTGGTGGGCGAGTTCTGTTCCAAAAAGCATCAATGCAGCTTCATCCAGGCTGGAAAATTGGTCTTACTGGGGTGAATGGTGCAGGTAAATCGACCTTATTTGCTGCATTTTTAGGAGATTTGGTCGCAGATGAAGGCAATTTGAGCCGTCCTGCGGTGTGGACTGTGGCGCACATGGCGCAAGAAATTAAAGCCTTAGAAATGCCAGCGATTGATTTTGTGCTCTCAGGCGATGAAGAATACTGGGACATTCAAGAAAAATTAGCGCATCCAGATCAACTCAGTAATGATGACTTGGCCCGACTGCACGGTCGTTTCGATGAGATCCATGGTTATGCAGCGCCTGCCAAAGCAGCACAATTGATGGCAGGTCTGGGCTTTCTCGATCATCAATTAAAATTAAATGTCGCCAGCTTCTCGGGCGGGTGGCGCATGCGTTTGAACTTGGCGCGTACCCTCATGAGCCGTTCAGACCTGCTGTTATTGGATGAACCGACTAACCATTTGGACTTGGATGCAATCTTGTGGTTAGAAGACTGGCTCAAAGCTTATGAAGGCACATTGGTCTTGATTTCACATGACCGTGATTTCCTCGATGCGATTACCGATCATATTCTACATATCGAAAATCAAGAACTGACCTTATATACCGGTAATTATTCCACCTTTGAAACCACCCGTAGTGAACGTTTAGCACAACAACAACAAGCTTTTGAAAAGCAGCAAGAAACGCGTGCACATCTACAAAAGTTTATTGACCGCTTTAAAGCCAAGGCCACCAAAGCACGTCAGGCACAAAGTCGAATTAAACAGCTTGAGCGTATGCAACAATTGGCGCCTGCGCATATTGATACGCCATTTACCTTTAGCTTCCGTGAACCGACCAAAATGAGTTCACCTCTACTGAGTTTGGATGCCGCTACAATTGGCTACGGCGATAAAATCATTGCTGAAAAAATTCGTCTGCAAATCACCCCAAGTTCACGCATTGGTTTACTCGGGATGAATGGTGCCGGCAAATCAACCTTGATCAAGACCCTTGTCGGTGATTTACCATTGCTCTCAGGGGAGCGCAAAGCCTCTGAACTGCTCAACATTGGGTATTTTGCTCAGCATCAAATGGATGCTTTGGATGCCCATGCTAGCCCAATGCTGCAATTGGCACGTATTGCCGACAAGCACATCAGTGAAGCTGCTTTACGTGCCTTTTTAGGTAGTTTTGGCTTTAGTGGCGAGCGTATGGACACCCCATGTGAGAGCTTCTCTGGTGGTGAACGTGCACGTCTGGCGCTGGCACTGATCGTATGGCAACGTCCCAATGTCTTGATTCTGGACGAACCAACCAACCATTTAGACTTGGATATGCGTCTGGCACTAACCATGGCGCTACAGGACTTTGATGGTGCGGTAGTGCTGGTGTCGCATGAACGTCAGTTGATTGCCAGTGTCTGTGATGACTTGTTATTAGTGCATGCAGGTCAATGCACAGAATTTTCAGGTGATCTACAAGACTACGCCAAGTGGTTACGTGAAGCACGCCAGCAACAGATCAATGCACAAAATGCCTCACAACAGCAAACTACAACGACCCAAGCCCCTGTCGCAAAAGTAGATAAGGAAGCACAACGTAAAGAAGCAGCTCGTCGCCGTGAAATGACGCGGCCAATTCGTAAAAACATCGAAAAAGTCGAAGCTCAAATTGAAAAGGTTCAACCACGCTTAGCTGAGATTGAACATGCTTTAGCGGATAGTGCCCTATATGAGGCCGACCGTAAAAATGATTTGATCAAGCTGATGAATGAACAAAATGAGCTGAAAGCCAAGTTGGAACAGCATGAAGAACAGCTATTAGAGCTGATGATGGAACTGGAAGAGTTGGAAAGCTCTTTTGCAGATTAAGCTGCCAGCTGATTCATACACATCTCTGTTTGAGTGTGTATGAATCCCAACGTTTAAGGTCATTTGTTTAAACAGAAGCATCCCATTTATGGCCTTAAAAGATGCTTTGGATACTTAAAAACACTATGAATATCATTAAAAATGTCATGAATTTGTCGAGAATTTAAGATAAGGTAAAAATTGGAATTTTCTGAGAAAATTGAGCTTTAAGCTCAGGCTCGATATACTCAGCCCCCACTGTTGTAAATTTATAAGTGACGAATGAATCCTGAGGGTTAAATTCATTTCACATTTTTTGTACTTTAATTTGGTGAGTACTCTATTTTGGATCATACAAACTGAATGAATTCTTTAGATTTTATTTTTAATTTTGAACATATTCTACCAATCTTGGTACAAGAATATGGCTTATGGATTTATTTCATCCTTTTTCTGATTATTTTTTCAGAAACTGCTTTTGTTTTTATGTTCTTCTTACCCGGAGACAGTCTGTTACTCACTGTGGGTGCATTATGCTCTGTGGTTGAAATCATGCATCTTGGTTATATGATCAGCTTACTGTTCTTTGCAGCAGCACTGGGCTATATGGTGAACTACCATATTGGTCGTCATTTTGGCGACCGTATTTTCAATATGAAATCACGCTTTATTAAGCAAGAATATCTACAAAAAACCAATGTGTTCTTTCTAAAACACGGCGGAAAAACCATTTTGCTGGCTCGTTTTATTCCTTTTGCCCGTTCATTTGCGCCCTTAGCAGCAGGTTCAAGCAACATGAACTATAGCCATTTCGTTATTTATAACATCTTGGGTGCATTACTGTGGATCAGCGTCTTGGTCACTGCTGGATACCTGTTCGGCCATGCTTTGATTCAAGTGAGTGACTTTGTCGAAAGTTAATAAACACTTTTGCTGACAGCAATCTGATTATTCATTCATTTCAAGCTTAAATAGATCATTGATAGGTAGGCGATTTCATCGACTACCTTTTTTTAATCATTTTATTCAGTGTAAGGTTTCACGTGGAACGTAAAAAACAATAGTAAATAATAATGAAAATAATTATCAATAAAAATAAAATCACTTCATAAAACCACAAATCTTAAGGAAGCCCAATGCACTCATCCTCATTGGAAAATCAGTTATGAAGCAAACAGCAACTGCCATTAAAAAAACCAACTCGCGCTGGTTTCGCATTAACTTATGGATTCATCGCTGGGTCAGTTTGGTGATTGTAGTGCCCTTTGCGATTTTATCCATCACAGGGGTCATTCTGATTTTCCATGAAGAGATTGATCACGCACTTGGTGTCGAGCCCATGGCTCTACATTCTTCTTTACAACAACAACGACCGCTAGCCGACTCAATCACGACTGCACAGAGAACCTACCCTACTGAGCAGATTATCAGCACAGGCTATGACCCTGAGCATCATCCTGGTGTACTCCTCATCGGGATGGCGAAACCTGAACAAAGCTTTGAACAAGCGCGTTGGTTGTTTGCAGATATTGGTTCTGCAACGCTGATTGATCGACCAAATGAACGAGATACTTTGACTGGCTTCTTACTGGAACTGCATGCCAACTGGTTTCTAGGTTTTATTGGACAATTGATTGGGGCACTGATTGCTTTGTTAGTGTTCTTATCTTTGGTTTCTGGCTTGGTAGTCTATGCCCCTTATGTGAAAAAATTCTTTTTGGGCATTATTCGTTTTAGAAAGGGTCAGCGACTATTACAGCTCGACCTACATAATTTAATTGGCTCTGCAATCCTCGGTTGGGCCTTGGTCGTGACCTTAACTGGATTTCTACTGGGTTTTGGTACGGTTGCGATTGGAGTTTGGCAAATGACTGAACTGAAAGCTCTCCAAGACAAATATCAGCATGCCAGTGTGATTCATCCAAATTTAAGCATTGATCAGATCTATGCCGCTGCCCAGCAAGGTCAAACAGATTGGCACCCCACCAGTGTGTTCTACCCTAAAACAGAATACGCCACCCAAGGTCACTATATGGTGTTACTACAAGGCAATGAGGGCTTAAAAGAGAAGATGCTAAAAGTCGCCTTGGTCAATGCAGAAACAGGACAAGTCGATACTATTGAAGAATTACCGACCTATCTGAAAGCCATCTTACTGTCACAACCACTGCATTTTGGCAATTACGGCGGCATGCCCCTCAAGATCTTATGGAGTCTATGTACCTTACTCACCTTATTTATCACTTTAAATGGCGCATGGTTATGGTGGGCAAAACGCCAACAAAAAGGCTTAAAAGGAGTCAACAATGCAACTGTGGAATAAGTTAAGTGTCTTATGGCTACTGGCTTTATGCAGTATTTTAGGAATTGTTGGCATGCTGCTGATGGATGGTATTGCAGATGTTATTTTTTTGATCATTACCCTACTCCCTCTATTGGTTGCAGGATGGAGGGCTTATCTTTTACAGCGCGGTAAAAGATAAGCTCTTTTGTTTGATATTGATGCCTAAACTCATTAAGCATCAATATCTGCATTTAACGCATTTTCTTCAATGAAGGCACGACGCGGTTCTACGTCATCACCCATCAAGCATGAGAACATACGATCAGCTTCAATCGCATCATCAATGGTCACTTGCAACATATTACGGTTTTCAGGATCCATCGTGGTTTCCCAAAGTTGCTCTGCGTTCATCTCACCCAAACCTTTATAGCGTTGGATCATCATACCGCGACGTGAGTCTTGTAAAATGTGCTGCCATACTTGATGGAAGCTCGTGACCTGAATACGGCGATCACCTTTTTGCAGATAAGCCCCTTCTTCCAGCAACTTGAACCAGCTCTTCGAGTTCTTCAGTAAACGTGCATACTCAGCAGAATTTAACAGACCAGCATCTAATAGATACGAATGCGGTAAGTTATGCACATATACAGTGACGCGTGGCCAATAATGTGCTGATTTCTCGCCCTGCGCATTTTCTCGCTCAAACGCTTCTAATGTAATCTCGGGACGTAAGCTTGGTTGTAATTTTTCAATTGCAACACGTAATTGCTCTGCCCATGTTTCAACATAGTCGCGTTCATGGTTGTGATCTGTTTTAAATGCATCAAGCTCAAGTAAACCATCCAACAAACTTGCAGGATAACGCTGAGTCAGGCGTTGTAAGCTTTTTTGTGACACTTGATAGTCGGCAATAACACTGGCTAATGCAGCCCCATTAATCGCAGGTGCCTCAGCGCTGACATGCAATGCAAGTTCATCAATCGCATTGGAAATCAAGAAGGTTTCCAGTGCATCATTGTCTTTCATGTACTGCTCATGCTTACCTTTCTTCAACTTATACAATGGCGGCTGTGCAATATAGATATAGCCACGCTCAACCAATTCTGGCATTTGACGGAAGAAGAAGGTCAATAACAAAGTACGAATATGTGAACCATCCACGTCCGCATCGGTCATGATGATGATTTTGTGATAACGTAATTTGTCTGGATTATATTCTTCCCGACCAATACCACAGCCCAAAGCGGTAATTAAAGTACCGACTTCTTGACTTGAAATCATCTTGTCAAAGCGTGCACGTTCCACGTTTAGAATTTTACCTTTCAACGGTAAAATTGCCTGCATTTTACGGTTACGACCTTGTTTGGCACTACCGCCCGCAGAGTCACCCTCGACCAAATAAAGTTCAGACAATGCAGGGTCTTTTTCCTGACAGTCTGCCAATTTACCTGGTAAGCCCGCAATATCTAATGCACTCTTACGACGTGTCATTTCGCGGGCTTTACGTGCTGCGTCGCGTGCACGTGCTGCATCAATAATCTTGCCTGCAATCGATTTTGCGGCTTGTGGATTTTCCAGCAAATAAGCTGAAAACTCTTTGTTCATTGCCTGCTCTACTGCAGGTTTCACTTCACTTGAAACCAATTTTTCTTTGGTTTGTGATGAGAATTTTGGATCTGGTACTTTCACTGAAATAATTGCAGTTAAGCCTTCACGCGCATCATCACCTGTAACAGCAACTTTTTCTTTCTTAAGAATATTTTCACTTTCAAGATACTGGTTTAAACCACGGGTTAACGCAGCACGGAAACCTGCAAGGTGTGTACCACCATCTTTTTGTGGAATATTGTTGGTAAAGCAGCGAACATTTTCTTGATAACTTTCATTCCATTGCAATGCAACTTCAACGGCAATACCACTATCCGTATCAGCGGTGAAATGGAAAATCTCATTTAAATGGGTTTTACCTTCGTTAATGTATTTAACAAACTCAGATAAACCACCTTCATAATCATAAACATGTTCGAAGTTTACACGCTCATCACGCAATACAATTCGCACGCCTGCGTTTAGAAAAGAGAGTTCTCTTAAACGGCGAGCCAAAATATCGACATTAAAAATCGTTTGACTAAAGGTGAGCTCACTCGGCCAGAAACGAACTGTTGTACCCGATGTATCGGTTTCACCAACAACTTTTAATGAATATTGCGGATCGCCATGCGCGTATTCTTGTTCATGGATTTGACCCGCACGGTGAATGGTCAAATGCAATTTTTTAGATAGGGCATTTACAACTGAGACACCTACACCGTGTAAACCACCCGACACTTTATAACTGTTGTCATCGAATTTACCACCTGCATGCAGGATAGTCAGAATCACCTCTGCCGCCGACACCCCTTCTTCTGGGTGAATATCGGTTGGAATTCCACGACCATTATCCGAGACACTAACCGATTCATCTTCATGAATCGTCACGATAATCTCGTCACAGTGTCCTGCTAAAGCTTCATCGATGGCGTTATCCACCACCTCAAACACCATATGGTGTAGACCTGTCCCATCATCGGTGTCACCGATATACATGCCAGGACGTTTACGAACCGCATCTAATCCACGTAATACTTTAATACTAGAGGAATCATAAGCCTTTTCATTTGTTTGTTCTGTTTGAGAGACTGATTGAGACTCTGAACTCATGGTTACTCCCTAGTAATATTGGTCTATTTAAAGATGAAAAATAAAATTATGGTGCAGCAAGACTGACTTGACCGTGAACAACGTGGAATAATTGAAAAGAAATCGACAAATCCTGTAAGTGTTTTAATACCGACGCATGGTCTAAGGTGGTCATAAAAACTTGACTTCCTAACTGACTCAATCGCTCAATTAAACGTTGTTGTGCAGTCTCATCTAACTCTGCTGTCAGATCATCTAATAATACCACAGTTTCCTTATTACTCGCATGTAGCATTGCAATTTGTGACAGTTTTAATGCCATGATTAACAACTTTTTTTGCCCGCGAGAGAGCACATCATCGGCATTGCCAAAAGGCGTTTTTAAACGTAAATCAGCGCGATGCGGACCGTACTCGGTATAACGTCGATCGAGGTCTTTTTGATGCTGCTGAACCAAGTCCTGCAATAGACCTTGCTCAGTATGAAAACCCGGATTGTACTCCAGTTCAATCTCAAGATTAGGTAGAAGTTGCTTTAAATCCTCATGGAAAAATTGATTCCATTGTTCAACAATACTGACCCGTTGTGAATGCAGCATTTCACCATAATCACTGAGCATTTTATTCCAAGGCTCCAAATCAGCCAAAGTCAGATTGCGCCGTGTCTTGAGCAAACTATTGCGTTGTTTGAGTGCCCGAGAATAATACTGCCATGCAAAATAAAACTCAGGTTCCACGTGGAACATTAACCAATCTAATAACTGTCGCCGAGGCTTTGCACCATGGTCAATTATATCGGTACTCTGTGGATCGATATGCTGTAAAGGCAATAATTTTGCCAGTTGACCTTGTGTCGCAATGGTATCGCCATTGACCTTAATCACCTGTTCGCCCGAAGCCAACTTTTGCATACCAATGCGTTCACTGGCAGATTGCGCAAATACAATCGCATCTCCAGCGTCATATTGAATGTAATGTTTTGGAATATGGGTACGAAATGAACGACCTGTTGCCAGTAAATGAATGGACTCGAGAACTGAAGTTTTGCCAGAACCATTTGCGCCGTAAAAAATATTAAACGGTTGCAACTCATGGAGCGCAACCGTTTTTAAATTACGTACACGTTCGATATTTAAACGCGTGATTTGCATGCTTTAAAACTCAAATCTCGCCATTAAACTCGCATTGGCATCACAACATAGGTTTGATCAGGATGGGCTGGATCTTGGACAAGCACCGATTGATTGGCTTCGCTCATGCTCATTTTCACATCATCACCATCCAGTACACCGAGTACTTCAAGAATATATTGTGCATTAAATGACATTTCTAAGGGTGCATCTTGATATTGAATTGCAATATCTTCTACTGCTTCATCCTGTTCTGGGTTATTGGCGCGTAACTGTAATGAATCTTGATTAAAATTCAAGAAAACACCACGCAGTTTTTCATTACTTAAAATAGCAACACGCTGCAACGACTGTTTAAACACATCATGTGCAATAAACACATGCTTATCACCATTTTTTGGAATAACACGGCGATAATCTGGGAATTTTCCATCAATTAACTTCGTCGTGAAACGAACGGTAATATCACCCTGCTCTTTATCACGGCTTGGCGTATTAATGGTAACATTCAACAACTCACGACCAATCAACAGAGTCAATTGTTCATCTTCAAGGCTCAGTAAACGTTGTAATTCACCTACGGCCTTACGCGGAACAATGGCCTGCATCGGCGCTGCTGCTGTTGAAGAAGCCAAAACTTCACACAAAGCTAAACGATGTCCATCAGTAGTTACTGTACGTAATTGATTTTGATCAATTTCAAGTAAAGTACCGGTCAGGTAAAAACGGACATCTTGTACAGCCATCGCAAAGGCGGTTTTTTCAAATAAACGCTTCAATTCGCGTTGCGTTACCTGAACTTGTGTCCCTTGGCTATTTTCAGTAGTTAACAATGGATAATCTTCAGCAGGAAGTGTACCCAAAACGAAACGGCTATTGCCCGATTTTAAAATACAACGTTGATCTTCAGTAATTTGCAGATCAATCAAGGCTGCTGTCGGAAGAGATTTACAAATTTCGACCAGTTTACGTGCAGGAACCGTGGTTTCACCCGCTTCCAAGCAAGCACCTTCTGCTAACGTGGTGCTGGCAACCAATTCAACTTCCAAGTCAGAACCTGTAATGGTTAAAGCCTGTTGTGTGGTTTGAATTTTAACGTTTGAAAGAATATTCAAGGTATGACGGCGTTCAACAGCCCCCACCACATGGGATAAAACATTGACTAAACTTTCTTTAGCGATTTTCAAACGCACGATTTTATTCCTCTTACAACAGAAGCCGATATGAATGTTAGCAGTGTACTATGCTGCACTTAAAAAGTGTTTGCAACTCTGAAAAATAGATTAACTTTGTAACAAGCGTAGTAAATTTTTATAGTCTTCATTAAAAATAGGGTCTTCTTCACGCAAGCTGACCACTTTTTCACAGGCATGCATCACGGTACTGTGGTCACGACCACCAAAAGCCATACCAATTTCCGGAAAACTATCCCCAGTTAATTCACGTGCCAAACCCATGGCCAATTGACGTGGGCGTGCATAAATACGGGTACGTTTTGGACCAATCAATTCTTTGAGTGGAATTCGGAAGTATTCACTCACCACCCGCTGGATGTTTTCCACACTAATGGTCCGTGCACGAATCGCCAAAACATCTTTTAACGACTCACGTACGACATCTAGGTCAATGACGGTCCCCTTGAAACGTGAAATCGCGACCACTTTATTCAGCGCACCTTCAAGCTCGCGTACGTTTGCAACCACTTGTTGTGCAATAAACAAAGCACAGTTCCGCGGTAAATCAACACCACTATTTTCAGCTTTTTTCAGCAAGATCTCGATACGGGTTTCGATATCTGGCGGTTCAACCCCAACAGATAAACCCCATGAAAAGCGAGAAACTAAACGTGGATCAAGTTCAGTGAGTTCTTTTGGATAACGATCTGAGGTTAAAATAATTTGTTTAGACTCATCCAATAAAGCATTGAATGTATAGAAGAATTCAACAAGGCTTGCTTCTTTTCCTGCTAGTAAATGAATATCATCGACCAACAATAAATCTAAAGAACGACAGTTTTTCTTAAATTCTTCAACCTTACCTTTTTGCAATGAACTGACAAAGTCCTGTACAAAACTTTCCGAAGTCATATACATCACACGTGCATTTGGCTTGGCTTGTAACAACGCATTGCCCACGGCCTGCATTAAATGGGTTTTACCTAGACCTGTCGGGCCATACAAAAATAAAGGGTTGTGTTGTGAAGCGCCTAACTGGGTTAAAACTTTACGGCAGGTTTCAGCAGCCATTTGGTTAGAACGACCTTCAACAAACAAAGAGAAGGTAAATAATGGATTGAGTTGTCTTTTCTTCGGTATTTTAGTGACATTTTGACTGGGTTGAACCAAATCAGATTCTTTTTTTACTTTTGTTGGAACAGCAACAGGTGCGCTACTCAACGCTGCTGTTGTGGTTGCAGGTTGCTCATTAGAAGACAAAATTGTCCCAGGACGTGAATCAACCAGAATTTCAACCTGACGAACTCGGCCTTCCGACAATTGTTCCGCAAGAATAGAAATCAGTTCTAAATGGTTATCTTGAATATAACGCGTCCAATAGGGGTTCGGTGCGTATAAACGCATCACACCATCAACCTCTTCAGCAACCAAAGGACGAATCCACATCGCAAAGACGTTATCAGATAGCTCTTGTCGCAAGCGAGTTAAGCAGTCTGTCCAGAGCATGTGCATCCCCTATATATCCATTTTTTAAATTCAAAAATAAAAACCGTCACCCCTCATCTTTCAAAGGGGTCGCCATTCTAACCAAGTTATCCACATCTGTCAGGACAATTTATGGGACTTTTGCTGAAAAAGACAGCATTCGTTTATAAATTTAAATTCAAAACCACATGTGCATAACTTTTTGCACAAGCTGTGGATAGTTTTAAGCTCAAAGTTATCCACAAACTATAAAATTGATAAAAACATGCTTATCCACAGCATAACTTTATGTTTATTCATAAAAAAACATCACTTTCCACAGAATAAATGCGCCCTAATAAGAATAAATTTAAATTTTAAAATTTGAATTTACTTATAGGGTTTACTTGAATTGTGGATAACTGAGCATATCGAAATTTAAATTCAAAATCCAAGAATTAAATTTAAATCAGAAGATGGATTGTTGATAAGCTTGTTTGTAAGCTGTGAATATAGACGAATACTGATATTATTTAAATAGATAGCTTGTGTATATTTTTTGTTTTCAATAAAAGCATATAACTTCGAGCAGTTTTATTGCTTCAAAACAGAACAAAGAAAATGTAAAGTTTTTGATTTTTCATTGACAGCGTAAACATTGCGCAATAAAATCGCGGACCTTTATAGAAAGATCATTTTGGAGTTTCGAAATGAAACGTACTTTCCAACCATCTGAATTAAAGCGTAAACGCGTTCATGGTTTCCGCGCTCGTATGGCTACTAAAGCAGGTCGTCAAGTTTTAGCTCGTCGTCGTGCAAAAGGTCGTCATAGCTTAACTGTTTAATACTGTTAAGCTGACCAGACTTGGGTGATGACACTTTACAGTTTCGGCACTGAATCTCGTATTCGTTGTGCCGCTGATTATAAAAGTGTATTTGATGGTGCGCTTTTTAAAGTGCATCAGCCCCATTTCCTTTTTTTAGCAAAATTAACCGAACAGCCGAAAAGCCGTTTGGGTATTGTCGTTGCTAAAAAAAAGGTGCGTCGTGCACATGAACGAAATCGAATAAAACGTCTTGCTCGGGAGAGCTTTCGTTTACATCAAGCGCAATTTAATGCTGATATCGATATTGTGGTGATGCCTAAAGTAGGTATAGAAGCAATCGCAAATCAAGAATTACATCAACAATTAGATTTTGCTTGGCAAAAATTACAACGCTTAGCAAAGAAGCATTCCAAAGTCGTTGTGACATCCCTCCAAAATTAGAGATCTCCAATGGTACGTTTACTGCATTGGTTGATAAGATGTTACCAAATCGCAATTAGTCCATTATTGGGTCCTCGTTGTCGCTATATTCCCACTTGTTCGCAATATGCAATCGAAGCCTTGCAGACACATGGCGCGGTCAAAGGTGTATGGTTATCGACTAAGCGAATTTGCCGTTGTCATCCTTGGGGTGGGTCAGGCTATGATCCAGTGCCTCGTAAAGCACTTCGTTTTATTTCGTTTCATCAAATAGATTCTCAAATGCATCACGTTGCTGTACCCTTTCGTGATCGTTTATTCAAGCAAAATCTCTCTAACCATTTGGGATTATAGATATGCAACAATGGGCCAGATTTGCAATTCTTGGAGCCATGTTTGTTACCGCATATTTGCTTATTTTGGCTTGGCAAAAAGATTATGGTCATGCTGCACCAGCACCGCAACAACAAGCGGCTGCTGTGACTGCACATGAAGTATCTGCAGATTTGCCAAATGCTCAAAATGCAACAGCGGCTTCAGACTTGCCACAAGCAAATGTGACTGCATCACAAGCCACAGAACATAATACATCTGTGAGTCAGCAACTGATTTCAGTACAAACTGATCTTTATCATCTGTGGATCAATCCAAAAGGTGGTGATATCGTCCGTATTGAATTGTTAAGCCATGATGAAAGCAAAGACAGCGACAAACCGTTTGTCATGCTGGAAAGCGATGCGAAACGTACTTACGTCGCTCAATCTGGTTTAATTGGTTTAAATGGACCAGATAGCAGCCGTGGCGGTCGTCCAATGTATGATGTTGAAAAAACAGCATACACTTTGGCAGATGCGAAAAGCGTTGCGTCGAAAGATGGTAAAACACAGCAAGTGTTGACTGTGCCGTTGGTATTTAAAACACCTGAAGGTGTGGAAGTGATCAAATCGTTCACCTTCACGCAAGGCGATTACCCAATTACCGTTAAACATCAAGTCATTAACCGCAGTCAGCAAAGCTGGCAAGGTCAAATGTTTGGTCAATTAAAGCGTGATAATTCGGATGACCCTGGTAAGTCTTCACAAGGTATTTTCACCTTGGGTACTTATCTTGGTGGCGCTTGGGGTACACCAGATGCGCATTATAACAAGTTAAAATTTACCAACTTTAATGACGAAAAATTAAATGTTGAAGCCAAAGGCGGCTGGGTTGCCATGGTTCAGCATTATTTTGTGAGCGCATGGATTCCTGGGAACTTAAAACTGACTCAGGCCGATGGTCAGCCATATAATGCAAAATTAGAGTCACGTCAGTCTACGGACGGCATGAATATCATGGGCTTCACCTCTCCAGTGATCAATGTACCTGCAGGTACCTCAATGGAAGTGGATGCTAAGCTTTATTCTGGTCCGAAAGTTCAGTCTGAGCTGAAAGATTTGGCTGATGGTTTAAACCAAACTGTAGATTATGGTTGGTTATGGCCAATTGCGAAATTATTGTTCTTGGGCTTGCAATTCTTCCATAACATTATTGGTAACTGGGGCTGGTCAATTATCTTATTGACGATCTTGGTGAAGTTGATTTTATGGCCACTTTCTTCAAAAAGTTATCGTTCGATGGCGAAAATGCGTGTGATTGCACCAGAAATGCAACGCATGAAAGAAGAATTTGGTGAAGACCGCATGCGTTTCTCGCAAGAAATGATGGCCTTATACAAGCGTGAACAAGTCAACCCATTGTCTGGTTGCTTGCCATTGCTGTTACAAATGCCGATTTTCTTAGCCTTGTATTGGGTATTGATGGAATCCGTTGAACTCCGTCATGCACCGTGGTTAGGCTGGATTCAAGATTTATCTGCGATGGATCCATGGTTTATCTTGCCGTTGATCATGGGTGTGACTATGTTCGTTCAGCAAATGCTGAACCCACAACCGACTGATCCAATGCAGGCCAAAGTGTTCCGTATCATGCCTATCATGTTTACGGTATTCATGTTGTTCTTCCCTGCGGGCTTAGTGCTTTACTGGATCGTCAACAACAGTATTACCATTTTGCAACAATGGTTTATTAACAAAGGTGTCGAAAAAGACCGTCTCAACAAGGTTGAGCCGAGCGCTTAAGTTCGAACTTTTACTGAATAAATCCGCTTAAGATGGTAATCTTAGGCGGATTTTTCTTTGTCTGTATTTAGCGGTTGAACCCAACAACCCTTGCGTTTTTTAGGTGAATTTAACATGCAACATCAAACCACAATTGCTGCGATTGCTACCCCATTAGGTCGTGGTGGTGTGGGGGTGATTCGACTCTCTGGACCAAAAGCCTATCCGATAGCAGAGCAACTGACCCAGAAAAAGCTCCCTGCGGCACGCATGGCAGGTTTCCGTCAGTTTTGTGATGCCGATGGCTCAGTAATGGACGAAGGCATTGTATTGTGTTTTCCAAACCCACATTCCTTTACCGGGGAAGATGTGGTGGAACTGCAAGGTCATGGTGGTCCAGTCATTCAAAATGCCCTGTTAGCACGTTTACTCGATTTGGGGGCGACAGCTGCAAAGGCGGGTGAATTTTCCATGCGTGCCTTTGAAAATGGCAAAATGGACTTGGTACAAGCCGAAGCGATTGCCGATTTGATTGATGCCACTTCACAGGCGGCAGCACGTTCAGCAGTACGTTCTTTACAAGGTGCATTTTCAACCAAAATTAATATGGTT
The DNA here is from genome assembly GCF_013072695.1 of Acinetobacter sp. Ac_5812. Taxonomy (GTDB): domain Bacteria; phylum Pseudomonadota; class Gammaproteobacteria; order Pseudomonadales; family Moraxellaceae; genus Acinetobacter. Next base: position 22,618 of record NZ_LXUK01000015.1, read on the forward strand.
TTAGAGCAACTGATTCACTTACGGTTGCATGTTGAAGCTGCGATTGATTTCCCCGAAGAAGAAATTGATTTCCTGGCCGATGGCAAGATTTTGGCCTTGCTGGATGGTGTACAGGACTCGGTTCAAGCGGTACAGCAGTCCGCACGCCAAGGCCAATTGCTACGTGAAGGTTTACAGGTGGTGATTGCGGGTAAGCCCAATGCGGGTAAATCGAGCCTATTAAACGCACTCGCTGGCCATGAACGTGCCATTGTGACCGATATTGCAGGGACTACCCGTGATGTGCTGCATGAAAAGATTAGTTTAAATGGCTTGCCGATGACTTTAACCGATACTGCAGGCTTACGTGAAACGGGCGATATCGTCGAGCAGGAAGGGATTCGTCGTGCGATCAAGGAAATTGAACAGGCTGATTTATTGCTGTTGGTGTATGACTTGAATCAAGGCGATGAACCTTTACAGCTGGCACATGAATATTTTGCTGATCATCTGGAGCCAAAGCGTTTATTGTTGATTGGGAATAAATGCGATTTAACTGGACAACAGGCGGAAATGACCGATTATCAGGGCTTCCGTCATATTAGTGTCTCAGCCAAACAGGATATGGGGGTTCAGGCGCTCATAGATGCGATTACAGCGCATGCGGGCTTCCAACCCGAGGAAGACACCTTTATCGCCCGAACACGTCATTTAGACGCAATGAAGCGTACTCAGCGTTACTTGTCTGAGGCGCGTGAGCAGTTGGTGGTGTTTAACGCTGGTGAGCTGGTGGCCGAGTCGTTGCGCTTGGCGCAGAATGCATTGGGTGAAATCACCGGTGATTTCAGTGCCGATGATTTGCTTGGTAAGATTTTTGGTTCGTTCTGTATTGGTAAATAATGAATTAAATCAATTACTAATGGCTTGGATTGTGTTGCAATCCAAGCCATTTTTTATCACTTATCTTCAGTTTGTTGCTCTTCTTCAGGCTTTTGTTCTTGTACCACATTTAACGCGGTCATCATCGCAACTGGCGCGCCTTCTTGGCGAGTACTCTTCAGCTTGATTTGTAAACGCAATTCATTGACTGAATCGGCATTGCGTAAGGCTTCATCATAGCTAATCGCACCTTCGTTATACAGCTCAAATAAGGCTTGGTCGAAGGTTTGCATGCCCAGTTCACGCGACTTGCTCATAATCTCTTTCAGTGCATGGAACTGCCCTTTGAGAATATTGTCGGCAATCAATGGGGTATTCAGCAAAATTTCAATCGCAGCACGACGACCTTTGCCATCTTGGGTACGTACCAGACGTTGTGAAATAATGCCTTTCATATTGGATGAAAGATCCATCAGCAACTGATTACGACGCTCTTCGGGGAAAAAGTTAATAATTCGATCCAGTGCTTGGTTGGCATTATTGGCGTGTAAAGTACCTAAGCAAAGATGACCTGTTTCAGCAAAGGCAATCGCGTGTTCCATGGTTTCAGTATCACGGATTTCACCAATCAGAATCACATCAGGTGCCTGACGTAGTGTGTTTTTCAAGGCGTGGTGCCATGAATGACAATCAACCCCTACTTCACGATGGGTAATCATCGATTTTTTGTGTTTATGCACATATTCCACTGGGTCTTCAACAGTAATGATATGCCCCGCTGAGTTTTCATTACGATGGTCAATCATGGCCGCCAAAGAGGTGGATTTGCCTGAGCCTGTCCCCCCAACAACCAGTACCAAGCCACGCTTTTCCATGATCACATTTTTCAGAGATTCTGGCAGTTTCAACTTTTGGAAGGTTGGAATTTCTGAGGTAATGGTACGAATCACCATGCCGATTTGCAGCTGTTGTTTAAATACGTTGACACGGAAACGGGAAACATTGGGCACATTGATTGCGAAATTACATTCCCATTCTGTTTCAAATTCTTGGCGCTGTTTTTCATTCATCAAACTATAGGCAAATAGCTTGGTTTTATCTGCGGTGAGTGCCTGTTGCCCCAATGGACGCATCAGGCCTTGCAATTTAATGCTCGGTGGAAAATCAGCGGTGATAAATAAATCGGATCCCCCATATTCCACTACTTTGCTAAGCATGTGAAACATAAAGGTTTTGGCTTCTTCTAATAGTTCCGCGTTATACATTGAGCTACCTAAATTTTTACAATGAAGCGAAGTTCATTGTTGTAATACGATGATAATCATCCCGATAGGGAAACATTTTTTTGTTTCTTGAAAATGAATAATGATAGATCAAGGTGACTTGATTTGGAGCATTTTATTCCTTCATCTTCACGGTGCTGCCGAATGATGCGAATTATTCCAAAAAGCGAGGTGCTGATCTATGTACTTTTTAAAATTATTAAATAATTATCAATGTGATGGACCTAAATTGTCAGTTTTTTACTGAATCGATCGCTTGCAGCATGATGTATGAAGGATGAGAACAGGATAAACGAACGTTCCACGTGAAACATCGCATGAATTGGTTGAGTTTTGGTTGTTACTGAGTAAGCTTGGCTGTTGAGCGGCTTGAGACTGATTACAATAGCCGCTGATTTTTGAATTGAGTGTTCGTCATGTTAAAAAAAATTGGGATGTTCTCATTATTGAGCTGTATGTCAGCGATGAGTTTTGCCAACGTAGACAGCTTAAAAAGCAATTTAAATAAGCAATATCCCAATATCCAAGTCAGCAACATCCAACCTACAGAAATGACTGGTTTATATAGTGCCAGTCTGGATAATCAAATTATTTATTTGGATGAAAGTGCACAACACATGTTTGTGGGTTCTATGGTACGCCTAAAAGATCAAAAGAACCTGACCAAGGATTTAGTGATCCAACAAAATTCGATTGACTGGAAACAACTGCCTTTTAAGGATGCGATTAAAACGGTTAAAGGCAATGGTAAGCGTGAGTTAGCGGTATTTTCGGACCCAAATTGTTCATATTGCAAAAAATTAGAAGCTGAACTGGACAAGCTGACTGATGTGACGATTTATACCTTTATCTATGCTTTAAAACCACAATCGATCGCGGTGTCAAAATCGGTTTGGTGTGATGCCAATCCAGCCTATGCATGGAAAAACTTGCTACAAAAGAATCTGCAACCGAAAGAAAAAAGTTGTGCCAACCCGATTGAGCGTAACCTTGAACTCGGTCGTAAACTTGCTGTGGATGCCACGCCAACCTTGATTTTCTCAAATGGTTTGAAAATGGTCGGTGGACGCAGTGCTGAAGAAATTCAGATGATTTGGAAAGAGCTTGGACTCTAATGAAAAAGCTCCCCAATCATCGTTTAAAATGAATGGGGAGCCTTCTGAAGGGATTTAACTTTTTTTGGTGATGAGTTTATAAAGGAATAAAATAATCACCGCACCCAAGACAGACGCAATAAAACCAGCTGCCGAATTTTCAGCATATAAGCCAAGTAAACGTCCACCGTAAGTAGCGAGTAATGAACCTGCGATACCCAATAAGGTCGTGACAATAAAGCCAGCTTTGTCATCACCTGGATGTATTGCACGTGCAATTAAACCAGCAAAAAAACCAACAACAATGGCTACAATCAGAGACCACATTATCTTTTCTCCTTGTTTTAAAAGCGGTATTTCTTATTATCCTGCTTGATTCGAGCCTACTTTGTCTGTAGTGGATTGCCTATTTATGTCGTATTTTTGTGCATTCTTTAGCAGGCTTTGTTTAATCACACAGCATAAAAAAGGCGCCCTAAGGCACCTCTGAGTCAGCATTATGATCAGCCCATGACAGTTGTCATCGGTACTGATGCAATGCCAGTAAGGTTGAACTATTAAAGACCGATTTCACCAATAAATGGCAGATGACGGTACTTTTGATCGAAATCCAAACCATAACCGACAATAAAGCGATCTTCGACTTCAAAACCGAGGAATTTCACTTCTAGCGGAATTTCACGGCGTGATGGCTTACTCACCAGAGTACACAGTTCAATCGAATTCGGGTTACGTGTTTGCAGCATTTCAACTACTTTGCTTAAGGTGTTGCCTGAGTCGATAATGTCTTCCACCACCAGCACATCTTTACCATGAATTTCACCATCAAGATCTTTCAAAATCTTGACGTCTCTTGAAGAAACCGTGGTGCCATTGACGTAGCTAGAAACAGTCATAAAATCGAGTTCGTGTGGCTTTTCAATGGCACGGCATAGGTCGGCCATAAAAATAACTGAACCACGTAACAGGCCAATCAATACCAGTTCTTTATCACTTTGAGCATAGTGTGCATTGATCTTTTCACCCAGTTCTTTGACTTTGGCTTGAATCTCTTCACTTGAAATCATAATGCGCATTGCAATGGTCATCGGTAGATTCCTAAAACTTAAAAACGGGAAAATAAAAAAGGTGTTGACCTGCAACACCTCGAAATCTTGAGCTAATCCGCCAATTTTAAAACAAAATCACCTTTCATGCACCTTTTGATGATGAAGAATATGTTTCATTTTGAGCAGATGCACGGTCACGTTTTAACAGAACAGCACATCCGACGGCCAATATGATCCACCCAAGTTTTTGTTTATTTAAGCGTTTCGCTTTGGCTATAGGCTTTTTGTCCATAGATATAGGTTGCCTCAATATTTCGGTCATCGCCCATGGTGAATAAGGCAAATAAGCTATCATCAACCGATTTTGAACGTGATTGACGTAATTGTTGTAAGGCGGTTGGTTTCAGGTTCAGTACCACAAAATCAGCTTCTTTACCGAGATTGAAATTACCGAGCTTGTCATCCAGATGCAAGGCTTTTGCTCCGCCTAAGGTTGCATGATAGAGCGACTCAAACGCAGACAGTTTATCACCTTGTAGCTGTTGAACCTTGTACGCTTCATTGACGGTTTGCAATAAGCTAAACGAGGTCCCTGCCCCAACGTCGGTGCCAAGGCCGACTTTAACCTGTTGTTGCCAAGTTTTGTTCAATGGAAATAAACCGCTACCCAAGAACAGGTTTGAAGTTGGGCAGAAGGCAATTGCAGAATCAGTCTCATGCATACATTTCCATTCCGCATCTTCTAAATGCACACAGTGCGCAAATACCGAACGTTGACCAGTTAAGCCATAGTGATGATAGACATCCAGATAACCCTTTTGCTCAGGGAATAAATCTTTCACCCATGCGATTTCATCTTTGTTTTCACTTAAATGAGTATGCACATAGACATCCGGAAATTGGGCTTTGAGTTGGCCTGCTTTTTCGAGTTGTTCAGGCGTTGAGGTGGGTGCAAAACGTGGGGTAATCGCATACAGTGCACGACCTTGGCCATGCCACTTCTCGATTAATGCCTTAGAATCGTTATAGCCGCTGTCTGCGGTGTCGCACAAGGCTTCGGGTGCATGACGATCCATCATCACCTTACCTGCGATTAAACGCATTTGGTGCTGTGCTGCGGCCTCAAATAAAGCATCCACCGATTCAGGATGTACCGTACAGAATACCAATGCTGTGGTGGTGCCATTTTTAAGTAGTTCATTGACAAAAAACTTGGCAATGTCTTGCGCATAGGCTTGGTCTTTGAACTGGATTTCGGTTGGGAAGGTATAGGTGTTTAACCAGCTTAAAAGTTGCTCGCCGTAGGCCCCGACCATCTCGGTTTGTGGGAAATGAATATGGGTATCGATCATACCCGGAATAATTAATTGTTCTGGATAATGCTGAATGTCAACGTTTGCAGGAAGATGGGCTTGAGCGTCGTTCCACGTGCCAAACCAGCGAATTTTGCCTTGCTCAGTGATCATGACACCATCTTCGAGATAGCGCACTTGATCGGCAATTTCAGCAGCTTGGGAAACGGTTTTTTGAATATCTAAGAAGCGACCACGAATCACCGTGATTGGAGTAGCCAAAGTCATAACAACCTACAATTTTACTTTTTTCGGTTGATTGTACCTGATTTTGCCAAAGTTACTGGATTATTCGTCTAATTCGTAGGCTTAAAAGGTATATAAATGTGACTCATAATTTAAAGTAACTCAGTTTGGGAAAATCGAAATGTATGTCTTATCTGGGGGAAACACAGAGACAGAGCAAAGCAATCGAAGCAGACTATTTGATCTGATTATGCAGTCCCCTGCTTTGTATGGGATGTTGCAGCTACTGGCTCAATTGCATCCTACGGCTTATTTAAGCGCAGGTGTGCTTCGGAATACCGTGTGGGCACATTTACATGGTCAAAGCTTTGACTTGAACAATTGCGATATAGATGTGATCTACCATGATGCAACTGAGCGTGATCACAGCAGAGAAAAGCAATTACAGCGCGCACTAGCGCGAATCTTTCCTGAACAACAATGGGATGTGGTAAATCAGGCCTTGGTGCATACCTGGTATGGTCAGGATAAGACCGAAAAAATTCAGCCTCTAGTCTCGATTGAGCAGGCTTTGTCACTATGGCCAGACACAGCAACGGCGCTTGCAGTCCGCTTAAATCGCTCAGGAGAGTTGGAACTGATCGCACCCTTTGGTCTGCATGATTTATTTGCACTCAGATTGCGTTGGAATCCTGCATTGGTCAGCTATGACACCTTTAAACAACGGATTGAATCCAAACAGTGGTTACAGCAATGGCCTAAATTGCAATGAGTGGATGATGCTCAAATAAAAAAAGGGCCTTCATTGAAGACCCTTTGGAGATAGTTTGTGTTTATAGTTCTTGGCGTTTGTTATGACGTAACGAGAGATACGCGGTGATGCTCAACACCAGTACGATAAAGCCTAATGAGATCCAGATTGGCATGTGGAATACATCGAGCAATAACATTTTTGCACCAATGAACAATAAGATGATGCCCAAACCATACGGTAAGTAATGCATTTTGCTTGCAGCACCTGCCAATAAGAAGAACATCGCACGTAAGCCCAAAATTGCCATTAAGTTTGCGGTTAACACAATGAACGGGTCACTGGTCACGGCGAAAATCGCAGGAATAGAATCCACCGCAAAAATCACATCAGACGCTTCTACCAAGATTAACACCAAGAACAAAGGTGTTGCCCATAACACACCGTTCTGACGAACAAAGAAGTTATTGCCTTCTAGCTGTGGGGTAATCCGCATGTGTTTGCGTAACCATTTCAGCATCTTGATATCTTCGATATTGGTCTCTTCTTCGTCCTGTCCTTTTAGGAACTTAAAGCCTGTGTAGACGAGGAACGCACCGAAGATATACAGCACCCAAGAGAACTCTTGTACGAACCAAGCACCAATAAAGATAAAAATGGTTCTTAAAATGATTGCGCCGAGTACGCCGTAAAGCAGGATTTTACGTTGGAATGCAGGAGGAATCGCAAAAGCCGCAAAAATCATCAGCCAGACAAAGACGTTATCAATTGCTAGCGATTTTTCCAGTAAATAACCCGCAAAGTATTCCATGGTTTTTTGGTTGGCGATGGTTGCGCCAACGGTTTGTTGTAGATACAACCACAAACCACCACCAAAGATCATGGCAACGGTGACCCAGGCAATACTCCAGTAAGCCGCTTGCCTGATGGGTACATCTTGGTTTTGTTTTTGTTTAAAGCCTAAAAAGTCGACCAGTAGCATGACCGTTACGATTCCGAAGAACGCAACGTACAGCCATAAATTACCGATAGTTTCCATCACAACTCCCTATCTGGCAAATGGACATAAAAAAACCTTGACCAGTTGCCAGATGAATTAAATAAAACATCTGTTTCAACATGATCAAGGTCTTGCCTACATCACGATCGTTTGTGATGCTCAGAGTCCGACTTTTTGCAAAGTGTAATGACGAAACTCTGACACCTAAATTGTTCAGTTTTACAACCTAGGCTTGGAGGAGGCTACTCCCCTTGTCAAATTCTGTTATGGATGATGACATCCAAAGATAGGCATAGAATTACATAAATAATCGATTTAAGCAAACTTTGTATGCATAAATTTTAAACATTATTTTTATCTTGGTGAGATAGGAAAATTCCTCAACTTGGATTAATTTAAACTCGAACTGCTTAGTAACGTGATGAGAATAAAAACAGATGAGTCCTGCAAAAATTCAAGATAAATCCCGAAAGGTATTAGCACCGCGTGATCCAACCGAAGCCCACCGAGCCGCGACCCCCCTAGAATTGTTATTTGACCTGATTTTTGTGGTTGCGATTGCAACCGCAGGACAGCAACTCCATCACGCGATTATTGAAGGTCATTTATGGCATGCTTTACCGACCTATGTGATGGTGTTTTTCGCCTTGTGGTGGGCATGGATGAATTTCACTTGGTTTGCCTCCGCCTATGACAATGATGACACGCTGTATCGCTGTTTGACCTTTGTGCAAATTGTTGGCTCATTGGTAATGGCAGCAGGTATCCCCGCAGTTTTTCAAGAACATAATTTCGATGTCATTATCATTGGTTATGTGATTATGCGTTTGGCTTTAGTGACCCAATGGATACGTGTCGCCAAGCATGATTCTGAACGAAGGGTGACAGCCTATCGCTATGCCATTGGTATTGTCTTGGTGCAGTTGGGATGGTTAATTGGTAATTTCAGCGCCATTCATATGACGCCTGTGTTGTTCCTGATTTTGGTTTTGGCTGAGTTAGCAGTACCGCTGTATGCCGAAAAATATGCGGTGACACCTTGGCATCCACACCATATTGTTGAGCGTTATGCCCTACTCACCATCATTGTTTTGGGTGAATCCATCATTGGCAGTTTTGCTGCCACTCAGGAAGCCTTTGCCAATCATGACGTGAACTTCAAAGAAATCTTTTTAGTGATTGGCGGCTTATTGATGATGTTTGCCATGTGGTGGGTCTACTTTGATCGCAGTCATCATCACCATCAACGTCATGGGGTACAGCCTTTTTTATGGGGGTACGGCCATTTTTTTATCTTTATCAGTGTTGCAGTCTTAGGTGCAGCTTTGGCAGCAGCGGTCGATGTTTCAACACATCATGCTCACATTTCTAGTCAAATGATGGGATGGATGATTGCGATTTGCTTGGTGGTTTATAACACCTATATTTGGCTATTTTATGAGACCTCCTATTTGTCGGGATGGGGACGTTGGCTTTATCCAATCACGATTTTGATCCTTTTCTCGATTCCTTTTTTCTTTGCCGATATTGGCTATATGATTTTTGCGATGGCGGTGGTTTATATCCTCCGTCTCATGCTTTCCAAAGCGTACTTGATCAATTGCCATGATCAGCAACAGCTGGCATCAAACAAATAATCAAAGTGTCCCAATATGGAGATGAGCAGACAGGCGAATCAGCAATGCATTCGTCTGTTCTAATTAAAAATTTTCAAAATTTCTGTGCGTAAAAATTGGTGGCGTGGGTTATGTGTGACGTGTTCATGCCAATACATGCCCATGTTGATTTTAGGCAATTCAATCGGCAGTGCATGGATCTTTAAATGCTTCGCATAATGCAGATTTTTCAGAATACTTTGTGGAATTGTTAGCACTGCATTGGGGTATTGGGCCAAAACTTGTAGTGCGGTTGAATAATGTTGGCAACGCAGGAAAATTTGCCGAGACAGTTGTTGTCGATTTAGATAAATATCTTCCAGCAATAAGCCCGTCCGCCGTGATGACACACCAATATGTGGTGAGGATAAATACTGAGATAAATTCATCTCAGACTGCTGGGTACACACCACAAAATGGTCAGCAATCAGGTTTTCAAACTGCAGATGTGCCTGCTGCGGTTGTACCAGATCAATCACAAAATCGATTTGTTGCGCTGAGAGATCAGCCAGCATATTTTTACGATCCAGCTTGGAACTCAAGAACTGAATGTTCAGATTCAATTGGGCAAAATGATGCACCAATTGTGGAAAAATAATCGGTTCGATTTCATCATGAATGGCAATTTTTAGGCTGTGCAGCATACTGGGCACAAAATCATGCTGCGGTACGGCAATCTGTTGAATGCTTAGCAATGCGGTCTGAATCGGCTGATAAATTTGCTCGGCATAAGGCGTTGGCAGCATTTTTTGCCCGCTTCGAACAAATAACTCGTCTCCAAGTTGTGTGCGCAAACGCTGCAAGGCATGACTGACTGCAGATTGGCTGATACACAACAATTGCGCAGCTTTGGAAATGCTCTTTTGTTCAAAAATCGCAATAAACAGCGGATATAAATTGATATCAATACGATGAAAGTGAGCCACTTCCAGTGGGCTGGTATTATGAATCTGATTCATAGTTTTGAATAAAATAAAATCATTTCATTCATAATAAATTTTCGCTTATGGTGATGTAAAGCAGCGAATCAATATTCGCCATATTTTAGATTGAGGGAAATGATGATGTTTGCATTATCTGAACGCGCACAGGATTTTATTGCACGAACGCAAGCCTTTATTCAACAAGAAATAGAACCGATTGAAAAAGCCTTCTGGGATGAAGTCCATCATCTCAATGTCGATGGCGACTGGACGCAATGGCAATGGCCTGACCAACTGGAACAGCTGAAAAGTAAAGCCAAAGCAGCGGGCTTATGGAACATGTTCTTGCCTGATACAGAGCTGGGTGCAGGTCTGTCGGTACAGGAATATGCGCATATCGCGGAACTGACAGGACGCAGTTTGCTCGCCCCGACAGTTTTTAACTGTAATGCGCCTGATAGTGGCAATATGGAAGTGTTATGGCGCTATGGCAGTGAGCAGCAAAAACAACAATGGCTGTACCCCCTGCTTGCTGGCGAAATCCGTTCCGTATTCTGCATGACTGAACCTGCAGTCGCCTCCAGTGATGCCACCAATATGCAAGCCACGGCGGTGATTGAGGGCGATGAGATTGTTTTGAATGGACGCAAATGGTGGTCATCGGGTTTGGGTGATCCCAATGCCAAAGTGATTATTTTCATGGCTTATACCCCCGATCCTAGCAAAGACCGTCATCATCAACATTCGATGGTATTGGTGCCAATCGATACGCAAGGGCTAACAATTGAACGGATGTTGCCAGTCTTTGGCGATTACGATGCCCCGCATGGGCATGGACAAGTCAGTTTTGAGAATGTGCGTGTACCCCTCAGCAGCTTTATTGGCGGTGCAGGACATGGTTTTGAAATCGCACAAGGTCGTTTAGGGCCTGGGCGGATTCACCATTGTATGCGTTGTATTGGCGCAGCTGAAAAAGCATTGGAGCTGATGATTGATCGAGGTATGTCACGTAAAGCCTTTGGTAAAGAAATTCTCAAACTCGGTGGTAATTTAGAGCGTGTTGCAGATGCTCGGGTGCAGATCGATCAAGCGCGCTTATTGACCCTGTACGCCGCTTATAAGATGGATACGCAGGGCAATATGGCGGCATTGACAGAAATCTCAGCGATTAAAGTGGTGGCGCCGAGCGTCTTGCAACATGTGGTCGATATGGCGATCCAGATTCACGGTGGTGAAGGCGTTTCACGCGATACCCCACTGACTGCATTTTTCAATCAAGCGCGTAGTTTACGTTTGGCCGATGGACCTGATGAAGTCCATAAAGGCATGATTGCTAAATTAGAACTGAAAAAACGTGGCTATGCTCGTTGATAAGGAAAATACAACAATGACAATGATTGATATCGGTGGACAGGTTCGCCATGGTGAAGAGCTGGATATTGCAGCGGTTGAAAACTGGTTAAAACACCAAGGTGTAGATCTGCAAGGACAGGTACAAGTGACCCAATATTCAGGGGGCGCATCGAATTGGACCTATCGGCTGCAGTATGACAATGCCGACCTGATCTTGCGTCGCCCACCGAAAGGCACCAAAGCCAAATCAGCGCATGATATGGCGCGTGAATACAATGTGCAGAAGCATCTTACACCGTTCTACCCTGTGCTGCCTGAAATGATTGCACTGTGTCAGGACGACAGCGTGATTGGCTGTGACTTCTATGTCATGAAACGGATCGAGGGCATTATTCCGCGTGCCAATTTACCCAAAGAATTACAGCTGGATGAGTCGCAAGTACAACAGCTGTGTTTGAATGTTCTGGATAAATTGATTGAACTACATCAGGTACCTTATCAAGGGACTGAACTGGAAAAACTGGGTAAAGGTGAAGGCTATTGCCGCCGTCAGGTTGAGGGGTGGGATGCGCGTTACAGTAAAGCACTGACGCCAAATGTACCTGATTTTGCCTTTGTGCGTCAGTGGTTGCTGCAACATATCCCTGCCGATGCAAAAACTTGCGTGATTCATAATGACTGGCGTTTTGATAATGTCATTTTAGATCCACAACAACCGACGCAAGTGATTGGCGTGCTGGATTGGGAAATGGCGACACTCGGTGATCCTTTGATGGATCTGGGCAGCGCCCTCGCTTACTGGATTCAAGAGGATGATGATGCCTTGATGAAATCTAGCCGCCGTCAGCCGACCAATTTAAAAGGCATGCTGACACGGCAACAGGTGGTGGATTACTATCTGGAAAAGACTGGTTTACAGCCTGCCAATTGGGCTTTTTATGAAGTGTTTGGTTTGTTCCGTTTGGCTGTGATTGCTCAACAGATTTATTATCGTTATTACCATCAGCAAACCGATAATCCGGCCTTTAAAGATTTCTGGATCATGATTCATGCCTTACATATTCGGGCTTTAAAACTGATCGCGCAAAACAATCCGCAGGCACGACCATTGATAGCTGAATATGGTGCAAAACTACAGGATATTTTAAAACGATGACCACAATTTATTTGGTACGACATGGGCAGGCATCTTTTGGTGCAGCAAGTTATGACCAGCTTTCAGCCAAAGGTGAACAACAGGCACAGGTTGTCGGTGATTTTTTTAAACAGACCCTGAAGCAAACACCGCTGATTGTGGCAGGTTCGATGCAACGTCATCAGCAGACGGCGCAATTGGCTTTATCACAAAGTTTTCTGGATGCACCGATACAAACAGAATCGGCTTGGAATGAGTTTGATCATCAACAGGTGTTTGCCCAATATGAACCACGTTTTAATCAACCTGAATTGCTGAAACAGGATGTCGATTTGATGGCCAATCCTCGTGCTTATCTGGCCAAAATTTTCGATGGAGCCATCGACCGCTGGATTGGAGAGCAGTATGACCATGAATATCATGAGACTTGGTTAGGCTTTCAATCGCGTGTACAAAGTGCTTTGCACGGTTTGTGTCAGCACATTGATGCCACGCAACCCCGTCAGGCTGTGGTATTTAGTTCTGGTGGTGTGATTTCTGTGGCGGTCGGTCAGGTGTTGGGACTGAATGCCAAACAGATTTTTGCGCTGAATTGGTCGATTGCCAATGCCAGTATCACCACACTGCGCTGGTCAGATGATCGTTTGCAATTACTCAGTTTTAATGAGCATCATTATTTAAAAGCGCGTGATGCTGAACTTTTAACATGGATTTAAAAAAATAGGTGGCAGGCATGGCAAAGACCATTTTAATTACAGGGGCAAGTTCAGGTTTGGGCGCAGGTATGGCGCGTGAATTTGCGGCTAAAGGCTATAATCTGGCGCTTTGCGCACGACGTTTAGAGCGTTTAGAAGCCTTACAGCAAGAGCTGCAAAAGCAGTTTTCGATACAGGTCAAGATTAAAACCCTAGATGTGACCCATTACGATGATGTGTTCACGGTTTTTCATGCCTTTCAGCAAGAATTTGGAACGATTGACCGAATTATTGTCAATGCTGGTGTTGGCGATGGTCGCCGTATTGGTAAGGGGCATTTTGATGTGAACCGTGCTACCGCAGAAACCAACTTTATCTCGGCCTTGGCACAGTGTGAAGCAGCGGTTGAAATCTTTAGAGCGCAAAATAAAGGCCATTTGGTGGTGATTTCATCCATGAGTGCGATGCGTGGTTTACCGAAGCATTTATCGACCTATGCCGCCAGTAAGGCTGCTGTAGCGCATTTGGCAGAAGGGATTCGTGCCGAGTTGCTGCATACCCCAATTAAAGTCTCAACGATTTTCCCAGGTTATATTCGCACTGAGCTGAATGAGGGTGCGAAAAAATTACCCTTTGAAGTGGATGAGAAAACTGGAAGTAAGGCTTTGGTCAAAGCGATTGAGAAAGAACCAGTGAAGGCTTATGTACCGCAGTGGCCGTGGTTGCCAATGGGAATTGCAATGAAGATTTTGCCGTTGAAATTGGTGAATAAATTGAGTTGATTGCCATTTAAAATGGATTGGAGATATCTCGATTTGGCAAGATTTCACAGCCTCGTATAGGCTGAATCATTAACTTGTTTGGGTATAGGCGTTTCCTTACTTTTCAAAGATGAAAAGTAACAAAAATCTTTTGTTGGACTGATGGTATATTCCTATACCACAGTCCAACGGGCGGCATCCATGCCGCCTGCCACGATAGAGAATACCGTGACAAAATTAGATGATGAAAATAAGCTACTGGCTAGATTACGACAAAGCCGTAATCAATTTTTGGTGTAAACCACCAAAGCCGCCATTGGACATGATCACCACAGCATCACCCTCACCTGCTTCATTGACCACACGAGCAATGATTTCATCTAAAGAGCGGCTGACTTCAGCCTTGTTTGCTGATGCTGAGATCACCGGTTGTAAATCCCAATCCAAGCCTTCTGGCTGGTACCAAATCACTTCATCCGCTAAACGAGCAGAATGTGCCAAACCATCTTTGTGGCTGCCCATACGCATGGTGTTAGAACGTGGTTCAATGATCGCCCACAACTTACGTTCGCCTAGACGTTTACGTGCGCCGTCTAGTGTCGTTTCAATCGCAGTTGGGTGATGGGCAAAGTCATCATAGACTTCGATGCCACGCACCGTGCCTAATAGCTCCATACGGCGTTTAACGCCACCGAAGTTGGATAAGGCTTCACAGGCTTGTTCAAGGCTGACACCAACGTGTTGTGCAGCAGCAATGGTCGCTAAGGCATTGGCAACGCTGTGCTGCCCTGTCATATTCCATTTCACTTTACCGACCACCTTGCCGTGCTCAAGCACTTTAAAGTGGCTACCATCAGCACTGATTAACTCAGCAGATAAAGCAGCCTGCTCATTTGGCTCTAGACTGGTACGAATCACTGGCGTCCAGCAGCCTTGCTGCAATACTTCATCAATATTGGTTTCAGTAATTGGCGCAATAATACGACCTTCACTTGGAATAGTACGCACCAGATGATGGAACTGTTTTTGAATTGCAGCCAGATCATCAAAAATATCGGCGTGATCAAATTCGAGGTTGTTGAGAATCGCGGTTTTAGGGTGATAGTGAACGAACTTAGAACGTTTATCGAAGAAGGCAGAGTCATATTCATCCGCTTCGACACAGAAATATTGACCGCCGCCTAGACGTGCACTTTCACTGAAACCCAATGGTACGCCGCCAATCAAGAAACCTGGATTTAAGCCTGCTTGATCAAGCACCCAAGCCAACATGGTGGTGGTGGTGGTTTTACCGTGTGTGCCTGCGACACCGAGCACATGTTTACCTTGGAGCACATGGTCTGCCAAGAATTGTGGACCAGAAATATAAGGCAGGCCTTCGTTCAGCATGTATTCAATCGCATCAATCCCACGTTTCATGGCATTGCCGACGATTACAAGATCAGGATGCGGTTGTAAATGGCTACGGTCATAGCCCTGCATCAATTCAATACCTGCATTTTCCAGTTGAGTCGACATCGGTGGATAAACATTGGCATCTGAACCTGTGACTTTATGTCCTAAATCTCGTGCTAACAGAGCCAAAGACCCCATAAATGTGCCACAAATACCCAAAATATGCAGATGCATAACGCGCCTTCTCCACTGCTTTTCATACAGCACGGTATCGTATGTATGATTGTCGTTATCAATAAAAATCAAACGCAACGATAGCAAGGCTTGCATGGAAAAGATAGTCAAAATTCGTTGTTGTTCTTTACTTATAATGATGCAGATAGATGCTAATATTTCAACAGTTTTACTGGCATGCTACTCCCTATTGTTCAACCCTGATTTGGATAAAAGAACACAATGTTGAGCCCTACTCTTCTCGCCCTATGTTTGTTGATTATTTCTAACTGTTTTATGACTTTGGCATGGTATGGGCATCTGAAGGTTTTGCATGATGCACCGCTCTGGCAGGCAATCTTATTTAGCTGGTGTATTGCGCTGTTGGAATATAGTTTTATGATTCCTGCCACCAAATTGCTGAACCAGCATGGCTGGAGTTTGGGTGAAATGAAAATCACTCAGGAAGTGGTGACGTTAATGGTGTTTGTGCCCTTTATGATTTTTGTGTTTAAACAACCCTTCAAACTCGATTACATCTGGGCGATGCTATGTTTAATGGGTTGTGTCTACTTTGTTTTTAGAAATCAAAGCTAATTTTCCGAAGCGTCAGTTAACGTGTTCTTTTGTTGGGGATGCCTGAAAAAACCGCTATAATATGTGCCAATTTATTCCCTTGTGCTTGGCGTAAGTCGAGATACTTGTCTATTTTTATCATGTTTTGGAAAAGCCAATGAATGCGGTCGCAACAGATAGCCAACCTTTAGTCGGAATTATCATGGGTTCTCAATCAGATTGGGCAACACTTGAACATACCGCTAACATGCTCAAACAGTTGGGTGTTCCTTTTGAAGCTGAAGTGGTTTCTGCGCATCGTACGCCAGATCGTTTATTTGAATATGCTGAAACAGCACGTGATCGCGGTATCCAAGTGATTATTGCTGGTGCTGGTGGTGCTGCACATTTACCGGGAATGTGTGCTGCTAAAACTGATTTACCAGTATTAGGCGTACCGGTTAAATCATCAATTTTGAATGGTGTTGATTCATTGCTTTCGATTGTACAAATGCCAGCAGGTATCGCCGTCGGTACTTTGGCAATTGGTCAGGCTGGTGCGACCAATGCTGCAATTCTGGCGGCACAGATTTTAGGTTTAACCCGTCCAGACATCGCTAAAAATGTGGCTGACTTCCGTACTGCACAAACAGAAAAAGTATCGAGTAATAACATTCCTGGTCATGAATGAGAATAAGCAAAGCAACGCTTTGCTCGAATGCAAGACGAGGACTTTGTCCGAGTAAGAGGATAAGCAAACTTAAAGCATTGCTTTAAGGCTTTGCCCTGAGGAGCGTAAGCTCCGCAAGAAGACGAGTAAGAATGTTGCTTTAAGGATTTGCCCGAGCAAAAGAGTTACAGATATGAATAAAACGATTGGCATTTTTGGTGGTGGGCAGCTAGGCCGCATGATGGCGCAAGCAGCGTTACCACTGAATATTCAATGCACCTTCTTTGAAGCAGAAACAGATTGCCCTGCTGCGATTTTGGGTCCAGTTTTTTCGAGCCAAGCGGCACAGGGATTACAGGATTTTATTGCAAGCGCGGATGTCTTTAGTCTTGAATTCGAAAATACGCCTGTTGCAGATGTGGATGTTTTGACACAAAGCAAAACCTTGCACCCTCCTCGCCTTGCTTTGGCGACTGCACAAAATCGTTTGGCTGAAAAACGTTTGTTTGATGAGTTGAGCATTCCTGTTGCGCCGTATCGCGCTGTGGACAGCTTAGAGAGCTTAAAGCAAGCGGTATCGGATCTTGGATTACCTATTGTCTTAAAAACCGTAACTGGTGGTTATGATGGTAAAGGTCAATTCGTTTTACGTACTGAAGATCAAATTGAGACAGCTTGGGCTGAATTAGGTCCTGCAAAAAGCCTGGTGGCAGAAAGTTTTGTCAAATTCAGTCGCGAAGTATCAATTATTGCGGTACGTGGACAAAATGGTGATGTGAAAACTTGGGCTTTGGCTGAGAATCACCATCATAATGGCATCTTGTCACACTCAATCGTACCTGCTCCAAATAGCGCTGATTTACAGCCTGTTGCGCAAGACTATATTACCCGATTGCTGAAGCACTTAGATTATGTGGGTGTGCTCACACTTGAACTATTTGTCACAGAACAAGGTTTATGTGCCAATGAAATGGCGTGTCGTGTGCATAATTCAGGTCACTGGTCGATTGAAGGTGCGATTTGCTCGCAATTTGAAAACCATATCCGTGCAGTTGCAGGCTTACCATTGGGTGCAACTGAAGTGATTCGCCCAAGTGTGATGATCAATATTATTGGTCAGCATCCCAAGTCAGAAGATGTTTTAGCACTGAATGGCGCGCATTTACACCTCTATAATAAGTCTGAGCGTACCGGCCGTAAGCTGGGACACATTACTTTGATGCCAAATCATTCAGATGATTTAACCGGTTTATGCCGCCAATTGGCAAAAATATTACCTGTTCCATTGGCATTAACTGATGATATGAGCATCTAAACTTATCCACAATACCTAAAAAAAGCGATCTTTGGATCGCTTTTTTTGTTTCACACGCTTTTTAAATTTAAAAATAGAGTAATGGTTTGTTGTGGATAACTTGTTTTTGATATTTTGAATTTAAAAGAGTGGCTGTTGTTTGAATTTAAATGGCAGTGGATAAGTATTTATAGGTTTTAAATTCAAAATGAGCGTATTGTTTTAAATTTAAAGTTGCGTGATGGTTGGCTTTTAAATTTAAATTATTGAGCTGTGGATATCTGTTTTCTCTATAATTATTTTATAAAAAATATAGGTTTGTGGTCTTTTTATGATTCTATTTTGAACAATCGCTCGTTTATATATGGGAAAATGAATTTAAAAGTGGATAAGTTTTTAAATTTAAAAGGCTGTGTTATCCAATGGTGGTGCTTTTGAATTTAAATAAGTCATGTTGATAACTTTTAAATTTAAAATAAAGCCTGAGTTGTGAATTTAAAAACAGAGTTTTAAATTTAAAACTTGCCAAAATGAATTTAAAGTTACGTTTCCAAACTATACATCTTCATATAGCGTGTTAAGGTGGAGAGGAAATTTAAATTCAAAAGTTTTGGTTCAGTCATGAAACGTCATTTTTCTTTTTTTCTAGGCACTGCCTTATTTACTTTTTTCAATCAGGCGCATGCCGAGCTTGTGATTAACGGTGCAACGGTTTCGACACCCACCACAACAGCGGCTGTTGCCAGTAGTAATTATACGCCAAATTCCAATTTTCAGGGCTGTATTGCCAATTTGCGTTCACAGGCAATTGCATCAGGTGTATCAGGTGCAACCTATGATCGTTATACACAAAATTTAACGCCTGATTATTCGGTGATTGATAAATTAAACTATCAACCTGAATTTTCGACCCCGATTTGGGATTATTTGTCTGGCCTTGTGGATAACGAACGAGTACAAGCAGGACAGCAAAAACTGACTCAACATCGTGCAGTCTTAAACCGCGTTGAGCAGGCCTATGGTGTACCTGCAGAAACAGTAGTTGCCGTTTGGGGTGTCGAAAGTAATTATGGTGATATTTCGGGTAAATATCCTTTATTACAGGCATTGGGTACTTTGAGCTGTGAAGGTCGTCGTCAAAGTTATTTCCGTGGTGAGTTTTTTGCCACTATGCGTATTTTGCAACGTGGTGATTTAACCCAAGATCAATTGTATGGTTCATGGGCTGGTGCTTTTGGTCATACTCAGTTTATGCCATCAACGTATGAGCGCTTAGCCGTAGATTTCGATGGAGACGGTCGCCGTGATTTGGTTTCAAGTACCACGGATGCTTTAGCTTCAACAGCTAATTTCCTAAAACGAGCAGGATGGCAAACCGGTATGCCATGGGGCTTTGAGGTTAAAATCCCGCAAGGCATGTCAATTTCTGGTGAAAGCCGTCGGAATAAGAAAGCACTGAACAGTTGGATTGCGCAAGGGGTCACTCGAGCGGATGGCACTGCGTTGATTCAAGGTAATTTATCTGGCAGTACGCCAGCGGGACTGATTTCACCTGCGGGTGCCAATGGTCCATTATTTCTGGTATTTAAAAACTTCGATGCAATTTATAGCTATAACGCGGCTGAAAGTTATGGTTTAGCAATTGCACACCTATCTGATCGTTTAAGTGGTGGCACGCCATTTTTAACCGCTTGGCCGACCGATGATGCAGGGACATCCCGTGCAGAACGTCGTGAAATTCAACAGTTTTTAGTACAGCGTGGCTATGATATTGGTGCAGTCGATGGGTTGATTGGCGATAAAAGTCGCCAGGCCATTCGCCAAGAACAGAGCCGTCTCGGTTTAAACCAGACTGGACGTGCTGGGCAGCAGATTTTACGTGCGTTCCGTCAGGAACAGGCCAAGCAAATGATGAAATAAATTTGAACTCGATAATTAAAAAAGGTCTGCCCAACGGCAGACCTTTTTTAATTAAGGGGCAGCATCTAATTTAACGGCTTCTAAAATATCAAAAATGACAGCTGTGACATCTTGGCTTAAATCACGATCATTAAAGATTTCATAAGCGGTAATCGTGACATCGGTATCACTTGGTAATTGTTTTTGTTCTTCTTCAATCAAGTGCTCGATGGGCAATAGTGTTTGTTTGATTTCAAGATGCAATACTTCATCATAAGCAAGATTTTCTTCTTCAAGCTCTAACTCTTGCTCATTGAAATAAGGAATTAAGATAGCATGGAGATAAGGGCTAATATCTTGAATATTCAAGAGTTCGATATCACGAGTCTGTTCAATCGTACTGATGTGGTCGTTCACTTCAATTAAGATATGATAATAACTCATGCTGATCTCCATTAAGGCTAAGATGATGTTTTATCATCACAATAACATGAATAAATCAAAACAATCGACCCATTCTTGTTATTGCTTAGCAGATCATCTTATATTTACCTATGATGTTCGATTAATCCGCTAAACCTAATAGCTTTAGATCAGTCTCAGTCAGTTGAAAATCTTTTGCATCCTGATCTTTAATTCGTGGATACATCAAAGACCTTGGATCACGGGTATGCTTTAGACCCAAAGCATGACCAAATTCGTGTGCTAAGGTTAAACGTAAGTCATCAGTTGATGAAAATTCATAAATAAAAATCTGTTTTCCATCAAATTGACCTTTGTGTAGCACTTCAGGCTTAAAAGTCTCATTAAACTCATTTACAGAAGCACTTAACTGTTGATAGACTTGTTTCGATTTTTCAGCCTTTTCCTGACTTTGCTGGACTTTATGATTGTATTCAGTAATTTTTGCCTGTAATTTCTGAGCTTGTTGCTGCAACTGTTGTTGCTGTTTTTGCAGTGCAGTGAACAATGCTTTATTGCTGTTGTCTGCCTTATATTGCGCTAAGCCTTGCTGATATTGTTGGGCCTGATTTTCGTAGGCTTTCTTTTGTCGTTCAAGTTGAGCATTGCTTTCTGCTAAATCAGCATTGGTTCTCTGTAATTTTTCATTTCTATTCAACCAATTCTGTTGTTCTTGCTCAAGTTGACTCAAACTTTCAGCACGTTTCATGCTACGAATTTGACGTTGGTCAAAAACCAGATTAATCACAAAATCTGCGTCAGGATCATACACAAAATATTTTTGACCCGTGTTCTTTTCCCAAATTGCAGCAGCTTGTTTACTTAAGTCGATCATTTGTTGTTGATCGATGTTCAAACGCGGGTCAAGTTCAGCAATACGATAGCGTAAAGGTTGCTCTGTGTTATAGCGAACTTGCGACTGTGCTGGAGCAGTCGAGCTAATTTTAGCAAAAGTCGAGACTGGGGCTAGCAAGGTAAAACATGCAGCCATAAGGAGAGATAAAAGACGCATAATAGGAGATAAAGCTTGAAAGAGGTCACATTTTAGTCAAAAAAAATCAGTAGTCAAATTGATGGAAGAGAGTTCAATCTATGAGTTTTAACGATATTTCCGGAAAATGAATAAAAATACATTTGTAGACATATTGGTAAAAAATCGTGCAAAAAAAACAGGGTTTGTTTATTAAATGATCTAAAACCAATGTGAGAACAACTGTTTATTTTTTATTTTTAATGCATTAAATCTTTAATAGCTGATCAAATTAAGCTGCAAAAATATTTTTTACATCTAAAAAAAATACATTCTATTTCACATAAAATATTTATTTATTTGTACAAAAACTATACTTAGAGTCTAGTCAATGTTAATTCTTGTAAAGAAAAACCTGCTGTTGCTATCAATAAATGGCTTTTACAAGGTCTTTATCTGAATCGGTGAGTGCAAATTGCTGCAGGTTTTGTTTTTGGATGACAGGGTACATCAGTGAACTTGGATCATTGGTATGTTCTAAGCCAAGCGCATGCCCAAACTCGTGAGCCAGGGTGAAACGGAGGTCATTGATTGAAGAAAATTCATAAATCAGAATCTGTTTGCCGTTGAAATGGCCTTTATGGAATAAGTGGGGCTGAAACACTTGATTAAATTGACTTGCTGTCGCAACCAGTTGTTGATTGTTCTGATTTAAACTCTGGATACGTTGATTGAGTTGTTGGGTACGTTGATTGTGTTCTTGAACTTCCTGCTGTAGTGCCAAAGACTGTTGTTGTAATGCTTTTTGTCTTTGTGAAAATTGTTGTGCCAAGTCTTTGGAACTGGAACGGCTTTGATTGAAGCGCTGTACTTCTGCATTATAGTGTTGGAATTGGGCAGCGAGTTGAGCCTGTTTAGTGGCAATCAAAGCGGTCGTTTTTTGGATTTCATCTTTGGCCTGTTTTAATTGTTGATTCAGCGTTTCCCATTGCTTTTGCTGCTGTTTCAGTTGATCCAAGCCTTGTAGTCGCTCAGCACTGCGTTGTTGACGCTCATCAAAGACTAAATGAATGCTAAATTCGGCTTGCGGGTCATAAATGAAATTTTGTTGTCCTGTTTCTTGTTCCCATAGTGTGGCAGCTTGTTGGGTCAACTCAAGTACTTGTTGCTGGCTTAAATTAAAGCGTGGATCAATGTCTGCGATACGATAATGCACGATTTTTTTTGGGCTTGCGTGTTGGTGTGTATCCAGTGAATGGGTATTGCTTTGCGCATTGCTGAATTGAGATATGCCCATGCTTAAACAAGCGATCAAACATGCTAGAGAATGAACTCGCATTGTGAAATCTCCCCAAAATAAAAACTTATTTTTGATCATTATTTTGTGGGCGTCAAAATGCTATGTAGTTAATAAATAAAATGAAAAAGTGTGATTTTTTTCTAATAAATAAAAAAATGAATCGAATGATTTACACAATCAAAAAATGATGTTTTTGTTGTTTTTTTAAGCATAAGTCAAAAAATATCAACAGATTAAATCAACAGTCGTAAAAGTTTTAAGGGACAATGCAAAAAAACCGACCTATTGTTAACTTTTGTAAATTTTTTCTGAAAGCGGCAAGTTTTTGACTTTTCAGTGAATAATTGTTTGATTGTGACATTTATAGTCCATCCAGTTTTGAGTTATTTTGGAGATATCCGAGCTCGACAGGGATAAAGACTATCTTGTCTGTAATAGCGCATGATCGGCTTGAGTCAGACGAAAATGAGCAGCATTTTGTTCTTTCATGATTGGATACATCAGGGCTTGAGCATCCTCAGCGTGGGCTAAGCCCAATGCATGGCCGAACTCATGTGCGATGGTTAAACGTAAGTCATCTGCTGATTCAAACTCGTAAATTAATATTTGTTTGCCATTAAATAAGCCCTTATGAAATAAATGCGGCTTAAAGCGTTGCTTATATTGGCTGACAGAGGCATTGAGCTGCTGGTCTAAAGCATTGAGTTCATCAACTTGCTGATTTAACTGCATGATTCTCTGATTATATTGAGCAATTTCTTGTTGCAATGTTTGCACATTTTGCTCTAAATCCCGCTGCCGTTGCTGAAAATATTCTGGGTTGGCAAAAGAACTGGGATGTTGTCGTGCATTTTGTTGTTCTTGATTATAGTGTTGGATTTGCTGATTCAGTTGTTGCTGTTTTAAGTCGAGAAGTTGTTTACTGTGCAGGATTTCCTGTTCAATCTGATCAAGCTGCCGCTTTTTTTCTACCCAGTGTTGTTGATTCAATTCAAGTTGGCTGAGGTGTTCTCGGCGTTGTTCGCTTTCCATTTGACGCTCATCATAAATCAGGTGAATCGCGAGTTGAGCATTGGGATCATAGACAAAATAATCCTGCCCAGTACCATCTTTCCAGATTTGTGTCGCTTGCTGGCTAATGGTTTTGACTTGCTCGATACTGAGTTTAAAACGAGGGTCAACTTCGGCAATACGATAGCGTAGGCGTGTATCCAGTGGACTGGCGATACGGTCTGTCAGCGAGTTAAATTTAAGCTGAGGGTGTTGACGGGTTTGATAGCCTGACCAAAGCAGAAATAGCACCAATACAACAAGGAGGATGAATTTCATTCGTTATTTTTGGAAAATAGAGGTTGATATAGGCTGGGTAGCACTAAAATTCCCCAGATCAGCGTAGAGAGAATATTGCCTAACTCATAAAAAATAGCGCCAAACCCAGAGATGAATGTTGAAGAATAGCTTGGTAACAGATAAATAAGTAACAGTGGGAAAAAACTATAGACGTAAAGCTTTCTCGCCCATTGTTTAAATAAAAGTAAGCCGATGAATACAATAACAAAACCAAACATAAGTATGCTTGAGATGACAAGTTCCCAGTTCTGAGGATCTCTTGATATGAGTTCGCTAATCGCAATGGAGGTTTGATTGTAAGCATCAAATATTGAGCTTATGAGAAAACTAAGTAGTGAAAATATAAGAACTAATCTAAATCTAGTTTTGCTAATGACAGAATCTGTTTTCATCTTTAATCTAGGTATCATTTTTTTAATACTTGGGATTATACCGAAAATAATTTCATGTGTATCAAGCCAATATTATTGTATTCAACTCGATTTGGCTAAGGTTTAGGTTTAGTATTTTATATGGGACTCACTCATACACTGGTCATATAGTGGGTGAGACAATTCATTCTGACAATTAAAATAAAATGCAAAGGAATATGCATGCTGAAATATCTACTCAAAGCGCCTGAGGCTGCATGGGCGGTGGCTTCGCCTGCAACAGCAAAGGCAGAAAATTTAAAAATTAAATATCTGGGGACCGCAGGGTTTATCCTGTCTGATAATAATCGAACCTTGGTGCTTGATCCTTTTATTAGCCGCCCAAGTCTTTGGCAGACCTTTACTCAACCTTTATCTAGCGATCCAGTATTGGTCAAACACTATATCCCTGATGCGGATGAGGTACTGATTGGCCATGCACATTATGACCATATTCTGGATGCTGCAGAAGTGTGTAAACAAACAGGTGCTCGCTTGATTGGTTCAGAAGCCAGTGTGATGTATGGACGCTCAGCAGGTTTAGCTGAGCAACAGATGTATGAGACAAAGGGTAGGGAAGTGATTTGCTGCGGGAATTGGCAAGTGATTGGCTTACCTTCAATTCATGGCAAGGCCTTGTTTGGTCGTGTTCCATTGCCAGGAGATATGACTGCACCACCACCATATCCACCGAAGTTTCATCAGTTGCGACATGGTTTGGTTTTGAATTGGTGGATTGATACAGGACAACTGCGCGTTGTTCACATTGATTCCGCCGATTTTATCGAGCAAGAGTTACAGGGCAAACAAGCTGATATTGTGTGTTTATGTGCAATCGGACGCAAATATCGTCCAAACTATGTCAAAGATGTGGTGCGACTACTGAAACCGAAATACATTATTCCATGTCATTGGGATAGCATGGTGACGCCGATTGGTGACGTTCCTCAGTTGTTGCCAGGGGTGAATATTCCTGAGTTTATTGAAGAAATAAAAGCATGTGGTGTAATACCTTTGTTTATGCCAATTTTGGGCGAACTTTATTTTGAGCAAAATGATTCATCTTAAAATATAAAAAAACCGCGCTTTCGCGCGGTCTTTTTTTAAAGAGACAAATTATTTTTTGTCGTCTTTTACTTCAGTGAACTCAGCATCTACAACGCCATCGTCCGCTTTTTGTTGTTGACCCGCAGCATCACCTTGGAATGCATTTGGATCAAAACCTTCTGCGCCGCCAGCACCTTGTGCTTGTTCATAAGCACGTTGAGTGATTGGCATCAAGATGTTTTGTAAAGCTTCAGTTTTCGCTTTGATGTCTTCAACATCATTTTCTTTCGTTGCTGCTTCAAGCTCAGAAACCGCAGTTGTGATCGCAGTTTTTTCATCTTCAGTAACTTTGTCACCAAGATCTTTGACTGCTTTCGTCGAGCTAGAAACGAGCGCATCTGCTTCGTTACGTGCTTTTGCTAACTCTTCAAACTTACGATCTTCTTCAGCATTCGCTTCAGCATCTTTAATCATTGCTTCGATTTCAGCATCAGACAAACCTGAGTTTGCTTTAATCTGGATCGATTGCTCTTTACCTGTGCTCTTATCTTTAGCCGATACTTTCAAGATACCATCAGCGTTGATGTCGAACGATACTTCAATTTGCGGTACACCACGTGGAGCAGGTGGGATATCGCCTAACTGGAAGTTACCCAACAATTTGTTTTGCTGAGCCATTTTACGTTCACCTTGGAACACTGAAATGTCTACAGCAGGTTGGTTGTCAGCAGCAGTAGAGAATACTTGAGATTTCTTCGCAGGAATCGTCGTGTTTTTCTCAATAATCGCTGTTAATACGCCACCCATGGTTTCAATACCAAGTGTTAACGGGGTTACGTCTAATAAAAGTACATCAGTTTTGTCACCAGACAATACCGCACCTTGAATCGCTGCACCAATCGCAACCGCTTCGTCAGGGTTCACGTCTTTACGTGGCTCTTTACCGAAGAATTCTTGTACTTTTTGTTGTACAAGTGGCATACGAGACTGACCGCCCACCAAGATCACATCAGAGATGTCAGACGTCGAAAGACCCGCATCTTTAAGTGCAATACGGCAAGGCTCGATGGTACGAGCAACTAAGTCAGCAACCAAACCTTCAAGTTTTGCACGAGTTACGTTGATCACTAAGTGTTTAGGACCAGTCGCATCAGCAGTGATGTATGGAAGGTTGATTTCAGTTGCATTTGAAGAAGAAAGCTCGATTTTTGCTTTTTCAGCAGCTTCTTTCAAACGTTGTAACGCAAGTGGATCATTTTTCAAGTTCACACTTTGTTCTTTCTTGAATTCTTCAACCAAGAATTCAATTAATGCGTTATCAAAGTCTTCACCACCAAGGAAAGTATCACCATTGGTTGATAACACTTCGATTTGTTGGTCGCCATCAAGGTCAGCGATTTCAATGATTGATACGTCAAATGTACCACCACCTAAGTCGTAAACCGCGATTTTACGATCGCCTTCTTTTTTATCCATACCGAACGCAAGTGCCGCAGCAGTTGGTTCGTTAATGATACGTTTAACATCAAGACCTGCAATTTTACCTGCATCTTTAGTCGCTTGACGTTGTGCATCGTTAAAGTAAGCAGGAACAGTAATTACTGCTTCAGTTACTGTTTCACCTAAATAATCTTCTGCAGTTTTCTTCATCTTTTTCAAGATTTCAGCAGAGATCTGTTGAGGCGCTAATTTTTTATCGTTTACTTCAACCCAAGCATCGCCATTGTCTGCTTTGATGATTTTGTAAGGTACAAGACCAATGTCTTTTTGTACCGCTTGATCTTCGTAGCGACGACCGATTAAACGCTTGATTGCGAATAATGTATTTTTCGGGTTGGTTACCGCTTGACGTTTCGCGCTTTGACCAACAAGGATCTCGCCATCTTTATATGCAATGATCGATGGAGTTGTACGCGTACCTTCTGCATTTTCGATTACTTTTACTTTATCGCCTTCAAGTACAGCAACACATGAGTTGGTAGTACCTAAGTCAATACCAATAATTTTTGCCATTGTTTGTGTTCCTCTAAAATTTTTTGAATCCCCTAATTTCCCCGTTGGTAAAGGGGAGTTAAAAGGGGATTTGCTTGTTATTCGATATGAGAGTCAATTGGTATTTTTCAAGCATTTTTATGAAAAAAAATCAAAAAACTCTCAGATTTGTACACTTTTGAGCAAATAAACGCTTTGCTCACGTAGATTATTGACCCACCATCACCATCGCTGGGCGAAGTAAACGACCATTTAAGGTATAGCCTTTCTGTAAAACAGTGCCAATTTGATTGGCTTTGGCATTCGGGTCGATTCCCACCGCTTGGTGTAAATCAGCATTGAAACCATTTTGGGTATCTGCTTCAACAACACCAAATTTTTCTAGTGTGGTGAGGAGTGATTTTAAAGTAAGCTTAATTCCTTCAAGTACAGGTGTTTGTTCTTCACCCGCAGCTTGAATTGCACGTTCTAGGTTATCGACAGAATCCAATAATTCTTTCGCAAATTTTTCCAGCACAGTCTCTTTATGTTTTTCTGACTCACGTTGAATGCGTTCAACACTCTTTTGTGCTTCATAAACAGCATTGGCTGTACGTGCTTTTTCGAGTTTTAAGCTTTCTTCGAGTTTAGTGATTTGAGCTTGTAAATCTTCAACGCTAAGCTCGTTTGCTTGCTCTACATCTTCAGCTTGAGTTTGTTCAGTTTGTTGCTCATTTTGAATGTCTTGAGCTTGCTCATTGTGCTCATTAGCCATTGATGATCTCCGTTGAAAAAAGTTCTTAAACATGTACAGTCCTTCTGGCGTTAATGCTCATAGGGTTAAACCCGAACTGCCACATCTTGGTCATTCATAGATAGGGATGAAGTATGGGCAACACGACAAAATTCAAGCGTTCAGGTCGATTTAAATCTTTTAATTTTGCTGATTTAAGTAAAAATTTAAGTTTTCAATCACAAAAGCAATAAATTCTTGGGTGATTTTTGGTAAATGTTGTCTGGATGCATAAACCAAAGATAAGGTGAGATCGGGTGCCGAAAAATCGGTAAACACCTGTTGCAAACGTTGTTGAGCTATATCTTTACGCACCAGCAACGTTGGCAGCATCGCAATACCTTGTGCTTTAAGACACATCTGATAAAGCGCAATCACATCATTGCTTTTAAACGTAACATTTAAAGGGTAGTTCTGGGGTTGCTGATCTGTATCAAATAAGGTCCAGTATTGGTTATGTGTGTGATGGGCTATGCATTCATGTTGAATGAGTTGACTGGGATGTAACAGGGGAGTGTGGTCTTGTAAGTAATGTGGGTGTGCGCAAAAGGTGGATTCAATTTGACAGACTGGACGGGCAATCAGTCCATCTGCGACTTTCTGGGTAATGCGTAGTGCCAGATCAACATGAGCATCCATCAGGTCGACGGTATTTTCTGTTAAATAGACATCAAAATGAATCTGTGGGTAGCGTTTTTTAAATTGCTTAATACATTCATTCACGCCAAGCTGAAATAAAAATAAGCCACAGGTAAAGCGGATAGTGCCGCTGTGCTGTTCTGGCGCGGCTAAGCCTTCTAAGAGTTGTTGCTGTTGTAAAATATTTTCGCAATAGACCAACGCTTTTTCACCCGCAGGGGTGAGCGATACCTTACGGGTATTGCGTTGAAACAGACGTGTCGAAAAAGTTTGTTCGAGATGGTCTAAGTAACGGGACACCATCGCTTTAGAATAATCGAGATGTTCAGCAGCTTTGCTGAGATTACCTTGATGCGCAATACAAACAAAGACTTGGATCGCTTTTAATGTGTCCATCGTTATTATCATTGTTGCAAGATATGCAACATTTTATCTTAGTTTAGAGTGTTTATTCAGCAATAATTGCAATTTAAAGTGTTCCTTATCAAATTGGAGACGATAAGATGAATACCAAACCTTATATTATTGCTTTATCAACTTTGGCAGCAACATCTGCTGCTTTCGCACAAGATTTAAAAATCCAAAACTTTTTGGCTCAACCTGAACACTTTGGTGTGACTTCGAGCTTAATTGAAGGGGATAAAGAAGTGCTATTGGTGAATGCGCAATTTTCTAAATCAGAAGCATTGCGTATTGCGGCCGATATCTTAGATAGCGGTAAAACCTTAAAAACTATTTTTGTCAGCTATGGTGATCCAGACTTCTATTTTGGTCTAGATGTATTTAAACAGTACTTCCCGAATGTACAGGTGATTGCGACCCCTGAAACAGTGAAACATATTCAGGACACCCAAGCACTGAAAGTTGCATATTGGGGACCTAAAATGGGTGCCAATGCCCCGAGCAAGATTATTGTTCCACAAGCTTATACGGCTAAAACCTTAAAATTAGAAAATGAAAATATCGAAATTAAAGGTAAGAAAGAACTCACTTATTTATGGATTCCGAGTGCCAAAGCTGTTGTCGGTGGTATTCCTGTGTCATCGGGGATTCATCTGTGGACTGCGGATACCCCAACAGCCAAAGATCGTGCAGAAGTGGTACAGACTTTAGAGAGTATTAAAGCCTTAAATCCACAAGTGGTGGTGCCTGCACATATGAAATTAGGTGCAGCGGAAGGTCTTGATGCGGTGAATTTCTCGATTGACTATTTAAAGCAATATGAGAAAGCGGTAAAAGCCAGCAAAAACTCAGCTGAATTAATTGGAATTATGCAAAAACAGTATCCAACTTTAGGTGAGTCGAGCAGTTTAGAGTTGGGTGCCAAAGTGGTGAAAGGTGAGATGCAATGGCCTTAAACCAAGCTAAATAAATGGAAAAACCGTGATCAGAAGTCACGGTTTTTTATGTCTGCTACATTTATTTTTAATTAAAATTACGCAATTGTAATCTTTTAAGCAGATTGTACGATGTTTCTATGAATTATAAAAAAATAAGATAATCGCTTTTTAACTGAAAAAATAAAACTAAAAACCGTGAAATTACTTTAACTCTAATGCTTTAGCGATTTTGAATGTTTTTTTTAATATGTGAAATATGAAAAGAGTTGATTTAAGAAAAATTGCAAAATAGAGCGGCTTACATAACAAACTGCAACTAATCCGCATCACGTCCGAGAAAAAAATTGTGAATCATAGGCATCGCAAAGACAACTTTGCTTTTTGTCATAATGAAAGGAAATACGAAATGAAAAAGTTAGCATTGATTTCTGCGGTTGTAGCCGGTGTTGCATTAACAGCTGTAGGTTGCTCAACTCAAGGTGGTTTAGATGCATCTGGCTCAGCTCAAACAACAGGTGCAAGCCCAGCAGGCGTACAAGGTGGTGTTGGTGTGCAAGGTGGTTCATCAGTTGATGTTCAATCTGGTGGCGCTTCTGCGGATGTATCAGGTTCAGTTTCTGGTTCAGCAGGTACGACTGCTCAATAATTTTTTAGAATGAAGTTGGCTTCACATAAGATTGAACACACGATGCCGCATGCAATCTTACTCATGTACTGCTATACATTGCGCGAAGTTAACTGAATTCATAAAACTGACACTTTTAGAGTGCTATAAACTAGAACGAATTTATTCGTTCTAGTTTTATCGTTTTAACAATCTCATGTTAAAACAGCACTTAATTGACATAAAAAATAGCTGTGAATAAGCACTATGGATAATGACTTTTTGATAGTAGCCCTTTAGCGTACGACATATTTTTCAAATCTTGAACTTGATCTAAGACTTTAGAAAAGCATATAGTCGAAGACAACAAGAATTATGGACAGAGCGAAGAAGGGGACAGAAGTGACAGCATTACCTCAAAAAATTCAAACAATTTTAGACAAAGGGCAAGGCCCTGCTGCACGAGCGCTAGATAAGCTCCCCAAAATTGTACAAGAGTCTCTCGCTAAGCTTCTCGCTTATCCACACCAATATCCAGATTTAGATTCTTTTACTAAATGTCTGATGGCTGTCCAAATTAAACAAGGGCACATTGGCTTTATTGGTGATGATCCAATTGAGTCCCGCCGTCAGTTTGATGCGCAAATGTTGGCAATCATCAATAAACCAACATCGATTGACTCGGTTGAGGATATTCGTCTCCCTTTGCAAAGTGGTACGGTCTTTGCCAGACATTATCATCCTGCACCGAATAAGAAATTGCCGATCATTGTGTTCTATCACGGTGGTGGTTTTGTCGTGGGTGGTCTGGATACCCATGACGAAGCTTGTCGTCTGATTGCCAAATATGCAAAAGTACAGGTCTTAAGTATTGATTATCCATTAGCACCAGAAGCATCGCCACAACTGTTGATCAAATCATGTGAAGATGCACTGGCGTGGGTATATCAAAATCGCCGTCAATTGAAAATCTATAAGAATCGTATTGCGGTTGCAGGTGATAGTGCAGGGGGCAATATTGGTACTGTGGTTGCACAGCACTCTGTTGGTAAAGCCTATGCACCACAAGCACAATTATTGATTTATCCCGTGGTTGACTTCAAAAGCCGCCATCCTTCGTTCTATGCCTATGGAGAGGGTTTAGTGTTGACCAGTAAAGATGTGGATTATGTGACGGACTATTATGCAACACAGCATGATGTTGCATTAGATGATCCGTTAATCTCACCAACTTATGGCAGTCTTAGAAAGTTAGCACCTGCTTATGTGATTACTGCTGGTCATGACCTACTTCATGATGAGGGTGCAATCTATAGCCATAAGCTGAGACAAAACGGGGTTAAAGTCCAATATGTTGATTACCCAGATCAGACGCATGGCTTTATTAACCTCACGCCAGTCTCAAGTAAGGCCAAACGCAATACCATTGAAGTTGCCAAGAACTTTAGAAAATTTTGGGATAAACATAGTTAATAAAGTCCGAGCCGATGTTTCACGTGAAACATCGGTTTTTTGTTTTAAAGATAACAAATAGAAATAGCAAAATAGAATCAGCAAAACTAAGATGAGCGTTCACAACAAATCAATGATCAAGCCGAGAAAAGCAATGATGAAAAAGTTGTTCATGACAACAGGTTTAATTTTGGCAAGCAGCCATTTATTTGCAAATACCATGGTTGATATGAAAACCAGTATGGGCAACATCGAAATTGAACTTTTTGATGATAAAGCACCTGTGTCGGCAAAAAACTTTGAAAGCTATGTAAAAAGCAACTTCTATACAGGCACGATCTTCCATCGTGTGATTCCTGGCTTTATGGTGCAGGGCGGTGGTTTAGATGCCAATATGATTGAGAAGGCAACCAAAGCACCAATCGTGAATGAGTCTGGGAATGGTTTGAAGAACGCACGCGGTACTTTAGCAATGGCACGTACCAGTAATCCGAATTCTGCAAGCAGCCAATTCTTTATTAATGTCGCAGATAATAACTTCTTAAATAAGTCACCGATGGATGCGGGTTACGCCGTATTTGGTAAAGTAACTAAAGGTATGGATATTGTCGATAAGATCGTAAATGTGCCAACGGCAAACTACGGAATGCATCAAAATGTACCGAAACAACCCATTAAAATTATCAGTGTACAGATAAAGAACAGTAAGTAAAAAACAAAGCAGAAATGTGTATAAAATATTTCTGCTTTAATTTTATATGCTTACGAGAATTATGCTGCTTTGTTATACATATTGGTGTGTAAAAAAAGAACACTTGATAAAACAAGGATTTAAAAAGACTTGCACACTAAAAAAAATCTCCTATAATGCACTCATCCCGACGCGATGAAGCAAAAATAACTTAGCTTTACTGGTTAAGTTGTTGAATATTTATTGCGTTGATTTGCCACTGACGAGGTGGTAAAAAGATCATTAATAGAATAGAAGAACAACTTGTG
>NZ_LXUK01000016.1 GCF_013072695.1 Acinetobacter sp. Ac_5812
TTATCAGACTGATAATGAAAAAAACTTAAAAAAAGGGATGGTTTTAAGCCATCCCTTTTTTTTGTTTAAAACCCTTTTAGATAGTTTCTTTATATAAATTCTCTTATAATCTTTAGTATATACCGTTCAAAAGTAACCGATGGTGCTTTGATATTTTAATTAAAAGATGCTTATACATATTGCCATGGAGTTTATATGTCAACTAAAAAGAAATGGTTGGATCTGAGTAGCTTTGGCGCTCAACTTGTAGTAACCCCTAAAACTGATTTAAGAAACCAAGCAGCCATTATTAAGATTAAAGATGTTGAGCTTTTAGAGAAAAAGTTGAACACATCCTTAAACAGCTTCTTAACAGGTTTAAAACAGACTGGAAAGTTTGTTTATATCACCAATGAGCAAAATAACGACCTTAGTTTTATGTATAAGAGTTCGCAAGATAGTCTCTCTCTTGCTGACATAAAATCTGTTTTTCCTTACGACTCTAAAAATGACCTCATTGAAATGGATATGTCAGATATATATCTGCAAAACCCAATGAGTAGTGCTGAAAAAAACCAGTGGCAATCCCTATTTGAACTCAATAATCAAAAGTCCGTTGTGCTTTACCAAGCAAAACAGCAAAAACCGTTTGCCCCAAATACAACCATTATGGGTGCGGTTAAACAATTCAATAAAGCAGATTTAGGCTGGAATAAGCTACCGACATTACTGCAGTCAGTAGATCCATTGCCGTTGGCTGATTTAGACAATTACGGGTACCAAGCAGATAAAACACTGACTCGTTATTATGTTGATAAAGAAGCAGCGCTAAATGCTGGACTCATAGAAGATACGATAGAGCCTATTGAACTAAGCAAACAGCTAGTGATTTCGGTTAATTCAGGCGGTGAAGTACTTGCCCTAAAAGATATTACGCAAATCCCTGAGCTGACCAATTATAAAATATCTTCACATCCAGCATGGCCAGCGTATAACAGCTTACCGAAGCAATTTATTGATATTCGAGAGCTGAATAAGGGGCTGAATACGAGCATTGATCCAATTGTGAATGCGCTCAGATCGGATGATCATGCCGTTAATCACCAAGGATTGATCAAGCTTCAAACCTTAGTCACGAAAATCAATGACTGTTTGTATTCATACGAAGAAAACAGCATTCCGTCAGCATTGGCACCATTTGGTATAGAAACAACTGCGTTACAGCTGGTGGACAATGATTGGAAAGTTTGGGAATACAACAACCAAACTTTAGATGTAGAAGAATTCGACCTTGCCGATAAGATTAAGGACCTGATTCAAAGCGTTCAAAATAATATTAATAATTTAAGAACATTTGATCCCTACTCTATTGGTGATAGCAGTTTTGATCGTGAATTAATTTCTGAAAGTTTGGATGACATCGGTACAAGTTTAGAAAGCTTGGATCTCAATCAAATTAAGCAAACCATACCGCCTGAACCTAAGGTTCCAGTAAAACGTTTGTTCAATCGAATTGATCACTTTTTTAGACACACCAAGTTTAAGCCGAACATTCCAGAACCAGTCATTAAGGACTCTTTGACTAAACTCGCTTTAATGCGAAAAATTAAGCAAGAATACCTACAAAAAATTGCAAAGCTCAAAGAAGAACGTCAAGCTATTGTTGAAGCGAAAGCAACACATACCATCAGTGAGCGTATTGAAAAAGCGGTTGCGATTCAAGTCGCTGTTGCTACTGAAAATGCGTATGTTTTGGATCAGCAAGCCTATGACGATCAAGCTTATGAAATGGAATTGGCATTAAGTCAGTTAAACATTGCTTCTACGCGTCTGAACAATCTTTATGATAGTTTTTTTGATTCAGTGATAGACCGTGAAGAATACGGCACGGATCTTGATAACTTCCTACAAAGCGTTGTCACCGATGATGAATTGCAAGATGAAATGCAACGTCTATTGGATGAAGCGAACGAGTTTGAAGCTACTCACACCTCAAATGACATTGACATTTATCATTTCAACGTTGATCTAGGTGAAGAACCGAACGGGCTTTGGAATGAAGCTGTTAACCAGTTTGATGTGGTTCATTATTATGATGAACAAGATCAAGAGTTATCTGCAGTCGAAAAGTTTGAATATTCTATTTTGGGATATTCACCATCTCAAGAATCTGCAATGCCAGATTTTAACGATATGGTGTTCTCGAATGCTGTATCAGTGCTGGATAACAGTATTGAGGACATGATTGCGACCAGTGCTGAAAATGTAGGTAAAAACTACTTTTCATTTCATCAGCAAATGCCTCGTATTCTTCAACAACTGCATAGTATTAATAGCCAATTTACGGCGCTTGGTGATGGTGATGCCCATAGCATTGCATCACAATATTTATCAGATGAAAGCTTAGAGCGATTCTATAACCTGTTAGAACAGGACGGTAACTACAAGGGTTTTAATAAGCGCATCGATGTGGCTCATGTGCTTTCTGAGCTGAGTAGCAATATTGGCAACAATCCTGACTCCCCTATCCTTAACCGATTACCTGATATTAGGTCGCAACTCAATCATGCGATAAATGAGGAATTACGTGTACGCACGAATCCTGGTAATGCACTGGCCAACGCGATTGTTTTTGCTGCGACCAATGAAGTTTTGTCTTTAAAAGAAACACTCGAAAAAGATGAAATCTATGTGGTAGACAGCTTTCAAAACTATCTGCCTAAGGTGATACATAAAGACCACTTCAACTCAAATACACAAGAACAGCTTTTTGCCTTAAATAAAAAGGTCGCGGTAAGTATGGCGTATAAGCGCTATCTACAAGACTTTTATCAAAATGCCGTGGGTGAAGAGTCTAAATCTGAGGCGGTTATTGCCATTATTAATAATGAGCACAAGCATATTTTGACGGCACTAGGTTATCTAACACCGACCTACAATGAAGTCACGGCACCAAAAGACTCGAAAATTGAAAATGTCGTCACGTTGACTGAAGAAGCGGTAAAAACCTACCTAGCTGAAGGTAACGCTTTGATGGTTGAGCCTGAAGTTAGCGCACGTTCTTTGGCGGTGTATAGCAGTACGATAGCATCTGATCAGAACTTCATTCGCTTACTACCGATGGATCTAGGTCAAAAGGTTAGTTCATTACAAAAGCAAAAAACCATTATGATTAATGGTGCTTCTTCGTTTGAACATATCCTGAGCTCTAATCCGATCAGCGAAAACAAGCTGACCTATGATGACCTTAAGAATGTAATTCTTAATCGTATTTTGACCAAGGAAGCGGTACCGAAATATGAAAAAGGCTTAAAGCTTGATATTGAAGTTAAGAATGTCTATGAGCATGCATCAAGTTTCTTGCCACTTGAAAAGACCGATGTTAACAGTGAAAATGACTTTGGCAATCTCTTTAAACATGGGCTTGTGCTTGAAGCATTACAATCGACTCCAGACTCACTCAAGAATGGATTTAACCTCAACCGTGATTTAATCAATTCTGCCCTACTGCAGTCATTTGAAAATCGTTCTATTGAAGAATGGACGGCACTAAAAAATAAATCCCTCGAGACAAAAACGGGATCTCTTTTAAGCATTATCACCAATCCTGAACGCATTAAAGAGTTTGAGTTTCCTGAGATAAATATTTATCTCACGGTTTCACCAGCTGATGAACAAAAGCACGGCGCGATTAACTTATATTTCAGCGGTGAACAGATTCCGTCTACCGATCGCTTAATCGTTAAATCAAGTCTGAATGACTTAGCTGCAGACGATAAGGCGCTGTTTAAAGCTTTGACGCTTAGCAATGATTCAGTTTTAAGTACGCAAGAGCAAATGCAGTACTTGATCGACTCATTAGAAAAACGCTATCAGATCTTCCAGTCGATCGAAAACCTACACCTTAAAGAAAAGGTATTGTTTAACCCTGAGTTGGACGATTACAAGGCATTAACTTTACGTGATGCCGATAATCAATACATCGATCCAACGGCGAAACAAGATCTAATCGATTTTGTGAAAAGCAATGATGTGATGACCAATGTTGATTTGATGAACGTCTTTACCGACTACATCAATCAAAAAGAAATGGATCAAGCGTTTGAAAACGGCTCCAAAATTATTGTGGCCAATGACGGTGCTGATTTAGTGATTTCTGTCATTGATAAAGACACACCAGTTTTACAGCATGATCAATTACGGGTTTTTGATAATGTTGAGCAGTTTGCTAAATTCAACGAGCGTGGTGGATTGTTTAAAGACTTCCAGTTAAACGGGATAAAAGCGCATCTTGTGGACCAAGTATTAAATGATCTTGGGTTACGTGAAAACATACTGCAGACAATCAAGGTGCCATTATCACCAAGTTTTGAAAATATTGATGTTAAAGGCCTTAATGAGATTGTGGCTGTTAATATTTCAACATTGGTCAATAAAATTGATTTTGCCTTTGGTGAAAAGCTACTTGAATCTAAAGACCGGTTCGATCTCGCGATTAAAGTTGCCGATGATCAAGCTCCGTTAAAACTGGCCATTGTGAATAATGCCGAACATCAGCAATTTGTTGATCAAGGCTATAAAATTCTTCCTACGCCAAAGCACCCGAACTCTAAGAACTTCTTAATTACTGATTTTGCAAAATCATTCAAAAAAGCAGAATTATTTAAGTCTCGCGATCAAGTATATAAACCTGAACATATGGTTCAAAGCGCACCTGTTGTAGAAGTTGCCCAAGAACCATTGGTTGAAGAACCGACCGTAACTGAGCCTGAAGTTCAAAAGCCTACTGAACCAGAAGTACAGGAAACAACGGTAGAAGTTGTAGAGCCGACTGAGCCAGTTGCTCCAGAACAAACATCACTGTTTGAGTCTGAGGGTAAGCCTGAAGCTGAAGCACCAAAAGAGCCAAAAACAACCAAACCGAAAGCCACTGAGCCACGTTCTGAAGTTGGACTTATTGAAGATACGGGTATGAAAATGCCTGGTGCGAAAAAGGATCTGTATGGTCCACGTTTATCGCTCAGTCAGATTCAAGATATGTCGCTTTTGCAAGTCAAAAACCTAATTACGCGTGACAAAATTTGGAAAAAGGAATCGGTTTTACAAGCAAAAGAAGCTGGTCGAGATATTTACATTCACTTGCTGACTGACGCTGTACGTAAGATGACGAATGATCAGCCACGTTATCCGCTTGAAAATGCCACTGAAGAACAGTTTAAAAAAGTAGGTGCTGGATACTATGACGCTGTTTTAAGTATGCGTGATGCATTAATGGAAGCAAAAACAGTTCGTGAATTTATTCCTAATGCATGTGATTTATACGTTCGTTTGAATGAAGACAAAGATCTGTTCACGGCGTTTAAATCATTAGATCGGTCATTATTTTCATTGGTAGAAAGCTATGCTGAATATGCTGCCACTGACATGATTATTAGTTCTGAATTGGCGAAAACCGATAGTAGTGAAGCACGTAAAACGCTCACTGAAGCACTTCATCATTTAAGGAAAGAGTTACCGCCAGTTAAAGGCACCTACTCTATCTATAAAAAAATACGTAGTGCGATTGATGCCAAACCGTTCCAAGACAAAGTAAAAGCGACTGTTACTTTTAGAAGTGGCAACATTATAGATTCGAGTACGCTATTTAGCAGATCTGATGCTGGTCTATCTGAACAGGTCATGGATCTGTTAACTGCTAAAAAAACCAAAGACGCAACTGCAGAGAATGATGATACTCAAGAAGTTTCGTTATCTGAAAAGAATGTATCGCACATTGTAGATGACACGGCGAGTACCTTAGATGCCCTATTCAAAGAGTATGCTAAGCCTCGTACTATGCGTAAGGCATTCAAGCTCAGTGATGTGGTTGTGACGGAAAACATTGCTTCACGTAATGGCCAAGATGTTACAGCACATACCTTGCAAGCGACCTTTGGATTTAAAGCCGTAGAGTTTGGCGAGTACTTGAACCAGAGCGATCGTCAAATCGCGTTAAATAACGCATATGACGGTTGTTTCGCTCTTGCTAAGGCACTTGATATAGATCCGAAATTTGTTGGCTTTAACGGTATGTTGGGTGTTGCTTTTGGTTCGCGTGGACGTTCCGCTGCGATGGCACATTATGAGCCATCTAACCGTGTGATTAACTTAACCAAGAATTCAGGTTTTGGCTCGTTTGGTCATGAATTTTTCCATGCCTATGACCATCTCATTTTTAGTGCGATGACACGCAATCAACCAAAAATGATGATGGAAAACGTACAGCCTTATCTAACTCGTTTTGCAGAATTGAATAACATTAAGTCTGAGAAGTATGCCAACATTAACCAAGATTTGTTGCAAGCTGCAGCCAAAGTAAATCAAGCGATGTATTACTTGCCAATGAAAAAGGATGACTCGATAGAAGTACTTCGCACGAATCTTGAGAATCAAGTCAAGTTTTATGAAACCAGCATCAAAACGATTTTGGATAAAACATTGGTAGATCAACCTGACATTGTTGATTTGTTTACGCCAGATAGAGACAGCATAAAAGAGAAAATTAATACGTTTATTGCGGAACGTGGCAAGTTGCATACTGAACTATCTTCATTGATTAACTTCGCTAATCGTCATGAAGATCCTGAACTTTTCCAAAAGGACGCCATACAACATAGACGTTATATGCACGTTGCCCAAGGCTTGCATAAGTTCTTGTCTGAAAATGAGTATCCAATCCCACGGACTGAGCTCAACAAATATATCTCGCAATCTCGTTCTGAAATTGATCATGATCGTGTCTTTGCAGCGCAAGTACTTGGTGCAGCGAACAGTACAGTCTTTAGATCAGTTGTATTCCGTGATTATCGACAAATGTTGCGTAGTCAGTTTGCGATATGTGCACTCGACTTCATCAAAGAAAACAGCCCTAAACCATTGTCAGATGAACACTTAAAGTTAATTTCTTTAAGCTTACAGACGAACGATCGCTTAACATCAACTAATCAATCTCAGCTAAAAACTGATTTCTACAAAAATGCGATGGTATTAGAGGGCTTAACAAGTGCTAAGAAGCCGTATTGGACGACCGCACATGAAATGTTTGCCCGTAGTGGTGAGCAGTACTTACAAGTGACCTTAGCAGAAATGAACTTGCGAAATGATTGGCTTGTTTACCCATGTCCTGAAGGTGGTTCATCTTCTGTAACTCAACCGCATGGTATAGAAAAAGATGCAATCATGAAGGAGATTCGCGAATTTACGGTGAAAGGCCTGGACTATATTCAGGAAAATATTGCTGAACTGCGTTTTGCTGATCATCAGCAGTATGTCAGAAATGCAATGCACTTCTTCCAACCGGGTACAGATCAACATGAGAACCTAGTTAAATGGAATGAAGTCATTAATGAGATGTCACAAGCTGAATACGATGAATATTGGACTAAGCTCATGACCAACATTGAAGTACAAGCAGATCCAGAATTAAGCAAACAAAAGAATAGCGATCCTGAATTGGCACTATAAGCAATTTTGAGATCTTGGATGCTATCCCCTGTGGGTGGCATCTTTTTTTTATTTAAATCTTATAAATGGAATCAGGGGGCGCTATGGCAATAGCAATTCCAAAGCAATTTGCTGGTTTTGGTCTAGCAGTTGCAATTATATCTGTGGCTAATCATTTCGGATTGGTCGATCTCTTTGCTCAAAGTGCTACACGGGCAATATCGAAACAAGCTCAATCAGTAGAGTCAGCCAATCCAGGCCAACCGAATGAACCTGAAAACGGTCTACAAATGGCAAAAGACTATGCTGAACATCAAAAAATGGTAGCCAATAGTGCAGCCATGCCATTTAAAAAAGAAGTGATTAATGTTTCCAGTATGGAAAACACACAACATTTTGGTCCTGTTTCAATGGAATCTCAAAATGTTGATACTGTGTTTATCATTCGAGATAAGGCCACTAAAAGGTTACGAGCCGTTGTTCAGGTACCCAAAAAGCAAACTGTCAATATATCTCTTCCAATTGGTCAATACACCATTCAATATGCCCAAAACAATTATATTAAGGATGCTCCATGGCAAGGCTTAAATAAGTTTTGGGGATACGGCACTACCTTTTTAGAAAGTAACCTTGAGCATAATGTTACCTTGGTCCAATATCCGAATAATAGTGGCTACTTTATTCGTGGTACTGGAATTATTGTAGGTGTAGAAGATGGCACCCAACCAGACGAACTCGCTAAAAACGAATTTGTTAAAATGTAACCATCAGCTTTAAGCAAGATGTCACCTATACGGTGGCATTTTTATTTATAAAAAAAGAAAGAATAGTGCACGGTTTTAGATGGTTTTATTAAAAATGATAGGTATTTAAACAGTGCTATTTACTCGGTATATACTATTTTAAAGAATAACGCCTAAACCCTCCCTCAAAGTTAATTTTTTAGTTTAATATAAGCACATATAAGTACTCGTAAGAGTCGTTTTAAAGTCTTGGATCATGCTATGTGACCAAGTAGGAGACTATAAAGTGAATGAAGTTAAATGGCCTAATTTAACTGGTCTTGGTGCGCGTCTTGTAGTATCGCCAGCCAACAATTTTCGCCCAAAAACGGCGATGCTTGTTGTTAATGAATTTGAGCAATTCAAAAAATCTATTGAACAAAACAGTTCTAAGCAATTTGAACAAGTGTTAATGGATGCCCATTTTTATGAAGTGCAAAATGATGATGGTATTCATGCGTACTACTATAAGAACC
This sequence comes from Acinetobacter sp. Ac_5812, assembly GCF_013072695.1. Lineage (GTDB taxonomy): Bacteria > Pseudomonadota > Gammaproteobacteria > Pseudomonadales > Moraxellaceae > Acinetobacter. The sequence goes on from NZ_LXUK01000016.1 coordinate 8,720, forward strand.
CGGCAAAGTCTGGTATCGATCTAAACGATCTTCAGAAGGTCTTTCCAGCGTTTACCAACGATATGAAAGTACCGACTAAGCAAGAAGATATTTATCTCACCAATCTACCGTTTAAGAAGAACATTCCGAACTGGAAAAGTTACTTCGCATCAGCGACCGAACGCCTTTCCGCTTTCCCTGAAGTGTATGTCAGTAAGCTAAACAATGGATCTAATATCCTTGATACGCTGAAAACCAGTCTTCAGGAATCGAACAAATCCTACTTGGCTCAATTTCAGTCTTCAAAAATTCCTTTTAATCGTCTTCAAGATTATGGCTATGAAAATATCTTCTCTAAAGTCTATCTAGATGAAGAATCGGCGATGGCCAGTGGCGAAAGTCCAGATAATCTAGCCAAAATTAAGTTGTCTCCATTTGCAGTACCCGTCAATTACGAAAAAGATGGTTCGTTACTGATTATTGATGACTTGCGCCATATTCCTGAAATCTTTGCTCATGATCCGTATGAAGCATTGGGGTTAAATGACAATATTAACCTGGTGCATTTTGCTCATGAATACGAGTCCACTTTTAATCAGCTGATTGAGCATGGCCGTGGCAACAGAATGTTTAACATGAGCTTTAAAGATGTTGATGCTTATGTACAAAAATTAGCTTCTGATCTTGTTGTGATAGACCGTGTGTTTAATCAACAGCAATTGCCGTATCCAAAGCTATTAGAATCAGCTAAACAAGGTATTCCAGCTTTTTATAAAGATGAACACGGCACATGGATGGCGTCTAAACAAGGTATTGAAACACGCCTTGTAGATAAGATGGTGTATGACGCTGCCATGCTTCGCCATGATGTCTTACAACAAATGGTACGCCAGATGCCAACAGGTAAAGTTTTCTTTGCCGATCTGAGCCAAGAGTTCTCTGAATTCTCTGTAAACATCGTTCCTAAGTTTAATGCGCTCTATGATCACCAATCTGCTGAAATCAAACAGCGTAAACTAGAAGAACAACTCAATGAATCAAATGTTAACGAGATCTTGAATGATCTTGATGTTAATTTTGAGGCAACTGAGAAGGCATCTATTACTGAGTCTGATCTACTCAACATTGCAAATGACCTCCCTACTCCAGAAATTGATGATGTTGCCGTACTTAAAGAGCTCTTAAAGTTTCCTGAAGAATTATTGGATGCAAGAGGCAATGACAAGGTGCGTGATTTCGCGCCGTCTATGCTTGAAATTAGACAGATCTTGGATGTCTATGTCATTCCTAAGGCTACTGAACAAGCTCAACAAATTGAGAAGCAATATAGTGATTATCTAAATCAGAAATATGCTGAAATTCAAGATGTCGTGCGCTCAGCTACACAAACAAAAAGCTTTAGCGTAGATGATATTCAAGCGATCTCTGACGAAATCGACACACACAATGTTGAGATCTCAAAACAGTACAATGAAGTTAAAAAAGTCTTATGGCAAAGTGAAACTTTGGTATCTGGCATTACGTCTGCAACAAATACCTTTTTGTTTAATAAAAACAGCTTCTACTACGTTAAAGATGAAAACGGCAAATTTGTAGGTTTTGAATCTGAAGTAGAAAGCAATCAACACAAAGCGGATCTGTTCAAATTACTGTCTAAGCAATTCGACAATCAATTGGTTTCAATTAAAATGCCTGAGCTTCAGGAATTTGTGAATAATGAAACTGCAGTTGATATGTTGATGTCACGCACGAACAATTATGTTGAGCAAAATATCAATGATTTTGTTGCTGGTGATTTTTCTGCGCCGTTAGAGCTAGAGCAAGATGCACAGCGTTTAGAGTTAAGCGATCTGTGCACGGCTGATCTTGCTAATAACGATAAATTAGCTTCAGCGTATTTTGAAGAGTTTACTCGGCTTCTTGATGAATCAAACTTTGATGAAGCATTTTTAAAACAATCTCTATCACAAACTAAAAGTGCGTCATTCTTAAAGAACGGTGTAAATGAGATTTTATTCCGTAATTTATTGGTGCCAAATGCAAGTGAAAACTTCAATCGTAAGACTAAATCTGATTCTGTTCCTGAGGATATTTTTGCTAAAACTTCATCACATACAGATGGGTTTAGTCTGGACCGTCAGTTCAATCGCTTTGTTGAGGTTCAAAGCTTCCAAAAGGCATTAACAGCCAAATATCCGCAACAAGACTGGTCATTTATCACAAAGGATGACCGTGGCGAAAACATCAAGTCGATTGCTGAAGATATGCAGTCTGACATGGAAGAAGACCGCAAAGATGCAAAGGATCTGTTGTCGAGTATCGAACGTCAGTTTTATTCTAAAAATTCGACCTTATTTGTCTCGAACATGGATCTCGCTGCAGATGAAATCTATGTTCAGATTAAACCAACGGGTGACATTGACGATTTAAAAGTTAAAACCGTTAAATCAAATGAATTTGATGAAAACAAACATTTTTCATTGTCTACCGATGGCTACAAAGCAACAAATCAAGCGTATGCGAACATTGCCAAGTATTTTGTTGAGAAAACCCTATATCTAGAAGACGGCGATTATGACAAGGCACAAAAAATAGCTGCCTTAGTGATTGCTGGTGAAGATAAAGAGCTCAAACAAGAAACTAAGAAAGTCTTTGGTGTAGAGCTGACTGCAGATGACTTGAAGCAAGTCCAAAGCATGCAGTTAGAAGATGGTAAGCTCCAGTTAAACAAAACTGCCCTACCGAACCACAACTACAACAACATTCAGCTATTCAACTATCTGAACCTGATTGATATTAATCAGCGTACAGTTTTTGGCAAATTTGATGTTGAAGTACAAAAAGAATTTGAGGTGATTAAGGAACTTCTCAAACCTAATGTAGCTTTTCAGAATAACGTTAAATATTTTTCGCTATCAGCTGAAGAAGAGAACGTACAGTTCAATAGTGAATCTGAATACTTTAACACTCAGCTAGAAAATGCTGTAAAGCACTATGAAGATCACCACGGCGCAATCAAGATCCCTGATCATGATTTGTTTATCACCGTGTTTCAAAAGAATGATCTTCAGTATATACGCCTCTACAATCATAAAGACAAAAATGCGCCGTTTATTGGGCATTCAGTTTCCCTAGATGCCAATATGCATAAGGCTACTGGCTTTAATGATAGAGATGCGGTTAAAACGTCTGCGAATGCTTTGTTTAAGTTATCGACTTCACGCAACAGCATGACGTTTATGCCTCCAGCTAAGTTCACTTTTGAAAAATATTACGAGTCAGATCTCAACTTCTTCAAAGCTAAAGACAGTCAGCAAACTTTAATCAATAAAGTGTTTACGTCTTTACCAAACAAGATATTCCAGTACATTTCTGATCATCCATCTAATTTCAACTCTAAATTAGATTTCATCAGCAATCTTAATTCTGCAACATACGAAAAGTTTGAGGATCTTAGCTACGAGAAAAAACCGAATGAAGTCACTGAGCTTCTGAGCAACATCTCTCCAGCGTACACCTATGTTATCGCTCATGTAGATGGCCAGACAGCAATCATGCCTAAAAACTTAACCAAAGTTTTTGATGTTCAGGCATTTGAAGAAGTTCATCCGTTTGATTTGGTGAGCTCTAAACTGCAGAAAAGCGATCTTAAAGAACTTTTTAGCAATGGTATCAATGGTGAACCTGATCCATTCATTAATAACCTTAAATTTAGTGTTGTATTAAAGCGTGTAGGCAATCCAGAACTTGAGGATATTCAGCCTAGATTTATGTTAGAGCAGATCGCCGTGAATGAGGCGTTTGCAGAAAAATATAAATCCTTAACCGCGTTAAATGAAGTCAATACCGTCATGCTTGAGCATGTCAAAGCATTACAAGATACGGTTAAACAGGCTTATGCTGAGCATTTTGTAGGTTCCAACCCTAAAGTTCACCAATACAAGTTGCTAAACAAATCATCTCAACAAGATGAAACACCGCAATTGTTTATAGTTGATACGGACTATGAGCCTCAATTGACTGCCGTGCTTCTTCGTATACCGTCTCATGACTTTCAGTATCAATTGATTACTGGTTTTGATGATGTAGACCAGTATAGTCACGAAATCTTAAATGCTATCGAATCTAAGGTTAATTTCGGTACCACTTTAGAGCAATTAGCACTATCTGACTTGCCTGAAATTCAGATTAAACACAAAACTGACTTTGAGAATAAGCGGTTAGCAAGTTTGCATTTCCAAACTTTGATTACGAATACGCTTGGTGCTCTATACGATCAAACCGCACACATAAAGCCGTATATCAAAACTGAAAATCACAAATTGTTTTTGGCCATCAAGCCATCGACCGACAATGAATATGCATCGGTTAAACTTTTTCGTGATAAAGCCGATATTCACGGTGATTACAAGTCTCTGTGCGTTTTTCCTGTTAAAAGTATGCGCTCAGTTGAAGATGTCTTACAACTTCAAAACCGTGTGTTTACTGACTTCACGTTTATCGATCAATTGGTACCAAAAGACAAATATGTGCCTGTTGATGTAAAGGTAGAGCCAAGTGACTCCCCGGCTACGTACTTAGGTGATGTAGGTGCCAAGTTTGGCGGTGCACATAAAGATCGCTACGGTGAATATATTTCATTGGAATATATTTCAGCGACATCAGCCGATCAAACAGCTACGGACTATCGAAAAGCAAAAATCGTTGCAAATAAAGAATTCCAAGCTTGGTACACCAATACGCCACTCGGTATTGATGACAAAATATTCGTAAAGGCAATGTATGACTACTGCCCAACTAAACCGTTATTCTCTAAAAATGCGTTGATGCTTGATAGCCAACGTGCGACAGAATTACGTGCGTATGTGGCTGTTGTTTCTAACATCAGAAATTTGATGGTAGATACTCAAGAAGAGTTGATTCATGCGGTAAGAAACAATAAAAGCTTATCTGCTGAAAGTCTTGGTATGACTGATCGCCAACGTAAAGACTATATCGGGCTTTATAGTAAAGGTACCAAGAACAACTACAAAAACTACTTCCAATTGCTTAGCAATTTGAATGAGTACTACATTATGCCAGAACATACAGGCGGTATCAGTGTTCAGCTTGAGAAAATCATCGAAAAAACGATTGATAAAGAACTCAGTGAGATTCTATCAACAGGTAAGATCTTTGATTTTTACGGTAAGTCGAAAGTCACTAAAGATGTGAGCGATGCGATCAGCAACATGCAACGTACTGGCTTATATTCAACTGTGCTTGAACCATACGTTCTGAAAAGTGCGATTGAAAGTGGTTTAGTTAAAGCTGAATCTGCACCTATTTATGTTAAAGATCCTGTTGCACCAGTTATAGAAGCAACGACTGAAGCTGTGAATACACCTAAAGCACCACGTTTGCCGTCATTTACCAGTGAAGTGAAAAAACTTAAAAATGGTTTTGTGACTGAAAAAGTCCAATCAAGCATTTACGGATTGTTAAATTACTCTCGTACTGGTCCTGATCACCGCCAAGGTGCCGATGTGGATTCATTCAAGCTTAAAGATGACTTTTCTATCCGTGGTGTTGAAGTAGGCAATAAAGTTAGTCCTGTGGCTCAACAGTTGGTTAATGCCGTGTATGACTCATTGGCTGACTTAAAACAACTCATGGGCTTTAAATCAAACAATGGTTTATTGAACTTGGGTGTTGCTTTGGCTTCACGCGGAATTAAAGGATCTGCAGCGCATTTTGAGCTGTCTAAGAACGTGGTTAACTTAACTCGTGATAGCGGATCTGGAAGTTTGGCTCATGAGTATGGCCATGCGCTAGATGCACACTTAGGGATGTTGGAAAAAGCGGAAGTATATAAAAATCACGCTCAAATGAATCGTTCTGTACTTCAGGACTATTATGAAGACATTCCTAATTTTGAGATACCAGGTGCACGACACTTCTTATCAAATATGTTGGATGCTGGATACTCCCCTGTTACTGAGTCCGGTCGTGCTTTTGAAAAGTTACATCGTGCGATGATGAATGAGCCAGTTCAGGCAATGAAAAATTACGGTCAAGTACTTCATGAGAATGCTGAGACTGCAATCAAGGCGTACCACACTGTTGCTGATTCAATGCATGATGAAGTGATTAAGAATAAAGAGAATTATCCTAATTCTACGCGCAAAACTTTAAACAGCTTCTTTGACTGGCACCAAAAGCACTATGAAGATCTCATTCGCCGTCAGTTTGAGAAAATTGAAGAGTACTTGAAGAAGTATGAGCGTGAATATAAAGCTGATACAAACCTATCTTTCTTCAGTACGGTTCAAGACAAGGTGGATGTCATTGTCTCTAAAATTAACACTGACATTAATGCTATAAGCTTTAAGTCGTTTGAGCGCTATCAGCAAAAACTTAATGATATGCGCCAGCCAGAACATCATTTACCTACAACCGGTTTGGAAGAAAAAATTACAGGTGTTGCGACTGCAGCGAATGTGGATTTAAAAACACTATCGCAAAACCTATCTGAATACTTGATAGAGTCATCTAAATACAAGTTCTATAACCTGGTAGAGAAGTACATGCCTGAGGGTGTTAAAAATCCTCATACTCAAATGCAAAACTTCTTTGATAAGTCACAAGACGTTGAAATAAACGTAGGTGATATTCGTTTTAGTGACAATCTATCGCGTTATAAAAAGGATTGTTTAAATATCGACAGTGCTGAAAATCGTGCAACGCCGTATTACGCGACCAGTACCGAAATGTTTGCCCGTTATTTTGAGACTTATTTGTACTCTAAAGTTTCAAATGAAAATGAAATGAAAAACTCATTTTTAATTGACGGCTACCCTACCGTACAACCTAAAGGTTTAGAGTTTGAGATCTGCAGAAACTTGACTGAACAATTAGTCGAAACTTGTGTGAATGAAATATTTGATCAAGATCTGCAAAACGAAAATACCCAAAAAATTATTGCTGAAGTTTCGATTGAAAAAGAAAATGAAGCTGACCAATTAAGACTTGAGATGTGAGATAACTAAATGCAATACGAAAATATTCATGAAGCAAAAACGCCACTTAAAAGCATGATTACTCGTAGTCATGCCTATATTCGCCTGTTGGTAGAAAAAAGTATGGCTGATGGTATTAAGTTTAAATATCACAACGGTAGACGTTTAACTCAAATTGATGATCCTGAGCGTGTTGTTTCTCAAATCTTCCCTTATTTTTTCCGTTTAGTTTTCTTGGAAATATCTACTTATTACGGTCAAACATTTGATGGTCTTAAGTTTCATTCTAAGAAACGTGCAACAGGAACATTGCAATTAGAGGTCAGTATTCTTGAAGACAAAATACCGAACCAATTAGAGTTTTTCACCTTTATTAGTTACGTTTTTAACTATGGGTTTTTAAAAAATCAATTCCATGAAGACTTAACCCTTTTAACCAAAGCAACAAAGTTTGCCAGTTAAAAGGTAGATCCATTTAAAAACTTAGATTTAGGTATATACTAAAAATAATTTTTAAATATTTAAACTTTCAATGTGGCTTTATAATCAAATAAAGCCATATTGATTTAGAAACAAGTTAGATATTTTTGAATTAAAAGTGTGGCGAAAGTATCAGTTTTATAAGTCAAACAGTCTGCAGTCTTTTAGGTAGCTGTTGTAATGAAATAGTCATAATTGAGTCGCTGTACATTTGATGTGTATGCCCTTTTATTAATCCCATTGGAGATGATCGAATGCAAAAACCATTGCATGAAAATCTTGAAAACTTTCTGCCTTACTTGAAAAGTGAACTCGCTGCCAAAGGTATTTTAAGTGCGTCACTCAAAACCATCTTTTTGAACTACATTGATCAGATCACAAAAGAGAATAGATTCGTCACCCATACCAATACCACCGATCGACAAATTGTATATATAGAACGTGGCGATGATGCATTGTTGTTGCGCTTTAAATATTTTGTTGAAAATAATGAGTACTTAGAAGTTGAGTTAATCATCACGGATACTCATGTAAAGTTGGTTTATGCTGAATCACCAGAATTACACTTGCTTTATGATGATGAAACACCAATTTGCTTAGATGCTGGCCAATTAATCAAGTGTACCAATGACTATGGCACATCACTTGCTACTTTAATTAGCGCCCTATTCCACTGTTTACTCAGTGATGATCCACAAAAAAATATCCAAGACGTACTTAATCAAACTAATCTTTTTGACAAAGTTTCAGATGAAAATGCCGAATTAAACAAGGGTTCACATGATTTCGATAACCGACAAAATCAAGCAAATATCTGGGTTTTCTGATTCAGATTCAGAAGTTGTTAAGGATAGTGTTTTATCCTTATCTACTGCTTTGTGGATCATGAATATACTCATGTCCACAAATTTTGTTATTGGTTTAACCAAGAGAGATCAGAAGCTTTTTGATAATGCTAAAGAAACGCTGATTACTGAAATGAAGCGGTTAAATTACAATCTTAACGATTATAAAGTACTCCCTGTTTCAAAAAAGAATGAACCGCTTTTGCTTCAAATTAAACTTGAACAAAAATCAGATCGGATCATAGATTTAGTCAATGCCAATTTAAAGGATTTATCCAAAGACGAGTCCATGGTTATTGAAGTTCTTTATGCAAATTTAATGAATAGTAATAGTGGTGTTTGCATCACTATAAGCGATATTCATGATAAAACAGCGCTTCAAGTCAGTGAAATTCTTACTGACATTTCAAAAGAATTAAAGGTATCTACTTTATCCGATGTTCTTGATATTTATGCACGACCAATTGAACATAATAATGCCAAGGTGAGCTTTAACCTGGTGAACCCATGGGCATTATCAACCGATAGAAAAAAGACTCTTTGCATTGCTGCACCCATATTCAATGAATACAACAGTCCATTTAAATTGATTGCACTTCTTCAAAATCTCATTTATCTAATTAATCAGAAGTGTACTAAAGAAACGGACCTTCTATTCGATTCCATTAACCTACCAAAATTTCAAAATAGACTTTTTGGCCAAAGCTTTTTTTATATTAATTAGGACTAACCATGAAAAACCAAACACGCCCATTTACTGTAGTGTTGTTGGCTCCTATTGCAGAACAACCTATTCATGCTTTAGTTGCGCCATCAGGTGATTCAATTCTGTTATCACAAGATACGAAAGTCTCTACTCTCGCAAATATTCCAGATATGATCGAATCTGAGTTCGGTACATATGATGAATTTCTTATCGAACATCGCGATCAATTTATGCTGTTTAACCAAGTCGCATCTGATTTAGATCCTGATCTAATTTTTCCTAAAGTGCATTCAGACCTACTTGAAGATAGCTTATGTATTATTCGTTCTATTTTCGCTTTTGAACGTTTCAAATTAGAAGAAGAACAAAAGAATGCTACTCGTAAAGAGCCTAAAGAAATTAATCAAGAATATTTAATGAAACGTGCGATAGACCAGGCAATGACTTTAGAGCAAGATGTTTCTGACCTTTCATCAAATGTAGAGCGCTTACAAAGCCCGATGTCTTAAACTCCATTAAATATATTTAAAATTAACTTTAAACCCTCTCTTAAAACTTATATGCTTATTAGTAATAGTTTAAGGGTGTGGTTTAAAGTATTTTTAGATGGATACAAATTTAGTTTTTTTCGATGACTTTAACGCTACTTCTAACACCTCTTCTGGTGAAAATCACCGTTCTTTAATTAACGTACTATTCTTCTTTCTCAACTATCATAAAGGTACGTTTTTAGCTGATACGATATTTTTTGATACCCACTATCAAACAATTGACAACCGTAATATTGTCGGGGTTTTGCCTATTCTTTTTAGTATCTGCGAGATTGACCGTTCAAAAGGTCACACCGGGCAAATAGTCGATATTCAACAGGATCTAAATAACGTAGATGAAGATGATTATGAACTTGTAATTGATATAGATGATACGCAAACATTTAACTTGTTCTACCACTTCCTTAAACCATCCAATGATGCACCTGTAAAACCACACCTTAATCAACTAAAAGTATTCCCAGACAACTTAATCGATTCGATTAAACACCATGAGCTTTTAAATTACATTCTTGCTCTCATTGAGAATAAGATCTGGACCGATTCTGATGTATTTACGTATGAGTACAAAAATAGGTTTTTGTATTGCGTTTTTATCTATTTGTCCAAGACCATAGATCTAAGTTTTAATAGCTCTCACGATTCTTTCACGAGCTGGCTTGAGCTGCGTAACCTATCTTGGTTTGGTGCTAATGAAGTTGATACCAGTGACTTTGCAACATTAGAGCTTTATATACATGCCCTATCCTACACGCTAAAACTGGCAAACCATGTTGTAAAAGCAATCATCAAAAATAATGTGACGCCGTTTAAAGTTGCACCGCAAGAAGAATTGTTTTACTTTTTTGCTGAACGTACAGACGCACGTTCTCCTAATGAAGAGACTACACCGCCGTATACGCCAGCGGAAGATGATGAAACTTTTTCCACTGAACTTTCTAGTGCTCCAGTACCAGCACCGTCAAATAAGGAAACACCAAAAGTAACCGATGCTTATTTATTGGTTGGTGCGGATCTTGAGGATTCTGAGTCCACAACACCAGAAAAGAATGTGATTACTCAAGACTTCAACTATCAAGCACGTTTAAATGAATTGTATGAGCTGTCAAAATCCATCAAAGATGAAATTATAGATGCTCCAATCATTTCTATTAATCAAGCGTGGAATATAGTGCAAGATAAATGGAAGTTTTATCTCGATACTTTTTCAAGTAGTTACTTCAATATGAATGATTTTGAGAAGACGGCTATTCTTAAACAATTGAAATCACTCAAAGCCAGTATTTTTATGAACTGGTTTGATATTAAGTCGGGTGCTGGCCAGCAAGTATTTATTGATCTAGTGTCATACGACACGTTTAAGATTGAGTTTCTTTCTTCTGAAGCTAAGATGATCCAAACTTACATGAAGGACCGTATCAAAAATCAGATGTATTTTGAAACTACAGCGCCACAACCAAAGTTTTTGAGAAATCTAAAAAACTTATTTAATGAACGTGTCCATACGCAAAAAATTAAAGACATCGAAAACACTGAACTTTTGTTGAAGGTGAATGGCATTCTTGACGGTGTTACCAAAGATCTCATTGACAATATCAATCTGCATTTATCAAATGACATTTATCTTGTGAACTACTTTTCTAATGTAGATAAGGAACTGGAACCGCCCAAATATCACTTATTAGATATTTTGCTTCGTACTTCAGTGCTTAACCTTATCTATGTTTGCCCTATCGCATCACTCAATGCAACCAAGGATCTTCTAAATGCAATCACTGATCCTGAAATTGAGGTTTCAGCTTTTGATACATTCGACCGCAAACAATATCAAAATCAAATTGTAAAAGAACTCGCATGTTCATTCCGTCAGCGCATAGATCCATCTGAACTTTTGAAGCTAGATATTACGTAGATATAAAAAATGCCCATCATTCGGGCATTTTCTTTTTAATGGTTAGGCTTACCAAGGTCTAGGCTCTGGTGGCCGTGATGTGTATTCGTTATCCGTATTGTTTTCAGATTCATTGTCTTGGTCCAATTCTGGATCTGTTTGTTTGTAGCGGTTTTGGTAATCTTGCTGCTCAATTAAATCTTCTAGAGCCATTTCTTTAAAGTGGCCAACAAGTAATGAACGTGTTTCTTCTTGGTATTCTGGTTCTTGCGCTAATTGACGACCAATTTCATTCGGTAGTTTATTGTCGTAGATATATTTTAGGTTGGTTCGTTGTGTTTGTAGTGTGGGTTGTGGGTTAAACTCGTCAGTAAGGGAAACTACTTTAGCTTCACTAAAACTAGCACCACAATTAAAAACGGCTCTGGTCGCGTCTTGAAGTATATCTTCTTCGTTCTGTATGTTTTCCATTTGGCTTAAAACCTTTATTAAAGTCAGAATCTTAAAATTAAGATATGTATTAAGATACCCAATTATACTTCAATAAATTTTCAATTTGTACCTTTAACGCTTCTTGCTCTAATCTGTCTAAACCTATTGTTGCGATGTTCTCTAAAAACTTGTCTTTATACTCGTTGTAACTTTCTATATCGTCTTTTTTAATGGTTTTGTCTAGATTTAACGTAAGCATGAGGTTTAATACTTTTAATATTTTTAGGTTCTTGCGTTTTTTGAGAACTTCAATAGGATCTAATTCAAAAGTATTTATTTTATCTAGTTTTTCTTTATAAGTTATTGCCATTAAAGGGTTTATGCTTTGGTTGAGTATGTAGGATAACTCTAAAACAGTTATATCTTTCCCCATATCTTTAGATACAGATTTATTAATTTCCGACAGTAAAATTAAGTGAGATGTAAACTTTGCTTTATCCATAATAGTCTCTTGTATTTAAACTAAATCATTAAAACAATTAGCAAGTCATGTTTAAACTTTCTGTATATACCAATAACAGTTTTGTGGTACATTATTGCTAATTTAAAAACCATTGTTATTTGTAATAAAATGGTTTTAATGATTCTTTGGTTAAAAGGTATTAAGCCTTTTAGTTAAACGTCTAACTTGTAATTTATAACACTTTGCTTTTAGTCGTCTTAAGTAAGCGATGTATAAGAAGCATTAAAAAAACGGTGAGTTAGCTATGAGTTTATTTTGTCAATCGACAAATCCGAATTGTGATGGCGACCAAGCCGTTACTCTTCTCTCATCTATCTTTGGACACGACTTCATCAATGCGTTTATCAATGCGTCTGGACCAGCCTCGACAGTACCATCATCAGGTTTACTCACTAATATATTATTAGGCGGTGTAGCTAGTGTGGCAATGTCGTTGGTTTTGGTTTTTGCGATCGGTATTGGTTTAACAGCACTTTTGAAAAGCGCCCAGGACGGTGAAGCTTTCGGGAAAGATTCAAAAGTCACTACGATGTTTTCCCGAATATTATATTCGATTATTTTACTTTTACCTACGGCGTCCGGCTACTGTTTCATTCAAGTAGTCGTGCTAGGTATGGTGCTATGGTCAAATAATGTATCCAATACAATTAATAATAGAACGTTAGGCGAATCCTTAATGGCTTCGGCTAGTTTGTCAGATACGCACGATCATCAGCGTGACATCTTTGGATTTAGGAAAAATGCGCCTGTTATGCTTCGCCAGTTGCATTGTATTAACGTTCTAAACCAAGAGTTTTATACTCTACCGCCAGCATTCGGGCGCTATTTTAGTGATGGTGCTTATGGGGGGAATGCTAATCCTGGTGTTAGCATGACTGCAGTAGAGAAAAAGCAAAACTACATTGATAAAACCGCTAAAACTGCAAGTAACTGGACATCTGTTACTTATAACTTCGCTTACGCTGACAGCCGTTTAGAAGTTGGGGGCAAAAAAGAGCCGATCTGTGGCGGTGCTTCAATGAACGTTGTTAATCCAGCTGCGGTTAATGCTGAATTAATGAACATTCCTGTTTATAAACTTCGCCAATCAGATCAAAACAAGATCAACGTTGCTTTGGCAAATGTTCAAGCTAAGTTACAACAAGAAAAGAACAATCTATATCGTCAATTCTTTATCGATTTAGAAAAGTGGTATATCGCATATCAAGTAAACCCTAATGCCACTGAACAGGAAGGAACATTCCCGATTAGTAAAGCTGCTATGGATGCTTTCAATGCGCTAGTTGATAATTATGTGAATAAGAGTCATACCGTAACGAATAATGTTCTGACTTCTGAAAATGGCTATACTGCGGTTCAAACTGTTGTTAATACGCTAAATCAGCGCGGTTGGATGATGACGCCTGAAGCTCGTATTAAAGTAGGTCAATATCGCGCTATTGTTGAGAAGTATATTACTGAACCTTTGTGGACGTTCTCCCCTCCTACACTGAATTCAGCAATCATGAGCAACTCAAAAGGTGAAGCAATTTATAACACCGTTTATGTTGCAATGGATAATGCTGTTGGTAGCCTTACATCCAACAATAATTGGGTGGCAAACGGCGATATTGCCGACTCTACCAACTTAATATCAATGTCTACCGATGGTGGTGACTCAAACAAAGTATCCAACATCGATCAAAAGTTTTCGGCGTATGGTTCTGCTTGGGCAACAAACATTACTAAATCATTGGTAATGGGTGTATTGGTCGGTGAAAAAGGCGATGCGGAATTATTAAATAATAATTCGTCTAGCTCAAATATCAGCCCTACTACATTGCACCGCAATACGAATGTTATCCGTAATATTCAAGATACTGGTGAAGCAATCTTAGTCTATAAAGCTGTGGCTCAAGGTACTGTTGTCGGCATGAAATTAGTCGTGCTTACTGCTCGTTCTGGTTCTGCACTTGTTCAATGGGTACCAGGGCTTAAGGGCGTAACTGAAGAAGGCACCAACGCTTTAGAATATGCCGTTGAAAATATCTTTGCTCCTATCCTTGGTCAGCTAGTAACGTATTTGACGATTCTTGGTGTGTGGATGGCGGTTGTTATTCCATATATGCCAATGATCTTCTTTGGTCTAGCTTGTGTGGGTTGGATCATCCATATCCTATACGCTGTGTGTGGTTTGCCTTTATGGGCGCTAATGCACATGATCCCTGAGCGTACTTTTGTCGGTAGCCAAACACAAGGTTATGTCACGGTATTAACGTTGTTCATGCGACCAATATTTATCATTGTTGGTTTCTGGATGGCTGAAATTATTATCGGGCCAGCTCTTGTTACGCTTACTGATATGTTCTTTAGCTACCAAGGTGCAATGAGCATCGCTTATTCATCTAATACGTTTACAGTTATCTTTACTGAGCTGATTACGTTTATCTGGAAGTTCTTCTTATATCTATTCTTGATGACTTCAGCGATCTACCTGATTTACGGGTTGGTATTTAGTGTTGCTGACCAAGTACAACAATGGATTGGTTCTGGATTGAATGGCGGTCAGTGGGGTGAAACAAACTCAAAAGAAGCTATTCAAAAGTTTGGTGGCGCTGCAAGTACGTTGTCTGGTCCATCTCCAGCATCTCGCCGTCCTTTACCGCCTGGTAGACGTCCTGATGGTGGTAAGGGTGGTCCAAACAATCCGAAAGGTGGTGGTGGTGGCAATGGTGGTACAGGTGGTAATACATTAGGCGGTACTGGTAGTACGACTGCATATAGCCCTGTAAATATGCCAGCTAGATCCGCTTCTTTTGGCGCTGCAACTGGTGGTACAGGTGGTATTACTCCAAGTGGTGTCAGTGGTGGTACGGGTGGTACAACTGGTCTTGGTGCTAAACCAACATCACCTAGCCCAAGCCAAGGTCAATCTACATTCGGTATGGGTGCTACAAGTGTAAGTGGTACAAATAATACGCCTACTACTGGTGGTGGTCTATATGGTGCAAATGCTTACGGAAAAACAGCTTCTACGTTTAATCGTGGTGTAGCTAAAGCATCAGCATCTAAGACTGGTTCTACTTTCGGTAGTGTGAATGTTGCAAGTGGTACTGGGTATACGTATGGTACTGGTTCGACTCCTAATGCACGTTTTGGTGCTAGTTCTAGTGCAACCAAGAAATCTAATATTTCTGGCCGTAGCTCTATGACTAATCGTGTGCGTTCAGGTTTAAGCTCAACTCTGTCTAAGTTTAAAGGTAAACCTTAAAATCTAGACAATAAAAAATGGTGCTCAAAAAGCACCATTTTTTTTATCAAAATATTCATAATTAAAAGTTAATTTTCTGAATGTTGTTTTTGCTTGTAGAGTTAAAAATAAATCTACGAACGCCGATATTAACAAGTTGCTGTTGATCTTTCTCTAGCTGACCAACTGCATGACTGTAAGCACGGTTCAAATTGTTATATGAACGGTTTTGCACAAGTAAGTCAAAGTTGTTGATACGCTCTTTTTCTAACTCAATTTGCTTGTTATTAAGCTCGATGTCTTTTGCTTTCATTTGGGCGCAAACATTGTTGTACTTGTTCGCCAGCTCATTGTGCTTGCTTGTAACGTCATCAATGTGTGCGTTCGCTTCAGCAACCAATTCGTTATACTGATTTGTAATACCTTTGATTTTGTTTTCTAGCATTTCAATGTGAGCTAACAAGGCATTTTCATTCTTCAGGTGTACTTTGTTTTGGATTAAAAAGTCTAATCCCATTGAAGCGCGGTCAATCGCTTGGTCGAAAGTAGCGCTTAAAACGTGTGCGTGATTTAACATATTTAGATACCTCACTACTTTTATTAAATTAAAATATTAAAACCATGTAACCTTATTCTTAAACCTATCAATAAGATTAACGCTATATGTATATACTATCTTAAAACAAAACCTAAAAACTTTTTTTAAAGTATAAAATAAGTATTTAATCGTATATACTTAATCCGTCCACTTAGATATTAGGGACATTTAATAAGAAGTTAATTTATTTTAAGAACTTCCTTTAAGCCTGGCGATTCACTTATGAAATTTAGACCCTCATTTCAATTAAAGCCCTTGAGCTGTGGCATTAAAGTCGCAATTTTAGTGACTTGCTCGGCTTTTATTTATACCGCTAACGCCGATCCTATTTCTGAAAACGTAACTGCTACAAACGCTAATACGGCAAAAGTTCCTAACAACGCTCAAAAAATGATTTTCCATAAATATTCGATCATGCCGAATGATGGGCGCCGTAGTGCTGGTCGTTTTGGTGAATTTCGTTTGCGAGGGGGCGCTGCTGGTAGTCATAACGGTATTGATATTAGTCGTGCGAATCCTAATGACCTTACACTTAAAGCAATTGGTTCAGGTTCTATTGTCTCTTATGACACACGTTCATCTGGTTCAAGCAACCAATCAACCACTAACCCACTAATTATGCAGATGGATACTGGCGATCGAATCATGTATCGACATACTGATCCATCGTATCAAAAAAAATTTAACGCTTACCCTGGTCAACGTATTCAAGCTGGTCAAAACATCGCACACATGTCAAATAAAGGCTGTGGTTCATGTGCCGTGCATTTGCACATTGAATATGGTGTAAAGGCAAAACGTGGGCTAGATGTTTGGCTGAATAAAAACTTAGATCAAGTTTTTAAAAATCCATCCATTGCACTTCAGCAACGCGTTAAAGGATCTGCGCCATATGTGGGTAGTTCTGAATATAAGTTAACAGATCCTACGCCATATTTACCTCAGGACGTTGTGATTAGTGTCTCGCCACAAGGACAAGCATTAGAAAACAAATACACACCGTACTTGGGTAACACCATTAGGACTCAATGGAATGCCTTATATTCATCATCAACAGGAATCACCCTCCCCGTTTCTTCATCGGTAGATGGCATTGCAGTAAAACAAGGCAAAAAGCTTCCAGCACTTGCATTTAGTGGCGATGTTTCGATGGATGCTTATGGATCTGCACAAGTGCAAGTCGCTCAAATGATTGCTGACGGTACTATCTCACCTGAAGCAGCTGCAAGCGGTACCATTTATGCAAATGATGTTGCTCAATATGCACCGCCTAGAACTATATTTGGTGGTACGGCTGATGATGTGGGTTTTGATATTGGTGCACTTAATTCTACGCCAGCAGAATTAATTGAAAACATTGGTACTGGACGTTATGGCAACTCTAAATGGTTTAATGAATTAGCAACCATGTCGATGATGGGGCTTTTGATTGAAAAGCTAAACATTATCAATGCACAAAACTATTTGACTAAAGAGATCCATAAACAAAATGAACGCTTAGAGGCTCTTTTGGCAGCTTATACAGCGTCAGAAACTCAACGCTATTCTGGCCGTGTAGATGAACTTTATACGAAAGCTGAACAACCAACTGTTATTCCTGAAGTAGCAGTAGTTGAAATGCAACAGCTTTTTGATGAAGGTGGAAACGGGCAAGTTTATTCAGATGCACAAATCTTAAAAGGTGGACAAGGTACTCCAGATCGTAAATGTGGTTGGGGTATACCAGGTGCTTTTGGTGCGGTTAAAGATGGTATTAAGCGTGTTGCTTTAAAACATGGTTATAACCCTAATGACGTTGCAGCTATTCTTGGTTTTGAATCTGGCGGTTTTAATCTTAAAATTGACAACAACGCTGGTGCATATGGTTTAAGTCAATGGACTAAAATTGGTATAACAGATATTAATGCTTCAGATTTAACAGCGAGAGGAATACCAGCTTCAATTAAATCAAACCCTAAGCAAATCACTACCCTGAGTGCTCAACAACAAGTCGAATTATTAGATTTATACCTTGCAGTAAAAGCACGACAACGTAAAAGCGACTATAATAATAAAACAATAGCTGGGTTTTATGCTCTAGTTTTAGGTGGACCATATAAAAGTCCTAGTCGTGAATATAATGCGAACAGAAACCTTGATAGAAACCCTCGTGATGGTGTTGTGACTTTAGGTGAAGCCGTTACATTTGAAGGTATTGTTATGCGTTTATGCCCTTACTATTCTGAATACCCTTAATAGAGCAATTAAAGGAAATATTATGAAAAACAGATTTTTGTCTTTATTGGGTTTTAGCCTTTTAGCATGTGCATCTTTTAATGCTAGTGCTAATACTAGCTCAGACTCTATTCGTGCTGAACTTGAAAAACTGCGCTTAGTAAACGTTAAATGTGCTGCGGTTTCTAACGATCCATTTGATGCAAAACACCTAAATTGCTATACAAATGTTTATAACCGCGCAAGTCAGCTTGGTAGCCTTGCTTCTAAATATATTAATAATGAAGAAGCTCCGCGTGTTCTAGCTGATCACAATCGAAACTTTACTCAGTTACTTGCTAACTGCGATCAGTTATACGCTGGCCAGACTGCAAAGTACAAAACACTAAGCATGCAATGTAAAGCGACCAACAAATTAGGTTGGGCAATGTTTATTCCGGCATTAATGAAGTAATAAAGGATCAGATTATGAAAAAGTTTTTAAGTTTAGCTTTGATATGTGCTGCTACCATTATTACGTCATCTGCCAACGCTGGTTATAAGACCAAAGCTGAAGCTATTCAAGCTTATAACAAGGTACAAGCCGAGTATCAAAAATGCGTATTTAATTATAATGAAGCGCGTGATTCTGAGTACGGTTCACCAGAACTTAAGTGCAATACACCGTACAACCAATCATTAACACGTTTCATCAAAGACGTTCGTGCGGAAAGTCAAAAGAATGCTGCAGCTTGGCAAGCAATCAATATACAACATATTAAATTTAGCCAAAACTGTGATAGTCAAACTATGGTGAGTTCATACAATCCATCGTTTTTTATTCGTCAATCTTATATGTGTGAATCCTCTGCTTTTACATCTTTAGCACAAGTGGCAATCGACCTTTCTTATTAATTTCAAAACATAAAAAGGGCATCTATAAGATGCCCTTTTTTGTCGTTTGGTTTTAGACTTTTTCTATAATTGTTTCGGTATCTGGTGTTTCAACTTCAAACCCAAAGTGAAGATTACCGTATTCAATTGCTTCTTCTACCCAATGCAAGCCCATGTTTTGCTCATTTCCTACTTTGCTTGAATCATAAGCCTCAAGGGGCATCACCCTCTTAATATCATTTTCGATGAAAAAATATGTATAACAGTGAGGGTGCACGTAGATTCCATCAAAATAAAATGGAATTAAATATCTCCCCTTTAATTCCTTAAACTGCTCAATTGTATGTTTACTTGAAGCAATTCCACCGCCTGAATCTATGACAATGCTTCTAAAAGATCCTGAAGGAATATCAACGATAGCTAGGCCATCGAACGTTTCTACACCATTTAATATCTCTTTAGTTTTGAGAAAAACACCTGGTTCAAAATGGCGTTGCTTGAAATTAAAATCTTCTGTGAAACTAAAGTTTGACTTTGTTTCCTTTTCAATTAGATGAAACATTTCAAGAAGTGGTGTGATTATATCTGCGACCTGTGAGCCCTTTTTCTTAACTAGCTCCATGATATACGGTTCGTGATGAAACTCTCCGCGAATATAACTAGCATTGTGACATGCCTGAAACACTCTATTTTGCAGAACTTCAACTTGATTAGGCATTTGAAATCTCCATATTTTTTGAATTTAAGTGTTCCAATAAATCATTAATGCCATCTGTAAATAATATGTTTTTGGCTCGTGTTACGGTCACATACAACAGCCGTTTTTCATCTGCAGAAATCATTAGCTTTTTATCGAGAATTTTATAGTTAAACCCTTTTGCGATTAGGACATTATCCCACTCTAAACCTTTACTCTTGTGTGATGTGCTAATGACCAAAGTGTTTTTTGGGTCAGTTTCATCATCAGCCATACTATTTTCTAACGCCCACTCAATCACTTGCCATGAGTATTGGTTTGTTAGATCCAGAAAGGTTTTTAATTCTGTAGTTGCCCCCTCCACTTCTCCAAACACTTGTATATGGTCCACAAGCTCTTGGTAGGAAGAAAAGTTTTGAAGCTCTTTACACGTTGGCCGTTTATTTGCTCTCAGTTGAAAAATACCACTGAAAATATCTTTACTGCGCTTTCCATCAACCTCAAGACGTATTTTCTTTTCGCCATTAAGGTAGCTATGAAACTTAAAGAAGTATTCAAAAGCCGTAGCATTTGTTCTACAAATAATCGCGTTCAATGAAGATGGTGCATAACTTGATGTACTGAAAGTGGTAACTTTTGACGTTTTACTTGGTAAACCTTTTAACTGTCGGGTTTCACCAAAAAGTTTATTGAGAAGTAGATTAGCTATATCTGCAACTGCATTACCAAACCGAAACGACTGCTCTAAGTACAATGCTTCAAGATCTAGGTTCTGTAAAATATCTTTCGCACCCCTAAAGCCATAAATGCTTTGGTATGGATCTCCAACAAAAATAACTTTTGCTTTTTGACGTTTGAGTACATCTAGTATTAATTGGTCACTATCTTGGCTTTCATCTACCATCACGTAATCAAAATCAAGTTGTGGTTTTTGCAGTACCCACCACTTGAGATAGTAATCGTGTGTAATACCATAATCACCGTTTGGATCAACTACATCATTCCAGATCATTTTCGCAATTGAAGTGATTTTATCTTCAAGAACGTCATTGCGCTTAATTGATGTTTGTTCTTTTAATGCTATGTAAGCATGATCATTGGTAACAGTCTGATCCACTGTCATACAAAAATAACGTAATGTATTAAGGATAATCAGCGCTAATGTTAGATCGGTGAGTTGTCGGTTTTTCCCGTTGTACTGAAATCGAATGTTTTCAAGTTTAAACTTTTGAACAATATCTTTAGGAAGTAACGTAGGCTTGTTAATCTTATTTTTCAGCCAACCGGGTATATTTCTGTAAGCTAGGGAATGGAATGTAGAACATGTGACTGAATTCAATCCATATTCAGCGAATTTTTGATTAGCTTCATCTGCCATCTTTTTATTAAATGATAGATATAGTCCAAGCTTACCTAGTTGTTGCAAAGCACTACTACAGTGGATCAATGTCGTAGTCTTACCAGTACCAGCAAAAGCAATCAATTTAAAACTGGTTTTTAGTCGTGTTGCTTTATCAATTGCTCGTTGCTGTTCACTGGTAGGTTTTTGAGTAATTTTCTTCCCAACCATTGCTTAATTTCGTGCTAGAAAAGAACTTGGTTTTTTGTTTTTCATTACAAGCACATCGCTTTCAACAATTTGCATCTGGCTTGCTAAAAAGTTAACTTGTTGCTTCAGTTCGTTTATATCGCTTTTTAGTTCAACTACTTGCACTTGCATCTCAAGGTTTGAATATTTGAGCTTGTTATTCTCAGTTTCTTTCTCTTTTAGTGCTGCCTGTAATCTTTTGATTTCCTGTTGGCTCTCTATGTTAGCCACATTAATATTGCTTTTGCTTTGAATATTTTGTGCTTGAGAAGATGTACTCGCAATTGCAACAGGTGTTGGCTTCGGTTCTACTGTGCCATTATATTTGGTTGTCTCTGAGATCTTATCCCATAGTGAATATGTGCGTAATGGCGCTGGTATATTTTGATTTGGTGTTGAAAAACTGGTGCGTAAAGCATTTGCACTGTCTTTAGAAACAATGTCTCCAGAACTATTAATTTCAGTAAAGCCAGCATAAGCAAGTGAAACAACTGTTGAAACTGCTACTGCACCAATTACCTTAAAATAGTTTGATTTCTTCATTAGAATGCCCCTTTCAAACGCTTATTTTTTGCCGTTTGATTTGATGATTTTCGATTGATTGTGTTGTTTTCTAAATTGATAGAAACACCTACATTCATGACCTGATTTTTCTGTGGGTTGTATTGAATAAAGACCAGTTCTTTTGCATATTTCTTTGCGTGTGTTAAACGTTCAGCATGAATTTCATCAAGATTAAATCTGATTTGCATTCGCGATATATACAGCTTGAATAACTGATCATTTACTTCAGCTAAATTTAAAACTAAGCCTTTTTCATCTATAGAAGCAGACTCGAAAGCTAAATCATTTAAAAACCAATTTTCGGGTTGTATTAGTAAATAAAACTTTTCAACTTCGCTTGTGATTGCATATGAAAAACAAAACTCATTCACCTGATAGGTGCTTAAACAAATGGTTTCATTGTTATAGCCACGTTTCATGTTTCGGTCATATGAGCTCAACCACCAAACTAAATAGTGTCGTGCTTCCAACTCTTTAACGGTTATTTGTGCTATTTCTGAGGCCTTTAGCTGTAATGCTTCAAGGTTTTCTATTCGTCTAGCTCTCATAGATAATTCACCTTATTTTTCTTTAAAGCATGAGTTATCAAAAGCCATTGAGTTAGGATCTAACCCCATGTTTTTAAGAGCCAAGGCTTTACCGTCAAGTTCAGGGTTATCAGATGTGCTTAGTTGTTGCGAACTTGTTTCTGAAGATGCATTTTTCGCATTAGTACCTGAACCTAAAAAGTAACCGCCTCCAGCAAAAACAACTACTGCAGCTACAATGCCCATAGCTGGCCAAGACTTTTTAAAACTAGAGAATCTATCTGCTAAAGATAAGCTGTATTTTTCTTCATTAGAACGTATAGTGCTGTCTGTAACATCAGCCTTATATTCATTTAGAGCTTGATGCCAAACTTCCTTTATGTAGCTTTGAAGTTCATTTGTACTGAAACGAACCTTGCTTTTGTTTAAGTAATAGCATGGCTCACTAATAAGAATTTCTGTGTTTTCGTCAGAATTTAAGAAAACTTGTCCTCTAAACAAATTATTCTCGACCTGATCAAATCCTTTGATCGTTAATAGTAGATCTGTGGCCTTTGCATCTATATTGAAGATGCTCACCTGGCGATTTCTATCCGTATCTCCAGAAAGGTCAGAATCTAAAAACATAGACTCATTGTTTATCTTAGAGAAATAAGGTGAAAAGTTACCGACAATCGATTGGAAAGCTTTCAATTGAGTTTTGTTCATCTCAATTCCCTCTTATTTGAAAATATAGTCAAGAGTGGCTGTTTCTGAAGTTCCTCTACGAGCTTCAACTTTTCCAGTCTTTTTATTTACAAAGATAGCAACTGGTACACCAGCAGTTAGTGGCTGTGGCTTTTGTCCAGCGCTACGAATTGCTTCTCGCTGTTCACGATCTTCTTTTGGCATTGCAACAATATCTTCGTGATAGAAGAAGATAGATTGAAGAGCGCCTAAGTGTTTATCCAACTCAGCAAGTTCCTGTGGTGTAGGAATCACTTTAATTGAGTTAATTTCTTCATCTGTTCCATTAAAGGTTTTATTAATAGTATCTTCAGATGGTTTACGAAGAATTCCAGCAGCTAATTGTTTTCCGTTTTCACTTTGGTTTAGAACTAAAGCTGGAATCCATTTAATAGTTGCACCGCTTTTAACGTATGAGCGAGAAAGGTTGAATGTTTCGTGACAATATTTACAGCGTGGATCGTAAATGATGTAAACAGTGTTGTTATCATTCGCTTTTCCCTCTTTAAACCCTGAAAGCGTTTTTACAGCTTTAAAGACTGGATGATTGTATGCACTGGCCAAATTCCCAACGGAAGCTGTTGGTTGTTGTGCTGGTGCATTCATTTTTTTTGCAGTTAATTTAAGAGGCTCAGATATATTTTTTTTAGTAGCAGAATCCCAAGCTGTACCATGTAAGATGACTTTTTCATCGGATGTTGTAAAAAACACCGCATTTTTCCCATTAGGTGCCTCAAGAATCCAAGAAGTTAAACCTCCACTAAAGGGTTTAACTTCTTTTACTTTGCCCATTTTTTGCATCTTAGAAGTAAGGTCCTGAGATGGTGCAGCGTAAGTAGAGATTGTAATAATACTAATAGCGCAACTTGCTACTATTTTAGTGAAATTATTTAAAAGCATTTTAGAGTATTACCTTTTAAGCCATGTTTTAACAGTATAGTTAAAATATGGTTTTAAAAAAATAGTTAAATAAAAAAGACCGGTGTTTTAATACCGGTCAATTATAACTTATAAGTATAAGACTAAAACCCTTTTTGCTTGTTTTTTTGTATTTCATCCTGTGGTATTTCTACACTCACCATATCAAAAACATGATCATCACTATACTTAAAATCATCTTTATAATTGTTTTTAGAGTTATAAGATCCGTTGTTTAATTCCTTGTCCGTAAACTCTACTACTCGAATAATACTGTTTACATCTTCAGCAGCTTTTTGTCTAGCTTCAGTCATGGCAAAACTCAATAATTCGTATTCAAAACCAACAAGACCAATGTTAAAGTCTGGCTCTTCTAATGGCTTCCCTAATTTCACCTCAATTAGATAATGCGAGATTGGACCTAAACCCTCACTAAACAAAGACGGTCTACCAATATTCTGTATGAATGCGTATGCAGTTCGATTGTATAGTTTTAACCAGCGTATATCTGTTGGTGGCATTACACCTAGCTGTCTTGCTGTTAATACAACCTCACACAAAATAGTTCTTACATATGCATGGTTTTTAAAAATCTTAGTAGCAACGGGATGTTTAATGTATTTGTGAATTCTTTTTCTAAGGAAGTCAAAATTAAACCCTACAAGCTTACGATCGCCCTCAACATACTGATTTTCAATTGTAAACAATGGGTTGCTAGGTATATTTTTTGTGCAAATATCCCAATAGTAATTAATTAATGTTGTTGAATCTTTTTTGATTTTACGGAACTCTTCATCATCCATAGATTCATCAGTTGCACATGCTACTGGTAAATACAAAGCTAGCAAAATTGTATCAACATCGGATAAATACGATAATTCATCGGGTGTTGTTTCTTTTGAATTATCAAGGGTTATCCAAAGATCCCCTAGTTGTGCACGTAAGACATTTAAAAACTTCTCTTCATCTATGATAGGTACTGTTTCGCTTTTATCATTATATTCTTTCGTTATTCCGTTGATTGTAATGTTCACAAGGCGCTCTTTTGTTCCTGTAATTAACTCATGCCTATTTGCAAACTCATAAGTTGAATCAAGCGCTTTAAAATGACCATTGTTCGTATCATATTTTGACAAGTCTAATGGACCAAAAACCTGTAAGTGTCTTTGGTTTGGAATTTGTTCCTCTATGAACTCTTCTAGGTTCATGCTTTTGATAAAGCCCCGTGCTGGATGCTCGCTGTTGAAGCGGTCATAAGCTTTCTTTATCCAAGGTGTTGCCAGCAAAAATATTAATAAATTCCATGCTTGACTGGCTTTTGAAATTTGAAAAATAGTGACTTCGCTAAACTTATTTTGACAAAATAATGGAAGCCAATTGTTTGTTGGTTTACATAGGTGTTCTGTTGAATACACCAACTCACTTAGTAAAGGTACGTAATTAAGCCCGATAGCTTTGAATAGGCTATGTATCCACCATAGAGGAATAATTAAAATGCCTTTTGTGTATACTAAAAACCCTACAATTTGAGGTTTATAAGCAAACCATACAGCCAAAAAAGCCACTAAAACCATAACAACAGTAAATATATAAATATGATTCTCATGTACAAGCTTATCTTTTGGATCTGCCATTTTATACCCTATTAATATGTGTATTGTTGAGTATTATATAGTTAATATTGGTTTTAATCTAATTCCCCTTAAACCTTTTAAGGATTTTAAGTGTGGTTTTAAGCTGTTAACTAAAGTGGCACTTAATACCTTTTAAAGCTTAAATCAGGTCAACCTCAACACTAAGCCAGTATTCTTGGTCAAATACTAAAAAGAATGAATAAGAAGCCCTCCCCTACTAGACATTTAAGTGTATTAATCGCCTATATAATTAATTTCTCTATAAATATTGTTGGTAGTCTTTTTAGTGAATAGGGCACTCCCCTACTCAGCTAATATAGATCATTTTCAGTTGTGCATTTCACTACGTCTACTCATTTGTTTAACTGTAAGTAGTAGTAAGCCCTCCCCTCTTCTTGGCAACTCCCCTGTTATCAGTCTGATAATGAAAAAAACCACGCTTAGGAATCTAAAGCTGTTATCAGTCTGATAATGAAAAAA
>NZ_LXUK01000017.1 GCF_013072695.1 Acinetobacter sp. Ac_5812
CTTTTAAATCTAAACACCCCCAACCTAACGGTTGGGGGTGTTTTTTATGCGCGGAGGAAAAGTAAGAATAAAAAACATAATGTGTTAGAAATGTTGGCCTGATTGGTTAACTTTTATGAGTGTTGAAAGGTTATTCTATTTATAAAGATAAGTATTGAAAAACAATGAGGTGGATTGAATGCTTAAGGAATTCAAAAAATGGAATGCATAGACTCATCCTTTATTTACTCTATTATTTGGTCAATGATATTAATCTTAGTAATAGCTAAACTTAGAAGTGATAATTATATTAGATCATTTCTAATGGAGCTTTATAGCCCACCTATATTGCTAGCAGTTATCATTGCTGGCATATTTACATATTTCTTATATGAGCCCTTATCTGAGCCAGAAAGACAAACTATAAGTACGCTTTTTAATAGACTAGCTAACATAATCCAGAACTTCACTTGTACTTTTCAAACCACATTCGACGTTCTAAGTGTAACTTTGCCATTGATTACCATATATGTGTTTCTTGACAAAAATCATCCTCAAATCATTCGATCAATCAAAAATAGAATTAAAGACCTATTTAAATAAAACTAATTCAGTTTAATACTAGTAGAAAGGTAGTATAACAACCAGTTCAAAAAGGTTGTGAGTCAGGATTAACTAAATAAACTGTTTTCGATAAAGTTGAGGTGGCTCAAAATCGTTATCTCAGTTGAATTAAACTTCTGTCTGATTTCATGAAACTATGCATAGATGCGCAATTTTACTGCTACTTTAAGTATCATATTTTTAATCAAATTTAGATTTTAAGGGGCCTTCCTTAGGAAGCTTAATTCTTTCTATCCACTTCCTGAAGATGGTGAAGAACTACATCTTCCTAAACTTATATTGGACATTTCTAGGAGATGTAGAACAAGTTGAACAGTTATTGGCTGAGGGGATAGACTCTAACTAAACCGATGACGAAGGCTATAGTATGCTACAGGCTGCTGCTGAGAACGATCATTTGGCCGTAGTGAAGTTGTTGGTGAGTAAAAGGTGCAAATGTGGCATATAAAAGCGAATATACGGTGTTACAGCTTGCTGACATGGCGGAACACGCCGAAGTGGTTGCATATCTACAAAGCCTTTAAATCACTTATAAGAATAAAGATAAAAAGAAGCCCCATCATCCTGACGGGGCTTCTTCATATTCAGTTTATGTCGTTGATATCCTATTAACGACCACGTCCTGTGTGTGTTCTTATTCTCAATGAGACTTCCTGTATCTCTATGCTTTATATATTAGCGATCAAGTCGGAAGTGAAACAGACGTAAATCGACCTAATTAACGTACGCCTAGACGTACAATTAGGCGATATTATATTTCTGTAGTTTGCTAATCAGCGCTGTTAATCCCTTCACTTCAAACTCATTGGCTTCAAAGCTCTCGTCTTTATTGCGTTTAAAGATGTCGCGAATTTCAATCACCGCATTGGGATCAATAATTCCTAAGCTTGAAGTTACTTGGCGAATTTGACTGATTGAACGGGAGCCATTGGTTGAACCATAGCCGATAAAGGCTGCAGGTTTGCCTTGCCATTCTTTACCCACATAATCCAAGGCATTCTTCAGTGCTGGACTATAGCCATGGTTGTATTCAGGGCTAATGAAGATAAAGGCCTGTGCCTGCGCAATTTTATCTGCCCATTGCTGTTGTTTCGGCTGATCATAGATGCCTGTCGCAGGTGGATGAGAACCTGCAAAGAGCGGTAAGTCCCATTCTTTAAGATCAACAACTTCGGTTTGAATATCTTTTAAGGTGAGTTTAGTCGTTGCTTGTTGTACCCAATTAGCGACCTTGATCGCTGTACGCCCTTCGCGAACACTACCAACAATAATATAAATCAGCATGTTTAAATTCCTTTGTGTTATTGCTTTGATTTTAAAAATGAATGCCTTTAAATGATCTTATACTTTTCTTTAGCATAAAAAAAAGCTCTCATTTGAGAGCTTTTTTGTTACATCAATTTGATGCCTTGCTGGCCTGCTGGGGTGACTTTGAAGATTTCCACTTCAAAAGTAATATTTTTGCCTGCCAGTGGATGATTAAAATCGATTTCAGTGGTGTCATCATTGACCGATTTTACAACGCCAAACAGTGTAGCTTTAGCCTTGTCTTCAAACTCAATCATATGACCCACGATTGGGCGTTGTTCAAATTTAACCGTATCGAAGATTTGGATATTTTCTGCATTCCAAGGTCCAAAAGCATCTTCAGGTGGTAAATGTACAGTACGACGGTCACCTGCACGTAAACCAAATAAAGCCTTTTCAAACCCTGGTAACAGGTTACCATCACCAATCACGAGGCTGACAGGCTCTTCACGACCACGGGTATTGTCGATTTCAACACCATTTTCAACCGAGACAGAAAAATGTAAGTCGACTTTTGAGCCATCTTGAATACGGATTTCTTCGTTTGGTTGGATAATTTCGTTCATCTTATGCATCCGCGTTTTGGTTGCGTTTCTTCTCAAGGAAGAAGGTATCAATCAGCAGTAAAATCGTGCCTAGGGTAATTGAGCTATCCGCAAGGTTGAAGGCTGGGAAATGGCTGTTTTGATAATAAACATGAATAAAATCGACCACATAGCCCAAGCTGACACGATCAATTAAATTGCCAATTGCACCACCGAGAATCAACGCAATTGCCATCGGTAATACAATCATTTTTTTCGGCATACGCATCAGCCAGAAAACAAAAATCACCGAAACAAAACCTGCTAATGAGGTAAAGAAGTAGCGTTGCCAGCCACCTGCATCAGATAAAAAGCTGAATGCTGCGCCATAATTATGCAGCAGTGTCCAATTTAAAAAAGGCAGGACGGGAACAGGGTCCGCATAGTTTAAATGCGAACTTGCAATCCATTTGGTCCATTGATCCAACACAATGGCAAGGACTGAAAGTCCAAGCCATAGTACGTTGTGCGGGTAAAATTGGAATAAGCCTTTTTTTGTTGGGCTAGTTTGCACAGAATTATGCATATTTTCTCACTTCGCCACTGCCAGTGACGTTGATAATACAACGAGCGCATAAACCAGGATGGCCAACATGTGCATTTACATCTGGCAGTACATGCCAGCAACGTACACATTTTTCACCATCTGCTGCGGAGACGTGGACACGTAATCCTGCAAGATCCGTGCTTTCACCTTGTTCAGCATAAGGGTGAACGATGACTTGAGACGTGATCAAGACAAAACGTAATTCATCAGCCAATTGGTTTAACAATGTCTGTAATGCTTCATCTGCCCAAAGTTCAACTTTTGCAGATAAGTTACTGCCGATGAGTTTAGCGTTACGTGCTGCTTCAATCTGTTTATTTACTGCTGATTTTACGCTAATCAATGTTTGCCAATCTGCTTCAGACAGTAAGTTTGCTGTTGATGCGGTTGGAATGTCATACCATTCAGCGGTAAATACATATTTTCCAGTCTGTTCTGGAATCAATGGCCAAGCTTCCTGTGCTGTAAAGCTGAGGATTGGTGACATCCAACGAACAAAAGCTTGTACGATATGATACAACGCAGTTTGTGCAGAATGACGAGCTTGTGAGTCTGCTTTGGTGGTGTACTGACGATCTTTGATGATGTCGAGATAGAAGCCACCTAAGTCATTGATACAGAAGCTGGTCAATGCATTGGTCACAATATGGAAGTTCATTTCTTCATAGGCTTGCTGAATGGTTTTTTGAACTTCAGCAGCGCGTTGCAAGATGTATTGATCCAATGCAATCAACTGGTCGACTGGTAAAGCATCTGTTGATGGTTTGAAGCCATTCAAGTTTGCCAACAAGAAACGTAAGGTATTACGAATACGACGATAACCATCTGATGCGCGGCTAAAGATTTCTTTACCAGCTGTCATTTCGTAACGATAGTCAGCAGATGCGATCCAGAAACGTAAGCCATCAGCCCCCATATCTTTGATAATGTCTTGTGGGGTAATGATGTTGCCTAATGACTTAGACATCTTACGGCCTTTCTCATCCACTACGAAACCGTGGGTGAGTAGGCCTTTATATGGCGCACGTTCATTGATTGCAATTGAAGTCAGCAATGAAGATTGGAACCAGCCACGATGCTGATCTGAACCTTCAAGATAGAGGTCTGCTGGATCTTGTAAATCATCACGTTCACGAAGCACAGCGTAGTGTGTTGTGCCTGAGTCAAACCAAACGTCCAGAGTATCGCGCACTGCATTATATTGTTCCGCATCAGCACCAATGAACTCACTCGCTTCACGGTTATACCAACCATCAATGCCTTCTTGCTCGATCAGTTTTGCCACTTCTTCGATTAATTCAGGTGTACGTGGGTGCAATGCATTGGTATCTTTGTGTACAAAGAATGGGATTGGCACACCCCAAGTCCGTTGACGTGAGATACACCAGTCTGGACGACCTTCAATCATGGACTGAATACGGCTTTGTCCCCAATCAGGCACAAATTCGATGTCGTTTTCAATCGCATTCAAGGCATTTTGGCGTAGACCATTGGTATCCATGCTGATAAACCATTGTGGCGTCGCACGGAAGATAATTGGGGTTTTATGGCGCCAGCAATGTGGATAGCTGTGTTTGATTGGCTGATGTGCCCATAGACGACCAACTGCACCCAATGCCTCAATGATTTGAGGATTGGCTTTATAGATGTGTTCCCCTGCAAAAATTGGTGATGTTGGTAAATAAACACCATTACCACCGACAGGGTTTTCAACTTTTAATTGATACAGCAAACCGACTTTATAATCGTCCACACCATGGCCAGGTGCAGTGTGAACGGCACCTGTACCGCTGGTTGCAATCACGTGCTCGCCTAAAATTACAGGCACTTGACGATCTGCCAACAGTGGATGTTGCAAAAGAAGGTTCTCAATTGCAGCGCCTTTGAAATCAGCGAGTACCACTGGATTTTCCAGTTTGTAGCGTTCGATTGCTGATTCAACCAAGTCTTTGGCAAGAATAAAGTTTTGCGTACCACGGTCAGTCGTGACTTGAACCAATTGATAGTCGATATCAGCGTGCAGCGCGACTGCTTGGTTGGCAGGCAAGGTCCATGGTGTAGTGGTCCAGATCACGATATCCGTGGCATCTTGAACATCAACATTTAAGCGTGTGCTGAGATCTTTAAGATCAACAACCGTGAAACCAACATCAATCGCATCTGATTTTTTGTCTTCGTATTCAACTTCAGCTTCAGCCAATGATGAACCACAGTCCATACACCAGTTCACTGGTTTTAGACCCGGTTCGATATGGCCTGCTTTAGCAATGGCACCCAAGGCACGCACGATATCCGCTTCTTGCTTGAAGTTCATGGTCAGGTACGGATTGTCCCAGTCACCGAACACGCCCATACGTACAAAATCTTTCTTTTGTAGTTCGACTTGGGTGTAGGCATATTCACGACAAGCTTTACGGAAAGTTGAGGCATCAACTTTAACGCCCACTTTACCGACTTTTTCTTCGACTTTCAGTTCGATTGGCAGGCCGTGACAGTCCCAACCTGGTACATACGGTGCATCGAAGCCATCTAAAACGCGGCTTTTAATAATAATGTCTTTTAAGACTTTATTGACGGCATGGCCTAAATGGATTTGACCATTGGCATATGGAGGGCCGTCATGCAGTACATATTTTTCCTTGCCAATACGCGCTTCACGAATCTGCTGATAAATGTTGTCGGCATACCACTCTTCTAACCATTTGGCTTCACGCACAGCCAAGTTTGCCTTCATGGCAAATTCAGTCGCTGGCAAATTGAGTGTGGCTTTATAATCCACTGCATTTTCAGGAGTTTGCTTATCGCTCATGCAAGTTTTCTTCCAGTTTGATCAGTTTGTAAACTGACATGTATTACTTTAGGATTTGTGAAGTATTAACAAATCCTACTAATTAAATTTAAAAAGGAAATTCAGCTGTGTTAGTACGATAGTCTCGTAACTGTTGCACATCATCATCAATTCCGGCTTTGAGGGCTTCAAGCGAAGGGTAATTCAGTTCACCATGCAAATAGTGAAGAAAGGTTACCCGCATCAATAAGCCATACAGATTAGCAGAAACATCAGGGAAATGTACCTCTAATCGCCATTCTGGCTGGTCTTGTTTGATGGCTGGGCGCGTCCCCACATGACCTGCACCAAACAAACTGTCAGCTTGATAGCCTGCAATCCCGTTCAGGGCAGGATCTGGATGTTTTACTTTTGCATTCAATGATGCATTTTCACACACCACATCCACTGCATAAATGCCGTTTAAACAGGGTTTATGGCGGTTTAAACGCACATTAATGGTCGGAAAATCAAGGGTGCGACCAATCTGATCGCCATATTGCACTCGGCCTGTAATGCTATACGGACGACCCAATAGTTTGGCCGCTAATGCCAAGTCACCTTCTTGAAGGACCTGACGAATACGGGTTGAACTGACACGTTCATTATTTAAAGCCACGGTATTTAAATTGGTCACGTCAAAGCCGTAGTCACGCAAGAATTCACTGTTACCTTGGCGGTCTTTACCAAAATGAAAATCATCACCGAGTACCAAGCTTTGCGCATTGAGTTTTAATTTGAGTAGGTCGGCAAATTCTGTGGCATTTAGACTTCTAAAATATTGGTCAAATTTCGCAACTGCAATGTAGTCCAAACCGAGCTCAGTTAAATATTCGACTTTTTCTCTGAGCGAGCTGATGCGTGGCGGTGCATCATAACCTTTAAAGAATTCAAGTGGTTGTGGCTCAAAAATCATCACCAATGTTTTTAAACCTTGCGCTTCAGCCAACGTTTTGAGTTGAGCAATCATCGCTTGATGGCCGAGATGGACACCATCAAAATTGCCAATCGTTACCGCAGTTGGGGGTAACTGAAAATCTGGCGATAATGCGTTGAGACGAAGCAACTTCATGGGCGTTAAATACAGTGATTTTGCAAAGGCTATATATTGCCATATTCTCAGCGTTTCGTCTTGTTGTTGTGTTTTTACACAGGAAATTTTCAATATTTAGAAGCTTTATATCAATTAAACTGATTCATTAAATAAAAATAAATCAATTTTTCTTATTTATGGATTAACCTAAAATAGCTGCATAGTCGCTTGATATTGAGAAAGAGATGAAAAAGCCGTTTTATCAGCTAGAACAGAGCACCGATGTGATTCGCCATTTTACCCCGAACTGGTTTACTGCAACCATGGGAACAGGTGTGGTGGCGATGATTTTAGCACAGCTGCCTTTCGCTTCATCAATCTTATTTATGCTTGCGACCAAATTATGGCAGTTTAATATTCTGTTATTTAGCACTTTTAGTGTGCTTTATATCTTACGCTGGATTTTATTTCCGACAGAAGCAAAACAGATTTTTAGCCATCCCAATATGAGCTTATTCCTCGGTGCTATTCCGATGGGCTTAGCGACGATTGCCAATGGTTTTCTCAGTTTCGGTATTCATTTATATGGCGATATAGCCGTTCAAATTGCCACTTATCTCTGGTATCTGGATGTGTTTCTGGCTGTCGTGATTGCATGGGTAGTGCCATTTTGTATGTTTAGCTGCCAAGATCATCAGCTACAAAGGATGACTGCGGTGTGGTTACTCCCGATTGTGGCCTGTGAAGTCGCTGCCAGCTCTGCGGGGCTGCTATTGCAACATTTAGTAGCAGATCAGCATGCGTTAACCATCTTGATCACAGGCTATGTATTGTGGGGCATTTCTGTATTACCTGCTTTTGCGATCTTAACGATTTTGATGCTACGTCTGGCTTTGCATCAATTACCTGAGAAAGAAGTCGCGATTTCTAGCTGGTTATGTTTAGGGCCGATTGGAACAGGGGCATTAGCGTTATTATTACTGGGTGAACAAGCGCCACGTATCATGCAGGCGATGGATTTCGAAGGTTTAGCGACCTTACTTCCAGCCTTGGGTATTGTGGCAAGTTTGGTGTTATTAGGTTTTGGCCTATGGTGGTTTGGGATTGCGATTTTGACCACACTGCGCCATATGCGTACTGGCATTCCATTTAACTTGGGTTGGTGGGGACTGACTTTCCCATTCGGTGTATTTATCTTGGCGATCTTTAACTTGGCACATCAGTTACATATCGAGTTCTTACAGTATGTGGTGGTGGTTTTAAGTCTGTTGTTGGTTGGCCTATGGGCATTGGTGATGAAGAAAACGTTGGCAGGGGCCTATAGCGGTCAATTATTTTTCTCTCCCTGTTTGGTCGCCTTACAGCAGAAGATGCAATAATATTGAGGTGTGCCGAAGCACACCTTTTTTGTGTCTCTATTTTGATTTGAACGAGTCTTTTTATGAATGCTGATATTGCTCTGATTATGGCTTTGCCGAATGAATCTAAAGGTCTATTTGAGCAAGCTGGTATTGACGTTCATTACAGTGGCATCGGCAAAATTAATGCAGCATTCAAGGCATTTGAAGTGATTCAAAAGACGGGATGCAAAACGCTGATCAATTTAGGCAGTGCAGGCAGTTCGCACTTTGATGCGCATAGTTTGGTTGAGGTGATTACTTTTGTACAACGCGATATGGATGTGTCTCCTTTAGGTTTTGCAGTTGGGGTCACTCCGATGGATGATGAAATTCCAGCAGAGATCCATATCCAGCCCCATTTTGAGCTTTTGCCCAAAGGGATCTGTGGCACAGGTGATTCTTTTGAAACAGGCATCCCAAAAGTTAGTTGTAACCTCGTCGATATGGAGGCCTATGCCTTAGCCAAAGTGTGTCAAAAGCTCGGGGTACGTTTAATTTCAGTGAAATATATTACTGATGGTGCCAATGATACTGCGCATCTAGATTGGGAAGAGAATCTGTTGCTTGGCGCACAAAAATTATTGGCGTTGTATCAAGCGCATTTTTAAATGAGAAGATCTAATGTTGTGGTTTTATGGTTAAGCTATTGAAATTAAATAATTGTTTTATTTTAAATTGGCATATACAGTCATTATATTAAATTGATTCGATATCGACTAAGTTATAGCTACACTTTTTCTTGAGAATTAATATTTTAGAATTTCTTATTTTCAATAATTAGTCATTTTTTAATGGTAGAGTATTAGGTTTCTCTGTACACAGAAATTGAAATAGTATTATTGAGTGTGGCGATGATTGTTTGCAAACTGTTAGAGAAAAAATGGCTTTATAGAAAATTTTTGCTCACCATAGATGGCAATTCTTACCATGTGGAATATCATGGGCGAGGGGCTGGGTATGAATATGTTGCGCTTGATGGAAATGCAGTAGCTGGTGGGACAAGTCAGCCTTGGTTTATTCCATCTTTCTCTTTCGACATTGAACAGCATAAAATTGTGTTAAATGTTCGTATTTGGCCATGGCTTACGATTAGGAGCTTAAAGATTGCCGTGAATGGAGTAGAAGTTTTTACTATTTAAGGTTAGATGATTAAGTTAGAAAAATCTAAAATCAACATAATACGTATGATAAAAATATATTTAATATCAATGTCTTATACACTGAAGCGGGTTTTCGTGACTCTTTATGCTCTATATAGGTTTATTGATCATTGTTCCATCATTTATCCCAGTAAATTTGATAACATTCTCATGTACTGAATAAAAAAAGCGACTCACGCAGTCGCTTTTTAAGTGTGCGCCAATCGCTAAAATTTAGCCTTTTAGACGAAAATTTAACGAGGCAATACGCCGTACAACATCAAATGGACAGTATGTTCAATGGTACGCTGGTACATACTACGATTGCGTAGGGTTTTACCTGTGACCATTTCCATTTGCGTCGAAAAATCAGCGTAATTTTGCGTGATCGCCCAAATGTTGAGAATCAATAGTTCTGGATCGACCTCTGCCGACAATTTGCCTTGTTCTTGCCAAGTTTGAATCACCTTGGTTTTACGCTTAAATAGCTTTTTCAAAGGCCCTTTTAAGATCGGTAAAATATGCGGGGCACCTTGAATAATCTCAAGAGCAAATAAACGTGACGCTTTCGGTTGATCACGTGAGCTTTCAATTTTTTGAATCAAATAGTGAGTGAGGGCTTCAGTGGGCTCAAGCTCAGACTCTAAGGTTTGTAAGGGTGCAAGCCACTTTTGCAACACAGTGGTGAGCACTTCGACATAAAGCGATTCTTTATTTTCATAGTAATAGAAAATATTCGATTTGTGCATATTTGCGAGCTGTGCAATCTCATCGAGGCTGGCACCACTAAACCCATAGACGGAAAAAACATCTAGGGCAGCATTCAGCAGTTGATTGCGCTTTTGTGTACTTTTCTTCTGTTCCATCTGCGAGCTTGATTCAAAAAATGTCATTGACATTGTAAGATAAATTGTCGGATTTGTGCACAATTGCGCAATTTTTTTATCGAAAAAAATATACTTTTTAGGCCAATGCTAACGATGTATTTGATAATTATTGAAATCTAAAAAAATGTATACATATTTTGTAAATAATTTTTTTCTGATCAGGGAAAAAGAGCGCTAATTTTTTATTATTTTGGTCACATTTTAGTGCAAATGAATGCGGCTTTAGGTGGCTAAAACCGCATCGAGGACTTGTTGCTCGAGTTGAGCGAATGCAATACTTTTTTTACGTGGACGTGGTAGATTGACCTGAAAACTATGGGCGATATGCCCTTGATCCAAAAGAATAATTCGATCAGCCAATTGCACAGCTTCACTAACATCATGCGTAACCAGAATCGCGGTAAAACCTTGTTCTTTCCAAAGGCGTTCAATCAGGTTCTGCATTTCCAAACGGGTCAGTGCATCTAATGCGCCGAGTGGTTCATCTAACAGCAAAATACGGGGTGTATGGGAAAGCGCCCGCGCTAGCGCAGCGCGTTGCCGTTGTCCACCTGAGAGCTGAGCTGGCCATTGTGTGGCTTTGTCTTTTAGCCCAACTTTCTCTAACAATGCTTCTGCAAGCCGATGCTGATTTTTAGGCAAACCCAATTGTACATTTTGTATAATGCTTTTCCATGGTAACAGGCGTGGATCTTGGAACATGACACGAATATCGTGGTTGGTAATGCCTTCACGGAAATTGCGAGCAGATTGGAACTTGATTTCGCCATAACTGGCTTTTTCGAGTTGGGCAATCAAACGGAGCAGGGTGCTTTTACCACAGCCACTACGGCCAACGATCGCGACAAACTCACCCGCTTGGATATTCAGATCAAGGTCTTCAAGAACTTTGATCTCACCATAAAATTTATACAGTTGCTCAATCAGAATATGAGCACCATTGTCTGGCGAGCTTACAGTTTCTGGTTCAGTAACGGGCTGAATCAGGTTGTTATCGTAGAAGTTTAAATTTAAGTTACTCATCTTTATACCCTTATTATTTTTGATAACCTGCATGCCAGCGCAGTAGATAACGTTCCAATACTTGAGCCAATACATCTGCTAATTTTCCGAGTAGGGCATACAGTAAAATCCCGACCAAGACGAGATCAGTTTGTAAAAATTCTCGTGCATTCATGGTCATATAGCCAATTCCTGCTTGCGCAGAAATGGTTTCAGCCACGATTAACAGTACCCAAACCAGACCTAAAGAGAAACGTAGCCCAACTAAAATCGAGGGCATTGCACCGGGTAAAATAATGTCTTTATAGAGTTGCCAACGATTAAGTCCGTAACTTTTTCCCATCTCGATCAATTGTGGGTCAACCGAGCGGATACCATGATAAGTGTTGATGTACATTGGGAAAAACACACCAACTGCTACTAAAAATAGCTTGGCAGTTTCATCAATCCCAAACCATAAAATCACCAGTGGAATCAGGGCCAGTGCAGGGATATTACGGATCATTTGTAAGGTGGTATCCAGTAAAGTCGATGCAATACGAGATGAACCATTTAATAGACCTAAAATCAGACCTAAACCACCACCAACCAGTAAACCAAGTAGGGCACGACCAGCACTGACTTTTACATGTTGCCAAAGTTCACCACTGATCAGTAAGTGCCAGAAGGCACTTACGACAGCAGTTGGGGCAGGCAATACTCTGCTTTGCAATACGCCTGAACTTGAAGCTGCCTGCCAAATTAAAATTAATAAAATCGGGAAAAGCCAAGGCAGCAGACCTTTGCCTATTTTTTGTGTTCCACGTGAAACATCATTCAAAAAAGGTTTTGCACTCATGCGTCCTCCTTGATCAAGGTTTTTGCTTCCTTGGTCTCAGGGACATAGTTATTGGCAATGATTTCTCCGAAAGGCCCAGTTAAATGCGGTTGTGCCAGTTTTTCACGGGTTTTGAGTGGCAGTAAAGGGAACACCAGTTCGGCAAAACGGATTGATTCTTCCAAATGTGGGTAACCTGAGAAAATAAAGGTATCAATCCCCAAATCCGCATATTCTTGAATTCGTGCAGCAACGGTTTCTGGGTCACCCACTAGAGCGGTTCCTGCGCCACCACGGACTAAGCCGATGCCCGCCCATAGGTTCGGTGATACTTCAAGTTGATCTTTACGACCACCATGTAATGCAGCCATACGTTGCTGACCGACTGAGTCCATTTGTGCAAATTTTTTCTGTGCTGCGGCAATCGTTGCATCATCTAAGTATTGAATCAGTTCATCCGCAGCGGCCCAAGCCTGCTCATTGGTCTCACGCACAATCACATGTAAGCGAATGCCATAATTCAGGCTACGACCTTTGGCTGCGGATTTGGTGCGTAAATATTCAATCTTTTCTTTCACTGCAGCAGGAGGTTCACCCCAAGTGAGATAGGTATCAACTTGCTCAGCAGCAAGCTCGGTTGCAGCTTCTGATGAGCCGCCGAACCAAAGCGGTGGATAAGGTTTTTGTACGGGTGGATACAGCAGTTTGGCATCATCCACACTGAGACGTTCGCCGTGAAAGCTAAACGCTTCGCCGGTATGTGAGCGAGTGAGAATTTCACGCCAAATTTTGACATATTCAGATGCCGTTTGATAACGGGTACTATGATCTTCATAGAGTCCATCACCTTTTAATTCTTGTTCATCGCCACCTGTGACAAGGTTGAGCAGAATACGACCGTTGGAGAGACGATCAAAAGTTGCTGCCATGCGTGCAGCCAATGCTGGTGTGGTCAGCCCAGGGCGAAGTGCGACTAGAAACTTAAGTTGAGTGGTTGCATCAATTAAACTGGCTGCCGTAATCCAAGGATCTTCACAAGAGCGTCCTGTTGGAATGAGTACGCCTGCATAACCCAGATTATCCACGGCAACTGCAATCTGTTTCATATAAGCATGATCGACCTGACGAGCACCCTTGCTGGTGCCTAAATAACGACTGTCACCATGAGTGGGGATAAACCAGAAAATATTCATGTCGATGTTCCTTATGAAAATGAAATCAATGTTTATTGGGCAGACCAGACACTGTGCTGAATATCAATTTGCACAGGAATGAGCTGCTCTTGTTTAAATAAATCGGCGATTTGTTGCTGACTCTGTATGACCTCAGCTGTGAGGATGTGCACAGGCGATGGTTTTGGTCGTTTGTCTAAAACACGTTGCGCCACAGGAAGACTCAGCCCTGTACTTTGTGCATAAATCTGTAGTGCCTGATCTTGGTGCTGCACAATCCACTGATCCGCAATGTTGATGCTCTTAATCAGCTTTGGCGCAGAATCAGGATGCTTTTGAATAAAATCAGGATTACCAATATAAAAAGAATAAGTGGTTGGAAATGCAGAGCCATCAACCAAGGTTTTGGTATGGCCTTGCAGTTCTGCTGTACCTAGGTAGGGTTCCCAAATTGCCCATGCATCTACGGCCTGTTTGTCAAAGGCTGCGCGTGCATCGGCAGGAGGTAACCAGATCGGTTGAATGTCTTGCCAAGATAGCCCTGCTTTTTGCAGGGTTTTGGCGAGTAGTTCGTGCGCACTGGAGCCTTTTTGAACTGCGACACGTTTGCCTTTTAAGTCTTGAAGGCTGCTGATTTTATCGTTGGCATGGACCAGTACAGCTTGTCCTGTTGGTGCAACCACTTCATAAGCCACATAGCTCAATGGTTTAGCTGCGGCTTGAGCAAAGATCGGTGGGGTATTGCCGACATAACCAAAATCGACAGCTCCAACGGCAAGTGCTTCTAACATTTGCGGGCCAGCGGGAAATTCACGCCATTCAATTTTTGCATTCGGGAAGGCTTGCTCAAACAACTGTTGTTGTCTGGCCACCAATAAATTGAGTGATGATTTCTGGAAGCCAATGGATAGGGTTTTGACCGCCGTATTTTCAGTTGCTGAAGTTGTCTTTTCCGTACTCTGCTCTGGCTTCTGGCAACCACTCAGTGAAAATGTAGAGATCAGCAACCCCAAAACAGAAACTTTAGATAGCAACTTCATGGTGATCCTCAATTATTTAACATCGTTCTTTAATACGGCATCTTGGATCACAAGCTGCTTCGGAATCAGTTTCTGCGCAAAGAAGGCATCAGCGACATATTGCTGCTCTTTTGCGACTTTGTCAGAGATCGGTTGAACCCCGAAGCCCATGCGTGAAATGGAACTTTTTAAAACATCAAACTCGAGCCCTGTTGGTTTTTCAAGTAATTTGGCTGCATCGTCTGGATGTGCTTTGACCCAATCCGTGGTTTGATTGAGCGTGGTAACCAAGGTCGTTAAAACCTGAGGGTGACTTTCAGCAAATTGGCGGTCGGCCAAATAGAATTGATGATTGCTGACTAAGTGTTCACCCGTAGCGATCACACGGGCATGTATTTGGTGTTCAGCTGCGGCGAAGAAAGGATCCCAAATCACCCAAGCATCGACTGCACCTTTCTCAAATGCTGCGCGTGCATCTGACGGTGGTAGGTAAACAGGTTGAATATCGTTTAAGCTGAGATTGTTTGCTTCTAATAGTTTGAGTAACAGGTAATGAACATTTGAGCCTTTATTCAGCGCAACTCGTTTACCTTTCAGATCTTGGATCGATTGAATTGGTGAATCTTTTTGTACAATTAACGCTTCTGCTGTTGGTGCAGGCGGTTGGTTGGCGACATACACCAAGTTAGGATTGGCTGCTTGAGCAAAGATTGGCGGTGCTTCACCTGCCTCACCAAAGACCACACTGCCGACATTTAAACCTTCTAACAGCTGTGGACCTGCGGGGAATTCAACCCACTTAACATTGATACCTTGAGCAGCAAGATTTTTTTCTAATTCACCTTTTGCTTTGAGAATCGGCAGGATGCCATACTTTTGAAAGCCGATATTTAATGTTGTGGTTTCTTGTTTTGTGGTCTCTTGCTGCTCTGGTTTTTTTGCACAACCTGCAACACCCATCAGGCTGGCAAGACTTGCTGCGATGATGCTATATGTTGCCCATGAACGATGGATTGAAATGGTCATGTTGGTTGTGCTCCCCGACAAATCAAAAGATTTAAATAAGATGAGCAACTAAACTAAAACTTTTTTTATTGCATAAAAAATAAGTAATCGGGCTTTGCTTATGCTGAAAAGTGCAAAATAGAAAATTGCATAATCTTATCTGTGAATTGAATAAGTGTTGAATATTTTAATTTGAACAAGATATTGTTTTTATTGAATTATTTTTTATTTTATCTGTTGGTGAATTTATTCTTCATATTCACTTAAGCAGAGATAATGATGAAGCGGAGATATCTTTATCAAAAATAAAAATATCTCCTGCAATGTGAGCTGTGATTAGCGTAATGCTTTTTTAAACACGAGAGAATTACGTTGATAGTTATACAATGCTTGGCGCGCATTGGGTAAATCATCCACGCTGGCAGGGCTAAAACCTTGCTCTAAGAACCAGTGTGCGGTTCGAGTGGTCAGCACAAACAGGCGCTGAATCCCTTGCTGTTTGGCTCTGCTTTCCAAGAATTGCAAAATTTGGCTGCCACGATTGGATTTTCGATAGCTTGAATCCACTGCGACGCAGGCAATTTCAGCAGAACGAATTTCATCTGCTCCTGCGGGAATCGGATACAGTGCTGCACAAGCTAAAATCATACCGTCGCGTTCAATCACTGCAAAATGTTCAATTTCACTTTCAAGGCGTTCGCGAGAGCGATACACCAGAATCCCTTCCTGTTCCAGCGGACGCAGCAGATTAATCAAGCCACCGACATCGTGAATATTGGCAATACGAACTTCTTCATAGTGCGCATCGGTGATCAAGGTACCAATACCATCGCGAGTGAATAGTTCCTCAATCAGTGCGCCGTCATAGGCATAAGAAATCAAATGTACGCGATGTACGCCAGATAAAGAGGCTTGCTGCGCTTGTTTGAGGTGTAATGCAAATTCTGGGTATTGTTGTTGGTTTTGTTGAATATAGGGTTCAAGCTGGTGTGGACTTAATTCACGTAATAACTGTTGCTGCGCATTCATCAAGCCTTGTTTTTCACCCAAGAAGATCAGTTTATCTGCTTTTAAGGCTGTCGCTGTTTTGGTGGCGACGTCTTCAGCCAGTAAATTAAATACTTCACCTGTGGTTGAATAACCGGTTGGTCCAAGTAAAACAATATTGTGATTGTCTAAATGACGTTGGATGGCATCGGTATCAATGGAACGGACTTCACCTGTTAGTTGGAAGTCGATGCCATCGCGAATCCCATAGGGTTTGGCGGTGACGAAATTGCCAGAGACCACATCAATGCGAGCGCCATACATCGGTGAATTGGCCAAGCCCATGGAGAGGAGAGCTTCAATTTCTAGACGAATGGAACCCACCGCATTCATGACACCGCGTAAGGATTCGCGTGTGGTAATGCGACGGCTTTGATGGAAGGGTGTTTCGATATTGCGTTCAAGCAAATTTTGATTAATTTGCGGACGTGCGCCATAGACCAAGATGAGACGGATGCCCAAAGAATGTAGCAGCGCAATATCGTGGATGATGTGTTGGAAATTTTCGTGTTGGACTGCTTCACCAGAGAACATCAAAACGAAAGTTTTATCACGGTGTGCATTGATATAAGGTGCGGAGTGGCGAAACCAATGCACATAATCTTTTGTTGTACTATGTGAATTTTCAGTCATTTGCTTCGCCATGTTGATCTCAGATATGCAGCACTAGATCTGATTTTAACGAAAAAAATCAAAAGATAAATCTATTCCTAAATCTAGCATTCAACTTTATTGAGTCGAGTGAGCAAAAGTGGGCTTAGAAACTCATAATTCGAATGATACTGTTATCATCTGAGTTGACTAAAATATAGTCATTATTGATCTTGTACCACTGTTCGTTACGACCCGGGCGCGGCAGATTACTGTCTTTATAATCGACTTTATAGCCGTTACCACGATAGTGCTGCGGCATCACATAGCCTTCCTGCCAACGATGCTGTTTTAAACGCTCGACACCACGCTCTTCACGCATGCGACGTTCACGTTGACGATTTTCACCATCTGGACGATCAAAGCCACGACCATTTTGCCAGCCGC
Source organism: Acinetobacter sp. Ac_5812 (assembly GCF_013072695.1). Classification (GTDB taxonomy): domain Bacteria; phylum Pseudomonadota; class Gammaproteobacteria; order Pseudomonadales; family Moraxellaceae; genus Acinetobacter. The sequence goes on from NZ_LXUK01000017.1 coordinate 17,429, forward strand.
CACCACGCGAATCATCATCGCGATCATGTGGACCTGCAAAAGTCCCCAGACTACTGAACAGGGTTGTCGAACCTAAAACCAAGATAATGAAAAATTTTTTCATGATGCACCTTATGGACTTCGGATGTCTCTCATGTGAACTACTGTACGTTAAAAATGCAGAGAAACTGTGAAGATCGATTCATTATTCCTTTAAAACAATGAAGATTTTTCACACATTTCTCTGAAAAAAGCAGTTTTAACGCCAGTGTCCAATGTTATTTAGAATTATTGTCAGGATGAAATTAAGCTTGAGCGTCAATACTTTGGCCATTCATATCTAAACTGTCATCGCCCATGAGGTACAGATAGGCGGGCATAATGCTGTCAGGTGTTGGCAAGACTTTTGGATCTTCCTCTGGGTAGGCTTTAGCACGCATCGCGGTACGGGTCCCGCCTGGATTGATGCAGTTAAACCGAATGTTTGGGTAGGTATTTTCTGCTGCAAAGATTTTGCTCATGGCCTCAGTAGCAACTTTAGACACTGAATAGGCACCCCAAAGTGCACGTGCTTCACGGCCGACACTCGAACTGGTAAACACCACTGAGGCATGTTCAGATTTTTCTAGTAAAGGCAACAAGGCTTGAGTGAGGGCAAACGGTGCACGTAAATTTACTGCGAGTACATCATCCCAAACATCGACAGGATAATGAGCCAGTTCAACCCGATCACCCAACATTCCTGCATTATGCAAGATACCATCCAAACGACCAAACTGTTGCTCTAGCGTACTCACCAACAGCTCGTAATCATGGGTTGATGCTGTTGACAGTTGTAGCGGCAAAATTGCTGGTTGTGGTGCGCCTAAGCCTTCAATTTCATCATAAATGACTTCAAGTTTATTCAAGGTGCGACCATGTAATACAACGGTTGCACCATGCAGGGCATAACTCATCGCAGCAGCGCGACCAATCCCATCACCAGCACCTGTGATCAGGATAATACGATCTTTCAATAAATCTGGACGAGGTTGATATTCTGAGTATTTCATTGTTATGCCTCCTATTCTTATCTTAAAAATTTAATTCATCATACCCTGATTTTCTGACAATACAGTGATTTTCTGTTTGATCAGCTGATGCAGTTCAGGAATGGTTTGAATAATGGCATCGGCTTGCCAAGCAGCAAGATCATCGCGTGATTCGACAGGCAGATAACCGTAAGCAGCCAAAATGGTATACATATCGGCATGACGACCTGCGTCAATATCGCGTGGATGATCACCGACATAGATAATCTCTTTCGCATCAAGCTCGAGTTGCTTTGCAGCCAAATACATCGGTTCTGGATCAGGTTTAGTTTTGCTGACATCTTCCGGGCAAACCAAGACTGAGCAACGTTCAGTCAGATCCAATTTTGCCAATAGCGACTCACTTAGACCACGAGGTTTGTTGGTGACAATGCCCCATGGAATTTGATGTGCTTCCAGTTCTTCAAGTAATGGGTACATGCCGACAAACAGGTCGGTATCGACCACAATATTGTCACCATATACATCTAAAAAACGTTGGCGATGTGCCAAAAACACGGGGTCTGTGACCTCTAATTCAGGATAAACCAGCTTCACCATGGCACGCGCACCTTCCGATACTTGAGTACGAATGGTATCTGCATCCACTACAGGGCGTTGTTCATCGCGGCACATTTGTTGAATGATACGAATGAAATCTGCGGCAGTGTCAATTAATGTGCCATCTAGATCAAATAAAACCGCTTTCATTCGGCACCTGCATTGGTGGTATGCACCATGTAATTGACGTCAACATTGGGTGCTAACCAATAGTGTTTGGTGATTGGGTTGTAGTGCAAGCCTGTCATTTCTTTCAGCGTTAAGCCAGCATTGCGAATATCATGTGCCATTTCTGAAGGGCGAATGAATTTATGATAATCATGCGTACCTTTAGGCAATAAACGTAGTACGTATTCCGCGCCAATAATTGCAAATAAATACGATTTAGGATTACGGTTAATGGTCGAGAAGAACACATGACCGCCTGGTTTAACTAAGCTTTGGCAAGCTTTCACGATTGACGCTGGATCAGGCACGTGCTCCATCATTTCCATACAGGTCACTACATCGTATTGACCTGCTTGTTCTAGTGCCAATTGTTCAACGGGGATTTGACGATATTCAATGTTTTGTACATTGTCTTGTTGTGCGTGCAAGCGACCCACAGCAAGGGGTGCTTCGCCCATATCGATGCCAAGGACATCGGCTCCACGACGTGCCATGCTTTCAGCCAAGATGCCACCACCACAGCCGACATCAAGTACTTTTTTACCCGCCAAGCCACCAACACGTTCATCCACCCAGTTTAAACGTAAGGGATTGATTTGATGCAGCGGGCGGAATTCTGAATGTTGATCCCACCATTTGGCAGCCAATGCTTCAAATTTTGCGATTTCTTGCGGGTCAACATTCAATTGCGACATGGTGTCACCTCTATATTAGGATGATTATTTCGGTTTAATCTGTTGGTAGTGTAGCGATTCTGGTAAAAAAAGCGATAAATCCAATAAAAAACTTCACAGAAGCAAAACGAATTGCTCGTGTTTGTTTTATATTTAGCATATAAACTTACGAAAAATGCTTAGAGGAAAAGCAAAGCCAATGAAAAAGTTAGTATTAGGTGGTTTAAGTGCAGTTGCGTTGGCATTCTCAATGAATGCGATGGCAGCAGATTTTGTGGCCGGTAAAGACTATACCGTGATTGCCAACCCAGGCAAAACTTCAGCACCTGCTGGACAACTCGAAGTACGTGAGTTCTTCTGGTATGGCTGCCCGCACTGCTTCAAGCTTGAACCACATATGCAAACATGGTTAAAGCAAATTCCAAAAGACGTCTATTTCTTACGGACCCCTGCGGCGATGAATAAAGTCTGGGAACAAGGTGCACGTGGTTACTACGTTTCAGAAGCACTGGGTGTGCGTAAGAAGACCCATATTCCATTGTTCCATGCCATTCATGATGGCGGTCAGCAAATTTTTGACCAAGCCTCTCAAGCAAAATTCTTTGCGCGTTATGGTGTACCTGAGCAGAAATTTAACAGCATGTTTAATTCATTCCCAATTACGGCGAAAATTGCTGAGTCGAATAAATTGGCGCAGCAGTACCAGTTAACGGGTGTTCCTGCCGTGGTCGTGAATGGTAAATATGTGGTTCAGGGTGAAGACGGAAAAGTGACCCAAGTGGTTGATTATTTATTAGAAAAAGAACGTAAAGCAAAATAATTTACGTCGATCTGCAATAAAAAAGGACTGTATCGACAGTCCTTTTTTTCATTTAGTTTTGGTCTATCTGTAGATCTTTTAAATCGATCTGAACTTTCTGTGTCGGTAGCGACAAAGCTTGATTGACATACAGATTAATCAACTTCTCACGAGAACCAATCGAGCGCTGGTAATAGCTAGAGTTTAATAACAATGCTGCACCGTAGGTTAGAGACCAGATATAAGACAGGTAATCACGAATCGACATATCGTAATTCTGTGATTTTAAATATTTTTCTGTCATATCTTTTAATGAAACAATGCGTTGCTGACGAATCGCGTACAGTTCATCAAACAAGTGCTTTAACTTCGACTCCGTCATGGTCAAGTGTTCTTCCAACTGATGCAGCAGAATGGTACGACTCGGCGAGGTTAAATGATAAAGCATATAACGTGGTGCATATTCTTTGACATCGGTGTTGTATTTGTCTGAAATTTTTAAAATTTCTTTTTCATTTTGAATAATCAGTTCCAGTAACAGTTCATTCTTGCTCCGGAAATGTTTATATAACGTACCTTTGGCAATATCCAGTTCCGCAACCAGTTCATCTAAGGTCATTTCTTGGTTGTTTTCTAATAATAGCTTTTCCGCAACCTGCAAAATTTTTTCTTTACGAATTAAGAACTGAGTATGACGATCAGGATTCATGATGCTTATAAGCTCCTCATAGTGTTCTAGACTGCGTTTGCATTAGTGTCTAATGCATCATAACGCTAAGCAATGCTTTTATATATCAAACTTTGGTTTGGATCAGGTCAAGCGTTTTGTGGTTCCCAGTTAGAAATACCACTGAAGAGTAAACGGACTTGAGTCGCTGCATTGTCGATAAATAAGTTTTGTTGTTCGAGTAGATGATCAATCGTGAATTGTTTGGGTAAATTGATCCACGTCATTGCCCATGTAAACGACATATTAATCAAAATCGTAGATAAGACTTGCAAGTCTTTGGCTTCTTTAATGTGTTTGAAGGTTTCGAGTTTGCATAGATCAATGGCGAGGTCTTCAATCAGAAACTCAATTTCACGTGCAATCGCAATGCGGACTGTTTCTGAGCCCCCCCAACGTTCTGCAATCATAAACTGCCATTGTTGCGGACTATGATTCACGGCCTGTACAAAAAGTTCAATACTGGTACGGGTTTTGGCACTGCCACTGTGTTTCAAATAGCTTTGCCCTAATTGATGAATCAAGCTTTTTAGATGTAAAGAGACTTGATCAACCAGTTCTTGGCCCAGTGTGTCCATATCTTGGAAATGACGATAGAACGCTGTTGGAACTAAACCAACCTCGCGAGCAACTTCACGCAAACTAATACTACTAAATGAGCGCCCAGCAGTGCTGAGATGAAGTGCTGCATCTAGTAGAGCCTGCCGACTCTGTTGTTTTCGTTCATCTCTAATCGACATGAATAAGACTCGTTGAAACCGTACAGCAGAGTCTAGCAAAAAAAACAGAAACTTTTTAGTCCTTGTCCATTGCTAAATGCCAATGTTTTTGATCTTTCACTGATCAATGCTTGCTAGGTATGAGCTTAAAGCCTGCGTAAATTTTTTTATTTTTTCCTTATTTTAAATGGCTTATTAAAAAGTATAAAAAATATTCAAAAAATTAGTGAACAAGTGTTGACTCAGTGAACACAAATAAATATAGTGTACACATGTTCACTACACGAACATTTGTTCACTCAAAATAAATAGCCAGATACAAAACGAGGAACGTATGAACGCAGAGTTAAGTTATCAGCCACATTGGATTCGAGAAGATTTTGTTGATTTTATTTTGCAAAAAATAAAGCCAACCTTTGCTTGGAAACGCATTCTTGCAGAAGTAACCGCCGTACAGCCACTCAGCTCGGATATGGTGTTATTGACGATAAAGCCAAATCATAATTTTGATTTTAGCCAAGTCCAAGCAGGTCATAGTGTTTTGATTACCTTGATGATCAATGGGGTATATCAACAACGCAGTTACTCAATTATTGATGTTACGCCACAGGGCGAAATTCGTCTTGGGATTAAAGTTCAAGGTGTGGTTTCGAAAGCAGCACAACAATTGTGCGTAGGCGATCGTTTCGAGATCTCACAGGCACAAGGTGACTTCGTCTTACATCAAGGTCAGCAACCTGCATTACTGATTGCTTCGGGTTCAGGGATTACCGCGATTTATTCTTTATTGCAACAAGCGCTACAACAGCAGCTTGAACAGATTCATGTGGTTTATTTTAACCGTGCAGAAGTATTGCATCAGGACATTTTGGCCTTGGCTGAGCAATATCCACAGTTGCATTATCATTTCTTTAATACCGCAGAGCAAAAACAGCATTTAGATGCAGCATTGTTAGAGAAATTGGTCCCAAATTTTAAAGAGATGCAAGCTTATGCGTGTGGTCACCACAGCATGATGCGCCAAGCGCAAGACATTTATACACAACAGGATGCAGCTGGAAATTTTCATCAAGAGTTTTTCCAACCGATCCAGATTGAGCATTCAAGTGCAGCTCAACCGATTAGTTTCCGTCGTGCGCAACAGAATTTTATTGCAACGACCAATCTACTCAGTAGTGCAGAACAAGCAGGTTTACGTCCACAACATGGTTGTCGTATGGGTGTCTGTAACCGCTGTAGCTGTACCAAAGTCAGTGGTGTGACCCAGAACGTGATCACAGGCGAAATTGATGATCAACCGAATCGTCCAATCAAGTTATGTGTGAGCCAGGCCTTAAGCCCAGTCACGATTGACCTATAAAAACAAAGATATTTGAGGATTAGTACAATGAATATGGCATTAGAATTTAAAACCGTATCAAAGTCAGCGCATTTAACTCCTGAACAAGTCGAAGAGTTTGGTCGCCGTGTCGAGCAAATACGTTTAGACGTGATGCAAAATCTCGGTGAGCAGGATTCAAAATATATCTACAAAGTGCGTAATTTCGTACGTTATACCGAAATCGCATCACGCGGTATGTTGATGTTCGGTGGCTGGATCCCACCCGTATGGTTGCTGGGGACCGCCATACTGGGTGTGTCTAAAATCGTAGAGAACATGGAGTTGGGCCATAATGTGATGCATGGTCAGTTTGACTGGCTCAATGACCCTAGCTTGCGTGGCGAAGACTACGATTGGGATAATACCTGTTCAGGCAATGACTGGCGCTATACCCATAATTATATGCATCACACTTATACCAATATTGTCGGTAAAGACCATGATGTCGGTTATGGCATTTTAAGGGTGACAGAAGATCAAAAATGGGAAGTGCGTCATTTGGCCAATATTCCGTTGGCTTTACAGTTGATGTTCTTTTTCCAATGGTATGTCGGGGTACAAAACCTGCATTTGGAAGATGCTTTGGTCTATAAAACCAAAACCTGGAAACAGGTTTGGGCGGATGCATCTGATTTCCGTAAAAAAGCGACGCGTCAGGTGTTAAAGGATTATGTGTTTTTTCCTGCAATTGCAACGATTAACTTTATTCCAGTATTGGCTGGAAATGCAGTTGCAAACATCATGCGTAATTTATGGTCGTCAGCGGTGATTTTTAATGGTCACTTTACTGAAGATGCGGAAACCTTTGAAGCAGATAATACTGAGAATGAGACCAAAGCACAGTGGTATCTGCGTCAGATTCGTGGTTCAAGTAACTTTACCGGTGGTAAATGGATGCACTTTATGAGTGGTAATTTGAGCCATCAGATTGAGCATCATTTGTTCCCAGATATGCCTGCCAATCGTTATGAGCAAGTTGCACCACAAATCAGAGCTTTATGTGCTGAGTATGGCGTGAACTACAACGAAGCTAACTTTATGAAGCAGTTCTGGACGGTTTGGGTTCGTTTAGCAAGATGTTCTTTGCCGAATGATATGGCTGCACAAGTGGCTCAAACTTGGACGAATTTCAAATCGAAGTTTAAGTTTGCTTAAGCGATGACTAATTCTGTGAATTGTAACGAATAAGTAAAACTGGAAGCACGTGTAATTGAGATATACTATGGCGCAATGATATTTGTGCCATAGTTTTAAGGAATCGTTATGCGTATTGACCAAAGAACATTAGACCAATTACGTGAGGTCAAAATTACCCGTAACTTTACTCGTTACGCAGAAGGCTCAGTTTTGGTTGAGTTTGGTCATACTAAAGTGTTGTGTACCGCAAGCATTGAGAACTCAGTACCTCGTTTCTTGAAAGGTCAGGGGCAAGGTTGGGTGACGGCTGAATATGGCATGTTACCGCGCTCAACGCATACGCGCAGTGATCGTGAGGCGGCACGCGGTAAGCAAACAGGTCGTACCCAAGAAATCCAGCGTTTAATTGGTCGTAGCTTACGTGCCATGGTGGATTTGAAGAAATTAGGCGAGAACACCATTACGATTGACTGTGATGTGATTCAAGCGGATGGCGGCACACGTACAGCAGCAATTACAGGCGCAGCAGTGGCTTTGGTTGATGCGATGAATGTATTGCTTAGCAATAAAAAAATTAAACAGGATCCATTAAAAAGCTTAGTCGCAGCAATTTCAGTCGGGATGTATCAAGACGAAGTTTTACTCGATTTATGCTACGAAGAAGATTCAAATTGCCAAACCGATTTAAACGTGGTGATGACACAGGCTGGCGAATTTATTGAAATTCAAGGAACGGCAGAAGACAAGCCGTTTACGCGCCAGCAGTGCAATGCCATGTTAGAGCTTGCAGAAAAAGGAATCGCGGAATTGATTCAGAAGCAACAGCAGGCACTCGGTTGGTAAGCTCCAGTTGATAGTGCGGGCGGTCTGGTTTTTTTAGACCGCCTTTTTTTTATCCATTTTTTGTCATTGAATTGCGATCAAATCATCATTCAATTGTCATTTAGATTGTATTGACTATCTGCACTGATATTTAACGGATAGTCAAATGCGAAATTTCCTTTTAGCGTTGCTCAGCAGCAGTTGCTTGTTACTCAGTGCCTGTAACGACAGTGATGGCGATAATAATAATCCTACGCCAAGTCCAAAGCCGCCAACATCTACCTGCAAAATTCACTGCGCGCCATAAACAATAACAATAAGGAAATAAACCAATGAATCGTCGTGATTTTTTATTAAATTCAACCAAAGCCTTGTTTGGTACAGCAGCGCTCACCAGTTTCCCAATGAGTATTCAGAAGGCACTTGCGATTGATGCCAAGGTAGAAACAGGCACCATCAAAGATGTCAAACATGTGGTGATCTTGACCCAAGAGAATCGTTCTTTTGACAACTACTTTGGTACTTTGAAAGGTGTACGTGGTTTTGGTGACCGTTTTACCATTCCTTTAAGCCAAGGTCGTAAAGTCTGGGAACAGTATGATGCCAATAAGAATAAGGTCTATCCATATCACTTAGACAGCAGCCGCGGCAATGCACAACGTGTCAGCGGTACACCGCACTCATGGACCGATGGACAATATGCTTGGGATCATGGTCGTATGGGCAGTTGGGTACAATACAAACAACCGCAATCGATGGGCTATTACAAGCAACAAGAAGTTGAATTTCAGTTTGCTTTGGCCAATGCCTTTACTCTGTGTGATGCTTACCACTGCGCGATGCATACGGGAACCAACTCAAATCGTATGTTTATCTGGACTGGTACCAATGGTCCAACAGGGGCCAATGTTGCCAGTGTCGTCAATGATTTGGATGCGATTGGCCCATCGACCACAGGTTATGACTGGACCACTTATCCTGAGCGTTTACAGCAAGCAGGGGTCAGCTGGAAGGTGTATCAAAACATGCCTGATAACTTTACTGATAATCCATTAGCAGGATTTAAAAAGTATCGTCGTGCCAATGAGTTATCAGGTAAACCTGTCAATAACAGCACCATTTGCCCAGCTTATGATCCAGCAATTGATGCCAGTCAACCTTTGTACAAAGGCATCGCCAATACCATGCCAGATGGTGGTTTTTTAGGGACATTTAAACAAGACATTGCCAAAGGACAATTACCGCAAGTCAGTTGGTTGGTCGCACCCGCAACTTATAGTGAGCATCCAGGGCCATCAAGCCCAGTGCAGGGAGCATGGTATATCCAAGAAGTTCTCAATGCGCTGACTGAGCGTCCTGAGCTGTGGAGCCAAACCGTTTTCTTGATCAATTTTGACGAAAATGATGGTTTCTTTGACCATGTACCTTCACCAAGCGCACCTTCAATGGATGCATCAGGCACGGTATATGGCAAATCGACGCTCAGCAAAGAACAGATGTCTTATGAATATGCGACGCATGCCAAGGCTTCGAATGGACAACCGAATTTTACCGATCCTAAAGTGAGTAATGGTGTTGGGGTCTATGGGCCGGGGATTCGTGTGCCGATGTATATCATTTCTCCGTGGAGTCGTGGTGGTTGGGTCAATTCCCAAGTGTTTGACCATTCTTCAGTAATTCGCTTCTTGGAACAATGTTTTGATGTGAAAGAGCCGAATATCAGTCCCTATCGTCGTGCAGTATGTGGTGATTTAACCTCGGCATTTAATTTTAAAACCCCTAATTTACTCCCTATGCCAGATTTATCCGGTAAGAAGAGCAAAGCTGAGGCCGATGCGATTCGTAAAGCACAGGAGAGTTTATCTCAGGTCAGCCGTCCGCTCAGTCAGACCGATCCAGTTCAGGACATGGGGATTCGTCCATCGCGTGCACTGCCTTATGTCTTGCATAGCAGTGCCAAAGTCGATGTTGTGGCTAAAACCGTGAAATTAATGTTCTCAAATACAGGCACGCATGCGGCCGTGTTCCATGTCTATGACAAATTGAATTTAGAAGCAGTTCCACGTCGTTATATGGTGGAAGCAGGTAAGCAACTAGATGATGTTTGGCAAAGTAAAGACAATCAATACGATCTATGGGTATTGGGACCGAATGGTTTCCATCGCAGCTTTACGGGTAATCTAACTCAAACCGCACAAATTCAAGCACTTCCAGAAGTTCGTGTTTGTATGGAGGAGTGTGATCCAAAGATTTTCCTAAAAGTCCGCAATGATGCTACACAAACAGCAAAACTGGTGGTCAAAGCCAATGCCTACTTACCAAATAAGAGCTGGCAAATTGAAACGGCTGCGACTGAAAAAGAACTCAGTTGGGACATGACTGAGTTTGGTGGTTGGTACGATTTTAGCGTCACGATTGAAAATGATCCGAGTTATAGTCGTCGTTTTGCGGGTCGTATTGAAACCAATGAGGACTCAATTTCTGATCCGTATATGGGCTTTTCGGGCAGCTAAAGCTTTTAATACACAAGTTAAATTAGCAGTTTAAGTGAATGCTTAGGCTGCTTTTTATAGGCTGAAAATTATCGTAGTAAAAACCAGTAGATACACAGAAAAATCAACATGAGCAGCGTGATAAAACCGACGACAAATACTTCAGTACTGTCAAAATCTACCCGTTGTCCAAGGTGATAGCAACGAACCACCCCATAGCCAATGCTACGAATTACACCTTCAATAATAATCTCAAAAATCAGGTCAATGATGAGAAAACGGAACAGCTTAAACAGCACATGAAACACAGCTTCGAATACGGTATCCACACTTATTATTTTAATAAATTGAGCTGCTTAGCATTTTAAGCTTACATAGATTGAAATGAAAGTAGACACAAATACATCATCGTCAACAAATAGCTCACTGAGCATTTGCATGTTGTAACAAAGCCCTCAGATTTGGCTCATGTTGCTTTGATAGATTGAACACAAATTGAAATTAAGCATTTTTAGGGGATAACGATGTTACAAGTTTTTCTGGTGTTACTGACCGCAGTGACTTTTGTTTTGATGGCGGCGGATCCACGACCGACTGATTCAACCGAAGCCAAATCAGCGTGGAGTGAGCGAGTTGCAACGAATCAGTTGATTCAGACAGAGACTGTTGCCCAGCAACAGCCTGTAAAGCAAGAAAAAGACCTTGATCAGGCTTAAGCGTTAAAACGCATCGATAAATCAACCGCGCGCACATCTTTGGTCAATACGCCCATTGAAATGTAATCCACACCCGTGGTGGCTACTTCACGTAAATTGTCGATGGTAATGTTACCTGAAGCCTCTAATTTACAACGCCCTGCGACATGCTTGACTGCATCAATCATCTGCTGCTGGCTAAAGTTATCCAGCATCACAATATCCGCACCTGCTTCAAGTGCTTGATTGAGTTCATCCCAAGTTTCGACTTCAACTTCAACTGGTTTACCCGGTGCGATGTCATGCGCTTTGTGAATCGCTTGAGCAATTCCACCCGCAGCCATGATGTGATTTTCTTTAATTAAGAATGCATCAAACAAACCTAAACGGTGATTTTGTCCACCACCAACAGCAACCGCATATTTTTGTGCAATGCGTAGGCCCGGCAAGGTTTTACGAGTATCGAGCAGTTTGGTGTGTAGCCCCTCGAGTTGTTGAACATAACTTGCTGTTTTAGTTGCAACCGCAGACAGCGTTTGGATGAAATTCAGCGCAGGACGCTCTACAGTGAGCAAACTACGTGCTGAACCTGCCAGTTTTAAAAACGCTTCATTTGCCGCAACTACATCACCTTCCTGTTTTAACCAAGTCACTTGCACTGAGCTGTCATAGGCTTGGATCAAGGCATTGACCCAAGGTTGACCTGCCAGCACCATCTCTTCACGGCTAATAATGGTCGCTGTGGCTTGTTCATCGGCTGGTGTGAGCAGGGCGGTGATATCGCCATCCCCAATATCTTCCTGTAATGCTTGTTGAATATTGATTTGAATAGATTGTTCAAGCAAAGATTGAGGGATACTCATACCAGTTCCAGTGTATGTTTGACTAAAAAACGTGGGGTTTATCTTACATTGTCTTGATAAAAAAGGGTATGTCATCAAAGGATAGAATGAAAGTGTAAATATAACGTGAAAATTAAAATTAGTTCACGAAAATGCTTAAAAAATACAAACAATAAGTGATCAAATTTGGTGGTTTTTATGAAATTTAACTTATTTAATATCAATGTATTAGATGTTTAATTACAAAAAATTACATTTTGAGCTTAACTTCTCGCTCTCTCGTTTGTATTCATATATATGAAAACCAAAATTAATAGCGTTTTTACATTGATTTTATTTCATCTTGAAAACTAAATTAAAGGAGAAAATGATGATTTGGGGCGATCCTATTTATAAGTTAGGCTCAATATATCTTGAGAAAGTATTACACAATATGGGGTCATCAAATGACCAGTTGAAATTTGGTGAAACAGGAAAGAAAGGTATTCAGCCAAGATATGTAATTTACACAATTCAAGGCGAGTTTCGGGCAAGTTATCATGGTGGAAGTCATATGCCTGATAAGGAAAATCCTGATGGTTATATGCAAAAAAATATTTCACAAAAATTCTTTAGTTATGCTGAAATCTTGGAAGCGAAAGAGACCGCTGAACAGCTAGGTATATAAATTATATTAGCCCCTTGACTTATGTTTTGGGGCTAGCTAATTAATAAAGAAAAGATATGAACTTATTTTTAGATTGTGAATTTAACGGTTTTGGTGGTGAACTGATTTCATTGGCATTGGTCGATGAAGAGGGCCACTCTTTTTATGAAGTATTGGACTGTCCTCAACCTTTAGCTTGGGTGGCTGAAAATGTGATGCCTCTACTTGCTCAAGCACCGATCTCACTCACCGAATTTCAAAATAAATTAAGTTTATTTTTGAATGAGTATGACGCAATTCATGTGATTGCAGATTGGGTAGAAGATTTATCATTGTTCACTCGTAGTCTTGTGCTTGAGGCAGGACGAGCAATGGTTACGCCGCCACTCACTTTAGAGTTATGGACAGGAAAAATGGGATTTCCCTCTCAAGTTCCACATCATGCCCTTTCTGATGCAGAAGCGTTGGCTGATTCTTATAGGTTACAATAACGCTATTCATCTGAGTTATGTTATATAGGAAACATAAAACTGTGAGTGGGTCAGACTCAGAATGCAACAATTTAAAATCCAAGATGGAAGATTACATGGTGCAACACAAATTTCATCGCCGAATTTTAATGCACGCCCTGCCGATACCGAGATTCAACTAATTGTTATTCATAATATTAGTTTGCCACCTTCACAGTTTGGTGGGGGCTATATTCAGCAATTCTTTCAGAATCAACTGGATTGGTCTATCCATCCTTATTTCCAAACCATTGAAGGAATGCAAGTTTCTACTCATCTGCTGATTTTGCGTACAGGCGAAGTGATTCAGTTTGTGAATTTTAATGATCGTTCGTGGCATGCAGGCCGTTCTAGCTATTTAGCGTTGAAAGAATGCAACGATTATTCGATTGGGATTGAGCTAGAAGGGAGTGACGATTTACCTTTTGAGCCTGAACAATATCAGGCATTGGTTGAAGTTGTGAATACTTTAGGTCAAGCTTATCCAAAAATTCAAAATCATATTGCAGGCCACTCTGACATTGCGCCAAAACGTAAAACCGATCCAGGTTTATATTTTGATTGGCAATTATTTCGAAATTTGCTGTCTAAACAAAAAACACGCTAAAAATATGACCAGATTTAAGATTTCATAACGAAATCTATTCGGACTTTCATTACAATAACGCTTTTTAAAAGATAAGCCGTAGGTGAATGCGATGGCATTGTGGCGATCGACTGTAATTGTCAGTGCAATGACGATGTTATCTCGAGTGTTGGGGTTGGTACGTGATGTGGTACTGCTCAATGTATTTGGTGCAGGCAAGGACTTCGATACCTTCGTTGTTGCCTTTCGTATTCCCAACTTTTTCCGACGCTTATTTGCGGAAGGGGCTTTTTCTCAGGCTTTCATTCCTGTTTTGACCGAATATAAGACCAGTCGTGCCCATGCCGAAGTCCAGATTTTAATTAGTCGGGTGTTTGGCTGTTTGCTCACGGCCATGTCGTTATTGACCTTTGTCGCTATGGTGGCTGCCCCAGCGATTATTTATCTGTATGCACCTGGTTTCCATAACGATCCTGAAAAATTTGAGCTCGCGGTCGATATGTTTCGCCTGACCATTCCCTACTTAATGTTTATGTCATTGACGGCTTTTGCCAGCAGTATCTTAAACAGCTATGGTTCATTTGCTTCACCTGCATTTTCTCCTGTATTACTCAATGTGGCGATGATTGCAGGGGCGTGGTGGTTAACCCCGTATATGGCAGAGCCAATTATGGCTTTGGGCTGGGCGGTGGTCGCCGCGGGTGTTTTACAGTTGGCGATCCAGATCCCCGAATTATGGAAAAAGAATTTACTGATTCCACCTAAAGTAGACTTCAAACATGAAGGGGTGGATCGTATTTTAAAACTGATGCTGCCTGCCTTGTTTGGGGTGTCAGTGACTCAGATTAACTTATTGCTGAACACCATTTGGGCATCATTCATGCAAGATGGTTCAGTATCATGGTTATACAGTGCTGAACGCATGACTGAGTTACCACTGGGCTTAATTGGTGTCGCTATTGGTACAGTAATTTTACCTTCACTTTCCGCACGTCATGCAGAGCAAGATCAAGCCAAATTTAGAGGCATGATTGATTGGGCTGCCAAGATTATTATGCTGGTGGGGATTCCTGCGAGTATTGCATTATTTATGCTCTCGACCCCGATTATTCAGGCCTTGTTCCAACGTGGTGAATTTACCGTGGAAGATACACGAATGACTGCCTTAGCACTGCAATGTATGAGTGCAGGGGTCATCTCATTTATGTTGATCAAAGTATTTGCGCCAGGCTTCTATGCACAACAGGATACTAAAACCCCAGTTCGTGTTGGCTTAATGGCCGTGGCAGCCAATGCGATTCTAAACGTAGTCTTTATTGGCTTGTTTAAGTTGATCAATTGGCATGCCGAGCATATGGCGCTCGCACTAGCATCTTCAGGCTCGGCTTTGGTCAATGCGGGTATGCTGTATTTCTATTTGCATAAACGTAATATCTATCGTTTTGGGGCACATTGGAAAAAACTGGCACTGCAATATGCGGTTGCCAATATCGCCATGATTGCAGCACTTTGGTATGGTTTAACCTGGTACCAAAGCGATATTTCTCAATGGCTACGTATTGCTGAAGTGATTGGTTTATGTGTCACCGGTGTTGTTGCCTATGCTGTAGCATTGTTGGCTACAGGTTTCCGACCAAGGCATTTAAAAGCTTAAAGTCATGGATTGAAAAAAATTAAACCCTCCGAATGGAGGGTTTTTTATTATTGAACTTCGAGCAGCTCAATATCAAAAATCAACGTACTATTAGGACCAATTGCATCGCCCGAACCGACATCACCATAGGCAAGATTTGCGGGAATAAAGAAACGACTTTTGCCACCTGCTTTCATGGTTTGTACACCTTCGGTCCAACCTGCAATCACTTGGCTGAGTTTGAACTCAAGTGGATGGTTGCGTGCAATCGAACTGTCGAACACAGTTCCATCGAGCAAGCGTCCTTCATAGTTTACTTTAACCGTTGATGTCGCTTTTGGTGATTTACCTTGTCCTTGTTGTAGTACTTGGTACTGTAGGCCTGATTTCGTAGTCACGATATCTGCTTTCTTGCTATTTTCTGCTAAAAAGGCTTTACCTATCTGATCATTTTTTTGTGCTTGTTCTTGGAACTCAATTAGTTGCTTGGCTTCTAAGCGTTTTTTATATTGATTTAGAACGTTGGTCATTTCTTCGTCGGTCAATGATGCCGTTTTACCTTGAACAGCTTCTTGTAAGCCTTGTGCGAAGGTTTCAATATTCAAATCTTTTAAGGTTTCGGCATTGCCTCTGCCCATGAAATAACCGTAGCTATACCCGAGTTGATCTTTTTGTGGGCTTTTTAGTGTAATGGGTGCAGCCTGCACTGTTCCGATGGTTGTTGCAATTAAAATGAGACCTAATCTTTTCATTATTTCTTCCAAAAAATAAAGGAGAGCACAGGCTCTCCTTAAGATCATTTACTTAACAGCGATTAATTCTACATCAAAAATTAATGTGCTATTCGGTGGGATCGAACCAGGAACACCTTGTTCACCGTAACCTAAGTTTGCAGGAATATAAAGTGTTGCTTTACCACCTTCTTTCATCAGCTGTAAACCTTCAGTCCAGCCTGGAATCACTTGATTCAGCGGGAACTCAATTGGCTCGCCACGGTCATAAGAGCTATCAAAGACTTTACCATCAGCAAGTTGACCTTTGTAGTGAACTTTCACAACAGAAGTCGCGGCAGGCTGTTTACCTGTACCTTCTTTAGTGATTTTATATTGCAAGCCTGAAGCGGTGGTTTTCACACCTTCTTTTTTCGCATTTTCTGCTAAAAAGCTGTTGTTGGTCGCTTCGACTTTTTTGGTCTCATTCGCTTGCTTTTGTTGTAGTTCTTTTTGGAACTCGACATAAGCCGCTTGTAACTCTTCTTCTGTGTAGGCTGCTGGTTTTTGTGCATGTCCGTCACGGAAGCCAGTAATAAATGCACTGGTTTCTAATTCAGGTGGGGTTTGTTTTGCGACTTCGTAACCTAATGCATAACTGATTTTTGCCACAGGTGCTGCATTTTTGTCAGCCTTGGCGCCAAACTCAGTGGTTGGATTTTTAGTAGCGTAGTAAATAGGAACGAGCGCTGCACCGCCTAAAACAGCTGCGACAACGAAAGGTAAAGCTTTACTCATGAGATGTCCCAAAGCGAGATTTTAATAAAAAATATGCCGTTGATCTTAGCATGTATAGGCTTAGGCATTGAATAATAAACAGCAAAAATGCATGGATTTTTTGTATGAGGATTGAGTCATTTGTGAAATCAATGAGCATTCTTGTTGAAATAAAAAAACCAGAGAATTTATAACCCTCTGGTTCCTTTTATTCAATATTAGAGCAATTATTTGCTGGTCTGATATTGATACTGATTAATTTGATAGCTCGGGATCTGATCGAGAATAAGACCATCAATCTCAAGTCCAGCATTCACAAAATAAGATTTTGCGAGTTCAATATCTTTCAGTTGTGTCTGGCCGTATTGGACTAAACAGAGATTAAAACCTGTAAATTGAGCAAGGTTTAAACTATCAGAGGTTGCAAGTACGGGTGCAGAGCTGATCAAAATGTAGTCATATTGATTGCTGATCTGTTGCATTAACTGTGCAAAAATTGATTGATGTGAGCTAATAGAAGCTTCATCATTGCTTTGTCCACGACCAATTAAACTCAAATTCGGATAAGTTGTATTCACGATAATTTGATCTAGATTGGCTTGTCCGCGTAAATATTCAGCTAGGCCCACTTTTGAAGTGCTCTTAAAAAGTTGGTCAAGTTCACCACGATAAAGGTCGCTATCAATGACTAAAACTTTCTGCCCAGCTTGACTGAGATAAAGTGCCAAATGTTGAGCAATCACACCTTGATTTTGATTAGGTGTAACACTTGTTATGAGTGCAACGTTATGTTGTTTTTGCTGTAACTTAAAACGTAAAGTCGGGATAAATGTCTTGAGTGCGTGTAACTCAGGAGCAGTTTTATGTTTCGCTTTAGGTAATTCAATATAAGTATTAATGCCGACAGCCTGTTCAATTTCATCACGATGACGTACGCCAGTTTGTAACATATTGCGAACTAAGGCGATCAATACACCAATAAATCCACCCACAAAAATCGAGAGGATTAACACGATTAGCTTACGAGGTTTGATTGGTTTCGTTGGTTCTACAGGGTAATCTAAAACACGAGTATTTCCTGTTTCGCCTGCTTTAGCCAAGCTTAAAGACTGGTATGTTCCTAATAAATTGGTATACAGCTGCGTTTGTACTTGTACATCGCGATAGTATTGCAAATACTGGCTTTGTGTATTGGGCAATTTTTTTAATGCACTGTTCAACTCATTAATTTTTTTATTGAATACAGCAATTTGGGTATTAATTTCTTGCATCATTGGGTGTTGTGCTGTGTATTGAGCAGCCAATTGTGCCTGCTTCTGCTCTAGCTGAATTTTTTGTGTTTCCAACTCAACACTCTGCTTTAAATAAAGCCCAGCTTCTTGCTGAATATCAATGGTCCCATGAGTTTCTCGGAACGTATTAAACTTTTGCTCTGCCTCTGTTAGCTCTTGTTTCAGTTGTGGCAGTTGCTGGTTTAAAAAGGCTAATGTTTTTTCTTTTTCTGCTGATTTTGTCGCTAAGTTTTGCTTTTGATAAATTTCCAAGATGTGATTTAGCACTTTTATGATGTGCGCTTTGTCTGCTCCATCATAATTGATAGTGATAATCCCTGTTTGCTTGGTAAGTTCAGCCACTTTTAAACTTAATAAAATAGCTTTGACTGCTGCAAGTGTTGATTGTTTTTGAACAATATACTGACCTTCTAGAGGATGTTGGCTTGAAATACTAATTTTCCAAGCTGAACTAAGGGAAGTAGAATTTGCTTTTTGATTTAGGGATCCTTTGTATACTTCTAGCCCAGTCTTTTCTGACGTAAGGCTAAAGTTTTTCTCATGGAAGCTTAAAAGTAGGTCTTGATCTAGATATTTTTTTGGAATGTCAAATTGGCGAATAGAGAACTCAGTTTTATGATTTCTAACTTGTACTTGATCTGTAAGATAGTTGGTGTGAAATTGATCTGCGCTTAAAAGCTTCTGAGCAAAGCCTTGATCTGGTTGGATTTGGATATCTAGATTTAGATCTTGAATCGTTTTTGCTAAAATAGAGCGAGATTGCAAGATTTCGATTTCTGCCTGGATCGATTGTTGACCGCCAAGACCACCAATATTTACGCCAGCTAAACTACCTAAAGATGCAAGCTGTGAGTTTAGACCTGCTAAGCCATTTTGTTTGTTATCAATAATTTGAATTTTTGCATCAACAGCGTAAGTTTTTTCTGCAGTTTTAAGATAAATACTAGCACAAATTAGGGTGAATATTGTACAGAAAACAATAAGTTTCCATTGTGCAATAAGAGCGAAAAATAATTCTCTAAGGTCAATCGTGTCATCAGTCAGTTGTGTATTTTGATTCATAAGGGAACAACTATTTAAAATTTGGGAAAACGCTTGCAGATTCTTGGAGATCTAAATGGTTAGATTGAAAAGGTCATATTATTTACCTAACTGATCAAAACTATAAAGTGCGTTAGAGAATGGTATAATTTGATTAACCATACGCTGCCAGCGCGTCAAGCCTGTTGCATCAATATAAACAATATCATTTTTCTGCATAGCGAATTGATTGGCTAAAGCAAGATTCCCTAAGCTACTCAAATTTAGTTGATAAATAGTCGAGTGCTGAGTATTGAGGTTTGTACGCATTACATAAATACGCGCAGCACTTGCTGTATATGGGTTAATACCTTCACTCTCACCAAGTACATCACTTAAGGTCATCCCTTGATCACGTAAGGGAAGCGCCTGGCTTTTACTTGATTCACCCATGATATAAAGTTTTTGGTTTTGTTTGGTATTTACAAAAATCGTATCATTAGGTTGAATTATTAATTTGTGGAGAGATAAACCACTTTGTTCTAAAGCAACTAAATTTAAATTATAAGTAATCCCTTTACGAATTAACTGTATAGATGTGTTATCCCCTGTTTCAGGATTGACTCCTCCAGCCATACTGAGTGCCGTATACAAGCTAATTGGCTGATCATTCAGCGTATATTGCCCGCTTTTCATGACTTGCCCATTTACAAAGTAACGATTGCCTTCGTAGGATAAAATCCTAACAATAACATCAGGTGTTTTCAAATATTTTGCAAACTGAGACCGTAGATATCGATTAGTTTCTGCAAGGGTTTTTCCTGCAACATGAACTTGGCCAATTAGGGGGAGTTGTACATTGCCATTTATGTCAATTGCATAGCCACTTGCTTGGGCAGATTGCATATTATTAATATTATTTAGAGGGGGAGTAATTTCAGGGTAGGCCCATAACTGGATTGATAAGACATCATTTGCACTTAAACGATATTGGGTGGGAGTTTGGCGAAATAATGTCGATAGCTTGTCTTGTGGTAGCAATGATGTAGAGGCTAGGTTATATAAAGCTAAGTTTTCTTGGGTGAGTTGTACAATCGTAAGATTAACGCCTTGTTCCGTTGTAAAGTCTCCATTTTCAGGTAAGTCATGTGTTTGAAGACCTGAAGTGATTGCACAACTTACAGCGCTAATACTAAGTGTAAGAATTGAAAAAAGTTGGTAATACTTCACATGAAACCCTTAGATAATCTTATTTTTAATCAATACCTATTGTCGTGTATGGATCATCAGTGGACAATGGATGCTAAATCGCGATGATTTTATCCCAAAAGATTAAAAAAACATAATATTCTTTTTGTGGGAGTGTTGAATTATTTGATATAAAAAATTCACTTTATAGAGTAATTTGATTTAGTTCAGTATTTAACGAAAAGCTATTCGTAAATAAATTTAAATTAATTAGAAGATCATTTAAATAAAATAGAATGAAGCGCTAACAAATTGATGAAATTTGTTATATTATGCCGAGTTGTATTCTCCGTACTAATTTGAAGTGTTTTAAGCCTTATTTCCTCATTTTTTTCAGTGAAATAGGATGAAGTTCGAAATAAGCAGCCTAGTGTCTTAGCCGATATTTTGCGAAAGATTTTATAGGATTGTTCATAGATACTTTAAGTTTTGTGTGAAGATATCAAGTTTAGATAGAGTCTACTCGATGTAGTATAGTGGAAAAATATGAAAATATTATTAACTGGTGGCGCTGGATTTATTGGTTCTGCTGTAGTACGCCATATTATAAAAACAACGAAAGATACCGTTTTAAATATAGATAAATTGACCTACGCTGGAAATTTAGAATCCTTAAAAGAAATTGATGAGGATCAGCGCTATCAGTTTCAACAAATTGATATTTGTGATGCGTCAAAGCTAGAGAAGATTTTTCAACAATTTCAACCTGATGTAGTCATGCATTTGGCGGCTGAGTCGCATGTTGATCGTTCAATCGATGGACCAAGTGCATTTATTCAGACCAATATTGTAGGGACCTATACCTTATTAGAGGTGACACGTAACTACTGGCAGGCATTAGATAACAATAAAAAAGCAAGCTTTCGTTTTCACCATATCTCAACAGATGAGGTCTATGGTGATCTAGAGGGTACAACAGACTTATTTACTGAAACAACACCTTATGCGCCAAGCTCTCCCTATTCAGCAAGTAAGGCGAGTTCAGATCATTTAGTTCGAGCTTGGCAACGTACCTATGGCTTACCGACCATTGTCACCAATTGTTCTAATAATTATGGTCCTTATCACTTCCCAGAAAAGTTAATTCCTTTAGTCATTTTAAATGCTTTAGATGGTAAAGCATTGCCGATCTATGGAAAGGGTGATCAGATCCGTGACTGGTTGTTCGTTGAAGACCACGCTAGAGCACTTTATCAAGTCGTTACTCAAGGTGTGATTGGTGAAACCTACAATATTGGTGGACATAACGAAAAGCAGAATATTGAAGTAGTTAAAACCATTTGCAAAATTCTAGATGAATTAAGACCACAGGCTAATGCTCAAGCTTATGAAAGTTTAATTACTTTTGTAAAGGATCGTCCCGGACATGATCTACGCTATGCGATTGATGCATCAAAAATAGAGCGCGAACTTGGCTGGAAACCTCAGGAAACTTTTGAAACGGGTATCCGTAAAACCGTTGAATGGTATTTAAATAATTTAGAATGGTGTCGCCGTGTACAAGATGGCAGTTATCAAGGTGAAAGATTAGGGGTAAATGTCTAATGTCGACGAAAGGTATTATTCTTGCGGGTGGTTCAGGTACACGCTTATATCCAATTACCAAGGGTGTATCTAAGCAGTTACTGCCGATTTACGATAAACCGATGGTGTATTACCCTTTGTCAGTCTTGATGTTAGCGGGTATTCGCGAAGTTTTAATTATCAGTACCCCAGATGATATTGATGGCTTTAAACGACTATTGGGTGACGGTTCGCAATTTGGTGTTGAGTTGAGTTATGCCGTTCAGCCAAGTCCAGATGGTTTAGCTCAGGCTTTTATTATTGGTGAAGCGTTTATTGGTACGAGTAATGTGTGCTTAGTGCTTGGCGATAATATTTTTTATGGACAAGGTTTTACACCAATGCTTCGTCAGGCAGTTGCACGCCAAAAAGGGGCAACGGTCTTTGGCTATCAGGTGAAAGATCCAGAGCGTTTTGGTGTGGTTGAGTTTGACGAGCAAAAACGTGCTGTTTCATTAGAAGAAAAGCCGAAAAATCCAAAATCACATTTTGCGGTGACAGGACTTTATTTCTATGATAATGATGTTGTCGAGATTGCAAAACAAGTCAAACCATCTGAGCGCGGTGAATTAGAAATCACGACAGTCAATCAAATATACCTAGAGCGTGGTGACTTAAATGTCGAGTTACTCGGTCGAGGGTTTGCTTGGCTCGACACAGGCACACATGAAAGCCTACTTGAGGCAGCACAATTTGTAGAAACCATTGAAAAGCGGCAAGGCTATAAAGTGGCATGTTTAGAAGAAATTGCTTTTAATAATGGTTGGCTAAGCAAAGATCAAATTTTAGCAATTGGCCAAAGCATGAGTAAAAATGATTATGGCCAATATTTGATTTCTTTGGTGAATGAAATATGAAATTAATTGATTGGATTGACTTACCAAATTTAGGTGATGAGCGTGGTGGCCTAGTTGTTGCTGAGGCGAGCAAAAATATTCCTTTTAAAGTGAATCGTATCTATTATATTTTTGATGCCAAGCCAGATGTCCCACGCGGTTTTCATGCACATAAAGAGCTACATCAGGTTGCGTTCTGTATAAAAGGCAAATGCAGAATGATTATGGACAATGGTTCTGAAAAACAAGAAGTATGGATGGATCAGGTAAATAAAGGGCTGATGATTCCCCCACTTGTGTGGCATGAAATGCATGATTTTTCGGAAGATTGCATTTTGTTGGTGTTGGCAAGTGAGCATTATGATGAAAGCGATTATATTCGTAATTATGATGACTTCTTAACTGTTGTAAACAGACCATTCATTCACCCATTATCTGATGTACACTCTAAAAATATTGGTCAAAATACTCGAGTCTGGCAATATAGCGTCATCTTGAAGGATGCCGTAATTGGTGCAGGGTGTAATATTTGTGCTCATACTTTAATTGAAAATGATGTGCATATTGGCAATAATGTCACTGTAAAATCAGGGGTTTATATCTGGGATGGTATAACCTTAGAAGATAATGTGTTTATTGGCCCTTGTGTGGCTTTTACTAACGATAAAAAACCACGTTCTAAACAATATCCAGAAAGTTTTGCTCAAACGATTGTAGAGCAAGGTGCCAGTATTGGTGCGAATGCAACCATCTTACCTGGTATCCGTATTGGAAAAAATGCACTGATTGGTGCAGGTGCTGTTGTGACCAAAGATGTTCCAGAAAATGCGATTGTCGTAGGAAATCCAGCTATCATTAAAGGTTATGTAGAATGACAACCCCTTTCTTAGATCTAAAAAATATCAATCAGCAATATCGTGAACAACTGATTAATGCTTGTACTCGTGTGATTGATTCTGGCTGGTATATTGGTGGCACTGAACTTGATCAGTTTGAACAGAATTTTGCTGTATATTGTGGTACACGATATGCGATTGGCGTTGCCAATGGTTTAGATGCACTTATTTTAACTTTGAGAGCTTGGAAAGAGCTTGGCAAATTACAAGATGGTGATGAAGTCATTGTGCCTTCGAATACTTATATTGCAAGTATTTTAGCGATTAGTGCCAATCAACTTGTCCCTGTACTTGTTGAGCCAGATCCCGATACCTTTAATCTTGATCCAGCAAAAATTGAAGCTGTTATTACAAATAAGACCAAGGTTATTTTACCCGTTCATTTATATGGCCAACTTGCGGCAATGCCTGAAATTATGGCAATTGCTGAAAAATATAGTTTATTGGTTTTAGAAGACTCTGCACAAAGCCATGGCGCTACAATTGATGGTAAAAAGGCTGGAAATTGGGGGGATGCATCTGGATTTAGCTTTTATCCTGGCAAAAATCTGGGTGCTTTAGGCGATGCAGGTGCGATCACGACCAATGATACAGAGCTAGCAAATATGCTTAGGGCTCTGCGTAATTATGGGTCGCATGAAAAATATAAGAATCTAGTGCAGGGTGTAAATAGTCGCTTAGACGAAATTCAGGCGGCTATGCTTGATATTAAGCTTAAGTATTTAGATGAAGAAATTGTGCATCGTCGTGAAGTTGCACAGGTTTACTTAGAGGGAATTAGTAATCCTCTGATTGAACTCCCTAAGATTGAATTGAAAGCAATTGAAGATCAACAACATGTCTGGCACTTGTTTGTCATTCGCACTCTTCATAGAGAAGCTTTACAGCAGCATTTAGCAGCACACGGTATACAGACTTTAATTCACTACCCAATTCCGCCACATAAACAACAAGCTTATCGTGAGTGGAATAATCTAAGTTTCCCAATATCTGAGAAAATACATGAGACAGTCCTTAGTTTACCAATGAGTCCTGTCTTAAATATAAAAGATGCTCAGCATATAGTTGAAGTCTGTAACACGTTTAGTCTTTGATATGAATCTGCTGAAAACAAGTGCTTTAAATGGAGTAGCTGTTTTAATTAAAACAGCTACTTTATTTATTTTGAATAAAATCTTAGCGATTTATGTTGGCCCTTCTGGCTATGCTATGATTGGCCAGTTTCAAAATTTTATTCAAATGATTACAACCTTTTCAGGAAGTATGATTAATACTGCTGTCACAAAATATACAGCAGAATATTATGAAGATAAGCAAAAGCAGAAAAAAATTTGGCAAAACGCAGGGAGCATAGTTTTTATTCTAAGCGTGCTTTTTGCATTACTCATTATTATTTTTCAGCAGCAATTGTCTCTTTATATTTTTCATAGCCTAGAATACCAATCGGTATTCATTTGGTTTGCCATTTTTCTAGTTTTTTTTAATTTTAATACTCTGTTTTTGGCGATATTAAATGGAAAAAAGGAAATACTAAAGTTAGTATTGGCAAATATAGCTGGTAGTCTAGTATCTTTAGTAATAACGACAGCCCTTGCAGTCAAATATCATTTGTATGGTGCATTGGCTGCATTGTCTGTTTATCAATCTCTTGCTTTTTTTGTCACTCTGTATCTTTGCTATAAAGCAGATTGGTTTAAAATTTCTTACTTGTTTGGGCGAATCGATTCTGATATTGCACATAAGTTTATGTCATTTGCATTAATGGCTCTAGTCAGCGCAATTTGTGTACCACTTTCCCAAATAGCGATTAGAACATATCTAAGTCAGACTTTTGGTGCGGACTATGCGGGTTATTGGGAAGCGATGATTCGTTTAAGTGCTGCATATCTAATGCTGGTAACAACAACCTTAGGTGTCTATTACTTACCTAAATTATCAGAATTAAAAACCCTTGTTGAAATAAAAAAAGAAGTCTATTTAGGTTATAAGTTTATATTCCCACTCGCTATTTTAGGAGGGGGGCTAGCTTATCTATTGAAAGATTGGGTTATTGTTGTATTATTCAGTGAAAAATTCCTGCCTATGGCTGATCTATTTTTATGGCAAATGATCGGAGATGCCCTAAAGATTGGAAGTTGGATACTTGCTTATTTGATGTTAAGCAAAGCAATGATTAAACTGTTTGTAACGACAGAAATTATGTTTGCAATAAGTTCAATTCTTTTGACTTATATCTGTACCCAGATGTTTGGTTTTGAAGGAGTTTCTATTGCGCATCTAATAAATTATGCAGTCTATTGGGGGGTAATGAGTATTTTTGTGTTTAAACATTTGCGGATGAGAGTTATATAGAGATGCAATCAAAAAGCCAGCCTTTAGTTTCTGTTGTCATCCCTTGCTATAACCATGCACAGTATGTTCAGGATTGTATTCAAAGTGTGATTAATCAGACTTATCAGAATATTGAGCTAATTATTATTGATGATGGCTCTAAAGATAATTCTATAGAAAAAATAGAAGAGATGTTATCTGTTTGTGAAGAACGGTTTACTAGATTTGAGTTCAGATATCGAGCAAATCGTGGTTTAAGTGCGACTTTAAATGAAGCATTGGAATGGTGTCATGGTAAGTATTTTTCAGCCATTGCTTCAGATGATATGCTATTAGCTGAAAAGCTGATGGTGCAAGTTCCTATTCTTGAAGCTGATGACGCTTGCAAAGGTGTTTTTGGTAATATGATTTTAATTAATGATCAGAATGAAGAGTGTGGGGAAATAATAAAAAAAGAAAAAAAATATTTTTTTAAAGACTTGTTTAAGTATACAGAATATTTACCAGCCCCTACACAGATGCTTAGACTAAAAGATATAAAGAATGTGAATGGTTTTAATGAAAAATTTATCATTGAAGATTGGTATATTTATTTGAAAGTCCTAGAAAAAGGTGGGTATTGTATACACTTAAACTATACTTTTACGAAGTATAGATTGCATGAGGATAATCTTTCAAAGAAAAAAAATATAATGATTATTGGTAAATTGCAAATTGCTGATCATTTTAAATCACATGAGAGAGAATATAATCAGCTTTTGATAGAAATATATTTGTTTGCAATACTAAATATGTTTTTTTTGTATCCTATTATGGTGTTAAAAGCCTTAAGTGGAAAATTAATTAGAAAATTGAATGGTATATTATGATTCCTAAGATTATTCATTATTGCTGGTTTGGTAAAAACCCTATGTCCCCTTTAATAGAAGAATGTATCAAAAGTTGGCATAGATATCTACCTGATTGGGAGTTTATTCTTTGGAATGAAGATAACTCACCTTTAGAACATGATTTTGTGAAAAAAGCATTAAAAGATAAGAAATATGCTTTTGTTGCTGATTATGTTCGTTGTCATGCTTTATATGAATATGGTGGAGTATATTTAGATACTGATATGGAATTGATTAAAGATATTTCGACTTTACTTAATAATGATTTTTTTGCAGCTTATGAAGATTCTGATCAAGATAAAGTGAGCTGTGGGGTGATTGGTTGTATTAAGGGGCATCAAATATTAAAATTAGTATTAGATTTTTATGATGTTAATAGTAGTGTGTATAAAACTATGCCCTATGTTCTTGGTAGTGTATACAATAAAGTTTCTAAAGAAAGAGATATAGTTTTGTCTCAGAATTCATTTTACCCCTATAATCCATTTGATCCAGATAAACCTGTAAAGCAGTTGATGTATGTGCATATTAAGGAAGATACTTATGGTATACATCACTGGGGATATTCGTGGAAATTTAATTATTTAGAAAGAATAATTAATAAATTAAAAAGAATATTAAAGGGGTTGTAGCTTTGAGTGCTTTGCTTCAATTGAATAAAAAATACCTTGTTGGTTTTATGTGGGTGTTTTTTTTGTTTATATATATATTTAATATTGCTATCTTTTTTAAATTTGGTTTCTTGATTTTTTTATTCTCTCTTTTTGGCCTGCTTTTTGTTTTTAATTCATTTGATAAATTTAGAAAAATTGATTTTTATATATTTTTGTTTTTATTTTTTGGTTTTTTTATAAGCACTTTGTCTGCTTTGTTTAATAATAATCTTGATTATAGTTACTATTATGAGGTTTATTTATTTGTTTATTTTCAGCTTTTAGCTTTAATTGGTGTTTTTAGGATAGGTGATGCTCAGTTAGATTTCGTTCGAGTAATTAAACTTAGTGCAATTGCTGTGTTAATTCAACTGATTTTGTCTGCATTGATTAGCTTTTATCCTGCTTTTGAGAAAATATTTTATTCAATTATTTATAACAATTTATCGGATTTATCTAGGCTTGATGACTTGAAACTTGAGCGAATTGTCGGGGTTGGTCGTTCCTTTTTTGCGTCAGGAATTATTAATTGTTTTATATTGGTTTGTTTAAGTCAAATTATAAAATATGAAAAAAAGCATATAATATTTTGGTTGTTTGTTTACTTTATGATAGCAATTATTGGAATGATGAGTGCGAGAACAACTTTAGTCGGATTTGCTATTGGGTGTTTATTGTTGTTTTCTAGTTTTTCTATAAATCAAGTCAAAATATTTTTTTCAGGGTTATTCTTGTTATCTATTGCCGTAATTTTATATTTTGTTTACGGAGAAAAATTTGTTGATTTTCAATTGATTAGATTTGGTTTTGGTTTGTTTTTGGGTGATGGGAATTCGGATGCTAATAACTCATTTAATACACTATTAAATATGTTTTCAATATTTCCTGAAAGTTATAAAACTTGGATTGTTGGGGATAATATGTATAACTTGAAAAATGGTTATTATATGAACACTGATGTTGGTTATTTTAGGGTGATCTTTGCTAATGGTTTGCTAGGTCTTGGTGTTTTTTTGATCTTTAATATATATTTGATCTTTAAAATAAAATCTTCCTTTGTTGATCTTAAATTTAAAATAGCACTTTTAGTTTTATTGTTAGCTTTGTTGGCTAAAGGTATTACTGTTTTTATTTCTTTGTTGATGTTGTTGGTATATGCATGTAATTCTATGAAAAGGTGCGAGAGTGAAAAAAATACTGTTTGTTATTAACTCTTTAAAAAACAAGTCTGGGCTGGAGCGAGTAGCCTGCTTAATGGCTAATACTTTTTCTGAGGAATTGGATTATTCTGTTTGCGTAATAAATAGAGATGCAAAAAAGGAAGATGGTGCATATTTTTTAAATGACAATGTTAATGTGCTAGCTATTGGTGGTGGATATTTAAATTTTTTTATGGGACTAAATAGCTATATTAAAATTAATAAACCAGATACAATTATTGTTCATAATATGGGCAGGCTTTCTCTTTTATGTAGTATGTTAGATATTAAAGGTTCAAGATTAGTTTCACTGGAGCATGTTGCTTTTTCTATTAGACCACAATGGGTAAGATTTTTATCCAAAAAATTATATAAAAATATTGATCAAGTCGTTACTCTTACAAATAATGATGCGCTATCATATAAAGGGTTTCATAATAATATTGTAAAAATTAATAATATTTCTCCTTTTGATGTTGAAGATGTTAATTCAGTATATAACTCTGATTCCAAAAATATTATTGCAATAGGTAGACTTACCTATCAAAAAAATTTTGAAGATCTCTTGAAAGCTTGGGAGTTGGTTTTAAATCAGAAGAAAGAATGGACTTTATCTATTTATGGTAAAGGAGAAGATAAGAATAAATTAGAAAATCTTATTAATGAAAAAAAATTAACGAATGTTTTTTTAAGAGGTGAGATAACTAATGTTGAAGAGATTTATTGTTCAGCGTCATTTTATGTAATGTCTTCACGTTTTGAAGGACTTCCTATGGTATTGATAGAGGCTCAATCTTTAGGTTTGCCAATAGTGTCTTATAATTGCCCTCATGGGCCATCTGAAATTATAGAGAATAATGTTACAGGTTATTTAGTTGAAAATAACAATGTTCAAGAGTTAGCACAGGCAATACTTAGTTTGATGGACTCAAGTACATTACGTGAACAATTCTCTAAGCGAGCAAAGGAACATGCCTTAGTTTATTCCCAGCGTACAGTTATTAAAGAGTGGATAAAGGTAGTTGAAAACTAATGATAAATTTTTCTATATTATTATCTTTATATCATAAGGAAAAAGTTGAGTATTTGGAAAAATGCTTTGAAAGTATTTGGGATCAACAGACTTTAAAACCTACTGAAATAGTATTGGTTTTGGATGGTCCTATTGGAGAAAGTCTTACGAAATCTGTAGAACATTGGCAGCAGAAACTCGGTAATATTTTAAAAATAGTTACTTTGGCAGAAAATGTCGGTTTAGGTAAGGCTTTAAATGAAGGCTTAAAGCATTGTACGAATGAATGGGTTTTCCGTATGGATACGGATGATATCTGTACTCCAGATCGTTTTTCTAAGCAGGTTGCTTTTATTAAAGAAAACCCTGATGTGGTTTTATTTGGTGGACAGATTTTAGAGTTTAATCAAGATGTTTCAGACGCTCACGTATTAAAAGCTGTGCCTGAGAATCATAATGAAATTAAGGCTTTTGCACAAAATCGCTGTCCATTTAATCATATGACTGTTGCGTATCGACATGATGTCATTACTGTACTTGGAGCTTACCAACATCATTTATTTATGGAAGATTATAATCTTTGGTTACGTGTCATTGGTGCAGGTTGTAAAGTTGCTAATTTACCCGATGTAATTTTATTTGCTCGTGTGGGAAATGGAATGCATGCTCGACGTAAAGGCTTGGAATATATTAAAAGTGAAAAAAAGTTGTTGGATTTAAAAAAAGAGTTGAAGTTACAAGATCCAATTCATGCTAATATAGTTTTTTTGTTACGGTCAGTGTTTCGACTACTACCATCCACGATGTTGGGGAAAATTTATAATAATTTTCTTAGGAAGAAAGTCTAAATTATTTTGATATATGGGTTTCAAACAATGAAAAGGCTTGTTGATATAGTTGTTGCATCTGTAGCAATTTTATTACTTTCTCCAATATTTATTCTCGTTGCTTATAAGGTCCGGAAGAATTTAGGCGCTCCTATCTTTTTTTATCAGGAACGCCCTGGTAAAGACGGTAAGCTATTTAAAATGATTAAGTTTCGCTCGATGAAAGATGCTACAGATTCCGAGGGAAACGCTTTACCTGATGAGCAGCGGATTACACCATTTGGACAAAAATTGCGCTCTACAAGCTTGGATGAAATGCCGCAGCTATTTAATGTGTTAAAAGGCGATATGAGTGTCGTTGGGCCTCGACCAATGTTAAAAGAATTTGTTGAACTTTATTCACCTGAGCAAGCTCGTCGTTTGAATGTAAAACCTGGGATGACTGGCTTAGCGCAAGTGAGTGGTCGTAATGAATTAGATTATGAAGACCGCTTTAAATGTGATGTTTGGTATGTCGATCATCATAATACCTTCGTTGATTTTAAAATCATGTGGAAAACATTAGGTGTTATGTTGAAACGTGAAGGGATTAATGCGCCTGGACATGTTGGCCCCTCTTTATTTAAGGGGAATAATTTACAAGAACAAGATAAAATTAACTCTTGAAGATCTATCTAAATCAATGAAGTAGTAATGTAATGATCAAGAAAGCAATTTTACCTGTCGCAGGTTTAGGTACACGATTCTTACCAGCAAGCAAATCTATTCCAAAGGAAATGGTGACTGTTGTTGATCGTCCAGCCATTGAATATGTGGTACGTGAAGCAGTTGAAGCTGGGATTGAACAAATTATTTTGGTCACACATTCTTCTAAAGCCTCGATTGAGAATTATTTTGATCGTAATTTCGAGTTAGAAACAACTTTAGAACAAAAAAAGAAATTTGATCTACTCAAAGAAATTACTGATATTTTACCTAAGCATGTTAGCGTTGTGAGCGTACGTCAGCCGCAGCCTTTAGGCCTTGGACATGCTGTACTTTGTGCAAAAGATATCGTGGGTAATGAAGCCTTTGCCGTATTATTACCTGACGTTTTAGTCAAGAATCAAGTCTCTGAGAATGACTTGTCTCTGATGATCCAGCGCTTTGAGACATCTCAAGCAGCACAGATTATGGTTGAAGCAGTACCTGATCATTTGGTTGATCAATATGGTATTGTGGATGTCGCGGTTTCACTGAATGAAGGTGAAAGCGTTGTGATGCAGGGAATCGTTGAAAAACCTGCGGTGGGTGCAGCACCTTCGAACTTATCTGTGGTTGGTCGTTATATTTTACCAGCACAGATTATGGCGCTTTTAGAAAATACTCCACGTGGAGCTGGAAATGAAATTCAGCTCACTGATGCCATCGCAGCATTACAGCAAGCAGAAGCTGTTGAAGCGTATCGTATGAAAGGGCAGACTTTCGATTGTGGCAGTAAGCTTGGATACCTGAAAGCGGTATTACACTATGGTATTGAGCATCCCAAATTGGGCGCAGATTTTAAGGGCTTAATTCAAGAATTAGCCCTGTAGTTTAGGGCATGTGGTTATGAAAGTTGCAATCTTTGGCAATACATTATATGCAGGCGTGATGTCTGCATTATTGTCTGAATCTGGGCACTTTGTGTATTGGTGCTCACATCTCAATGATAATTCCGCTGATCAGCAGTACTCATTTCATGATGAAAATGTTAGTCGCTTACTGGAACAACAGTTAAACAGTGGTTTTCTCAGTTATCGTGATTTGGACGCTATTCCTTTAGATATAGATGCTTATTTATTTAGTTTTAATCAAACACAAGAACAACAAGTTTTTCAACTGCTTCAGTCGTTAAAACAGCGTCCGATTATTCATCCAAAACTGATGATCAATGCTTCAACCTTTGGCTTGCAGGGGACTGAGCACTTTAAGCAAATCCTTTCCGAAGATGACTGGGTTTATTTACCAGATACGATTCAAGAAGGAAATGCTTTACAGAGTTTAACTCAAGCAAAACAAATGATTGTAGGATGTACGCAAGTTGACGTTCAGAGCAAAGTGAAAGAATTGCTAAGGCCTCTTTTTCCTTTGGCACAGCAATATTTGTTTATGCCAATTTTAGATGCTGAATTTACCAAGCTCAGTATTTCAGGCATGTTGGCGACAAGAATTAGCTATATCAATGACCTGGCTGTGGTTGCTGAGAAACTCGGGATTGATATTGCATCAGTACGTCAGGGTATGGCGGCGGATAACCGTATTGGTTCAGCTTACTTAGCCCCTGGTGCTGGTTTCGGCGGTGAAAATTTTTCTCATGATATTCTGACCCTCTCTAATACCGTTGCAAATACAGGCGTTAAAAGCCAATTGCTTGCACAAGTATGGGAAATTAATGAGCAACAAAAAGAAATCCTGTTCCGTAAGTTTTGGAACTATTATCATGGTGATTTAAAGGGTAAGTCCGTTGCAATTTGGGGGGCTTCGTTTAAAGAAAATACCTCAAGTATTCAGCAATCACCTATCCACCAAATGCTTGCGGCACTGTGGGCACAAGGGGTGACGGTTCATCTACATGATCCGCAGGCTTTGGATGAAATTGAACAGATGTATGGGCAGCGTGACGATTTAGTCCTCTGTGATGATCAGTATGATGCGGTGAAAAATGTGCACGGTTTATGTGTGTTAACTGCATGGAAACAATACTGGAGTCCGGACTTTAAACAGTTCGAACAACTGATGGCACATCCTTTGATATTGGATGGTCGCAATATTTATGATCCAGACTATGTGAAATTACAAGGTTTCGCATATATGGGCGTGGGGCGTTAATGATGATCAAGCAAATTCAGCCTTTTGCCGTTAAGGCACCAGCGTCAGTGCTTGAGCATTTATCATCTTTGCAAAAGCAAATTAAAGAGGTTCATCTCAAGACTTTATTTGCAGCAGATCCCTCACGCTTTAAACGGTTCTCAGTTGAACATGATCAAGTTGTTCTCGATTTTAGTAAACATCGTATTGATCAAACTATTTTAAATGGCTTGGTCGACTTAGCTCAGGCACAAGATTTAAAACAATGGATTAAGACATTATTTTCTTCGGAACAAATTAACTATACCGAGCATCGTGCAGCAATGCATTGGGCTCTACGCTTGCCGCAATCGAGTCCAGATTTTCCTCAGGAGAATCAACAGGTACAGCAACAGCTAGAGCGGATGTATGCTTTGGTGGATAAAATCCATGCTGGACAATATCGTGGCGCAACCGGTGAAGTCATTCAGGATGTAGTCAATATTGGTGTCGGAGGCTCTGACTTAGGTCCTTTAATGGTGACACATGCGTTGTCCGATTTTAAGGTGACGAGTACAAAGCCTTTAGATGTGCACTTTGTCTCGACTATGGATGGTAGTCAACTGTCTGACCTGCTACATCAGCTGCGCCCAGAAACGACATTATTTATTATTTCCTCGAAGTCATTTGGCACCATTGATACCTTGTCGAATGCACAAACGGTTCGTCAATGGTTAGAAAAGTCGCTTGGACAGAATGAAAAAATTCTGCAGAATCATTTTATTGGGGTCTCGACCAAACCTGAAAAAATGACGGAATGGGGCATTGCCGCTGATAAGCAGTTGTTGCTATGGGACTGGGTTGGTGGTCGTTATTCACTGTGGTCATGTATTGGTCTGCCGATTGCGCTAACGATTGGGGTTGATGGTTTTAAGCAGTTGTTAGCGGGCGCGCACGAGATTGATCAACATTTTCAAACCGCACCATTTCAGCAGAATATTCCAGTATTGATGGGGTTGTTAGGGGCGTGGAATAATAACTTCCTTGAAATCCAAACCCATGCTGTGTTGCCCTATGACGGTCGACTCAAATATTTCGCCGCTTATTTGCAGCAGCTTGAAATGGAGTCCAATGGTAAATCGATCCAGCGTAATGGGGAAAAGGTGAATACAGCGACTTGCCCGATTGTGTGGGGTGAGGTTGGACCCAATGCACAACACGCATTTTATCAGCTGTTACATCAAGGGACACACTCCGTGAGTTGTGACTTTATTGCACCGGTAAAGCGCTATAATGCCAATCAATTTACTTATGCTGAAAGTGCAGAGGCTTTGGTTGAACAGCATCATCTGGCCTTATCGAATTGTTTGGCGCAGTCGCGATTATTGGCCTTTGGTAATCAAGCTTTGGCAGCAGATGAACTTGAAGATTTACCTGCATATAAGCAATATGAAGGCAATCAGCCAAGTTCAACCATTTTACTCAAAGAGCTGAATCCTTATAGTTTAGGGATGTTGATTGCGACGTATGAACACAAAGTTTTTGTGCAGTCAGTATTGTGGAATATTAATCCCTTTGATCAATGGGGGGTTGAAAAAGGTAAAGAGATTGCCAATCAACTGTTACCGATTTTAAACCGTGAGCAAGATGATTTATCTGCTTTTGATACATCGACGCAAGGTTTGTTGAAAATATTGTTAGGAAAAATAGATGGCTAAAATTTTAGTCACAGGTGGTGCGGGTTATATTGGCTCACATACCTGTTTAGAACTACTCAATGCAAGTCATGAAGTTATTGTATTTGATAATCTTTCAAATAGTTCGGAAGAAGCTTTACGTCGTGTACAGACACTCGCCAATAAAAGCTTGGTTTTTGTAAAAGGTGATATTCGTAATCAGGATGCGTTAGATCAGGTCTTTCAGGACTATTCTATTGATGCGGTCATTCATTTTGCAGGTCTCAAAGCGGTCGGTGAAAGCCAACAGGTT
Organism: Acinetobacter sp. Ac_5812; assembly: GCF_013072695.1. Taxonomy (GTDB): domain Bacteria; phylum Pseudomonadota; class Gammaproteobacteria; order Pseudomonadales; family Moraxellaceae; genus Acinetobacter. The sequence continues at coordinate 52,920 of NZ_LXUK01000017.1, forward strand.
CCATTGACTTATTTTGATAATAACATTGCTGGCAGTGCTCAACTGGTCAAGGCGATGGAGCGAGCAGGTGTTTTTCGTTTGGTATTCAGCTCATCTGCCACGGTTTATGACGAAGCCAATCTTTCGCCTTTGAATGAAGATATGCCAACAGGAATGCCAAATAACAATTATGGTTATACCAAGCTGATTGTTGAACAAATGCTGCAAAAACTTGCACAAGCAGACACGCGTTGGTCGATTGCTTTACTTCGTTATTTTAACCCTGTGGGCGCACATAAAAGCGGCCAAATAGGTGAAGACCCGCAGGGAATCCCAAATAATCTCATGCCTTATGTAACACAAGTGGCGGTAGGACGTCGTGAAAAATTGTCCATTTATGGCAATGATTATGACACTGTCGATGGTACAGGTGTTCGTGATTATATCCATGTGGTCGATTTGGCCAATGCCCATTTATGTGCCTTAAATAATCGGTTGTCTGCGCAAGGCTGTCGTGCTTGGAATATTGGGACAGGCAATGGTTGTTCAGTTTTACAGTTCGTTCAAAGCTTTGAAAAAGTGAACGGAGTAACCGTTGCTTTTGAATTAGCACCACGTCGTGCAGGTGATGTCGCCACCTCATTTGCTGAAAATACACGTGCTGTCGCTGAGTTGGCTTGGCAACCTCAATATACTTTGGAAGATATGTTGGCAGACAGTTGGAACTGGCAGAAGCAGAATCCCAACGGCTTTAACTGAATTGAACAGCAATAAAAAAAGGAGCATATTGCTCCTTTTTTATTGGGCTGAATTAACCCTGAATTAACCCAGTTAATTCATCGACATAATGTTGCATCGGTTGCGGGTTTCGATCGGCACGGCTTTCAATGTTTAAACGCAGTAAAGGCTCGGTATTGGAAGCACGGACATTTAAGCGCCATGCACCAAAATCAAGACTCACCCCATCAGTACGGTCCACTTGCGGATTTTGATCAGCATAATGATCAAAGATCTTTTGTACAGTGGCTTGTGTATCAGCTACTTTAAAGTTGATTTCACCACTACATGGGAATTTGGCAATCATGTTTTCAACCAGTGTTGAGAGTGATTGACCTGTTTCCGAGAGTAGGGCAATGGTCAGTAACCATGGAATCATACCGCTATCGCAATAGGCAAAGTCACGGAAATAGTGATGTGCGCTCATTTCCCCGCCGTACACGGCATTGTGTTCACGCATGACATCTTTAATGAAAGCATGTCCAGATTTAGACTGCACTGCGATGCCTTGGTATTGATCGACGATGTCAAAGGTATTCCAGACCAGACGTGGGTCATGCACAATCTTTTCACCTGATTGTTTGATCAGGAAGGCCTGTGCCAATAAACCAACGATGTAATAACCTTCGATAAATTGCCCTTTTTCATCAAACAGGAAGCAACGGTCAAAGTCGCCATCCCAGGCAATGCCCATATCGGCTTGATGCTGAAGTACGGCATCACGCGTACTGTCTCGGTTTTCAATCAGGATTGGGTTCGGAATACCATTCGGGAAAGTGCCATCGGCTTCATGGTGAATTTTAATGAACTCAACTGGAATATTCAGTTGCTGGAATTTTTGTTCGATGGCATCAATCACATGACCTGCTGCACCATTGCCCGCATTGACCACCAGTTTAAGCGGTTTAATTTTTTGTGGATCAATATAGGTGAGTAGGTGTTCAATAAACTCAGGCAAAATATTGTAGGGTTGGGTGGTACCTTTTTGTGCGACGTCTACAAATTGCCCTGATTCAGCCAATGCCTGAATCTCTTTTAAGCCTGTTTCTGCACTGATTGGGCGTGCATTTTCACGCACCAATTTCATCCCGTTGTAATCCATTGGATTGTGGCTGGCAGTCACTTCAATACCGCCCTGTACATCCAAATGAAAGGCTGCGAAATAGACTTCTTCTGTACCAGTCATGCCCAAATCAAGCACATTGATACCTGCATCATTCAAGCCCCGAATCGTGGCCTGTTTTAAGCCTTCGCTACTTAAACGGATGTCACAACCAATCACGACGGTTTTCGGTTGATAGATCTGCCCATAGGCACGACCAATGTTATAGGCAATCTCTTCATTCAGTTCTGTACCGAGTTTGCCGCGAATATCGTAGGCTTTAAAGCAAGTCAGTTGAGTCATATTGTTCAATTCATAGTGATGTGATTTGAGTTGTGAACAGATTATACAGATATCGCTACAAAGTCATATTTATTGTTTTATCTTCAGCGATTGAGGACCTGAGCCACATAAATTGAATGCTGGTTGCAAAATTTTCATCAGACTTTAGTCGAATGTCGAAAGCGTACATGAACAGAAAAGGATTGATTTATTTTAATTATTATTGGTAATACCAATTATTGCTGTAGTGGCAGGGTTGATCCTAAGAATCCATATAATTAAGATGCGTGGAGATTACAAATAAGCAAGGTTTGCTGATTTATTCAATATTGGTCATACCAATATTACGAAGATTCGTTAAATATCGAAGTAAAAACAAAATGACGCCCAGCATTTCAAGGAGATGAGAATGCTAAATGTGTGGCAACAACTATATGACCCTTTAAATAATATCTGGCTATCTAGTGCAGTCGCGCTGATCCCGATTATTTTCTTCTTCTTAGCGTTGGCGGTCTTTCGTATGAAAGGTAGTGTTGCGGGGACTTGTACCGTGATGATTGCCTTGCTGATTGCATTGTTTTTTTATCAAATGCCAGCTGAGATGGCATTTGCTTCCGCGGTTTATGGTTTTTTTTACGGTTTATGGCCGATCTCATGGATTATTATCGGAGCGGTGTTCCTGTATAAAATTTCGGTCAAAACAGGGCAGTTTGATGTGATTCGCTCCAGTATTTTGTCGATTACTGAAGATCAGCGATTACAGATGCTATTGGTAGGTTTTGCCTTTGGAACCTTTTTAGAGGGTGCGGCAGGCTTTGGTGCACCAGTCGCCATTACAGCAGCCCTATTGGTCGGCTTGGGCTTTAAACCACTATATGCTGCGGGGCTTTGTCTGATTGTGAATACGGCTCCTGTGGCCTTTGGTGCCATGGGTATTCCGATTATTGTGGCTGGACAGGTGTCTGGTGTCGATACTATGGAAATCAGCCAGATGGTCGGTCGCCAACTGCCTTTTTTAACCATCATTGTGCTGTTCTGGATTATGGCGATCATGGACGGTTGGCGTGGCGTGAAAGAAACTTGGCCTGCGGTACTGGTCGGTGGTAGTGCCTTTGCCATTGCACAATATCTGACCTCGAACTTTTTGGGACCCGAACTGCCTGATATTACCGCTGCGATTGCCTCATTGGTCAGTTTGACCTTGTTGTTCCGTGTTTGGAAACCGAAGCATATTTTCCGTTTTGAAATGACTGATGAACAAGCAGCCAGCCATGCGGCCTCATCACAACAGCGTTATAGCATTGCTCAGATTGCCAAAGCATGGTCGCCGTTTATGATTTTGACCGTGATGGTGACCATTTGGAGTGTGAAACCATTTAAAGTGCTGTTTGCCAAAGATGGTGCCTTGGCGGACTGGATTTTTAAAATTGAAGTGCCGTATCTGCATAAGCTGGTAGAAAAAATGGCGCCGATTGTGCCTGAAACTACAGCCTATGAAGCGATCTATAAATTTGATTGGTTCTCTGCCACAGGTACGGCTATTTTTATTGCGGCCATCATCACCATCATATTCCTGAAAATGAAAACCCGTGACGCGGTTACTACCTTTGCTGAAACATTAAATGAGTTAAAAACCCCGATTTATTCGATCGGAATGGTATTGGCCTTTGCTTTTATTGCCAATTATTCCGGTTTGTCTGCGACCTTGGCTTTGGCACTCTCGCATACGGGGCATGCCTTTACTTTCTTCTCGCCCTTCTTGGGCTGGCTCGGTGTCTTCCTGACGGGTTCTGATACCTCATCCAATGCGCTGTTCTCGGCTTTGCAAGCGACTACGGCACAGCAAATCGGTATTCCAGAAGTGTTATTGGTGGCTGCCAATACCAGTGGGGGCGTAACGGGCAAGATGATTTCACCGCAATCGATTGCGATTGCCTGTGCCGCGGTGGGTTTGGTTGGAAAAGAATCGGACTTGTTTCGTTTCACGGTAAAACATAGCATCATATTTACTGTCTTTGTCGGCATCATTGTCACGGTTCAGGCTTATCTGGTGCCGTGGATGATTCCATAACGCTAATCAAGGAAATGTGATGAGAATCTCCGATCAAGTGGTCATGAAATTACAGGCGCTCATTGAGCAACGCCAGATGAAACAAGGTGATCGCTTACCTGCCGAGCGTCAACTGGCGACCAGCTTAGGCGTATCTCGTCCGTCCTTACGTGAAGCGATCCAACAGCTAAATAGCCAAGGTGTACTCAGTAGCCGCCGTGGTGATGGGACCTATATCCAACAGTTGCCTGAGCAATGGCCGCAACAGCTCATCGTCAATCCGATCAGTCATTTGATTGAAGAAGATCCGTTGTACCGTTTTGATGTACAAGAAGCGCGTTTGTTGCTTGAAGGCGGCACTGCATGGTACGCCGCATTGCGTTCAACTGCTGAAGACCGTGCCAAAATTCATCATTGTTTTGATGAGATCAGCCGTTATCAAAATGCAGGCGATTCAGCTCGGGCGGCAGTGGCGGATGCTGAATTTCACCTGGCGATTGCCGAAGCGTCACACAATATTGTGCTGATCCAAATGATGCGCAGCTTGTTTGATTTGCTGCAATACAACGTCTTGCTCGGGCGTAACAAAGTTTATAACCATCCTGTCAATGGTGACTTGCTCAGTGAGCAGCATTTTCAGGTGATGGATGCGATTGATCGTCAAGATCCCGAAGCTGCACGCCAAGCGGTGTGTGGGCATATTGAATTTGTGATTAATCATGTACGTGCTCTGGGCGAAGATGAAGCGCGCCAGAAACGTGCAACACGTTTAACGAGAGTGGACTCAAAATGATTATTTCTTCTGGCAATGATTATCGTGCTGCAGCACAACGTCGTTTACCGCCATTTTTATTTCATTACATTGATGGCGGTGCCTATTCGGAACATACCTTAAAACGCAATGTACAGGACCTTTCTGAAATTGCCTTGCGTCAACGGGTGCTGAACGATATGTCTGCACTCAGCTTGGAAACCAAACTGTTTAATGAAACCTTGTCGATGCCTGTGGCATTGGCACCCGTGGGTTTAACCGGTATGTACGCACGTCGCGGTGAAGTACAAGCTGCCATGGCAGCCGATCAAAAAGGGATTCCATTTACCTTATCGACGGTTTCAGTCTGTCCGATTGAAGAAGTAGCGCCTGCAATTCAGCGTCCAATGTGGTTCCAGCTGTACGTGTTGCGTGATCGTGGCTTTATGCGTAATGCTTTGGAACGTGCTAAAGCGGCAGGTTGTTCAACATTGGTATTTACTGTGGATATGCCTGTGCCAGGGGCACGTTATCGCGATGCGCATTCAGGTATGAGTGGTCCAAATGCGGCGATGCGTCGTTATCTACAATCCATGTTGCATCCACATTGGGCATGGAATGTCGGGATGTGTGGTCGTCCACATGATTTGGGCAATATCTCGAAATACTTAGGTAAACCAACAGGGCTTGAAGATTATATCGGCTGGCTGGGCTCTAACTTCGATCCGTCGATTTCATGGAAAGATCTGGAATGGATTCGTGAGTTTTGGGATGGCCCGATGGTGATTAAGGGCATTCTAGATCCTGAAGATGCCAAAGATGCAGTGCGTTTTGGTGCCGATGGCATCGTGGTATCCAATCATGGTGGGCGTCAGTTGGATGGCGTGATGTCTTCTGCGCGGGCTTTGCCTGCGATTGCTGACGCGGTGAAGGGTGATCTGGCGATTCTGGCTGATTCAGGTATTCGTAATGGTCTGGATGTGGTGCGGATGTTGGCTTTGGGTGCGGATACGGTGTTATTGGGCCGTGCCTTTGTTTATGCCTTGGCGGCGGCAGGGGGGCAAGGGGTGTCAAATTTGCTGGATTTGATTGATAAGGAAATGCGTGTGGCGATGACCTTAACAGGGGCTAAGTCGATTCAGGAGATTAATGCGGATTGTTTGGTACAGGCAATCAAACAAGGTTTTTAAGAATAATTTGCTAAGTGATGCAGTAGGCACTGCCTCATCATTGGGTGACTTGCGTGTTTTTCGTGTAGAGGCGTTTGTCACTTTTGAAAGGTCAAAAGTAACCAAAAACCTTTTGTTGAGCAAACAGTACTTCCTTGTACGGTTGCTCAACAGGCGGCATCCTTGCCGCCAACCGCGATAGTAAATACAGGGCTGATTCAAATTAGAGAATCAGCTAGTCCAATGATAAATGACAAACCGTAAGCCCCTGCTGTGCTGATCTGGTTTTAGCCTGCATAAGATATAGCTAGATTTTATATGGATGATCCAAAGGAGCCATCATGCAAACATTTTCTCCCAAAGCAGTGATTGGTTGTTTACAGCAGATTATTGGACGGCAACATGTACTGAGTGATGATCAAAGTACCCGCCAGTATCGGCAAGGTCGTCGTTTTGGTGAGGGCAAAGTCTTTGCAGTGGTGATCCCTGGTACCTTGCTTGAACAATGGCAGGTGCTGCAAGCGGCAATTGACGCGGATTGTATCGTCATCATGCAAGCGGCCAATACGGGCCTGACCGGTGGTTCCACGCCTTATGGCGATGATTACGACCGTCCTGTGTTGGTGATGAGTACGCGCCGATTAAAAGGCATCCAAGTGATTCATGAGGGTCAGCAGGTGATTTGCTTGCCGGGGGCGACCTTGGACAATCTGGAACAGATACTGAAAGGCTATGATCGTGAACCACATTCGGTGATTGGTTCTTCCTGCATTGGCGCTTCGGTGTTGGGTGGGGTCTGTAATAACTCAGGTGGTGCCTTGGTACGCCGTGGTCCTGCTTATACGGAGTTAGCACTGTATGCGCAGGTCAATGCCCAAGGTCAGTTGGAGTTGGTGAATCATCTGGGGGTGAACTTGGGTGCAACGCCAGAAGAAATCCTGACTCGTTTAGAGCAACAACAATATCAAGCCACAGATATTCTGGATGATGCAGAAAAACAGGCATCCGATCAGCGTTATGTGCAAGATGTTACCCAAGTTGATGCCGATAGCCCAGCGCGTTTTAATGCTGATCCATCGCGTCTGTTTGAAGCCTCAGGTTCGGCAGGGAAAATCTGCGTATTTGCGGTACGTCTGGATACCTATGAAAAGGTCGAGAGCAATGTCTTTTATATTGGCAGCAATGATGCCGACGACCTGACCGCGATTCGCCGTTATTTATTGACTTCATTGCCAAGCTTGCCGATTGCAGGGGAATACATCCATCGTGATGCCTATCATATTGGCGAAAAATACGGCAAAGATACCTTTCTGTTTATTGAGAAATTTGGCACCGCTAATGTGCCGAAAGCTTTTGCATTAAAAGACAAGGTCGATGGCTTTTTAGAAAAATTTAAAATCAAAGGGCTGACCGATCATCTTTTACAAGCGGTCACTTCGTTGTTACCGAGTCATTTACCGAAACGGATGACCGAATATCGCGATCGTTATGAGCATCATCTGATGTTACGCGTTGAAAATAATTGCAAAGCCCAGACCGAGCAATTTTTACAAGACTATTTTGCGGTGCATGCTTCGGGCAATTTCTTTCTCTGTGATGCGGATGAAGGGCGTAAAGCCTTTTTGCATCGTTTTGCTGTGGCAGGTGCAGCGATTCGTTATCGTGATACCCATCGGGATGAGGTAGAGGATATTGTGGCGCTAGACATCGCTTTACGCCGCAATGACCGTGAATGGGTCGAGCAATTGCCTGTGGAGATGGAACAGCAGATCATACATAAGCTCTATTATGGGCACTTTTTCTGTCATGTCTTTCATCAGGATTACATCCTTAAAAAAGGCAATGATCCTTTAGCGATGGAACATCAGATGTGGCAATTGCTGGATGCCCGCCGTGCGGAATATCCTGCTGAGCATAATGTCGGTCATCTGTATATTGCCAAACCTGCATTGGCCAATTTCTACCAGAAACTTGATCCGAATAATTGTTTTAATGTCGGGATTGGACAGACTTCTAAATTAAAATATTGGGGCAAGGCCAAGTCCTGACTTTAAATAAAACAGGCAATAAAAAAGACGCCGTAGCGCCTTTTTTATGCGTGATAACTTAAGCGGTTGCAGCAGATTTTGCTAAAACTTCAGCCACTGCTTTGGCAACTTTGTATACGTTGTTCATGTTCAGGCCTGCAACACAGATACGACCACTGCGTACCAAGTAGATTGCATATTCTTCACGAAGAATGTCCACTTGCTCAGCGGTTAAACCGGTATAGCTGAACATGCCTTTTTGATTCACAAGGTAGCTAAAGTCACGCTCAGGAAGGGCTTTAGTCAACTCATCTTTTAAGATGCTACGCATTTTGATAATACGCTCACGCATCTCTTTGACTTCGCCTTGCCATTGTTGATTCAGATCAGCGTCATTTAACACTTGATCAACCAACCATGCACCTGTTGTTGGTGGGCTAGAGTAGATACGACGTACCGTTGCTTTCAACTGACCGAATGTGCATTTTGCTGCTTCAGCATCGTCACATACGAAAGTCAAACCGCCAACACGCTCACCGTAAAGTGAGAAGATTTTAGAGAACGAGTTGCTGACAATAAAGTTTAGACCCGCTTGGTCTAGGGCACGAATGGCATAGGCATCTTGTTCCATATCATCGCCAAAACCTTGGTAGGCGATGTCGAGGAATGGAATCAGGTTACGTTCTTTTAATACCACAATCACTTGATCCCATTGTGCTGGATTCAAGTCTGCGCCTGTTGGGTTATGGCAGCATGGGTGCAATAACACAATGCTTTGTTCTGGCAATGTTTTCAGCGTAGACAACATCCCATCAAAATCAACGCCACGTGTTTCAGCATCGAAGTATGGATAGAAGTTGCTCTTGATGCCTGCACCATTGAAGATGGCAACGTGGTTATCCCAAGTTGGCTGGCTGACCCAAACTTCTGAATTTGGGAAGTAGGTTTTTAAAAAGTCTGCACCGACTTTTAATGCACCTGAACCACCCAACGTTTGAATCGTTGCAACACGACCTTGTTGAATTGCAGGGCTGTTGGCACCAAACAATAAGGCTTGAATCGCATCACGGTAAGGTTTGAAACCTTCCATTGGTAAATAAAGTTTGGTTTGCGTGTTTTTAGGTGCAATACGTTTTTGCGCTTCGATAATGGTATCAAGCTGAGGAACGATACTGTCTTCGTTATAGTACAAACCAATACTGAGGTTGACCTTTTCAGCACGTGGATCAGCATTGAACTGTTCCATCAATGAAAGGATCGGATCGCCTGCATAAGGTGGGATATGTTGAAACATTAACAATGTCCTTTTCTTCAACAAAGTGCATAGATGTCTGGGGAGGTTGGCGCTTGAGGAGCGGAACCTTTGATGCCCAATAATGTATCAATAAAGGCTGCATGAAGCACGCTGTTATTTACATTTTGGTGCAGTATTTACTTACAAATTTTGTCGCTACGAGCTGATTATAAAGATTGTCTACAATCAAGCTGTCATACCATGGTCGTAGTATTAAAACTATAAGGCTGCCCAATAGATCAAAGCGCAGGGCTGAATAATGAGTGTGAATATTGTTAACCTATTGTTTTATCTGTTTTTATATAAGATTTTTGCAAGTGTGTTGATCAGCAAGTTGGTTATATCTCGCTAGTCGAATTGGCAGCACCAGTCAGATTTATTGTCGACAATCCTATTGCATTTTTTCTTTTATCTGGTTATAAAATCATAAAAATTGTAGAGATTGTCGACAATATGCAAGATACCCTTGTTCCTCAAGCCCTCAGCACCAGTCAGGGAATGACCCTGACGGAACACGTATTTAAGCAAATTCAGTCGGCAATTGTTTTAGGGCATATTCCTGCGGGCAGCAAGATTTCAGAACCTGAACTCGCGCGTATTTATGGCATCAGTCGCGGGCCGTTACGTGAGGCGATTCATCGTCTGGAAGGGCAGAAACTGGTGGAGCGAACTGCGCATGTCGGTGCCCGTGTGGTATCACTGTCACTGCAACAGTTTCAAGAACTCTATCAAATCCGTGCCTCTTTAGAAGGTTTGGCCTGTAAACTGGCTGCCCAGCATATTGATAAAAAACAGATTCTGGCCTTGCGTGATGTATTGCGTATGCATGCCGAGGATGAAAACTTTAAAGCAGGTAAGGGTTACTATCTGCAAGAAGGTCAGGATGATTTCCATTACTGCATTATCAAAAGCAGTGGCAATAAAACCTTAGAAAAAATGTTATGCGATGAGCTGTATCACCTCATCCGTATGTATCGCATCCAGTTTTCAAATACCCCAGATCGCCCGAGCAAAGCTTGGGATGAACATATCCGCATTTTAGATGCGATTGCTGAAGGTGACGGTGAACTCGCCGAAATGCTGATGCACCGTCATATCAATGCATCTTACAAAATTGTTGAGCAAACATTGCTACAAAATCAAGGAGAACAACAACATGGCTAAACAGTCTGCTGGTCAGCTATTCCGCGACGCGGTCGCAAATGAAAAACCATTACAAGTGGTCGGTGCGATCAATGCCAACCATGCGTTATTGGCAAAACGTGCAGGCTACAAGGCGATCTACTTGTCTGGTGGTGGTGTTGCGGCTGGTTCTTTGGGTTTACCTGATTTAGGCATCAGTAACCTTGATGATGTGTTGACCGATGTACGCCGTATTACCGATGTCTGTGATCTGCCATTGTTGGTCGATGTCGACACCGGTTTTGGTGCTTCTGCCTTTAATATCGCACGTACCACCAAGTTGATGATCAAATTTGGTGCTGCTGCGATGCATATCGAAGACCAAGTCGGTGCTAAACGTTGTGGTCACCGTCCGAATAAAGCCATCGTAACTCAACAAGAAATGGTCGATCGTATTAAAGCCGCGGTCGATGCACGTACCGATGACAGCTTTGTGATCATGGCACGTACCGATGCGCTCGCGGTTGAAGGTTTACAAGCTGCGATTGACCGTGCAGGGGCGTATATCGAAGCAGGTGCAGACATGCTGTTCCCAGAAGCGATCACTGAATTGGCCATGTATAAGCAATTTGCGGAACTGACCAAAGTGCCTGTTTTAGCCAATATCACCGAATTTGGTTCAACGCCATTATTTACCACGGAAGAATTGGCTTCTGCTGATGTCAGCATCGCACTCTATCCACTGTCTGCATTCCGTGCCATGAACAAGGCCGCAGAAAATGTTTATGAGACCTTGCGTAAAGAAGGCACACAAAAGAATGTGGTCGACACCATGCAAACCCGCCAAGAACTGTATGAACGCATTAACTACCATGCGTTTGAACAATATCTTGATGGAACTTTTGCGAAGAATAAATAAGTAAACCCTTAATTCATAAGAATTTAGGTTGAAATTTGCTATGCAGAAAAGTCATCTGCAACCTGCGTGGTTTAAACAAGATATTGTTTCTGCGATAGATTGATTAAATGGTGTTATTGGACAGGTTTTGCAGATGACAATGGTTTTGCCTACTTTTCCCGAAAGAAAAGTAGGTCGAACCGAAGGTTTATCCTGAAACAGGATGAGAACTCGGCACGACTCCGTTGAGTTGCTCAAAAATAAATTAAATAGATAGAAAAGGACAATCTTATGAGCAGTAATGAAACGCCAACAGGCTTCAAACCAAAAAAATCAGTTGCACTCAGCGGACAAGTTGCAGGCAACACCGCACTCTGTACCGTAGGCCGCAGCGGCAACGACTTACATTACCGTGGTTATGACATTCTTGACCTTGCAGTGGGTAGCCAATTTGAAGAAGTGGCACACCTTCTGGTACACGGCAAACTTCCAAACAAAGCCGAACTCAAAGCCTATAAAGCAAAATTAAAAGCGCTGCGTGGCTTACCTGCTGCCTTGAAAACTGCACTTGAGCAACTGCCACCGTCAGCACATCCAATGGATGTGATGCGTACGGGTGTATCTGTGTTGGGATGCTTAACCCCAGAACACGAAGACCACAACGAAGCAGGCGCAAAAGACATCGCTGATAAATTGATGGCAAGCTTGGGTTCAATGTTGTTGTACTGGTATCACTTCAGCAACAACGGTCGTCGTATCGAAGTTGAAACCAATGATGACTCAATTGCTGCACATTTCTTGCATCTATTGCATGGTGAAGCGCCATCGGAAGAATGGATTCAAGCCATGCACACCTCATTGATTCTATATGCAGAGCATGAGTTTAACGCATCTACATTTACCTCACGTGTAGTGGCAGGGACAGGTTCAGACATGTACTCAGCCATCACAGGCGGTATCGGTGCGCTGCGTGGACCTAAACACGGTGGTGCGAACGAAGTGGCGTTTGTGATTCAGCAACGTTATGACAATGCAGATGAAGCAGAAGCCGACATTCGTAGTCGTGTAGAGAAAAAAGAAGTGGTAATCGGTTTTGGTCACCCGGTCTATACCGTTTCTGATCCACGCAACGAAGTGATTAAGCAAGTGGCGCGTGAACTTGCTGAAGCGCAAGAAAATACCAAGATGTATGTGATCGCTGAACGTTTAGAAGCGGTGATGAAAGAAGTGAAGAACATGTTCCCGAATCTCGACTGGTTCAGTGCAGTGAGCTATCACTTGATGGGTGTGCCAACGGCAATGTTTACCCCATTATTTGTGATTGCACGTACTGCGGGTTGGTCTGCACACGTGATTGAACAACGTCAAGACGGCAAAATCATTCGTCCAAGCGCGAACTATACTGGCCCTGAAAATCTTGAATTCAAACCATTGGCGGAGCGTGGTTAATGAACACAAAATATCGTAAACCGCTGGCAGGTACCCAGCTTGAATACTATGACGTGCGTCAAGCCGTTGAAGATATTCAGCCAGGCGCATACGAAAAGCTGCCATACACCTCGAAAGTGTTGGCTGAACAGCTGGTACGTAAAGCGGATGCCGAGAATTTAACGGCCTATTTAACCCAGTTGATCGAACGCCGTCAGGATCTCGATTTTCCATGGTATCCAGCGCGTGTGGTCTGTCACGACATTTTAGGACAAACTGCACTAGTTGATCTTGCTGGTTTGCGTGATGCGATTGCAGACAAAGGCGGTGATCCTTCCAAGGTCAATCCTGTGGTACCAACTCAGTTGATCGTGGATCACTCTTTGGCAGTCGAATTCGGTGGCTTTGACCCTGATGCATTTGAGAAAAACCGTGCAATCGAAGACCGTCGCAATGAAGACCGTTTCCACTTTATTGAGTGGACCAAAACAGCCTTTAAAAATGTCGATGTGATCCCTGCGGGTAACGGCATCATGCATCAGATCAATTTGGAGAAAATGTCTCCAGTGATTCAAAACCGTGATGGCTTGGCATTCCCAGATACCTGTGTCGGTACAGATTCACATACCCCACATACTGATGCGCTTGGCGTTATTTCAGTCGGTGTCGGTGGTTTGGAAGCTGAAAACGTGATGCTCGGTCGCGCATCTTGGATGCGTCTGCCAGACATCATCGGGGTTGAGTTTGTCGGTCAGCGTCAAGCAGGCATTACTGCAACCGATATCGTATTGGCATTGACTGAGTTCTTACGTAAAGAGCGTGTCGTCGGTGCATATCTAGAGTTCTTCGGTGAAGGTGCTGACAGCATGTCTGTGGGCGACCGTGCCACCATCTCAAATATGACGCCTGAATATGGCGCAACTGCGGCGATGTTCTATATCGACCAGAACACCATCGACTATTTACGCTTGACGGGCCGTGAAGATGCGCAAGTGGCTTTGGTTGAGCAGTATGCAAAAGAAATCGGTCTTTGGGCATCAGATATGACCCAAGCTGAGTACCCACGTGTACTTCGTTTTGATCTTTCAACGGTGACTCGTAACATTGCAGGGCCATCAAACCCGCATGCACGTGTCTCTACCGCTGATTTGAAAGCCAAAGGCATTGCAGGGAATTTAGAGCTTGCCAAGGCACAAGAAGCAGAAGGTTTAATTCCTGATGGTGCTGTGATTATTGCTGCAATTACCTCATGTACCAATACCTCAAACCCTCGTAACACGGTTGCTGCTGGTCTATTGGCACGTAAGGCCAATGAACTCGGCTTGATACGTAAACCTTGGGTGAAATCATCATTTGCACCGGGTTCTAAGGCAGCTGCGCTGTATTTAGAAGAAGCAGGCGTGTTGGGTGATCTTGAGAAACTTGGTTTTGGTATCGTCGCCTATGCATGTACCACCTGTAATGGGATGTCAGGCGCACTTGATCCTGTGATTCAACAAGAAATCATTGAGCGTGACTTGTATGCGACCGCCGTGCTTTCGGGTAACCGTAACTTCGATGGCCGTATCCATCCATACGCGAAACAAGCGTTCTTGGCATCTCCGCCACTTGTGGTGGCATATGCAATTGCAGGAACCATTCGCTTTGACATAGAAACAGATTCGCTTGGAAATGACAAAGAGGGTAACCCTATTTACCTGAAAGATATCTGGCCTTCGGATGCTGAAATTGATGCGCTCGTCAAAGAAGCCGTGAAACCTGAACAGTTCCGTAAAATCTACATTCCGATGTTTGATTTGGGTGTTAATGAAGAAGCTGCGAGCCCACTATATGATTGGCGTCCAATGAGTACCTATATTCGCCGTCCTCCATATTGGGAAGGGGCGTTGGCTGCACCACGTACTTTAGCCAATATGCGTCCGCTTGCGATCTTGGGTGACAACATCACTACCGATCACTTGTCTCCATCGAATGCGATTGTGTTAGACAGTGCTTCTGGTGAATATCTGGCGAAAATGGGTGTACCTGAGGAAGACTTTAACTCTTATGCAACGCATCGTGGTGATCACTTAACAACACAACGTGCCACCTTTGCCAACCCGAAACTGTTTAATGAAATGGTGGTTCGTTCAGACGGCAGCATTAAGCAAGGTTCAAAAGCGCGTGTTGAGCCAGAAGGCGAAGTGATGCGTATGTGGGAAGCGATTGAAACCTACATGAATCGTAAGCAACCGTTGATCATTGTGGCGGGTGCGGATTATGGTCAGGGTTCAAGTCGTGACTGGGCGGCGAAAGGTGTACGTCTTGCAGGGGTTGAAGCGATTGTTGCAGAAGGTTTTGAGCGTATTCATCGTACTAACTTAGTGGGTATGGGTGTGTTACCGCTTGAGTTTAAGCCGGGCGTTAACCGCAAAACTTTGAAGCTAGATGGTACTGAGCTGTATAGTGTGATTGGTAATATTGCACCGCGTTCGACTTTAACTTTGGTGATTGAACGTGCCACAGCGGATGGTAAAGAAGAGATTGTTGAAGTGCCTGTAACTTGCCGTTTAGATACAGAAGAAGAAGTGTCTGTATATGAAGCGGGTGGTGTATTACAGCGTTTTGCACAAGACTTTTTAGAAGGTCAAGTGGCTTGATGCCTTAGATAGATATTGTGATAAAAAGACTCTACTTCGCGTAGGGTCTTTAATTTTTATATAAAAGAAATCTGGCTTTATCTTTTTTTAAATTTTGAGGATGAATGACGTTAAGCATTTAGCTATGTTTGGCTTTTTTATTTTGATTAAATATTGTTGGTAAAATGATCAAATAGTATCTATCATAAGGTATATACCAGAATGGTTGGAGTAGCGACAATGTCGACCGCAAAAGTTTTTATGACCGGCCGCAGTCAAGCGATTCGTTTACCTAAAGAATTTCGATTTGAAGGCGCAGAAGTTGAAATATTTCGCCGTGGTGATGAAGTGATCCTACGTGAAAAACCAATTACCGCGGAACGCTTATTCAATGTATTGGCACAAATGCCAGATGATTTTTATGCAGAAGAAAGAGTGGATCAACCACCACAAGAACGAGAAGAATTCTAATGCAGACACAATATTTATTGGATACCAATATTTGTATCTATATCAGCAAACATCAGCCTGAAAGTGTCCGTCAGCATTTTGAAAAAAATCTTCCCAATCGGAATATTTTAATCTCGGTGATTACCTTGGGCGAACTACGTTTTGGCGCTGAAAAAAGTCAAAGCAAAGAAAAAGCATTAAAAGTCATTGATGAGTTTACCTCAATGATTCAAGTCGCCGAATTAGATGAAGATGTTGCGGATCATTATGCACAAATACGTCAAGCGCTTTCTTCTAAAGGTCAGATTATTGGATCTAATGATTTATGGCTTGCGGCGCACGCCAGAGCAAATAATTGGGTAATGGTCACCAATAATGAAAAAGAGTTTTTACGTGTTGATGGATTGCGTGTGGAGAATTGGGTATCGAATCCCTTATAACTCGTTTAAATTTTAATTAAGCATCATTCTTCACCTTTCCGACATCACCACTTGTCGGAAAGGTCAATAAATAATCAAAGCTATCACGCTATAGTATATGTACCATTTCTAAAATCTATGGAGAACAAAGATGGTCACTGCTGGCGAAAAACCTGGAACAGGCTTCTATTTTTGTGTTCAATGCGGACACCGCACCTATTTAGAAATTGGTACTGATCGTTTACCTCCGTGTACCAAATGCCTTGGCAATCAATTCAACAGCAAGAATGCCTAAGCCGCAAAATACCAAACAGTTACCCACTGTTTGAATAAAAGCCCTATCCCTTGATAGGGCTTTTTGTTACCTTAAAAATAAGATGTAAATAACAAGACCTGTCATAGGCATAGAAAGGTAATCCATGATGGAAACAATTTTAGGACTCTGTATTGGCGTTGGACTCAGCGCAGCCTGCGGTTTTCGCGTCTTTGTGCCGCTATTAGCGATGAGTATTGCCACCTTAATGGGATGGTATCAACCTGCTCAAGGCTTTGAATGGTTAGCCATCCCATCAGTATGTGTGGCACTGGGTTTCGCCACAATCTGTGAAATCGCAGCCTATTATGTGCCATGGGTAGATAACCTATTAGATACCATTGCCACACCTGCGGCTGTGGTTGCAGGTACGCTGACCACAATGGCAGTCAGTAGTGGTGAAATGTCTCAGTTTGCCACTTGGGCCGCGGCTCTGATTGTCGGTGGCGGAACCGCAGGTGTGGTGCAAATGAGCACGGTTGCAGCACGCGGAGTTTCGACGGCAACCACAGGTGGGCTAGGGAATTTCGTGATTTCGACAGGTGAGTTGATTGGCTCAATCGTATTGTCGATTTTGGCCTTTATCATGCCTGTGGTGATTACGGTCTTGGTGATTATTTTTATTATCATTGCTGCACGATGGATTCGTTCAAAACGCCAAGAGCAAGTCACTCATTCACTATAAGCTTATATTTTCAAATCTATCATTTTTATATTGTGAATACAGATAATAAAAACGCTTCTTTAGGAGTAATGAGTAGATGTCACTTCGTTTGGTAAAACCTCACGCAAGGTTTAAACAGAGTTATAACGACTATATTAATGAACTTGCTGATGAAGAACGTTATCCACTAACACTAGACTTTGATCACACAGATTTTGACAAGTTTTTGCATAAATTAGAACAATATGAAAAAGGGCAGTCTTTACAAGAGGGACATGTTGCCAATATGACCTATTGGTTAGTAGACGATAATGAAGTTATCGGGGTATGTAATTTACGACCTCAGCTCAATGCAGAAATTGAATATTGTGGTGGACATATTGGTTTAGGGATTCGTCCTTCTAAACGCAGACAAAACTTTGGCGCTAAGTTGCTGGAACTTACTATTCAGGAAGCATGGGGACTGGGCTTAACGCAATTGCATATACATTGCTATAAAGCCAATTTGGCTTCTGCAAAAGTGATTCAAGCAAATAGCGGTTGTCTGCATTCTGAAATTACTTTAGATCAAGTGATTCAAAGATATGTCTTAAATAAAACAATATAGGAAATCTTAGTTTGATTATTTGGAAGCGGATATTGGATTTCAATATCATTCCATATCAAAAATGGTGGACTTATGAAAGCTCAAGTGATTGCCGCATTATTCGTATTATCTGGCTTATCGATACTGCCACAACTCAGCTTTGCTCAAGAACAACCGACAGCGGAAGAGCTTAAATTAAGCCAAGACCAAGTCACGTATCAAGCCTATATCCCTGCAAAATATCGTTTATTTAAAGCCATTGAAGGTGACTTGAATAAAGATGGCATAAACGATGTCGTGCTGATGGTGAAAGCAACCGATCCCCAAGATTTTGTTGAACATGAGTATCGTGGTCGTATCGATATTAACCGCCGTGGTGTGATTGTATTACTTAATGAAAAAGGCAAATACAAGCCGATTGTCAGTAACTTAAGTTGTTTTTACTCGGAAAATGAAGACGGTGGTGTTTATTTCGCCCCTGATATACGCTTAGAAATTAACAATAATGTGCTGAATATACACTTTGCCCATGGACGCTATGGCTATTGGCGTTATCTATTTCGCGTGGAAGGCAATGACCTTCGTCTGATTGGTTATGACAATTCAAGCAATCATGGGCCTTATATTGAAAGCCAAACCAGTATTAACTTTTTAACAGCAAAGAAAGTTATTCGTGACAATTTAAGTCAAGACTTTGAAGGTGAGCCAAAATTTAAGGAGAAATGGAGTAAAATTAATCCAGCCCCAATCTATCTATCGAAAATTAAAGAGTTTGATTATTTAAGTTTTTAAGAACAGGTCACAAGTTTGAAGATTGTTGCCGCAGGTTGAATTCGCGCAAAATGCCAAGAGAAATTCAGTCATTGTTTATAAAAGAAATAGCATCAATAACCACCTGAATGATGAGATAAAAAGATGATAAAGACTCAACTCATTGCCGCCTTATTCGGCTTTTTAAGCCTATCTGCATTGCCGCAAGTCAGCTTCGCCCAAGAACAACCGACAGAGGAAGCGCTTCAACTACGTAAAGATAAAGTCACCTATCAAGCCTATATCCCTGCAAAATACCAACTCTTTAAAGCCATTGAAGGCGATCTGAATAAAGATGGCTTGAAGGATGTGGTGTTAATGGTCAAAGCCACCGATCCCAAAGCCTTGGTTGAACATGAATATTATGGACATTTAGACCGCAACCGCCGTGGCGTGATTGTATTGCTGAATCAAAAAGGCAAATACAAAGCTATTGTCAGCAATCTCAATTGTTTTAGCTCTGAAAATGAAGATGGCGGTGTCTATTTCCCGCCTGAGCTATGGATGGAAATTAAAAACAATCTGCTGAGCGTTTATTATTCGCATGGACGTTATGGCTACTGGCGTTATCTATTTCGCCTGGAAGGCAATGATCTGCGCCTGATTGGATATGATAATTCAAGCAATCATGGCCCGCTCATTCAAAGTGAAACCAGTATTAATTTTTTAACAGGCAAAAAGGTTTTTCGTGACAATTTAAGCCAAGACCCAGAACAAGATCCAAAGTTTAAAGAAACATGGAGCAAAATCAATCAGGTGCCAATTTATCTATCCAAAATAAAGGACTTTGATGATTTAAGTTTTTAAGCACTGACGCCTATCGAAAAACCAGTCAGAACAGCGTAAATTAGCGGCACTGACAATATTGCGTTCAAGCTTATGATGCTTACTTGGATTCTGTTCACGCTCATGGCTGCATTTATGCAGGCTTGGCGCAATGCATTTCAAAAACAACTCAGTACGAGCGTGGATGTCTATGGCACCACACTGGCGAGATTTATCTTTTCACCGATCTTTGCATTTAGCTATTTGGCCTTTCTCTATTGGCATCAACCGGTTACAGCATCAGTGCATTTTTCCGATAAATTCTGGCTGTATATTGTGATTGCAGGCATTAGCCAAATCTATGCCACTGCTTTAATGGTGAAACTATTCCAGCAAAAAAACTATGCCATTGGGGTTGGACTGGCTAAAAGTGAAGCGATCTTGGCAGCTCTAGTTGGTGTTTTGTTTTTACAGGAACATCTCAGTACTTGGGGTTGGGTTGGGGTGGTGATTGGAGGGCTTGCGGTATTTTTACTCAGTAAAGGCAAGCAACAGTCCGATCTGTCCTTTAAAACCTTGATGATTGGACTCGGGAGTGGCCTGTGTTTTGCCATAACCTCTTTATTGGTGCGTGAAGCCAGTTTAGAACTGAGCATGTTGCCATTCTTACATCGTGCTGCTTGGGTACTGTGCAGTTTGATCAGTTTTCAATGCATCGTACTGTTGGTCTATCTCGGATTTTTCCGCCGCCCGACCTTGTATAAAATGTGGCAACGTGTTGGCTTAACCTTAAGAGTGAGTATCTGTAGCTTTTTGGCGTCCGTCGGCTGGTTTAGTGCCATGAGTATGCAGACTGTGGCGATTGTGAAAACGCTGGGTCAGGTCGAAATTCTATTTAGTCTATTAATCTCAGTCTTCTTTTTTAAGGAAAAACTCGCTAAAACTGATCATTTAGGCCTGTGGCTAGTGATTGTAGCAGCGATTATGGTGATTTGGGCTTAGATGAGAAGCTTTATTTGAAAAAATACACATGTAAATTTGATTTTATCGGAATATAAATTGTGGTTTTTTGTTAGATATGGGAAATATTTTAACTTTTAGAATGTAGTGTGCAAAATTATTTCATTGATTGCTAAAAATAGCAGTTTTTAGGAAAACAATCCCACCGTGATCTGCTTAAACTATGTCTCAAGGGTGTGAAAGGGATCGAAAAGAGTAGCATGCACCGACGCTTATAAAGCAAGTGTGTACGAACCCAAAAGGTCTCGATTCGGCTTAGGACGCTATAGATCAAAAGTTTATAGGCAAAGGTTATGGCTTACAAAGTCATAGGTGTTGAAGTAAACAACCTCTGTTTTCCCTTGATACCCTAAAAAATTTAATTGAAGAGAACATCAATAATTCGATCAAAATAATAAAAACTAGATCAATAAAACTAAAACTGAGTGTGAAACCAATCCTGTAATCTGAATATTGTGAATATAAGTCGATATTTTTATATTAAAAAACAAAGTGATATAATTGTTTTTATATTAATAAATCAAAAAATCACAGCTATAGGTCAGCACTATAATGAATGAGTTCGAGCTTAAAATCCGCTATCCACATCAAATGAATCACAATGACATCGATCATGTCGGTCGCTTTGATTTGGCAACGATTTTAACCAAGTTTGACGAAATGACTTGGCGTCAGCAGTTGGTTCGTCAATTACAACTCAATGGTGCCGATACCAGTTTTATGGTCACTGACCATCGTAGCGAGCATAGCATCGTGATTATTCTGGATGCCTATGCCAAGTCACAGCAGCTTGAATTCAAACTGGACAGTGATATTCCGGTCATCATTCCTAAAAAAGATTTATTTGGCTTAGTCACGCGTAAAAGCAAAGACAGTATTTCGTTTAAACAATTGAGCTTGGCGCGTGTCAAAGATTACCTGATTGCGTTTTTAAATCGGGACATTGCTACATTAGAAGAGATTTATAAACAAGGTTTGGGCAAGGGCTTAAAAACACCATCTTGATCGTAACAGCGATGAGGAAAATCAGCGGTTGCGAAAGCCGTTGGCGCAACTATAATCACTCCCCATCCTGTATCCGATTCAATTTGTTCTGCTGCCATGGCTCTAAACGACAATTTTATTTATACCCCGCCACAAGATCCTTTAGAGATTATCTATGAAGATGATGATTTACTGGTGATCAATAAGCCTGCTGGGCTATTGTCTGTGATGGGGCGTTTACCTGAACATCAGGACAGTGCCTATTTACGGGTTTTAGAAAAATATCCTACTGCCAAAGTCACGCATCGTCTGGATATGGCAACTTCAGGCTTACTCATGTTTGCCAAACACCGTGATGCAGAAGTAGCCATTAGTAAAATGTTTCAGGCACGTACCGTCAAAAAATATTATGTAGCCTTGGTACAGGGGCAGATTCAGCGCGAGGGCAGTGTGGAAGTCCCGCTGATTACCGATTGGGAAAACCGTCCGCGTCAGATGGTGCACTTTGAGTTGGGTAAGCCTGCCAAGACCTTATTTCAACTGATGCACTATGATGCAGTAACGCATCAAAGTCGTGTTCGCTTAGAACCAGTCACAGGCCGTTCCCATCAATTACGCGTGCATATGATGCACATCGGCCATCCGATTATGGGCGATAAACTCTATCATCCTGAACCTGCCAAATTTCATTTACAACGTATGGCGCTGCATGCGGCTTATTTGGCATTTCAACATCCTTTAAAAAAGCATGCAGTTGAACTCCATTCTGAGCTAAAGTTCTAAACACGACCAGAAATAGGCCAGCGCATGTATTCGATTCAACAGGCTGAATGGACAGCACTCTCAGAGATACAGCAACTGCAATTAAAGCCACTTTTATTAGAAGCTGATCCAAGTTGGCAGCAGGTCTTAACCTATTTATTGCAGTCAAACCTGTTTTTCATGTTGAATGATCAGGCACAGATCATTGCGCAACTTTGTTTATTTAGAACAGATGATCAAGCTGAAATTAAAAATCTAGCCGTAGATTCACGCTATCAAAAACAGGGGCTTGCCAAAGCTTTGATTCAATTTGCCATTGAAAATACCAGAGAACAAAATATCCAAACATTATGGGTCAAAACGGGCAACTCCAGTCTGGATCAACTGGCGCTTTATCAGAAATGTGGATTTCGTCTGTCGCATATTGAGCGAGATGTGTTTAGAGACTATGCAGAACCGATCTATGAAAATGGCATAGCTTGCCTTGATCAGATCGTACTGGGCATCGTATTACGTTGAGACACAGGAGTCTCAAGACGTTTACTTTGATCGTTTTTTGACTACAATATTGCTATTAATCCGTCTAAAAAATGACATAAAAATCGGTTAATCTATAGCCAAATATCAAGTCCAAAACACAACAAAGGATATGTATATGACTCGCGACTATGACCAATTCCCAGACAATGATAATGGCAACGTGCTATGGCAGATGGTTGAAGATGGTAATGAACTCAACGAGCCACATGAAGTCGAATTTTCAATTGTTTTTGAAAAACAAGAACAGGTTGAAAAATGTGCCTTGCATCTTTTACACCAAGAACAAAAAATTTCACTTTTTCAGGAAGAAGTCCATTCAGATGGTTCTGATCTTTGGGTACTCAATATCCATGTCAACATGATTTTGGAATATGAAGATATTGAAGACTTGGAAGAATGGATGACCAAGATCGCCAAAGAGTTCAATGGCGAGTATGATGGTTGGGGTTGTATGAGCTATATTTACGACGAAGACGAGTAACTTAATTATGTGAATTGTTATTGAAATAACAATTCACTACACTATTTTTCCCTACCTTGCACATTGGGGTGGTTGACTTTTGATTTATAACTTTTTGAAAGATATGTATTTTAGTTATCTGTGTGATCTACTGACCTCTTCTGCTTTAATCCGTGCCCTAATTTGACATTTTTTTAATAGAAGAACTTTCTCGTATTCATAAATTATGGAACATTTTGAAACTTTAACTTTTCGAAAAAATAATTTAAGCTTCGCTGGAAAATAAGGCTAGTGCAAAGATTAAGCACTCACAGGGGGTCGGATGGATGAGCAAACATCCAGGTTAAAAGGATTACCACGGTTAAAACCCCGTGGCGGACTGCGAGTCATGTATGCTTCAGTTCGTGCGCTTTTTTTACGAGAGTTGCAAACCCGTTTTGGTCAATTCCGCCTTGGCTATTTCTGGATTCTATTAGAGCCTGCACTACATATTGGTTTCATGTTGGTCTTATTCGGAACACTTCGCCAAAGGATGATTCCTGGTATGGACTTTGAGGTTTTTCTCATTAATGGGATTTTGCCTTTCTTTATGTTTAGGAAAATCGCAACCCAAGCTTTGGGTGCTATTCAGGCAAATAAAGGACTATTCAGTTATAGGCCAGTTAAGCCAATCGATACCCTAATCGCAAGAGGTTTTTTAGAACTTTTATTACATTTTGTTGTCTATGTCTTATTTAGTTTAGTTTTGGTGTGGTTTGGCTTTCATATTGGTGTTGATGGAATTCCTCAGTTATTAGGTTATTGGCTTGTACTATTCCTATTTACGTTCGGAATTGGCTTAATTTTATTGGTGATAGGGCATATCTCGCAAGAAATTAATAAATTTGTCTCAAGAATATTTTTTATACTCTATCTTTTATCTGGCGTGCTCTATTCAATTCATATCGTTCCAGTTGAATATCAGAAATATTTATTATGGAATCCATTAATACATATTTTAGAGTTGATGCGGCATAGTATCGCGCCAACTTATCCATTAGTTCAGGGCATATCCTTATCCTATGTTCTGTCATGGTGGATTGCGAGTTTGTTGTTAGGGTTATTGCTGTATAAGCGTTTTGAACAGCAAATGGTGAAGTCTAAATGATCGAACTCAAAAATTTGACAAAATCATATGTGACGCCAAAGGGACGGCATTATGTATTTAAAAATCTTAATGCTGTTTTGCCAGAAAATAAAAGTGTTGCGATTTTAGGTAAAAATGGTGCTGGGAAAAGTACCTTACTTCGAATTATTGGTGGAATAGACTTTCCTGATAGTGGAAAGGTGCTAACGAATAAGTCTATTTCATGGCCAGTAGCTTTGTCTGGTGGATTCCAGGGGAGTCTTACAGCTCGTCAAAATGTTCGTTTTGTGGCGCGTTTATATCTAAGCCATGAAGATGAAGTAGATCGTGTCATTGATTTTGTCGAATCTTTTGCTGATATTGGCAAATACTTTGATATGCCAATAAAAAGTTATTCCTCCGGAATGCGTTCAAGAATTGGTTTCGGTTTAAGTATGGCATTTAATTTTGATTATTATTTGCTTGATGAAGCTGGCGCGGTAGGTGATGCTAATTTTAGAAAGAAGAGTCAGGTCCTATTAGATGAGCTAAAGCAACAATCTAATATTATCATGGTGTCTCATGATTTAAATGATTTGACCCGTAATTGTGATGTGGCTTTTCTGATGCGTAATGGTCAAGCTGAATTTTTTGAAGATATTGCAGAGGCAATAGAGGTCTATAAAGCGTATGCGATCAATAACAAATAAAGGTTTAGTGATCAGCTACATCATGATTGTGATGTTGCCCTTATTCATCATCATTGCTTATCTGGTCTTTTTTGCACAACAGCGTTATGTATCGCAATCTACTTTACTGGTTAAACAAGTGGGTGAAGTTTCGAATGTTGAGGCATCAAGTGGACTAAGTACTTTATTAGGTGTTAGTAATACCAATAGCGAAGATGCGCATATTTTAACTGCATATATTACTTCTCGAAATATGGTGGAAAGTTTAGATAAAAAATTGAACTTACGAAAAGCTTTTATTGTACAAAATGATCCTGTATTTGGTCTCAGTTCAGATGCTTCTATCGAAGAGTTGGTTAAATATTTTAACCAACGAATTCAAGTGAATTTAGATGAAAAGACCATGATGATGACGATTTCTTCTCAGGGTTTTAGTTCAGGCTTTGCGTTACGTTTGAATCAGGAAATTTTAAAAAATAGTGAAGTATTTATTAATGATCTCTCTCAACAGATTGCAGAAGAACAGCTTAAGTTTGCGGAAAAGCAGCTTAATGATGCTAAACAGCAATTAGAGACTTCTCGTGATGCTTTACTGGAATATCAAAATCAGAATCAAATGTATGACCCGCAAGCACAAGCACAAGCGATTGCCACAATTGTAGCGAGTCTAGAATCTAACTTGGCGCAGTTGCGTACTGAAGAAAGAACTTCGTTAAGCTACTTAAATGAAACAACACCACAAATTGTCGCTATTCGTAGTCAGATTGAATCGGTACAGAAACAGATTGCCGAGGAAAAAGCTAAACTTACCTCACCCAATACCAGTAAGTTGAATAAGAGTGTCGCTGATTTTGAGGCATTAAAAGCCAATGTCAACTTTGCAACGGATCTGTATAAGCTTTCGCTTGCGTCACTTGAAAAGGCGCGTTTAGAAGCATCACGGAAACTAAAAAAATTAGTGGTAGTCTCTACACCTGAGCGTGCACAGGATGCAATTTATCCACGTACGCTTTATTTGATTGCAACCTATTTTCTAATTTTAAATATTTTATTTGGTATCACGATGTTGATTTACTCGATTATCCGTGAGCATAAGGAGTAAGTGCGATGAAAAAAATACTATTTACCAGTATGCTTGCGATGTCGTCATTTCATAGTTTTGCTGCAGATACCCAAACACTGTTACCACAAGAGTTAGCAGATAATGTTTTGCAAATGAATGCAAAGAATAGCATTCCAGATAATACCATTTTACCGAGCCAATCAGTGGTGGGGCTTTCTCCAAGTAGTGCACAAAAATATTCTGCACCTACCAAAATGTTTGGTGAGCAATTATTTAAAGGGGCTTTTGCCAGTACCGCAGGCTCAACTTTTAATGATAGTTATGTACTTAATCCAGGTGATAATATTAATTTACGTCTCTGGGGGGCTTATCAGTTTGCAGGAACTTTAACGGTTGACCCACAAGGTAATATTTTTATTCCGAATGTTGGACCAGTCAAAGTTGTTGGTACGACCAATGGTCGATTACAGTTATTGATTGAAAGCTATGTGCGTAAAACCTATGTGGCCAATGTTGGAGTATATGCGGCATTGGTACAAGCACAACCTGTAAAAGTTATGGTCACAGGTTTCGTCAATCAGCCAGGTGCTTATGGTGGTGTCGCGAATGACAGCGTCTTGGCTTATTTAGATCGCGCCGGTGGGGTTGATGCACAACGAGGTAGTTATGTTGATATTCGGATTATGCGTAATGGTCAATTAAAACAATATGTTAACCTTTATGATTTTCTAATTGCGGGTAAATTGCAACCATTTAGTTTTCGTGATGGTGATGTCGTTGTTGTTGCACCCCGTAGTCATACCTTCTCTGTTGCTGGCGAAGTTTTTAATGCTTATGACTTTGAGTTTAATGTCCCAGAGGTAACCGTTGCACAAGCCCTATCAGTTGCCAAGTTAAAGCCAGGTGCTACTAATGTCAGTATTATGCGTCGTCAGGGCAGCGAATACCGCAGTGAATATTATCCGCTATCTGCCGCAAATAATGTGGTAATTGAAGATGGTGATATCTTAACAGTGACTGCAGATCGTTATGCAGGGACTATTCAGGTGCGGATTGAAGGTGCACATAATGGCGCACATGCCGTAGTATTACCTTATGGCTCTAAACTTTCAGAAGTCCTTAAGCAAATTCAACCAAATAAGCTTTCTGAGGTTGAAGCGTTGCAGCTCTATCGGTTATCGGTTGCAAAACGACAAAAGGAAATGTTAAACGTTTCTTTAGATAAACTTGAAGAAGCAACATTTTCTGTACGTTCAACGACCCAAGAAGAAGCTAATCTACGCGTCAAAGATGCAGAGCTGGTAAAGCAGTTTATTGCCAAAGCACGTACTATAGAGCCTAAAGGGCAAGTGGTACTAAATGCCAAAGATTTTGATGATGTAATCTTAGAAAATGGCGATATTTTAAATGTCCCTGAGAAGACTTCGGTGATTATGGTACATGGAGAGGTTACTTTTCCAAATGGTGTGGTGTGGCAACCTAACATGTCTGCAGGGTCTTATATTGATCAGGTCGGTGGTTTTACTCAGAAATCGAATAAATCGAAATTGGTGGTGATCCACCAAAATGGCGAATCAGAATTAGTCAGTAAGCGCTATAAAATTAGACAGGGTGATGAAATCCTGGTGTTACCAAAGGCTCAAACAAAAGTCGTAGAATTAACACGAGGAATAACACAGGTACTTTATCAAATTGCGATCGCTGCAAAAGTCGCATTGGATTTATAACGACAGTTATGCTGTTAAGAGGGTATTAGTTCGAGAAAAAATTGGTTTAGTTTAAGGTGTAAATAGATATCAAGGTGTTTTTAGAATGCAACTTAGTATCTATTTTTTGAATTTACTTTTTTATTTTGCAATAGATTAGAAAATTCTGATTCATTTGTCTTGAAAGACTTTTTTATAGCGTCTTGGGGTGGCTTGAGGGTGATCCCAAATGTAAAATTTAGAGGAAATAATGTTAAAAGGCTCAACAATATTAATCACTGGTGGTACAGGATCGTTTGGTAATACTTTTATTCCAATGACCTTGGAAAAATATAATCCGAAGAAAATTATTATTTTTTCTCGTGATGAAATGAAACAATGGGAAATGGCGAAAAAATTCAAAGATGATAAGCGTGTCCGTTTCTTCATTGGTGATGTAAGAGATAAAGAACGTTTATACCGAGCATTGGATGGCGTTGATTATGTTGTACATGCTGCGGCAACTAAAATTGTACCGACTGCTGAATACAATCCTTTTGAGTGCATTAAAACCAATATCAATGGTGCGATGAACTTAATTGATGCTTGTATTGATAAAGGTGTAAAAGGTGTTGTTGCACTTTCAACAGATAAGGCAAGTAGCCCAATTAATTTATATGGTGCAACAAAACTAGCATCAGATAAATTATTCGTTGCGGGAAATGCCTATGCGGGTGAACATGGTACTAAATTCTCCGTTGTTCGTTATGGAAATGTAATGGGTTCACGTGGTTCAGTGATTCCTTTCTTCATGTCAATTAAAGATCAGGGCGTATTGCCGATTACAGATAGCCGTATGACTCGCTTTATGATTTCTTTAGAGCAAGGCGTTGAATTGGTTTGGCATGCATTTGATGACATGGTCGGTGGGGAAATTTATGTGAAAAAAATTCCTTCGATGAATGTTACTGATTTAGCAACTGTGGTTGCGCCAGAAGCGAAGCAAGAAATTGTTGGAATTCGTCCAGGTGAAAAGCTACATGAGCAAATGATTGGTGTAGAAGATTCTTTCTATACTTACGAATATCCAGAGCACTATAAAATCTTACCTGTAATTAATGATTGGGCTGAGACTCAAGAACGTATCAAAGACGGTAAGAAAGTGCCAGAAGGTTTCCATTATGCAAGTGATAATAATAGTGAGTGGATGAGTCCCGCAGACCTTCAAAAATGGATTGATGCTAACGCTGAGAAAATAGGAAAAATCTAATGTTTATCCCATATGGCAAACAAAATATAAATCAGGCTGATATTGATGCGGTTGTTCAGGTTTTACAATCAGATTTCTTAACCCAAGGGCCGCAAGTCCCTTTATTTGAAAAATTGGTTGCTGAGCATGTAGGAGCAAAATATGCTTTTGCAATGAATAGTGCCACATCTGCTTTACATGTTGCTTGTTTGGCATTGGGACTAAAACAAGGAGACGTCCTTTGGACATCTCCTATCACCTTTGTTGCATCGGCAAACTGTGCGTTATATTGTGGTGCTGATGTCGATTTTGTTGATATTGATCCACAGACGTATAACATGTCTGTTGATGCACTTCAGGTGAAATTAGAAGCTGCAAAACAGCAAAATAAATTACCTAAAATTGTTGTGCCTGTGCATTTATGCGGACAATCTTGTGATATGGAGAGAATCCATGCGTTATCACAAGAATATGGTTTCAGTATTATTGAAGATGCTTCTCATGCAATTGGTGGAAAATATCAAGGAAATTATATTGGTGGTAACCAATATGCAGATATTACGATTTTTAGTTTCCATCCTGTAAAAATTATTACTACAGCTGAAGGTGGAATGGCACTTACTAATAATCAAGAACTTGCTAAGCAGATTGATTTATTACGTAGTCATGGGGTAACCAGAAATCCAGACTTTATGACCAAGCCTTCTGAAGGTCCTTGGTATTATCAGCAGGTTGAGTTAGGTTATAACTATCGTATGACCGAATTACAGGCGGCTTTAGGGGTTACACAGTTAACACGCTTAGATAGTTTTGTAGCTCAACGACATGAAATTGCGAAAAAATATAACGAGATACTAAAAGATTTACCAATTATTCTCCCTTATCAATTACCAGAAACCTATTCGGGACTGCATTTATACGTCATTCGTTTAGAGTTAGATAAATTGACTAAGGGGCGTAAACAGGTTTTTGAAGCGCTACGTGAAAAAGGAATTGGGGTGAATGTGCATTATATTCCTGTACATAGCCAACCGTATTACCAACAATTAGGCTTTAAACAGGGGGATTTCCCTCAAGCTGAAGCCTATTACGATGCTGCAATTAGCCTACCAATGTTCCCAGATTTAACACAAGAGCAGATAGGCTTCATACAGTCTGTATTAAAAGAGGTACTGCTTTGAAAAGCGTTGTAATTTTACAGGCAAGAACAAATTCTTCGCGCTTACCAGGGAAAGTATTATTACATTTGAGAGGTTTTCCATTAGTTGTATTGGCAGCAAAAAGAGCTGGAAATACTGGACGTAATGTTATCGTCACGACTTCTGATGAAAAAACTGATGATATGCTTTATTCAGTTGTTCACGAGTATGGTATTCAATGTTATAGAGGAAGTTTAAATAACACCCTAAATAGAATCGTTTCTGCGCTTGAAGATTATGATGACCAGACTTTGGTTTTTAGATTAACGGCAGATAATGTTGTTCCTGATGGACGGCTGTTGGATGAATTGGAGCAGAGCTTCCATGACAGTGGTGTGGAATATTTATGCTGTAATGGTGAACAATCTGGCTTGCCTTATGGAATGAGTGTTGAGTTAACTCGTTTAAGCCATTTAAGAGAGGCCGATAGGTCTACAAGTGATAAATTTGATTTAGAACATGTAACACCATTTATAAGACGTAAATTTGGTGAAACGTATTTTAGAAAGTATGAATCTTTAAATCTCGGGAATTATCGTTGTACAGTAGATTGCTTAGATGACTATTTAATGATACAGCAGCTTTTTAAAGAAGCCGAGTGTCCAATTAGTGTAGTTTCATTTGATTTAGCTCAGCAACTGAAGAATTTAGGTTCTTATCAACCTATAGATTCAAATCTTGCAAAAAAATTGGTCTTAGGAACAGCACAACTAGGTTTGAGCTATGGTATTACCAATAAAGTGGGTAAGGTCAAAGTAAAGTGTGCAGAAGAAATTATAAAAATGGCTATTTCTAATGGTGCTGCTTCCATTGATACAGCTCGTGCTTATGGTAGTAGTGAAGAGGTTTTAGGAAATGTTCTTAAAACTGGCTGGGAAGGGCGAGCTAGAACTATTACTAAATTGTCTCCACTTAATGATATACCTTTGAACGCTACAACTTATTTAATTAATGCATTGGTAGATGAAAGTATATATCAATCCTGCACTAAACTAAGGGTACCTAAACTGGATATCTTTATGTTACATCGAGCTGAACATTTAGACTGTTTGAATGGTGGTATTTGGGCTAGATTGTTGACACATAAAGAGAGTGGGCTATTGAATACATTAGGTGTCTCAGTGCAGACACCGGCAGAATTGAAGAGGGCTTTAAATAACCCTGCCGTGGAAATCATCCAAATGCCATATAATGTTTTAGATTGGCGTTGGGACCAACTTATTCCAGAAATAATTACAAAAAAAAGGGAAAGAGATTTAAAAATTCATGTTCGGAGTAGCCTACTACAAGGATTACTCACCAGTAAGGATATAAAACATTGGCACAAAGCGAATGTTTCTGAAGCAGAGTCTATTTTACGTTGGTTTGATCAACAACAATGTATTATGAAAACCCAGTCGAATATGGAGTTCTGTCTGAAATTCGTTAATTCACTTGAGTGGGTTGATGGCATTGTTATAGGTGTTGAATCACTTGAACAACTTCAAGAAAATATAAAAATTTTGTGTTTACCTCATTTTTCGGCTCAGGAACTTGAATTAATACTAAGTTCAAGACCTAAAGTTGAAGAAATAACGTTAAATCCTGCACTTTGGAGTTGAGTGGATGCAAAAAGGAACAGAAATTTTTTCATTAAAGGGAAAAACTGCATTAATCACTGGAGCAACAGGTTATTTAGGTACTTCAATGGCCTTAATTCTAGCAGAAGCAGGAGCAAAGGTATTGGTCAATTCTAGATCAGTAGAACGTTGTAATGTATTAGTGCAGAAAATTCTTGATGCTGGTTTTATAGCAGAAAGTGCAGCCTTTGATGTCTCTTCATTGAATGAAATTCAATCTTTTGCTTTAAAGCAACAAGGGAATCCAATCCACATTATTATAAACAATGCTTATGTTGGTGGTGCTGGTAACATCGAAGTGAGTGGCGGGGATTCATATCTTACAAGCTATGATATTACTCTTGTTGCAGCTCATAATTTAATTCAGACATTATTACCTAATTTAAGATTAGCTGTTGAGGAAAAGCAGGATGCTTCAATCATCAATATTGCTTCAATGTACGCAATGGTTAGCCCTGATCAAAGTATATATGTATCTTCTAAAGATACGAACCCTCCATTTTATGGTGCTGCAAAAGCAGCACTATTACAATGGACCAAATATGCTGCTTGTGAGTTTGGCGCGGAAAAAATTCGGGTAAATGCTATTTCTCCAGGTCCTTTTCCATCAGAGCAAGTGCAAATTACAGCACCCTCTTTTATTAAAACGCTAAGTAAAAAAGTACCAATGGAGCGTATCGGTCAAACTGAAGAAATCAAAGGCCCAACATTATTTTTAGCATCTTCTGCTTCATCTTATGTCAATGGTACTAATATTGTTGTAGATGGAGGATGGACCTGTTGGTAATCCATAATTGTGGCTATTTAAATAAATGTTATACAAATGACTTTCTCTTTATATCGAGTTTTTATAAATTAAGATGAAATTTTGTTTTAGAGCTGATGCGTCTCTGCAAATAGGTTCAGGGCATGTGATTCGTTGTTTAACAATTGCTGATGCTTTGGTACAGCAAGGACATGAAAGCTTTTTTGTATGCAGACAGCATCCAGGACATTTAATTGAGTTTGTCAGACAGCGTGGTTATAAGGTATATGCCTTAACTGAAGCTGAAAATAATATTTCTGAGTCTGGTTCAGAATATCAGAGATGGCTGGGGGTAACTGAACAGCAGGATGCTGACGAAACAGTGGCAATCCTAAAAAAAGAAAATGCTGATTGGGTTGTGGTCGATCATTATGCTTTGTCTGTGAATTGGCAAAAGGTAGTTCGACAATCATTTAAGCTAATCCGTGTAGCTGTAATTGATGATTTAGCAAACAGATTGCATGATGCAGATATCATTTTAGATTGCGGTTTAGCGAATACGGTGCTTGATTACGAACAGATCAATCAGCGTGCTGCTCAGTATTTAATAGGAGCGAAATATGCATTATTGCGGCCAGAATTTCATGAAAAACGTTTATGGTTAGAACAAAATCCTAGGGTCTATGATTCAGAATATGTCCGCGTTTTAATCAATTTAGGTGGTGTAGATAAAGATAATTTAACTGGTGCTGTCTTAGATATATTATCGCAAAGCAATAATCTAAAAGCTTTGAATGTTACTGTTGTGATGGGTTTAAATGCTCCATATAGAGATTCAGTTATTAAACAGGCCGAAAATTTACCTTTTCGAAATAAGGTTTTAATCAATGCCAATAATATGGCTGACTTAATGGCGGAGCATGATCTGGCTATTGGAGCTGCTGGGAGCACAGCCTGGGAAAGATGCTGTCTGGGATTGCCTACCGTTATGATTTGTATGGCAGACAATCAGAAAATGATTGCTCAACATTTAGATCGTTTAGGCGCAGCAATTTCTTTAGATCAAACAGAAATAGAAGAAAAGCTATTAGCTGCTTTGGAATTGGCTCAGGTGCAAACTGAACAAATGCAGCAAAACGCTTATGAAATTACAGATGGCTTGGGAGTTGATTACTTATTAAAAGTAATTCTTTCTAGGGAGTTTCCAGCATGATAAAGACCGATGCAAAGCTTAGAGTATTAGCGCCTGAAGATTTAGAGGTCGTTTTACTTTGGCGAAACCATGATGATATTCGTAAGTGGATGGTCAATTCGGATATTATTGCTTTAAATGACCATTTAAATTGGTTTGAGCGTAATAAGACAAAAACAGATCGTTTATTTTTTATTTTTGAATATCAGCAGCAGCCGCAAGGTTATGTTTCTTTTATTGCCATACCAAATAGTACAGCATATGAGTGGGGCTTCTACATTAAACCAGATGCTGAAAAGGGAATGGGTAAATTATTAGGTCTTACAGCATTAAATTATGCTTTTGAACAACTGAATTTTAAAAAGATTTTTGGACAGGTTTTAGACTTCAATGAAAAGTCATTAAGTTTTCATAAGAAAATGGGCTTTGTCCAAGAAGGTGTATTACGAAAACATTTCAAAGACCACCGTGGTGAATTTGATATTTATCAATTTGGTTTATTGCAAACAGAATGGCTAGAGAGTAAATGAAATGAGCAAAAAAATTACAATCAACAATCGAAATATTGGCGCTGAATTCCCGCCTTATGTAATTGCAGAGCTATCAGCAAATCACAATGGCCGTTTGGAAACAGCCTTAAAGATTATTGAGGAAGCAAAACGTTGTGGTGCAGATGCGATTAAATTGCAAACCTATAGTGCCGATACGATCACACTCAATAGCCAAAATGAAGAGTTTATGATTCGTGGTGGTTTATGGGATGGACAGTCTTTATATGAGCTTTACCAAAAAGCACAGATGCCTTGGGAATGGCATAAACCTCTGTTTGAGCATGCCCGTGCATTAGATATTACAATTTTTAGTTCTCCATTTGATCGCACAGCAGTTGACCTCTTGGAAGATTTAAATGCACCTGCTTATAAAATCGCTTCATTTGAAGCTGTTGATCTACCATTGATTAAATATGTAGCATCAACTGGAAAGCCGATGATCATTTCTACAGGAATGGCAGACAAGCAAGAAATTGCTGAGGCGATTCAGGCTGCTTATGATGGTGGTTGTAAAGAGCTCGTGGTTTTACATTGTGTGAGTGGCTATCCTGCACCTGCAGAGGACTATAATCTGCTGACACTGGCTGATATGGCCGCTTCTTTTGATGTACCTGTTGGTTTATCTGATCATACTTTAGATAATACGACTGCAATTGCAGCAGTTGCCCTAGGAGCGTGTTTGATTGAGAAACACTTTACTTTAGATCGTAATGGTGGTGGGCCAGATGATAGTTTCTCATTAGAGCCAAAAGAGCTACAGCATTTATGTGAATCTGCTAAAACTGCATGGCAGGCTATGGGGCAAGTGAATTATGGCCGAAAATCAAGTGAGCAAGGAAATGCACAATTTAGACGTTCACTTTATTTTGTAAAAGATCTAAAAGCAGGAGATGTTATTGATGAGCATTGCATTCGTAGCGTACGTCCTGGTTTTGGCTTAGCACCTAAATATTATGACGAACTTTTAGGGAAAAAGGTCGAGCATGACGTATTGGCAAATATGCCAGTGAAATGGGATTTGATTAGTAAGTAAATTCATTTGACTAGAACCACCTTGAGTTGCTGTATATTTATTTGGAATGGGAATAATGCCTAAAATCTTCCGTGCTTTTTTTAATTTTTTTCAATTTGCTATACAGTATGTTCGGTTTAGCGAAAGAAGGGCACTGATCGAATATTATTTAGCTCGATATAGATTTTTCTGGAAAAAGAAAAAACCTAGTAGTGAAAAATATCCATTTGTAATCCATGATCCATTTGAATTATTTGGCGATGAAATTGGTGGTTTCGAAAAGTTATATTTAGTTGGCGATAATTGGGTCGATAATCGAGACAAACCAATTATTGTTGTTGCAGGCTGTACTGATTGGAAGTTTGGCTTTATCGCAGACTATTTACCTGAGTTTAGAACAGCTTTTGGTTCTCGTAAATTCGTAGGATTACGAATGATCAAAGCATTATGGCGATTATCTGTTAAGCCGGAAGTTGTGGTCATTTGGGGATATACAGAATCCTTTTGGCTAAGAATGTATCTAAATTTGAGAAATATCCCTATTTGGAGAATGGAAGATGCTTTCATTAGATCAGCTTCATTGGGTGCAACACACTCAACACCTTATTCATTAGTTATAGACAAGACTGGTTTATATTATAATGGACAGAAACCGTCTGATATTGAAAACTTGCTTAGTCATTATGATTTTAATAAAAATAATAGTTTTATGGCGGATGCTCAAAAAATATTAGACTATGTTCTTAAACAAGAAATAACTAAATATAATCCACCAATTATATGTCATGACAATACGTTGAAAGTAAAGAAAAGAATTTTAGTGGTTGGCCAAGTTGATAATGATTCATCATTACGTTTTGGTAATCCAGATAAGTGGACGATGGAAGATATGGTTCGCTTGGCAAAGAGAGAAAACCCAACAGCTGAAATTTTATATAGACCACATCCAGAAGTTTATGAGGGATATCAAAAAAGTAAGCTTAAAAAAGAAAATATTGAAAACTATGCAAAAGTTATCTCTCCTGATGAGCATATTATAGAGCTGATCAATCGTGTAGATCATGTCTATACTTTAACATCATTAACGGGGTTGGATGCTTTATTGAGAGGAAAAAGTATTACTGTTTTGGGCACACCATTTTATGCTGGGTGGGGGTTAACGGATGATAGGTGTAAATTTAAAAGACGTCATAGAAAATTATCATTATTAGAATTATTTGCAGCAACTTATATTTTGTATCCTGAGTATTTGGCAGAGAAAATTGAAGGAGATAAGGTTGATGCCATACTAACAACAATATACAAAATTAAAGGAGATATTTTAGAGGTTATCTATGGTAATACAATCGGGATTAAAGGTGATAACTTATCCTATGATCAAGATTATAAGCTGTTATGTAGCTTAAAAAATATTGAAAATGCATCAAATGAAGAAATAAAAAATATCTTAATATTCTTTAAAAAGTATGATGTTGAGGATTATTTGCTTTATACTTTTTTTGGCCTCCTAGCTCAACCGAAAAGAATTGGTTTCTTAGAAAGTATTATTGATATCATTGAATATGATGTATATCTAGATTTCATTAATAGTATAAAAGATGAAATTGATATTAATCAAAGAAATCAACTGGTTGTAAAGCTATTGGTAAACGCTACAGATAAAAATGATAAGAATGAGGTTGAATTTTTATTCGCTGAAACATCTGTTGCAATAAGATCAAATTTTCAGGCAGAAATTGTAAGAGATAGAGAAGATGCCGAAGAAATTGAAAATATTGAAGAGCATAAGGAGACTGAGGAGCAGGTAGCAGAAAAAATTAAATCTTCGATGAATATTCTTCGTTTGAATGAGTTTAAAACTCAAGTAGAGTATGTAGATTATGATAATGCTCTAACTACACTTAAGAAAATACTTTCAACGAATAAACAAGACTATATTTCATTGTTAAATCAAGGTTCTAATTTGCTTTATGAGAAGTTTGAATTTAAAAAGGCTAAGGGTTTGGCATTATTTAGTATGATGTTAGATATTAATAAGAATAATCGAAAAGCCCTTACAAAGTATATAGAATCTGAATATGTGTTAAATCAATATCAACTTAATGCATCTTCATTGGAGTGGATTTTTTTATCAATAAAGACTAATCCAGAATTAATATCAAAATATAGAGTGATGTTAGGCCGAGAAGATAATCTATTTCGCCTTTTAACTAATGGTGCATATTTAGATAAAGAACAAAGCATTTCTAAAATGATGGGTTATATTGAAGATGGAAATTATGAAAAAGCCCATAAATTATTTATGCAATTGTATGATAAACCTGGTATTAGGCATGATAAGCTTGTAAAAGTTTATACTGATTTTTTACATGCTGAAGGGAAGACAGGTGAAGCAATTTCTATCCTAAATTTATATAGAAAACATAATGGTAGTGAGTTTATTTTACGTCAATTAATTAGATTTTATCAGTTTGTTGGTCAATTTGATAAGGCCGAGGCTATTTATCAAGAGTGTATTTACAAAAAATTTGAACTAAACTCAACAATATATATGCCTATTTTATTGAGTAAAGGCGAGTATAGCCGTGGCTATGAGCAATATATTAATGAAAACTTTACTCAAAAATTAAAATATCTTTTAGGTGAGAAATTTAGAGTTGCTGAGAAAGAAACTGAAATTAATTATGTTGATAAAAGTTTAATTCTGGCTGTATATGGACCTGGAGATGAAATTAGATTTGCATCTATTTATTCTGATTTGGCTAGAAAATTTTTAGAGAAAAAGTATACTATTAGCTGTGACTCAAGATTATATTCTCTATTTAAAAGATCATATCCTGATATAGATTTCTTACCTATTGAAAGAACAAGAAATTTAAATTCAACTTATCCATTGGAGAAATATGATCAGCTACCTTCAATAGAACTAACAACCATTCTTGATAATAATGGCTATAATAGTTTTGATAGGTTTGATAAAGTTTTTCTAGT
Organism: Acinetobacter sp. Ac_5812; assembly: GCF_013072695.1. Lineage (GTDB taxonomy): Bacteria > Pseudomonadota > Gammaproteobacteria > Pseudomonadales > Moraxellaceae > Acinetobacter. Next base: position 91,290 of record NZ_LXUK01000017.1, read on the forward strand.
TACAGACTTTATCTCTAAGGTTCGTAAGACAAGAAATGACTTTAAATTAAATTCTTTTCTTATGGAAGATAAAGATCTATTTCTTAAATTTTCAGAAAGACTACAACCATATAGAAATAAGTTCTTAGTTGGTGTTAACTGGAGAAGTAGTTTAACTAATTTCAGTCGGATGGAACATTATCTAAATATAGAAGAGATCTCTAAAATATTTGATAACGATAATATTGTTTTTGTTAATCTTCAATATGATAATTGTCAAAACGAGTTGAATTGGGCAAATCAAAGGTATCCTGGTAAAGTTATTAATTTTGATGATATCGATCAATATAATGATTTAGAGTCGGTATCAGCTTTAATGAAAAATCTTGATTTGGTTATTGCACCTGCAACTTCTGTTGCTGAATTAGCTGGTGCATTAGGTGTTCAAACGTGGCTATTCTCAAATTCTTCAGAAATTGATTGGCGTAAAGTTGATGATAATGGAACGGATATTTGGCATAACTCTATTACGATTGTTGATGTTCCAGAAAAAGGCAATAAGAAGCTGTTGGTTGAAGAGATCAATAACAGGCTTTTGAAATTCACTAAGAAAGTCGCCTAAGTTCGCACAATAGGGATTTATGGGTTAAATCAGGATTGGTTTAACCCATATTTTACGAGTACAGTATGATAGTCTGTTCAAAGAAGATCAAAGAAATTCCAGAGATAGGGAAATTTGTTAGTGACGAGGTTTATCCTTCGGTTAGTCGCTTCTGGAAAAAGAACCAAAATTTTGGAGGATGGGGGCGGAAGCCTAGTTTTTCACGTGCAAAAAAATATGCTGAAAAAAATTGTTCAACTGCTATTTGCTTAGAAGATGGTTTTATTCGATCGTTGGGATTGGGGAAAAGTGGATATCCCCCTCTTTCAATAGTCATGGATCAATCGGGAATTTATTTTGATGCTATACAATCTTCTGATCTAGAAATACTGATTTCACAGATTTCGATTTCGGAAGATGAAAAAGAACAAGTGCAAAGGCTTATTCAAAAAATTATTGATAAACAGATTACAAAATATAATTTACCTTATGATAATGTAGACCAAACGAAATTTAAAAATAAGAAAAATATTTTAGTTGTTGATCAAACATTTGGTGATCAATCCATTCATTATGCAATGGCTTCAGCGGATCGTTTTCATACGATGTTGCATCGTGCGATTGCTGATCATCCTGATGCAACGATTTGGGTAAAGATCCATCCTGATGTAATCGCAGGAAAGGCGAAAGGACATTTTTCATTAGATGAGCTAAATGCTCTAAATGTAAGTTTATTGGTGGACAATTATAACCCAATTGCTTTATGTCAGTTGATGTCTGAAGTTTATGTGGTGAGCTCACAATTGGGTTTTGAGGCCCTAATTTGTGGAAAAACTACACACTGTTTTGGAATACCTTGGTATGCGGGCTGGGGACTAACGCAGGATTGCCAAGATTTACCAGATTCTCTTAAAGAGAGAAGAAATATATCTCGATCTCTTGAGCAATTGTTTGTAGCCGCATATCTAAATTATGCAAAATACGTCTCACCTGTTTCACATCAGCGCTGTGAGTTAGAGGAGGTTATCGACGTTCTGATCCCAAATATTGAATTTCAAAAGCAATTAACCGCTTCATCTGTGGTGGCTTATGGTTTCAGTCGATGGAAAAAGAGTTTTATTAAAGATTTTTTAGCTTTTCCTCATATCAAACTAAGTTTTAGGCAATGGTTGAGGCCCAAGAAAGAACAACCGATTGTTGCTTGGGGGAAAAAAGCTGCTTTATTAAAACAGCAAGGATTTCAGCAGGTTTGGACAGTTGAAGATGGCTTTTTACGATCATTGGGGCTAGGTGCTAAATTAATTCGCCCATATTCTTTGGTTTTTGATGATATTGGGATTTACTATGATGCATGTCACCCATCTCGTTTAGAGAATTTGTTAAATCAAGTTCAATTAAATGAAGATCAACAGGATCGAATTCAAAGCTTAATTCAAAAAATTATTCAAAATAAATTAACAAAATATAATGTTGGTCAGGCATTGTCTGAAGTGTCTCAAATAATTGATCCTGATAAAAAGGTGATCTTAGTCGTTGGGCAGGTTGAAGATGATTTATCGATACAGTTAGGCGGTTACGACATCAAAACCAATTTAGATCTGATCAAGGAAGTTCGTAGAAATAATCCCAATACTCATATTATTTATAAGCCCCACCCAGATGTAGAAAGTGGACTAAGAAAAGGAAAAATCGTAAGGGAGGAAATTAAGCATCTCGTTGACCATGTTGAAGAAAATCAATCTATCATCACACTCTTTGAACATATCGATGAATTACATACCATTACGTCTTTATCTGGATTTGAAGCACTTTTAAGAAATATTACAGTATACTGCTATGGCATGCCTTTTTATGCAGGCTGGGGGTTAACGCTTGACCGCCATTCTTGTGAAAGGCGGCAACGAAAATTAACAGTTGAAGAGTTAGCTTTTTGTGCATTAGTGGAATATCCCATCTATAATCTGCCGCAGACAAACCAAATGCAGATCCCATTGGTTACGCCCGAGCATGTCATAGAGCATTTATGTGAATTACAGCAAAGGGCTGAGCAATCTCCATCGAGTTTTTGGTCATGGATGTTTACACGTTTACGCGCATTGAAAATAAAATTTTAGGGTTAGAGATTGTCTATATATTTAGATGAGTTACTGGCAGCGAAGAAAGTTTTGTTGTTACAAGGACCAATAGGCTCTTTTTTTACTGATTTATCAGATTGGCTAGCAACCAAGCAAATCGAGTGTTTTAAAATCAACTTTAATGCGGGAGATTGGCGTTACTACAATCGTCGTCCTAATATTTGGCATTATCAAAAAAAAGCAGAATATTTTGAGACTTGGTTATCTGAAAAAGTTGAAAAAAACCAGATAGATGCATTAGTCTGTTTTGGCGATTGTCGTTTTTATCATCAGAAAGCTTGCCGAATCGCACAGCGTTTAAATATCAAATTTTATGTGTTTGAAGAAGGTTATATCCGCCCAGATTATCTGACTTTTGAAGCCGGTGGGGTGAATAATTTTTCAAATTTTCAACAGCGTTTCCTAGAGCAAAAAGATAAAGGCTCGTTGGAGCTTCATTGTAAAGCAAGTGAAAACCATTACCACCGAATGATTTGGAATGGTTTTCAATATTACTTATGTTGGGCATTGTTATTCTGGCTTTATCCTTTTTATCAACATCATCGAGGTTATAATCCGATACAAGAATTTGGTTACTGGACTGTATCGATGTTACGCCGTTTCAGGAATTCTTTAACTGAACCTCGACGGTTTGAATCATTTATTCAACAACATGATCTGAATTATTTTATTTTTACTTTACAAGTGCATAATGATTCTCAAGTCCGTATTCATAGTCATTATAAAGATGTAAGAGATTGCATTGACGAAGTGATAACATCTTTTGCCCAACATGCCGAGCAAGAAAAACACTTGGTGTTAAAGCATCATCCCATGGACCGTGGCTATCGTCATTATGGCCAGTTAATTAAAGAGATATCAAAAAAATTAGGGGTTGAGGATCGTGTTCACTATTTTTGTGATATTCATTTACCCACTTTATTGAAACATGGATTGGGTCTCGTTACGATTAATAGTACTACAGGGATCCAAGCTCTCTACCATCATCTTCCAGTAAAAACTTTAGGCCATTCACTTTATGATTTACCTGGTCTAACAGCTCAGATGGACCTCGACCAATTTTGGCAGAACCCTCAAGCACCGAATGGAGCAGTGTTCCGTGTATTCAGAGAAAAATTGATTGAAATTACGCAGTTAAATGGCGCTTATTACGGTAAGAATTTTTGGATGCAATGACATTTAGAGTATAAAAAGTACTTTTTTAATTTTGATTTAATGAAGAGCGATTAGGCTATTTAAATACTTTAGAGTTAGCCATATTCGGATAAGCCTTGTTTAGCTATTTAATCTAAGTAAATTCAATATCTATATAGTCATAAATAAAGATAGGAGTGTATATGTTATTTTCCTTTCGTTTAAAATCTATATCCATAATTACATTATTTTTTATTGGGATAGGTGCTACTAATGCAAAAGAAATTGACTCCAAAGACCTAAAGAATAATTCGGTCGACTTATGCTTATCTCCTCAAGATGTAGGATTGAAGAAGAGTAGTATCTATAGTAAGTCTTTGAATTTTAAAGATACCTATGATGCTTTTCCTTTTGTCATAAGCTACAAAGGAGCAATTATTGGGATATATAGCTCTGGTGTGGCACATGCCAATTCTGATAAACAAGTGATGTTTAGATCAGATGATGGAGGTAAAACATTTAAGACAGTAGACTTTCTGATTAATAAGAATAATAGTTTTAATACTTCTTTGCTTGATAATCTGCTTGTTGACGGAGACTCGATTAATTTGAAAGTTTGGAATATACGCAAAGAAAAGGGGATGATAAAAGTAACTACCATTAATAGAGTTAGTGTGGGGAGTGTTATATATTCACTGTGGTCTAGACCTGTGCAATCCAATAATAGTTTATATAGAACGGGATATGGCTTCAATAATAAGACCTCTTATGTAGGCTTATTTGAATCTTTAGATAAAGGAGGCACTTGGAAATTTAAAAGTATGATTGCACAAAGTGATAATTTATCTTTCACAGAAGCAGATATTGTCAATGTAAGTGAGAGCAAATGGATTGCAATTGTTCGAGAAAATAAAGGGCGTTTAAACCCATTGTATCAAGTTATCTCTTCTGATAATGGTATTACCTGGAGTAAACCAAACTTGCTTGATCCTGCAATAGTGAGTGGAAGACAACCTAACCTTGTTAAATTGAAAAATAATACGATTATCTTGGCGACTGGTGATAGGGCGGGATCTTCAGGATATACCAATGATGGGAAGTTAAGACTTAGTAGTAATACAACAGGGATTAAAATTTTTAGGAGTACTGATAGTGGGAAAACCTGGTCAGTAGGAAAGAGAGTAAGTCCTATTTATAGTACCGATGGCGGGCAACCTTTTTTAGTTGACCAAGGGAATAATAATTTATTTATTACGTGGTACGCTAGACAAAGACAAAGTTCTCAACCATTGATCCTGAGCTGTGACTTAAATATTAAAAGTTTGGATAAATAGAGTATCTATTACACCCCCATATCTAAATATAAAGATTCTTTGACTTCTTCCATCACAATATAGCTATGTGAAGAGGCAGAGGCTGGTAGTTTTTTTAATAAATCACCTAATAGACGGCGATAGGCACTCATTTCCTTTAAGCGTGCTTTGACCAGATAATCAAACTCACCTGAAATCAGATGGCATTCCAGTACTTCTGGAATATCAACTAAATCCCGTGCCACCTGATCAAATACATCGCCAGATTTGGCAGATAGTTTGATTTCCAGAAACACCAGCAGGCTACGATCGACATACGCTGGGTTGAGTCGAGCATAGTAGCCCACAATAATCCCTTCGCGTTCTAAACGCTTCACTCGTTCTGAGCAGGGCGTGGTGGACAGGTTGACCCGTGAGGCCAACTCACTGATGGCAATTCGGCCTTCACGTTGCAAAATATCTAAAATCTGGCGATCAATCCGGTCTAATTTACGCATCATTTATTCCCTTTTATTTTCATTTTTCCGTGACAAAAATATGAAATTACCTAGATTATAGTCATAAAATCAGTGAAAAAAACTATTGATCCAAAAATATACTAGTTAAATAACCTAGTGTGTGCTTGAGGGATCTATTATGCGCGTAATCGTTTTAGGAAGTGGCGTCATTGGTGTGGCAAGTGCTTATTATCTTGCACAACAAGGTGCGCAAGTGACGGTACTTGACCGTCAATCAGGACCTGCCAAAGAAACCAGTTTTGGTAATGCAGGTCAAATCTCCCCAGGATACTCAACCCCATGGGCAGCACCGGGTATTCCTTTTAAAGCAGTCAAGTGGATGTTCCAACATCATGCGCCATTAGCCATTAATATTGATGGCAGTATGTGGCAGTTGCAGTGGATGGCACAGATGCTGAAAAACTGTAATCCACAAAGCTATGCGGTCAACAAAGAACGCATGATGCGTGTGGCAGAATACAGCCGTGACTGCTTACGTGATTTAAGAGCAGAAACTGGCATCAATTACGAAAACCGTTCAAAGGGCACCTTACAAGTGTTCCGTAGCGATGCGCAACTTGAAGCGGTACAGCGTGATATTCAAGTATTGCAAGAATGTGGTGTCGACTTCGCTTTACTCAATGCCCAAGAGCTGGCGAGTGTAGAGCCTGCTTTAGCCCATACAGATAAACTGGTCGGTGGCTTACATTTACCGAATGATGAAACGGGCGATTGCTATTTATTTACCAATGCCTTGGCAAAACTGGCGCAAGATTTGGGTGTGGAATTCAAATTCGATCAAAATGTTGAAAACCTGATTGTTGAAGGTGATGAAATCAAAGGCGTCAAGGTCAATGGTGAGGTTCTCACTGCGGATCGTTATGTCTTGGCCTTTGGTAGCTACTCTCGTGACTTCCTGAAACCATTAGAACTGAATTTACCTGTTTACCCAGTCAAAGGTTATTCACTGACCATTCCGATTGTAGAGCCAAAATTTGCACCACAATCTACGGTCTTGGATGAAACCTACAAAGTTGCGATTACCCGTTTTGATCAACGTATCCGCGTCGGTGGTATGGCTGAATTGAGTGGTTTCAATCTTGGATTGAATCAAGATCGCCGTGCCACCTTGGAAATGGTGACTCAGGACTTGTTCCCAGGTGGGGATCTCGCTCAAGCTTCATTTTGGACCGGCCTACGTCCAATGACCCCAGACAGCACGCCGATTATTGGTGCAACCCAGTACAAGAACCTGTTCCTGAATACGGGACACGGGACTTTAGGTTGGACCATGGCCTGTGGTTCAGGCAAATTGATCAGTGATCTGGTTATGAATCACCGTCCTGACATCAGTACCGATGGTTTGTCGATTCAACGTTATTCACACGCTGCTTAATTGCACAGACAAGGAAGTTAATTATGCCTCGTCCAATTACTGCGGTGATCCATGCTCAAGCCTTGCGCCAAAATCTTGCGGTGGTAAGGCAATCGGTTCCGAACAGCAAAGTGTTTGCTGTGGTTAAAGCCAATGCTTATGGGCATGGCATTGAACGTGTTTACGAATCTTTTAAAAGCGCCGATGGTTTTGCCTTGCTCGATCTGGACGAAGCAAAACGTCTGCGGGCTTTAGGCTGGACAGGACCGATTTTATTGTTGGAAGGAATTTTCTCTGCCCAAGACCTGTTTGATTGTGTGCAGTATCAATTGAGTTTTACCGTACATAATACGCAACAGGTGGCGTGGATACAGCAGCATGCTTATCCAGCCCAGTTCGATATTTTCCTCAAAATGAACAGTGGCATGAACCGTTTAGGTTTCAAGCCACAACATTATCGTGAGATCTGGCAGCAGCTCAGCAAGTTGGACAACATTGCCAGCATCACCCATATGATGCATTTCTCCGATGCCGATGGTGAGCGTTTTGGTGAAACAGGCATTGACTATCAACTGCAGCAGTTCGACGCCGCGATTGCAGGTTTGCCTGGAGAAAGATCGGTCAGTAACAGTGCTGCAATCTTAAGATATCAAACTCAACTACAGTCGGACTATGTGCGTGGCGGCATCATGCTGTACGGCAGTTCGCCCGATTATCCCAAGCATACGATTCAGGACTGGGGCCTTGCGCCGAGCATGAGCTTGCGCAGTGAGATTATTGCTGTGCAACAGCTCGATGCACAGGAAAGTGTTGGCTATGGTTCCAGCTATGTGGCCGAACAACCGATCCGAATCGGAATTGTGGCCTGTGGCTATGCCGATGGTTATCAACGTATTTCAGCAACAGGAACCCCTGTTCTAGTCAATGGGATTCGTACCCAAATCATTGGACGGGTCAGCATGGATATGTTGGCTGTAGACCTCAGCCCGATCAGCGATGCCGATGTCGGCAGTGAAGTGGTGCTTTGGGGCCAGTCTAGTTCAGGCACAGTTTTAGCCATTGATGAGGTGGCAGCAGGTTCAGGCACTATCGGTTATGAACTGATGTGTGGCGTGACTGCACGTGTTTCATTTATTACTCAGGAATAAGGATTTCTTATGTCTCATTCAGATATTCAAAAGCTCAATACTAATGAAGTGATGAGTGCTGTAACGGTATTCAATCAAGTGGTGTATTTATCAGGACAAGTACCTAAAAATGCCGAACTAGATATTGAAGGTCAAACCCGTGAAGTGTTGGCAACCATTGAACAACTTTTGGCTTCCGCAGGAACTGATAAATCACGTTTATTGTCTGCACAATTATTTTTAAAAGATCTTTCAGATTTCCCTGTGGTCAATACCATCTGGATTGACTGGTTAAAAGGTCATGTTGCACCTTCGCGTGCCACCATTCAGGCAGACTTGGTCAATCCGAAGTGGTTAATCGAAATTGCAGTCGTTGCAGCACAAAAATAAAGCGATCCGCTTTATTTTTGTTTAAAAAATATAAAAAAAGAAGAAAAGTAACGTATTTGCAGTAGATAAAACGTAGTCAGATACGTATTTTCTTGCAATCGAAATGAGTCAGTCGTCTTTAAAAGACAGCTAGGGTATGGCGTATAAATCAAGGCTGACTCATTTAGGAAAAAAGTAAAAGGAACTTTATATGACGGTTACATCTCATCAGTCAGAAGGCGAACAGTCGCCCCAAGACTTACAACGTAAACTCTCCAATCGCCATTTGCAGTTGATCGCCATCGGCGGTGCCATTGGTACAGGGCTCTTTATGGGCTCAGGCAAAACCATCTCTTTGGCAGGCCCATCAATTCTGTTTATTTACATGATCATTGGTGGCATGTTCTTCTTTTTGATGCGTGCACTGGGTGAGTTATTACTTGCCAACTTGCATTACAAATCCTTTGTCGATATGGCACATGACCTGATTGGACCATGGGCAGGTTATTACATGGGCTGGACCTATTGGTTGGGTTGGGTGCTGGTCGGGATTGCCGATCTGGCCGCCGTAATTAATTATCTCACCTTTTGGTTACCCGAAGGCACCATGTTTACTCCAATTGGGCAGGCCGCCATTAGCGCAGGCTGTGTCCTGTTTGTACTGTTCTTAAACCTGCTCACCGTGCGCCTATTTGGTGAAATTGAATTCTGGTTTGCCCTGATCAAGATTTTAGCGATTATCGGTTTGATTGGTGTTGGTGGCTATATGATCTTTAGCCATTTCCATGCACCGCATGGTGCTGTCGCTTCGCTCAGTAATGTCTGGTCGCATGGTGGTATGTTTCCAAAAGGTCTGGATGGCTTCTTGGCTGGTTTTCAGATCGCAGTCTTTGCCTTTGTTGGGGTGGAATTGATTGGAACTACCGCTGCTGAAACCAAAGATCCGCATAAGAACTTACCCAAGGCCATTAATGCGATTCCGATTCGGATTATTTTATTCTATGTGTTGGCCTTGTTGGTGGTGATGTCAGTGACACCTTGGAACATTATCCGTGCCGATAAGAGTCCATTTGTGGAGTTGTTCTTGAATGCAGGGATTGTGACATCGGCCATCATCATGAATTTGGTGGTGCTATCTTCAGTGATGTCTTCCATGAACAGTGGTGTGTTCTCGACCAGTCGGATGCTGTTTGGTTTATCTAAAGATGGTCAGGCACCCAATGCCTTTGGTCGTTTATCCAAAAGTGCCGTGCCTTCCAATGGTCTGATCTTCTCGTGTGTGTTCATCATGGGCGGGGCAGTGTTGCAATACTTTGTGCCGAATACCCTTGAGGCCTTTACTTTGGCCAGTTCATTGTGTGTGATTCTATTCATTAGTGTCTGGAGTCTGATTATGGTGTGTTATCTGCGCTACCGTAAATTACGTCCAGAACTGCATGCCCAATCCAAGTTTAAAATGCCGGGTGGTGTATTCATGTCTTATATTGTGATTGCTTTCCTGTTATTTGCTTTGGTGATTTTGGCACTTGAACCAGATACCTTAAAAGCACTGTATGTTAGCCCATTGTGGTTGATTATTTTGGTAGTGACTTATCAGCTGATGTATAAACCCCGCATGAAAAAATTGGGGCGTGAATTGGCACAATAGTTCATGTCTATTGAGTAAAAAACCGATCTCCATTGATCGGTTTTTTTATGGTCTAGTCATTCTGTTTAATCCACCAATAAGTGCTGATATTGATCGGCCTGTTTACGTAGATAATCCCAGACCAGTTTAATACGGGGTTCATGCTGCAAATCGACAAAGGTCAACATCCAAAAGGTATGGGTGTAGCGCACCTGTTGTTCTAATACAGCTTCAAGCTCGGGTTTATCATCGGCCAAAAACTTGGGTAAAATTGCCAATCCTGCACCTGCACTGACTGCAATTTGTTGGGCTAAAATACTACTGCTGCGGAAGTTGGCATTCAGTTTCAAAGGTAAACGTTCCATACAATATAGCTCAGGGCTATAGACCAGATCATCAATATAATTGACAAAACGATGTGAAGTTAAATCCTGCAAATCACGGATGGGCGGGTTGAGCGCCAGATATTTTTTGCTGCCATAAATTTTTAAACAATAATCCGAGAGTCGCGTAATGATATAGGGACCTGAGGTGGGTCGTTCAATGGAGACCACAATATCGGCTTCGCGATGCGACAGCTTGATCATTTTCGGTACGGGAATCAGGTCAATGGTGAGCGAGGGATATTGAATGGAAAACTCCGCTAACAAGCGTGCCAGAAAGGCAGTACCAAAACCTTCAGGTGTGCCAATTCGCACACGGCCTTGCAAAGGTTGGTCGGGCTTTTCAATTTGCAGAAAGGCATATTCCATTTGCTCAACCCGTGGCACCAATGCCATTCCTTCCAGCGTCAGCTCATAACCCGAGGCCTCACGTTTAAATAAAGTCACCCCTAAAGCTTGCTCCAATGCCTGAATCCGCCGTGCCACAGTACTGTGTTCCACGCCGATGATCCGTGCCGCATTGGTTAAGGTTTTGGTGCGTGCCAACACTAAAAAAAACTGTAGATGATCCCAATCCACTTTCATTGTTATGGTCTTCCTTGTGCATATTTGCACAACGATCGTGCATTAATTTGCGTTGGTGGTCAAAGCTTTCTTTGCTAGTCTCGAATAAAAGCTGAATAAAGAAAATACGATGATCGATATTTTCTGAACACTGAACACAATAAAAATACGGCCTATGGAGAGGTTATGAACACAATCCAAAATATTCAATTGGAAACCGCCAAGTTACTCATTAATGGCAGTTTTATCGAATCTGAAACCCAGCAATGGCAAGATATTATTAATCCTGCAACGCAGGAAGTGATTGGTCGTGTGCCATTTGCCACGATGCAGGAAGTCGATGCGGCAATTCAGTCTGCACAAGCAGCATTTGCATCTTGGCGTCAAACCCCGATTCAGGCGCGTATGCGCATCATGCTGAAGCTGCAAGACTTGATTCGTGCCAATATGAAAGCAATTGCACAGGTGCTGACGGCTGAACAAGGTAAGACTTTGGCCGATGCCGAAGGTGATATTCAACGCGGTCTGGAAGTGGTTGAGCATGCCTGTTCAGTCGGTACTTTGCAGATGGGCGAATATGTTGAAGGTGTGGCGCGTGGCGTCGATACTTATACCGTACAGCAGCCTTTGGGCGTTTGTGCAGGGATTACCCCATTTAATTTTCCCGCCATGATTCCGCTCTGGATGTTCCCAATGGCAATCGTCTGTGGCAATACCTTTGTGTTGAAACCTTCTGAGCAAGACCCACTCTCGACCATGATGCTGGTGGAGCTTGCGATTCAGGCTGGTATTCCAGCAGGGGTGTTGAATGTGGTACATGGCGGTAAAGAAGTGGTTGATCGTCTGTGTACGCATCCAGATATTAAAGCCATTTCCTTTGTCGGTTCGACCGCAGTGGGCACCCATGTGTATAACCTTGCAGGGCAACATGGCAAACGTGTGCAGTCGATGATGGGGGCAAAAAACCATGTCGCCGTGATGCCCGATGCCAATAAAGAACAAACCTTAAATGCCTTGGTCGGTGCGGCATTTGGTGCAGCAGGGCAACGCTGTATGGCGTTATCGGTTGCGGTGATGGTTGGTGAAAGTAAACACTGGATTCCCGAGTTGGTTGAAAAAGCCAAAACCTTAACCGTGAATGCAGGGCATGAACCAAATACCGATATTGGCCCTGTGATTTCAAAACGTGCCAAAGCCCGTGTACTGGATTTGATCAATAGCGGGGTTGAGCAGGGTGCAGAACTATTGCTGGATGGTCGTGATGTTCAGGTGCTGGGTTATGAGGACGGTAATTTTGTCGGTGCGACCATTTTCAGTGGTGTAAGCACGGATATGCGGATTTATAAAGAAGAAATCTTTGGACCTGTACTGGCGATTATTTCTGTCGATACGCTTGAAGAAGCAATTGCGCTGATCAATGCCAATCCATTTGGTAATGGTGTCGGTTTATTTACCCAAAGTGGCGCAACAGCACGGACTTTCCAGAACCTGATTGATATCGGTCAAGTTGGTATCAATATTCCAATTCCTGTGCCTGTACCGTTCTTTAGCTTTACCGGTTCACGTGGTTCTAAACTGGGTGATTTGGGCCCTTATGGTAAACAGGCGGTGCAGTTCTATACCCAAACTAAAACTATTACCAGCCGCTGGTTTGAAGACAGTCATGAAGTGGGTAGTGTCAATACCACCATCAATTTACGTTAAGGGGATCATGGATGAATATCGCCTTTATTGGTCTAGGGAATATGGGCGGCAGAATGGCCCAAAATCTGCTTAAAGCCGGACTGACAGTCTATGGTTATGACCTCAGCGAAGTGGCCATTCAGCACTTTGCCGAGGCGGGTGGTGTGGTTTGCGACAGCCCACAAGCAGCGGCCAAACAAGCCGATGTGCTGATCAGCATGTTACCTGCGGCCAAACATGTCAAAGAAGTCTATCTCGGTGAAAATGGCGTGTTGGACGTACTGAAAGCAGGCAGCTTATGTATTGACAGCAGTACCATTGACCCGCAAACCATCAAGGACATTGCAGCGGTTGCCCAAAATAAAAATATCCATATTTGCGATGCGCCTGTTTCAGGCGGCACCATTGGCGCACAAGCAGGGACTTTGACTTTTATGGTCGGTGCCAATGACCAGACTTTTGATGAAGTCAAACCTGTACTCAGTCACATGGGCAAAAACGTGGTGCATTGCGGCGAAGTGGGTGCAGGTCAAATTGCCAAAATCTGCAATAATCTGATTCTCGGAATTTCTATGGCTGCGGTCGCTGAAGGCATGGCGCTAGGGGCCAAACTGGGTATTGATCCAAAAGCCTTGGCCGGTGTGATTAACACCTCAAGTGGTCGTTGCTGGAGTTCTGAAGTCTGTAATCCATGGCCACAGATTAATGAAAATGCACCTGCTTCGCGTGGCTATCAAGATGGTTTTGCGACTCAGTTGATGTTGAAAGACTTGGGTCTTGCGGTAGAAGCGGCAGGACAGGTCAAACAACCGATTGTGTTGGGTGGTATGGTGCAGCAGCTGTATCAGCAAATGTGTATGCGCGGCAATGCGCATCTCGATTTTTCCAGCATTATTCAGCAATACCTACCGCCAGAGGCATAACAGCTCAAGCCAAAGGATGGCTTATCAAAAAATTAAACCCTGTCATGAATAACAATCAAAGCAGACTGAGGGAACACAGATGTTGAATTATAAAGAGACGGTACAGGCTTTTGATCTGCAAAGTACAGCAACACAGATGCTGTCAGGTTCAGTCGATGCATTGAATGCCTGTTATGAATGTTGTGATCGCCACGCACAAAGCGACAAGATCGCATTGTATTGGCAAGGCAAAGATGGTCGAAAAGAACAATACACTTTTCGCCAGTTACAGCAATGGTCGAGTCAATTTGCCAATTTCTTAAAATCGCAGGGTGTAAAAGCAGGTGATCGTATTTCAGGATTACTGCCGAGAACACCGGAGTTGCTGGTGACGATTTTCGCGGCATGGCGAATTGGTGCGGTATATCAACCTTTGTTTACTGCATTTGGCCCGAAGGCGATCGAGCATCGTCTGCAACTGGCACAAAGTAAGCTGGTGGTGACGGATACAGGTAACCGCAGCAAACTCGATGAAGTTGAGCGTTGCCCCGCAATTGTCACGGTTGCAGATCAGCAAGCGACGCCGTTAAATCCAGAAGACTTTAATTTCTGGAATGAAGTACAGCAGCAACCTGAGCACTGTGACTTGGTCATGCGAAGCCTTCAAGATCCATTTTTATTGATGTTTACGTCAGGAACCACAGGACCTGCAAAACCTTTAGAAGTGCCGTTAAAAGCCTTACTGGCCTTTGCGCGCTATATGCAAGATGCGGTTGGTCTAAGAGAAGAGGATTCATTCTGGAATATTGCCGATCCAGGATGGGCATATGGCCTGTACTTCGGTATTACTGGCCCCTTATTTTTAGGGCATGCCATCTTGTTCTATGACGGTGGTTTTAGCACGGACAGCCTGTGTCAGATTGTGAAGGATTATCAGATTACCAATCTGGCGGGTGCACCTACGGCTTACCGCATGATGATGGCGGCAGACCCTACTCAAATGGCCGAGTTAAAAGGTCAGTTCCGTGTAGTCAGCAGTGCAGGAGAGCCATTGAATCCAGAAGTGATTCGCTGGTTTAAACAGGTGTTGGATGCGCCGATTTATGATCATTATGGGCAAACTGAAGTGGGCATGGTGGTGTGTAATCACCATGGTTTAAGCCATGAGGTTCGTGTTGGTTCAGCGGGTTTTGCCAGTGCAGGCTATCGTGTTGCCGTCGTGAATGAACAAGGCGAAGAATTGCCTGCAGATACCCCCGGGATTTTAGCGGTCGATATCAGCCAATCACCGATGATGTGGTTTGGTGGCTATCATGAAACGCGTAAATCGCCTTTTATTGGTCAGTACTATTTGACTGGCGATACTGCCGAGTTGCATGCCGATGGCAGCATGAGTTTTGTTGGGCGCAGTGATGATGTGATCACCACCTCGGGCTATCGGATTGGACCGTTTGATGTGGAAAGTGCCTTGCTGGAACATGATGCGGTGGTTGAAGCAGCGGTCATTGGGGTACCTGACCCAGAACGTACCGAGGTGGTGAAAGCCTTTGTGATCTTATCGGCAGGCGTTCAACCCTTAGCACAACTGGCTGAGGAACTGAGTCAATTTGTGAAAAAACGCCTGTCTGCACATGCCTATCCACGTTTAGTCGAGTTCGTTACCGAACTGCCAAAAACCCCAAGTGGCAAAATTCAGCGCTTTTTATTACGTAATCAGGAAATTGCCAAACAGCAAGCGAAAGCAGGGTAAGGAACACAAGATGCAATTAACGGAAGAACAAAGCTTAATTCGAGATATGGCGAAAAGCTTCGCCCAAGAACAAATCAAGCCCAATGCCAGTGATTGGGACCGACACAGCACTTTTCCAAAAGCTGCACTGGCACAGATGGGGCAGCTCGGCTTTATGGGCATGCTGATTCCTGAGCAATGGGGTGGTTCTGATACAGGTAATCTTGCTTATGTCTTGGCGCTTGAGGAGGTGGCCGCAGCCGATGGTGCCACTTCAACCATCATGAGTGTACATAACTCGGTGGGCTGTGTGCCGATTTTAAAATTTGGTAGCGATGAACAGAAACAACGCTTTTTAAAACCCTTGGCACAAGGTGAAATGATTGGTGCTTTTGCCCTGACTGAACCGCATACCGGTTCGGATGCGGCAGCGATTAAAACCCGTGCCGTGAAAGATGGCGATGACTATATTCTCAATGGTGCTAAGCAGTTTATTACCTCGGGTGATAATGCAGGCGTGATTATCGTATTTGCCGTGACTGACCCCAATGCAGGCAAAAAAGGCATCAGTGCCTTCCTCGTGCCACGAGAGACACCCGGTTATGAGGTGATTCGGGTTGAAGAGAAACTCGGTTTACATGCTTCTGATACCTGTCAGATTGCGCTGACTGATGTGCGTATTCATAAAAGCCTAATGCTAGGTCAGGAAGGTGAGGGACTGAAAATCGCGCTTGCCAATCTGGAAGGTGGTCGTATCGGTATTGCGGCACAGGCGGTCGGTTTGGCACGTGCAGCATTGGAAGAAGCCACGCGTTATGCCAAAGAGCGTCTGACCTTTGGCAAAGCAATTTTTGAGCATCAAGCACTGGCATTCCGACTTGCCAGTATGGCGACCGAGATCGAAGCAGCTCGACAACTGGTGCATTACGCTGCACGTCTTAAAGAAGCAGGGCAACCTTGTCTAAACGAAGCTTCCATGGCCAAGCTGTTTGCTTCAGAAATGACCGAGCGCGTCTGCTCGGCTGCGTTACAGGTGTTTGGTGGCTACGGTTATCTGAAAGATTTCCCGATTGAACGCATCTATCGTGATGCTCGAATTTGTCAGATTTATGAAGGCACCAGTGATATTCAACGTTTA
This sequence comes from Acinetobacter sp. Ac_5812, assembly GCF_013072695.1. Classification (GTDB taxonomy): domain Bacteria; phylum Pseudomonadota; class Gammaproteobacteria; order Pseudomonadales; family Moraxellaceae; genus Acinetobacter. The sequence goes on from NZ_LXUK01000017.1 coordinate 107,846, forward strand.
GTGATCGCCCGTAGCTTATAACCAGAGAACAAGGAATCGATGATGCAGTGGCAAACCATTTTATTAGAAAAACACAATGGCGTAGGACGGATTACGCTGAATCGCCCGCACGCCTTGAATGCGCTGAATAGTGAATTGATCAGTGAAGTGAATCAGGCCTTAGATGAATTAGAAAAAGATCGAGAGATTGGCTGCATGGTGTTGGCAGGCTCAGAAAAGGCCTTTGCTGCAGGTGCCGACATTAAGGAAATGGCCGAGCTGAACTTTCCCGATATTTATTTTGATGATTTTTTCCATCTGGCCGATCGTATTGCGCAACGCCGTAAACCCTTGATTGCTGCGGTCAGCGGCTATGCGCTTGGCGGTGGCTGTGAATTGGCCCTGATGTGTGACTTTATCTATTGTGCAGACAATGCCAAATTTGGTCTGCCTGAAGTGACTTTGGGTGTGATTCCAGGGATTGGTGGTACACAACGTTTAACCCATGCGATTGGCAAAGCCAAAGCCATGGAAATGTGCTTTACCGCACGGCAAATGGGTGCAGTTGAAGCTGAACAAAGTGGGCTGGTGGCACGTGTGTTTAGTAAAGAACAATTACTTGAACAAACCTTGCAAGCCGCAGAAAACATTGCTGCGCACTCTTTAACGGCCAACATGATGCTGAAAGAAAGCATTAATCGCGCCTTTGAAGTCAATCTGACCGAAGGCTTACGTTTTGAAAGACGGATGTTCCACTCAATTTTTGCCACATCGGATCAGAAAGAAGGCATGCAGGCTTTTGTGGAAAAACGACAAGCCAAATTTAATCATCGATAAGAGATCAATAAAATGAATATCGAACATCAGTTAATGATTGAGCAAAAAGGTGCACTGGGCCTGATTAGCTTAGATCGGGTCAAACATTTAAATGCTTTGTCACTGGAGATGATTGAAGGCATCTGTAGCCAACTGGAACTGTGGCGTTATGATGCAGCGATTCAAGCGGTCTTGATCAAATCGAATAGCCCCAAAGCCTTCTGTGCTGGTGGGGATATCCGTTATTTATATGACAGTTATAAAAATGATACCGCGGATTATAAAGGTTATTTTAGTGCCGAATATAAAATGCTGAACCTGTTACGTGACTATGCAAAGCCTGTAGTGGTGGTACTGGATGGTTATGTGTTAGGTGGTGGTTTTGGGCTAGCACAAGCCTGTCATATTGTGGTGAGCAGTGAAAAATCTCGATTTGCCATGCCTGAAACTGCAATTGGCTTTTTCCCTGATGTCGGTGCCACCCATTTCCTGTCTCGACTGGATGATATTGGGGTTTATCTAGCCATTACGGGCGAGCAGATCAGTAGCAGTGACGCGCTTTATTTAGACTTGATCGACTATCACGTACCGAGTGACAAGTTGGATGCTTTGCAAGATGCGCTGATTAATGAACCGAATTTAAGCAAACAGAATATTGAGCATATTGTTGCGTGCTTTATTACCCGACCTGCTGAAAGTGAACTGAAACAGTTGGCAGATGGTATTCGCAAACATTTCGGTTTTCAGCATTTGGACGAAATTGAGCAAAGCCTTGCGAACGAGCAGGAGGAGCAATTGCAGCCTTGGGCAGAAAAAATGCTCAGCATCTTGCAGCAACGCTCATTCATTGCCAAACAAACCAGTTTGAAACTACAACATTTAGGCCGTGGTCTTTCCTTGCCACAATGCATGCAACTGGAGCGAGACCTACAAGATATCTGGTTTGAACACGGTGATTTCATTGAAGGGGTACGTGCCCTGATTGTAGACAAAGACAAACAGCCGCAATGGCAACAAAGTAACCCTGAGCTGGAACAGATTCTGGAAAAACTCAGCTAAATCCAATCATGCATATTGACTCATCGAAGGAGTAGTAAAACGTCAGACATGCTGATGGTCAGGATTGATGATCAGCAAAAAAACCTAAAACAAGAAGATCCAAGAAAGGAACATGATGATGCAAACAATACATGGAAACGGTTCATCTGCTAAAAAGTCCTCTCATCGCTTGGCGGGTATCTCAAGTATGGTAGGCACCACCATTGAGTGGTATGACTTTTTTATCTACGGTGCGGCAGCAGCTTTAATTTTTAATAAATTGTTTTTCCCTAACCTTGATCCGTTGACGGGTGTGCTTGCCGCATTCGCCACCTATGCGGTGGGATTCATTGGGCGACCGTTGGGTGGTCTGGTATTTGGGCATTTTGGTGACAAGATCGGGCGAAAATCGATGTTATTGCTCACCTTGATGTTGATGGGGATTCCAACTGTACTGATTGGTTTGTTACCCACTTATGAGTCGATTGGTTATTGGGCCGCCATCTGCTTGGTGATCCTGAGATTTATCCAAGGTATGGCCATGGGCGGCGAGTGGGGCGGTGCCGTGTTAATGGCGGTTGAACATGCGCCAGAAGGTAAAAAGGGCTTTTGGGGCAGTCTGCCTCAAGCCAGTACTGGCGGTGGCTTAATGCTTGCCTCACTTGCATTGGGATTAGTATCTTTATTGCCTGAGCAGGCTTTGTTTAGTTGGGGTTGGCGGATTCCGTTTCTTGCCAGCATCGTGTTACTGGCAGTCGGTTGGTACATTCGAGTCAAAGTGCCAGAGTCTCCCGATTTTGAAAAAGTGAAGCAGCAGGCGGAAGAAGTTAAAGTCCCTGCTTTACAGGTTTTTAAAAATCATCCGAAGCAACTGATCACCATTATTGTGGCGCGTGCAGCTGAGAATGCATGGTTTTATATTGCCTCAACCTTTACTTTGGCCTACACCACCACACAGTTGGGGATTGCCAGACAAGAGATCCTCTTTGCTACCATTTGTGGGGCCATTGTGATTATGTTTATGACCCCATTATGTGGACATTTGTCCGATAAAGTGGGGCAGCGCAACATGTTTATGTTCGGCCTATGTGTACTGGCACTGTATAGCTATCCGTTCTTTAGCATGCTCAATACCAAAGACCCTGTGTTGGTCTGGACTGCAATCGTGTTGGCGATCGGGGTAGTTTTCCCAATTATGTATGCACCGCAAGCACAACTGTTTGCGCGGCAGTTCCCCGCAGAAATCCGTTATAGCGGCATTTCGATTTCGGTACAGTTGGCGGGGGTATTGGGTGGTGGACTAGCGCCGTTGATTGCGACCAAGCTACTCAGTGTTGGTGGTGGCAGTCCTCATCTGATTATGATGTATATTGGCAGTATGGCGGTGATTGCGATTATCTCGACCACTTTTATGCCGCGGGATGGACTGCTGGCTGGGATGCAAACTGAGCGCAATCAGACTATAAATGTGCCAACCAAGGTCACAGAATCGTCTTAGTGGAAAGAAATGAATCTGAAAAGGTGCTTGCTCGTCATTAGAAGCACCTTTTTCTTTGAAGGCTTTAAAAGGTTCCACGTGGAGCATAAAATTTTTAGGCATGGGGAGGATTATTTTTAAGCTTTGTTGCAAAGTGTATTTATTCAGGCTTATTTAAATTGAAATGCGCTAGTATTTTGAGTGAGTCCATAATAAAGGAAGGATGATCAGAATGAAGACGGTTGCTGAATGGGTTAAACAGGCAAAATCAGAGATTGAAAATCTAAGCCCAGATCAAGTTGAACAAGAGTTGGCCTCAGGACAGGCAATTCTGGTTGATGTGCGAGATGCAGAAGAGCGTGTTGCTGGAACAATACCAAGCGCATTGCATATCTCTCGTGGCACTTTAGAATTCGCTGCTGATCCGAGTAGTCCGATGTATCGGTCTGAATTACAACCGAATAGTAGAACCATTCTACATTGTGCAGGTGGGGGACGTTCGGCCTTAGCGGTGAAGACCTTGCAGGCATTGGGCTATCGTAATGTGGCACACCTTGATGGCGGCTTTAAAGCATGGGTAGAGGCGAATAAACCCGTGATTTAAAAAATAGATTAAACTAAAGCACAAGAAAAAAGCCCTAATCTTTCGACTAGGGCTTTTTTGAATCTGGAGCGGGAAAGGAGACTCGAACTCCCGACCCCAACCTTGGCAAGGTTATGCTCTACCAACTGAGCTATTCCCGCTAATTGAGCAGTTTTTACGAAAACTTACACTAAAAAATTTGAGCGGGAAAGGAGACTCGAACTCCCGACCCCAACCTTGGCAAGGTTATGCTCTACCAACTGAGCTATTCCCGCATGCCGTGTATAATACATTATGCAAAAATAGGGTCAATAATTTTATGCAAAGAAATTGATTATTTGCATAAAATTAAAGCACTTTCATGCAAAAAAAGCAGGATAAAGCAAATTTTTGTACAAAAGTTTCCCTCAGATTGCGCTCATGTATACTAATGAGCTATCTCAATCTGACCTTACAGAGTGACTGATGAACTTAGAACAACAGTTGATTGAACATTTAAACACGCTCGCACCGACCCATCTTGAAGTGATTAATGAGTCGGCAGGGCATGGCGGATATTTCCCAGGTAAAGAGTCACACTTTAAAGTCATCGTGGTAAGTGATGAATTTCAAGGACTACGTTTAGTACAACGTCACCAAAAAATTTATGCCGTTGCAGCGGAGTTGATGAGTCCTGGTCGAATCCATGCACTTGCGATTCATGCTTATATACCTAGCGAATGGCAAGGCCAAGCACCTGCCAGCCCTGAATGTGCACACGCACCAAAAAGCTAAGGATCAATGATGGATATCCATTTACTCACTAAAATTGTGCATATGTCTGCAGTGAGCTTATTGATCATTGCTTTTGTATTACGTGGTTCAACACTCTTTGTTGGTGTACAAGATCAACAACCCAATCCAAAAGCACGTAAAGGCTTGGTGGGTTTGCAACATCTGGCTTTGACCTTAATTATTGTGACGGGTGCGGTTTTACTGTTCAAGAATAACTTTGAGGTGCAGCCTTGGTTCTACGCCAAAGTGATTTTATTTTTTGTGTTGTGGTCTTCTTTGATTAAAACCTATAAAAAGGACAGTAGCATTTTATTGGAACAACGCCGTGCAGGATTACTCATCGGGACGGTGGCGATGGTGGGGATTCTCGGTTTGGTGATGATTAAGCCGGTTTTTGCCTGATTGTTTGACACATTGTTTGAGTAATTGTTTTGTCACTAGGTTAAACTGCGTGCAGTTTACAAAAATATTATAGAGGGAAATCATGTTAACGCGTGTGGTGTTTAACCAAAAAGGTGGTGTGGGGAAATCAAGTATTACAGTCAATCTCGCTGCGATTAGCGCGAAACAGGGATTCAGAACCTTGGTGATTGACCTTGATCCACAAGCGAATTCAAGCCAATACCTTTTAGGTGAAGATGCAACCTATTCTGCTGACAAAGCAGCATTAGAGCCAAACATTGAAAACTTCTTTGATGATATTTTAGGGAGTACGCAGCAAAAGGGCTTGATCGGCAATGCGATTGGTTCAATCCTGAAAGCACCACGTGGCAAAGGTTTGGATAGTTATGTACATCGGACTACTTTTGACAATCTGGATGTGATTCCTGCAAGCCCAAGCCTAGGTGCATTAGAGCATGCACTAGAAAGTAAACACAAAATTTATAAATTACGTGATTCGATTCAGTCTCTCAGTGCACGCTATGACCGTATCTTTATTGATACACCGCCCGCGTTTAACTTCTTTACTTTATCTGCATTAATTTCAGCAGATCGCGTGCTGATTCCGTTTGATTGTGACGTGTTTTCAAAACGTGCGTTACAAACTTTGATTGAAAATGTGCTCGAAACCCAAGATGATCATAATGATCGCTTGGAGATTGAGGGAATTGTGGTCAATCAGTTCCAATCTCAGGCAAAATTACCTCGTGAAGTGGTTCAACAGTTAAAAGATGAAGGTTTGCCTGTGCTGGATAGCATGTTGCCGCCATCGATCTTGATGAAAGAATCACATCAAAAGAATTTACCCTTGATTCATTTGGCATCTGACCACAAATTGACCGTCGCTTATGTGACCCTGTTCAATGAGATTGAATCAAAGAAATAAGAGAATCTTATGAAACGCTTATATTGGATGCCTGTTTTGGCAGCGAGCATGTTATTGGGTGCATGTGCATCAACGGTTAAGCCAGCTTATGTATCGCCGACACAATATCAAGCACTGAATTGCCAGCAGTTGCAAGCCGAGTACAACCGTATTCAGCTTTATATCGAAAATGGTGTGCAAACGCCAAAACGTACAGGTGTGGGTGTCGGTCTTGGCCTTGGTGGTGGCTGGGGCAGAGGCGGTTGGGGCTTTGGTCCATCGATCTCGGTCAATATGGGACAGTCGATGAATACCAAAAATACTGAACTTGCCAATGTATTAGGCCAACAAGATGCGATTGTACAGGCAGCAAAATTTAAAGGTTGCCCAATCATTGTAAAACAACGCCCAAAATCGTAAATTTTGAGAACTGATCGTCATCGCACAAGATGGCGGTCAGTAACTAAATTATAGCAAAATGTTTCAAAATATAATGATAAAAATCAAATAATTGAATTGGTAATGCCCCGCAACTTACTGATTTGTCTCGTTCAGCCACACTGCTAAAATTTGTGTTTTTGCCCTAAATTCGTTTAAGGTGGCGCCCATGTATAGTCGTTCGGTATGTATATGATTGAGAGTTGGTTTTTTGTTTTGGCGATGTTGGCGGTATTGTTAATACCAGGTCCGACCAATGCTTTGCTTGCCAGTGCAACACATCAACACGGTGTACCTAAAACGATGACTTTTATCCCAATTGAATGGTTGGGTTATCTGTATGGCATTAGTTTATGGGCGCTTTTCATTCATTTATTTGATCCGATTTGGCCTGCAATTGGCGCAATTCTACATACGCTCAGTTTGCTCTATGTGCTGTGGATGGCATTCCATCTGTGGAAAGGCTCACACCTACAAAAACTAGATCAACATCACCAACATATCCGTAAAAGACAGCTGTTTCTCTCAACCTTGAAAAATCCGAAAACAGTCTTGTTGGCCTCTGGTATTTTTCCAAGTGAAACATGGAACTCGATTGAGCAAGCCGCGCTGGTTTTTGCGATTTTTAGTCTTATTTTGATTCCAGTCAGTATTTTCTGGATGCTGTTTGGACGTGCTTTACTGGCGGGAAGTTTGGTGGGAATCAAAGCCGATCATCTATATAAAGGATCGGCCATGTTATTACTGATTTGTATGCTGCCAATGATCTTTCGTTTGTTTTAAACTAAGCTTCAATTTATTACGCTTTGGCGCCCTTCATTTTCTGGCGAATGAAGCCAATCACACCCGGTAATACACTGATAATAATGATACCGAAAATGAGATGGGTAAAATTATCTTTCACGATTGGCATATTTCCGAATAAATAGCCAAGCGTAATGAACGATGCGATCCAGCAAAATGCACCCACGACGTTATAGGTCAAGAAGTACTTATAGTTCATACTGCCAGCACCCGCCACAAAAGGAGCGAAGGTACGCGCAAAAGGCACAAAGCGGGCAAAAATAATAGTTTTACCGCCGTGACGTTGAAAGAATGCTTGGGTTTTAAGCAAATGTTGTTTATTGATAAAACGTGAATTGGTTTCAAATACGCGTGGACCCACGTAACGGCCAATATGATAGTTTAAGGTGTCACCTAAAACGGCGGCGATAAATAATAGAATGCCAAGCACCCATGGATCCATTGCACCTGTAGACGCTGCTAATGCACCAGCTGCAAATAACAAGCTATCTCCTGGTAAAAATGGCATCACCACCAAACCAGTTTCAACAAAAATAATTAAGAATAAAATGGCATAAATCCAAACGCCATAATTGGTAATAAATTCTAAAAGGTGTTCGTCAACGTGCAGAATAAAATCAATGAGTTCCATGGAGGTGTTAACACTATGAATGTGGACTAAATCCTAGCAGCGCCTCTGTAGAAAGTCAGTATAAAAAGCAAATTAATTGGTAACTTTTCAGAACAGATGAGGAGAGGGCTTGAGGCAGAAAAATATTCTTATTGTTGCAAATAAGGAACGATATGTTAACTAAATTGGTGTTTATTGCAAAATTAAAGCTACATAAACTGCTAGCATGTTAAAAAACAAACAGTGTGGAAATTGATTATGTTTAATCCGAATGTTGTTGTAAAAAATATCGTAACACAGTCTGGCGTGGCCAATGTTGTGACTTTGATTGCGCGTTTGTTATTGGCTTATATTTTTCTTGTTGCAGGTTGGGGCAAGATCGTAGGCTATGCGGGTACAGTGAGTTATATGGAATCCATGGGTGTTCCAGGTGCGTTATTACCTTTGGTGATCTTGGTTGAGTTTGGTGGTGGCTTGGCTCTACTATTTGGTTTCCAAACACGTTTTGCATCTTTGGGTTTAGGTCTTTTTAGTATTATTACAGCCTTTATCTTCCATGCTGGTGCAGAAGATGCGATTAACTTTATGAAGAACTTTGCGATGGCAGGTGGCTTCTTTATGTTGATGCTCTATGGTGCAGGTCGTATTAGCCTCGATCATCTGATTGAAAAATAATAAGCTCATCAGAGCTTGCCCCGCGCTCAGTCGCGGGGTTAAATTCGTATGTCTCACTCGCTTACTTACAAACTGAAGCCGACAGCCGTGCTTATTTCTGTTTAGATCATAAATGGTTAAAACAAATAGGACATGAAAATGAAAAAAATGTTGATCAGTTGTGGGTTGGTGGTCGTTACAGGTTTATCAAGCCTAGCATGGGCAGGTAAGGATGATCATGTATTGGTACAGGAAGCGGCAAAGAATGTGGTGACCGTAAGCCAAGTCGCGAAATTGGCCGATGAAACCGGTGTCACTCTGACTGGCCAGATTAGCAAACATCTGCAAAGCGACCATTATGAGTTTAAAGATTCGAGCGGTACGATCAGCGTTGAAATTGATGATGATCTTTGGCATCAAGCAGGGTTAAAAGTGGGTGATCATGTACGTTTAGTGGGTGAAGTGGATACCCATCGCTATAAACCAACCGATATCGAAGTGATTAAAATCGAAAAATATTCGCATCGATAAAAGTATAAAAAAAGGAAGCTCAAGCTTCCTTTTTTTGATGTCTGATGTTTTAGAGCATGAAATGGATTTGCATTTCCCCGACGAGGAAACCCAGTACAGCACCGACAATAATCAAAGACCATTCATCTTCTTTGAATGCGGGACGTAGCATCCCTTCAAATTCTTCTGGACTCAGTTTCTGCATCCGTTCAACCAGCGTATTGCGCACATTCATCGCATCTTCCGCATAAGACTCCACATAGCGCATGGTGTCTGGAAGTTGCTTGAGAATACGCTCTGCCACTTCGGTTTTCAGGTTTTGATATTTCTCACCACCAATCGCATAGACCACCAATGGACGTACAATACCGGCCTGTAAATCGATTTCTTGTTTGACTTGACGACTCACTAACTCGATGACTTTGTCTGAATGTGTGCCTGAGAACAACTCTTCCATCATATTGCGTGAGGTCAGCAACTGTTTAGAAATGAGTGCGGCATAGTCAGCGGCGACTTCATTTTGACGTTTAATGAATAGACCCTGCCAAGTATAACCCATGATCTTTTTTGGGTATAACGGACGGAACATCATTTGCAAGGCCATCCAGTCGCTAAAGAAGCCGACAAATCCACCAAACATCGGCAGCATCCATGGATATTTACCTTGGGTCACGATCCAGCACAGCATTTGGACCACACCAATCGCAAAACCAAAGACGAAACCGACATTACTAAAGAATTTAAATTCCTGTTTGCCGACTTTCTTAAAGATTTCATTGAGCAGACGTTTATCCTTAAGCAGGTTGTTGATCACCATATGTTTGATGTCGAAGTACTTGGCAACGTCCTTCTGCACTTCACTCATAATGTGTTCAACAATCTCTGGTGCTTTGGCTTGAACACGCTTAATCAGTTTTTGTCGTGCAAACTCAGGCATGCCTTCCCATAGACCGGGTTGGTATTGTTGTGCCACTTCACGGGTAATGTCCTCAGCCGCTGCCATCAATGGTTTTTCAATTTCTTGGGCAATACGTTTGGGGTCGAGTCGGGCAAAAATTTCTTCGGGTTTAATCAGCTTGGAGGTCATCAACTCCACTGCTGTGGTGGCCATCTTCTCTGCTTTACGGGGAACAATCCCTTGCCATCCGAGTGGAAGACCAAATAATCGCAACCCTTTAAACTCAAGTGGTGAGAACATCATTTGAATGGCAATAACCTTGGTTACATAACCAATAAAACCACTGATAAAGGGGATTGAAATATATAACCAGAAATTCTGTTGAAAATCCGCAATCATTTCTTGAAACATTATTTTATTGGTCCTTTCAAGTCCTAATTGTTGCTCGTGGTCGGGCAAGCGCTAGATGATAGTGAAATATTTTCGGTCATTGATGAAACACCAAGACCATTAATTTTTGAGTTACCCTTTAATTTTTCCTTTGAATCAGGACATCACAATCGTATAAAAAGGCAACGATGCTGTCGATTGAATACCTTTCCATGGTAATGCATATCTTGACTCGTCATCTTAGCACCAATTTTTGCTTTGTGTTGAGCAGAATGGGCAAGAATTATTGATTTAACTCTCCTTATTTTGTGCTTTGCTGTGAAATTTTAGTTTAAATATCAGTGTTGATTCAGCTGTTCAATGAAAAAACAAGATAGATGATGAATTGCGATGCGCCAAAGCGTGAAAAATGTTAGAATATGGCGCTTAATTCATTTGCCTTTAAGATGAACCATGACGACCAATACTCAAATTACTGAAGATCGTATCCTTATTTTGGATTTCGGCTCTCAATATAGCCAGCTGATTGCACGTCGTGTACGTGAAGCGGGTGTCTATTCTGAAATGTATGCATTCGATATGTCTGAAGAAGACATTCGTGCGTTTAATCCGAACGGGATTATTTTATCAGGCGGCCCTGAGAGCGTACATGAAGAAGGAAGCCCACGCGCGCCGCAAGTTGTATTTGAATTAGGCGTACCAGTGTTGGGTATTTGCTATGGTTTACAAACCATGTCTGAACAACTTGGCGGTAAAGTAGAGCCAGGTACAGTACATGAGTTTGGTTATGCAGAAGTGGATATTCTAGTACGTGATCATTTAATTGGTAACTTGCAAGATCGCGAGAACCAACTTCACGTATGGATGAGTCATGGCGATAAAGTAAGTGCAATTCCGGAAGGTTTCCAAGTTACCGCAAGCACACCTAGCTGCCCATTTGCTGCGGTGAGTGATGAAACACGTCGTTTCTATGGCGTTCAGTTCCACCCAGAAGTGACTCACACGGCAAAGGGTGCTGAACTACTGTCTAACTTCGTACATCAGATTTGTGGTTGCCGCGGTCTTTGGACGCCTGAACACATTATCGACTTACGCGTAGAACAGTTACGTGCACAAATTGGCGATGAAAAAGTTCTATTAGGTTTGTCTGGTGGTGTGGATTCATCTGTGGTTGCTGCGTTATTGCATAAAGCCATTGGTGATCAGTTGACCTGTGTATTTGTGGACAATGGTTTACTTCGTTTAAACGAAGGTGATCAAGTGATGCAAATGTTTGCAGAAAACATGGGGATCCGTGTCATTCGTGCTGATGCTGAACAGCGCTTCTTAGCTGCGTTGGCAGGTGAAGTTGATCCTGAGAAAAAGCGTAAAATCATTGGTCGTGAGTTCATCGCAGTTTTTGCCGAAGAAGCACGTAAACTTGATGGCGTGAAATTCTTGGCACAGGGTACGATTTATCCAGACGTAATTGAATCTGCTGCAAGCAAACAAGGTAAAGCACACGTGATTAAATCACACCACAACGTGGGTGGTTTACCTGATGATTTAGAATTTGAATTGGTTGAGCCATTACGTGACTTGTTTAAAGACGAAGTACGTAAATTAGGTACCACCATTGGTTTACCGCATAGCATGATTTACCGTCATCCGTTCCCAGGTCCAGGTTTGGGTGTGCGTATTTTGGGTGAAGTGAAAAAAGAATATGCAGATATTCTTCGTCTTGCTGACGACATCTTTATGCAAGAACTGCGTGACAGCGGTTGGTACGACAAAACTGCACAAGCATTTGCAGTATTCCAACCTGTAAAATCAGTGGGTGTGGTGGGTGATGGTCGCCGTTATGCATGGGTGATTGCACTTCGTGCCGTGGAAACCGTTGACTTTATGACAGCACGCTTTGCGCATTTACCGTATGATTTGGTTGATAAAATTTCAACCCGTATCATGAACGAAATTAAAGATGTTTCACGCGTCGTCTACGATGTTTCATCTAAACCACCAGCAACGATTGAGTGGGAATAAGACCAAGGGCAGGATGAAAATCCTGCCCTTTTTTATGCGATTGACAAAGAGGTCAAGTATGTCTGAAACCTTGCAACTCGAACAGTTAACAGGATCTTTACAGCAGCTTTTGGGTGAATCCCTCTTTGCCATTTATCTGTATGGTTCAGCTGTTGATGGCGGGCTAGGTCCAGAAAGTGATCTGGATGTTTTGGTTGTGGTGAGTCAAGCACTGACATTCCAGCAACGACAGCAACTGGCAGAAACCTTATTACACATTTCGCATCCGATTGGTACTGCACAACGTGCACTTGAAGTCACCATCGTACACAAAGATCATATTGTTTCGGGAAGTTATCCGCTCAGCTACGAACTGCAATTTGGGGAATGGTTACGGGAGGAATTAAGCCAAGGCAATATACTTAGCGAACATGCAGACCCAGATCTGAGTATTTTGCTGAAGAAAGCACAACTGCATCATCGTAGTTTGTTGGGGCCAAGTCTGACGCAGTGGTCAGCTGAGATTCCTGAACAGCAACTCTGGCAGGCGATGGCAGACACCTATCCATCGATTGTGGCGCATTGGGATGAGGATGCCGATGAGCGTAATCAAATTTTGGCCTTATGCCGTATTTATTTTAGTTTAGTGACGAACGAGATTGCACCTAAAGATCAGGCTGCGCAATGGGTGGTTGCTCAGTTACAACCGCAACATCAGCCTGTTTTGCAGCGCATGATCCAAGAATATAAAGGTAAGATAGGCAAGCAAAATTGGCAACAACAACATCAGGCTTTAGGTCCTGTTGTTGATTTCCTCAGTATGAAAATAAAAGTGCTTTTAGAGCAAAAAATACATAAATAATAAACAGTAAAGGACATTGCTTGGATTGTTGCATGGATAAGACTTAGTATTGCAAGAACAGACTATTCAAGCAGGCACGATTAGACCTAACATCAGTCTACGACTAAACCCAGATAGGGAGTGCCTTTTGAACCAGATTGTTGAAATGCAAACTTATATCGCTGTGGTTGAAGCAGGCAGTATTACCCACGCAGCGAAACGTCTGGGCATTACCAAATCGGTGGTGAGCCAACGGATTCAACAATTGGAACAGCGTTTATCTGCCGCACTGATTCATCGTGGTCGGAGTATGTTGCTCACCGAGGCTGGGCAGGAATTTTATCGGCAGTCGACCAAGATTCTGGCGGAGTTAAGTGACTTGGAAGCGTCTATTAGTGCTCGGCATGAGCATTTAAGTGGCAGTTTTCGTTTATCGGTACCACAGGCGTTTAACATTCAATTTCTCGCGCCTTATTTGGCGGAGTTCATGCAACTGTATCCTGAACTCAAGCTGGATATTGAGTCGAGTGATCAGTTCGTCAATTTGAATAATGGTCATTATGATGCAGCGATTCGGATGGGGGAATTACCCGATTCCAATCTAATCAGTCAAACGATAGCACCGAATCATCATTATATTTGCGCAAGTCCAGACTACTTACAAGCATATGGAAGACCAACACATCCCAATGAGCTGTTGCAACATCGTGGTCTGTTGTATTTGTCCCGAGAACCACATGGTATGTGGCAACTCCCTGTCGATGCTAAGAAGGCTTTTTTTCGCATTTCACCTTATCTGCGCACAGATAGTGGTCATCAATTATTGGAAGCCGCCAAGCTTGGCTTGGGGATTGCGATTTTACCTAGTTTTCTTGCCGCAGACGCCATTTGCCAGCAGCAACTCAAGGTGATCTTGCCTGAGTTTTCTCCTTCGGGAGGCAATATTTCAGTGGTTTATCGCATGTCGAATCGAGCCACTCCTAAAATTCAAGCTTTGGTTGATTTTCTATCCAGAAAAATTGGCCATCCCACGCCTTGGGATAGCCAGATTCAGAGCACTTTGCAACAGTCGTCATAAGGTATTGTTCGGAAAAAGCGAATCATGGTTTTGCTTTTTGTGGTCTAGCGAACAAAAAACTTCATTTGGTAGGGTGTTTGCCTCGCTTTAACCCCTATTGATATCGGGTGATCTCAGAAGATCGGGAATTCAATCCGCATTTACGCTAACGATGTATTGCCATCACAAGTCAAACCCATGAATCCAAAGTAACTTGCAAGTGTTGTTTAGAAATAGCATGGGTTGCAGTTTGGCAATTGCTTAGATTGTCGATTGTATGAGTGAAAGAGGATGGTGAACATGGTAGCAAACAAATATTTGATTGAGGACCCAGCCGATCTTCTCTTATTTTCATTTTTAGGATGTGCAGATGAATAGACTAGCTAAAAACTGGATTAATGGTGAGTGGGTGGACTCTCATCAGCATATACAGTCGATAAATCCAGCAACATATGAAGTGATCGGGCAATATGCCAATGCGACGGTAGAGCAGGTGGAAGCTGCTATATGGGCAGCAAAGACCGCATTAAAAAAAACCGATTGGAAGCGTGACCGCCGTTTACGCGCAAAAGTACTCAATGAAATGGCCGATGCTTTTGAACGCCATGCAGATGAGTTGATTGAGATCCTTGCCACTGAAAATGGAAAAATTAAAGCAGAAGCCAGCTTTGAAGTGACGATGGTTCCTGCCAAATTACGTTATTACGCGGCATTAACCTTGACCGAGTACGGTAGAGCATTAGAACCAAAGCCAGGCAGCTATTCCATGGTTTTGCGTGAACCGATGGGTGTGTCTGGAATTATTGTGCCGTGGAATTCTCCAGTGGTTTTAATGATTCGTTCACTGGCACCTGCATTGGCCGCGGGCACTACAACAGTCATTAAGATGCCGGGTCAAACCGCACAAACCAATGCGGTGATCTCCCGAATTTTTTCTGAGCTTTCTTCATTACCACAGGGGGTGATCAATCTTTTTAGTGAGTCAACTGGAGGTGGAGCACGCCTATTGGTTGAATCTGCAGATGTCCCTGTGATTAGCTTTACAGGCAGCACGGCAACTGGTAAGGCCATTTCGGCCACAGGTGCGCAACATCTGAAACGATTTGGCTTAGAGCTAGGGGGTAAAACGCCGATGATTGTGTTTAAAGATGCTGATCTCGATCTGGTCTTGCCGAAGTTAGAAAAAGCGCTCACCATCTTCGCTGGGCAGTTCTGTATGACTGGTTCACGTTTATTGGTGCAACGTGAGCTGGCAGATGAACTAAAACAGAAACTGGCTCAGCGCTTGGAAGCAGTTAAAGTTGGCCCTGCTGCTGATCCAAGCAGTGATATGGGACCATTGATCGACAAAAATAATGTAGCACGTGTCGATGCGGTGGTTGAAAAAGCGATTGCCGAAGGAGCGAAGGTCATTGTTCGTGGTGGGCCGATCACTGAGGGTGAGTTGGCGAAAGGGGCTTTCTACCGCCCAACCTTGCTTGAAGTGAATGATAATTCGATGGAAATCATTCAGGAAGAAACCTTTGGGCCAGTGCTG
Organism: Acinetobacter sp. Ac_5812; assembly: GCF_013072695.1. Classification (GTDB taxonomy): domain Bacteria; phylum Pseudomonadota; class Gammaproteobacteria; order Pseudomonadales; family Moraxellaceae; genus Acinetobacter. The sequence continues at coordinate 123,559 of NZ_LXUK01000017.1, forward strand.
ACTTTACAGGTGTTTGATACGGAAGCGGAAGCGATTGCGCTCGCCAATGACAATCAATATGGTTTAGCGGCTTCAATCTGGAGTCGTGATGTGGATTTACCGTTGCGGGTGGCGACGGAAATGGAAGCAGGCACGGTTTGGATCAATGATTGGGCTGTGGTTTATGATGAGTTTGAGGAAGGCGGTTTCAAAAATTCTGGACTTGGCCGAATGAATGGTATGGCGGCGATGGATGACTTTATTGAATATAAGCACATTACCATTTCAACCGGTATTTCTAGAGTGGAATAGGTGTTTTTTCAGTCATTGAATGAGATATCAAATAGCGCATCGATTTCGATGCGCTATTTTATTTTAAGCTTACTCTAAGCATTAGGCCGAGAACAGTTTAAAGCAAATTTGCCTTAACCACTGATTACTTGGGGTCTGATGGACACGTGAATGCCAGTGTTGTTTGACACTGAATTGAGGGAAATTATAAGGCGGTTCAAAAGTCTTGAGTCCACCTTGGGTCATAAAAACCCGCGCCAGATAGTGAGGGATTGTCGCAATGGTATCCGTATCTCGGACAATCAGACCAACTCCCAAATAACTCGGTAAACGCACCAGAATATTTCGATTGACGCCGTGTTTTTGCAACTCATGCTCCACCACATAATGTCCCCCCGTTGCCAAGATATCGACATGTAATTCCTGAGCGAACTCCAAAGCAGACAGGCTGGTTCCTATCAGTCTCGGATGCTGTTGACTGGCGATACAGGTGTAATGTTGCTGAAACAGGGTTTGTTGGTAAAAACCAGCTTCCAACTGAGGGAGAAATCCAATGGCGAGATCAATATCTCCATTTGACATCATCGGTGCGGTTTGGCTATCAATTGGTAAAATTTCCAGTCGAATTGAGGGTGCATGCTGACGCATGTAATTCATCAGACGTGGTAAAAACACCAAATGACTGATGTCGGTCATGCTGATACGGAATTGATAAGTCGAAGTTTGTGGATCAAAGTCAATATTGTAATTCTGGACTAATTTCAAGCGGTTTAAGATTTCGACAACCATCGGATAGATCTGTTGAGCAAGCTCAGTGGGCTGCATTTTATTTTCAATCCGCACAAACAATGGATCACGAAAATGTGCTCTGAGTTTATTTAGTGCAATACTCAACGTGGGTTGACCAATACCCAACTGTTCCGCTGCTTTAGAAATACTTTTGTGCTGATAAATTTCAAAGAAAATTTTCAGCAGTCGTGTATCCAGATCAAACATGTCGATGAGCTACCGTATTGATTTTATCAATACAGCCTATTGTTTTTTGTGCATAGATTCAACACATCCTGATTGTTACATTGAGCCAACACCGAATATTGATGAAATTATCGTCATTATTATTGTGCTCCATGGGCAGAAAAAGGAATGACATATGGAACCTTTAGGCACGCTAGAAGAGCTACCCGAACGTTATCGTGAGGAGCTGAATGCGTCAAATCTGGTGCCGTTATGGCCTAATTTACGAAGCTTTATCCCACCCAATAAGCCAAGACCACAAACGGTCGCAACAGCTTGGTATTTTCATCAGATTAAGCCTCTATTACTGGAAGCTGGGGAGCTAACGCCGATCGAAAAGGCCGAGCGTCGTGTCTTGGCACTCGCTAATCCAGGGCATGGTTTGGAGAATATGAAGGTCAGTCCAGCCATGTATTTAGGTATGCAATTGTTGCTTCCGCAAGAGTGGGCACCTGCACATCGACATGCACCGAATGCGGTGCGCCTCATTGTTGAAGGAGAGGGTGCCTATACCACGGTCGAAGGGCAAAAATGCATTATGGAACATGGCGACATGATCCTGACGCCATCTGGTTTGTGGCATGAGCATGGACATGATGGTGATCAACCGGTGATCTGGATGGATATCCTTGATTTACCGCTGGTTTATTACATGGAAGCTTCTTTTGTTGAAGAGGGCCGCCGTCAGGAAGTAGATCGGATTAATCAAGGTTCTACGCCTCAATATGCAGCAGGTATTGTACCGACTCCGCATTTTAGTCGTGAAGATGCCCCTTATCCGATGATGCGTTATGCCTGGAAAGACACCAAAAAAGTACTAGATGCTTTAGCTGAAAAAACTGGCTATCAGGATCCGTTGCAAGTGGCCTATGTCAATCCTGAAACAGGGAAAGACTGTCAGAACATTCTGGGTTATTCAGCTTTACTCCTGCGTCCGAATGAAACCCTGTCTTTGCCTTTGCGTTCCACTGCACAGGTCTTTCATGTGATTGAAGGTGGCCTGACCATTCAGATTGATCAACAGGACTTCCATTTAACCCAAGCAGATACCGCATGTGCGCCATGTTTTGCTGTTATTGATTTAATCAATACATCTGCGCAGCCATGCTATGTGTTTATTGCCGATGAGGCCCCTTTGCAACGCAAATTAGGCCTGTATTCGATACGTGACCGTCATGCTGAAGGAGTGAGTCCATGAAACTGTATGGTTTTTTCCGTAGTGGCACATCGCACCGTACCCGCATTGTCCTGAATCTCAAGGGTTTGGATTATGAGACGAGCTATGTATCGCTAGCGAAAAATGAGCATCATCAAGCAGCTTTTCAAAGGCTCAATCCACAAGGTTTTGTTCCTGTATTGGAAACGGAAGCAGGCACGTTATTACAAAGCCCTGCCATTATCGAATGGTTAGAACAGCAATACCCTGAACCAGCCCTGTTACCAGCAGATGCATTGGGTAAAGAGAAAGTACGTGCCATTGCAGCCTTGATTGGATGTGATATTCATCCCTTAAACAATAAGCGTGTACTGGAGTATTTACGCCAGCTTGGACTGGATCAGAATCAGATCAATGCTTGGTGTGCCAAGTGGATTCAGGATGGCTTTTCAGCCTTAGAGCACCTATTGGCTGAAGATTCAACTCGGGAAAAGTTCTGCTATGGCCAGCAAGTCAGCATTGCTGATGCCTATTTGATTCCACAAGTCGTATCGGCACAACGCTTTCAGGTCGAGCTGTCGGCTTATCCTCAAATTAATGAAATTTATCAGCATTGTATGACCCTCGACGCGTTCCAGAAAGCTGCACCTGAACAGCAAGCCGATGCGTTTTAAGGCTCTGATTTAACCTATATCAACAAGGAATATGCCATGACTTTTATTTTCCAGCCAATGACACCCGCGGGCCTGTTTATTCATGGCTCAGATCAGCAATTTCCAGTACGTCGTGTCTATTGTGTCGGGCGTAACTACGCTGCCCATGCACGTGAAATGGGCTTTGATCCAGATCGTGAGCCGCCATTTTTCTTTTGTAAGCCGAACGATTTAGAGTCAATTGTACCAGTCAATCAAGATGCAGTAGAGATTCCTTATCCAACCGAAACCTCAAACTATCACTATGAAATTGAGTTGGTGGTGGCGATGGGACGTGATGCTAAAAATGTTTCGGTCGAAGATGCCGTAAATTACATTTATGGTTATGCCGTTGGTTTGGACATGACGCGCCGTGACTTGCAAATGAGTATGCGTGAAAAAGGGCGTCCATGGGAAATTGGCAAAGCATTCGATTTTTCAGCGCCGATCGGCCCCATTCACCCGATGACGGAAACTGGTGAAATCAATCAGGCTGATATTCATTTGACTGTGAATGGTGAAACCGTACAACGCAGTGATATCACCCATTTGATCTGGTCAGTTGCTGAAACCATTGCCAATCTGTCGACCTTATTTGAACTCAAAGCGGGTGACTTGATCTTTACAGGTACGCCTGAAGGGGTTGGTGCTGTGGTTCGTGGTGATGTGATGCGTGCGGAGATTACAGGTCTAACAGGCATCACCGTGAATGTGAAATAACTCACTTGATCTGAGTGGTTTAAACAGGTGCTCAAACTGAACAATAAATAGAGTTGAGCACCTTTGCTAAGGATTGCACTAGCCAGGGTATTGGCAAAAGGAGTCGTTATGTCTCAGAAAACCATAGACGTACAAAATTTCATTGATGAAATACCACTTTCATCTTTGCAAAAGCTAATCATGTGGTTGTGCTTTTTGATTGTTGCAATTGATGGCTTCGATACCGCAGCAGTCGGTTTTATTGCGCCTGCATTGAAAGCCGAGTGGGGGTTACAACCCACTGATCTGGCACCGTTATTTGGTGCAGGCTTATTTGGCTTGATGGCAGGCGCACTTATTTTTGGGCCTTTGTCCGATAAACTTGGGCGTAAGCCGATTTTGATCGGCTCGGTGATCATGTTTGGCTGTGCCAGCCTATTTTCAGCTTTCTCATCGGACTTACAAACCCTGATTATTTGGCGCTTTCTCACTGGGTTAGGTTTAGGTGGTGCTTTACCGAATGCCATTACCTTAACGTCAGAATATGCACCGACTTCCCGCCGTTCCAATTTGGTCACCATGATGTTTTGTGGTTTCACCATTGGCTCTGCCTTGGGTGGGATTTTGTCAGCGCAATTGCTACCGCATATCGGTTGGCATGGCATTTTATTGATCGGGGGAATTGCACCTTTATGTACAGTGCCTTTCCTATATTATCTATTGCCTGAATCGCTGCGTTTTCTGGTTTTGAAACAGAAAAGTGCCGAACACATTGAAAGCATCATTCGTCGTATGGCACCGCATATCAAGCAGATTCCAAGTTTGGTCCCGCCTGCAAATGAAGTGGCAAAATCAAGTCTTAAAGACCTATTTAGCAAAGGTCTTGCTTTAGGTACTTTTCTGATTTGGTTTACATTTTTCATGAGTCTGCTGATCATTTATATGATCTCAAGCTGGATGCCGACTTTACTCACCAATGCAGGTTTTAACTTATCCAATGCCTCATGGCTCACCTCGATCTTTCAGATTGGCGGAACAATCGGTGCCATCGTCTTAGGTTTGCTAATGGATAAAATGGATGCGACTAAAATTTTAAGTGCAGCTTATGCTTTTGGTGGTTTGTTCCTGATCTGTTTAGGTCTCGGGATTGAACAGTCCAATACCATATTGCTGATGTTTGCCATGTTTGGAGTGGGTGTGGGGATCAGTGGCTCACAGGTTGGCGCAAATGCCTTTTCATCCAGCTTTTATCCAACACATTGTCGTGCAACTGGCGTGAGTTGGGCCAATGCGATTGGACGTGTGGGGTCTGTTGTCGGTTCTATCATGGGCGGCTGGCTGATGTCGTTGAATCTTTCTAGCTTTGCCATTCTCAGTTTGCTCGCCATTCCTGCTTTTTGTGCAGCCATTTCATTATTGCTGATTAAACGCCTTAAAAAAGAACAGCCTAGCGTTGTGACAAGCCTCGGCTGATATCACGCCATTCTCAATAAAAATAGATCGCTGTGCCAGTGGATGGCACGGCAGCTCAACACAGGATGATTTATTCGATGAACCATTTTGATACGAAAATTTTAACGCTTAGTATCTTGCTGCCGATGTCTGGAGTGAGTTCAGGCGTATGGGCAGCAGATCCAACCCAAGCCATCCAAGATGAATGGAAATTTAACCTAAAGAATGCCTATCTATATCGGGATTATGACAATCCGAATGCCAAAAATTTTGGCAGTTGGTCGCAAGGGGCATCTTTATTTTATACTTCAAATTTACACGACACTCCTTTCGTGATCGCAGACCAGCCGATTCGTATTGGCGCAGATGCTTCGGTGCAATATGCCGTACGTTTAAGTGCAGATCGACATGTCAGCGATATGGTTTTGCCCTTTGATCGGCAGACCCAATCGCAAGCGTCTGATTATTCAAAATATGGGGCAACCCTAAAATTGGGTTATGGCAAAACGTTATTGAGTGTCGGAGAACTTTGGTTGGACTTGCCTGTCACCACTTCAGATGCCAGTCGCCAGTTGATCACCTCCTATTGGGGAAGTAATTTAAAATCCCAGATTTCGGATCAGCTCTATGTTGAACTGGGTCGGGTGACAAAAGTATCTCCGCGGAATGAAGATAACTTTCATAAGTTCTCCTTCACTTCGAATGGTAAAACCGCCTATTCCGATGGTTTGAATTATCTTGACTTCCGTTATCAACTGACACCCTCACTCAAAGCTGAATATTACTTTGGTAATTTGGAAGATTTATATAACAAACACTATCTCGGTCTAGAGCATACGTGGAAACAGCCGACTTTTTCGCTTAACTCCAAGTTTAAATATTTCAATGCCAAAAATGATGGCAATAACTTCGAGATCGATGCGCAAAATATCGGGCTGTTGGAAATGTTGAAAGTGAACAATCAGAGTTTTGGTTTGGGTTATCAACAGATTGTTGGTGAATCGGCCTATCCCTTACCCGATGGTTTTTTGCCTGAATTATATTTTATCAACTGGAATGCCACAGGTTTCTTTAAAAAGAATGAAAAGTCCTATCATCTGATGTATGGCTATGATTTTAAAGATTATGTACCTGGGCTAAATGCCATGGCGAAGTATGTCTATGGCTATGACTTTAAAGCGGGCAATGGTGCGAAAAATCATGAAACTGAATCCAATGTCTTGATCAATTATGCCTTTCAGCAGCCTTATTTAAAGGGATTTGCCATTCAATATCTGCGTGTTGATTACAAGGTCAAACATGGCAATGACTTTGGTGAAGATCGGTTATTTGTGAACTATACGAAGCGGTTTTAATCGAGATTAATGTTGTTAAAAAGAGTGCCTATGCACTCTTTTTTATTACTTAACTTTCCAAAAGCTATTTTGAAGAATAAATAATTCAATAAATATCATAAATATAAATTTTAAGTTATATCTTAACTTGATAAAAGATACATTAAGATATATCTTAATAAGCGTAAATTAAGCAAATATAGAGAAAAATAACAGATGAAACATCAATCCGAGCATCCCCATGATGAAGCCGAAGCGGCTTTACTCCATCGAGAGCATCACCGAGCAGGTCGCCGTGGCCGCTTATTTGAATCAGGTCGCATGAAACTGTTGGTGCTACATTTGATTCAGCAAAGCCCCAAACATGGCTATGAAATTATTAAAGAAATTAGTGATCTGGTCGGGGATGGCTATACCCCAAGTGCAGGAACGATTTATCCAACGTTAACTGCATTGGAAGAAATGAATTTGATTCGCGTGCTGGATGCCGAACGTAAGCAATATCAGATTACCGACTATGGCGACAGCTATTTAAAAGAGCAGCAAGACATGCTGTTGGCACTTCTACAAAAGCTGCGACTTAGACGTGAAATTCATAATAATGATCAGTTGATTGATATTCATCGCGCGATGGAAAATCTGAAAACCGCATTGCGTTTAAAGTTGAATATTGCAGATTTGCAACAAGAGCAGATCCATCAAATTGCAGAAAAAATTGATCAGGCCGCCATCGCCATCGGACGTTTATAAGTTGGGAGCGAAACATGTTAGAGCTACAACAGAAAATCAAGCAGGCGGGTCTAAGGGTGACTCATCCACGTATGGCGGTATTGTCTGTGCTGGCACAACAATCAGAAGAGCTTACGGTGAAGCAGATTTATCAACGGCTGAATGAACAGAAACAGCAGTTGAGTTTGGCAACGGTGTATCGGGTGCTCAGTGATCTGGTGCAGGCAGGCTTGATTGCCAGTTATCAGTTTCATCGTGCTGAGACCAAGTTTAATTTAGCTTCAATCCCTAACGGCCAAGTGCTGCAAATTCGTTGTGCCGATTTAACCACAGCCAAACAGACTGCATTTTTACAGTCGTTGGCTGCGGTCTTTCATCAATTTCAAGTCGACCTAATGCAGGTTGAAATTAAAGAGAGTGCTTAAAAGCCTCTTGGAGCAGAAGCATGAAACAACATCAATATCATGTCACAGTACAGCATTTAAAGGATGCGAAAGGGCAGGTTTCGACTTATAGCGAGCGTTTAGAGTTTTATACAGGCAACCATGACGATATCTTCGAGATTGTCGAACGTTTGAAGAAAGCCGATTTTTTTGATGATCAAACCACAAAATCATTTGCAGTAGGTTTAAAGCTGTTTAGTGAAGTGATGTTGGAAAATAAAGATCATCCTTTATTTGAAACTTTTCTACCTCAGTTTGGTCAGTTTATGAAAAATTTAAAGCAGCAGGTGAAGAAAGATCACCCTGAATAAGTTTGCTTTAAAACAAGGTTTATTGCTGATTCGATGGCAGATTGTTGCATAGATAGCATCCTGCGTATCATGAATTGGTGATGTTGATAAAACCTTAAACTGTTAAAATTTACTAAAGATTGTTTTTATTAAAACTAGCTAAAAATGCAAGAATTGAAAGCAAGCCCACGACTGATTGCGAAATTACCCGCGAAGTATGCAGTGTGGATCTTACCGCTGATTTTATCTTTTTTTATGAGTGGGACTTTATCACTGGTTAACCTATGGATGAGAACGGGTTTTATTTCAGGATTTACCATGATCTGGTTAGAAACATGGATGTTTTCTTGGTTGATCGCTTATCCATTGGTCTTGGTTTTATTGCCTGTGGTACGGCGTTTAACAGGCTTGATTGTCGATATGCAAGCTAAGCCATAAGCCTAATGAAGCGATATTTTATCGAAGCATATTAAGCCTATATCAAGATTGTCTCATGAATAACACTCTGTGTATTACTAAAAGACTATATTGCTGAGTGATTGTATTGTTAAGATCAAGCTATCAACTCATTGCATTAGCATAGGTAAAAGAGAGCAATATCATGAGCAATAATAACGACTACGATATTTCTGATTCAAAAGACTGCGAAACATATATTAATCAATTTATTCAAGAATTTACCATCCGCTCTGCTGAAATTGGTAAGGGAACCGTAATTAAGCGTGCTCTGCCGAGTCGACAAAAACGCTTGGTTGGGGCATGGTGTTTTCTAGATCATGCTGGGCCTGTGAGTTTTCCAGCGGGCGATGGTTTAGATGTGGGACCGCATCCGCATATTGGTTTGCAGACTTTCACATGGATGATTGAAGGCACCATGATGCATACCGATAGTCTGGGTTCAAAACAATTAATCCGTCCGAAGCAGGTCAACTTGATGACGGCTGGTCACGGGATTTCACATACCGAAGTTGCACCCGATACCGAAACTAAAATGCATGCTGCTCAGCTTTGGATTGCTTTACCAGATAACAAACTGAATATGTCGCCTAAGTTTGAGCACTATCCAGAATTACCAATCGTGAATAAAGATCAGGTTGAATTTACGGTACTGGTCGGAGATTTCCTCGATACAACTTCACCAGTGCAAGTGCATACGCCTTTGGTTGGTGTAGATCTGACTGCACAAGCCGATACCAAAACCCGTATTCCACTCAATCCAAAGTTTGAATATGCCTTTATGGCGTTGGAGGGCACGGCTCGCGTCAATGGTCATGAGCTGACTGCCGATAATATGGTGGTTTTGGAAACTGGACTCACTGAAATTGAAGTCGAGTTAACTCAAGGCCATCGCGTGTTATTGATTGGTGGTGAACCATTTGAATCGCCGATTTTACTGTGGTGGAATTTTGTAGGGCGTACCATGGGAGAGTTAAAGCAAGCGCGTGAAGACTGGATTAATCACGATGCTCGTTTTGGGGAAATTCCAGATTACCAAGGTAAACGCCTAGAAGCACCTGTATTACCTGATCAAATGAGGGCATCAAAATGAGTATTATTGCCAGTGCAGCAGTCCAGACTTTGCCAGAACCTTGGAAGGGGGCGGTGAAGAGTGGTACACATCAATTTCTTACTGATAAGCCAGAACAGTTTGGTGGACACGATACAGGTCCTGCACCTTATGATTTCCTCACCACAAGTCTGGCCTCCTGTACCATGATTACCTTGCGAATGTACGCGCAGCATAAGGAAATCGATTTGGGTGAGTTTGCGGTGGAAGTGGACTTCCATACTAATCGGGAACAGCAGGAAAGAATTGAGCGTCGAGTAATATTTAAACAACCTGTTTCACAAGACTTACAAGAAAAGCTTCTCAATGTCTGTAGTAAAACGCCTGTTACTAAAACTTTGTTACGTAGTTTAGACATACAGACCATGATTCTTTAAGACTAAAGTGCTATTGTGCTTGGGCAAAACATAATTCTAAGCGTAGCTATGAGAGGGACTAAAACCATAGTTACGCAGCTAAAAAGCAGGCACAAAAATGATTACCTTACATTACCTACAATGCTCACGTTCGTTCCGCATATTGTGGGCGTTAGAAGAACTTGGTGTGGATTGCCAAGTTGAGTATTACCAAAGGTCAGCCAGTTACGCAGCGCCAGAAAGCCTTAAACAAATTCATCCTCTCGGTAAAGCACCTATTTTGGTCGATGGGGATGATGTGATTGTTGAATCTGCTGTGATTCTAGATTATTTACAACAGCAGTATGATCTTCAAAGCAAATTTAAACCTCAACAGGCATCTGATCAACGTCAATATTTGTACTGGATGCACTATGCAGAAGGCTCATTGATGCCTTTATTGGTCATGACCCTAGTGATGAATAATGTCAGCAAACACGTTCCTTGGGTGATTCGTCCGATTGCGGAAAAAATTACCGATGGTGTTAAAGCTGGCTTTGTCCGTCCACGAGTGAAAGAACATATTTTGTATCTTGAGGATTATTTGTCAAAACATGATTATTTTGCAGGTGATTTTTCTTTTGCAGATATTCAAATGGCCTTTCCACTGATTGCGATTCAGAACCGCTTACATGGTAAGTATCCAAACATTCAGGCTTTTGTACAACGTGTTCAGCAGCGTCCAGCTTTTCAACGTGCTGAACAAGGAACGCTGCATTCTCAATGCGCATAAATTTTTAAGCATAAAAAAGGGAACTAATTGTTCCCTTTTTTATTGTGACTCTATTTTTAGCGTTTAATGACAATTGAATCAATGCCGCTATGTTGTAAGGTCTGTTGAGCAGCAAGCGCAGATTCTTGGCTGTCATAAGGCCCAGAGAACACACGATACCAAGTTTGGCCATTTTCAACGCTTTTCACCACATCTGCAGATAAACCATTCAGGATGATTTCTGCACGACGTGCGTCAGCACTGTCTGGGTCAGGGTAGCTACGTACTTGTAAAATATAAGTCGCATGTGCAGGTGCTGCAGCTTGTTCACTAGGGGTGATGCCACTTGGATCTTCTGTTGTTGTGGTTTCAGGTTTTGGCGACTCGATAATCACAACATTGCCCTGAGGTTTAGACTCTGGCACGGCTTGCTCAGGAATTGGGGTTACTTGCTGTTGCGGAAGTAAGTCATAAAAACGGTAGTCTTTATTGGTATTTTCTTCTTCATAGTGTTCAGACGTTACCTGATTTTTTGCAGGAACAGGCTGCCATGGTTGCCAAAGCATGAGCATCACGGCAGCGCACAGGATCGCGAGAACTGCGACAAGCATTCCTAACCACTTCGGAATGAGTGGTTTTTTAGGCTTGTTTGGTCGTTCAGATACACCACGTTGCGTTTTTCCAAACACCAGAAATTCCTCTTGATCCTATTAGGTTATTTGTAACTTGAATCTGCTTAAAAACAAAGCATTATGTTTAAAAATAATGCTTTGTTTACCATATTGTTTAACAATCATGGTTTAAGTTTACATGTGTTTAAAGTGTTACTTTGCTGATTACCGCTCACCTCAGGCATCGCCTTCGGTCTTGCGACGATGCAAAGAGGGCTTGCTTACATCGGCACCGCATAGCCGTCGGTCTTGGGACGATGTGCAAAGCGTTGCTTTGCTGTTTTACAGCCCACCTCAAGCATAGCTTTCGGTCTTGCGACGATGCAAAGAGGGCTTGCTTACATCGGCACCTCAAGCATAGCTTTCGGTCTTGCGACGATGTGCAAAGCGCTGCTTTGCTATTTACATCGTCTCAGGAGCGGAGACACCGAGTAATTCTAAGCCATTGTGTAAAACTTGCTGTACATTGATTGAAAGCAATAAACGTGCTTGTGTAAGCGCTACATCATCACCCAAAACCTTATGTTCATTATACCAAGCATGGAATAGGGCAGCTAACTCTTTAAGATAGTTACCAATTTGGTGTGGTTCATAGACATTTGCCGCACGGACTAAAATATCAGGATAAGCAGCAAGCTTAGACAGAATTTCTGTTTCAGCATCAAGTTCTAAACGATTGGCTTGCTCACGTGCTGCAACAGCATCAAAACTGATCCCTGTCGTGGCTGCTTTTTCTAACATACGACAAATACGTGCATGAGCATATTGAATGTAATACACCGCATTGTCCTTGCTTTGTGAAACCGCAAGGTCTAAGTCAAAGTCGATGTGTTGTTCAGACTTACGCATCACATAGTAGAAACGCGCGGCATCATTACCCACTTCTTTACGTAGATCACGTAAAGTCACGAACTGACCCGAACGAGATGACATTTGTACCATCTCGCCACCACGCCACAAGCTCACGAACTGAACCAAAAGTACAGTCAGTTTCTTCGAGTCATAACCCATGGCATCAATCGCCGCTTTGACACGTGAGATATAACCGTGGTGGTCAGAACCCCAAATATCAATCAGGTCGGTATAGCCACGTTGTAATTTATTTAAGTGATAGGCGATGTCAGAAGCAAAGTAAGTGGTTTGACCATTACGACGTTTCACCACACGGTCTTTTTCATCACCAAATTCAGTTGATTTAAACCAGATATTACCGTCCTTTTCATAGAGGTAACCACGTTGGTCTAACGTCTCAAGCGCTTCGTCAATTTTGTCAGTTAAAGAGTCTTCACTGAACCATTTATCAAAGGTCACGCCAAAGTCAGCCAAGTCATCTTTGATGTCATCTAAGATGGCATGCAAGGCTGCTTGATGGAAAACACGGTAGTCCGCACCCAAGTGTTGTTGTGAGTTTGCAATCAAACCATCGATGTGTTTTTCTTTGTCGCCAGAAAGGACAACTTTGTTGCCCTCTGCGTCGAGTTCTTCAGCGTATTGAACATCTTCTGGTACATCTTTATAAATGTCAGCAACTGCACGAACATGTGCATTGCCATCTTTATCAATAATTTCTTGTGCAATTTCTTTGACGTAATCGCCTTGGTAGGCATTTTTAGGGAAAACTAAGGTTTGTCCTGTCAATTCTAAATAACGTAAATAAGTTGAAGTCGCCAAAATGTCCATTTGACGGCCTGCGTCATTGACATAATATTCACGATCAACTTTGGCACCCGTTGCTTCTAATAGATTCGCAACGGTCATGCCATAAGCAGCACCACGACCATGGCCGACGTGCAGACTAGAAGTTGGGTTTGCAGAGACAAATTCGACTTGGATTTTTTTAGCTGCATTGGCTTGGCTACGACCATAGTCATTTTTTTGTGCTTGGATTTGATCAAGCACGGCATAGCGTTGGTCTGCATTTAAAAAGAAGTTGATAAAACCCGGACCTGCAATTTCTGCTTTGGTAATGTCAGCCACTTCTGGGAGGGCTGCCAAGATTTTTTCAGCAAGATCGCGAGGTTTCATCCCTGCAACTTTTGAGCCGATCATGGCGATATTTGAAGCAAAGTCTCCGTGACTTCGGTCTTTGGTACGGGTTAAATGGCTCGTGTTGGTCCAATCTGAAGGAAGTACACCTTGTTGTTGCAGGGTTTGTACCGCATGATCGAGAGCTGCTTGTATTGCCGTATTCATAGTTACCGAAAATAAATGTCGCGGAAAAACGACCAATATAGCAAATTTTATCGGCTTAAGGGGAGTGGGATTTGTGCGGAATTAACATATTCACATAAATCTTTTTGCAGTGAGTAGCAACTTGGTGATCATGCAGATGCTATGTTATTGATAAACATAGCATCTGATGGTTTTAATCTTCTAAAATCTGTTCTAATAATTCATCGCTTGGCGCGAAATAATAAGCACCATCAATGGCAGTGGTGAAATGCAGCAAGCGATCATGAATACCATCACCTGTGGTCCCAAACATACGTTTCAGCATCTCGTCAATAATGCTTAAATTATTGGTGTAAGCGACAAAGAATAAGCCTTGCTCACCTTTGCCATCACCATAAGGCAAGCTGTGACGCAAGATTTCCATTTCCTCACCCTCATCGTCTTCAACCACGGTACGTGCCACATGTGAGTTTTCTGGTTTCACATCATCATCAAGCTCAATCGATTCAAGTTTGGTACGGCCAAACACATGTTCTTGTGCATCGACTTTGAGCATTTGCCATTTTGTAAGATCATGAATATAACGCTGTGCAAAGATAAAGCTGCCATCGGCAAAGGCACCGGCTGTTTCTGGTAGTAATGCTGCTTCTGCGCGGTCATCTGGAAATTGTGGATTCTCGGTGCCATCAATAAAGCCAGTCATATCGCGGCCATCAAAGAAGCGAAAACATGCACGCTCATCTAAAACCTCGACTTTGTCTTGAATGCCGTTAAAAAAAGCTTGGCTCATGGCAAAACAAATATCTGCACGGGCGCTGGCAAGATGAATAAATACATCAGCAGGCACCACTGGCATATTAAACGCACCCTGTTGTGGATCGAGCTGTTTAAATCCTTCAGGTGTTTGCGAGTTGAGTTGCGCCCAAAGTTCGGGACCAAAAGCGATGGCTGTTTTAATCTGGTCATTGGGGTGTTGTGTGATTAAACGGTCACGGGTCGAAAGGAGAGCTTCAATCTGTTGTTTTAATTCGGCAATGCTTAAATCTTTTAAACGTAAAACAATAAAGCGGGCGTGGTCAGAAGGTAATGGAAGAATGACAGATTGCGCAGTCATTAAAAACTCCTTAGTTATTTTTAAGGGGAAAACAATAATTGTGCCTGATGTTATGTGGGCTGAGTAGCTTATTTGCTAAATTTTCTTGCCTAAAATATCAACGCGATGCGCTGATAAAACGGTATAATTCACCTTTTATTGTTCGACCGTCCTTGTTATGTCTTTGCAGATTTGGTTTGCTTTTATGTTGGCATGCTGGGTGATTAGTATCTCACCAGGCGCAGGCGCAATTGCCTCAATGTCGAGTGGGTTAAACTATGGATTTCGATATGGCTATTGGAATGTCATAGGCCTACAAGTGGCTTTACTGATACAAATTCTGATTGTGGCAGCAGGTGTTGGTGTGCTGTTTGCGACCACGCCTTGGGCTTTCCAGGTGGTGAAATGGTTTGGCGTCGCTTATTTGGTTTATTTGGCGTATAAGCAGTGGACTGCACCGATTCAGGCGATTGAGATTCGACAGGAACAACCTCAATCCGCATTAGCCTTAATATTGAAAGGCTTTGTGGTGAATATGAGTAATCCTAAAGCCATTGTATTCTTGTTGGCTGTTTTACCGCAATTTCTGGATTTGAGTCGACCACAATGGCTGCAGTACTTCATCATGGCGGTCACGATGGTGACGATCGACCTGATTGTCATGGCGGGCTATACCGGACTGGCTTCGAAAGTATTGAGACTGCTTCGCTCACCGACACAGCAAAAATATTTAAATCGTGGTTTTGCGGTGATGTTTAGTGGTGCAGCACTTTTACTCAGTGCGATCCAACAGTCAAGCTGACTGCCCGATTAGGCAGATTGAGCTTGGCTTTTGAGTTTTTGCGTGATGAAAATAGCGGCAAAGCAAAGTGCCATACAGAGCACAATACTTAAGCCTGTAGAAATATTCAGTGCAGCACTCGACCATAGGCCAACCGTAACTCCGAGCTGTGCCAACACAAATGCCCAAACCACCATTTGTTTTGGTGAGTGCGCCAATAAGCGTGCGCTTAGGGCGGGAATCACCAGTAAAGCACCCATCAATAATGAACCGACTGCACGTAACGCCAATACGGTAAACAGTGCCAATAACAACATGAAGATCAAACGTTGCCAGTTCGCACTCACGCCTTCACTCATGGCAATATCTGGATCAATCGCAATTTGAATCTGCGCGGACCATGAACGATAAAGTACGATTAATGCACCTGCAATCACCACTGCAAACATTGGTAAATCAGCCCACTCGATACTGAGTAAATCGCCGAATAAATAGCTAAGCAATTCAGGACGCAAACTTGGTACTTGTTGAATCAGTAGCAGACCAGAGCAGAGTAGGGTGGCAGAGCTTAAAGCGAGTAATGCATCATTAGGTAGGCGTGAATCGTGCAAAACCCAAAGAAGAGCCACCAGCAACAGCGCAAGGCAAGCGACACCCAGCCAAAAAGGTAAATTCAGAATCCCTGCAACCGCGACACCAAGTAAGGTGCCGTGCGCCATGGTGTCGGCAAAAAAAGACATTCTGCGCCACAGCATCAAGCAGCCAAGAGGAGCTGTTAGAAAAACCAGCAGTGACCCCATAATCCAAGCAGGGAGGAGGAGTTGTAACCATTCCATCATGGCTTAGACCTTCGGCTCAGGGTGTATATGTGGGCGTGGATCGTGCGAACACGGTTCTGCATGATCACTATGCCCACAGTGATTGTGATGATGCTGATAGAACATACGTTGGGTGCCAAAAATCGCTTGATATTCTGGATGCTGTTGAATACTTTCAGGTAATCCACTACAGCAAATATGTTTGTTTAGACAGACCACGCGATGCGTACCTTGCATCACCCATTGTAGGTCATGTGATACCATCAACACAGCACAGCTATAGCGTTCAGGTAAACTACGTACATATTCATAAAGCTCAGCTTCGGACTGAATATCCAAGCCTTGCATCGGTTCATCCAGTACTAAAATATCGGGCTGACGTAATAATGCACGTGCCAGTAACACCCGTTGCCGTTCACCACCTGAAAGCTGCTGTACTTTGGATGACTGTAATTTTTGAATGCCTGTGTCGCGAATAATTTCTTCACGTAACGCCTGTTCGCAGACTTCTAGATCAAGCAAATCTTGTACGCGTAAAGGGAGGCTTGCAGAAGGGTTGAACTTCTGCGGAACATAGGCCATTTTTAATTTTTTAGAAAAGTGAATTTTGCCTTTATTCGGCGGCATGATACCTAACAGCACCTTGATCAATGTGGATTTACCTGCGCCATTGGGACCAATCAACGTCACAATTTCTTTTGCTTGCAAGGCAAAATCTACATTTCTTAAAATATCCAGCTCATCACGACGAACTGAGATTTTCTCCAGCTGAATAAGTGGAGTGCTTACTGGCGTGTGCTGCACTGATGACATTTTCCAGAGATTTCAATAATGCTATGTTGCGCTAAAAACTGGTCTGATGACGCAAGTTGATCGAGTTGCTGGATCAGGCCTTGTGCTGATGCTTCTTTCACAGAATGACATTCCGTACAGATCAGAAAAGCCGCTTGATGACCTTCACGTGGATGGCAGCAAGGTATATAGGCATTAATAGACGTGAGTCTATGGATTAAGCCTTTTTCTAATAAAAAGTCTAAAGTACGGTATACCGTAGGAGGCGCAGCAGGGCGGTCTGCTTGACCTTTAATTTTAGCCAATAAATCATACGCACCCATTGGGGCAGAGGCATTTAAGATGAGTTCAAGCACTTCTTTACGCAAAGGTGTCAGACGAGCGCCAGTCGCAGTACATAACAGTTCTGCTTCGGCAAGGCGCGCTTTAATATCGTGATGACCGTGAACACCATGTAAAGCATTGTCATGTTCATGTGAACAAGAACTCATAGATTGACCTCATTGTTTTTGTAGGGCTGATTGAATTTTCACTGACATGAAGTGTCTGAATCGTACTCCAATCGCCCCGCTATCATAACATGCTATTTATGATAACTATCTATATAAGTTAAATGCACGATGGATAGTGCAGCGAATCTAAAAATAGACATAGGCATTTTTTAACTTTTGTTATATTATAACATGCTTCGTTAAATTGAGTAATGTTGTGATGTCTCGCCTATTTGTTTTTGTCTTGTTTTCGATGTTAAGCACATGGGGCTGGACACAAAGCTTGGTGGTTTCAACACACCCAATTTATTTGATTGCCAAACAAGTAACAGACGGGATAGAAGAGCCGATTCTGTTATTAAAAGATCAAAGTGGTCATGACGTACAACTCACACCAGCACACCGTAAAGCGATTCAAGATGCCTCTTTGGTGATTTGGTTGGGGAAAGCGCATGAAGCTCCACTCGAAAAAATGCTCAATCAGAACCGTAAAGCAATCGCAATCTTAGATTCAGGCATTTTAACGACCTTACCATTGCGTAATTTACGTGGTGCTTCTATGGCGAGCACAGTTGATAGTCATGTTTGGTTGGATCCAAATAATGCGGTACGTATTGCTTTCTTTATTGCAACTTTGCGTTCGCAGCAATATCCAGAAAATAAAGCCAAATATATGGCCAATGCGAAAGAGTTTTCGCAACAAATGCTGCAAGCTTCTCAACAATATGAAAGCTCAAATAAGGCTAAAAACTATTGGTCTTATCATGATGCCTATCAATACCTAGAAAGAGCATTAAACCTGAAATTTGCAGGCGCCCTGACCGATGACCCACATATTGCACCGACTGCAGCCCAAATTAAGTACTTAAGAGATAATCGTCCGCAAAATAAAATGTGCTTATTGGCCGAAACGACAGCAAGTGCCAGTCAGTACCAAAAAATGAACCCAGTAGTTTTCCAATCGGTCGATGAAAGCATGCGTGGTGAAGACAATTTTGTAACAGCATGGCAAAAATTGGCTTTAAAAACCGATAAATGCGTAATAAGTGCACAAAATTGATCAAAAAAATAAAAATCAATTGACTCTAACGTCAAAAAATATGGTAGCGAAAAAAGCAGACTTAAGTCGAGAAAAGATTGCATGTTCAGGGGTGTAACTCTATAATGCCTGCGATTCGAAACGATCATGATTAAAACTTGTCAAGCAGTTCTGCTGTAAGTGGGTAAAAAATGAGCCAAACTAGTCGCATGATTGACCGACGATTAGCAAAAGCTTTGGTCTTCTTACAAGCATGTATGATTCCTGTTGCCGCTTTACTGGCATGGGCAATGAAAGATACAACTGCTGCTTTGAGTGCTGCGCTTGGGGCTTTGGTATGTTGGTTGGCACATTGTTATTTTGCTTGGCAGTCGTTTAGAACGGCAGGCGCAAGAGCATCAAAACAAGTCATGCTGAATATGTACCGAGGAATGCTCGGTAAGTTTGCGATTGTGATCGTGGGTTTTATATTAATTTTGAGCAATGTTAAACCGCTGTCACCGGTTGCATTGTTTTGTGGATTTATTCTCGTACAAGCGATGTCGTGGGTCGCGCCATTTTTGGTGGCACGTCTACAAAAACGAGGGTAAAACACATTTTGAGATTTTTGGAAGTAGAGGCGGGATCTTTGCCATCCGCTTGATTCGTTTCTACTTCTTTTTAATGATTGACATTGACCAGGTGTGATTTATGGCTGCTGAAGAACATGCCCTGACTTCGACCGAGTATATCAAGCATCACTTGACCAATATGACCTATGGCAAAATGCCTGATGGTACATGGAAATTGGCTGAGACTGCTGAAGAAGCTCATTCGATGGGGTTCACTGCAATTCACTTGGATTCAATGGGTTGGTCTATCGGACTTGGTGTGATTTTCTGTTTGTTGTTTTGGACAGTTGCGAGAGCTGCGAATGCAGGTGTTCCAACTAAATTCCAATCAGCGATTGAAATGATTATCGAGTTTGTAGACTCAAGTGTTCGTGATACTTTCCACGGCAAATCACGTTTAATTGCACCCTTGGCATTAACCATTTTCGTGTGGATTTTCCTCATGAACGCAATGGACTTAATCCCTGTTGACTGGATCCCGTATACAGCTCAATTGATTGGTGCAAACGTATTTGGTATGGACCCTCACCACGTTTACTTCAAAGTTGTTCCATCTACTGACCCGAACATTACCCTTGGTATGTCGTTGTCTGTATTTGTTTTAATTTTGTTCTATAGTATTCGTGAAAAAGGGATCGGCGGTTTCGTCGGTGAATTGGCACTTAACCCATTCAACCCAAGTAACAAATTTGCAAAAGCGTTATTGATTCCAGTGAACTTAATTTTGGAATTAGTAACTTTCCTTGCTCGTCCAGTTTCGTTAGCTCTACGACTGTTCGGTAACATGTATGCGGGTGAGTTGATCTTCATCTTGATCGCATTATTGCCGTTCTGGATCCAGTGGGCGTTATCTGTGCCTTGGGCTATTTTCCACATTCTTGTAATCACGTTGCAAGCATTTATCTTTATGATGCTGACCATCGTTTACTTGAGCATGGCAAGCGAAAAGCATTAATGGTATTGCCTAACTATCACCTGATCGTTGGGCTTAAATTTTAGTTTAATTTGGTAATAACCTAACCTCTGAGGAATTTTTCATGGAACTCACTTTAGGTCTAGTTGCAATTGCATCTGCTATCTTGATCGCTTTCGGTGCTTTAGGTACTGCGATTGGTTTTGGTCTTTTAGGCGGTCGCTTCTTAGAAGCTGTTGCTCGTCAACCAGAATTGGCTCCACAACTTCAAACTCGTATGTTCTTAATTGCGGGTCTTCTTGATGCTGTGCCTATGATCGGTGTTGGTATTGGCTTGTTCTTCATCTTCGCTAATCCATTTGTAGGTTAATAGCTTAATTCCTAAATCCACATATTGAGGAATAGCGAAATGAATATCAACCTCACATTGATTGGCCAAGCAATTGCATTTGCGATCTTTGTCGCATTCTGCATGAAGTTTGTTTGGCCTCCACTAATCAATGCGATTAGTGAGCGTCAGCGTAAAATCGCTGATGGCTTAAACGCTGCTGAAAAAGCAAAAGCTGACCTTGCTGATGCGCAAGCACAAGTTAAGGCAGAATTAGATGCAGCGAAAGCACAAGCGGCTCAATTGATCGAACAAGCGAACCGTCGTTCAGCACAATTGATCGAAGAAGCGCGTACCCAAGCATCTGCTGAAGGTGAGCGTATTCGTCAACAGGCGAAAGAAACTGTTGATCAAGACATCAATTCTGCTCGCGAAGAATTACGTCAACAAGTTGCTGCTTTGGCAGTTGCTGGTGCAGAAAAAATTCTGAACCAACAAGTTGACGCAGAAGCTCATAATGCCATGCTGAATCAGCTGGCTGCTAAACTTTAAGCGAGGCGAATATGGCTGAACTCTTGACGTTAGCACGCCCGTACGGCAAAGCAGCATTTGCTTATGCATCTGAGCAGAATGCAACTGACGCTTGGTCAAATGCGTTACAACTGCTCAGTGCTGCGGTGCAAGATGAAGCATTTTCCGCTTATTTAAATCGCCCTGAGCTGACTCCTGCGGAACAAGTAGGTCTTTTTGCCAAGGTTTTAGGTGAAGATCAAACTCAATCAGTGTCTAACTTTTTGACATTGCTTGCAGATAATGATCGTTTAGTTTTATTGCCTGAAATCGCAACAGAATACGAACTACTTAAATCGCAGAACAACAACACATTGGAAGTAGAAATTGAATCTGCTTTTCCAATCGATGCGACACAAGAGCATATTTTAGCTCATGCGCTTGAAAAACGTTTTAACAGAACAGTTCATGTCACTGTTAACGTTAATCCAGCGTTGATCGCAGGTGTTGTGATTCGTGCAGGCGACCAAGTGATAGATGACTCTGCGCTTAACAAGCTTGAAAAAATGCGGACTCGTCTTCTTGCGTAATAGCAAAAAGACTGAACTTAAAAAAGATTGAGGAATAGCGCAATGCAACAACTGAATCCATCCGAGATCAGTGCGCTCATTAAACAGCGTATCGGCGATCTGGACACCAGCGCGACCGCGAAGAATGAAGGTACCATCGTCATGGTATCTGACGGTATCGTGCGCATTCACGGTCTTGCAGATGCAATGTACGGTGAAATGATCGAATTCGACGGCGGCTTATTTGGTATGGCACTGAACCTAGAACAGGATTCAGTGGGTGCCGTTGTTTTAGGTAACTACCTAAGCCTGCAAGAAGGTCAAAAAGCTCGTTGCACAGGTCGTGTATTAGAAGTTCCGGTTGGTCCTGAACTTCTTGGCCGTGTCGTAGACGCTTTGGGTAACCCAATTGATGGTAAAGGCCCAATTGATGCAAAATTAACTGATGCTGTTGAAAAAGTAGCACCAGGTGTAATTTGGCGTCAGTCTGTCGACGAACCTGTTCAAACTGGTTATAAATCAGTTGATACCATGATCCCTGTAGGTCGTGGTCAGCGTGAGTTGATTATTGGTGACCGTCAAACTGGTAAAACAGCAATGGCGATCGATGCGATCATCGCTCAGAAAAACTCTGGCATTAAATGTGTATACGTTGCGATTGGTCAAAAACAATCAACAATTGCAAACGTGGTACGTAAGCTAGAAGAAACTGGTGCTATGGCGTATACAACTGTTGTCGCAGCTGCGGCCGCTGATCCTGCAGCAATGCAGTATTTAGCTCCGTACTCTGGCTGTACAATGGGCGAATACTTCCGTGATCGTGGTGAAGACGCGTTAATTATTTATGATGATTTGTCTAAGCAAGCTGTTGCTTACCGTCAAATTTCATTACTTTTACGTCGTCCACCAGGTCGTGAAGCGTATCCAGGTGACGTATTCTATCTTCACTCGCGTCTTCTTGAACGTGCTTCGCGCGTTTCAGCTGATTATGTTGAGAAATTCACGAACGGTGCAGTAACTGGTCAAACTGGTTCTTTAACTGCGTTACCGATCATTGAAACTCAAGCTGGTGACGTATCTGCATTCGTACCAACCAACGTAATTTCGATTACTGACGGTCAGATCTTCTTAGAAACATCATTATTCAACGCAGGTATTCGTCCTGCTGTGAACGCGGGTATCTCTGTATCGCGTGTTGGTGGTTCTGCTCAAACGAAGATCATCAAAAAATTGTCTGGTGGTATCCGTACTGCTTTAGCACAATACCGTGAATTGGCTGCGTTTGCTCAGTTCGCTTCTGATCTTGATGAAGCAACTCGTAAGCAACTTGAGCATGGTCAACGTGTAACTGAGTTAATGAAGCAAAAACAATATGCTCCTTACTCAATTGCTGACCAAGCTGTTTCTGTTTATGCATCTAACGAAGGCTATATGGCTGACGTAGAAGTGAAGAAAATCGTAGACTTTGATGCTGCGTTAATTTCTTACTTCCGTTCTGAACAAGCTGCGTTAATGCAACAGATCGATGAAACTGGTGATTATAACAAAGACATCGAAGCAGCAATCAAATCAGGTATTGAAAGCTTCAAAGCGACTCAAACTTACTAATTTTAGCAATAGCTAAAACTTTAGTTAAGTTTGGTTCACGGATCAACCTTCGGAAGCTCGCAAGAGCTTTCGAATACTAGGTTAAGCGTATGGCAAATTTAAAAGAAATTCGCGCCAAAGTAGCTAGTATCAAGAGCACGCAAAAGATTACTCGCGCGATGCAAATGGTAGCTGCTTCTAAAATGCGTCGTGCGCAAGAGCGCATGGCTCAGGGCCGTCCGTATGCCGATAATATGCGCCGTGTAATTGCTCACTTAGTCCAAGCAAACCCTGAATACAAGCACCGTTATATGGTTGAGCGCCCTGTTAAGCGCGTTGGCTATATTGTGGTGTCTTCAGATCGTGGTTTGGCGGGTGGCTTAAACATTAACTTGTTTAAGAAAGTTGTGCAGCATGTCAAAGCACAACAAGAGCAGTCAATTGAAGTTGAATTTGCTTTGATTGGTCAAAAAGCGGTTTCATTTTTTAAGAGCTACGGCGGTAAAGTGCTCGGTGTGACCACTCAGTTGGGTGATACACCAAGTTTGGAACAGTTAACGGGCTCAGTGCAAATTATGCTTGATGCATTTGATAAGGGCGAATTAGATCGTATCTACCTCGTATCAAATGGCTTCATCAATGCAATGACACAACAGCCTAAAGTAGAACAACTCGTTCCTTTAGCACCAGCAGAAGAGAGTGATGACCTTAACCGTACTTATGGTTGGGATTACCTCTATGAACCAGAAGCAGAAGAATTGTTAAATGGTTTGTTGGTCCGCTATATCGAGTCTATGGTTTATCAAGGTGTGATTGAAAACATCGCCTGTGAGCAATCTGCACGTATGGTCGCTATGAAAGCAGCGACTGACAATGCGGGCGATCTCATCAAGAGCCTACAACTCATTTATAACAAGCTGCGTCAAGCCGCGATTACTCAGGAAATTTCCGAGATCGTTGGTGGTGCCGCTGCCGTTTAACATTATTTTTGAATTGAGGAGACAGCAATGAGTAGCGGTCGTATCATTCAGATCATCGGCGCGGTTATCGACGTCGAGTTTGAACGTAATAGCGTTCCTAAGATCTATGAAGCTCTCCAAGTTGATGGTACTGAAACGACTTTGGAAGTTCAGCAACAGCTTGGTGATGGTGTCGTTCGTACCATCGCAATGGGTTCTACTGAAGGCCTTAAACGCGGTCTTAACGTGACTAGCACTGGCGCACCGATTTCTGTTCCAGTTGGCCCAGCTACGCTTGGTCGTATTATGGACGTTTTGGGTCGCCCGATTGATGAAGCGGGTCCTGTAGCGACTGAAGAGCGTTTGCCGATTCACCGTCAAGCACCTTCTTATGCTGAACAAGCAGCTTCGACTGATCTTTTAGAAACTGGTATCAAAGTCATCGACTTACTTTGCCCGTTCGCGAAAGGTGGTAAAGTTGGTTTATTCGGTGGTGCGGGTGTTGGTAAAACCGTTAACATGATGGAGTTGATCAACAACATCGCGAAAGCACACTCAGGTTTATCTGTGTTTGCTGGTGTTGGTGAGCGTACTCGTGAAGGTAACGACTTCTATCACGAAATGAAAGATTCTAACGTTCTTGACAAAGTAGCAATGGTCTACGGTCAGATGAATGAGCCACCAGGTAACCGTTTACGCGTAGCGTTAACTGGTTTGACCATGGCTGAATATTTCCGTGATCAAAAAGACGAAAATGGTAAAGGTCGTGACGTATTATTATTCGTCGACAACATCTACCGTTATACACTTGCGGGTACTGAAGTATCAGCATTGTTAGGTCGTATGCCATCTGCAGTAGGTTACCAACCGACACTTGCAGAAGAAATGGGTGTTCTTCAAGAGCGTATTACGTCTACTAAGTCTGGTTCGATCACTTCGATCCAAGCAGTATACGTACCTGCCGATGACTTAACAGATCCATCGCCTGCGACAACATTTGCTCACTTAGATGCAACAGTTGTATTGAGCCGTGACATCGCATCTTCTGGTATTTATCCAGCGATCGATCCACTTGACTCAACTTCACGTCAGTTAGATCCATTGGTTGTTGGTGCTGAGCATTATGAAATTGCACGTTCTGTACAGAACGTATTGCAACGTTATAAAGAGCTTAAAGACATCATCGCAATCTTGGGTATGGACGAGTTAGCTGAAGAAGACAAATTGGTTGTTTACCGTGCGCGTAAAATCCAACGTTTCTTCTCTCAACCGTTCCACGTAGCTGAAGTATTTACTGGTGCGCCTGGTAAATTAGTACCACTTAAAGAAACGATTCGTGGCTTTAAAGGTCTATTAGCTGGTGAATACGACCACATCCCAGAACAAGCGTTCTATATGGTTGGTGGTATTGACGAAGTGATTGCTAAAGCCGAGAAACTTTAATTAGCAACTCTAATTTAAGGAGATTCTCATGGCGACTATGCAGTGTGATGTCGTAAGTGTTAAAGAGTCAATTTACTCTGGACAAGTTACGATGTTAATCGCAAAAGGTGCGGGCGGTGAACTTGGTATTTTACCAGGGCATGCACCACTCGTAACTTTACTCCAACCGGGTCCGATTCGTGTTCAGTTGGAAAATGGTACAGAAGAAATCGTTTATGTATCTGGCGGTGTGTTAGAAGTTCAACCTCATGTTGTTACCGTACTTGCAGATACTGCAGTTCGTGCTGACAATTTAGATGAAGCTGCAATTTTGGATGCTCGTAAACAAGCTGAAGCATTGCTAGCAAATCAAAAGAGTGACTTGGACTCTGCTGCTGCACTCGCATCTCTATCTGAGATTGCAGGTCAGCTCGAAACGATTCGTAAGATGAAAAACCGCGCATTGTAATTTGCAGGTTTGACATAAAAAAGCCACCGTAAGGTGGCTTTTTTATGTCTCATCTATTTTGAAACCTCAATTTGAAGTTAAACAGTCGATGCTTTTAAGTATTTGACTCGTCTTTATTTCCCAACACTAAGGTTGCTAGTTTCACCATATCCATTTGAATCGTATTAAATTGTTTTTCTATCTTGGCAAAATCAATTTTTGAAAGATCGGTTTGACCATGTAATAGCGGCATATTCAGCAGCTGTTGATTTGCACTCAATAAGCTTTGGCGAATTTGATCTACTTCCGTACTTTTTAAATTAAGTGCCAGTAAGGCATCATGTAAACCATTCAATTCTTGGCTTAAAGCACCTGTTGTCTGTTGCAGGCTCTGCACATTTTTATCTTGAATCGCTTGTTCAAGGTTGCTTTGTGATTGCTTAAGCAGCGTGACGTAGTCATCAGTCTCGATTTGCAACTTGGCAATATCACGGGCGATGTTCAACATATTGCCACGACTTAAGGATTGGGTATCCTGAGTGACTGATGTTGTACTTTCTTCATTTTCAGAAGCTGTGTCTGCCTGTTCAAACGTAGTTGTTTGCTCAGCTTGTTCATTCTCTTGAGGGGTTTGGTCACAACCAGTGAGCGTTAATGCCGCAGCAAGTGTAGATACAGAGAGAATGGCTTTGAGAGATAGATTTTCCATCATGGCTGAACGACACCAGATTATAAGAGATGGTCACTATAATAAGAAAGTGTGGAGAAAGAAGTGATTTTTGCAATTCAGCAACAGTTTGATAAATGCAGGGTGACGAAGGGCTTTCTAGGTTTGGAATAGAAAAGAGCAGATCAAATGCTCTTTTCTATAGATGTTTCTCAAGTTTACTTCGCTAATTCAGCTTCAATCGCGCTGACAATACGCTCGTCATCCGCAGTAATATCTGGTGCAAAACGCGCAACAATTTCACCATTCTTATTCACTAAGAACTTTTCAAAATTCCATAACACTTCTGGTGGGTTGTTTGGCGTTAAACCATAATCGACCAAGTCTTTCCACCATGGACCTTCGCCTTGACGCTCTGGAATCGCTTGGGTCAGGGTTTGATATAAGGCATGTTTATCCTCACCCGCAACAGAGATTTTTGCGAACAGCGGGAAGTGCACATCATAGTTCAGTGAGCAGAACTGCTGAATTTCATCATTTGATCCCGGCTCTTGTTCTAAGAAGTTATTCGCAGGAAAACCAAGAATTTCTAAACCTTGATCTTTTTTGGCTTGATACAGTTTTTCCAAACCTTCATATTGTGGTGTTAAACCACATTTTGATGCTACGTTAACGATCAACAGGACTTTGCCTTGATATTGATCGAGATCGACGTCTTGACCTTTGATGTCCTTAACAGGAATGTGATAAACCGATTGGCTCATGGAATACGTCCTAATTTGTTGTTGTGACAATACCCGTTTGTTTTAACTGCTATTGCCGCAGAGTGCAATGCTCTTGATATGAATCCATACAAATAATCAGAAAAACCAAGCCTTTATTTCAGAGAGAAGCATTTTTAAGTTGAATCGGTGTTTGCCCTGTATAGCGCTTAAAGAACTCAATAAAGCTGGAGCTGTGATGATAGCCCAAAGCAAAGGACAACTGTTTAATGGTCATCCCTTGGCGGATTTGGTTGATGGCAAAAATAATCTTGGCACGATTACGCCATTCTGACAGCGACAGTTGTAACTCTTGTTGACTCAAACGTAGAACATGCCGCTCGCTCACGGTAAAGTTCTGTAATACCTGCTGTAAACTGCTATTAAATAACTCAGGATCAGACAGCTTCTCTAAGATTGGTGATAAAATGGGATGGCTACTTTGGGGTAAATAATGTGAGTAAGCAGGTGCTTGTTTGAGCTGATCGAACAGCACTTGTAGCAGGTGTTCGAGATATTCAGGGGGAGCAGCTTGTTTTTGTTGCTCTAAAATTTGCAGTACCAATGCCCGAAAGAAAGGTTCGATACTAAAACAACGACAAGTATTCCCTAAAAAATCGCCAAACTTCGGATGTAGGCGGATACAAATATAATGAATTTCATGCTCAACAGGGAGTGATTGGTGTTCGGTTCGTGAGGGTAACCATAATCCATAACTCGGTGGTGATAGGTAGTATTGACCTTCAATATCAAATTCTAAAGTCCCATTCAAACTGAAATTGAAATCACCCCAAAGTGAAGAATGAGGTGTGACAATATCGTCTTTTTGATATAGAAATTCATGCACTTCTATACCGTGTAAAAAAGGAAATTGTTCAGCAACATCATGCTTCATTTGAGGGGCTCATTTTAGTTTTCGTAGGTCACTTTAGGATTGTTTAGGCCTTTGGCTAAAGTAAAAATACTAATCAAAGCTAAGGCAACAAAACTAATTACACCATAAATTAAGATATTTTCGTTGAAATGATCAACCACATAACCACCGAGCAGTGAACCTGTCGCAATCATGACTTGGAACATGCCGACGAACAGAGGCATCCCTTTTTCCACGGCATGAGGAGCATGCACAAACATCCAGATATTGGCTGAGGTCGGGAAAGCACCGAAAGCAAAACCCCATAAGGCTGTCAGTACAATGGCACCAAACTCATGAATGGCAAAGATTGGGAAGCCAAAGAACACGATTGCAAAACAGATTCCGACAAAGGCAAGGGTATAGCGTACATTTAAATTGCCGCTATAGCCTGCAAAGGCATTACCAAAAATACCTGCAATACCATAAAGTAGAAGCAATGAGCTAATGGTGGTCCCATTAAAACCAGCAATATTTTTAAAGAAGGGTGCCAAGTAACTATAGGCACAGAAGTGCGCAAGACCAATCAGTAATACGATTATCATGCCGCTACGTGCTTTGGGGGTGCGCAATAATGCAGGTAGGTCGCGTAAATGAATGGCAGACTCAGGTTTCAGTTTTGGTAAGAACATCACTTGTAGAACCAAAACCAGTAGTCCAATCACCGCAGTAATCCCGAATGCACTTCGCCAACCATAGAATTCACTGAGCCATGTTCCGATTGGAACACCGAGGACAGTTGCAAAAGTAACACCTGCCATCACAATTGCAGTGGCTTTGGCGATGGGTAAATGTGGGGGTGCAAGCTTACCACTGAGCGCGATTGCGGTTGCCCAGAAGCCACCAATTGAAATTCCGAGCACTAGACGACTGAGCAATAACACATTGAAGTTATCGGCAAATGCCGTAATGGTGTTGGCAATCACCATAATTGCAGTCAATAAGATCAATACATAGCGACGATCAAGTTGTTTGACCCAAATAGGTAATAGTGGTGCAGCAATTGCTGCCATAACCCCAGGCAAGGTAATGATTAAACCTGCAGTCCCGACGGAAATATCTAAGTCCGCCGCAACACTATTCAGTACGCCTACCGGCAAGAATTCGCTGGTCACCAATGCAAAAGCACCAATGGCAACAGCTAAAATTGCATACCAACTACCTTGTGTGGTTTCGATGGGTCGTGCATCTGAGGAAGAGGATTGTTCCATGTGAATTTCCTTATTTGTCATTAAGATGACAAAAGGGTTAAGAATAAATTAAGTTTTTATAACGATCGCTATAAAATAAAATAGTAGATAAATGCAAGGTCGTCAATTAATTTAATAGTGATCGTTATAAAAATATTTGTAAGGCTTATGAGAAATTTGCATAGCTGGGACAATTGATACTGGAACGGGACATTATTAATGCGGTCGCCTTAACTTATCGTTGTAGAGCGGCGACCATTGATTATTGCTCAAAGACGAGTTTCTTCTCGGCTTGTATCATTGTTTTTGATAATGGATTTTAGGATTGTTGAGACCGCGTGCCAGTGTAAAGATCAACACCAGAGAACAGAGGACCAATGGCAGCATGGCGAAAAATAAGACCGTACCATTAAAATAATCCACGATAATGCCACCAAACATACTGCCCAGCGCAATCAAAATTAAAAAGGTCAATGTCACCATTGGCATGCCTTTTTCAACGGCTTCAGGTGCGTGGGTAAACATCCAGATGTTGACTGCGGTTGGGATAATGCCATAAGCGAAGCCCCATAAAGCAGTTAATATGATTGCAGAGACGACATGTGCTCCAGACAGCGGTAAGCAGAGAAAGGCAAAGAAGAAGGTGATAGCACTGACTGCAAAGGTATAACGGATATTCTTCTGACCCAGATAGCCTGCAAAAATATTGCCAAAAATCCCTGCAATCCCATAGACCAGTAGTAAACGGCTAATCAGACCATCAGAGAAGTCTAGCTGGTGTTTAAAAAAGGCAGAAAAATAACTATAAGCTGCAAAATGTGCAAAGCCCATAAAAATAAAGATGATCAGCCCTTTACGCGCAGCAGGATGTTGCAACAGGATTGGAAGTTCTTTCCAACGCAATGAAGAGGCGGGTTTGAGTTGAGGCAGATACAGATACTGGAAGATAAAAAGGAATACACCCATCAGTGAAATTGCAGTGAAAGAGGTCTGCCAACCATTATACTGAGCCAACCACGTGCCCATCGGCACCCCCAATACACTGGCCAAGGTCACTCCGAAGGCCACCCAAGCAGTTGCTTTGGCAATAGGTAAATGAGGTGGTGCAAGGCGACCGCTTAAGGCGACGGCAGTGGCCCAGAATCCGCCAACGGCAACGCCCAGAATGATACGTCCGACTAAAAGCAGGATAAAGTTAGGCGCAAATGCGGTGAGAAGATTGGCAACAATCATTAACAGGGTAAGCATCAGTAACAGAGTGCGTCGATCTAGTGTCTTCGCCGAAATTGGTATCAGCACTGCCGCAAACATACCGACGATTGCGGTTAATGAAACGGTTAGACCTGCTGTTCCAACCGAGACTTGAAAGTCCCGTGCGATGTCATTGAGTACACCAATCGCAAGAAACTCACCTGTGACCAAGGCAAAAGCGCTGAATGTAACAGAGAGCAATGCGAGCCAGTTCCCTTGCGAGGGGTTTGACTCCAGTGAGCTGAGGTCAGTTGCAGATGGGTTTTCCATAAAAATTCCCTTTATTGTTAGTGAGATAACAATAAAATTGAAAAGTAGTAATTTTTTATAACGATCGATATAAAATAAAATAGTTGATTAATGTTGCTGCGTCAATTAATTTGATAGTGATCGTTATGAAAATACCTGTGACTGTTATGACAAATGCACCTGATCCTCTGCCAACACCCTGTGATGACAGCTTGAAAAAAAAGCGTGGCCGTCCAAAGTGTTTTGACGAGCAGCAGGCTTTGGAAAAAGCCATGTTGCTATTTTGGGAGCATGGTTATGAAGCCACGTCGATCAGTGATTTAACGCAAGCGCTAGAGCTGACTGCACCGAGCTTATATAGTAGCTTTGGTGATAAAGCTGGGCTGTTTTATAAATGCATCGATTATTATTTGGCACATGAAGCGTGTCCGATTGTTCCTATTTTTTTAGAAGCCAAAACCGCCAAAGTTGCATTTGAGCTTTATCTATATGACAACGTTAAGCGTTTGGCTCAACCGAATAAACCAGCAGGTTGTATGTTGGTGGTTGCAACCATGAACTGCTCGGACAATGCACAGGCGGTGCAACACAATATTCTGGAAAAACGCTTGCAGACCAAGCAAAAACTGTTTGAGCGTTTAGAGCAGGGCGTTGCCAACGGTGATTTGTCAGCAACAGCGCCTTTACAGGAAATGACCGACTTCTATGCAACAGTTGTGCAAGGACTAACCATTCAAGCACGAGATGGGGCGACTGTTGCACAACTTCATAAGGTGGTTGAACACGCGATGCGCGGGTGGGAGCTGTTTTAAGCCACGATGTCGTGACAGCGATATAAATGTCTGAAATACGATATTTCAATTATTTTGGACATCTTCCACAATACTCTCATTGCTGAGATATGGTGAGAAAATGATGGGTCAGTTGAGTAAATACCAGAAATGGGCCTTCGTATTGCCCTTGATTGCGGTTTTGATTTGGTCGTTGAATATTGCGGTGACACGCTATGTGGCGGACTATATTTCACCCGTCAGTATCAGTTTTTACCGCTGGTTAGTCGCCTTTCTGATTTTAACGCCGTTTATGTTACCGAAAGTATGGAAACAGCGTAGTTTAATTGTGCCTTACCTTCCTAAATTGGCCGTACTTAGTGCTTTTGGTATGGTGTTGTATCAAGGTCTTTCTTATACCGCGGCGCACTATACCACGGCGACCAATATGGGCATTGTGAATGCCTTTGTCCCGATCTTTACCATCTTTATCTCTTATTTCATTTTAAAAGATGCACCGAATCGTTTTGCCATTTTTGGTAGTCTCTTATCTTTTGCTGGCTTGATCTATGTAATGAGCCAAGGTCACCTGTCAAACTTATTTGATCAAGGCGGGCACTGGGGCGATGCAGTCATGGTATTGGCTGTAGGTTTCTATGCGTTTTATGGCGTGTTCTTGAAAAAATGGCAGCTACAGCTTCCTTTATTAAGCAGCTTGTATGTACAAATTGGTTTTGCATTGCTGTATCACGTCCCATTTTTGCTCTGGTTTGGCCTAGATGGGATTAATGCACAGAATGCTGCGAGTGTTCTGTATGCGGGCATGTTCCCTTCATTAATTGCCCCGTTATTATGGATGGTCGCAGTACAAGCCATTGGCCCAAATCGTACCAGTATTTTCATGAATTTAATGCCAGTATTTACTGCGATTATTGCCAGTTTCTGGTTGTCAGAGCACTGGACGATTTATCATAGCATTGGCGGTCTGATGATCCTGCTGGGGATCATTATGGCGCAGAAGAAAACGGTGAAAGCGCCTGCACAATTGGCAGAACCTGCAGCATAAATGTGAAATAAAGCGGTGCGTTTGCTCAAAATAACAACAAACGCACCAAAAATATTTTTTGATGACTGTGCTTTCTATATGATTTGCAAATATATTTTTAAGATTTACTAAATTTATGATCAAAAAAAAGCTGAATAAAAATATAAATATAATTTTATTGAAAATGATGAAGTGACAAAATTGGTACGCTTTTCACACTTTTTGTTAGATAAATAATATATTTGTATAAATGAGACGATTCCCTCATAATAGCAACCACAGCAAGATGATTCATTTTTAGAATGAATAAGTTGCTCACCAAATTTACGAACCCTCTGGATGTGATTATACACATCCTTTTTATGCTCAGTTATCCCTATATAACTGAGCTTTTTTTTGTCCGCTATTCACCTAATTAGGCGCGAACAACTTCACCTGTCTGTGCATTCAAAATGCGACTTGGTTCTCGGCTCAACCCTAAATCACCTTCGAGATAATGTAATGAAGTTTTGAAGTAATGCTGTGCTTCTTCTAAGCTTTGTGCGGGTGAGAGACCTGCTGGGTTGGCGCTGGTAGAGACAATAAAGCCGCCAAATTTCTGGCATAGCTGCATACACAGCGGATGTGTCGTGACACGAACTGCGACCAAAGGATGTTGGCCTTTGATCCATGTTGGAATACTTTGATCAGCAGGGAGTAGCCACGTTGTGGCACGTTCTGTCTCAAGACAATTCGACCAACTGGCGATCACTTGCTGACGCAGGTCAGCACTCAAGCCTTGCAGTAAATGTTCAACTTGGTCTAAATGCCCAGCCAATAAGATCACGCCTTTTTCAACGGGACGATGTTTGAGTTCTAAAATGTTCTGAAACGCTTGCTCATTGAAGGGATCACAACCCAATCCCCAAACTGCTTCTGTCGGATAAGCCAGAACTTGTCCTTGTTTTAAAAGTTGAGCTGCTTCAGAAATAGAGGAAGTAATCATGGGATGTATGTGAAAACAGGAGAGAGTATGACTAGTTTAATGCATTGGACGACAACGTAAATAGCGTCCTGCTTGTTGCATGCATAAACCGAGTAATTCTAATTCCATTAATTGGGCGGTCAGCTCTGCAATTGTGATTGGATGACGTAGCGCCAATTGATCCAAATCTTGTCCAATCCAGTCCAGACTCTGATACAACGCAATCAAATGTGTGGGCAGGCTTGGCGGAGGAGCAGTACTGGCTTCATTAGTTGGGTGTTGTTGGGCTTGCCATTGCGTCGGTAGCGCTAAATCTTCGATGACCTGTTCGGGATGATCGACTAGAATCGCACCTTCGCGAATCAGTTGATGACAGCCTTGATGGTGTTCACTATAAATATGCCCAGGAATCGCAAATACCATTTTACCTTGGGTTGCTGCCTCATTTGCGGTGATTAATGAACCACTTTTGAGTGCCGCTTCTACCACTAAGACACCGAGGCTAAGACCACTGACAATACGATTGCGCCGTGGAAAATGTTGTTGTAAGGGCATCGTGGTCGGTAGAAACTCAGTTACGATGGCTCCAGACTCGGTAATTTGTTGTGCCAGTTGTTTGTGCTGAGCAGGGTAGACGCTATCGAGGCCTGTACCCGTCACTGCAATGGTCCGTTGATGTGCCAATCCACCTTGATGTGCGGCCTGATCAATCCCATGTGCGAGTCCGCTGCTGATATAAAAGCCTTTTTCACTTAGATAATAGGCAAAATCATAAGCGACTTGGCGTCCATGTGGACTCGGTTTACGGCTGCCCACCATGGCAATCTGTGGTTGTAATAAGGCCTGTGCCTGACCTTGTCCAAATAAAATGGGAGGACGATCTGCATAAGGTAAGAGCTGAGTGGGATAACCCAGATCTTCAGGCGTTAAAATAAAATCGCTATATTTGCAAACCAGATCAAGTAGTTGTTGGAATTGTTGTTGACCCTGAGGGCTTTGAAATTCGGTTAAACGTTTTAAGTGGTTGGCGTGTAAGCCCAGTTGTGACCATTCTGAGAAACGATGCGGTTGTGTTGCTTGTTCACAACCACCAAAGTGCTGCTGAATTTTGCTGAAACTCGACAGCGAATGCTGAACCAAGTACCACACCAACACAGTGTGATAGTGATGAGGTGATAATTGATTCAACATAGGCGTTTACTTAGTCATCTAAACGAGGTGGCTTAATATCCGAGCCAAGCTTGATCGGTAGCTCGCTTTCAAGGATATAGGCGTAGCTGATACGATCAAAACTCTTAAAGATCATGGCGCTACCTAGGTATTGTCCAGGGAGTTTCACTTTCTCTTTGGTCTTTGGATCTCTGACCACTTCACCATCTTGATAGACACTGAATACTTGACCAATTTCAACACCATCAGCGGTACCACGATCAACGGTGACCACGCCATTTTTGGCTGCTGTGCCAATTGAACCCATCACACGAATGATTTTGCCGCCGTCTTTTACCTGATTGGCATCAATTGGGTAGAATAAAGTCGGTAGCATGGCATCCTGTTCAGCCATCACCCGATCGCCACGACGAACTTCACCGTTATAACTATCGGTAAGCTCAACCGTGGTGATGTCATTTTCATTGCGAATGGCAACAGCCGAAGCCACTTGCGTCAGTTCAACCCCAAGATTCTGTTTCTTGCCATTTTGGTCCAATACAATGTACGGCTCACCTTCACGGAATACGCCATAACGTTGACCGTTTTCAAGGCCTTTACCACGCACATAAACACTTTGGCCTTTACCCGCAAGTACGCGGTTGTCTGCTGTGCCCAAGATATAAGGGGTATTGGCAATCGCGTCTGCTGGCAGAACCGAAGTACGCTCTAACCATTGTTGAATATGAGCCAAAGGAATGACAGGAACACTATTATTCAAGGCCTCAACGCGGACTTGAGGACGTAAATTTGAGGTATTGCCGGTATAGCGACGAATAATCCCATCACAACCATCACCTTCATCTTTACCAATCAATGGTTTACCATTCAAGCTACACAGCAGTAAGCGATCGCCTGGATAAATCCAGTGCGGGTTTTTCACATGTTTATTGCTTGCCCATATTTCTGGCCAGCGCCAAGGCTTACTTAAAAATTTCCCTGAGATATCCCAAAGCGTATCACCTTTTTTCACCACATAAACATGTGGCGCACCGACTTTCACTGAAGGTGGACTGACATTTGGGCTGGCTGCGTGGGCGAAATTAATGCTCATGCCTAATCCCGCACAAATTGCAGCGGCAATCAGTTGTTTTTTTAACCCCAAGGCATGAAATGAGTGTATGCCGTTTAAAACCTTTTTCATTATCATAATTCCTAAAAATTATGTGTGTAGTTGCGTTATAATAACGACTTTACACACAATTTTTTGATCAAGTATTCCCTTTAGTTGGTTTTTTGATCAATGGCATAAGTGAGGACGACTGTATGGCCTTATTACCTATTCTAAGTTTTCCTGATCCCCGCCTTCGTACCATTGCCAAACCAGTCGAAGAAGTCACTGATGATATTCGTCAGCTTGCAGCAGATATGTTTGAAACCATGTACGAGGCACCGGGTATAGGTTTAGCGGCAACTCAGGTTGATCATCATATTCAGCTTATTGTTATGGACATCTCTGAAGAGAAAAACCAACCGATGGTGTTCATTAACCCCAAAGTCATTCCACTGACCGAAGATACTCAGCCTTATGAAGAAGGCTGTCTCTCTGTGCCTCAAATATACGACAAAGTTGAGCGTCCGTCACGCGTAAAAATCGAGGCAATTAACCTTGAAGGTCAAGCATTTGTGTTAGAAGCTGACGAACTTCTCGCTGTTTGTATCCAACATGAAATGGATCACTTAAATGGCAAACTTTTTGTCGATTATTTATCGCCATTAAAGCGTCAACGTGCACGTGAGAAAGTGGAAAAAGTGGTTCGCCAACGTGAAAAAGAAAAAGTCACTGTCAAACGTTAAGCGCTAGACATTATTTAAGATGTTTTCTTTGTTTCGTTGTGGCTTGCTGCTGGCTTTAACCGCGGTCTGTTTACAGATTGCGGTTTTCTTGCAGCCGCTACTTCCGAAGCAATATCAAATCGCGCCTGTCTGTGAAACCATTACTCAGGCGTTGTTATTACCGAAGTTACAGGCTTCGCATAGCCATTCGGTCCATGCATCTCAGCATCACGAGCATCAGCTTGAACATGTTCAAGTGTCGATGCCACAACATGATCATCACGATCCTAACCACCAATGTCAGTATTGTACGGTCTATGCCAATCTGGTATTGCCGCCTGAATTGGGGGTGAAAGAGGTTCTGGTCCGTATCCAAATCCGTTTAGTTGCGTATCAACAAGCCTTTAAGCATGTTTATTTTGCACTGCAACGGTTGTTCTTGTTGCCTCAAGGGCGGGCTCCGCCACTCTTTGCATAAATTAAAACTTTCTTTTCGTTAGGGTTTTTTGGAACTCTGACTCTGTTTTATCTATGTTTTAAGAGAGACCGATGATGGCTCAACCTAAATTTTTATTACAACCGCTGACGGTTGCGATCTTGGCTGCTTCAAATACCGCAATGGCGTGGGCAGAACCTGTTCAGCATGAGCAGGCACATGTCTCAATGGCACCGATTGTGGTCACGGCACAACAACCGAATGAGCGCAATGGTTTGGTGGTGCAAGCTGATCCGAAGAAACCGATTCAACCCATCCCTGCGACAGATGGTGCCGACTATCTACAAAGTATTATGGGGTTTAACTCAATACAAAGCGGTGGCACCAATGGAGATGTGACCTTTCGTGGTATGTTTGGTTCCCGCATCAAGATTTTAACCGATGGTACCGAGAACCTTGGTGCATGTCCTGCGCGTATGGATGCACCGACCTCTTATATTTCTCCTGAAAGCTATGATCGAATCTCAGTGATTAAAGGGCCACAAACGGTTCAATATGCCAATACTGGTTCAGCAGCAACAGTGATTTTTGAACGTGAACCTGAAAAGCTCACTAAAGAAAAAACCTATCGTGGACAGGCGAGTGTATTGTGGGGTTCATTTGGGCGCTTAGACCAGAATGTTGAAGCGGCGATTGGTGATGAGAAAAAATATATCCGTTTAAATGCCAATCGATCTGAATCGAATAGTTATCAAGATGGCGATGGCAACACCATACCGTCTTCATGGGAACGCTGGAATGCCGATGTTGCATTGGGCTGGACCCCAGATGAAAACACTTGGTTGGAGTTGACAGGTGGTAAAGCAGATGGTGAGGCTGAATATGCTGGGCGTGGAATGGATGGGGCACAATTCGCCCGTGAAAGTTTAGGTCTACGTTTTGAGAAAAAAAATGTCACTGATGTAATCAAGAAAATTGAAGCTCAGGTGAACTACAGCTATAACGACCATATTATGGATAACTATAGTTTGCGTACACCGCCATTGGTTGAAATGAGCCATGGCGGCATGACCATGCTGATGCCAAACCCGATGGCGATGCAAGTGACGCGCCGTACCTTGAACTCACGTTTGGCGATGACGTCTGAATGGAATCAATGGAGCTTAATCACTGGGGTCGATTCTCAGTTTAATAAACATGGTGGCAGTATGTTCTCGCCGACCATGACATCGATGAATGTACCTTTCCGTCAGGATATGCGCTTCCAGTCTTATGGTGCTTTTGGTGAGTTGACTTATCAATTGAACCCGCAGAATAAAATCGTGACAGGTGCTCGCGTGGACCAAGTCACTGTTGATGATGAGCGTGCTGATTCTAAAGCTAAAGGTTTCAATACCCAGCTTGAAAAAAACTTACCCAGTGCGTTTGTTCGTTTGGAAAATCAAAATACCGAGCATGGCGTGAACAGTTATGTGGGCTTGGGTTATGTTGAACGTATGCCAGATTATTGGGAATTATTCAGCCCTGAACATGGTAATGCAGGTTCGAGCAATACCTTTAATGGGGTACGTCCAGAGAAAACCTTACAGTTAGATCTGGGTTTTACTCAGCAGCAGGGGGCATTTAACTCATGGGTGTCGGCATACGCAGGGCTGATTGATGACTATATTCTGATGAATTATCACGATCATAGCCATATGCATGCAAGTGGACATGGCGGGCATGGCAGCGGTGGCATTACTGCTGGCGCGAAGAATGTGGATGCAACCATTGCGGGTGCTGAGGCAGGTATTGGTTATCAGTTTACCGATCGCATTCAAGCAGATGTAAGTGCCATGTATGCGTGGGGTAAAAATACCACGGACAATACGCCATTACCACAAATTGCACCCTTAGAAGGACGTGTGAATCTACGCTATGTTGCTGATAAATATACGCTCGGTATGTTATGGCGTGTGGTGGATCAGCAAAATCGTGTCAGCTTGCATCAAGGGAATATCGTGGGCTATGACTTGAAACCAAGTGCTGGTTTCTCAACGGTTTCATTGAATGGTAGTTATAGCCTCAATAAAGATATCGATCTTTCAGTGGGGGTGGATAACGTCTTGGATAAGACCTATACCGAACACCTCAATAAAGCAGGCAGTTCTGGTTTTGGTTTTGCCAGTGAAGAGCAATTCAATAATACCGGTCGAAATTACTGGATGCGTATGAGCATGAAGTTCTAAGCAACAAAAAACAAGGTGGCTCAGCCACCTTGTTTCATTTTAGCGTCAAGCCAAGCAATCTTGTTTTGGCATTAAGCTATCGCAATACAATGGGTTTAAAGCACATTGTAAATCATCAATCTGCTCTTGAGTCACATAGCCTTTGGCTTTGAGATATTCAGCAACACGGTCATCACGTAAACTTAAAAAGGCGGCATCATATACGCCTAAATCAACAAATAAAGCCGCGGTTTCCAAGCTGTTAAAGTGATCCAAGAACACATCATTTTCATACATCAAGAAAATATGCGTCAAATTGGCGTTGGTATCGACTTTTAAGCGTTGTGCTAATTGTTCGGGACGTGTTTTGATAAACAGTAAATCCGAAAGTTCATCGAACTGGGTTTTATCCAGTTGGTTTTCACCACCTTTGGCATGTCCTAACCATGCTTTAAACACCAAGACAGCACCACCACGTAACAGCATACTCCAGATTTGATGGCGTGTTTCATGATCAAGATGGGATGATTCTGCTTCAAGTGCTTCTAAGAAAGAATCTTCTTGCTCTGCCAGTTTTTCAAATAAGCCAAGACCTTGTGGGTGATAAGCTGCAGGTGCAAATACATCAAAATTGAGTTGATTAAATACATTGAGTGCCAGTGGAACAGCAGCTTGGTAAAGCGTATTCAGTGCGCGTAAATGTGTTTCATCCAGTTTGCTGTGCACAAAGATGGTTTGCCAGTCCAGTTCAGGTAACAGGGCATTCGCACTGTATTGGCGATAAAACTGTTGTGAGCTATGGTCAGTTGAAGGGTGACTGTTATTCATGATCAATGTCCTTTTTGACAATTTGTAATGAGAAACCCAACAAGCCGAGGTCTAGGTTTCGTTGACTTGATCAATTTATGCGGTATCGAGAAAACAAGTAGAATACGACTAAAGTTGTAGATGTAATTTTAAGGGTAAAATTAAATAATAAAAACAAGCACTTGTTAAATTGTAAGTAAGTGTACAAACGTTCACTAATGTAAGTGAACGTTTTTGCCATAGTCAATAATGATTTGAGCACTTTGGTCAATTCATCATCGAACAAAGTGCATTTTTTTGATCATTTTGGCCTATGTTGCAAAATATTTTGCTAGTTATTGCATGGGCATGATTTTTAAACCAGAAAGCCACGCACGTAAACCCGCAGGTTTGAGTGGCTTTCTCAACAACACAATATTCTGCTGTTTTAAGTATTGTGGGAGTTCTGGGTCCGAATCTGCGGTAATTAGCGCTACTGGAATATGGGCCAGTCGATGTTGCTCAATGAAGTCTAGACCGCGTTGATCATGGTTCAAATGCTGGTCGATCAGCCAGACCTGAATATCTTCCTGTTCAATCAGTCTTAGTGCTTGCTCAGGTTCTGTTGCCGTGAAAATCTGATAGCCCCATTTGCTCAGTAAAGTCCGCATGCCTTCTAAAATGGTTTCGTCATTGTCCAAGCACAACACTTTATAGGCGGTATGTTGCAGTGCTGGAACATGCGGTATTGCCATTTGAGTTTTTGGTGCTTCAGCGAGTGGTACTTCAATCATGAAACAAGAGCCTTTACCTAGTTCAGAATAGACATGCACAGGAAAATCAAGCAGGCTGGTCATACGTTGTACAATGGCAAGTCCGAGACCTAAACCTTGTTCACCCCAAGGCGAAGTATGGCCACAGCGTTCAAATTCTTGGAACAGTTTCAGGCGTTGTTGTTCATGAATACCAGGTCCCGTGTCCCAAACTCCGATACGAATATGCTTCGGACGTTGTGCAGAACGTAACACGCCGACCACCACACGACCTTGAGCGGTATAACGTAATGCATTGCTGACAAAATTCTGAATAATACGTCGCATCCATTGCGGATCGGTATCGACCCAAAATTTAGTGTCGTGAACAGACAGTTGAATATTGCGTTGAGCAGCAATGGATTTGAACTGTAATTCCAGATCATTTAATAAATCATGCAGTGCATAAGCTTGGCGTTTTGGCTGAATCGTTCCACCTTCCAAACGGGCAATATCTAGGAGTGCAGAGAGCATACTTTCTGCGCCATAGAGTGCGCGATCCAGTTGTTGCAAGGTCTGTTGGTCTTCCGTTGAATGCACACTTTGTTCTAAAGCGGTACTAAATAAACGGGCAGCATGCATGGGTTGTAATAAGTCATGACTGGCTGCGGCAAGGAAGCGGCTTTTCGATTGATTGGCTTTATCGGCTTGTTCCAGTGCCAGTTGTTGCTCGGTCAATGCATTGGCAAGCTGTTGAGTTCGATCACTGACACGTTCTTCCAACACTGCTTCATTTTCACGGAAGGCCGTAATGTCAGCGAAAGTGGTCACGAAACCACCACCCTCAATTGGGTTACCACGCATCTGAATGACTAGACCATCTTTACGAATCCGCTCGAACTCATGGGCGCTACCGACTTTCATCCAGTGCAGTCGTTTACGTACATGTTCCTCGACAGGACCAGGACCGCATTCACCACGTTCTGCGTTATAGCGAATCAAATCAGAAATTGGACAGCCAACGTAGACTAAGTCTTTAGGATAATCAAATAACTTCAGGTATTGATTATTCCATGCCACCAGACACATGTTTTTATCTACCACACTCACACCTTGGGTCATATGGTCGATCATGGTCATGAGCAAGTTTTGGTTGAAACGTTGCCATTGTGAGGCTTGGTCAAGAATATTGGCGACTTGGCCTAAAGCTAGACCATTGTTAATCATGGCGGTGGTTAATAAGGTACGGGCAGACGCTGCACCAATAATCCCAGCCAGATATTGTTCAGTGAAACGCCACCACATGCCATTGGCGACATGGTTTTCATTTAAAACCACATGGTTTTGTTCACAAAACTGTTGGAAGGCTTGAAGGGTTGGCTTATCACCGGTGACCCGTTTAGCCAAGGCCAATAAGTCCCCAACCTTGAGACGTGCTGCATTCAGGTGTAGATCTGTTAGATCGGTATTGGATTGAGCCGATGGCAGGGGTTTACTTTCATAATAGAAAAAGCTTTCTGCCTGAATTTGTTCTGCCACACTTGGACGATACAGGCGCGACACCCAAATATACAGCACCACGTTGAGCCCCAGTGACCACAATACGCCGTGAGTGAGAGGTGCAAAGGATTCAAATCCAAGTAACGCTTCAGGACGTAGGCCATTAATATCGAAAGGCCCAAACAATAATAGATGTTGTGCAAACTCTTGATAATGATCTGGTAGGCTGCGCAATACTGTTGGGAACAGTAGCGTGTAGCTCCACATGGCAAAGCCCATAAGTAAGCCAACATAGACCCCTTGACGACTTGCACCACGCCAATACAGCCCCCCAATTAGGGCAGGGGAGAATTGGGCCACCGCACTAAAGGCCAATAAACCAAAAACCGAAAGCTGATTGATGTCATTAAAGAAATGAAAGAATAAAAAGCCCAGTAGCATCACGCTGACGATACTGATGCGGCGGGTCAATTTAAGTACACGCGGCAAATGTTGATCATGGCGAGAAATGATTTTAAAGCGCCACAGGGCAGGCATGATCAGGTCATTACTGAGCATAATTGATAATGCCACAGAGGCCACCAAAAGCATTCCTGTCGAAGCCGAAAAGCCGCCTAAAAAGGCCAATAAAGCCAACCATTCTTGTTGATAGCTTAAAGGCAGAGCCAAGACCGCAATATCTGGTGTACCCAATGATTCAGGTAAAGAGTGTAAAGCCCAACTGGCAATCGGAATGATCGCAATAACCGTAAGAATCAAATAAGCAGCGAACCAGCGTCGTGCGCCACGAATATGCTTTTCATCCCGTAATTCAACCACCGCCACATGAAATTGGCGCGGTAAGCAAATCATGGCTAAGCCTGCCAATAAGGTCTGAACCCAAAAGGTTTCAGGAACACCCAGTTGTTGCAAGTCATGGAAATGCTGATGGACGTCGCTACTGACCTGTTTAATATTGTCAGGTGATTGTAATAAGAAAAAAGCAGCGACACAGAGCAAAGCAAATAGTTTAACAAAGGATTCAAATGCGACGGCCAACATTAAACCGCCGTGCTGTTCGGTATGGGCAATATGACGGGTACCAAAAATCATGGCTAAAATCGCCAGTACCGCAGTCAGCACTAACACACTATTGGTGGTGGTATGGATATGCGCATTTTGCTCAAGAATGACGGATGCACTCAGGGCAATGGCACGCAGTTGCAAAGCCAAATAAGGCACGATTGCAATCACGGCAAGGATGGTCACCAGTGCGGCCAAGCTCCCACTTTTACCATAACGGGCTGCGACAAAATCGGCAATCGAAGAAATCGCATGATGTTGACGAATCCGACCTAAGCGTTTCCAGATGTCATAACCAAACCAGATGAATAGCAAGGGACCCAGATAAATCGGTAGAAAAATAACCCCCTGACGTACCGCAGCACCCGTCGCGCCGTAAAAGGTCCATGATGAGCAATAGACCCCTAAAGTCAGACTGAACAGTAGCATACGGCCGCGGGTACTTAATCGACTCGCATGCTTTTCACCAAAAAAAGCACAGCCGAATAACAGCACAATATACAGGGCAAGGACACCAAGAATAAGCCAACTGTTCATATTGCTCACGTGATCAAATTCCATTTTTTATCATACCCGAAGTGCGGGTATCGCAAGGAGTAGAGATTTGCATTTAGAGACCAAAGTCTAAGTTACGAGTCAAGCATAATCTTGTTAATTTGAATAATGAAAAATCCCATGTGAAAAAGGGGTCCACGGTTGGACACAAAAATAAGGAGTCAATTATGGATGATTCACAGGTAGATCGAATTCTACGAAATCCAAAGTTTCAAGA
Source organism: Acinetobacter sp. Ac_5812 (assembly GCF_013072695.1). Taxonomy (GTDB): domain Bacteria; phylum Pseudomonadota; class Gammaproteobacteria; order Pseudomonadales; family Moraxellaceae; genus Acinetobacter. The sequence continues at coordinate 167,826 of NZ_LXUK01000017.1, forward strand.
GATGGTCAGCAAAAAACGTACCTTAAGTTGGACATTAACAGCAATCATGCTGTTTATCTACGTTGGGTTTATGCTTTTGGTTGGCTATAACAAAGAATTTTTAGCAAGTTCATTTAGCGGTGGTGTGACCACATGGGGAATTCCCCTTGGTTTAGGCATTATCGTATTGTCATTTATCTTATGTGGTGTGTATTCCTATATTGCCAATACTAAACTTGACCAACTGAATGAAGCAGCCCTCAAGGAAGTTGAGGCCATTGCACATGAAAAAGGGATGCACTGAGATGAAAGGGACCTCATTCAAAGCGAAATTATTCGCACTGCTAAGTTTCTGTTGTTCGAGTGTCGCATTTGCAGGCCCTGATTTAGGTGCAGCAGAGCAGCAGGCAACCAACTGGCATGCGATCATCATGTTTACGATCTTTGTCGGTTTTACCCTGTTCATTACCAAATGGGCGGCAAAGCAAACTCAATCTGCACAAGATTTCTATACCGCTGGTGGTGGAATCAGTGGTTTCCAAAATGGTTTAGCCATTGCGGGTGACTATATGTCAGCTGCATCTTTTCTGGGTATTTCGGCACTGGTATTCAGTTCGGGTTTCGATGGCTTACTCTACTCACTGGGTTTCATGGTGGGTTGGCCAATCGTACTTTTCCTTGTTGCGGAACGTTTACGTAACTTGGGTAAATATAACCTTTCAGACGTGGTGTCATTCCGTCTGGAAGAAAAACCTGTGCGTACTTTGGCAGCCTTCAGTTCATTGGTTGTGGTGGCGTTCTATCTGATTGCACAGATGGTCGGTGCAGGTCAGTTGATCAAATTGCTGTTCGGTTTGAACTACAACATCGCCGTGGTGATTGTCGGTCTATTGATGATGGCGTATGTGATCTTCGGTGGTATGTTGGCAACAACTTGGGTACAAATCATCAAAGCGGTGATGCTACTCAGTGGCGCGACTTTTATGGCCTTTATGGTGATGAAAGCAGTGGGCTTTAGTTTCACCAATATGTTTAACCAAGCCATTGGTGTGTATAGCCAGGCACACAGTATGAGCTGGGAAGAAGCATCAAAAATCATGGGGCCAGGTAAACTCGCGGCCAATCCAATTGATGCATTATCGCTTGGTCTTGCCTTGATGTTTGGTACAGCAGGTTTACCTCATATCTTGATGCGTTTCTTTACCGTAAAAGATGCGAAAGAAGCACGTAAATCAGTTGTGGTTGCAACAGGTTTTATTGGTTACTTCTACCTGTTAACCTTCATTATCGGTTTCGGTGCGATTCTGTTTGTTGCAAACAACCCTCAATTCCTTGATGTGGCGAAAGCAGCAGTGACAGGTAAATTAGAGTTAGTCGGTGGTAACAACATGGCTGCGGTTCACTTAAGTGATGCTGTTGGCGGTGACTTGTTCATGGGCTTTATCTCGGCAGTGGCGTTTGCAACAATCCTTGCTGTAGTGGCTGGTTTGACCCTTTCAGGTGCATCTGCAATCTCACATGACTTATATGCCAATGTGTTCAGAAAAGGTAAAACTACACCTGAGTCTGAATTGAAGATGTCAAAAATCGCAACTTTAGGTTTAGCGATCTTTGCTATGATCTTGGGTATTCTGTTCGAGAAGCAAAACGTTGCCTTTATGGTTGGCTTGGCCTTCTCTGTAGCATGTTGTGCAAACTTCCCAGTGTTAGTGTTATCCATGTTCTGGAAAGGCTTAACCACACGTGGTGCAGTGATTGGTGGTGTAGTTGGTTTGGTTGGTGCGGTGAGCCTAATCATTCTGTCTAAAGCCGTTTGGGTGGATACGTTGGCAATTTCTGAAACTGCGCCAAACCCATTCAATGGCCCAGCATTATTTGCAATGCCACTCTCATTCCTTTGCTGTTGGTTCTTCTCTGTAACAGACAAGTCAGCACGTGCAGAGAAAGAGCGTAAAGCCTTTGATGCTCAGTTTGTTCGTTCAATGACAGGGATCGGTGCGTCTGGCGCGTCAGATCACTAATCAAAACGAAGCATAAAAAAAGCCCTCATTGATTGAGGGCTTTTTTTATGACTTATTGATGCATGCTGGCCAGTTGCTGCCCTTGGTTGCGGTATAACGACAAGCCAATGCGTTGCAGATGACGTCCGTTGTGTTCAAGGAAGCTGTTTAATTTTGGAATATGTTTGGCACTGGTATACAGCGCTAAATTTCGACCAATTAAATAATAAGCAAACCAAGATGCTGATTGTGGCGCTAAACCGAGCTTCTGCATTTTCTTGCGACCAATAAAGAACTGGGTAATTTCTAAATGCTGCTTATAAGCCAGTTTTTGTTGGAAAGAACGTAGATAACGGTACTTTCGTTCGAATGGTTCTTTGGAAAGGCTGGAGCCGAGCGAGATACTACTGGTATCCGATTGCGGATGTGCAAATTGCATCCAGTAAATCAGTTTCCAGCCATCTGCTTCATGATTGACTAACCATTTTTCTTCAACACCCATCAACCAACCTGCATATTTCCAGAAATGTAAAAAGCTATCGACTTCTTGCGTACTCGGAAAAATCCCCAGAGCACGAATACCAATCAGTACTACGCCACTAAAGGCAATATTGGTCATGGCCTGATCATACTGGTTAATGGGGAGTCCCCAAGTCTCGGCATCCCATTTCTCTGATTTTTGCAGTTGATGGCGGACCAAGGCATGAATGAATCGCACAAAAATCGTGGAGGTAAAACCTTTGCTAAAGCGTTCAAAACCACCTTGTTCAGTGATATCGACCCACCATTTGGTGGTTTCAGCCAAACGTGTACCTGCCTGTTTTTTTAATGCGCCTGTCAAGACCAAAGGTTGGTTAAAACCAGGGTACATATAGCCGGTCATTAGGGATAAATCTCGGAGGATAAGACCGTTATTTATTCCCAAGCGATAGGTGAATTTCAGTGCTTCATCGACTTTGGATTGCTCATACCACGCAGGCTTTTGTTCCACTTGCTGAAAGAAGGTGGTGAGTTCAGCAATTTCATGTGGCAATTGATCGAGGCCTTGATATAGCGCGGTTTCAAAGTATTTACGATGCTGTTTCGGATTTTGTAACACCCAGAGCAGCAACTGATCCATCGGCGCATCACCACTTTGTAGGGCGGTATTCAGTGCCTGATACTCTGCATAACTAGGCTGTACCTGCTGATGGGTCATATAACTGAGAATCTTGGTTTTGAGATTGGACTGACTCATGTCTTCAAACGCAGCCAAGCGTTTAGGTTTAACCATGCTTTGCATTGCATAAAGCCTCTGATTGTTATTTAATCAAAGCTTAATATGAATAATTATTCGCATTCAATTCGCATTTCAGTCGAGTCTGTTTATGAGAAAACGACCACAGCAGCAACGTGCCAAAATGATTGTGGAAAGCATTTTGGAAGGGGCGCAAAAATGTATTTCTGAATATGGGGTTTTACAGGTGACCACGCCTAAAATCTCTGAAAAATCAGGCGTCAGTGTTGGGTCGATCTATCAGTATTTTGAAAATAAAGAACAAATCATCGCAGAACTCTTATTGCGTAAAAGTGAAAACTTGGGGCAAGCTGTAAAACAGTTGGTGATGCGACAACAACAAACCTCTATTCAAGACATCATCACATTAAGTATTGCTTTTGGCTTTGAATCTTTGAAATCCGATCAAGGTTTTTTTATCGAAATCTTAAAAAACTGGCATGCCTATAGTGACTCGGAAGCGGCGCAGGTGTTGGAGCAACACTTCTTGGAAATCGGTATGTATTTATTTGGGCGTTATTATCCGCATTGGGATTTTGAGACCTTAAAGCACAAGTCTTTTGTGATTATTAATAGTACCTTATTTACCATGATGCGTTATGCCAGTAAAAATACCTTTTTGATTGAAGAACAACGACTGCAACAAGAACTCTCGAAAATGATTGTTTCTTTTTTAGATGCAGTATGATGCGATCGATAAGAAAACCAGAACAAACTTTAGGAATAACAACATGCAAACCTTAAAACAATTTTGGCAGAGCCTTCGCTTACTTCCATCAGCATGGTTGTTGCTGGTTCAATTGGCCTTGTTGATTTTATATATGTTGACCACTGGCGACAGTGAATTCCGTGCTTTAACTTGGTCGCTGGGCGTATTGGCCTTGTTGATTATTGCCAAAGTGATTCGGCAAAGCCCTGTGTTTACCTTTTGGGGCTTGGTCTTTGTGAGTGGTGCGTTCTTATTTTCGATTTTAATTTTTCTTGGCTATGGCAATCGGACTATACAAATTATTGCACATAGTTTTGAAGCCTTAGCTTATTTCTATGCGGCTTATGGTTTGCTGCGCTATATGTTTGCGGATCGTTATCTCACCAGAGATGAATTGTTTGCAGCAGGGGCCGTATTTACTCTCATCGCTTGGGCTTTTGCCTTCTTATATAGTATCTGTCAGTTAATCCTGCCAAATAGTTTTCAAAACCCCAATCAACCTCAAGCCTTACAGCATTGGCTCGATTTATTGTTTTTGAGTTTTAGTCTGCAGTCGGCAACTGGATTATCAGATTTAATCCCGATTAGCCCTGCGGCAAGAGTGCTGGCAATGTTGCAAATGTTTGGTGGGGTGATGTATTTGGCTGTGGTGGTGTCTCGCCTTATTGCGTTGCAGTATATTGCACATGCGCCAAAACACTCCAATGATAAAGAATAGCTTTGTTACAGCATTACAACTGCTTTATTTTTCACATTTTTTATAATTAGTATCGAGTTTTACATGCTTTAAGCTCGCTTTTATTCACATTGTGAATGTCTTCTTTGGCCGTTATGGCCTGTCCATTATCATTAGAATAACGTGGGGGAATTATGCCTTCCAAGCCATCTTCGCAGTTTGCGAATGTGAATCCAAACGTGTTTTTAAGCACGGTGATTATCATTGCGATTTTTATCGCAATTGTCATTATCGCACCCAGTTCATTTGAATTTTTGACTCAACAACTGAAGCAATGGATCACGGACTCGTTTAGCTGGTTCTATGTCTTATCAGTTGCGGTGTTTTTGATTTTACTGATTTATATTGCCTGTTCGGCCAGCGGCAAAATTAAATTAGGCCCTGATCATAGCCAACCCGAATATAGCAATGGCTCATGGTTTGCCATGTTGTTTACTGCAGGGATGGGGATCGGGTTAATGTTCTTCGGTGTGGCTGAGCCAGTGATGCACTATGTTAGCCCACCCAGTGGTGATCCTGAAAGTGTCGCTTCTGCACAGCAAGCCTTGAGAATCACCTTTTTCCATTGGGGCTTGCATGCATGGGCAATTTACGCCGTGGTTGGATTGGCCTTGGCCTATTTTGCTTATCGGCATAATCTGCCATTAAAAACCCGTTCCGCCTTATATCCAATTATTGGTAAGAAAATCTATGGCCCTTGGGGGGATGGGATTGATACCTTTGCCACCATTGGTACGGTTTTCGGGGTGGCGACCTCTTTAGGTTTTGGTGTGACGCAAATCAACTCAGGTCTGCATTATCTATTTGGGATTGAACAAAGCAGCAATGTTCAGGTGATCCTGATTATTTTTGTCAGTGCTTTAGCATCTATGTCGGTATTTTTAGGTCTGGATAAAGGGGTCAAACGCCTTTCCGAACTAAATCTGATTTTGGCTTTGGTGTTGTTGGCCTTTGTATTTATTGCTGGTCCAAGTATCTATCTGCTTCAAACCACCATTCAAAACATGGGTTCGTATATGTCGAACCTATTTGGCATGACCTTTAACCTCTATGCCTATCAGCCAAATGGCTGGATTGGTGGTTGGACCATTATGTATTGGGCGTGGTGGATTTCATGGTCGCCATTTGTGGGGATGTTTATTGCCCGTGTGTCGCGTGGCCGAACCATCCGTGAATTTATTGTTGGGGTGTTACTGATTCCGACAGGTTTTACCATCATTTGGATGGGCTTTTTAGGTAATGCCGCACTGTTTAGCATTATGCAAGAACATAATGTAAGTTTACTTCATGCTGTGCAAACCGATTCATCAGTAGCTTTATTTGAGTTTTTGAATCATCTGCCATTTTCAGGGGTGATGAGTTTGCTGGCAACTGTATTGGTGATGCTATTCTTTGTGACCTCAGCAGATTCAGGTGCTTTGGTTACCGATTATCTTACCGCTAAAACTGAAAACTCTCCAACATGGCAAAGATTATTTTGGACCGTGTTGATGGCCGCATTGGCCATTATTCTATTGTTGGTCGGTGGTCTGTCTGCATTGCAATCCTCTATTATTATGAGTGCATTGCCTTTTACTTTTATTATGTTGCTGATGAGTTGGGGTTTACTCAAAGCCTTGAAGTTAGATGTCACCAAAATGAATGCCATTCAAGAGGCTCGAATTACCCCGCGTGCCATTAATAATCCAAGGAGTTGGCAGCAGCGTTTAGGTTTGATCATGCATTATCCGCATACTGAAACTGAAGTTCAGCATTATATCGACACACAAGTTCGTAAGGCTTTTGAGAGTATTCAGCGCGAATTCAAACGCCGTCACTTGGAAGTGGAGATTCGTGAAATCGAAAATGGTTTGCAACTGCATGTCGATCATCACCATGAAATTAACTTTACCTATAAAGTGGTTTCGCATGCCACTGTCCCACCTAGCTTTATGTTAGGGCGTGCAGATGAAGATGAGGCCAATTACTTTCAGGCAGAAGTGTTCTTGCGTGAGGGGGGGCAAAACTATGATGTGATGGATTGGACGCAAGAAGATTTAATCCAAGACATTATTGATCAATATGAACGTCATCTATACTTCTTGAATATTGTGAGAGGCAGTACTTCTTAAGAGAAAGTACTTATTACAACACTGAAAACAACGGTTTTGAGCGATCAAAGCCGTTGTTTTTATTTTGGGTGGTGAAATTTTAAACATGAATCGAATAGGAGACAGATTTTTGCATGGAGTGAGGTGTTTAAAATAAAAGCTAAATATAAAAAGAAAGCTGCTTTATTGCTGATAATAAAAACATAATTTCAATAAACTGATTTAATTTCAATTGGTTAGTCTGTTTAAATTCACTTTTAAGATAATTAATAAATTTTAAATTATATAAATCAGTAAATTAGATGCGTTAAAGTTTAAAAATAAAACAACCGAATAATTTAATTTTTAAAAGTGCTTGCAAGCGATCTGAAATACTGTAGAATGCACATCCATCGGCGGTGATGCAGATAAAAACTTGTTGAGAAACAAGGATTTGGCTAGAAAGGTTGGATTCTTGAGTTGATTGATAA
>NZ_LXUK01000018.1 GCF_013072695.1 Acinetobacter sp. Ac_5812
TTCCATTGCTCCCCAAACCCCTGGATCTGTATAGCGATAGCACCAAGATTTTCTTCCACTCGGCTCAATCTTCAGGCTAAGCCCATCTTCATCGGATAAAAAACAGGTTTTTTCCTTGCAATGAGCTTGGCGAACTTTAATTTCAGTAAGACTCATGGAATTTAAATGAAACCTAATAAGTGGTTGATTGGATCAATTATATCAAAATAGAACGCTTTATATATGATGCGTATCATACGCATCATACTATTTTTTAATTTATTGTTTTATATTAATTTAATTTTTAGTATTTCATTTTTAGTTACCAGCTTAAGTACCACCAATATTACTTGCAAGATATCTGAAACTGCTGCTCTAGGAATTTAATGCCGAGAAAGAGTTAAATTAACTTGATCAGCGAGTTTTTTATGTATCCAAATATGCCCCCCCCAACGAAGACAATAAGACAGTCAAACGGTCAGGCAACAGGAGTATGATGTGAATGAATAGAATATTGGCAAAGAACCACTGAATTTGGCAACCGTTCTAGGGAGGCTATTACAGGGGATAATACAGCCTAAAACCTTGGACGGCTTTAAGCCGCTTACGATGTCACTTTCTGTGAAGATCCCGCTGGATATCAGCAAATGGAGATTATGATAAGGCGCTGGATCTTAGCCAACCAGTGATGGTCAAACGGGGTTCTTGGCAAGCCGAGCTTTTCTGTGCCAGTCGCCGATGAAATTGTGATTTCGATTTCTGAGAGGTTGTGCACTAATTCAATCAGATCGCGGATGATCTGTTGACTGAGCAGATTCGATCAGAAATGCTCCATATGATTCAAAGCCGGATTGAACAGAATATTGATTTATTACATGCAAGATAAACATCTGTATGAGGATAGATAGAAATTTTATCCTTCCCTGTATGTTCCTGTGGCTTAAAAATCAGTCTTGAAATATGACTAAATTTGGAAAATTCTTATTTTAAAATAAATGGGCCAAGATCATTGCAAATGACCTGATGGAGAAATATTTATCTATGTAATTGTATTTATTAAAAATAAAATATTTAAAAAAGATTTAATCTAATAAGTTTCAGCAACCTTGCAAGATTTAAATCAGGTTATCGATGAGATCATCAGATGGAGATGCATCATCTCCATCTGATGAGGGTTTATTAATACTGCGTTTGACCTGGAATCCAATTGGTTCCAGCAAGCGGTACACGAGCCATTGCCGCCGCCTCGACATTCAGTGCCACCAGATCTTCCGGATCCAGATTATGCAAATGCGATTTACCGCAGGCACGTGCCATGGTTTGTGCTTCCAAGACTAAAACACGCAGGTAATTGGCCAAATGGCGTCCACCTTCAACCGGATCGAGACGTTTTGATAGTTCTGGATCCTGGGTCGTAATCCCTGCAGGGTCACGGCCATTTTGCCAGTCATCATAATAACCCGCTGCTGAACCAATTTCTTTCAGTTCTTTATCTAGACGCGGATGGTTATCTCCGAGCGCAATCAGCGCTGCTGTACCAATTGCTACCGCATCTGCTCCCAATGCCATCGCTTTGGCCACATCGGCACCTGTGCGGATACCACCAGAAACAATCAGCTGAACCTTACGGTGCATGCCCATTTCCTGCAAGGCTTGTACCGCTTGCGGAATGGCAGGAAGAATAGGAATACCGACGTGCTCAATAAATACTTCCTGGGTCGCTGCTGTACCGCCTTGCATACCATCCAGCACGATCACATCTGCACCCGCTTTCACCGCCAGTTTTACGTCATAATATGGACGGCTGGCCCCGATTTTGACATAAATTGGCTTTTCCCAATCGGTGATTTCACGGATTTCGGCAATTTTAATTGCCAAGTCATCTGGACCCGTCCAGTCCGGATGACGGCAAGCACTGCGCTGATCGACACCCACTGGCAAAGTACGCATGCCTGCCACACGTTCCGTCACTTTCATGCCCAGCAGCATACCGCCACCGCCGGGTTTAGCGCCTTGTCCGAGTACGATTTCAATCGCATCTGCTTTACGCAAATCGTCAGGATTCATGCCGTAGCGTGATGGCAAATATTGATACACCAATGTTTGCGAATGACCACGTTCTTCAGGGGTCATGCCACCGTCACCGGTGGTGGTAGATGTGCCGACCATAGAGGCACCGCGGCCTAAAGATTCTTTGGCATTGGCAGATAATGCACCAAAGCTCATACCGGCAATCGTTACAGGAATTTTTAAATGAATCGGTTTTTTCGCAAAGCGTGTACCCAGTACCACATCAGTACCGCATTTTTCACGATAGCCTTCCAGCGGGTAGCGTGACATGCTTGCACCAAGCAGCAGCAAATCATCAAAGTGTGGCACTTTACGCTTGGTACCACCGCCACGGATGTCATAGATGCCGGTTGCCGCTGCACGCTGGATTTCTTGAATGGTTAAACGGTCAAACGTTGCAGATTCACGTAACACGGGTTCAAATTCTTGGATAGTTTGAGTCATGATTGATTGCTCCATTATTACGCTTGATTAGTATGCAGATGCATTGTCGACTTTGAAGTTGTACAGTTGGCGTGCCGAACCATAACGTTTGAAAGAAGCAGGATCTTCATCAAATCCGGCTTTAGACAGCAGTTCTGCCAGTTCTGCCAGATGTTCCTGACGCATTTCTTTTTCAATACAGTCTGAACCTAGAGACTTCACCACACCTTTGACATAAATTCTGGTTTCATACAGCGAGTCGCCCAACGCGTCGCCTGCATCACCACAAACCACCAGACGGCCAGCCTGTCCCATGAAGCAGCTCATGTGTCCAATACTGCCGCCTACCACAATATCGACGCCTTTCATTGAAATGCCACAGCGTGCCCCAGCATCCCCTTCAATGACCAGCAGACCACCATGCGCTGTTGCGCCTGCTGCTTGAGAGGCATTGCCTTTGATATACACTGAACCTGACATCATATTTTCAGCTACGCCCACCCCAACATTACCGTTGACGATGACATGAGCTTCTTGATTCATGCCGGCGCAGTAATATCCGGCATGGCCGTCAATGGTGACATTCACAGGGGCTTTAATGCCAACTGCAATATTATGCTGGCCGCCTGGATTGCTGACTTTCCAGTCTACAATGCTGTCGGTCAGTTCTTTGCTATGCAGGGCCTGGTTTAAATCACGGATGCTGTCTACGCTTAAATCAAATTCATCTTTTAAAATTGAAGTGCTGATTTTTTCTGCAAATGCTGTATTCATAGGGTTATTCCTGTTTTCTATTCTGGGTCATTCTTAGGCGGCTTGATCTGCACTGCGTTGCCAAACATATAAGGTGGCTGGTTCTGGTTCCCAAACCTTGGCTTTGTCAATATTCGGCAATGATGCCAAGGCTTGATATTCGGAGGCCATGGCCACATAGTCATCGGTTTCTGCCAACACTGCCGGTTTACAGGCAATCGGATCACGGATCACGGCAAAACCGTTTTTGGTGCCAATGGCAAAGGTAAAGAAACCGTCCAGATCATCCAATGCGTTGTTCAGTGCTTCTGCCAGAGAATCCCCTTGCTGTAAACGCCAAGTCAGATAGCCTGCAGCCACTTCGGTATCGTTATCTGTTTCAAAGCTGATGCCTTCACGTTTTAACTCCTGGCGTAAACGGGCATGATTAGACAGAGAACCGTTATGCACTAAACATAAATCAGCGCCGGTAGAAAATGGATGACTGCCTTCCATAGTCACTGCACTTTCAGTGGCCATCCGGGTATGACCGATAATGTGACTGCCTTTCATATTCGCTAAACCGAAACGCTCAGAAATTTCGACCGGCAAACCCATACCTTTAAGAATTTCAATACTTTGACCGACACTCATGATCTTGAGCTGTGGGGCAATTTTGCCAATCGCAGCGCGCACTGTTTGTTCATCAGATTTTGCTTTAATGACTGCAGCCGTGGCATTTTGGAACCAGTCCATGTCGGTGTTCAGTTCTGCTTTCAGTGCTTCTGCAAATGCAGACCAGTCAAATTCATCTTCAACCGATTGCAAGGTAAGTTTGACCCAGCCCTCAGATACTTCGTCACCATAAATGGCAAAGCCTGCGCTGTCAGGACCACGCCCGGTCATCGACTCCAGCATCGGTTCAAACAGTTTGCCGAGTTGTGATTCCAAAGCTGGATTTTTTAAGTATAAGCCTACGATTCCGCACATAATTGTTCTCCGCTAAATGCTCTTTTTAATTCATGTTCTAAGGACGTTATGGGGGTGAAAATAAGGTTTAGAAAAATTCGGTATAACGCTGAATTTCCCAATCTGAAACATGGCGGCTGTATTCAACCCATTCCATGCTTTTTTGCAGGATGAATTCGTCAACGATTTCAGCACCGAGTTTTTCTCTAAACAGCGGATCTGCTTTTAGAGCCTCGACAGCTTCTTTCAGGGATTGAGGCAGGGTGCCAATACCGCGTGCAGCAATTTCTTCCAAACTCAAGGTATACAGGTTTTCGTTGCATGCAGGTGGCGGGGTCAGTTCACGTTCAATACCGTCTAAGCCGGCCGCAATGATCGCTGCCGAAACCAAATAAGGGTTGCAACCGGCATCCGGCAAGCGCAGTTCAATACGACCATAAGGAATACGAACCATGGCAGAGCGATTATTTGAACCATAGGCAATAAATGCCGGTGCCCAGGTCGAACCTGAAAGGGAGCGACCCACCACCAGACGCTTGTATGAGTTCACAGTTGGGGCACAGAAGGCACACAGGGCCGGACCATGTTCAAGCAGCCCGGCAATAAAGTGATAGGCCATTTTTGACAGGCCCATGCCTTGCGGATCACTGTCATCATTAAATAGGTTGCTGGATTCTGCACTGCCTATCGACAGGTGGAAATGCATGCCATTGCCGGCACGTTTCGGGTCTGGCTTGGGCATAAACGAACAGACAATACCCAAATCATTGGCAATTTCACCGGCTGCCATACGGAAGAAGGTGAACATGTCTGCCGAGTTCATGGCATCACTATAGGTATAGTTAATCTCAAACTGGCCATTTGCATCTTCATGGTCAATTTGATAAATATCAAAACCGACTGGAATTAATGCCTCGGTAATCCGTTCCAGGAACTGGCGTGAACGGGATAGGCCTTTATAGTCATAGCAGGGCTTGTCTAGATTGTCTGACTCATCGACTGCTTTCAGCGTGCCGTCTTCACCACGGCGGAACAAGCTGAATTCAGGTTCCAGTCCGGTATTGAGGGTCCAGCCTTTAGCCGACAGACGCTCAACTTGCTTGCGTAGTACATAGCGAGAATCGTAGGGATGTGGTTTGCCGTTGACATAGCCCTCACAGACCACACGGCCATAACCTGGCTGCCAGGGTACTGGTGTTAAAGAAGATAAATCACCTTTCACCATAAAGTCTGGACCATGCGGCTGCATCCCCATACCTGAAATGGCAAAACCGGCAAAACCTACCCCTGCACCTTCAATGGCTTTAAGACCCGAAATCGGTACGGATTTTGTTTTTGCTGACCCATGAATATCGACAAACTGAGCCAATACATATTTTAATTGATGATCATCAATGACTTTCTGTACTTCTGCACGGTACTTGGGCTTGCTAATGATGTCCTGTTCTTCTTCAAAGAACTCTTTTACGATGGCCTGCTGGAACATATTTGACATACTCCCGATATGACAAAAAATGATATTTGGCTCGAATAATGCACAGATATTTGATTCAATGTATTATTCAGCAGAAGAAACTTTCTTTCTTAAAGAGAAAGCAATTCTCTTGCCAACTTTTTTTAGATCGGTTAAAAAATTTGTGCTTGGGGCCTAAAAGCCTTAATATTCCTAAAGAGAATAAAATTTTCATAAGATAATACTTTCATTCCACATCGGGGCTGCTTTTTAATTTTGATTAAGAGTCAGCAGAATTTAGATTCAAAACAGTGCGAGTTGATCCATAATGAGACAAAACAAGAACAGCCTTAAACTGGAACAGTACATTGGCATTCAAATCAAACGCTGCCGTCAGGAACAGGGCTTGAAACTGGCGGAAGTCGCACAGACTGCTGAAATCAGTCAGGGTATGCTGAGTAAAATTGAGAATGCCCAGGTCTCGACCAGCCTTGAAACGCTAAGCCGCCTATGTGAAGTACTGGGAATCCCCTTATCCACCTTATTCAGTCAATATGACCATCAGGAAAGCCGGGCAATGATTGTGAAATCAGGCGAAGGAATGGAGGTGGTGCGTCGTGGTACCGAAAAAGGGCATACGTATCATCTGCTGACCCATTCTCGCGGGCCGCGCAAAAACTTTGAAGCCTATTTGGTCAGCATGGATGATGCCAGCGAAGAATTTCCCACCTTTGCCCACCCGGGAACAGAGATGCTGTATCTGATTGAAGGTGAAATCATGTACCGTCATGGCGATGAAGTATTTCATATGCAGCCAGGCGACTGCTTGACTTTAGATGGTGAAATTCCGCATGGCCCAGAACAACTGATTAAAGTCCCGATCCGTTTGATCTCTATGGTGAACTATGGGGATAACCAGGCCGAATAAAGCGGCCCTGTTTTTATAAAAAAGATGGCAGTGCCATCTTTTTTGTTTATATGCTTCGAATAAACCGTGCGGTAGCGTATCAAAGTTTATCTTGCCCTACCCTTATTGCCCCTTCGCCATCTCAACAGCCCCCTCCTTTACGACAACAGTCCTCCGCTGTTGCAGAGATCAAAATTCAACTCTGGTATAAGAATTGCTTTGCTTAAAAATAAATAAATATTCCCAATAAGAATATATTATTGCAGCGCATTGATTTTGGGATATTGATCTTTACAGCCTAGTAAAAAAATCCGGAGTACAACTTATGTGGGTAAATCATTTAAAAAGAATTGTCGCAGCGAACCTGCTGCTGCCTGGATTGGCCTTTGCAGGTGAAACCAATCTGGATAGCGCCTCCACTGTATGGATGATGTTGTCCACACTGCTGGTACTGCTGATGTTTGTTCCCGGCTTGGCACTGTTTTATGGCGGTATGGTCCGCGCCAAAAATATTCTGTCCATTTATACCCAGTTTTTTGCTGTGGCAGGCGTGGTTTGTGTACTGTGGCTGACTGTGGTTTATAGCATGAGTGCAGACAAAACCCATATGCAAGCAGGGGTAACCAATCTCTACAGCTTTGTCGGCAGTTTAAATAAGGCCTTTCTGGTGGGTATTGATGAAAATACTCTGCTGGGCGGTGTACCTGAATATATTCTGATCATTTTTGGCATGACTTTCGCAATCATTACCCCCTGTCTGGCCATAGGTGCTTTTGCTGAACGCATGAAGTTTGGCGCGGTGGTGTTGTTTTCTGCTCTGTGGCTGGTTTTGGTATATGGACCAATGACTCATATGGTCTGGGGCGGTGAAGGTGCAATCATGCACACCTGGGGAGTTCTGGACTTTGCTGGCGGTACCGCGGTGCATATTAATGCCGGCATTGCCGCCTTAGTCGGCGCAATTGTATTAGGCAAGCGTAAAGGCTGGCCGGCTGCACCCGTTCCCCCGCACAATGTGGTCTATACCATGATCGGCGCAGCATTTTTATGGGTAGGCTGGTTCGGCTTTAACGTCGGTTCTGCATTCGCGGTAAATGCATCGGCCACCATTGCCATGATGACCACTATGGTGGCGACCTGCGGCGGCATCTTAGGCTGGATGGTGATTGAAAAAATGCATACCCATCATGTCACGGCTTTGGGCCTGGCTTCAGGTGCGATTGGCGGATTGGTGGGCATTACCCCTGCAGCAGCTTATGTCGGACCTTTTGGTGCGTTGGCGATCGGCTTTATCACCGCCATCTGCTGTTTTTATGCCGTGACCAAGCTGAAGCATAAAATGGGGATTGATGATGCCCTGGATGTCTTTGCTCTGCATGGCATAGGCGGCATGGTCGGCTGTATGCTTACCGGTATTTTCTGCATCCCGCAACTGGGCGGCAAAGTGGCCGACATTTCCCTGCTGAACCAGTTGGCTGCACAGGCAGGCAGTATTGTACTCACCGTAATTTATTGTGGCGTGCTGACCTGGCTGATTATGAAGTTCGTCGATAAGACCATCGGTTTACGTGTAACCCCGGAACAGGAAGAGCGCGGTCTAGATGTCAGCGATCACAACGAACGTGCATATAACAATTAACGCCACGGCCAGCTTTCAACTGATAAATTAAAATTTCATTTTAGTCCATTTAAAATTCTTCAACTTCACCAAGCAAATGCTTCAGGGCATTTGCTTTTATTTTTGCAAGTACAATGCCGAGACTGGCAGTTTCCATCTGCTTTTCCGGGGTGAAAACAGCTGACCATGGCTAAAGGGTTACTTCTTTTGAGATATAGACGCCCTAGCTTGAAAATGATTATGATAGATCGTTTAACTGCAAATTAAGTAAAAATATATATTTGAAAAATATTAAAATAATTATTAATTACAGACTAGTGGTATAAGAATTGCATCTTGAATCATGAAAGAAATATTCCCTTTAGTAATACCAATTCCCACCAAAAAAATGGTCAAGCTAATGTAAATCCATATTCATGAGATTCAGGAGCAATTCATGATAATGAGCAATGTGAAGAAGTTACTCATGCTGAGTGTACTGCTGTCGCCTAGCGCAGTTTTTGCCGCTGAGGGAACGATTGATGGACCTGCCACTGTATGGCTCATGGTTTCTATTGTTATTGTCCTACTGATGTTTATTCCAGGACTTGCGCTGTTTTATGGCGGTATGGTCCGCGCCAAAAATATCCTGTCTTTATTTACCCAGTTTTTTGCGATTGCCGGGATTGTCGGCATTTTATGGGTGGCCGGGGTATATAGTCTGGCAACCGATACCACCAATATGCAAGAAGGCGTTTATAACCTGAACAGCATTGTCGGTGGCCTGGATAAACTGATGCTGCAGGGCATCACCGCAGAAAGTCTGGCAGGTGGCATTCCTGAATATATCTTGATTGTGTTCCTGATGACCTTTGCCATGATCACGCCGTGTATTGCACTGGGTGGCTTTGCGGAAAGAATGAAATTCCGGGCAACGGTTATTTTTTCATCTCTGTGGATAGTGCTGGTCTATGGCCCAATGGCGCATATGGTATGGGGCGGCAAAGGTGCATTATTCCATAACTGGGGAGTATTGGACTTTGCCGGCGGTACTGCGGTACATATTGCCGCCGGGGTCACGGCATTTGTTGGTGCCATAGTGGTGGGCAAACGTAAAGGCTGGCCTGCTACGCCGATGCCGCCGCACAATGTAGTATTTGTGATGATTGGCGCAGCATTGCTCTGGGCCGGCTGGTTCGGTTTTAACGTGGGTTCGGCTCTGGCCATCAATTCTTCAGCCGCACTGATTTTGATGACCACCATGCTGGCAACCTGCGGTGGTATTGTCGGCTGGATGTTTGCTGAAAAAATGTATTCCGGCCATGTCACAGCCTTTGGTCTGGCTTCAGGTGCCATTGGCGGCTTGGTGGGCATTACCCCGGCGGCCGCTTATGTTGGCCCTTTTGGTGCAATTGTGATTGGCCTGCTCACCAGTATGGCCAGCTATTACGCGATTATGATACTAAAGAAAAAGCTCGGCGTAGACGACGCGCTGGATGTATTTTCATTACATGGCATTGGCGGTATGGTTGGCTGCCTGCTGACCGGTATTTTCTGTATTCCGGAGTTGGGCGGCAATGTTGAAGGCATTTCCCTGCTCCCGCAATTCTTGGCACAACTGGCCAGTATTGCGATGACCTTTGCCTATGTCGGCATCTTGAGCTGGATCTTGCTGAAAATCATTGATAAAACCGTGGGGCTACGTGTCACGGCAGAACAGGAACAACAAGGCCTGGATGTCAGTGATCATAACGAACGTGCTTATAATTAAAGGCCGTGGAAAATCAAGTAACAAGGGCTTCGGCCCTTGTTTTTTTATGGCGGCTTGGGATAAACATCGCTTTGCATCATTTGCATACATGGCTATGCTGCCCTTTGCGGATTAAATCCCGCTACTGTCCATCTGCGGATTTTAACTGCTGAGTACCCTGTCAACGGGTTAACAATTATTCTCTCTTATGAGCAAAACAGGGATAGATAGCTTGCTGACGGCTTCCTTTCGGTCATTTCCCAGAGCACATCTTTGAGATTGTATGATCGAATGCCGAGTGCTCCAGCACTATAGGTTGCTGAACATTCCCAAAAAACCACAAGGAAAATTTTCTATACAGGGTCATCATTATAGAGAAATCGGGTAGCGCGATCATGTAGCCATGGTGGCAAGAACAAACGACGGATTTCGTCCTATTGCTTTGAAGCATTTAATTTTTTTCTTGATCAAAACGATGCTTTAGTAAATGGTGAATGCTTAAAAGCATAGTGCTGGAATGGGCGGCTGTACGCTCTTATTATAAAGGTTGATTGCTGTCCTGACTCTAGGGCATAAAGCAAATGGCTGCCAGCTTACGCTAACAGCCATTCAGGGGGATTACAGTTGGGGGAAAACAGAATTGTTATTTATGCAATACTGAGCAGCCCGTCAATACCGACAGCCTGACCATCAAATTCTGCAATGGCATCCAGCAGGACATTCCACAAATACAGTGCAGAAGCCCGGTCACACAAGAGATTGAATTTCGGCGCCTGGGCATCGCTGACATTCATCACCACAGCATTAATGCGCGCCACCGAGGTCTGTGCAATCTGACCTGCAGCAAAAGCTTCTGCGGACAAATCGACGGCACACAGCTTAGCCATGATGAAAGCCACAGATTGCCCAGTTAGCTGAATCCAGGCATGGCTATCCTGACGCGGCAGCAGATAGTTGGCGCGGTCACTCAGCTCCCAGCTCTGTTCCAGTGCGGCTATACTTTCACCAAAATCCTGCATTGCACCCAGCACTAAATATTCGGTCGCAGACAGCCGTGCCACAATGCTGCCATTGGCCTGATGACACAATCGATTGGGTTCATCCGGCAATCTAAAACCCGCTGCAGTTAAATAGCTGGCACTGTCGGTTCCCCGGAAACCGACGCGTGGCATATTGGTTAAATCCACCACTGCACATTGCTGAATGTGCTGGGACTTACCGCCTGCAAGAAACATGCGTCCTGCGCCATAAGACTGATAGGCCGCACAGGTTTTTTGAATGGGACTGCGTTCTGCTTGAGGTAAAATACTCATGATCAGATCTCCTGACGGGCATTATTAGGGTCATAGAAAGGCGCTTTTACTACTGTGGCGTAGACACTTGCACCTTTTTCCACACGAATCTGGAACTGCTGGTCCACTGCGCTTTGCTCGATACCGACATACGCCATGCCAATAATTTGGTCCAGAGTGGGTGAATATTCACACGAAGTTACGTTTCCTGTAATTTTGTCGCCATTCAGCACAATATGGCCTTCCAGCGGTTTTTGCTGCTGTTTGTCCAGCACAAAAGACACCAATTTGCGTTTCATGGGCTGCTGTTCCAAAATGGCAATGGAACGCTTGCCCACGAACCATGGCTTGCTTTTCGCTACAGCCCAGCCTAAGTCCACTTCTTTAGGATGCGACATGCCATCGGTATCCTGACTGATAATGATATGACCCTTTTCCAAACGCAGTAGTCGCTGGCTTTCCACCCCAAAAGGCTTCATGGAGAACTCTTGACCCGCCTGCATCAGCAGATCCCACAAAAACTCGCCATAACGTGCAGGGAAGTGAATTTCATAGCCCAATTCGCCTACAAAGCCAACGCGCAAGATACGCACAGCAATGCCCTGAATGGTTCCGGTGCGCAAACCCAGGTAGGGAAATGCTGCTGCACTGAAGTCCACGTCCTGACAGACCTTTTGCAGCACTTTGCGGGAATTCGGACCGGCAATATTCACCGCCGCAAATGCCGACGTGACATTGGCTATATCGACATTTAAGCGCCACTGCGCATTCCATTTCAGCATTTGCTGGTAAATGCGGTCTACCCCACTGGTGGTTGCGGTAACATAAAAGTGGTTTTCACTTAAACGCCCGGCAACACCATCGTCTATCACCACGCCATCTTCGGCAGTCATGACTGCATAACGGGTTTTACCCACCGGTAATTTTACAAAACCAAAGGTATATAATCGGTTGAGGAACTCGCCGCTGTCAGGCCCGCGAAGATCTAATCCGCCTAAAGTAGATACATCAATCATGCCGACATTCTGACGTACATTGCGCACTTCGTTTTCAATATGCTGCAAACGGCCAGAGACGTCACCATAATAGGCCGGACGCTGCCAGTTGCCTGCCGGCATCATTTGTGCACCGGCCTCAATATGGCGTTGATGCATGGCGGTCTGACGGAAAGGATCAAAACCGCGTCCCGCAATATGCGCCAATTTTTCTGCAGTGAACGGTGGACGGGCGGTCGTCACCCCGGTTTCGCTCACTGTGCGGTCTGTATATTTTGCCACGAGACGCGCAGTAGGCAAGGCTGAATGACGGCCTTGAGAAGGTCCCATACCCACAGTAGAAAAACGCTTGACCAGCTGTACATCACGGTAGCCCGATTTGGTGGCATTAATAATGTCGCGGATTTGCAGGTCTTCATCATAATCGACAAATTCTTTGCCCTTAGGATGCGCGAAAATTGGCCATGGGAAATTCACCGCTGCTTCGACAACAGGTTTTTTCGCTGCTGTAGCAGCATTGCCCAAAATGGCATTCACTGCATCCGTGGCGGTTTGCACTGCATCATGCAGAACATTGTCCAGCTGATGCACACCGGCAACAGAGCCGCTAATGTGCAATCCCTGAGGTAAACCGGAAATGCTGAACTGTGCCTTTTTGTCGTTATAGTTCAGTTTGGCACCGGCTTGACACAGCAGCTGGTACACCGGCATATAACCGGATGACATGGCCAGCACATCACAATCAATTTTCTTGCTGTGTGTACCCACCTGGCCTTCTGCAACAATACTGCGTATATCGACTCCGGTCAGATGCTGCATGTCCTTGCTATGCAAGGCTTCATACACGGTACTGCTGAGATAGACCGGAATGTGGTGCAGTTCAACCGCTTTTTGCAAAGCGGGATCTTCTGCACCGGCGCGCATGTCGACTAGGGCGGCCACAGAGATACCGGCTTCGGCCAGATCTAGGGCGGCCAGATAGCCGTCATCGTTACCGGTTAAAATAACCGTTTTCTGGCCGGGCCGTACCCCATACAGTTTGACCAGACGCTGTACGGCACTGGTCAACAGCACACCGGGCAAGTCGTTGTTGCGGAACACCACTGGCTGGTCAAAACTGCCGCTGGCCACAATGCATTGCTTGGCACGGACTTTATACATACGCTTGCCTTGAATGACCGGTAAATAATGATCGGTAAACCAGGCATTACAAATGGCTTGTTTCAGCACGCTAATGTTTTCATGCTGTTCTACTTGCGCAATCAGTTTGGCTGCACATGCAGCGGCTTTTTTACCCTCGGCATCAAAACGCGCATAATGCAGGCTACCACCCAGTATTTTATCCTGTTCAATTAACAACACTTTCATGCCGGCATTCGCGGCGGTTAACGCTGCCTGCAAGCCGGCCGGACCGGCACCAATAATGGCAATATCTGTAAATAGATAGGCTTTGTCATAGTATTCAGGCTGAAAATTCAGATCCAGCACCCCCAGCCCGGCTTTTTTACGGATCATGGTCTCCCACAGCTTCCAGACCCCTTTAGGCTTGTAGAATGAGCGGTAATAGAAGCCGACAGGCATAAATTTTGAGAATTTGCCTAAAAACGCATCGCTGTCTTTCATTAACGAGCCAGCATAGTTTTGCCCCATTGCCGACAGATGCGCTGCAATCTCGGTGCTATCTGCCAGTACATTCGGCTCCTGCGGCAATTGAATCAGCGTATTGGCATCTTGTCCCGCCATGGTTAAAGGTGCACGCGGACGGTGGTATTTAAAAGAGCGCGACATAATCCAGCGCTGATTGGCAATCAAGGCACTGGCAATACTGTCGCCCGCATAGCCCTGAAAAGTCTGCTGATCAAACTGAAAAGTCACAGGCTGGTTGCGGTCAATCAAAATGCCATACGGCAAAGGCAGTCGGTTTAAATCTAGATTGCTCATGCGGATACCTCCTGTTTAGCAGCCTGTTCTGCTGTTTTTTCTGTAGCTGGCGGATTTTCAAAATCGATGCGCTGGCTAAACATTTCCTTGGCATCAAAGGTACGCAGAATTTCATCGCTCACTGTATGGCGCTCGGCAATAAACCAATAACTGCTTGGGGTATGCATCCACCATTCCAGTACCACACCGGCAATATTGCTTTTATTGAACACATAATCTGCCCATTCTTCATTGCTGCAGGTGTTCTGGTCCGGCATGGTTTTCAGCTCGCCGCCATAACTAAATTCACTGATATTTCTTGGACCATTTAAAGGACAAATCATTATTTTCATGGGTTTACTCCTTAATGGCTCGCCGCAGTGGCGCCCATTTCATTGACTTGCTGGAAGCGGCTGAAACGCGACAATTCAAATGGCTTGATCAGATCCGGCGTACGGCCAGTCGCCACAAGTTCCGCCATGGTCTTGCCACAGATCGGGGTGGATTTAAAGCCCCACGTGCCCCAGCCTGCATCCAGGTAATAATTGTCATAAGGCGATTTGCCCATAATCGGGCTGTAGTCAGGCGTCATGTCGGTCATGCCAGCCCATTGGCGCATGAGTTTGACATTGGCCATAAACGGGAACATTTCAATGGCATGAGCCAGCAAGCTTTCTTTTAAATCCAGGGTAGAACGGGTGTTGTACAGCGGATAAGGGTCTGAACCGCCACCAAAGACAATTTCACCGCGGCTGGTTTGCTGCACATAGCAGTGCAAAGCAGATGAACTGACCAAAGGATTGATAAACGGTTTAAACGGCTGGGACACCATGGCTTGCAGCGGGAAGGTATGAATCGGCGACTTGATATGCAGCTTGTTCATTAAAATGCTGGAAGCGCCGGCAATCGCCTGTACCACGCAGCCACACTTGATGCTGCCACGGTTGGTTTTTACCGCCGTGACCTGGTTTTTTTCAGTCACAAAATCCTGTACTTCAGTCAGCTGGTGGATTTCCACGCCGCGTTTCGCCGCTTCCTTGGCATAGCCCCAGGCCACGGCATCATGCCGTGCTGTGGCACCATCCATATGCCAGAGTCCTGCCAGAACAGGCAAATGCGCGGGATCAAGATTCAGACACGGTACCAGCTCCTTAATTTGCTGGCGGTCAATCATTTCGGTACGACCACCAAAATGCTTGTTCACTTCGGCACGCTGGCGGAAGGCACGCACAGTAGAATCGGTATGCGCCAAAGTCAGCTGGCCGCGCTCTGAATACATGATGTTGAAGTCAAATTCATTGGACAGGTTTTTAAATAAATCAACCGATTCTGAATAGAACTTCACTCCTTCTGAGGTCAGATAGTTGGAACGGATCACCGCAGTATTACGCGCCGTATTACCACCGCCAAGATAGGATTTTTCCAGCACAGCAACATTGGTGATGCCTTGATATTTTGCAAGATAATATGCGATTGCCAAACCATGACCGCCAGCGCCAATAATCACTACGTCATAGTGTGATTTCAGCTCCTTCGGTGGAGGCAAATCAACTTCAACAGGATATTCACTGCTTAATCCGTATTTGAGCAAACCAAGTGGCATAATTTCTTCTCCAAGGCATCTTTTCCAATGCCGCTAGCTTATTTTTTAAAA
Source organism: Acinetobacter sp. Ac_5812 (assembly GCF_013072695.1). GTDB lineage: Bacteria > Pseudomonadota > Gammaproteobacteria > Pseudomonadales > Moraxellaceae > Acinetobacter. The sequence continues at coordinate 15,742 of NZ_LXUK01000018.1, forward strand.
ATGTTTGCCTGCATACGCGCAGCATCAAGGGTATTTTTCATCAGGTAGGCAATGGTCATGGGACCGACACCACCCGGAACAGGCGTGATGGCTTTGACCACAGACAGCGCATCGTCATAATCGACATCTCCGACCAGACGGTTTTTGCCGTTTTCCTGAATGCGGTTAATCCCCACATCAATGACCACTGCACCCGGTTTTAAATAGGATGCATCGATCATTTTCGGCCTACCGACCGCTGCCACCAGAATGTCGGCATTTTTGCAAATGTCGCGAATATTCTGGGTGCGTGAATGGACAATGCTGACGGTGCAACTTTCTTTTAATAACAGCGCCGCCATCGGCTTGCCGACAATGTTGGAACGACCCACCACCACAGCATGCAGTCCGGACAGATCCGGCCCCAAGGTGTCTTTCAGCAGGCGAATACATCCGGTCGGTGTGCATGGGGTTAACACCTCACGGCCCTGACTCAGACCGCCGACATTTTCACTGTGGAAACCGTCAACATCCTTAAGCGGATGAATGCGCTGCAACACCGCCGTTTCATCAATATGTGCCGGCAACGGCAGCTGCACCAGGATGCCATGCACGGTGGCATCTGCATTCAGTTCATCAATTTTCTGCAGCAGCGTGTCAGCATCTGTATCTGCTGACATGCGGTATTCCAGTGAGCGGATGCCGACATACAGCGCTTTTTCAACCTTGTTGCGCACATAGACATGACTGGCCGGATCATCTCCGACCAGGACTACTGCAAGGCAAGGCTCAATACCTTGCGCTTTCATCTGCTGCACTTCGCTTTTGATCTCGTCCAAAACGGTTTGTGCAGTTGCTTTGCCGTCAATAATCAGCGGCTGTGAATGTTCTTGAATGGCTATGTTCATTTAAATACCACCGTACGGT
>NZ_LXUK01000019.1 GCF_013072695.1 Acinetobacter sp. Ac_5812
CCTGCAATTGTGGTATCAACACCATCAATACGGGTATTTAAAGTCCCAACTTCAGTGGTGACACGGCTATCTAGATTGTCCACACTATTATTGGTTGCATATAGCTGTTTACCCGTTACAGCATCAGTCGAATTAACATCTAGTGTTGCATCCTTTAAATTCGTAATTTTTGTACCAGTCGCTCCAGTTAGCGTAATCAGCTCTTTACTACTTCCCGTATCATAAAATACTGCATCTGCTACCGCTGCAGTCAGAACTTTCTTATTGACCGCATCATAATCATTTTGAGCATCAGCAATATTGGTGATACGTTTTTCCGCCCCAGCCTTACCTACTGATACTGTATTCGCTTCATCAGCCACTGAACCAGCACCTAAGGCAACACTATTATCTGCATAAGCTTTACTTTCTGCACCGATGGCTGTGGCCTTATCGCCAAATGCAGTTGAGCGTGAACCTGCAGCCAATGCCTGTTGACCAACAGCAATCGCCCCACCTTTTTCAACCGCCTGCATTAAGGCATTCATTTCTTCTATGGTGAATGCTTTACCGCCTAAAGTCACGGGATGTGTAGGATTATTAGGATCAAAAGAAAAATCTAGGCCATCAATTTTTCCCGTCATTGTAGATGAATCAATTTCAAGGATACGACCACTCAAAACGGTTAGCGGTTGAGTAGGATCAAAACTTGATTGATCTTCCAAAGCCCCCCCCATGACGGAGCTGGCATTGCCCAGAGCCGCTCCACCAACACCAACGGCACTACTACTTTTGCCCACGGCTGAATTATCATTACCAAATGCATGACTAGACTGACCACTTGCCAAGTTATTTGAACCAAAGGCACTACTCTTGAATCCTAAGGCTTTGTTCGCATTACCGACTGCACTACTTCCCATCCCACTCGCTAGATTATCTGTACCTAAAGCAGCGCTATCCATTGCTTGTGCCTTATTCTCATGACCGAGTGCACTACTATCTAAACCAGATGCTTCGTTTTTATAACCGAATGCACTACCACGTACTCCCGTTACCGAGTTCTGAGAACCAAAAGCCGAACTGTCTACACTTTGAGCTGTGTTGAGATATCCAACAGCATTACTATTGATACCCAATGCCTTATTGGCTGCACCCACTGCACTAGTATTCTGGTGTGCTGCCTGATTATCAAAGCCTAACGCATTTGAAAAAACACCCGTTGCCTCATTGTCGTATCCGACACTGGTACTATTTCCACCTAATGCTTTATTCGCTTGACCAACGGCCGTACTGGCAACTCCTGTTGCCGTATTGTTATGACCAACGGCTGTTGCAATATCACCCGCAACGTTTCTGGCACCTACAGTGGTGCTATGGTTTCCTGCTGCAATATTTTGATTACCGACAGACGTACTATTTGTACCGAAAGCGATTGAGCCTCCATTCTCGATCGATTTTAAGAAATCCTGCACATCCTGCTGACTCACCGCTAGACCATTGATATGTGTAATTGATGCAGTTGAAAGATCTAATGCAGTGACTGGAATACCATTAATCGCTGTAAGCTTAGTTCCATCATTACTATAAAAAGCATAGGTGAAACCTGTTGATGCCCCAACTGTAGTTGATCCGGTTTGTTGACTTAAATTATTGCTCCCCGCAGCAAAACTCAGGTTACCTTTGGCTTTATTTGACACCCCTACCGCACTACTGGATGAGCCTAACGCAATATTGGCTACACCAATCGCATTACTTTGTGCCCCAATACTGTAGTTTTGGTTACCAATCGCATTACTCTCTGTGCCAAATGCAATATTGCCGCCATACCCCACATTAGTTACAAATGCCGTACTTTGTTCTGAAGTCAATGTTAAGTTATTAATCGCAGTTAACTTGCTTGGATTATTGGTTAAATCAAGCCATGATGTTGCGGTACTGGTAACACGAACACCATTAATACTACTGACTACTCCCGCTGTATAGCCCACAGTAGGATTTACCGCACTGTTCCGAATCGCACTACCCATTGCTGTAGAAGATGAACCTAATGCAGTATTTCGTGTACCGATTGCATTACTATTGGCCTGTGCTGCAATGTTACGTGTCCCGACAGCATTACTATTAGCAAGGACCGCTCTATTATCAGCACCAATGGCATTGCTATTATCTTTTAATGCAACGTTATTATTACCAATCGCGCTACTGGTATAGCCTATTGCACTGTTTTTAGAGCCAACTGCACTACTTTGTTGATCTACTGCAATATTCTGTGAGCCTACTGCCGTTGATTGCACTCCCCAAGCCACATTAGCACCCGCTTGAAGTGCATTAATCAAATCTGTGACTTGGCTTTGTGTCACACTGACGCCATTGACCGCCGTAATCGTACTTACAGTTAATCCCGTCGCAGTAACAGGAATATCATTAATATATGTAATCTTGGTCCCATCATTTTTATAATTCACTGTACCAAATGCTGAGGAGGCACCTATAGCAGTTGCACCCAGTTGCTGTGCCAAATTCTTGCTACCAACGGCAACACTTCGCATACCATTTGCAATGTTTTGATAACCAACTGCACTACTGAATTGACCTGATGCTGTATTTTGGCGACCAACTGCACTGCTACCCGATGCTGAAGCGACGTTATAGGAACCCAAAGCATTACTATCTACACCAGAAGAGGTATTGGCATGACCTACTGCACTACTATACTCCCCAGAAGCAAGATTGGTCCGACCTAAAGCATTAGTGGTAGAAGCAATTGCCTTATTATTTGAACCTAGCGCATTACTGTTTAGACCTAGCGCAATATTTTCATTGCCCATCGCGTTACTTGCCGAACCAATGGCAGCATTGCTGCCATAACGTAAAGCATTTACATAAGCTGATTTCTGTTCTTCACTCAGTACCATCCCATTCACAGAAGTCAGTTTGGTCGGGTTATCACGTAAATCGGTCCAACTTGTTGCTGTACTCACAACCGTTACACCATCAATAGCATCTACAACTCCTGCTGTTACAATAACGCCGGGAGGGGTTCGGCCTGCTGGACTCGTTGCGCTACCAACTGCCGTTGAGGATTGCCCTACACTGGTATTTAAATAACCAAGCGCACTACTGTTTGCTCCCCTCGCTGTATTACCATAACCAACTGCGGTCGAGTTAGCACCTAAAGTAATACCACCAACCCCCAAGACACTACTATTCTCTGCTAATGCTAAATTTCCACCCCATTGCAACCGTTCTAAAAAAGCTTGTCTTTCTGTAGCAGTCACAGCAGTACCATTTACATGTGTAATCGTTGCGGTTGTATTACCTGTCGCTGTGACAGGAATCCCGTTGATTTCTGTAATGATACCCAATCCATTTGTTGTTATAGATGTAGGTCTTAATGAGGAAATATTAGAACCAACGGCAACACTTGATTTGTTCTGACTATAATTATTGACCCCAATCGAAGTTCCATAATCATGGAGCGCGACATTATCATGACCTATTGCACTACTTGCATGCATTAAAGCAGTATTGTTATAGCCAACCGCAACACTTGCATTCCCTCTCGCCTCATTTGAATAACCTATCGCTGTACTCGAAGCACTAGTTACGATATTAGCAACGCCAACTGCACTACTATTTGTACCTACAGCAATATTCCCCCCCTTTTTCGCTGCTTGAATAAAAGCAGCCACTTTATCAGGGGCAGCAGCTTTGGTCGTGGTAATACCGTTTATGGTAAATGAATCGATATCATCAAGGCTGGTACTAGTCGAAGTGACTGAAATCTCTGCAACTTTGGTTAAAGTCGTACCATTATTTTCCGTTGCGTGTGCAACACCAGATGTCGATCCTAATGCTGTATCATTGCTGTTATGGGCATAGTTATCCGATACTCCAATAGCCGAAAACAGGCTTTGCACCTGCCCTAGATTAACGGCATCCGTTCCTTGTGTACCTGCTGCAACATTAGTGATTCGTTTTTCTGCACCACTACGCCCTACTGATACTGTATTGGCTTCATTGGCTAGAGAATTATTACCGATAGCAGTTGCACCATCAGCTATAGCTTGGCTATTGGTACCAAAAACACTACTATTCAATTTGGTCGCATTATTATTAAAGCCTACCGCAGCACTAGACTCTCCCAAAGTGAGGTTTTTTACACCTACTGCACTGCTAAATCGGCCTACAGCTATATTTCCACCAATTTGCAAATTTGTAAGAAAACGATCCCTTTCAGCAGTACTAACAGCCTGACCGTTAATATGTGTGATCGTCGATCTAGATGCCCCAGTGGCTGTTACAGCAATATCATTTACGCTAACCAATACGCCATTTTGTATATTATCTACGAGTAATCGATGATGTTGAGGATTTAAAGCATTGGTTGCGGTTCCAATTGCAGTAGAACCCAGTCCAATACTTGAATTTAAAAATCCGACTGAGACAGCTCCCTCAGAAGAAACCGTGTTGTAGCTACCTAGAGCAGAATTAAAGCCAGTGCCACTTACAAAGTTATCCGACCCAATAGCAAGCGAGCCACCCAAAAGACTAGATATCGTATTATTTAGACCACATACGAAAGTCCCAGACAGTGCCGTACTCCCTCCACTTCCACCACTACCATTTACATCACAAACCTCAGCCCAAACATTACTTCCTGTAACCAGAGCAATGCTTAAAACTAGCGTTTGTAGGCTAAATCCCCGATATGAAATAGAGCGTGCTGTGACAGCATCCGAACTGACTAGCACTCCAGTGGTATTGTCTGTTTTACCAGCACTTCTGGCATTTTCAGATACAACAACCATACGCCCCAGTGATTTATTCCAAATTTTTTTAAAGATGTGATTCATATCCGTACCTATATTTTTAATCAGTCGGTACAATTACAAAACATTACACTAAAACATGTATATCACTGAAAACTGGTATTTTGATTAATGGTAGTGAGTTTTTCGCATAAAAAATAACAGTGAATAAATACGACAAACCCATCAATGGGTATTGTAATGATAAGAACTTCTTTTCCCTATTTACTCTGTAATATAAATAATCATTTCATCAGGTAACCACTCTCAACTCTTTATTAAAAAATAAAAAAGGTGTTAAAGTTTTCCCTTAACACCCTAATCTATTTAAGAACTAATATCTTTTTTGAACTTTTCAATTAACTCAAGATAAGCTTCTGGTACATCTTTAAATTTTTGGGCAAATTCAGCAATACTGTCAGGCGACACAAACATAAATGTATTGGCTTCCTGTGTTAAGTCTATAGAAGTATTACTGACTGTGGCACACGATGTTTTTACTAACTCATGGTGAGTATTTTTACTGGCATAAAAAACACGTACAGTGACGGATGGTGCGCCAAATAGCTCTTCACAGAAAAATAATAGATGGGCAATCTTGGTTTTATCATCTTCTGTTCGAGAGCTAAACTCCCCATTTAAAGCACTTAACACACTTTTAGCAATTAATAAGGCATTACCTGTTGCTACACCAGGTAAAAGCTGCTGTATAATTTGAGTATCGATTGTTACACTCTTCTCCTTGATATGAAGTGTATGATAACTTTTCTGGACTTCAACAAAAAAACCAGACTTGCGAATTAAGGCTGTCCATGCTTCATAGTCAAACAAGGTTTTCTCTGCTGCGCCTAAAGCTGCTGTCATCGCAGCGAATAATACCGTCACACTTTCAAATAACTTCTTGGTTCTGTCATTAATCCCATCGACGTTCGCTGTCATCGCATAAAATATATTTCCCGTTTGATTTAAACGGAAATAGACTTTTTCCTCCTTATCCCCAGTTGGTTCATCTGCCATGAGCTGAGTATTTTCTTCCTTATTGAGCTCCTCTGAAACAAATGTATAGCGATTAAGGTTCACCTCTCCAGCATCAACAAGCGTATTTATTTCTTTAAGTTTCATCATTTATCCTTATATAAAAATTTCATCTTATAAAAATCAAGTACAACATTATTATTTAAAACACCTAAACAAAGCCTGATTAATTAAATCATCTATCCACCCTCCACCTTCTTGTCTAATATTTCAGTCCAACATTTCACACTGCTGTACCTTATATTGCTTTAAAGTACAACTTTTATATTTCTCCAAATGTACAATAGAAGACTGCATTGATTCAGGTATAATAATTTCAAAATCATTATCTAGATTGACGTAACATTTAAAAATATAGTTCTGCTTGCCAAGTTCGTCCATAAAACCCCCATCTCCTAGTGGAATACCTAACTGCCTTACACTTTCAATCAAATCATTCATATCAATTTTTCCCGTTTTAAATGATTCATCATAAGTGATTAATACATTTACATCTTTTTGAAAAGATACTTTATGAATATAACCAGTCCCATTTCCATCTGTTGTTTCAACCGTGCTGGGCAAATAGCCACATGCCGTTTTTTCTTCTGGTGCCAGATAAAAACCGTTCCAGTGATGATTACTTTTTAATTTTTCTTCACTCTTATTAAATAGATCTTTTACCAATTTTTCACTCGAAGCCTTAAATCCACAAAAACCTTCTTTTATTACCTCTCTGGATATTTCCATCTTTTTAACTCATATAATAAACAAGCATCAAATTTAAACAAACGAAAAAACAATTCATATCACTGAAAACTGGTATTTCCATAAAAAATATTAATTTCCAATATAAACAATATAAACTTTCAATCGAATATTTTATAAATTAAATGCGATTTCAGTTAAAAATTTAGTTAAAATAAAACCCCAAATACCCAATTACAGTGATAGTCAAAAAATCAAATCAACTCTATGATGGCAACTGAAAACAATAATGGTTAAGGATGATCTCTGTGTCTCAGAATGAACTCACATTACCTGTGCCCGTATTTATTCTGGAAGATGATGCAATCATGCAACAACGCCTGAAAAAAATATTATTGGAAATCGGCTATACACAGGATGCCCTAATTTTTGCGCAAACCCTTGCTCAGGGAATAGAAACACTTCAGCAAAGCCCTATTTCTTTTGCATTGGTAGACCTTGGTCTACCTGATGGAAATGGGACTGATTTTATCGAAAAACTCAGGCAAATGGATGAATCCTCACCTGTTTTGGTGATTTCAGCATGGAGTACCCAAGAAACGATTCTTAAAGCAATCCAGACAGGCGCAACGGGTTATCTATTAAAAGAGCGCGATGATTTTGAAATCACGCTGTCTATTCGTAGTATATTAAGAGGTGGGGCACCGATAGATCCATTTATTGCTCAACAAATTTTGTCAAAAATTTCATTTGAGCCTCAAGTAAAAGAGACCGCCGCTTTACAACAAAATAATTTACTTTCAACTCGAGAGTTTGAAATTTTACAACTGGTTTCTCAAGGAATGAGTAATCGAGAAATCGCCGATTTTCTCCATTTATCAAAATATACAATCGAATGTCATATCAAACATATTTATCGAAAACTCTCGGTCAGCAGCCGATCAAAAGCAATCAATACAGCTCGCTCACTCGGTCTTTTATAAAGTCCCTTTGTCTTTGCTGGATCATCCTATGCGGACAAATTAGTGCTGCAGAAGTACCAAGCTCATCTAGATGTAGCATGCAAATTGAATCCATAGAAGTGGCTAAAGCCATCGGTGCTGATGGAACACAACGACCTGATCAGGACTGGCAACCAACCCACCTACCTGACCGTTGGCATGTGCGTTGGCCAGACTATACAGGCAGTGCCTGGTACAAAATCATCTGGAATTATCATTGTCCTCAGAACCAAAAAACGGCCGTGGCCTTAGTGATCAATAGCATTAATATGGCTGGCCAAATTTATTTAAACGATGAACTGCTATGGCAAGATAAGTCTTTGGTGGAACCACTATCCCGTAGTTGGAATATGCCTCGTCATTGGGATTTAATGCCCTCAACCTTAAAACAAGGAAAAAATACTTTATGGATTCGGGTCGTTGGTGTCGCAACACAAGAGTCTGGATTGGGCTATGTCATTTTAGACAAACCTAATCTTGCTCGAACAAAATATGAAACCTTTTGGCGTGAACAACGTGTCTTAAATTTTTTTAATCTTACCTTTTCTTTCACGCTCGGTATTATCGCTTTTTTGGTCTGGTTATTTCGAAGACAAGAGAAAGCTTTCGGTTGGTTTGCTTTAACCTCTTTTTGTTGGGTAGTCATCATGAGCAATGTCACCCTTCTGAATCCACCTTTTGGTTTAAAGACTTTAGAAATTGCAAGAATCAATATTGTCATGATTTTTGCTCATTCCTTGTGTGGTTGTTTATATGCATGGCGTTTTGCTCATCAAAGCTTTCCACGTATTGAAAAAACATTTTTTATTTGCTTTCTAGTTGTGGCTGTTTCAGCCCTCTTATTGCCTGACAAAGACTTATCTTGGTTCTTATTATTCACCTTTCTCAGTGCGATTTTTATCACTTTGGCCAATTGTATTAGCTTTCCCTTTATCGCTTATAAAGTAAAACAAATTGAAGCTTATTTATTAGCAGGTGTTTTTCTACTGTTTTTATTTATTGTGGCACATGATGTTTATCTTATTTTTAGCAAAGTAGAAAGCAGAATCACAGGCCTCATCCCTTATACCGCCCCAGTAATGACCTTATGTATTGCCATTATTTTGGCCTTACGATTATCGAAAAATGTCAAAAAAATTGAAAGGTTTAACCAGACCCTAGCGCAGAACATGATTCAGGTCAAAGATGAGCTCACTGTTTCGCTCAATGCACAGCATCAATTGGAATTAGACAATGCCAAACTACAAGAACGTTTACAACTGGCGCATGATTTACATGATGGCTTAGGCGGCTCCCTAGTGCGCTCAATGGTAATGGTGGACCAAAGCCCTACCAATTTGTCCAATCAACATTTTTTATCGATGTTAAAAATATTAAGAGATGACTTACGACAAGTCATAGATAGCGGTTCCAGTACGGGTGCAAAAGTTCCAGACACGCCTATATTATGGGGAGCACCGCTTCGTTATCGTTTCAGTCAATTATTTGACGAACTCGATATTGCATCAAAATGGTCTTTTCCAGAATCTTGGCAAACAAAACCAAGTCCTATTATTTGCTTAACTTTACTGCGAGTAGCAGAAGAAGCTTTAACCAATATTTTAAAACATAGCCAAGCAACATCTGTGCAGTTTGATCTTTCTTTTTCAAATGACTCAAAATTAGTCTTAGAAATTGAAGACAATGGAATCGGATTTAACGTTGAATCAGTTCAAACTGCGGGAATGAGTGTAGGACTACGAAGTATGCAAACTCGCTTAGAACGTTTAGGTGGCTGTTTAGATATCTATTCAAAAACTGGACGTACCTCATTAAAGGCCTGTATTCCACTTTAATTAAAATGTGTTCCAATAAGTAAATGACTTGTTGGAACACAAAAGCAGTTATTTGATTGCTTCTAGCAAAGTATGCTGTGCATTATGCGGTTCTTCACCTTCTACAGGTCGTGCGCGATCCCAAATACCATCGCCTTGTAATACCCATGCTTGCTGATTATCTTTGAGATAATTCAATAAACCGAGTTGATAGATACGCTTCTTCAAAGCGGGATCTTCAATTGGGAAACATGCTTCTACGCGATTAAATAAATTGCGATCCATCCAGTCTGCACTTGAACCATAAATACGTGGATTACCATTGTTGCTGAAATAGTAAACACGGGTATGTTCCAAGAAGCGACCTACAATCGAACGGACACGAATGTTTTCCGACAGATTTGGCAAACCAGGTCGTAAACAGCAAATCGAACGAATGATCAGGTCGACCTGTACACCCGCTTGCGATGCTTCATACAATTTATTAATCAATTGAACTTCAGTTAAAGCATTCACTTTAATAATAATTTGTGCGGGTTTACCTTCTTTGGCATTGGCAATTTCGTCATCAATATAATTGATGAGTTGAGCATGCAACGTGAATGGCGCATGCAATAGCTTTTTCGGCTTTGCCATTTTACCCATACCGGTTAATTCTTGAAAAATACGGTGTACGTCTTCACACAAGTCTTTGTCTGTGGTCATCAAACCATAGTCGGTATAGATACGTGCATTGGTGGCATGGTAGTTCCCAGTGCCTAAATGTACATAGCGCACCAGTTTATTATTTTCACGACGCACCACCAGAATCATTTTGGCATGGGTCTTATAACCTACAATACCGTATACGACCACAGCACCTGCTTCTTGTAGGACGTTGGCCACTTCAATATTAGATTCTTCATCAAAACGTGCACGTAGTTCGATGACTGCGGTCACTTCTTTACCATTTCGTGCTGCTTCGGCAAGCACTTGCACGATTTCTGAATCTGCACCACTACGATAGAGCGTTTGTTTAATTGCCAACACTTGCGGATCACGCGCAGCTTCACGCAACAATTGAATCACAGGCGCAAATGATTCAAAGGGATGATGCAATAAAATGTCCTGCTTTTGCATTGCCGCAAAAATACTTTCCGACTTTTTAAATGCTTTTGGAATCACAGGGGTATGCGAGTCATAACGTAAATGTGGACGCTTAAAGTTCGACAATAAACGCGCCAAGTTCACTGGTCCATCAACACGATAAAGTTGCTCTTCGTTTAAATCAAACTCATCCAACAAGTATTCGTAAATATGCTTTGGACAATTATGCGTGACTTCCAAACGTACTGCACGACCAAAACGGCGTGAACTTAATTCACCTTTGAGCGCTTTGGCCAGATCTTCTACATCCTCATTCAAGGCTAAGTCGGCATTACGTGTGACACGGAATTGATAACAGCCAGTCGCGGTCATGCCGGGGAACAAGTCAGAGACATGTTCATGAATGATCGCAGACAGCATCACATGATGTTCTTTACCATCGGTGAGTTCATCAGGTAAACGTACTACACGTGGTAATGAGCGTGGTGCTGGGACAACGGCGAGGTCAATCTGACGGCCAAACGCATCCTTCCCTTCAAGCGTCACAATAAAGTTTAAGCTTTTATTGACTAAGCGCGGAAACGGATGTGCAGGATCAAGACTAATTGGAGTCAGTACAGGGGCAACTTGCTCTTGGAAATACTTTTTAATCCAAGCCGATTGTGCTGGCGTTAATTCACCACGACGTAAGAAGCAAATGTCTTCTTCACGTAACTTCGGCAAGATTTGTTCATTTAAAATACGATATTGGCGTTCAATCGCAGCATGTGTTGTTTTTGAAATTTGATCTAAAACTTGTTTAGGTGTTAAGCCATCTGGTGTGCGGCTTTCATTACCTAAAGTCAGTTGCTCCATCACTCCCGCAACACGAATTTCAAAGAATTCATCTAAGTTGCGTGAAAAAATCAGCAGGAAATTCATCCGTTCTAAAAGGGGGTGAAGTGGGTCGACGGCCTGCTCAAGTACACGAAGATGGAAATCGAGAATCGAAAGTTCACGATTAATATAACGGTCGTTGTAACTATATTCTATGGGCGCTGTTGTCGTCACTGCAGTATTCATACCGAACCTTGTCGCATTATCATTCATCAAGTGATGATTTAAGTATGCTGCAAAATTATGTCAATTTGGTAAAAAAGCCCAAAAATATTGGGCTTTTTTAAATTTTTTTTTGGATTATTGCGGAATTTGTATCGCATTCATATATTTTAAAATGACACGTTTACGATATTGCAGTTTGCGATCATTGCGGTTGTCTTGATAGTACTTTGGATTAGGCAATAATGCCGCCAAGAAAGCCGCTTGTTCTCGGCTTAAACTTTTTGAACTTTTGCCATAATAAAATTGAGCCGCTGCCTCAACCCCATAAATGTTTTGACCAAATTCAACCGAGTTCATATACACTTCTAAAATGCGGCGTTTTGACCACATCCGCTCCATCATCCATGTGGCAACTGCTTCTTGCCCCTTACGGATAAATGAGCGCTGATTATAAAGAAATAAATTTTTAGCCAACTGTTGTGAAACCGTTGATCCACCCGCAACCAACTCACCTTTTTCACTATTTCGTTCCAATGCAAATTGAATTCCAGCCCAGTCAAAACCATGATGATGGATAAACTTAGCATCTTCACCCGCTAATATTGCACGTTTGAAATTATCACTAATTTCATCGTAATCGCGCCATTCCTGTTTAATCGGTTTGAAGTCAGTCAAATAGTCTGCACGCATAAACATCGTCGTTTCAACCGGATGGGTCCGCCACCAGACCAAACTACCAAAGATCCATAACTGAATCAGTAGAATGACGCCGATAATCAACATTACTGCGCGTGCTAAAAAGGCTTTCATTAAAATGCATCACTCCATCGTGCAACAAATTCATGCTAAGCTATTTTTTATATCAATAACTAGCGTAAACACATGACTGAAACGACTCCACCACAAATTAATCAAAAATTGCAAATACAAACATGGTGGTTTACTGCGCTATTGATCGCAGTCAATGTCGGATTATTTGGCTGGCAAATTCTTTCAGGGGTGAATATTACCGACCCTGCCCCAGTAGATGCAATCGCTTGGGGTGCAGATTTTACCCCACTGACCTTCACATCTGAACCTGAACGCTTATTCAGCAGTATGTTTTTTCATTTTGGCATGATTCATTTAATGCTAAATATGTGGGCACTGTATATTTTCGGAAGTGTAGCCGAACAGCTATTTGGCCGCAGCTACTATATTGGTCTGTATTTTCTAGCCGGTTTAATGGGCAGTGTACTGTCGAGCTATTTAAGCATTCGTGATGGCTATGCACTATTGCAACATTTTGATCCTAAACTGCTTCCACACATTAGTGCTGGGGCCTCAGGCGCAGTGATGGGCCTTGGTGCTGCGTTGACCGTCGTATCCTTATTTCCACCTTTGCCACAACAGCGTTTTTGGCTAGATAAAAAGTCATTACTGATGATTATGGGAATTAACCTTGTCTTTGGTTTTACCGTTTCAGGCATTAATAATGCTGCTCATATTGGCGGTATGATCATGGGAGCTTTATTAGCTGCGACATGGTATTTCAGTCAAAAGATGCAAAATAAGGGCCTCTTCCAGATTATCGCCTTAGGTAGTGGACTGCTGCTACTTACTGCATTTTATTGGTATTGCACAGTGTTAAGCACAGGACTCAATCCTTTATGGCAGGAGATATTGGGACAAAATGGATTGATAAAATAATTTTATTTTTCAATTTTTTGAAAATGGAGTCGAATAGAGTGCTTTGTCATTTTCAAATTTTGTATAACTGACTAGACCACACTTTTTAAACACACTGAGTGTGTTATAAATTGTACCTTGAGATAAATACTGCCCCGACTTATGGGAAATATAGCCTATTTCATGCGCAGTAAGGGCCGTATTTGACTCAAATAAAATTTTAAGTACCTGAATACGCGGAATGGTCACTCGAAAGTTATATTGCGCTAATTTCTGCATATAAAACTGCATATTATCAATTTTATTCATATCAGTTGAACCTATTCAAATTATATAAAAGCGATTAAGCACAGTACATAAACTGTGCTTAATCTTTATTTGAATTAAATTAGAACTTGAAATTCATACCTAAACGAAATGCTCGTGGAGATCCTGGGGTAATATTATTATTGCTGTGTGCAGATAAATAATATTTCTTATCGAACAAGTTCTCTACATTGAGCTGTAATTGCACTGACTTACTTGCGCTGTAGTAAAGTGCCGCATCTGTACGGAAATAACCGGGTAATTCCACATTTGGAATTGGTGCTGCTGTTGTCGCAATTAACTCATTCGCAGCAAACATTTTAGACTTATAGGATAAACCTAAACCTGCCCCCCACACTGGCGTAAAGTCATAGCGGTTCCACAAAGAAATCGTGTGTTTTGGAACTTGCGCAACTTGGGCACCGTCACGTAACGTAGCCGTTGTATCCGCTGTAAACTCTGCTTTGGTGAATGCATAGCCAGCTTTCATACTCCATTGTGGCGTAATATTACCGTTCAGCTCTAATTCAATACCCTGACTACGTTGACCATCCCCTAGAATCGTTTTGGTTGCATCATTCGGGTCTAATATGATGACATTGGTACGATCTAAACGATAAGCAGCAAAGGTTGCAGCGAGGTCTGGTTTAATATCCCATTTTGCACCAAGCTCATAGTTCACGAATTTTTCAGGATCAAGCTCTTTATTGGTCACAGATAAACTAGATAACTGATCTCCTGCGCGAGGTTGATAAGCTAAACTGTAATTTGCATATAAAGAAACTGGTTCAATAGGCTTATAAATCAACCCGACTCTAGGTGAAAATAACGAATCTTTGGCGTCGATGGTTGCGGAAGTCCGTTTATTTAAAAACTCATTTTTAATATGGTCGTAACGTACGCCAGCAATGATTTGAAAATTCTTATTCAGCTCAATTTGATCTTGTAAGTATAGTCCAAAGTTTTTTGAATCGCTTTTATTATCTGCATCTGAAGCAGCTTGTTTAAAGGTGATGAGTTCATTCGTAGTTGGATTTGATAATGGAACAGAAACTGAAGTCGCTGTAGCTGCTGCCCCAAAATATCCAGTCTCTCTAAAATTTGCCGTCTTCTGTTTAGCAATTTCAATACCTGCTAATAACGTATGTCGAATCCCAGCAGTGTCAAATTTAAAGTTTAAATCTGTTTGGTTGAAAATACTTTCACGCGTAGTCGCGTTGTTATATGCAGCAATAGAAACTTCTGTTCCTGCTGCATTTACCGCCCCAGGGAAAACGTTTTGATAAAATTTATCTTGATCAGACCAACGAGTTTTGTTTGTTATTTTAAAATTTTCATTAAACTGATGCGAAAGCACGGCAGTTAAGGCATCGAGTTCAGTATTGGTTGGACTTAGTTTCGCATTACCAAAGAAAGTTGAACGATCTGTATCAACTGGTTTTCCTTTAAATGAAGGAATGCCACGATCAGCAATACGATCATCTTTAAAATGTTCATAACCAAGTGTCAATTTTGTATCAGACGAGAGCTTGAAAGCAACGGTAGGATTAATTCCAGAACGTTCAATTTTAACGCCATCTCGATAAGAGTCTGAATTCTCATATAACCCGTTTAAACGCAGTGCAATATCTTCATTTAAAGCTTGATTAATATCGACTGTGGCACGTCGGTTATTGTCTGTTCCAAAAGTTAGAGAACCTCCTAGATTCGAATTCCATTCAGGAACTTTACTCAGGCGGTTGATTAATCCACCAACTGCACTCCGACCAAAAATCATACCATTCGGGCCTTTAAGCACCTCTACTCGATCAATATTATATAAATCACGATAGTACTGAACATCATCCCGTACACCATCTACAAAAAAATCAGCGGTTGTAGAGAAACCACGGAAAATAGGTGTTTCACGGTTCCCTTCACCCTGTTGGAAACCCAGACCAGGTACATAACGAGTTGCTTCTGCAATACTTTGTGCAGCGGTATCACGAATTTGGTCTTGTGTTACGATCGAAACTGATTGGGGAGTATCCCGTAACAATGTGTCCGTTTTAGTTGCAGTACTACTTTTTTTCACAACGTATTTTGTATCAACATCGGCCTTGACTTCAATTGTAGGCAATAGACTGGCAGTTGCTGTATCTGCAGCAATCGCATTTGAGCCAGCAATTAAAGATAAAGCGGAGACTAAAACATTTAAAGGAAATACCTTTTTTTTGCACAAACTAGATTCCATAGCGGTACTCTTAGCAGCCATAATGTAAATGAAAATCACTATCAACTTACACATCGTTACATAAGCATTGTCAGTTTTCTGTCAGATTGCTCAACCTTCTTGAAAATGACAATCATTTCATTCTTTGCTATTGTTGCTTGGCTAAATATCAAAGGTGTTATGAAATGGAATTAAGCACTACATCCCCAGCCGTAATACCTCAGGATTTCCACGGAAAAAACACAACAAAAATTAAAGTCCTCGTTGTCGATGACCATACCGATTTGGTTGCAAATATTTTTAGTTTTTTAGAGCGCAAAAACTTTATTTTAGATGCTGCTCAAGATGGCATAAGTGCCTTAAAACTTTGTGATGCATATCAATATGATGTGCTAGTTTTAGATTGGATGTTACCCAAACTAAATGGTGCTGATGTGTTAAAAAAACTGCGACACATTGGTTCTGATCTTCCAATCTTGATGTTAACTGCGAAAACAGAAATTAATGACAAATTAAATTGTTTTCAGTTGGGCGCTGATGATTATCTTACTAAGCCCTTTTCTATTGCGGAGTTAGAGGCACGTATTTTAGCACTGCACCAGCGTTATATCGGTAGGAAAAAAATTCTACAAGTGGGTGACCTCATTTATAATCTATCAACAGATGAAGTTACTCGAGCACAGAAACCACTTTATATTCATTCTGGAGGAAAGAAATTACTGGCAGTATTGATGCGTGAAAGTCCCAATATTGTGACTAAAGAACGCCTTGAGAATACCCTTTGGGGAGATGAACTACCCGATAAAGATCTATTACGCACTCACATCTACGAGCTTCGCAAACGCATAGACGCTCAACATGAATTAAAATTAATTAAAACAATCCCTCGTGTAGGCTACCAACTTTCTTTGGCTCCTGAAAATCCATGCACAATCGACCAAATTTAAGAAATCAAATTATTATTGGGCTCAGTATTTATAGCTTAATTTTGACTTTAATCGTCGGTCTCCATGGCTATATCGTAAATGAGAATATTGAAAAACTGGTATGGAAAACCGTATTAGACGTTGAATTTGACTATATCAAAAAGCGTTTGGACAAAGATCCTGATTTTAGTGCTTCAGTTAAAGATAGTTTTTATTGGTATGATGAAAAAAATACAGGAAAAGTTCCTAAAGCATTTTTTGCCTTAAATGCAGGAATTCATGATGAAATTGACTACGATAATAAAAAATTTGTCGTGATGGTCGAAGAAAAACCGTATAAACAAATTCTTGCAATGGATATTACTCATATTGAAACATATGAAAGTATGCTACTCGCCTCTACTTTTGTGTTTACACTCATTGTTGTTTTTCTGATGGCCATTACAGCCTATTGGGCATTGGGCCGTCTTATCAACCCAATTCTCCAAATCGCCAAAGATATCTCTAAACTTCCTCCAAATGGAGTCGGAAATAAAATCCAGCTAGAAAAATCAGTTCCATATGAGTCTTTTCTTATCTCTGATGCTTTAAACCAATATATGGATCGAATTCAACAATATATGCATAGAGAAAAAAAATTTATAAATACTGCAAGTCATGAATTAAGAACCCCCATTTCAGTGATTTCAGGTGCAATGGAAGTTGCTTTAAATCATCCAGATACAGCTCCTTCCCTCATTCCCCATCTACAACGTGCAGCTCGGGTTTCACATGAAATGGAGGAATTACTTGCTTTACTCTTAACCTTGGCCCGAGATAAAGATCGTCTGCAACGTATATCAGAAGTGATTGATCTTCGGTCTGAGCTTCCGAATATTATTGAAAATCATCTTTTCCTTTGCTCAGGTAAAAAATTAAGCATAGAGAATCAAGTGACAAGCACATTACTGGTGAGTGCACCAGCTCAAGTATTACGTATTGCGATCGGCAATTTAGTTCGGAATGCAATTGAAAACAGTGATCATGGTATCATTCAAATTTACGCTGAAAACCAAACATTATTCATTTCAGACCCAGGTCAAGACATGGATACAGCAGAATTACGTGATTTCTATACGCGATTAGCGCAATCTGGTCAACAGGGCTTTGGCGGTATTGGCATAGATCTGATATTAAGGTTGTGTGAGCATTTTGAGTGGCAACTTCAATTTAAACCAGCTCATGAAAAAGGCACCATCGTCATGCTCAGCTTTACCTGAACCAACCGTTAAAAAGAATTACGATTGGTTCATTTCTCTTAAACTTTGTAGGGGTGGAATATTGCATAAATAACTCAGGCGATAACGACCAATCAAGGTACAAATAATCATCATACTCAACGGTAAGATCAACCAAATTTCAGGATGCCATTGCACGGCCATTTGCATCCTGTGACTGGCAATGGCACTTATCACTTCTGCAAACAAACACGCCACCACACCTGACAATAATCCAATAAAACCGATTTCAAGACTGAGCATCCGTTTTAACTTATTCTTGGCAACACCAAATGAACGCAGCAACGCAACTTCTTTACGACGCTCATCCATCAGCACATTTAAACATGCAATCAGTACCAATACGCCAGAGAAGCCGACTAAGGCAGCCAGTACCGTGACAATCTGTACCAGCACATTCACCAAGCGTTTAATTTCATCCAGAATCCGTCCGACATCAATAAATACCGTATTGGAAAACTGCTGAATCAATTGCACCATTTTCGGCTGATCCGCAGGTGGCAAATAGAAGCTGCCTAAATAACTGCCCGCGTTTTCATCCATCGTTTCAGGTGAGAAGATGAAGAAAAAATTCGGACTAAAGCTTTCCCATTCGACGCTACGCAAGTTCACCACTGTGGCTTCTAAGCTACCTTCAGGCAGGCTAAAACTGAGTTGATCACCAATTTGAATGCCAAGCTCATGTGCGGTTTTTTCCTCTACAGAGACTTGTCCTGCTTTGCTAAACTTAGCTATCCCTTGGGTAATCACATTGTCTTTAGGATAAAGACTGGCTTGAGTCAGATTTAGCTCACGGCGTAATGAGTTGTTTTGCTTGACCAACTCAGGTGTAAAGGCATGTCCATTTTTAGCAACCAAACGCCCACGAATATTCGGATACAGCGGAGTCGATTGCCAACCATTCTGCTCGATCTGTTGCTTGAACTGAGGCATATCAAACGGCGGCAAACCATAGACAAATTGGTTCGGCGTGCCCACAGGCAATTGCTGCTGCCAACGCTGTAACAGGTCAGTTCGTAGAACACTCAGGACTGTAATCAAGCTCAGGCCTAGGGCCAATGCCGTAATTTGTAATGCAGTTTGATGTGGAATCCGGACATAAGCCGCTAGAAGATGTTTCCATTGTTTAACCGCTTTGAGTAGCAGCCAAATCACGGCATACATCATCGCGCAAAGCAGTAAGATTGCGCTAAGTACCAACAAGCTCAACTGTAGGTTATCACTCAGTACCAAACTAAATAGAATCAAGCTGACAATACCAATCGCAAACATTGCCACATAAGACTTGCGTGAACGCTCCTGTTGGCGAATCACCCGAATCGGTGGTGTATTTAATAATTCCCAAATGCTTGGCAAAATAAAGCCAATAAGCACCATCACACTGGTAAAAATCGCAATCGGCAAGGCATAAAGTAGGTCGATGACTGCAAAGCTCAATTGCAGTTGCGGAATCAATTGCAGCATCAGTTGCAATAAACCATAACCCAAAGCAATCCCAATCAGACTTCCTAATACAATCGACAAGGCACTTACGATTCCGAGCAAGGCAATATAGGCCAATAAAATTTGTCGCTTACTGGCACCCAAGCAACGCATCAATGCAATATGATCTTGATTTTGTTGTACATAACGCTGGCTGGTTAAGGCAATCGCGATACCACAGAGTAAAATAGTCAATAGATTAGCTAGCTGTAAGAAGGTATCCAGATTTTCAATTGGTTTCATTAAGCGGGTATTGGATTGACTGGCATCTCTGAGTTTCAGTGAACTTTGCTCACCTTCAAGTTGTTGATCTGCCTGCTGTTCAGTGTCTTGTTCAGTCTTCTGAGATTGTTTGAAAATCTTTTTATAGGCCTTGATTGAATCAGGTTCCCCCGCAAGTAGCAGTCGATATTCAATACGACTTCCAACTTGAACTGCATTGGTCTTGGCAATATCGGCTTGATGAATAATCACCGTCGGAGAGAACCCTGAAAATCCAGTCTCTTGATTAGAATCACGCTCGATTATGCCCGTGACCTTAAACTGAGCATCGGCAATTGCCAGTGGCTCCCCCATTTTTGCATGTAATAAATCCATGGCACGCTGACTTAACCAGACTTCTCCTGCTTGTATCGCCTGTGCTTTGGGTTGAATCACCAACTGACCACGTAAGGGAAAATTTCCATCTACCGCTTTGACATTGACCATCACAAACTGATCTTGGGTATGTGCCATCGAGCTAAATACGGTCACAGGGGCGTGTTTTAATTTGAGCTGATCTGCCTGTTGCAGCCAATTCGGCTGAATAGGGTCCTTGTCTGATAGGACTAAATCCCCCCCCAACATTTCAGCAGCTTGTAATGCCACCGCATTTTGGACTTGGGTATTACTAAACTTGAGCGCCGTGGTTGCACTAATTGCCAAAGACAAGGCAATAATTAGCAGATATAAGCCTCCAGTACGAAAACTTTGTAACAGTAAGGGTTTCAGGACTGAACTCATACCCCCTCCTGCAACTTGACGATTTCCTGAATTTGACCATCGGCGAGTTTGACATGGCGTTGGCAAAGTGCAGCCAAGTTTTGATCATGGGTGACCAAGACTAATGTTGTGCCTAATTCTTTATTTAAATCAAATAATAGTTGTTCAACCTCTTCCGCAGTTTGCCCATCCAGATTCCCTGTGGGTTCATCTGCAAAAATGATTTTCGGCTCGGCAATTAAAGCTCGTGCAATTGCAACACGCTGCTGCTCTCCACCTGAAAGCACTTTCGGTGTTTGCTGTGCTTGTCGAATCAATCCAACCCTTTCCAACCATGCCAATGCTTTTTGTTCTGCCTGCTTAAAATTAAAATCTGGTTGCAGACGTAAAGGCAACATCACATTTTCCAATGCGCTTAACTGCGGCAACAACTGAAAAGATTGAAAGACAAAACCAATATTTTCTAAACGGACACGGGCACGTTGTTCTTCAGTAAGCTTATGAACGGCTTCTCCACAGACCCATAACTCTCCCAGACTCGGTCGATCCAATGTCGCAAGAATACCTAATAGCGTTGATTTCCCCGAGCCCGAACGGCCAGTAATGGCAATCTGTTCACCTTGATAGATATCTAAATCTATGTCTTTTAAAATGCTCAGACTTTGCTGATTGATTTGAATGTTTTGTGTAACTTTTTGGGCAGAGATAATCGGTTGTGGCATGATGTCACGTATCCTTTAGGACAAATTTGAAATACGATGCAAAAATCTAAAGTTATCTGGTCACTATCAAAAGCAGTTGGAATCATCGCCATTGGCTTGATCCCAACACTGGTTTCAGCAAAGACTATTTTAATTTTGGGTGATAGCCTGAGCGCAGGTTATGGCATCGATGTAAAGCAAGGTTGGGTGCAATTATTACAACAACGCCTAGACCAACAGTATCCGAAACAACACAAAGTGGTCAATGCAAGTGTCAGCGGTGAAACCACCAGCGGTGCATTGGCAAGACTTCCGAAGTTATTACAAACCTATAAGCCTGAAATTGTGGTGATTGAGCTTGGCGGCAATGATGGTCTACGTGGCCAACCACCACAAATGATTCAAAAAAATCTCGCTCAATTGGTACAGCTGAGCCAAAAACAGAAAGCCAATGTTTTACTGTTTGGTATGAAAATACCACCGAATTATGGGACCGCCTATAGCACGGCTTTTGAAAATAATTACAAAATTGTAAGTCAGCAATATAAAGTAAAACTCTTGCCGTTCTTCCTTGAGGGCGTGGCTGGGCATAAGAGTTTAATTCAGAATGATCAAATCCATCCCAATGCCAAAGCGCAACCGATTATGCTGAATGTAGCTTACCCCTATATCAAAGGTGCCTTATAAGTACTTGATATATGGATAAAATATTTTAGACGATATTTTTCTTAAAATACACCACACGTTCAGTTTCATGAAAACCGAGTGCTCGATGCATGGCATGGCTGATCTGATTGTCCAGCGCTGCATCTGAAGCAAACTCTGTACATGCAAATTGTTTTGCCCAAATTTCGACATGCTGAACCAAACCTGTTGCGATACCTGAACGGCGATATTCAGGCAATACATAAATCCCTTCAAGAAAAGCTACAGGTGAGGTTTGCGTACCATTCACATATTCATATCGAATCGAAGCCTCCAACATGGCAATTGCTTGTTGGGTGTCGGTATAAGCCAATAATTGTAAGCGATGTGCCTGTGTGACCAGTTGACGCATTTCCTGTAAATGTGTTTCTTCATGATCAGGCCAGAGCAAACTTCTTAATGCTAGCCAATCTGATAATTGTGATTCAGATATCGGCATAATATTCATAAAGGGGCTGCTCTTTGATTGAAACATCCAAATTTTATCAACGAGGGATATAAAGCATGAATGATAAAATAATGGCGAGTCTCTCAACTCGCCATCTGCTTTAAAAATCGAAGAAACTGACTTCACCTGTTTCCAGTGAATATTCTGCTCCGACCACAATCATTTTGCCTTTCTCAATCAGACTTTCCAACACCGCCGAACCATGACGTAATTGATTCACTGAAGCAAAGACATTGGAACGAACCGCATGAGCTGACAGTTTTTTCAAATCATTCTTTAAATCTGTTTGCATCAAGATTTCAACCGAAGGACGTACACGGTTGACAATCGACATCAAATTCGATGATGGCGGTTGCTGTGGGTTCATCAAGGTATCAATCGTTGCTTGAATCGCACCACAGTGACTATGCCCTAGCACCACCACCACAGCACAATCATAACGTTCTGCCGCAAACTCAACACTCCCCACTTGTGATGGTGCAACGATATTGCCTGCTACACGAATCACGAACAAGTCACCTAAACCTTGGTCAAACACCATTTCCGCAGGGACTCGGGAATCAGAACAACCTAAAACAATCGCAAAAGGATTTTGTTCACTTGCCATTTCGGCACGTTCTTGGTGAGACAATAATTTTTGTTGAACTGCCTCTCCCTTTACAAAACGGGCATTACCAGCTTTTAAACGTTCTAGGGCTTCTTGAGCAGTGAGCATGCTTAAATCCATCTATGGTTGACATGAGCAAATAGTGTAATGTGCGCCTGTTTGAAAGTCACTGACAAAAATAAAAACTCTCAGTATGTCTGCTAATGTTTTAATCAGGAAAATAATGGAAAATTAATGATTTCATTGGCAAGAATTTCCATACAGCTGTAGATTATGCAAATGACTCCTTCAGCACTTTCCCCAATAATCAATGGGCGTAAAAATAGATCAAGGACAGAACAATGAATACAATAAACCAATTTACAATGCCCTTCCGCAGGACACTCACTGCAGCTTTACTGGCATGCAGTTTGACTACAGTTGCGATCAGCACCACACAGGCTGCGGAAATTGAGATGAGTTTCCAAAACCTACTGCAACAAGAGCGTGCTTGGGCAGGCTTACAAAGTAAAACCTTAAAAGTAGGTGATATTACTTGGTCCTATAGTGAGGGTGGCCAAGCAGGTAAACCGATTGTGATTTTGGTTCATGGTTTAGCAGGCAGTCGCGATAACTGGAACCGTGTCGCACGTGCCTTAACTGCAAATTACCATGTGGTCATCCCTGACTTGCCTGCCAGTGGTGAAACTCAGGTGCCAAAAGATTTTGATTATTCTGTGCCCAACGTGACTGAAAAACTGCGTCGTTTTGTTGAAGCAGCCAACCTCACCGGCCCAGCACATGTGGCAGGTCATTCACTCGGTGGTTCAATTGCGATGCTATATGCAGGTCAATATCCATTTGAAACCAAGAGCTTGTTCTTGATTGATGCGGCTGGGGTATATAAATCTGCCACCACATCTTATCTCAAAGATCCAACCCAAGTAAGAAACATGATTGTGAGCAAGAAAGGAGACTTTAACTTCTTGATGCAACAAGCCATGCATACACCACCCTTCATTCCTAAGGAAATTGCCCAAGCGCAAGAGAAAATGATGATAGGTCAGGTTGAGCAAACCCAAAAGATGGTGGATCAAATCATTGCCTTGAATAAGCTCTACACACCAGACTCATTTGCCTTATTGGCGCGCTCAATCGATGCACCTACCCTGATTTTATGGGGTAAACAAGATAAAATTATTAATGTTGAAGTTGCACCTGAGTTAAAATCACTGCTGAAAAATGCACAAGCACCTGTAATCTTAGACAATGTTGGACATATGCCAATCTTGGAAGCAGATCAATTGGTGGTTCAGCAATATCTACCTTTCCTCAGTAAGATTCAGACACAAAAGCCTGCAGCAACACCTTCACCCTAAATTTAATGAGCGATTTGAGATTTTATGTTGAAACAACCCATGATAGAACAACTGATTGATGCACAACTTGATTTTCTAGAGCAGGAGTTTGCACAAGCAGAAACGATTCAATACGAGTTTAAACAGTTCTATCATTGGTTGCGCTTACAACAGTTACAGCATCTTTGGTCGTTTGAACAAATCTTTGAGCTGATTGAAAAGCAGATTTTGGCCACACCTGCCAGTCCATTTTTAATCGAACAAATTTCGGAACATATACGTTTTGCCTTAATTCATCCAATCAATGATCAAACCACGATTGAACAGGTCATTCCAGTCCTGACCATCGACTCAATTGCACAATATGTAGCAAGCAAAAGCGGTCATCGGCAGCGTTTGATTAAAACAGTGGTGAACAACCCGGCTTTTTCTGCATTGATTACTCAACTGATTCAACATTCAATCCAAGATTATCTGGACAACTCCATGTCAAAACGTGTTCCTGGCGTTGGACATTTTATGAAAATGGGAAAATCAGTTTTAGAAACAGTGACCGATTCCAACCTGAATGACACGATTAACCACTACTTACAAAAGAACATTTTAAAAATCAGTCAAATGAGTGAAAAAGTGTTAAATCAACATTTTAATGATGACAAGCTTTATCATTTTCAGGCCAATCTCTGGCATAAAATTAAGCTCATGCCTTTATCGGTTTTGCGTAATTATGTCGAAGTACAAGATTTGCCTAAGACAGTCGGCATGGGGCATGAAATTTGGGAACATATCCGTCAAACGCCTTACCTAAAACAGCAAGTACATGATGGCGTCTATGCATGGTATGCCCGTAATCAGGAACGCACTTTTGACCTGTTACTACGTGACCTGAATATTGATGAAGAATTGGTTGAAAATGAACTGAGCCATTTGCTCAGCCCTGTTTTACAGCAAGTCATTACAACAGGTTATTTAAGACAGCGTGCTCGTGCGTATTTAGAGAAATTTTATTATTCTGAAAGAGTCAATCAAATCTTAAATAAGCAAGGATAAGGCATTTGCTGCCCTATCCTTTCCTTACTGTTATTTAGAAGCTATAGGTCACGCCAAGATTGTAACGGCGACCATCTAAGACATAATTATAGGTTGCTGTGTCAATCTCTTTATCAAACAGATTATAGATCCCTGCTGCCACTGCGATATTTTGTGTAGGCTTATAGTTTAACCCAACATCCACCATGGTATATGCAGGTTTACCTTTCGCCATTGCGGTACGGCTTAAATAATCTGAGGTTTTACTACGATAGTTAACACGCCCCCAACTTGAGAACTGATCATTAATTTCCCAGTCAGCGGTGGTGTTAAACATATGTTTTGGCATTTCATTTAAAGGTTTGCCTTTATTCACGCCACTCTTTTGTTCAGTATCCGTGAAGGTATAGTTTGCACTTAAGTTCACATTAGGAAGTACTTTCCAGCCAAAGGTTGCTTCCGCACCACGCATACTAGCCTTATCAACGTTCTCACGTAAGCTAACAAAGTCGAACTTCTCGCCCAACCAATCACACTCTAACGCGCCAACATTTTTACCCTGACAGGTTCTCACTTCTGTAATTTTGTCTTTAAATTCACTATTAAACAGCGTTAATCCTGCTGTCAGGTTATCCAAGTTATCCCAGTTGAAAGAAACCTCATAGTTGACACTTTTCTCAGGTTTTAGATCAGGATTCCCTACAATCACGCCTTTACTCTGCCCACCACCCGTTGCTTGCCCCCACTCTGCAACTGTGGCACGAAGTGCTGGTGTTTTATAACCTGTAGAAACACCGCCTTTAATCACCCAATTATCATTGAGTCCCCAAACTCCATAGACTTTGGGACTCCAGTGATCACCGAATTTTTCATCTTTATCTAAACGCAGTGATGTGGTTAGGGTGAAATCATCGACAATGTTCCAAGCATTTTCAGCAAATAATGCCCAACTGTAACGATCAAGGTTTGAAACCGGTTTCGCCCCACCCACGCTTAACTGGTTGCCTTTATCATCTAATTCTTCTTTTAAATACATACCACCAAAGCTCAAGCTATGACGATCAAAATTAATTTTATTGATGGTATTAAAGGTGGTGTTCGTCGCTTCCATATTACGTGATGGATTTTCATTTTCCTCACGTTGAATATATGAGTGTGTTTCCACCGCACCAATCTTGCCACGATGGGTTAAGCTATATTCAGTACGATAATAATCAGTAAGCGAATTAGCAGGTTTGTTTCGTCCGGTTTGTACTGGAGAAATGCTCTTTCCAACCGTTGCATCACGATTTTGAATCGAACGTTGATATTCTAAATCAATGGTGTGATCATCATTCGGTGTCAGACTAAATGCAGCTCCACCCGCACGAATTTTTTGCTTGCTATAACCACCATAAATTTCATCTTCGTCACGCTGTGAATACAGGCCATTGGCTTTAAAAGACAATAGATTCGCAATCAAAGGACCTGCAATATACGCATTGGTTTGATATTGATTACCTGAGTCAGAATTTTCCTGCAATGTGGTATCAAGCTTGATTGATCCAGTCCACTCAGTAACGTTTTTCTTGGTAATGATATTAATCACACCACCCATTGCATCTGAACCATATAAACCAGACATTGGGCCACGGATGACTTCAATACGTTCGATCGCACCAATATTTGGCAGCCAACCCTGCTCAATCCCCGAATTATCACTATTTGGTCGTACAGAGCGGGTATTTACTTTTTTACCATCAACCATAATCACGGTATAAGCACTGCCCATACCGCGAATACTGATATCGCTTGAACTGCCCCCACCTGTGACCACAACCCCTGGCACGTCTTTAAGTGCATCAGTCACATCACGATACGCTTTTTTATTAATTTGTTCTTGTGTCAGTACCGAAATCGAGGCCGCCGCTTTTTTAATATCTTGTTCAAAGCCACTTGCAGTGACAACAATCTTGTCTAATTGCACTACATCTTTATTAGTTTGAGTTTCTGCTGCATGTGCAACGGTCATCATACCGCTCAACACAGAAATTGTGAGTAGTGATTGACGTACTATTGTATTGGACATATTCCCACCTAATTCAGAAAAAATCTTAAGATTTGCTTAAAAATTCATGAGAATTCTAACAAAAAACAAATAAAACTCAATAAAAATGATAATTATTATTATTTATAAATTCACTTTGTTTTGCATACATCTATTTATAGAATAAAGAAAAATCATCTCAGTTTTGATTAAACAATAAAAAAAGCCCTCGAAAGGGCTTTTAAAAAATACAGTAAATTTCCAGCGATTATTTAAAATAAGCGCCTTCTGCTTGCGTATGATCGGTTTGATCCACCACACGCTGTAATTCAGGCACATGCTGTCTTAAAGTGGTTTCTACACCTTGCTTCAAGGTAACATCAATTGCAGAACAACCTTGGCAACCACCACCGAATTTCAATACAGCAGTCAGACCGTGTTCTGGATCATTATTGACTTCTACCAAACTACAATTACCGCCATGTCCTTCTAGACCTGGATTAATTTCAGATTGCAGTACATAGGTAATACGCTCTTCAATTGAAGCATCTGGACCAACACGCGGTACTTTAGAGTTTGGTGCACGGAAGGTTAATTGACCACCAAAACGATCTTTGTTGTAGTCAATTACGGCGTCAACCAAATACGGAATTGATGGCGCATCAACATAAGCAGGAAAATTAGGATAATCCTGTTTATAGTCTGTCGGCACCACTTCTTCAGGTGCGCTATATGCCATACAACATTCAGCACGTGGAGTACCTGGATGCTCTACAAAAACACGAACGCCAATTCCTGGGGTATTCTGCTTTGCTAATAAATCACCTAAATACTCTTGTGCTGAGGGAGTAATTAAAAGGTTTGGAATTTCTTCTGCGACAGCAGTGTTGGTGTTCTCAGTCGACATAACAATAATCCTCAAGCTGATGTCGTTATATTAACCGAAGATGGAGGGTAATAAAAAAAAATCAACCATTTTTGTAGGAATTCTATGCAAGAACATTGTTTATTAAGTTTTTAATGGCATTATTGCTTAGACACTGATCAATTTAAAACCTATATGTTACATCTACCCTTTGGTCACACTGTGACTCTGATTATTATTACTGTTGCAATCTCCTTATTGGCCTTCTCCAATCAGGCTGTAATGAACCGTTTGATCTTTTGGCCTCCTGCAATGCAACGTGGGCAATATGACCGTTTTATCACGCATGGTTTCATTCATGCCGATGGCACGCATCTATTGTTCAATATGATCACGCTGTTTTTCTTCGGCAATATTATCGAAAGCTTCTATCGTCAGTTTTTCTATGACATGGGCTTTGTTTTGTTCTATTTGGGCGGACTGATTGTTGCGATTTTACCGAGCTATCTGAAACATCGTCATGATACACGCTGGGCGAGCTTAGGTGCTTCTGGTGCAGTTTCAGCGGTACTATTTGCCTATATCCTGTTCCAGCCATGGAATCTAATTTTTGTGTTCTTCATTCCAGTTCCTGCAATTATTTTTGCCATTTTATATGTGGCCTATAGCATCTGGTCAGGTAAACGCGGCAATAGCAATATCAATCACAGTGCGCATCTCTGGGGTGCCGCCTATGGCGTGGTAGTGACCATCATTTTGGAACCGCGAGTTGTTCCACATTTCTTGAATCAACTCACCAAAATCCCATTTTAAATCGTCTTAAAAATAAGCCCCTGTATTGGGGCTTTTCTTTTTTTAAGATTAATAATCAAATTTTAATTATTTTTATCATAAAAATCATCTCTCTAAACTCGCCCTAATTCTTCTATAAAATTAAGTCGATTCTAATGTTTCGTAATAGCCTTCTTAGCACACTTTCTATCGCATTATTTAGTCTTTCAATTTCAGCGTGCAGCAATAACGACTCTGATGATTCCAATACCGTGGTTGAAACCAAGAAGCAACCCAACATTTTATTCATCATGGCAGATGACTTAGGCTATTCAGACTTAGGCGCTTTTGGTGGGGAAATTCATACCCCGAATATTGACGAACTGACCCGAGCAGGACGCATTTTAACGGATTATCATACTGCCCCGACCTGCTCACCGACCCGCTCACAATTGATTTCGGGGACTGACCACCATTTAGCAGGTATTGGTGCAATGGCTGAGCTCACACCAGCACACTTAAAAGGTCAGCCTGGTTATGAAGGTTATTTAAATGAACGTTCACTTTCGATTGCTGAAGTCCTGAAAGACAATGGCTACCGAACCTATATCAGCGGTAAATGGCACTTAGGCTTAACCGATGCAACCAATGCGCATGCCAAAGGTTTTGATCATTCATTTACGTTATTACAAGGCTTAGACCTACATTTCAAACAAGCACCGACGGCCTATAAGCGTAATGCCACTTATACCGAAGACGGTAAGCAAGTTCCGATTTCATCCTTACCCGATGATTTCTTCTCTAGCAATTACTTCACAGACAAATTGATCAGTTATCTCGAGTCAGGTAAAAACTCAGGCAAGCCATTCTTTGCCTATGCTGCTTACACCGCACCGCATTGGCCTTTACAAGCACCCGCTGAATATCGTGACCGTTATCGTGGGGTTTATGATGCAGGCTATGATGTGATTCGTGATGCGCGGATTGCTCGCCAAAAACAACTCGGATTAATTCCAGCAAACTTTAAAGCAGCTGAACCAATCGCCACACAAAATGCACCGCAAAAATATGGCAAGTGGAATGAGCTTTCAACTGAGCAAAAAGCGCTGGAAGCACGCAGAATGGAAATCTATGCAGGCATGGTCGAGAATCTGGATGCCAATATTGGTCGAGTAATTCAGTATCTAAAACGTAATAACTTATATGACAACACTTTAATTTTCTTTGTTTCCGATAACGGCGCAGAAGGTTTTATTCGTGGCAATTATGGAGCTGAGTCAGGTTTTGATAACAGTGTCAATAACGTCGGAACTTCAAGCTCTTATCACTATGTTGGACCACGTTGGGCAGAAGTCAGTGCTGCGCCATTCCATCTCTGGAAAGACACTGCGGGTGAAGGTGCAACCACCGCACCCGCAATTGTAAAACTGCCATACCAAAGCAAAGCACAAGCAAACCATCATGGTTTCGCCTCAGTATTGGATGTATTCCCAACCGTGCTCGACTATGCCAATATTGCTGTCCCACAAGGTCAATACAAAGGTCGTCAAATCAATACACCAAGCGGCTATTCTTGGAAACCTGTACTCGATAATAAAGCGCAAGCCATTCGCCCCGTTAATTTCAGTTTTGCTGATGAATTACATGGCAGTAAATATGCCCGTCAAGGAGACTGGAAAATTGCATTACAAGGTAAATCAGAACTAGGAACTGGGTCTTGGGAATTGTATAACCTCAAGAATGATCGAGGTGAAACGCAAAACCTTGCTCAAGATAATCCGGCCAAATTACAAGAGCTGGTAAATGTATATAACCAATACACCCAGCAAAATGGGGTTAAGGAATACAACCTTAAATGAAGTGGGTATGCTTTTTAATTTCATTGAGCAGCCTGTCCCTCGTGACAGGCTGTAGCAAAATTAAGCCTGATACTACTTATCCTCATACACAAAACAGCACAGTGACTCAATTGGGCTCATTACAGCAATGCCAACAATATTCAGGCTTACCTGAGGCATGGCAGAACAGTAAAACCGCTGGGATGGTGTGGGTTCCTAAAGGTTCATTTCAACTGGGTTCAAACTTGGCTTACCCAGATGAGCTGAATTTTGGCAAATCACAACGTCAGGTAAACGGGTTTTGGATCGATCAAACCGAAGTCACTGTGGCCCAGTTTTCTAGTTTCGTCAAAGCGACGGGCTATATCACTGATGCAGAAAAACAGAAGCAGGCTGCGGTATTTTCGCCAGATACAAACAATCCAAAACAATGGTGGCAACTAAAAACAGATTACACATGGAAAAATCCTAATGGTGCAGCAGGTCAAGCCCCTCTTGCCTCTGAGCCAGTTCGCTATGTCACTAAAAATGATGCTGAACACTATGCCGTTTGGTTGGGTCGTGATTTACCTACAGAGCAAGAATGGGAATACGCAGCAAAGGCTGGTTCAAAAACAGATACCCCTTTACACCAAGCGCCACGCGATGCCCATCAACATCCACAAGCCAATTATTGGCAAGGTGAATTTCCTTTCAACAATACGGCTGAAGATCATTTTCAAAGTGTAGCACCTGTCGGCTGCTACCCTGCAAATGCCTTTAAGCTGTTCGATATGATTGGCAATGTCTGGGAGTGGACCTCATCTGTTTATCACGGCGCACATGATCAGCACATGGGCAATTATGCAGAACTGCGTCAACAAAACAGCACCGCAACGCAATATGTACTCAAAGGCGGTTCTTTTCTATGTGCCTCTAACTTTTGCGCCCGTTATCGCAATAGCAGCCGCTATCCGCAAGAATTCGATTTGGCAGCAACGCATGTCGGATTTAGAACGGTTTTACGCACACAATAATAAGGAACCCTACTAAATCTTCAATATGTCTAGACGTCCAAGGTATTTAGGCATATTCACTATTATTTCTTCTAAGATAATTCAACCCAAAACACCTTTCTGTCAGATAATTGCATAAAAAATCACATTTTTTTCATTTAGGAATTTCATTTATCAAAAACCCATATAGACTATATGGAATATATTCTATTTATTTCGATAGGATTCTTAAATGAATTTGACCCAGCATCGTACTGTTATGGACATCTTGAATAAAGTTCAGCATGCTGATGATTGGATGATTTTCTTAGAGCAACTGAATCACTATTTTGATGTGCAAGCTTCACAACTGTTGGCTGTTGACCTTGAGGTACAAGCACTCTCTTTCAGCGTCCATCATGGTGTGAATTTTGACTCCAATCAACTTGAACAAGCCGCACTGACCCAAATCCGCTTGGCCATAGATGATGACCCTCGTTTAAAGAAAATGCTTTTGGGGCCGATGACGGGATGGATGCATTGCATTCAACACTTTCAAGAGCACGAAATCACACAAACACAAGTTTACCAACGTGTTTTACACCCCTTAGATCTACGTTTCTGTTCAGCCATCCAAATCATTTATGATCAAAAAGTCTGTGTATTACTCGCCTTTCTCACCAGCCCAAAGCGTGGTGCATTAAGCTGTACTGAACTTCAGCCGATTTATGAAATTTTGCCCATCGTACAGCATAAAATTCAGCAATATCGTCATCATTTTGAATATTCCACCATGACCTTACTCGGGTCACAGCTGATTCAAAAAATGAACCAACCGATTGCCATTATTAACCTCAATGGCGATATTTTAGAAATCAATTCCGAAGCTCAGCAGTTATTGAAAAATAATCCACATATCCACATCCGACAACGTCGCTTTATTTTCAGTGAAGACAGGCAAATTCAGTTTGATCAAAACCTGATTGAATTGGAGCGTCATTATAAAAACAATCCAGAGCAGACGAATCATAAACGTTCCAAAATCATGCTGTTGGATCAACACTTATTCTTAACACTAGATTTACTCAGCCCAGAAAAAACCCATAAGATTTTTGGCCTTCGTCCAGTCTTACTTGCAACCTTCTCTGGATTAAAACAGAAGCCAAAATATCAAAAAGACATTTGTACCCAGCTGTTTATGTTTACACCAGTTGAACATAAAATATGTGAGCAACTTCTAGAAGGAAAAACCACCAAAGAAATTGCGCTTTCACATGAGATTCAAGCCGATACAGTAAAGAAGCACTTGCAATCAATTTTCAAAAAAACCCGAACACATCGCCAAAGTGAGTTGATGCAGCTATTAATGCAACTTCTATAAAGATTGAAAAATAAAAGTCCTAGGCAATCTCTGCTGGGAATGCAATGACTTGATCAATTTTGACTTGATTCATGGCAACCATAAGTAAGCGGTCGATACCCAAAGCAATACCAGAACATTCAGGCATATGGGGTAAAGCTGCCAGTAAATATTGATCCGTTGGAATCACAGCCAAACCCTGCTTTGCACGTTCTGCATTATCGGCCTCAAAACGAGATGCTAAAACTTCAGCATCTAATAACTCATCGTAGGCATTGGCTAACTCTAGGCCTTCAATATAAACTTCAAAACGAGCTGCAACTGGCTCACCATCCTCATCCTGTTTAACTTTTGCCAGTGATGCCATTTCAGGTGGGAAATCGGTCAAAAATACAGGTGCATCGAAGCCTAGACTCGGTTCTACAAAGTGTGAGAATAACAAGTCCATATAAGCTAGACGATCATCACCCAAATCAAGATTAAGCCCAACACGATTGGCTGTATCTTTGAGTTGTTTCAAGCTCGCTTGCAAAGGATTAATATCCAAACGATCCTGAAAAGCATGCTTATAACTGAGAACAACTGGACGAATATCGCCAAAACGATGTGCCAAACAGGTTTCTAACAGATCTGCAGTTTCATGCATCAAGCCCTTTAAGTCTAATCCCGGTCGATACCATTCCAGCATCGTAAATTCACTATTGTGCTTACGCCCATGCTCATCATCACGAAACACTTTGCAAATTTGATAGATTGCCCCACTGCCACTGGCCAATAAACGTTTCATTGGAAATTCAGGCGAGGTCTGTAAATACTGGGTATTTAATTTACCGTGAATATGACGCTGTACTTGAACAGAAGCCAAATGTACATCCGTCACACCTGCCTGAGACAGAACTGGTGTTTCTACTTCCAGCACTTGCCGATGCGCAAAGAATTGACGAATCTTGCTGTACATCTCAGCACGCGCTTTTAAGGCCTCAAGTGAACAGGTCGGTTGGTAAGTTTTCATATCTTGACTCATGCTTTTGGCCCACCATGTGCAGCCCACTCACGGCGTAAAGGATAATTTTTACGGAGTAAATCAAATGCTGCTTGTTCTACTTTGCCATCTTGGATACAGGCCCGGAGTTGCTGATCATCGGTAGCAATATCATAAATCTGAATGAGATGTTGTTTAAGCACAGCTTTTAAATCCTGCTGCCCGAAATATTGTTCCACCTGAGGCAATTGACTCTCAAAACGCTTTGAGGCTTCGTAAGAAAATTTATCGCAAAAAGCTTGATAGATCATCTGTGTGCCTCTGGCCTTACCTTCCAGACTATAGCCCGCAATATGTGGCGTTGCTAAGGCCAGTAAATCTAATAACTGCTCAGAAATTTCTGGTTCAAACTCAAATACATCGAGAACAACTTGACGCTGCGTCGCGATAATATCTGCCATTAATGCAGCTTGTTCAATGACAGGTCCACGCGCACTATTGATTAAAATAGCAGAGGGTTTCATTGCAGCCAAAGCAGCGGTATTAAATAAATGCTGCGTTGGGAAATCGCCCGATAAGGTTAAAGGCACATGAATTGAAATGGCATCAGCGCGTTTTAATAGTTCGTCAAAAGAGACATTTTCAATACCACCTAATTGCACATAAGGATCATAGCCAATTACATTCCAACCAAGCAGTTGCGCCATTATGGCAAGACGGCTGCCGACATTTCCTAAACCAACAATGGCTAAAGTGAAGGCTTTATTTTTTTCCAAGAGATGAATATCTAAATGTAGTAACGCGGTAATCACATATTCAGCGACAGCTTGCGCATTACAACCCGCTGCATTACTCCACGTAATATGTTGTTGTTCTAAGGCTTGAATATCAAGATGATCTGTTCCAATAGTGGCACTACCTACAAACTTAATCTTAGTCTGCTCAATTAAGGCATGGTTCACTTTGGTCACTGAGCGAACTAAAAGTGCATCGGCATCCTGTACATCCGCATGGGTCAGAGTACGCCCTGCTCGGTGCTGTATTTCTGCAAATTCCGCAAAGAAATAATCGGTAAATGCCAAATT
Source organism: Acinetobacter sp. Ac_5812 (assembly GCF_013072695.1). GTDB lineage: Bacteria > Pseudomonadota > Gammaproteobacteria > Pseudomonadales > Moraxellaceae > Acinetobacter. Next base: position 35,035 of record NZ_LXUK01000019.1, read on the forward strand.
TTCATCTGCGATAATTTTCATGCAGAAATGTCCTTCAATAATTCTGTGCTTATTATCCTTAGCACAGCACAAATTGACAATTTATAAATGCAAGCTTTGTAGAGATTAATGGCAGAAAGCTGCGGCTCATGGTACACGCATGCGACATATTGCCAATTTACTGCAACATCTTTGCTCTTATAATAAGCCTTTCTCTCATTCCTCTATCGTAATGACGCAATACTCTCCCTATAAAGGCAAAAGTGGCATTAAGCGGATTTTAAATGCCACAGGCTATTCCATTGCTGGCTTTAAAGCTGCTTTTAGCCATGAAGCTGCCTTCCGACAAATCCTATTACTTAATGTGATCTTGATCCCGATTAGCTTCTTCGTACACGTATCCGCCGTTGAACAAGCGCTTATGGTAGCTGTCTGTTTATTGGCGATTATTGTCGAGCTATTTAATTCCGCCATTGAAGCCGTTGTCGATCGTGTGTCCTTAGAAAAAAATCCATTGTCTAAGAATGCAAAAGATATGGGTAGTGCTGCGCAATTTGTATCTTTAGCGATTATTTTCTTTACGTGGATGATTATTTTGTTTAGATAAAAGCTGAAAAAGGTTGTCTCTATGCTAATACAGTCAACCTAGAACGGCTATGATCTTAGAGAGGAGCGTTTAAAACTAATGCTAGCCAATTTGCATTAACCCCAAACGCTCCTCCTTATTATTGTTATTTTGCGCTCAGTAATTTACTTACCGCCAAATAAGTAAGCAACGCCGACTCGCCCACCAAACTCATTTCCTCCTGCAAAACCTAAAGCACCACTTGCTGAAATACGATCAGTAAAAGAGGTTACCACTCCAATAGATCCAGCAGTTTCGCCTTCATAATGCCCTACACCTCCAAAAACAGCGACTTGACCTGACTGAATATTTGGCACAGCTTGTTGAGCAGCTAGTGCAATAGCAATACCGCGATAAGCAGTTTTTTGCACATCATCGACACGACGATTCAATTGATCAGCACGGCTATCTAAACGATTAATTTCACCTTGAACCTCCTTACCTTGCAATATAATTCGATCTGCGACAACTTGACCAGTCGTAACATGACCTGAATCAATTGTCGTTTTCTGTTCAGTGGTCGTCGATTGTCCAGATGTGTCTGTATTGGTTTGAGTCGCTGTTAAAACTACACCTTTCACAGTATCAGTGCGCGTTGCGGTTGTACTCGTTATGGACTTATCAGAGGCAATTTTGCTTTCAGTATGACTAAGCGACGAAGATTCACCAATACCAAATTTATCTACAACATTCACTTGCTTCTTCGAAACCGTTGTCCCTACTCCGCTTGCAGTAGTGGTCTTTTCAGAACCATAAATGGTTGACGTAGTACTACTATCCGTACGCTTTACGGTTTCATTACCACGTGTAATACTGACTGTATCTTTACCATCAGCTGCCAGTGACTCTGTCCATTCATGTTTATCTACAGATTTTACTTCACGTTTCGCTAATAGATAATCTTTGCCCTGAACAGCGTTCAACTCACCACGATTGGCATCTTCAACATTACCTGTTGTATTGTTAATTACAGTACTATTTTGACTTTCAACTTTGTAAGTAAACCCACTATTGTCAGTATTTTTAGCTTTTAATTCACTTGTTGTTGCTGAACTATCATCAAAGACCACACCATCTTTTTGACCAGCTCGATATTCAATATTCTGTTCAGTTGTATTTGCAATCAAATTACGAGTTGAACCATTAACATTTGTCGCCACTTTCGAAGAATCAGTAACGATCATCTCATCAGCCTTTCGCTCCTGACCAATCTGATAAAGATTTTGAGTTGTTTTAATTGTTTGTTTATCACTCATTGTACCTTGTTCAACAGGCTTACCCTTCACTAGAATGATGTCACCATCAGCATCTTGCCTAAATGTTTTACCTGAATTTTCAGTTTGGGTCGTTGTAACTGATTCACGATATTTATCAGCTTTTCCTTTATTAAATAAAGTAATTGTAGATTCTTGGTTATCTGTACCTTTTACAGTCCCTGTTGTTCCATCCGCATAAGTTATGGTTTGGATATTAGTCTTGGTTGTTGTGCTTTCTAATGCTTTAACACCGCCATCCTGATATGTTTTGTTGTCCTCTACATTTGAAATATTCAGCTTTTGATCAATAATAATATTGCCTGCTCGAGCATTTTTAACTGCTAAACCAGCTGCTACAGTTCCATCATTTCGTAAAGTATTGCTGTCAATATTGGCTTTGGCTGTACCAGTATAGTTATAACCAAGATTGCTCGTTATGGCATTTGAATTAATTTCATCTGCACTGTCTTTCAAAACAGTTTGCGCTAATTCTTTTCCTTTTGCATAGTCAACAGTGGTTATATTATCGTGACCACTCCGACTCTTTTGAACCGTGCCCACAGCATCTGTCGTTTTACTTTCATAAGAAGCCGTAGAAATGTTTTCACGTACTTTATCTTGCCCTTCCTGAAATAAGCGATCTGTTTGTTGACTTGCTTGTTTATCGTAAGCAACTGTATTTACAACAGGCTGAGTACCTTTAAAAATAATATTACCATTCAAACGATCAAACTCAGTTTCAATTGTTTCACTCGTGGTCGTCGCTACAGCCTCACGGTGAAGTGCATTTTTACCAACTGAATACACTTTAATATCAGTTTCATTTCCCCCTTTGTCAGCACTGTATATGGTGCTTCCATCTTTAGAGGTTTCTTTATTATCCCAAGTGAACTTATCGGTGGTATGGTAAGCAATCTCCTGTCCCATTGTCACCTTATCATTACGGTTATAGGATCCAAGTTCTGTAGTCACTGTCTGTTGTTCAGCTGCTTTGGTCTCTAATGGTTTACCCGCTTTAAACGTCACCTCACTACGAATATCGCTCCCATTAACGTCTTGCCCAATCACAACATAATAATGATCTGTTCCCTCTGCATCTTTCCAGTTATGAACATCGGCTGCTGTAAATTTGTTCCCATTTACATCAACAGCGACAGTACCGATTTTAAAGTCATCTGCTTTTGCAGATTCAGTCACTGTGACACCCATGATTTTGCTTAGGAATTTATTATCGTGAATCCCACCCCATACAAGATCACGATCAACTTCAATATTTTCTTGTGGGTTACGTGCATATATTGTGCTGTTATCCAGTGAAGTCTTCCAATGTTCTTGGAAGTCTCCATCTTGTTTATGGGTCACAACCTTACTTGCTGTACCTTTCATGGTAGATTTTTGGACATCTGTATCCGTCCAAATCGTTGGTGTACCATCATTTAAAATTTGCGTATTGTAAGCATCACCTTTAAGAATACCGCGCTTGCTATTATCTGCCGTATAACGAGTTGGCTGATAAGCTGAGTCATACGACTCAAAGGTATTCTTCTCTTCAGTTTCAGTCTTTATTGTTGGCTTAGCATTAGTTAATACAACTTCACCATTTTCATTAGTTACAAAATCTCGATATTTTTGTTCTGAACTCGATTTAGATGTACGAATGAAATCTAAAGCATCACTAGCGCCTAAAGCAGCTTGGTTAAACTGTGTTTCAGTAAACTCATTTCCTACCTTATCAACACGAATAAAACCATCCAGCATACTTTCTTTCGTATTATCCTGAGACCATTTAGATTCTTTTTTATAATCTAGCCCTGCTGTATTTACATCATCATAATCTAAATTTTTGGAACTAAATGCTGATTTATTAGTATCTACTGTAGATTCTATAACCGACTTTCTATCTGCACTTAAATTAAAAGCAACAACATCTTTGGTTGGATCATTATTTTGATGCTGATAATCAGTAGAAACCGTATGATTTGACCAACTTTGCTCACCACTAGACAGCATGCCTTCTGCATTTTTACTTGTGACCTTACCTGTTGCTGAATCTGACGTAGATTGATACTTAACATCATTTTGGCTAAATTTAGATTCAACCGTACCAACACGAATCGTTTGCCCAGAAATAGGCTTACCATCCGCTCCTAGTTTTGCTTCTGTAGTCAAATTAGAATTTGTGATTGAAAACTTTGCAGAACGCATATGTTCGTCAGTAGCCGCGTATGCCACATCTTCACTTAAACCCGCATTACTTTCTGTATGTGCACCAATCACTGTATTCACATCATCTGCAGCAAATGTAAATCCCGTATCATCTAGACGTTCAGAAGTTACCTCAATTTCAGTAGCAGGATTAACTGTTTTATCAAGTTGAACTCTCGTATTCGCAGTTCGAGTGATGTTTCCTGTTGCCAATGTATCATTCCAACTCATTAAGTTGGTTGTTGTTCCATCCACGGTTGACGTTGTATTTTTATTATCACGAGATTCTAAAAGCCCCTTACGGATTTCCTGATAGGTGTAATTACGATAATTAATACCACCAACCTGTGTTTCTGGCCCATTTACAACAGGTGAAGTTTGGCTAACAAGCGCTCCAACCTGTTTCGTTCCTTCCATAATAATATCTTTTTCAGAAGTATAACGTCCTGCTTGGGCATCAGAGTCCTCTGTACCTACAGTTTGTTGATAATCATTATTTAATACAGTATCGGTTTTGGTCTCAGTTAATTGTGTTGGCGCAGCAAATGTCATTCCAGATACAGCGGCTACAGCCAATGCAATAGACGTTTTTTTTAAATGTGAACTCATTTCTATCTCTCCTGTTTTAATTTTTTTGAGATTTCCTATTTAAAAACAACTTCTTATAATATTTTTGAAATAATTTATTAATTAGGATTCCCTCAATGAAGAATTCTAGTTTTACTTTAGAATTTTATCAATCAAAATTTGATATTAAATATTTTTTTCTAATCTATGTCTTTTCTTTTCAAACTACAAAAATCATATATGCTCTATCTTGATCTTGTATACCAAGATAAAATAAAGTAGATAAGCTCATGGTTATAAATAAGATTTTATTTTCTGATCAGTCAAGAAGGCTCAACATCTTTTATGCACGAAACAAATGAAAAACAGGCTTTTAGCCAAAGACTGAAAGAGACACTTTCAAATCATTCATGGGCTAAAACAAGCCCAACATGGTTAGCGAGAGAATTTAATCTACGATATAGTGGAAAATCAGTAAGTATCCAAACTGCAAACAATTGGTTATTAGGCGTAGCAATTCCCAGCCAAGATAAACTTCAACTTTTGGCAGCATGGCTAGAAGTATCTAGTCAATGGTTACGTTTTGGTAATGCAACACATGAAATTCAGCATCCAGAAATGGTTCATTCAGGTATACAACTTGTACAGCAAGACTTACCTGAGAAATTTGCACAACTCTCGCCAAAGCAAAAACAACTGGTCTATGAATTAATTAATGCATTAATTGATACTAATCAGCAATAAAATCTTGATTAATGATTTTTACAATATAGAGCTTAAGTGCTTCATTTTCTTTCTTTAATAAATTCAATTCTTCTACCAACTTAAAATAATTCATTTTATATTTATATAAATCTTTGACTTCAATGACTGGATATAACTCAAAATCTCCTACTTTATTAAAATTAATCATGAAATTTCCTACCTAGAAAGTCATTTTCGAAAACACACTTTTTTAATCAACCACAAATTCATTTAAAATAAAAAATATTATAGGTGTTATTTATATACTTACTCTGCTTTAATTTAGCTCTTATTATAATATATTAAATTAATCTCAAATCTACACACTAGACGAAGAATGTCACAAATTATCAACTATTATAATTTTTAATGTTTATATAAAAAAATCCCTGCCTAGACAGGGATTTTTCTGATCTAGACGATGATGTAATTACATCATGCCGCCCATTCCACCCATACCGCCCATATCTGGACCAGCTGGTTTATCTTCTGGGATATCAGTGATCATACATTCAGTTGTCAACATTAAACCAGCAACAGAAGCTGCGTGTTCAAGTGCAGAACGCGTTACTTTAGCAGGGTCAAGGATACCCATTTCTAACATATCGCCATATTCGCCAGTTGCAGCGTTATAACCGAAGTTACCTTCACCTGCTTTCACTGCATTGATGACAACTGATGGCTCATCACCAGCATTTGAAACGATTTGACGAAGCGGCGCTTCAATCGCACGGCGTAAAATGTTGATACCTGCAGTTTGATCTTCGTTCGCGCCTTTTAAGCCATCCAAGACGTTTACAGCACGTACCAGTGCAACACCACCACCTGCAACAACACCTTCTTCTACTGCTGCACGAGTTGCGTGAAGCGCATCGTCAACACGATCTTTTTTCTCTTTCATTTCAACTTCAGTTGCCGCACCAATTTTGATGACTGCAACACCGCCAGCTAATTTAGCAACGCGTTCTTGAAGTTTTTCTTTGTCGTATTCAGAAGTAGATTCTTCGATTTGCGCACGGATCTGTTGAACACGCTCAGCAATTTGCGCTGCATTACCAGCGCCATCAACAATCACAGTGTTTTCTTTAGATACCGTGATTTTATGTGCAGTACCTAGATCTTGAAGAGAAGCTTGCTCTAAAGACATGCCTACTTCTTCAGAAATCACAGTCGCGCCAGTCAAGATCGCGATGTCTTGAAGCATTGCTTTACGACGGTCACCAAAACCAGGGGCTTTAACCGCACATACTTTGATAATACCGCGCATGTTGTTCACAACAAGTGTTGCAAGCGCTTCGCCTTCAACATCTTCAGCGATAATAAGAAGTGGTTTACCCGTTTTAGCAACAGCTTCTAATACAGCAATCAATTCACGGATATTGCCGATTTTTTTATCAACAAGAAGAATGAATGGATTTTCAAGTTCAGCAGTTAAAGTATCTTGCTTGTTCGCGAAATATGGAGAGATATAACCACGGTCGAACTGCATACCTTCTACAACGTCTAATGCGTCTTCGAAGCCAGAGCCTTCTTCTACAGTGATAACACCTTCTTTACCTACTTTTTCCATCGCTTGAGCGATCAGTTTACCAACAGTGGTGTCAGAGTTCGCAGAGATTGAACCTACTTGTTCAATTGCTTTGAAATCATCCGCAGGTTTTGCATTGGTACGGATATTTTCAACAACCGTTTTCACTGCGATGTCGATACCACGTTTTAAATCCATTGGGTTCATACCTGCAGTTACAGATTTGATCCCTTCATTTAAGATGGCTTGAGCAAGTACAGTTGCAGTTGTTGTACCGTCACCCGCGATGTCATTTGTTTTAGAAGAAACTTCGCGAACAAGTTGAGCACCCATGTTTTCAAACTTGTCTTTTAAAGAAATTTCTTTTGCAACTGTTACACCATCTTTAGTGATGTGTGGTGCACCAAAAGAACGGTCGATGACAACGTTACGGCCTTTAGGACCTAAAGTAACTTTTACTGCATCTGCAAGTGTGTTTACGCCTGCAATCATTTTTGAGCGAGCTGAATCACCAAATTTTACATCTTTAGCTGACATGTGAAACTCCGAATCTTTTTAAATACTGTATCTGATTAATTTGTGAGTTATATATCGATTAGCCTTCAAGTACAGCTAAGATATCTGACTCTTTCATGATCAAGAGTTCTTCACCGCTTACTTTTACTGTTGTACCTGCATAAGTACCGAACAATACTTTATCGCCAACTTTAACGTCTAAAGCACGAACGCCATTGTCAGTGATTTGACCATTACCTACTGCGATTACTTCACCTTGAGATGGTTTTTCAGCAGCAGAACCTGGAAGTAAAATACCACCAGCCGTTTTAGTTTCTTCTTCTACGCGACGAATCACAACACGATCATGTAATGGACGAATGTTGCTCATAGTTAACTCCATCAGACTTAGTCTTTTTGATTAATTCGTATCGCCAATTCATGGCAATACATAAAATTTTGATATGCCACTTTTGTGGGGTTAAAAAAAATAGCTTCAAGGGGAGATTTAAAAAAAACTCGACTTTTTTAGTATTTTTTCTTCAAACTGATTTTGATTGAACAAATTGTCTACAGCCAAGAAAAAGAGCTGTCATTGACAGCTCTTAGATTTTCATAAAAAAATGTTTAAAAAATAATTTGGTGATTACCCAATAATTCACTCAATGTTGTATTGACATTGTTGAGTGTCACGAGTTGAACCGGATCATAAGCAGAGGCTTCACCATCTCGATCAAGACTCACAATAGTATGGTCTCCCTCTTGATTCACTTGAATAAATTTTTCCAGAGAAGCTACTGAGCCATTACCAGAATAGTCCACCAATAATTGGCTTAAATCGATTTTATCGGCTTGTGTATCATCCTGTGAATTAGCAACATGGAAATCCTGCCAGTTATCCATCAACCCATCACTAGAGTTCAATACATTATAAATCACCGTATCTGAACCAGCACCTCCAACATAGGTATCATGGCCACCACGCCCATCCAGAATATTGTTCCCAGCGTTCCCTGTAATCACATTATCCAATCCATTACCAGTCGCATTGAGATTTGCACTGCCAATCAATTCTATATCTTCAACATAACGACCACTTTCTAGATAGTTATCCGCACTCGCTGGATCATTCACCGAATCATAATGGTCCATCAAACTATAACTGACAGAACTGATGACCTTGTCATATCCCCCTAAATCGACATCTCTATAGCCAGAAGCAACCAACTGATTATCCCAATAACCACTTTCGACCCATCTATCTTCATAATGGCTGGTATCAATCCAAACATCCTCATAATGGCTAGTATCGACCCAAACATCTTCATAATGGCTGGTATCCACCCAAACATTCTCATAATGACTGGTATCAACCCAATTATCTTGTACACCAAAATACGTTAGCTCATAGCCTTCTTGCCATTGCCCTGTGTCAAAATCATAGTATTGATGTAAATACTGGCTGTAGTCACTTTCTGTCGTACCATCATCAATATAGGTAATACCATATTGATCTTGATAAACCTGATAAGTAACTGAATATCCGCTTTCGATCCATTGCTGCTCATCATGCCCCTCTTCAACCCATTGCTGCTCATAGTTACCACTTTCAAACCATTGCTGCTCATAATGACCTTCTTCAATCCATTCAGTCGTATAGTAGCTATTGTCCACCCAAACCTGTTCATAGGTTTCATAATATTCGACGATATATTCCTGAACAAAATCAGCCCCATGGTCGATTTGGTAAATATTATCGGTGTTATCTCCTTTAAATTGATCGGCTACAATGTGCGGGATCTCCGCCGGATTGAGCGTCACCGTTGTGCTATGATTTCCAGCACGATCCACAACAGTTAAGTCAAATGAAGTAACCGCACCATCCATATAAATAGAGAATGTCCCCTCCACACTTACGGTTGTGCTATTGGTATAAGGCTCCAGATCTGGATAATAATAAGTGACTTCAACAGTCGCATTGCTCTCGGCCTGTCCAATGAGATAACTCCACTCATTGATTCCAAGTTGTGTGGCTACATCAGGGGCTACCGTATCATTTGTAGCGATGATTGTGGTGCTTGGACTTTCATTCTGATTCGCGTCAACCACTTTGACGGTTAAGCTTTCGCCATGCCAATATGGATACCATAAACTGGTGATAAAGGTGCCATTACTGTCTACAGTCGCCTGTCCAACTTGGCTATTGTTTACATCAAAAATATAAACAGTTAAATAAGCTTCAGCCTGCCCAGACAACACCTGCCCCTCACTCAATAACAACTGTGTAGCAGCTGCAGGCGCGGTACTATCTATTGGTGCAGCAACTTCGGTGTAGCCACTTTGATATCCATTTTCTTCGACCACAACCCGGAGAAGCGCTCCGTTTGCCTGAGGTGGATATAACTGAACACTAAAATGCCCGGACTCATCGACTGTACCGCCACCAATAACATTACTTTGCGTATCAACAATACGTACATAACTATTGGCTGCTGCATCCCCCTCCATGAAAAACCCATTTTCAGAGATCGCCACATTTTCTGCAGGACTTGGCGCATGACTATCAACACTAAACGTCATGTTAAACGGATGACTCTCGTTTTTCGCTAAATCAGTTGCCGTAATAAAAAGTTGCTCGCCGCGCAGAATTTGTGGATAAATACTAAGATTAAAATATCCAGTGTCATCCACTTGATATTCAGCTCGTAGATCTCCATCAGCATCCACAATCTTGATTGTAGCTTTGGGCTCTGTTTGCCCAGTGATCCCATATCCATCATCATTGATTGCGACGTCCTCAATAACAGGAATCGTATTATCTAAAGGCGCAATAATTTCTGTAACTGAGCTATATTGATTTGTCTCATAATCAAACACACGGACTTGTAATGTTTGTCCTTGCAAATAATAATCATTGAGCTGGATACTAAATGTGCCATCTTCATTTACCGTTGAATTCCACCCACCACTGTCAACACGTACACCGGCCGTATTGGTCACAGCAATATAGAAACCAGCAGTTGCCATACCTGTTAAAATATGACCTTCTGCATCTAGCGCTACACCTGTTGCCGCTTCAGGTGTATCCACCAATGCTGGTAAAAGTTTATGCACAGGTTCACTACGATTTCCTGCAGCATCTTTCACCACAATACTCAATTCTTGTGTCTGAAATTGGCTCAAATTAATCCATTGGCTGAAGATACCATTATAAGTTACATAAGCTGAGCTAATCAGCGCCCCATATCGATCTGTAATTTCAACAAGTGCCTGAGGCTCTGCTTCACCTGAGATCCAACCATCTGGTGTAATTGTAACGTTTCCTGCGGCCAAAGGCGCAATATCATCATTCAGCGCAATTGCTGTTATTGGAGTGCTTTGATTTTGTGCACGATCAAGCACAATAAATATAAGCTCTTGTCCATCTAGAAAAACCTGATTGAAAGAACCAGACACATTTCCTTCACTATCGGTATAACCTTGTCCCACCTCAATACCGTTATAAAGAACTTTAATATAACTATTCGCTTCCGCAATCGCAGTGAAGGCCAATCCATTTTCATTAAAAACAAGATGATTAAGATCAATAGGATTTGGCTCTGTGTTATCCACTGGGGCATCAATGGTCACAACGTCACTCACATTTCCGGCACGGTCCTTGACAGTCACCGTCAAGGTTTCACCATGAAGGAAATAGTCATTTAACTGAACCGAGAAGGTCCCATCTTCATTGACAATACTATTTGCCCAATAATAAATGACCGAGTTACCTTCTTGATCTGTAATTTGAATGGTTCCATAAGGCTCAGCCTTACCTTTTAAAATAGAGCCGTCTTCAATCAACTCAAGTTCAGTTGCAACATCAGGGGCCTCTCGATCTTGCAAAGCATTATGATCAACTGCAATACTTTCATTCTGTGCACGATCGCTCACAACAAACGAGAGTTGCTGCCCATCCAGAAATACCTGATAAAAAGTCCCGTATACATGGCCATCACTATCTGTATAGCCATTGCCGACCTCATTCCCCTCATAAAACACTTTAATGCTGCTATTGGCCTCTGCTGTTGCCGTGAAGTTCCGCCCATCCTCATTGAACTCAATATTCTGAATAGCATCAGGAGAGGTATTATCTAATGGCGCAACAATCGTTGCTTTTTCACTGACAAGACCCGAACGGTCTGTGACACGCACCGTTAATACTTGTTCTTTTAAGTAATATTGATCAAAGTAAACCGTAAAAGTACCATCAATATTAACATTGCTATTCCATATATAGATTGGATTATCATCTTGATCATAAACCTGAATGGTGGCATACGGCTCTGCTTTACCTGTCAGAACTGAACCGCCACTCCCCTCGGTCAGGCTAAGATTTATTGCGATATCTGGTGGAGAGTTATCATCTATTGCGTTGCGTAGCACTTCCGTGCTCTGGTTTCCAGCACGGTCAAATACAATAAAGGTGAGTAATTGCCCCCCCAGATAAACATTATTGAACCAACCCGAAATATTTCCGTCACTATCCGCATAACCAATACCGACTTGATTATTGTCCGTATCGTAGACCTTAACTGTACTATTAGCCTCGGCGTGGGTCATAAATTGCAGACCATTTTCATCAAATATAACATCAGCAATTGGCTGAGGATCTGTCTCATCCGATGGTGCAATCACTATTGTATTTGCACTGACATTATCAGCGGCATCAGTAACTGTGACAGTTAAAACTTGGCCCTTCAGATAGTACTGATCAAAATAAACCGTAAATGTTCCATCAGCACTCACATCGTTATTCCAGTGATAAACGAGGTTATTCTGCTGATCATAAACGTGGATGACAGCATATGGTTCTGCTTTACCCATTAAAATCGAACCACTACTGCCTTCAATAAGTTCAAGCTCTGTGGCAGCCTCAGGTTGGGTAATATCACCTTGTGCAATCACATTTGCACCATCACTCTCATTTCCTGCACGATCATGTAACACAACTCTGAATTGCTCGTTGTCTACATAAGATTGATTCAGTCGCAGGCTAAACTCCCCGTCACCATAACTTTCACCTATGCCAACCAAAAAACCATTTTGGTCAAAGACACTCACCTTCAAACCGGCGGATTCACTTAAACCAATTAAAGTCCAACCATCTTCACTGATGAATAAGTTGGTTGCCATTTGAGGCTTCAATGTATCAACCACAACTGTTTCAATTACAGTCTCTACGACATTACCTGCCACATCGGTTTCAATTGCTTTAAATTGATAAGTCCCATCGATCAAATTTGTTTGTTGTGCCGTTGTCGTTGCCCATGTCAAACCACCATCTATAGAGATCTCATAATGATCCGTCAGAGCAACCTCCTGCCCGATGACGACTGGGTGTAAAGATTGCAATTCAAAACTGTTGTCTTGTGTTACTCGGTCAATTGCCGAAGCACCAGTGTCATTTAAATCGCCAAATATCAGAGTTCCTGCAACTGGTGGTGTATTGTCTATAATAACGATGGGGGAAAGAACTTCTGCGCTATTACCCGCCTTATCGGTTACGATCGCTTTAAACTGGTAAACACCATCAGACAGATTGCTTTGGTTTACGGTTGTTGTCGTCCACGCACCATCATCTTTAGACACTTGATAAACAAGTTCCGTCCCCTGTTCCTGGCCTATTAAACTCAAATCGAAGCTATGGTCTTGGCTGATGTAATCTGTAGCCGAAATACCTGTATCATTAAAATTTGAGAATGCCAATGTACCGGTGGCAGGTACAGTATTATCGACTGTCACCTTTGTAGACAATACTTCTGCACTATTTCCTGCCACATCCGTGACAATCGCTTTGAACTGGTAAACACCATCAGACAGATTACTTTGATTTACCGTTGTTGTTGTCCAAGCACCATCATCTTTAGACACTTGATAAACAACTGTTGTGCCCTGTTCTTGGCCTGTCAGGCTTAAATCAAAGGTTTTATCTTGAGTGATTCGATCCGTCGCAGAAGAACCTGTATCGTTTAAATTCGTAATTGATAATAGCCCAGCAACGGGTGCTGTATTATCGACTGTCACCTTTGTAGACAATACTTCTGCACTGTTTCCAGCTTTATCAGTTACGATCGCTTTAAATTGGTAAACACCATCAGACAGATTACTTTGGTTTACCGTTGTTGTTGTCCACGCACCATCATCTTTAGACACTTGATAAACAAGTTCCGTCCCCTGTTCCTGGCCTATTAAACTCAAATCGAAGCTATGGTCTTGGCTAATGTAATCTGTAGCCGAAATACCTGTATCATTAAAATTTGAGAATGCCAATGTACCGGTGGCAGGTACAGTATTATCGACTGTCACCTTTGTAGACAATACTTCTGCACTGTTTCCAGCTTTATCAGTTACGATCGCTTTGAACTGGTAAACACCATCAG
>NZ_LXUK01000020.1 GCF_013072695.1 Acinetobacter sp. Ac_5812
TTTTTAGAATATATTGGGCTGGAGCGTTCTGGGGCATAGGGGTGCTTCCTATAAATTCTCAATCTTTAAAATGAGTTTCTATGCGATGTTTAATTTTCTCTTTAGGAAAATTATTTTCTCTGTGAGAATTTATATAGGGTTTTTTTTCAGCCGTCTACGGCTTTAGGAAAGTTTTTTTATTTTTAGGAAAGTTTTTTAAATTATTGATTTTTATTAAGATGTGCGAAAGCACCAGCAGGAAATTAATCTTCTGCTGGCTAGATTTGGCTTAACATAAAACCTCTACCCGATGAAACTGCTTCAGCTGTAACAATGCCTGAAAAGGCTGGGCAGACTGCATCAAATGATTCATCTGTTCATGAAACTGCTGAACCAGACCCTGATTGCATCGAATCAGCCAACCTTTCATAAACTTTTTGTTCATATTCAGCATATACACCTCACAGGTGGTCGGTGTTAATAAGCGAATTTTCTTAATCACAAAGTGTTCCGGATAGCTCATCGCATTCTCCTTTTACAAAGTTCAATTGATAAAAAGCAAATACCGCGCCAAGTTTGCCAATAACCGATTTGGCCTGTTTGATGCCGGCTAAATCCGGTATTTATTCCTGATATGAATATTTTATGCATTAAAACTGCGCATCTGCTTGATGGCCTGCACCAAATTGCAGATCAGGAGAGCTCGGATAATTTCATCAATAGCAGTCCAGCCGTAATCAAAACGGCGGCTAAAATACGCATCAAGGTGGCCTGCTCGCCCAAGATCAAGATGCCCAGCAAAAATGCCCCGACCACACCTATGCCCGACCAAATGGTATAAGCCGTGCCTAGGGGCAGCGTACGCATGGTATAGCTCAACAGCAGAAAGCTTAAAATTACAAAAACCACTGTCATGAGGGTGGGGATCGGTTTGCTAAAACCGGCTGAAAGTTTCATGGAATAGGCCCAGATAATCTCAAAAATACCGGCCAGAACTAAAACTATCCATACCATCTGTATTGACTCCCTGAATTAAGTTTTATGCCGGATCAGCTCAGCATACGGCTGATTTTAATACTGCGATGGCTGGCCAATTTTACCTATACCTCTAAAGGCATACTCATAAAAAGTAGCTGAATTTAAACAAGAAATATGGACAACGGCGTGTGTTTTTATATAAATTTTTACAAGAAATTAAATTTACTCTTAAGAATATCCATCTTGAGCACCTGAGTTTTGACTGCCTTAAATACCGGAGCAAATCGACCATGACGCAGCACACTTCAGCCCAATATATTCTAAAAA
>NZ_LXUK01000021.1 GCF_013072695.1 Acinetobacter sp. Ac_5812
CAAGGTAAGCTTGCGATTGAATTAGCCAAAGATGTGAAAGTCGATAGTGTCAATGCAGCAGGCACATTGATCAATAGCAGTGGTCTTAGCTTTGTGGATGGCAGTGGTAATGCAATTGCAAACAGCCCGAGTGTTAGTAAGACTGGAATCAGTGCAGGCAATCAAAAGATCACTAATGTGGCAAAGGGTGATGTGAATGCGACTTCGACTGATGCGGTGAATGGCAGTCAGTTGCATGAGGTTGAGCAAATTGCCAATAAGGGTTGGAACCTCAGCACCAATAACAATGCTGCCAGTAAGAGCAATGTTGCACCTGATGATACCGTGGATATTTCCAATGCAGACAGTAACCTTGTGATCAGTAACCAAGGCAATAATGTGGATATCCGTCTTGCCAATCAAGTCACGATTGGATCGGGTACAGGCAGTAATCCAGTCACGATTAATGGTGTGACAGGTCGAATCAATGGCTTAACCAATACCACATGGGACCCGAACGCAAGCTATAACAATAGACAGGCAGCAACCGAGGAACAATTAAAATCAGTCAGTGATGTAGCACAGAATGCGAACAAGGGCTGGAATGTAAAATCTGACAGTAACTTGGCAGCAACACAAGTGAAGCCAACGGATACGGTAGATATTGGCTTAGCCACAGGTGAAAGCAATCTAAAATCAACTGCGTTGAATGATGGTAAAGGCACTACCACGATTGATTTTAGTTTAAGTAAAGACCTGAATATTGATACGGTTACTGCGGGTACGGGAACAAATAAAACCGTGCTGAGTCAGACGGGTGTGAATATTGAAAATGGAACGACTCAAACGCAACTCGAAGCAGGTAAGGTGGTTGTTAAGAACACAGCGAATACACTGACTTTAGATTCAGGCAAAGGCACACTTGAAGGTCTAAGCAATAAAGATATCAGTAGTGCGGACTTTGCG
>NZ_LXUK01000022.1:0-465 GCF_013072695.1 Acinetobacter sp. Ac_5812
CAAGGTAAGCTTGCGATTGAACTCTCTAAAGACTTGGCAGTAAATAGTGTCAATACCGCTGGGACCTTGATCAATAGTAATGGCCTCAGCTTTGTCGATGCTAGTGGTAATGCAATTACGAATAGCCCAAGTATTAGTAAGACTGGAATCAATGCAGGCAATCAAAAGATCACCAACGTGGCAAAGGGTGATGTGAATGCGACATCAACTGATGCTGTGAATGGTAGTCAGCTACATGAAGTTGAGCAAATTGCCAATAAGGGCTGGAATCTGACGACAAATAAGAATGCAGCCAGTAAGAGTAATGTAGCACCTGATGCGACGGTGGATATTTCCAATGCAGACAGCAACCTTGTGATCAGCAACCAAGGCAATAATGTTGATATCCGTCTCGCCAATCAGGTGACGATTGGATCGGGTACAGGCAGTAACCCTGTAACGGTGAATGGTGTGACAGGTCGAATC
>NZ_LXUK01000022.1:728-306963 GCF_013072695.1 Acinetobacter sp. Ac_5812
AGGCAAAGGCACACTTGAAGGTCTAAGCAATAAAGATATCAGTAGTGCGGACTTTGCGACTCAAGGCCGTGCAGCGACAGAAGAGCAATTAAAACAAATCCAGACAGGTTTAACCGATACTGGCTTTGGTTTAACTGCGGCGGATGGTAATTCCGTTCAGAAGAAACTGGGACAAACGGTGGATGTGGTTGGCGCCGACAGCAACATCACCACGAAGGTAGATCAAGGTAAGCTTGCGATTGAACTCTCCAAAGACTTAGCCGTGAATAGCGTGAATGCAGCAGGCACATTGATCAATAGCAATGGCCTCAGCTTTGTCGATGGCAGTGGTAATGCGGTCGCGAATAGCCCAAGTATTAGCAAAAACGGAATCAATGCAGGCAATCAAAAGATCACTAATGTGGCAAAGGGTGATGTGAATGCGACTTCGACTGATGCTGTAAATGGCAGCCAATTATTTGCAGTTGGAGATGGCGTGAAAAACATCATTGGTGGCACAACTACTTATGATCCAAATACAGGCACATTTATCAATAACAATATTGGGAACACTGGTGAGAGTACCATTCATGATGCGATTAAATCAGTCAACAATACTGTGCAAACGGTGAGTAAAGGTTGGAATTTAACTACCAATGGGCAAAACTCAAGCCAAGTAAAACCGACAGATACCGTCGATTTTGCAAATAAAGATGGAAATATCAAAGTTAATAATACAGGGAATAATGTCACAGTTGATTTGGCTAAAGATATTAAGGTGGATAGTGTCCAAGCTGGAAATACCACGCTCAATAACAACGGTCTAAGTATTAAAGACGGGCCGAGTGTCACCCAAAGTGGAATTGATGCAGCTAATAAAAAAATCACCAACGTTGCAGAGGGCAGCATCGCTAAAAACAGTAAAGATGCGATGAATGGTAGTCAATTGCATGACATGTTGGGAGATGGGGCTTTCGTTGGTGGCGATGGAAATACCATTACCAATATTGGTGGGACAGGTGCAACCAATATCAACGATGCCATTAGTTCAATTAACCAAAAAGCGGGACAGCATTCTACAGTGGTTGCAGGTCAAAATATGACGGTAACAGAAACTGTAAATAGCTCCGGTGGTAAAGAGTTCAAAGTTGCAACGACTGATGATGTTACTTTTAAAACCGTTACTTCGCAGAAAGTGACGGCAGATAATGTAACCGTTGGTGATGTTCAGATTACTAAAGCAGGTATTAATGCGGGCAACAAAGTTATTAGCAATGTTGCAGATGGAGCCGTCAATAGCACGTCGAAAGAAGCGGTGAATGGCTCACAATTGAATACATCGAACCAATATATTACCAAGTCACTTGGTGGCGGTGCAAAGTATGAAAATGGCAAATTTACTGAACCGACCTACAATGTAAATAACGGTTCCTATAACAATGTAGGAGATGCGCTTGGTGCATTGAATCAAGCCAATATTAATATAGGCAATCAAATTAATAACTTGGGTGATCGAATCGAGCAAGTCTTCTATGAAACCAATGGGCGCATTGACAATTTAGAAGAAAAAATGTCTGCGGGTATTGCTGCAAATGCGGCACTGGAACAAGCCCCATATGTCGCTGGTAAAGTCACCTTAGCCGTTGGTGCTGGTTATTATAATAATCAGAATGCTGTAGGTGTGACTCTAAGAAAAACAGCAGATAATGGTCGTTGGTCACTTACCAGTGGTGCTGCGCTTGGCAGTCAAGGTGGGGCATTGGTACGTGTCGGCGTGAGCACTGTGCTTGATTAAAATAATGAAAAAAAGGGAGAGCCAGACTCTCCCAACATAAATTTATAAGAATTTGGAGCAAGAAATGAGAAAAGATACATTATTGATGATCAGCGTGTTGGTGATCGGGTTTCCTTCAATCTACGCACAAGCCGATGATATGAAACAGGTTCAGCAAGGTGAAGTCACTTTTCCCAATATTGATAAAAGCTATCTAAAGCAGGTGAAGCGCTATGAATATGACAGCGTTGCACGTTTAGATACCGGTTTAACCAAAGATCAAATCCGCCATCTATTGGGAAATCCACAATTTAGTGAAGGGATTTTTTCTGTTAAAACATGGAATTATGTACTTGATATCCGTATTCCCAAAACACAAAAATATCAACGTTGTCAGCTAAGAGTTGATTTTGATAAACACTATATTGCGGAAAAACTTTCGTGGAAAGGAGAAGCATGTGAGGGTTTGATTGCGTGGGGGGAGAATAATCAATTACCTGAGAAACCTGTCGTTGCTCCTGTAGCTGCAACGAAGGCAGCCAGTATATTCTTTGCTTTTGATCGCTTTGATGAAACCGCGATTGAGACGGGTACAACCTCGATTGCGGATATTGCTCAAAGAATAAAAGCAGAAAGTTCTAATACTCCGATTATTGTCGCAGGCTTTACCGATCCTTTGGGTAAGTTCGCCTACAACTATCGTTTGTCTTCGCAGCGGGCCAATACGGTTGCAAAGTTATTGGTTGCTCAAGGTATTGATGGAAATCGTATTCAAATACAGGCCAATAGCAAAACTGATGTATATCAGCAATGTACAGGTGATCAGCATAATCAACAATTGATCGGTTGTCTTGCACCCAATCGACGTGTCAATGTGAGTTGGTGATTATGCAGTACCAAAGTTAAATGGAAGCAACTGAGTTCCTGTTTACATACAGAGACACAAAACATAATGATCGTTAAAAACTTTAATGTTCATTTAAGCAAGGGTGGTTAATTTAAAGATACGGACATAAGCCGTAGCAGCAATACACCTTTCGCCACATTTCCAGATGTGGCTTTTTTTTGTCTGATTAAATGATTTGGCGTAAATCGCGAGCCGTTTCTTGTAGTAAAGGTAAAATATGGGCAATTAAATAATCCTTGGTGGTGCGCATGGTCGGAGACACGATATTTAAGGCAGCAACAACGGCTGCATTGGAATCATATATAGGTACAGCCACAGCATGCACTCCCAATTCATGTTCTTCACAGGAATAGCACCAGTCTTGTTCTTTGATTTCATGCAATAATTCTAAAAATAGATCAGTTTCGGTATGGGTATATTTGGTGAGACGTTTTAACGGGTATTTTTCTAACCATCGTTTTTGTTCTTCTGGTGTTAAATGTGCAAGCAGAATTTTGCCAGCAGAAGTCGCATGGGCAGGGAGCCGATTGCCTAAATGTAAGCCATAAGGATTGACCCGATCGGTTTGTTGATGAGCGGCACTACGGGCAATAGTAATCGCTTCATAACCATCTAAAACCATCACAGAGTAAATCAACGAGGTTTGATTGGTTAAAAGATTTAATAAGGGCTGACATATTTTCGGAAGTGTGGAACCATCCAAATAAGCCCCTGAGAATTTAAGGATTTTGGGCGATAAATAATAATAATGTCCGTCAAAATCCAAATAGCCTAAGTATTCTAAAGTGAGTAAATGGCGTCGCGCAGCCGCGCGGGTCATTCCTGTTTTTTCAGCGGCGGTACTCATATTTAAGCGATGTCGTTCTGGTCCAAAGCATTCCAAAATTGCTAAGCCTTTAGCGATTCCTGCAATAAAGTCTTCATGCCGAATGGTCTTTTTATTTTCGTTATGATGAATCAAACGCGGATTCTTTTCCTGATCATTTTCCATAATTTAGACATCCTTGCTAAAACGGTTTCTTTATAAAACATTCTACGGGAAAGATGACTATTTTACTTGGATAATGTTCGATGATCGAACATAAAAATTAATCATCGAACAAAATGCACTTTTAAACCTAGAACTCAGCGCAGAATTTATCAAGAATAAATAGAAGAAATCCGAACAAAGCACTCGACTTAATTTCATCGGTTTTCAGGATGAAAATACGAGTGATGCATCGTACAGGAAGTAGGTAGATGATTGATAAAAGTACGCTCACATTGACTGAGGCACTGTCACAGATCAAGGATGGCGCAACCATCATGATTGGTGGCTTTGGCACCGCAGGACAACCCGCTGAACTGATTGATGGACTAATCGAACTTGGTATTAAAGACTTAGTCATCGTCAATAACAATGCAGGCAATGGCGATTATGGTTTGGCTAAACTGCTTAAAACAGGGGCAGTACGTAAAATCATCTGTTCTTTCCCACGTCAGTCGGATTCATGGGTCTTCGATGAACTGTATCGTGCTGGCAAGATTGAACTGGAACTCGTGCCACAAGGCAATCTGGCATGCCGTATTCAAGCGGCAGGTATGGGCTTAGGTGCTGTCTTCACGCCAACTGGCTTCGGTACTTTATTGGCGGAAGGCAAAGAAACCCGTCATATCGATGGCAAAGACTATGTGCTTGAGTATCCAATTAGAGCCGACTTTGCCTTGATCAAAGCACACAAAGGCGATCGCTGGGGCAATCTGGTCTACAACAAATCTGCGCGTAACTTTGGCCCAATCATGGCCATGGCGGCGGATGTCACCATTGCGCAAGTTTCCGAACTGGTTGAACTCGGTCAGGTTGATCCTGAACACATCATTACCCCTGGGATTTTTGTACAGCATGTGGTCGCTGTCGATGCAGCCAATGGCACAGGAGCATAAACATGAGCTATCAAAAACTAAGCCGTGACCAGATTGCTGAACGTGTGGCGCAAGATATTCCTGATGGTGCTTATGTCAATCTCGGTATTGGCTTACCTACCAAGATTTCCAATTATCTTCCTGCTGATAAAGATGTATTTCTGCATTCGGAAAATGGCTTACTGGCATTTGGTCCACCGCCTGCCAAAGGTGAAGAAGACCCTGAGTTAATCAATGCGGGTAAAGAATACGTCACCATGCTGACGGGCGGCAGTTTTTTCCATCATGGTGATTCCTTTGCCATGATGCGTGGTGGGCATTTGGATATTGCGGTATTAGGTGCTTTCCAAGTGGCAGCCAATGGTGATCTGGCCAACTGGCATACTGGTGCAGCAGATGCGATTCCTGCAGTCGGTGGTGCCATGGATTTAGCAGTGGGTGCCAAGAAAGTATTTATCACCACCGATCACAACACCAAGCAAGGTGAACCCAAGATTGTTGAAGCACTTTCATATCCAGCAACAGGACTGAAATGTGTTGATCGAATTTATACCGACCTGTGTGTGATTGATGTAACTGCTGACGGTTTAAAAGTGATTGAGAAAGTAGACGGTCTGAGCTTTGAGGAATTGCAAGCTTTGACGGGTGCTCAGTTGATTGATGCGACGCAAGGATAATAAATCTCCCCTAACCCCTCTTTAAAAAGAGGGGAACTCCTCCCTTTATTAAAGGGAGGTTGGGAGGGATTTTAGATAAAGGAAAACACATGAAAAACGCTTATATCATTGATGCTATCCGTACCCCATTTGGTCGTTATGCTGGCGGATTAGCCCCTGTACGTGCCGATGACCTCGGAGCCATTCCAATTCAGGCTTTGATGCAACGTAATCCAAGTGTCGATTGGCAACAAGTCGATGATGTGATCTATGGCTGTGCCAACCAAGCGGGTGAAGACAACCGTAATGTGGGACGTATGTCCGCATTATTGGCAGGTTTGCCTTATCAAGTGCCCGCCACCACAGTAAACCGTTTGTGTGGTTCATCACTGGATGCGATTGCCATGGCTGCACGTGCGATTAAAGCCAATGAAGCAGACCTGATTATTGCGGGTGGTGTGGAAAGCATGAGCCGTGCACCCTATGTGATGGGTAAATCCGACAGCTCCTTTGGCCGTAGTCAAAAGATTGAAGACACCACCATGGGCTGGCGTTTTATCAATCCAAAACTGAAAGAAATGTATGGTGTCGACAGCATGCCGCAAACCGCGGAAAACGTGGCGGAACAGTTCAATATCAATCGTGCTGATCAAGATCAGTTTGCGCTCAACAGCCAACAACGTACTGCAACCGCACAAGCCAAAGGTTTCTTCAGCAATGAAATCGTGCCTGTGACGATTCCACAGCGTAAGGGTGATGCGATTGTGGTAGATGCAGATGAGCATCCACGTGCATCAACCACCTTAGAAGCACTAACTAAACTTAAGGGTGTGGTTAAAGCTGAAGGTACCGTCACGGCGGGTAATGCCTCTGGGATTAATGATGGTGCAGCCGCTGTGTTGATTGCTTCGGACGAAGCGGTGGAAAAATACCAGCTCAAAGCACGTGCCAAAATCATTGCAGCGACTACCGTTGGTGTAGAACCACGGATTATGGGTTTTGCACCTGCACCTACCATCAAGAAATTACTGAAACAGGCCAATTTGACTTTAGATCAGATGGATGTGATTGAACTAAACGAAGCCTTTGCGGCGCAAGCTTTAGCGGTGACCCGTGATTTAGGCTTGAGTGATGATGATGCACGAATTAATCCGAATGGTGGTGCGATTGCTTTGGGTCATCCTTTGGGTGCTTCAGGTGCGCGTTTGGTGACAACGGCCTTGAATCAACTTGAACAGATCAAAGGTCAGTACGCCCTGTGTTCGATGTGTATTGGTGTTGGTCAGGGCATTGCCTTGATTATTCAACGTGTTGAGTGAGGTCTGTCATGAGCCAGTTATACGCCAGCTTATTTTATCAGCCTGAAGTCACTGCCATTTTTAGTGATCAAGCTTTATTGAGTTATATGATTCAAGCCGAAGTGGCTTTAGCCAAAGCTCAGGCACAGGTCAATGTGATTCCTGCTTCAGCGGCAACGATGATTGAACAGGTCGGCCAAAATGCTGTAGCAAAAATCGATTTGGATGCGTTGGCTACAGCAGCAGGATTGGCTGGTAATGTTGCGATTCCATTGGTCAAGCAATTCACCGCTTTGGTGAAACAGCAAGATGAAGATGCTGCTCGCTATGTGCATTGGGGTGCGACCAGTCAAGACATCATTGATACGGCAACGATTTTGCAGAGTCGTGATGCCTTGATATTGATCGAACAGCAACTGCAACAGGCGTATCAAACGTCCTTAAAGCAAGCCCAGCAATACCGCCATCAGGTCATGATTGGACGGACTTGGTTACAGCAAGCTTTGCCGATTACTTTGGGACATAAATTTGCGCGATGGGCAGCAGCCTTGAAACGTGATCTTGATCGCTTACAGGCAATGAAAACTCGTGTATTGACTGCACAGCTCGGTGGTGCAGCAGGCTCACTGGCATCTTTACAAGATCAAGGTTCAGCGGTGGTCGAAGCTTTTGCTGAGCAACTCAATTTAACCGTACCAGAATGTACTTGGCATGGTGAACGCGACCGTATGGTTGAACTTGCCAGTATGCTTGCTTTGATCGTTGGAAATGTTGGCAAGATGGCAAAAGATTGGTCATTGCTGATGCAAACCGAAATCGCAGAAGTTTTTGAACCAGCAGCAAAAGGGCGTGGTGGTTCATCAACCATGCCACATAAGCGTAATCCTGTTGCAGCAGCCTCAATTCTTGCCGCAGCCAATCGTGTGCCTGCCTTAATGGCAAGTGTCTATCAAAGCATGCTGCAAGAGCATGAACGTGCTTTGGGTGCATGGCATGCAGAATGGCTGGCAATCCCAGAAATTTTCCAGTTATGTGCGGGTGCTTTAGAACGTAGCTGCGATGTGCTTAAGCATCTGCAAGTCAATGCAGAGGCGATGCAACGCAATCTTGAATGTACACAAGGTTTAATCATGGCCGAAGCGGTGATGATGGCACTTGCACCCAAGATTGGGCGTATGAATGCACACCATTTGGTTGAGCAAGCATGTCAGCAAGCAGTTGCTCAACAGCAGCATTTAAAAATCGTGTTATCCAGCATGGATCAAGTAAATGTCCATTTTAGTGATCAAGCATTAGATGCGCTGTTCAAGCCAGCAACTTATCTGGGAAATATTCAGGCGCAAATTGATGCCGTGCTACACGCAGCAAAAGGAGAGTAAGCACATGATCACGCATATCAATAATCGCCAAGGACAACCGCTTGCAGTTCAAGTGCAAGGTCCGAAAGATGCGCCAGTCATTATGTTCTCCAACTCTTTGGGAACTGACCACGAGATGTGGCAGGCACAAGTTGCAGCTTTGACTGATCATTATCAGGTCATCACCTATGACACACGTGGGCATGGTGCAAGCGCAGTCATTGCCAATAGTGCATTGCAAAATCTAGTTGAAGATGTGGTTGATATTCTGGATGCCTTAGCCATTGAAAAAGTTCATTTCTGTGGCATTTCAATGGGCGGGATTACTGCATTGGCTTTAGCCATCCAACATCCTGAACGTTTTCACAGTATTAGCGTGGCAAATTCAGCTGCAAAAATTGGTACTGCCGAAGCGTGGAATAGCCGTGCAGAGAGTGTTGAACAAAAGGGCTTGGCCGAAATTGTAAAGACCACGCATACACGTTGGTTTAGTGAACATTTTGATTATGCGCATGATGTTTTAGCGCAAAAGACCATTCAAAGTCTTGCGCTGACACCTGCACAGGGTTATGCCAATGCATGTCGTGCTTTAGCGGATGCTGATGTTCGAGATCAACTGCATCAAATTCAGATTCCAACGTTAATTATTGCAGGGCAATACGATCCTGTCACAACGGTTCAAGATGCAGAGTTTATGCATCAACTCATTGCAACCAGTCAGCTTGAAATCTTGGCAGCGTCGCATTTATCCAATATTGAACAACCGCAAGTGTTCAATCAGACATTGTCTAAGTTTATTCAAAACATATAACCATAAGGGTTAGAAAGGAATTCGCCTACAAGGAGGCAACTATGGCACAGGAATTTGCTGCCCAAAAAAACAGTATGGATGCGCAGGCACTGATTAATGAGGCACCTGTGAGCAAGTATCAATGGATGATCGCAATTATTTGTTTTCTCATTGTATTTGTCGATGGAATCGATACTGCCGCAATGGGTTTTATTGCACCCGCTTTGGCTCAGGATTGGGGCATTGATCGCTCTCAACTCGGGCCAGTGATGAGTGCTGCACTCGGCGGCATGATCATTGGTGCACTGGTTTCAGGACCAACAGCGGATCGATTTGGACGGAAAATCGTTTTAACCATTTCCATGTTGATCTTTGGTGGTTTCACCTTGGCTTCGGCTTATGCGCCAGACTTAAATAGTTTAGTGGTATTGCGCTTTTTAACCGGCATTGGTTTAGGCGCGGCGATGCCGAATGCGACCACCTTGTTTTCAGAATATTGCCCGCAACGGAGTCGTTCTTTATTGGTGACCTGTATGTTCTGTGGCTACAACTTAGGTATGGCAACAGGTGGATTTATCAGCAGTTGGCTGATTCCAACGTATGGTTGGCATAGTCTGTTTTTATTGGGTGGATGGACACCATTAATTCTGATGGTCTTGGTGATTTTCTTATTACCTGAGTCCTATCGTTTCCTCATCGTGAAAGGTCAAGACCCTGCAAAAGTCCGTAAAATTTTAAGCCATATTGCACCTGAAAAAGTTCAAACAGTCGAACATTTCCATATTCCAGAAGAACAGTCTGCTGTTGCAGAAAAGAAAAATGTATTTGGCATGCTGTTCTCCAAACAATATGCCAAAGGCACGGTTTTATTGTGGTCGACCTATTTTATGGGTTTGGTGGTGATTTATTTACTGACCAGCTGGTTACCAACTTTAATGCGTGAAACAGGTGCAACCATGGAGCGCGCTGCGTTTATCGGCGGATTGTTCCAATTCGGTGGCGTACTCAGTGCCTTGTTCATTGGTTGGGCAATGGATCGTTTTAATCCAAATCGCATTATTTCGGGCTTCTATTTTATTGCAGGTTTATTTGCCGTTGCGGTTGGGCAAAGCCTGAGCAATCCAACTTTATTGGCTGTGTTGGTGCTCTGTGCAGGCATTGCCATTAATGGTGCGCAATCGTCTATGCCAGCCTTAAGTGCGCGTTTCTATCCAACCCAATGTCGTGCAACGGGTATTGCGTGGATGACTGGGATTGGCCGTTTCGGTGCCGTGTTTGGTGCATGGATTGGTGCAGTGCTATTGGGTAATGACTGGTCGTTTACTGCCATTCTCAGTTTATTGATGATTCCTGCTACGGCAGCGGCCATCGCAATTTTTGTTAAATCTCTCGTTGCTCATACCGATGCAACTTAAGGCTCATATTTTCAAAATGAGGAGCAACCTTCATGAATGATGAACAACGTTATCAACAAGGACTAAAAGTCCGTACTGAAGTACTGGGTGAAACACATGTCGGCCGCTCTTTAGCGAACCTCAATGATTTCAATCAGGATTTCCAGAATTTTATTAGTCGTTTTGCGTGGGGCGAAGTCTGGTCACGTGAAGGCTTGCCACGTCATACCCGTAGTTTGGTCACGATTGCCATCTTATTGGCTTTGGGTCGTGAAGACGAACTCAGAATGCATTTACGTGCCTGCTTCAATAACGGTGTGACTAAAGATGAATTAAAGGAACTGATTTTACATAGTGCTTTATATGCTGGTTTGCCCGCAGCCAATGCGGCGATGCATATGGCCGAAGACGTCTTTAAAGAACTTGGCATCGACGTGCAACCCGTTGCAGCACAACCACAGGATTAAGGAGACAGGCATGTTAAAGCATACATTAGGGGCATACCCACAACGTAATACCGATGATCATCCGCCAGCATATACACCTGGTTATAAGACCAGTGTATTACGCTCGCCCAAGAATGCCTTGATCTCAATTAATGAAACCTTGACTGAAGTCACATCACCGCATTTTTCACCGAGTATTTTTGGCCCTAAAGATAATGACCTGATCTTGAATTACGCCAAAGAAGGTCTACCTGTTGGTGAACGGATTATTGTGCATGGATATGTGCGTGATCAGTTTGGTCGTCCTGTGAAAAATGCCTTATTAGAAGTGTGGCAGGCCAATGCTTCAGGTCGGTATCGTCATCCAAATGATAAATTTATTGGTGCGATGGACCCTAACTTTGGGGGCTGTGGTCGTACTTTAACTGATGAAAATGGTTTCTTTATTTTCCGTACGATTAAACCCGGCCCTTATCCTTGGCGTAACCGGATTAATGAGTGGCGCCCAGCACATATTCATTTCTCCCTGATTGCAGATGGTTGGGCTCAGCGCCTGATTTCGCAGTTCTATTTTGAAGGCGATACCTTGATTGATACTTGCCCGATTTTAAAAACCATTCCATCTGAAGACCAACGTCGTGCCTTGATTGCATTGGAAGATAAAAACAATTTTATTGAAGCAGATAGCCGTTGTTACCGCTTTGATATTCATCTTCGTGGTCGTCGTGCGACTTATTTTGAAAATGATTTGACTTAAGGGAGACCAACAATGAATGCATGGAATTTTCAGGAATTGAAGGAAACCCCATCACAAACGGGTGGTCCTTATGTACATATCGGTCTACTACCGCAACAAGCCAATATCGAAGTATTTGAGCATAATTTCAATCACCAGTTGGTGGATGAGCAAACTCAAGGTCAACGGATTCGTCTGGAAGGTCAAGTGTTTGACGGGCTGGGTTTGCCATTACGAGATGTATTGCTGGAAATCTGGCAGGCGGATGCCAATGGGGTTTATCCAAGTCAGGCAGATACCCAAGGCAAAACTGCCGATCCGCATTTTCTAGGTTGGGGCCGTACAGGGGCTAATTTTGAAACAGGCTTCTGGAGTTTTAATACGGTAAAACCAGGCGCTGTTGCAGGCCGTAAAGGCTCAATTCAGGCACCGCATATTGCTGTCGCAGTTTTTGCCCGTGGTATCAATATTGGTTTGCATACCCGTATTTATTTTGAAGATGAAGTGGATGCCAATGCCAATGATCCAATTCTAAACAGCATTGAATGGGCAGTACGTCGCCAGACTTTAATCGCCAAACGCAGTGAAGTGGATGGTGAAGTGGTTTATCGCTTTGATATTCGTATTCAGGGTGATGATGAAACCGTGTTCTTTGATATTTAGGCATTCCTTTAAATATCTTTCTTTCAAAGATGGACTGATTATGGAATCACTTAGATCCTGAAATTGAAAAATACTCCTCACTTTTGATGGGTGAGGAGAGATTAAAAATGAAATGAAAACGCGGTAAGACGCCGCCGAATGAACAAATCTATTATTAAGGACGATACAGATGAAAATGAAAACACTGGCAGCAGTGATGTTGCTTGTTAGCCCCTTCTTGATGGTTCAAACAGTACAAGCACAGGACCGTGTCCAAAAGCAGGTTGAGTTAGCTGAACTGGCAAAGCTGCCTGTCAAAACTATTGTACCCATCACAGCCAAAACCAAAGAGCAGGCAATTGCTCAGGCAAAAGTGATCGCAGCGAATCCAGATGCTGATCTCGCGGAGTTTCGGATTGATTTACTCAATTTTGCCAATGATAGCAAGCAAGTGATTACCTTGGGCCAAGAGCTAAAACAGATTCTGGGTGCTAAGCCAATGATTGCCACAATTCGTACTCATAATGAAGGCGGGCAATTAACAATTAGCGATGCAGATTATGGCAAGACCTATCAGGCGTATTTACAGCAGCCATTTATGGACATGCTTGATGTGGAAATGTTCCGTGATCAGCAAATTGTGAAGAATACTGTCAAATTGGCGCATGTGAAAAAAGTGCTGATCGTGATGTCCAATCATGATTTTCAAAGAACACCACCTGAGACTGAAATCATCAAACGTTTACTTAAACAGGATGAGTTAGGCGCCGATATTCTGAAAATTGCAGTGATGCCGCAAAACAGACAGGATGTATTTACCCTGATGAATGCGACTTTAAAAGTGAGTCAACAATCCAAAAAGCCATTACTCACCATGTCGATGGGTAAACTCGGCACCATTTCTCGAATTGCGACAGCCAACATGGGCGGCAGTTTTAGTTTTGGCATGATTGGTGAAGCTTCTGCACCGGGGCAGATTGATGTGACGCAACTGAAACAGTTTTTAAAAACAGTTCAACCAACACAATAATATAAAAGGATTTTAACACATGAAATCAATCTATGTACGTTTAAGTACTTTAGCCATCGCTATGGCAGTTTCGGGTTGGGCAGCAGCAGAAACTTATATTGTTGATCGTTATCAAGATGACAATGATAAAGGTTCTTTACGTTGGGCAATTGAACAAGCCAATAGCAAACCGACAGAAGCCAGTGAGATTCTGATTCAAGCGGTAGGAAAAGCACCCTATGCAATCAAGGTCAACAGTCCATTACCTGAGATCAAAGCGCCTGTAAAAATCATTGGTACGCAATGGGCGAACACAGGCGAGTTTATCGCGATCGATGGATCAAATTATATTAAAGGCACAGGGGTCGAAGCCTGCCCAGGTGCAGTCGAAGGGCAATTCGGGACCAATGTTCGTACAACCACCTTGCCGGGCATCGTATTACGTGACATCAATGGGGTCACCATCCAAGGCTTGGAAATTCGTCATTTCTGTATTGGGATTTTGATGAATCGTGCCAGCAATAACTTGATTCAAAACAACCGTATTATGCATAACTATGGTGGTGCGGGGGTGATGCTGACAGGTGATGATGGCAAAGGCAATCCAACAGCGACCACCACCAATAACAACAAAGTATTGAACAACTACTTTCAGGACAATGGCGATGGGCTTGAACTGACTCGTGGCGCAGCATTTAACTTGGTCGCCAATAATCATTTTATTTCTACAGCAGCAAATCCTGAACCTTCACAAGGCATTGAAATCTTGTGGGGCAATGACAATGCGGTGGTGGGTAATAAATTTGAAAATTACTCAGATGGTTTACAAATCAACTGGGGCAAGCGCAACTACATTGCCTATAACGAACTGACCAATAACTCCAATGGTTTTAACCTGACCGGTGATGGCAACATTTTTGACAGCAATAAAGTACATGGCAATCGGGTGGGAATAGCGATCCGCTCTGAAAAAGATGCCAATGCCCACATTACTCTGACCAAAAACTTAATCTGGAATAATGGCAAAGACATTAAACGTTGTGAGGCGGGTGGAAGTTGCGTACCGAATCAACGTGTTGGCACGATTATCTTCGATATTCCGGGTTTAGAGCATGCACATTTTGTGGGTTCACGTGGACATGGGGTCAAAATTGATCCTGCCAACTTGCAAAAAACCTGCAACACACCAGATGAGCAAGGCTGTAATGCTCAACCCAACCAGAATATTCAGACACCAAAACTAAGCCTGTCAAAAGGACAAATTGCAGTGGAAGTCAAAGGCCAGCCGAACCAGCGTTATCAGGTCGAGTTTTTTGGCAACACATCGGCACATTCAAATGAAGCAGAGCTTTATTTAGGTTCAGCGGTTGCTGCAACCAATGCACAAGGAACCGCAACGCTGACTTGGAAACCAACAACCCAAGTGGCTTCAGTGACAGCAACGATCACTGACCGTGTAGGTGCAACATCTGAACTCAGTTCAGCTGTAAAACTGAAATAAACGGCAAGGAGGCCGAATATGAAGTCGAATGCATTATTGCTCAAACTGAGCTGTCTGGCAGTTGCTGTATGTGCTGCTCAATCTAGCTTTGCCGATCAACTATGGTCACAGGATCGTCAATGGTTACTCGGTGATTGGAATGGTCAGCGTCAGCAATTGGAAAAAGAAGGCTATAAATTTACGGCCTCGATCATGAGTCAAAGTGCCACCAACTTGGATGGAGGCTATAACGATGACAATACCTTTAAAAATGCCGCACAACTGTCGTTAGGTGCCAATTTCGATTTAGAGAAAATTGCGGGCTGGAAAGATACCAGTGCCAGCCTTTTAATCACCAAACGTGATGGTAATGCCTTAACCTTGGATCGAATTAAAGATCCGCGTTCTAGTGTACTAGGCAATTCACAGGAAATCTATGGTCGCGGCAAAATCTGGCGTCTGAGTCAGGCATGGTTGAAAAAGGGCTTCGTGGATAATACGGTGCAGTTCAAGATTGGTCGTATGGGCATGTCTGAAGATTTTAATGGCTCGCAATGTGAATTTCAGAACCTGTTACTGTGTGGTGGTCAGCTTGGGAAGTCGATTGGTTCAATTTGGTATAACTTGCCTGTTGGATTATGGGGTGCCAATGTTAAGTATCAATTCGCACCTGAATGGACGTTAGGTGTCGGTGTCTACGAAGTTAATCCAGATAATATTAAAACTGATCGCAATCGTGATGGTTTTAATTTGGATATGGACCATGTCAAAGGGGCAACAATTCCTGTCGAACTGGCATGGCGACCAAAACTTGCTGCCTTTAATGGCTTATCAGGCGAATATAAAATCGGGGCACTCTATTCAACAGCCGAAGCCAATGATATTGCGACCGTCGGTAAAGTACATGATGGTAAACATAGTTTCTGGCTCAATGCACAACAACAACTGAGTCAAACAGGCAATGATCCAAAGCGTGGCTTGTACGTCAGTTTCAATGCCGTAATTAATGATAAAGCCACCACAGCAGTTCAAAGTACGCAGCAATTAGCTCTCTGGTACAAAGGACCTTTTGATGGTCGTCCAAATGACTCAATTGGTTTTGGTATTGCCAATTATCTCGTCAATGATCGTTATAAAGATCGTCAAATTGCACTCAATGAAACTCGCGGTTATCAGCAATACGATGCGCTTGCTGCAGATTATGTACCCGTTCAGCGTGATGAGCTCAATGTTGAACTGAATTACACCTATCAGTGGTCACCTGCGGTGATGTTGAGACCGAACTTGCAATATATCCATCAACCTGCGGGTGTTAAAGAGGTCGATGATGCATGGGTTGCAGGCCTGAGCATGCGCGTGAATTTCTAATATAGGAGAATGAGCGATGACTGAAACTTCAAGCTCACAGACCATACTCAAAATATGGTGCTTTATTTTGGCCTTAGTTTTGTTACTCACAGGCTTGTTTTTTACCGTCGGTGGGTTTCAACTCGCGACGTTGGGTGGATCATGGTATTTCGTGATCTCGGGTGTATTCACGCTGATCTCTGCTGTTTTTATTTTTAAGAAAAAAGCGCTGGGTGTCTGGTTATTCAGTCTAGTTTTTGCAGGAACGATCATCTGGTCATTGATTGATGCGGGTTGGGAATTCTGGCCTTTATTTTCAAGACTGATGTTCCCAGCAGGCTTATTTGCCGCGCTGATGTTTACTTTACCTGCCATCCGCCGTTATCAATTTCAACCGAGCGCTGATCTACCTGCTTATGGTCTCGGGATATTGACGGTCATTGGCATGGTGATTGGTCTTTATCAGATGTTCCAGCCACACCCAACGGTTGCAGCCTCTGGACAGGCCTTGCCTTTGGTTCCTGTGAAAACCGATATGAAACAGACCAACTGGCAGCATTATGGTCAAGATTCAGGGGGGAGCCGTTTTGCTGCATTGGATCAGATCACACGAGATAATGTACATCAATTAAAAGAGGTCTGGCGTTTCCGTACGGGTGATTTCACCACGGGTTCTGGAAATGGTGCAGAAGACCAAATGACACCGTTACAAGTAGGCAATAAGATTTTCTTGTGTACGCCGCATAACAATATTTTTGCCTTGGAAGCGGACTCTGGTAAACAACTTTGGAAAGCAGAAGTCAACTCCAAGTCAGATGCATGGGAACGTTGCCGTGGTGTTGCTTATTTTGATTCTACCCAAGCGCTGGTTCAGCCGACTTTGGCTGGAGCGACACAGGTAAAAGCGGTGGCAAATAATACTTCATGCTTACGTCGAGTCTATACCAATACACCAGATGGTCGCTTAATCGCAGTCAATGCAGATACTGGCGAACGTTGTAAAGATTTTGGTGTAGAGGGAACAGTAGATCTTCTGAAAGGTCTAGGTGAGGGCACCACTGCACCACGTTTTGAGGTGACATCTGCGCCAACCATTGCAGGAACTGTAATTGTGGTGGGTAGCCGTATTGCCGATAATTTTGCCGCAGATATGCCGGGTGGGGTGATTCGTGCATACGATGTCATTACAGGTGAATTACGTTGGGCCTTTGATCCACGTAATCCTGATCCAAACCATGTGCTAAAAGAAGGTGAAACCTATAAGCGCAGTTCTGCCAACTCTTGGGCAGCGATGTCTTATGATCCACAAATGAACACGGTATTCTTGCCAATGGGTAGCTCATCTGTGGATGTATGGGGCGGTAATCGTCAACCTTTAGACCATAAATATAATTCTTCTGTTCTGGCTTTAGATGCGACCACGGGGAAGGAAAAGTGGGTCTATCAGACCGTTCATAATGACCTTTGGGATTTTGATTTGCCAATGCAACCCAGCTTGGTGGATTTCCCAATGCAAGATGGCAGCAATAAACCTGCTGTGGTGATTGGCACCAAATCAGGTCAGTTCTTTGTTTTGGATCGTGTCACAGGCCAACCACTCACCAAAGTGATTGAGCAGCCAGTGAAACCTGCCGATATCAAAGGTGAGCAATACAGCCCGACTCAACCACGTTCGGTGGAAATGCCACAGATTGGCAATCAAACCTTAACCGAATCGGATATGTGGGGTGCAACACCATTTGACCAGTTGATGTGCCGTATCAACTTCAAATCAATGCGTTATGAAGGCTTATTTACTGCACCAGGTACCGATAAGTCATTGAGCTTCCCAGGTTCTTTGGGCGGCATGAACTGGGGCAGTATTGCCTTTGATCCAAGCCATCAATATATGTTCGTCAATGACATGCGCTTAGGCTTATGGATTCAGTTGATTGAACAAACCCCAGAAGACTTGGCTGTTCAGGCCAATGGTGGTGAAAAAGTCAATACGGGTATGGGTGCGGTGCCAATGAAAGGAACACCTTACAAAGTCAATAAAGATCGTTTCTGGTCGAAATTGATGATTCCTTGTCAAAAACCACCATATGGCACCATGACGGCAGTGGATATGAAAACCCGTCAGGTGGCGTGGCAAGTACCTATGGGAACCGTGCAGGATACTGGCCCAATGGGAATCAAAATGGGTTTACCTGTTCCAATTGGCATGCCGACCATTGGTGGTCCAATGGCAACTCAAGGTGGGGTGGTATTCTTTGCCGCAACTCAGGATTATTACTTGCGTGCATTGGATTCGTCTTCGGGCAAAGAGTTATGGAAAGCGCGTTTACCTGTAGGGAGTCAAGCGACACCAATCAGCTATGTATCTCCAAAAAATGGCAAACAGTATGTGCTGATTACTGCGGGCGGTGCACGTCAGTCGCCTGATCATGGTGATTATGTGATTGCATATAGTTTGAATTAAGCTGAAATTGAAATAAACAAAACGGCAATCTTAGTGATTGCCGTTTTTTATTGATTTGATCTTAAGCCGTCGCCTTTAACATGGGCATATCTGTCGCATCAGAAATCACAGCAAATTGTGGTTGAGCATTTTGCCCCAGTTGGTAATCCGAGAAGTTAATTTGCCAAAAACCTAAGCTTGCGGTTGTTGCGATATAGAAAACCTGATTGCTGTGATCACGAACAATTTCCCATTGAGTATAGTCACCTTTGATATTGCCACTTTGGTCAATGCATTGTTCGCGAGTAACATAGATGCCTTTAATCACATTCATTACATGGGCAATCGCGGCAGTATTACTTGGGCGTTGTGTTTGATTTAACCAAGGAATAGAGTAATTCAGCGTAAAAGCTGTACGTAAGAATCGATCAGAAGGCAATGCGGAAGAAGAGAGCCCGATTGAACCACCACCATTACCAGCTTTATTCACATTGAGACCAATGATGGTCTGGCTGTCCGTTTCAACATTGGTAACGCCCAGATAATTTTCCAAGTTGGTACGATGCCATTCAATAAATGGGGTATTGGTCATGACCCCAATATCGGTATTGTCGGTAATTGATAATTGCCCATCACGAAATTCAAGTACCAGACTCGCCCCAGTTTTATCGTGAAACTGGAAATGAATCGGGATTAAATTTTTGAGTTCATCTGTATGATTAAACTCGCTGTGCTCAGAAAATTGTAGCGGATCCCAAAAATATAAGACTTCCCCTAGCGAAGTGGGCTGTCCTTGTTGAATGGCGTATAAATCTTTTTTTAAGGTTTCAACTGAGTTGTAGTTAGACGCAGCCCAGCCACAAATATCCAACGCTGAAATCAATTTGGCATTTGGTGGTGCATCAGTTTTTTTAGGATAACGGGAAGGTGGTAACCAAAGTGCAGCTGCCGAAAATCCTTCTGTATTCATGGCATCACATAGTTTGGTATCAAGCAGATTTAAAGGGAGCTTAATCCCAATCCCCATAAAACCATATTTTGCAGTCCAGTGATAAGTTGGTGTATTCGGACTTAAGCTATCAATTGCCTTTAAGGGCGTTGCCAATGGGATTGCAGCCAGTTGCCAAGTAAAGGTGGCGGCAAAATCCATAGTACGTCCAGAGATGCGATAGCCTGTTGCTTGAGGTAGAATAAACTCGGTACACATATTATTTTCTCTTTTGATTATTAGAATAAATCATGATTTTTGGTTTTTATTTGATCTTAAATTATTATGTAAGTGCTCTAAATACATAAGATCGTTTGAGCATATAAAAAGCTAGCAGATGAGTTTTTTATAGTCAATAATTATATATCAAAGAGTGATTTTTTATTTTTTAAAATAGATTATAAATAAAATATGGATTATTCAGTTTTTAATAATTAAATTTGTATTGATTAAATAAATTAAAACCAAAAAATAGCTTTTTCTATTCAGAGAAAAGAGTTGGCATATTCATTGCTTAATTTACGATATCTGGTCTGACCAGTCAGACAATGCGTTAAATTGGAGCAGCAATGCAACTCGAAACATTCAATCAGCTAGATTCAGATGCGGCCAAACGGGTTTTGCAAGGCTGTGTGCACATTCCCACTTGGATTTCTGAACTGCTACAGCAACGTCCTTACAGCTCTAAAGAACAGCTTTATCAAACTGCGCTTGCACAAGCGCAAACCTGGCAATGGCCTGAAATTTCTGTAGCTTTGGCGCAACATCCACGTATTGGTGAGAAAAAAGCGGCAGCGGTGTTGTCTGAAAAAGAACAGCAGTTTTCTCAGCAAGAGCAAGGGCAGATCCAAACCGATGCAGTGCTGCAACTGGCACTTTATCAGGGCAATTTAGATTATGAGCACAAATTTGGGCATATCTATCTGATTCGTGCGGCAGGTCGTTCTGGGCAGCAGATATTGTTTGAGCTGCAACGCCGACTCAAAAATACAGTAGAACAAGAGCAGGCCGAAGTGAAGCAGCAATTGGGGGAAATTGCACTGCTTCGTTTAAATCAGGAGATTCGATAATGGCGGGTATCAGCACACATATTTTAAATGCATCACTGGGTCAGCCTGCGTCAAAGGTACTGGTGAAATTACTGCAGCAAGTAGATCAGAATTACATCTTATTGGATCAACAATTTACTGATGCCGATGGCCGTATTAAAACATTCAACATCGATGTATTTGTGCAAGGCAATTACCAATTAATTTTGGAAGTTGCCGATTATTTTCAAGCTTTAAATACCGAAAGTTTTTATCCACGCGTATGTATTGATTTTAAGGTCATGGATATTCAACAGCATTATCACGTGCCGTTATTAATCAGTCCGTTTTCATATTCAACCTATCGTGGCAGCTAAACCAACTCAAGCAATGTGGACATTATGAATTTAATTTGAGGAATTAACCCATGCAGCAAGACAACCTAGACCGTGAGGCTCACGGATCAGCAGAACATCAATATTTAGGCATGAACAAAAACCTGATTTATGGTTTGCAACATGTCTTGACCATGTATGGCGGCATCATTGCACCGCCGCTCATTATTGGTGCTGCGGCGGGCTTGCAAGCCTCTGAAATTGGACTACTGGTGGCGGCTGCATTATTTGTTGGGGGAATTGCCACCGTTTTGCAAACCGTTGGTTTCAAGCATTTAGGCGCAAAATTGCCGATTGTTCAGGGCGTCTCTTTTGCAGGCGTCGCCACTATTCTTGCCATTGTGACCACTGGTGGTGGTTTGGCCTCGGCGTTTGGTGCTGTGATTGTGGCGTCGATTATTGGCCTGCTGCTTACGCCATTTTTCGCAAAAATTATCCGTTTCTTTCCACCCGTGGTGACGGGTTGTGTGATTACCATGATCGGTATTTCGCTGACGCCTGTGGCAATCCGCTGGATTATGGGCGGCAATCCCAAAGCTGAAAACTGGGGGGATCCAGCCAATGTTGGTTTGGCATTAATGACCCTAGCGATTGTGATTATTTTTAGTATGTTACGCAGTCAGATCTTGCGTCGGCTTGCGATTTTGATTGCCATTGTGTTGGGAACAATTCTGGCTTATTTTGCAGGATTCACTGATTTTTCTAATGTCAGTTCAGGCTCTATCTTTGCTTTGCCGAGCTTTTTCCACTTCGGTTCTCCTGTCTTTGAGTTTTCTGCCATTCTTTCCATGGTGATTGTGACCTTGGTGGTGATGACGGAAACCACCGCAGATATTATTGCGATTGGTGAAATCGTGGGCAGCAAAGTCGATTCTAAACGGATTGGGGATGGTTTACGTGCCGACATGTTATCGAGTGCAATCTCACCGATCTTTGGTTCATTTATGCAAACGGCATTTGCACAGAATGTTGGACTGGTGGCGATTACTGGAATTAAAAGCCGATTCGTGGTGGCAACTGCAGGCGGAATTCTGATTGTTTTAGGTTTGCTGCCGATTGTGGGGCGTTTAGTCGCATCTATTCCGATGCCCGTATTAGGCGGAGCGGGGATTGTCCTGTTTGGAACAGTCGCAGCCAGTGGCATTCGCACTTTAGCGAAAGTGGATTATAACGAGCATAAGAACCTGATTATTGTCGCGACCTCATTGGCGATCGGCATGATTCCGATTGTAAACCATGAGTTTTATGCACAATTTCCTGTTTCTGTGCAGATGTTATTACACTCTGGGATCAGTTCGACCTGTATCACTGCAATTCTACTGAACATCATTTTTAATCATCTTCCATTCACTAAAAAATCAGTGGAAGTGGCAAGCTTGCCCTTGAACTCAGGGCATTAATCATCAGGGATTCAGGCTTGAATGTTCAGACTGAATCCTGCTTTTTACCTGCACATCGTTAAAAGTCGCTTATTTAATTTTGAATAGGTCTGGGGGCGTTTTTGGCTTTAAAAAAGTGCAAAGCAAGATTTTTAAAGCATCAGCCGGTCGGTTTTAAAGGTTTTAAATCAATTTTTAGATCAAAGATCTAGGGGATATCTATGCAAAAAATTCGCTTAACATCGGTTGCTTTCGCAGTCGCAATGGGGACAACGCTACCTGCATGGGCTGCTGATACCAGCTTAAATGCTTTATTTAATCTGCAACAAGATTGTCAGCCTCAGGACAATTCAATTGAATCGATCTCTGCTGTATTGGCCTGTGGCAGTGTGCATGGCGTGGTCAAGTCTACGTATTATTCACTCAATAATGGTTATTTTGTGAATAATTTAAATCAAGATACCACGGTGATTGGCGGCTATATCAAATATGAAACAGCGCCTTTTTATGGGGTACAGGCAGGGGTTGGCTATGATATTCAGCGTCGTTTGGATGAGAAAAACAAGAATGATGAAGTCTCTGAATTAAAAGAAGATCGTGATGGTTTAGCAGAAGCCTATCTGACGTGGAAAAATGATATGGCTCGGGTGACCGTCGGTAATCAGCGTCTCAATTTGCCTTTTATGGGCGATTATGCGGATCGCCGTGTCTTGATGTTCTTATATCAAGCTGCGGATGTACAGATCGGGAATAACAATGATTTCCTGCGCCTGACCAAAGTGAATAAATATAAAAGTTATGCAGAAGATGAGTTCACCAAAAGCTCACGTCAAAACCCAAACTTGCAAACTGATGGAGTCTGGTCGATTGGTGCAGGGAAACGTTTTGCATTAGCGGATGATAAGACCCTAAAAACCCAACTGTGGTATCAGGATTATGATGATTATCTGCGTTTGATCTATACCCAAGCGGATCTGGCATTTCCAAAATTGAATTATGCTCCTGAATTGTCACTGCAATATATGTCTGGCAAGGATCAGGGCAAGGCACTTGCAGGCGAGATCAATAGTCAGGTTTGGGGTGTTCAAGCTGCGTTGAAAGTTTTACCGGCTGCCAGTTTGAAGCTGGCCTATAACTATATTAAGCCCGATCAAAAGAGCTATTTAAATGGTGCGCTGCTTATGCCTTATGCCAGTCAGACATCGTCTGGTGAAATCTTTGCACAACCTTTTTTTACCAGTACCCAAGATCTAGGCGCGGGCAATGCCTTGATGCTGTCTTTGGAGGGCAAACTCACCGATCAAGTGATTGCTGGAGCACGTTATTCATTTATGGATTTAAAGGAGGCAGAGAATGTCGCCAGTCGAAACCAATCTGAATACATGCTGTTTGGCATTTATAACTTCACGGGTGCTTTGAAAGGTTTTAGTGTCAGTAATTTTGCAGGGATTCAGACTTCTCCGCGCTATGACAAGAATTTCTTACAAAACCGTTTTGCACTGAGCTACAAATTTTAAAGGACGAGGTAATAATCATGATGGCCAGCTTAAATTGCCGTTCAAGAATCTGGATTAAACAACCACTTGCAATTTATACCGCGAATCAACTCGATGCGAGTAATGGCTTGGTGATTGAAAATAATAAAATCATCGAGGTTTTGGCAAAGGATCAGCAACCCAGTCAGCCCTGTGATGAGGTATTCGATGCCAAAGACCTGGTGGTGATTCCTGGCTTGGTAAATAGCCACCATCATTTTTATCAAACCTTGACTCGAGCTTGGGCACCTGTGGTTAATCTCCCTTTATTTCCATGGTTGGTTAATCTGTACCCAGTATGGGCACGTCTAAATCCAGAACAGTTACATGTGGCGACTCAAGTGGCTTTGGCCGAGTTGTTGTTATCGGGTTGTACCTTTGCTGCGGATCATCATTATTTATTCCCGCAACAATTGACCGATGCAATTGATATTCAAATCAATGCCGCACAGCAATTGGGAATGCGGGTGATGTTAACCCGAGGTTCGATGAGTCTTGGACAAGAACAGGGTGGTTTACCGCCACAGCATACCGTGCAAAGTATGGAGGTCATTTTAAGGGACAGTGAACGCTTGGTGCAGACCTATCATCAACGCGGGGATAATGGCATGGTCAATATTGCCTTAGCCCCATGCTCACCCTTTTCGGTGACACAGGAGATTATGCGAGAAAGCGCGCAACTTGCCCAAACACTGGATGTTCGATTGCATACACATCTTGCGGAAACCTTGGATGAGGAAAGCTTCTGTCTGGAAAAGTTTGGCATGCGCACGGTGGATTATTTAGAACACGTGGGTTGGCTAAATGAACGGACATGGTTGGCACATGGTATTCATTTTAATGCAGATGAAATTCAGCGTTTAGGGCAGGCGGGTGTGGGAATCTGTCATTGTCCACATTCCAATATGCGCCTCGCCTCAGGGATTTGCCCAACCCTTGATTTAATGCAGGCAGGTGCCAAGGTGGGGTTGGGCGTTGATGGTTCCGCCTCTGGAGATGCTTCAAATTTAATTCTGGAAGTTCGTCAGGCCATGTATTTACAACGTTTAAAATACGGTGCTGAACGGATTACTCCTGAGTTGGCCTTGCATTGGGGAACCCACGGTTCCGCACAGCTATTAGGGCGTGGACAGCATTTAGGACAATTTGCGCCTGATTATCAGGCCGATTTAGCCTGTTATAAGCTCGATGAATTGAAATTCTCAGGTAGTCATGACCCAATTGCAGCCTTGCTCTTGTGCGGTGCGGATAAAGCGGAACATGTGATGGTCGCAGGCCAGTGGCGAGTCAAACATGGAGAGATTCAAGGGCTTGATTTAGAAGAACTGAAAGCAAAACATCGTGCTGCAGCAAAAGCCTTATTGGCGGCTTAAGAAATCGTGATTGATTTAAAGGAGGGGGCTGATAAGCGCCCCCTTTTTAATCTAATCGAGTGGATTGCCAATAATATTACTGATAATCCCTTGCATGATATGTGAGCCTTGTTCTTGGTACAGCGATTGATACCATTCTTCAGTCACTTGAGGATCTTTCATATGGGTGACATCGCAACGCTTACGGGCTCGGAGCACCATTTCTTTAGTGCGATCATTGCGCTTGTTTTGATAACGCGCCAATGCATCCTCTAAACCAAAGGTATTGATTTGTAAGGCGCGGGCGAGGTAAATCGCATCTTCCATGGCTTGACAGCCGCCTTGTCCGATATCAGGGGTGGTGCTATGCGCTGCATCACCGAGTAGCACCACACGTCCTCTATAAAAATCCATAAACGGTTCAATGTCATGAATTTCGACACGATTGGTTTTTTGCACATCTAAACGTTCAATCAGTTTTTGTACAGGTTCACACCAACCGCTGAAATGGGATTTCAGGTCTTGCTTATACTGTTCACGCTGATTTTCCAAACCAGCCGCTAGCGGCACATCAAAGAAAAAATAGAAACGATTTTGGGCAACGGGCATCAGTGAAACACGCTTACCTTCACCGATATACGTCGTCCATTGCATGGCAGGTGCAATCGCTTCATCAATATCAACCAAACCATTCCAATTCACATAACCTGCATAGCGACGTTCAACTTGGTAACCGAGGACAAATTTTCGGGTGAGCGAATGTGTGCCATCTGCACCAATCAGTAAATCGGCTGTAATTTGTGAGCCATCCTGAAAATGAAGGGTGACATCATCTTGATGGCTTTCAATCTCGGTCATTTTCATGCCCAGTTTGATATCTGCCAGACCAAATTGTTGCATTAATAATTGTTGTAGATCAGCTCGGGCGACAGGATAGGCACGTTGTCCGACTTCTTTATATAATGGTGATAAGCTAAATTGAGTCATGGTTTGTTGGCTCAGTCCATCCACATAGGCCAAAGATTCCATTTGTCCACCAAGCGCCTGAATTTGATCGGTTAAGCCCAGATAGTTGAGGCACTTCACCCCATTTGACCACAGTGAAATAGCGGCGCCGACGGGTAAGATTTCGGCAGCTTGTTCATAGATCGTGACCTGATGACCAAATTTTTTTAAAGCGATACCAGCAGTCAAACCGCCCATACCTGCACCTACAATCGCAATATTCATTGTTCAGACCCTAAAATATAAATAAGTTTCTAAACAGTTCTAAGCGAGAAGTGTGCCAATTTTAGCAACTGGTTTTACTGGTCATACCAGACAATTTGCTTTATTAAAAAGCAAAAATAGAAAGGCTGCATGGATATGGTTCAAAGCATGGGGCAAAGTGGTGCATTAATAAAAGTTCAAGTTTTTATCTAAAACACAAGTAAGATTTTTTTTTAAACGAGTGTGATTGCGAAAGGATACCTATGTTTAAAACACATTATAAATAATTTGCTTTGGTAGACTTTAATACGATAGTTTTTTACTTTACTTTTGAAGGATCAAAAGTAACAAAAATCCTTTGTCTAGCTGATGGTACTTCCCTGATACCACAGCTAAACAGGCGGCATCCATGCCGCCAGTCACGATAGTGAATAGATGCATATATTCAAATTAAATAAGGAGTTTTTTAAACATTCTCATGTCGAGAAAAGTACACACCCGCCCGTTGTGCAGCACCAATAATATGCGCTTGCATAGCTTTTTCAGCCGCAGCTGCATCCTGATGAAATAAGGCTTGCAGAATTAACTCATGTTCTTGAATAGTTTTAAATGCCAGATTAGGTTGAACAAAAGGTAGGATCTGGCTTTTTTTAATCCATTCAGTATGCATTTTAAGTGTTTGAATAATTGATTGATTATGGCTAAGTTCAATAATGTGCTGATGAAAAGCATAATCAAATTCAGAGGCTGCCTGCCAGTTTTGTTCTTTGATTGCACTGGCAAGGGATTGGTAGTGTTGCTGTAGGGTCGACTTATCCTGTTCGGTTAAATATTCACATGCAAGCAGGGCACAGAAACCTTCCAGTACATAACGTAATTGATAGAAATCTTTAAGCGAAACACGGTGTTCGCCATCCCATTGTTCTGCGGCTTGGCTATGTTGCGAAATCACATAAACCCCTTTACCCGCCTTGATTTCCAATAAGCCTAAAGCGGCAAGACGGGTTAATGCCTCACGTAAAGAAGCACGACTGATTCCCAACTGGAGGGCAAGATCACGTTGCGATGGTAAGGCAGAACCGACTGCATACGTATTTTGTTGAATGCGTTGATGAATCACTTCCACCGCTTGCTCAGTCACCTGAGATGATTTTCCATTGAGCATCGCCTGTGGACTCATCAGCAACACACCTTAAATATAAAATAAACAGTTTGATTCTACACAAAATTTATCTTTTTGTTGGCGCTGTTGCTTAAAAATAGCTATATTTTTAATAACAGGTCAGACCAGTTGGACTGGATCTTGCATAATAGAATAGAAAT
The DNA here is from genome assembly GCF_013072695.1 of Acinetobacter sp. Ac_5812. Taxonomy (GTDB): domain Bacteria; phylum Pseudomonadota; class Gammaproteobacteria; order Pseudomonadales; family Moraxellaceae; genus Acinetobacter. The sequence goes on from NZ_LXUK01000022.1 coordinate 28,096, forward strand.
GAAACCTTCAGGAATGATCAATGACAGTGCATGTTGCTAAAACCGTAGCTTTACCGACCCATTTGCAGGCGTCCACCAATCTTGCTGATGCCAGAATTGGTGCAAGTATCGTCAGTTGTTCTGATGAGTTTTTTGCAGAAGCGGCAAGAATGTTGCAAAGCACACCCGCTCAATTCATTGAAGGAAAATATGATGACAATGGCAAATGGATGGATGGGTGGGAAACGCGACGTAAACGTGAGTCTGGTTATGATTGGTGTATTGTTCGTTTAGGCGCAACAGGGACTGTATCTGGATTTGATATTGATACCTCATTCTTTACAGGTAATTATCCAGCCTCTGCTTCTATTGAGGGCTGCTATGCACCAGATAATCAATTAGAAGGTATCACTTGGACGACGTTATTAGAAAATTCGGTTTTATCTCCAGATCAGCATCATTTTTTCGACTGCGCTGCTCAGAAAATTACCCATATTCGCATTAATATTTTCCCTGATGGCGGTATTGCTCGTTTAAGAGTCTATGGCCGTGTGCTGCTCGAAAATGTCGATACAACCCAGCAGATGGATTTGATTGGTTTAAAAAATGGCGGGCGTATTGTGGCCTTTAGCGATGCGCATTTTGGCCATCCGAATAATTTACTCAGCCCTGATCGTGGTTTAAATATGGGCGATGGTTGGGAGACCAAACGTCGCCGTGCTCCTGGTTTTGACTGGTGCATTATTGCCTTGGGACAAACCGGGCAGATTGAAAAAATTGACGTCGATACCGCGTATTTTAAAGGGAATTTTCCCGCTTTTTGTTCGATTCAAGCCGCTTATGTTGAAGATGCGACTGATGCGCAACTTATTCCGCAGAGTATGTTCTGGCCTTTTGTATTGGAACAGCAGCCTTTGACCATGGACAATATTCATGAATATGTTGCAGAAGTGCTTCAGCATCAAAAAGTGAATTATATCCGCGTCAATATGATTCCTGATGGCGGGATTAGTCGGATTCGTTTATGGGGGAAAGCGCTTAAATAATTTCTCATGAATGAATAGCCTCATTGTGACCCAATGAGGCCAATAAGAAATTGAAGAGAATAAACCTATGCATGAAAAAAATATTGAAATTCGGCCTTTAACTCAAGACAGTTTTGCTGCTTTTGGGGATGTGATTGAAAAGAGTAACAAAGACTTTATTCCGATTAATCAGGGACTCACTGAACGCTATCACGCCTTATCTCTGGCACAGATATCAGGTGATCAGGTCGCCGTAGGGATGAGTATTTTTCATAATCTTTTTGCAACTCCCATTCCATTTCAGATTGAGATGTTAGAACGACATCCTTATGGTTCACAGTCTTTTATTCCATTGCAGCAACAGCAGTTTATTGTTGTTGTGGCGTTGCCTTTTGATCAAACGCGACCTGATGAGCAGCGGATTCAAGCTTTTATCAGCAATGGGCAGCAGGGAATTACCTACCATCAAGGGGTATGGCATCATCCTTTAATTACTTTGGAAGCAAATAGTGATTTTCTGGTAGTGGATCGTATTGGTGGCGGCAGTAATTGTGATGTCCATCATTTATCTAAACCGAGCTGGATCACTGAGGCTTTAGTACAGTCAGAGATCGTGAATTTGTAACCATTAAACTATGCTTTCATATTTTCTTTTAAAAGGCCTATTCTGTTTATTAATCTAGTTCATTTGGAAGGTTTTTTAGGTTCTTTCCTTGATATAATTTTATTTCTTACAGGGTTTACGAAATAGAACCAGAAGATCCCCTGCAAGAGAAGTCTTATGTTCTTGAAGGCAATATGAAATCATTTTTTAGTCAAGAGTTTTGCCTTGTTCTTATAAATCTTAATATTTAAAATATATTGAATCGATGTTGAGCGATCCTAATGAGTATTGATAAAAAGAAGTTTATTAAGGTTGCGCAAGCACATTTAACATCTATAGAACATCAATTAAACAAAGAGTTAGCCATGTTGTCTAATCGATCATGGCATGAGACAACAAAGTTCTTGCTTATAGAATACGATTCATCACAGTTTGATAGTCAATTTTCTGTGAGCTTATGGGCGATGGATGAGTGCGGTAATTCTATTAATTCTAATACACATGACTTTCTAATTGATAATACGATTGCAATTCCTGTGGAGATATATGACTACGATAATTATGCCAATGATGAAGAATGGGATGAAGTTGATCCTTTGGCAACTGCGTCAACACTGATAGAGCAATGGTTTGCTCAACAATGGAATATTCATACATTAATAAATTTTCCCGCATATATCGGGCACCATGATAGTTACTTCAAAACTGAATTATCGAATCTCGTGCAGATAGATTGGGATGCTATTCTCAAACGTGCTCAGACCAGATAAAACAATAGTTTAGGGTCAGAATTAAATAGCTGACCATTAACATGGCGGCGTAATATTGTTCAAACATTTGCAAAGTTAAAAGCTGGAGAGCTTTGGCAAGGATCAGCTTATTCTCATGAAAGAGAAATAAAATTGGCTTTTAAATTTGGTCTGAAACTTCCAGCTTAAAACCAAAGGGAAAATTTACTCATGCGGCAGTTAAACAAAATCTTTGTCTCAAAAAAAGCCTTTGAGAGTAGTGACACTTTTAGACTGATTGGATCTAATATTTCAGTAGTGAATGTATTGAGAGAAGAAGGCATTGATATAGAGTCTATCCACCCCGATGCTATGAGCAGTTTCTACGTGGATTTTTATTTAGCTCAATACAACAATGGTAATTTTTCGCAGTTTGTATGGAACACACAATGGTCGCCAGAGTTAAATGAGGAAATCAGCAATAGCCTTAAAAAAATAGGTGCAGAGAAGCATTTGCAATTGTTTATTCAACAATGTGAAAAAGTAGACAACCTACTCGATGGTGAACTGGAAAAATATATTAATAGCGAATATTTTGGTCCTAACCTAACTAGAGATGCACTTAACAATGATGCGTTTTATGACTTAAATAATACTGAAAATTTAACCCTGTTAAACGGGCAATGGCTAAGAAACCACCCCGATTTGCTGGTGCTTGAAATTGACCAAATGTTTGATGAAATAGAAAAGTTTTTAGGACGGAAAATCCAGCGTGAATATTAAAATACGTTGGAGAGATCACGGAAAAGATCATAAACAGAAAAATAAATCGATAATTTTTTAATAGCAGACAGAGACAATTTGCCTCTGTCTACACTGAATCAACGATTAGTATTTCCCTTTAAAATTCGCACTAATTCTTTGTTTTAAATATTCCTTGGCTGTAATTGCTGGATATTTCTTTTATGGGCTTTCGATCAGCACATCTTCATTGGCTTGGCAGAAGAAGGCGAGGCTATAACGTGCTCCTTGATACTCATTTGCTTCTGGATTTTTGACTCGGTGGAAATTAGAAGGTAATTGATCATCACTCCAACGCATCAACATATCGCCGATATTACAGGTGATCACATCATCCAGTGGTTCGATACTGGTCCATTGTTGCTGTTCCATATCTTTGCCTGAACAGACTTGCAGACCACCTTGACCGTTACGTTGGAACAATAAGGTTAAACAATCAAAATCGGTATGTGCACCTGCACGCCATAGACCTAATTGATCTTTTAAAGCTGGATCAATGGCATAGTAATGCAGCATTCTTTAATTACTTTGGAAGTAAATAGCGATTTTCTGGTAGTAGATCGGATTGGTGGCGGCACTAATTGTGATATTTATCAGTTAGTGGAATTTTGTTCTGTCGGAAAGTGATATTTGGGTATTAATAAAATACCAGTTGTAGTTTAAACATTTTTTATACAGATTAGTATTCTCTGTAATGATTTATTTAAACTAATTTAAGTTATTCTTGCTTTTCGATTTTAAAGTAAAACTGTGAAAATGAAAAAAATTGTATTGTCACTATTGATTGTATTACTTGCAGCTTGTTCTAAACCTGAAGGTGATCGAAATTCAAATGAAAAATCAACAATTCAAACTCAAGAGAAATCCAGTGAAAAAGTTGATGATTTATTTTTAGGGTATTGGAAAAATAAAGGAACACCAGATTTAAGAAATAAGCTAATTATTGAGATAAGGCAAATAATGGTGGTTATGATATGTCAGATGCTCTTACTGGAGAGTTTCTTCGAAATCTTCGGTCAGAAGGTAATACACTGACATCTGGTGGTGAAACTCCTCTAGTTTTTAGCTTAAGAGAAAATAATTCTGAACTTAAAGTTAATTTTGTAACTTAAGAGCGTATTTCTAAAGATCAATTCGATGTTTTGAAAAAAGAAAAAGATGAGTATCAAGCTAAATGCGGAAAACTTGAAAGCGAATACCGAGCAGAATTATCAAAAATACCTCAACCTGATATTGCAGAATTATTTGCATCTGAAGAGGATAAGAAAAAAGTAGCTGATATTAATGCTAAGTATGCAGAAATTCAAAAAGCTAATCCTGAATGTAATATTCTTAAATGATAAAGTTCTTTACAAGGTAAGTTTAATCATTATCGAGCTTAATGCTAGTGTTTAAACTAAATTCAGCCAGTATTTTTACTGGCTGAATGGCTAAAATCAGTACTTCCCTTTAAAATTTGCACTAATTCTTTGTTTTAAATATTCCTTCGCTGTAATTGCTGGATATTTCTGTTGTGGGCTTTCGATCAGCACATCTTCATTGGCTTGGCAGAAGAAGGCGAGGCTATAACGTGCGCCTTGATATTCATCTGCTTCTGGATTTTTGACACGGTGGAAATTAGATGGCAATTGATCATCACTCCAACGCATTAACATATCGCCGATATTACAGGTGATGACATCATCCCGTGGTTCGATACTGGTCCATTGCTGTTGTTCCATATCTTTACCTGGGCAGACTTGCAGACCACCTTGACCATTCCGTTGGAATAATAAGGTTAAACAATCAAAATCGGTATGTGCGCCTGCACGCCATAGACCTAATTGATCTTTTAACGCTGGATCAATGGCATAGTAATGCAGCATTCTTAAAGTGCTTTGATAACTGTCTTGTTCAGGATCATGGGCAAGGCTAAAGAAGTTATCAGCAAAACCCAGTTTATAAGCAAAACAGGAGAGTATTTTCATACCCACATGCCAACACGCCTGTTCAAATTCAAGCATGGTATTTTTAAAGTCAGGTAGCTCTTGCTCTGTTGGATAAAGCCCATCCATACGTGGACGAGTAATTTGGTAGGATTCTTTTTGGTCTGGGGTACTGGTCGATGGACGGACTTGGGCCTTACTTTCCCAACCTGCATTTCGATGGAGTGGGTAGCGTGCTTTGACTGGTTCAGGCAGAGCAAAAAACTGTTGTGTCATGTCAAATGCAGTTTGAATCTGCTCAAGCGGAATACCATGATGCGAGACCTGAAAGAAACCAATATCAGTGGCAGCCGCCCAGAGTTGTTCCGCAATTTCATATTTGCGTTGTTCAAAGTCAGATAAATCAATTACTCGAACTTCGCGTTCAAAAGTTTCTTGACCCAAAGCTCCCATACGCGCTTCTTTTTGCAGTTCTTCTAAGCTGTAGTCATGTTCAGCGATTGGAGTCATATTGGCGCTATTCATATTTCAACCTCATCTTTTGGATAAACCGTGACCCAATCAAATAGATTGAAAGAGACGGGGCCACATTCAAAAAAGAGCCGCACGTTCTTCAAAAGACATTTCCTAATGAAGAGCATGAGCTGATTTCTGAGCAATGACCCGCATAGCAGTCGATGTAACTGACTATGCTGAACGCTTCTACTCTGACAGAAAGAATGAAGCACTTTTTGTGCCAGTTTATAAAGTGAAATAGATTGATGCTAAGATTGGCCTGAATTTTGAGCTATGTTGAATGGTTTAGTTTGGGGTGTGTTTCATTTAAATATAAGGCGTCAATCGGGCGTAGAATAAAACCAAGAGCTAGGCTATCTGCAATACAGGACAGTAATGAGTGTATTTAATCGGCATACAATAAATTGCCCACCATTTGGATTATTGAAATATGGCAGTGCACATTGGCTGGGAGAGGTTGAACTTGATGCATTCGAAGGGATGTTTCGGGTTATTGTTCGAGCAAAACGTGGTGGTCCAACCGATGCTCAGATTGCAGCAATGACGCGTTTGCTTTCTGATGTTGCGACCATCAAGACATTGGCAAGTAAGGCAATGGTTGATGTTTTTGTGGATTGTGAACTTCTTCCAAGCGACTTTGGTTCTGATGTGCATCATATCTGGCAGTATCTTTCCCCTTGTGAAATAGAGGTCTCCGATGAAAATTATTTTGGCGGTGGTGATAATCGGATCAATATAATGATTCTTTTTGAGTCACCACAACATTTGGATTTTTTACCCGCTATAGTGACGATTGATGGGTACTTTGAGGAATGTATTTCGGGAACTTGATGGCGACTTATTTTTTTAAATCTAATTTCAGAATGATTGTCGACATGTAACCTCGTTATTTAAAAGATCAATTTATTCGGTCGCATAGTTCATTTAGAGTGCATCTGTACTTACTTAACGCACCATTAAACTGCATACAAAACCAAAGACTCAATGCAGTTGATTCATCTAAAAACAACTAATAATAAATCCAACCTAGAGAATTGCTATAAAAAACAAGATCAAATCAATCTTGGCACAGAGCTTGCTAAATCATGATTGAGTATAAGCGGTCAGTATGTTGCAAACATACGGGACATTGCTCTACAGCGTTTGCTGTTCCTCTTTTGGGGACAAAGCCAATTGATTTTTGGTTTTGAGAGAAATGTGTAGCTTATACATTGATTGACCCCCTAAAAAGAATAGCAAGATGAATCCATACAGATTTAGGGGTCTTAATATGAATATTCAGCACTATGTGGGCAAAGGACGACGTACTGTTATCGCGGGCGCGTTATTAGGGCTAGGTACAGTTCTTAGCTCAACCAGTTTTGCAGCCGATAAACTGGTTTTACAAACTACTTGGTTTGCACAAGCCGAGCAAGGGGGATATTACCAAGCACTGGCACAAGGAATTTATAAAAAATACGGGCTTGATGTCGATATTAAAATTGGTGGCCCACAGGTCAATAACATGACCTTATTATTGTCAAAACGTGCCGACATTATTATTAATTATGATCTACAGGTCTTAAAAGGCATCGAAAGTAACTTTCCCATCAAAGCGGTGGCAGCACCATTTCAATTTGATCCACAAGGTGTGTTAACTCACAGCGATGTAAAGTCTTTGGCCGATCTCAAAAGCAAAACCATTCTAGTCTCGACCAGCGGACAAGCAAGCTGGTGGCCTTGGTTAAAAGGCAAATATAAATTAGATGCCGCGCAGGCACGCCCTTATACCTTCAATATGCAGCCATTCTTAGCAGGCAAAAATGTAGTACAGCAAGCCTATGCCACCTCGGAAGTCTTTCAGGCGAAAAAAGCAGAACCATCAAGTAATTTCTTTTTATTTGCTGATGCGGGTTATCCAGCCTATGGCGGCATTTTAGTGACTCGCAATGATGTCATTCAAAATAAACCTGATGTACTGCGCCGTTTTGTTCAGGCATCGATGGAAGGATGGAAAAACTATTTAGCTGATCCACGTTTGGGCAATAGCATCATTAAAAAAGAAAACCCGAATATGAATGATGAACTGCTGACTTTTGCGGTCGGGCAAATGCGCAAATTAAAACTGATTGATGGTGGAGATGCTAAGACCCAAGGCATTGGCGTGATGACAGACGCACGTTGGAAAGCAACCCGAGATTTTATGGTGAACGCAGGTTTACTCAAAGCCCAAACCAATTGGAAAGCCGCTTATACCACGCAGTTTGTTAAAGCTGCCAAATAATCTTAGATACTTGCCTGAAAAGTAAGTCAGGGTGAAAGGGTTAACAAAATAGGACACTCGCACGAAGGGGAAACCACATGAATTCTGCTTTAGCAATTGATACACCAATACATGAATCTTCAACCTTTATCACGCCGATGATTATGGCGAGAGGAGTTGAAAAAACCTATCCCAATGGCACCAATGCCTTACAGCGACTGGATTTAAATATTGCCCGCGGTGAAATTGTTTCATTATTGGGGCCATCAGGCTGCGGTAAAAGTACCTTGCTAAAAATGTTCGCCGATCTGGAACAGCCTTCAGCAGGTTTGGTGCGCTGGAATGGCAAAGCTGAAATGCAATCTCAATGCAAAATGGCCATGGTGTTTCAGGAAGCAACGTTAATGCCATGGGCCAATATTGAAGACAATGTGCGTTTACCTTTGGATTTACAGCATATTGCCAAATCAACCAGTACGCCCAAAGTCCAAGCTGCTTTAAAAGCCGTTGGTTTAGAGAAATTCGGCACCGCTTATCCACGTGAACTTTCGGGTGGAATGCAAATGCGTGCCTCTTTGGCCAGAGCTTTGGTGACTGAACCTGATCTATTACTGATGGATGAACCTTTTGGCGCATTGGATGAGTTTACCCGCCATAAATTGGATAGTGATATCCGTCAATTATGGTCAGAACGAGATCTCACGGTGGTATTTGTCACGCATAGTATTTACGAAGCGGTGTATCTGTCTTCACGGGTCATTGTAATGGGTGCACGACCGGGACGCGTAGTCGCGGATCTAAACATTAAAGGGCCTTATCAACGTGATGAGTCTTTCCGAAGTTCAGACATTTTTATTCAACAATGTTCACATCTATCGCAATTATTGGCTGAGGCAAGCGGAGGACATGATCATGATTAAACCATTGCTACAACATCCAACCGTACAACGTATTGTTGCTCCACTTGGGCTTGGCTTGATTTTTCTCATGTTTTGGCAACTGAGTTTTCAACAACTGGAAGTGCCTGTTTATGTCGTGCCGAAGCCCAGTGATATTGTGATGGCACTGATTAATCAGTCTAGTGTGCTATTCGGTAGTTTATGGGTAACTTTAAAAATCACCTTATTGGCTTTTATCTGCGCTGTAATCATTGGCACATTGATCGCTTTTGTATTTGTACAAAGTCGTGTGCTCGAAGCCTGTTTTATGCCGTATGCCATTTTATTTCAGGTCACACCGATTGTTGCAATCGCACCTCTGGTCATCATCTGGATTCAAAATACCACTTTGGCATTGGTGGTGTGTGCCATGTTAGTCGCGGTTTTTCCAATACTGACCAATACCACCTTGGGTCTGCGTAGTGTCAATAAAGGTTTGCTCAATCTTTTTCAAATCAATAAAGCCAGTCGCTGGCAAATTCTGATGCGTTTACGTGTGCCGAATGCTTTGCCTTATTTCTTTGGTGGCTTACGGATTTCCTGTGGCTTGGCGCTGATTGGTGCTGTGGTTTCTGAGTTTGTTGCAGGCGCGGGTGGAACCAGTGCAGGCTTGGCTTATCAAATCTTACAAGCCGGTTTTCAGTTGGATTTACCCTTGATGTTTGCTGCATTATTCCTGATTACCTGTACGGGTCTGGGCTTATTTGTCGTCATGTCTTTATTAAGCCAGTTGTTTTTAAGTAAATGGCATGAGAGTGAGCAAGTATGAGTTCAGTGACTTTAAATAATAGCTATTTAATTCAAAATGCTCATGCCATTTTGACTGGTTTAACTGGTGAAGCAGCACGCTGCACATCCACCGATATCCGCATTCAATCAGGAAAAATTACGGAAATAGGGCGGCTAATCGCGCAGCCGAATGAACAGGTTGTGAATGCCAAAGATTGCGTGATTTACCCTGCATGGGTGAATACCCATCATCATCTATTTCAGTCTTTACTCAAGGGTGAACCACAAGGACTGAATCAAAGTCTGACTTCGTGGTTGGCGTGTACACCGTATCGATTTCGTGGTGCATTTGATGAGGCGACTTTTCGGATTGCAGTGCGTATTGGTTTGATTGAATTATTACGTTCAGGTTGTGCAACGGTAGCAGACCATCATTATTTATATTGGCCACAAATGCCTTTTGATGGTGCTGCAATTTTATTTGATGAAGCCGAAAAATTGGGTATGCGCTTTGTGCTGTGTCGTGGTGGCGCAACACTTACCCGTGGTTTGGAAAGTGAGTTACCTCAAGCCTTACGTCCAGAGAAATTTGAAGACTATATAGCGGATCTTGAGCGTTTGGTGCAGCACTATCATCAGCCAGATTCAAATGCTTTCCGAAAAATCGTGATGGCACCCACTTCAACTTTACATTCGACCACAGCACAGCAATTACGGGAAAGTGCCAAAATCGCCAGACAACTGGGGATTCGGATGCATAGTCATTTATCCGAAACAGTGGATTATCTAGATGCAGCTAGAGCTAAGTTTGCTATGACCCCAGTCCAATTCTGTGCTGAACAGGACTGGATTGGCAGTGATGTGTGGTTTGCACATCTGGTGAAATTATTGCCAGAAGAAATTCAGTTGTTGGGCCAAACTCAAACAGGAATCGCGCACTGTCCGCAGAGTAATGCGCGTTTGGGTAGCGGTATTGCTGATCTGGTTGCTCTGGAACAGGCAGGCATGACCATTTCGATTGGGGTAGATGGTGCGGGTTCCAATGAAGCCGCAGATATGTTGTCTGAAACCCATGCCGCTTGGTTATTACAACGGGCCAGAAAAGGGATGTTGGCGACACCACAATATCTGGGTGGACAATTTGAAGGTGGCGCAGATGCTGCTAGTATTGAGGATGTGATCCGTTGGGGAACGGTGGGTGGTGCGAAAATCTTGGGACTTGATCAAGTCGGTACAATTGAGGTGGGGCAACAGGCTGACTTGGTCATTTATCAGTTAGATGATCCTCGTTATTTTGGCTTGCATGATATGGCGATTGGGCCTGTGGCAAGTGGTGGGCGCGCGCATATTAAAGCGATGTTTGTAGCAGGGAAAATGGTGATGGAAAATGATCAGATTCCTGATCTGGATATGATGGAGTTGGGTTGGCAAGCTAAGCAAGCGGTGAAGCTGTTACAACAGCGAAGTATGGAAATGGCGAAAATAGCCTAAGCTAAAGTTGAGATATTGTAGCAGGGGAAACTCATCGCATTTGCGGGTATCTTTAAGTATTCATTCAACTAAGTCCAGCGAGTAATAAAAAAACCTAGGCATATCATCAGTTGCCAGATTGGAATCTATTATAGACAAGATACAAGGTTTTATCGTTCATCAAATGCGCATTGCAATACTGAGCTATTGCAATACGCTTACGAGCATAAAACGTGACCATTGTTGGCCCGCTAGCATCATCAAGTACGCACGAAGATTTCCACCCGCCTGTTCAACTGTCGGCCAGCAGGGTTGTCTTGACCGCTGACCTCGTTGGGCGCTACTGGCTGCGACTCGCCGTAACCACGCGTGCTGGCATCGGTTGCAGCACCACGCTGGCGCAAGGCCATGCCCACGGATTTGGCACGGTGCTCGGACAAATCCAGATTATAGGCATCACTGCCCTTGGCATCAGTATGACCACGAATTTCGATTGCCTTGGCTGGCACTTTCTGCAAGGCCATGGCCAAGGTGTCCAGCACCTTGGCTGCGTCAGGACGGATATCTGACTTGTCGAAATCAAACAACACTTGATCACTGAGAGTGATGATGAACCCGCATGGCGCGCCTGATGGGGCGAATTTTTTTAACGGTGGAAACTTGCCAGCTGGAGCGACCTTGGGAATTGGTGCCATTTTCACTTGACGTGCTGGTGTGCCAATGCTGCCATTGCCTTTACCGTCGTTGCTCACCAACCCGTGTGGACCGTTCCATGTACCGCTGCCGTCGGCGTTGATGGTGACGATGCCTTGTGGGCCATTCCAACTGCCTGAACCATCACCTTGGTTGCGAATCACCCCGTGGCCGCCGTTCCAAGTACCACCGCCTTTGCCGTCCAGCACGATGATGCCGTACTTGCCGTTATATGTGCCCGAACCGTCTGCCTCGACCGAGATGATCCCATCGTCAGCGCCAACGTCGCCATTGCCGTTGATTGTGCCACTGCCATCGGCGTTGATGACGATGACACCGCCTTCGTAGTTGGCGGTACCACTGCCGTCTGCATCGATATGGAAGATGCCTTCATCACCGTTGCGCGACAGATTGCCTTGCGCATCCATGCTGGTAATGCCCGCATCGTTGACTAATGCGCCGTCGGTAGTACAGTTGGCGGGCTTGACACTGATGCCAGCCACTGGGTCAATAATATCTTGCATCGATGTTTCCAGCGCTCGCTGGGCTGGGCCGATACCGACGATCTCTGGCACGACGATCTGCGGAATTACTGGGAAGTCGACATCCCCAGCGGACTTGGCTGCGACTTTGGCTGTATTCGCAGTCGCATCATTGACCTTTTCCTCGTCAGCCGAGGGTGACTTCGTGCAGGAGCACGCGAGCAATGCTATTCCTAGCACCATGAATCTGTTCATTGAAAACATGTCTAATCACTCTACTTATATGTTGGCCGTATTTTGTTTTAATTAAGTCGATTTAAGTCCTTCGAATGCTTATCTTTGGCTACAATACTTATGTATACACCTGTATAACAATATGGCGATGTAGTTCTTTAATGAAGATATTTGATTAGCTATTGAGTGAAAGATAGGCAAATACCAGCACCGCTAGTCCGAACAGGAGTCGCGCGATCCAGGGCGTGACCAACCAAGCGCCGAGTGCCATGATGGCGCGGCTTAACACCTGCGGTGATTGCAATGTTCTTGGCTCGGGTGTGTTATGTTGCGTCTGCAGAGGATAACCGCAATGCGGGCAGGAGTTGGCTTGGGTCGAAACCTGACGGCTGCATTCGGGGCATGAAATAAGCGCCATAAGCATTCTTCCTTTTTAATTTTTCCTTTTTGGGTATTAAGAAATGTCGTATAAACGCATCTCATCGATTTACAATCAGGTCATAAAATTGTATCAGCTAAAAACTGAAAAACTCTTCCGAATAACCCATTTTATTCAACAAAGTGGGCTATTTAGATTGAGTTTTAGTGTTCCTCGATGACCTTAATGCGATCTACTCGGTAGGTAAAACAGGCTGTTTAGAAGGTTCAAAATCCTGCCCATTAAATCGTTGTACTCCGCGCAACGCTATAATGTAATTCAACCATACCTTCACCCATTTGATGAACAGAGTTTAGTTTAAGTGTTGGAGCAAGTGTTCTGCGGGGGAAAAGAGCTTTTCCTTTTGCAAGGGTAACTGAGCCAATTTGTATAATAAGCTCATCAAGCAAATTTGCATCATAGAACTGACCTGCCAATTCGCCACCGCCTACAATCCAGATATTCTTATCCTCAATAATGGATTTTATTTCAGAATAAACAGGGCTAACTTCTCCTTGTACAAAATGGATATCTGCACCTTCAATCAAGGGTAGTTTACGACTGGAAAATACCCAAGTTGGCTGAGTATAAGGCCAAGCTGAACCTGTTTCGGCAGCAACTTGCTCTGCGTTATTCAATATCCATTCATAAGTTGCTGAGCCCATGACCAAAGCGCCAACATTTGCAATAAATGTGGGATAACTCGAGTTATCCAGTTCGCCCAATGCAAATAACCATTCTAAAGAATCATCTTCCGTTGCGATAAATCCATCTAGTGTACTCGCTGCAAAATATTGTACTTTCATCCTGATCATTTCCTTATTCTAAAGGAGTATCTTAAAACTTATTTTCTTTGGAAAAATTGTTTAAATCGGATATATGACACATGATGACGTTTTAAAAAGCCTAAGCTTGAAAAGGATGATGTCTATACCAATGCTCGGCAATCTGCTGACGGGTACAAATCCAGACCCGATCATGATTTTGTACATAATCCAAGAAGCGTTGCAGCGCCTTAAAGCGGGCAGGACGTCCTAAAATGCGGCAATGCATACCAATAGACAACATTTTCGGATGAGTTGCTCCCTCTGCATAGAGAACATCAAAAGCATCTTTTAAATATTCAAAAAAATCCTCACTACGATTAAAACCCGTAGGAGATGCAAACTTCATGTCATTGGTATCAAGTGTATAGGGAATAATTAAATGCGGACGGATTGCACCCGCTGCATTGCGGAGTGTTGTCCAAAAAGGTAAGTCATCGCCGTAATAATCACTGTCATATTGCACCTGATCATATTCCGCCAATAACTGACGGGTATTCGGGCTATCGCGGCCTGTATACCAACCCGTTGGCATTTCACCAAACAAATCTTTGAGGATGTGCATGGCTTCCGTCATATGTTGTTTCTCAGTTTCAATATCCATATTTTGATAATGAATCCAGCGTAAGCCATGCGATACCACATCATAGTGATGTTGTTTGATCGCTTCGACCACCAATGGATTTCGTTGCAAAGCCATTGCCACAGCAAAAATGGTCATGGGTAATTGGCGTTTGGCAAATTCCTGTTGAATGCGCCAGAAACCGACCCGTGAGCCATATTCATAAATCGAGTCCATCGAAAGATGCCGCGCAGGATAACTTTCTGCACCACTGATTTCAGACAAAAACTGCTCTGATCCTTCATCGCCATGCAAAATATGCTTTTCACCACCTTCTTCATAATTCAACACAAACTGCACCGCAATTTTCGCTTGATTGGGCCATTGGGCATGGGGCGGTTGATCGGCATAACCGACCATATCACGTGGATAATCTGCTGTTAAATCAATGTCTGTATTGGGCCAAACCATAGCAATGCCTAAATCGTAAAAAGGTGAATCTTCACATCAACTTACCCGATTAAATCTTTGAGTGTCAAACATTATATTGATTTAAATCAACAGCTTGTGTGTTTTATTTTGGTGCAAAAATACCATGTTATTGATGAATGTTCTTTAACATGCGCGATTTTAGTGCCTCCATCTCGATAATGATTTGATTCATCATGATTTGCGCAATCCGAGAAAGTTGCCGTTTTGGTGCAACACAAAGTGCTACCGTAATTGGATGTAGGCCATGGTCATTGATTGCTCTAAATTCAAACTCACCATTTTCAATATAAGGGGCAGCATCCAGATAACTCATAATGCTGATGCCTAAGTTTTGTCTGAGCAAGGAGATCATCATATGGATATCATTGCACTCGATAGTATGACGTGGGTGAAAGTCCTGCTTTTTATATAAGGCCGTAACATGGTCATGAATGACCAAAGGCTCGGCGGGAATAATATGATTGAATTCCAGTGTATCGGAGAAGTAGATTTTTTCTTTATGGGCTAAAGGATGCTGTTTGGGAATCACGAAACCCAAGGGCATTTCAATAAAGGCGCTGATTTGTAATTGGTGCTGATGTTTAGGGTTCAGAATCAAACCAAAGTCGAGTTCAGCATTGATCACCAGATCCGCGATACGATCACTGTCCAAGACACGAACCTTAAAATTAATCCACGGATATTGCTCAATAATGGACTGCATCACCGCACTGACAAAGCTTTCACTCAGTGCTGCAATCATTCCAAAATCAATTGAACCGCGTTGTATGCCTTGGATTTCATTCAAACGTTTCTGAGTGATTTGAAACTCTTTTTGCCAGCTGCGTAGATCGGCATAGAGTAATTCGCCAGCCAAAGTCAGCTTGAGTCCACTGGGTAACCGTTCAAATAAAGCCACGCCGAGTTCTTCTTCTGCCAGCACGATCTGCCGATGCACGGCGGAGACAGAAATAAACAGTTGATCGGCCGCTTTTCTTAAACTGCCTGTTTTGGCAACGGCAATAAAATAATCGGCAAAACGTGAAAATGGCAGCGCCATTGCAAACTCACTTGAGATAAAGCAGGTTTCAATACAAAAGCAATTTTAGTGCCTAGGCTGTTCTAATTTTTAGAATGAGTCATGTAAATCATTCTAATAGACGAAAATAATGATCTATTCCACACTGCAAACAACAGCGGAAAGACGAAATCACGAGCGCAGGATATGAACGCAATTCCATTCATCAATCTTCCAAATAAGCCATGCCATAGCCAATTTGATGATCAGGATTGGCAGATTCTTGCACAACATTGGTATCCCGTGGCACGTATTGAAGATGTGAGCAGTAAACCGCAGCAAGTGACCTTATTGGATATGAATCTAGCTTTGTATAAGACCGAAACAGGGCAGATTCAATTGGCTCGGGATATTTGCCCACATCGTGGTGTGCCTTTGAGCAAAGGTTGGGTTGAAGGGGATACTTTGATCTGTCCTTATCATGGACTACATTTTAATGAGGATGGCAAATGCAGCAAAATTCCAGCGCAACCTGATTTAACTAAAATCTCGGAGCGTTTTTCCCTGACCAAGTTTCCTGTTGTTTTAAAATATGGATTGGTCTGGACCAGTATTCTCGGCAGAGATGAAAGTTTGGCGAATTTTCCTGTATTAGACACATGGGAGAGTGTGGCACATCAAGCCATTTTGCCGCCGTCAGTGGATATTGCAGGTTCAAGTGGTCGTCAATTGGAAGGCTTTATTGATGTGGCACATTTTGCTTGGGTGCATCATCAGGCTTTTGCCGATCGAGATAATCCGGTGGTACCTAAATATTCGACTGAACGCACCGATTATGGCTTGCACACAAACTACACCAGCAATGTCAGCAACTATCCGCATGGCATGCAGCATTTAGCACCCGAGGATTTTTTATGGGAACGGATCTTTGATGTTTATCCGCCATTTTCAGCCGTGCTGACCATTCATTTTCCGAATGACGGGGTACTCAAGATTTTAAATGCCTGTTGTCCCATCTCGCATAATAAGACCCGTTTATTTGTACCGTTAACCCGTAATTTTGATACCACAGGTGATTTACAGGCAGTGTATGATTTTAATGCGCAGATTTTTGCCGAAGATCAAGAGATGGTAGAGGCGCAAAAGCCAGAAGAACTACCTCTAGATATTAGTATGGAAGCACATTTTGAAGCCGACCGTTCTTCGACTATGTATCGCCGTATCTTGGCAGAATGGGGTTTAAGTAAACGATATACGGTATAAGTAAAACTCTTTTAGGCTAAATAACTGACCCTATTTTCAAAGTTGCAAGGTATCATGAAAATCAATTTACATTATTTTTTGGAGGAGCATCCGAAATAATGTAGATTGATTTGAAAAACATTTAATAATTAAGTCAATACTATCTTAAAAAATGGTAACTTAGGTTTATTTCTGGCAAGATCATTTATACTTTTTATCTCACATATATTTTGATTATAAGTCATGCTTAAAAAACTTACGCTTGCCATTTTAATTACTATTCCTGCAATGACTCATGCAAATAATACATCTCTTATTCAAAATGCTAAGCAAAGTATTAGAGAGAGTATAAAAGACCCTAGATCAGCACAATTTCAACATATTCGAGTGGTGAAGAATTTAAGAGGAGAAACGGCTGTCTGTGGAGAGGTAAATGCAAAAAATGCTTTTGGAGGTTATGTCGGTTTTACACCATTTATGTATGTCGATGGGGGATCTTATCTCGCGTCAGGCGATAAAGATTATCAAGAAGATTTTTACTACGTCTATATACTGAGTGGTTGTATGGGTGTCTCAGATGAAAAAGAATTTAGAGATCAGCTTTACTATGAACAAATTCAACAAGAAGAGCAAATAAGACAGGAGCAAGAAGCGCAAATAAGAAAGGAACAGGAAGAACAAGCGCGAAAGGAACGAGAAGAAGAGGCTGAACGGATTAAACAGATTACTGCCCAAAACTTAAAAGAGATCGAAGAAAAAAATAAACTTGATCGGCTGACAATACTCAAGAAGGACAGAGAGTTTTATCAAAGAAAGAAGCTTACAGCGACTGATATAGAACGACGTGAATATAACAAGCAGGTAAAAACATTCTGTAATTTTCTGTATGACTATTATACAAATCGAATTCAGCATGGCTTCAGTCATGAAGATGCTTTTTTAACGGTTGCTGCGGCTTATAACAATATGGGCCTAAATTCTGTTTACGATAGTCTAGATGCTGTTGAAATTACATTACAAGATGGTTTTGAACGAATTCAAAATAATAAGGAGGATTATAATAAGTTTGTCAAAGATGGAGCATTCTTTCGAGGCTGGATGAAAGGGACATGTATCGTTCAGCGCAAGATATAATCAAATTTATTATAAAGAGTTGAATGTATGTTGTATCCCTATAGCTTTTCTAGCGATAAGGTTGGGGTGATAAATCAAAGTGATCAGCTTATAATCTAATCAAGATAGTAATGTTGGTAAGACAATTTTAGTCTTGGCGCATAAATTAAATACATATTATTTATTTGTATAGGCTTGTATATACAATTATTCTAAATTCAATATACAATGACTTATAGTATTTAGTATGAGTTTTAGCCAATGTCAAGAGCGACAAAGCAAAACGATTTAGATTTGTCCTTAGAAGAAGACAGTCCTGTTCCTTTGTATTTACGTGTGAAACAAATGATTTCGCAAAAAATCTATGAAGGAACATGGACCGTCAATAAAAAGATTCCTTCAGAAAGTGAATTGGTCAATTTACTCGGCTGTAGCCGCATGACCGTGAACCGTGCCTTACGCGAACTGACCAGTGAAGGTTTATTGGTACGTATCCAAGGTGTTGGTTCTTTTGTTGCCGAAGGGCAAGGACGTACCGCTTTATTTCATGTCAATAATATTGCCGAAGAAATCATTGCCCGAAATCATAAGCACCATGCCGAAGTCTTGGTACTGGAACAGATTCAGGCCAATGCGGAACAAAGCATGTTGATGCAGATTAGAGAAGGACAAAAGCTCTTTCACTCGATCATTGTGCATTATGAAAATGATGTGCCCGTACAGATTGAAGATCGATTGGTCGATCCGATGTTGATTCCAGATTACTTGGCACAAGATTTTAAAAGTATTACACCCAATGCATATTTAATGTCGAAAGCACCTGTGACCGAAGGCGAACATGTGGTGACAGCAATTTTGGCTTCTGCACAAGAATGCAAATGGCTGAAAATCAATAAGACCGAACCGTGTCTATTGATTCGTCGTCGAACATGGTCGAATAAACAACTTATTTCTAGTGCGCGATTGATCTATCCAGGTAGCCGTTACTATCTAGAAGGTAAATTTACTCAATGATTCAACACTTAGGCGCAGCTGATTATCAGCAGATGCTGTGGAAGAATGGCGCAGGTTATACCATTGAGCTTGCCCGAAGTGACGGTGATAGTCTGGATGCCTTTGATTGGCGTATTTCGATGGCGGATGTCAAAACTTCGGGTGATTTTTCCAAGTTTAATGGCATGCAGCGTATCCTCACGGTATTGGAAGGTGCTGGCATCATATTGAATATTGACGATGATTCCGAGCATTTGAAAACCTTAGAATCCGCCCAATTCAGTGGGGATAGCACAACCAGTTGTGAACTCAGCGATGGGCCGATTCGGGATTTTAATCTGATTTATAATCCTGAAAAATGGCGTTCTCGCTATCAATGGATTTTTGATTCAGCAAGCGCTGAGATTTTCAGTTCAGCCGATCTGATTTTTATTTTTAATCAGAGCTCAGAACCACTAGAAATTGCAGTAGATCGGCAGATTTTTCGTTTAGCGCACCAGCAAAGCCTTAAAATAGAGCAGCAAAAAGCATTGAAAAAACTGGTTTTAAAATCACAGCGTTTAAAGCAAATTTGTCTGATCGAACTCACAAAAATCTAATTTTTCACTTTTTCTTAAAACACATACAACCTCAGGTTGTATGTGTTTTTTATTGTCGATCAAAAAATAAATCTATTTATTTCATTAGTTTGTAATTTATTTTCATAAAAGAATTGAAAAGCATCTTTTCAAGATAAAAGTTTTGTGTAGTATATGGATGTATATACAAGTTAATACATTGCTATACAGTAAAGCAGGTTAATTTGCTGATTCAAACTCAATGGAAGGAGTCCGATTGTGACAACAACGACAACAAAATTTCGTGATGTAGAAATTCGCGCACCACGTGGTACAAAGCTCAATGCAAAAAGCTGGTTAACAGAAGCGCCTTTACGCATGCTGATGAATAATCTTGACCCTGATGTTGCAGAGAATCCAAAAGAGCTTGTTGTTTACGGTGGTATCGGTCGTGCTGCACGTAACTGGGAATGTTTTGACAAGATCGTTGAAACACTTAAAAATTTAGAAACAGATGAAACCTTATTGGTTCAATCAGGTAAGCCAGTCGGCGTATTCAAAACTCATAAAGATGCACCGCGTGTTTTGATTGCAAACTCGAATCTTGTTCCACATTGGGGAACTTGGGAGCATTTCAATGAATTGGATGCCAAAGGTCTTGCAATGTATGGGCAGATGACAGCGGGTTCATGGATTTATATTGGTAGCCAAGGCATTGTACAAGGCACTTATGAAACTTTTGTAGAAGCAGGCCGCCAACACTATAACGGCGATTTAACAGGTCGTTGGGTGTTGACTGCTGGTTTAGGCGGTATGGGTGGTGCACAACCTTTGGCTGCAACACTTGCAGGTGCATGCTCACTTAATATCGAATGCCAACAAACCAGCATCGATTTCCGTTTACGTACCCGTTATGTCGATGAACAAGCAACAGATTTAGATGATGCTTTGGCGCGTATTGAAAAATATACCAAAGAAGGTAAGGCGGTTTCGATTGCACTACATGGCAATGCTGCTGAAATTCTACCTGAATTGGTTCGTCGCGGTGTACATCCAGATATGGTGACTGACCAAACCAGCGCACATGACCCATTGAATGGTTATTTGCCAATTGGTTGGACATGGGAAGAGTACCGTCAGCGCGCTAAAACTGAGCCAGAAGCGGTGGTCAAAGCGGCGAAACAATCGATGGCGCAGCATGTTCAAGCCATGTTAGATTTCCAGAAAATGGGGGTTCCAACCTTTGACTATGGCAACAACATCCGTCAAATGGCTCAAGACGAAGGCGTAGCAAATGCCTTTGATTTCCCAGGCTTCGTTCCTGCCTATATCCGTCCATTGTTCTGTCGTGGTGTTGGTCCATTCCGTTGGGCTGCACTTTCAGGTGATCCAGAAGATATCTATAAGACAGATGCCAAAGTAAAAGAACTCATTCCAGATGATGAACATTTACATCGCTGGTTAGATATGGCGCGTGAACGCATCAGCTTCCAAGGTTTACCAGCACGTATTTGCTGGGTCGGCTTAGGCTTACGTGCAAAATTGGGCTTGGCATTCAATGAAATGGTGCGTAGCGGTGAGCTTTCAGCACCGATTGTGATTGGTCGTGACCATTTGGATTCAGGTTCAGTATCGAGTCCAAACCGTGAAACAGAATCAATGAAAGATGGTTCAGATGCTGTATCTGACTGGCCGTTATTAAATGCCTTGCTCAATACTGCAGGCGGTGCGACTTGGGTGTCATTGCATCACGGCGGTGGTGTCGGTATGGGCTTCTCGCAACATTCAGGTGTGGTGATCGTGTGTGATGGCACCGATGAAGCAGCTGCACGTATTGCACGTGTACTGACCAATGACCCTGCAACAGGGGTGATGCGTCATGCCGATGCAGGTTATGACATTGCGATTGATTGTGCCAAAGAGCAAGGCTTGAACTTGCCAATGATCACACAATAAACAGACAAGGACATTACGATGCTTTTTGCAATTGTGTAAGCAGCATCGTAAGCGAACAATAGAGTGCAAAACAGGACGCCAATAATGGAACTTCTAATTCAACCCGGCAAACTTAGCTTAGCAGATCTGCGCCACGCTTATTTAAATCCAATCAAAGTGAAACTCGATGACAGCGCTTCTGCTGGGATCAATGCGAGTGTTGCTTGTGTCGAACAAATCGTCAATGAAGGCCGTACTGCTTACGGGATCAATACGGGTTTTGGTTTACTTGCATCAACTAAAATTGCACCAGAAGACTTAGAGCAATTACAGCGTTCTTTGGTGCTGTCACACGCTGCTGGCGTGGGTGAGCCGCTTGATGATGCGATGGTGCGTCTGATCATGTTGCTGAAAGCAAATAGCTTGGCACGTGGCTTTTCGGGTATTCGCCGTAAAGTGATCGATGCGATTTTGGCGTTGATCAATGCAGAAGTTTATCCGCATATTCCATTAAAAGGTTCTGTTGGTGCTTCAGGTGACTTGGCACCATTAGCACATATGTCTTTGGTATTATTAGGCGAAAGCAAAGCTCGTTATAAAGGTGAATGGTTGCCAGCGGTTGAAGCACTTAAAATCGCGGGTTTAGAGCCAATTTCTTTAGCTGCGAAAGAAGGTTTAGCACTTTTAAATGGGACACAGGTTTCTACAGCATACGCATTACGTGGTTTGTTCGAAGCAGAAGATTTATTTGCTGCTGCAACCGTATGTGGCGGTCTAAGCGTTGAAGCAATGCTGGGTTCACGTGCGCCATTCGATGCACGTATTCATGAAGTCCGCGGTCAACGTGGTCAAATTGATGTTGCTGCTGCCTATCGTGACTTACTGACTGAATCGAGTGAAATTTCGCATTCACATGAAGACTGTAGCAAGGTTCAAGATCCGTACTCACTTCGTTGCCAACCTCAGGTGATGGGGGCGTGCTTGACTCAAATTCGTCAAGCCGCAGAAGTGTTAGCAATTGAATCAAATGCGGTATCTGATAACCCATTAGTCTTTGCTGCTGAAGGTGATGTGATTTCAGGTGGTAACTTCCACGCTGAACCAGTGGCTATGGCTGCGGACAACCTTGCATTGGCAATTGCAGAAATTGGTTCGCTGTCTGAACGTCGTATTTCGATGATGATGGACCGTCATATGTCACAATTGCCGCCATTCTTGGTTGCCAATGGTGGAGTCAACTCTGGCTTCATGATTGCTCAAGTAACAGCCGCTGCGTTAGCAAGTGACAATAAAGCACTTGCACATCCTGCCAGTGTTGATAGTTTACCGACTTCTGCAAATCAGGAAGACCATGTTTCCATGGCACCGAATGCAGGCAAACGTTTATGGTATATGGCTGATAACGTTCGCGGCATTCTTGCAGTTGAGTGGTTAGGTGCATGTCAGGGGCTTGATTTCCGTGAAGGATTGAAGAGTTCTCCAAAACTTGAGCGTGCGCGTAAAGTGTTACGTGATCAAGTGCCTTATTACAGTGAAGATCGTTTCTTTGCACCCGATATCGAGCAGGCGAGTGAATTGCTTGCAAGTGGTTGTTTGAACGAACTACTCATTCCAAAGCTATTACCAAGTTTGTCAGAAGTGTGATCAATAAATCGGTCACATGGAGTGGCCGAATCTAACTAAATTTCCTCAAGGATTGGAGATTATAATGTCACAACACTCCACATTACAGCGGGGCTTAAACACCCGCCATATTCGTTTTTTGGCATTGGGTTCAGCCATTGGGACAGGACTCTTTTACGGTTCAGCAACAGCCATCAAAATGGCTGGTCCATCCGTATTACTTGCTTATATCGTTGCAGGGATTGCAGTCTATATCGTCATGCGTGCATTGGGTGAAATGGCTGTACGCAATCCAGTTTCGGGTTCATTCAGCCATTATGCCTCTCAATATATTGGCCCACTCGCGGGTTTTACCACGGGATGGACCTACGTTTTTGAAATGATTATCGTAGCCTTGGCTGATGTCACTGCCTTCGGGATCTATATGGGCTTCTGGTATCCCGATGTCCCTCGTTGGATCTGGATTCTGTCACTGATCATGTTTCTCGGGGCAATTAACCTGATTCATGTCAAAGTCTTTGGTGAACTTGAATTCTGGCTTTCGATTGTCAAAGTCACTGCCATTGTTGCCATGATTATCGGCGGCTTAGGTTTGATGTTCTATGGTTTTAACGCTGATCATACTGGCTTTACCACAGGTGTTCAAAATTTATGGATTCATGACGGCTTTATGCCAAACGGGATTGCTGGATTAATTGCAAGTTTAGCCGTTGTTGTGTTTGCCTTTGGTGGAATTGAGATCATTGGCATCACGGCAGGTGAGTCAAAAGACCCGAAAACGTCGATTCCTAAAGCGATTAATGCAGTACCTGTACGTATCTTGTTGTTCTATGTTTTGACGATTTTCGTATTGATGTCGATTTTCCCGTGGAACCAAATTGGTAGCCAAGGTAGTCCATTTGTACAAATTTTTGAAAATCTCGGAATTGGATCAGCTGCAACAATTCTGAATATCGTCGTAATTACCGCCGCAGTGTCTGCCATCAACAGTGATGTATTTGGTGCAGGACGGATGTTGTATGGTATGTCGAATCGCAAACAAGCACCGCAGATATTCCAAAAGGTCTCTAAAAACGGGGTGCCTTGGATGACTGTTGTGGTGATGGCTGGTGTATTGCTGGTTGGCGTACTACTGAACTACCTGATTCCTGAAAATGTGTTCATCATCATTGCTTCGATTGCAACATTTGCAACAGTTTGGGTGTGGTTGATGATTTTACTTTCTCAAGTTGCAATGCGTCGCAAGTTGTCGAAAGAAGAAATTAAAGCTTTGGATTTCCCAGTGATTGGTTGGCCGTATGCTCCAGCATTTGCAATTGCGTTCTTAGTCTTTATTTTGGGGATGATGGCATATTTCCCAAATACCAGACCTGCAATTTATGTCGGGGCAGGCTGGTTAATCTTACTTTGGATTGCTTATACCATTTGGGTGAAGCCCAAGCAAAATACGGTAAAAGAAAATCAAAGCATGCAACAAAATATCGAAATGGAAAGTTAAATATCAAACTGCTCAGGTGTTATCCCACCTGAGCAGTGAGAGGAACTGTGAATGAAAAAGCTTTGGAAAAACTGTCATATCGCCACCATGCAAAATGGGCAATATTCCAGTATTGAACATGCTGCAATGGTCACTTCAGGACAGCATATTCATTGGATTGGAGCATTTAAAGACCTTCCTGCCGATGTATATGCTGAAACGATTGATTTGAATGGCGCTTGGGTCACACCGGGGCTAATTGATTGTCATACCCATAGTGTATTTGGTGGCAACCGTAGTGTTGAGTTTGAAAAACGCTTGCAAGGTGTTAGCTATGCTGAAATTGCAGCAAGTGGCGGTGGTATTGCGAGTACCGTTCGTGCAACCCGTGAAGCAAGTGAACAAGAGTTGCTTGCATCGGCTTTGAAACGAATTCGCTGCCTGCTTAAGGATGGTGTCACTACCATTGAGATTAAGTCGGGTTACGGTCTGGACTATGCCAATGAGCGGAAAATGCTGCGTGTGATTCGTCAGGTTGCAGAAACTTTACCGATGACGGTTCGCAGTACTTGTTTGGCAGCGCACGCTTTGCCACCTGAGTATAAAGATCAAAGCGATGCCTATATTGAGCATATCTGTAATGAGATGCTGCCTAAACTCCATCAAGAAGGGCTCGTCGATGCAGTCGATGCATTCTGTGAATATTTGGCCTTTTCTCCTGCACAAGTTGAACGCCTATTTAAAACGGCTCAGTCTTTAAATTTACCGATCAAACTGCATGCGGAGCAGCTTTCTTCACTCGGTGGCTCTAGCTTGGCCGCACGGTATCAGGCTTTATCGGCAGATCATTTAGAGTTTATGACTGAGGATGATGTGAAGGCAATGGCTGCGGCTGGAACGGTAGCAGTGTTATTACCTGGCGCATTCTATTTCTTGAGAGAAACCAAATATCCACCTTTAGAAAGCTTGCATCAACATGGCGTAAGGATTGCCTTGTCGAGTGATTTAAATCCAGGCACCTCACCAGCATTATCTTTACGCCTAATGATGAATATGGGCAGTACCTTGTTCCGTTTAACCCCAGAGCAAACTCTAGCGGGCGTAACCACGCATGCGGCGCATGCATTGGGTCTGCAAGAGACTCACGGCACTTTAGAGACTGGTAAAGTTGCAGACTTTATTGCGTGGGATATTGAGCATCCATCCGAGATCGTTTATTGGTTGGGGGGAGATTTACCAAAGCGGATTATTCAGCATGGCAATGAAATCTCAATCTAGTTTTAGGCTTATTTTAAAAGAGTTTGCAGGATGAATCATTCATTTACATGGCAAGGACGTAAAGATGGTGAGGGTGCTGAACACTTAAGGATTCACCAACTCGTCAATACCACGCCAAGAGCGGATTATGCCTTAATTGGATTTAGCTCGGATGAAGGGGTTAAGCGCAATAAAGGTCGATTGGGTGCAGCAGATGCGCCTGATAGCATTCGTGCGCAGTTAGCCAATTTACCTGTACATCAAGCTGTCACGATTGCAGATATTGGAACCGTAGTATGTGACGGTTCAAAACTGGAACAAGCACAGGCTGAATTGGCTGAACAAGTTGAAAGAAGCCTCAAACAGGGCATGAAGCCGATTGTGTTAGGCGGTGGCCATGAAGTGGCTTTTGGTAGCTTCTCAGGTCTGTTTCAATATCTGCAAAATCATGAGCCGAATAAGAAGATCGGCATTATTAATTTCGATGCACATTTCGACCTGCGTGAAGCTGAACAGGTGACTTCTGGAACACCTTTTTTAAATGCAGCAAAACTGTCTGAACAGCATCAACAAGAATTTAATTATTTGTGCATTGGCGTAGCGAAACATTCAAACACCAAGGTTTTATTTGAAACCGCAGATCGGCTGAATTGTACTTATATTTACGATTATGAGTTGCAGCAACAAAATGTTGAAACTTTAATCGAAAAGTTGACAGCTTTTACCGGAAAAGTTGACTATTTGTATATTACAGTTGATCTTGATGTATTTAGTGCTAGCATTGCGCCAGGTGTAAGCGCACCTGCGGTTAAAGGGATTGATTTATCCGTCTTTGACCCATTACTAGAGGCCATTAAGGAAACCGGAAAGATTAAAGTTTTTGATGTGGCGGAATGTAATCCACGGTTTGATTTGGATAGTAGAACTGCCAAATTAGCCGCTTATATAATTTTTAACTACATATTTGATTGATGGATCATGTGAATTCATCAAAAGGTTAAAACATGTCTAATTTATCTTATGTCTCTCAAAATGACGGTCCATGGGCAACTTATCTTGAACAGATCGAGCGTGTTGCTCCATATCTAGATGGTTTAGAAGACTATGTGGACACATTGAAGCGCCCAAAACGTGCTTTGATTGTCGACGTGCCAATTGTTATGGACGATGGCACAATTCGTCATTTTGAAGGTTATCGTGTACAACACAACTTGTCACGTGGTCCGGGTAAAGGCGGTATTCGCTATCACCCAGATGTAGATTTAAATGAAGTGATGGCTCTTTCAGCATGGATGACAATTAAAACTGCGGTGGTAAATTTACCATTCGGCGGTGCAAAAGGTGGCATCCGTGTTGATCCGCGTCAACTTTCACCACGTGAATTAGAACGTTTAACACGTCGTTATACCAGTGAAATCAGCCATATCATTGGCCCACAAAAAGATATCCCTGCTCCAGATGTAGGTACTAATCCAAACGTCATGGGTTGGATCATGGATACTTATTCATCGGGTCAAGGTCATACGGTGACAGGTGTTGTAACGGGTAAACCGGTACACCTAGGTGGTTCTCTTGGTCGTATTAAAGCGACAGGCCGTGGTGTATTTATCACAGGTCAACAAGTGGCTGAAAAAATCAAATTACCTTTAGAAGGCGCGAAAATTGCGGTTCAAGGTTTTGGTAACGTTGGTAGCGAAGCAGCTTACTTATTCGTTGACTCGAAATCGATCATTGTGACGATTCAAGATCACACTGGTACGATTTTCAACCCTGAAGGGATCGATCTTGCTGCATTAAAAACTCACATGCAAACTCACCAAGGGGTGGGTGGCTTTGAGGGTGCTCAAGCGATTAGTGATGAAGCGTTCTGGAATGTAGAGATGGATATTTTGATCCCTGCTGCATTGGAAAGCCAAATCACAGTTGAACGTGCTCAAAAACTAACTGCGAAGTTAGTGCTTGAAGGTGCGAACGGCCCAACATTCCCAGAAGCGGACGATGTTTTGGTTCAACGTGGTATTACAGTTGTGCCTGACGTAATCTGTAATGCTGGTGGTGTAACCGTATCTTACTTTGAATGGGTTCAAGATATGTCGAGCTACTTCTGGTCTGAAGAAGAAATTAACGAAAGACTGGACAAATTGATGATTCAAGCCATCAATGATGTATGGCACAAATCAAGCGAAAAAGAATGTACCTTACGTACCGCTGCCTTCATTTTAGGCTGTGAGCGTATCTTAAAAGCACGTAAAGAGCGTGGTATTTTCCCAGGTTAATACTGGCTGAATATCATCAGAGCGACCTTAATGTGTAAACTTTAAGGTCGTTTTTTTATTGTTGAATTAATCAAGAAAGAAATCTTTTTGTAATTCGGTATTGCCGCTGACACAGGCATATTGCGCAAAATCAGTCATCCCGATCCGTGCCAGTGCTTGTTCATCGGTGAGGCTTTGTCCAGTCAGTTCACCTTTTTTCGTACTATAAATCGCAAAAGCCGCGTCCGCCATAATCTCTGGTTTTCGGCTGAGTTGTTGCGTATTTTCCTCACCTAGGTTCTTCGAAACCGCTGCTGTTGCGATATAAGTTTCAGGCCAGAGGGTATTACAGGAAATACCATAGTATCGAAATTCTTCTGCCATGCCCAAAGTCAGAATGGTCATGCCATATTTAGACAATGCATAAGGCGAGAGCATACCTAACCATTTCGGTGACATATTCACAGGTGGAGATAGACTGAGAATATGCGGATGCTCTGCTTGTTTGAGATAAGGTAAAGCGGCCTGCGCACAAATAAAAGTGGCACGGTGATTAATGCTTTGAATCAGGTCATATTGTTTTAATGAAGTCGCTTCGACACCTGTGAGTGCAATCGCACCTGCATTATTAATCAAGATATCAATGCCACCAAAGTTTTTGGCTGCTTGTTGCATGGTAGCATGAATTTGCTGTTCATCTCGCACATCTAAAAGTAAGGGCAGTGCTCTGCCGCCAGCAGCTTCAATCTCTTCAGCTACACTATAAATCGTGCCAGATAATTTGGCTGTTTCCACTTCAGTTTTTGCTGCAATGACCACATTTGCCCCAGCTCGTGCTGCTTTCAGTGCAATGGCTCGGCCAATTCCTCGGCTGCCACCCGTAATAAAAATGGTTTTTCCTTGCATATTACTCATGTCGATGTCCTATATTCGAGTTGTTATAAAGGCTAATTTAAATCATAAAAGGATGTGCAAATTTTTCTGGATTGTAGAGCTGTCGTTGTTTGGCAATCTCAACAATCCGATGGCGCAACTGACGTTTAATCACGGCATAGGTTAGACGATGCTTTTGTGACATTTCTTCGGCAAACTTAAATACTTCAGTATTTAATGATTCGGCAGGATGAAGCTGATGAACCACATGTGCGTCTAAGCACTCAATCCCTGTCATGGATTTGCCTGTTAAGGACATCTCCCAAATCGCATGCTGATTGGGAAGGAGTTGCACAATTTCTGCAATACAGTCGGTAAAAGGAATGGTCAGTTTGACTTCAGGAAAGCAAAAACGTCCTTTGTCTGCGCGCATTAAGCGGAAGTCACATGCAGATGCCAAGATTGCACCACCTGCATAAGCATTGCCATTAATTTCCGCAATCACAGGGAGGTTAAGCAAGGCCAAGCGTAGCAGCATATTTTCCAGTTCTAAGGTAAAGGCTTTTTTATCTTGCATGGATTGTTGCATTAGCCAAGCGAGGTCTAAGCCATTGCAAAATGTTTTAGGATGGTCGCTTTGAATGACTAGGCAAGCATTATGCGAATGGCGCTCGATCTCATCAAAGATCTCGATATATTCATTCAGCACATCTTGGTTTAAGACATTGTCCTGATCGCCATTGGTTAAGGTGAGAACATAAATAGACTGTTGCTGATCAAGCGTCATGGTGGTCATTGAAGCGCTTCCTCATTCTGCGTTGTTTTTTTGATTGCAGTCATTATTCCCAATAAAACACTCGCACAATAGGTGGGACTATGCCATATTGATGATCATTTTAGGACAGTGGATGTTCGATGCGAGATCCGTTTGGATTGTTTCAGGAAACTATTTCAGTTTCTTATGCACATTTATTATTAGAAATTGTGCATGATTATGCCATTGATACTGAAACAGTTTTGTCTGGTACGGGATTAAGGCTCGCAGAAATGAAACAAGCCGATGCCAAAATGAGTGCGCACCAGTGGTCAAAACTGGTGGTCAACGCCTTAAAGCTGACGGGTAATCCACGTCTAGGCATTGAATATGGCTTTAAATTACGACCGACGTCGCATGGGGCTTTAGGCTTTGCATTTCTCAGCTGTACCGATGTAGAAACTGCTTTAAGCCTTTGCCAGCAGTATTTCTGTACCCGCATCCAAAATTTTATCCCTGAATTAAATATTCAAGAAGATTTTGTCTATGTACATTTGGATGATGTACATCCTGTTAAATTAGGTAATGCACAGCAATCTGATCAATTAAGATCTTTCTTAATTGAGAGCTTACTGTTTGGTGCCATTCATTTTCTTAGTTTATTTTCTGAAAAAATTGCAGAAAATTGTGAAGTCTTTGTCGACTGGGCGGACGCACAGAATTATAAAAGTGTCGATCTTGCTCAAATCAGCATTCATTTTAATCAGCAACGTAATGGTCTGCGTTTTCCCAAGCACTATTTACTGTGTAAAAATCCAAATGCAGATCAAACGGCCTTTCAGCAAGCGCTGTTGTATTGTGAAAATGACAAACTGAAATTACTCAAAGAAGCGACGCGTGACCTACAGAAAAGCATTCGTTCCGAGTTGCTCTATAAGGCAGGCAATGCCTATCCAACCTTGCCCGTGATTGCACAGCGCTTGAATATGTCCGAGCGCACCATCAAGCGGCATTTGCAGGCACAAGGGACAACGTTCTTGCAAATTTTAGCGGAGGTTCGTTTTAATCAAGCCAAGAAATTATTGCAACAGCCACAATACAGTATTCAAGATGTTGCCAGTCTTGTGGGCTATGAAGAAGCCACTAATTTTATCCGTGCTTTTAAAAAGATGTTTGGGGAAACGCCGAGTCAGTATCGGAAAAGCTATTTGTCCAACGCTGATTCATCTAACATCGCATTTTGAATGGTTTGAATAAAGCATTCCAGCGCATGCTGAATTTGATCGGTCCATTCAAAGGAACAATTCATGCGAATAAAATGTTGATGTGAAGGCAGTACATTAAATAACGGACTTGGCGCAACACCCACCTGTTGCTGAATCAGTTGTTCATAGACTTGCATGCTGCTGACTTTTTCCGGCAGTTGAATCCAGAGAAAATAGCCACTTGGATAGTTATACACCTTACAGTCTTTAGGCAGATGCTGTTTCAGATATTGAAAGAACTGCTTTTTATTCTTTTCCAACGCCCGTCTAAGCGTTCTTAAATGCTTTTCATAATGATGATGAGAGAGGAACTCTACCAGTGCATTCTGGATCAGCGCATTGGCAGAAATGGTACTCATCAATTGCAGATGCTGAATATGCTCGGAAAATTTACCTGCATAAACCCAACCCATACGGAAACCCGAGCCCAAGGTTTTGGAAAAAGAAGAGCAGTGCAACACCAGATTCTGTTGATCAAAATACTTCATTGGTAGTGGTTTTTGATTGCCATAAAACAGCTCTTCATAGACATCATCTTCAATCAAATGAATTTGATGCTCATGCAACAATTTGGCAATTTTATATTTAATTTCATCGCTGACGGTAAAGCCAATCGGGTTATGCGCATTCAGCATAAACCAGCAGACCTTGATCGGATAACTTTTAATGACCTGTTCAAAGGCTTCAATATCAAAGCCATGCTGTGGATGTTCTGGCAGCGTAATCACTTTCAGGCCCAAACGTTCTGCCGCCTGCCATGCGCCATAGAAAATGGTTTGCTGTAACAAGATATAATCGCCTGGTTGGGTAATCGCTTGTAAGGAAAGGTTTAAGGCTTCTAAGCCACCAGATGTAATGACAATGTCATCTGCATCAGTTGGAATCCCTTGCATACAATAGCGTTGCGCAATCAATTTCCTGAGGGCTAAATTCCCGGGTGGGAGGTTGGTGGTCTGATCATAACTATGTCGATTACGGGAAAGCTGTCCCATGATCTGAATCAGTTTGGGAGGATAGAGTAACTGGCTGTCTGGAAAAGCCGAACCTAGGGGACTGACCTGTTTGGATTGAATCGATTTAAGATACTTAAACACCAATGAGTTGATTTCAATCTTTGGATTTAAGGACACCACTGAATAGGCTTGCGGAATCTGAATATTATTTTGCTCAGCCACAAAATAACCTGACTTTTCTTTGGAATAAATCAGCCCTTGTGCTTCCAGTTCTTGGTAAGCATTCATCACCGTAATTAAGCTAAAGCCTGAGCGCTGTACTTGTTCACGCAAAGATGGCAGTTTGGTGTGCGGTTTCCATGACCCATTCTCAATGAGAAGTTTGAGCTGGTGTGCTAACTGTTCTGATTTATACATAAACTCAAGTGAATCCGTATAGATGGAACAGCTTTTATGCTAGCTGTTCCATCTCTTTTTTAATAAGCAAACATCAATAACAGTCTAAATAAACCTGCAATGATGGCAAGTGCAAAAAAACCGACTAACCATAAGATTATAAACCATTGCGTTTGGCTTAAATGCAGAGATTTTATTTTCATGCAAAGCTGCTCCTTAGTGATAACCTGTATCTCCAACTCGTACTTTATCCCTAAACACCCAGTAAGAGAGGATGGTGTAGGCAATAATGATTGGGATTAAAATTACAGCCCCAACCAAGGCAAACTTTTGACTGGAATGCGGTGCTGCTGCTTGCCAAATCGTGACGGATGGCGGAATAATATTCGGCCAGAGGCTGATGACAAATCCAGTAAAGGCCAAGAATACGAGTGCCAAGGTATAGATAAACGGCTTGAAATCCTGACGTTGCTTACATGCTTTTAAAATGAGGAAGGTAAACAACAACACCAAGATCGGCACTGGGCTAAAGTACAGCAGATTTGGCAAGGCAAACCAACGTGCTGCAATTTCAGGATGAGTGAGAGGGGTATATAGACTCACCCCTGCAAAGACCACAAACAGTAAGATGATCAGTTTAGGCATCAATCCATACATTTGATCTCGTAGCTCATGGTCGGTTTTCATAATTAACCAGCCACAACCAAGCGCGGCGTACATCGCAACCACACCCAGCCCTGTAAATAGAGCGAATGGGGTCAGCCAGTCCAAGCCTGAACCTGAGAAAATGCCATTGGTGGTTTGGATGCCTTGAATATAAGCTCCTAAAATCACGCCTTGCAGGAAGCTCGATAGAATTGAACCCCAGATAAAAGCTTGATCCCATAAATATTTGGTGCGATTGGCTTTAAAACGAAACTCAAAAGCAACACCACGGAAAATCAGTGCAATCACCATGAGGGTAATTGGCATATACAAAGCTGAAAGCACCGTTGAATAGACCAATGGAAAGGCAGCAAATAAGCCAGCACCACCAAGTACCATCCACGTTTCATTGCCATCCCACACAGGTGCGACGGTATTCATCATCACATCACGTTCTTCGCTGCTTTTAATGAACGGAAATAGAATACCAATGCCGAGATCAAAACCATCCAGAATGACATAGATCAGAACACCGAGACCGATAATGCCAACCCAAATCAGAGATAAATCAATCATGGTGCTTCTCCTTGTTTGGGTCTTGTTGATCAATGCTTTCATCAACTGCACTTAATGGACGCATTGGGGTTTTGAAATGCCCATGTCCTGCAGGTTCAAGATCAATGGCTTCAATAAACTCAGGACCTTTTTTCAGTAACTTCAGCATGTAATAAATACCGCTACCAAACACGATGGTATAGACCACCACAAAGATAATCAGACTGATACCGACTTGATCCGCAGTGACTGTATGCGATAAACCATCTTTGGTACGCATCACCCCATACACCACCCAAGGTTGACGGCCTACTTCAGTGGTGACCCAGCCTGCAAGTAGCGCAATATAGCCTGTTGGTCCCATGACAAAAGCGAATTTATGAAACCACGAGGAACCATACAATTTGCCTTTTTTACGTAACCACAAAGCAATGAAAGAGAGCAGTACCATTAACATGCCAAGCCCAACCATGACACGGAAACTCCAGAACACAATGGTCGAATTTGGTCGGTCTTCAGGGGCAAATTCTTTTAAGCCTTTCACTGTGCCATCCATGGAGTGGGTCAGGATCAGACTACCTAAATTGGGAATGGCAACGGCGTATTTAGTCCGTTCTTCTTGCATATCTGGAATACCAAACAGATAGAGCGGCATACCTTCATCATAATTGGTCTCCCAATGCCCTTCCATCGCGGCAAGTTTGGCAGGTTGATGTTTCAAGGTATTCAAACCATGATTATCACCAATCACCACTTGCAAACACGAGGTGACGAGCACCATCCACAGACCCATGGAAAAGGATTTTTTCACCAACTCATCGCGTCGGCCTTTAATCAGGTGCCATGCTGCAGTACCCACCACCAGTAAGGAGGACACTAAAAATGCAGCGGCTGCCATATGGGCAAAGCGATAAGGGAAAGAGGGGTTGAACACAATGGCCCACCAGTCGGTTGGCACAATAATGCCATTCTCAATGGCAAAGCCTTGCGGCGTTTGCATCCAACTGTTGGAGGACAAAATCCAGAACATGGAAATACAGGTGCCAATGGCAACCATCAGGGTGGCAAAGAAATGGGCTTTGGGGCTGACGCGTCCCCAACCAAAGAGCATGATGCCCAAGAACCCTGCTTCCAAGAAGAAGGCACTCAGGACTTCATAGGTGAGTAATGGGCCAGTCACGCTTCCCGCAATACGGGAAAATTCGCTCCAGTTAGTCCCAAACTGGTAGCTCATCACTACGCCAGAGACGACTCCCATCCCAAAGGCCACCGCAAAGATTTTAATCCAGTATTTGAATAGATCTTTATAAATCGGGTTTTGGGTGCGTAGCCATTTCCATTCCAGCATGGCAAGAAAACAGGCGAGACCAATCGAGGTGGCGGGAAAGATAATGTGAAATGAAACAGTAAATGCAAACTGTATTCGGGCTAATTCTAAAGCAGTGAGACCGAGATCCATATATCCTCTCCTATAACAGACTTAAACGAGTCGCTAGGAAAATGTGAAAGAACGGACTTAAACCCTTAAAAATAAGCAGAACCTAAAAACGGTATTGGAATATTTCAAAGTAATTTAAGTTTTATTCATCATCCAATCTTCTGTTGTATATGAGTAGATACAATTTCTTTTTGTTTTTTTATAACAGATGAGCATTTCAACCATGATCTGTTATATTTTTTTAAGCAAACTCTGTAGCTATTCAGCAATTCAGACCTGATTCAAAATAGCATAAGCAACGATGCAGTGTGTTTGAATATTGATCAATCATTGTAAGTTGTCTAAGCAAAACTTCTGACTGAATGGCGTATGACTATGTTTGTAACCGAAGAACTCAATGCGATGATTCGACTGTTTAAAGACAGTTTACCTTCGCAATCAGTACAAGAACAGCTACGTCTTGAATATGTAAATCTTGAAGCAACACTATTGAGAGGCAAAGTGCTGAGAGATTTTTCTAAAGAGCAGGTCGCTTATATTGCTCAAGCTGAAATTGTGAAGAATGACAATAATCTAGCCTACTTATTCGCACCATTGATTATTGCCAATTTAAATCAGCCTGTGATTTACACAACACCGATCTCTTCACCTGTACTTCAGATTTTGAATCAATATTATCAGGCGGAGAAAAGCGTCACGCTCAAAATCGAAGATGTGATTCAGAGTCTCAAACTCTATATTGATCTGGTGAATCATGCCAAAACTGAAGAAGATTTTCTGTTTCGCTGTCTGGTCAAGGCGCTGTGTCGAACGGATATCTTTCATATCTTCTTGATCACACATTTGCCGATTGATCATCAACAGATAAGGGTCTTAGAAGATTATTTTGATGTGAAAATTGATGTCATTCGTGCGGATAAGACTGAAAGCATGCTGAATGATGAATTGATCAATACCCGAAAGTTATTATTTAAAAACAAAGATGAATGGCACAAAAAAGTCTGCACTTTGTTTGCACAGTTAAATGCTCAACTGATCGCACAAATTGGTCAATTTAGTCCAGCTCAAGCAGCGCATTTAATTGAAGATATGTTTTATTCAGAACATATTTTTGAAAAATTATCGGTGTATGCAGAATACATGCAAACTCGTATTCAAAATGGTGCCAGCTTTAAAACCTTGTCCACAATGTGATTGTATCGAATTGAATTTTAATATTTGAATAGGAGCAGAGCGATGTCTCAAGAGCAATCGAAGTTTCCCTACCTTGCGGTTGGAATCAGTATTTTATTGGGTTGTTTATTTTTGGTCTTTTTCTTTCTTGCAGTCAGTAATCAGCCAGATTATATGCCATCACAGCAGAAGCAAAATGCGTCCCAAGTACAGTCAGCTACACCTAGTAACAAGTAAATAATGCATGCTGATAAAAAATAAACTCTCACTTTTTCTCTCTTACTGGTGATCCGAGCACTTGCCAGTAAGTTTTTTTATTGATTGCTGAAGTACCGAATCATTCTAGCTCGCATGATAAAGTCAGTAACGACGTGGCGAAGTACCTGTCCAGCGTTTGAAAGCCCGTGAGAAGTTTTTAGTATTGCTATAGCCGAGATGGTCTGCAATATTTTCGAGGGATAAATGGGGATTTTTCAGCAGTTGAATGGCTTTTTCACATCTGACTTTTTCGACCAGTTCTCTAAAACTGGTGCCTTCACTTTCTAGTTTTCTCTGCAAAGCACGTTCAGTCATATGCAACTTTTTTAAAACTTCCGTTAAGGGACTAATGCCCATTGCTTCGTCATAGATTAAATCTTGTATGCTGCGGTTAAAACTATTCTGTTCCAATAGTTTACGCAACTGTGATTTACATTCCTCACGGGCTAAACGTTCCGCAATTGCATCTGAGTGAAGTAAGGGAAGATCTAAGATTTCTTTTTGAAACTCCAAACGAGTTGCAGGTTGATCAAATCTCACTTCACCTGGAATTAAGGGCAGTAATTTATCAAAATAATCGGGTTTGCTGAATTGCACATCGGCATAACCTGTTAATGTTTGCCCTGAAATAGTTTTCCCCATCTGTGCAAAGCCAAGAATGAGTGCAATTTGAATCACTTCATCCAGATAGTAGGTCTCGGTTTGTTCAAATAAGATCAGCGCACGTTCATCGACGACATCAAGCTGAATGGTGTGAATGCTGGATTGGAGTGAAATAAATTCTTGTGCAATATTGAGTGCTTGCTTTACATCTTTGGCGAGCATCGCTGCCATGCCCATCAAACCATGACAGGTAATGGTCATTTGCATACCCAGATAAAAACCGAACTCTAAAGCAGGCACTCGTGTCAGTTCCAATGCACGTCGTAGGATCGACATCACAATTTTGGCATCAGCTCGCCATAACGGTTGCACCAATTGTTGTTGAGAGATACCAGAGCCATTCAATAATTCAACTGCTGAAATATCCCAACGCGAAACCACATCGACCATCAGTGCGATATAAGTGCCTGGAACTGTTTTTTCTAAATCTTTGCTGACCATAATAATGATGTCGGAAAATGATACCAAAATGGCGTACTAGGAACTATTACAGCATTTTTTTTTAATTAAAAATAGCCGCATCAACACCGTAGTAGACCGCTTATATTTGAGTGCTGCTGCTTTAGAGTGTCCAGATGAGTTAAAAATAACACTAGGATGGGGAATGAAAAAAGGAATTTTGATTACCGCCTTTATCTCGGTATTTTCAACAGCTACACAAGCGAAAGTTGATATTTGTGTCTTTGATTTACTTGGTAAGGCAGGTGAGTCTTACAAAATTGTAGAAGAATGGGCATTAGCTGCTAAAACGTGGAATGCGGAGCTTAATCTTATTGCCTATCAGGATGAAGCCAAAGCACAAAGTGATTTTGAAGCTGGAAAATGTGATGGGGTATCGATGACCTCCATGCGCGCACGTAAATACAATAAATTTGCAGGTTCGATTGATGCTTTAGGCGCGATTAGCAGTCCTTCGATTGCACAAAAAGCCATTCGCTATGTGTTAGACCCACGCAATAGACACCGTTTAGTCACCAATATTGGGGATGAGCAATATGAGGTTGCTGCAATTGCCCAAATTGGTTTGGCCTATGTCTTTGTCAGAGATAAAACCATTAACACTATTGAGAAGGGCAAAGGCAAGAAGTTTGCTTATTTACATTATGACCAGGCCCAAAAAATGATTGTTGATCGACTGGAGTTGGTGGGAGTCCCTTCAGAAATTTCCGACTTTGCGAAGAAGTTTAATAACAAACAGGTCGATGTGATTGCTGCACCTGCCTACGCATATCGCCCCCTAGAAATTGCTAAGGGTTTAGGGAGTAATGGCGCCATGTTTGATTTTCCAGTGATTAATTTAACGGGTGACATCATTATTCGTTCGGAAAAATTTCCAGCAGGTTTTGGGATGAAAT
This sequence comes from Acinetobacter sp. Ac_5812, assembly GCF_013072695.1. Taxonomy (GTDB): domain Bacteria; phylum Pseudomonadota; class Gammaproteobacteria; order Pseudomonadales; family Moraxellaceae; genus Acinetobacter. Next base: position 66,535 of record NZ_LXUK01000022.1, read on the forward strand.
CTCGGGCTTGGGCGACCAAACAATTACCGAAAAATTTTGCCACGATTGCCCGTTTAGAAGCTGAAATCCCGGCGAAGTATAAACAAAGCTTATCTAATGAAGATAAGCGTCGTTACCAACAAATGTTACGTGATGGGCGAATGGAGCTGACCAAACTCGGGGTGTATGACCCCGTCATGATGGGGGTGCTAAAACGTGCTCGCTGCACAGTTGAACGCACCAATTTTGAATGTTCATTGAGTGGTGAATAGCTCAAACGTTGCTTTAAATATTGAAAATGCTACAAAGAAAAGCTGAGGTTAATATGAATGCGCACACGCAGCATCACAAACTGGTTGCACGATCTGTAAAGTTTGATTTTTCCAATTCACCTGTGCAATGGATTCCAAATGATCCAATCTGTTCGCATTTGATTAATGGGATTAATTTAATCTTACCCGCAGGTGAGTTTTGGTTTTGTCGTGTCTATAACAAGGCCTTGGTTTATGTGAAAGATCCTGTTCTAACTGATGATGTAAAAGGCTTTATTCGTCAAGAAGCCACTCATGCACGTGCGCATCAAAGTGCTCAGGAGTTTTTGAAACAGCATGATTATGATTTGGAACCTGCGCTTAAAAAAATTAATTGGATTTTTGGTGTGTTACTCGGAGAAAGTCCTTTAGGGATCAAAGCATTAGAGATGCAATCTTTGGCACATTTTGGGTTAATGACCCGTGTGGGGGTAGTTGCCGCCATTGAGCATTTTACGGGTGTGTTGGGGCAATGGTGTATGGATAATACATCATGGGACAAGGCCGACCCAGTGATTGCGGATATGTTCCGTTGGCATCTGGCAGAAGAAGTCGAACATCGCTGTGTTGCATTTGACTTATTTAAACAACTGCTGCCAAATCCAGTATTTTTTTATCTCTACCGTCAGTTTTTAATGCTGCTGGTTTTTCCTATCTTCATTTATTTGTTGGCAGATATTGCACGTGACTTAGGTAAACAAGATCCAGATATTAGCATTCGAAAAATTTTTAATCGAAATTTTTGGCGATTATTGCCGATTTATCAAAAACAGGCGAAAGCAACTGACAATGGCCCCACATTGACGTTTTTAACTCAAGCAACCATTCGCTGGATTTCCCCTCGTTTTCATCCAGAAACAGAAGGCAATACACAACAGGCTTTAGATTATTTAGCACGTTCAGCCGCTGTTCAGGCACTGAAATAATCGTATGGGTGTGGCAAAAATAATGACTTTATTGGACATTTTATAAGAAAACAGACGTAGTGTTTGTTAAAGGAAGGAACTATGAAAAAAATTGCATTTGCGATCACCACAGCTTCAATTCTGAGTGTCTCGACCTCAAGCCAAGCGGCAATTGATGTCTGTGTTTTTGATATCTTAGGGAAATCAGGTGAAGCGTATAAAATGATGCAAGATTGGGCATTGGCAGCCAAAGGTTGGGGTGCTGATGTTAACCTGCTTGCTATCACGGACGAACAGGTGGCAGACAATAACTTTAAAGCAGGGAAATGTGCAGGTGTAGCAATGACATCGATGCGTGCTCGTCCTTATAATAAATTTGTAGGTTCGATTGACTCTCTCGGTGGTGTACCCAGTGATGAGATCGCGAAACGAGCCATAACCTTTGTTTCTGATCCACGTAATGCTGCGAAAATGACCACTAATCTTGGAGGCAATAAATATGAAGTGGTCGGCATTTCACCCCTAGGTTCTGCTTATATTTTTGTCCGTGATAAAAGTATTAATTCAATTGAAAAAGCCGCAGGTAAAAAGTTTGCGGTATTGGGCTATGACGATGCGCAAAAACTGATTGTTCAGCGGGTGGGTGCACAAGCAGTACTTTCTGATATTTCCAATTTTGCCGCCAAATTTAACAATGGTCAGGTGGATATGATCGGTGCGCCTGCTTATGCTTATAAACCATTAGAGTTGAGTAAAGGCTTAGGCAGCAATGGGGTTATGTATAATTTTCCTGTTTTACAGGTAACGGCAAATCTGGTGATTCGCCCTGAAAAATTCCCAGCAGGTTTTGGTCAAAAATCACGAGATTGGTCGGTTAAGCAATTACCGAAGATCTTTGCAACCATTAAGCGCTTGGAATCAGAGATCCCAGCCAAATATAAAATGAATTTAACGGCTGAAGATAAATTGAAGTATCAGAAAATGATGCGGGATGGCCGGATTGAATTAACTCAGCGTGGTATTTATGATGCGGGCATGATGTCCGTCTTGAAAAAAGCGCGTTGCTCAGTCGATAAAGCCAATTTTGAGTGTGCTTTGGCAGGAGAGTAATTGCATACTGTTTATCAAATGGTCAATAAAGCCTAGATCCTTCTAGGCTTTTTTTTTGAGATATAAATACAGGGATAAGACAAATCAGGAATAGAAAAGAAGCACAATTCATGTTAATCCTATCTGTAGCAAATGTTAAAAAATAGCTCAGATGAGGGCAAGCGTGATGGATAACTCAGAACAAACCATTCATAAGCAAGAAAATACCAGTTTTGCACGAATTGAACCTTATACCCAACCAGCCGGTGGATGGGGTGCATTGTTAAGTGTTGCCCGCAATCTGAAAAGGCAAGATATCTTAAAAAAAGGCTCAATCACCTTACTCAATATTAATCAACCAACAGGCTTTGATTGTCCAGGTTGTGCATGGCCTGAGAAAAAAGATGCACATGCCTTTAACTTCTGCGAAAACGGTGCCAAAGCCGTTGCTTTTGAAGCAACCAGTAAAACGGTAACGCCGGAGTTCTTTGCGCAACATACTGTGAGTTGGCTGGCTGAGCAAAATGATTTCTATCTTGAGGATCTTGGGCGCTTAACCGACCCGATGCGATATGACCCTGTTTCTGATAAATATGTCCCAATTTCTTGGGATGAAGCCTTTCAATTGATTGCTCAGAATTTACAAGCACTTGATCATCCTGACCAAGCGGCTTTTTATACCTCTGGTCGTGCCAGTAATGAAGCGGCATTTCTGTATCAACTTTTTGTTCGCAGCTTTGGAACCAATAACTTCCCTGACTGTTCCAATATGTGTCATGAAACCACCAGTGTCGGTTTAAAAGATGCGATTGGTTTAGGCAAAGGCACCGTTATTCTGGATGATTTTGATCAGGCCGATGCGATTTTTAGTTTTGGGCATAATCCAGGCACCAATCATCCACGTATGTTGGCAACCTTGAGAGAAGTCTCTCGAAGAGGCGGTAATATTGTTGCCATTAACCCAATCAAAGAACGCGGGCTGGAACGTTTCCAAGATCCGCAAGCGCCATTGGAAATGATGACCAATGGCAGTACCCCAATCAGCCGCTATTACTTCCAACCCAAAATTGGGGGTGACTATGCACTGATGTTTGGGGTGATGAAGCATTTGTTGGAATGGGATAAAAAGGCACTCACGAAAGGAAAAGCCAGTGTTTTTGATCGTAGCTTCATTGAAATGAATACCATTGGTTTTGATGAAATGCTGGCTGAGATTGATGGCACAGCATGGGCAGAAATTCATAAACATACGGGACTGTCACCTGAACATTTAGAATCAATTGCCAAAATGTATCTAGATGCGAAAACTGCCATTTTCTGTTGGGGGATGGGGATTACCCAACACCGTCACGGGACAGCCAATATTCATATGCTGGCAAACTTGATGCTGGCAAGAGGGCATATCGGTCGTCCGGGTGCAGGTCTCTGTCCAGTACGCGGTCATAGTAATGTGCAGGGTGACCGAACTATGGGTATCAATGAAAATCCAAGTGATGCACTTCTAGATAGTATTGATCGGGTCTTTGGGATCAAGTCGCCGCGTAAACATGGTTTTGGGGTAGTCGATACCATCAAGGCGATGTATGAAGGCGAGGTCAAAGTCTTTATCGGTCTAGGCGGAAACTTTGCGGTTGCCACTCCTGATACGCCCTATACCCAAGAGGCGCTACGCCGTTGTGATTTAACTGTCAACATTACCACCAAGTTGAATCGTAGTCATTTGGTCTGTGGCAAGACGGCCTTAATGTTACCGTGTTTGGGGCGGACAGAAGTGGACATGCAGCTTCATGGTGCTCAGGCCATTTCAGTTGAAGATTCGATGAGTAATGTGCATCTTTCTGCAGGCCGCAATCCGCCGATTTCAGAAAATATCTTATCCGAGCCTGATATTGTTGCGCGTATGGCAGCAGCAGCCCTACCAGACAGTACCGTGAAATGGCGCTGGTATATTGAGAGCTATGATCGTATTCGCGATTCCATTGCCGATGTTTTTGATGAATTTCATGATTTCAACCAACGGGTTTATCAACCGAGTGGTTTTCATTTAGAGCATCCAGCCAATCAGCATGTTTGGCATACGCCTAGCGGCAAAGCCCAGTTTTTGATTACACCTTTGACAGAAGTCTACGAAGACAAAGAAAATCAATATGCTGCGGCTTATACTGAGCAGCAAGTTTATACCTTGATGACCACACGTTCACATGACCAGTACAACACCACTTTATATGGTTTGGATGATCGCTACCGCGGTGTATTCGGACAGCGCCGTGTTTTGTTTATGAATCAGGCGGATATTGATGCCGCAGGTTTTGAAGCTGATCAATGGGTTGATATCGAAAGTGTGTTCTCGGATGGGGTAAAACGAATCGTGCATAGTTTCCGTATTGTACCGTATAACATTCCGCAAGGTAGTCTGGCGGCCTATTATCCCGAAACCAATCCATTGGTGGCTTTGGGCAGCCATGATAAATATGCCAAAATCCCAGCATCAAAAAGCATTCCTGTAATTCTACATGCGGGGAATGCACCAGCGCATTTCAATCTGAATGTGGAAGTTGATCCTGAGCATGCTAATGAACGCGTCAGTAACGCATAGTGTATGACTGCAATCGTAAAAGAGGTTGGGTGTGGACACCAAAATACATGGCTATGAAACGGTGCAAGTGCATCGTTTTCAGCATGATCGTTGTGAAAATGAAATCGACTATATCGTGCAGGAATATCCTGTTGCCTTGGTCTATAACGGGATCTCTCATGCAGTGATGATGGCGACGCCGTCAGATCTTGAGGTCTTTGCCAAAGGCTTTAGTTTGTCGGAAGGGATTCTACATAGTTTAAGCGAACTGTATTCACTGGACATTCGTCAAAATGAACTGGGGGTTGAAGTGGATATGACCATTTCGACCCGTGCTTTTGTCGCGTTAAAAGAGCATCGTCGTATGATGGTGGGACGTACAGGCTGCGGTCTATGCGGGATTGAAAGTTTAAAACAACTTTATGCTGATTTACCTGTGGTCAGTACCCAAGTGCCATCAACATGGTTAAATCAGATTCCCAATGCGATTGCCCAACTGAAAGTTAGACAAAAAATCACAGCGCTCACCGGAGGGGCGCATGCGGCAGCTTGGGTTGTGAAAGGGCAAATCGTAGCGTTATTTGAAGATGTTGGACGGCACAACGCTTTGGATAAGTTATTGGGTTATCTGGCGGAGCAAAAGTTCAATGTGGGTGATGGTTTTGTGGTGATGACCAGTCGTGCCAGTTATGAACTGATTCGTAAGTGCGCACAATCCAATATTGCTTTACTGGCAACCATTTCTGCACCGACCAGTATGGCCATCGCAATGGCAAAGCAATCGAATCTGACTTTAGCAAGTTTCTGTCGGGGAGATAGCTTTGTTTTATATACTGAATAATAGTAAAAATTTGTGATTATGTTGCTGACTCATGCTTTGATTTGTGTAGGATATGAGCACTAAGTTCTTCTATTCCTAAAAATTATGAATCTACCTTTAAGACCACAGCCAGTCATTAATAATCTTTCGGGTGAGAATGCCTTATTTATTGTGCTTGGAATGAATACCCAACCTGATCATTCTGGGATTATTGATTTTCTTGCTAATTTTTCAGCATTGGTGCGTAGTCTGACCAATCGCTTTCCCAACGGTAATTTTAGTGCTTCTGTTGGCATTGGTTCGAATGCGTGGGATTTACTCTTTCCTGAATTAAATAAACCAAAACAGCTTGCGCCATTTCAGGAAATCAAAGGACCAAGACATACCGCAGTCGCAACGGCAGGTGATTTGTTCTTCCATATTCGTGCCAATCAAATGGCCATTTGCTATGAATTGGCCGCAATTCTGCATGAGCAACTCAAAGACGACACCTATTCGATCAGTGAAACCAAAGGTTTCCGTTACTTCGATGGTCGCGCCATTATTGGTTTTGTGGACGGGACAGAGAATCCTGAACATGAAATTGCCAAAGAGATTGCCTATGTGGGTGAAGAAGATGCAGAGTTCCTTGGCGGCAGCTATGTCTTTATTCAAAAATATCTGCATAACATGGAAATGTGGAAAGGCCTCAGCACAGAAGAGCAGGAAAAAGTCATTGGTCGTAAGAAATATGATGACGTGGAACTTGGTGATGATGTAAAACCGCAAAGTGCGCATAATGTCGCAAGTAAGGCACATGATGCTGACGGCAATGAACTCAAAATTTTAAGAGCCAATATGCCATTTTCCAATCCAACTGAAGGAGAATATGGTACCTTCTTTATTGGCTACTCTCGTTCTTTTAATATCACTAAAACCATGCTTGAAAATATGTTCTTGGGTAAGGAAACAGGACATGTTGATCGCTTATTGGATTTTAGTACACCTGTTTCAGGCAGTTTATTCTTTGTGCCTACCTTTGACTTTCTCGAAGATTTGGGTGAATAAATTGAATCAGCTGAAATGGAAGATTTCATTTCAGCTGAACATCTTTATGCTGAAATTAGATATTGCTGTAACAATGTGCGGAACTGATCTGGAATACGACCAGATTTTTGCGTACCGAAATCAAAATACACCTGAACCGCTTTGCCGCGTGCAACACAGTGATTATTCTGCCAAGCTTCATGTGCCACAATAAAAGAAGAATTGCCGATATGTTCAATCCATGTTTTGATTTCGATATCAGCGCCGTAATAGATTTGAGCAACAAAATCGACTTCAACCCGTGCCAGAATCAAAGGCAGATTTTTGATTTCCATGCTTGGGTTAAATAGACGAAAAACAGGTTCACGTGCGGTTTCAAACCAACCTGTGATGACAGTATTGTTGATATGTCCGAAAGCATCGGTTTCATAGAATCTGGGTGTAATCGAAAGTGTAAACATAGATCAATGGTTATTTTCTCATTTAAACCCAAACACTATAAGGGCTGAATCTGTAAAAATCAGCCCCAATAATAGACTTTAGCGTTTACGAATCCCGAGATAACCCACCACCTAAAGCTTTATAGAGTTCTATCTGATTATTCAACTTGGTTTGCTCTAGCATCAATAGACCTTGCTGTGCCGCATAAGCAGAACGTTGGGCATCCAAAACCGTTAAGTAACTATCAATCCCCGCTCTAAACCGAGCTGTTGATAATTTATATGTGGTATCGGTTGCAGAAACCAAACGACGTTGAGCACTCAAACGATCCTCTATGTGGGCACGGGCAGCAAGAGCATCATTGACTTCACGAAAAGCGGATTGGATGGCTTTTTCATAATCTGCAACAGCAATTTTTTGCTCTGTTTCAGAAATTTTAACGTTGGCTTTACGTGTTCCCCAGTCAAAAATTGGAACATCAATACTTGGTCCAACGGACCAAGAGAAGCCTCCTGATTTAAATAAATCTTTGAGATCAGTCGATGCATATCCCGCTGAACCTGTCAGACTAATGGTCGGGAACATGCGTGCTTTCACTGCGCCAATATTTGCTCCAGCAGCAAGTAGCTGATATTCAGCAGCTTTTAGGTCTGGACGATGATTGAGTAAATCACTGCTTAAGCCTGTTGCAAAAGTACTTTCAGCACTAATACTTTTCACGGCATGATTCGGTAGGAGATTTTGAGGAACAGCTTGGCCAGCCAATAGATCCAGTAGGTTTTGTGCTTGTGACACTTGGGTCTTATAGGTCGCCACATCATTTCGGGCTGTTTCAACCGAAATCTGAGCCTGACGTAAAGGAACTTCACTATCAATCCCGACATCAAAGCGTTTTTTGTTGAGGTTATAGGAATCGAGTTGTGCTTTTAAGGTCTGCTCAGCCAGATTTAAATTGGCCTTTGCATAGGCATAATTCAACCATGCTTGGCTGACCTGACTCACTAAACTAATTTGAGTGGCATCTCTGGCACTTTGGGTGGCGAGGTAATTATTCAGCGCTGCGTCTTTTAAACTTTGTACACGACCCCAAAAGTCTAACTCATAAGCAGTTACGCCAAGGCCGACTTGAAAGGTGGAATAAGGATTATTCGGATTCACCGTAGGGTTGACTTGTCGTACAGCACTGCCATTTGCTCCGATAGTCGGTAACTGGTCATTCTTGCTGATTTGATATTGTTGTTGTGCACGTTGGATATTCAGTGTTGCAGTACGTAAATCACGATTGTGATTTAAACTGATGTCGATCACTTTTAATAAACGTGAGTCTGAAAAAAATTGTTGATAACCCTGATTGGCAATCGAATTTCCAGTCGTGGTTTGAGAAAAATTTTGTGGAATATCTGATTGAATCACAGGTTTTGGTGCCTGCATATTCATACACGCTGTCAAGGCCATTGAAAGCGTAGAGACAAGCAGGCCACGAGATAAGACAGTCACATTAGACATAGTCTTCTCCAAATAATATAAGGATAAATACAGAGGAGGAGTCAGAGGAAATCATTTGATTCCCTCTGCTCAATGTCAGTTAAGATGGATTTTTTTGCTTCGAAGAAAACAGCTTTTCAACTGCACCCAGAATGAAAATGAAGAACACTGGGACAAAGAAGATTGCCAGAATTGTTGCTGAAATCATGCCACCAAATACACCCGTACCTAAGGCATGCTGTGTTTCCGAACTGGCACCTGATGCAATGACCAATGGAATCACACCACAGGTAAAGGCAAGTGAAGTCATCAGAATCGGACGTAAACGCAGTTTAGCTGCGGCAACGGTGGCCTCGACTAAACTCATGCCTTCTTCTTTCAGCATCTTGGCAAATTCGACAATCAGAATTGCGTTCTTGGCCGATAAACCGATGATGGTAATTAGACCAATTTTAAAGAACACATCATTCATCAAGCCTCGAGACATAATCGCAACGATGGCACCGAAAATACCCAAAGGCACAACCAGCATGACTGAAAGCGGAATAGCCCAACTTTCATAAAGCGCAGCCAGAACCAAAAATACGACCAGCATAGACAAGGCAAGTAAAAATGCCATCTGCGATTCAGATTGCTTTTCTTGCAAAGAAATACCTGTCCATTCATAGCCAATCCCTTTCGGTAGTTTGGCAATCAGGTTTTCCATTTCACGCATGGCATCGCCTGACGAGGTATCAAAGTTCGGAATACCTGCAATACTCAACGATGGACGTCCGTTATAGCGGTTATATTGCTGTGGTGCTTTATTCCATTGCGGTGTGACCACTTCAGATAAAGAGACCAATTGTCCATTTGAACCCATGACTTTCAGATTCAGAATATCTTTTAATTGCATCCGCGATTTGGCATCGACCTGTACAATCACTTGTTGCATACGTCCCTGATTCGGGAAGTCATTGATATACATTGAACCCATTGAAGTAGAAATGATGTCCGAAACATCTGCGAACTTCACACCAAGAACATTCAATTTTGCACGGTCAATTTTTAAAGAGATATTGTCACCTTGCGGCAAACCTTCATTCCAGACCATATAGAACTTTTTGTTCTTGGCTGCCATTTCCATCAATTGGTCTTGTGCAGCTAAAAGTGCGGGCATGCCCAAATTTGCTCGGTCTTGTAAACGCAAGCTGAAACCTGCAAAAGTTCCGAGTTCATCAATGGCTGGCGGAAGCACAGCCATGGTTGCGCCTTCTTTACTATGTGCCATTGTTTCATTGACGGAGTTGGTCATCTCGGTTGCCGTTGCAGTACGGTCTTTGAAATCCGTCAGCGTCGTGAACGCGACAGCAACGTTTTGACCCGCACCACTAAAACCCCAACCCATAATCGTGGTATTACTTTTTACATTTGGGTCGTCTTTTAAGCTACTTTCAAATTCATTCACCACATCGCGTGTTCTTTCAGCAGTGGCATCAGAAGGCAACTGGAAGGAGGTCATGAACCAACCTTGATCCTCTTCAGGCATGAATGCTGTTGGCCAATATTTCATACCTGCGAAGGTAAGACCTGTAATCACCACAAAGATCGCCATCATTGGAATACTATGTTTGACCACTTTCAGCAGGATCAATTCATATTTTTTGGTGACTTTATCAAAGCTACGATCAAACCATGCGAAGAAGCCTTTCTTTTGATGATGGCCATCGATTGGTTTCAAAATCGTGGCACATAGTGCAGGGGTTAAGATCAATGCCAATAATGCCGAGAACAGAATCGACACCGACATGGTTAAGGTGAATTGTTGATAGATAATACCAACTGAACCACTGGCAAAGGCCATCGGTAAGAACACCGCCGCTAGGACTAAGGTAATCCCAATAATTGGGCTGGTGATTTCCTTCATGGCTTTGGAGGTGGCTTCTTTCGGTGGCAGACCTTCAGTTGCCATAATCCGTTCGACGTTTTCCACCACCACAATCGCATCATCGACGATAATCCCGATGGCGAGCACCATACCAAACATGGTCAGTACGTTAATCGAGAAGCCTGCAAGCAACATCACCGCAAAAGTACCCAACAGCGCAATCGGTGCAACAATGGCTGGAATTAAGGTATAGCGAACATTATGCAAGAATAAATACATCACAATGAATACCAGAACCATGGCTTCAAGTAAGGTATGAATTACTTTTTCGATTGAAATCTTAACGAAAGGTGCAGTGTCATAAGGGATACTGAATTGCATGCCTTCAGGTAAATTGAGTTTTAATTCTTCAATTTTGGCTCTGACACCTTCAGCAGTTTTCACCGCATTGGCACCCGGGCTGAGCTGAATTGCAGCAGCCGTTGCAGGTTTGCCATCTTCTAAAATCGCAAAGTTATAGGCCTGAGAACCCATTTCCACATTGGCAACGTCAGATAGTTTAATGACACTACCGCTGGTCTTACTTTTGAGGCTGATATTCTTGAATTGTTCAACATCACCCAATTGACCTTCAGCAGACAGGGGGATCGTGATTAATTGACCTTTGACTGCAGGTAGATCACCGAGTCGACCAGGTGCAATCTCGACGTTATTTTCACGGATCGCATTATTGACATCACTAATGGACAGTCCATAAGACACCAGTTTGTTTGGGTCGACCCAAATCCGCATGGCTTTTTCGGCACCGAAGGATTGAACTTTACCCACGCCTTCAACACGTTTCAGTTCTTCCACCACATTACGGACTAAATAGTCACTGAGATCAACTTCAGAATACTGACCATTAGGTGAGTTGACACCGACCAACATCAAGAAGCCAGAAGAAGAAGCTTCTACTTGCAGACCTTGTTGGCGAACCACTTGCGGTAGGCGTGCTTCAACTGCCTTGATCTTGTTTTGGACATCCACCTGTGCCATTTCAACATCAGTACCCGGTTTAAAGGTCGCTGAAATTTCAGCAGTGCCCGAGGTGTCTGTGGTCGAACTATAATACAGCAGGTTTTTGACGCCTGATAATTCCCGTTCAATCAAGGTGACCACACTGTCATTGATGGTCTTGGGCGTCGCACCAGGATAAGTCGCACTAATGTTGACTTGAGGTGGTGCCACACTCGGAAAGCGGGCGATCGGCAGTTTAGGAATACTGAGCAGCCCAAATAAAATAATAAAAATCGCAATCACCCATGCAAACACTGGGCGACGAATGAAGAACTGTGACATCATCATTGAGCTCCTTGTGTTGCAGGTACTTTCCAGTTGCTGATTTCAAGTTTTTGATTGGGCTGAATACGGTCAATCCCTTCTACAACCACTTTATCGCCTGTTTTAAGGCCTTTATTGGCAATATAGAACTGATCATATTGTTGTCCCAGTTCAATTGGGCGAATATCTGCCGCACCTTTGGCGTTGATCACATAGACTTGCGGGTCGCCGTTAATATTGCGTTGAATCGCTTGGGCTGGAATCAGTAAAGCTTGAGGAACCGAAGCGCGATCAATGCTGACACGCACATACATGCCCGGAAGAAGTTTACGTTCCGGGTTGTTCACTTCAATTCGAATAGTCACATCACCTGTTTCAGGGTCGACATTGATGTCTTCAAACAACATCTTGGCAGTGACGTTATAAGGTTTGCCATGGCTATTGGCAATCCGCACCGTTTTTTCATTATTGGCAGATAACTCACCACTTTGTAATGCAGCCTGTAAATGTTCGTACTCACTAATTGACTGTTTTACATCAACATAAACTTTATCAATCTGTTGTACGGTAGCCATGGTATTGGCATCACCTTGGCTGACCAATGCACCTTCAGTGACAAACGATTGTCCGATCCGACCAGAAATCGGGGCACGCACAGTGGCATATTGCAGATTTAGGTTTTGGCGAGTAAGCAAAGCTTTCATCTGTGCAACATCTGCTAAAGCCTGACGATATTCAGCCTGTGCATTACTGACTTCTTGCTTACTGATCGCATTGCTTGGTAGTAATTGTTCATAGCGTTCTAACTGAACTTTTAAACGTGCCACTTCTGCTTCGGCTTTGTTGAGTGAAGCGCGATTACTATTTACGTCAGCTTGGAAAGTTTCTGCATTAATTTTATACAGTGCTTGTCCTGCTTTAACTTCACTGCCTTGTCTGAATAAGACTTTTTCAATAATGCCACCCACCTGAGGGCGGATTTCAGCAGTTCGGAAGGCTTGTACACGAGCAGGGAGGTTTTCACTAAAATTCACAGATTGCGGTTGAATATTTAACACGCTCACTTTGGCTGGAGGCGTTTCAACGGGCTTGGCTTCATCAGAACCACAGCCTTGCAGCACCAGCCCGATAGATAAAAATAATGGAAGTAATAGATGCTTTTGCATTCTGTCCAAACCTTGGGAGTTTTTGATGCTGACATTATTTTCCAGTTTTGTGTAACCAACATCGGGGAAGTGTGGAAAAAGTGTGGAGATTGACAGATAAATCATCGTATGATGAATGGATTGTTTTATTTACCTAGATGGTTATGTTTGAGCATTCTTTTTCTTTCGATTGTCATGACAAACTTATTCTCGTCGTAGAAGATGAATATGAGATTGGCGATATTATTGAGCACTATCTCAAACGTGAAGGCATGTGTGTCATTCGTGCCATGAATGGTAAGCAAGCGATTGAAACGCATGCTGCACAACCGATTGATTTAATTCTGCTGGATATTAAATTGCCAGAACTAAATGGTTGGGATGTGCTAAATAAAATTCGTCAAAAGGCGCAAACTCCTGTCATTATGTTGACTGCACTTGACCAAGATATTGATAAGGTGATGGCATTAAGAATTGGTGCGGATGACTTTGTGGTTAAGCCTTTTAATCCCAATGAGGTGGTCGCGCGAGTTCAGGCTGTGCTAAGAAGAGCGCAGCAAAACAGTCAAACAGTCAACAAGAATCTCATCTATAAAAACATCGAAATTAATACCGATATTCATAGTGTTTATGTTCATCAACAAGACAAAAAAGTCATGCTGAATCTTACTCTGACTGAATATAAAATATTGCTACAAATGATTGATCATCCGCATAAAGTTTTTACGCGAGGTGAACTTTTAAATCACTGCCTGCCAGATAGCGATGCCTTAGAGCGCACAGTCGACAGCCATGTCAGTAAGCTGAGAAAGAAACTGGAAGAACACGGTTTACAACAGATGCTGATCAATGTGCGTGGTGTCGGGTATCGCTTGGATCATCCACAAGATGTATAAGCCTGAATGAATCAACACGAAAAAGAACTGATCTGGAAATTGAGATGAAAAACAAGTCAGGTATTAGTAAACAGCTCTTTATTGCATTAAGTATTGTGAACTTGAGCGTAACGCTTTTTTCTGTGTTGTTAGGCTATTTTATTTACAACTATGCCATTGATGTGGGGTGGATTACCTTAAGCTCTTTGCAGGAAGATTGGACAGAATTCCATTTTGTCGATTGGATTTGGCTTTCTACAGTGGTTTTTTGTGGTGCTGTTATTTCTTTAATTATTGGGATGTTTCTGGCACAACGCTTTATTAAGCCGATTAATTTCTTGGCTGAAGCTGCAAAAAAAATCAGTCAAGGCGACCTTTCTGCAAGGGCAGATGATAGCCAGATTCATTCCACTGAAATTGCTGAGTTGATGCATCATTTTAATGACATGGCACAGCAGTTGGAAAGCTCGGTCGAAAATGCTCAAGTCTGGAATGCCGCGATTGCCCACGAACTCAGAACACCCATCACTATTTTGCAAGGGCGCTTACAAGGTATTTTAGATGGCGTGTTTAAACCCGACGAAGCTTTATTTAAAAGCCTGCTTAATCAGGTTGAGGGTTTATCGCATTTGGTCGAAGATCTACGTACTTTGAGTTTAGTTGAAAATCAGCAACTCAGATTAAATTATGAAAAGATTGATTTTAAATTGCATGCGGAAAAAGTTTTAAAACTGTTTGAAGATCGCTTGGTAAAAGCTCAAATTATCCCAGTACTGGATGTCAGGGCCGCATTGATTAGCTGTGATCGTCGTCGTCTTGAACAAGTACTGATTGCTCTGATCGAAAATGCAATTCGCTATGCAAATGCAGGAGCACTTAAAATATCTACGCAGTGGGTGGCAGATGATTGGGTGTTGAAAATTGAGGATCAGGGGCCAGGCATTGCCCCCGAATATCAACAAGACCTATTTGATCCTTTTTTCAGATTGGAACAGTCTAGAAATAAAGAATTTGGCGGGACCGGTTTAGGTTTAGCCGTTGTGCATGCGATTGTGGTTGCGCATAAAGGGACGATTGAATATAGCAATCCGAATCACAATAGTGTGTTTACGATCAAGCTACCCGATAATTCTTCACCTTTTTGATTTTGTGAATTTCTATAATTTGACTGTTTTGATATACATAAAAAAGACTAAATTAATCAAAAAATCTTGGTTGGGTTAGTTGTATCTCTTGAATATATTAAAAGTATAGTCTGAAATTTTGTTAATGTTTTTTAATAAAATTCAAAAATTTATTTATAAGAAGAATTTGTAGGAAAGAAAATGACCGTACTCACACAACTTTCAGCCGCGATCGAAAGTGCACCGCGTTGGCATGAATACAAGAAGCATAGTTTAGATAACGTGCAAATCACACCCATCGAAGGCGCATTGGGGGCGATTGTGACAGGGTTGGATGCAAGTAAACCTCAAAGCGGGGAAGTGATCCTCAAGCTGAAAAAGGCATTGCATGAACATTTAATTCTGGTTTTCAAGTCACAAGACTTGGAAGACAATGATTTACTGGCCTTTGCCAGTTATTTTGGCGGGATTTTCCGTCCACCAACAGATGTCCCTGTATTGGCAACACGTAATGATACCAACGCACCGCCTGATATTGTACCCGTATCCAATGCGGTTGGAGAAGGCGATTATACAGGTCATGGCGAACTCACCCCACATAGTGACCATCACTGGACACCACAGCCTTCTAGTGGATCTTTGCTTTACGCAATTGAACTTCCGAAAGATGGTGGCGCAACCAGTTGGTATAATACTGTTCAGGCCTATGCAGACCTAGATCAGGAAACCAAAGATGAAATCGAAGGGTTGCAGTTGATTACGTATAATCCATTTTTACGCTTGAAGGATAAAAGCTCGATTCCAAAGTATCGCTTTTCTGATCAACCGATATTAGGCGCTGCATTTCCGCATCCATTGGTTCGTACGCATTCTGAAAGTGGTCGTCGTGGTATTTATCTGGATGCTCAGACCGAAGTTGAGGTCGTAGGCTATGACGATCAAAAGGGTGCTGCACTGATCGAACGCTTAAGAGCCCATATTGTACAACCTCAATATCGTTATGAACACCACTGGGAAATTGGGGATATTGTCTATTGGGATAATCAGTTGACCTTGCATTCACGAACAGCCTTTCCTGCCGAGCAACGTCGTTTACTGAAACGTGTCAGCTTGGCAGGTGCAAGACCATTCTAAAGTTAAATTGAGCCAGTGAAAGCTGGCTTTTAATTTCCTGCTTTTGCCAATTCTGCTTCGATATAGCTAATAATCATGGTGCTTAAACCTTTGACCATTTCATCAAAGCTGATTTGCGGATTGGGTAAGATCAAATGACGTGCCACATTGAAGATACTGCTATTAATACTGATATAAGCAGTCACGCTGAGATTATTGACCATTAGGTAACGAGGGTGGCGAATCATATATTTCATCAAGACCTCCATCAGTGCCATCTCAATTTGACCTATATATTTTTCATATTTGAGTTCTGTCGCATAGCGTAGGCAGATCAGATAGCGGTCATCATCGCGAGTCAGCAGATCACGGAAGGTATAGAAGATCATTTCAAATAACGGTTCGAGTTCTTGCTCAATCATGATCGGCGTGAGTTCTTTCACCATATCTAAGACTTCTTTGACAAAAGTTCTGGCCATCGCATCATAAATTTCTTCTTTGTTCTTAAAATATTCGTACAGTGAGCCAACACTGACCCCTGCAATATCTGCAATATGCCGCGTGGTGGTGCCACTGGTGCCATTTGTTGCAACCGCAATAAAGCCTGCTTCAATAATGGTGTCTACAGTGACTTTAGAACGTGACTGACGTGGTTTACGAGTTGCCATAAAATCTTATTGTTAAAATCCGAACATAACTTCAGATTAACATGAGGTTGAAAGCAGGGGAAGTCGGAGTAAATTAATCCGAACAAATAAAATTACATACATTTTAATATTTATATTTTATCTGTAATAAAAATGAGTTTGTGAAGATTAATCTTTATTTTGGCTCATGGGATTTATCTTTTAATTTTAAATATATAATTGATAATAAATACAAAAATTAAAATTAAGTTTTACTTATTTCTATTTTAAAAAATGAATAACGAACCAATTATAGGAAAAATCTATCTGTTAAAACATCGAGAATTACCCGAATTGAATCCGAACATAAGATCGGTTTAAAGTAATTTTATATCAAGATCAGGTTCAAAAAAATCTCCCGAATATTTTTTCAGACTTCTCAAATGAGTAGAAAGATGAAAAGAGATGAACCCGATCCAACGCATGTCAAAGGGCAAATGACGCTCAAGTGAAGTAGGTAGGTGTAGCCATGATTAGCAGCACATTAAAGAAAGGTTTAAGTTTATTTAAATCGAACCCAATAACTGAGCAAATCGATTTTGCGAGTAAAAAAACGATTCCAATTCGTCACTTGGCCATCGGATTTGAAGGCAAAGAAGTTGATCTCTCATTTTATATGAACAATCAATTCGCTACCATTTTCTTCGCCACGCTTTCAGTATTTTTAACCTATGGTGAAGACTTGGTGATTGAAACAGCACGCCATCATCGCGATCAACTCAAAGATCCGATCTTGAGACAGCGTGTGACTTCATTGATTGGTCAGGAAGCCATTCATTCAAAATTACATAATGAATTCAATGATGCAATTGTTGAGCTTGATTATCCTGTACGACTCTATCGTTTCCTCGGTGAACAGTTCTTTGATCATATTTTCTTGAAATTCCCGCAACCGCTGAAATTGTCATTGATGGCTGGGATCGAACATTTTACCGCAGTATTGGCGGAATACATGATGGCACATGAGCAAAACTTCTATTTCTCTGATGATGCAAAAACCCGCGCCTTATGGATGTGGCATATGCTTGAAGAATCAGAGCATAAAGATGTTGCCTATGATGTTTATCAAACACTGAACGGTAATTATGCCTTACGCATTTCAGGCTTTTTGCTTGCTTATTTCACCATTCTTGGATTGATTCCATTCTCTGCAACCATGGTGCCGATCTTACGTAAGCCACAAGAAATGTTGACCTCCAAATTTTGGAAAGATGCACGACGTGGTGTCAAGCTGATCTTTAGTCCAAAGGATGGAGTTTTTGGAAGTACCCAAGGTCGTATTTTTGATTATTTACGTACAGATTTCCATCCAAATGATCATGATGCAACAGCTTATTTTGAATACTACGAAAAGAAACTTTTATCTGAAGGTGGAGCATTGCATCCATTCTTTGTAAAAGAGTTCACACCTAAGGTTCAGGCTGCGTAATCAGGAATTTTTGAATGATTTAAACAAGTGCAGAAGGAATATGGCTGAGCTTGGCAAAAAAGCTCAATGTCTTATGAGCAGTTTGGTTCTAGTTATATTTTAATCCTGCACTATGCTGTTTAAATAATCAAAGAGTCTGTGATTCTTCAATCTCTATATGGAGATCAAGCAATGGTCGCTCAAATTATTCGGAATGTCTTTTCAGACAAAGTTCGTACGCGATATCAGGGGGGTGTGCAGAGTTTAGCCAGCAAATCGCCGATTCCAATTCGTCATTTTGATTTTAAATTCGATCCTGAAAGTTTGGATCTAAAGTTTTTAATGCAGAAAGAATGGGCGACTGCGTATTTTGCTGCTTTATCGATTTTTCTCACTTATGGTGAGGAATTGGTGATTGAAACTGCTCGTTTTCATCGTGATTTTATTGATGACCCTGTCCTAAAGCAAAGATTAACTTCTTTGATTGGACAGGAGGCAATTCATTCTAAATTGCACAATGAATATAACGAAATCATGATTCCAAATGATGTTCCCGTAAAACTGTACCGATTTTTAGCAGAGCAGGTATTTAATTATACTTTTTTAAAATTTCCACAGCCACTTAAGCTTTCATTGATGGCAGGGATTGAACATTTTACTGCGGTGCTCGCTGAGTTCGGTATGAAGCATGAATATATTTTTCAATATTCTGATGATGAAAAAGCACGTGCTTTGTGGATGTGGCACATGCTTGAAGAATCTGAACATAAAGATATTGCTTACGATACTTATCAGGTGCTCTCTGGAAATTATTCGTTAAGGATTTTTGGCTTTTTTCTAGCGTTTATTACCATAGGAGCCGGTGTTGGAGCTGGTGGTTTATTTTTACCATTTTTACGCCGTCCGAGTAATCTGATTAACCTACGTTTCTGGAAAGAAGCGGGTGCAAGCTGGTCTGTACTTTTTAATTTAAAAGATGGCATGTTTGGTAGCACATTACCTCATATTTTTGATTACTTACGTCCAGATTTTCATCCCAATGACCATGATACAACGGCCTATTTGGCGTACTACAAAGAACGTTTATTAAACCCAGAAACAGGTTTATTAAGCCCTTATTTCCTGAAAGAGTTTGTACCACCTGTACGTGCAGCGACTGCATAACTTGGTCCATATCAATACGAGATTATTGGAAAGCAAAGATGAAATTATTTGGGAAAAAAACCAAGCCGAGCCAAAAAGCATTCGCTGTGGTGACAGGTGCAGGAAGCGGGATTGGTCGTAGTTTTGCACTTGAACTGGCAAAACGTGGCGGCACAGTGGTGTGTTCGGACATTAACCTTGATGCAGCAAAAGAAACAGTCAGTTTAGTTGAGGCACTTGGAGCCAAAGCCTTTGCAGTGCAATGTGATGTTGCCAAAGAAGAGCAAGTTAACCAATTGGCTGAGCAGGCTCAACAATTGATGCAGAACCCAGTCACATTGGTGATTAATAATGCAGGGATTGGCCTAGGGGGCAAGTTTGATGAAATGTCTTCTGAAGACTGGCATTGGTGCATGAATATTAATTTGTGGGGGGTGATCCACGGCTGCCGTGCTTTTGTACCGAAGTTTAAACAACTTGGTCATGGTGCAATTATCAATGTGGCATCAGCGGCATCTTATACTGCAGCACCAGAAATGACTGTCTATAACGTCTCTAAAGCAGGTGTCCGTGCTCTGTCAGAAACACTTTCTGCTGAATTGAGAAAACATAACATCAAAGTGAACGTGTTGTGCCCGACCTTAGTACCGACCAACATTATTAAAAATGGCAAAGTCCCACATAAAGGGCTGTTGGATTATGCGCTGACCAATTTGGCTTTTACCACCAGTGACAAGGTAGCCAAATTAACTCTGGATCGTTTGGACAAAGGTGAGCTTTATACCATCCCACAAATCGATGCCAAGTTATTCTGGTTGATGAAACGTACTGCACCGAATTTATATGCCAGATTCTTGGGTACCTCATACCGATTTATGAAGTAATCACCTCGGATAAAAGATTTTAAATATTGAAATAAGACGAAACTCGATTAGAGACAGGCTTATTTCAGTTGAATGAAGAAAGGATATTTTTAAATGACAGCTCAAGCAAAAAAATTAAACTCAGCTGAAGGAAAGGCACTACCACAACATATCTATGACACCTTTATTGTGGGTGCAGGTATTTCAGGTATTGCGACCGCAATTCGTCTTGATCAAGTGGGTTATAGCAACTACAAGATCATTGAGAAAGCGACACGCGTAGGGGGAACTTGGCGCGAAAATACCTATCCAGGTTGTGGCTGTGATGTACCATCAGCGTTGTATTCATATTCATTTGCACCCAGTGCCAAATGGAGTCATTTGTTTGCTCGCCAACCTGAGATTTTAAGTTATCTAGAAGAAGTCAGCGAAAACTTCAATGTCAGCTCAAAAATTGAATTTGGTACAGAGTTGCTGAATGCAGCGTGGGATAAAGAGCGCAATCTGTGGGTGATGGATACCAATAAAGGTCAAAGCTTGTCCAGAACTGTGGTTTTTGCGACAGGTCCAATTACTGAAGCGCAAATTCCTAAACTTGAAGGCCTAGAAACCTTTAAGGGCGAAATGTTCCATTCCGCGAAATGGAATCATGATTACGATCTAACTGGCAAGCGTATTGCGGTGATTGGAACAGGGGCTTCTGCGATTCAATTTGTTCCTCAGATTCAGCCTTTAGCCAAAGAATTGTATGTTTATCAACGTACCGCACCGTGGGTGGTACCAAAGCCAGACACGGATTTAGGTGATGTCAGTAAAGCCCTGATTGAAAAATTCCCATTGATTCAAAAGACATGGCGTCAAACAGTTGCTCAGTCTTTAAATGCGATCAATTTCGGCTTACGTAATCCAGCCGTGTTAAAACCTGTGGGCGAATTGGCAAAATTGATTTTACGTTTCCAGATTGAAGATCCTGAATTACGTAAAAACGTAACACCGAACTTTACCATTGGCTGTAAACGTCTATTGTTCGCCAACAATTACTATCCAGCATTACAACAACCGAATACCAAACTGATTCCACATGGATTGGTGAAAGTGGAAGGCAATACTGTGGTGTCTGCTAATGGTGAGCGTCATGAAGTCGATGTGATTATTTGGGGAACAGGCTTCGAAGTATCACATCCACCGATTGGCAAGCGCGTATCAAATGAGAAAGGTGAATGTCTGAATGATCTGTGGAAGAGCACTTCACCAGAAGCATATCTAGGTACCAGTATTGAAAATGTCCCGAATGCTTTCCTTGTCCTAGGGCCAAATGTCTTGGTGTATGATTCATTTATTGGTTTGGCTGAAGCACAACTTGATTATATCGTTGATGGTTTACAGAAAATCAAAGAAAAAGGCATTAGTAAGTTGAATATTAAGCCTGAAGTGATCAAGCATCATAATGAGCTTGTGCAAAAACATTTGAAAACCACCGTGTTTAACGCGGGTGGATGTAAGAGCTATTACTTAGATGCCAATGGCCGTAACTTTGCTGCATGGCCGTGGTCATTGAAAAAGTTAAAGCAACGTTTGAAACGTATGAACTTAAATGATTATCAAGTGACGTATCAAACTGAAAAAACTAAATAATTTTTAATTTAGTCATTAATAAGCAGTAAATTTTGTCTAGCGATGGAATTTGCTGCTTATTTTTTGCATGATAGTAATAAAAAAGGGGAATCAAAATGAAAGAAGGACAAACGAGTCGCACGGCTGAAGCAGCCGCAGCATTACGTGCCAATCATTTTCAAAATGCTGAAAATCCAGTGTTTTCTGACCCTTTTGCATTTGAGTTAACCAGTGCGGGCTGGAAGAAACTGCTAACCACTTCGTTAACTGTGAAAGTCATGAACTCCGCTGTATTTAACCGTACTTTTGGTTTATTGACTGGACAGGTGGTTGGGCGTTCACGTTATGCCGAAGATTTGCTTGAGCAAGCAATCGCGAAGGGGATTCAACAGTATGTGCTCGTAGGGGCTGGTTTAGATTCTTTTACCCTACGACAGACCCAGAAATACCCACAGTTAAAAATATTTGAAGTGGACCATCCAGATACCCAAGCGGCAAAACAAAGCAAATTACGCCAATTTGGCGCACTTCCAGCGAATGTTGAATTTGTTGCGATTGATTTTGAAAAAGAATCGATTGCAGATGCTTTAACAAGAAGTACCTTTAAGCAAGATCAAGCTGCTTTTTTCTCCTGGTTGGGGACGACCCATTATCTTGAACCAGAGACAACGTTAAATACTTTAAATAGTATTAAACAGATAGCAGCAGAGGGCAGTGAAGTGGTCTTGGACTACTCGGTTGACTATCGAGAGTTGGAGGGCATAGAGCGTTTAGGCACCTTGTTTGTGTCGCAATTTACTCGGTTTTTAAAAGAACCCTTAAAAGGGCAATTTAGACCAAAGACACTGCATCAGGCAGTAGAGCAAATGGGGTACATCGTTACTGAGGATTTATCAGGTGATGGTTTAAGTGAGCGTTATTTTCATGCTCGACCTGATCATATCCGTCATACCATCGCAACGCATATGCTGCACTTGCGATTAATGTGAGCTTGGTTCAGTAATAAATGAATTGATACGAAAAACCCCTTAAATTCTAACTTAAGAATTTAAGG
Source organism: Acinetobacter sp. Ac_5812 (assembly GCF_013072695.1). Lineage (GTDB taxonomy): Bacteria > Pseudomonadota > Gammaproteobacteria > Pseudomonadales > Moraxellaceae > Acinetobacter. Next base: position 89,381 of record NZ_LXUK01000022.1, read on the forward strand.
GGTTTTTGATTAACGACGTTGGTTATAAACAGCCAAAGCTGCAGGTAAGTTTTTACGCATATCACCAATACGTTGAGTATTTGATGGGTGAGTTGACAAGAATGAACCGCCACCAGCGCCATCTAAACGATTCATTTTTTCCCATAGACTGATTGCTGCATTCGGGTTATAGCCTGCTTTCGCCATGAGCATTAAACCACCATAATCGGCACGGCTCTCTAAATTACGTGAGTATGGTAAGCCGATTCCCACTTGACTGCCTAAATCGATTGCTGCACTGCCTAGATCACCTATGCTGCTACCTGCATACGATTTACCAATGCCAATCGCAAGATTTGTTAAAGCTTGAGCACCAATTTTACTTTTAGCATGTTCTTCGAGCGCATGGGTCATTTCATGTCCCATGACCGCCGCAATTTCATCATTGGTTAAATTAAGCTTGTTCACAATCCCTGTATAGAAAACAACTTTACCACCTGGTGCTACATAGGCGTTAACAGTATCCGATTTGAGTACTGCAAGTTGCCATTGAAAACGTTGACCAGTCTGGTTCATTTGATCTGCATAAGGTTTTAAGCGATTAAATACAGTATTGATACGTTGATAAGTACTTGAACTACTATCCAGTTGGTTCTTAGCACGTGCTTCTTGCGTCATTTTTGCGAAGCTCTGTGCAGATTGAGCATTTAAAGTTGCGCTATCTGCGCCAGCCATGTCTGCGAAAGATGCGCAGCCAGAAATTGTCATTACGGTCATCGCACAAAGGCTTAAAGCTAATTTCTTCATACTTATTCTCTCCAAATCAGTATCTTATGAATATAGTCTTGATTAGGGTGGATTATAGAAAATGTTGGCAGCAGTTAATATTCTGAATATCTCTATAATCATTGTAATTATGTAATCAGTAAGGCTTATTCTTTGTAAAAAAAAGCCAGTGACGAGCACTGGCACTGGCTTTCTTTATAGAGTTAATTCGATCTTAAATCGAATTAGTCTTCGTCATCATATTCTTCTTCTGTAAAATTATTTTCTTCTAAAGAAGCATCAAAAATTAAGATTGCTTTACCATCAGTTTGAATCATACCTTGATCTTCAAGTGTCTTGAGGACACGTCCAACCATTTCGCGAGAGCAACCCACGATACGACCAATCTCTTGGCGGGTGATACGAATCTGACGGCCATTTGGCAAAATCATTGCCTCAGGTTGAGCAGATAAGTCAATTAAACAACGCGCAATACGACCTGACACATCAATGAAGGCTAGATCAGTGACTTTACGTGTTGTATTTTTAAGACGACGGACCAGTTGAGCAAACACAGCGTAACTTAGATCTGGGTATTGTTTGCTTAACTCATGGAAATTGTCGTAAGAAATTTCTGCAATTTCACAGACATCTCGTGTACGTACTTCTGCAGTACGTTGAGGGTTCTTTTCAAAAAGCCCCATTTCACCAAAAAAATCGCCTGGGTTTAGGTAGGCAACTACAATTTCACGTTCGTCATCTTCACGTAAGATAATTGACACTGAACCTTTTAATATTAAATACAGTGATTTTGATTCCGTTCCAGCGTCAACAATCGTGGTGCGTTTAGGGTATCTATTAATATGAGCACGTTTTAGCAAAGCTTTAACTGATTCAGGTAGTTGACCTGGAGATAAAGCATCAGTGCTAAGTTGTGAAAAATTTGAAGTCATGCTTAAAATTTCCGAATTTGGATAAAACCGATCGCACAGACTCTTGTAAGAGCCTTTTCTACACAGAAGAGATGAAATTCCTTATCAACTCATTTTATGTTAGTGTACAAGAACAGAGTAAATTTATAACGTTTTTCGGGTAGTTGCAATGCAAACAAGTGTACATTGGTTAGAGAATGTTGCTTTTGAGGCAAAATCAGAAAGTGGCCATACTGTGGTGATGGATGGTTCTGCCGAATATGGTGGTGAAAACCGTGGTCCACGTCCTATGGAATTGATTTTAATGGGACTTGGTGGGTGTGCTTCGTTTGATATTGTGACCATTTTAAAGAAATCCCGCCAAGATGTGACGAATGTTGTATGTCAGCTGAAAGCAGAAAGAGCGGATTCAATTCCTGCGGTATTCACTAAAATCCATTTGCACTTCATTGTCACGGGTAAAGCGGTAAAAACCAAGCAAGTTGAGAAAGCAGTTGAGCTTTCTGCTGAGAAATATTGTTCAGCAAGTAAAATGCTTGCCGATGGTGGTGTTGAAATTACCCATGATTTTGAAATTGTTGAAGCTGCTTAAAAGTTAAAATTATTAAGTTTTACTAAAAAGTGACCTGTTTTTACAGGTCACTTTTTTTAAGTTTTTCTTTTTATTTTAGAAATAATTGTGGGTCTACCCGCGCATTATTCAAACTCATTCCCCAATGCAAGTGCGGCCCAGTGACACGACCAGTTTTACCAACCAATCCCAGTGTTTCACCCTGACGAATCTGTTGTCCCTTGACCACATTAATTTTACTCAAATGACAGAACATGCTGATCAGGCCCTGACCATGATCAATCAGAACTGTATTACCATTAAAGAAATAGTTGCCTGTTTGGACCACGACACCGCCAGCAGGTGCGATAACATTCTGTCCCACAGGTGCTGGGATATCTAAACCAGAATGAGGTGCTCGCTCTTCGCCATTAAAGAAACGTTTTCTGCCGAATGAATTACTGAATTTACCTGCGGTTGGGCGGATAAAATTGGGAAATTCTGTCCATGTACTAGATGTAAAGGAACTATAAATATCATTTTGCTCTTTCGCTTCTCGTGCATAACGGTCGAGTTGCTCTTGGTTCGGGTTGACATAATCCTGATTTTTAACGCTTAAGCGCTGCTCAGCATAGCGATAGGGTGTCACTTCGACTTGAATCGGCTTATGATTGGTGGCTAAGCTCAATGTACCTAATGGGGCCGAAAGTGGAATACCAAACACGGCATAGCGTTGCTTGCCTTGCTGTGTAATCAAAACAGGCTTTTGTTCATACAAGACTTGGGTGGTTTCAGTCGAAAGGGGAATCACGGCAATACCGCCAGCTCGTCTTGAGTCTTGGGGGAGTTGTGCAAAAGCAGTATGAAGAGGAAGGAGGGACGCAACGCTGAGCAAAATTGTTTTTAAAGACATGATGAGCATTTCTAATTGAAGCAAAGCCTTAAGCTAAAACGTTCACCTTAAAATCACAATAAGGATTTTGTGCAAAACAGAATAGACAGAAAAATTATACAAAAGATACTTGAAATAGATTGTTTATACACCCATATTAGTACTGAGTTTTATACATTTATATTTTTATAAAATATTGAAAAATATATAAATTTTATTTGAAATTTTAAAAAGCGTTCCCATCTAAGTGATAAGTTAAAAATTTGTTGTGAGGAATAACAAGAATGCGATTTGAAAAATTTACAAACCGCTTACAGCAAGCACTCTCAGATGCACAATCATTGGCTATGGGTAAGGATCACACTTCGATTGCAGGTGTGCATATCCTATCCACTTTACTTGAAGAACCAGCCAATCTGAGTTTATTGCAACAAGCGGGTGCACGTTTACCTGAGTTAAAACAGAAACTTGAACAAGCCGTGCAAAATGCACCGACTTTGGCAAATCCTACAGGTGATATCAATCTCAATCCTGAAGCGGTAAAGGCATTGAATTTAGCTGACCGCTATGCGCAAAAGGCAGGAGATGAGTTTCTGTCCACTGATTGGGTGCTGTTAGGTTTGGCGGAAACAGGTGAAACCAAAACAATATTGAATAGCGTGGGTGTGACACCAGAAAGCTTACGCAAAGTAATTGAAAATATTCGAGGAAATGACAAAGTTATGAGCAATAATCACGAAGATCAACGTGACTCACTCAATAAATATACCATTGACTTAACTGAGCGTGCTTTAGCAGGCAAGCTTGATCCTGTGATTGGTCGTGATGATGAAATTCGCCGTACCATTCAGGTTCTCTCACGTCGAACCAAAAATAACCCAGTTTTAATTGGTGAACCTGGGGTGGGTAAAACTGCAATTGTTGAAGGTTTGGCGCAACGTATTGTCAATGGCGAAGTACCTGAAGGCTTGAAAAATAAGCGCGTCTTATCATTAGACTTAGGTTCATTACTTGCAGGTGCGAAATATCGCGGAGAGTTTGAAGAGCGACTAAAAGCAGTTCTCAAAGACCTTGCGAAACACGAAGGCGAGATCATCTTATTTATTGATGAGTTACATACGCTGGTTGGTGCAGGTAAGGGCGATGGCGCAATGGATGCAGGTAATATGTTAAAACCTGCCTTAGCGCGTGGTGAATTACGCTGTGTCGGTGCGACGACCTTAGATGAATACCGTCAATACATCGAGAAAGATGCTGCACTTGAACGTCGTTTCCAGAAAGTATTGGTCGATGAGCCAAGTGTTGAAGACACCATTGCGATCTTGCGTGGTCTAAAAGAAAAATATGCGACCCACCATGGGGTGCAAATTTTAGACTCAGCCATTATTGCAGCGGCGAAGATGTCACATCGTTATATTACCGATCGTCAGTTGCCTGATAAAGCGATTGATTTGATTGATGAAGCGGCATCTCGCATCAAAATGGAAATCGATTCCAAGCCTGAGGCTTTAGATAAACTTGATCGCCGTTTAATCCAGTTGAAAATGCAATTGGAAGCGGTGAAAAAAGATCAAGATGCAGGCAGTAAAGCCGAAGTCAATCATCTTGAGCAGCAAATTGCTGAAAAGCAAAAAGAGTACAACGATCTGGAAGAAATCTGGAAGGCTGAAAAAACCTTGGTTGAAGGGGATAAGAAAGCACAAGTTGAACTCGATCAAGCGCGTGTTGCTTTGGAAAAAGCCAAACGTGAAGGTGATTTGGCAGAAGCGGCGCGTTTGCAATATGGTGTGATTCCAGAGTTGCAGAAACGCTTGGAACAAGCCGAAGTTGCTGAGGAAAATGAAGAACCGAAGCTGATTCGGACCAAAGTCACCGAAAACGAAATTGCAGAAGTGGTCAGTGCTGCAACAGGCATTCCTGTGGCGAAAATGCTACAGGGTGAGCGTGAAAAACTGCTGAATATGGAAGAGTTCTTACATAATCGTGTGGTTGGACAAGATGAAGCGGTGGTTGCTGTTTCCAATGCAGTCCGTCGTTCACGTGCAGGTTTATCTGACCCGAATCGTCCAAGTGGTTCATTCTTGTTCCTTGGACCGACAGGTGTGGGTAAAACTGAGTTGACCAAAGCATTGGCAAACTTCTTGTTTGACAGTGACGATGCCATGATTCGTATTGATATGTCTGAATTTATGGAAAAGCACTCTGTCAGTCGTTTGGTGGGTGCACCTCCGGGCTATGTAGGTTATGAAGAAGGTGGTGTTTTAACTGAGGCAGTACGTCGTAAACCTTACAGTGTGGTGTTATTTGATGAGGTGGAAAAAGCCCATCCAGATGTGTTTAACATCCTGCTACAAGTGTTAGATGATGGGCGCTTAACGGATTCACAAGGTCGTGTGATTGACTTTAAGAATACTGTTATTGTGATGACTTCTAACTTAGGTTCACAAGATGTGCGTGAACTGGGTGAAGGCGCAACCGATGACGAGGTGCGTACTGTGGTCATGAATGCAGTTACACAACATTTCCGTCCAGAGTTTATTAACCGTATTGATGAGTTAGTGGTTTTCCACTCACTGCAAAAAGCGCAAATTCGTGGTATTGCGGATATTCAGTTAGATCGTTTACGTTCACGCTTGAGTGATCGTGATATGGGCTTAACAGTGGATGATACCGCTTTCGATCTATTGATCGATGCCGGTTTTGATCCTGTATATGGTGCACGTCCACTAAAACGTGCGATTCAGCAACAAGTGGAAAATAACTTGGCTCAGAAAATCTTGTCTGGCGAATTCCAGCCAGGGGATAACATTTTAATCAAAGGTGAAAGTGGTCATCTGGTCTTTGATAAAATGAAACTGAGTTAAGCGAAATTTGAACGTTTGGCTAAAAAGATGGTGATGAAAATCACCATCTTTTTTTGTATCAGTGCAACTGGTCAGATTTTTGCAGGAATATTACCAATAACATTGCGACTTTTTGAAAAACTTGATAGTTTCAGAACAAATAAGAAAAAAATTCAGGATGAATTGCAATGGAAAAGAACAGACATCATTGCACAAATGCTTGTGTAATTTTGTTGATGACTGCCTTATCTTCAATGGTGCATGCCGCACAACCATTGAGTGAAGGGACGCTCGCCTTACAAACCGCTATGCTGAACAATGCACTTCCTAGTATTCTCATTAAAGCGCAACAAGATGCCTTAAAGCCTGAAGAAGAGCGCTGGCGCTCACAACGACTCTTGAGTGATAAATACTTAGGTGAGATTCGTGTTAGCACGATCTTAGGGGGTGTTTTGTCCCCTCACGAAGAGCAGAAGAAAGTGTTGGCTGTTGACCCCAGAGATAAGAGATCGGCCACGATCAAACCACATGAACAGCCACCTGATCGCTACATGATTTATGAGTTCGAGTCAGGCAATGTTCATGTGACTTATAACGATGACGTAAAAGCCGAGCTAGTGATTAAATAGCAGGGTGTTGAATTTTCCAAGCACGATGAATTTTTTGATTCCGTTTAAAATCTGGACCGATCGTTTCAGAGGTGATTTCTTCAATTTGATACATCGCCTCAATTTCTTCATCTAACTCAAAACCACGATAGTTATTTGAGAAGTATAAGGTTCCATCGCTGGTTAAACGGTTCATTGCGCGTTTAAGAAGTGAAACGTGGTCACGTTGTACGTCAAAGGTTCCATAGAACTTTTTCGAGTTAGAGAAGGTTGGTGGGTCAATGAAAATCAAGTCATATTGCTCATGACCTTCTTTTAGCCATTCAAAGCAATCACTTGCAAAGAACATGTGCTGTTCATCGGCATGATCTACAGTTAAACCGTTGAGTACAAAGTTTTCTTTCGACCAATTTAAGTAAGTATTGGATAAATCGACACTGGTGGTACTTGCTGCGCCACCTAAAGCGGCATGTAGGCTTGCTGTAGAAGTGTAGCTATAAAGATTTAAGAAATGTTTCCCACGTGCTTCTTTGGCAATTCTCAGACGCATCCGACGGTGATCCAAGAATAACCCTGTATCCAAATAATCAGTCAAATTCACCAAGATACGTGCTTCGCCTTCCTGTACGATAAAACGTTTAGAGGCAGTACTCTGTTTAGTATATTGGTTTGCACCCGCTTGTTTGGCACGTGTTTTAATAAAGATGGCATCACGACCTAAACCGGTCACAGCACGGATGGCAGCAAGAGCAAGGTTAAAACGTTTTTTTGCTTTTTCTGGATCAATGGTTTTTGGTGGCGCGTATTCTTGAACATGCAAACGATCGCCATATAAGTCAACTGCGACGTTAAAGTCAGGCAAATCAGCATCATATAAACGTAGACAGAAAACATTTTCTTTGACTGCCCATTTTTTCAATGTTTGCATATTTTTTTGCAAGCGATTGGTAAAGTCTTCGGCACCTTCAATTTTTTCAAATTGTTGGGGCTGCCAAGTCGCAAGGAAAGGCTGCGTCACTGTTGCAGGTTTAACGGTACCAAAACGGATATAAATTGGTAATTTACCATTCATTAAACGTAAGGTTTGAGGATCGTTAATAGCAAGTACATCTGCTTGTTCAATTTGTGCCGCAATGACAGCCACAGACTGATTTGGGAAATTCTTTTGTAACAGTCCAGATAAACCTAGATAAAATGCACGACTAGAGGCTTTATCACCTAAACGTTCGCCATAGGGTGGATTTGTTACGATAAATGCTTTTTTTCCTTCGGCGTGGAAGTCATCCCAATCGGCCAAGGTACGTTCTTCAATCTGAATTTGATCGAGTAATTTTTCGAAACCAGCAGCAATGATGTTTTGGCGCGTTGCTTTTACAGCCTCCCAATCAGCATCATAAGCATAGAATTTAGGTAGCGGCTGTTCTAAAGCCTTTTCATGACGTTCAGCAGCTTCAGCTTTCAATGCTAACCAAAGTTCATGGTCATGACCATGCCAGCCATTAAAACCAAAACGACGCACTAAGCCTGGTGCACGGTCTGTTAAAATGAGTAGAGATTCAATAATAAATGTGCCTGAACCACACATTGGGTCAAGAATAATATCGGGTTGGTATTTTGATAATTGGGCTTTTTGTAGAATCGCTGCTGCCAAGTTTTCTTTAATGGGTGCATCGGTCATATAGCGTCGGTAGCCACGCTTATGTAAAGAATCACCAGATAAGTCTAAGCAATAAGTATGTTCAGTTTTACCTGCTAGAGCGTATAGGGTAATTTCAGGCTGCTTGATATCAATGCTCGGACGTTTGCCAACGGCTTCCATAAAGGAATCCACTACGCCATCTTTAACTCGTAGGGTCGCGAACTGTGTATTGACCTTAATTTCTCGTTCTACATGCAAACGAACGGCAAATGTGCTTTGTGGTGCAAAAATCAAAGACCAATCAAAGCTAATCGCGCCTTCATAGAGTTCTTCAGCGACATCACGTGCGTCATGGGTATGTTCAAGTTCGTGGGTATGAATGGGTAAAAGCACGCGAGAGGCAAGGCGTGACCACATACAAACGCGATATGCATTTTCGAGAGTGCCTTTAAAAACCAATCGTCCTGCAAAACGTTGGATATTTTGAATGCCTAAATCTTCAAGCTCTTGTTGTAATAAGGTTTCAAGCCCGTCTGCACAGGTCACCCAATAGTCTGTTAGACGTGGTTTAGCATTCATTCAAATTTCCAAAAACATTTTTAGCAATCGCATATTTTAACTGATTTTTGTTTGCTCTGTCGGTGCATATTTGTGTGATTGTCAGCTTTATTCTGCATTAATCGATATTTTTTGAATAATTTTCTCTGTGTTTGGGTGATTCAAAAAATGTGATCAAGTACATTTTTATTTTTTATTTTAATAGTTGGTACAGCTTTTGCATTTTTCTTGATGAATTATCAGTAAATATTTCTCCCAATGATGTGAGGACTTTATGAAAGAAAGCATGAATAACGAAGTATTGGTCAATGCTGAAGCTTTTACGATTGCAACTCAAATGTATGTCCGTTTAAGACGTGTCTGTGGACGTGTGATCGATGTAATGTATCTCGTTAACAATAAAGATTATGCCAAGCATGTGCTAGATATCGCCTTAACAACTCAGGACCCGGAGTTAGAACGTTTTGTACATCGTTTAAGCCCATTGATTGACTTATATCCTGAGCCAAATCCATTGGTGGTGGAGACAAAAAATGCGACTGAGAAACAACCGGCTGAGATTTTGGAAACTTATTCCATGGAAGTTACTGATGAAGAAATTTATCAAGCACAAGTACATCATCACTATATTGGTGCATTAAGGTAAATTATAAGTCATTAAAAAATAGAATATTAAAAGGATGTAGAGATGATACTTACATCCTTATCTTTATTTTGGAGTATTTGTATATGGATCAATATTCAGAATTTATGTTCTCATGTTGAATAAAAATAAGATCATGGAAAAGATCTAAAAGATTTTTACTTAAGTGCTGAAAAGTTCAACTGCGAATGAAATCCAAAGTCTGTATAATGCGTTAACTTAACGTGTTAGGAATCTCTTATGCACTTGGCGGCATTGCATACTTTGAGTCAGATCCAGCTCAATCAACAAGGAAATCTCAAGCACTTTTTAACCATTGAAGGTCTTTCTAAAGAAACCTTAACCAAGATTCTAGATACAGCGCAAAGCTTTTTAGATGAAAATAATAACTTGATCAATCGTCCGTTGCTTGAAGGACTGACGGTGATGAATCTTTTCTTTGAAAACTCCACGCGTACCCGTACTACTTTTGAAGCTGCAGCAAAGCGTTTGTCTGCCAATGTCCTGAATATTGATATTGCACGTTCAAGTACCTCTAAAGGTGAAACGCTACGTGATACGCTTTGGAATTTGGAAGCGATGGCAGCGGATATCTTCGTGGTGCGTCATTCATCTTCTGGTGCAGCACATTTTATTGCCAAAGATGTGTGTCCTAAGGTTGCGATTATCAACGCAGGTGATGGTCGACATGCGCATCCTACCCAAGCGATGCTGGATATGTTGACCATTCGTCGTGAGACCAAAAAGCCTTTTGAAGAATTAACGGTTGCGATTATTGGTGATATCAAGCATTCACGCGTCGCACGCTCAAATGTAGCGGCATTGCAAACATTGGGTTGTAAAGACATTCGTGTGATTGCGCCAAATACCTTATTGCCAGTGGCCTTTGATGAATATGGCGAACATGTACGTCTGTTTAACAAAATGGATGAAGGCGTGAAAGACTGTGATGTGATTATTGCATTACGTATTCAAAATGAACGTATTGATTCGCCTGCATTATCTTCACAAGCTGAATTCTATAAAATGTACGGCTTAAACAAAGAGCGTTTGGCATTGGCCAAGCCTGATTGCATCGTGATGCATCCGGGGCCAATGAACCGTGGAGTTGAAATTGATTCAAGCATTGCCGATGGTGATCAATCTGTTATTTTGAAGCAAGTCACCAATGGGATTGCAGTTCGTATGGCAGTGTTGGCACTTGCGATGCAAGGGCAGTTACAAGAACAAGGTTTAATTGAAGCGATTGCGCTGTAAAGGATAGATCACATGAGTATAGTAAAAATTGAAAATGTCCGTGTGCTCGATCCAATTCAAAAAACTGATCAAGTAAAAACGGTTTATATCGAAAACGGTAAGTTGGTTGATGCAGTAGATCAAGTCGATGAAACGATTGATGGTCAAGGCAAATGGTTAATGCCAACTATGGTTGATCTTTGTGCACGTCTACGTGAACCAGGGCAACAACAGCATGGAACCTTAAAGTCAGAAGGTAAAGCGGCGCGTGCCAATGGTATTTTGCATGTGATAACACCACCTGATTCAAAACCAATTGTTCAAGACAATGGTGCTTTAATTCATGGCTTGATTGAAAAAGCACAATTAGATGGCGGCATTTATCTACAAATTATTGGTGCGCAGACCCAAGGTCTGAATGGCAAACAACCTGCCAATATGGCGGGATTGAAGAAGGGTGGATGTACTGCGGTTTCAAATGCCAATGCAAGCTTTGAAAATGATGATGTGGTCATTCGTACTCTGGAATATGCAGCAGGTTTGGGCTTGACGGTTGTGTTCTATGCAGAAGAACCTCAGATTGCCAAAGATGGCTGTGCACACGAAGGCTTTATTGCTTCTCGTCAAGGTTTACCCATGATCCCTGCGATTGCTGAAACCGTTGCGATTGCCAAATACTTGATCATGATTGAAGCAACTGGCGTGAAGGCACACTTTGGTCTGCTGTCTTGTGGTGCTTCGGTTGATTTGATCCGCGCAGCAAAAGCCAAAGGTTTACCTGTCACTGCCGATGTTGCTATGCATCAGTTACATCTGACTGAGCAGCTGACCGATGGTTTTAACTCACTTGCACATGTACGCCCACCGTTACGTTCTGAACAAGATAAAGCATTATTGCGCCAAGGGGTGAAAGAGGGCGTGATTGATGCAATCTGTACCCATCATGAACCACTTAGTAGCTCAGCGAAAATGGCTCCGTTTGCAGAAACACAGCCAGGGATTACTGCTTTTGATACCTATGTCGGTTTAGGTGTGCAGTTGATTCAAGAAGGTGTGTTTGAACCTTTGGAATGGGTGGAGAAAGTCACCTCTATACCAGCACAAGTGGCCAATATGACAGATCGTTGGTTGCAAGAAGCCGGTTGGGTTTTGATTGATCCAGAACTAAAGTGGACGGTGTCTAAAGACAGCATCCTGTCTCAAGGTAAAAATACGCCATTACTTGGTCAACAGCTGACAGGTAAGGTGATGACAACCTTCGCATAAATGATATGCGAACAGCAGAATAAGGCGATCAAGTCTTATTCTGCTTTGTAAAGTGTGATGTAGATATTGTATTTAAATTTTACAAAGCTGATAAAAATAAAAAAATTAGATTAAAGTAAGAAAATAAATGAGATGTGCTTTACATAAAATTATAAAAAATGAGAATTAAACAATTGAAATAATTGGAGCTAAATCATATGGCTATTCACCCAATGGAGCTGCTTAAGCAAAAAGTATCCTCTATTATTGTCAATGATCAAACATGTCTAGTAAATGAAAAAAATGATGTTTTATCAAGATTTTATCCTATTTTTTTGCATCGTTTTTTACAGAAACCAGAACTCGTTGATCAGTTAAAAGAGAAACTGACACCTTCAGTTTTTGACCTAATGGAAGAAAATGAAAAAGTAAAAAATGCATTACTGTTGAGGTTGGCAGCAGGCAAAGTTTCGGTTGCAGAGGTAGAAATCACATTAAATCGAGCGATCCCGAAGAGTCTAGCAGTACTTTCAAATGAGGTCGGGAATGATGCAATTAGCATTATTCATTACCTTCGCGAACATCAAGAATCGATTAATGGATTGTTGCCAAATTGGTCGGAGGAGATGCTTGCTCTGTTAGATGAAGTTCCAAGCGTAGCAGAGTCATTAGAAGAAATTACCGAGCCGGTTGAGATAGCGCCTGAAAAAAAATCTTATCGTTTATTTCCGTTTCTTACACTCATTTTTGCGAGTTTTTCCTTGCTGTTTCTATATCAATTAAGCAAGTAAAATACCTTATTATGAAGATGAAATTATTCCTTATCGTACAATTTACAACTCAACTGAATGATGATCTAAAGCGATTTGGCTTTTACTCTGTTTTGTAAAGTGTGATGTAAGTATTGTATTTAAATGATATAAAAACGAATAAAAAACACACAAATGATTAGAATGAAAAAGCTTCAGTTTGCTTGTACTTCGTATTTTTCTTAAGCGATCTGAATATTATAAATTTAATGTGTTGGAGAGAATAACAATGTCAATAAACCCAATAGAACTGTTAAAGCAGAAAGTGACGTCTGTGCTTGTGAGTGGTCAGGACGGTCTGGCGAACGAAAAAAGTGCGCTGTTATCTAAGTTTTACCCGATTTTTCTTTCGATTTTAGCTGCAAAACCTGAATTAATTCAGAAACTAAAAGAGTCAATTTCACCTTCATTATTCGATTTGTTTGGTCATAATGATCAAGTTAAAAATGCATTATTATCCAACCTCGCAGGTGGTCAGCTTCCCATAGCTGAAGCAGAGCAAACATTAAACCAAGCGCTTCCAGTCAGCCTTGCTGCTTTAACCAGTGAAGCGGGGAATGATACCCAAAGCATTGTTAATTATTTAAAACAGCATGCTGATTCAATTCGTGCACTGTTACCTGCATGGGCGATAGGTTTGCTTGCACCTTTAGGACTGGTTTCGAGCGCTACGGCCTCAACAACGAGCTTAGCCAGTGCGACCGCGACGACAGGAAGTAAATCACGTGCTTGGCTACCGATTGTAGCGCTGATCATTTTAGCGCTTTTAGTCGCATGGCTATGGAAGTCATGTCAACATAAACAAATGGAAGTTCCAGTAAATAACGAGGACTCATCCGCATCACAAGTCGGTACAGTCATTGCCCCAGCGAGTTTGGCATTAACTACCGATGCCAATGGTAATGTTGCACAGTGTCAGGTCATGGTTGGTGATCAAGGGTTTCTTGCCAGTATTCAGGCCAAAGTCAAAGAAGTTTTTTCTTCTAATCATGACTGCACGGTAGATACAGCAGGTACGGCTGCAACACATGCAGGCTCGTTTACCGATCAAGCAGGACTTGCAGGTGTCCTAGGGTTGCTTAAAGGGGTTCCAAATGTTTCCTTGGAATGGGTCGGTGATAAGATCACCTTAAAAGGTGCAGATGCAGCTAAACTCAATGAGTTGCTTGGCAAGATCAAAGGATTAGTACCAAATACCGAGGTGGTTGTCGAAGCACCTGTGAGTGCTGCTGATTCTGTCAGTAATAGTCTAAATGCAGCACAGGATGCATTGGCAAGTATTGATGCCAATCAGGTTGATATTAATGCCGTGATTAAAGCACTTAATCTACAGATTATTAATTTCTCAACAGGATCTAACCAGATTCCAGATGAAAACAAAGCAATCTTGGATAAAGCCGCTGGCTTAATGAAAAATACCAAAGATGCAAAACTGACTGTTGCGGGTTATACCGATTCAACAGGTAATGCCAATAGCAATAAAACGCTATCACAAAAACGTGCACAGGCGGTGGTCGATTATTTAGTCAGTCAAGGCGTAGATTCGGCACAACTTACAGCGATGGGGCATGGTGCAGATAACCCTGTTGCAGATAATGCAACTGAGGAAGGACGTTTTAAAAATCGCCGTATTGAGTTTTCAATTAGCCCTTAATGGATGGGGTGTTGAAGTTTTAAAGGAGTTATTGATGAAATAACTCCTTTTATTTTAATTGTTTATTTGAATAAATATAATTTTAAATGAAGTTGTTTAAATAAAATCAGAGAAAAGACTCGAAAGTATCGTTTTAAATTGAGTAGAATACGCCCGAAAAAAACAAGATTACGAGTATTAATATGAATAAGTTTTTTATATTCACAACATTAACAGCAGCAGTGTTATTAACAGGTTGTGACAAGTTCAAGCCGAAAGATAAAGTTGAAAATACTGATGCGGCTGTCGCTGAGTGGAGTTGTACCAATCAAGACAACTTGAATAATATTCAAGCCGCATTGAAAAAAGACTATTTAAAACAAATCGAGCGTAGCCTAAGAGAAAGCGGGTATCAGGCAGATTATGACGTTTTGGATAAAATCAATAAAGGTCTGAAATTCGAAATCAAAAATGTGCGTACCTTGGATACAGCAGAAGGTGAGCAAGCGTCAAAAACACAATTGAGCTGTGAAAGTCAGTTAATCGTTCAATTCCCGAAAGGCTTACAAAAGCGTGCGGAGAATGCCTATGCAGAGCAGCAAAAAAATTGTGAAGAGTGTGAGGGCGATTATAGCGCCAGTACTTTAACTGATTATTTTGCAGATAATGAATATTCACTGACTTTAGAAGATGACAAGCTCAAAGGTAGCTTTTTATATGACATTACCAAGACGGATAAAGATGGTTTAGTCTTTAATATTCCTGATCAAAATGCAGTGATTGATGGTGTGGTCTTTATGGCGACCAAAGCCGTGCAATATGTAGCTTATTTAAAAGAAAACCGCCTGATTGAACAAAGCAATGAACAAGCTCAGCAGCAATATGATGCAGAAGAATCGGCTCAAATGGGCTTGGCTCAAAAAGCAATGGATATTCGCAAAAAAGAGTTAGATGCTGAAAAAGCACAGCAGGTTGAGCGCTTAAATCAAACTTGGGACAAGTTTAGTCCAGAGCAAAAAGCACAGTTGCAGCAAGACCAGTCTGATTGGTTTGAAAAACGTGATGTTGATTGTAAAGTACTTGCTCAAAAGCATGTGTCTGACATTGCTGAAAAAGATTTAGAAACCTATCAAAAGCAATCACGGTATTGGAATGATGCGATGCGTCAACAAGATCAAGAGATGCAGTACACCAAATGCTTTACCCAACGTACTATTGAGCGCATTGTCTATCTCAATAATGTCAATTAAGTAAGCAACAATAAGAAGGACGAATTGATTCGTCCTTTTTTTATTGGCATGCTTAGCACAGCGATGGTTTTAAGATAAATATTATGCGAATTACATTGATTGGAGCAGGTCGTGTTGCAACTCATTTGGCCAAAGTATTGCAATTGCAGCATCAGATTGTGCAAATTTTTAGTCGGAATCTACAACATGCTCAGACCCTTGCAGAACAAGTCAATGCCCAAGCAATTGATGATGTGCAACAGCTGGATGCACAAACCGATTTAGTGATTATTGCAGTCAGTGATCAGGCGATTCACAGTGTGATTGATTCGATTGCACCCTATCTCACTGAAAATCTAATTGTACATACCTCGGGAAGTACCGCTTTATCTATACTGCAACACAGACATCCACGCGTGGGTGTCTTCTATCCTTTGCAAACCTTTAGTATGGAAAGGGATGTGAATTGGGCGGCTACTCCTTTGTTTGTTGAAGCAGCTCAGCAACAGGACTTAACCTTATTAACCGATTTAGCAAACAGTTTAAGCCAACGTGTCTATCAATATAGCTCGACACAACGTCTGACTTTGCATTTGGCGGCGGTATTTGCTTGCAATTTTAGTAATTATTGTTATGACATGGCGAAGCAGATCGTTGATGCTGAGCAGGTTGATTTTAGTTTGCTCTATCCACTGATTTTAGAGACCGCAAATAAAGCCACAGGCAATAATCCCAAGGATATGCAGACAGGCCCTGCGATGCGAGGCGACCAAAATATATTAAGTATGCATAGTCAGTTATTAGCAGATTCTAATCGCCCAGACTTGCAGAATATCTATCGTCTTATCAGTGAATCTATTTTAAAACGTCATCATTAAATCGATTTAACAATAAGTATACAAAATAGACAAATCGGTCTGTTTTGTATACCATGACTAAAATTTGATTTAATTCTATATAAAAAGATGTTGGCTAATATATTTCAAGCTTTAGAGAGTCTCGGCCTTACTGCACAAAAACGTGCAATCCATATTCAGTTTTCCAATCAAGATTTAAATACTCAAGTCTTCCTACAGCGTATTGATGGACAGCATCAACTGAATGACGGATTTAAGGCAGAATTAATTTGCCTATCAACCAATGCGACCATTCCACTTAAACAATTTATTGGTAGCCAAGCGGCAGTTGATACGGTGACTGATAATGGACAATTGACCCGTGTCACAGGGATTATTACTCAAGCCCTGCAAGGGCAATCGGATGGAAGCCTCACTGTCTATAAACTGACATTAGAAGACCCCACCGCATTGTGGAAACAACGCCGTAACAGCCGTGTGTTTATGAACAAGAGTGTGCGTGATGTGGTGGAAATCATCTTCAAAGAGTGGCAGCAAAAAAGTCCCTTATTTGCATCAAGCTTAACGCTTGATTTAAGCGGACTGAGCCAGAACTATGATATCCGTCCCTTTATTATGCAATATAACCAATCGGATGAAGCGTTTTTAACATCTTTGATGCGTAGCGAAGGGATTAGCTGGTTGATTGATGAAGCTGAGCGAATCGTTCCGCAAAGCAGTGCTGCGATTCAGCCGCAAAAACTACGCCTGATTGACGACAATAGCCAATACCAAGCTCTAGACAGAAGAACGATTCGTTACCACCGTAGCAGTGCCACCGAACAATACGACAGCATGACCAGTTTGGTCGGGCAACGCAGCTTACAGCCGAGCAGTGTACATGTACAGCGTTGGCAAGCGGATGCACTGGAACAGGAAGATGGCGCAGGCAGCGTCCAAAGCACACATAAACACAGTGCTCAATACGACAATGCCAGTCTTGGTCTGGAACAGGCATGGCACTTTTCACCTGCATGGATGCAAGACCTGAATGGGGAAGATGGTGCAACCGCATCGGGCAATTCGCAAATTGAAAAACTGAATCGGAACTTGGGTCAATATTACGACCTACAATCCAAACAATTTACTGCCGATAGCACTGTTCGAGACACCCATGTCGGTTACTGGTTTGAATTGGCTGAACATCCGGAAATTGATCAACATGATGGCGCAGACAAAGAATTCCTGATCACAGGCAAAAACTTCTATAACCAAAACAATTTACCTAAAGATCTACATCAACAGATCAATCAGTTATTAGTACAAAGTAATTGGCAGCCAACCCAAACCAACAATGAAGAACGCCAAGCCAATCAACTGACGCTACAACGCCGCAGTATTAAAACCGTTCCTGAATTTAACCCATTGCAACACCGCCCAACCGCCTCACCGCAACGTGCCAAAGTGGTTGGGCCAAGTGGCGAAGAAATCCATGTCGATGAATGGGGGCGAATTAAAGTCCGTTTCCTGTTTACTCGCAATGATGATCATAGCCATGATGGTGGAGCAGGTGCCAATGACAACGACACCGATTCAGCCTGGGTTGATGTACTGACGCCTTGGGCAGGTGAAGGCTATGGTGCACGTTTCTTACCGCGTATTGGTGAAATCGTGGTGATTGACTTCTTTGATGGCAATATTGACCGTCCGTTTGTGGTGGGAAGAATTCATGAAGGCCATCGTAGCCCAACCAAGTTTGACAATGCAGGCAAGCTGCCAGACACCAAGAAACTAGCAGGAATTAAGTCTAAAGAGTATCAAGGCGAAGGTTTTAACCAACTGCGCTTTGATGACACCACGGGACAGATCAGTGCCCAGTTGCAAAGCAGTCATGCTGCCAGTCAACTCAATCTCGGGAAGCTGAGTCACGCTAAAGCAACAGCAGAAAGTGAAGATCGCGGTGAAGGTTTTGAGTTGCGTACCGACCAATGGGGTGCAGTCCGTGCAGGCGATGGTTTATTGCTTTCCACGCATAAACAAGATCAGGCCCAAGGCGAACATCTAGATGCCCAAGTAGCTAAACAGCAGCTCGAAGGCAATCAAAATAATGCTAAAGCCTTAAGTGAAGTAGCCAAGAATCAGCAAACCGATGAAATAGAATCACTGGATCAACTCAAAGAATTTGCGGAAGAAATTGAATCTGATATTGCCAAGTTTAATAAGGCAATGTTGTTACTCAGTTCGCCAGAGGGCATTGTTCTGAGTAGCAATGAAGATATTCATTTATCTGCCGATGGGCAAATCAATCAGATTGCAGGCGACAGTATCAATCTGAGTACGCAAAAGAACATGATTAGTCATGCTCAAGACAGAATCAGTCTCTTTGCCGCACAGAATGGGATTAAACAGGTGGCTGCAAAGGGCAAGTATGAAGTTCAGGCACAGTCAGATGGCATAGATTTACTTGCCAAGCAAGGCATTCAAATCATTTCGACCGAAGATCGCATTGAGATTACCAGTCCGAAAGAGATTGTGATTACTGCGGGTGGTTCTCAAATCAAGCTGAATGGTTCAGGGATTTTCCCTGTGACCAGTGGCAAGTTTGAGGTGAAGGCGGGGCAGCATTTGTTCATGGGCGGGCAAACTGCTCAAATGAAAACAGTAGAATTAAAGTCATTAGATTGTGATATTCAAGCTCAAAATGCAGCAGAAAATGGATCTCCGCTGATAAAGGTTAGTTAATTGATATGGATGATATACCAAAAAACTTTGTTACTAAAATTGATGCGCCTGAGTCCATTATTTTTGAAGCGAATTATATTATTTTTGATGCTTCACTATGGGGCAGTGCACATTCAATATTAAAAGATCTAAACGTCGAACACCATTTTATTGGTTTAAATGTTTTTAGACGCCCAGAACTCACTCCCACATTGATAGATTTAAAGAATCTTTCCAATGAGAAAAAAGAACAACTATGGAACTTAGTTGGTAAAAAAACTCACACCAATGCTTTTAGTGGCTTTGATCAAATGAGCATGTTTCAAACCTATCTTTATTCAGATAAACGAATTGAAGAGATCAAGGATTTTTTAGCTGAGTTAATGGTCTATAAAAGAAAATCAGAAAAATTTGTATTTAGATTTTATGATCCAAGAGTTGCAATTCATCTCTCCCAGTTGAGTGCTTTGTTGAATATGTCAATTTATAAGAAATTACAAGATGATATTTCAAAATGGGTGGTTTCAATAAATCATCAATATTTTGAAGTCAATAAACAAAAAGTCGAAGTACCAGTTATAAATTTTGATGAGATTGATCCGATTAATTCAAGAATTAGAAGTGAATTAACTACAGACTATGATGACCTTGGAAATGAAATTTCTAAAGATTTTAACCAAAATATGAATGAACTAATTAATTTTATATATAAAGAAAAGTTAAGTGAGAAAGAAAATGGCGAGTAATAAAGGTTGTAATGTATGTGATAAACAGGGACTACCTATATTTGTGAGTCGTTTTGGATTTAGCTCAAATGTTTCTAATATAAAACCCTCTATTACAATCCCTAAAAACTACCCTAAATTATCTGGTAGTGGGATGACTTACGAAGTAACGCCAATTCGGAAAACGGGATATATTTATGTCTTTGATGAGTTGGATAACAGTTTTTATTATTTTGTGAAAGATCAATTTGGCACATTTGCAAAAAAAACAATTGGTACTTTTCTCAATGTAGAAACAACAACAAAGATGCATGAACCTTGCAAAAAAGAAATGCGGAAACTAATGAATGGGATGCTCATTACGATTCCGAAGGCGAATGTGTCTAGAAAAATTTGGTTAGCGTACAGCGCTCATTTATGGACTAGTCGTATCATACAGCTTCATAAAAAACCAGCATATAGAGCGGCACATATGAGCCCAGTTATTGTCGGGCAAAGCAAGGGTGAATTTCACTGTCCAATTACAGAGTTGTCTAAAGTAAAAAATACGAATTTTAACAGCACTGTTACTCAATCGTTGATTAATGAAAGCGAAAGGCTTGCTAAAGGCAAGGGCATTATTGTTGCTTTGCATGATCCAGTAGCATTAATGGTTGATATTCAAGTCGCTATTGAAGAAAAAGGAGCAAAGTTTGTTAATCAGGATGATGTAAAAAGAGCATTTTTTTCTGATGTGACATTATCGGCTTTACAAGCAGGGATTCCGCAGAGCCTCACCAAACAATCCATTGAAAATCGTGAATCAGAATTAAAAAGGATGCAGCAATTACGACTCCAACGGCAAGCTCGGTTTGGTTTTGATCCTGCACAAATGACCGAGAAAAAATTTGACGAACAACGGCAAAAAGAACTACGGGGAAATATTGAAAGCGAGTGGGCTAAATATGCAAAAAAGTTTAGTGCTACTCAAAGAACAGCGAAAATTACAGAAATAAAAAACAATCAAATGGCGTATGACAAAAGCCATATTTATCCTTTGGCGATTATGATAAAGCTATGGATAAACTTTGAAAGAACAATTTCATATTTTAAGTATCAATTTGATTCTAAAAATATTGACAGTGGCGTGTGTTATGCGCATGAAGCAACGCTGGCATTGGGGGGAAGCTGTGCCTTAGATCCTGTGAGAATTGAACTTGCAAAAAAACTCAAAGCACAAAAGTTTAGCGATGACAATTTTGTTTTAAATGCTTTGGCACTTAATTTTGATGTGGTTAAAAGCAAGATTATTGATAGTTTTTCAAAGTTAAAACCTGCTGTAGAAAATCCATTTAGAGATATTCCTTGGGATGCTCTATTTAGTGCATTTTCAGATAGTTTAGAAAAAAATGTTTCAAATACCACAGGAATCCATTTAGATAAACTGGGTGCAACCATTGCCTTAACATTTGGTCCTTTGTTTAATATGCTCTGCCAAGGTTTATTAAAGGCAACTCAAGGCGGGATTGCTGTACTGAGTATGGCAATGATGTATAACTTAAAACTTCGTGTATTAGATGTACGCGGGGTTCGAACCAAAAAAATGGCACGTGCAGTCGCAGGCCGAATGATTTCTTTAAGCCAACAACAAGGCGGGAGTTCAGCTGCATATTTACAACGACATCGAGCAGCATTAGAAGTCCAGTTAAAGTATAGAATAGATGATTTGGTCAACGAAACTGGATTAAGCAAAGCACAATTAAAAAGAGAGTTGGTTGTTGTTGAAAGTATTTTTAAAAAAGGTGTCAGTGTTTCAGATTTTGCAAAGAGTTTAGAGTCAGAAACATCTATTCAAAAATGGAATGATGACTGGAAAAACACCATGCAGACTAGAGTCAGTGGTGTTGGAGCAAGTGTAAAGTCCTCTTTTGCAATTGGTTCGTCGGCATTGGTTGGCGCATTTCAAGGCTGGGTATTGACCAAGTTGTATGACGACGCTTTTGGTGATACCACGATGAAAAATGATGAAACTGAAAATAGGATTCGTTTTGGTCTTGGTGTTTCTGCTATCGGTGCGGCAATTGCAACCACGATAGAAAAAAGTTTAGGTTTATATCGAACACCAAGTGCAAATATAATCAGCGTTCAAAGAAATGTAGGCTTAGTCGCTAAAGTTTTAGGCGGAATCGCTGGTTTTGGGGTGGCGATTATAGATGGTTATGCAGGCTATAATGCGTATCAAGAAGGTAATATGGGCTTAAGTCTTTTGTATGGTGTAAGTTCAATAATTGGTTTTAGTTTAGCATGTATTGCATTGAGTAGTTTAAGTATTCCAATACTTGGTTGGATCATTGCAATTGGTGCAGGTCTAATGATCTTAATTTCAATCGGTATTTCTAAACTAAAAGACAATGCACTACAAGACTGGGTTGAGCGTTGTAGTTTTGGCACACTGTCCAAAGAAAGGTATGGTAATTATAACCTGATGCAAAGTGAGTTTGAAAAAGCCATGAAAGCGATTGCAGCATAAAGTCACAATATAAATATAGGTATTATATGATTCAGGCGCATTATCAAGGTGTAATTATTCCGTATAGAAATTATATTGGGAAGAAGTTCAATGAAATTGAGGAAAAAATAGAGCTAAATCAAAAGCAGGATACAGGTGTAGAACCTGTAGATGCAGATATCACTATTCAATTTAATTCAACTTATCTAGAGGTATTAGACAAAGCCTATAATTGGAGAGGTGTGATTAATTTCTTTTCAATTGGTTTGTGTGTGTTTGCTCTTTTTATGATTAATTTGATGGTTTTAATAATTTTAAAAGTTGGATTTGATTGGTTGGCTATAGCCGCATTTCTGTTAATGTCGCTTTTCCTTTTAGGGATATTTTTTATATATAAGTTTTTTTTAAAGAAGGATTTGTTTGGCTACACGCATTATCCAATTCGCTTTAATCGAAAAAATAGAAAAGTTTATGTTTTTAAAACTAAAGATGATATTCGTGTATTTGACTGGGATCATCTTAAAGTGGCTTTTACACGTATAGATACTGGGAGTTCGCGTAAACGCGATTACGATATCCGTCTATCTCAACTCTCAAAAGATGGAACTATTGAGGATGCATTTAGTCTATCTTATATAAATTCTGCAGAAACGATTGAATATACAGAAGAAGATGGTTATCAATTTTCATTTGATGTTGAAGCAGCACAATTTGCATCGAATTGGGAATATATTCGTTGTTATATGGAAGAAGGAATTGAGGAAAGTTATAAAGCGGTAAGGAAGTTGATTCCATTAGATAAAAAAAGAGAAAGCCTCTTACAAAGTGTAAAAAAGGCTTGGTATTTTAGCCCGAAAGACTATAGCTTTAAAGAAGTTGAGACACTTCAAGGTGCAGGTTATGTCGTTGATATTCAAAAAACATATAGCGATGCATTTCTTTCTAATTTATTTAAAGGCCTATTTTTCTTTATAGTAATGATTTGTTTTATTGGCCGTCCGTTTGTGATGCATATAGCCAAAAGACCCAAATGGTCTAAACAGGTTGAAGATGCGTGTGTGGTCGATTCTGATGATCCATATAATTATGAAAAGCATCCGAATCAGGGGCATCCTAAAGCTAAGGAAACAGCTTTAGGAATAATTGTTAAAACCATCACCTTCTTTTTATGTTATTTCAGTATTTATGGTTTTTTATGGATATTTGATAAAGTTGCTGAAGTTAAAGGGAATGATTTACCCATTCGTTTTTCAGACTATTTAGCTTTTTGGAATTGGTTTTAAAAAAGTGTTCTACTTTTAATCATACTAGCCATTTCTTATTATTCTTTGAAAATTCCCTCCTTTGATTAAGGAGGGATAAAACTGACTGGATCAATGTTGGTATGTTTTAGACTGGATAAAAATGGAAACCACCTGATGCAAAAATACAATATAAAATAGGTAGGATATGATTCAGGCGAATTATCAAGGTGTAATTATTCCGTATAGAAATTATATCGGGAAGAAATTCAATGAAATCGAAGAGAAAATAGAGCTAAATCAAAAGCAGGATACAGGTGTAGAACCTGTAGATGCAGATATCACTATTCAATTTAATTCAACTTATTTAGAGGTTTTAGACAAAGCCTATAATTGGAGGGGTGGGGTTAATTTCTTTTCTATTGGTCTATCGATTCTTTTTATATTGATGATCGTTTTAATGATTTTTGTTATTGCTTTAGATGGATTTGAGCTGATTGATGTTTTTGGTTTAATTTTGATTGCTGCATTTTCTGGGCTTTTATTTTTTATATATAAAATATTATTAAAAAAAGATCTGTTTGGTTATACCCATTATCCGATTCGGTTTAATCGTAAAAATAGAAAAGTTTATGTTTTTAAAACTAAAGATGATATTAGCGTATTTGATTGGGATCATCTTAAAGTTGCTTTTACACGTATAGATACTGGGGATCGTCGTAAGCCCGAATATGACATCCGCTTTTCTCAACTCTCAGAGGATGGAACTATTGAGGATGCATTTTGTCTTCCTTTTAGAAAATTTGTAGAGAAAATTGAATATATACAAGAAGATGGTTATCAGTTTTCTTCTGATGTAGAGGCGGTAATATTTGCTTCAAATTGGGAGTATATTCGTTGCTATATGGAAGAAGGAATCGAGGAAAGTTATAAAGCGGTAAGGAAGTTGATTCCATTAGATAAGAAAAGGGAAAGCCTGTTACAAAGTATGAAAATGGCTTGGTTTTTTGGTTCAAAAATGTATAGTTTTAGAGAAATTGAAACTCCTTTAGGAACACGTTATATCGTTGATATTCAAAAAACATATAAAGATATGCACTTACTTAACCTTTTTAAAGGTCTGTTTTTCTTTATTGTAATGATTTGTTTTATTGGCCGTCCGTTTGTGATGCATATAGCCAAAAGACCCAAATGGTCTAAACAGGTTGAAGATGCGTGTATGGTCGATTCTGATGATCCATATAATTATGAAAAGCATCCGAATCAGGGGCATCCTAAAGCTAAGGAAACAGCTTTAGGAATAATTGTTAAAACCATCACCTTCTTTTTATGCTATTTCAGTATTTATGGTTTTTTATGGATATTTGATAAGATTGCTGAAGTTAAAGGGAATGATTTACCCATTCGTTTTTCAGACTATTTAGCCTTTTGGAATTGGTTTTAAAAAAAAGGGTTCTGCTTTTAATCATACTAGCCATTTCTTATCATTCTTTGAAAATTCCCTCCTTTGATTAAGGAGGGATAAAACTGACTGGATCAATGTTGGTATGTTTTAGACTGGATGAAAATGGAAACCACCTGATGCAAAAATACAATATAAAATAGGTAGGATATGATTCAGGCGCATTATCAAGGTGTAATTATTCCGTATAGAAATTATATTGGGAAGAAATTCAATGAAATCGAAGAAAAAATAGAGCTAAATCAAAAGCAGGATACAGGTGTAGAACCTGTAGATGCAGATATCACTATTCAATTTAATTCAACTTATCTAGAGGTATTAGACAAAGCCTATAATTGGAGAGGTGTGATTAATTTCTTTTCAATTGGTTTGTGTGTGTTTGCTCTTTTTATGATTAATTTGATGGTTTTAATAATTTTAAAAGTTGGATTTGATTGGTTGGCTATAGCCGCATTTCTGTTAATGTCGCTTTTCCTTTTAGGGATATTTTTTATATATAAGTTTTTTTTAAAGAAGGATTTGTTTGGCTACACGCATTATCCAATTCGCTTTAATCGAAAAAATAGAAAAGTTTATGTTTTTAAAACTAAAGATGATATTCGTGTATTTGACTGGGATCATCTTAAAGTGGCTTTTACACGTATTGATACAGGTAATCGCCGTAAACCTGAATATGATATACGTTTTTCTCAAATCGCAGAGGATGGAACCATTGAGGATGCATTCTGTCTTCCTTTTGTAAAATTTGCACATACAATTGAGTATACAGAAGAAGATGGTTATCAATTTTCTTTGGATGCAGAAGCATTATGGTTTGCATCAAACTGGGAATATATTCGTTGTTATATGGAAGACGGTGTTGAGGAAAGTTATAAAGCAGTAAGGAAGTTGATTCCATTAGATAAGAAAAGAGAAAGCCTGCTACAAAGTATGAAAATGGCTTGGTATTTTACCGCTAAAGTATATAGTTTTAAAGAAACTAAAACCGCTCAAGGAACACGTTATATAGTTGATGTTCAAAAAACATACAATGAAACTGTTCTTGCTTTATTGGTGAATGGTGTTGGTTTTTTTATTATCTTAATCTTTTTTATTGGCCGTCCGTTTGTGATGCATATAGCCAAAAGACCCAAATGGTCTAAACAGGTTGAAGATGCGTGTGTGGTCGATTCTGATGATCCATATAATTATGAAAAGCACCCGAATCAGGGGCATCCTAAAGCTAAGGAAACAGCTTTAGGAATAATTGTTAAAACCATCACCTTCTTTTTATGCTATTTCAGTATTTATGGTTTTTTATGGGTATTTGATAAGGTTGCTGAAGTTAAAGGGAATGATTTACCCATTCGTTTTTCAGACTATTTAGCTTTTTGGAATTGGTTTTAAAAAAGTGTTCTGCTTTTAATCATACCAGCCATTTCTTATTATTCTTTGGAAAAACCCTCCTTTGATTAAGGAGGGATAAAACTGACTGGATCAATGTTGGTATGTTCTCAGACTATATTATTTTTAAAACAAAATGAAAGTATAGAGAAGATGGATTTGTAACTAGTTGAAATTAAATCGTTGCTCGAGGTGGATTATTTGAAACTAAACTTAAAGCTTGTTTAGGGTCCGATCCATTCTTTAGAAAAAGCCAAGTCCAAAATACCTGTAAATCAAAATATAGGTGGAATCGTAACTGGTACCACTTTTGCAGGTGTACTGGCTGAAAGTAGTTCGTTACTTACCAGTGCTCCTATTTTGGTGTTGGTAGGCAAAGCTAAAGAAGGCATCACGTTTACAGGGGAAATAGAAGGACATTCTTTACGAAGGCAATTTACCACGGCTCGTTTTGAGGAAAATTGAGTCAAATAAATGCTGGTTATTAAGAGCCAACCCTTATTTGCTGCTATTTATTTTTTGCATTGTTTCCCTATCTAAGAGTGCACGGATACTTTTAAACAAAGGATGTTTGTTCGTGTATTTCTCGCCATAAGTAAGATTAAACTCATAATCGAAATCATCGGGATTAATGCCTTGATTATGCTGTAAAATCGTTTCTAACTTATCTAAAGCTTTTACAGCAATCGCTTCTTGCGTTTGACCGGCTTCATACTCTTCCCACAGCCCAAGTAACGAGCTTCTGAGCGGATCATCTAATGACTGGGTAAGGAATAAGAGATCATTACGTTCTTGGACATTTTTATTAGGATGATTTTGCTTTTCAATTGCAGGAATATCACCATGAATTGTCTCGCCCAAGTCATGAACAAGACACATCTTTAAGACTCTTGAAAAGTCGAGGTATTTCAATTCATCTTCAAATACCAGTGCTAATAAGGCAAGTCTCCAGGTATGCTCAGCAGTACTTTCATTTCGGCCATTAGACGTGTGGGCTGAACGCATGATATTTTTTAGATTTTCAGCTTCTTTTAAAAAGAGTAAACGTCCTTTAATAATGTCGGTATTCATTCAGCTTTCCTGTTGGTTCCAAAATTAGAGAATTCTACGTTCACAAGGTTGTAGAGCCATTAAAAAATCGTTGTAAGGTCTGGCTTAATATATTTGAACTAATTGCAACAATTTTTCTCTGGTTTCTGTTGAGATAAAACCTGCGTTCAAGGCATCAATATTCGTTTGTATGAAGTCTTCATTCTGCCAACCCAACCGATCATGTAATAATTGATATTCTTGATTTAAAGTTGTATTCGCCACCGTTCGAGCATCAGTATTAATATTGAGTTTTACACCAGCTTGCTTAAGCTTATCGACGGAATGTTTTTCGATGTTTTCAAAAACATCGCATACGATATTACTGCTTGGGCATACTTCAAGTAATATATTCTGCTGCTTTAATCTCGCAACGACAGCATCATTTTCTATACTACGTACGCCATGGCCTATACGAGTTACACTTAATTTATCGAGCACTTCGGTGACACTATCAGCCCCTTTGGCTTCTCCTGCATGCGCTATGACATTGCCGCCCATGCGTCTAACATGTTCGAAAGCTGCGATGTGATTGTCTAATGAATACCGTGCTTCGTCAGCAGCCAAGTCAAGTCCAACAACGCCGTCATTCATAAAGTTAGTCACTAATTTTGCAGTCTTCATACTATCTTCAAGGCTAAAGTGCCTGAGCGTGCATAAAAGTAGTCCAGCTTTGATATTGTATACTGCCGATGCTTGCTGCATTGCTTCTAGGACTGTTTCAGTCACTTCTTCTACTGTTAGTCCTAGTCGGGTATGTAATAGGGGCGCAAAGCGAAGTTCTGCATAAATAACATGGTCTGCCTTCAGTTGATCAAATAGATCATCGACTGCAAGAGCAATGGCTGATTTTGTCTGTAGAATATCCAGAGTGGGTGCTATCTTACTTAAAAAATCCCCTAGATCTTTACATTTATTCGGGGCAATAAAAGTGTCATTAAATGTTTTTAGTCTTAAATCTGGCAGAATTTGTCTCGCACAATAATAGCTAAGGGAGGTGTCTAAATGAACATGCAGCTCAACCTTGGCTAATTTTTTAGGATCAAATAACTTCATAATTTTCTCAGTTTATAGATAGTGACTAGCTCAATATCGCAGCATCAAATGCTGCATCTCAGTATCAATCAATATAAAGTCTTACTGTGACAATACCTTTATTCTTGAGGTGTGCTACAGCTTATGTTCCAATTTAAATTAAAAAAAGGACATATGTCTCTTTTTAAATATTTGATAAAATGTGCTAAGCGAAGAATGTATTTAGCCCTATGGTACTTATGCCCAAGGTCGGCTTGAAACATAAAGTGAAACTGTGTACGCCTGATAGATGCTTGGGCTAGAGAAGAGTCGTAAATGATGAACAATATGAGTAAACATGAATTAATGCAGACCTATATTGATACATTTTCATTGTGTAGCTATTTCTCTCCAGCATTGTTAGAAAATCTACGATTAAAGCAAATAGAAGAGGGTGAATACCTTGTTGCACAAGGAAGTTTATTAAATAATCTCTACTTATTGGTGGATGGAAAGCTGCAAGTAGAACATTTTCAGCATGATGGAAGTTATGCTGTATTTTCTATTGAAAAGGCATTCTCGGTGATTGGTGATTTAGAGCTTTTTTTAGATATCGATATGTATACGGTGAGTACTGTTCGAGCGATTTCAAAGTCGGATATTTTTGAAATACCTTTGAGCAAGATTCAGCAATATGGTTTTAATGACCCTATTTTTCTACGTTTTATTTGTACTCACCTGAGTAAAAAACTATACGCTTCGACTCAATTGCTGACGAATGTATCACTTCCTGCATTTGTTAAAGTGCGAAAGTACTTGGCAATCAGGGCTGAAGCTGAAGGGACAGTTATTCACTTAGAGAAACGGGATTCTATTGCCGCTATGCTTGGAATTTCAACTAGACAGCTCAATCGTGTTCTTAAAGATTTAGCGGAGTTAAGTATTATTCAGTTCAAAAATAAAACAGTGAAAGTACTGGATAGTGATTACCTCTCTGAAATCAAGGCGACAGATTTTTTCTAATCTAATAGAGAATATGTTGTTGGATAGTGATCACGATCTATTTTTAATGTTCGGAATGGATCAGTTTTCTTGAATAATATTTACACTTTATTTAAGGAGTGTATTGCAGACATTTCTTAAATTTGTAATCCTTGTCAAAAGGGTGTCTAGTTTTGAACTTAGGCAGGTGTTTGTTGTAGTCGGGCCGCTATAACGTAACTAAAGAGCACCTGTATGTTTAAGCTAAAGATTTTTGACGCAATCTCTACGGAAGTATTGACTTTAAAAAGTGATCTGGAACTGAATACTGAAATTCAGTTGATCACAAAATATAAAACATCTCACTCGGAAGCTTATAAAAAAGCGATCGTTTTAATATTTAAAGAACGAGGTTATTCTAACCTAGAAATAGGGCAACTATTAGTGTCCTAATGCTTATATTTGTTTTAAAATTAAGATGATATAAACCTATATATTATTAACGCTCGCTATTTTTATTCTCCCCGTCCTTTGGTTATGGGAGATTGGAAGGGAAATGATAGGGCATGCTCTAAATGGAGCATGTCCTTAATCTTTTTATTCCTTGAGGCTAATTCAAGATATTTTTTTCTTGATCGGTTTTTGAGACTAAAGATGTATCGCGCTGCTAACAATATTTTGAATACGACTGAATGCTAAAATAGCATTAAATATATGATATTTAATGCTATAGTTTGGTTTTTAAGAGGGCTTGGTTTGCTAGCTCAACCGAGATTCTTTACTTTATTTTCTTAAAGATAAAATCATTAATCTTATGACCTGATTCAAGACCACGACGCTCGAATTTAGTCACTGGACGCCATTCTGGGCGAGGGTAGCTATTGCCTTTACCTGCCAAGTTTTCCATATCAGGACGATTATCTAGGATATCAAGCATCCACTCTGCATACGGTTCCCAGTCAGTTGCTGAGTGGAAGGTACCACCAAGCTCTAACTTCTGTTCAACCAGTTGCATACGCTCATGAATCACAAAGCGGCGTTTAAAGTGACGCTTCTTCTGCCACGGATCTGGGAAATAAAGCTGTACACAGTTAATGCTGTTGTCTGGCATTTCACGTAACACTTGGATTGCATCAGCATCCAGTACAAACAGGTTCTTTAAACCTGCCATACCCGCTTCATAGACACACTGTGCGATACCAGGCACATGCACTTCGATTCCGACAAAGTTACGTTCAGGATTGGCTTTTGCCATTAACACCAAAGAACGGCCCATACCAAAACCGATTTCAACAGTTAATGGGCGTTCGGGATGTTCAAAGTGTTGACGTAAATCACCAACAGGATATTCCAAAATTAAATCACGATAATCTTCTAAAGCAGTACGTTGTGAAGTATTGAGCGGAGCTGAACGACGCATAAACGTCACAATTTCACGGTGCTCAGGCAAATTGTCGAGTTCCGTAATTTGCGTTTCTAACTGATCGTTTGACATGATTCTGGAGATATAAATATAGAAATGCCGTATTTTAAGTGTTCAGGTGGTCAAGTCAAACTTTAAGTGATTTTATTTAGCCAGTCATTTTCGAAATTGCTTAAAATTTGTCAAAAAATCTTCATGTAGCTGTCACAGAAATTGCATAGCCTAATTAGAATTTTAACACTAAGTAAAAAACTATGAACAATTTTAAATACCATTCGATCGCCATTTGTCTAGGTTTATTAGGCGCGTCTTCACTCTTTTCTGCTGCACATGCACAATTGATGTTTAGCCAATATGTCGATGGCAGCAGCAATAAAAAGGGACTGGAAATCTATAACCCCGATGCCACAACAGTGAATTTAGCTGATTATGAAATCCAGCAGTTTAATAATGGTGGCACAGTTAAAACAGTTGCCTTCCCATTACAGGGAACTTTAGCCAGTAAACAAAAATTTCTGATAGGTCGTTCTGAATTACAGGCGCAATTGGGCGATAAGGTTAATCAAGTTGCTGGGTTATCTTTTAATGGTGACGATGCCATTGTCTTGCTGTATCGCGGTACGCCTGTAGATCGTTTTGGTCGTATTGGTGAGCGCCCAACGTCAGGTTGGGGTGCGACGGTGTTGAGTACTGCGAATAGCTTTAAACGCATTCAAACAGATAATCCTGTAGTGAGTGTTGACCCGACCAGTCCATTTGACCTCGACCAATCTTGGCAGGCATGGACTGATCGAAATGATTTTTCGAATTTAACTGGCTCAACCACAACACCGCCTGTAGACGCAGTCAGCTGTAGCAGCAGTGATACACCAATTGCGAGCTTAGCCGAGTCGACTCAGAATCAAAACTATACCATTCGTGGTGTGATCACAGCGGATTATCGTTATAGCAATGGTTTCTCGGGTTTCTATGTACAAACGCCTGATAGCAAATCAACGCCAAATGTCAGTAACGCCGTCTTTGTTTATATTCCTGCGAGCAGTGTAGTCAAAGGCGGACAGGTTGGTGATGAAGTTATCCTGCGTGGTCGTTTAACCAGTTATCAAAACCAACTTCAATTGGATCAGTTACAGCAGGATATTAAGACCTGTAACCAGAACATGGCATCGCTGATTCAACCACTGGACTTAAATTTACCCTTTAGCAGTTTGACTGATACAGCGGGGAACTCACCGAAACGTTACCAAGGGATGTTGGTGAAATTGCCGCAAACCTTAACGGTGAGTGAAAACTATAATTTTGGTCGTTATGGTGAACTTTCTCTAAGCTTGGGTCGCTTATTCATTCCAACCAATCTTTATCCTGCACTTTCAAATGAAGCCAAGGCTTTAGCGCAACAAAATTTACTTTCTAAGATTATCTTTGATGATGGTTATAACAATCAAAACCGCGCACCGTGGTTGCCACAAAACTTTAGTGCTTTAAATACATTACGTTCGGGCTACCAATTAAAAAATGCACAAGGTATTTTGGAGTACCGCTTTAATGCTTGGCGTGTACAGCCGATTGCGGGTGCTAACTTACCAGAAGTCGTGACCACCACTAATCCGCGCCCAAGCATTACGGCTAAACAAAGCAAGCATATTCGTGCTGCGGCATTTAACGTATTGAACTATGACAATGGCAAAAATGGCTTCCCAACCGAACGTGGTGCCAACAGTCAGGCTGAGTTTGATAAGCAACATGCCAAAATCGTCAACGCATTAAAATCGATTGATGCAGATGTTTATGGTCTGATGGAGATTGCCAATAATGGTTATGGCAGTGACAGTGCGGTTGCCAATCTCACCAAAGCTTTAGGACCAGACTGGAAATATGTAATTCCAGAAGGCTTGAACCAGTTGGGGACAGATGTGATTGCAGTTGCAATTATCTATAACAGCAAACGTGTACAGCCAGTGAATAAACCTGCGGTATTGGACTTAGGTGATAAGAGCCGTTCGACCATTGCACAATCCTTCAAGCCTGTACAGGGTGGACAAATTTTTACTGTGATTCCAAACCACCTTAAATCGAAGAGCTGTCGTGGTGTCGATGAAAGTTCTCTCGATGCGGATCAGCGTGATGGACAGGGCTGTTGGAATCCAACTCGAGTGAAAGCGGTTGAGCAACTCACCCAATGGATTGCCAAGAATCCAACCCAAGTGAAGAATCCGAATATCTTGCTCTTAGGTGATATGAATAGTTATGCCAAAGAAGATCCGATCCTGACCTTTGAGAAAGCCAACTACAAAGTTTTGCTGAATGACAGCAAAGTGGGTGAGGGCAATAAGGCGTATAGTTATGTGTTTGGTGTTGCGAGTGACGCTGATGGTTATGGCGGTGCTGGTAATCTTGATCATGCCATTGCCGATGCCAATCTGTATAAACGTGTAATCAAGACCTTTGCATGGCATATCAATGCCGATGAGCCAACGGTGCTTGACTATAACGAGGAATATAAAACCGATGAGCAAAAGGCCTTGTTCTTCTCGGCAGATGCTTATCGTTCTTCAGACCATGATCCTGTGATTGTAGATTTGGATATGAAAAGCTCGGACTCGCAACTTGAACCAAACAATCCGAAGAATATTATTGTTGAATTTTTAAACTCATTATTTGAATGGTTAGGCAAGCTTTTTGGTCGAGCATAACCCGATTTCCGTGACATTGTTTAGTTTGTTTTTTCATAAATTAATCAATCGTCACGGAATATAACTTGCAAGGCAGAAAAAAATTCATTAATAGTAGTGGTGTAGATGTTCTTAGCATGAAAGCGATTATAAATTTTAGTTATTTCTGTTCTCGAGTTTCGTAGGAACGTCCTAGAGCATAAGTTGTTAGATAACAAGGATCAATTATGAAGTTGTATTATTCCCCTGGTGCTTGCTCATTGGCTGCCCATATTATTTTAAATGAAATAAACGTTGATTTTGATTTAGAACGAGTTGATCTAAAAACACATAAAACTTCAAAAGGTGCAGATTATTACGAGATTAATCCAAAGGGCTATGTCCCTGCATTGGAAATTAATCCAGGTTTAATTTTAACTGAGAATGTAGCGATTTTACCGTTTTTGGCGCAGCATGACCCAAAACAGGATTTAATCCCACCATCGGGGATGGGGCGTGCTAAAGTCCTTGAATGGTTAGGCTATTTGAACTCAGAACTGCATGACGCTTATTCAGTGTTCTTTGGTGGTAAGCTCACTGATGATGAGAAAGCCAAAGCTTATGCAGAAGTTGATCGTTTACTTAAATATATCGACAACTATTTAGCTGAATCAGATTGTGATTATTTAGTTGATGACAACTTTGGTCCTGCGGATGCGTATTTATTTGTTCTCACCAATTGGTCCAACCATATCGAACATGATTTAACCCCTTATATCAACATTATCGCATTGCGTAACAAAGTGGCTGAACGTCAGTCGGTACAAATTGCGATGCGTGATGAAGGTTTGTTAAGTTAATTCAGATCAATAAAAAAGCCTCTGTTGATAGAGGCTTTTTTATTTCAACTCAATTATTGTTGAGCTTTTTCTTTCACATCAGCAGCGGTTGATTCTACAGCGCCTGCAACTTTAGCTGTTGCATCACGTGCCGCAGCCTCAGTTTTAGCAGCAGCTTCAGCCGTTGCAGTTGCAGTGTGATCAGCAGCAGCATCAATTTGATCACCAGCAGTATCTACAGCAGTTGCAACATTGCTCGCAGCCGCATCAGCTGCATTTTGAACGTCAGCACCAGCTTGATCAGCAGCATGTTCTAAATGCTCACCCGTGGTTGCACCAGTTTCAGGTGCTTTATCTTTATTACAGCCTACAAGCGCAACAGTAGCAGCAAGACCTAATGCAACAAGTAATTTATTCATTGTCTATTTCCTTTTCTTTGTGGCATCCAATTGGATATGGATACCGAAAATATAAACATAAACTTGATGAATAATAAAGTTGAAAATTTGTTGATAACTTGTAAAAACACGCACTTACATCGGAAAATGTAAGTGCGTGCACATGTTCTGAGTAGACTTATACGCCAGAACGAATCATATAATCAAAGGCAGACAGCGATGCTTTCGCGCCTTCACCTGTGGCAATGATGATTTGCTTGTATGGCACTGTGGTACAGTCACCTGCGGCAAATACACCTTTGACATTGGTTTCATTACGATCATTAATCACAATCTCGCCACGGTTACTCAATTCAACCGCACTGTTCTTCAAGAAATCCGTGTTTGGTAATAAACCAATTTGTACGAAGATCCCTGCAAGCTCGACTGTGTGTTCAACCTCAGTGGCACGATCTTTATATTTCAATGCCGTTACTTGTGAACCATCGCCCACCACTTCAGTACTGAGTGCATTTAAGATCACAGTAGTATTTGGCAAACTATTTAACTTGTCTTGCAATACTTGGTCAGCACGAAGCTTGGTATCAAACTCAACCAAAGTCACATGCTCAACAATGCCTGCAAGGTCAATCGCTGCTTCGACACCCGAGTTACCACCACCAATCACGGCAACACGTTTGCCTTTGAATAATGGACCATCACAGTGTGGACAGTACGCAACACCACGGGTACGATATTCTGCTTCACCTGGTACATTCATTTCTCTCCAACGTGCACCTGTTGAAAGAATGATGGTTTTCGATTCAAGCTTGGCTCCATTTTCCAGTTCTACTTCAACCAGACCATTGGCCGTTTGATCTGCACCCGTGATCTTGCTGACACGTTGCAAGTTCATGATATCCACGCCGTACTCACGAACATGTGCTTCCATGTCTTGAGCGAACTGAGGACCTACGGTTTTTTGAACGGTGGTGAAGTTTTCAATGTCCATGGTATCCATCACCTGACCACCAAAGCGCTCAGCTACGATACCGGTTTTAATCCCTTTACGTGCTGCGTAGATCGCCGCTGTACCACCTGCAGGACCACCACCAATCACCAACACATCAAATGCGTCTTTGGCATTGATTGCTGCTGCATCTTTCTCAGCTGAATTGCTATCCAACTTGGCAACGATTTCTTCCAAAGTCATACGACCTTGACCAATATGCTGATTGTCTTGGAACACCATCGGTACAGCCAAGATTTTGCGTTCTTCAACTTCGTCTTGGAAGAAAGCACCATCAATCATGGTTGCTGTGGTATTTGGATTGTTGATCGCAATTAAGTTTAAAGCTTGAACCACATCTGGACAGTTATGGCAACTGAGCGAGACAAACACATCAAAGTTCGCGCTTAAGTTTAGGCCTTTGATCTGAGTGAGTACTTCATCAGACACTTTAGGCGCATAACCAGACACTTGTAATAATGCCAAGATCAAAGAAGTAAACTCATGTCCCATCGGTAAGCCAGCAAAGAACACACGTGGTTGTTCACCTGCTTTGGCCACACCAAAACTAGGACGGCGAGCGTTTGAACCGTCGAAACGCGCCGTAACTTGATCAGAAAGTTCAGCAATTTCAGTCACGAGTTCTTTGATTTTTGCAGCTTTGTCTGATTCATCTAAAGCAGCAACCAACTCGATTGGACTTTCTAAACGTTCTAAGTAAGCTTTTAATTGAGTTTTAATATTTTGATCTAACATGTATTTCTCCAAATGCTAAGACTTTTAAATCAGCTAAATTCATTCAATGAGGCTATAGTACGCAAAAGTACTAAATAGGTAAAACAGTATGTTTTTATGGGTTTGATCGGTTTTTTGAATTTTTGCTGGTTTTGTCACTTTTTTGAACATATCTTTCAGTAAAAATTTGAGTACAATCAAAGTTGTTATATAACTGCAATCATTTCGTGGCATAAATAAAGGGTAAGCAACATGGCGTTACAACGTGGTATCTATCAGCACTATAAAGGTCAGCTATATCAAGTGTTTAACGTGGCTCGTCATAGTGAAACAGAAGAACAGTTGGTCGTCTATCAATGCTTATATGGTGATTACTCAATGTGGGTACGTCCATTGGCAATGTTTAGCGAAACGGTTCAGCTTGATGATGGGCAAGTCTTACCGCGTTTTAAATTAATACAACCAACTTAAATTCATTCAGCTTTAAAACAGCCTGTTTGAGGGGATCAGATATGACTAGCACGGTATTTTTACAACGTATTTCTGATTTATATGATGAGTTTAAACAACACGATGCCCGACAGTCTGATCGTTTAAGACGCTACCGAAATATTGAAGCGGAGTCAGCTAAGCTACTAGCGATGTTGGTTCGTACTCAACGATCAAAACGGATTCTAGAAATTGGCACCTCTACAGGCTATTCGACGCTTTGGCTAGCGGAAGCTGCGAAAGTCGTGGGGGGTAAGGTAAACACTCTAGAAATCAATGCATTTCGCAGTGCCCAAGCAAAAAAATATGCGGAAGAATTTGGCTTGGGATCTTTGATTGATTTTTGGGTGGGGGATGCTGCTGATTATCTGGCCCAAGCGACCGAACCTTTCGATTTAATTTTACTTGATGCTGAGCGTGGTAGTTATGCTGGGTATTGGGAAGACTTAAAGCGTTTATTGCAATCTTCAGGTAGCACTTTAATTGTTGATAATGTGATTTCTCATGCAGCAGAGGTGAAGACATTTCTTGAACTGATCAAAGATGATGAGGATTATATGAGCACCATCCTGCCGATCGGCGCAGGTTTATGTTTGGTGGTGTTGAAGTGAATTGATTTTACTTTGATGGTGTAGTCGATATGCTTGAGGGCTACAGCCAATCATTTTATTAAAGGCGCGGGTAAAGTTGGCAGGATTGGAATAACCCAGTTCATAGGCAATATGGGTAATGGTAAAGCTAGAATTTTCTAATAACTCAATGGCTCGTTCAGTGCTGATCTGCTGCTTTAAAGCTTGAAATTCAACACCTTGTTGCTGCAAATAGCGTTGCAAGGTTTTAGTGGAAATGTTTAATACTTTGGCACATTCCATGAGAGTTGGGACTTGATTGGCTTGTCGCAACATCATGCTAACCCATTCAACAATTTCTCCTTGATGATAGATCTTCTGGATTTGTTCCTGACAGCGTTGTTCAACGATTTTTAAACTATGTGCATCTGCCAAAGGTAAGGGGAGTGCCAATTGTTGCTGATCAATCACCACGCGTATGCCCGAAAGCCAGGTATAGTTAAAATGGAAATTGGCTTTCACTAAGGCTAAGTAACGTTCTTGATAGCTTGGCTCTGGAACACTCAAATATACTTGATAGCGTTGTAATTGCTGACCTGCCAATTCTAATAGACTGTAGTAGAACGCTACGGCAATCGCTTCAATATGAAAGGCCAAACACTGCTTATTCATCTGCAAAATTGGTTCAAATAACAGTTCAACTTTTTGTGAGCCTGTTAGAAACTGAATGCTGAGCTTAAAACTTGGCATAATCAGTCTAAAATATTGTGCAATCAGCCTAAGTGCATGTTCTAGATTTGGGCTGGTCATGAGTGCATAGCCGACGAGACTATGTGAGCTGAGCTTGATATTTTTACCAAGTTCAAAGGCTAGATCTTGGGTGTCGGGCAGGCTTAAACCAATTTCTATGAATTGTTCAATTTGCTGAATCGATAATAATTCTGTTTTTGCTAGTTCTTGCTGTACTGCTATCAGTAAATCATTATCGTATTGATGCGTACCGATTAAAATTTCAATCAGTCGTAAATAATAACGTGATGGAATAACAGGGATCTGTTGCTTTTGCACAAGAAAAACTCATTAAAGTCTTAAAATGATAATAGCAAGTCTTAAAATGATAATATAGAGGGGCTGTGACGGAACACAATCAATTCAAGCAAAGCATTTTGTGTTTGATTGAGGAATTTCTAATGAATATGCATACTCAACTGGATGTCGAGCAAGCGACAACAACATTTAAGGATAAAAAGCGTCATTTATGGCTATTGGGTTTGGCTGTACCGACCATTGCAATGGGGGGCTTGGCTGGCTATCAGTTTGGCCCTAAAAAAACGAAAAAGTTCTTCGCCTCATTTGGGCCATTATTTATTCATGGCGTTATTCCAACTTTAGATAAATTGATTGGTGAAGATACGGAAAACCCGCCATTAGATGCAATCGCAGATTTAGAAGCTGATCCGTATTACGCTCGTATTGTTAAACTTTTTATTCCTTTACAATACGCGACCAATATTTATGGGGCCTATTTAGCCAGTCGTAAAGACACGCCAGTTGCAGATCAAGTGTTATTGGGAACTTTGGTGGGTATGGTCAATGGTATTGCAATTAATACTGCACATGAATTGAGCCATAAGGCAGGGCGCTTGGAGCATTATCTTTCGCATTTGGCTTTGGCGCCGTCAGGTTATAACCATTTTCGAATCGAACACCCATATGGGCACCATCGTCGTGTTGCGACACCGGAAGATCCTGCCTCTTCACAATTTGGCGAGACTTTCTGGAAGTTTTTACCACGTACTGTGATTGGTAGCTTTAAATCTGCGATCGAAATTGAGAAAAGCCGCTTAGAACGTAAGAAATTACCTTTCTTCTGTAAGGAAAATGAGTTAATTCATGGTTGGGCGATGTCTGCTATATATCATACCGCGATGTTCAGCAAGTTTGGTCTACGTTCAGTACCGTTCCAAGTCACGCAAGCGGCTTATGCGATTACTTTGTTTGAATCAGTAAATTATATTGAACATTATGGTTTAAAGCGTGCAAAGAAAGAAAATGGCCAATATGAACGTACTTTGCCAGAACATAGCTGGAACAATAATAATGTCGTGACCAATTTGTTCTTGTATCAATTACAACGTCATTCGGATCATCACGCCAATCCGACCCGAAGCTTTCAAACTTTACGTCACTTTCAGGATGCACCACAATTACCTGCAGGTTATGGTGCCATGATTCTGCCAGCATTTATTCCATCTTGGTGGTCAAAAATCATGGATGACCGTGTTGTAGCGCATTATAAAGGTGACCTCAGTAGAATTAATATGCATGCTGATGTGAAGGAAGAAATGCTCGAGAAATATATTGAGCAAAATGATGCGGCTTAAATAATCGAAAGATATCAAAACAGATCAGCCCTAAGGGGCTGATTTTTTTATGGTTAGGCTGAAATACAGAGTCGTTTAAAATGCAGATCAAACTCAAGATATTTATGCACAAAGGCTGTTTTATCATTGGTGCGAAGTAAATTATTGTAGATAAACTCTGGAACGGGATGATAAAGCTCACCTGAGCCATTGCTATAGAAAATTTTTAAATAGCGTGAAGAAACATCGTATTTCCAAGAGGTTACAACAACAGATTTTTCCATATAACGACTCCTATTTTTGTTTGATCTTTTAGTACATATCTAAAAACTCTTTTGTTTCATAATTTGACAGTACTCCAACTGGGGCAGTCTGACAATTCATAAATGAAGCTTGCTATAAATTTATAAGTATAAGAATTGTAAAAAATTAGCTATAAATTTTCGGTGTGGAATAGGACTTGGATTGATAAAAATAATCAATAAAAAAACCACCCTAAAAAAGGGTGGTTTCAAACCTATTGGTCTAATCTAAAAAATTAGATTTTACCAACTAAGTCGATAGATGGAGCAAGCGTAGCTTCGCCTTCTTTCCATTTAGCTGGGCAAACTTCACCTGGGTGAGCGTGAACATATTGAGCAGCTTTAACTTTACGAAGAAGTTCAGATGCATCACGGCCGATACCA
Organism: Acinetobacter sp. Ac_5812; assembly: GCF_013072695.1. Classification (GTDB taxonomy): domain Bacteria; phylum Pseudomonadota; class Gammaproteobacteria; order Pseudomonadales; family Moraxellaceae; genus Acinetobacter. The sequence continues at coordinate 130,023 of NZ_LXUK01000022.1, forward strand.
CCAGCGTTGATTTCAACGATTTGGATTTTGCCTTCTGGATCGATTACGAAAGTACCACGGTCAGCAAGACCAGCAGCTTCGATTAATACGTCGAAGTTTTTAGAAAGTGTCCAAGTTGGGTCACCGATCAATGGGTATTGGATTTTACCAATAACTTCTGAAGTGTCGTGCCAAGCTTTGTGCGTGAAGTGAGTGTCAGTAGACACGCCATAGATTTCAACGCCTAATTTTTGGAATTCAGCATAGTTGTCAGCAAGGTCGCCTAACTCAGTTGGACATACGAATGTGAAGTCAGCTGGGTAGAAGAACACAACAGACCATTTGCCTTTAAGATCTGCTTCAGATACGTCAACAAATTGACCGTTGTGGTACGCAGTCGCTTTAAATGGTTTAACTTCAGTATTAATTAAGCTCATCATTGTCTCCATGATTGAGGTTTTATTGAGAGGCTAACGCCTTACTTGTTTACGAGGTCAAGAATAAATAATTTTTAGTTATTGGGGAAATAGTATTTTTACATGACTAAAATCGGAAAATTGAATAACTCAATAAAAACGACTTTCACCCAAGAATATCTGTCCTATTTGACTGCATCGAGATGAAGCAAACATGACAAAAGATCCAGAACTAATGTGCATAACAACATGAAGTCTACGCCATCAAAATTCAAGGGTAAAATTGAAAAAATCTAAAATTATATAAAAAACGGAGATATACGATTAAATTTTCGACGTGGATCTATTTTATTTGGAAAGCTATCTGGTCGTGATCCTGAGTTGTTGAGATAGATTTGCAAAAGAAAAAATACGAATACGATAAGGAGAATAGTAATTAGTTTGATGAGATTATTAATTTGTTGCGATAAAAAAACAGGATTTATTTGGCAGGAGTGAAAAGAATGGAATCATATAATGGTCTAGTACATGTTACACAAGCAAAAACTTATCTCCCAAAAGACGAAGCAATATTTATTCCAAATTGTCGGGTCGTTGATTTATTCTCATGTTCGATGATTGTATTAGATGCTAAACAAAGTCAGCAAGAAATAAGATAAGGCGCTATTTTCATCACAAAAGTATTAAAAGGAAAAGCTTATCAGCACTGGTTACAGGTCTCGACTTTTCTTAATCTTATCGTTGATATTGATCCAAACGAAGTCAGTGAATCAAAATTAAGGTCTATTTTTATTGTTTCAGCCCGGGGTGAATAATTATTTAACTTGATTCAAGACCTGAATTTTTAGTGATAAGCCTCTGTGGTGGTTAATGTCTAGAAAAGCTTTCTTTGCATAGCAAGGGTTTAAGGCGTAAAATAGCCGATTATTTAATTTTTCAGGAAAGCTGTTCAGTGCAGAGTCATTTAAATGTAGATCAATTGGTTATGGCACGTGACCGTCACCGTTTAAATCGACTGCGCAAAGATAAAAAAACAGAAACAGCGGAAATCGAAAAACTCATTCAGCAATCGAATCATAAGGTAAAACAACGCTTAGCACGTGTTCCCAAGATCAAGCTGAATCAAGACTTGCCTGTTACCCAATATGCAGATCGTTTAATTGAGGCGATTCAAAAGCATCAGGTGATTATTGTTGCTGGTGAAACGGGTTCTGGTAAAACCACACAGCTTCCACAAATTGCCATGCTGGCAGGTCGTGGACTCACAGGCATGATTGGTCATACTCAGCCACGTCGATTGGCTGCACGGAGTGTCTCGCAACGTATTGCGGAAGAAGTGGGCGAGAAGCTTGGCGAATCAATTGGCTTTAAAATTCGCTTTAATGAGCAAGGTTCGCAAGATTCAATCGTCCGTTTGATGACCGATGGTATTTTGTTGGCTGAATTGACCAATGACCGTTTTTTATCAAAATACGATACGATCATTATTGATGAAGCGCATGAACGCTCACTCAATATTGATTTCATCATGGGCTATCTCAAGCAGCTTTTGCCAAAACGCCCTGATTTAAAAGTGATCGTGACCTCAGCTACGCTAGATGTAAACCGTTTTAGCCAGTATTTTTATGACGCACCAATTTTTGAAGTAGAAGGCCGCAGCTTTCCTGTCGAACTGCGTTATCGTCCAATCTCTGAGTTGAGTATTGTCGGTAGTGATGACGACGAGTTTGATGATTTTGAAGAAAATCTGCCACGTGCAGTGGTACAAGCGGTAGAAGAATGTTTTGCCGATGCAGAGAGCAAAGGCCATCCCGAATATGCGGATATTTTAATATTTGCCAGTACTGAACAAGAAATTCGTGAATTGCAGGAAACCTTGCAGAAGTTTGGTCCTCGTCATACTGAGGTCTTGCCTTTATATGCACGTTTGGCGCTGGCTGAACAACAAAAAATCTTCAGTCCGAGCGGTAAAGGGCGTCGCATTATTATTGCCACTAACGTGGCGGAAACGGCGTTGACAGTGCCAAACATCCGTTATGTGATTGATAGTGGCTTTGCTCGTATTTCACGTTATAACTATCGCTCACGGGTACAGCGCTTACCAATTGAAGCAATTTCGCAGGCTGCAGCCAATCAGCGTAAAGGTCGTTGTGGCCGTATTGCTGCGGGTGTCTGTATTCGTCTATATAGCGAAGATGACTTTTTAAGCCGTCCTGAATTTACTGAACCTGAAATTAAGCGGACCAACTTGGCCTCTGTTATTTTGCAAATGCAAAGCTTAGGCCTAGGTAATCTAGAAGATTTTGATTTTATTGAGCCGCCTGATTTCCGTTTGGTCAATGATGGACGTAAGCTCTTGGTAGAGTTAGGCGCATTAACAGATAAAAAAGCCCCTCTTTCTCAAAGAGGTGAGGAACAAACGATGTTCCGCAAGGGAGATTCATCTAGAGATAATCCCCCTCAATCCCCCTTTACCAAAGGGGGAAGCCAAGATAGCTTAACCAAAGTTGGTCAAATGATGGCGCGTATGCCAATTGACCCGCGTTTAGCACGTATGCTGGTTGGCGGGGCACATTTTGGTGTACTCAAAGAAACCTTGATTATTGTTAGTGCCTTAGCCATTCAAGATCCTCGAGAACGTCCTGCCGACAAGCAAATGCAGGCTGATCAAAAACATGCCTTATTCAAAGAAGCGGACTCGGACTTTTTATTCTATTTAAAACTCTGGAATACACTGCAAACCAGTCCCGAAACACAAACTGAAAATAAACGTCGTCAGTTTGCCCGTCAGCATTTTTTAAGTTGGTTACGCTTACGTGAATGGAAGCAAACCCATCAGCAGTTAGTAGAACTGGCTGAAGGTTTAAAGCTCAGTTTTAATGAAAAATCAGCCAACTATGAAAACTTACACCGCGCGCTGTTAACTGGCTTGCTTTCATTTATCGCCAATAAGACCGATGAACGTAATACTTTTATGGCAGTGCGCCAGCAGAAGGCCAAAGTGTTTCCTGCAAGTACTTTGCACAAAACCAATACGGCTTGGGTGATGGCATTTGAGATGGTGGAAACCTCTCAGGTGTATTTACGCACCTTGGCAAAAATTGATCCTGAATGGATTTTATTGGCTGCGCGTGATTTATTGAAGTACCACTATTTCGAACCACATTGGTCGAAAAAAGCAGGTATCGTCAATGCTTATGCTCAAATCTCTTTGTTTGGTTTGATTATCGAGCCAAAAAGATTAATCAATTTTGAGAAAGTAGACCAAGCTGCGGCACATGAAATCTTTTTACGTGATGCATTAACGACAGGTCAATTAGGCATTACTCCACCATTTTTAAAACATAACTTACTCAAACTTGAAGAAGTTGAACGGGTTGAAGATAAATTACGCCGTCGTGATTTGGTGGTGGATGAAGAGACCATTTACCAGTTCTATGCACAGAAAGTGCCGGAAGAAATCGCCAGTCGCAGTAGTTTTGAAGATTGGCGCGCAACCATTGAGTCAGAGCAGCCACGTTATTTATTTGTAGAAGATGATGCGTTGTGGATGAATGATCGTCCAACCACGCAGCAATTCCCAGATTATTTACATAATGGACAGCTGCGACTTGCTGCTAGCTATCGTTTTGATCCAAGCCATGATGAAGATGGTGCAACCGTCAAAATTCCTGTGCAGGCTTTACCGCAAGTGGATGAAAAGCAATGGTCGTGGGGGATTCCTGGGTGGCGTCAGGATTTGATTGAGGCTTTACTCAAGGCATTACCTAAAGACAAACGCCGTAATTTGGTTCCGATTCCCGATACTGCGAAAAAGCTGATGCAGGGAATTGATGCCGTTCATCTGCGCGAACATTTATTTAGCTACTTGGCATTTGCTTTGCGCGGGGAGCAAATTACGGAAAAAGATTTTTCTTTTGAGCGCATTGACCAGTATCTGATCCCGTTTATTAAAGTCGTTGATGAAAAAGGCAAGTTAATCGCACAAGGGCGTGATCTGGATGAGTTGAAAGCGCGTTGTCGGGTTGAAACCCATCGCCCAGTGAAACAGCAACAAGGTGAGTTCCAGACCTTCCCTGAAAATTTTGTATTTGAAGCATCGCAAAAAGTAACAGGTGTTGTGATCAAGCAATATCAAGCTTTGATACCAGCTAAACTATTTGCTGAGCTTGAAGCCAAAGATGAATCTGGTGTGGTGATTCAAATCTTTAATGATCAAGATGAAGCGGTTAAGCAACATCGAGAAGGGGTGATTCGTCTGGTACATATGCAATTGGGGGATTTAATCCGTCAATTGAAAAAGCAGATTTCTAAACCTTTGGCTCTCGCTTATTCACCGTTGGGTGATCGTGCCAAGCTGGAACAAATGCTGGTCTATGCAACCTTGCAAGTTTCAATTCAAGAATTACCTAAAAATACGGCTGAATTTCAACACCTGTTGACTGAAAGCAAAAAGAAATTTTTAGCAAATGGTCAACAGACATTAAGTGATTTAACTGAAATATTTACTCAATGGCAGCAGATCCGCCGTGAGTTATTGGTGTTGGATCAAACCATCTTTGGTCGAAGTGTGGATGATATTGAAGATCAACTTGATTTAATGTCATTAGCAAACTTTGTTTATAGCCGTCCCGTTGAAATTTGGCAGGAATACCCGCGTTATTTAAAAGCGCTGCTATTGCGTTTAGATCGTTTGCCCAATAATCTACAACGAGACCTTGCTGCAATTGATGATGTCGATCCATGGATGGACAAAGTATTTAAATTTAAAAACGATCCTAAAATCAAAGAACTGTATTTGATGTTGGAAGAGTTCAGGATTTCTTTGTTTTCTCAACCGATGAAAACAAAGCTGCCTATTTCACCAACTAGATTACAAAAACTATGGGATCGATTAGCAATCGGTTAAACTGAGAAATATGAAAGTTAGAACTATTCTTTACAGGAGTTTTACATGGGCATCCGTATAACAGGTACAGGTTTATTCCATCCAACTGAATCTATTTCCAATGAAGAGTTGGTTGAAAGTTTAAATGCTTATGTAGAACAGTATAACCAAGATCACGCAGCTCAAATTGAAGCTGGCGAAATTGAAGCACTTCGTGGCTCAAGCCCTGAATTTATCGAAAAAGCATCGGGTATCCAACGCCGTTATGTGGTCGAAAAATCAGGTATTCTTGATCCAGCACGTTTGCGCCCACGTTTGCAAGAACGTAGCAATGATGAGCTTTCACTTCAAGCGGAGTGGGGCGTAATCGCTGCGAAACAAGCGATGGAAAATGCAGGTGTAACCGCAGAAGATATCGATGTTGTGATTTTGGCATGTTCAAATATGCAACGTGCTTATCCAGCGGTTGCAATTGAAATTCAGTCTGCCTTGGGTATTCAAGGTTATGCCTATGACATGAATGTGGCATGTTCTGCTGCGACATTTGGTTTGAAACAAGCTTACGATGCAGTGAAATGTGGTGCTCGTCGTGTTTTATTGCTCAATGTTGAAATTACTTCAGGTCATTTAGATTATCGCACCCGTGATGCACACTTTATCTTTGGTGATGTTGCAACGGCATCGATTATTGAAGAGACAGAAACTAAATCTGGTTATGAAATTTTAGATATCCATTTGTTTACTCAGTTCTCGAATAATATCCGTAATAACTTCGGCTTCTTAAACCGTAGTGAAGATGCAGTTGTGGATGATAAATTATTCCGTCAAGATGGCCGTAAAGTCTTTAAAGAAGTTTGTCCACTGGTTGCGAAAATCATTACCGCGCAATTGGAAAAACTTGAATTAAGCGCTGAACAAATCAAGCGCTTCTGGTTGCATCAAGCCAATGCCAATATGAATGAACTGATTTTAAAATTGGTGGTCGGTAAAGAGGCTGATTTAGAGCGTGCACCGATCATTTTGGATGAGTTTGCTAATACATCCTCTGCGGGTGTGATTATTGCAATGCATCGTACTGGTGAGCAAGTGAGTGATGGTGAGTATGCTGTGATCTCTTCATTCGGTGCTGGCTATTCAGTCGGTTCGATTGTAGTGCAAAAACATATTGCTTAAGTCTTTTTTGATAATAAAAACACCACAATTTGTGGTGTTTTTTTATTTGTGCATTAGGTTTATTTAAATAAAATTGCTAAATCAATCACTTGTGGAGTGGAGCTGTTTCCAATTGTAGATGCCGCTAAGTCTGGTGTGTTATCGACATTAATTGCCAATCTTGCACGAGGTGTTGTAATCGTAGTATCACTATTTAGATCAATACGATACAGAATAGATGGACCTGATTCAGTGGAAACAGTAGCAAGGGCATAACCGTTGTCTCCACCCGCAATATCAAAGCCATTATCTAGGCCAAGGCTAATGCCTAAATCTCCAATCAAATTTAGTGTTCCATTATTTGGAGGATTTTGTTTAGTCAGTGTTTTATTACTTTGATCTAGATCAAAAAGTTCTGTACTAAGTGTGGCTATAGGTGTTTTAAAACTATTTGTATAAGCTACTGCTGTTACTTTGGCACCCGAAGCCCCATTAATATCACCATCTTTAATCGTTTCACCTGTATCAACATTTATTCGTAAGTTTTGTCCTGTATCGCTAATCACACGCAAGCGGTCGGCTGTAGGGTTAAAGTCAACCGCGAAACTTGAACCTTGTAATGTCGTAAAACTACTTCCTGTGGCTGGTTTCAATGCAGTAACTAAGCTTGCTAACCCCGAATCAGTATTAATCGTATACAAATTTGCTTTGTTGGTAAGCCCGTAAAGTTTGCCTGAATTTTCTGTTGTTGTTCTTAAGCGGTAATCAATACCAATAAATCGTTCATCAACCAGTAAACCGTTTAGGGTTTTTTCTGACACTGAATTTGGGTTGTTTAATGCAAAATTTAATAATTTATTATTTGCAGTTAGACCAAAGCCTTGTGCCGTTGAATCTGTGCTTCTTTTCAAAGCAATTCCGCGAATGACCGTACTATTGAAACGACTGTTTAATTCACTCGTTGCAAAAATGGCATCATTAGTCGTGCCAATATTGGCAAGGTTAAGTTGGTAAAATTTATACGTCCCAGACATGAGCTTAAGAGCAGCAAATCCAATATTGTTCACAGGATCAATATCAAATCCACCACCTCCATTGATATCTGAACCTAGTGCTGCTGAACTTCCAAGTGTACCCGCATTGGCATTTTGTAAATAAATTCGATCAGAGTTTTGATCTATGCTGTAAAGTTTTGTAGATCCTGTTCCTGCAAATGCATTGGTATATGCACCAGCAATAATAGCAGGGTTACTTCCAGCTAAATTAATAGCACCGTCAGTTATCGTTGCACCTGTATCAACATTAATTCGAAGGTTTTGTCCTGTATTGGTCATAACTCTTAAACGGTCAGCAACTGGATTAAAATTGACTGTGATGAGATTTGCATCTCCTATAATTTTTGTAAATGGCGCATTTCCATCGCTGGTATCAGTTGGATCAGCAATCAGTTTTTTAACCAGTGAGGCAACACCAGTTGAGGGGTTAAGCGTATAAATATTTCCTAATAAACCAACTGCATAAAGTTTACTATCTTTAGGTCGATAATCAATTCCTACAAGTTCATCACCAGATTGTAAACCTGTAATTTTAAAATTTGAGACTATTGTGTTCGGTGCAATTCTGTCTATTGAACTGATCATCCCATCGTTGGTTAAAATTAAGGTATCTCCAGTGTTGGTATTCACTGTCTCGGAGTCATTGTTTGAATCATTATTACAACCTAATAATATTAAGCTTCCCAGAGTTACGGCGGTCAGTGTTAATACTTTCTTCTTCATAGTTCTAAATCCTGATAAATATATTTGGGTTATAAGACGCTTTGCAGAAATGTTCCCTGTCATTTATAAAAACGTTGAGCTTCTTATCATTGAATGGCCTAGAGGATTGGCCCTAAAAATTTCGGTTTTATTCTCGGATCTGTAATTTAGCAACTTTGTACTTGGTCTAATCAGGATATAGAGGTGTTGGATTAGAGTAAATCAATGTTTTTATATGATTTTTTTGTATTTGAGTTCTGTGTTGTAATTATTCACGCTTATTTCACGGCGAATAAGAAAGTCTATTTTTATAGCTTGGTTTATTCAAACTAGGATTTTGAGATATAAAAAAAGAGAGAATATTAGAATTCTCTCTTTCTCTTATTGAGTCTTAAGCTTCAATCGTTTGAACGGCAATTTTCTTGGCAGGATCGACTTTACGGCGTACCGCTGGAACAGGTTCACCATGGTATTGGCGATCAGCAAAGTAGCTTGAGCGAACCATTGGTGCAGACCAAATATTTCTAAAACCAAGTTTACGACCATGCTCAGCATAACGCTCAAATTCTTCTGGCGTTACAAAGCGGTCAATCGGTGCATGTTGCTTAGACGGCTGTAGATATTGACCAATAGTAATGTAGTCAACATCATGTGCTCTAAGATCATCAAGCAGGGCAATCACTTCTTCTTCAGTTTCACCGATACCGACCATCAAACCACATTTGGTTGGTACATCTGGACAGTATTCTTTAAACATTTTTAACAGCGTTAAAGAGTGCTGATAATCAGAACCTGGACGCATCGCTTTATACAAACGCGGCACAGTTTCAATGTTGTGGTTGAATACGTCTGGAGGACATTCAGTCATGATGCGTAAGGCAATATCCATACGGCCACGGAAGTCAGGTACCAGAATTTCCAATAAGGTTTTTGGACTTAATGCACGGGCTTCTTTGATACAATCAACGAAGTGTTGCGCACCACCATCTAAAAGGTCGTCACGGTCAACCGAGGTAATCACTGCATATTTGAGGCCGAGATTGGAAATGGTTTCTGCCATGTGGCGTGGTTCATCTGGATCTAGAGCATTTGGACGACCATGTGCAACGTCACAGAATGGACAGCGACGGGTACAGATGTCACCCATGATCATGAACGTTGCTGTACCACCACCGAAACATTCAGGTAGGTTAGGACAAGCAGCTTCTTCACATACGGTATGCAGTTTTTGCGAGCGCAAGGTTGTTTTGATACGCTGAACTTCTTCTGGAGCGGTCATCTTGACTCGAATCCAGTCAGGTTTGCGAGGTACTTCAACCGTAGGGATAACTTTTACAGGAATTCTCGCGACTTTTTCCGCGCCACGAAGTTTTATACCCTGTTCAGGTTTACGGTGTTCAGACATATAAGTTCTACAGCCTTTGACTTGAGATATCCCGTTATTATAGTCAAATTTACCGTAATAAAGCATGAAAAGTGGTATTCATTTTGAAAATGTAAATATATAAAAATATATAGTTGTGAAATACATCATCTGGCTGCATATTGGTTATCATATATATAGCAAAACGGTTAAGAGACAAAGGAGCTTTGAATGCCACGTAAGAAAGAGGTCGTCGGTGGGAATATTGTTAAATATGATGCAGTAATTCTCGGTTCTGGCCCAGCTGGCGAAGGCGCGGCAATGAAGCTTGCAAAAGCAGGTAAACGTGTTGCAATCGTTGATGTTCGTGATCAACTCGGTGGTAACTGCGCACACGTAGGCACAATTCCAAGTAAAGCTTTACGTCAAACAGTTTCAAGTATTATTCGTTATCAACGTGACCCAATGTTTCAAAAAGTAGGTGAGTGGAAACAATTCACCATGAAACAGGTACTACGTAATGCGCATAAAGTCATTCAACAGCAAGTTGATACGCATACACGTTTTTATGATCGCAATAAAATCGAAGTTTTCCACGGTCGTGCCTATATCCAAGATAAAAACACCGTACTGATTTTTGGTCAGGATGGCATCAAAGATACCATTATTTGCAAGCAAATCGTGATTGCAACTGGTAGCCGTCCATACCAACCGAAAGGTTTAGATTTTAATCATCCGCGCGTATTTGATTCAGACAAAATTCTTGATCTTGATTATTCAATCCAAAAAATCATCATTTATGGTGCGGGTGTGATTGGTTGTGAATACGCTTCTATTTTCATCGGACTTGATCATAAAGTTGATTTGATCAACACTCAGCAAAAGCTTTTAAGTTACCTTGATGATGAAATTGCCGATGCATTGTCATATCACTTACGTGAACAAGGCGTATTGATTCGTCACAATGAGCAGATTGATCGTTTAGAAACTTTTGATGATCATGTGGTCTTACATTTACTCAGTGGTAAGAAGATCAAAGCAGATGCGATCTTATGGTGTAATGGCCGTTCAGGTAATACTGATGGTTTAGGCTTAGAAAATGTAGGTCTAGTACCGAATGGTCGTGGTCAATTGATGGTAAATGATCAATACCAAACTGAAGCTGAAAATATTTATGCGGCAGGTGATGTGATTGGTTGGCCATCATTGGCATCGGCGGCGTATGACCAAGGTCGTTGTGCAGGTGCAAACATGGTGGGCGAAAAGAATGTGAAGCCAATCCGTGATGTACCAACAGGCATTTATACCATCCCAGAGATTTCTTCAATTGGTAAGACTGAGCAAGAACTGACTGAAGAGAAAGTACCTTACGAAGTTGGTCAGGCTTCTTTCCGTCATTTGGCACGTGCACAGATTACCGGTGATACTGTTGGTGAATTAAAGATTCTGTTCAATCGTGATACTTTAGAAGTCTTGGGTATTCACTGTTTTGGTAACAATGCAGCAGAGATTATTCACATTGGGCAAGTGGTGATGCACAGTCCAAACAATACCTTGAAGTACTTTGTTGAAACGACATTCAACTATCCAACCATGGCCGAAGCCTATCGTGTTGCGGCTTTGAATGGTATGAATCGACTATTCTAAATGTGATAGACGTTGTATGATCAAAATGCCAATCAATTCGATTGGCATTTTGCTATTTTGCGTCTGATAAAAGGTAAGTATGAAAACTCAAAAAAATAATCTGATTATTATTGCGATCATTGTATTGATCGCAGCTTATTTCGGCTTTGATTTAAGGCAAAAACAAAATACAAATGGTCATTCACCGATTACAAATAGCAATGTGTCTGTGGATGATCAGCACAAGATCATGCAAGCCTATCAGCAGCAGCGAAGTAATGTACAAGTTCAAGCACAAGGTGTTGTGAAAGCGATTTTGCCAGATGACAATGAAGGTTCAAGACATCAGAAAATGATTCTTAAACTAGAAAATGGTTTAACCGTATTGATCGCACACAACATTGATTTAGCCCCAAGAATCGAAGGGCTGAAAAAAGGCGATACAGTTGAGTTTTTTGGTGAATATGAATACAGCCAAAAAGGTGGCGTCATTCATTGGACCCATCATGATCCGCGTGGAAAACATATCGATGGTTGGTTGAAATACCAAGGGAAAATCTATCAATAACAGTTTCCCTTGGCTGGTTGCTTGCAAGATGTGCGCTAAATTAGCTTGTAAGCGCTGATTTTTGACGAATTTTCCATTTAGGTAGGACTTTAGCTAAATAAGCGTCCATGCACCATACAGGGCCAATCAGGAGGAATTGTAAATCTTTAAAGAATGAAGGTTTCTTGCCTTCAACTTTATGCCCATAAAATTGTCCGATCCACGCGATCACAAAAACACCGATATAGAATCCAACACCTACAGGTAAGATCACAATTAGCCACGCCATGACGGCTAATAAAGCAGCCATTGCAATTGCAAGTACGATGTCCAAACGTGCATAAAACACCAAAGTTAAAACTAGCAATAGCGCAGTGAGTAAGGTGCTAAAGTGCGCCAGAATACCAATGATCGAAAATAAAATTGCAGGAACACAGACCCAGTGGATTTTTTTGTTGGTTTGGTTTTGGTGACTGTCACTATATTCATCAAACCATTCATCGATCGACTTCACATTGCTCTCCTTGCGATATTCATTTTTCTTGATTCAATATACCGAAGAATAGGATAGGGCGTAAAGCATTAACAAATGTAATAGATAAAAATAAAAAAGCCGCAATAAGCGGCTTTTTAGTGATGGTCTTAATGATTAAGAATTAGGACCATCAACACGTTCAATGCTTACATTGCCCGTACCTGAACTAGACATACCAAGTTGCTTTGCAGCACCATAAGATAAGTCTAATACACGGTTACCATGGAATGGACCACGATCGTTAACTTTTACAACAACACTTTTGCCATTGTCTTTGTTTGTTACACGAATATAACAGTTCAAAGGAAGGCTACGGTGAGCAGCAGTCATAGCATTCATATCGAATGTTTCACCGCTTGCTGTTTTGCGACCATGGAATTGACGACCATACCATGATGCAACGCCATTTTGGCTGAATTTACGAACGGTGTTCGAAGCAACAGTATTCAGTTTTTCAATCACTGAAGGCTCTTCTGCTGGGATATCGATCTTAGCAGCGATCGTTTGGCGACGTACTTTGTCACCTGAACTCTCAGTGATTGAAAGACTATTAACGTTTGAAAAACGAGAATTAAAATTTTGAGAATCTTTGCTCAGTACGCGGGCAGCCAAGTTAGAACCTTCCACATCATTGGTTAATGATGAAGACTGTACCATTTCAGCATGTAACGGGCTTAAACTTAAGCCTGCCGTCAGCGCTATAATATATTTTAGCGAAAACTGCATTGTATAAACTCCTAGAGAACATGCTTTTCTATTTCAATAAAAACACCTTGAAATATAGTGCACATGTCTAATTATTCACTTTTGCAATTACTTTATCTTGCGGCGATAATATTCATCACTTACGAAGTGTGTCTAGTCCTTAACGATAAATAGTTACAAAAAGGGCAAAAACTTACAGTTTTAGATTAAAAAATAATCAATATTGTAACAATTTATGAATTTTGCTGATTAAGTGTGCTTTTTTGATAAAAAATTTATTGACTTTTCATAATCTTGTAAAAAAGCTAACCTATCGGCTAGCTACTTCGGTGCCTAATAACCATACAGCAGTTGCATACATGCGACTCTTATTGTAGGTCGTAATGACTTGGAAATTTGGATAAGTAATATAGTAAATTGGACCAAATTGGTCTTGTAATTGAATAACATTGACTAAATCAAGATCATCAATTTTTACCAAAGGGTCAATTGGTGCGACTCCCAATTTTTTCAATTCACCATAAGGAACTGGCTGGGTCAAATCTTTAGCAATCACGCTATCTGGATTGTTACCTAAGTAGCGAGCAGGGAAGCCAATTGGACGATCTCGCTGCCAACCGTGTTGAGCTAAATAGTTGGCAATTGAACCAATTGCATCAGCAGCAGAGTTTCTTAAATCGATATGTCCATTACCATCGTAATCCACACCTAGTTTTTGAATATTGCTTGGCATGAATTGCGGGTAACCAATTGCACCTGCATAAGAACCTACAATACTGTTGGTTGGATAGCCTTCTTTATATGTCCATGAAATTAATGCAGCCAATTCATCACTAAAGTAGTCAGCACGACGTGGGTAACCAAAGGCAAGCGTTGCTAAGGCGTCTCTGGTGATGAAAGAGCCTTTATTGGCACCATAGCCTGTTTCTACACCTAAAATACCGAGAATCACCGATTTAGGCACACCATACTGCTGTTCAGCACGATTCAGTACGTCTTCATATTGGCTTTTAAAACGTGCACCACGTTGAATGGTACCTTCAACTAAAAACATTGAACGATATTGATACCAAGGTTTACTTTCACCAGGGCGAGTCATGATGTTCAAAATATTTGGTAAATTACGCGCACCACTCATGGCAGCATCGATTTGTTCGCTGCTTAAGCCGTAGGTTGTCATTGCCTTTTGTTTGAAAGCAAAGTAATTGGGGTGATTGTAAAATTCATTTGCTTGTGCCCAATTACTGCTCAAGAATAAACCAGCACTTAAAGTTAAAAATTTAAAAGTTTTATTCAAAGTAGGAAGAAACATAAGTTTATAAAATTCCTCATTATCGATGTGTATGAATAGACATAACCAGTCCAAAAGTTGACATAAGGGTAATAATTGCAGTTCCGCCATAACTCATGAACGGCAAAGGCACACCTACTACAGGTAAAATACCACTGACCATGCCTGCATTTACAAATACATAAACAAAAAATGACAAACCAAATGCACCCGCAACCAAACGACCATAGTTATGGAAGCTTTGTAAGCCAATCTGGAATGTTCTAAAAATAATTGCACAATAGAGAAGAATCAGCAGGGTGACACCAATCAAACCAAACTCTTCTGAATAGGCTGCAATAATAAAATCAGTGTGCCCTTCAGGTAAGAAGTGCAAGTGGGATTGAGTTCCCTCTAGGAAACCTTTACCTGAAAAGCCACCAGAACCAATTGCAGTTTTTGATTGAATAATGTTCCAACCTGTTCCGAGTGCATCCGCTTCTGGGTTAAATAAAGTCAAAACACGTTGACGCTGATAGTCGTGTAGTAAAAATTCCCATGCGATCGGAATAATCACACCTGCTACACCCGCTGCGCCTGCAATCAATTTCCATGACAAGCCACTCAGGAAAAGCACAAAAATACCACTGGCAAGTACCAATAAGGAGGTGCCTAAGTCAGGTTGTTCAGCAATGAGTAGAAAAGGCACCACAATCAGCAATAAAGACAGAATGACTTGTGAGAAGCTTGGAGGCAGAGCTTTACGTGACAAGAACCACGCTACCATCATTGGCATACCAATTTTCATAAATTCACTGGGTTGTACGCTACCAAAGCCAGGAATGTCGATCCAACGCTGTGCGCCCATGCGGACTTCACCAAAAATCACCACTGCAAGCAGCGACAATACCCCAAATACATAAAAGTAAGGGGAAAATGCTTGATATACTTTTGGTGGAATTTGAGCCAAGCTAAACATGACCACAAAGCCAATACCAAAGCTCATGGCTTGTTTGCTGACCAATCCAACATCTTGGGCTGATGCACTATATAAGACAGTGAGCCCCAGTATGGCATTTAGAATCAGAAATAGACAAAGCCATGGGTCGATATGCAGTTGTTGCCAACGAGAAGGCTGATTGGCAGTACTCAAGCCATCACGAGGTGCTTGACGTAAAAATTTGTATTGCGGGCTTGGAGACATGCGATTCTAAATCAGGTAAATCAACGCTTCGCGAATGCTAACATAAACGCTGATTTAGACAATGCAAATTTAGAAATTGTGACATTTATAAGAGATTAATTTGGCATAAAAAAAGCGACGATTTGGTAATCGTCGCTTTCTCAGCATTCTAGACTTATTTTTGTACCAAAAGTTGGTCGAAGTGCTTAGTAAAGACTTCAAGTTCCACTTGGCTTAAGCTCGGAATCAGTTTCTTAATCACGATATGAACAGCAGTTTCAACCCCACTGGTCGCAACGCTGGCAACGCCACGTTTCACCATACCTAGACCAAGGGTTTTGTTGAATTCAGTCATAAAGTGATGAATTAAGGCATCCGCAAAAGCTTTAAACTGCTTTGTTAAAGCATCACGTTGCTCTTTACCGTTTCCAGCAGCGACCTCTGCAAAGCTCTTTTTCATCTCTGCGACAAGGCTATCTGGTAATACAGTCCCGATACGTTGCTTGCCTTCATTATCAATGAATAAGCTCTTTTCCATGAATGCGAGTGATTCAAGCACTTGTTCATTTGAAGCTTTACCTAATAGCTGCTTCATCAAGGTTTCAACAATGCCGCGAATTTTAATTGCAAGACCTTCAGTCGTATCACGTTTGTCACTTGGTGGAAATTGTTGAACCAAGTGAACCAACATAGTGTCAATTAACTCATCAGTTAGCTGTAGAGAAATTTTGTCACGTAAAGGGTATTGTGGCTCTTTACTATCACGGTTGGCTTGTGCAAGTTGAATGTCCTGACTCAAACTTGCTGACGGAAGAATCCCGAAATAACTGGTCATTGAAGAACGTCCTCTATATCAAATTTATTCGTTTTATTGTCGTGCCAAGCGAATTGGCTCGGGCATCCATGACAAATCTGATACTCGGCATGGGTTAATATCCAAGCCCCCGCGGCGAGTATAAGTTGCATAGACCATCAGTTTTTCTGGTTTTAGAAGTTGCCAAATATCCGCAAATATTTGCTCAACACATTGTTCATGGAAACCATTATGCTGACGGTACGAGATAATATAAGCTAAAACGCTGCGATAACAAGGTTTTTTACCTTGTAAACGAATAAAAACCGTGCCCCAATCGGGCTGACCAGTTACAGGGCAATTGCTTCTTAATAAATGTGAATACAACTCGATTTCAACTTCATCCTCTACAGATGTATCTCGCTGCAATAAAGTCGAATCAGGATGTTCGGATAAACGCTCAGGAATGAGATCATCGATACAAATCCCTTTAGGTTTAGATATCTCTAAATCATCAACTTGGAACAGTTGTAATTCAACTTTTGCACCCGCAGCATTGGATAAATCACGCTCAACGGTTTCAACAAAGGCTTGCTGAGATTCAAATTGAGTGAAGTTCATGCTATTGAAATAAAGTTTTAATGACTTTGATTCAATTAAATTGGGTGAACTGGCAGGTAAGGTTAAGCGACCAATCGCCACTTGCGGTAAACCAAGATTATTCAGCCATGAAATTTCAAATACATGCCACCAGTCTTTACCCTGAGTAATGCCTTCAATATGCGCATATTGTTGACGAGACTCAGCACGCGCAATTGGAAATAAAACATCTGGCTGATATTGAGTAGGGTATTGGGTGTCTTTTCCCAATAAAGAATGTTCAACACTCATTCACGCATTCCTGAACCACGAGCTAATAAATGATAGGCAATTGCATAGAGGACAACACAGCAAAGTGTCACGATACCTAAAGAGAAGGTCACATTAACATCGCTATGCCCTAAAATACCGTAACGGAAGGCATTGACCATATATACAATCGGATTAACTAAAGAGACGTTTTGCCAAAATGGGCTGAGTGCACTAATGGCATAGAACACCCCACCTAAATAGGTGAGCGGTGTTAATACGAAAGTCGGGATAATTGAAATATCATCAAACGACTTGGCATAGACCGCATTGATGAAACCGCCCAATGAAAATAATAATGAAGTAATAATGACTGTATATATAGTCACAAACACATTATAAATTTCTAAGTGAGTAAAGAATAGGCTCATTATCGTGACGATCAAACCGACCAATACACCACGGCTGACGCCACCAATCACATAACCCCATAAGATTAAATGCAAAGGTACGGGGCTCATGATCAGTTCTTCGATACTTTTCTGGAATTTGGCACTAAAGAAGCTTGAGGAAACGTTAGCATAGCTGTTGGTGATCACGGCCATCATAATTAAACCAGGCACAATAAACTGCATGTAGCTAAAGCCACCCATTTCACCGATACGGGAACCCACCAAGTTGCCAAAAATCACAAAGTACAAACTCATGGTGATGGCGGGTGGAAGCAGGGTTTGTGGCCAAATTCGCATAAAGCGACGAATTTCTTTAACAACTAAGGTCCAAAGCGCAGTTTTTAATTGATTAAAGTTCATTCGTCCGCTCCTGCAAGATTTTTCTCGACCATTTTTACGAACAATTCTTCTAAGCGATTCGATTTATTACGCATACTGCTGACTTGGATATTCTGTGACTGTAATAACAAGAACAGGTCATTCATGCTATGTGCCTTATCCATGGTGACTTCTAAGGTGACGGGGTCAATTAAATTGAATTTAAAACCAATAATATTCAGGTCAAAGGCTTCAATTGGCTCAGCTAAATCAAAAATGAAAGATTCTTCATTCAGCTGATTGAGGAAACCTTTCATCGAGGTATCTTCTTTAATCACACCACGGTCAATGATTGCGATGCGACGGCACAGCATTTCTGCTTCTTCTAAATAGTGTGTTGTGAGAATGATGGATGTGCCATTTTCATTCATTTCGGTGAGGAAGTCCCACATCGAACGACGTAACTCAATATCAACGCCAGCTGTCGGTTCATCGAGAATCAGCAGTTTAGGTTCATGCATCATTGCGCGTGCAATCATCAAACGGCGTTTCATACCACCAGAGAGCATACGCGATTGAATATTGCGTTTTTCCCATAAGCCGAGCTTTTCTAAATAGTGTTCGGCACGTTGTTCGGCCAGTTTTTTGGGAATGCCGTAATAACCGGCTTGGGTCACTAAAATATCGAAAGTTTTTTCGAATTGCCCAAAGTTAAATTCTTGAGGAACAACACCAAGACATTGTTTTGCATGTGAGGGATGGGTATCTAAGTTGTGCCCAAAAATCTCAACAGAACCAGATGTTTTTTTGGTTAAAGAGCTGATGATACCAATCGTTGTCGATTTTCCTGCACCATTAGGTCCTAATAATGCATAGAATTCACCTTCAGGTACGGTAAGGTCGATCCCTTTTAACGCCTGAAAACCATTACGATAAGTTTTGGACAAACCACTCAACACCAAAGCATCAGTCATAAACGTCTCACGTTGTTAAATAGAACGGGTATTTTGAGCGATATGAAAAAATAAACCAAGTAGAAAAATAGGTTTATGGCGTGTTAAAAACAGAACGTTGTCTGTTGGGCTTGATTCAAGCGTAAGGAGATAGGTTTTTGTTAAATTAAACTGTTTAAAAGTAATTAGATAATTCTATAAGACCAAAATCGTTGTTTTAATAGACAATAAACATTTTTGTTTAAGGCTATGTATTTACCAATATGCTTTTTTTGCCTATGATGTGGCTCGCATGCGCTCATAGCTCAACTGGATAGAGTACAGGTCTCCGAAGCCTGTGGCGTGGGTTCGAGTCCCGCTGAGCGCACCAAAATTATTAATTTCTTACATAACATAATAATCATAGTCTCTCTAAATGAGCTTTTAGAGTATTGCGATTGGCTCAAATTCTTTCTTTTCACTTCTCTATAAATGCTGCACTGAATAATTAATTAATTTCAACGTTTGATTCAGTTGAGCAGGTGGAATTCGTGATTCTTGCAAGGACGTAATCCATTGCATTTGGCAGGCCTTCAGTTGTTGTAAAGAATTAATCGACTGAATTTTCTGGATTAACGGACGCGCCATTAGACCGCAATAGGTCGTGAGTGTTTGAATCATGACTTGCTGGATTTCAACAAAAGGTAATTTTTCTAACTCAAGAATTTCAGGTTCTAATTCATGTTTTAATTCAGCCTCAATCGCTTGTGGTACGATTGCGATCGTTTCTTGTGCTGTATAGGGGCCTGATGGCGTTTTGAGATCATGAGCTTTTAATTCGGGCACTACATTTTCTTTTTGAACAATAGGTGATGCTTGTTCTGCTAACAGTCCCATATCAATCAGTTGTTGAACAAGTTCAGTCGGTGCAATCCTTTCTTTATAGTCTTGATCCAGTTCTTTGAAGTCTTCATGATCAATTAAAAGTAGAAGACGGCGTTGACGTGCAGTCAATGCAATACTGCGTTCTTGTAGGGCAGTTTGCCCAAGCTCTGTTTTAAAAAAATGTGACATCTCCTAATCTCCCCCAATCAAGATCTAGACGGAGATTAAGATAAGGTTAAAAAATGACAATAATGTTAACAATTTATTAAATATCATTGTCTTGTTTAAAGTAAGTGGCAAATAAGCTAAAAATTGAGAACCTTATCCCTTATTTCACTCATTTAGTTTCTAATGCTTTGCGTAAATACGGGTCAAGATCATCCTGACGCATGAGCCACTGAATATAGTCAGCAGGCAGGTCTTGAATGGCAGTACCTTTATGTTTGCCAAATGTAATGCTTTTAGGAATACGGGCATCTTCAGATGCAAGATAAAGTTGTTCAATATTTTGAATGTTCAACTGATGAATAATATGCATCAGAATGTTGGCGGTTAAGATAATGTCTGCATCGGCTCGATGTGCACCTTTTAACATTTCCCGTGCTTTATCACTACCTTTTGAGATCAGGTAAATCAGGGCGGAAATGTTGTGCGCTTCGGAATCTTCCCATACGCGACGAGCTAAGGCCAAGGTACAAATTGGTTTTAGTTTGGATGTATCAATGCCACAGCGTGCAATTGCTGCAATATCATAGTCAACATTATGTCCAATGATGTAAGTGGTCTGAGCAGGAAACTGAAACTCATTATAAAAAGGTTGGTCTACGAGATCGGATTCTAAAATATGATGTACTGCCATTGCCGCGAAGGAAATAGGCTGGCCAACCTGATAAAGCTGATCAAAAATTTGTTTTTTATCGAGGCTAAGTTTTCCATTTTCAATTTCAATCGGAGCATAGGCAATTTCAATTGGCAAACCATTTAGCGTATGGGTTTCAGTATCTAAGATGATTGCTTGCATAAAAATGTCCTAGCTTGAGTTGAGAATTTTGATATCTTACAAGAAAATCATTGTGAGCTGTGTTGAATGAGAGCGTTACCGTTTGGTTTTTTAAAAAAATTAGAAAAGATTTTGATTCAATTTGGATAAATAAGCGGCGAAATAAAAAAATACTTGAACAATTTGATATTAAGCGCATCCTTATGGAAGTAATTGCCTTAGTAAAATAAATGCTAAGTATTAAAATGACAACGATAAAAATTAGGGATACATGACATGAATATGAAATTATTAACGGTTGCACTCCTCAGCTCAAGTG
Organism: Acinetobacter sp. Ac_5812; assembly: GCF_013072695.1. Classification (GTDB taxonomy): domain Bacteria; phylum Pseudomonadota; class Gammaproteobacteria; order Pseudomonadales; family Moraxellaceae; genus Acinetobacter. The sequence continues at coordinate 150,992 of NZ_LXUK01000022.1, forward strand.
TGTTGCTTACCGCATGTAATGACGATAACGACAATATTTCGTTTGTACCGAAGCCAGAAATTCCAGAAAATAATATTAAAAATCCTGTGGTTGGTATTCCTGTCGCTTATACCAAAACAGATTTTAGCGCTGTGGCTGCTGAAAGTTCGGTCATGACGTATAAAATGTTAGGACAAAATGGTAAAGAAACCATGGCAACCAGTTTATTGTTTGTCCCTGGTGGACCAACGCCAGCAGGCGGCTGGAAAATTGTTGCTTGGGCGCATGGTACAACTGGAGTTGCAGATCAATGTGCACCTAGTCGTAATGCGACTAATCCTGCTATTAAAGATATGATTAGCCAATTTTTGGCAGCAGGTTATGTGGTGGTTGCACCTGACTATGAGGGTTTAGGAGAGCCAAGTGGTCGCGAACTTCATCCTTTCTTGAATGTTAAAAGTGAGGCATATTCAATTACCGATGCGGTGGTTGCTGCACGCTATTATTTAGCAGGGCAAGGTAAACTGCTTTCACGTCAATGGATGACCGTTGGGCACTCTCAAGGTGGGCAAGCCGCATTAGGTGCAGCACAATATCAAAGTCGTGCTAAGCTTGACTATAAAGGGACAATTGCTGTTGCACCTGCCTCTAATTTAGCTGCGATTTTAGTCAATGGTAATGCGTCAGTTGAGAATGCACCTTTAGCACAAAAAATTGCGATGTACGCACAGTTAGATACATATACTGCATTGATCACAGCCGGGCTTAGAAATAGTGAGCCTGCTTTAACTTATCGAGATGTATTTAAAGTTCCTACTGATGATGTGGCAAGTAAAGCTGAAAGCTTATGCGCTAGTGGCGACAAAAGTTTAGGGCAAGCTTTTGTCCAAAGTATGGGGATTTATGCTGCAAGCCATAATAATAGTCTAGATGGTTACCCACGAACTCAAACTAACTTTATGGGTATTCCTGTGATAAAAACATTCTTGGATACAGATTCCCAGCCTGCTCAAGTGAAGTTGAATCAACCTGTCACTATTTATCAGGGCGACAAAGATACAACTGTTCCTAAAGCTGTAACGGATGTGTTGGTCGCAACTGCTCAAAACAAAGGATCAAAAATCCAATATATTACCAATGCAGAGTGGGATCATAGTACTGCCTATGAGGCGAATATTGTGAATATTGTGAATGATGTAAAAACGAAAATGTCTGCCAATAATTAAGAGACGAGATAAGCCCGATTTATTTTTTACAATGTAAGTTGGGTTGTTTATTTAATTTCTAATGATCTGTGTTTCCCAACCATCATATTTAGCATTAAATTGTTGAGCCAATTTATTTAGCTGTGTAGTACATGCATCAATAGATTGTTGGTTCACAGAGTCTTTTCTGGAAATTTGTAGTTGATAATGAAAGTTTTCACTTCCTTCAACTTGACCTTGCTGAATAATTTCAAAGCCTAAAGATAGAATTGCTTTTGCAAAAACAGTTCGGTCTGTGTCATTTTGGAAGTAAATCCAGTGATCTATAGGACGTTCAACTTCAAGATTATCTCCATGATTTAAAAGTTCTTCAATGACAGATCTATTCGAAATGGATTGCATGATTTCTTCAGTTGGATACATATAATCGAAATAGGTTGACCAATCAGAGTCAGCTTTTTGGCCAAAATGACAACTATAGCGTGGATAAGATTGCATGATTTTATGAATAATAGGGTGTACATTTATTCCATCTTTGCAATAAAAGTAAAAATATCTCAAGTGATTATGAGTCAAACGGCCGACATAGAGAGCTGGGAGTCTGGTGGTAAGCGCTGGGATGATTTGATCCTCTAATTCGATCAGATGATCAAATTCCTCACTGGAAGATAGGCCATCTTCTCTTGAATGGTTCATCTGTATCTCAACCCAGAGTAAGGTTGATCTATCTGATATCGGTGCAATTCTCGTTAAAGCGAGATTAAGAAAATAACTTGCAGGTTGCCCATCTATATCACACATATAAAAATCCCAATTTTCTGGAACTTCTAGTAATTGATTGGTAGATTCTTTCAGGGTTATATGATTCTTATTCGGCCAAAATTTATCTATTAATCCCATTTAGATATCCTTTTTTATTTGAGTTGTTAGCATAACAAGTAAGATGAGTAAATTTCACGAATAATTAAATAAATATCAATCTGTGAAACCATAAACTTCGTGCTACAATATGCACCAATCTTTAGCACGGCTTAAAAGCCCTAATTCATAGGACCCTCCGCTAATGTTTGCCAATATCTCTATTGCTGAATTTGATCCAGAATTAGCTCAAGCGATTGCTTCTGAAGGCGTACGCCAAGAAGCACATATCGAGTTAATCGCATCTGAAAACTATTGCTCACCAGCTGTAATGGAAGCACAAGGATCAAAACTTACGAATAAATATGCAGAAGGCTATCCTGGCAAACGCTACTATGGCGGTTGTGAATATGTGGACGTGATTGAACAACTTGCAATTGATCGTGCAAAAGAGTTGTTTGGTGCAGACTATGCAAACGTTCAACCACATGCGGGTTCACAAGCAAACTCTGCGGTTTACCTAGCGCTTCTTAACCCAGGTGATACCGTTCTTGGTATGAGCTTGGCTCACGGTGGTCACTTGACTCACGGTGCTAAAGTCAGCTTTTCTGGTAAAACATATAACGCTGTTCAGTATGGTTTAAATACTGAAACTGGCGAAATTGATTATGAAGAAGTAGAACGTTTAGCATTGGAACACAAGCCACGCATGATCGTTGCTGGTTTCTCTGCATACAGTCAAATCGTTGATTGGCAGCGTTTCCGTGACATCGCAGACAAAGTAGGTGCATACCTTTTTGTTGATATGGCGCATGTTGCTGGTTTAGTTGCTGCGGGTGTATATCCTAACCCAGTGCAAATTGCAGACGTAACTACAACTACGACGCATAAAACACTTCGTGGTCCACGTTCTGGTTTAATTCTTGCGAAAGCAAATGAAGAAATCGAAAAGAAACTTCAATCAGCTGTATTCCCAGGCAACCAAGGTGGTCCTTTGATGCATGCAATTGCCGCTAAAGCAATCTGCTTCAAAGAAGCAATGTCTGATGAGTTTAAAACTTACCAACAACAAGTTGTGAAAAACGCACAAGCAATGGCTGAAGTATTGATTGCACGTGGTTATGATGTTGTTTCTGGTGGTACAGAAAACCATTTATTCTTATTGTCTTTGATCAAACAAGACGTAACGGGTAAAGAAGTTGATGCTTGGTTAGGTTCAGCGCACATCACTGTAAACAAAAATGCGGTTCCAAATGATCCACGTTCTCCGTTTGTGACTTCTGGTATCCGTATTGGTACGCCAGCAGTGACGACTCGTGGTTTCGGTGAAGCTGAAGTACGTGAACTTGCAGGTTGGATCGCTGACGTGATCGACAGCAAAGGTGATGAAAAAGTGATTGCTGACGTAAAAGCAAAAGTTGAAGCTGTTTGTGCAAAATTCCCAGTCTATGCAAACTAATTTGTATAGTTAAAAAAAGCGCCGTAAGGCGCTTTTTTTATGGGTAAAGAAAACTAAAAAAGATCAATCATTTCTATTCAATAGCATCAAGTTGGTGCTTATATTTTAAAAAATGCACTCTGAACAAGCTAAAAATGATCCTTTTGGTATTACGAATATGAAAAATCGTATTACCAATCTGGCATGTCTTTTGCTTCATAACAACATAGATAAAGTTGTCTAGGGTTCCGATGTCTCTGTATGGAGGCATGACTGGTCCGAGAGAGAACGGTTCGATAGAACTACACGGAGGGATAAAAGCCCGGGAGGTCAGGCATATTGCCATAACGAGGTTAAGCATCCGCAAGAGGTTTGTTATGAATCAATCGTTCTATCACGACAATAAAATACTGTGGCAAGAAACATTGCCTGGTGGGCATCATTGGTCGGGTCGCATTCAACGAGGGGCAGTTTTACAGCTTGAAGCGCTGGGGCAGCAGGCCAATGTGTCTTTGTTCTGTGTCAATGCTGATGACAAACTTGAGCGTTTTAATATGCCCGATAGTCTAAAAGCACAGCATACGGCTTTTCTCTCGACAGGGCATGTTTTGTACTCTGATCTTGGCCGTGTGATGGCCTCCATTGTTCAAGATGAGCATGGCTGGAATGATGTGTTTTGCGGTCCAAGTACCGCACAGCATATTGCACAAAATTTTGGCAAAAAAAACTTTCAGGATGCGCGTAATGATATGCATCAAAATGGTCTAGATAGTTTATTGGTGGAATTGAACAAGTTTGGTCTAGGTCAAGTGGATTTGAGTGCGACGGTAAATTTATTTTCAAAAGTCCAGCCCGATGATCATGGTCGGTTAAGTTATGTCACAGACGACAATCAACAGCAAAAGATTGAACTGCGCTTTGAAATGGATTGTCTGGTTTTTCTTTCTGCGGCACCACATCCACTCGATTTATCTACACAGTATCAACCCGCCGATATCCAACTTCGTCTATTCAAAGCCAATGCCTTAACTGAACAAGATGTTTGTCGGGATTCATGCGCGCAAAATCAGCGTGGTTTTGCCAATAACACACGCTATTACGCATTGTCGAATTAAGATGGGGGACGAGAAAATGACAGCATCAGCAAAGATTGAACAGATTGTTTTAGACCAGATTTGTCTTGCAGGTGAAGCATGGATGGGTGAGGTGAAGCAAGGTCAGTATTTCCGCATTATTGATCTGGAAGGAAACCAAGCCGTTGATACCTTATTTATCAGTGCCAATAATGCCGAAGAACGTTATAGCGCAACCGATACCTTGGCGCAAAATCAGCAGCTTTATCTGGAAAAAGGCACAACCTTATTTAGTAATTTTGCCCGTCCAATTGCTCGGATTGTCGATGACAATTGTGGCAGACATGACACCTTAGGTGGCGCATGTTCATGCGAAAGCAATACCGTCCGTTATGCACACGATAAATATCCGATGCATAGTTGCCGTAATAATTTTATGTACGCCTTGGCACAACATCCAATTGCCAAAAAGCATCAGCTCAATGTCCGTCATATTGGGCCCAATATTAACTTTTTTATGAATGTACCCGTGACTGCAGACGGCCATTTAAAGTTTGAAGATGGCGTTTCGGCAGCGGGTAAATATGTCGAGATCAAAGCGGAAATGGATTTGATCGTTCTGATTTCAAATTGTCCGCAATTGAATAATCCTTGCAATGCCTATAACCCGACCAAAATTCAACTTGTTATACGTGACGCGTGAGGTGGCATAATGTTTAAAAAAGTACTGATTGCCAATCGTGGGGCGATTGCCTGTCGTGTCATTCGTAGCTTAAAAAAACTTGGGATTCAATCGGTTGCGGTCTATTCCGAAGCGGATCGGGACTCCTTGCATGTCAGTTTAGCCGATGAAGCGATTTTTATCGGCGATTCAGCTGCACAACAAAGCTATTTAAATATTGAAAAAATCCTTGCCGCAGCACAGCACACTGGGGCGGAAGCGATTCATCCGGGTTATGGTTTTTTATCGGAAAATGCCGCATTTTGTGATCTGTGCGAGCAACACGGTATAGCCTTTATTGGTCCGACCTCACAGCAAATGCGTGATTTTGGTCTAAAACATACCGCACGAGCATTGGCGATTCAGAACCATGTACCCTTGCTACCGGGCAGTCAGTTGCTTATCGACTTGGATGATGCATTGCTTCAGGCCGATCAGATTGGCTATCCCGTGATGCTGAAAAGCACCGCAGGCGGTGGTGGTATTGGTATGCGTCTGGTCTGGAATGAACAGGAATTAAAAGAAGCCTATCAAACCGTTTCCTATCTGGCGCAAGCGAACTTTAAAGATGCAGGACTGTATCTGGAAAAGTTTGTCGAAAATGCCCGTCACATTGAGGTGCAAATTTTTGGCGATGGTCAAGGTCATGTCATTGCACTTGGTGAGCGCGATTGTTCGGTACAACGCCGTAATCAAAAAGTGATTGAGGAAACACCCGCACCACATTTGAATGATACGCAACGCACGTATATTCAACAGGTTGCTATTCAATTGATGCAGTCGGTGCAGTATCGTTCCGCGGGTACGGTTGAATTTGTGATGGATACCGATACCCAACAGTTTTACTTTCTGGAAGTGAATACACGCTTGCAAGTGGAACATGGGGTGACGGAACAGGTGTATGACGTTGATCTGGTGGAATGGATGGTGAGCTTGGCCAGTGGAGACTGGCAAGCACCGCAACAGATTGCGCCACCCAAAGGTCATTCGATTCAAGTGCGTTTATATGCTGAAGATCCGATTAAGAACTTTCAACCCAGCGCGGGCTTATTGACCAGTGTCAAATTTGACCCTCAATCACGGGTGGAAACTTGGGTCGAAACTGGCTCAAATGTTTCCTCATTCTATGACCCGATGATTGCAAAAATTATTGTGACGGCAACGGATCGAGAGCAGGCCATCGTTGCTATGCAAAATAGCCTAAGTAATACAGAGATTGCAGGGATTGAAACCAATCTCGAATACTTACAGGAAATTATTGCGGGTGAGGTATTTGGGCAAGGCACACAAACCACCCGTTTCTTGAATCAGTTTGAATGGAAAACCCAAAAAATAGAAGTGTTACAGGCGGGGATTCAAACTGCAGTGCAGGATGTAACAGGTCGCTTAGGGTATTGGGATGTGGGTGTTCCGCCTTCAGGTGCGATGGATGCATTGAGCTTGAATGTTGCCAATCAATTGTTGGGCAATGCATTTAACAGTTCGGGACTAGAATGTACCTTGCTTGGACCGACTTTAAAGTTTCATTGTGATAGTCAGATTGCCATCACAGGTGGTGAGATGGAGGTCAGTCTGGATGGTCAGCCAGTCGCGATGTGGTCAACCATTAATGTGCGTAAAGGTCAGGTGTTAAAATGCGGTCGTATCAGTACGGGTTGCCGTAGTTATATTGGGATTAAACATGGATTTAATCTGCCTGCGTATTTGGGCAGTTTAGCCACGTTTACCTTAGGGCAATTTGGTGGTCATGCAGGGCGTAACTTACTGATGGGTGATATGTTGCCAATCACGGGGGCGAAAAACGAGCAAACAGTTGCATTAAAACCTGAGCAAATCCCAAGTTTTAAAACCGAATGGGAAATCGCGGTCATGTATGGTCCGCATGGCGCACCTGATTTCTTTACGCCGAATGATGTTGCCATGTTTTTTGATCAAGACTGGGAGATTCACTTTAACTCGAGTCGTACCGGTATTCGCTTGATTGGCCCGAAACCTGAATGGGCACGGATTGATGGCGGCGAAGCGGGTTTACACCCATCGAATATTCATGACAATGCCTATGCGATTGGTGCCATTGATTTCACTGGGGATATGCCAATTATCTTGGGGCCTGATGGCCCGAGTTTAGGCGGCTTCGTTTGCCCTGCGGTGGTGATCAACTCAGAGTTATGGAAATTAGGTCAACTCAAAGCAGGTGATAAAGTGAGATTTATCCCTGTCAGTTATGTACAGGCGCAACAGTTAGAACAGCGTTATCAATCGGCCTTACAGAATGAAACGGCATCACAGATTAATTTTGAACCTATATTCAAAGCAGAGCCTATCACTTTAAAAAATGCCGTGTTGGCGACTTTGGATCAGGGTGCCGACAAACCCAAAGTGAGCTATCGCCCCGCAGGTAACCAATATTTGTTGGTTGAATATGGTGAACTGGTCTTAGATCTCAATTTACGTTTTCGTATTCATGCCTTAATGCAATGGGTACAACAACAAAATATTCAGGGCATCATTGATTTGACCCCAGGCATTCGTTCATTGCAGATTCATTATGATTCAATGGTTCTAGAGCAACTGGATTTACTTCGCTTGTTACAGGTGGCTGAAAGTGAATTACCCGATATTGAAAATATGCAGGTACCGTCTAGAACTGTGTATTTACCACTGGCTTGGGAAGATTCACAAACCCAACTTGCCACCGAAAAATATACCCAATTGGTTCGTCCAGATGCACCGTGGTGTCCAGATAATATCGAGTTCATTCGCCGTATTAATGGTCTTGCATCTAAGCAAGCAGTCAAAGACGTAGTCTATGACACCGCGTATTTGGTAATGGGCTTGGGAGATGTCTATCTGGGTGCACCTGTTGCCACACCGCTAGACCCGAGACATCGCCTAGTCACCACCAAATATAATCCTGCTCGAACATGGACACCAGAAAATGCGGTCGGAATTGGCGGGGCTTATATGTGTGTTTATGGCATGGAAGGGCCGGGTGGCTATCAGTTTGTAGGACGTACCACACAAGTGTGGAGTCGTTATCGTCAAAATCCGAATTTTGAAGCGCACAAACCGTGGTTGCTCAGATTCTTTGACCAAATCCGTTTCTATGAAGTGTCCGAATCTGAGCTGTTGGAAATGCGGGAAGACTTTAAAGCAGGGCGTTTGCAACTGCGGATCGAAGAAGGGGTGCTGAATCTCAAAGACTACAATGCTTTTCTAAAAGACAATGAAAGCAGTATTCAGGCTTTTAAACAGGTTCAACAAAGTAATTTTGAAGCGGAACGCCGTCGCTGGCATGAAGCAGGCTTGGCTGAATATGTTTCCGAAAGTTTGGATGCAGTATTGGATGATTCAGAAATAATTGTTCCGAGCGGTGGCATGATCGTGGAGTCACATATGCCGGGTTCGGTCTGGAAAATTGAATGTACCGTAGGCGATATTATCGAAGAAGGTGAAACCTTGGCGGTGATTGAAGCAATGAAAATTGAAATTCCAATCCTTGCGCCTGCAAAAATGAAAGTCGATAGTATCTTGATTGATAAAGCGCAAACGGTAAAAACAGGACAGGCATTGTTTACGCTAGCACCCGCTGTATAGCAATCAAAATCCATGATGCAGAAAAGGCCCTATGATGAAACATCGGGCTTTTTTTGTGTGCATTTATTCAGCAATTCACACGGGTTTTCTACTTTATTTGGCTAAAAAATTGGCATAGATACTGCATTAAATATTACGAATTATAAATTTGGTATTACTAAGGCTGAGGTGGTTATGAAAACGCAATCAATCCTAATTCAGTATTTCAAAGTTGCAGCGCGCTGTTTTGCCAATTTACTTACGGTCCGAGCAGGTCTGTATGTAAAGCAAAACCAAGTTTCTAAACAATAGTCTGATCATGATGAATGCACGTCCTAAACTGACTCGAATCAGTATTACCGTCCCTGAAAAAACGGTTGAGGCTTTAGATCAAACCATTGTCGAAGAGCATTATGAAAGTCGCTCTCAGGCAATTGTCGATATGATTAACAAGCATCTAATTGCTGAACAGGCACAGCAAAATGCAGTCATGGTGGGCACATTGACCTTGTTGTATGACGCTAGTTGTATGCCGTTGCGTATGCAACTCTTAGACTTACAACAAAAATTTTTAGAACAGGTGATCAGTTCATTACATATTCAATTGGATCAACAAAAAATATTGGAAGTCATGCTGTTACAAGGGGGTAGTAATGATCTTAAACAGATTAGTCAGCAATTTACTGCTTTAAAAGGGGTGATTAAAGGGCATCTGGAACTGATGGATGCCGTGATGCCACCCTTACAGCAAAACGATTAGGACGCAGCGGCATCGGTAGTGTCGCTCAACACGTGATTTAGATGTGCTCTGGGTGAGATTTTCAAAAAGATATGGGGTGATTATGAAGCAAGCAATAGCAACTTTATCCGTTTCAGTGCTGTTGGGACTGAGCCTTAGCGCGTGTGATAATTCCGCAAAAGTGCCAACAGCAGAAAAAGCGACCGAGGCCAAAGAGGTACCGACAACCACGCCTATTACGATTGGCTATAGTGATTGGCCTGGTTGGGTGGCTTGGCAAGTAGCGATTGAAAAAGGTTGGTTAAAAGATGCAGGGTTGAATGTTGACTTTAAATGGTTTGATTATTCAGCCTCAATTTCTGCTTTTGCCGCCAATCAACTGGATGCGGTGTTTATTACCAATGGAGATAATTTAGTCAATGCCTCGGGTGGAAGCAAGGGCATGATCATTATGGTGACCGATTATTCTGCGGGTAATGATGTGATTATTGCCAAGAATGGCATCAACAGCATCCAGGATTTAAAAGGCAAATCCATAGCAACAGAAAAGGGCTTGGTCGATCACCTGTTATTATCGACGGCTTTGACCGATGCCAAGATTCCATTCTCAGATATTAAACTGGTCAATTCAGTAACCAATGAACTTCCTCAAGTGTTTGGCAGTCAGGATATTGCTGCGATTGCAGTATGGCAACCCGTTGCCAATCAAGCGTTAAAAGCAGTGGCGGGTTCCAAGATTATTTATAGTTCCAAAGATAAGCCAGGTTTGATTTACGATACGCTTGCGGTGAATCCAACTCATTTATCGGCGCATCAAGAGGACTGGAAAAAGCTGATCCAAGTGTGGGATAAAACGGTGAAATACATCCAAGACCCTGCAACCCACGCTGATGCGGTAAAAATCATGGCTAATCGTGTTGGTGTTGATCCTCAACAATATGAGCAATTTATTGAGGGGACACATTTACTGGATATCACAGCGAATAAGAAAGTGTTCCAGAAGGGAACAGGCTTTGATTCGATTTATGGTTCGACCTATCACGTCAATCAATTCAATGTCAGTAATGGCATTTATAAAACTGCAGTGGATGTAGACGGCTTGATTTATCCGGCTTTGGTGGGTGAGTTGAAATAGATACTTTCTAGTATAAAAAAATCGTTCTATGAGAACGATTTTTTTATTTCTGGATTTTAAAACTTTAAGGACAATCTTTTTAAAGAATTGATAGTTCTTTTTAGAGTCAATCAGATAGAAACAGGATTAGTAAATTCGCGTGGCATTTTTAAATAAATGCTTTTGTTCAGCAGCCAGCCATTGTTGTGTATCCGTGGTGGTTGCGGTTGTAGTATGAAATACAAAATCAGGTTGATAGATATCTAAGTGAAAATAAAGTCGATACAGCTCACCTTCAATCTGTTTCAGTTGGGTCAGGGTATTGGCGTTCTCAATTTCAAAATCATCGAGTGAAATTGATTGCTGTAAACGACTACTGATTGTACTAAAACCAATAGAAGAACCATTTAAAGCAACTGAGACTTCATAGCTTTCAATTGTTTTTAGATCATTTTTAGAATGATCAAGTGGGCCATTTTTCAGTTGCTTTTGTTGTTGTGGAAGACGTGATTGTGCATAAGCCATGTGCTGATCGCTGATTATCAAGCCACCATCCATAGCTATCATCTGCTGTGTTGCCACATGTTGCATCTGAAAGAGGCGTAAACCTAAAAATAAACCCTGTTGAGCCTGTTGCCGCCAATCTTCGACATAGGCATGGGAAGGTGAAAACTCTAAAATACTGTTACCGATCGGGTAAAGCTTGGCGGGTTCAGGCCATTGAATATGATTCTGATAGTTTTGATGCACCTGCCAAGAGAGTAATTCACGCTCTGAATCCCATAAGGTATCGCCAATCCATCCTTGTCGCTCATGTACTGCAGTTTGATTGGCATCGATCAGTCGGAGGTCAATGCTGAAAGATTTGGACTGAAACCAGTACACAATGGTTTTTTCATCGGTCATACCATTAAAGAAGCTGATACTTTTACGTCTAAAACATCCCAGTAAATAGCGGGGTAAGGGCAAGTGATCATCAATTGGCGTTGGCTCAAGTTGCGCGAGTAAGTTGATTAGATTCATTCACCTGCTCCTTGTTCATTTAAACCAAAGGAGTACAGCGGACGGGCATTTTCAAGTACCAGCTCGCCTGATTGAATGCGTTGCTTGAGGTACATAAAAGTTTGAGCGGTCTGATTGAATAGATGCTCACCGCCTTTCATAGGCGGGTATAACGGTGCTTCATTGGGAATCAGTGGCTGAATCAGATAGTCATAATCACAGGAGAAGAACAGCGGAAAAGAGTAACGTTCTTGCTGCACCCGTCGAACACGATGTTTGGTTGCCAGATAACGACCATTAGATAAGATCTCCATCATATCGCCAATATTCATTACCATGGTGTTTTCAATTAAGGGAATATCGATCCATTCACCTTGTTTATTCAGTACCTGTAAACCTTCCGCCGTTGGAAATAACAGGGTAAAACATTCATAGTCGGTATGTGCACCAATGCCTGATTGATCTTGTGCCTCAGGATTGTAAGGATAATGAATCAGTCTTAATTGGCTCGGCGCATGCTTTAAATGCGGTTCAAAAAAGTCTTCATTCAGCTCAAGTGCCAAAGCAAAAGCTTTAAATAGCTGATTACCGATGGCTTTGATATGTTGATAATAATTTAAGACGGTGTGTTTAAAGTGGGCATCTTCAGGCCATAGTGTTGGTCCGATTAAAGGGCGACGATGCTGCTCACCGAGATAGTCATAATTGATGTCATAGGATTCTTTTAGATCATAGACATTGGCTTTGAATTGTTCCTCACCGATTGGCACATAACCACTATGATTTTCGGAAAGACCAATATAATGTTGCATTTTAGTGGCTTGGTCTTGGCTAAAATAGTGCTGTGCGACATGTTTTAACTGATCGAACAGTTCGGGCTGAAATTGTTCTCCTTGAATGTATAAGAAGCCAACCTCCTTACAGGCTTGATCAAGTTGCTTGACCACCTGTTTGCGATCTTCTAAACGCTCACTGTTGAGGGGTGAAATATCAATTAAGGGCAACACATAATCATGGTTCATGAGATCCACCATTGGCTGGTCGTCCAGCAATAAATGAAGCAGATTGGGTCGTCCCAAACGCTATTTTATTTCTGTGTACTCATTTGGGTCATACGTGGAATTTTAGGTAAATCTTGTAGTGCAGGGTCGAGTTGTTCCTCTTGGTGATGTACCAACAGATCAACCCGCTGCCGTAATTGTTTAAATTCAGGCGAATGCATCAGTTCCATGCTTCGTGGGCGTGGTAGATTGACCTCGATAATCTCTTTGATCTCGCCCGGATTGGCTTTTAAGGCCACAATACGATCTGCCAATAAAATGGCTTCATCCATATCATGCGTGACAAATAATATGGTGATATCAATGTTTTGCCACAAGTCCATCAAATGCTTTTGCATCTTTTGTCGGGTATAGGGATCGAGTGCACCAAAAGGTTCATCCATGAGTAAAATTTTGGGTTCATTGACCAAGGCACGGGCAATGGCGACACGCTGTTTCATCCCACCAGAAAGTTCATGTGGGAACTGATTTTCATATTTTTCTAAGCCAATAATATTAATCCACTCACGTGCCATTTCTTCGGCACGGGTTTGACTGATACCTTTCATCAAAGGGCCAAACATCACATTTTCTTTGACGGTTTTCCATGGAAATAAGGTATAGCCTTGAAACACCATGCCACGTTCTGAACTCGGGCCTTTAATCTTTTGCCCCTCAACCAGAACCTCACCACTGTGGTAGTCATCTAGACCTGCAATCACACGACTTAAGGTTGATTTTCCACAGCCGGAAGGACCAATCACACAGACAAACTCACGTTTATGAATACGCAAATCAATTTGGTTCAGCACGATTCGTTCAGATGGGCCATGCTGAAAAATTTGCGTCAGTTGCTTGGTTTCCAACATCACGGGACGCGCATAAATATGCTCAAAATAGGCTTTGGCATCAAAATTATCCGTCATATTTATACTCCTTTTTTCCATTTAAACAGTGTGCTGCCGAGTTTCATTAAAATCAAATCACACAACAGTCCAATCACCCCGATAATCAGGATGGCGGCATAAACATTGTCAAAGTTCTGATAACGCGCTTGTTGAGTAATGAACCAGGTAATTCCTGAGGTGGCACCGATCAGTTCCGACACAATCAGATAGGTCCATGCCCAACCGAGCAACACACGTTGATCACGATATATATCGGGTAATGCAGCAGGAATCACCACATGAAACAGACTTTTGAGCTTATTGGTTCCCAGCGTATAACCTGCTTCAACCAAACCGCGATCAACCATTCGAGTGGTATTGGCAATGATCAGAATTTGCTGAAATAAGGTACCAATCACAATAATGGCAATTTTCGGGGCATCATTAATGCCTAAAATCGCCACTGCTAATGCCCCAAAGGCAGGTGCTGGCAGGTAGCGAAAGAACTCGACAAAGGGTTCAGTCAGCTTGGAAATGGTATTGGAAAAGCCACACAGGATGCCCAATGGCACACCGATCAATGAAGAGATAAAAAACGCTGTAAATACAATCTTGATACTGTGCCATAGACTTTGATGCAACCACGGCGCGTCGGCCTGTTGAGGAGGTGTGGTAAAAGAGGTAAATAAGGCCTTCGCCACTTGATGCGGTGCAGGCAAATAAATGGGATTGACCAGAATACCTGTAGGCGGTGTTTTGCCTTGATTGACGGCATCTTGTGCCTCTGCATAATAAGCCTGCTTATCTATTCGGGTGCCTGCCTGTAGATAAGTGGCTGAGCCTGCATTGATAATTTGAACTTGTGGATGCCAGATAAAAGGTAAGTAACTGACACAGCTCCAGATCAGAATGGGAATTAGAAAAGACCCCAAACCCAAATAAAGCTTTTTCCTTTTTGACAGTACTGAATGATGCATAGGTGCACACCCGTAGTAATACTAATTGAATAAAACGTAATACTAAATAGCAAGTTTGATGCCAGTACTGAGCTTAAAAGGGCAAATCATGATGAGTTGTTTTGCGTTGAGGATAGGATAGGCACTTTTCCATGCTTTTAACGGGTTTGTGCCTATCTGTAATCAAGTCTTTAATGCTTGAATAGATTCAGGTTATGGAATTTAATCAGCAGTTGATCAGGAGATTCAACCCACGCTGGGTCAGGCTGAATACAATCGATGGGACAGACAGCGAGACAGGTGGGTGCTGTGTAGAAACCGATGCATTCAGTGCAACGTTGTGGATCAATTTCATAGACTTTTGCACCTTCATTAATCGCTTGATTAGGACATTCAGGCAAACACATATCGCAATTGATACATGCATTGGTAATGATGAGTGTCATCTTAATCAGCCGAATAGGCCAAAGCCGCAGATCGTAACTCGGTTGTGGCATGAGGCAGATTACGAATCAACAGTGCATATTCAATATCGACCTCTGAGGAAAATGGAATTTCCACGATATGGCCTGAACCCTTGGCACTTTCAATGGCATTGCCTTTAAGGTCGCGCATCTGTTCTAATTTGAAGTTGATATTACCTTTGGTTGTCATTAGCTCAAGTGAATCACCAATCACAAAACGGTTTTTAACCTCAATGCGAATATGGTCGCCATGACGTGCAATGACTTCACCGCAAAATTGTTGATAGTCAAAATGCGATGAACCATCGGTATAATTTTGATAATCGCTATGCACATGGCGGCGCAAGAAGCCTTCGGTATAACCACGGTTCGCCAAACCTTCTAGTTGAGTCATCAAGCTAGGATCAAATTCATTACCTATCAGTGCATCATCAATGGCTTTACGATAAATCTGTGCCGTACGGGCACAATAAAAATAAGATTTGGTTCGACCTTCAATCTTTAAAGAAGCAACACCCATTTGAGTCAGACGATCTACATGTTGCACCGCGCGGAGGTCTTTAGAATTCATAAAATAAGTGCCGTGCTCATCTTCTTCAGCGGCAAACATCTCTTCATCATGACGCTGCACCAAAACACTTTGCGACGTATCCGTCGTTTTTGATGGCTGTGAGCAACACTGCTGTTGAGTATCGACTGGTTGAACAGGAATCACGTCCCCATTGGCATCTTCTTGCGCAGTGTGGATTTTATAGTCCCAACGACAGGCATTGGTACAGGCACCTTGATTGGCATCACGTTTATTCATATAACCCGATAACAGGCAACGACCTGAATAGGCCATACACAGTGCACCATGTACGAACACTTCCAGTTCAATGTCTGGGACATGGTTCTGGATTTCTTCGATTTCTTCCAGTGAGAGTTCTCGTGACAAGATCACCCGACTTAAACCATAGTCTTGCCAGAATTTTACCGTGGCCCAGTTAATGGCATTGGCTTGTACCGAGAGATGAATCTGCATCTCAGGAAAATGTTCACGTACCAACATAATCAAACCGGGATCAGACATAATCAGCGCATCGGGCTGCATGGCAATAATCGGTTCAATGTCGCGGATAAAGTTTTTCAGTTTGCTGTTATGCGGCTGGATATTCACCACCACATAAAACTTTTTGCCTAAGGCATGCGCCTCATCAATCCCGATTTTTAAATTGTCATGGTCAAATTCATTGTTCCGCACGCGTAAGCTATAGCGGGGTTGGCCTGCATAGACCGCATCGGCACCATAAGCAAAGGCATAACGCATATTTTTAAGTGAACCAGCAGGAGAGAGTAATTCAGTATTCATAATGCAAAAAAAGGCATATAAAAAATAAGGAATTATTCTAGAAAGTTCAGATTAAGGATTCAACCTAGTGTTTTGCTCAGGATTTTATAGACATTAATGGAAAATCTAGGCCATAAAAAAGCACCCGAAGGTGCTTTTTGA
This sequence comes from Acinetobacter sp. Ac_5812, assembly GCF_013072695.1. Lineage (GTDB taxonomy): Bacteria > Pseudomonadota > Gammaproteobacteria > Pseudomonadales > Moraxellaceae > Acinetobacter. The sequence goes on from NZ_LXUK01000022.1 coordinate 167,536, forward strand.
ATTAGTGATGACGATGCTTTCTTTTCTTCTTGTATTTCTTAGATTGGTAATTGTCATAGTCGCGGTCTTGTCCGACTTTACGGCCTAGAGCAGAACCACCCGCTGCACCAGCAGCAGCACCAATATAACCACCAGTCGTGCCACCCAGGTTTTTACCGACAGTATAACCACCAACACCACCTAGACCACCACCAATGGCAGCTTCAGTGCGGGTACGTTTGCTACTTGCAGCTGCAGCGCCGCCAGCACCACCGAGAGCAGAACCAATCATTGCGCCGCTGTTTCCACCCATTTCTTTACCAATCGCAGTACCGACCACGCTACCAAGCGCAGACGTTGCAGCAACACGGGTTGCATTATCAGCATGAGCAGCAGTAACCAATGATGAGCTCGCAAAAATAGCAGCACATAACCAAGCATTTAATTTCATTTTTGACTCCGTGTCCGAAATAAAGCGGACCTCTTTTTCATGGCTGCAAATGTAACAAAGTTTGAGTATGAAAGTGTGGAGAAGCTTTTCTGAATTATTACTCTTTGGTTTCTGGATTGTAGTGTTATGTTGCTGAGCTTAGAGGAGAATGCGCGTAAGATACGATTAAACAATAAGATCGTTAAACCTTGCAAAAAAAAATGAAACCTTATTTTAAGGCTCCATTCATTTTTTAATTAATCTAAGGATTCATCTTTCGCAGTTTGCTCTTCGTGTTTGAACTGACGTGGATTGAGTTCAGTCTGCAGACGCTGATAGTTTAAGTCACGAATATTCTTTTGGGTTGCCACCACGCCAAACAGACTCAATAAAAAGGACATGATGTAAAAGCCTTTTTCACTCATGCTCAGTTCGGCATTCCATAAGCTCACCAATAAAAGACCAATACATAGGGCCATCGAAGCCCAACAGAGTCCATAATAAATCGCCGTAACAGGAATCCCTTCCAGTTGATCACGCACGGTTTTCTGCAAAGAAGCTGCGGAAAAAAGTCCATACAGCAAGATCACGAGATAATAACCTTTTTCATGCAAAGGCATATTGGCATTCCAGAGGCCGATCATAAAGCCTACACCACCTGCGAGTAATGCCACCCAACTCGCAGCGATAAAGGCAGAGGTGGGACGGTTTATAGAATTATTCATAAATTATCCTATTGTTTTATCTTTCTATTTGTCTTGCATTATTTATATATAAGCCTTGGTCAGAGAACAAGCACTGAGAACTAAAACTGAACAATTTGTGATGAAATGGGTGTGGAATAGTAAGTTCCCCTGATTCTCTATGTCTTTTAAGCAGTAGAGTCTGTAAACTATGCGCAATTTTTTGATTTTGCTCGTGCTTCGTCGGCACTGAGTCTTTAGATTTTGAGATATTCCACCCATGAAAGCATCACTCCGTTTAAGACTCGATCAACTTTGTGATCGTCACGAAGAGCTGACTGCATTACTCGCTGATGTAGAAGTAATTTCGGACAATAAACGTTTTCGTAAATTGTCTCGTGAACATAATGATTTAACTGAAATCACTGAGGTTTGGAGCAAATATCGTCAAGCGGAAGAAGATATCGAAACGGCTGAAACGATGAAATCAGATCCTGATTTTAAAGACATGGCCGAGGAAGAAATCAAAGAAAATAAAGCACTTTTGGTTGCGCTTGAAGAGCAGTTAAATGTGTTGATGATTCCGAAAGATCCAAATGACGCCAACGCAGCCTATCTTGAGGTTCGTGCGGGTACAGGCGGTGATGAAGCAGCGATCTTTTCGGGCGATTTATTCCGTATGTATAGCAAATACGCTGAAACACAAGGTTGGCGTATTGAAGTGCTTTCTGAAAATGAAGGTGAGCATGGCGGTTATAAAGAGATCATTTGCCGTATTGATGGCGAAGGTGTTTATGGTCGTTTGAAATTTGAAAGTGGTGCGCACCGTGTACAACGTGTTCCTGCGACTGAATCACAGGGCCGTGTACATACTTCGGCTTGTACGGTTGCGATTCTGCCAGAAGTCGATGTAGACACTACAGTTGAAATTAATCCTGCCGATTTGCGTATTGATACTTACCGTGCATCAGGTGCAGGTGGTCAGCATATTAACAAAACCGATTCAGCGGTTCGTATTACCCATATCCCATCAGGTGTAGTGGTGGAATGTCAGGAAGAGCGTTCACAGCACAAGAACAAAGCCAAAGCGATGGCGTTGTTAGTCTCACGTTTAGAAAATGCCAAGCGTGCAGCGGCTGATGCAGCAACTTCAGAAATGCGCCGTGACTTGGTCGGCTCTGGTGATCGTTCAGAGCGTATTCGTACCTATAACTATCCACAAGGTCGTATGACTGACCATCGTATCAACCTGACTTTATATAAGTTAGATGCGATTATGGAAGGTGATTTAACCGAATTGCTAGATAGCTTACATCGTGAATATCAAGCGGATCAGTTGGCGATGCTTGCACAGGAAAATGGCGGCTAATGAATATTGCTCAAGCCTTAGAAATCAAAGGTGAAATTGATAGCTATGAACGTCAAGAGGCGGCGTGGCTACTCGAACATATTTTGGGAATCAATGCCTTAGAACTTAAATTAAGACTTGAGCAAGAACTGACGGAAATACAAGAGCAAGCTTATTTAGACGGGCTGGCTCGTATCGAACAAGGTGAACCTTTGGCCTATGTCACAGGTTCACAACCGTTTTGGACGCTCGATTTAAAAGTTACCCATGACACTTTAGTGCCGCGTCCCGATACCGAAATCCTTGTGGAAACGGTATTAAAACTGCCATTAAGTTCACAAGCCAATATTGTTGACCTAGGTACAGGAACAGGTGCAATTGCTTTGGCACTTGCGAGTGAACGTCCACAATGGCAAGTGACTGCAACTGATATCTATGCCCCGACTTTAGAGGTGGCACAGGACAATGCGGTTCGACATGGTCTCATGCAGGTGAAGTTTGCCTGTGGTGCTTGGTTTGAGGCTTTAGAACAACAACAATTTGATTTGATTGTATCCAATCCGCCGTATATTGATCCTGACGATGTACATATGCAAAAGCTCAAGTCAGAACCTGAGCGTGCATTAATTGCAGATAAGCAGGGCATGGCGGATATTGAGATCATCATTACCCAAGGTAAAGACTGGCTTAAACCGAATGGCTGGATTGTACTTGAACATGGTTATGACCAAGGTCAAGCAGTACGTGATATTTTTGAACAACACGGTTTTGAGCAGATTCAGACCATTCAGGACTATGGCGGAAATGATCGTGTTAGCCTAGGACGAAAATCAGTTTAATCCTCGATATATTGCTGTACTGCATTGGCTAAGCGGCTTTCACTTTGTTGTTGTAGCCCATCCACCACGCCCAAAGCATCTGGCTTTTCCCGATTTTGGCTGAGTTTAAACTTTCCCGTGATTTCTGAGATCGGAATTTCGATCCCGACAATGCCTTGCAGTTCCTGAGCAATATATTCACTTGGTGCATCCGACATTTTCCAAGGCGTTGCTTGTTTGGCTTCATGGGTACGTGTCAGTCTAGCCAAGATACCGCGTAAAGATTTTTCGTCATGCAGGAAATTGATGTTTCCTTTGATATGAATCACTTGATAGTTCCATGTCGGTACATGTCGATGGTGTTGTTGTTTGCTTGGATACCAATTCGGTGAGATATAACCGTGTTCACCCTGAAAAATAATAAGAACTTCAGCGCCGTTTTCAATTTGCGTATGCAGCGGATTATTCTTGGCAATATGTGCAATCAGTGTTGCGGTTTGGTTTCGCTCATCACGCAATAAATGAAAGGGTAAATGATTGGCCTCCAAGCCTTCCGCACTATGACTAATTAAAGTCGCAAAAGGATAGTCTTGAATCAATTGATAGAGTTTTTCAAGATCTGTTTCTTCAAATATTTTAGGTAAATACATTTAAATAAATCCTTGAAAAGCAAATGGAATGCTCCGCGTTATTTCCTTGTCTCAAGCAATCGGTCGAGAGAGCGAAAACTGAACTCATCATACGTTGATTAGAGTCTTTTGTGCTACAGGTTTAGTTTAATAGTCAGTGTGATGATGAGTTTTACTGTGTAGCGGATTGCTTTAAGACGGTTTTGCTAAAAATTGCATCATTTCTTTTTTCACTCTGTTCGGTTGTTCCCAAGGGGTCCAGTGTCCGCAATCCTCTAGCTCAATCACCCGTGGATTTGGAATCAAGCTTTTATAACGAAGCGCCATATGTTGCCCAGAATTCGGATCATTTTTACCATTTATTAATAACATAGGGATTGGGCTATTGATCATGGCATTCACCAGCCGATCACGGTGTTTAAATCGATCAAAAATGGATTGATTTAAACTGACCATGATTTTTTTGCCTTGATTAAAGTTGAGTTGTTCATACCATTGCTTTAATTCTTCAGTGCTGGGTTGATGGTTTGCATCAAACATTTGTCGCATCGATTTTGAAAAAACAGGTAGTGAAATAAGTGGCACAATTAAATGGCCTAAAAAAGAAGCCATTAATTTTTGAATGAAGCGTGGACGATACGCTTCTGCAAACAAACTGCCATTCATAAAAACACCAGATTGAATTGTGAACTTCAACGTTCCTTGCAGTTGTCGATCCAATAACTCCTGAATGACGCCCACACCTAAGTCGTGTCCGATTAAATGCACTTTGTCTAAATTCAAGTGTTCGATTAATGCAATGCATTGATTGGCATGATCTTGAAACGAATAGGCATAGGGTGCTGGTTTATCAGAAAATCCGAGGCCTAATAAATCAATCGCAACAAGTTGATATTGCTCTGAGAGCGTATCCCAGATTTTTGACCAATCATAGGAACTAGTAGGATAGCCATGAATGAGAAATAACGTGTCAGCTTCAGCTTTGTTTGAATACTGATAAAAAAGATTAAAATTATGAAAAGAAAAATAATTTCCAGTCTTATGCCAACTTTGCAGAGTGTGATACATTTTTAATCTCTTTTTATTAAACTTACACTGTAAGGTAAATTACTAGGTAATCATTTTTATGTCAAATACCATTCATCAGAAGGCGAAAACCAAGGGGAGTCTGTCAAAAGAATTTATCGTGAAAACGTCAATTGCGCTGATTGAAGAGATTGGCGTGGAAAAATTTAGTTTGCGTAAACTGGCAGAAAGACTGAATTGCGAGCCGATGAGTATTTATTATCATCTTAAAAATAAAGAGCAGATTTTTGATGAAATTGTCGATTTTCTGATTATAACGATTCAATTCGAAAATAAAGAAGGAACGATCAAACAACAGCTGATTTCGATCGCACAGCAATGGCGAACATTAGCAAAGACCTATCCTAATTTCTTTCCTGTATTGGCGATTCATCAACTAAATACTCATGTTGGTAGTCAGTTTATGAATCAACTTTTAGTGATTTTTAGAGATGCAGGTTTATCCATTCAACAAGGCAGCTATTTTCTCAGAATTTTGAATTATTACTTAATTGGTGCTGGCATTGACGAAGCAAAAGGTTATCAATTGGGCAATTCAGCACTTGAGCCAATCAATCCCGAGCAACGATCAGAGGACTATCCTTTATTGGCACAGGCCATACCGTATTGGACAACTCCGCATTATGATGAGATTTTTAATCTCGGTTTAGACATGCTATTAGTGAAAATCCTGCCGAATGGATAAAAATGGGCATGGCCGCCTTATTTGATTAAATGCTGTTTATCGTGCGTTTGAGTGTTTTAGCGCGATAAGCACCTGGACTGACCCCCGTCCATTTTTTAAAGGCACGATGGAATGCACTTGGGTCATGAAAATGCAGATCATCACTAATCGTTTGAATTGAATCATTGCTTTTACTGAGTCGTTCGATGGCAATATCACAGCGGATGTCATTTTTAAGCTGCTGATAACTGACACCTTCTTGCTTTAAGCGACGTTGAATGGTCGCAGTCGACATATTCAGTTGCTGCGCAATCTCTTTTAGTTCATCCCACTGTGATGGTGGTTGTAATAGCAGTTGACGGCGGATCTGTAAGCTTAATGAGTTCTCATTCTTAAAGCGCACAATCAGGTTATAAGGCGTGTGTTTGAGAAAATCTTTGAGCGCTTGTTTATCTTTTTTGATTTTATGCTTGAGATAATGGGCGTCAAACTCGATTTGGTTTTGCTCGGCATTAAATTGAATGTTCTCGCAAAAACGCACCCGATAATCTTGTAGTTCTACAGGTGGATGGCATCTAAAACTCATTTTATGAAAGCCAATCCGTTGATCACTCAACCAGCACATTAAACTATGCACCAGCATTAAGTAGGTCGAATAGGTAAACATCCGTTTGGGGTGCTCACGATCATGCAAGATCAGATAGGCTTTACTGCCTTTTTGAATCAGTTCACCGCGAATATCATCTAGTACTAGACTTAAAAACTTTAAAATTTCTTGGATGGCTTGCTCAAGGGTTTCGGTATTAAACGCTAATTTTGCTAATAGGCTATAACTGCCTCGGCGCATGGGATGAGTATCCATACCAAGAAATTCATCATTCATACTTTCCGCAACTTCGACCCATAACTGCGCACATTGTGTCACAGGCACTCGTGCCTTGGAGGAGGTTAAGAGCTCAGCTGAAATACCTGCTCGATTGGCGATATTGACAATATTCAACCCACGACTGGCGGCGACACTCAACGCTTCACGAATTAAAGCATTTGAAATGGTGTCCTTAGTCGAATTAAGATCGAGGTTGAGGTTTTTGTTCATATATCAATAAAATACAGGAGAAGAATGAAATCGAATGCTCAAAAGCCGCAGCAAATTTGCTACTTTTTGAAATTGTATCGGAAAAAACTTGCCTTTAGGCTTAGTTATAAAAATTTATATCTTTAATTTGATAGGAAACGTAAATGAAAATTCAGGGAAAACATTTTGTTATTACAGGTGGCGGTTCAGGTTTAGGTGCAGCAACAGCGGAATATTTAGTTGAAAAAGGTGCTTCTGTCACTTTGGTCGATATGAATATCGACGCTGGAGAACAGCAAGCACAGGCCTTGGGTGCAGCAGCAGAATTTGTAAAATTAGATGTGACTGATGAAGCGGCAGCAGAACAGTTCTTTAAAGATGTATTGGCGAAACATGGCAGTGTTTATGGTCTGATCAACTGTGCCGGCATTGGTCCATCTGCAAAAGTGGTGGGTAAAGAAGGCGTACATGATCTGGCTATGTTCTCTAAAACCTTGCATATCAATGTCACAGGGACATTCAATATGCTGCGTTTTGCAGCAGATGCGATGAGTAAAAACACGGTTGCTGAAGGCGATGAAGATCGAGGCGTGATTGTGAATACCGCGTCAGTGGCGGCCTTTGATGGTCAGATTGGACAAGCGGCTTATTCAGCATCAAAAGGTGCTGTGGTGGCGATGACTTTACCGATTGCACGTGAGTTAGCGCGGCATGGTATTCGTGTCATGACCATTGCTCCAGGGATTATGGAAACCCCAATGTTGAAAGGCTTGCCGCAAAATGTGCAAGATGCTTTAGGACAAATGGTGCCTTATCCATCACGTTTAGGTCGCCCAGAAGAGTTTGCGCGTTTAGTGGCACATATTGCTGAAAATTCCTATCTCAATGGTGAAGTGATTCGTTTGGATGGTGCAATCCGTATGGCTGCCAAGTAAATTTTATTTTAATTCAGACATTAAACTCTGATTTAATTTTAAGCCGTTGTGGATGTCACAGCGGTTTTTTTCTTTGATATTTAATATTGTTTCCGAAACGATTTCGTTTTAAGGTCGAATCAGAATATTGATGTGGATGATAATAAAAACGATGAAAGCAATGATCTTTTTATCTGCTGCAATGACTGTGTCTTTAGCTGGTTGCGTGGGCAACATGAACCCGACGGGCGGCAACTCAAGACCGAATTATCCCTACTATGTAACACAGCAACCGATGCTGGTTAAAAAAATTTATGTTCCAGCAGGAACGACTTTGGTCTATGAGGAACAGTATTTCAAAAAAGGCAAACAGCCTCAGATCATGTCAGAAAATAAACTGACCGATATTCGATTGCCTATTGGTCAAAGCATAGATTGGGGTGGTGTACCAGTTACCATGATTTCGCAGTTTTTTAATTCATCCATGCGCGGCTATTCTGTATATGCCGACTTTAAAAAATTAGATGCAAATAAACGAACCAGATTTTCTCAGCTATGGCAGAGTTGTGATGATGATCTAGGTATCAGTATCAAAGATCGAAAGGATTGGTCATTTAATAAAGCCAATATTGCTGATGTACAAAGCTGTAGTGGTCTTTATCAACGTTACTTTAAAAATGACCAAGAACAGCAGCAATTCTTGGATCTTATGTACAGTGAGTTGATGAAAATCAATGATTAATAAAAGAGGCAAAGCTGGTTTGGCCTTGCCTTATATCGAAGACTATTTGGCCTTAACTTCATCACCAATCAGATAAAATGTACCGCCTGCAATGTAATGCAGACTACGCAACTCTTTACTGGCCTCTTGGAAGTGCCAATGCCCATCGCGGAATACCCGTGAATCAGCCCAAGCACCCACCACTGAGCCGATAAATAGATCATGCGCTTGTTGATTGTGTGGTTCTGGAATCACTTTACAGATCAGCCAAGCTAGACTACCTGCCACCAGTGGGACAGGAAAATCATCTTGGTAAAACAATTCTGTTTTGCATTCTTCTAACTTATTAGGATGATCAAACTGGCTAATGCTTCCAAGTTGATGCACCATATCAAGTTGCGCATAGCAGGGCACTTGCAAGGCAAAATAACCACTTTGCTCAACCAATTGGCGAGTCTTGGTACTTTTATCTAGAACCACTGTAACTTTGGCTGGCGTAAGTTCCAGTGCGCAGGCCCAAGCTGCTGCCATGACATTGCGCTCTTGTCCATACTGAGCAGAAACCAAAACTGTCGGGCCATGATTGAGCAGGCGATAAGCTTTAGAAAGTTCAACAGCGGTAATTTCTGGCTGACTCATAAAACATCCACAAGATTGAGACATTGCTCCATTGTTGCATAAACTCCCCTAAAATTTTATTCAATTTCCCAACGTTTATAGGCACGATTAAAACTTGAGAGAGAGGAATACCCCAATTTTTTAGCAAGCTGATCTTTGGTCATAAAAGGATTCAGCATCAGTTTCTTAGCTTTTTCCTTTCTTACTTCATCATACAAGGTTTGAAAGCTGATCATTTTTTCTTGCAGCATTCGTTGTAAGGTTCTTTTGGTGAGGTTTAGCTTTTGAGCAACCTGATCAATACTCTGTAAGCCTTCTGTTTTATCATCAATCAGATATTTGACCCGTTGTAAAATATCTTGCGTCGCAAGCAGTTCATCCAGCTCTTTTTGGCACAGTAATTTAAACTTTTCTGCTGTGAGCGGATCAGCCATACTGAGGGGTGCATCTAGAAAAGTTGCAGCGGCAATTAAGCGGGTATAAGGCTGCTCATAGCTTATTTCTGCAAAAGTCGACGCTAAAATGTCACTAAAACGAGAAAAATAATTAGGGTATTTACATTGTAGGTCGATGCTAGGTTTAAAGTCTGGAATAAAGAAACGGACTAAATGGACAAAACCAGTCAGAAAGAAAATACAGCTAAATTCGTAGGCTTGTGTATCTGATTCATCATTAAAATTCAGTAAGGAACGATCATAGGCAATGCTGTAATAGGCGAGCTCATCTTCAACTTTAAAATTTAATTCGACAAATGAACATTGCAAACTGACAAATTGGTTAATGGTTTCAATCGCTTCTAAAGCATTTTTTGAAATGGCAACGGTAAAACCGAGTAAGCCATGCGAACTGATTTTTAACTGCGTACCTGCATAAAAACCGATGCCTTGTTCTTGTGTTAACTCAATGGTTCGGGCAATCACTTTTTTAAAGGTATTCAGGCTGATCTTATCATTGAGATCAGATAGTTTTTCGATTTCAACACCCGTACCCCAAAATAAGGTTTCAGCTGAAATATTCCATCGTGATACCACCTCACTCAGTAGGTGTGCATAAGAGCTACTAATAAAATGCTGATTATGAAGACGGGGAATACTCATAGTGCGAAGTAAATTCCATTTTAAAGCTGATCCAATTCATTCTGAAATTAAAGCAGAGTGATGGATTTGAAAATGTGCATTCATCGGAATTTTTTCAATCCAGCGTAATTTTGGCACGAATTGTTATGATTTTGGCACAGTTTGTTTTAGTCTAAAAATCACACAATATCTCGAGGGAGTATAATTTTTGCCAGTCGTTTGTATGCTCGGAATGATTCCAGATACGAAGAAAAAGACTAAATCGTTGTAATAAAAATGAAAAATGCTAGGAGCAAAACGTGAAGAAAAAATATTTAAATGTCATGGCGCTAATGGCGGGCATAGTGGTGAGTAGTGGATCTGTGGTACATGCAGGTTTGTTCGATTTTTTTGCACCAAAGGCATCATGGCAAAACTGTAATGTGAACTCTTGTTCAGTCGGCGGTAGCACCAGTGTTACATCAAGCTATGCAAAAACCAAGTATCCAATTCTACTCGCGCACGGGATGGCTGGCTTCTCTGCTGTTGGCCCTTTGCAATATTGGAATGGCATTACCGAGGACTTGGTGGGCAATGGTGCGAATGTCTTTGTTGCACAGCAAGCTTCTTTTAATTCATCGGAGGTACGCGGCGAGCAGTTATTGCTACAGGCGAAGCAAGTGTTGGCGATTACTGGCGCGGAGAAAATTAACTTAATTGGTCATAGTCATGGCTCTCAATCGGTTCGTTATGTCGCAAGTTTGTTACCTAACAAAGTTGCTTCTGTTACAGCAGTAGGTGGTCCAACCAAAGGTTCAGATGTTGCAGATGTGGTTGACTCAGTGGTTAAATCACCTGTTGGCCCAGCACTTGCACCTATTATTGCAGCAGGGGTCAACGCCTTCTTCTCGTTGGTTGGGATTGGTTCAGGACATTATTATGATCAAGATGCACTGGCGGGCTTAGGTTCATTAACCACTAAAGGTTCCGCCAATTTTAACCAACGTTTTCCAGCAGGGGTACCAACCACAGCATGTGGTTCAGGAACAGAACTGGTCAACGGTGTACGTTATTATTCATGGAGTGGAACCAGTCCATTTACCAATGCTTTAGACCCAATGGACTATGCATTAACGGCAACTTCTTTACTGATTTCTGGTGAAAATGATGGCTTAGTGCCGCGTTGTTCGAGCCATTTGGGTACTGTGATTCGTGACAATTATGCATTTAACCATTTGGATGAAGTCAATCAAATCCTCGGTTTAGTTGGATTCTTACAGAATCCAGTAACACCTTATCGCACTCAAGCAAATCGTTTAAAAAATCAAGGTTTATAATTCATTTGCCAAAGGAGTAATCCGTTGCTCCTTTGGTTTTAACGGTTCAAACAAAGAAAGAATGATAAATAGAGCAAGGGATGATGAACGGTAAATTTTTGAATAATAAGACCATCAGTATAGTTTTAATCGCATGTTTATTGCTCTTATTGGCTTTAATCTATTGGATATTTAAACCAGATCCTCAAAATACCCAGCATATGCCGAATCAACAGGCTCGATCACAGGTCTCTGAAAATGGTTTAGTGGCAAGTCCGCAGAATAATCAAAAAGGTAAAATGCCTGAATTAGCATCTTCATTGCGAGGCACAGAAATTGATTGTCCGATTCAGGTTGATGCCAATGGTAAATTGATTTTAACCGTTGGGATTCGCAGTTGTTTTGATTATTTCTTTTCTAGTTTAGGTGAAAAAACTGAAACGGAACTGATTGCTGATATTCGACAGTATCTCACTGCGACTTTGCCCGACACGGCTTCAAGTTATGCGAGCTATCTGTTAGATCAATATGTAGCCTATACCCATGCCTTAAAAAATATAAAACCGACGGGTAACTTTAAAACAGGTGATATTGAGGGTTATCAAAAAGTGATTGAGCAGATGTACAAAGTACAGCAGCAGTTTTTTAATGCGGCCGAGATCAATGCTTTATTTGGCAATGAACGTAACTTGAACCAGTTTAATATTGATCAAATGCGTATTCATGCCAATAAAACCCTGACCGCTCAGCAAAAGGCGGCTGAGTTGGCGAAATTGATTGATCAACTTCCAACAACATTGGCTGATGGGGTTCGGGTTTCGATGCAATTTGCTGAATTGCAACAATTAACCCAAGAGGTGCGAGAAAAGGGTGGTTCTGCTCAAGAGCTGCGCAATATGCGTGAAAGCTTATTAGGGCCTGAAGCGGCGGATCGTTTAGAGAAAGTCGATCAAGAAGAAGCAGGATGGCAAACGCAGGTGAATGGATATTTGGCTGAACGTGACCAAATTTTAAAAAGCGATGCGAGTGATGCCAGTAAACAGCAATCGATTAATCAGTTACGTAATCAATCCTTTGGAACTAAAGAAGATTTATTAAGAGCTCAGTCTTATGAAATGATGCATGATCGGAAGTAGAGTCAAAGTAATGGATGGAAATATAATCGGTAATAATTTTATTAGGCAAAGTTGAATATGTATGTGGCTGATTATATTGGTTTAGCATTGATCCAAGACATAGAGGAGAATAGTTCCCCGCAGTCTGAAGTCATGGTTAGGGGAAAAAAGACAGGGGTTATGGTTGAGGGTAAAGTGTTAGAAGGTGTGGTTTGTGTATATTCTCACTGCTATCTTCTTTTCCTTAGCCATGATTGTATCTTTGAGGAAACTTTAACTTTGGTCTTAGTCGATTTGGATAAAAATATATTGTTGGAGTCATTATGGATAGGGCTGGCTTATCAGACAGATATCTTTACTGGCCCGAGGATATGTGATGATAAAATCTTATTTGAATTTTTAGCCGAAAAAACATGGGTTCTTCAAGTATTACAAACTGCCAGAATTAGATTTCCTATTTCTTTAAACGCTTTGATACATCGTGGTTTTCGATTTAAATCTTATCTCCAGTTAGAACATTAATTTATGTGACGTATGCCAGTCATGAACTGGACTTGTGTATTTTTAACGTGATGCTTGTATTTCTAAATGACGTATGCCGTCATGAACTATAAAATAATGAAAATAATATAAGCTAAAACATCAAGTTATATCCCAAAAGGCAGAAATACCCAAAGTTTTTAACTGATATAGTAACTTATTGATTTTATTAAGCTGTTAAAGAGTAAGAAAAATATTGGGGTAAAAATAGCTTTTTGTCAAAAGAAAACAGTGTTCGTTCCAATTTATTACTTTCCTCAAACCCTACATCGACTTAAAATCAGCATTACCCTTGATGATAAAGAAGCAAGTCACGTGTCAGACCATTTAGAAAACGAATTTGAGCTAAGCAATGAGGAAATGCATCTCTATAGTCGTCAGATTTTATTAGATGGTTGGGATATCGAAGCACAAGAAAAACTAAAACTCGCAAATGTGTTGATTATCGGTGCAGGTGGAATCGGCTGTACCAGTGCCGAGCTGTTGGCACGTGCAGGTGTAGGGAAAATTACCATTGTCGATGCCGATACGATTGAAATGAGTAATCTGCAAAGACAAATCGCATTTACAGCAAATGATTTAGGTCGATACAAAGCTGAAATATTGGCTAAACATCTAAAAGACATCAATCCGCATATACAGGTCAGCTATCAAAATATACGATTCGATGAAACGAATGCTGATGAACTCGTACAGCATCAAGATGTAGTCTTAGATGGCTGTGATAATTTTACCACCCGTTATCTTGTCAATGCAGTGTGTAGAAAACATCAAGTACCACTGATCAGTGCTTCAGCGATTGGTTTTGAAGGGCAGATGTTTATGGTGGATGCTGATTCAGCCTGTTATGAATGCCTTTTTCCGAAAGAGGATCATGTCAATGAAGGGCAGCGTTGTGCGGATTCAGGTGTACTGGCCACCACACCTGTAATGATAGCGTCATTACAAGCACATCACACATTGCTATTTTTAGGCTTAGGTTTAACTCCACTCAAGCAAAAACTATTGCTTTGGAATGGCTTAAATTTAACGCAACGTATTCTTAAATTTGAAAAAGATGTAAATTGTCCAGTTTGTCAGGCAACTTGATCGGTAAATTGAGCAAAATTTGCTAAACTAAAGCCATCTGTGAGGCAAGAAAGATTATGAAAAGAAATATTTTATTCGATGGATTACGCTCTGTTGCACGTATTGGTGAAACAGTAGTGGTTGCAGCACAAGCAGGTGTGAAATATGCAACTGAAAAACCAAGCAACGCCAAACTTATGCGTGAGACCTTTGAATCGCTTGGTTCGACGTATATTAAACTGGGTCAATTTATCGCCAGCACGCCGTCTTTATTCCCACGTGAGTACGTTCAGGAATTCCAAGGCTGTTTAGATCAAACCCCAACCTTACCGTTTAGCTATATTCAAAAAGTATTGGCTGAAGAGTTTGAAGGACGCAATCTCAATGAAATTTTCAGTTTTATTGACGAAAAACCTTTGGCTTCAGCCTCAATTGCACAAGTCCATGCCGCTCGACTGGTTACGGGTGAAGATGTGGTATTAAAGGTGCAAAAACCTGGTGTTGAAACCATTTTATATACCGACTTAAATGTGGTGCATTGGGCGACAAAGCTACTTGAAAGAGCTGTTCCAAAAATCAAGTTTGCCTCGTTGTCTGAAATCGTAGATGAGATCAAAACACGTATGGTACGTGAAGTTGATTTTATTGAAGAAGCTCAGAACCTAGATGACTTTATCCAATATTTGAATGTGTCAGGCAATCAAGCGGCAACTGCACCAAAGGTTTATCACCAGTTTTCAACGCGTCGTGTGCTCACTATGCAGCGTTTATATGGTGTGTCATTGACTGACTTTGATGTGGTAAAACAATATGCCAAAGACCCAACACAGGTCTTGATTACTGCGATGAATACTTGGTTTGGCAGTTTAATGCTATGTAAGAGTTTCCATGCTGATTTACATGCAGGCAATCTGATGCTACTTGAAGATGGTCGTGTTGGTTTTATTGATTTCGGTATTGTTGGGCAGCTAAACCCTGAGGTATGGACAGCATGTATGGCGTTTATGGATGCTTTACAGCATACCAATTACAACGCAATGGCTGAAAATATGCTGAAAATGGGCATGACTCATCAGAAAATTGATACTCAAGTTTTGGCTGATGACTTAGAGCGTTTATTTAGCGGTGTGTTATTGGCAGATCCGCAAGAAATTCTGAGTTCCAATCCTGCAGATTTGAATGACATCATGATGGATATGGTGGCTGTAGGTGAGCGTCACGGTATCAAATTCCCGCGTGACTTCGCCTTGTTATTCAAGCAAATGCTATATTTTGATCGTTTCATGCGTGTTCTCGCACCATATACCGATATTTATGCTGACCAACGTTTAAAAATGGTTCACAATATTGAACCTGCTTCGTTTTTAAAGCATTAATTTATTTATCGGTTCATTAGGTCATTATGGATGCCATTATAATTGAAGGGTTGAAGGTTGATACTGTCATTGGTTGTTTCAACTGGGAACGCCAAATTATTCAACCTTTAATGCTAGATCTCACCATTCATAATGATCTAACTCAAGCTGCACAATCAGATGAGCTAGAAGATACCCTCAACTATGCGCAAATCTGTGAGCTTGCAGCTCAGGTGATTCAACAAGCCCAACCCAAACTGATTGAGCATGCAGCACAATTGGTACTCGAATGTCTATTTACGACTTTCCCCTCGATCGAATCGATCAGTATCACCATTCGCAAACCCGCCATCATTGCACAAGCCAATGCAGTAGGAATTCGCCTTGAACGCAACAGAAACAATTTTTGCGCTCGCACTGGCGAGTAATGTCCAGCAACAACAAAATTTCACTTTTGCCTATGAACAGCTCTCAAGTTTGGGCACAGTGGAGTTTTCTCCAATTTATGAAATTCCTTGTCGGGATGGAATCGGGGCTGATTATTGGAATTCAGCCTGCTTATTAAAAAGTAAACTTCATGTGGATAAAGTGATTGAGACCCTGAAAAAACTAGAAGCGCAATCTGGGCGGGTTCGTCCATCACACCATATCAGTTTGGATATTGATGTGATTGCGTGGGGTGAAACATTAGAACATATGCAATTTAATCCAAAAAAGTTACCATTGGCTTTGGATGTAAAAATTCCTTTATATGATTTATGGCAGCACGCAGATTTAGCCTATCTTCAAAGTATGCATTATCCTGTCATTACAATGTAATACTTTAATAAGGTAACACTATAATAATAGGAAGTTTTTTATGAAACTTATTTTAATTTTATTGACTTTAACGGTTTTACTTTCGGGTTGTGCGGCCATGAGTGTCGAGCAATGCAAAACAGCAAATTGGTTTAGTGTGGGCGAAAGAGATGGCTCCGATGGGCATGAATCACGTTTAGATAAATACTATTCTTCCTGTCAAAAAGCCAATATTGTGCCCAATCAAAAGCTATATGAACAAGGCTATCAAAAAGGTTTGGGCTATTACTGCCGACCAGAAATTATCTTTAGTGAAGCGCTCGAAGGCCGTGGTGATATTCGGGTTTGTCCAATTGAAAAGCGTGAATCCTTGCGTAGTTACTATCAAGTCGCTTATGAGTATTATCAAGCGGATTCAGAGTTTAATCGCTCCCAAAATGATATGAACCGTTATTTAAAAGAGCTGGAACGAAAAGACCTTTCAAGCAAAGTAAGGGATGATTATCAAAAGCGTTTATATGATTTGCGTATCAATAGTAGCTGGGTACAGTCACGTTATCATCAAGCTGTCAGAGATCTAGAACGTTTTAAAGCAGAACATGGTTTATATTGAACCGTTCAGTTTTAGCATCTGATTTAAAAAAACCCATGGTCGCATCCATGGGTTTTTGTTTGCGACGAAACACATTTGAGTTACATACGGCTGTATACAGGGATGTTTAAATAGATAACAAGCGA
Source organism: Acinetobacter sp. Ac_5812 (assembly GCF_013072695.1). GTDB lineage: Bacteria > Pseudomonadota > Gammaproteobacteria > Pseudomonadales > Moraxellaceae > Acinetobacter. The sequence goes on from NZ_LXUK01000022.1 coordinate 184,486, forward strand.
ATAATGAAGGAATTATTTATGCGAGCCAAGTTACTTATTGCCTTGGGGATTGTTCTCTATGGCAGCATGAACTCAGCCTATGCAATTGATGCCAAGTATCGACAACAATTAGAACAATCAGGTTGCACCCAAGTCAGTGAAGCACAGGGCTGTGATATAACGAAAAGCAAAGAGGAAAATAGCAAGGCGGGTTTTGTTGAGCAAACGGTAGACGTATCAAGTCCGAGTATATCGACACAGCAACCGCAGTGGATTGCAGAAAGATCAGATGGCACAACTTTGGCTCTGATTAAAATTGATCAGCAGCAACGGGTTTGGGTCAATGACACGCGTGTTATTGCAGTAAAGAAGAATGATCAGTTGAGTTTTAGACAGGGTAAAATCGACTACACCATTTTTACCGATTTAGACAAGCAGTCACAAAGCTTTTGGAGTGACCGTTATTCAACGGATAAAGGCAAAATTGTATTTCGTTAATTTTGATTGTGTCAGTTAAAAGAAAAGGGAATTACTTCGCAATAATTCCCTCATGTAACCTAAAGATAATAACTGGTTTTGGTCATGAGTTTTGAAATGGCGGTCATGGTAATCCGTACAGGCGCGGGTAAGTCTACACCGCCGGCTTCCAAAGCTGTATCACGATGATGCAATTCATCTTCATTCATCTGTACGAGGATTTTACGTGAACGTTCATCATGTGCAGGAAGTTGTTGAATATGTTCCTGCAAGTGTTGGCTAACTTGACGTTCAGTTTCTGCCACAAAACCTAAGCTGTATTTGTCACCTGCAATCCCTGCAATTGCACCCATACCATAGGACAAGCCATACCAAATTGGATTTAATACACTGGTGTGACTATCTAATTCTTTTAAACGATCTTCACACCAAGCCAAATGGTCTTGTTCTTCGATTGCAGCTTGCTGCATTTCTTCACGGACATGCGGTAATTTTGCAGTGAGTGCCTGACCATGATAAAGCGCTTGAGCACAGACTTCACCACTATGATTGACACGCATCAAGCCTGCAACATGACGGGCATCACTGACACAAAGTTGTGAAGCTTCATCATTGGCAGGATTCGTCCGTTGTGCACTGGTCGCACCTGGTACCAAACTACGTAAGGCTTGATCAAACGAATGAATCATTTTATCGAGACCTGTGTAATGACGCATAGATTAATCCTCTAAAGTATTGGGAGCATTTTCCAATAAAGGTTTTAGGCGTTTTAATAACCAAAATGAAAAAATTGCACTTAAAACAGCGGTAATGGTAAATAAGATTTTAATATCAATTTTTAAAATGCTTAAGATTAAAATCGAAAAAACTGCGGAAGAGACCATAAATACAGCATTTAAAATATTATTTGCTGCCACAACTCGCGCTCGGTGTGAACGCGGTGAATAGGCCTGCATCATGGCATAGAGTGGAACGATATAGAACCCACCGCTAATGCCCAGCAAAGTTACTGCCACCATCACATGATAATAGACTGCGCCGAGTGTAAACATATCTTTTAAGCTGAGTAAGTCACCCGTACGCTCAGGTACAAAGGCTAGACTTGCTGCTAGATATAGCGCAAAAACAGTTAAACCAATTGCACCATAGGGCACCATCTTGATATTGATGTCTGACCCACCAATTTTTCGACAGAGTAAAGAACCGACGCCAATACCAACCGAGAAAAAGGTAAGTAACAGGCTCACCACATTTTCCGAAGCATGAAGGTTTTGTTGCGTCAGTTGCGGAATCTGGGTTAAATAGGTTGCGCCATAGAACCAATACCAAGAGTTACCCAACAAAATCACAAATACGACCGGAATACTTTTGGCATATTTAATGGTTTGAAAACTGGTTCGAATGAAGTTCCAGTCAATTTTTAAATCGGGTGCCGCAACTTTCTGAGGCAGAATAAAACGGCTACATAAATAGCCTAAGCAAGCAATTGCAACGACGGTAATACTAATCCAAAGTAAGTTACCCTCAGACGTGGCAATCACGGCGCCGCCTAGAATCATACCCAGTAAAATCGCAATCGATGTACCTGACTGGAATAAAGCATTACCTGACATTAACTCTTGTGGCTTGAGTATTTCAGGCAAGATGGCATATTTGATTGGGCCAAAACAGGTGGAATGTGTGCCCATTAAAAACAAGGCAAACAGCAGTAACCACAAATTTCCAAGCAGGAAGCCAGCTGTACCAATCAACATGATCACAATTTCTAATATTTTAATGAAGCGAATTAGTTGCGAGCGTTCGTATTTATCTGCAATTTGACCAGCAGTTGCTGAAAAAAAGAAGTAGGGCAAAATAAACAATAAAGCAGCTAGATTATTGAGGGTACTGACGGGAGCACTTTGTTGTTGAATCCAGCCATAGGTAATAACTAACAGCAGCGATTGCTTATAAACATTATCATTAAGTGCGCCAAAGAACTGAGTGAAAAACATCGGGGCGAACCGACGCGAAGTCATTAAGTGCTCGTCTTGTTTCATCGTGTGTTCACTTCATTGTGATTTATAAAAAAATGTGACGAACTGTAAAAATGTGATGAAATGCATGTATGATACCTATGTCTGATTGGATGAAAAATCAAAGATTTGAAGTTATTTCACCCATCAAAAACGATAAATTAAAAAACAAATTTAGAGTTTTACATGCCATCTAAAACGAAGTTTAAACAGTCGACACTGGTTCATTCTATGCATTTAATTTTTAAAATGCAGGGTTTTCCTAAACTTATTTGTAGTGGTTTCTTAATTAGTTCTTGCATATCAGTTGCTTATGCTCAGGAACAAAATTCGACTGTGTCTGAAAATCAGGCAGTTGAACAGACGGAACAACCGGTCGAATTGGCAGTTGCAGCGGCCGCACCGACAACCCCAGCAATCAATCTTGCAGATCAAGGGGTATTGCTTGGGCAGGACAGTTTGGCTGCATTAAAAGAACAAGAACAATCCACGAATCATATTAATGAATTGAAACCGATTCAGTTGGATGACAATTTAGAAAATTTGCCTGTAATTCCTGTGGATCAAGGTATGGCAAATGAAATCTTCCGTGTTGCTGAAGATGCGAAAAATCAAGCACAAGCATATCGCGAAAACACGGCAAGAAATCCTGAACCGATCATCGCTGATGCATCACAGACGGAACTGACTGAAATCAAGCAAGCACCGCTGAATATTGACCAGTTGATGGGTGAGATCCAAGCAGACAGTAAAATCGTGGTTGAGGCCAATGAAACAGGTAAAACATTAGCTGATTTGCAGCCTAAGTCTGATCAACCACAGGAAAAAGTTGGATTCTTTAAGCGAATTGTGAATCGTTTCCGCCCAGATAATTTACTCAATGCGGATAAAATTCCCCGTATTACAGCAGATGTAAGCGGCGCACCACCTATTCTTGCGCTCAATATTAAGGCCAAGCTCTCAAGTTTTACCCAAGAATCATTTGAGGAGTTTAATGTTGCTTTGCCGCAACTTCGCGCTTTGACCAATCAGGCAGCACAGGCAGTCGGTTATTACAATGCAACTTATACCTTTGTGAAAGAGAGTGAGAGCAAAGTTAAGGTGATTGTGGTTCCAAATGAACCCGTCAAAATTAAAGAACAAAATATTGAATTTACAGGTGCTGGTGCCAATACACCGCAATTTCAGGTCATCCGCTTAATTCCAGAACAAGATGTCGGCGATATTTTTAATCATGGTTCATATGAAGCAACCAAAACTAAGATTACCACGGTGGCTTCGGACAATGGTTATTTTGATGCCTTTTGGCGATTGCATGATGTCAAAATTAGTCAACCTGAAAAAACGGCCGAGATTAATTTAAATTATGAAACTGGTGAGCGCTATAAATTAAAGCAAGTTGAATATCGGATGAGTGATCCGAGCAAGCCGTTGCCACTCACTCAGAAGGTTTTAGATAGTTTGGCACCATGGAAAGAAGGCGATGATTATGCCTTCTGGCGTGTCAATGCTTTGGCGAACAACTTAACCAACTCGCGTTATTTTAACTATACCTTGGTTGATACAATCAAGCCGGATGCGATTCAACCACCTCTTGATTTACCACCTGACTTGCAGGCTTTGGTTGATCAGCAACGTGTGCAAGAATCACAATTGATGAGCAGTCAACAGAAAGCAGATCTTGCGCGCGCAAAAATTACCTCTGCGCAAGAAGTGACGCAGGACGTGGTGGATGAATCACAGTTCTCTGGTGCAGAACCAGCGCAACCTGCTTTGGCGCGTTCAATGCCAGTGTTACCTGCACATGACGACGATGATGAAGAACGTCAAAAACTCGAAGAGCAAGCACGGGTAGAACGCAAAATTCCTGTTGTTGTGACCCTGAATGCCGATCGTTTAAATAGCCTTGAAACCGGTATTGGTTATGGTACAGATACGGGTGCACGTATTCGTAGTCAGTATCGTCGTGCTATCGTCAATAAATATGGTCATTCTTTTGATGCTAACGTCGAGGTTTCAGAAATCCGTCAATCGATTGATGGTCGTTATAGCATCCCATATAAGCATCCCTTGAATGACTACTTTAACCTTGTGGGTGGTTATGAGCGTGAAACCCGTGATGACATTGGTCCAGATATCAATCTATTGGTTGAATCAGCGGTACTAGGTGGTGAGCGTGTTATTAAGAATCCATTGGGTGATTGGCAACATACTTTTGGCTTACGTTATCGTTTAGATCGTTTAACCAAAAAAGGTGATGTCAATGTCGACGAGTTACCCGATGCTTTTAAAGTTTCGGGAATTGATTCTGAGCAAGAATCTTTGCTCTTGGGTTATGAGGCATCAAAAACCAATAGCAATACTCGTTTAAATCCTACGCGTGGATTCAAGCAGACTTATAAAGTGGAATTGGGGACTGAATCTTTACTCTCTGATGCCAATATGGCAATTGTAAGTGCAGGTTGGCGCTTCATCTATTCATTGGGTGAAAACGACAATCATCAATTTGTCGGTCGTGGCGATGCAAGTTATATTTTTACCGATGACTTTAATAAAGTTCCTTATAACTTGCGCTTCTTTACCGGTGGTGATCAGTCTTTGCGTGGTTTCGACTATAAGAGCTTATCACCTGAAGAAAACGGCTATAAGATAGGTGGTCAAGCCCTAGGGGTTGGCTCTTTAGAATATAATTATCAATTTAAAGATGGCTGGCGTGCTGCGGTGTTCTCGGACTTCGGTAACGCTTATGACAAACAATTTAGCAACCCAACAGAATATAGTGTGGGTGTTGGTATCCGCTGGAGATCGCCAATTGGACCAATTCGATTAGATATCGCATCGGGTATTTCTAATGATAACAATCCAATTCGATTACATTTCTTTATTGGTCCACAGCTTTAAAAACTTTTTTAGCCCTGTGTTTGATCAGGGCAAAACAATCTCGGGTTGATTATGACGGAAGTAGAACAGCAACTTACCCCTCCAACAAAACCAAGACCACCGCGGCGCATTGCTCGAAATGTTGTGCTGATTGTGCTGATCATTCTTTTATTATTGGTCAGCTCTTTGCTTGTGATGATGTCAACGGATAAGGGTAGCCGTTTTCTATTAGACCGTGTACTTCAAAGCCAGAAAACCATTAAATACGAATATGAAAGCGGTAATCTGCTTTCAGGTATTATCTTAAAAAATGTGTTGGTACGATTGGAAGGAATTGATGTTTCTTTAGACCGTGCCGATGTGTCTTTAGGGTGGCGAGCGATTCTTAAGAAAGAAGTGCACCTTAGCCATGCCGATGTGCGTAATCTAAAAATTCTTGATAAGAAACCACCATCAGGCAAACCATTTGGATTTGATCCAATCAAACTTCCTTTTGTATTGCGTGTTGATGAAGCCAGCCTAGACCATTTGCAACTGCAAACCACAACATCTAAAGTCGATTTCAGCGATATTTATTTAAAAGATGCTTTATGGTCAGAAACCAAATTAAAGTTCGAAGACTCTCGCATGAAGATGGAGTATTTGGCCGTCCAAAATGCAACGGGAGAGATGGACTTTAGTGGAAAATATCCAATCAATGCCAAAGCAGACTTGATCATTCCATCACTCAAAAGCCTAGATATTGATGTCATTAAAGTTGCTGCCAGAGGTTCTTTAGATACCTTAAAAGTAGGGATTGCAACACGTACCCCAGATCTACTCACGGGTTGGGCGGTCGTCCATCCAGTACGTGATCATGTGCCGATGAATGGTGAGTTGTTCTTTAAAAACTATCACTTGCCATTACTCAAAGATCAAAAGCTGTTTGCAAAAGATGGGATTGCAAAATTCAATGGCGATATCCAAAAACTGATTTTAACACTGGATACAGACCTAAAAGGCGAGCAAGTGCCGGAGGGGCAATATACGGCACTGATGGATACTGATTTAACTCATCAATTGAATATCCGTGAGTTTAATGGCCAGTTGATGGGTGGTGTGGTCAGCTTACTGGGGTTTGTAAACTGGCATGATCATGTGTCTTGGGATGTGAAAGGTCGTTTAGAACGCTTAGACCCGAAAGACAAAACCGTACCGCAAATTGCACAAGATTTCTTGCCACCAAACTTGGATGCGAATTTAAGTTCTACAGGTTCAATGGAAAAAGGCTTGGTGCTGAACGCACAACTTGCATTTGATAAATTTGAAACTTGGGCGGTTAAGCTGAATCAAGCGGAAGAAAAAGACAATAAAGCACAACCAATGTTGCTTGATGTTTCATGGAAAGGGATTGATCGTGCCATGCCATATATCGGCTGGCTCAGTAGTGAAGAAGGTCATACTAACCTGACCTTAAAAGAAGGTCAGCAAGATATCTATCTCACAACAACGATTCGTCCACATGAACAAGCTTTGTTACCAACAGGAAAATATGATGCGCGTTTAGATGTAAAAGGCGATCTATTAGATGTGGAAAGCTTCCGTTATGAGGCGGAAAAAGGCAGCTTGTCGGGACAGGCCAAAGTGAAGTTACCAACTGAAAAGCAACAGCTTTCATGGCAAGCCCAGCTCAAAGCACAGAATTTTAATCCGCAAACAGTTGCCGCAGCTGCACCGATTAACTTATTAAATGGTGAAATCAAAGCCACTGGTTTTGCCAAACCGAATCAACAGATTATTCAGCTTGAACAGATTGATTTAACAGGGCAATTGCCACAAGACAATAAAACAGAAACCATTGCTCTCAAAGGAAAAAGTACAGCTGCCTTGATTTTTAATGATGAAAAAGCAGGTGGTGGCTTTAAAAGTTTTGCCGTGGATTATAATGGTTCTTTAAATGCTTTGAATCAGGGTAATGGTGTATTAAAGATTAAGGTCGCAGGTACACCTGATTACATCAAGATCAATGAACTTAATCATGATGGTGTGGCAGGTAAAATCTTTGCAACGGGTGCAGTCAATCTTAAAGATAAACTGGGTTGGGATATTGATGCCTCGCTGGTACGTTTTAAACCTCAATATTTCGTATCAAGTGTCAAAGGTGAAGTCTCTGGACGCGTTAAAACACTTGGTGTTTGGTCGGATAAACTGAAACGTATTGATATCCGTCAGCTCAATATTGCAGGTTTCCTGAATAACAAACCCATTCGTGGTCGCGGTAATCTGAGTTTATTGCTTGATTCGAACCAAGCAGGTTTCTTGCCACAGCAATTCGAAGCCAATGACTTATTCTTTGCCTATGCACAGAACCAGTTGCAAGCCACAGGCAATGCACAAAACCTACGTATTAAGTTGAATGCACCTGCTTTATATGAGCTTTATCCGGGCTTACGTGGTCGTGCCTATGGTAGTTTAAATGTACAGTCGCAGCCACGCTTAAAAGCAACCGCGAATATGATGGTTGATAATTTTGCCTTTAATGATCTGGTGACGATTCGCTCATTACGAGTACAGGGTGAATTACCAACCTCTGAGACCACACCAACACAATTGACTGCAACTGTAGATCGTTTGCGTAATGGCAATCGTGAAATTGAAAATGCGACGATAAACTTGGCAGGAACACGTAAGGCACATGTGTTGAAGGTGGAGAGTAAAAACCGTCAATCGAATTTCTATCTGCAACTGGCTGGTGGTTTCAATCCGAAGAACGACTGGTTAGGCCAATTGCAAAAAGGTAACTTTACTTCGCGTAATATCAGTTTGGTACAAAACCAAAGTGCACCGATTATTTATACCACGGCGCAACAGGAATTGTATGTCGGTCAGCATTGCTGGCAGAGTTCGAGCAGCCAGTTATGTCTGGATCAGCCTGCACGTTTGAGCAAAACCAAAGGCAGTTTTTCTTTCATTACCAAAAATCTGGATTTAAAAGACTTTACCGCTTTCATGCCAGAAGGTTTGGCGGTTACAGGTCAACTCAATGGTTATGCCAAAGCATCTTGGGCTCAGGGTAGTCATCCGAAGTTGGATGCTCGTTTAGTTACCCAGAAAGGCGAAATCGGATTGGCGGCAGATGATCCACAAGATCCAGCTACAACGGTCACTTATGATGAATTGAGTCTGATTGCGAAAAGTATCAGCGAAGGTTTGTTATTACGTGTCGATATGAAAACACCAGACATTGGGACAGGTTATGCCAATGTGATTGTTAATCCATATCAAGCCAATATGCCAATGCGTGGTGAAGTTGCATTTAATGATGTGCAGTTGAAAGTGTTTAAGCCGTTTATTAAAGATGTACGTTCAATGTCAGGGACTTTGGCCTTGGCAGGTAAAATGAATGGAACTTTAACTCAACCTGAGTTTGTCGGTGAGATGCGTTTGAAAAATGGCGCAATTTCGATGATCTCTCTGCCGGTGAATTTAAGCAATATCCAGCTTTATTCCTCAATACGTCAGCAATCTGCCAGTATTGATGGCGCATTCAATAGTGGTCAGGGTGTTGGACGTTTAAAGGGTAATTTTGATTGGAAAAATGATCCACATTTAAATCTGACCCTGAAAGGTGAAAACTTATTGGTACGCCAAGCACCAATGATCACGGCAATTGTAGAGCCTGATTTAAGCTTGGATGTTTATCCTTTTGACCAACGTTTAAGCCTGAAAGGGAAAATTGATGTACCACGTGCACGTATTTCAATGCCTGAAAGTTCTGCAACCGTCGTGAATTTGTCGCCTGATGTGCGTGTGGTGCAACAAGGCCAAGACTTGCTGGCGACCTTAAAAGCGGCTAAACCGTGGGATATCCGTGCTGATATGACCGTAACTTTAGGCAACCAAGTCATTTTCCAAGGTTTTGAAAGTACCATTCCATTGGTTGGTCGTTTGCACTTATCGCAACGTGGTTTAGAAACTGCCATGCGTGCCAATGGTGCGATTGGTGTCAGTCAAAAAGTGAAGATTGAAGCCTATGGCCAAAGTCTTGATTTGAATCGAGCGATTGCGCGTTTCAATGGACCATTGGCCAACCCGACGTTGGATATTGATGCCAATAAACCGGTTCAAGGTAGTATGGTCGGCGTGCGTGTCACAGGTACAGCCACCGTACCGAATATTCAGATTTATAACGATGCAGGTTTGTCTGAACAAGAAGCCTTGAATGCCTTACTCACAGGTCGTATTAATGAAGGTAACAGTGGTTTAAGTAATACGGAAGGCTTTAAGTCTGACGTGAATAACACCATTGCTGCAGCGGGTATTAGTATGGGCTTGGGCGGTACGCGTGCCTTGACCAACCAGATTGGTCGAACCTTTGGTTTGAGTGGTTTGGCATTGGATGCACAGGGTACAGGGGATGATACACAGGTGAGTCTGACAGGCTATATCACGCCAGATCTGTTTATCCGTTATGGTATTGGTGTATTTACTCCAGTGAATAAGTTGACCTTGCGTTATCAGATGAACCGTCGTTTATATCTGGAAGCGAGTCAGTCCTTAGAACGTGCAATTGACGTATTCTACAATTGGAGATTCTAAGCCGACTCTAAGCTTGGTTTAGCATCAGAAAGAGGAGTTATTTCGATGAAATAGTTCCTCTTTTTTTATGGTTGTAACATTACTTGAATCCCCAAAAAGCATTCACATAAAAATTAATGAGGACAAATGTATTGATGGTCTGTGGAGATTTTTTAAACAGATTTTATAACAAGTGATTTTAGAAAATAAAAAATGTGATAGAATCAATATAAGTTATTGAAAATTAATGATTTTATGACATTTTTTGGAGGAAATAAATGAAATCTGTCACTTTTGGTCAGCTTTGGGCAGTGCTTGGCTTAGTGCTCCTCAGTTCAACACTCCAAGTCAATGCCAAGGAATACTATAAGTGGGTCGATGCCAAAGGCGTTACCACTTATTCAGCAACGCCCCAACCTGTACAAAGACAAGAACCTCAGCTCGATCCAATCAAAAAGAATAGCGCTACCACAGTACAACAGCCGACTGCTCAAACTGGAACGGCACCGAAAGAGCCAAAAATCACAACAGTGACTGCAACTACAGCAACACCAACCAAACCTGTAACGACGACCACAACAGCCACAGGCAATCTTACTGCGACAAGTGACGTGCTTATCGCCGTCAAAAACTGCAATGGGGTCAGATGTTGGGATATGAAAGGCAAGTCCTATAATCTCGTCGCAGGAACGACGTATCTGTCTGCCAATGGAGGAAAGTGTCAAAAGTTAGGCAATAACATGCGATGTAGCAAATGATTTGTATGTTTTTATTACGGAAAGCATGGTTTTAAAGGCTTCCTTTTGCAAAATAAACAAGTTTCAGTATGATGTGTGCATCAAATTAGCCGCAGTATGATGATGAAAAAAGTTTTGTTTATTGCAATAGGTTTAGTTTTGGCTGGTTGTGCTGAGAAAAAGCCGTTAACCCCTGAAGAACAATGGCATGGCTATTGCGTCAGTGTGGGCAACGCAGCACGTTCGATTACGCTAGATCGTCAAAATGGAATTGAGCAAAAACAAGCAACGGAGTATGCGGCAAAGATTGAAGATGAGACCACGCGTAAGTTTATCTTTAAAATTTTGGACACAGTTTATGCACTTCCTGCCGATCAACTGAAAAAAGATCCAGAAGCATTACGTGAAAATTTAAAGAAACAGTTTATGGAAGAATGCTTGGTTACTCCACATGACAAGCTGCCTAACTATAAACTTTTTTAATGTGTATATAAAAAAGACAACACCGTTTGTCTTTTTTTATGGATGTAATTTATTGTTTTATTAGACTTTAACCTAAGACCAAAGCGGTATTTCCAAGGGATGAACATTTCGCTATAAAATAATGGGCATCACGTAGAAATACGGTAGTTGCATTAACATTTAACGCGAAGTCTAGTAAAATTTTGCTGTCCACATTACTTGTAAAGCTTGTAGCAAGCTGGAACTTACAAGTAATTTTTTAAAAAAGAGGAATAACACTGTGCTAGAAGCTTACCGCCAACACGTTGAAGAACGTGCCGCACTCGGAGTCCCACCGAAGCCGCTTGATGATGCTCAAACTGCTGAACTCGTAGCCTTATTAAAAAATCCACCAGCAGGTGAAGAAGCTTATTTAGTAGATTTACTAGAAAATCGTGTTCCAGCAGGTGTTGACCAAGCTGCATATGTAAAAGCTGCTTTCTTAGCTGCTGTTGCAAAAGGCGAAGCAACCTCTCCACTCGTATCTAAAGAACGTGCAGTTTACTTACTAGGTACAATGCTTGGTGGTTATAACGTAGCACCACTTGTTGAACTTCTAGACAATGCTGAGCTTGCTGAATTAGCGGCTGAAGCGTTAAAGAAAACACTTCTTGTATTTGATGCGTTCCATGACGTAGCTGACAAAGCCAAAGCAGGCAATGCTGCTGCTAAAGCAGTATTACAATCTTGGGCTGATGCAGAATGGTTCACAAGCCGTGCTGACGTTCCAGAAGAAATCAAAATCACTGTGTTCAAAGTAACAGGTGAGACCAATACGGATGACTTGTCTCCAGCTCAAGACGCTTGGAGCCGTCCAGACATCCCATTACACGCAAACGCAATGTTGAAAAACGAGCGTGACGGTATCAACCCTGAAAAACCAGGTGAAGTTGGCCCATTAAACCAAATCAAAGAATTGATCGCGAAAGGCAACCAAGTTGCTTACGTGGGTGATGTTGTTGGTACAGGTTCTTCTCGTAAATCTGCAACTAACTCTGTACTTTGGTTCTTTGGTGACGAACTTCCACACATTCCAAACAAAAAAGATGGTGGTGTGTGCTTAGGTACTAAGATTGCGCCAATTTTCTTCAACACAATGGAAGATGCAGGTGCATTACCTGTAGAAATCGACGTTGCCAACATGAACATGGGCGACGAAGTTGTATTGAAAATTGATCACGCTGCTGCAAAAGTAACTGCATTCAAAGATGGTGCACAAATTGCAGAAGCTGAGCTTAAAACCCCTGTACTTTTAGATGAAGTACGTGCTGGTGGTCGTATTAACTTGATCATCGGTCGTGGTTTGACAGCTAAAGCACGTGAAGAATTGGGTCTTGCACCTTCTACATTGTTCCGTACACCTGTACAACCTGCTGACACTGGTAAAGGCTTCACACAAGCTCAGAAGATGGTTGGTCGTGCATGTGGTTTAGCTGAAGGCCAAGGTATCCGTCCGGGTACTTACTGTGAACCTAAGATGACCACTGTTGGCTCTCAAGATACAACAGGTCCTATGACGCGTGATGAGTTAAAAGACTTGGCATGCTTGGGTTTCTCAGCTGACTTAGTGATGCAGTCTTTCTGTCACACTGCTGCGTATCCAAAACCAGTTGACGTAACAACTCACCATACATTGCCTGACTTCATCATGAACCGTGGTGGTGTATCTTTACGTCCAGGTGACGGTATTATCCACTCTTGGTTAAACCGTATGTTACTTCCAGATACTGTTGGTACTGGTGGTGACTCACATACACGTTTCCCAATCGGTATTTCATTCCCAGCGGGTTCTGGTCTTGTTGCGTTCGCAGCTGCAACTGGCGTTATGCCACTTGATATGCCTGAATCTGTACTTGTTAAGTTCAAAGGTAAAATGCAGCCTGGTATCACTTTACGTGACCTTGTACATGCAATTCCTTACTACGCAATTCAAGCGGGTGACTTAACTGTAGAGAAGAAAGGTAAGAAAAACATCTTCTCTGGTCGTATCCTTGAGATCGATTTATCAGAAATGGAAAATGACTTGACCGTTGAGCAAGCATTCGAACTTTCTGATGCATCTGCTGAGCGTTCTGCTGCTGGCTGTTCAATCACACTTTCTGAAGAGAAAGTTGCTGAATACTTACGTTCTAACATCACCATGTTGAAGTGGATGATTGCAGAAGGTTATGGCGATGCGCGTACAATGGCGCGTCGTGCTGAAAACATGCAGAAGTGGTTAGATAACCCAAGCTTGTTGAAAGCAGATGCTGATGCAGAATACTTAAAAGTTTACGAAATCGATCTTGCTGACATCAAAGAACCAATTCTTTGCTGCCCGAACGATCCAGATGACGCGAAACTTCTTTCTGATGTTCAAGGCGACAAGATTGATGAAGTATTCATCGGTTCTTGTATGACTAACATCGGTCACTTCCGTGCAGCGGGTCAGTTACTTGACAAAGTACCTGGTGGTTCATTGTCTACTCGTTTATGGTTGGCTCCACCAACTCGTATGGACGAGCATCAATTGATGGAAGAAGGCTTGTATAACATTTATGGCCGTGCTGGTGCGCGTACAGAGATGCCAGGCTGTTCATTGTGTATGGGTAACCAAGCACGTGTAGCACCGAATACAACATGTGTATCGACTTCTACTCGTAACTTCCCGAACCGTTTAGGTCAAGGTGCAAACGTTTACTTGGCTTCTGCTGAGCTTGCATCTGTCGCTGCGGTTCTTGGTAAATTACCAAGCCCAGAAGAATATCAACAGTACGCGTCACAAATCGACAGCGCTTCTGCTGACATCTACAAATACTTGAACTTCGACAAGATGAGCGAATATACAAAAGAAGCTGATCAAGTTGATACCAAGAAAATTTCTGCTGCTCAATTAACCTAATCTGTTAATTAGCTAAAAATAAGGGCTGAGTCATCAGCCCTTATTTTTTTTATGCTGTGCCTGATCGTGATGCCAGATGTGACTTAACAATTTAGGCAAAATCAATGTATTAAAAATGAAGATTTACTTTTCAGAATAACTTTAATCTGTGTTTTTTCTTGAGCAATTTCAAATTTGCTTCTTTTCTATGCTAATTAAATCATCAATACATTTTAATTATTCATGAACAATAAACTTTGCTGTTTATGCTCAAGCTCAGTATTTACTGTGTTTGGCGTAAACATACAGGGTTTTATTCAATCATATAAAAAGGAGTTTGATGATGGAAACTTTAGCCAAAGCTTATGCTAAAGCAGCAGGAATTGTGCTTGCTGGGTGCCTATTGGCAGCCTGCAACGATGATGATAAGAAGAAATTAAATTCTGACATTAAGCTGCAAACAACAACAATGGCCTTAACTGCTTTAAGTCAGCGCCTTGTTTGGAAAAATGACCAATGTGATGCGGTATATCGAGATGCGATAGAACAAAATCATAAAGCATTAACCGCTTTACAAGATTTAAGAGCGTCATTAACCACGCAGCAGAACAATTTAGCCGCTTTTATTGATCAGCGTATGTTGCCTAAGCTCACTCAGTTGGGTTCTGAGGCCACTTTTATCCGTGAACGTTGTAATGCGCCAGATTATGAAGGTACGGGCGTGAGTATGGAACGTCCTGCAATGTTGCGTGAAATGCTGAATGAATGGCAGGGAACGATTGATTTATTAACAAAACAGCTCAGTAAACCGCCACAAATGAATGTATTCATTCAACCCGCACGTTTAACCAATGTAGAGGTTAATACAGACACCGTTGCAGCATTCAAATTTAAAGATTGTTCAGATGGCTTTTGTCCTGAGTTGACGGTAATTCCCGCTGGAAGCTATCTAATGGGTGGCACATTGGAAGAGCAGGAGCGAGAGGGCGTGCCAGCTCAGGCAAGACCCTATGAACTACCTCAACATCAAGTCAATGTTACACAACCATTTGCAATGGCCTCGCATGAAACCACGGTCGCTCAATTTCAGCAATTCCAGAAAGAAACAGGCTGGGAAGTGCAAGGATGTCGAAGTTGGGAAACACGAGATGGTGAGTTCAATATGTGGTATCGCAATGACTTAACTCCGAGTAATCCAGGGTTTGCACAAACGGCTCAAGATCCCGTCGTGTGTGTACGTCGTGAAGATGGTCAGGCTTTTGCAGCATGGTTATCTGAAAAAACAGGAAAAACCTATCGTTTGCCTACTGAGGCTGAATGGGAATATGCAGCACGGGCGGGGACATCAACTACATTCTATTGGGGCAATGACCCTGAGCGTGATCAAGCCTGCAAGTATGCCAATGTTTTAGATGTCAGCACGACGACTACAGAAACCAATACAGCCACATGGCGGGCATTTAACTGTAACGATGGTTATGCATATACCGCACCTGTGGGCTCATTTTTACCGAATGCTTTTGGTTTATATGATGTACTCGCCAATGCGCGTGAATGGGTAGATGATTGTTGGCATGCCAATTATCAAGGTGCACCAACGACACAAGTACGTTGGGGTGCAGAGAATAATGGTTTGTGTAATTTCCCTGTATTACGTGGTGGCGCATGGATTTATAACGTACACAATGTGCGAACGGCTTACCGTAATGCCTATTATTCGTCTCAGGCACGTTCAACCATGTGGGGTTTCCGTGTGGTTAGAGAAATTTAAGCTTATAGATTATGCCACGATGCCGATCTCATAGTTTTAATTGATATGGTCTCGTAATTTTGTCTTTACAGTTTAAATAATCCATCGTTTAATCATTCGAAAATGAGTGATTTAAAAAGTTGATTCAATTAAATGGCGAAACAATCCCGCTTCTTATGTATTGGTGGATTCCTTAACGGTTCAGCTGTGAAAGATCAAGGTGACAGTTTTATCTGTGTCGAAAATGGCAAACAAGTCAGCTACCACAAAAAGGAAATCTTCCATCAAGACTCGTGGCATCAAGATTACTACGTCTGCGAAACGACGACGGATCAACAAGCACGAAACTGGGTTTATGATATCAAGCCTGATTAATGACGCTGATATCATTTTATTCGCTGTATAGGTTTATAATTCTAGTACCCTTCAAATTAGTTACATGAAAAAGCCCCTTCGTAAGGGGCTTTTTTTAAACTAAATCATCCTACCAATAACCCAACACTTTCCACCAAAGTCCGCCAATCACCACAAAGATGATGATATTGACGACACTCATGACAAAGCCCGCTTTCCACCATTCACCCAGTGTGGTGTAACCTGAACCGAATACCACAGGCGATGTGCCCGTTGCATAATGGGTTAAGGTCATCATGATGCTTGATGCTGCTGCCATCATTAAGGCAAACAACATCGGTGGTGCACCCAATGCCAGTCCAGCCGTATAAAAGGCTGCAAACATGGCAGTGATATGTGCTGTAGTACTGGCAAACATATAATGTGCATACAGATAGGCGAGCATTAGCAATAAACAGGCAGGCATCCAACTGAGACCCAAATGACCAATCCCTGTTTCTAACACACCTGAGAACCACGTGATTAAACCGAGCTTATTTAAATAAGTCGCCATCATCACCAAGGCTGCAAACCAAGTAATGGTATCCCACGCGCTTTTTTGCGTCAGGATATCTTCCCAAGTCAGTACACCCGTAATCAGTAGCAAGCCCAAACCAATAAAGGCTGTTGTGGTTGGATCAACCGCCCAAGCCGTACCGAAAATCATGGCAGGGATGCCTGCCCATAACAGCAGTAAGATCCCAAATACGCCGAGCATAATGATTTCATTTTTACTGACAGGCCCCATTTCTTTTAACTTGGTTTTGGCAAACTGAGCTGCATTCGGGGTTTCTTTCACTTCAGGTGGATATATCCAGTACATGATCAACGGCATGATGATCAAGGCAATCAAGCCTGGTAATAACATCGCCAGCGCCCATGTGCTCCAACTCAATGAAATTTCACTATTGGTTGCTTTCGCTACCAGATCAACCACCAACGGGTTAGGGGCGGTTGCGGTAATAAACATGGCAGAAGTAATCGGGTTGGCTTGGTAGTTGACCAAAGCTAAATACTTCCCCATACGACCTTCGGTACCTTTAGCAGGGTCAGAGTCATAACTGGTGGAAATGGCACGGACAATCGGGTGAATAATCCCGCCGCCACGTGCGGTATTACTTGGGGTAACAGGTGCAAGAATCAGTTCAGACAGCACCATGCTATAACCGATACCAATGGTTTTCTTGCCCCAAACGGCGATAAATAAATAGCCTAAGCGTGCACCTAATCCAGTTTTTTGCAAACCTTTAGAAATCATGATCGAAATACCGATCAACCAGATCAGCGGGTTGGCAAAACTGCTGAGCGCATCTTGAATGGCACCACTTGGACTGTCGTTGGTAACACCTGTTACGGCGACTAAAGTAATGGCAATAATCGCAATCGCACCAATTGGCATGGCTTTACCAATAATGGCGGCAATCACACCGACAAACATCGCCAGTAAATGCCATGCATCAGGATCAACGCCTGTAGGCACTGGAATCACGAACCAGATCAATAATGCAATAAATAAAGAGATCAGCGTCGGGAGAGCTTTAAATCCCATGTAATTTCCCCTTGTTGTACGGGTTTAATAAAATTTATAGTTCTTTATGAATGAATCGTTAAAGAAAATAACCACTAAGCTTTTATTATCGTTGAAGCGAGTGTCAAACTGCAAAGAAAGTTTTGTTGAAACAGCGTGATAGAGGGCAATGAATTGGCAAATGGCTTCGTTTTGTGAGGGAAATGGAGTTTAGGGTTAAAATTTCTTATTCAATATGAAAGCAACATGCTACATTTTGAGCTTGCTGAATCGAACAAAAAATACGGTATGACTCAATTTTCATGGCAACAGTTAAGACGTTTTGTTTATGACAATCTGCATAATGATGACTATAAAAGTAAGGTCAGTACCTGCCTAAACTATCTGCTGATTGCCTTGATTATTGGCAACGTGGCAGCGGTTTTGCTTGAATCCGTCAATGAATTTTATCAACTGTACAGGCCTTATTTCGATATCTTTGAAAATTTATCGATCATGATTTTTAGTGGGGAATACTTGCTGCGGCTGTGGAGTATTGTTGAGGAAGAACCACAACAAGCGGCTTGGAAACAGCGGATTCGCTGGATGAAAAGTGGTGGGGCAATTATCGACTTATTGGCGATTTTACCTGCTTATCTCAATTTCATTGTTCCGATCGATTTGCGTTTCTTACGGGTCTTACGCTTGGTTCGCTTACTCAAGCTGACCCGATATTTTGTTTCCCTGCAAATTCTATTGCGCGTGATTCAACGCGAAAAAGGCTCATTCCAAGCGGTCATTTTTATCTTGGTGATTATGATCGTGATGACGGCATCAGCGATTTATGTGGTGGAAAATAAAGCCCAGCCTGAGGCGTTTAGTTCAATACCACAATCGATGTGGTGGGCAGTAGTTACCTTAACCACTGTTGGTTATGGCGATGTGACCCCTGTGACCAACTTGGGGCGGATACTCGGTGCATTCATTACCATTCTTGGTGTCGGTATTGCTGCATTACCAGCGGGTATTTTGGCTTCTGGCCTTGCCAATGAATTAAATATGCGTAATCAGCGACTGGAGCAAGAGTTTAGGGAAGTACTCCAGGCCAAAGGTTTGGACTTGCTGCATGATCAAGTGGAAATTGAACGGATTCGCAAAAAAGTCGGTTTACCCAAAGAGCAGACCCATGAAATTATTATGCAACTGGTCAGAGAAAAGTTGCTAGAAGATCAGGAGCAGGAAAAGAAACTGTGCCGTTACTGCCCACACTGTGGTGAAAAGCTTCCTGAATAATTTGAAATTTATTATAAAAATGTAGCCTAAGGCTTCAGTATAAATTGGTAATGCTTAGCCATTTATTCGGATGTGGCGACACTCAATTCGGCTCTAAAGCTCGGTAACACTGAGACTTAGGGCTTTTTTATTAAAAATTAAAAGTTCAGTTCATTAAGTGCTACTTCACACAAAAGCTATTTCATTTAAAAAAGTTAACAATAATCTTTATCATTTGTGATAGTTTCTTGTTTAATGTTTTGTAATTTTTAAGCTTATTTTAAGTTTACGCAACTGATGAATTTCTCCCAACATGATTAAGCGGCGTTATCTAATTTTATTATTGCTTCCACTGGCATTGATTTCCCTATTTGTCGGTGTAGGCGAGATGAGTCTTGTCGGTTTGTGGGCAGGCAATCCACAGGACTGGCAATTGTTCTGGACCAGTCGTTTGCCGCGTCTCATGGCAATTGTTGTGGCTGGTGCGGGCCTGAGCGTCTGTGGCTTGATTATGCAGTCACTCAGTCGCAACCGTTTCGTTTCTCCAACCACCGCAGGTTTATATGACTGTGCCCGTTTAGGTGTACTGGTTTCGATTATCTTGCTGCCGAGTGCTTCAATCTTTGTAAAAACTGGTTTTGCCATAACTGTGACACTGATCGGGGCAATGGCCTTTATGAGCATTCTGGCAACCCTCAAGCATCGGGATACCGTCTTTGTTCCACTGGTGGGGATGATTTTCGGTAGTATTATCTCAGCCTTTACCACCTTTATCGCCTTGCAAATGGATTTATTGCAGAACTTGGCTGGGTGGTTGCAAGGTGATTTTTCTACCATTTTAAATGGCCAATATGAACTGATCTATCTCAGTGTTCCTGTTTTGATTCTGATTTATATCTTTGCCAATCGGTTTGTCTTGGCAGGCTTGGGACAGGATTTTGCCACCAATCTTGGACTGAATTATAAACAGACCTTATTTCTGGGTTTGCTTCTGGTCTCGGTGATTACCGGTGTGGTGATTGTGACCGTGGGTGCGATTCCGTTTCTTGGGCTGATCGTACCGAATTTGGTCAGCTTATATCTAGGTGACAATATCCGCCGAACCTTATCACATACGGCGCTCCTCGGTGCTTTGCTGGTATTGCTTTGTGATGTTTTTGGTAGGGTAGTGATCTATCCCTATGAGGTGTCGGTGAGTCTAATTATGGGCATCGTTGGTAGTGTGATTTTCCTGTGGTTATTGCTCAGGAGATACCGCTATGCCACATAAAACCAAGCTCATTGTTTTAGCCTTTTTAACTATCCTCAGCATTGCCTTGTACTTAGGTTGGGGCTTAGGTGTGACATGGCAATATGCACTCGGTCTGCGTTTAAAAACTGTTGCCGCAATCATTGTCGCAGGCGTTGCTGTAGGTGTGTCGACAATGGTATTTCATACCATTGTCAATAATCGGGTCGTGACACCGCAGGCATTAGGATTGGATAAGTTATATGAACTCTCCAAGACCAAGATTATTTATTTCTTTGGTGCCAGTACCTTGCTGTCATTTAACTTTGTCTTGGATTATTTGATCAGCTTGGTGTTAATGCTGAGCTTTGCCTTATTGTTGTATCGCTTTATTTTCAAGAAAGTTGCACAGCAAAATATTTACTTTCTGCTGTTGGTCGGGCTGATCTGTTCGACTTTATTCGACAACATGACCACCTTTTTTCAAGTCTTGCTCGATCCTGATGAGTTTCAGATTGCAGCCTATGCCGGTTTTGCCAGTTTTAATGTGGTGAAAATGGAAACCGTTGGACTGTCTTTACTGACCATTGTGCCGATTCTGTTTTACAGCTTAAAGCATTATCACAAGTTGGATGTGATGGCGTTGGGACGCGATCATGCTCTGAATTTGGGTCTGGATTATGACAAGACCAGCCGCTTGTTATTGATTCTGGTGGTATTGGCGTTGGCTTCTGCGACAGCCTTGGCAGGCCCGATGATGTTCCTTGGCTTGCTGGTTCTCAACATTAGCCTTGAGCTGTTCAAGACCCATCAACATCACATCTTATTAGTCGGCATTATTCTGGTCAGTATCCTGTGTCTGATGGTTGGGCAATTCATGGTGCTGCATGTATTGAACTTAAAAACCACATTGAGTGTGATCATTAATTTTGTCGGTGGAATTTATTTCTTCTGGATATTACTGAAGGAAAATAAAAAATGGCAATAGAGCTAAAGAATTTAAGCAAAAGCTATCAGCAACAGCAGGTGGTACAAGAGCTTTCCCTGAGTATTGCCAAAGGGCAGTTTACGGCTTTTATTGGCCCGAATGGCGCGGGGAAAAGTACCGTGCTGGCGATCATGAGCCGTCTAATCGAGGCAGATCAGGGACAAGTGTTGCTGGATGGACAGGATCTACGCCAAATGAAAAGTGCCGAGATTGCAAAAAAACTGGCCATCTTAAAACAGTCCAATCATACCGAGTTACGACTAAGTATTGAAGATTTGGTGGTATTTGGTCGCTTCCCATATTCACAAGGACGCTTGACCGCAGAAGATCGTGAGGTGATTGACCGTTCCATTGCCTATATGGATTTAGAAGCATTACGCCATCGCCAATTGAGTGAGCTGTCAGGTGGTCAACGTCAGCGTGCTTATATCGCCATGATTCTGGCACAAGACACCGATTATATTTTGCTGGACGAACCTTTGAATAATCTGGATATGAAGCACTCTTCACAGATTATGAAGGTGTTAAAAGATCTGGCTGAAAATCATGGAAAATCCATCATTGTGGTAATTCATGACATTAATTTTGCCTCGGTCTATGCCGATCACATCATTGCCATGAAAGAAGGGCAATTGGTCTACCAAGGTCATCCACAGCAGATGATGGATGAACGCATTCTCAACGATATTTTTGATTTTCATATCCCGATTCAACAGGTTGAACAACACAAATTAGGTTTGTATTTTATTAGTTAGGAGTTCGTTATGCTTTTCAAAAAAACATTGCCAGTCATGATGCTGAGTGTGGTCTTGGCTGCATGTGGTAATTCCGAAGCACCTTCTGCAAAACAGGATGTAAATGCTACTGCGACACAGGATAGTTTGAGCTTTAATAGTAAGGCTGGTCAGATCACGATTCCTGCAGACTTATCTCGCATTGCGGTATTGGATACCAGTGCTTTGAATACTATTCATGCTTTAGGCGCGGATGACAAAGTGGTGGCATTACCGAAAGGTACGCCGTTGCCAAAAGTGCTGCAAGACTTTAATGAGGGTAAATATCTGGATGTCGGTACAGTCAAAGAACCGAATCTGGAAAAAATTGCAGCCAGCCAACCTGAATTGATTTTGATGAGCGGACGAATGGAGAATCTGGTGGCGCAGATCAAACAGATTGCACCAACTTATTTTGTCGATGTGGACTATAACGATCAGTTCAACTCATTTAAGCAGCAAACCCTAAATATTGCTGAAATGGTGGGTAAAAAGCCAGAAGCGGAGCAGCAATTACAAACTTTGGAAAAAGATATAGCCGCATTAAAAGCTAAAACTAAAGCTAAAACTGCTTTAGTGGTTCTGGTCAATAACAGCAAAATTGCGGCTTATGGGCCAGGTTCACGTTTCGGTAATATCCATGATCTATATGGTTTTACTCCTGCAGACCCTTCAATCAAAGTGGGCTTGCATGGTATGGCGGTGTCGCATGAATTTATCGCTCAGAAAAATCCAGATTATCTATTCGTGATTGACCGCGGTGCTGCAATTACTGAAAATCAGCAAGGTGCAAAACAAGTGTTGAATAATAAGATTATCAACCAAACTAAAGCCGCGCAAAATGGCAATATTGTTTATCTGGATTCAAGTAACTGGTATCTGATGAACAATGGTCTAGATGGTATGAAGGACATGCTGAAAGAAGTGGCAGATGCCGTGAAATAAAAATTCAATCTGCTGATTTTATAACAAAAACCCGAAGGACTTGCTTTGGGTTTTTTATATGATGTAATGAAATAAATCACTACTTTTATAACATCATGCGTATTTCTTTATTGTATTTGGGCACGGCGATTTTAGCCATTTTGCTGCTGATTTCTGGAATTCAGCCTTTCGATCGAACCACGTGGTGGCTTGAGGTCATACCCATATTGATTGTGGTCCCGTTATTATTTGCCACTTACAAAGCTTTTCCGCTCAGCCCTCTGTTATATGGACTGATTTTCTTGCATGCCATTGTGCTGATTGTGGGCGGGGCGTATAGCTATGCGCGTGTGCCGTTGGGTTTTGAGATGGCACAATGGTTTGGTTTAGAACGTAATCCTTATGACAAAATTGGACATTTTATGCAGGGCTTTGTCCCTGCCATAGCTGCACGTGAAATTCTGATTCGCAACCATATTTTAAGCAAAGGCAAAATGCTGAGCTTTATTGTGATCTGTATTGTATTGGCCATCAGTGCCAGCTATGAATTGATTGAATGGGCGGCAGCATTGTCTTTGGGGCAAGGGGCAGAAGAGTTTTTGGGGACACAAGGGGATGAGTGGGATACCCAATCAGATATGTTTTTTGCCTTGATTGGGTCGATCACAGCCTTATTGTTATTCTCTCGATGGCATGATCGACAAATAGCAGAGTTAATCTAGTCACTGCCAAAGCAATGAATCTGCCATTAAGACACGGCAGATTCATTTTTTGGTGAATATTTGGCGTACGCTAGCGCAATCAATAGAATCGCCAGACCACCTAAACTTAATACAAAACCCACCCAAATCGGTGCTAACCAGCCCATATTATGACTGAGGACCCAACCACCCAAGAAAGCACCGAGCGCATTGGCCAAGTTGAAAGCTGAATGATTCAGTGAGGCCGCCAAAGTTTGCGCATCACCTGCAATATCCATCAAATGGGTTTGTAAGGCACCGCCTAGACCGATCACGGTAAAACCAATCAAGAATAGGGCCGCAATTGCTGTATAAAGATTGGACATCATAAAACTGGCGGCAACAAATGCCAGTGCCGAACTAATCAAGATGCCAATAATGGTTTTAAATAGATTTTTATCTGCCAACCAGCCAGCAACCAGACCACCAATCACCATACCTACACCCCAAATTGCAAGGGCCACAGGCACCACTCGAATATCGGCATGGGTATATTCGGTTAGAATCGGTGAAACATAACTATACACCGAGAACATGCCACCAAAGCCAATTGCACCAACGGCAAGAGTCAGCCACATATTGATATTTTTTAAACCTGCCAACTCCGCTTTGATACTGGCGGTTTTCTGCAATGGGATATTGGGAACAAATAGACTGACACCGATCAGGGTAATAAACGCAATCACCGCAGAAAACTCAAAACCTGATTTCCAGCCAAATTGTTGACCCAGCCAAGTGGCAATCGGCACGCCAATGACATTGGCAATGGTGAGCCCCATCATCACCTGTGCAATCGCAGTTGCACGGCGCTGTTTGCCCGCCAGTTCAGCCGCAACTAAGGCCGCTACGCCGAAGTAGGCACCATGTGGAAAACCTGCAATAAAGCGAGACAGCAACATGGCTTCAGGTGTAGTGGCAAAAGCGGTTGCTGCATTGGCCAGGCCATAAAAAAGCATCAAGCTAAGCAATAGCGTCTTACGGGGTACTTTTGCCCCTAAAATCGCAATAATCGGAGCACCGACCATGACACCGAGTGCATAGGCGCTGATGAAATAGCCTGCATGTGGCACACTGACATTTAAATCGGTGGCAATTTCTTGAATCAATCCCATTGCCACAAATTCGGTAGTGCCGATACAGAAACTACCAACAGCAAGGGAGAAAATAACCAGGAATAAGGAATAATTGTGTAAGGGTGTGGAATCTAAGGGAGAGTTTGGCGAGGACATAATATTTTGAGTCTAAAAGTACCGCTGTATTATATTCGACTCGCTTTAAGAAAAGTGAAATAGAACACAATTTTTATCTCAATTGATTTGGAGATACATCATAAAAATTGATTAATTGAATGATAATTATTTTCATTTATGTATAATGCAAAGCAGATGTTTCAAGCTAAATTTTTATAAGGGTGGGAAAAGAGTGAAAAAATTATTGATCAGTTCATTGTTGCTTGCTTCAGCTTATAGCTTTGCTCATGAACCCTATGTTGCGCCACTTGCATATACAACGGAACAAACCCAAGTTGCAATTATCTCGGGCTATGCAGAAGAGGCTTTACAGAGTGAATATGCATTAAAAGATGCGAAGTTTGAGATTACCGCACCGAATAAAACTAAAACCACGATTGAGCCAGATTCTAAGCTCAGTTCGGCAACTGTATTTGACTTGAAATTGCCTGAAGCAGGAACTTATACGGTCAAAACCAGTGCCAGTTATCCATTGAAATATGTGCAAGATCAAAAAGAATGGAAAATGTTCTTTGATATGCCAGCAGACAAAGCACCTGCTAAAGCTGAGCGTGATTTTGTGATTCCTTCAGATTTAAAAGCGAAAAAATTTACACCTGTTGAAATTACCCGTGAATGGACATTTTTGACTTATGTATCTAAAGAGAAGAATACGCCAGTGCAGGCAAGTACAGCACCGATTCAAGTTGAGTTTTTAACCCATCCAAGTGAGCTAAAGGCCAATCAAACCGTGAAAATTAAAGTATCGAAAGCCAATCAAGCGTTGACTAATGCTAATGTGGTCATTCGTGCTAAAGGTGCAACCGATAAACAAGGGATTAGCTTGAAGACCGCCGCAGATGGCAGTGCTGATTTAGTCTTTGCTAAAGCAGGCGAATATCTAATTGAAGTCAGCGAAGCAGTCGATGCGAAGCAAAAGCCAAACAATCAGTTCTATAGCATCATCAGTGTTGCCGTAAATTAACAAGCAAAAAGGCTAATTCATCTGAATTAGCCTTTTATTTTGAGGTCAATTTTATTGATTTGACTCGTCATCCATTGCATTACTATAAAATTTAACGCCCAATTGAATACGATCACGACCATTGCTCATACGCCAGCGATTACTATCTCTGAGCGAATAAACACAACCGCAATATTCCTGTTGATAAAACTCTTCGCGTTTGCTGATTTCCAGCATGCGGACCGCACCGCCGTGTTTACGCCAGTTGTAGTCCCAATATTGGATATCTGGATAATGCGCCGCTGCACGTAGACCACAATCATTAATTTGCTGCATATTCTTCCAGCGAGAAATGCCCAGTGAACTACTGATCAGACTAAAGCCATGTTCATAGGCATACAGCGCTGTTCTTTCAAAACGCATATCAAAGCACATGGTGCAGCGAATGCCTTTTTCAGGCTCATTTTCCATGCCTTTGGCACGGGCAAACCAGTTGTCAGTGTCGTAGTCACAATCGATAAAAGGAATATTATGCTTTTCGGCAAAGCGAATATTTTCCTCTTTACGGATTAGATATTCTTTCACAGGATGAATATTCGGATTATAGAAAAAAATTGAAAAGTCGATGCCAGACTCAATCAAGGTTTCCATCACTTCACCTGAACACGGTGCGCAGCATGAATGCAGCAACAGTTTGTCGTGTCCTTCAGGTAGGCTGAGTGTTTGGCGTTCAAGCGTCTTTTGACTTGGATGAGGCATCGTCGGCATGGTCTGCAAAAGTGAATTGTTTATTGTAAAAGCTTTAAACGTCTGTGGCGCTCTAATTCCATGAAATGTTCTCAGCTCAAGCTGAAAATTTTTTAATACCAAAAGCATCAGCGTATCAATTGCAATAGGTGTGCTGAGTTTTTAAACGACCGTGAACGGTAAATAATGAAATAAAAGCCATGTTGAGACAAACTAATTAATATCATGCTAAGATGAATTAAATTCAATAATGGTAGTGGTCGTGTTAGAACTCCGTCATTTAAAAACGTTAATTGCTTTAAGAGAGCACGGTTCATTGGTATCTGCAGCAACCGATTTATGTCTTACGCCATCGGCAATCTCACATCAATTAAAAGAATTGGATCACTGGTATGGAGTTGAAGTGGTTAACCGTCGTAGCCGTCCTGTGAGTTTTTCCAATGTGGGTGAACGTTTACTGAAACTTGCAGATGATGTACTGCCACAGGTGCAAATTGCACAAACCGATATTACCCGTATTGTGCATGGGCAAACTGGACGAATTATTTTCTCATCGGAATGCCATAGCTGTTTTGATTGGCTCATGCCATTACTCAATCAATATCGTCTGCAATATCCAGATGTGGACCTAGACTTTGCAGCAGGTTTTGAATCGAATCCGCACGAGTTATTGCAAAATGCGGAATTTGACTTATTGATTACGGCTGATCCCATTGCATTAAAAGGCATTGAGTACTTTCCGATCTTTGAATATGAATCTCGTTTAGTGCTTTCCAACACCCATCCCTTGGTGCGTGCAGAGCAGGTGACGGTACAGGATCTAGCAGAAGAGACCTTAATTACCTATCCAGTCGATAAGCATCGTCTTGATATCATGGCGCACTTGTTTATCCCTGCCAATATTCAACCCAAACATATTCGTACCACCGATTTAACTCAAATGTTGATCCAATTGGTTGCCAGTGGGCGTGGTATTGCCGCATTGCCTGATTGGGTGGTGAATGAGTATGAGCAAAAAGGCTGGGTGGTGAGTCGGCGTTTAGATTGTGTTTCCCCACAAGGTTTAAGACGGAAGCTTTACGCGGGTTATCGGAGTGAAGATAAGGAAAAGAATTATTTTGAAGGCTTTATTAAGCAGCTAGAAAAGTTTTCCAAGTTACGCACCGTATATTATGAACAGTAATCAGCGATTGTTGGTTATCAGGTAGTGGCAGTACCACTACCTATTTATTAAAGCGCGATACGCCTCTATTTTTTGGTTTAGTCCGTTCATGATTTACCAATCAGCAAGGATAATATCCCTGCGGCAATCAGTGGGCCAACAGGTACCCCACGTAATAGCGCAACGCCTGCCACGGTTCCAATCAAAAGCCCTGCAACCACATCTGGCTGATTACTCATCAGTTTAACGCCACGACCACCCAGCCAAGCCACTAATAATCCAACCGCAATTGCAGCTAATGACTTAATACTGATAAATGATTTGAGAATGCTTTCACCGCTGATTTTGCCGCTTGCGATCGGTGCAAGTACACCAATGGTCAGGATAATAATGCCAATATTCAAACCATGATTTTGAATATAGGGGAAAAACTGATTCAAGGGAGTGAGTTTAACCAAGATTAGACAAGCAGCTGCGATTGTGACAGCCGTATTTTGACTAAAGATACCGCAGCCCAATAAAACAAGCAGAACCAATAAGTTGACATCAAATTGTGAAAACATGCGCGAAACATTTGCGGGAAAGAAAGTTGAATTATATCGTAAATAGTCGCTAACTTTGGTTAAATTCATCTTAATAACAGAGGAGAAGGCTTTTATACTCAGGCTTTTGTAGATTCTCCAAGACATTAAAAAAGCCATCTTTCAACTAAAAGTTGAAAGATGGCTTCCTTGTGCGAAAGAGATTAAGCCAGTTTTTTGAATGCTCCATAATAGGCAATTTGTTCATCCCAGAACTGTTCCCATAAATCGCAATATTCAAGGCAAATTTGGCGAATCGATGCATATTCAGATTCGACACAGGCCTGTGCCAATACGAACCATAAATCGTCTTCATGGTCGTCATCCGCTGCTTCGGCGGTTGCATCATGTGAAACACCATGCACATAGTAATAGCCGCTATCCACATCAAAACCAACAGCATTGGTCGCCTGACGTAATGCAGGACTAAATAAAATTACTTCTTCTTCTGCGACTGCCAATAAAGCAGAAACAGCTTGGTAACTATCAAATGAGTTTTCTAGGTAGTTACGGACACGTTGAGCGATTAAAGAGGGTTGATAGTCATTACGCTCTGATTGGCTTAGTTCAAAGTCATTTAGCACATCTTCAAATAAAGGGTAGTGTGCATATTCAGGGTTACCCGAATAGTAACCATCTTGATCAAGCCCTGGGCGGAAACCAAATTCATCCAGAATATTAAGATTAAGTAAAAAGCGCGGGAACATTTTAGAACCGGATAATAAACGTGGTTCCAATTGTTTGCTTTGAAATTGCGCCATCAACAAAGCATCCGTAAATACTTGTACAATGGCATGGCGATATTCTAAATGAATGTGTTTTAAGGTTTCTTTATCAATAACACCATCATTTAAAAGTTGAATGGCAGGATGACGTGAAACAGGATGATTTGAAATTTCTGCACGTAATTGTTTCAGAAAGTTCAGATTCTTGTTCCATTGTTCAGTAGAAATACTATTCTTCATTCCTTCAATAGCATTTTGTCTTGGGTTGTTAAAGTTTTCAAAAGTTTTTGGCATAGTCTTGTACTCGATGAATTAATAATATTATTGCTTTTCCAATTATTTAGTTAGATTGTCTTTGGTTGCTTATGAATAACTATTGGTTCAACCAAATATCTTTTTATTGGATGGTTTAAATATAAAATGATTTTTTTGTGAAATCAATTTATTAAAAAGGCTAAAAAATAGTAAGAAAGTTTATGAATTAACTTAACTGTCAATAAAAGGTGAATAGCTTCACGCTATATTTAATATTTTTTTTAAATAGTAAACTTTTTTTACAAATGATCTTGTATGAGGAGTGATTTTTACTTACTCTATAGATGGGACAATAAAGAAAATATAATTTTTCTATAATGCTCTTACAA
Source organism: Acinetobacter sp. Ac_5812 (assembly GCF_013072695.1). Classification (GTDB taxonomy): domain Bacteria; phylum Pseudomonadota; class Gammaproteobacteria; order Pseudomonadales; family Moraxellaceae; genus Acinetobacter. The sequence continues at coordinate 214,119 of NZ_LXUK01000022.1, forward strand.
TAAGATAAATGATACATAGTGGCCAGAATTTTCCAGCATGTAAACTATGTCTAAATAATGCATTAAGTTTTTTGATAGAATTCTACAAGGATAATAAAATGTCAAAAAAAGAGGATATTATTGCAACGGCTCTAGATCTTTTTAACCGTCATAACTATAGCACTGTGGGTGTGGATCGAATTATTAGTGAGTCAGGGGTTGCCAAAATGACTTTCTATAAGTATTTTCCTTCCAAAGAAAATCTGATCGAAGAGTGCTTGTCTCGAAGGAATAAAAGTATTCAACAAGCAATTGAATATGAAATCAGTTTAATCGCAGCAGATGATTATTTGGGGAAAATAAAGGCAGTCTATTTTTGGCATTTGTCTTGGTTCAACTCAGATGATTTCCATGGTTGTATGTTTCAAAAAGCTTCTTTAGAAATTCTACAACAATATCCCTCTATTATTGGGCCAATTGTCGAATATCGTGAGTGGATCATGGGATTAATTGAAGACCTATTTGAAAAGGCTAAAGTATTTCAACCTCATGTGCTCACAGCCATGTATATTAATATTTTAGATGGTATGACAGCTTATGCGAAAGTAAATAAGGATCGTGCCCAAATCGAAGAGTGTTGGTATTATATTGAACGTTTGATTCATTTAGAAGCAGCTTAGCTTAAATAACAGTGTCATCCTTTAATTTACAAAAGGATGACACTACTTTATCATTGATTATTGACGACGATAAGAGGTATTTTTCGAAAATTACGCCACCAGCGAAATAAGAAAAAATGACTCCATGTTTTTTGGAAAAATAAACTAAATCCTTCGGCTAATATATTTTCTTGTATTTCATTTTTTTCTAATTGAGTTAAATCTAAAACTTGTAACGAAAGTTCAGAATCTTGTATAACAGCTGATAACTCAAGTGTTAATAGTTGTTTATATTGAGTAAAACACGAAGATGGGCAATCAAGTGTGATGTAAAGTATGTTCCCAAGCCCCCAACACCAAATTTTTTCAATTTCAGGATGTTCTAAGCCAAAACTATAAATGAATCGTCTAAATTGGCGGTGATTTAAGTGGCGTGACCAGAGTTCTTCGCTTAAATTGGAATCTTGGCTTGATAATGCGGTAAATGCTATTTTTTTTAAAATCTCAATATCATCATTAAATAAACTAATAAATGCACTCTCTTGTCGGTCTAAAAAGAACTGTTGATGAATATCATTCGGAAATGAAATAGAGATGACGGTATTTTCATATTTTTGTTGTATCGCTGGAAAAATGTTGAAAAGAATTTTGCCAAGTTCAAGATTGATAAATTTAAATTCTGAGAGCGGTTCTTGCATTTCAATAGTGGGCTGAAAGGCATAAGTCGCAATCACATAGGTTGGATGGGAGATACCCTGATCATCTTGTAGCTCTAAAATATTAATTTGAGGGCTAATCTGACTTTCGTTGATACCTCCTACTGACTGTATGGATAAATAGAGGGGAAATGATAAGACCAATTCAAAGTTCTCATAAAACCAAATCAGCGCCTGACTACGTTTTTCGGTGTTTTCATCATTAAAGTCATAAAAAAACTGCATGATATTTTTATAGTCTTCAATATTTATCGTTGAATCTTGAGTTGTCATCAATGGATTTTCCTTTTTTTAATTATAAAAAAAAGGTGCTTAAAGCACCTTTTTAATAAAAAAATTTATTTTTCAACAAATGCACGTTCAATCACATAGTCACCCATCACGCCCATACGCGGTGATTCAACCAGGCCATGTTCATCAAGCAGTGCTGCAACATCTTTAAGGAAGGCAGGGCTACCACAAAGCATGGCACGGTCAGTTTCACGGTTAAAACGTGGTAAACCAATTTTTTCAAACAGTTCGCCAGATTCAATTGCAGTCGTTACACGACCTTGAGTGTGGAACGGTTCACGTGTCACCGTTGGGTAATATACCAATTTGTCTTTAATCCCTAATTCTTCAAAGAACTCGTGGTTCGGAAGTTCATTTAAGATTAGATCTTGGTAAGCAAGTTCTGATACATAACGTGTACCGTGAACCATAATTACTTTTTCAAACTTTTCGTAAGTTTCAGGATCACGAAGTAGAGAAAGGAATGGAGCAAGGCCAGTACCAGAAGATAAAAGGTATAAATTTTTACCTGGTAATAAATCGTCGTGTACTAAAGTGCCTGTAGGCTTTTTAGAAATCAGGATCTCGTCGCCCACTTGTACTTTTTGTAAGATAGAAGTTAATGGACCGTCTTGTACTTTAATAGAGAAGAATTCGAGTTCTTCTTCATAATTCGCACTCGCGATCGAATAAGCACGCATTAAAGGCTTACCATTCACTTCAAGGCCGATCATCACAAACTGACCATTTTTAAAACGTAAGCTGGTGTCGCGTGTAGTTTTAAAACTGAAAAGCGTGTCATTCCAGTGGTGAACATGAGTAATGCGTTCAACGTTAAAAGCAGCCATTAAAGGTCTCGATCACAGTTAAAAGAAACAGATGGCTATTCTAATCTAAAATCATTCTCGATAAACTGAATATATTTAATTGTGTTTATAAGAAAAAGTGATGAGCAACTCAGTAGTCATGCCGATCATTGGCCATATGCATTCACCTTATCGTGAGAAGTTTGGTATTCCGCGACAGCCAAATCTCGTTCAAGTCGAGTCCTATATAGAGATGGCGGAACCCTATAATGATATTCTGGCTTTTGAAGGTATCGAAGATTTTAGTCATTTGTGGCTGCTATGGCAGTTTCATGAAAACAAAAATCAAGATAACTCTTTGAATCAAATGTCTAAATTTCGTCCACAGGTGCGTCCGCCACGACTCGGTGGTAATCAAAAAATCGGTGTTTTTGCGACACGTAGCATGTATCGACCATCACCCATCGGCTTGTCTGTAGTACGTTTTTTACGTGTTGAAAAGCAGGGTAAAGCAGTTCGCCTTTATGTTATGGGCAGTGATTTACTGCATGGCACACCGATTTTAGACATCAAACCGTATATCCAATATTCGGATGCAATTGTGGATTCGGTCAGTGGTTATGCGCAAGAACAACCAATCCGCAAAATAGTACTTTGGACGGAAACTGCACAGTCACAACAGCAACAGTTATTAAAGCACAGGATTTTAGATAAAAAGATATTCGATGAACTGGAACAAGTGTTATCTTTAGATCCAAGACCTGCGTATCAAGATGATGCTGCGCGAGTCTATGGCATGTGTTTTTCAGAATTGAATATTCGTTTTACAGTGGATGATCGGAGTGTCACAGTTGTAGCTGTAGAGCAAAGCTAAAAAACTTTAAAAAAATAATTGAGTCATACATTTGGGGAACTGACGGTGATACAAGCGCAGGCAAAATTTGCAAACTTTTCGTTTACGATTGATGTGACGTGGTGTTTAGAGCAACTACTGAAAGATGGTCGTATTACTGAACGAGATAAGTTACTCATCCAAACCACACATCGTCAGAAGGATCAACTGAAATGGCATCCTTTGCAGTGGATTGCCAATTTTAATTTAAAAGATCAACTCAATCTGGGCTCCACACTAGCGATGAATCGCTTGTGTCAGTGGTTGGCTGAAAAAGCAGATATTCCTTTATTTGTGATTGATCCGCTCAAAGCAGATGTGGCTGCTTTAACCAGTGTAATGTCACAAGAATTTGCGGCCAGAAACCATATTCTGGCAGTTGAAGTACATGCGGATCGGATTCTGATTGGAACCGATCAACCGTTTACCACTGAATGGCTCAATAACTTGGAGCGGAGCTTAGCACCAAAGAAAATTGAGAAAGTGCTGCTCAATCCCGAACAACTACAACGTTATCTAGTTGAATATTATCAAGTCAGTCGGGCGGTCAGTTCATCTCAGAACTCTAATCTTTACGATCGGGAAAATAAAGGTGTTGAAGCTTTATTGCAGTTAGGCGATACCCAAAACCCAGATGCCAATGATCAACATATTGTAAAGTTGGTAGATTGGGTGCTGCAATTCGCCTTCGAGCAAGGTGCCAGTGATATTCACTTGGAGCCACGAAAAGACAAAGGTAAGGTGCGTTTCCGTATAGATGGTGTCTTACACACGATCTATAACATGCCTGCCAATACGCTCACCGCGGTGATTTCACGTATAAAGATTCTTGGTCGTATGAATGTGGCAGAAAAGCGAAAACCGCAAGATGGGCGCTTAAAAACGCGAACACCGAAAGGGCAAGAAACAGAATTGCGTCTTTCTACCTTACCTACTGCCTTTGGTGAAAAATTGGTGATGCGTATCTTTGATCCAGAAGTGTTGGTCCGTAGTTTCCAGCAATTGGGTTTTGAAGGGCATTTATTACAGAGTTGGCAGCAACTCACTCAGCATAGTCATGGCATTATCTTGGTCACAGGTCCAACAGGCTCGGGTAAAACCACAACGCTGTATTCATCGTTAAAGCAGTTGGCAACGGAACAGGTTAATGTCTGTACCATTGAAGACCCGATTGAAATGTTAGAGCCTAGCTTTAACCAAATGCAGGTCAATCCAAATATTGAATTAGGTTTTGCTGATGGTGTACGCGCGCTGATGCGTCAAGATCCCGATATTATTATGGTGGGGGAGATTCGTGATCACGATACCGCAAATATGGCGATTCAAGCGGCATTAACAGGACATTTGGTGCTTTCTACGTTACACACTAACGATGCGCCGTCGAGTTTGACTCGTTTACATGATCTTGGAATCCAGCCATTCCTTACCGCAGCAACAATTTTAGGGGTATTGGCACAACGTTTGGTGCGTCGTCTTTGTCCGCATTGCAAACAGGAAACCGCCATCAATGAACAAGAATGGGAACATCTTACTTTTGACTATATGATGGACATGCCGACAACGATGTATAAAGCGGTGGGGTGTGAAGCGTGTCGTCATACCGGTTATAAAGGCCGTGTTGGCATTTATGAATTCATGCCAGTGAGTTTGGAGTCAAAGTCGCTGATCACTGCAAATTGCACACTTAATGATTTAAGGGCGCAAGCCAAAAAAGAAGGGATTGAGCCCTTACGTATTGCAGGGGCACGTAAAGTCCTTGAAGGGGTAACCACATTGGAAGAAGTTTTACGTGTGGTGCCTTTGAGTTAAACAGAAAATTTTAATCTTCAGATTCACCTCATCTTCATTTGTTTTAATGACTACATCGAAATGATGAACCACGATGAGGGTATAAAGATGAACATTTTTTCTAAAGTTGCAGTAATTGCTGGTTTGGTTGGTGTGACAACCTTTGCAGTTGCAAATACAAATGCTGTGAATCAACAGGCGATAGCACCCACTCAAACGACTACAGTTAAACAAGCATTGACGATGAAAGATGATACGCCAGTGCAATTAAAAGGTTATGTGGTGAAGGCTACTGGCGATGAGAAATATCAGTTTAGCGATCAAACTGGTTCAATCACCGTCGATATTGATGATGACTTATGGCAAGGTAAAGCTGTATCGGCAAAAACACCTGTGACCTTGATTGGTGAAATTGATATTGACTATAAACCAACCAAACGTGTTGAGGTTGATGTAGATCAAGTTCAATTCTAAGTAAGCTGATGATCCCAAAAGACCACATGACAATCATGTGGTTTTTTGCTTATGCTTCATTCTCAGAAAATGTTATAGATCAAGAGAGAGGATTATTTTATGCGAATTTTATTGGCTGAAGATGATGCCTCTCAGGCAGAGAGTGTTAAGGACTGGCTTGAGATGGATGGTTATAGCGTCGATTGGGTCGAACGTGGCGATCACGCTATTCTAGCGATCGAGCAGCATCAATATGATTGCATCTTATTGGATCGGGGCTTACCACGGGCTACAGGTGATGACATTCTGAAAGCAATTCGCCGTCAGGACAGTAAAACTCCGGTTATTTTTATTACAGCCAAAGATCATATTCATGATCGGGTTGAAGGCTTAGACCTTGGTGCTAATGATTATTTGGTGAAGCCATTTAATTTAGAGGAACTCTCGGCTCGGGTTCGTTCACAATTACGCCAGCATCAAGCCCAAACAGGGCAGTATCTACATTTTTCTGATTTACAGCTAGACCCACAAGCCAAAACACTGAGCAAAGCTGGACAGGCCATTAATCTGACCGCCAAAGAATTTCAGATTTTGCATAAACTCATGCAAAAGCCCGATCATATTTTGACACGGGAACAACTAGAAGAATCTTTATATGCATGGGGCGATGAAATTGAAAGTAATGCCATTGAAGTATTTATCTATCAAATTCGTAAAAAAATTGGTGGGCAATATATCAAAACCATTCGTGGTTTAGGTTATCGCATGTATCAGGAATAACAGCAATGAAAGAGGTGTCCTTACAAACGAAACTGGTTAAAACATCCTTGATCAGTTCAATTGTCGCTGGCTGTGTGGCATTGCTTTTATTCGCGGTCATTTCTGTGTACCAAACCATGCAAGTACAAGATGAAATCATGGATGAGATTTCAGATATGCTACTTATCGCGGATTTAACCAGCCCCTCTGGGCAGCAAATTGATGAACTCAGTGATCAGTTTGATATTCAATATCGTTTGAGCAATCAGCAGCAAGTACTCACCCAGTCAGAAGACTTTCAACTCGATCAACAACATTACAGTTTGATTGATGCAGCACATGGCGACTACGGTTTGATTTGGCAGAAAGGTCAGTTATGGCGAAGTTATGCTGGTGAAGATGAAAATTCGCATATGCAAGTGTTGATATTGCAACCTTTAGAAGAACGGTTTCAAGATTTGCTGCATAGCTTTATGGGATATGCACTGGTCTTAATTTTGCTGTGGTTAATGCAATGGATCATGCTGCATTTTCTGATTAAGCGACAATTTAGCGTGATTCATCAATTATCAAAACAAATCTCGGCCAAGAATGCGGATGATCTTACTCCCGTTCAAGCGGGTGAGGTGGAGTTAAAAGAATTACAGCCTATGCTGAGTCAGTTAAATCGGCTATTACAGCGCCTAGATCATGCGTTGCAGGCAGAGCAGCGCTTTACTGCAGATGCATCGCATGAGTTACGTTCACCATTGTCCGCAATCCAGATGCGTTTGCAGTTATTGCAGCGTAAATATCCAGAACGTACGGCAGATTTTTCACAAATGCAGCAAGATGTGAATCGTGGAATTCAAACTTTAGAAAATCTATTGTTGTTGGCTCGATTAGATCCTGAGCACGCGGAAAACTTGCCCAAGACTTATTTTTCGATGCAGGAGAATGTTCAAGAGGCAATACAGGCACTTAACTTATTTGCCAAGGAAAAGCATATCCAATTGCATTGGCAGGTTGCATCAGATGTGCAGGGTCAGATTCTTGCGAATCAGCAGTTGATTTTTACCTGTGTTCGAAACCTTGTAGATAATGCGATTCGATATACGCCAGAACATGGACAAGTCTATATCACTTTACAGCAACAGCAGCAATATTTGGCTTTGATTGTAGAAAATGAAGGGCAAGGGATGGGTACAGAAAGTTTGGCACGTTTGGGCGAACGTTTCTATCGTGCTTTAGGAAGCAAAACACAAGGTTCTGGTTTAGGGCTTTCCATTTGTAAAAAAATTATTGAGCTGCATCATGGAAAAATGGAGTTTGACCAATCTGAGTACGGTGGTCTAAAAGTCACGATAAGCTTCAAAATTTGATCTTATTTTTTATTATGCAAACAAACTAAAAAAGCAGTATGCGCTGACATACTGCTATTCCCACGTTTCTTGTTATTGTCCGATTATTATTATATTACTTCGTTAAAATCAGGCGATTATTACGGGTTAAACGTAAGCGATATTCCTCACCAGCATGCATGATGCGGATTTCGCGACCTAAGGCAAAAAGGTTGTTCGAATGCAACATTGGCAATGATTGAGCTGCATCGGTACTACGAGTAAATAGGCTGAATGGTGCGTTCATTTGTTATGCTCCGTGGTGTGTTTTTTAATGTTTTAAATGATAATCATTATCGAATAGGCCTGTCAACGGAAATTTTAAGAATTTACAAAATCATCTATTAATTTTATTTTTTGACATGGGAATACCGAGTGGAATTCCTTAGAATGAATATGAAAAGCTGAGAGATTTTAAACGGTTATGACAAAGGCTACAGTTGATGTTGCGATCGCAATTTTATTACATAAAACTAAAGTTTTAGTGGGTTGGCGACAAGCAAACCAACATCAAGGCAATAAACATGAATTTCCTGGCGGAAAAGTTGAGGAGGGTGAAACACCTGAACAGGCTTGTCGTCGAGAAATTTATGAGGAAGTTGGTATTGGTTTAAAAGAATGGCATGCTTTTGATGTGATTCGACATGAATATGAAGACATCATTGTCAATCTACACTTATTCCATGCCTATGTTCCTGATGAGTTACTTGACCTTATTCATCAACCATGGGCTTGGTATAACCGTGATCAATTGATTGATCTTAATTTCCCGAAAGCCAATGCCGCGATTCTGCAACGTTTAAGTTGGCCACATCTGATTAAAATTAGCGATCAGATTGATGCTTTGCCTCAACAAGAGGCGCTATTGTATTGGCGTACACAAATGGATGGTATTAAGCAAATTGGGCAGCAGCTGGACGCTTTAAAGGTCGATCAATTGGGAAAACTCATTGTTAATCTCGATCTGTGGCAAAAACTAAGTGTAGAACTGCAAAACAAGATACAGACCATTCATTTAAAGCAATCGCAGCTGATGAGTTTAAGTAAAGGTGGCTTGGCCGTGGGGAAACGCTTTATCGCTGCCTGTCACGATGCTGTGTCGTTACAACACGCTCAGCATATTGGCTGTGATGCCGTGTTTTTGAGTCCTGTACATGCCACTGAGACGCATCCAGATACGAAAGTATTAGGTTGGGATCGTTTTCAGGAATTGGCACAGAATAGTGATATTCCTGTATTTGCTTTAGGTGGGGTTGCACCGGCAGATTTAGAACAAGCCCAAAAACATCATGCTTATGGGCTTGCTGGAATCCGTCAGTTTAGTTCAATTGATTAAGCTTAAAGTGTCTGAATGGTTCTACGTGCTTCTTGGGCCTTAATGGTATGACCGCGTGCTTCACTGGCTTTCAGGATGATAAACCAGAGCTGTTTCTTCATAGCGTTGCTTTGCGCATAACTTAAGCCACGACGTGCCAATGCTTCGGCATTGGCATATTCTTTGCGCTGATCAGCGATCATTGCCAAATACAAATAAGTTTCTGTGGCTTGTGGTGCAATCCGTTGTGCTTGAAGGGCATAACGTTCAGCTTCTGCCAGTTGTTGCTGCTTATAAGCGACCTGTGTTTTTTGCATTAAGGTTTTAAATGCAGGCAACTGACTGCCATCATTAAACTTTTGCTGAACCTTCTGTTGCGGAACAACAACGGGAACACTTTGACGTTTAATTTCTTTCTGTTCATAAGGTGTAATTTTTACACCAGAAGAAGGTTGGGTGACCTTCTTCTTTTGCGAGCTACTCGTTGGTGGCTGATTTGCTGGTTTGGTGGTTTTCTCTGGTGCAGTTGTACAACCCGCGAGTAGTAGCACACCAAGTAGAACCGTGGTTTTATTCATCATGTCCAATCATCCTTGTAAACTTAATTGTCACTGTTACCGTTATAGCTGCCGCTAGAAATAACGCGTGTTGGAGTGTGATTGGATAAATCTGTATCCATTTGAGTTTCACTTTCACGAATATAGTTGCTTATACCGTCATTATGATCATCTGCAGGTGTTTCATTGTTCGGAATATAAGTTGGTTCTACTTCGTAGTGAGATTGACCGCATAGGGTTGCACGACGTGGTACAGTCTGACGCAGTAAAGGAATATACATCGCACCATCACAGCCTTGAGCAGATAAATCACCGCTGGCACTATCAATCCATTGCCATTGAACATTATCGGTTTGGCACAGATTGACAGGTTCTTGACGGAGCTGTTTCATTACATTGGTCCACACAGGCAACGCACCTGACGAACCGGTTAAGCCTGTCACTTTATTATCATCCAGACCTAACCAGACAACTGCAACATGATTGCCAGAATAACCTGCAAACCATGAGTCTCTGGTGTCATTTGTAGTTCCAGATTTACCTGCTAAATTCAGTGATTCTGGTAGGCTGTTATATGCAGAACGACCCGTACCAGAACGCATCACTTGCTGTAAACCATAGTTAATAATGTATGCAGCTGCTGGGTCGATGGTTTGTTGTACATTCAAGCCATAACGTTCCAGTAAATGACCTTTGGCATCGACTACGGTACGAATTGAACGTGGTGGGTATTTAAAGCCGCCTGTCGCAAAATTACCGTAAATACTCAATACTTCCATTGGTGACATATTTACAGCACCAAGGTAAATCGAAGGGTAAGCAGGGATATCAGAACTTACCCCGAATTGTTTGAGCTTATTGCTGAATGCAGATAAACCAAATTCATTTGCTAAGCGTACAGTAGAAAGGTTGTATGAATTCGCTAATGCTTGTTGCATTGGCACAACACCATGTTCACCACCACTGTAGTTTTTTGGTGTCCAGCTCTTGTCGCCATCAATTGGAATATTGACTGCACTATCTTCAATCGGGCTTGCCCATGTATAACGCCCAGATTCGATTGCATTTAAATAAATAATTGGTTTGAGTAATGAACCCACTTGACGTTTAGCATCTAAGGCACGGTTAAAGCCGGTAAAGTCTTGAGTGGAACCCACAGCTGCAACCAATTCACCATTTTCAGGATGAGCAACCAATACTGCACCTTGTAAGTTTTTCAAACGGGCAGGGTTAGCTTTAGCTAAACGATCGACAGTGCTCTTAAATGCATTTTGGACTTGGGTCTGTGCAATTGGATCAAGTGTGGTAAAGATTCTTAAGCCTTGATTGGTAATATCACTTTCTTGATACTCAGTGCGGAGTTGACGACGCACAATATCTAAGAAATCTGGGAATTTTGCAGGGCCTAAAGTTGGTTTACTCACCACGTTTAATGGACGTGCGATCTCGTCTTGATATTCTGCTTCTGTTAAATAGCCCATCACTTTCATGTTGTTTAAAACAACATCACGGCGTTTTTTCGCAGATTCAGGATTACGCCAAGGGTTATATAAAGATGGGCCTTGAACCAGACCAACCAAGTAGGCTTGCTGTGAGATATTCAGTTCACGTAGAGGTAGGCCAAAGTAAAATTGCGATGCCAAACCATAGCCATTGATTGAATAGCTGCCGTTTTGTCCCAAGTTTACTTCATTTAAATACGCTTCCAGAATTTCATCTTTGCTGTAATGCAATTCAATCAGTAGAGCCATTAAGGCTTCATTGACTTTACGTTTTAACGTTTTCTCTGGAGAGAGATAGAAGTTTTTAACCAGCTGTTGCGTTAGGGTTGAACCACCTTGACGTCGACCACCGGTGGCGTTACTAACCAAAGCACGTGCGGTACCACGGATCGAAATACCATGATGATGATAGAAGTTACGATCTTCTGTCGAAATCAATGCTTCAATCAGCGTTTTTGGCACTTTATTCAGTTTAATGAGGACACGATCTTCATTATGTTGCGGGTAAATACCGCCAATCAATAAAGGCTCTAAACGAGCAACGCCTGTATTCGAAGGCTTGGTTGAACGGATTTCACTGACCTGACCATCAGCAAAAGCAAGTTCTAGCACTTGCTCAGGTTCATTACTATCGCCATAGTCAAAACCGCGGGTATGTACATACATCTGGTTGCCTTGTACTACATAGCTACCAGACTTGTCATAGTTCGCTGTGTTTTTGTAACCCAGCAATTTTAACTCTTGGGTAAAATTCTCTTGAGTAATCGGTGCACTAGAATAGATTTCTAATGGGCGAGCAAACACCTTGGCAGGGATGTCCCAACGCTGACCTTCAAACTTGTCACGAATAATATTATCCAAGCGGATCAGATAGATACTAAAAGCAACAAAGACACCTATCACTAACATTGAGAAAATGAGTGCTAGAAAACCAATACCACGTTCAAACTTCATAGATTTGCGTTAAAACCAAAACAATGTCGGTAATGATGCGATAGCTTATTGTCATTTTGCAATCATAAAACTGTGAATAAATAGCAACATGCAATAAAAACTTTAAGAATGCGTTGACATTAAACGTATAAAAAAACAACGGATAGACATTTTTATACTTTTTAATCAATCATCAACGCAACATTGGTTGTTAATGATATGATAGTCAGTAATCGCGACGGAGCTAAATTATTCGTGCAAATTTCACATAAATCCTTTCGAAATATTGGTCTAATTGGACGGCCAGACAAGTATTCTGTAGTAGAAACGTTATGTTTAATTCATGATCATTTGATCACTTTAGGTTTAAACCCCGTTTTTGATCAGGAAACAGCCAAACTGGTGCCTTATAGTTATGGGCAGACAGTGAGCCGAAATTTACTTGGGGAAGTGGTTGATTTAGTTGTAGTTGTAGGTGGTGATGGTTCACTTTTACATGCTGCACGTGCATTGGTTCGACATAATACGCCTGTAATTGGAATTAACCGTGGTCGACTGGGCTTCTTAACCGATATTAAGCCAGCAGAAGCTATTTTTAAGCTTGATCAGGTCTTGCAAGGTCAGTTTCAACTGGATCGCCGTTTCTTGTTGGAAATGGAAGTCAGAACCAATGGTGAAACGATTTATGATGCAATTGCATTGAATGATGTGGTTTTACACTCTGGGAAATCGGTTCATATGATCGATTTTGAACTGAATATTGATGGGCAATATGTCTATCGTCAGCACAGTGATGGCTTGATTGTTTCAACCCCCACAGGTTCAACCGCATATTCACTTTCAGGTGGCGGGCCAATCTTACATCCGAGTATGGATGCGATAGCCTTGGTGCCGATGCATCCGCATACTTTGTCATCACGACCCATCGTGGTTGGTGGGCAAAGTGAGGTAAAGATTACCATTCGGGAAAACCGTGTTTTGCCGATGGTCAGTGCCGATGGACAACATAGTGTTGCATTAAATGTCGGTGACACTGTGCATATTCGCAAACATCCGTTTAAACTAAGCTTATTACATCCACCCGGTTATGACTTCTATATGGCATGTCGTACCAAATTGGGGTGGAATCAAGATTTTGAATCTTTTCAACAGGATGACTCATGAATATTGAACAAATGCTCGCTATTTTAAATCCTGAAATTGTTGAGCGTCTTCGTACTGCTGTTGAAATTGGCAAATGGCCAAATGGTATTGCATTAACCAAAGAACAGCGTGAAATTTGTATGCAAGCGGTGTATGCATGGGAAATGGAACATTTGCCAAAAGAACAACGCAGTGGCTATATTGATCGTGCTACCAAAGAGGAAGGCGAGGAATGTGATGATGATCATCACAAACACGAACCTGAATTTAAGCCAATTCGTTTTGTCTAATTTAAGAAGCTCAGTGATTACTGGGCTTTTTATGTTGATCAAAATATAATAAAGAATCTTATGAAACGTTTAAAACCTGTTTACGCACTATCATCTCTCATATACCTTTTGTTTAGTGGTGCTGCATTGGCTAAACAGCCTATTGAATGTTTACTCAAGGTAAAGGTTGTTGCGAGTCAGAAATACACTTCTCCCCAAGCCGAATATACAAGGATAAAGAACGATGGTTATCCTATGTTATTGATTGGGATTCAGGTGATGGGTGCTCAAACAATGCCAAGCTCGCAAAAGATCAAAGCACATCATTTATACTGTAAGACGCTTATTGGTCAAAAACGAGATGCTTATCTTTCAGGTGCTTACGATTCAAATAAGATTACAATCAAAATAGGTGATCAATTGAGCTTAAGAAATATTCATTCTTCAGGTCAGGAATATCCGTTTTGGCCAGATTTTTATTATATTGAACCTTAAAACCAAGGCTATCCGATATAACCTTGGTCATTGGTATAATTAGAAACGGCTCTTCCACAACGTTTTGGCTTTATCCATTGCATCATCATAGCTATTGACTACGCCCATGGTATACAACGCGATTCCCATGGTTTCAACGACTGCCAACTCTCCATATTCATGAGATTGTTCACCCAACCACACTGCTTTAAACACGGCTAAATCAAGCTCTTCTTCAATCGGGCTACGGTCAGGTGTTAACTTCGGTAATTCGTGTTCGTACAACTCACCATTTTTAATCCCACAAATCAAAGTTTTGGCATCAGGATTACGTTCAAACTCACCACCTTCACCTTTAATCACTGCACTGTTTTGATAACCCAAACGGAACGCAGTCTGTTGATGTGAAGTACGATAAGCTGGATGAAAAATTGCTTGTAGGGTCGCTTTGGCATTAAACGGATTAATCAAGCGTGCCAAGGTGTGGATTGGCGAGCGAAGCCCCATCACATTCCGTAGTGAGATTAACTCACTTAAAATCGGTGAAATTACTTCAAGTGGCAAGTAGGCAAAATTGTGCTGTTCAAGTTGCTCTCGGACATCTTGTTCATTTTGACAAATTGAATAGCCTAAGAATTGTAAAACTTGTTCGGTATAGACACGATTAATGGTATGCCCCGATGCACCATGCATCACAATTTTGTAACCATGATGGGCTAAAGTCAGCGCTGCCAATAAGAACCACGGATAGTGCTTACGCTTGCCGGCATACGAGGACCAATCAAGATCAACTTCAAGTGGCTGAAAATTGAGTTGATCACGCGTGGCTTGAACAAATCCAGCCAGTTCATCGACAGATTCTTCTTTAACACGTAACAGCATCAAGAATGCACCCAACTGCACATCGAGTACTTCATCTTTTAAAATCATGCTAAAAGCTTGATAGGCTTCTTCATAACTGAGCGAACGAGAACCTGTTTTGCCCTTACCTAAAATACGAACATACTGAGCAAAGGGATGTTCTGCGGTTTTATAGATATTACGTTTTGTGTTCATGGTCGTATTGAAGATTGTCACAAAGAATAAAATGAATATGACATAAAACTGGGCTGCGTAGCATAAAAAAACCAACACGCTGTTTAATCAATAAGCAATTGTGGTTTAGATATTGGCGATGCAAACAAAATTATTGACCGAATCAGTCTAGTGATTTGATGTAAACGGGACATGACATCCCATCTAAAAGTTATTAGCATGACTGCGAACAAATTTTTAAAAACAATGAAAGCGAAAGGAAATAATGATGTTAGCTTATGATTCAGATTTGGAACTCTTCCGCGATAACTTTAAACGCTTTATGAGCGAGCAGATTGCACCGCATTATGAGCAATGGGAACGTGAAGGCATCATGCCGCGTTCAGTCTGGAACGCATTGGGCGAAAATGGATTCTTATGTGTCGATGTACCAGAAGAATATGGTGGTTATGGTGTACCAACCCATTATTCCTTGATGCTGGTTGAAGAGTCTGCACGTGCAGGCTACTGTGCATTATCCACCGCGATTTCATGCCACTCAGAAATCGCAGCGCCGTATATCCAGCACATTGCCACAGAAGAACAAAAACAGTACTGGTTACCCAAAATGGTATCGGGTGAAGTGGTCGGTGCAATTGGTATGACTGAACCAGGTGCTGGTTCAGATTTACAAGCAATGCGGACCAGTGCCATCTTGCAAGATGACCATTATCTGTTAAATGGTTCAAAGACCTTTATTTCAAATGGTCAGCATGCTGATCTCGTGGTTCTTGCCGTTAAAACAGATCCGCAAGCACGCGCTAAAGGTGTGTCACTCATGTTGGTGGATACGCACTTAGAAGGCTTTAAAAAGGGCACCAACCTCGACAAAATTGGCTTACATTCACAAGATACCTCAGAATTGTTCTTTGATAATGTCAAAGTGCCTAAGGATCAATTGTTGGGTCAAGCAGGGCAAGGTTTTGCTTATTTAATGCAAGAACTTCCACGTGAACGTACCGCGATTGCATCAACCGCTTTAGGCGCGATTCGTGGTGCGATTGATATTACGACGCAATATGTAAAAGAGCGTCAAGCCTTTGGACAGGCAATTTCTCAATTCCAAAATACACGCTTTGTATTGGCACAAGCGAAGATTGATGAATTAGCAACAGCCGCTTTCTATAATCAAAACGTAGCTTTATACAATGAAGGCAAATTGGATGTTGAAACTGCTGCGGCATTGAAGAGCTTTAGTAGTGATATGCAAATGAAAGTTGCTGATAACTTGCTGCAATTATTTGGTGGCTACGGTTATATGACTGAATATCCAATTTCACGTTTCTTTGTTGATGCACGTATTCAGCGTATTTACGGCGGTACCAACGAAATCATGAAAGAAATTGTGGCACGTGGCATTATCGGTAAGGCTTAATTGGTATTATCTAACAAAACAGCCTACTTTTGAGCAGGCTGTTTTGTTTTCACTATTTACTCGGTTGCCGGATGACAGGGTAGCTCTGTTGTTTAGGTAATTGTTGCAAGGCTTGATTGATCTTGCGTAGAAACTCATCGGCTTCATCTTGCCGAAAACTGTCTTCCGTATATGCACTGCGTTGTTGAAAGCGGCCACAGCCTCGTATTTGCATATTAGATGGATTAAATGACCAGTCATTGGTGTTTTTTAAGTAAATGCTTAAATCGCTTTCACAACTTTTCCATAAATTTAGAAATGCATTCGATTGTTCTGATTTAAAGCCTCTTGCTGGATAGACAAAAAAACCCTTCATTGCGGGATCGATATATTGAATAAATTGCTCAACGGGCATACCGCCCCAAAGGATGGCGGTATTTTCAGGAAGGGCGATGCCTGTTAGGTTTTGTTCTTTTAAAGTATGAGTTTGCTGATGGGTCTGTCTAAAGTGTTGTGATTGATAGGTGAGCTTGGTTTGAGGGGGGATCGGAATTCCCCGAGCTTGACTGCTCACTGGGCTGATAAAGTAAGGTGAGCGATCAGTACCATTGCAACCCGCAATCATGGGGCAACCGCTACATGCGCTTAAACCGATACTGATCAAGCTTAATAAAGCTAAGCCGAAAATCTTATTCATTCTATTTACTGTTGTTATGACATCTTCAGACAGTATAACCAATCTATGCTACTGAAAGGTCCAAATTTAAGCGAATCGAATCGTCCGCTTAAATGTAGCGGTGTTTATTCAGGATTTTATGGTGTTGGTTCATCAAAGAGATTTGAACAACTTTGCGGCTGACAACCTGCCAACATAATCGCTTTCGGTAAGCTAGCATACATATTGGTAAGATGCTGCTCAGCAGGATGTCGATAATTCCAGAACAAGAAATGCGGTGAACGTTGCTGATTAAAAATTTGGTAAAAGTCATTCTGCTTCTGCAAAGATTCAGCATCTGGTGTTGGGCTACGACCGTGCTCATGTGTCCCCACTGTGGTCATCAGCATAAGATCTTGAGTTTTATTTTGGTTCTTTAACCAATCTGTCTGACGGTTTAATAGGGCATAGTTGTCAAACCAGAGTGAAGGGCTGGCAGCGATATAACGTTGGAACATTTGTGGTTGGCTAAAGAATGTATGTAAAACAAACAGTCCGCCAAAGGAATGTCCAAACAAGCTTTGTTGCTGTGGATTGACTTTGATTTTTGCATGAACGGCAGGTTTCAGCTCTTTTTCTATAAATTGAATGAATTGGTCTGCACCACCATAGCTGTACTTGGCTTGTTTTTGAAATTCAGCCGATGCTTTAGGTGTGTAATCTAAAGCCCGTTTTTCTACATCAAAAGTACTTTGTTTGGGATATCCAATCGCAACAATGGCGACAGGACTCAAACCCAAGCGATTGGCACCACCACCCACTGATTTAGCAATATTGGCAGCACTCTCAAAAGCAGCATTACCATCCAATACATATAGTACTGGAAAACCTTGCTCTGGAGTTTCACCCGCAGGAACAGAGATCTGAATCAGATAATCATGTTTTGTATATTTAGATGCGATTACAAAGCTTTGTTGAATATTGGTTTGTGATTTGAGAGGTGCTTTATTTGAACTCGCGGTGTTGGGTTGAGCAAAAGCCAAGGGTGTAGCCATGAGCAGAGCAAAAGTCAAAATACCAAGTCGTTTAAACATAATTTATTCGCAAGCAGTGAAATTTTGCTAGCAATATATAATGAAAATCATTATCAATAAAGTTTGGTAATAAAAAGAGTTAAAACTCAGCGTGTTTAATAGCTTAAAGTGTTGCTATACTAGCTCGGATAATCAATTCACAGATGAATTGTAATCCATTCTTATAGATGATTTTGCTGAGGCTGCATTCAATGGTAAACGATGGACAAAACACATCGAATTCACTTAATTTAGACCAAATTCGTAACGATATTGATAGTGTTGATCAACAAATCCAAGAGTTACTCAACCGCCGTGCCACGCTTGCAGAAGCGGTAGCCAAAGCGAAATTTGCATCCGAAGAAAATCCGCTGTTTTATCGCCCTGAACGTGAAGCGCAAGTGCTACGGAAAGTGATGGAGCGTAATCAAGGGCCTTTGTCTGATGCAACCATGGCGCGTTTGTTCCGTGAAATCATGTCAGCATGTTTGGCACTTGAAGCACCACAAAGTATTGCATTCCTTGGGCCTGAAGGCACTTATACCCATTCTGCTGTATTAAAGCATTTTGGTAAAGATGCGGTTGTGCGTCCATTACCAACCATTGATGAAGTATTCCGTGAAGTTGAAGCGGGCAGCGCACATTATGGTGTCGTTCCAGTCGAGAACTCATCAGAAGGGATTGTCAACCATACCTTAGATTGCTTTAAATCATCGACAGTGAATGTGATTGGTGAAGTTGAACTGCGTATCCATCACCAATTCTTGGTATCTGAAAATACCCGTAAAGACAGCATTAAGCAGATTTATGCACATCAGCAAACCTTGGCACAATGCCGTAAATGGTTAGATGCTCATTATCCGGGGGTTGAGCGTGTTGCACTGAACTCAAATGCAGAAGCGGCGCGCCGTATTCGTAATGAATGGCACTCAGCAGCGATTGCATCTGATATTGCAGCAAGCATGTACAACCTTGAGATTTTACATAGCAATATTGAAGATAACCCTGAAAATACCACACGTTTCCTTGTGATTGGCCGTGAGAAGATTCCTCAAAGCGGGAATGATAAAACTTCGCTACTCATCTCTGCGCATGATCGTGCCGGTGCTTTACTGGAAATTCTTGCGCCATTTGCCAAGCATCAAATCAGCTTGACCAGTATTGAAACGCGTCCTGCCTTACCTGAGAAATGGGCTTATGTGTTCTTTATTGATTTAGAAGGACATATCGGTCAGGAAAATGTTGCAGCGGCATTGGAAGAAATTCGTCCAATGGTGAAAGAATTACGTGTACTCGGTTCATATCCAATCGCTGTTTTATAGGTCTATTTATTGTATTTTGAATCCCTCCCAGCCTCCCTTTAAAAAGGGAGGAGTTCCCCCTCTTTATAAAGACCTTACGAAGCGGGGTGCTTCTCAGGGGAGATTTTTACATAGGCAAACATGTTTTATGTCTCAACCATTATTTAAGAAAGTTGCATTTATTGGGCTTGGACTGATTGGGTCGAGTCTCGCTCGTGTGATTGTAGCTGAACAACTTGCAGCTCAAATTGTGGCTTCCACACGCTCAAAAAAAACATTAGAAGATGCCAAGGCACTCGGTCTTATCCAACGCGGTTATGCAACGCCTGAAGAAGCAGTTCAGGATGCAGATTTAATTGTTTTAGCCTTACCCGTTCGTGCAACACAAAAAGTGCTGGAACAGATCAAGCCTTATCTTGCAGACAATGTCATTATTACCGATGTGGGCAGTACCAAAGGCAATGTTGTTGAAGCGGCAAAAGCAGTATTTGGTGAAAATCTACCAGTCGGTTTTGTACCAGGTCATCCGATTGCGGGTGCTGAACATACTGGTGTACATGCAGGAAAAGTTGACTTATTTGTCAATCATAAAGTGATTTTGACACCACTTCCGACCAGTGCTGATTGGGCTGTTGAAAAACTGATTCAACTTTGGTCTGCGGCAAAAGCTGAAGTGATTTGCATGGATGTTAGCAAACACGATGAAGTGTTGGCACATACCAGTCATTTACCACATTTGATGGCATTCAACCTGGTCGAACAACTGGCAAATCGTGAGGATAATTTAGATATTTTCCGCTATGCTGCTGGAGGTTTTCGTGACTTCTCGCGTATTGCAGCCAGTGATCCACAGATGTGGCATGACATTTTCTTTGCCAATAAAACCGCAATTTTGAATGCTGTTGATGGTTTTGAACAGCAATTGTCCGTTTTAAAGAAATTGATTGAACAGGAAGATTCGCAAGCGTTGATGGGACTGCTCGGGCATGCTCAAGCAGCACGTCAGCACTTTAACCATATGTTGGCCAAAAAACCTTTGATGGAGAAAAACAAGGTGACACAGCAATTTACCATTTTACCGGGAAAGAAAACATTTACAGGTAAATTCACCGTACCGGGTGACAAATCTGTGTCACATCGCTCCATTATGTTTGGTGCGATTGCAGAAGGCACAACGCATGTGACAGGCTTCTTGGAAGGGGAAGATGCACTTGCAACTTTGCAGGCTTTCCGTGATATGGGTGTGAGCATTGAAGGACCGAAGAATGGTGAAGTCACTATTCATGGTGTAGGCATGCAAGGCTTAAAAGCACCAGCAAGCGCTTTGTATATGGGTAACTCAGGGACTAGTATGCGTTTGCTGTCAGGCATGTTGTCTGCACAGAAGTTTGATTCAGTGATGACCGGTGATGCATCGTTGTCTAAACGTCCAATGGAGCGTATTGCTAAGCCATTACGTGAAATGGGTGCACAAATCCAAACTACGGGTGAGAAAGGTACACCACCCGTCAGTATCACAGGTAGCCAAGCCCTTAAAGGGATTCAATACGATTTACCAATGGCATCTGCTCAAGTGAAATCAGGTATTTTGTTGGCTGGTTTATGGGCTGCGGGTGAAACTTCGGTGACTGAGCCAGAACCAACCCGTGACCATACTGAGCGTATGTTGCGTGCTTTTGGTTATGATGTGAAAACCGAGGGCAATAAAATCTCGCTTGTGGGTGGCGGCAAGTTAGTCGGTACTGATATTCAAGTGCCTTCTGATATTTCATCTGCTGCATTCTTTATGGTGGGCGCTGCAATTACTGAAGGTGCAGATGTCATTCTTGAAGCGGTTGGGATCAATCCAACGCGTACAGGTGTGATTGAAATTCTTAAGCAAATGGGCGCTGATCTAAGCGTAGAAAATGAACGTATTGCAGGTGGTGAACCGATTGCAGATATTCATATCAAAGGTTCTCGTACACTAAAAGGCATTCATATGCCTGAAGATCAAGTGCCTTTAGCCATTGATGAATTCCCAGCATTATTCATTGCGGCTGCTTGTGCAGAAGGCCAAACGGTTCTGACTGGTGCTGCTGAGCTGCGTGTTAAAGAATCTGACCGTATCCAAGTGATGGCAGATGGTTTAAAAACTATGGGCATTGACTGTACCCCAACCGACGATGGCATCATCATTGACGGTAAAGGCAAGTCTGGTGACTGGTCTGCCATTTTCACTGGCGGTGAAATTGAATCACACCATGACCATCGTATTGCCATGAGTTTTAGTATGGCTGGTTTACGTACTTCAGGTAATATTACCATTCATGGTACAGAAACTGTGGCAACCAGTTTTCCAACCTTCACCGAACTTGCAAATACAGCAGGTTTGGATTTACAGGTTGTGAATCCATAAGCTGATCTGGAAAGGCAGTGTTTAGCTGAATTAATCAGTTAAATGCTGCTTTTTTTATAAGCATATTCATAAAAACAATTGGCTAAACATAAGGTAAAAACGTTTAAATAATAAAAATGCTGAGTTTGTAGATGTACATATCTAATCGGGTCTAAATTTATCAATTTAGCCATAGAACTAAGACAATCAGCTAATCTATTAAAGACAATTGTATATATAATAATTCTTACCGTTCGCGTCGGATTTACTCTGTGATCCAGAGTTAAAAACATAAAAATAGAGGGAATAGCATGAAAACGTTGCAATTTATAGCAGATTGCCCAAAACATGGGATGGTCGAGCATCCACCCAACGAGTGCTATATCACGCAAGAGTATGTGGCTGCATTATTGTATAAACAATTAGAACAATATGGTTTTGATGCACAGCATATTCGTCATGAGCATGAAAAAATTGAAGTGCGTATCGACAATCATCAACTTCCACTGTCTATTCTCTGCTCTCAGCAGGATACAGAAGGTCATATTCTGTGTGAAATCTCTGCCAATCCGCAGCAAGAACAAGCTTGGTTTGAAAAGATAGAGACACAAAGCATTATCCGCCAATTGGCTCAGGCTGTTGAAAATAGCTTAAAAGCAGAACATAGTTTTTCTCAGTTTGTGTGGAAAAGCTAAGTTCATTTTGCGAATACCATCTTAAATGAAGTGATTTACCATCATCGCCGTTTGGGTGTATGGTGTATGTTCTTTTACACGCTTTATTTGAGAGTATAGGTGCATGATACAGGTCGATTTTTCTAAATTATCACCACAAGCGGTTTGGCAACATTTTGAGACCTTATGTACGATTCCTCGACCATCCAAGCATGAACAACAACTCAGACAACATTTAAAAGATTGGGCGGAACAGCGCAACTTGGAAACTTATGTCGATGACATTGGTAATTTAATTATTCGAAAAGCTGCTACAGCAGGTAAAGAGCACGTTGCAGGTGTGATTTTGCAAGGGCACTTAGACATGGTGACTCAGGCAAATCGTGGTACGCAACATGACTTTTTTAAAGATCCCATTCAACCTGTATTAAAAGATGGCTGGTTGATTGCTGAAAATACTACCTTGGGTGCCGATAATGGTATTGGGGTAGCACTTGCACTGGCTGTATTAGAATCTAGCGATATTGCGCACGGGCCGATTGAAGTTCTGCTAACCATTGATGAAGAAGCAGGAATGAGCGGTGCTCGTTTACTTGAGTCAGGTGTGTTAACTGGACAGTGGCTTTTTAATATTGATACCGAAGAATGGGGCGAGTTGTATCTTGGCTGCGCAGGCAGTATTGACCTAGAAGTAGAACAGTCACTTGAATATGAAACAGCACCTGCAAATTTAATTTATATAGATTTACTGGTATCAGGCTTGAAAGGTGGTCACTCTGGGGTTGATATTCATTTAGGTCGTGGTAATGCCAATGTCATTCTAGCCAATTTCCTCAATGAAAATTTAGAACAATCCAATGGTCGACTGGTTGAATTTGTCGGTGGATCGGCTCGAAATGCTATCCCACGCGAAGCTGTGGCAACCATTGCAATTGAGATAGATCAATTGGCTGGTCTAGAAAAAGCAATTCAAGCTACACAGGCTGAATGGCAACAAAAACTACAGGGCATTGATGATCAGCTGCAAATCACCGTACAAAAAAATGCCAATCAGGTAAACGAAGTTATTACCTTACAGCAGCAACAAGCTTGGTTACAGGCATTGGCAACGTGTCCTTATGGTATTGCACAGTGGAGTACTACTTTACCCGATGTGGTTGAGACCTCGAATAATATTGGTGTGGTTAAAATCACTAAAGATGAAGCGAAAACATTAATTATGGTTCGTTCGATGGTGAACCAAGAAGCACTGACATTTGCACAAAATATTCAACAGCACTTTGCTAATTTCCAGATTCAATCTGAGTTAACGCCGTTAGTATCGGGCTGGACACCAAATCCCGATTCGGCTGCATTGAAATGTTTACAACAAGCGTATCAATCTGCATTTAAGATTGAGCCAAACTTGAAAGTGATTCATGCCGGTTTGGAGTGTGGCATTATCGCTGAACATTATCCGAATTTACAGATGGTATCGTTTGGCCCTGATATTCAAGGGGCGCATGCGCCGGGTGAGAGGGTTAAAGTAGATACGGTCGAGAAATGTTGGGAGTTATTGGTGACGGCGCTAGAATCTATCGAGTAATTTCTGTTTAAGATTCAATAATCATACTTTACTTTTGACTGGGCAAAAGTAACAAAACCCTTTTGTTAGACTGACGGTACGTCCTTGCTACCGCAGTCTAACAGGGCGGCATCCATGCCGCCGCCGCGATAGTCAATACTAATTGTGGTAGAAAAATACAAAATAATGGAACTTTAGATTTTGCTGTCATGATTTACTTTGACCTGAAACAGGTTTTTGTTTAGTTCGATAAACTTAATTTCACAATCAATAAATTTTTCAATCATCGTGGCCTGAGTACGGGTATGTTCACTAATACATTGTGCAGTAAATTCACCACCTTGACCCAATGCCATAGGCAATAACAACTGATCTGCTAAATACTCATCTACTACGGCTTGGGAATCAATATATTGCTTCACCTGTTCAGCCAAATGATTGGCAATTTGTTCTGCACTTTTACGCATTTCACCCAAAGCAGTAAATAGCTGAGTGTGGTGTTGATGCTCAACTTTGACATACGCCGTATTGCCTTGGCTAATTCCATTTAAATGGAACTGCTGTTGCGTATCTAGTTTCAGTCTTTTATTTAAAGTTGTTAATTCTCGTTCTGCGATTTGTGCTTCTTCTGAAAGATTCAATACCGCTGCAAAAGCCTCAGTACTTTGTAAAGCGCCACGATCTAATAGATTTAACTTGTTTCGATGTAGCCATGGCTGAATCTTGATTTGAATTTCACCTGCACCAATTGGGAAGAAGCCCGCTTTATTTAGCTTAAATTCGCTTTCGATCCCCAGCTTTGTGAGCGTAGGCAAAAAGCAATGCTCGATAAAATCTGCCGTTGGCGCAAGTGGATTATGAGTACCGCCTGTGATAGTGAGTTCACTGGCTTCATTTTGCAATAACAAGGCTGGCAATAGGGTTTGCAAAACCAGTGTTGTGCTTCCTGCCGAACCAATCTGGAATTGGTATTTTCCACTTTGTACATGCTGCGGTGCAAAGTACAAGCGCTGGCTATGAAGTTCAGCACCTTCCACATAGGCTTGGCTGATATTTTGGGATGCCTGTACACAAACTAAGTGCTGACGCATTAAACCCGGTTTTTTACGTCCAGCACGAATATTGATTAATTCAAATGCTTGGTCTGTAATCATCGAAAGGGCAAGGGCGGTTCTTAAAATTTGCCCACCACCTTCACCTTGTGAACCATCAATCTGGATGGTTGCTGGCATATTTGCCAAAGCTTTATTCACTTCTATTTTCCTTATTTTCTAATTAAATGAACATACTGTCAGTACATGGTAATGCGAAGTAACGCGTGACTTTGCTTTTGGCAAAGGTTTACTAGGTACATGGTGCTGAGCCTGATTAGTGAAGATTGATGCACGGCTCACATGCTGCCATAGCCGCCTGAATTATTTTCAATCCCTCAGATCGGAGTAAAGCGGGATCTTGTACTCGCCCAGTATGTCCAAACTGTGATTGTGAACTAAATTCACAAAATTTTTTGTTTACTCAATTAAATCAATCTGCCAATTGGCTGCCTGAATTTTGATATTTAAATCGCGGAGTTTCGCGCTGATATCATCGGCTTGTTTTTGCAAGCTAGAAACAGGGATAACTTTTTGCCATTTGATCTCACGTGAGCTATAACGATCAGGTTCACGATGGGTGTTGGCAATTGCATCTATGAGAATCTTATGCTGCTCAGCATAACTATCACGTAAGCTTAATAGAGACAGCAGTATTTTGCCGTCTTCTAACTTTGCTTGTGCATTGGTCAAATGAATACGACAAATCAATTGATTGCTTTCTTGGGTTAAAGCAAATACTTGTTTGATGAGTTCATTTGGATCTTCACTTGGTTCATCACCATCTTGTACCAATACATTGGCGTTGATCCGTTGTTTTAATGAAGCGAGCTTTTTTTGTTGATCGCTTCGCAGTAAAAGTGCTTCTGCGAGTTTCATTTTATTTACCTTTTATTCAATATGTACAATGACTAAGTTTGAAATATCTTCCAATTGCATACTAAATTTTGCGAATTCGGTAATATCTTCTAAAGTTTCATTTTCATGCCAAGTTGTCATGAAGCAATGATTGATTGGTGGTTGATAGTTATAAAAATCTAGATAGGTTTCGTCTAGGATATCATCCCAAATAGAGCACTCATGTCCTGTCACCATTGCTTGAATGCATTGTTTTGAGTGGACAATCTGATCACAAATCCAATTACGCCATTGAGGTAGGATTTGTTCAGCATTCACAACTAAGATGATGAAATAGGATTGCTCAGGTAGCATGAGATGGGCTTCCTCATTTGCTCTGATTCTAAAGCTTCGAATATCTAAACAATCCTTTTTCATGATTAACCCTTAACACAAACCACTTGTCTTAATGTATAAACCACTTCAACCAAATCCTGTTGCGCTTTCATGACATCTTCAATCGGTTTATAGGCCGAAGGAATTTCATCAATCACAGCAGCATCTTTACGACATTCCACACCTTCAGTCTGCGCAATCTGATCTTCAACAGTGAATCGACGTTTTGCTTCAGCACGGCTCATTACACGTCCTGCACCATGCGAACATGAGCAAAATGACTCCTGATTTCCAAGACCGCGAACAATAAAGGACTTGGCACCCATGGAACCTGGGATAATTCCATACTCTCCCAAACGTGCACGTACAGCGCCTTTACGGGTCACCATCACTTCTTCGCCATAATGTTCTTCCTTTTCCACATAATTATGGTGGCAGTTTACGGCTTCCAAACGTGCTTGAAATGGTTTTGGAATAATCGTTGCCAAGGCCTTAATCGCAGACTGCATCATGATTTCACGGTTTTTCATGGCAAAGCGTTGTGCCCAACCTACTGCAAACCAGTAATCATCAAAATGTTCAGTTCCTTCGATTAAATAAGCCAAATCTTTGTTGGGTAAATTAATAAAGTGCTTCTGCATATCTTTACGCGCAAGCTCAATAAAATGATTACCGATAGCATTACCGACACCGCGTGAACCTGAGTGCAACATAATCCAAACGTGATCGTGTTCATCCAAACAGATTTCTACAAAGTGATTTCCTGTTCCTAAAGTTCCCAATTGTTTACGGTTATTGGTATTTTTTAGGCGAGGGTGCTTCATACAGATTAACTCAAAATCTGCAATTAAATCAGCCCAAGCTTGATCTACCATTTCAGGTGGTGTTTCCCAAGAACCTTTATCTCGTCCACGTTTGGTCATTCCATGTGGAATTAAACGTTCAAGCTCAGTACGTAAGCCATGTAAATTATCAGGTAAATCAGAAGCGGTTAAGTTGGTACGAGTCGCCATCATTCCACAGCCGATATCGACACCTACCGCAGCAGGGATAATTGCACCTTTGGTTGGAATTACACTTCCAATCGTTGCACCTAAACCAAAGTGAACGTCTGGCATCACTGCCATCCATTTATAAATAAAGGGCATTTGTGCTGTTTGTAGTAATTGTTGTTTCGAGTTGTCATCAACAAGTACACCATTGGTCCACATTTTCACCGGCATACTTTTTTCATTTTGTAGAACCTGATAAGCACGTTGTTGCTGTTCTTGTTCAAATTGAGCTTGTTGGTTGATTTGTTCAACGACAGACATTTTCATTTTCCTTTCAAAGCCTGCCTGCCAAGCGTTTGCAGGCAGGTGATATTCACAAGATCCCAATGATGTTGTGTGTTTATACTATTGCAGCGAGTGTGCCAACTTTTTCAAAGCGTGTATAAAAAAATTTATATCTTATTGAAATTAAATATTTTATTTAATTTTATCTAGGTATTTTACACTCTATTTTATAAATTAAATTAAGAATTTAAATATTAATTTATATATTTTTATATCTTTAAAGATATTTAAAACTTTTACGTTTTGCTCAATTGAACAAATTGCAGTTCTCTTTTCAATTTTCTCATCATAAAGGATTACTGAGAGCATGAATTGGCAGGGAAGTTAAGATATTTCTCCTCAATATCCGTTTCATTTTTATCATTGGTATTTAATCTTGATGTTTTGAGGTGGGTCGTGATAGGTATTTGATATTTTTCAGATGGATGTCAGCGCTTTAAAAGAAATGCTAATAGGTCTTTATATAAAGGCATGTTATAACCATAACAAAATATAAATAAATTGCTCAGTCGAATGGATCTTTTTCGTTATTTACTCACGATTATCTTATTTATCGTAGGGGTATTTTGTGTTGTGCAGTTCCTGTTGCAAGATTTTAATCTTATATTTCTTGCGCTAAGTTTGGTTTCTATCTGCTTACTGGGTGAAACCAGATCGTGAAAATCACGGTCGTAGCAATGATGCGTGGTACTGGTTTGATTTGATCGATATATCTGTTGAACTTGTTTATCGGATCATTACCTTACCATTTCGCCTATTACGAAGAATATTTGATTTCTTTTCGCCTGATCTCCCCTAATGAGAATGCTGTCATCCCATGTTATTTAGGATTTGCTTTACTGAGTTGACCTGTCTCATCTAAGCTAAATTGATCGAAATCATGGGCTAAATAGAAGTTGCCTTGATAGAAAGCTTGCACTTCCTCTGTGATGGCTTGCTGTCCAGCACTATCTTGATGTCTTGGACTAAAGTGCGTCAGGATTAGATTGCTTAGACCCTGTTGTTGAGCGAATTCAGCAACCATTTTTGCTGAACTATGCATTGGGCTTGGGCCCACTTTATCTAAAATAGCTTGCGTGTAGGTGCTTTCATGAATCAACAGTTGAGCATCTTCGCAAGCCTGTGCCAATAATTCAGGACGGTCATTATCGCCGCCGACAATGGCATGTGCGCGTTGGATCTGTAACTGGGTAAAATCGACGGCTTTTAACGTTTGCCCATTAAATTGAATGTCCAGACCTTGTTGTAAATCACCCCAAGCTTTGCCTTTTGGTACACCGAGTTGAATCAAAGCCTGTGTATCTAATCGCTTTTGAGTGTATTGCGAGATAATACTAAATGCAAAGCTAGCTACACGATGACTGAGTGGGTGGGCTTGAATTGAAAGATTATCCGTCAGTTGCTGTATCTGAGTCGCTTCATTTACATCGATAAAGTGGAGTGGGTAAGGTAAATGTAGATCAGTGAGCTGTGCTGTAACTTCAATCCATTGTTGAATTTCTTTAGGCGCGATAATGGTTAAAGGTGCAGTACGGGTATTCATACCTGCACTTGCAAGTAAGCCGACTAGACCATAGCAGTGATCGCCGTGAACATGGCTAATGCAGATCGCAATTAAGCTTTGTAATGAAAGCTTGGCCTGCTGAATTCGATGCTGAGTGCCTTCACCTGCATCCACCAATATCCAGTCTTTATTCTTGCTGTTGCGGATGGCTAAACCAGAAACATTGCGTGTGAGTGTGGGTACACCAGAAGATGTGCCTAAAAAAGTAAAATGAAGCATATTGTTGGAATTTTTCATTGAATTGCGTATTGTATCTGATAGACATATATAAAATATTATAGAAATTATGCTGAATGCAAAGAAAACCGTCGTCATTGGCTTTGTAGGCTCTACTTTAGATCAAGGAAAGCGTCCTGATCGTTGGCAACGCTGGCGTCCAACGTTGAGTCTTCTGATGCATGAAGATCTGATTGTGGACGAACTGGTACTATTGCATGATCGACAACATCATAATTTAGTCAAGTTTATTGCCGAAGATGCGCAAGATGTGTCGCCATCGACTAACGTGTCGGGGCAGCGAGTGAGTATCCGTGATCCTTGGGATTTTGCCGAGGTCTATGGTGCGCTGTATGACTTTGTAAAAACCTATCCATTTGATACTGAAAAAAATAACTATCTTTTGCATATCACGACAGGCACACACGTTGGTCAAATCTGTTGGTATCTATTAGTCGATGCCAATTATTTGCCTGCCAAGCTGATTCAAAGTGCACCCAATCAACAGAAAACACCCGAAGGTGAATATCGCATCATTGATCTGGACTTGTCTCGCTATGATGTTCTCAAGCAGCGTTTTGAAGATGAGCAACAACAAAACTGGCAACAGCTGAAAGCAAATATTTCAACTTATAACCCCGAATTTAATCAACTGATCACTGAAGTTGAGTTGGTGGCAACGCGTTCCAGCGCACCGATTTTGATTATGGGTGCAACTGGGGTGGGTAAATCACATTTAGCCAAACAAATCTTTCAATTAAAGAAAGATAAGTTTCATTTGAATGGCCGCTTTATTGATGTCAACTGTGCGACCTTACGTGGTGACAGTGCCATGTCGAGTTTGTTTGGTCATATCAAAGGTGCATTTACGGGAGCAGCAGCTTCGCGGACAGGTTTATTAAAAAGTGCCGATCAGGGTATTTTGTTTTTGGATGAAATTGGTGAGCTTGGGCTGGATGAACAAGCGATGCTGCTCAAGGCGCTTGAGGATAAATCTTTTTTTCCTGTAGGAAGTGACAAAGAGGTTCAGGCAGATTTTCAACTGATTGCGGGGACAAATCGAGATCTAAGAACTGAAGTGCAAGCAGGGCGCTTTCGTGAAGATTTATGGGCTCGACTCAATACATGGACTTTCTTTTTGCCCAATCTTAAAGATCGAATCGAAGATATTGCACCGAATATTGAGTTTGAATTGCAACGCTTTGCGGTAAACCATCAACGACAGTTACGGTTTCAACGAGATGCACTCGATGTGTATTTGAAATTTGCCAAATCTAGAGAAGCATCATGGCAGGGCAATTTCCGTGATTTAACTGCCAGTGTGACGCGGTTAGCGACATTATCCAGTGGTGAGTTGATCCGTTCAGAAACAGTCGAAAAAGAGATTCAGCGTTTAAAGCAGTTGTGGTCGATTCAAACTACACAACGTGAATTTAAGGAAAAGGATGTTCTACTCAAGTATTTAGATCAAACGCAGTTGAGCGAGATCGATGAGTTTGATCAGATTCAACTGCGTGGGGTGCTACAAGTCTGCGCAAATGCCAAGTCGATGGCGGATGCTGGACGTCAACTGTTTGCAGCTTCACGCCAACAACGTAATACCACCAATGATAGTGACCGAGTCAAAAAGTATTTGGCTCGGTTTGGCTTAAGTTGGGGGATTTTCAGTAATCATTCAACTGGATGATCTTTCTTTATTTGGGGTTGGTTAGGTAGAAATTCTAAGTTCCAGAGCTTTTCGGCATGCCGGCCAATCCACCAGAATGACACAGCGAGCAAGATAAAGAAAATAGCTTTGTGCATGCCATTCCAAAAGAACTCAAAATACTTGGTGTAGAGGTTAATAAATAAGAAGGTGATACCAAAACCACGTGAGGTGGCATCATCGTGTTTTAAACCATAGACAATCGCGATGATGGCAATAAACGCGAATAGAACACCCCAATGCAACAGCTCATATTGTTTAACGCTATACCAACTCCCTAAGTCACCATAATTGCCAAAGATTGAGAGAATCCATAAGGCAATAAATAGATACAGAAGGCCCATGACATAGGTTGAATGTGCAAAGTCTTTAAAATGCGCATAGCGTTTAAACAGCAAGCTTAATCCAATCAGTGCGCCGCCAAACAAGACAAAGCGTAAAGGGAAGTTCATGCCTAGATAATAAGCACCCCAGCCCGACATATAGCCTGTTTCTGTCCCAAACCATGAACCAAGTGAAAGTAGGGAAAACACCCAGATCAGTTTAGAAGGGAACCAGAAGGCAAGTGCTGCATAAATGATGGTGGAGAGCAGAAATAATAAAGAGAAATGTCCACTACCAGTATCAATGGCTTGGCCAAAATAGGCGACAGACGCTGCGGTAGAGAGCACGCCTGCAAAAATAATCGCTTCATTGCTAAATTGATGCAGCGGTTTGGTTTTACGTCGATGATAGGCAAAGCCATAAAAGGCTGCTGCAACCACAGCAAAAATCAGACAAGGAATGATTTTGGAATCAATAAAGATTTTTTCAATCAATTCCATCAAGAATTTATCGGCGGTAATTGCAGCAATGGCAATTACGGCACAAATCATTGAAATCCAGAATGAGTATTTTGCCAAACGTTCCCAGTCAAAAGGTCGAATCGAAAAACTTTGATTTAAATCATTGGCAACATCGGGCGTAATCGTGCCTTGTTGTTGCCAATGTTCAATGGTTTGCTTTAAAAAAAGTCCCTGTTTTTTATTTAATTTCATTATGAAAGAACCCGAATGTCTGTACATCTATACTGATATAACAGACATTGGATTCAAAACACGTATATTTTTCTTAGTAATTTGTTGTTAAATCTACAGTTTTAAAAAGTGAGCAATCACTTGTCTGAGCTGCTTTAAGTAACCAGTAAAGAAATGATTGGCACCTGGCAAAATCGTGATCGGATGTTTTTGTGGTTTTGCCCAGGCAATCATATCTGAGAGCAAGGTAATATCATCCTGTTCACCGTGAACAAATAGAATGTCGCCGTCAATTGCAGGAGTTTTGTAATGGCGTAAATCAACCACCGAGCCTGTAGGTAAACCACATAACACCAACTGTTTAGGACGTAATTCATCGTTGAGTTGTACTTGGCATTTTGCGAGTACATGTGAACCAAAGCTAAAGCCACCTGCGTAGAAGGTTAAACCTGCATGTTTTGCACGGGCATATTCAATCACAGCCATGATGTCATCAGTCTCGCCGTGCCCTTGGTCATGTGTGCCTTCACTGCCAGCTAAACCACGAAAACTTGGACGATACACAATACAGCCCATTTCATTGAAAATCTGAGCCAATAAAACAGGGACTTTGTGATGCGGTGTACCACCTTGTAAGGGATGTGGATGGCAGACGACAGCAAAACCTGTGATTTCACCTTGGGGTTGATCAACAAACATTTCGATTTGACCAACAGGACCTTGGATGAATAATTGCTCAGACATAAGATACGCAATGGATAATGGAAGAATCCACTATTTTACCGATAAAACTGAACGAGAACACGAATTGGCATTAAAAATTATCAACTGTTATAGTTTCACCAAGATAAATTTATTTTGATTGATTATGCTTGCTTTAATTTCTCCTGCTAAAACACTTGATTACACTACAGCATTACCTACAGATACTTACACTCAACCACGTTTGTTGGCGCAATCTCAACAGTTGATTGATGTATGTCGTAAACTTTCGGCAACTGAAATTGCATCATTGATGACAGTGAGCGAAAAAATTGCCAATTTAAATGTAGAACGTTTTCGTGACTGGAATGCAGATTTTGATTTTTCCAATGCCCGTCAAGCCTTGTTTGCATTCAAAGGTGATGTGTATACGGGTTTAGATGCTTATCATCTAAAAGACCAAGAGATTGATTTTGCCCAACAGCATTTACGTATGCTGTCTGGTCTTTATGGTTTATT
This sequence comes from Acinetobacter sp. Ac_5812, assembly GCF_013072695.1. Lineage (GTDB taxonomy): Bacteria > Pseudomonadota > Gammaproteobacteria > Pseudomonadales > Moraxellaceae > Acinetobacter. Next base: position 247,468 of record NZ_LXUK01000022.1, read on the forward strand.
GCGTCCGTTAGACTTGATGATGCCTTACCGTTTGGAAATGGGGACTAAACTAAAAAATAAGCGTGGTCATAATCTATATGAATTCTGGGGCAGTATTATCACTGATCAAATTAACCAAGATTTAGCTGAAATTGATGCAAAAGTATTGGTAAATTTGGCTTCTGACGAATATTATAAATCTGTGAATGAAAAGAATATTCAGGCAGAAATTATCAAGCCTGTATTCTTGGATCAGAAGAACGGAAAATATAAAGTCATTAGTTTCTATGCGAAAAAAGCGCGTGGGCTGATGGCAAGATACTTGATTGAAAATAAATTAAGCCAAGTAGAACAATTAAAAGCATTTGATAGTGAAGGGTATTACTTTGATGCTGAAAGTTCATCAAATAAAGAATTGGTCTTTAAGAGAGATGAGCAACACGCAGCTTAGATTTGCCTTGGGCAGGGTGGGATGTTAACCAAAGAACATTTATTAAAACATGCGATATCGTCTGATCAAGTCCAAGTTAAAGGACATTTGACTGAACCTCGGAGTTATGGGGTATATGCACTGCCTTTAGATCGAGATGGAAGCAGACGTTTTCGTTTTGGCAATCATCCCGTACGTCAGCAGGAACTGAAACATGAGTTTGGTTCCTGCACTTTGTATCAGCTTTTTCTTGAGCGTAAGGATGCTGAATCATTGGCAAAGTGGCTGAATAAAGAAATCCAATGAGGCTTAGCAATGCCGCAATATTTAACTTTATTAGAAAAATCGTGGTCTGAGCTGCATCAGTATTATCATTTTTCTGAGCCGCAGAAAGTTTTTAATAAGTTGATTGCTGCCTACAGTGAAAAGCAGCGGGCTTATCATACGCTGCAACATTTATATGAGTGTTTGGCTTTGCTTGAGTCGATTCGAGTTAATTTAAATGATGCACATGCAGTTATATTGGCGCTCTGGTTCCATGATGCAGTTTATGATCCACAAGCCAAAGATAATGAACTTAAAAGTGCTGAGCTGTTCGAGCAGTATTTGGCTCAAGATTTACCAAACGATGTTGTTCAAAAGATAAGGTGGTGGATTGTTGCCACGCAAAAGCATGCATCGACAGATGAGTTGGATTTACAGTTTTTACTGGATATTGATTTGGCGATTCTAGCGGCTTCATCTGAGCGTTTTGCGGAATATGAACAGCAGATTCAGCAGGAATATGCTTGGGTTGATCCAGATGTCTATTCGATTAAAAGAAAACAAGTCCTAGCGCATTTTTATCAGATAGAACCGCTGTATCAAACTGAATATTTTCAGCAGGATTTTGAGCAGCGTGCCAAAAATAATTTAAAGAATATAATAGAATAAATAATTAAAACGAAGCCTTTGAGTAATAAGTGAAAGATTTAACATTAGAGATAGCTGAGGGGAAGCTTAATATCCGTGTGGCTGCTTGGATAGAACATGAAGATCAGATTTTAGTTTCTACATTTCCAGATGGAAGCATCTCTTTGGTTGGAGGACGGTTAAAGTTTTCGGAAACGACCTTAGAGGGGATTCAACGAGAAGTATTGGAGGAAACCGGAGAAGATTTTAATTCACCTGTGCTTTTCGCGATCGTTGAAAACTTTTTCTATGATTCCGTCATCGGGCAACATTTCCATGAGTTTCTTTATATTTATAAAGGTCATATCCACACAAAAGCTAGTTATGTTGATGACTCTAATGCTGCTCAAGTGATTTCATGGATGCCAAAGAGTCAGATCAAACTGCTAAAGCCAGATGTTTTAAGTGACCTTGCTTTACGATCAAGTGAGCATGTTGTTCATCTCATTAATCTCGAGTCAAGATAAAATCATCATCGCATTAAAAAAAAGGAGCTCAAAAGCTCCTTTTAATCTTTCTTTTCTTACTTAAAGAAATAACCTGTTTCAGGTGAGCTCGCATTGGCCATACGCTTGCGTGGCATACGACCTGCTAAAAATGCTTCACGACCTGCTTCAACCGCTTTCTTCATGGCTGAAGCCATTAAAATCGGATTTTGCGCAGCCGCAATCGCTGTATTCATGAGTACGCCGTCACAACCCAATTCCATTGCAATGGCAGCATCGCTGGCAGTACCAACACCTGCATCTACTAAAACAGGGACTTTGGCATTTTCTTTGATAATTGAAATGGTATGTGGATTCAAAATACCAAGACCAGAACCAATTAAGCTACCCAAAGGCATGATCGCAACACAACCCATACTTTCAAGTTCTTGCGCAACAATAGGGTCATCTGAGGTGTAGACCATGATTTCAAAGCCATCATCAATCAGGGTCTGCGCTGCTTTCAGTGTTGCAGTGACATTTGGGTATAAAGTTTTTTCATCACCAAGGACTTCTAACTTCACCAAATTGTGACCATCAAGCAGTTCACGTGCCAGCATACAGGTACGAATCGCGCTATCTGCATCAAAACAACCTGCGGTATTTGGCAGGATTGTGTATTTCTCAGGTGGAATCACTGAAAGCAAATTCGGCTGATCGGCATGCTGGCCGATGTTTACACGACGAATTGCAACGGTGACTATTTCAGCGCCACTGGCTTGAATGGCTAAATCAGTTTCATTGAGATCTTTATATTTACCAGTTCCGACCAATAAACGAGATTGGAAAGTACGTGAACCAACAATTAAAGGGGAATCTTGCATGGGCTTACTCCATTTTTAGCCGATTAGCCGCCACCAACAGCTTGAATAATTTCAATACGATCTTCAGGAGCAATTGTCGTTTGCTCAAGTCTACTTTTCGGAATAATCTGCTGGTTCTTCTCTACAGCAAAGCGTTTGCCTTCTAAGGCTAAATTCTGAATCAATTGCTGTAGGTTTTCACAAGACGTGTCTGTTGACTCGCCATTTAAATAGATGTGCATGATCAATCCTTATTTCGCATGCTTGATTGCTTGCCATGCGAGTAACAGCCAGCCCGCTATCATAAACGCACCGCCAATCGGTGTAATCGCACCTAAAATTCGAGGTAGGCCGAGCGCCATAATGTACAACGAACCGCAGAAAAAGATGATACCAATTTGGATCAAAATAAAAGGAATTTTTATTGGGAATGTTGCTGTGGTTTTATGCAGGACACCCAAGATAAGCAAACCAATCGCATGATAGAAAAAGTATTGAGTTGCTGTTCCCCACCAAGTAAGTTGTTCTGGGGTTGCAAAAGATTTGAGTCCATGAGCGCCGAAAGCACCCAACATAACTGCAAGCGCAAGGTTAAGCGCTGAGATAGCTATCCACATAATGATAATGGAACTGGAAATTTGATGAACAAAGTTAACATATTCGGGTGCTTAAACAAAGCCAGATAAAACAAAAGGGCATTAAAGCCCTTGTGTTTGATTCGGTTTTAACTTGCAGACATTGCCGTTTTGATTTTTTCCATTGCATTCTTTTCAAGCTGGCGAATACGTTCTGCGGAAACATTATATTCTGCAGCCAATTCATGCAAGGTTGATTTATCATCATCTAACCAGCGACGTTGTAAAATATTCCGTGAACGATCATCAAGCTGATCCATTGCCTCATGTAAGGCCGTAGTGCTTTGCTCTTCGTAATCCTCTTCTTCAACTAAGCGTGCTGGATCGTAACGATTATCTTCTAAATAGAGTGCCGGTGCTGTATGAGGTGTGTCGTCATCGTCATCGCCTTGAGCTTCAAAAGCAGCATCATAAGCGGTTAAGCGACCTTCCATTTCGAGCACTTGCTCTGGCGTGACATTCAAATCATTGGCAATTGATTTCGCTTCTTCCAAAGTGAGTCGTTTGCTTGATTTTTTAAGGCTACGTAAGTTAAAAAATAATTTACGTTGTGCTTTGGTCGTTGCGATTTTGACAATACGCCAGTTACGAATCACATATTCATGTATTTCGGCTTTAATCCAGTGCACTGCAAAAGAAACTAAGCGAACACCCATATTTGGATCGAAGCGTTTGACCGCTTTCATTAATCCAAGGTTACCTTCTTGAATGAGATCGCCTTGTGGCAATCCGTAACCTGCATAACTACGTGCAATATGGACAACAAAGCGTAGGTGTGACATTACCAATAGTTTGGCAGCATCAAGATCTTGGTCATAATAATAACGCTCAGCAAGTTCTTTTTCCTGCTCGGCCGTTAGAATTGGAATTTGATTGACAGTACTGATATATGCACCAAGGTTTACGCCTGGCGCAGACAATGACAGGGGCATCAATTGATTGCTGCTGTCAGTAGTCATGGAGTCTCCTTATAGGATGGTATTTAAGTCAACAATTTCATCTTAATGCGAATGTTCTTCATCACTAAGGAAATTTGAGTATAAAAATGTAAAGTTATCTAGTTTATCTTTAGCTAGAGTTTAGCAAAGAATCACGTAGATTCAATTAAATAGTGAAATTCACGATCTGAAATTTTTTGTGTCTGACATTGAAGTTGCTGAATTTGGCAATATCGTGTTACATCAATTTCACTGTGTGGGTCAGAGGACTTTAATAAATATTGCTGTGTACCATCAGCTTTCTTTAGTGCGCGCTTTAGCATTAATAGCGGCATTGGGCAGGGTTGCCCTAAGGCATCAATAATGATGAGAGTATCGGGTGTGTCGGTCATATTCATTTAAATCACTTTATTCAGAATTATCTTAACAAATTTTTGCGTAATTTTTGATAGAAAAATTTCATTAAAAAAACAGCTAAATTATTGAAAAAAACAGATAGAAACATCGGAAATAACTAAAAATAATTCTATTAATTGTGATAAACCCATGATAAGCTCGATGCGTTTTAGAAAGTTGTTTAATACAAATTAATTGTTTTAAACTCTATAACAAATGGATGTAACCGGAAATTGTTGATAGTTTTACAGAATGATTACAAGCTTTAAAATTATAAATATTTTAAAACCTTGTTGGCTCTGCTGTTTGCAACACCGGAAGGTCCTTATCTTTCAATATCTGAGGATTGACTTATGACAGCTCGTGAACAAGGCGTAGTAAAGTGGTTTAACGACACTAAAGGCTTTGGTTTTATTCAGCGTAATGGTGGTGATGACGTATTTGTTCATTTCCGCGCAATTATGGGTGATGGCCACCGTTCTTTACGTGACGGCCAACGCGTAGAATTCAGTGTTGTTCAAGGACAAAAAGGTTTCCAAGCTGAAAACGTTCAGCCTTTAGACTAATTTGTTGCCTTAACGCAATAAAAAACGCCCCAATCTTATTGGGGCGTTTTTATTTTTTATGGTTTATAATAATGACTTTCTTTTGGTCGTTGATGGTTCGAGAGCATATATGACATCTGGTTTTGAAACCTTAAATTTACATCCGCAGTTGAAGAAAGCGATTGATGCTTTGGGTTTTACACAAATGACCCCAATTCAGCAAAAGGTTTTAAAATATACATTAGCAGGGCATGATGCTATTGGTCGAGCACAAACAGGCACAGGAAAAACAGCTGCCTTTTTGGTTAGTGTGATCAATGATCTACTCAATAATCCAGTTCAAGAGCAACGATTCCGTGGTGAGCCACGTGCGTTAATTTTAGCGCCGACACGCGAGTTGGCATTACAGATTGAAAGTGATGCGCAAGCATTAACCAAGTTTTCAAACCTACATCTTGTGACCTTATTGGGCGGCGTAGATTTTGAAAAACAAAAGAAAATGTTGGATCGCAACTTTGTCGATATCATTGTTGCAACACCAGGTCGTTTGATCGATTTTGTGGAGCAAAAAGAAGTTTGGTTGGATAAAATTGAATTTCTGGTGATTGATGAAGCAGATCGTTTGTTGGATATGGGCTTTATTCCGTCCGTAAAAAGAATTGTTCGTTATTCGCCATTCAAGGAACAGCGTCAAACTTTAATGTTCTCTGCAACATTTAGCTATGATGTTTTGAATCTTGCACGTCAATGGTTATTTGAGCCTGTAACGGTAGAAATTGAACCTGAACAAAAAACAAATAACGATGTTGAACAACGTGTGTATGTGGTTGCGAAGCAGGATAAATATAAGCTGTTACAAGAGATTCTTCGTGAAGAGCCAATTGATAAGGTGATGATTTTTGCGAATCGCCGTGATCAGGTTCGTCGTTTATATGATCATTTAAAGCGTGATGGTTATAAGGTCGGAATGTTATCTGGTGAAATTGCACAAGATAAGCGTTTAAAGATGTTAGACCAATTCAAACAGGGTAAGAATAATATTATGATTGCAACTGATGTTGCTGGTCGTGGTATTCATGTGGATGGTGTTTCGCATGTGATTAATTTTACCTTGCCTGAACAGTCGGATGACTATGTACACCGTATTGGACGTACTGGGCGTGCCGGCGCGCAGGGTGTGAGTATCAGTTTCCTGTCTGAAGATGATGCATTCTATTTACCAGAAATTGAAAAAGCGATTGGTAAAAAATTACCATTAACGCGTTTAGAGGGGTATTGCTAAGCCTTGATCCATTTTATCGGATGTATTTAAGCGCAATATCTTTTAAGGAAAAGGCCAAATCATACTGTGATTTGGCCTTTTTGATTATTTAGTCAGAATAACAACTCAAATTACACAAAAGATTGAAGATTTTTTTATAATTACTGTGATTATTTGCTGAATTGAAATAGATCAGCATGTAGAATATGGCGCATTACCTGGGAGGATATTATGGCTCTAATTTCAATGCGCCAGCTCTTGGATCACGCTGCAGAACATAACTACGGCGTACCAGCGTTTAACGTAAACAACTTAGAACAAATGCGCGCAATCATGCTCGCAGCAGATGCAACGAATTCACCTGTTATCGTGCAAGCTTCGGCTGGTGCGCGTAAATATGCCGGTGCACCATTCTTACGTCATCTTATTTTAGCTGCGATTGAAGAGTGGCCACATATTCCAGTGGTAATGCATCAAGATCATGGTACAAGTCCTGATATTTGTCAGCGTTCAATCCAGTTGGGCTTTAGCTCAGTCATGATGGATGGTTCATTGGGTGAAGATGGTAAAACACCAACATCATACGACTACAATGTTGATGTAACACGTCGAGTGGTGTCTATTGCACATGCATGTGGTGTTTCAGTTGAAGGTGAGATTGGTTGCTTAGGTAGCCTTGAAACTGGTATGGCGGGTGAAGAAGATGGTGTGGGTGCAGAAGGCGTACTTGACCACTCTCAGCTGTTAACTTCTGTTGAAGAAGCAACTCAGTTTGTTGCTGATACCAATGTTGATGCTTTGGCGATTGCTGTCGGTACTTCGCACGGTGCGTACAAGTTTACACGTCCACCTACAGGCGATATCTTGGCAATTGACCGCATTAAAGAAATTCATGCTGCATTACCAAATACGCATCTTGTAATGCATGGTTCAAGCTCAGTACCGCAAGAGTGGTTGGCTGTGATTAACCAGTATGGTGGTGATATTAAAGAAACTTATGGCGTACCTGTAGATCAGCTTGTAGAAGCGATTAAGCATGGTGTGCGTAAGATTAATATTGATACCGATTTACGTTTGGCTTCTACTGGCGCAATGCGTCGTATGATGGCTGAAAAACCAAGTGAATTTGACCCGCGTAAATTCTTTGGTGAAACAGTTGAAGCAATGAAGCAAATCTGTGTGGATCGTTATAATTCATTTGGTACATCAGGTAATGCGGATAAGATTCGTCCAATTTCTCTAGAGAAAATGGTTGATCGTTACAAATAATCAATTTGTAATATGAAAAAAATAGCGGCAATTGCCGCTATTTTTTTGCCTTTAACTTCAGGAATAAAAATGCCAGCGAATTGCTGGCATTTTTATTTAGCACATTTATTTTTGCTGTGCTTTTGAGTCTAAGTTGGCATCTTTGATTTCAACATAGGCATTGGCACGAAGTTCACGCATCCAGCTATCCACTTCGGTATCGAACTGACGTTCACCTAAGATCTGGCGTGCCATACGTTCTTGAACTTCTTTGGTCATATCCTGTTCACGAGTATCCATGACTTGTAAGATATGCCAACCGAATTGACTTTGGAATGGCTTACTGATTTGACCAACAGGTGTTTCTTTCATCACCTTTTCAAATTCAGGTACCATTACGCCTGGACTTACCCAACCTAAGCTACCACCATCCCGCGCAGAGCCTGTGTCATTTGAATAGGTTGCAGCAAGTGTTGCGAAATCTTCACCCGCTTTAGCACGGTTGTATAGGCTATCGATCATTTGCTTAGCACGATCTATGCTTACAACTTCAGACGGTTGGATCAGGATATGGCGTGTCTGGTATTGAGAGACTAATGCTTTTTGTTCGTTTTGCTTACGTTCAAGTAGTTTTAAGACATGTACACCATCACGAACATTGATTAACTCGGTGGTTTGTCCAACTTGAAGTGGGGCAATACGTGCTGAGAGTTCCGTTGGAATTTCTGATAATGAACGGAAACCCATGTCAGCACCATCGACTTTCACTGAAGCTGTTGATAGCTTAGAGCTAATCGATTTGGTGTCATCACTTGTTGTGAGGGATTGTTTTACCTGTTGCGCGACTTGCTGTACTTCATTGTTATTTTCACCTGAAATGCGCATGTGAATAACATGAACTTGAGTACCTAGTGCAGCTTGACCTTCTGGGGAGTTCAAAAAGTTTTCAACATCATGATCACTGATTTTAATGCGTGACATCACTTGTTGCTGACGTAAACGACCAATGGCTAAGTCTTCTGCGACACGGTTGCGCAAGTTTTCATATGTACCTGGTGCAATTGCATCTAACTTTTGTTGAAATGCTTCAAGAGTATTTGCACCTGATTGATTTGCAACTTTTAGTACAGCAGCATTTAAGCTCTTTTCATCAGGCTTAATGCCATAACGCTTCACTTGCTCTAATTGAGCTTGGCGAATGATGAGTTGATCAAGCACTTGCATTTGTAAATACTGTTGTGGAGGAACAGTTTTGTTTTGTGCTTTCAACTGGTGTTCTGTTTCAGCAATCCCTTGTTCTAAATCACTTTTCAGAATGACACTACTATCTACAATGGCAACAACCTCATCCGTAGGTTGTGCAAAGCTTTGCATTGATGAAGAAATTAGGGCAGCGAGAACAGTTGCTTTAAAGATATGTTGAAAAGGTTTTATCTTCATTAACGTTGTGTCCAAGATTGATTAATTTTGTTGAAACCTAAAACTCTGTTTTCTAGGAGAGAAGCAAGCTTATTGTTTAAAGCACCGAGACCTTTTAGGGTGAATTCAGCCATAACAGCATTCTTTTTACGAACGCCTGGGGTGTTTGGATCATCCAAATCGTTATAGTAAGAACGTCCATAGACTGAAACAGCCCAACAACATGACTCGTAATTTACACCAAGTAAATATTCACGCATCACATTGTTGTCAATGTCGTATTGAGCATGACCCATAATACGCCAATTGTCTTTTACAGGTTGTATAAAGGATGCAACAACTTGGTCATAAGAATCTTGTCGATCTGGGATATCTTTGCGGTAAAAATAGCCTAAGTTGTAAAGATTACCTTTGTCACCCGTATAGTAAGCTTGGAAATCTCGCTGTGCATTTTCGCCATTCGACATCCAAGCAGAGTTGGAGGTGATGGTAACGTTCTGATTAAGCTGGCTTGATAAGCTTACAATCGGCCCTGTACGTGTTTGGGTGTCAAACTCATCAAGTTTTTCATTCAAACTGACACGACGGTCACTAAAGTAATAACTCTGACCAATACTTGCTTTAATGCGCTCTAGGCCTTCAGTATCCAGCAAGCTATAAGTCACACCGAGCGACAAGAAGTTATTGTCATCTAGACGGTCATGCCCGTAGAAGCGATATGGGTTGAACAGTTGATCATAGTTGATCGATGCTGTGGTCGAATCAAAGTTTGGATGATCATCTTGGTTCTTATAAGGTGAGTACGCATAGAAAGCACGAGGAGAAATACTTTGTAAGTATTTACCTTCTTTTTCGAATGTTAAGCCCGTAGCAAGCGTGAATTGAGGTACAACAACAGATTTTTCTAAATCATCAGAAGCAGACAGTCCACGGCCTTCTTTTGAATCTTGATCGTAGAAGGTGTTAATACTACGTACAGAGACTTCTGGAACGACATAGAACCAAGAAGGGGTTAAATAGTTGTAGCGAACTGCAAACTGGTTGTAGATACGCGTACCACTTGACTCTAGCGCGGAACCATCATCCACAGACTTTTTGAAATAAGCGGTATCGTTATTAAACTCGTATTGTAGACCTTGTGGATCACCCGTAATGTAATTTAATAAGAATTGTGGAAGTCGAGCATAAGGCTTATCGACATCTTTAATCGTTTTATCTAGAGTTTGGAAATCTTCAACCTTTAACTGAGCTTTAAGGCCAGGAATCCCATTTTGGTAATTCAGTTCCCAAGCACGGCGTAAATTTAGATCGGTTCGCGTGTTCGGATTATTATTGAAGTCTGCGAAGTAATCTTTATCTGAAGCGTAGTTATATTCTAAATTGGTTGACCATTGATTATCGATTTTCCAATTGTGAACAAAATGAAGGTCATCACGTGCTTCACCACCATATTGATCGTCTTTGGCGATATAGCCACCCCAAATACGACCTGAACCAAAGTTTTCAGTCATATAGCGGAAGTCTGCATCTAATTTCGGGCCACGTTTGCTCATGTAGCTCGGGGTGAGTGTGAGATCATAGTTTGGCGCAAGATTGAGATAAACAGGGGTGATTAACTGCGCACCACCATCATTGCTATAGCCAAAATTTGGACTCAATAAACCAGTCGTACGTCGGTCATCAATCGGAAAGTTGAAATATGGAACTGCAAGTATAGGTACATCTTTAACATAAAGCTTGGTGCCGCGGGTTACACCGCGGCCTGTATCTTGGTTTAGCTCAATTTCTTTGGCCTGGATTTTCCATGCAGGTTTTTGCTCAGGGGGACAAGCTGTATAGCTCGCGTCCTTGAAAATGACTAAATTCTGATTTTCCCGCTTTATTTGATTGGCATGACCATGTGCATGCTGTTGCTCAGAGATATAGAAACTATTGTTTAAATCACCGGTCTGGGTTTTTAAATTATAGTTAATCGCATCACTTTGAGTGAGTAATCCTGATTGAGCAACTTGAACGCGACCTTCAGCATTGGCAAATGTTTGTGTCGAATCGATTGTAACTTGATCGGCACGAATAGTTCGGCCTTCTTGATCAATGACAACATTGCCTTGTAAAACAGAATCACCTGTCGGGTTGTAATGTCCATAATCAGCGGTGAGCACAGAAGTGGTCGTATTTGCATTACCTGCCTTTGTTTCAGGGTTGATTGGAGTGACCCAAGTCCCTTGGCAAAATGAAGAGCTTAAATAACGATTGTCACGTAATTGCGCTTCTGGTGCAGATTTATCTACATAATATTGCTGGAAGAAACTTTCCCCAGGATAACTTTCTTGATTTTGCTGTTCTTGATTCTGTCGAATGGCAGCTTTGAGCTGTTTATTGTCAAGCGTAGAGACAGCATCAGCTGGTGCCGCGAAACTTGATTGGATCGAGCCGCCACATAAGAGTGTCAAAATAGCTGTTGCTAAAGGATTAAATTTAAACTGATGTTTCATTGTCTCATTAACCAATACGCTAATTCACAATTAATTATTGTCGCATCATAGAGAAAAAGTTGATAAGTGGCTACACTTAAGCTTTCAAAATCTCAGCTAGTTTTAGATTTTATTGCAAATGAATACACAACGTGAACAATTGATACAAACTTGGCTTCAAGCCACTCTACAATCTGATCAATTTGAGATCAGCTTTTTGGCAGGAGATGCAAGCTTTCGCCGCTATGCGCGAATTAAGTTACAAAACAAAACATACATGCTCATGGATGCGCCTCCTGAAAAAGAAGATTGTGCACCATTTGTCAGTATTGATGAGTTTTTTGACAAAAATGGTGTGCGTGTTCCGCATATTGTTGCGAAAGACTTAACTTTGGGACTGCTGTTATTGGAAGATTTCGGGGATGTCGTGTTATCAACATTACTCAATGATCAAACAGTAGATCAATATTATGCTCAAAGTTTTAAGCAGTTGATTGAATTGCAGCAGGTCGATGGTGATGCGCAATTGCCAGCTTATTCTTATGAAAAGTTAATGACTGAAATGCGTTTGCTTACAGACTGGATGTTGCCTTCATTGAACATTCAACCGACAGAGCAGCAGTTGGAAACGATTGAGCAGGCATTTGATTTCCTTGCGATTGAAGCAACTCAGCAGCCACAAGTGATCGTACATCGTGACTTCCATAGTCGTAATTTGATGAAAATCGAAAATGAGCAAGAGCTTGGTGTAATTGACTTTCAAGATGCAGTGGTCGGTGCAGATACCTACGATCTCATTTCGATTACGCGTGATGCCTATGTGCAGTGGAATGCTGGGCGTGTCTACGAATGGTTTGAAGTGTTCTATAACTTATTGCCAGCAGCAGCGAAAGAAAATCGTAGTTTTGAGCAGTTCAAGCGAGATGCAGATCTGATGGCGATCCAACGTCACCTGAAAATCTTGGGTATTTTTGTGCGTCTATTTGAACGTGATGGCAAATCAGGTTATTTAAAAGATTTACCGCGTGTGATGTGGTATTTGCTTGAAGAAAGCCAAGGTTATGATGAACTGAATGATTTTATGCAGTTTATTCGTGACATCGTAATGCCGAAGTTTATTGAAAAATATGGTGATTACGAGGTTGCAGCATAATGAAAGCAATGATTCTTGCGGCTGGTCTTGGTAATCGTATGCGACCATTGACCTTGCATACGCCAAAACCTTTACTGGAAGTCGGTGGTAAGCCATTGATTGTTTGGCATATTGAGAAGTTGAAAAAAATAGGCGTCACCGAGATTGTCATTAATACGGCTTGGTTGGGTGAAAAACTTGCTGCTGCTTTAGGTGATGGCTCTCAATTTGGTGTCACTATTTTGTGGTCACACGAAGGTGAAGGCTTGGAAACAGCAGGCGGCATTATTAATGCTTTGCCATTGTTGGGTGATGAACCTTTTATTTTGGTCAATGGTGATGTCTGGACCACAATGGATTTTTCTTCATTGTTAAATGTTCAGTTGGAAGATAAACAAGCACATTTAGTCTTGGTTGAAAATCCACCTCAGCACTTAAAAGGTGACTTTATCCTAGCGCATGATTTAGCTTACACTTTTGAGCAAGAGCAATTGGGTGAAGCCTTAACTTATAGTGGTGTTGCTGTTTTTGCACCACAGATGTTTGCAGGTTTGGAAAGTGGCAAACGACATTTAGCGCCATTATTGAAACAAGCCATGCAGCAGCAGCAAGTTTCGGCTGAAAAGTTGCAAGGAATTTGGGTGGATGTTGGTACACCTGAGCGTTTAGAGCAGCTTGATCAACAAATCAAGAAGGGCGCATTCGCATAATAAAAAATGCTTTGTCTATCTGTGATTTGCATAAGAAAAGACAAAAACTTAAAGGATTGTGCAGTTTATCATGCTTGTGAATGATTAACTGCATAATCGTTCAACAAGTCCTGCTGTGCCTTGTATCAGAAATCGGTATACTGCACAGCAAGTTTATCGAGATGTCGCACTGTTATGCATCCTTTTTTTCAAGAATTAAAGCAAGGTAGCCAAGCTTTAGGTCTTAACCTAAGTGAAGAAGCCCTAACACTCTTATTGAAATATCAAGATGCGCTAGTGCTATGGAATAAGGCATACAATTTAACGGCGATCCGCGAGCCGAAAGAAATGTTGGTTAAACATTTATTAGATAGTTTAAGTATCTTAAATGATTTGCCCCAAGGCCGTTTGTTAGATGTAGGTACGGGCGGTGGTATGCCGGGCATGATCATTGCATTATGCCAACCAGAACGTTCTTGTGTACTGTTAGATTCGAATGGGAAAAAGATTCGTTTCCTGAAGCAATTTATTGCAGACTTAAAACTGAAAAATGTAATTGCAGTTCAAACACGTGTTGAAAATGAAGACAGCATTGGAGAACTTGGTCAGTTTGATGTCATTACAAGTCGAGCATTTGCTTCTTTGACTGATTTTGTTGATGCAGCACAACCTTATATGCATGAGCAAAGTATCATTGCTGCAATGAAAGGTTTGATCCCAGAGGATGAAGTTGAGCAGATGAAAGATCAGTATTCATGTAAGATCATTGAACTGCGTGTGCCGAGATTGGATGAACAGCGTCACTTACTTTTACTTCAACGTATTCAATAAAAAATATTAAGGGTAGTCATGGCTCAAATTATTGCGATTGCAAACCAAAAAGGTGGTGTGGGAAAAACCACGACAGCAGTCAATCTTGCTGCCTCTTTGGCGATCTTGAAAAAACGTGTCTTGTTGGTCGATATGGACTCACAAGGGAATGCCACCATGGGGTCTGGTATTCAAAAGAATGATTTACTTTACTCAGTCACAGATGTGTTGTTGGGTGAGGTACCGATTGAAACTGCGATTCAAAAAGCAGAAGTAGGCTATAAAGTTTTAGGTGCAAACCGTGAGCTAGCAGGTGTAGAACTTGCCATTGCCGAGCAAGAAGGCCGAGAGTTTATTCTGAAAAATGCTTTGCAGGAAGTAGATGCTTCATTTGACTATATTATTGTCGATTGTGCGCCAAGCCTCAGCTTAATTACCGTCAATGCCTTGGCTGCCGTGAATGGTGTGATTATTCCAATGCAATGTGAATACTATGCTTTGGAAGGTTTGGCTGATCTTACACAGACCATTGACCGTATACAAAAAGCCCTTAATCCAAACTTGGAAATCGTTGGGGTATTACGTACCATGTATGATGCTCGTAATGCGTTGACCCGTGATGTGTCTGCTGAGTTAGAGCAATATTTTGGTAAAAAGTTATATGAAACGGTGATTCCTCGAAATATCCGTCTAGCAGAAGCACCAGCCCATGGTTTACCTGTGATTTATTTCGAGAAAAGTTCCAAAGGTGCGATTGCATATTTGAACTTAGCCGCAGAAATGTTGAAGAAAAGTAAAGTGAAAAAAGGAAGTGCTGTATGAGCATCAAAAAACGCGGATTGGCTAAAGGTCGTGGTTTAGATGCGCTATTGGGTTCAATTCAAAAAGAGAAATTGCAACTTGAAGCACAAGCCTTAGATCATGGTCAACTCAAGCAAATTGATGTCAATTTATTGAAACGTGGTGAATACCAACCACGTAGTTTTATTCAAGAACAAGATTTACAAGAGCTTGCCGCATCGATTGAAAAACATGGTGTGATGCAACCGATTGTGATCCGTCCTGTGGATGATGAGCAACATCCTTACGAAATTATTGCGGGTGAACGTCGTTGGCGTGCTGCCCAATTAGCAGGTTTGACTGAAATTCCTGCAATTGTGCGTGACTTAAATGATCAAGTCGCAATTGCCTTGGCTTTAATTGAAAACATTCAACGTCAAGATTTAAACCCGATTGATCAGGCGGTCGCTTTACAGCGCTTTCATGACGAGTTTGGGTTAAGTCATCAAGAAATTGCAGATACGGTGGGTAAGGCACGTACAACAGTGAGTAATCTGTTGCGCTTGTTGAGCTTAGCTGATCCGATTAAAGACCTAATACAACAAGGTCAGATTGATATGGGACATGCCCGTGCAATTCTGACTTTGAAGCCTAAAGATCAAATTGCAGTTGCGCAAATCGTGATTGAAAAAGGTTTGTCAGTACGTCAGACTGAACAGTTAGTTCGTGAGTGGAGTGAACCAAAGCCTGAAAAGGAAAAGGCCCAGATTTCTCCAGATATTGAACAGTTGACTCAGAAGCTTTCAGAGCGTTTCGGAGCAAATGTGAAAATTGACCATAACCAAAAAGGTAAAGGGAAAATGGTCATTCATTACCACTCATTGGATGAGTTGGATGGAATCCTCAATATTTGTTTACCTAACTAATATTAAGGGTGGGTTTGTTAGTCACTTTCGAGGTTAATGAGTGATTAATGAATCCGAATCTATCCTTTTATAGTTTAAATATTATTGGGGAATAATATGTGGGAACTTGTGAAAGCGGGTGGTTGGTTAATGCTGCCCCTCATTCTCTCATCAATTTTTACGGTTGCGATTACACTTGAAAGATATATTCGTTTAAAACGGTCACAAGTTTTGCCGCAAGCATTGCTTGTTAATGGTTCAGATGTAGAATCAGTGATTGCTCGGTTACAACAAGATGATGCAGCAAAAAGCCCACTAGGTCGTATTTTAAAATCGGGTTATGAACATCAAGATCAAGGCGAGCAGTTTGCGCGTGCTCAGATGGAAGCAACGGCTTCACAAGAAATCAGTCATCTCGAAAAAAATATCAATTTCTTAGGCACTTTGAGTGCAATCGCACCTTTATTGGGATTGCTTGGAACGGTACTTGGGATTATTGAATCATTTTTGGTGATTGATGTTGGCTCTGCTGGTAATGCCAGTATGATGATGCCGGGTATTTCTAAAGCCTTGATTACAACCGCTGTCGGGATGTTAATTGCGATTCCTGCAATGATTGCTTATCGCTATTTCCAGCGAGTTGTGCATGAATATATTGCTGAATTAGAACAACAATCGACTTTGTTTCATGCTGCGCTTTTCTATAAAAAAGCAGCACATGTCCAAGAACACCGTCGTGCAAGCTAAGCCGAGGTGCTCGTATGAAGTTTAAGCGCTCTCAAGTTGAAGATATTCATATCAATTTGACACCAATGATTGACTGTATGTTATTTATTTTGGTGTTTTTATTATTATCGACGACATTTAGTCAACAAAGTCGTATAAACCTGACACTGCCAGATGCGCAGGGTGTTCCACCTAAACAATTCGATCACAAAATTGAAATCATGGTAGACTCCACAGGGCATTATTCTGTGAATGGTCAAGCGTTATCAAGTAAAGATATTGCGGATTTAAGCACGGCAATTAAGCAGGTTGCACAAGATCGTCGTGATTTTATGTTTATTATTGCGGCTGATGCCAAAGCTGCGCATCAGGATGTAATTCGTGTGATGGATGTTGCAGGTCAACTCGGTTTTGTTAACGTCAATATCAGCACTAAAGTTCCAACGAGAGGTTTTACTGAGTGAATCAAGATTTTAAGGTATATGTCCGTTTAATATCGTATTTAAAATCTTATTGGGGCGTTGCCTTACTCGTCTTGCTTGGCTTTGGAATCAACGCAGCGACGGAGGTTTCTGTCGCAAAGTTGCTGAAATACATTATTGATGCCATCCAAGACGGTAGTCGTACCAACTTAGACTGGTTTCCAGCGCTGATTGTTTTACTGATGTTTTTCCGTGGTGTCGGTCTATTCCTTGGTGGATATTTTTCTGCTGTTATTTCACGTAGTTTGGTGTTTAGTATCCGTCAGGAAGTCTATGCAAAATTGTTAAGACTCCCATCTCAATACTATCTTGATAACAGTGCGGGTCATATCAGTGCAAAGTTGATGTATAACGTGGAGCAGTTAACAGCTGCTTCTTCTGAATCTTTGCAGACACTGATCAAAGATGGTTTGATTGTTATTGGTCTATTAAGCTATCTCCTTTATACCAACTGGCGTTTAACCCTTTGTATCGTGGTTTTCATGCCATTTATTGGGATATTGGTCAGAATCGCATCGAAGAAAATGCGGAAACTTTCGATCCAAGTCCAAAATACCATGGGTGATGTGAACCATGTGGTTCAAGAAACCATTACCGCTAACTCGGTTGTGAAGAGTTTTACGGGTGAGGCGTTTGAACAAAAACGTTTTTATAAGTCCTCAGAAGAGAACTTACGCCGTGGTTTGAAAATGGTGGTGGTACAAAATATTAACAGCCCAATTATTCAGCTGTTATTATCAATGGCGATGGCAATCATTCTTTGGTTAGCGTTGCGTCCGCAAGTATTTGGAGATACCTCAGCGGGTGAGTTTATTTCATTCATTACCGCTGCTGGCCTTATTTCTAAACCTGTTAAGAATTTGACCGATATCAATGAAAAACTTCAACGTGGTCTGGCAGCAGCACATTCCGTATTTGAGTTGTTGGATATGCCTGAAGAAGTCAATAATGGTCAACTTAAGCCTGCGTTGAAAGGTAATATTCAATTTGATCATGCCAACCTGCGTTATGATGATGGCACCCATGCGATTAAAGACTTCTCTTTGGATATTAAGGCGGGTCAAACTGTTGCACTGGTTGGACGTTCGGGGGCTGGCAAAACCTCATTGGTTAACATGCTGCCACGCTTTCAAGAGTTAAGCGAAGGGCAAATCTATTTTGATGGTATTCCTGTTCAAGAGATTGAGTTGGCTTATTTGCGCTCACAAATTGCGACAGTGAATCAGCAAGTGGTGTTATTTAACCGTTCAGTACGCGATAACATTGCTTATGGTCAGTTACAAGACTCAAGTGATGAGCAAGTGATTGCCGCTGCAAAAGCTGCTTATGCACATGACTTTATTATGAACTTGCCACAAGGCTATGACACGATTCTAGGTGCCCAAGGCTTAAACCTATCAGGTGGCCAACGTCAACGTATTGCCATTGCAAGAGCAATTTTAAAAGATTCTCCGATTTTAATTTTAGACGAAGCGACCAGTGCTTTGGATAACGAATCTGAATATTTTATCCAACAAGCATTTGATGAAGCCATGCAAGGTCGTACCACGATTGTGATTGCTCACCGCTTATCTACAGTTGAAAATGCAGATGTCATTGTGGTGATGGATAAAGGTCAGATTATTGAGCAAGGGACTCATGCTGAGCTACTGGCAAAACATGGCATGTACTATCAGCTTCACCAACGCAATTTTGAGGAAAACTAAGTATGTCGATGGCGCAACGAATACAGGATGCTTGGAATGAACAAGCTTCGTGGTTGGTGGTGTTGCGCCCACTGTCTTGGTTATACCGATTTGGTTTTTGTGCGAATCAAGCCTTGTATAAACACGGAATTAAACCCGTTTATACAGCACCTGTACCTGTCATGGTGATTGGTAATATTACTGTGGGTGGTAGTGGTAAAACACCATTGTTGATTCAGCTGGTCAAATATTTACAGCAACAGCAGATTCGGGTGGGTGTAATTAGTCGAGGTTATGGCGGCCAAGGTCCATTTCCGCTTTTGGTGACTCAACAATCTGAGCCCGATGCTGCAGGTGATGAACCCTGCCTTATTGTCCAATCTACCCAAGTGCCAATGGCGGTTGGGCCTAATCGACAAGCTTCGATCGAGTTGTTACTCGAAAATGAGCAACTGGACCTCATTATTAGTGATGATGGTTTGCAACATTGGGCTCTGGCACGTCAGCTTGAATGGATTGTATTAGATCAAAATCGAGGTTTAGGTAATGAAAAATTATTACCAGAAGGCTATCTACGTGAACCTAAATCACGCTTAAATGGTAGTACTGTCATTGAGCATAGCAAAACTGCACAAGTACAAAGAAGTATGCATTTGGCGGTTGGTCAGCCATATCTTTTAAATACAAATGTTGAAGTGGATTGGTTTGATACTAATCAGTATTTTAATGCGGTTGTTGGTATTGGTTTTCCACAACGTTTTTATCACACCTTAAATACGATAGGCGTACAGCAATATCAGGCGCATGAGTTCCCAGATCATCATGATTATGAAATTGATGATTTAATCTTCGACAACCAAGAAGCTATTATTACCACTGAAAAAGATGCCGTAAAGTTTAAAACCTTATTAAAGCAACATCCTGAATTTAACACGCCGATTTGGGTGGTTCCTGTTGAGGCCGTTTTATCATCCGATTGTTATGACTTGCTGAAACAGCAGTTACAACACGTTGGTATTCAATTTTCTTAGAGAGCGACCATGAAACATATTGTCATTCCAGCTCGTTTTGCGAGTTCTCGTTTGCCTGCAAAACCTTTATTACTCATTCATGGCCGTCCGATGATTTTGCGTGTGGTCGACCAAGCAAAAAAAGTTGCTGGTTTTGATGATCTGTGTGTGGCTACGGATGATGAGCGCATCGCAGAGGTATGTCGAGCGGAAGGGATTGATGTGGTGATGACCCGTGCAGAACATCCTTCAGGCACCGATCGTTTAAGCGAAGTCGCACGTCTGAAAGGATGGTCGCAAGATGATATTATTGTCAATGTACAAGGCGATGAGCCATTGTTGCCTGCACAATTGGTTCAGCAGGTGAGTCAGCTTTTAGTTGAAAATCCGCAATGTTCAATGTCTACGCTGTGCGAACCGATTCATCAGTTAGAAGAGTTTCAGCGAGATAGTATAGTTAAAGTGGTGATGAGTAAGCGTAATGAGGCGTTGTATTTTAGCCGAGCAACCATTCCGTATGATCGTGATGCTGCGAAACAGGCTGAACCAACATTGCATGATCAAGCTTTTCGTCATTTAGGTTTATATGCCTATCGCGTGAAATTGCTGCAAGACTATGTCACTTGGGAACAAGGTCATCTCGAAAAGTTGGAAAGTTTAGAGCAACTCCGTGTGCTCGAAAACGGTCATCGTATCGCCATTGCGGTGGCAGAAGCCAATTTACCGCCGGGGGTTGATACTCAGGCAGATTTAGACCGTTTAAATACTCTACCTTTGAGTGCATTTGAATAATTATGGTCGATACTCAAGCTACAGTGATTTATCCTTGGCATGCTCAGACATGGGAATTATTAACAACTCGGTTCCCTGAACTTGGGCATGGTCTTTTATTTTACGGAAAGAAAGGTTGCGCCAAGAAAGAGTTTGCAGAGCGATTTGTGGCTTGGGTGCTATGTTTAAATAAGCAGGCACAACGGGCATGTGGTGAATGTACCAGTTGTCAATGGTTGAAGTCCGATACGCACCCAAACTATGTGCATATCACCACGGATGAAGACAATAAAAAGCAAAA
Source organism: Acinetobacter sp. Ac_5812 (assembly GCF_013072695.1). Classification (GTDB taxonomy): domain Bacteria; phylum Pseudomonadota; class Gammaproteobacteria; order Pseudomonadales; family Moraxellaceae; genus Acinetobacter. The sequence goes on from NZ_LXUK01000022.1 coordinate 268,323, forward strand.
TGCAAAGATTAAAATTGAAAAAATTCGAGACCTACTTCCGTTTGTTCAGCAAACAGGGGAAGGTTGGCGTGTCGTGGTTATTGAGCCTGCCGAAGCACTGAATACCGCCTCAGCCAATGCACTGCTCAAGACCTTGGAAGAGCCTGGTGAGAAGGTTGTGTTGATTCTATTGGCTGACCATTACCTAAAACTTCCTGCAACGATTCGAAGTCGATTACAGCATTTCGCTTTAGATCGCTTAACGATTCAGGATGCACAAACATTTGTGCAGCAGCAAATTCCAGAAATCTCGAATGAACAAATATCATTATTGCTGAGTCTTGCCAATGATATGCCTTTGACTGCTATTGAGATTGAAAAGAGTGAGTGGCTACAGAAACGTGCATTATTCTTGAATGATTGGTTTAAATTGGTTGCTGAAAAGAATATGCCTTTAAACTATTCAAATAAGTGGTCTAAAGAATTAAGTTTCTCTGAATTTATCACTATGTTTGAATATCTTTTAGGGGATTTAATTAGTTTAAAGTTGAATCAATCCTTAAAGAATAATGATTTGGACTTTAAATCACTTGCCGAGTTCTACAATTTAGAGGCACTTTTTACGATTTATTCTGACTTACAGCAAAAAAAGTTAATGATTGAGCAAAATGTACAAACCCAACTGGTATTGGACGAGTTGTTTATTCAATTGATGAATGTTGCTTAACTAAATTTTAAAAATATTTTAATTAAATTTATAGGCTTAACCCTCTGGAACAATCAGGAGGGTGAGTTTTCATCATGTTTATGTAAAGTTTGTATATAAATTGTTCGGTGCTCTTCAAACCTTATTAAAAGTATATAAAATGTGAGTTACTTCACAATAATATTAAAAAATAAGGAATATAGAGATGAAAATAACATTTATCGCGATTGCTTTATCATTTGCAATAATACCTAATATTGCAATGGCCGAACCGAAATTTGTATCTAATATTAATGGCTCCTCATTTGCGATTAATGCTTCAAATGCAGGTTCTCAAGCATATGAATGTGTCTATAGCTATTCTTTCAATCATGCCAAAGGTGTGGTAGCGAGTCAGTTCAGTGGTAAGTTTTATATTGAAGCTGGGGTGAGTAATATTTCTGTGATTTCAAGAAATACAGATCAAATGATTAGCACATTGGATTTTGATTATAAATGTACTGAAAAATAGTCATTCATGAATTGAATACCGAGTAAAAGAAACCGCTTAGAAGAGCGGTTTTTTTATGGGAAAAATTTCGCTCACATGGAATGTTGAAAATTCACATATAGAAATAAATATGTTATTTTTTCACATGGCGTTTTGCTAGGTATGCTAGGGAATTTAGATATGCACATAAAAACACTTTTGGTCGCTTTAAGCTTTTTGTCATTGAGTGCTTGCCAGACATTGGATTCAGCAATGTCTGCAACGGATGGAATTTTAAATAAAACTGGAGATATCCTAAGCGGAGACTTTCGTGGTTTAGGTCCTGCAAAGAAAGCAACACTTTCTGAAATCTGGAGAGATTGGCAACAAAATGAAATTACTGCAAAACGGAAATGGGATGCTCAACGTCTTGAAGTGCCGGGAATCATTACTCGTATTACTAAAACAGGTGAAGTGATTTCTCAAAACCAGATTGCAATTATTTTTAAAGATCCAAGTAATAGCAAGTGTAAAGGGCAAGGCCTGACTCGTGATGATTTAAAAGTAAATACTGATAAAATTAGCAATCTAAAAGTCGGTGATCGAATTACCGTGACGGGGGTGCTTGGTACCACTGAATCGAAATGGGCGACACAAGGTGAATGTTGGTTCTCATTTGATAAAGCTGAGATCGTAAAAGCCACAAAGTAATATGTTTGATCAAGATAGTAAGCAAGTCTTACTATCTTGATCTACCTGAATTATTTATGGGCTTAACATGTTGTGATCGTCTTCAGTTTTTGCCGGAATAGGCGTGTGATAAACCAGTTTCAATTGGTTATTTTTGAGGAGGTAGAATTTTTTAGCATAGCTATCTTTTCCATTCATTTGAACGGAACCATGGCTGACCAATAATAAGCTATTGGGTTGGATACCAATTAATTTTTCTCCAGTTTCACCACCGAATACTTTGAGGATTTTTCCTGTTCTCTTGCTGATTAAAGTCAGGCTGAAACACATCGCACCACAACCCCAACCAACTGCGACATATTCTCCAGCATAGTCAGGTTTTTCTTTTAGTCCTTCTGATAACCGTGTTCTAAACAAACGAGCATCAGCATCACTCATGTCTAATTTTGCAGTAGGTCCCTTATAAATCTGCACTGGATAATCGGTGAATTGTGGTTGTTGGTTTAAAGTCTTCGCATAGAGCACGGACGGACTTAATAGATAAGCACTACACAAGATGATTAGACTTAATCTTTTCATTCTAAATTCCTTTGGATTTGCCTTTTTATGTTTTAATCGAGTAGGTTCAGTCAGTTTTGATGAATTGTCATCTATTTTTAAACAATCCTTTCTAGAATGCATGGCTTGTCTAAATAAAGCGCAGATTGATTGTTTTGTTCGGGTTTTATTTAAACATTATTTGTTGTTTGTTCGATTGTTTTCTATAATCAAGTCATAAATCGAGTATAGATTTTTTATTAGACGGTCACCAATGAGAATTCTCTAAAATTATGTATAGCTAGTAATATTTTTAGATTTATCAATGGTATAAAATTATTAATGTTTTGATGAATTCAGTTTTTGACAGGGGAATGTTATGCAACCACAAATGATGGGCGGAATTATACAGGTCAATATTCCAGATAAAACCACATTGCAATCCAGCTATATGCCTTTTGTTGTGGGTGGTGGTTTGTTCGTACCGACGAAACAAGCCGTTAAAATGGGACAAGAGGTGTTTGTATTGGCAACGTTGCCTGAGCAATCACAAAAGATTCCTTTGACTGGAAAAGTGATTTGGATTTCGCATAAACAAACACATTTTAAACCACAAGGCTTTGCGATCCAGCTTGTGGGTGAAAAAGGCGTGTATTATAAAAACGAAGCCGAAAAATTATTGGCGGGTAGCAAAGGCTTGGATCGTCCAAGCTATACGATGTAGTTGTAAAGAGAATAGGAAGAACGAGTGTTTGTTGATACGCATTGCCATTTAACCATGTTAGATCTGAGTCCTTATCAAGGGGATTTGGATCAAGCACTTGAACAAGCACGACTTGCAGGTGTCTCGAAATTCATGGGGATTTCAGTCGATCTTGAAGATCATGTTAAATTGGCTGAAATTGCTGCTCGGCATGAGGATGTTGGTTATTCAGTGGGTGTGCACCCTTGTGAAGACGAGCAGATCATGGCGCGTGCAACAACGGATTATCTGGTGCAACTCGCCCAGTCGGACAAAGTATGGGCTTTAGGGGAAACAGGCTTAGATTATTATCACAGCACCGATTTTGTAGCTGAGCAAAAACGTTGTTTTGCACGTCATATTGAAGCATCGAAAATTGTTAAAAAGCCTGTAGTGGTGCATACCCGAGCAGCGAAACACGATACGGTCGATATTATTCGTTCTGAACAATCTACACATGGAATTTTGCACTGCTTTACCGAGGACTGGGAAACGGCAAAAGCGGTTCTAGATTGTGGATATTACATTTCCTTTTCTGGGATTGTCTCTTTTAAAAATGCGCAAGATTTACGTGATGTTGCGAAGCAGGTACCACTCGATCGTTTGTTGATTGAAACGGATAGTCCTTATTTAGCGCCTGTACCATATCGTGGTAAAACCAATGAACCGAAATACGTTCCATTTGTAGCAAAAGCATTAAGTGATGTATATGATAAATCGGTTGAAGAGATTGGCATGATTACAACACAAAATTTTGAGAATCTCTTAAATTTGAAATAAACGGTTTTTGATGTACTAGGAAAGAGAGTTATTACGTGAAAATGGATCGTCAGGCTCAGTTTAAAGCACGAGAAGTATTAATTTTTCAAATCGCGGAGCAACTCCTATTAGAAAATGGTGAAGCTGGTATGACGCTGGATGCCTTGGCAGCTGAGCTAGATCTCGCCAAAGGTACGCTATATAAGCATTTTCAAAGTAAAGATGAATTGTATATGCTGCTCATTATCCGTAATGAGCGTATGTTATTGGAAATGATTCAGGATACGGAAAAGGCTTTTCCTGAACATTTAGCATTCTTTATGCTGCATCATTTACATCACCCAGAACGTACAGCATTATTTCACCAAATTGAAGAACGTCTTTCGACAACAGGTCAGGGCATTCAATTACTTTTTAGTGAGTTGTATAAAGTACGCCGACAGCGCTTACGTATCATCATTCGTATGACCGAAAGTTATTTATTGGGTATCAATAGCACGATGACCACACGTGATTATCTCGCATCTATTTGGTCGTTGACCTACGGTGCTGCGGTTATTTTAAATTCGAGTTTCTATCAACGTTATTTGGGTTCTCGAGATACCTTGCGTGTTGCCTATATTGAGCAGGCTTTAGCATTACCTAAGCTACTCGAACCTGTTCTCCCATAGTTGAAACGATAATGAGATCACCACTGCATTCGCAAAAAGCCTTTACTCTGATTGAGATCATGGTGGTGATTGTCATTATGACCATCATGGCATCTCTGGTGGTGTTAAATATTGGTGGGGTCGATCAACGCCGAGCCATGCAAGCTAGAGAAATGTTTATTCTTGATCTGAAAAAAATAAATAAAGAAGCAACAGATCAAGCCAAAGTTTTTGCTCTAAATACTCAGAATGCCACAGATGTTGCACCGTTTAGCTATAACTTGTTTGAATACCATGATCAAAGTCGTGAGCAGATTCAGCAAGCTGACCGTACTTGGCAACTGTATAAAGAATTTAAAACTCGTCAATTACCCGATCATGTGTCTTTCAGTATTCAAAGTCTGGACACAGCGACTTATAACAAAGCAAAAAATGAAGACTTGTTGGGGGGTAAAGCGCCTCAATTGATTTGGTTTGGGAATGGTGAAGTGAAACCTGTTCGGATTCAGTTCTATTATGAACAACAGCCGATTGGTCATGAATTAGAGTTAGATCACTTGGGTAAAGTTGATGAAAGTTAGATCTTTGGGAAATCGCGCTTCATCTTGTGCTCGGATGAAGAATTCTAATAATAGAAGCATCGCTTCTCAGTCTTCTTGCGAAGCGATGCTTCTCAGATCGAGCCTTGCTCGATTTAATCATGCTCACTTCGAGCATAGCTCTTCGTCTTCTTGCGAAGCTGAGCTTCTCAGGGGGAAACGTTGTTTCACTTATCCTGCAACTCAAAGCATAGCTTCTCGTCTTGCGACACGATCGAGCGTTGCTCGATTTAACCGTGTCTCAGGATTTACCTTACTCGAAGTAATGGTGGCCTTGGCCATTTTTGCCGTAGCAGCGATTGCCCTAACTAAAGTTGCCATGCAATACACTCAGTCGACATCGAATGCGATCTTGCGTACTAAAGCACAATTTGTGGGGATGAATGAAGTTGCATCGATGGAAATCAATCAGGAGTGGTTAGAGGGAACACAATCCAAGCAAGTGACTTCTCAAGGTGAAACCTGGCAAATTGATAAAAAAGCACAATCGACCATTAGTCCGAAAATTCAACGTATCGAGTTGCAGGTCAGCTTATTTAATAATGAACAAGGTAAGGTCGAAGCGGGTGTTACCAATCTTGTGTTCTTTAACTATCCTGCAAAGGCGAGAACACAATGACATATCATGCTGAGCATCGCTTTTCGCCTCACACAGGCTTTACCTTGGTTGAACTGTTGGTTGCAATTGCGATTTTTGCTGTGCTTTCGATGCTGGGGTGGAAGGTCTTTGATTATCTATTAAAAGTAAAAGATCGAAATGCAGAACATGAAATGTATCTATTTGCCTTACAAGATGCATATCAACAAGTGTTAAGAGATAGTTTGCAGATTATTCCATTGACAGCAAATGATGGAAGGCAGTTACAAGCAGCTATTGTATTGAATGATCAACGTTTTTCATTTAGTAAGGCCGGTGTTTCTGATCCATTGAAGCAGGGATTATCACCTTATGAGCGTATTGAATATCGCTATGATTCTGCACAGAAGAAAGTATATCGATTGAAATACTCAAATCTCAATATCCCAAATCGTGTGCAACCGATCTCAAGTACATTGTTGGAAAATGTAGATCAGTTTAAAGTGCTGGTTTTGAACCCGCAAGAATTGACACAGTGGCCTGAGAATAGTGACCCAAGCAATATTGCTGAACTTAAAAAATTACCGCTAGGCATAAAAATACAATTAACCGTTGCAGGTACGGACTATGAATGGATCTATAGTTTGTTGAATACACAGGCATATTTGCAGTCGATAGGAAATTCAAGTGGTATGGATGGGGGTACAAATCCACCTAAAAATAATGATGGATCTAATTCACCAGATCGTACTGGATCTTCATAAAAATGCGCAAGAGGCAATATCCAGTGATTCAAAAAGCTCAAAGTTACGGGTTTGGCCAGCGTGGCATTGCATTATTAACCATTCTGGTCATGGTCGCTTTAGCAACGATTTTGGCAGCGACCATTGCCAAACGCCAGACCAACACCTCTGAAAATACTGGGTATTTGATGCGCCAAGATCAATCTTTACTGTATGCAAAAAGTGCCGAAGCTTTTTTTTCTGAGTTGCTTATCCAAGACAGCGATAATGGCGGTACGATTGACCATCTGCAGGAAAACTGGGCCAAGCCGATGCCACCATTTCCGGTAGAGGATGGTTTTGTTTCTGGGCGCTTATTGGACGAATCTGGGAAATTTAATCTTAATAATTTGGTTAAGGCTGATGGTAGTCAAGTTGATGATTCGGCTCGACGTTGGTTTGAAAAATTGTTGCAGCGAGTTGGTTTACCCGCTGAACTTAGTCAAGCTGTGATTGACTGGCAAGATGTTAATGATGAGACAACCGGTGCAATGGGGGCTGAGAGTAATTATTATCAAGGTTTAGACCCTGCATATTTAGCGCCGAACACTAAGTTTCATAGTGTAGATGAACTGAAACTGGTGAAGGGATTTGAAGGTAAAAACTATGATCTGATTAAGCCCTATGTTACAGCACTGCCCGAACAGACTAAAGTAAATATGAATACAGCACCGGCATTATTGCTCGCCAGTATTGATCCGAAAGTTGATGTTAAAGCGGTAGAGCAGGAACTGAAAACCAAACAAGCCAATTTGACTTATTTCAATAATGTTGAAGATTTATGGAAGTTAAGTGCTTTTTCTGGAATAGATGAACAAAGCAAAACGGATGCTGCGACTTTCCTTGACAGTAAATCAAGTTATTTCACTGCTCAAATTGAAGTTGTTTTAAGCGAACGGAAAAGGCAATTTACCAGCTCATTAGCACGAAAAGATAAGCAAGTATTTGTTTATTCTAGAAGACTTTCGCCATTTGAGTAGTATTCTTTATTGAGTTATCAAATGGTGACAAGATTTAAAATCAATCCCAATGCTTGTTTTTTTGCTTTATAATAAAATTCGTTTGCAGATAAAAGATTAGCTTGGTGCATGTTAATTCGTAAATTGTTTAAGTTTGAAAATGCTCATATCGTACGTAACTGTACATCGGACCGTTGTAAGCGTTCGATTCATGGGCATAGTTATAAAGTTGAATTATTATTAAAAGCGTCAAAGTTAGATCATGGGCAAATGGTCTATGACTTCGGTCTGTTAAAAGGTGTCATCAAAGAGTTGTATGATAGTTTTGATCATGCAATTTGTTTTTGGCAGAAAGATGATCCTGCTTATATTGATGCATGTAAAACATTTAGCGCGCGTTGGATTGCGTTACCTGTTTCCCCATCGGCTGAACAGTTTTCGCGTATTTTCTTTTATCTTGCTCAGCAGGTACTGAACTCGACCACCACTCAAAATGGTGAGGGTGATGTTGAGGTTTACTCTGTTATTGTGCATGAAACGGATACAGGTTACGCACAGAGTTTTCAAGAAGATATCGACAATGAGCAAATGGGTGTATTAAATTTGGATCAAATTGTATTTTCAGAGCAAGTACAAGCTGAATGGAGTAATGTTCAGATGTATGAAAATCTGAAAAAAGGAATCAAGTTCCAAAATCCAAACGTAGAATTACAAGTTAATATTTGAGTGTGTTTTCACTCCAGCGAGTGAATTTATTTCAAGGAATATGGATGCAATTTACTGAACAACAACAGGACAAACTAAGTAAAGTTCAGTTGGATGAGTCTTGGAAAATCTCACTTTCAGAGTTTCTATTGAGTCAAAAAATGGATAATTTGAGGGAGTTTTTGCAACAAGAAAAACTTGCAGAAAAAACCATTTATCCACCAAGTAAACAAATTTTTAATGCGCTGAATACGACACCACTTGCTGGTGTCAAAGTGGTGATTTTAGGGCAAGACCCGTATCATGGTCCAAATCAAGCCAATGGTTTGAGCTTTTCGGTACAAAAAGGGATTGCATTACCACCGTCCTTGCGTAATATTTTTCATGAATTACATACCGATTTGGCAGTACCAGTTTCACGTCATGGTGACTTAAGTAAATGGGCGGCACAAGGTGTACTCTTACTGAACAGTGTACTCACGGTAGAAGCAGGACAACCAACTTCACATCAAAAACAGGGATGGGAAGAGTTCACGGATAGCGTAATTGATGTATTAAATGAACAACGTGAACATATCGTGTTTATTTTGTGGGGTGCCTATGCACAGCGCAAAGGTCAACGTATTGATCGTAATAAGCATTTAGTTCTAAGTGCAGCGCATCCATCACCGCTAGCAGCGAATCGTGGTGGTTTTTTTGGCTGTAAAGTATTTTCAAAAACAAATCATTATTTGAAACAACATGGCATTGAGCCTATAGACTGGCAATTGGACGCATAATGACTTCTCCTGATTTAAATAGCTATCATCCAGATTTAGTTATTGAACACGCAAAAAATGGTTGGCGAATCATTCGTCTGAATCGACCTAAATCGTTGCACGCTTTAGATGAATCAATCGTAAGTGCGCTACTTCAAGTGTTTGAAGATTTTCATGTCGATGAGTCAGTTAAAGCGATTTGGTTTGACTCAACCACGCCAAAAGCATTTTGTGCGGGCGGTGATGTTCGCAAGTTACGCCAATTGGTGATTAATCAAGAAGTGGATGCTGCGAATCAATTCTTCCAGCAGGAATATGCACTAGATTTACTGTTGCATAACTACGCTAAACCAATCGTGGTTTGGGGAGAGGGTTATGTGATGGGTGGCGGACTTGGTCTGTTTATGGCTGCACCATTTCGATTAGTTACGCCTTATTCACGTTTGGCGATGCCAGAAATCAATATCGGTTTATACCCTGATGTTGGTGCAAGCCGTTTCTTGGCTGATCGTGGGCAAATTGGTTTGTTTACCGGCTTGACGGGTTCAATTATGACGGCAGCGGGTGCATTTAGCATCGGTTGGGCGACTCATATCTGCGAAGCGCAACGTGATAATATGCTGCAAAAAGTACTCAGTGTGGATTGGAATCATTACCCTGCTGGCGCATTTAGAGCGATTGACGATACCTTAAATAGTTTGCATCGCCCTGTGGCATCTGGGCCATTACAAAACTCGATTGATGTGATTCATAGTGTATGTCGTGGTCAAAGTTTTGAATATGATTATCAGTCAATTATTGGTTTAAGTGACGCGAGTAGTGACTGGTTGCGTCAAGCCAGTGAAAACTTACAGAAAGGCTCGCCAAGCACGGCTGCAATCACATGGTTGTTATGGCAATGGGGCAAGCAAGGACATGCGTGGGATGAAGTGTTTGCATTGGAAGCACAGATTTCTGATTGGAAAATTCGTCATCCAGATTTTGTCGAAGGTGTGCGTGCGCGTTTAGTTGATAAAGACTTATCTCCAGAATGGCAGGCAACTGAGCAACTCAGCTTGAAAGGGATCTTGGGAGATTGTCCTCCTGTGACCAATATCGAAAGCTGGAATGCTTTATTAAAGCAATATGGTGTCATTGCCTGATTGTTATGAATTCTGAAAATTTTAATGATGAATATTGGATGCAGCTTGCCTTTGAGCAGGCTGCATTTGCAGCAGCGCAGGGTGAAATACCCGTCGGAGCAATTCTGGTCAGCAATGGGCAGGTAATCGGTGCTGGATATAATGCGCCAATTAAATTGTCGGATCCAACAGCACATGCTGAAATACAAGCTTTACGTGCTGCTTGTCAGTCTTTAAATAACTATCGCTTGCCCGACGATACAACACTCTATGTGACGCTTGAACCTTGTACCATGTGTGTGGGTGCATTAATTCATGCACGGATACAGCGTGTGGTTTTTGCCACCACTGAACCTAAAGCGGGTTCATTGGTGAGTGCTAGACAATTGCTTGATAGTGGCTATTACAATCATAAATTTGTCTTTGAACAAGGCTGCTTACAAGCACAATGCTCATTGCAATTGAGTAATTTTTTTAAACAAAGAAGAAATGAAAAGAAGAAAATCCGTTCGTCAAAAACGTCCTTAAATGATTAAAAATGTCTTATGAGTTGTGGCAAACTAAGCCTCCGATGATTTTGGGTTACATCAAAAGGCGAACTTATGCGTAATGCAATCACCATAGAAAAAGAATTTAATGCACCGATTTCCGAAGTTTTTGAACTGTTGTCAAAACATGCCACTTACAACAAAGCGTTTGCACCTTTACAAGTTGTTCGCGTAAAGGATTCTGCTGATCCAAAACGTCCTGATGGAGTAGGTTCGATTCGCCGTATGGGCTTTGGAGCGATTAAACCTTTACAAGAAGAAATCACTTTGTTGGAAGAAAATAAGCGTATTGAGTATAAGTTGATTAATAATCCTTTGGTCAAGCATCACCTGGGGCAAATTGATTTTAAAGAAATTACACCTTTTATCACTTTAGTCACTTATAAGATTGAATTTACAGCAAAAGCACCTTTAGTCAGTAAATTAGTTCTTGCACAACTCAAAGCAGCGATTACACTAGGGTTCTCAAAATTAGCCAAATCAGTTGCTTCATAAGAGATGGGAATGACAGTTCATATTATTACGATAGATGGTCCAAGCGGTTCAGGCAAAGGCACATTGGCTGCTAAAATTGCAGCACATTATCATTTTAATTTATTAGATTCTGGTGCTTTATATCGTTTACTCGGACTGTCATTGTTTCAGCGAGGTTTGCTGGATGAAATTGATGCGAACTTAGATCAATGTGTTGAGTATGCGACGCATTTGGATATCGAATTTAAATCGACTGAAGCAGCGACACTTGTTTTTTTGGAGGGTGTAGATGTCACTAACACTATTCGAACGGAGCAAGTAGGCGAGTATGCCTCTAAAGTTGCAACTATACCTGAATTAAGAAAGGCATTATTCTCGCGCCAACGTGCATTTATTCAAGCACCAGGATTGGTTGCAGATGGTCGTGACATGGCAACTTCGATTTTCCCGGAAGCCCAAGCGAAAATTTATTTAACTGCTTCGGCTGAGTCTCGAGCGGAGCGACGCGTAAAACAGTTGCAGGGCATGGGGCTTGATGCTAAAATAAGCGACATTTTATCTAACATACAAGCTAGAGATAAGCGAGATATGGAGCGTACAGTTGCTCCACTCAAGCCCGCTGATGATGCGTATATCATTGATAGTTCTACAATAGGCATCGATGAAGTATTTCAGTTAATGGTTGACTATATCAATAGCTGTATAAAATAGATACACAATTTTTTTATCAGTTGAAGCATTGCTTGATCAGATTTTTTGGACAATGTAACAACTTAACTAAACCGGCCTTGTCTGATCCAAGACCGCGGACTTTATCAGGTATATCATGACCGAATCTTTTGCAGCCCTCTTTGAAGAAAGTGAATTAAACCTCAACGTTGAAAAGGGTGCAGTCATCCAAGGTACTGTTGTTAGTATCGATTCTGACTGGGTTACTGTTGACACTGGCCTTAAATCTGAAGGCGTTGTTGACCGTGCTGAATTTTTAAATGAACAACGTGAACTTGAAGTTCAAGTTGGCGATACTGTTGACGTAGTTGTTGAAGCGCTTGACAACGGTATGGGTCAAACAGTTTTATCACGTGAAAAAGCGAAGCGTGCTGAAACTTGGACTAAACTTGAGAAAATCTTTGAAGACGGCGAAATCGTTACTGGTGTTATCTCTGGTAAGGTTAAAGGCGGTTTCACTGTTGACATCGGTCCTGTACGTGCATTCTTACCAGGTTCTTTAGTTGACACTCGTCCTATCCGTGACACGACTCACCTTGAAGGTAAAGAGTTAGAGTTTAAAGTAATCAAACTTGATGCTAAACGTAACAACGTTGTTGTATCTCGTCGTGCAGTTATGGAAGCTGAATCTTCAGCTGACCGTGAAGCATTACTTGCTCAACTTGAAGAAGGTCAAACAGTTACAGGTACAATCAAGAACCTTACTGATTACGGCGCGTTCGTTGATCTTGGCGGTATTGATGGTCTTCTACATATCACAGATATGGCTTGGAAGCGTATCAAGCACCCTTCAGAAGTTGTTGAAGTTGGTCAAGAAGTTACTGTTAAAGTACTTAAGTTTGACCGCGAGCGTAACCGCGTATCTTTAGGTCTTAAGCAATTAGGTGAAGATCCATGGTTAGCGATCATGAGCCGTTACCCTAAAGGTTCTATCGTTAAAGCACGTGTAACTAACTTAACTGACTACGGTTGCTTCGCTGAAATCGCTGAAGGCGTTGAAGGCTTAGTACACGTTTCAGAAATGGACCACACAAACAAAAACATCCACCCATCTAAAGTTGTTCAGATCGGTGACGAAGTTGATGTTATGGTTCTTGAAGTTGACGAAGAACGTCGTCGTATTTCATTGGGTATCAAACAAACTCGTGCTAATCCATGGGAAGAGTTTGCTAAAGCAAATGAAAAAGGCGAAAAAGTTTCTGGTACGATCAAGTCAATCACTGACTTCGGTATCTTCATCGGTTTATCTGGTGGTATCGACGGTTTAGTACATTTATCTGACATTTCTTGGAACGAACAAGGCGAAGAAGCTATCCGTCGTTACAAGAAAGGTGACACAGTTGAAGCAGTTATCTTATCTGTAGACGCTGAAGGTAACCGTATCAGCCTTGGTATCAAGCAATTAAACAGCGATCCATTCAATGATTTCTTAGCTGCGAACGAGCGCGGTGCTTTAGTTAAAGGTACTGTAACTGCTGTTGATGCTAAAGGTGCTACAGTTAAATTAGCTGATGACATCGAAGCAACGCTTAAAGCTTCTGAAATCAACCGTGACCGCGTTGAAGATGCAACTAAATTCTTAGAAGTTGGCCAAGAAGTTGAAGCGAAGATCATCAACGTTGATCGCAAATCTCGCTCTATCAACTTGTCTATCAAAGCGAAAGACGAAGCTGAAGAGAAAGAAGCTGTGAACAATGCTCGCCAAGCTGCTGCGACTCAAACTGCAGAAAGCAATGGTCCTAAGACTATTGGTGACTTAATTAAAGCTCAAATGAAGTAATTTGTTAAAAAGTACGTTTCTTGTAACTGAGACGTACTTTTTTATACAAAAATACTGCAAACGGTAGCGTAGTAATCATGTACTGCGCTACCGTTTTGTATTTAAACAGGTTATTATTAAAAACATTGAAAAGTAGCAATAATTAAAGAGGTCATCAATGACTACTGAAGCACTTAATAAATCTGATTTAATTGAACGGATTGCACTTAAAAACCCACACTTGGCTGAACCTTTGGTAGAAGATGCAGTTAAGATTATGATTGATCAAATGATTGAAGCGCTTTCAAGCGGCGATCGTATTGAAATCCGTGGTTTTGGTAGTTTTGCATTGCATCACCGTGAGCCACGTTTAGGTCGTAATCCTAAAACAGGTCGATCTGTAGATGTTGCAGCGAAAGCGGTCCCACACTTTAAACCTGGTAAAGCACTTCGTGATGCAGTAAACGAATCTGCTGAATAAGAATTGAGGTGTTTATGCGTTATGTATTAATTGCATTACTCGTTGCCATTTTTGGTTATTCACTCGCTTTGGTTCTTCAGAACCCAGCTGAGCTACAAGTGGATTTATTATTTACTCAAGTTCCAGCCATGCGTTTAGGTCTTCTCCTTTTATTGACGCTTGCATTGGGTATTGTGGTGGGTTTATTACTGGGCGTTCAAGTTTTCCGAGTCTTCCAGACCAGTTGGGAAATTAAGCGGCTTCGTAAAGATATCGACTATCTTCGAAAAGAGCAGATCCAACTTGCACAACAAGCTGCCGCAGAAGCTGCTGCAAGTGTAAGACATGAAAAAACAGTGTTGGATATTAATCCTGAAAGTCAAACGCGTACGCCACTGTAATTAAAAATATTTTGAGGGTTATAAAGTCTGAAGATTTTATAACTCAATTAAATGGCCCTTTATTGGATTTAAAGGGCCATTTTTTATGGAAAGCCTAAATATCTTAAAGTGGCAGTAATGAGCATGGCCACGAGAATAACAACAATGAGAGAGTATTTTTTCCACGCAAAAATGATTGCAACGAAAACGCCTATGATTTTACTGATGCCACTAAAATGGGTTTCAGTAAAAAGTGTGTTGAATACGGCCAAGCTAAACAGTAGTACACAAGCAGAGTCTGCAAGTAGTTGTTTATGATGTTCTTTGAATGTCATGCGATTGGCTAGATAAAAACCTGAGTAGCGAATTAAATAGGTACCAAGCGTAAGCACAACAATTCCAATAAAGATATAACTTTCACTATATTTCATTTTGACTTGCCTTTTAACAGTAGACCTAACATGGAAACGAGCACTGGTAAGCCTGTTGGCAGTAAGGGAATTGATGCTAGGGATAATGTGCTACCTAAAAATACACGGTGTCGCGTGGTTTTATTCTTTAGCATAGGCAAGATTAATGCGAAAAGAATGGCAGGAAATGCAGCATCTATACCAAATACATAAATATCAGGAATATTTTTACTGAGTATATAGCCAATAAAAACACCAATTGGCCAGAGAATAGCAATCCCTAATCCGCACATCCAATAGGCTTTTTGCTTGGCTTGATCTTCTTGTTGGCTTAGTCCAAACATGACGCTTTCATCATTCATGATATGGCAGGCAATAAACCGAT
Source organism: Acinetobacter sp. Ac_5812 (assembly GCF_013072695.1). Classification (GTDB taxonomy): domain Bacteria; phylum Pseudomonadota; class Gammaproteobacteria; order Pseudomonadales; family Moraxellaceae; genus Acinetobacter. The sequence continues at coordinate 283,501 of NZ_LXUK01000022.1, forward strand.
ACGCATTTTTCTCAATAAATGTTGCAACCGATAAACCAAATGGTAGATGGCGTAGGTTGATTAATATACCGGTCAATGCAGCAAAAATAGGATTCGTACCAGTTGCAATCATACCAATGAATGTAAATTCTGCAGCGCCTGCGAGTACTGTGAGTGATAACAGCAAAGGAATCCATATCGGTACATTGAAGCTTGCGGCAACTGAACCCAAGGAAATACCCACAATTCCTGTTGCAATTGAAATCAGTACGATGGCTTTGATCAGATTAAATCGTTCTTTATCTTGCATCTTTGTTTTCTATATCAAACGAACGTACGATATAATAGATTAATTTTATATCGTTCGTCAAAACGAACATTCGTTTTTTATGGTGTTATATGACTTTGCCAATTGAAATTGTCGCGAAAGGCTTGCAAAGAGAAAGACAGAAGTCTGGATTATCTTTAGCCGAAGTTGCCCGCCGAGCTGGGATTGCGAAATCGACGCTGTCTCAATTGGAAGCAGCTCAAGGTAATCCAAGTCTGGAAACTTTATGGGCCTTATGCGTTGCTTTAGATATTCCATTTGCGAAATTAATGGAATCGAATATCACGCAAACACAAGTGATTCGTTTTGGTGATGGCCCATCGGTAAGTTCTGAAATCGCTCACTATCAAGCAATCTTGTTAGCCAATTGCCCAACAGGTGCTAGACGGGATGTATATATATTAACAACACAACCCGGTGAGCCGCGTTGTAGTCAGCCGCATCCGATTGGCAGTGTTGAACATATCATTATTATGAAAGGGCGAGCAAAAGTAGGTTTGATTGCAGAGCCTATTGTGTTGAATGAAGGGGATTATATTTGTTATCCCGCCGATCAAGCACATATCTTCGAAGCTTTGGAAGTAGATACCAGAGCGATCTTGATATCGGAGCAAAGATAAAGATCATTTCATCATTTTGGAAAAGCTTTTTTGTATTATGATGACTTTCTTGCTTTGTTCATTCTACTAATCACTTTATAATTAGCCGATTTTTATGTGATGGAACTAGATTCGTGAGTATTATTGTTGCCCTAGACGCAAAAAGCCAATATGACGCCTTAACAATTGTAGATCAGCTTGATCCGTCACTTTGTCGTGTCAAAGTAGGCAAAGAGCTTTTTACTCATGAAGGTCCATCAATCGTAAAAAATTTACAAGACAAAGGTTTTGAAGTTTTTCTTGATTTAAAATTTCACGATATTCCCAACACGACTGCTCAAGCGGTGTGTGCTGCTGCAGACCTAGGGGTATGGATGGTGAATGTGCATGCATCGGGTGGTCGTAAGATGATGGAAACCTGTGTAGAGCGCCTTAAAGCAGGTAATTATTCAACTCAATTGATTGCAGTAACAGTTTTGACCTCAATGGGTCGTGAAGACTTACGTGATCTAGGTTTGGATATAGAGCCTGTTGAACATGTAAAGCGTTTAGCAAAACTGACTCAAGACAGCGGATTAGATGGTGTCGTATGTTCAGCACAAGAAGCCAAAATCCTTCGTGAAATGTTAGGGCAAGCGTTTGCATTGGTAACACCGGGGATTCGCCCCGAAGGTTCAAATGCCGATGACCAAAAGCGTATTGTGACCCCTAAGCAAGCCATGCTGGATGGATCAACGCATTTAGTCATCGGTCGCCCAATTACCAAGGCTGAGAATCCAACTGAGATGTTGAAATCAATCTTGGCTTCAATCTGATACAGTACAATTTTAAAACTTCATACTGAGAAATAAGCTAATTAAGAGTGGTGCGAGAAGTGATAGGATCAATCCACTCATCATGGCGTGTGGGACATAATGTGTGCCACATGATTGTTTGACCATTGCAAGAGTCACATCCATTGAGGTTGCACCGGCACTTGAAATAGCCGAGCGTGGAAAACGCCAACCCAAACAATACATTAATAAAATGGCAAAAATCTCTCTAAATAAATCCGTTAATAAAGCGATGCCACCAAGTTTAGCTGAGTGTAGCTCAGTGAATAAAATCCCTGACATCGAATACCAGCCATAGCCTTGCGCTAAGGCCATTACTTCATTAAGACCATAATCATTGGATAAAATAAAATAATTAAAGATAGCAGCCAAGCAGGAGCCGACAAAAGCCGCGATGGGTACAAGTAGAATTCTCCAACTCAACCAGCTACGATCAAATTGGGTGAAGGCCAGTTCGATTCCGATCAAAAAAATAAAGATCAGTAATAAATACCAACTATTAAAGCTGATCGCTAAACCTGCGCTATTGACCACGACGCCCAATAGAATACCAACCCCCAAAGCTAAAAATGCTTTGGCAATATTTTTGAGCGCGTTGAGAAACAGGTGCAGGGAAATCTTTCCTTGTACACTTTGGCGATCAATCAGTTTGTAGGTGATCAAGCAAATAAAAAAAGAACCAATTGAGGTGGTAAATGCAATCAGTAATGCTGGTGGTAGAATAGCAGTAGGATTTTGAACGTGATTTAAGGCTTGAGTCAGTTCAAATGCTACGCTAATCAGTAAAATATAAGAAAAATAGGGCAGTATTTTAAATACGAATTGTTTGATTGTTTGTGATAAATGTGGCCCGACAAAATAGCCTAAGCTAATACAAACAAAAATCTGGAAGATTAAAACAAGAGAAGTCATACAATCAGAGCGTTTATAGTGCTGATTTATTATGCAGGGAAATCTGATACTTGGATAGATTTATATATCACTTGATATAGAATGTTTTGCAATAAAAGTGCATTTAACCACATCAGATATACCTAATGTGGTTAATTAACTTCATTGTTGTCATGCAGCTATGAATATCCTGTTGGCTGAAATATACTTTTAGCAGTAAAAGAGGTGGATGATTTGTGACAGCAGCTAAGATTCAAAAAGTAGCATTAGAACGGTTTGCAAAACAGGGTTTTGCAGCAACATCCTTAAATGAAATTGCGACTGATGTTGGAATTAAAAAGCCTTCAATTTATGCACATTTTAAAAATAAAGATGAACTGTATCTGAGCTTGATCCCGATTATGATTGATGAAGAATTGGGACATGCTAAAACCGTTCTGCAAGGTGGTGCTGGAATTCAGCAGCAATTACATACTTATTTTATGAGTATTGAGCAGCGCTTTAATGCTTCTTATGGGGTTCAGTTTTGGATGAATGCATTAATTAGTCCGCCTGTGCACTTATATGATCAGGTAATTGAACCGATGCATGTTTTTATGGCGGAACTGGAAAATGTATTTTCACAAGCCATCCAGCACTCAATTTTAATAGACAATAAGCATCAACTGGATAGCTTAGCGCTGGCTCGTGTATGTATGAGCTTTGTCGACGCCTTACAAAGTGAGCTGATCTATGGCGGAAGAGAGAAGTTTCATCTTAGATTGGATGCGATCTTGAAAGCATTAAATATTCTGATCAGTACCTAAGTTCTGGCACTGATCAGGTGTGGAATTTCTTTATTCTGTTTCTACTACAGCAAATGATTCACGCTGTTCTAGTGCAGCATAAAGACATAAGCCAAGTGCGATAGCACCGCAAATAAACAAACTGCTTGGAAGTAGGCTAATATTGATTTCTATTAAGCTTACAATAAATCCGATCAGTGCCGCGAAAGCATACTGCAGTAAGCCCATTAATGAGGATGCTGCACCCGTTAAATGCTGTGGGCTTTGCTGCATGGTCAGTGCAGTTAAATTACCGAAAATGAATCCAGTTGACCAAATGCTTAATCCTAACAGCGCAATGTATTGCCATAAATTTAAGTCATAAAAATATAGACATAGCATTAAAACAAAGCTTGAACCACTGAATAAGCACATACCGATGACCAGTAATTGTTGGGCCGACCAACGTTTGAGTAACAGAATTGAGATTTGTCCCAGAATAATTAAACCAATGGCATTCGCTGCAAACAAGGTACTAAAACTTTCGTTATGGATATGATAATGCTGAATAAAAATAAACGGTGATTGGCTGAGGTATACAAAGAAAGCACCTAAGATAAATCCACCAGCAAGCGTATAACTGATAAAGCTTTTATTCAAACAAAGTGCTCGATAGCTATTTTTGATCGCTGTGAATTGCAATGCTTGTCGATATTGAGGTTTCAATGTCTCTGGAATGGCTTGATTTCCCCATAGCCACAGGATGGAACCAAGCACCGCCAATGTATAGAAAATTAAATGCCAAGAGCCGATACGTAGGATCAAGCTACCCAATAAGGGAGCAAGAATCGGTACAATCATCATGACTTGCATCAAAATAGAAAAATTCTTGGCACTGGTTTTAGCATCGCATACATCAGAAATAATTGCTCTTGGAACCACAAGTCCTGCTGAAGCACCTATTGCTTGTAAGAAACGTGCGGCCAGTAACCACTCAATCGTTGGTGCAAGGGCTGCCAGTATTGATCCTAAAATAAAAACAGCGATTCCGATCAGTAATGGATTACGGCGGCCAAAGCGATCAAGCAATGGCCCATAGATACCCTGACCAAGAGCGAGTCCAATCAGAAATACCGAGAGTGTGAGTTGTATATGACCTGGTGTTGTCGCAAAACTTTCTGCAAGCAGTGGAAATGCTGGCAAATAAATATCAATCGCCAATGCATCCAAGGCGGTAAAAAGGGAAAGCAACAGTAACAGAGACCAACTGATCTTTGAGATGGGGGGAGCAGCATTCATGTTTTGTGTACTCTTTCGAGGGAAACAATATTTATTTTAACTACCTAACGGTAGGTAGTTAAAATATTAACATGATTATTTATGTTTTGCATAGAAAAGAACAGGGGGATTTAAATCAGGTCCCTAAAGCGTTGAAATAAAAAAACACCTTTGAGCTTTCAAAGGTGTTTTTTTTATTTGGATGAATTCAGCTATTTCTGCTTAAGCTGCATGGTTTTTTGAATTAAGCGCTGTGTTGATAAAATTATAATCAGCAACATTCACTTTACGTGTCTCTAGCCAATACCTCCATGTATATGTTGGCCATAAAGAAAAGTTCTTACCATCTGCTGCTTGATACCAACTGCTACAGCCACCTGCTTGCCAAACTGTACCTTTGAGCTGATCTTGAACACGTTGATTGAACTGGTCTTGAACTTCGTGCTTGATCTCAACCGCTTGTGTACATGTTTTATCAACAGTTTGGATCAATTGTAAAATATAGTTGACCTGAGACTCGATCATGAAAATCACAGAGTTATGGCCAAGAATCGTATTTGGTCCAAGTAACTGGAACAAATTCGGGAAGTTCTTGGTGCTCACACCATAATAGCTTTCCGCACCATCTTTCCACGCTTGCTTAAGTTCTATGCCATTACGGCCAACGCAATTGAAATGCTTTAAGTAAATGCGTGGATCAGTAATAAAACCAGTACCATAAATCAGGCAATCAATTTGACGTACTTTACCATCTTTGGTGATGATACCGTTCGCTGTAATTTCCTGAATAGCATCTGTCACTAATTCAACATTTTTACGGTTGAAGGTTGGGAAGTATTTATTGGAAATTAAAATACGTTTACAGCCCATGACAAAATCTGGCGTCAGTTTTTTTGCGAGTTCTTTGTCTTTCACTTGATAGCGGATAAAAGCTTCAGCAAGTTTTTGACCGTATTTCATAATCTGTGGTTGCACGATGGGCACAACACGCGATTCATTGGTCCAGTACAAACGGGTACGGTGAATCTGACGATAGATATTTGATGCTTTAAATAAGCTTTTACTTAGCTGAGAATATTTACGCTCATCACGTGGAATGACCCAAGCAGCGGTGCGCTGGAACACATAAAGCTGTTTTACTTCTGCTGCAATTTCAGGAATATATTGAATCGCGCTACCACCAGTACCGATTGAAACAACGGCTTTGCCGCTTAGATCGTAATTGTGATCCCATTGAGAAGAATGGAACACTTTACCTTTAAATTTCTCAATGCCTTTGATATGGGGGATTTGTGGCACATGTAGAGGGCCAGACGCAAAGATGACAAATTGAGCCTCAAGCGTTGTCTGGTCTTTAAAATCTAGCGTCCATACATTGCGGTTTTCGTCAAATTCGGCTTTGGTCACTTCGTGATTGAATTTGCAATAATCTCGAAGTTGGTATTGCTCGGTAATATTTTGAATATAATCAAAAATTTCATCTGCTTCAGCATAGCGTTTTGACCAGTCTGTTTTAGGTGCAAATGAAAGGGAATACATATGTGATTGAACGTCACACGCTGCGCCAGGATATTGGTTTTCTCGCCATGTACCGCCAACATCGTTGGTTTTTTCTAAAATTACAAAATCATTGATTTGACTTTGTAATAGTCGAATAGCCATTGCTAAGCCACCAAAGCCCGCACCAATAATTGCAACTTTTGTTTTTTGAATCGCATTTTTGGTTACATCACGCATAGTCTACGTCCTACACAGCTAAATTTTGTGCAAGTTTAACGGTTTTGACGAGATTAAATATGATTGTATAGACGTAAAACTTGATCATTTCGGCAATTCATTTGCACAACGTTTTATAGTAAAACATTAAAGTTTTGAGAACTGCATTCGGACTTATGAAGAGATCTATCCTCGGATTGATGTATTTGATTCAGGGCATGCGTCATGTCGGGATTGACGTGGATGCACGTTTAGCCAATATGGGAATACAGGCCGATGCTTTAGATCCTAGTTCAATTATTCCAGATGAGATTGAATGGGATATTTTGCAGCATATTAGTCAGGATATCTCACCTGAACAAGGTCTATTTATCGGACAGCATTATGCATTAGCGGGGTATGGACCCTTCCTGATGCTATTGGTTACTAGTGATACCCTGCATAAGGCGCTATTAAATGGGGTTCAGTATCAGCAATTGACTCATCTTTTTGGTTCTTTACAGTTAAAGATTGAAGATGACTTGATCCATTTGCTATATCGACCGATTGATTTAAGTATGCATTTAGGTCAATTGAGAGCGCAATGTGAAATCTCGGGTACTTATAAGTTTTTACAGGATATCTTTAAGATGATGGGACTTGAGGTCCCTCAAATTCAAATTGAACTGCCATTTCATCGACCCAAAGACTTAACACTGCTTGCAGCATATCAAGATTATTATGGGCAAGATGTCAAATTTGGATGTGCACAAGCTGCTTTTATTTTAGAAAATACACAAATTTTAAACACAAAAATTCCATCTGCCGATATTTTGACGTATCGCATTTATGAAGAAAAATGCCTACAGGATATTCAACATTTAGAAAAAACTGCCAGTCTCAAACTGACTGTGGTTGAGTATGTTGAGGATTATCTGGAAATGCAAAATGGGGTGATTCCAAGTATGGCGGAAACAGCGTGTGCATTGGATATTCCTGAGCGTACTTTGCGGCATCAATTGCAGCAAATGCAGACCAGCTATAAAGAAATTCGGGAAAGATTAATCAAACAGAAGGCAATAAAGTTTATTGAAAATAGTTCCTATTCAATCGAACAGGTGGCCGAAATGTTAGGTTATTCTGAGCCTGCTGCTTTTAATCATGCCTTTAAAAGATGGTTTGGACTGAGTCCTCGTCAATATAATCGAAATCATTAAATGATTAAAAATGGTACATTATGATGTTTAAACTCTATGATAATTAAGCCTAAAATCTAATGTCATTGAACGGAATGTTCGATATAATTTTCACCAATTAAAATTGCAATAACACCTTATGTCAAATTCTAAACCAGACTCACATAGCACTGCATTTATCCCAACATCACCTGCCGAGCGTTATGCTCAAGCAATTGAGTCAGGACAATTCATGCCAGATGAAGCACAAGCTCAGGCTGTGCAAGAGTTAGATCGAGTATGGAAAGAGTTACACACTCGCTATAAGGCTTCAAAGAAAGCATTTCGACGTTTCCGTCGTCAGACTTATCCGAAAGGCGTTTATATGTGGGGTGGTGTAGGTCGTGGAAAAACGTGGCTAATGGATCAGTTCTATGAATCTGTACCATTCCGCCGTAAAACACGTATGCATTTCCATCATTTTATGCAACATGTACATAAAGAGTTGAATAAACTTTCTGGCCAACGTAACCCTTTAGATTTGGTCGCTGATCAAATTTATAAGAATGCCGTTGTCATTTGTTTTGACGAATTTTTCGTATCGAATGTAACCGATGCCATGATCTTAAGTGATCTGTTCCAAAAGCTGTTTGAGCGTGGAATAACATTGGTTGCAACGTCAAACATTGCACCAGATGGTCTATACAAAAATGGAATTCATCGTGATCGTTTTATTCCGACGATTGAGTTGGTGAAAAAGAACTGTAGTGTTTTGAATGTTGACGCTGGGGTGGATTATCGTTTGCGCGTATTGAAGCAGGCGCAATTGTTCAAATACCCATTAACAGATGACGCTCAAGCATGGTTATCTGGCCGTTTTAAAGCTTTGACACAAACCCAGACACAGTCAAATTCACCGATCATGATTAATAATCGAGTGGTTGAAACATTAGGGCATACGGAAGACGTATTGTGGTGTGAGTTTTCTGAGTTGTGCTTCAAACCACGAAGCCCGGCTGACTTTATTGAAATCGCAAATATCTATAATACGGTTTTGGTCAGCAATGTTCCGCATTTGACCGATTTCCTGTCAGAAGGAACACGCCGCTTTATTTATTTGGTCGATGAGTTCTATGACCGCGGTGTGAAACTGATTCTTACCTCAGAAGATTCAATTATCGATCTTTATGAAGGTGAGAAATTGGCATTTGAGATTGAACGGACGCGTTCACGTTTATTAGAAATGCAATCGGATGATTATTTACATTCGGAGCATCGACAAATTCAGGTCGCACAGACTTCATAAATGAAAAGGCATTCTTCGGAATGCCTTTTTTTATAAACTTACATGGATAAGGCTTTATTCTTGGTCAAATTTTGCTATAACTAGATGAGTTTGAAAAAGGGAGTGTGTCGCATAACTATAGTAAAAACTCATTATTTGATATTTTGATAAGTATAAAAAATTGTGTTTGTCAATACTTCTAATGGGGAAAATGCTTACTATTTAGGAATGTGATATTACTATTCAGGCTAGTATAAATCAGTATACTAGAATTCTTGTTATAAAAAGTTAGCACCATCAGGAAAGACAATGACTGCACGTATTCAAAAAGGCAAGCTAGCGATTGCTAAAGAACTTTACGATTTCATCGAAAATGAAGCTTTACCAGGCACTGGTTTAGATAGTGAAACTTACTGGAAAAACTTCGAGCAAGTCGTTGTAGACCTTAGCCCAAAGAACAAAGCATTATTGGCTAAGCGTGATGATCTTCAAGCAAAGATTGATGAATGGCATCGCAACAATAAATTTGAATTAAATGCTTACAAGGCATTCTTAACTGAAATTGGTTACTTAGTGCCTGAAGTTGCTGACTTCGAGGTTACAACTGAAAATGTCGATGAAGAAATTGCTTTATTGGCAGGCCCACAATTGGTAGTACCTGTACGTAATGCACGTTATAGCTTGAATGCTGCGAATGCACGTTGGGGTTCTTTATATGACGCGCTGTATGGCACAGACGTTATTTCTGAAGAAGGCGGTGCAGAGAAAGGCAAAGGTTATAACCCAGTACGTGGCGATAAAGTTATTGCTTTCGCAAAAGATTTCTTAAACCAAACTTTCCCATTGGCTCAAGGTTCGCATGCAGATGCAACTCAATATGCAGTGGTGAATAATAGTTTAGCTGTAACGCTAAAAGATGGTTCAACAACTTCTTTGGCACATGAATCACAATTTGTTGGTTTTAACGGTGAAGCTGCAAGTCCAACTGAGATCGTTTTATTAAATAATGGTTTGCATGTGATTATCGAAATCGATGCGAATAGCCCAGTAGGTAAGACCGATGCTGCTGGTGTGAAAGATTTAACACTCGAAGCTGCGGTTACAACCATTCAGGATTTGGAAGATTCTGTTGCTGCGGTTGATGCGGAAGAGAAGGTTGAAGGCTATCGTAACTGGTTAGGTCTCATGAAAGGTGACTTACAAGAGTCAATCGAGAAAAATGGTAAGACCATTACTCGTACTCTGAACAAAGACCGTACGGTTCAGAATCTCATTGGTGGCACGACTAAATTACATGGTCGTTCATTGATGTTGCTTCGTAACGTGGGTCACCTCATGACAAACCCAGCCATCCTTGTTGATGGTCAAGAAGTGTTTGAAGGCATCATGGATGCTCTAGTGACTCCATTACTGACAGTTGCGGATATTCGTGGTCAAAACGAAAACCAAAACTCTCGTAAAGGTTCAATGTATATCGTTAAGCCAAAAATGCATGGTCCAGAAGAGGTTGCATTTGCGGTTGAATTATTTGAGCGTGCTGAACAAGCAATTGGTTTGCCTGCAAAATCACTCAAAATCGGTATCATGGATGAAGAGCGCCGTACGTCTGTAAACTTGAAGAACTGTATTGCTGCTGCGAAAGATCGCACCATTTTCATCAATACAGGTTTTATGGATCGTACAGGTGATGAAATCCACACATCTATGGAAGCGGCACCAGTTGTTCGTAAAGAAGCAGTTAAAACACAAAAATGGATTGCTGCTTACGAAAACCGTAACGTGGCAATTGGTTTAGCATGTGGTTTACAAGGTAAAGCGCAAATTGGTAAAGGCATGTGGCCAAAACCAGACAGCATGAAAGACATGTTGGCGACGAAGACTGCACATCCAAATGCAGGTGCATCTTGTGCATGGGTTCCATCTCCAACGGGTGCGGTACTTCATGCGTTGCATTATCACCAAATCAATGTAAAAGCACGTCAAGATGAATTGGCTGCTGAAAACATGTTGTCATTAGATGATTTATTAACGCCACCGTTTGCACCAGAAACCAATTGGACTGCGGAAGAGTTAAACAACGAACTTGAAAATAACTGTCAAGGTATCTTGGGTTATGTGGTTCGTTGGGTTGACCTTGGTGTTGGTTGTTCTAAAGTGCCAGACATCAACAACGTTGGTTTGATGGAAGACCGTGCTACTTTACGTATTTCATCTCAACACGTTGCAAACTGGTTACGTCACGGTATCGTAACGCGTGCACAAGTTGAAGAAGTGCTTAAACGTATGGCTGTGATTGTTGATCAGCAAAATGCCAATGATCCGCTTTATACGCCAATGGCACCAAACTTTGATGGAATTGCATTCCAAGCCGCTTCTGACTTGATCTTCAAAGGTGCAGAGCAGCCATCAGGTTATACAGAACCATTGTTACATGCTGCGCGTTTAAAATTAAAAGGTTATACAGGTGATTAATTTCATCTGAATAAAAAAGCCTCTTCGGAGGCTTTTTTATTTTGTATGGAGCGTATGGACTTTAACTGTAAAATATAGGCTCAATTTATAGAACAGGATAAAACATCATCTTGATGAAATTTTTGTTATAATTCTCGTAGTTTGATCATTTAGCCGAATCATAACGATGTCACAAATTTTAAAATTAGATGCTTTAAAACAAGCGCAAGTTTCTACTTCACCGTATCCTTATTTTGTAGTAGAAAATTCGATCTTAGACAGCGAGGTGAAAGCTGTTATTCAGGATTTCCCAAAGATTGAACAGGGTGGTAGCTACAACATTGAAGATGTTGAAATTAAGCCTAATTTTGATCGCTTTTTAAAATCTTTAGATACCAAAGAATTCCGCCAAATTTTAACTGAAAAATTTGATGTGGATGTGATGGAGCATCCGATGATGATCACTTTGCGTGGTTATTCACGTCAAAAAGATGGTCGTATTCATTCTGACTCGAAAACCAAACTTCTGACTATTCTGATTTATTTAAATGAGTCTTGGGATTCGCCTACGGGTCGTCTACGTATCTTGAATGATGAAAAGAACATGGATGACTACGTCGAAGAAATTGATGCGGGTCCAGGTACATTGGTTGCATTTAAAGTGACTGATAATGGTTGGCATGGTTATGTACCTTTTGAAGGACAGCGTCAGTCAATTCAAATTAACTTTTTAACCAGCGATAAAGCCAATGCCAAGCACCGCTTCATTCACGGTTTAAGTGCAAAAATGAAAAAGTTATTTGGCTAATTTATGCAATTAGAAAGAGGAGGCTTGATACCTCCTTTTTTTAACTTTGTTTTTAAGGATAAATACTCAACCAATTATGTGTGCCAACTATAAACCATTAACAGTCGAGCAAGCTCAACAGCTTGGTTTACCTTTGATTCCATTTGAATATGGGGGAGAGGTTTACCCAAGTTATACCACCCCTTTGCTATTTAAATCGGAGCACGGGCTGGAGTGGCGGGAAGTATTGTTTGGTTTGGTACCAAAGTGGTCGGAAGATACTAATATTTCCAAGCATACTTATAATGCTCGACATGAAACCATTTTTCAGAAACCTAGTTTCTTGGAGGCAGCTTCAAAATGCAAATTTGGAGTTATTCCTGTATATGAGTTCTATGAAAGTAAATACATTGATCATAAGCCTCAAAGATGGGGCGTACGCCGTAAAGATGGACAAGCATTTTATATCGCAGCACTGTATGAGATTCGCAAGTTGAATGATCAGGTGATCCGTTCAGCCACCATGCTCACGATGGACGCCATAAACCATCCGATGATGAAAGACTTCCATGAACCGGGAGATGTAAAGCGGTCAGTGGTGGTTATTCCGCATGAGCGTTTAGATGAATGGTTAAGTTTAAAACAGCCACATCAGCTGTATGAATTTATGCAGGGTTTCCCTGTGGAAGAGTTTGAGTGTTCCCATGTCCCTAAAGCAAAGATCGCAAAAATAACACCGCAGCTGAATATGTTTGATTGAGCTCGATATTTGAGTTGATGAGATTAAAAAAGGCTTCCTATTGGAAGCCTTTTTTGAATCAGTTACTTAGCGTGCAAGATTTTTAAACATATGGCGTAGAATTTCCATTGTTTTTTCAATTTGCAATGGGGTTAAGCCATCAAATGATTGCTCTAAGATCACTGAGGTAAGATCATTGATTTTAGTAATCATTTCCTGACCTTTGTCTGTTAGATAGACGCGAGTGATACGACCATCTTCCTTACACGAATAAGTATCGATATAACCTTCATCTTTGAGGCGATAAACAATCTTGGTTGTGGTCGACATTTTGGAAATGACCATGTCGGAAAGCTCTGACACACTGGCATGAGGTTTGACATGCAATGCAATGAGAATACGGCGACGAGAATTGTCTAAGCCATATTTTTTAAGCACGTTATCGATATTTTGAACGTACTGAGCATTTACTTGAGAAATCCAGTAAAAAGGAAAGTCTTCCAGGTTAAATGAATCGGCTGTAGGTAAAAAACGCGCATATTTTTTTGGCATCACTTATTTCCTATACTTGCACAAGGAGCCACTCCTAGTCGCTCCTAGATTCCATGAAATGTCTATAACTTGCCTGTTAAAAAAATCGATTTCCTGATTTTTTTAGCATTCCATTTTTTAACAAATCTGTTCAAAGATAACGGTGAAATTATCTTTATTTTCAATGAATAAGTCATCATAAAATTCACATAAATCAGCTATTAATGATGTACTATCCAGTCGTCTTTCCCTCAAGGTTGTCCTACAGCCTTGCATTGCTGCTTGTTTGTAGAATAATCGTATTGTAGAAAAAAAATACGATTTTTGACGTGACATTTTTATAATATTTTCTGTCTAAAATGTCATAAATATACGAAATCAATATATTTATAAAATAAATAACGCTTAAAAAAATAGCGAATACAACTATTTGAATTAATCAATTGGTTAAAATATAGCACATAAAAAAATTTAAAAAAGTTGAATAAATACATTCTTTATCACATTTTTTCGATGAAATTTTAAAATTTTCAGCTTTTAACAACTTTGGAACGAGTTTAATTTAGAGATGAATTGGGGTAGAGGTGAAGTAAGAGGAAATCGAGATAAGATTTTTTATAGGATAGGAGATTCGAAGACTAAATAGATAAAAAGACGCACCTAAACAGGATTACAGGTTTAGATGCGTAAAGTGCAAAATTGTGATGACTGAATGTTTTTCTTAAAGCTTAAGTTCACGTTCCATCAGAGGCCATAACTTTTGATGTGACTTTTTAAACATCGACATATGTCCAATTTGTTTATAGCCATGTTGTTGTGGATTGAGTTCAATTAATTTGGTTGGTGCATTCGGGTATAAGCGCAGTAAGTCTTTGACATTGGCTTGGGTGGCAATTTCATCATCGGTTGCCCAAAAAGAAGTAATCGGGCATTGAATTTCTTGATGATAATCTTCGAAGATACTTTTACCAATCGCATTCATGACATAGCCAGGTTTACTACAAAACTCAGCCCATTGTTTTGCAACATTTTTAGGGAGGTTTTCTCCCATCCCAATAAATTGAGTTGCACCGTAACCTTTCAAAAAGCTAGAAATTGGGAAAATAACATTAAACATGACAGGCGCAAGGATTTTGGTTTTACCTTTCAAGCCTTTGACATGACCCGTTGAGCCTGCAATCGCCAAAACCTTAGCAACCTTGTTATAGTTTGAAGTAATCCCGAGTAATTGCCCACCAGCACTATGCCCAACAATAATTACTTTTTCAGCTAGAGTTCGGTCTAATAATGTTTCAATTGCGGCTGGAATATCATAAATTCCCCAGTCATTTATACTGGCCGTAGAATTCTTGAGCGGGCCATGTAAAGATTCACCAATACCGCGAAAATCAAAACTTAAGACGCTATAACCTTGTTGGTTAAGCCATTCTGCGAAAGCATGATAGAAGTTTTTAGTAATTCCTGTCGCTGGACAAATCAAGATCGGGTAGGGTTTGGTATGATCTTGTGCAGGATAAAATTGGGCTGCAAGTTGATAGTCATCTTTGCAACTGATCCAAAAAGATTCATAACTCTTCATTAGAAAGATACTCTTATATATGCATAGTATTACTTTACACAAGTTCCAAAAAGAAACTCGTTTAAAAAATGACTTAAAAGTCAAATTTTATGTAATATACGCATACAAAAGGAATATTTTAATTTCGGGGACGATATGTACGCTTTAAACACTGCAACTCAGCTTGCAATTGTATTTAGTGGGATTTTTTTATGGGTGGGGATGCTGACTGGGGTTTGGAAATACTATCAAATCAGACAAACAGCGCAGGCAAGAGCACATTATTATGTGGATATTGCACATCGGAGCAGTCTGCTTTATGCAGCAGCCAGCCTAATTTTAGCAGCATTGAGCTTTTTTACAGTTCTATCTGATTCAATCGCATTATTTTGTGTTGTTGCAAATCTATTCTTCTTTGCGATGTCGATTTTAATTTATATTTTGCACGGACTATTAAAAGATACCACCAATCAATTCAAACAGCCGCATCAAGTGGGGAAATGGACTTTACCAGCTTGGTGTATGACGTTGATGATGTTGTGTTTAATTATCGTAGAGCTGGGTGCAACTGGGATTTTAGTATTGGGAACAATTGTTGAATTTTTACATTAAAAAAATGGATGATCACTCATCCATTTTTCCTAAAGAATTTTTTTGGCGCACTGCGCTTAACTGTCGAAACTTTCGATCGACGATCGCCCACATACAAAAGGCCAGAGATACAATCAATGCATATGCAAAATATTCGGGTTTTAAATTACCTTTAATTGTGCCTTGAAATAACAACGTGACCATTAAGGCGAGCGTTGTAGTTGCATATACGATTGAATCATTTGCCTTCAGAGTGTTAATGAAGACTTGCTTGCTGAAATGTATTGATAACATCTCCATCCCTCCTTGTTGTGACGACAAAACCATGTGTTTTTGTCTGAATTGTTTTTTAAGTTGTACTGCTATTTTCTGAGCATTTCAATAGGGATTGTGACTATTTTGAAAATAAATTTCTAAATGTATTGATTTATATAACTTTTAAGTATTTTTTATATTGATTTGTACTATTTTTTAGTTAAATATTAACCATTATTTTTACATTTTGAAAAATTTGCCAATCAACTAATTAAAATGAAATAGTTGTTTTAGATCACAAATAAAGACATTAAGGTCATATTTGACAGCGTCAGCTTTAAATCAAGAAAAGAAAGATTTGTCGTAAACAAAAAATGAGCGTTGGATAAAAGAACATTTTTTGTATAGCTAAAATCATGTTTGGGTAAAACATCATTTTAACGACAAATCATTTTAATCTTTAGATGCTGATACGCGATCGACCACAATTGCAAAAACAAGAACGATCAGCGATGGCAGTAACCATGCGAGATTTTGTTCGTTCAATGGTAAGTGCTGAATAAAAGTCGGTAATTGCGCAGTAAAGCCAGCCGCTTTAATTGCTTCAAAAATACCAAAAAGGAAAGCAACAGCAGTTACGGATCCAACGACGATGGACGGATTGTTCCAACGTTTCCAGAAGAAGCTGAGCATGATCACGACAATCGCTGGCGGATAAATTGCACTAAGTACAGGAACTGAGATTGCAATCAGTTTTGTTAGACCTAGATTAGAAATCAACAAAGAAAAGCCAGTTAGGATAAAAACAAGTAACTTATAAGATAAGCCTGTTAATTCTGTGAAATATTCAGCACAGGCACAGGTGAGACCAATTGCGGTTACCATACATGCAAGGAAAATTAAGATGGTTAAGAAATACGATCCGTAATCACCAAATGCGTGTTGTACATAAGCATGCAGAATGATTGCACCATTGGCTGCATTAGGCGCGACTTCATGACTGCCTAAGCCAAGTTTAAACAAGCTGATATACACAAGCGTGAGTCCAACACCCGCAATCAAACTTGCGATAATGGCATATTTGGTAATCAGTTTTGTATCTGTCACACCACGTGATTGGATCGCTTGAATAATCACGATACCAAATACCAGTGCACCTAAGGTATCCATGGTCAAATAACCACTAACGAAACCTTCAGAAACAGGACTTGCGATATAGTTGTTGACTGGTGCTGAAATCATACCTGTAGGGATCGCAAATGCGGCGATACCTAAGATTGCCAAGGCAATGATTTTTAAAGGTGCCAGTACATGGCCAACCGTATCGAGTAATTTATTTGGATAAAGCGAAACTGCTGTCACAAATGCAAAATACACAATACTATAAATAAGAAGGCTGCTACCTGATGTACCAAAATACGGTGCAAAGCCAATCTCATAAGAAACTGTTGCAGTACGCGGTGTTGCAAATAATGGACCTACGGATAAATAGCAAACAATGGTGAGTAGTAAGCTAAAGAATCGTCCAAGTGGAGAGCTGATGATTTCGATTGAACCTTTCATACGAGATAAGGCCATAATCGTAATGACAGGCAAACCAACTGCGGTAATTAAGAAACCGAAGGCAGCAAGCCAGACATGTTCACCAGCCTGCTGAGCAACGATTGGAGGAAAGATAATATTGCCTGCGCCAATAAATAACGCGAAGGTCATAAAACCTAAAGCAATGATATCTCCTGTACGAAGTTGATTCATAAAGAGGGAGGCATAAAATAAAAGTGCGAATTTTAGAACAAAAATGCGTTCTTTTGAAACTAATTTATGTGAAATTTGGTTGATTTTTGACTAAAAAGAAATGATTAAAATCATATAATTAGTAATGGTAAAGCTAATGTGTTGAAAAGCTTTCCAAAACTCAAAAAATGCAGAAGCATGTAGATTCCTCCTTATTAGGCTAACCGAATTTAAATATAAAAATAAAAATGGTCTTTTAGTCTTAAATAGATTGAAGATTTCAATGGGAAGGCGTACAAATATTGAAATACTTTATGCAGTCCCCATATTAATTTTTCTGCATGTGATTTTAATCTGATTGATGAATAAGGAAAATCTCGAATGAGAGCTTCTACTGTGACCATTAAAACTGAACAAGATCTGGAGAAATTACGTATCTCTGGTCGTTTAGCGGCACAAGTGTTAGAAATGATCGGGCCTTATATCAAGCCTGGCGTTTCAACTGAATATTTAGATGATATCTGCAATGATTATATTGTGAATACGTTGCAAGTGATTCCAGCCAATGTGGGCTATCACGGTTTTACCAAGACGACCTGTATTTCTGTCAATGAAGAAGTTTGTCACGCCATTCCTTCTGCGAAAAAGATTTTGCAAGAGGGGGATATTTTAAATATCGATGTTGCTGTGATTAAAGATGGTTATTTTGGTGATACTAGCCGAATGTATTTTGTTGGTGAGCCCAAGCCGGAAGCGAAGAAACTGGTAGAAACCACTTATGAGGCGATGTTAGCAGGGATTCATACGGTGAAACCAGGTGCAACATTGGGTGATATTGGTTATGCCATCCAATCTGTTGCGCAGCGCGAAGGCTATAGCATTGTGCGTGAATACTGTGGGCATGGTATTGGTCGTATTTACCATGAACAGCCAAATATCTTGCACTACGGTCAGAAAGGTCAAGGTTTGGTTCTAAAAAAAGGCATGGTGTTTACCATTGAGCCGATGGTCAATGCAGGAAAACGCTATGTGAAAGAACTTAATGATGGTTGGACTGTGGTGACACAAGATAAATCATTGTCTGCTCAGTGGGAGCACATGGTTGCTGTAACGGATGATGGCTTTGAGCTATTAACGCCGTGGCCGAATGGCACAGGGCATTATCCAGCCGTTTAAGTTGTCCGATAAATTAAAGCGCGATTTTTAATCGCGCTTTTTTTTAGTTGAGCATTGGGTAAGTTGTTCAACCAAATAATCAATAAAAACACGAACAGCGGGCAATAGACCGCGTCTCGATGGATAAACTGCGTGGAAAACACCGTGTGGTGCAGTCCATTCTGGTAAGACAGTCACAAGTTGCCCTGTTTTTACAAAGTCTTGGGCAATACTGTCTGGTAGTAACGCAATTCCGCAGTTTTGCGTTGCTAACTCAGCCAACATGAGAAGATTTGATCCCATAATCACAGGATTCACTTTAATCTTTTTCTGTTGATGCTCTGGACCCGTCAACAAGAATTGTTGATCGAGATGATCTTCTGCCATGCTGATAATACGATGTTCAGCCAGTTGTTCAGGCGTAGTAAGATGACCAAATTCATTTAAATAGGCTTGGCTGGCAAAAAGACGTTGTTCAATCGCTTCAAATTGACGTAATACTAGGTTCGGATCATCATCTAATTTAGAGCGAACACGCAATGCAAGATCAATCCCTTCATTAATCACATCAATACGACGATTGCTGATCATCATCTGCACCCGCACTTCGGGATATTTTTTCAAAAAGGCAGGTAGGATTTTTGCCATCTGGTTTTGAGCAATATCGACAGGCACACTCACTTTGATAACACCACGTGGCTGACTACTCAAATGATTGACCACATCATGCGCTGCTTGGGCTGCATTCATCATCACTTGTGCATGGCGATAAACATCCATCCCAATATCAGTCACGGCAAAATGACGCGAACTGCGTTGAATTAGACGTACACCCAATTGTTCTTCAAGATTGTAAACCCTACGGCTGAGTTTAGATTTAGGAATGTCTGTTGCACGTTCGGCAGCACTAAAGCCACCATGTTCTACAACCAGTGCGAAGCAATAAAAATCATCTAAATCCGTTAGCATTACGCTATAAACTCCAGCTTATTGTGATTAAGTTAAATGAATATAAAAGTGATTATTAAACATTGTGGGCTAATAATATAGCCCGAACCTGCTGATATTGTTCCATTCGCTCAAAATCTTTTGCGGTTGGCGATGGAATTCGAGATAAGTCCATATTGTCAGTGATATCAGCCAATTTCACAACACGTGCCAAAGGGTTTTGTACAGCGCGCTGAGCGGCTTCGATTCGAGACTCACCATCCTGTTTGGTGAGTGCAACGATTGCTTCGATAATGTGTGCCTGGAATCCTAAAGCTTGTAAATCTTCAATGCTTGTTTCTGTATCTTCTAAGACGTCATGCAGAACAGCAATGATTTTATGATCAATACTCGGTACATTCAGCATCACTCTGAGCGGGTGTAAAATATAGGGGGCATTGGCTTTGTCGACTTGACCTGAATGTTGTTTTGCGGCAAATGCAATTGCTTGTTCTAATGTTGCCATCAGCTAAATCCTCCGCTTCAAGATAGATTAGCGCGTCATATTCTTTTAAACTGGCTGAAATTTTTTACGCTTAAGTATTATGTCATATCAACTTATCAATATTGTCGATGCGACCCAAAACATTGCATGTCCTTTTTGTCAGCATGCTGTTCTAGACTGGGATCAGGAGCAGTATATTCAACCGTGTGAGCATACGCTATTTATGGCAATGGATTTAGGTTTTGAATTTATTGCTGATCGATTTGAAGAAGTTCTACCACAGTCGGTTGATGAAATTCATGAAGATCCAAATATGAATATTTTTGCCAGCGTCTCTCAAGCACACTATGCCGATATGCACATTTATAAAGCAGATTTAGGTGTAGAGGGGCTATTCCGTTATGTTGGATTTAGTCAAAATTAAAATCCTTCCAATAAAAAAGCCAATCATTTGATTGGCTTTTTGCTTAACAGCTTATGCTTCAGGCGCTGGGCTGTACTGTTCAACTAATGGTTTTAACTCACCATTTTGGAACATTTCAAGCATAATATCGCTACCACCAATGAGCTCGCCATTGATCCATAATTGTGGAAAAGTAGGCCAGTTCGCAATTTGAGGTAAAGTTGCACGAATATCTTGATTTTCCAAGATATTTACATAGGCAAATGGACGACCAATTTGGCTAAGTGCTTCTACTGCACGAGCAGAAAAACCACATTGCGGGAATTGTGGAGTGCCTTTCATGTAAAGTAAAACAGGGTGTTTCGCAATTTGATCACGAATTAACGCTACTGTATCACGCGCTTGTTCCGTCATAGATAGATCCTCAACTAATCTCCTTGCATTATACCTAAAAAAAAGCGTGGCGGAGGATTGCGAAAGATTTTTCTTATATAAATGTGACTTTAGGCTTTCAATCTACGCAAGTTTTTGCTTATATAACTTTTTTCACCACAACTACTGATAGATTGAGTTTGTTATGACTAATATCACTCTTGCTCCTGTGCAACCTGATCAACCATCACACCTTATGGCAACCTATGGTCGCCAAGCGATCAGCTTTGTTCGAGGGCGAGGGGCGTATCTATATACGGCAGAGGGGACAGAATATTTAGATGCGTTAACTGGGATTGCTGTGTGCGGTTTAGGACATGCACACCCTGTTATTGCAGAAGCGATTGCTGAACAAGCTGCGACTTTGGTTCATACCAGTAACCTATATGAAATTCCTTGGCAAACCGCTGCAGCGCAGAAACTGGCTGCGGTTTCAGGTATGGAAGAGATCTTCTTTTCCAACAGCGGCGCTGAATCAAATGAAGGTGCGATCAAAATTGCACGTAAATTTGGTGCTCAACAAGGCATTGCATATCCTAAAATTCTAGTCGCAGAACAATCTTTCCATGGTCGTACCTTGGCAACCTTATCTGCAACGGGTAATAAAAAAGTTCAAGAAGGTTTCGCGCCTTTAGTAGAAGGTTTTATTCGCGTACCCTTTGGTGACGTAGAAGCAATTCAAGAAGCAGCGATCAATCACCCAGATATCGTTGCCATACTGATTGAACCAATTCAAGGTGAAGGTGGCGTGAATACTGCAGCACAAGGATTTAGTTACCTAGAAGATGTACGTGCGCTGTGTAATCAACATAATTGGTTGATGATGCTGGATGAGATCCAAACAGGTAATGGCCGTACAGGTAAATACTTTGCCTATCAACACACCAACATTATTCCTGATGTCATGACAACTGCAAAAGGTTTGGGCAACGGCTTTCCAATTGGTGCCGTCATGACACAAGGTAAAGCAGTCGGTTTACTGGGTGCAGGTAGTCATGGTTCAACTTATGGTGGAACAGTGTTAGGTTCACGTGTGGTATATACCGTGCTTGATACACTGGAAAAGGAAAATGCAGTTGAGAACGCTGCTACAGTGGGTGCCTATATTGTCGATCAACTCAGAGCGCAATTGGCCGATTACAATGTTCAAGTGCGTGGCTTTGGCATGATGATTGGGATTCAACTGCCAAAAGACTGTGCAGAACTGGTTGCGATTGCACGTGATGAATATAAGTTGATTATCAATGTAACGGCAGGTTCGGTGGTACGTTTATTACCACCATTAAACATGACACAAGCGCAAGCAGATGAGTTACTACAACGTCTTGCTCCTGTGATTCAGCACTTTCTAAAAGCATAATTGATAGAGATGAGATCATAAAAAAGGGCAAATGAATTGCCCTTTTTTAATTTGTTTCTTAAATCAGCCAGAAATATATTGTTGAAGCTGCTCAATCAGAATACGTTGATCATCCATTGCTGCTTTAACTAAGTCTCCGATGGAGATAAATCCAACTAACTTTTCTTGATCAAGCACAGGTAAATGACGTAAATGACGGTCAGTCATAAGGTTAAGGCATTCTTCGACAGTATGGTTTAAACCTACAGAAATCACTTTTGACGTCATAATGTCTGATACCGGTGTATTGTTTGATGAACGCTCCATCAAGGCAATTTTACGGGTATAGTCACGTTCAGAAAAAATACCTACGACGGTTTCGTTTTCAGCGACAACTAAAGCACCAACACCTTTTTCTGCCATAATTTTAATTGCTTCAAGTACCGTCGCATTCGGTGAAATGGTAAAAATTGATTGTACTGCTTTATTCTTGATGACTTGAGCAACGATTGTCATTGTTTATCCACCTGTGTTGTATTGTCATTTTCATTTAACTTAACGGTATTTTTTTTAAATGCAAAGCCCTAATTTCATTCCAATGATAACTTTTCTTCATGAATGTCTAAAAAGTCATCACTGGAGTAGAGGGAATGATTAAACCGTCACTGCTGATTGATGTGGCATAAAGAAGAAATGCTGCATTTGCTGAGTTGAAAGTTTAAATTTACGATGCGAAGAGTTAAATAAAGCAGGTTCAACTTGTAAACGGGTTAAAGTTGGCAGCAAGGATTCATGAAAATCTTTCGGCGTAATCTTACGTGGGGTGTAGTTTTTCCAGTGTGCTTTGGCATAGCGATGTGCTTGTACGCCGTTTAGCCAAAAGGGGAATACGTGACCATCTTGATCCGATTTGATTGCCCAACCCTGATGGTATAAACCCCAAAGAACGCCACAATACATCATTGTTTTTAGAATTGAAATTTTAAACATCAACTCACGTGAGACTGGTTGGAAATGGCTAAAACGATACATGTTATTAAACTAATATTCTTAAACTTATGTTTTATTATAAGAAAGATAGATGGCAGTTATGTTTAAACAATTGATCTAAATCGTAAGCAAATATTGTAAGTATCAAATCAAAGCAACTAAAGCTTTGGTGTAGCGCAAGTCAGAAATGTGAAAGGATGATGTTAATACGTTTTAAATAGGTATTAAAAAACGCCACC
>NZ_LXUK01000022.1:307083-1052673 GCF_013072695.1 Acinetobacter sp. Ac_5812
AGGTATTAAAAAACGCCACCTAAGTGACGTTCCATTATGCTTGTAGCGTTGCCATCTTCTGCCAATACTGTGCTTTCAAGGAATCACGTTCTACTCGGAAGCCTTGATAATACAACTCTGCTAAAAATAATGCCGCTTTACCGTGACCTGCTTTAGCTACTTCTTCAAGCTCTTTCACTGCATCTTGGAAGTTCTTTTGCGATTGAATTGTATTTACCGCATTTGCATATACATGCTCTAGTTCATGGTGTGTAAATTGTTGAATCATATATAACTCCTTATTTTAATTATGATTACCGCAAATTCTATTCAAAGTTACTCTACTTTGAATTTAAGCTACTTTAACTTAGATTTGTTAAATTATTATGACAAAATTGATTGAATTGTCAAATATATTCGGTGTCATTACGTAAATAAAATCTTACACGATTAAACATATGTCGCAAATAATTTTAAGTAAAATCAAAGTGAGAATAATAGAAAAGGAGAATAACATGTCCAATGTCATTGATGGCGTAACTGTGGATGTCCCACCATTAGAAAGTCAAATTATTGCTTTAGCTCATCATCATCGTCAATTACTTGATGAAGCCATTTTCCATCAGGAAATTCACTTGGGTGATTACTGCTTGGCACAACGTAAACGTGTGTATGACTTTGCCAGTCATTTAAGTCCTGAACAAAAAGATCAGTTTTATCGGATCTACGATGGAGAGTTGAAAAATATTGCCGATGATGATGACTTGCATCCTGCAGATGCTGAAAGTGGTGTAGGGATGTTTGCCATTTTTATTACCTTGGTCATCATTGCATTTATTTTGTACTTTTCCTTTGTTCGTACATTAGTAAGTTAATCATTGCTAAAGTAGTGTGCGTTCAATAAGTTGTGGAATTGTGACTTATTGAACGTTGTGCTTGTCCTTAGCGAATCAGAGACTTACACTACCTCTAATTCGAGGTAGATTATGTTGTCTATAATTTTTAAACATAAGGTTATGCAATCCAAATTAGGATTTAAGTTGGACCAAACTTATAATGTTTTGGTCGGTATTATTATTTTGTCTATTTTTATACTTGCGTATAACGCTTTACAACGCCCAATTAATACAGTGCAGTATCAAAAAGTTGTTCAGTATGCACACCAAGCGAGCCATCCAAGAACACAGCATTTGGCCGAGGATATTTTGGAACAGGCTAAAGTTCGACGTGTAGATTATCTAAAGCTTTTAAATGCTTACCAATTTGAATCGAATCGTATTAAACAATATCCGGCAATGGCAAAAGAAGATGAGTGAGTTTTAAACGATTCATTTCTATTTATAAATGAATGGTTTGCCTCTGTCGGAAAAAAGAAATCAATTTATGCTAGACTAGCGGTCTTTTTTAAAAGCTGCTTTATTCTCAAGGAATCGACATGCAACAGCAATCGAATATGCAAAATAAATTCTTGATAGATGCTGACATTGGTGATGATGATGTCACATTACCGAATTTACCTGCTGTCGATGTTCCCATTATTGATGAGCCAGTTGTAAAAACTACAGTTGAAACCCCAGCACCTGTAACAATTGCAGCAACAGCACCTGTTGTTGAAGAAGAAACCCAAGCTACGGGATTCTTTGGCCGCATGAAAGATGGTTTGACTAAAACACGTCGTAGTTTCACCGATGGTATGGTCAATATCTTGATCGGTGGTAAAGAGATTGATGACGAGTTATTAGAAGAAGTTGAAGAGCAAATGTTGGTTGCTGATATTGGTGTAGATGCAACCAAAACCATTATTGCCAATTTGACTGAAAGAACGGCTCGTGGTGATTTGATCTATTCGCATGCGTTGTACAAAGCACTACAAGAAGAATTAGTCGCTTTACTTGCACCGCGTGTAAAACCTCTGCATATCGATCCTAACAAATCGCCTTATGTGATTCTCATGGTCGGTGTAAATGGTGTGGGTAAAACCACAACCATCGGTAAATTGGCGAAACGTTTACAAGGCGAAGGCAAGAAAGTCATGCTTGCTGCAGGTGATACTTTCCGTGCGGCAGCGACTGAACAACTGCAAATTTGGGGTGAACGTAATGACATCCCCGTGGTTGCTCAAGGGCATGGTGCAGACAGTGCTTCGGTTATTTTTGATGCATTTGAAAGCGCACGTGCCAAAGGCATCGATGTATTGATCGCGGATACGGCTGGACGTTTGCAAAACAAAGCCAACTTGATGGAAGAGCTGAAAAAAGTGAAGCGTGTGATGCAAAAAATTGATGCAACTGCACCGCATGAAATTATGCTTATTGTTGATGCTGGCACGGGTCAAAATGCAATTAACCAAGTTCAGCTTTTTGATGAGGCGGTTGGCTTAACAGGGATTACCATTACCAAGCTTGATGGTACAGCAAAAGGCGGCGTGTTATTTAATATTGCAAGTCGTACCCATGTCCCGATTCGTTATATCGGTGTGGGTGAGAAGATTGATGATTTACGTCCTTTCTCAGCTAAATCATTCGTTGCTGCATTATTTGAAACCGATAAGTAATTAAATTGTGTTAAAAAAGACTCCACGACATGTGGAGTTTTTTATTTCAAATAAAAAATAAGACTGTTTCAAAAATAAAACGATCTGTCATGTTTTTTAGACTATTCCTAAAAAATACGTCGTTATACACTACATTCAATCCAAGATAACGCCCCAAAGGGCACATAGGTAGGAATAACAACATGAGCAACTTCTTAAATAGCATTAAATCACGCCGTACCATTTATGCGATTGGCAAAAACCTTACAGTTGACCAAACTAAAATTGAAGAGACCATCCGTGAAGCGGTAAAACAAAGCCCATCATCATTCAATTCACAGACTTCACGTGTTGTGACTTTGTATGGCAACTCTCATGTTAAATTTTGGGAAATCGTACGTGAAACTTTACGTAAAATGATTCCTGCAGAAGCTTTTGCAAATACAAGTGCAAAAATTGATAGCTTTGCTGCTGGTTTTGGTACAGCGTTATTTTATGAAGATCAAGATGTTGTAAAAGGTCTACAAGAGCAATTTGCATTATATGCAGATAACTTCCCAGTTTGGTCTGAGCACTCAAGTGCAATTGCACAGTTTGCTACTTGGACTGCATTGTCAGAAATCGGTGTAGGTGCATCATTACAGCATTACAATCCAATTATTGATGCAGAAGTTGCTGAAACTTTTGATATTCCAGCAAACTGGAAATTACGTGCTCAGCTTGTATTCGGTTCAATCGAAGCAGCAGCAGGTGAGAAAACATATATGGATGATTCTGCACGTTTCAAAACTTTTAACTAAGTTAAAACGAGTGGCGAAAAAGAGCACTGTATAGTGCTCTTTTTTTTATTTCTATTAATGGAATTTCAAGTCACACTGCCGAAATGGGCAGCTTTGTAAATACTTTTCGAGAACTGGTAATTCAGAATGCTGAGTTAGAGGATGGTAGAAAAAGAATTACTAAAGATAAATTGGTTTAAATATTTGATTTAATTTAAAAATTATAAATTATTTAATGATAAGCCTGAATTGCTTGTAATTCAACAAGCCTATGAAAAACTCAAATTAGTTCAGCAAGCTAAAGCAAACTTACAAGCTAAAGTATCCGGTTTAGATAGTGCAAAGGATTTGCAAACAAGAGATGTTGAGAATGAATAATACTATTGTTTAAGTTGTTTTAAATATTACTTTTAAAAAAGCACTTTAAAGTGCTTTTTTGTTGTCTTGTTATTTTCATAATAGTTTGCTTTTATGGTGGTTCTATTTAATAGGAACTCATCATGAAAGAAGCAATAGAACAATATCGCCAAGAACGAGCAACATTAGAAAATGAGATTTCAGATTTCCTTGAGAAGAAATTTGCAGAATTCAAAGACAAAACTGGTGCTGAAGTCATTCACCTTGAGGTAGAGTTTGATTCGACTGATGATGAAGATGCAGAATTCTTTATTTCGAGTGTGTTTATTGGAACTGATCTTTAATTGAATCAAGAAATAAAAAACCTCCTTCGGGAGGCTTTTTATGGGAAATTTATTTCACTTGTGAAGTAAAAAAATTATAAAAATCACATCATCTAGAATCGTTGGTAAAGGGTTATGATTTTTTGTAATAATCATAAGTTTTTGTTTTTAATATTTAATTTGAAATTAATTTGAATGGATAATAAAATATACACTTGTCTTTATTTGTTTTGTGTTGAGTTTTTTTGTGAAAAAAATAGTAATTCTTCTTATAAGTACGGTAATTTGTGGTTCGGTGTATAGTGCAGATGATATCTTCAGCAAAGATAAATCACTTTTAATTCTAAATAATGAAGAGCCTCATAAAGAGATCAAAAGTAGTGAACAGTTTGATTTCTTTGAGTCGATGAAGCAACAAGAACAAGATCGTCTCAATCAACGTAATTATGAATTAGAGCAAGCGCATGTAGCACAACAGCATACATCGAATATGAGTCCTCATGATAGGTCGCAGTACTATTTGGAACATAGACATTTCGATGCATTGAATGCACAAGACCATGAGCAACAGTTCAACTCAATTTTGAAGGCGAAGAATAGAGGTCTAATTTCTGAAAAAGATTATCAGCAAAGAATTGCAAAACATAACTCAGTGCCGTTAGATCAGAGAAATAATCAACTTAAATTCTCAATTCCAATTGGGGAGTAAGATAGTTAATGGCTAAAGCTCATCGGAAGGTGGGCTTTTTGTTTTATTCTAGAGCACAGAAAAGCAACGTTAGCTTTTAAATAACATGGCTTCGGGCTATTGGTTCATAGTTGGCACACATAATGAACTCATTTTAAAATTCTTATTGAGATACATTTTAGTGCTTAATCGTACTTAAGCACTAAATTTTAATGAAATGCAGTATAAAATTACAAAGTATCAGTTTTATATATCGAAATGACTACATCTTTTTTAAGCTTAGGCATAAGAACCTCTATTAGAACGAGTGTTGACAGCGAGGTTATTAACATCAAAACAACTTCAAGAGAGCTGCTCAGTAAAAAAAGCATAGAGTAAAATGCAAAAAAACATAAAAAAGTAGTAATAATATTCTTAAAATACAGGACGATGAAAACAGAATACAAGAATGAAGAAAAGAATAAATTGAAATTTTTATTCATCCCAATCTTATCAAAGATAATTATAATTAAGGAAATAACTATTACTGAAAGAGCAAAAATAAAAAAATTCTTGATGATATTCATTGTTTTTCCTCTAAATTTAAGTCTAAAAGAAAATCCCCACCTTTAAGGGCCTCATCTCAAAGGTGGGAATTGTTGTTTACACCATTATCTAAAGCAAGCCTTTATATTATTTTTATAGTCTAAAATTATCATGGCTAATATTTTAAACTCAATAATAAATAATGGATTATTGAAATGCAGGTGTATGAAAAAATTATAGTTATTCAAAAATATGAGGGTATAAGCTTTGGCTTACATGGTTATAAGAAATTTCTTACATTTGGTTAAATAATACACAATATAAAAATTAAAATAATAGTAAATGATTATATATAACAATGATTTAGTTTTAATTTGAAATTCAATTGACTAAAGCTATTAATATTTTTTAACAGAAGTGGTGTGTAAGGCGAACAAAAGGCAATAGAAAATAAAAAATAGCATTCAAAAACATAAGTCTGTATCGTGTAAGGCGAGCTTTTCTCAATGGGTTAAATCAAGAAGCTTATTATTTAAGCAAATGATTTGTCCTTATCTCTATGTAAATTTTCTATGAGGTGTAGATCCAAAATGGAATTCGTTAGAGTTTTATACGCAAGTAAGGCTAAAAATATCTATCCAGACCTTAAACAAGATTTATTAAATATTCTTGAAACAGCTGTCGACTTCAATTCTCGAAACGACATCACTGGAGTCCTTTACTACGGGCATGGTTACTTTGTCCAATGTTTAGAAGGACGAAAAAGTAAAATCGATGAGCTTTTCTATGAAAAAATCTTAAAAGATGATCGTCATAAAAATTGTGAAATTTTATTTTATGAAAAATGCGATTTTGGTCTTTTTAAACATTGGAACATGAAATTTGCTCCAATTAATAAAAGGCTGGGAGATTTTTTCTTAGAAAATCATAGAGACGATTTTAACCCGTTTTTACTTACAACAGACTCAATTCCTACATTCATAGACCTTCTAGCCTCAGAATATGCAACTGAGCCATATGTTTTTGAAGTAAATGAATAGTATCTGGCTTTAAACATGCATTGTACATAAGAGAAGAAAATGAAGATTCAATTGTGCTATGCAAGCTCACGGCAAGGTGCTACAGATGATCTGATTGACGATCTAAGCAATATCTTGACAGTAGCAAGAGACTATAACTCTAAGAATGTTGTATTTGGGGTTTTGTATTATGCAAATAATGCATTTTTCCAATGCCTAGAAGGGGAAGATTTTATTGTTTTACCTTTATTTGAAAGTATTAAAAAAGATGTTAGACATAACAGTATTATTGAATTTGAAATTAAGAAAATTCAAAAATATAGTTTTAAAAACTGGTCTATGAAATACGTTCAAAAAAGTTCTAAAGTAGATATTTTCTTTAATAATTTGGGTTGTGAAGAGTTCACACCTTCAGTCTTGAATGATCAGAATCTAAATGGTTTGCTTGAAGCGTTGTTGAAAGAAAATCAGACTAACGTTCGTAAAAGAGTGGGGCTAAATCACCGTGGAATTCACCCATATATTTGAAAATGTAAGTTAGATTCAGTTGTTAACGTTTGAGCTAACTGTGAGAAATCAGAATGCTGCAAATTTACCAATTTATGAGTATCTGATTTTAGGATTAGAGTTAATTGCAATAACTTTAAATAGCTTGTTTTTATAATGAATTATTTTATAGAGATAGGCATTATCTAACTCATTCCAGACCTCAAAATTAAAGAACTCAGCAGTTTCAGCATAGATCCAAAGCCAATTTGAGACTTTTTGTTTTTTTGCTGAATCGTAGACCGAATCTTTAACTTTTTTGAGTTTATACAATTTTTGATCTTCATCCTGAAGAACAACGGTTTCAATGTTCAAAAAATCACACCTACAAAAATAGAATATCTGCTTTTATTCTATACAATTAAATTATGGAATTGTATTTCAGTTTGTAAGAAATTAATTATAATAAATTCATTGGTTTAATGAACTGTATATAAACTTTACATACTTATTTTATCCATTTGAAATGATAGTACAGCTCTCCACAATTAACACTTTTTCACTAGTCTAAGGTGCGGTCCTGCCAATCTAGATGATCTTCATACTAAGACTTTTCATAAAATTATTCGCATCCTTCAATTCCAGAAATTTAAGCGTATCTATTTTTGTTTCCAAAATAGATAAACTTTTGAGTTATCAAACATTCTTGGAACTGTCAGAAAATCCAATAAGAAGGGGATGGTAAAATTTAGTTTTGTCAGAGTTTTGCAGAAATTTTGCAGCAAGACAATTCTTAATGATATATTTATTTTACAAAACAAAATGTTAGATAAAGCCATTTTCTTTTGCCATATATATGATGTATATATCTTAAATAAGCCGAATTGATGGAATAGACAGTTTTGTTTTCTGTCATAAAATAGTCACAATCGCATTGCATAGTGCATACGATTTCATAAATTGTTTATATCGAGAAGAGTCTAATGTCTTTAAGAGTTGGTGTTGCTGCTTTCGGGTTATTATTAAGTAGTTCAGTTTTTTCAGCAGTCACAATCACTGCACCTGAAGAAATCGTGATTCTTGCTGTAAATGGTCAAGAAGTAAATACTGGATTAATTCCATCAAAAAAGAATAACTATCAAGTAGATCCAGGCAATTTAACTGTTAATGTTCGCTATCGTGAATATTTTGAGCATTTAAATGGTGAACATGACATCGTTAAATCAGGTGTTGTAACCATTCAAGCACAAGATTTACAAGACAATCAGTCTTATAGTCTAGGTTTGGTCAATCCACCTAAAAACTTTGATGCTGCAAAGAAATATGCAGATCAACCTACCGTTGCTTTATATGATCAAAATAAAAAACTGGTAGTACAGCAAACGGGTGCAAATAATGAAGCACAGCCATGGTTTACTGGCAGTAATTTATTAAGCCGTACTTTGGATTTAACGCAAAAGAATAAAAATAATGCTGCGAATCAACCTGCACCTGTTTATGCAGGAACAACATCACAAATAGCTGCAACCGCACCTGTAGCAGTAACAACGGCAGCAACAGTCGGTACAGCAAAAACTACAGATCAACAATTGGTAGAATTATGGCAGAAAGCGTCTAAAGCAGAGCGCCAAAAATTTATGGCTTGGTTAGCTGGTCAAACCAACTAATCTAAAATTTAATAAGAAAGCCGATGTTATCATCGGCTTTCTTATGTGTGGGGGTAAAATAAAATGTCTTTAAAGATTAGAAAAGTAAAGAATAGTGATTTGGAGCAATTGGTTAAGCTGATTAATATTGCTTATAGAGAACAATCAGAACGTAGTTGGACAACTGAAAAAGCGTATGTGCAAGGTGATCGCATTGGTAAAGTTCAATTAGAAAAAGAATTACAGCAACCAAATTTCGAATTATTGGTGGGTGAGCTAGACAATGATGAGATTGTTGCCTGCATAGGGCTAAGTTTGAATGATGATTGTATTGAGATAGGTACTTTTGCGATTGATCCATGCGTACAGAATCAAGGCTATGGGCGTGAATTACTCAATTATGCTGAGTTATATATTAGTCAAAATTATCCAAGGGTTCGTGATTTAGTCATGCATGTTCTAGATGTTCGAACTGAACTGTTGGCCTATTATCAGCGCCGTGGCTACCAAATAACGGGGCGAAAAAGTGAATATCCAATAGAGGCTGAAGTAGGGCAACCTCTTATCCCTATTCAACTCATTGAAATGAAAAAATCTCTTTTAAGGCATAAAAAGAGCCATGATAAATTGGAACAATCATGGCTCTAAGAACAGGAGGTTATTCTTGGTTTTAAGTAAGAGATGGTGCTTGGTCAACTTTTTGCGTAGACCATATTGAACCAACTGGTGCAGCTTGAGCACGGTTTCTGGCTTGTTGATAAAAACGTATAAATATTAAAGCAAATATCAAAGCAGTGATATCAATCCAAATCAAACGACCTGTTGAATACCAAAGTCCTTGGATCGGGAATAAATGGGCAAGTACAGACGTTGCAGGAATGAGCAATAAAACCACTGCAATTGCTAAGAACAACTGAGTTAAAGCTTTTGCTGCGCCAATAATGAAACTGTATGTAATACACGCAATAAATACAAAATAGTAGCTATACATAAACACATGGTTATGACTTTGTAATTGCAATGGAATGACATAAGCCCATCGACCAATCAACATACTGGTAAATATCGCCAGCATACAACCCAGACAAGCGCCGATGGTCAGATTGGCAATAAACATTACGTCCTTGCGTTGTTGCGGTGCTGGTAAGTTCGGATTCTTTTGCTTACGCAAGCGCGTTTCAATCCATAGAATATTGCCTGAATAGAATAGATATGCGCCACCTAAGCCGAAGATCAAATAAATCCAGCGAATTGGCTCACCCCCATAATTACCAAAGTGTAAGGCAAACATTGAACGGATCAGAGACGCTGCTGAACTTTCTTCAGTGGACAGGGTTTTGGTTGGGTAAGGTGTGCTTTGATACGGATTGAATGACATATAGTCAAAGGTATCACCACGAAGCATACGATCAGGATGATATAAAGCAACAAAGGCAGATGCACGTTCAGGATTATCCAGTTGGTTAAAACGAATACCATCTATACGATAATCAGGTGCTACTTTTTGAATGTTGAGAAAAACCTTTTCTACATCTAGCTGCGGGTTTGGCTCAACAATTTTAACCGCTGGTGCACGTTCAAATAGTGGCTTATCTTTCGATACCAGTTGGGTCAATGCGCCATAGAAAATATCATGAAAAGCAAAAACCACCACACTTACACTAATAATGATATGAAAGGGTAAGCTGGTAATGCCAATGACATTATGTGTATCTAACCAAAACCTTTTTTTGTTTTTACCTTTGCGTACGGCAAAATAGTCGCTGATCAGGGTGGGTAATAACACAATTAAACCCGACATAATGGCGAGGAAGTATAGAACTGCCACAACCCCCATCACCATTACACCTGCGGTATGGTGCCCCATCATACCCGGGATACCTGCTGTTTCATGCAGTTGTTCAATTAGCCAACCGAGTTTTGACACATTTTCTTGTTTGGCAATCAGTTGTCCATTTTGATCCAGAGTTGCCATCATGCTTGTTTGGGTAATATCAATGCCATGATGATCTTCAGCCTCAGCATGGGCAGCTTCCCATTGGATCGGTGCATTATGTCCTTCTGGCGAGCTAAAGCTTAAAGTGAATGCCTTTTGTGTTTCAGGGAATTTGGCCTGTACTTGCTCAACCAGTTGATTATATTGATTAGGCTGAATTGCAGCTAATTTTTGTTGGGGAGGCGTAGCCCATTGGCTGAGGTGATGCTGGAACATGGTTAAACCACCAGCAAAAAAACAGATAAATAATAGAATACCTGCACTTATGCCAACCCATGTATGGAGGTTTTTGCCAGTTTTAATAATATCCGCACGAATTTTCATTTTAAGCTCTTATCCAAAATAACAGGGCATAAGCGAGGATATTGGCAATGCTATAAATTAAAAAACTTTGCCAACCTTTAGGTATGAAATAAGCAATAAAGAACACGCAGAGCCAAATCCATGGAATGGACCACATGCCTAACTGCGGTGCAATCGAAGTATCAGCATTGGATTTACTGAGTAAAAGAATGATTGCCCCCATGGCGATTGCAAAGCTTAGGCCGAGAACAGCACCAACAAATGTTTTGGTCCACCAGTCTGGTTGGAGTTTTTGCTTAAGCATATTCATTTAAGCAGACCTTTTCATGAGCATAATGAAGGGGGCAAATGACCAAACGAGGGTGGCAATTGCAAGCCAGATCAAAATGGCAACTAAAAGCGGTAAACAATAAATCAAGATACTTAACCCAAATATGAAGCTCACCAGTGCCATGTAAAAAAATGGTCGAGGCAGTTGCTTGTTGAGGAAAATTTGATTGGGATGGCTGAGATAAACACTCATACAAGCGAGTAGTGAAACCATGATCCCTAAGAGTTTTAAAGTCATGTTGAGAGTCTGTTAACATTAATGATAATAATTATTATTTAAATTCAATAAAAATTAAAGCATATATTCAAAACTTAATTGATTCGGTCGGAACATGATGATTCAAATGCTATTGATAATTGTTATCATTTATGTATTATGTAAAAAAATATTTCATCTCGGGGGAGCAATGAAGCATCATAATTTATATAAAGCGATGATGTTAAGCCTGATTGGCACATCAACAACGATAGCTTGGGCAGAAGATCAGTCAGAAAATTCAAAAAAATCGGATGTTTTACCGATTATTCATCTTAAAGCTGATCAAGATACGCCAACATATACCGTAAAAAAATCTAAGGCAGCTACAAAATTAGATTTGTCTTTAAAAGAAACGCCACAGTCAGTGAGTGTGATCACTGAACAACAAATGAAAGATCAGAATTTAACAAGTGTATCTGGAGTTCTTGATCAGATTCCTGGGGTTTATCGTCAAAGTTATGGTGCGACGTCTGCTTGGGGAACTGGCGGTGAATATACCTCTTATTATTCGCGTGGCTCGAAAATTATTAATTTTCAGATTGACGGATTGTTGTCGAGTCCTGCGATAGAAGGTCGTAGCAACACGGCATTAAGTAATATTGATACCGCTATTTTTGAGAATATTACCGTTGTAAAAGGTGCAACTGGCTTATTAAATGGCAGCGGTTTGCCAAGTGCCAGTGTCAATTTTAACCGCAAACACGCCATACCCAATGCACAATCAACGGCTAAAGTGAGCTATGGCTCATGGAATACGTGGCGTAGTGAAATTGATGCCTCTCAAGCATTGAATGAATCAGGAAGTATTCGTGGTCGTGTCGTTGCAGCACATCAACAAGGTGATAGCTGGCAGAAATGGGGAGATGCTGCCTCAACCATCTTATACGGTGTAGTCGATGCCGATTTAAGTGATAAAACAGTTTTAAGTATTGGTACATCGTTAAGTCGTAATGAAAGTGATGGGCAAAGTATCCATGCTTACGCAAATTTCGATGCGAAAAATATTCTTTCTCCAATGGGGCGTAAAGACAATTCAGCTCCACGTTGGGCTTATACCCATACTGATAGTCTCAATGCATTTGCTCAGTTGCAACATGAGTTTGAAAACCGTTGGAAGTTGAATGCGAATTATAATTTTGCAACAACCGATACAGAAAGCATTTATGGGGTAATTGGGTCAAACACATCAGGCGTTTATAAGATGCAAGATGGGAAGCGTGTACAAGTCATCGGTGCTGATGGAAAGCCAGTTTATTATACGGATTATGAAAAAAATACATCAACTGTGACAGCGGGTTATCAACATACTAAGCCTGTTGAACATTCTGTTGATTTAGGTGTGACTGGACCATATCAGTTATTTGGCCGTGAACATGAATTGATGCTCGGTGCAAACTTTCAGGATGTAGACCAAAATGATCCTTATTACAATCGTGTAATGGGTGAAACTGGGGCAATTAATATCAAAAGCTGGAATGGTTATACTGCACAGCCCGCTGGTCTATATACTGCGGCAACTGTAGGAAATTCTGTACTGCAATTTAGACAATATGGCGGCTATTTGGCAACTCGCTTAAATCTTCTTGACCATTTGAAAGTCATATTAGGTGGGCGTGCTTCGAGCATTGATTATTATGCCGAGTCTGGTAATAAAAATAATGGAACAAAAATTAAAATTGATGATCAATTTACGCCTTATGCAGGGATCGTTTTTGATGTCACACCTGAATGGGCAGTTTATGCTAGCTATACCAGTATTTTCTCGCCACAAGCGAATAAAGATTATCAAATGAAATTGCTGGATCCTAAAGAAGGTGATAGCTATGAGCTAGGGGTTAAAGGCGAGCTTTTGGCAGGTCGTGTGAACACCAGTTTGGCTTTATTCCAATCGAATATGGATAATGTCGCTGTGGAAGCTGGTAAATATGCGACCAGTGAAGAAGTACCAGGGGCGGTTGCTGGAACATCTTATTACCGTTCTGCAAAAGGTGCGAAGACTAAAGGCTTTGAGGCTGCGATTTCAGGAGAAGTGCTACCAAATCTGAATCTGAATGGTGGATATACTTATTCAGAGACCAAGGAAAAAGGCGATCGTATCAATACCGATATTCCAAAAGATCAGTTTAAGCTCTTTGCTACTTATAAGTTTTCTGGTGATTTGGAGAAGCTGAGTGTTGGAGCTGGAGTGACGTGGCAGAATAAAATTTATAGTAGCTATGACATGGATGGCTTTGCACGTGATACCAATGGTCAAAAAGCTTTTACATTGGTTGATGCAATGGCGAAGTATGAGCTTAGTCCAGTGTTAACCGTGGGTTTAAATCTCAATAATATTACGGATAAAACGTATCGTTTAAATACATCGAATCAAACATATGGCGCACCGCGTAGCGTAACGGGTTCTGTATCCTTTAAGTTTTAATGGTTATATAAAAAAGAGGAAGCAATTTTGCTTCCTCTTTTTTAGTTTCATCAGAAATTAATTTCCAATCCAAATAAAATAGCCCAACACCATTAAAGGCCAAGCGATATAAGGACTGAATAACCATTTCCATAACCAGAATCTTGGTATAAATCCGACCCCATGCACGAAACCACCAGAAATTCCAATCATCACCAGCATTAGCAAGCTATGATTATAATGTCCGTTGGCATCCAACATCAGTGATGGATGTACCAGTAAAATAGCAGCAAGCGGCAATGCCAACAAAAACGAAATGGTCATTGCAAGTACTTGCGCTTTACTATTCTTCGGTGTTGTCATTGCTTCAGCCATTCTATTATTCCTCATCTAAATCTTGATGATGCTCGATATACAGCGCACTGAGTACACCTGCGAAACATGCCATCAAAACACCTAGAATCCATGCAAAATACCACATGTCATATCTCCTCATTAATACAAACTATGTGAATTTTCTTCGATATGTTTGTTGGTGATGACACCCCACATTTTGTAATACGACCAAGAGGTATAGATCAAAATGAGCGGAACAAAGATACATGCAGCAACGGTCATTACACCAAGGGTTTTATGACTAGAAACAGCATCCCACATGGTTAAGCTTGATGTTGGATCAATGCTTGATGGTAATAAGAATGGGAACAAGGCAAAACCAGCAGTAAGAATTGCGCCGACAATCATTAAACTTGTACCTGTAAAACTCACCGCTGCTTTATGTTTTGCTGCGCTGACAATCACCAATAACGCACCTAAGATTGCAGCGATTGGCGCAGCCATAGTGATTGGATAGGTTACATAGTTGTTTAACCAACCATGATTGGCATTGGTCACCACATCTTTCGCAAGCGGATTCAGAGCAGCATTGGTATTGACCGCAGTTGCATAGCTATAACCAGAGATATTGCCAAATAATAACCATGCACCCGCAGCCAAGAAGCACACAAGGAATACGATTGCCATGATTTGTGTTGCTTTGGCAGAACGGTTATGCAAATTGCCATCAGTACGTAGCATCAACCAAGCACCACCATGCGCACATAACATTGATAGGCTGACAATACCGCAAATCAGTGCAAATGGATTCAATAGCGCAAAGAAGCTACCTGTATATTGTGAACGTAAGGTGTCATCTAAGCTAAAGGGTACACCGAGGAACAAGTTCCCAAAGGCTACGCCAAACACCAGCGCAGGAACAGCGCCACCGATACATAAGCCCCAATCCCAAGAGGTACGCCATTGGGTATTCTCTAACTTAGAGCGATAGTCGAAACCGACAGGTCGCAGGAATAGGGCAAATAGAACCAGCAGTAAGGCCCAGTACATGCCAGAGAAGGCAACGGCATAGACCATTGGCCAAGCAGCAAAAAGTGCACCACCGGCTGTAATAAACCAGACTTGGTTACCGTCCCAATGTGGTGCAATCGTGTTGATTGCAGCACGGCGTTCAGAGTCAGTTTTACCTACAAATGGCATCAGTGCCATTGAGCCCATATCGAAACCATCTGTAAGCGCAAAGCCAATCAGTAGTACACCAACGAGCACCCACCAGATAATTTTTAGGAGTTCATATTCGATCATGATTGAGCCTCCCCAGTTTTTGCATCTAGTTTTTCAAAATGGTATTTACCAGTGTGCAAAGAACTTGGACCTAAACGAGCAAATTTGATCATTAAGTACATTTCAATAATGAGTAGTACTGTATAGAACGCTGCAAGCGCAATAATCGAGCCCCAGACATCGCCAGTACTTACGCTTGAAGCAGACAGATGTGTTGGTAGAATTTCACCGATTGACCACGGTTGACGACCACCTTCAGCCACATACCAACCTGTTTGAGCTGCAATCCATGGGAGCGGGAGAGCAAACAAAGCAAATTTGAGTAACCAAGGTTTATCTTCGGCATTGCGTTTTGCTACAGCCCAAGTCGCGAATAGGAATAACAACAGCATGAGGAAGCCAGAAGCAACCATGGCACGGAAAGAGAAGAACAGTGCAGCAACGTTTGGAATCGTATCTTTAGTTGCAGCTTGGATATGCGCTTCAGTGGCATCAACTACATTTGGAGAATATTTTTTCAATAACAGACCATAACCCAAGTCTTTTTGATTTTTCTCAAATGACGCCAACAATTCTGGAGAGCGGTCACCAGCACGAAGTTTCTCTAACTCGCTGTAGGCCACCATACCGTTACGGATACGGACTTCATGTTCTTTCATCAAGTCACGTAAACCCGTTACTTCTTTATCGGTAGAACGTGTTGCAATAATGCCCATGACATATGGAATTTTAATTGCATAGTCGGTACGCATTTCCTGCTGATTTGGGAGGCCAAATAAGGTGAATGCAGCAGGCGCAGGTTCGGTATGCCATTCTGCTTCGATCGCAGCAAGTTTGGTTTTTTGAACATCACCGAGTTCATAACCAGATTCATCACCAAGTAGAATCACAGATAAAGTTGATGCTAAACCGAAGATTGCAGCGATGGCGAATGAGCGACGTGCAAAAGGTAAATCACGTTTCTTTAATAAGTAATAGCTTGAGATGGCGAGTACAAAGATTGCACCAGTGACATAACCTGCAGAAACTGTGTGTACAAATTTTACTTGCGCCACTGGGTTAAAAATCAGCGCGCCAAAATCGACCAATTCCATACGCATGGTTTCGTAGTTAAATGCAGCACCGACTGGGTTTTGCATCCAACCATTGGCAATCAGAATCCACAAGGCTGACATATTCGAGCCAATCGCTACTAACCAAGTTACACCTAAGTGCTGTACTTTAGAGAGACGATCCCAACCAAAGAAGAACAAACCAATAAAGGTTGATTCAAGGAAGAAAGCCATTAAGCCTTCAATTGCAAGCGGTGCCCCGAAAATATCGCCTACATAGTGAGAATAATACGCCCAGTTGGTACCAAACTGGAATTCCATAGTCAGACCAGTAGTTACCCCTAAGGCAAAGTTAATCCCGAAGAGTTTGCCCCAGAACTTGGTCATGTCTTTATAAATTTCTTTACCTGAAATCACATACGTGGTTTCCATAATGGCAAGAATAAAAGCCAGACCTAAAGTTAGAGGGACGAAAAGAAAGTGATACATTGCGGTCATTGCAAATTGGAACCGCGAAAGATCGACCACGCTTTCAGAAATCATCAACGTGTCTCCTGAGTTTTGGACATGTCACCAGCAATACGCTCGGCAACTTCATTGTTAAAATCTTTTGGAATCGTTGGCGCATCAAACCAGATGTGTTTAATCACCAAGAGAAGGACAACTTTAATAATAAGAATAATCGTAATTTCTCTGATGAGCCGCCGATTTGGATCTTGAGAACTCGTGTTCATTGAACCCAGCCTCATATTTAAAGAAGATGTAAAACATTATTAAATAAAATTCATTAAAAATAAACCTTTGGGGTTTTTAAATAATTTAAAATTAAATAGTTGTTTTAAATCAATATGATAAGTTGTTTTTATTGAAATATTTAAAATAGTTGTTTTAACCAACTAAAATAATATGAATTAATTTTAAAACCTGATTAAAACGGTTGTATTTATATTTTTAAATCTGATTAAAAAGATAGGGTTTATACTGAATTAAATAAATATTAAACCAACTAAAATAGTATGAATATAAAATTAATAATATATACAGTGACTTATCGTTTTAATTACATAATTAAATAATTCTTACAATGAAATCTCTACAAAACCTAGTGTATAGGTAGAGATTATTCTAAAAAATGTGATAGGTATCACTGTTGTATTTTTTGTGCCAGTGAGATCATGAAAACAACATGAAGGGAAGAGCTAAATTCAAAACTTTTGAAGGATATATTTGTAATAAAATGTAAAAATTACTATTTTTTTCTACTCAAGCGCAATTTTGAGACAAAAATTAGTCTGTTGCGAATAAGTTATTTGAGAGCGATATTTTTTTCGCAAGATAGTGTGAGTTTGATTTTTGGCTAATTAACAACACTTGTGACTGTAATTCTAATTCACCGTACTCAGGTTCAACTTGTACATAATAGAGTTGACCAAACTCATCACGCACACGGGCCTGAGCTGAAAAACCAGGGCGTGCATTTCCAGTTGAGATTGTGGCTAAACGACCAACCAAATTAGTATGTGTATGAGTGACTTTGGGTTTAATCACTTGGTCTAGGCAATGAATCATAAATACGGTAAAGAAAATATCGATGATCAGTGCTGGAACAAATAAATAGTAAGGTGAAATGAAGTAGTGCTGCAAAGCAAAGAACGACAGTTCCAGAAAATAGCCAGCAAAACTAAAATTAATCAATAAAAAAACAAAGATCAGATATTTGGAAAATTTCACGTCGAGTAGAGGCGAATTCAGTAACCAATCCGGGGTGAGCTTTTGAACCAATTGACTCGGTCGTAAGCCAATTACAATCCCGATGGTTTCTGCAATGCTGAGCACAATTAAAGCCACGACACTCATATGAAATGGCATCAGATAGTAATTGAGGAAAAACTCAGTCATCGCAGCATTCATGATCTAGGGCTTAATCAATATAGATACCACCATCTGAGTGGACTTCCAAATTTACTTTCTCAAGGAATTCACCTAGACATGGGCCTGAAATACATTCACCCGTTTCGACTGAAAACAATGCACCGTGCGTAGAACACTGAATATATTCTTTATCTTGATCCAAGAACTGATTTTCTAAATATTCAAGTTCTGTTTGCAAGTGTGGGCAAACGTTTTGATAGGCATAGAAGCTGCCATCTTTTTGAGTAATAAAAATCGTGGTTCCTTTCATGGTGTCGTATGCACGAGACTCACGTTCAGGGACTTCCTCGGTCATGCAAATCTTTTCCATGTTATGCACATTCCTGTTGAGCTTTTTGGAATTGTTCAAAAAGTTTAGCGTAATTTTCTACGCTTAAACGTGGTCCATATTGGGCAACCACTTCACTTGAGATCAAAATAGCAAGTTGTGCTGCAGCTTCCAAGCTTAAACCGGCATTGATTGCATATAAAAATGCGCCTGAGAATGCATCACCAGCGCCATTGGTATCCACAGCTTCAACCGCACGACCATTAACATGGAAATGATGTGCTTGGTCAACAATTACAGCACCTTTAGCGCCTTGTGTGATCACAATATGTTGATTTTTTAATTTTAGGCTTTCAATTGCAGCATCAAGATTGTCTGTTTCGGTAAACATAAGCGCTTCTTGTTCATTACAGAATAACAGATCAACACCATCATCTAGGAGTTCGACTAAACCCTGACGTGCATATTGCACCATTGCAGGATCGGAGAGTGATAATGCAATTTTAACGTCGTGTGCTTTAGCCAGCTCACGTGCCTGTTTAACTGCAACACGAGCGGTATCGCTGGTTGATAAGTAACCTTCGATATACAGCCATTTCGCTGTTTTCAGTGGTTCAAGGTCGATTTGCTCAGTCGATAATTCAGCGGTAATCCCGAGGTAAGTTTGCATGGTACGTTCTGAATCTGGGCTGATCAGAACCATACAGGTCCCTGTTACACCTTCACTGATTGATTGTGTTGTGGTTGTAATACCAGCTTCGTTTAAGCCATCGAGGTAAATGCGACCAAGCTCATCATTGCCTACACGACAGCCATAAAATGCAGTACCACCTAAGGCGCTAAATGCAACGGTTGTATTTGCTGCTGAACCACCACTGGCTTGGCCCTTGTAGCTTTGAGTATCTTGTAATTTTTGATATAAATTTGCCTGTGTTTCACCATCGGCCAAATGCATTGTGCCTTTTGGCAATCCCTGTTGCGTTAGAAACTCATTTGAAACCTTAAATTCTTGGTCAATGAGTGCATTACCAATTGCAAAAAGATCAACAGTTGCCATGTTTATCATCACAGTAAAAATCAAAAAGCAAAGTTTACACGAATGCTACGGATTACAGTAGTTTGTTGAAGAAAATTCAGCAAAGTATAGGGTCACAGTGAAATGAAGGAAAGAAGATGAGGACAGATCACTTTAGAGTTGAAAGAAGCCTGAAATTGCCTGCACAAATCGATGTTTTGATCCAATATTCAGAACGTGAGGGCTTTCGTTTCTTAAATAGATTAAAACAAGATTTTAAATCAGGTACGAATTGTTTTGATCAGATCGGAGAAGCACTTTTTGTTGTGTTTGATCAACATGATAGTTTGATTGCCGTAGGTGGACTGAATCAAGACCCTTTTGCCGAATCGAAGAGCGTTGGGCGCTTACGTCGTTTCTATATCCATCCAGATTATCGTGATAAAAAAATCGGTACTTATTTTTTGATGCATATTGAACAATACGCAAAGACTTATTTTGAGCGGCTTGATTTATTTACTGATACAGCACAAGCGGCTCACTTTTATCAAAGTCGGGGATATCAATCTATCGCGTCAGCACATCGCAATTTTTACAAGATTTTATGAAACGCCGTTTTGGATTAGGCGCTGCATTTTTCTACAAAAATAGAGTAATTTACATGGATATCGATACGTATTCTTCGGTAGACTCTCTATAATCAATTGTAATGAATTTAATACAGATAAATTGGAGATCACATGACTGTAGATGTTACTGAAAGCATTACTCAAACGACACATCCCGCGTTTCAGCTATTACGTCAACACCATGTAGAAGCACTCGATATTCAAGTTTCAGAATATAAGCACAAAGTGACTGGTGCAGTTCACTACCATTTGGCCACAACGCATGATGAAAATGTGTTCTTGGTGGCATTTAGAACGCAGCCGATGGATTCCAAAGGCGCTGCACATATTTTAGAGCATACAGCACTCTGTGGTTCTGAAAAATTCCCTGTACGTGATCCGTTCTTTTTGATGATCCGCCGTTCATTGAACACATTTATGAATGCATTCACAGCAGCGGATTGGACAGCGTATCCTTTTGCAACACAGAACAAAAAAGACTTTCAAAATTTATTGTCTGTGTATTTAGATGCTGCCTTTGCCGCGAATTTAAATCCTTTGGATTTTGCTCAAGAAGGCATTCGTATTGAGCTGGAAAATGATCAAGCCGTTTATAAAGGTGTGGTATTTAATGAAATGAAAGGCGCAATGAGCTCTCCTTCAGATCAGCTATATCATCAGCTTGCACATCATTTATTCCCAGAAACGACCTATCACTACAACTCTGGTGGTGATCCTAAAGATATTCCTGACCTCAGCTATGAGCAGTTGGTGGATTTCTATAAAACTCACTATCACCCAAGTAATGCCGTGTTCATGACCTTTGGCAATCAAAGTGCGTATGATCTGCAAGAACAATTTGAGAAACTAGCTTTGCATAAGTTTGCTCAAGGGACAACTTTATACT
Source organism: Acinetobacter sp. Ac_5812 (assembly GCF_013072695.1). GTDB lineage: Bacteria > Pseudomonadota > Gammaproteobacteria > Pseudomonadales > Moraxellaceae > Acinetobacter. Next base: position 328,110 of record NZ_LXUK01000022.1, read on the forward strand.
CAAAACCAGAGAAACGTTTAACTGCCCCTGTCGAAGTGACTGAAAGCTATGCCGTCGATAGTGAAGATCTAAATGACAAGACTTACCATGTGATGTCGTGGTTATTGCCTGAAACCAGTGATACTAAATTACGTCTAGGTATGCGTTTGGTTGAGGGAATTCTATTAGAAAATTCGGCTTCACCTTTACGTCATTATTTGGAAACTTGTGGTTATGCACAATCAACAGGTCCACTCATGGGTGTGGATGATAGCAACTTTGAAATGACCTTCTATTGTGGTGTTCAAGGCTCTAATGCTGAACATGCAGAAACATTTAAAAATGGTATTCTCGATATTCTAAAAGAGGTTGCTTCCAAGCCAGTAGATACTGATTTTGTCGATGCCATTCTTCATCAAATTGAATTACATCAACGTGAAATCAATGGTGATGGTACACCGTATGGTCTAAGTCTGATTCTGAATGGACTAGGTAGTGCGATTCATCATAGCGATCCAATTCATGTCTGGGATGTAGACTCTGCGATCGAGCAAGTCAAAGAAGAGCTCAAAGATCCAATGTGGTTATCGAATTTGATTCAAACCCATTTATTGGATAATCCACATCGTGTGCAAATGACCTTAATTCCTGATGCAACCAAGTCTGTGAAAGAGCAGCAAGCCGAACAAGCGCGTTTGGCTGAGATTACTGCACAGTTAACTGATGCGCAGAAAGTTGAAATTCAGGAAAAAACGGCTGCATTAAAGCAACGTCAAGACACACCAGATGATCTTGAATTGTTACCAAAAGTTGGTTTGGAAGATGTGCCTGCTGAATTGCAAATTGTGCAAGGTCAACTACGTGAAATTATTTGCAATGGCTTAGATACGCCGTTGAATTTATATCATGCAGGAACCAATGGTATTTACTACCAACAAGTGTTGATTCAGATTCCTGATGAAATCGTACAATCACCATACTTCAATTTACTCTCTATTTTAATGGGAGAGGTTGGCGCGGGTGAGTACGAGTATTTGGAGTTCCAGCAAATCCAAACCGCAGTAAGTGGTGGTTTAGGTATGGGGGCATCATTGCGAAGTAAGGTCGATGATAAAGACCGTATCAGCGCATGGCTCACGCTGACGACAAAATCACTGACGCAAAAACTGGATGCAATTCAATTATTAAAATTGGCATTTGAGCAACTTCGTTTTGATGAAAAAGACCGCATCATCGAGTTATTGCAGCAACGTAAAACGCGTTGGCAATCCCGTTTGTCTGGCTCTGGTCATAGTTATGCAATGCAAGCGGCCTCACGTCAAATGAGTGCATTGGCTCGCCGTGATTATCATAATACCGGTTTAGGCGCATTAAACTGGCTCAGTGACTTGGTTGCGAAAATTGATCAAGATGATAGCGCTTATCAAGCATTGATTACTGAATTACAGTCGATTCATCGTAAGTTGTTGCAAGCACCTAAACAATTCTTGTTGGTATGTGAAGAACATCAATCTGATCGTTTGGTTGAAGAGGTTCAAAACGTTTGGGATAAGCTGGTTGTTGATAAAACACCTGTCACTTTAACGCAAGTAGAACAGGTCAATACTTCAGATGATGAAGCATGGTTAATTCAAGCGAATGTTCAGTTCTGTTCATCTGCTTATCAAGCAGTCGATGTCGCACATCCTGATGCAGCACCTTTAATGGTATTGGCAGCTTATTTACGTAATGGTTTCTTGCATAGCGCCATTCGCGAAAAAGGCGGTGCATATGGTGGTGGTGCAAGCTATGATGGCAATGCGTGTTCATTCCGTTTTTATAGCTATCGTGATCCACGTCTAGCGGAAACGTTTAATGATTTTGAAGCCAGTGTGCAATGGTTACTGAATACCGAACAAAAACCATATCAACTCGAAGAAGCAATTCTAGGTTTAGTGGCTGGTATGGATAAACCAGGCTCACCGGCTGGGGAAGCAATTACGGCATGTTATGCCTTATTGCATGCACGTACGCCAAAATTCCGTAAAATCTTACGAGAACGTTTACTTAACGTGGACTTGGATGATTTACAGCGTGTTGCGAAGCAATATCTATTGGCTCAAAAACCAGTGAAAGCTGTGGTTGCGCCATTTGCGAAACGTGAAGAATTGCAGAAACTTGGATTTAGTATCCAGCAAGTTAATTAATAAAATAAAAATCGGAGAAATCTATGGCGTTCAAATCTTTTGAACGTAGTCATTTGGAGCTGAGTATCCTTGCGATACTTGGCTCTTTAGCGACATCGTTGTCACATGCTGAATCAACAGCACCTGCAAGCCCTGCAACCGTTGATGCCTGTGTGGCCTTGGCCGCAAATGCTGAGCGTCTGGCTTGTTATGACCGCCTTTTTAAAGCGCCGACCATTATTCCAACACAAGTTCAGACCGATGCAGCGCCTATGGTTGCAGCCGCTATGCCTGTGGCTGAGTCGAGTGAACCAGCCAAACCAGAGTCTTTGAAAGATAAGGTGGTTCAAAAGGTTAGTGACTTGCATATATTAGGTGCTGCACCAAAATTTGATCCAAACGTTTCATTACTCGATCGCCGTTGGGAATTGTCAGAAGAAAGTAAACTGGGGGTATGGAATATTCGTGCTTATCAACCGGTTTATCTGTTACCAGTGTTCTGGACGAGTGATAAAAATGAATTTCCAAGCAGTCCAAACCCTGAAAATACAGTCAAAGATAAGCAAGAGTTAACCTCGAGCGAAGCAAAGTTCCAACTTTCATTTAAGACCAAAGCTTGGGAAAACATCTTTGGTAATAATGGTGATCTCTGGTTGGGTTACACGCAATCTTCACGTTGGCAAGTTTATAACTCAGAGGAATCAAGACCATTCCGTGAGACCAATTATGAGCCTGAAGCGAGTTTGATGTTTAGAACCAATTATGAAATTTTAGGTCTAAATGCACGTTTGCTTGGGGTCACCTTGAACCACCAATCCAATGGTCGTTCAGATCCGTTATCACGTAGTTGGAACCGTGTGATTTTTAATCTTGGTTTTGAAAAAGACAACTTCGCACTGATGTTGCGTCCTTGGTACCGTGTTGAAGAAGATGCCAAAGATGATAATAACCCAGACATCAAGGATTATATTGGTCGTGGTGATTTAACCGCATTTTACCGTAAGGGCAATAATGATTTTTCTTTGATGTTACGTCATTCATTAAAAGGTGGTGATCGCTCACATGGTGCGGTTCAGTTTGACTGGGCTTTCCCAATTAAAGATAAATTACGCGGTCATTTTCAAATATTTGATGGCTATGGCGAGAGCTTGATTGATTATAATCACCGAGCGACCTATGTCGGCTTAGGTGTATCTTTAATGAACTGGTACTAAATGAGTTTAAATATTCCAGAGTCCTTATTGCAGCTTGAAGCAAATTGTGGCGTCTTTGCACTCTGGTTAATCGTGAAGCAATATCATACCCATATTGATATTGCGGACCTGATTCGCTTGTCTGGTCATGACCGAGAAGATGGAACATTCACCATCGCTTTGGCTGTGGCACTGAAAAAATTAGGGTTTGAGGTATCGTTCTATACGGCGCCTGACCCTAATATTGATGAAAAGGAAAAGCAAAGTTATCTTGATGCGCAGCGTCTTCAGATTCCCATTCAGGCTGCTTTAACTTATTCAGAGATTCAGCGAGCTTATGAACAAGGCCACTTCGTGATTGTGTTTTATGACACATTACAGGGTATAGGGAACCAATCCTTGATTTATTCAATTGATGAACAAGAGGTTAGTTTCTGTGATCATTTTGACGTGATGTCTAAAATAGTGTTTGAACAGCAACGTCAAAATGATGAAATTTGTCGACAAGTGATTTTGATTGAACAGCCTTTAGATCATCATCCAATCTGAATATTGGCATTGGCATGTTTTAAGCGGCTCTTCTTTGGCGTCGCGATTAAATAAGCCAGTGTTAACGGCCCTAATCGTCCCGTAAACATCAACAAACTCAGCACGAACAAACTCCCATCATGCAACTGACCAGTTGCACCTCGCGACAGTCCTACAGTGCATGCCGCAGAGACCACTTCAAACATTAAGTCGAGCACATCTAATTTTGGTTCAAGTAGGAAAATAATAAAGCATCCGACGAAAACCAACATGCCCGTAATCGCGGTTACAGCAAGTGCTTTATAGGTGGTTTCTTGTGACACTGAATGGTTAAAAATACGGATTTCTTCATTACGTCGTAAAAAAGAAATCACACAGAGCAGTAAAATCACAAAAGTACCGACTTTAATACCGCCAGCCGTACTGAGAGAACCCCCACCAATAAACATGAGTAACATGGTGAGTAAGGCTGTACTGTGTTCCATCGAACCTGTGTCAATGGTATTAAAGCCCGAAGAGCGTGGCACGGTGGCTTGAAACCATGCATTCATGGCTTGTTCACCTAAACTCATCGAGCCAAGGGTAAGCGGATTATTTGACTCTAATAACCAAATTAAGACAAATGCAACAAGATTTAAAATTGCAATCGTACTGAGGATCAATTTGCTGTTCGGGCTCAACTTGCTCCAGCGTTTATTTTGTTTAACATCAATCAGAACCAAGAAGCCAATTCCACCTAAGGTATATAACATACTGATGGTGAGGCAAATCAGATAGTGGCTTTGAAAGTTAATCAGACTGTTATCAAACAAGGAAAAACCTGCATTGTTAAAAGCTGAGACACTATAGAAAACCGCATAATACAGCCCACGATCAAAACCATACATGGGTGCAAAGGAGGCTGTTAGGATAATGACGCCAATCAATTCAAACAACAGGGTATACAGTACTACACCTTTGGCAACAAAGGTGACTTTGGAAAGGCTGGTTTGACCCAAACTGTCCTGCGCCATCATTTGTTGCTTTAAGCCGAGTTTAGGAGCGAGACTTAATGCAGCCAATATCGCAAAGGTCATAAAACCTAAACCACCTGATTGAATCAACAACAGAATAATAAACTGCCCAAGATGATTGAATGAATCATTCAGGTTTACGACTGATAAACCTGTAATGGTTACAGCCGAAGTTGCTGTAAATAAGGCATCCATCCAGCTCACATTACCTTTATTGGCAATCGGCATTTTTAGCAAAATTGTGCCAATGATAATAAAACTAAGGAATCCAATCGCCAGCAAAGAAGGTGGGCTCAGATTGAAAATTTTCTGGGAGTTTATTTTGAATGCCATGTTATGCGAAACATCCTGAAAGTTTTCGGAGATGGATGAGTAAACCTTCTAGAATGAGGACATCACCTGTTTTTAAGGTGAAGTTGCCATCTGTTTCATAGAGAATTTCTTGATCTCGTTTTAACAATAAAAGTTTGATATGCGGTTCTTGTTTTAAAATGCCAGATAAATTTACGTTGTTGAGCTTTTCATGCACAGGAACTTTAACAATGTAATGATCATGGTCAAGCGCCATATAACGGCTCACCATTGGGTAATTTAATGCCTGAGCGACCCGAACACCCATATCTTCTTCAGGATGGATAATTTTACTGACATTTAAATGGGAGAGAATGGTGTGATGTGCTTTAGTTTTAGCCTTGACTAGAATTTTCTCAACACCAAGATTCTTGAGATTTAAAACACAGAGAATACTGGCTTCAATATCTTCACCAATCGCAACAACGACAGCATCGCAATTTTGGATATTCAGCTCTTCTAGGACGTGCTCGTCGGTGGCATCGGCAATCACGGCATGCGTAATGCGATCTGCAAGGCTTTCGACATTACGTTTGATGGTATCAATGCCAATGATATCATGATTCAGTTTAGTTAGCTCTAATGCAACAGTTGCTCCAAAACTCCCTAAACCAATGACTGCAAACTGTGCCATAACTGTCCTTAACTAAATGATAAAAATGTCTTTTTATTCATTTTAAGATGGAATAACTTTCTATTTGTAATGATTTTGTTTGCGATGCACATCTATAAGCAAAACATCGAATAAAAATAAAGCCGACATCATGCCGGCTTTAAGTTATTAAGTTGCTTATTTAAGGAAGCGCTGATAACCAATATTGTTGCTAATTTCAGCATATGGATAAGTGATTTTTTCCAATGTTTCGACTAAGCCATCAGGGTTTTGTTTGGCATCAGTTGCTTGTAAGCCAACCAACACACGACCTTCAGCTGCGCCGTGGTTGCGGTAATGGAATAAGGTAATGTTATGGGTTGGGCCTAAGCGTTCTAGGAAGGTTAATAACGCACCAGGACGTTCTGGGAATTCGACACGGAACAAACGCTCATGTTCAATATTGGCGTGGCCGCCAATCAAATAACGAATATGCAGTTTAGCAACCTCATCATCAGACAGGTCATCTACTTCATACTGTTGTTTTAACATCTCATGAATTTCATGACGCTCGGTTTCACCACCTTTGAGGCTAATGCCGACAAAGACTTGAGCGAGATTACTATCACTGGCACGGTAGTTAAACTCGGTGATATTACGACCTTGTAGGGCACGGCAAAAATGCAGGAAGGCTCCTTTTTGCTCAGGAATCGTCACAGCATAGATCGCTTCACGACGTTCACCCAACTCAGTACGTTCGGCAATATAGCGTAATCGGTCAAAGTTCATGTTGGCACCACAAACAATTGACACCATATTTTTGCCAGTCAGTTGGTGCTCTGCGACATATTTTTTAATCCCAGCCAAGGCCATTGCGCCCGAAGGTTCAACAATACTGCGATTCTCATCATAAGTGTCTTTGATTGCAGCACAAATTTCATCTGTATCTACGGTGACAATATCTGGTTCTACGATTGGACCTGAATTATCTGATTTACGAAGACGAATAATGTCGAAAGGTAACTCACCGATTTGTGCAACAGCTGTGCCATCAGCAAATAGACCAACATGAGGTAAGATCACACGTTCATTGGTTTCAAGTGCAGCTTTTAAGCACGCGGATTCTTCGTATTCAACACCAATGATTCTGACATGTGGTGCAACTTCACCTAGGTAGGCTGCAACCCCAGCGATTAAACCACCACCACCGACAGCAACAAAAACGTATTCTACATCACGCCATTGACGCAATAACTCATTGGCAATAGTTCCTTGGCCCGCAATCACCAGTTCATCATCATAAGGCGGAATAAAAACCAAGCCTTCATCTTCAGCACGTTGTTTTGCGTATTTATTGGCAACATCAAAACTGTCGCCATGTAACACAACTTGACCACCTAAACGCTTAACTGCCTGAACCTTAATGTCAGGTGTCGTACTTGGCATGACAATGATGGCATGAATCCCTAATTTTTTTCCTGATAGTGCGACACCCTGAGCATGATTACCTGCAGATGCACAAATAACACCACGATCAAGCTGATCTTTTGGTAATTGGCTAATTCGGTTGTAAGCACCGCGTAACTTGAAAGAGAAGACAGGCTGTAAATCTTCACGTTTAAATCGAATGTTATTATTAATTTTCTGACTAATTCGTGGAGCTGCTTCAAGCGGTGTTTCAATCGCAACATCATAAACCGTTGCTTGTAAAATTTGTCGTACCACACGAGACAGCATGTTCATCTTCCCTATAACAGTTTAAAATAGGCAATCATTGTAGCAAACCCCTGTGCATTTGCGCTGTTTTCTTAAAGCAAATGTCAAAATAGTTGAGTGAAGTCATGAGTCTATATGCAACCCAAGATGAAAAAAAACAAGCTGCGGCCAAAGCAGCTTTGAAACATTTGCCTAAAGGCGGCATTTTGGGCGTAGGAACAGGAAGTACCGTTAATTTTTTAATTGATTTATTGCCTGAATTGCAATTAGAAGCGGCAGTGGCAAGTTCAACGGCGACAGCTGAACGCCTAAAAAAACTAGGCATTGAAGTTGTTGATATGAATTCTGTCGGTGGTTTAGATGCTTATGTGGATGGTGCTGATGAAATTGACCGTCATATGCATATGATCAAAGGTGGTGGTGCAGCATTAACCCGAGAAAAAATTGTGGCATCAATTGCAAAGAAATTTGTCTGTATCGTAGATGATTCAAAATGGGTGGATCAATTAGGACGTGATTTCCCACTTCCTATTGAAGTGATTCCAATGGCGCGTTCTGCAGTGGCTCGTAAAATTGTTGCGCTAGGTGGTGATCCTGTTTATCGTGAAGGTGTTGTAACCGATAATGGCAATGTGATTTTAGACGTATTTAATCTGAATATTCTAAATGCGATTGAGTTGGAAAAGACCATTAATGATATTCCTGGTGTTGTGACCAATGGTATCTTTGCATTAAATGCAGCAACGATTGCTGTTGTTGCAACTGACAATGGTATCGAAGAGCGTACAGCACAATAATGCCATCAGTTTCATTAGAAACGCTGTTACCTGAAATTAAGGTTGTTCGACATGCAAGGGCAAGAAATTTGCGCTTGCGTGTCGAGCCGACAGGTATTCGCCTCACCGTTCCATTGTTTTGCAGTAAAAGACAGATTCAGCAGTTTCTGCATCAATCAGAACAATGGTTGATCGAGACTTGGGCTAAACAACAACAGCAATTTAATCAAATTACGGTATTTCCTGAATCGTTGACATTGTTTCATCATGTGCAGCCTTTTAAGATTATTCAACAACAGCAACGACATATTTTTAAGTTTGATTTTGATCAGTACATTATCTGGGTGAGAAATGAACAGTCAGAACAAGCTTTGCAAGCAGCAGTTTTGGCCTATGCAAAGCAGTTTTTGCCTGAATATTTGGCTCAAGTGAGTCAACAAATCAGCTTAGTGTATCAGCAATGTAGTATCCGCAAACCTAAAACACGCTGGGGCAGTTGTAGCTCCAAACATGACATCATGTTAAATGCCGCATTGGTGCTGATGCCAGAACATATTGTGCGATCAGTTTGTGTACATGAGTTAGTACATACCAAACACTTTGATCATAGTGCTGCATTTTGGAGTGAAGTGGAAAAGCATGATACCAATTACCTTGAGCATCGAAAGCAATTGAAACAGACGCAATTGCCCAATTGGTATTATAAAAAATAGAATCGTCTAGCCATTAAAGAGACGATTTTGTTGGATGGGTAAGCCTTTGCGAATACGGAATGCTTGTTTTAGACTAGGTACATCATTTTGCCATTGTTTGAGTACCAAAATAATGGCAATGATCTCAGTCCGCGTCAGCAGGCCTAGCCAAAAAACAATCCAGAATAAAATTTGACTTTGGCCTGTGAGTGTCACTTGTACCAACAAGGCAAAGAGAAATAAGGTCCAAATTTTTGCACCAAGACTATGGGTGGCCACTTCTTTACGGAACTTAATAAAGCTAACCATGTAAATCGCCACTTCAAATAAAATTAGAACCAGAATTGGCCAAATGTATTGTTTAAAAAAAACAGGTTGTTGTAAGTAAATTGATGTGATTGCACAAATAAAGAAGATTTGATCAATATTGGAGTCTAAGCGACGTAATTTTTCATCTGATACGCCTAAATGTCTTGCAATGATGCCATCAAAGATATCACTCATTAGTCCTAGCGTTAAAAATACTACGGTATAAATAGGAAAGAATTGGGGTTGTAGTAGGGTCACAATGACAATGAGAAAGCCGAGCAGCAATCTGGAATAAACAAGAAGTGTAGGGATTTGATACTTAAGAGGCATTAAAAATAAGATCAATGAGTTTATTAAGGCAGTATATCAGCCGAAGAACAAAGCTAAGATTGAAATAACAGATTTAAAATAAAACAACAGCTTAATTAAAGCTGCTGTTTTATTGGAATCGGCACGATTATTTTGGATTTGGACATTAAGTTTTGGCTAAGCATCAATGTTTTAATTTAGCTTTAACTATGAGAAATTGCATTGCAATTGAGTCGTTTGTAACTGATCAGGTGCTTTGCGACTGTCTAAGCCAGCACTTGCACTTACTACCTGATTTACCTTTATTTTGACTTGAATAAAATTATATTGCAGTGTGCTGTTGTTGGGTTCTGTTGAGCTGCTATTCAGTAAGTATTCAGCATTCGCCTTATCTACTTGTAATAAATTATCAGTACTATCTCCATCCAGTTTCGAGCTAAAAGTTTGTCCATCTTTGATGAGCTCTAACCAACCATCACCACGTACATTTAACTGGCAATTACCAGATGAGTCTTTGTAGCTGCCGATTAAATATTCAATTGAAGGTAAGCCTGAATTAACAATATTTATTCCTGTAATCCCTTGTTTACATGGATAAAGAGAACCATTACATGTTTTAGTCGTATCTGAAAATCCTACCGCGCGGCGATAGTCACCAGCACCTGCTATTCGAAAACTAGTATCCGAGTTTTGAGTTGGTTGTGTCCCTGAATACGTTCTTTGTTTTAATAAGATATAGCTTTGGGGATTAAATGAGGGTTGTTGATAATGATCAGCCAGTTGTAGAACAGCTTGTTTTAACGAATTAGCGAATGCTTCTCTAGTGGATTTTTGGTTCATTGTAATATCGAATAAAGTATTTTTTGTAGAATCGATATTATCTGGTGCGGAGGTGATTAAGGAAGTCAAGGCACTTTGATCGTTCCGTATTTTTTTGGCATCGAGATACCCATCTCTTAAGTCTATGGATAAATTGTTAGTAAACTCTGCAAATGCATTCTTAGGATAAATATTTGACCATTGTTGTAGGAGCCCAAAACTAACATATGTATTGGTATAGGAATTAGATTGGATGGAAACGTTTTGTGGTGAAAAAACATTGAATAAAGTGTTGGGATTAAGGTTGGTAATATCTAGCTGATAAAAAGCATCGGTTAATGCCATATTTATATCATTTGTAGCAAGTTTTAAGTGTAAGGCACTAATATTGGTGGGACTGTTGTTCGTATCAGTTGGCAATAACCCCGAACGAATGATAGCCCGTTGAAAAATTGCTTCAGAGCTCGGATTGATATAGATAGATTGAGTAAGATTACTAGTATCGACTTCAATCAAACTTCTTAAAAGAATGGATATATTTTCATATTGCCCATTTTGAAAATTATAGATAAGAGAATTAGGGGTTGTTGATAGCTCAATGCGATATAAATGATCTTTGTCCAAAATTTTAGGAAGCGAGATATTGAGATTTGTTGTTGTATTTTCAGTTTGTTCAAAGATCAGGGTATTATCAAAATTATCGAAAATTCGAATGATAATGTTTCGCATTTCAATAGGTGTTTTGATATTGAAATCTTTAGGTTTTGGGATAGAAACAGTTGGGGTGGTTTCTATGTTTGCTTTACTTTCACCGCTTCCACAGCCAATTAATGCAGAGCTGAGTAGAAGAGTACTTAGTCCTAAGCAAATATGATGATGTAATCTTTGTTTTGACATCAAAGAAGGCATTCCAGCTCTCCAAAAAAAATTTGCATCCATGAAATTTATTATTACCGCAATTTTTTTATTCTATTCGAATAGTGAAATGATTCAATAGCATTTCTTGACCAATGGTAGAATCAATCCAAATTTAATCTATTTATTTGTATCCAATTTTAGACTTTTGACTATATGGAGGAATAACAGTTCTGTTATTTTCTTAAATGTTAGATACTTGAAGATTGTGTAAAATGGGTCAAACTGCCATACTGTTTATCTAATTGAACGCTTGAGGTGTCATACGTGATTTCTGTTGGTATTGTTGGTGGAACTGGATACACTGGGGTTGAGCTATTACGTCTTTTATTAAGACATTCACAAGTTCAGGTTCGTATTCTCACTTCTCGTACAGAAGCAGGAAAGCGTGTTGCAGATATATTCCCAAGTCTACGCGGGCATACAACACTTGAGTTTTCTGATCTGGATTTAGATCAATTAGCACAATGTGATGTTGTGTTTTTTGCAACGCCTCATGGTGTAGCGATGCAACATGTTGAAAAATTGATTGCAACAGGTACAAAAGTAATTGATCTTGCAGCTGATTTTCGTTTGCAAGATTTGGTTCAGTTTGAAAAATGGTATGGGATGCAACATAGTTGTCCTACCATCTTAAAAGATTCTGTTTATGGTTTAACTGAGTTAAATCGTGAGAAGATCAAGCAAGCACAAGTGATTGGCAATCCTGGTTGTTACCCAACGACTGTGCAATTAGGTTTAGCTCCATTACTTAAAAATGCAGACCAACTGATTCAAACACAAAGTATTATTGTAGATGCGAAGTCTGGGGTGTCTGGAGCGGGGCGTAAAGCAAGTCTCGGTATGATATACAGTGAAAATGCTGATAATTTTAAGGCTTATGGCGTCGCTGGGCATCGTCATCATCCAGAGATTGTTGAAGCACTTGAAAATATTTCGGGGCAAAAAGGACAGTTCGATCAGCTTATTTTTGTGCCGCATCTCGTGCCAATGATTCGTGGCATGCTGAGTACGATTTATGTTGACTTAACCGAACAAGGTCAGCAACTTGACTTACAAGCACTTTACGAAGATTTCTATAAAGATGAACGCTTTGTTGATGTTATGCCTACAAATAGTTCCCCAGAAACACGTAGTGTTCGCGGTGCGAATGAGCTCAGAATTGCACTCTACCGCCCACAAGCCAATAAATTGATTATCTTGGTTGCTCAAGACAACCTAGTCAAAGGCGCTGCAGGTCAGGCGATTCAAAATATGAACTTAATGTTTGGTTTTGATGAGGCTGCAGGCTTGGAAGGTATTGGTTTATTACCATAAAAAACGCTTTTTTACTTCACACACATTTAAATTTCGATTTTAATGTGTGCTTTGATACAGATCATAACGATAGAGATGATGATGGAAAACGTTGAACCGACTACTTCACCAGACAGTTCCGTTGAAAAAAATAAATTCTTAAAAACGAATTTACCTTTGATTATTGGTGCTACTGTTCTTATCGGTAGCAGTTTTTTGCTTGGTTATACTGTTGGCCACCGTCAAGGTTTAACTGTGGTTGGTTATGATGCAGACGCTGAGCAATTGGTAGATGTGGTTCAGAAACAAAAGACTGCATTGGATTCAGTCAGCAAGAGTTTGAATGCTGCTGTTCAAGAGCGTGATATGGCTGTGGGTAATGCGGATGACTTATTCAAAGCAGTGAATCAAGCCAATGCGGATAAGACCCAATTTGAAGGCATGAATGCGATTTATCGTGATATTTTGAGACAACGTGGTGGTGTAAGCTTAACAATTCAAAATATGGCTATTAAATCTTTACCAGAAAATGCTTTTGAATATCAGATTGATCTTGTTCAAGTCAGTCCAAATAAACGCCGTGCTTCTGGTTCGGTTGAATTACGTTTAATTAAAGATACTGAAATTTTAGTTGTACCTTTAGAAGATAAGAACTTTAATTTTGATGATTTTGAGCGTCTAACAGGGCGTTGGACAATGCCTAAAGGCTTTACACCTCAATTCATTGAAGTTCGTTTAACTGGTTCTGGCACGCCTGTAATCAAGCGTTTTAGTTGGCAACGAGGTAAGCCTGTAGATGTAGGTTCTGCTTTCGTGTCAGAAATTCCTCAAGCTGAAGCAAATGCCCAATAATTTTTTAGATTAAGAACTCAATATGCGAAGATATAAACGTCAAATGAATTTAAGTGAGGTGAAAAATTCTTTTCATCAATCTGGGTTTGTCGATTGGCACTTGAATCCACGTTTAAGTGATTCGCAAGAGGATCATGAGGGTGAGGTGGTTGTACAAACTGCCCCACCAGAGTTAAAACGGCCACCTTTATATGCGGTCGTGCTCATGAATGATGATTACACACCGATGGATTTTGTCATTGAAGTGCTACAAAGCTATTTTGGGTTGGACTTCGATCAGGCCAGTCAGGTGATGTTAACAGTTCATTATGAAGGTAAGGGAACAGCAGGTATTTATCCACGAGATATTGCTGAAACAAAAGCAAATCAAGTGAATAACTATGCAAGAGCTCAAGGTCATCCTTTGTTGTGCCAGATCGAACCTGAGCAGCGTTAAGAAAAGCAACGCTTTTTAGCTGCGCAAGACGAACAGCTATGCTGTGAGTGAAAAGGGTAAGAAAAGCAACGCTTTTGAGGAACTTCATTCCTCATGCGCAAGACCTTGCGCCATGATATGGCTCATATGTTGCGAGTGAAAGCGTTAAGAAAAGCAACGCCCTTGCGGAATATATTCCTCATCGGCAAGACCTTGCACCATCGTATGACTTAGACTTATATGTTATGAGTGAAATGGTGTAAGTGTTGCTGAAAGCATAAAGTAAAGCTTTTCGAATCGATGGATGAATACATATCTTGTTTTGTGCTAAAAACATGAAACAATATACTGAGCGTCAATATATTAAACTTATGGATGATTTGTTAGGCTTTAAGCAAGATCATGCAGTATTACAATTTTTCATAGGTTTGATATTGTTTCATAAATGAATAACAAGTTCGCTGTCTTTTTGAACGATTAGATAAGTCTTATTCTCTTTGTAATTGAATTTTTACAACAATACTTTGTTTTGAATCTTGACCAAGATAGTCAACTAATGCTAACAGTAGATTATGAAGCAAAGAGACTTGTAGACGTACATTTAATCACGATTACAGAAGCTCAGCGGATCAAGTCAATAATTAGCTTTTTCATTAAAAGATTTTCTTTTTTTGATAGAGCCCAAGATATAAGGGGGTTACATGCTCAGTCGTCAATTAGAAGTATCGTTACGTTTGGCTGTTAGCATGGCTCGTCAAAAGAGACATGAGTTTCTGACAGTTGAACATTTGTTGCTTGCCTTGCTTGATAACGATTCTGCCGTAAATGCATTAAAAGCATGTGGTGCAGACATCGTTACTTTGCGTAAAGAATTAGAGGAATATGTAGAGCAACATACCCCAAAACTTGGTGATAATAGTGAACAGGCCCCTCATCCAACTGAGAGCTTTGATCGAATTTTGCAACGTGCAATTTTCCATGTTCAATCGAGCGGTGGTGACCGTACGGTTGAAGGTGCAGATGTTCTAGTTGCAATGTATTCAGAGCGAGATTCATTCGCGGTTTATTTGCTTAAACGTCATCAAATTAATCGTTTAACTTTGACTCAATACCTGTCTCATGGCACACGTAAAGATGAGATTCAAGTTGAGGAAGAGGTTGAAGATATTGAAGGTGAAAGTGCTGCTTCAGCAAATGCTGGACCACTTGAGCAATATACACTGAACTTAAATATCGAAGCACAAAAGGGTAAAACAGATCCTTTAATTGGCCGTGAAAAAGAAATTGAGCGTGCGGCTCAGATTTTATGCCGTCGTCGTAAAAACAATCCACTTTTAGTGGGTGACCCAGGTGTGGGTAAAACGTCGATTGCAGAAGGTTTGGCATGGTTAATCGTCAATGGTAAAGCACCTAAACCACTTGCCAATGCTGAAGTCTATAGCTTAGACATTGGTGCTTTGGTTGCAGGGACTAAATATCGTGGTGACTTTGAGAAGCGTTTAAAACAATTGTTAAATGCTTTGAAAAAGAATCCAAATGCGATCTTATTCATTGATGAAATTCATATGATCATTGGTGCAGGCTCAAGCATGGGCAGTACCATGGATGCATCGAATTTAATCAAACCTGCTTTGGCAAATGGCAGCCTACGTTGTATTGGTTCAACAACTTTCCAAGAGTATCGTCAGGTCTTTGAAAAAGATCATGCTTTGTCTCGTCGCTTCCAGAAAATTGACGTGAATGAGCCAAGTATCAATGAAACAATTGAAATTTTACGTGGCTTGAAAAACAAGTTCGAAGATTTCCATCATGTTGAATATGATGATAAAGCATTGGTTGCTGCTGTTGAGTTGTCAGCTAAATTTATCAATGATCGTTTCTTGCCAGACAAAGCGATTGATGTGATTGATGAGGCGGGTGCGCAACGCCGCTTGAAAGCAGAAGTGGATGGTACAACGATTTCGGTTGAGAATATCGAAGATATCGTTTCTAAGATTGCGCGTATTCCACCGAAAACTGTTTCTAAAGATGACAAGTCTGTACTTGAGAATCTGGAACGTGATCTTAAACGTGTGGTATTTGGTCAAGATGAAGCGATTACAGCACTTGCATCCGCGATCAAATTATCTCGTGCAGGCTTAAAAGCACCAGATAAACCAGTGGGTAGTTTTGTTTTCGCTGGTCCAACAGGTGTGGGTAAAACCGAAGTCACTAAGCAACTGGCTAAATTGCTAGGCGTAGAGCTGGTTCGTTTCGATATGTCTGAATATATGGAGCGTCATGCGGTTTCTCGCCTGATTGGTGCGCCTCCAGGTTATGTTGGTTATGATCAAGGCGGTTTGCTAACCGATGCGATTCATAAAAATCCGCATTGTGTATTGTTGCTGGATGAGATTGAAAAAGCGCACCCAGATGTATTCAACTTGTTATTACAAGTCATGGATCATGGTGCTTTGACTGACAATAATGGTCGTAAATCTGATTTCAGAAATGTGATTATTGTGCTCACCACCAATATTGGTGCAGAAAGTATTGTCCGTGCAAGTATTGGTTTCACCGAACAAGATCACAGCGCAGATAACCAAGATGCAATGAAACGTGCATTCTCTCCTGAATTCCGTAACCGTTTGGATGGTGTGATTCAATTTAAAGCACTTCCGACGACAATCATCGATTCAGTGGTAGACAAATTCTTAACCGAGTTGCAAGCACAACTCGATGAGAAACAAGTGGTACTTGATGTTGATCAAAGTGCTCGTGACTGGTTGTCAGCCAATGGTTATGACCGTCTCATGGGTGCTCGTCCTATGCAACGCCTGATCCAAGAGCATTTGAAAAAGCCATTAGCTGAGATGATTCTGTTTGGTGAGCTTGCTGAGCATGGTGGTAATGTTGCAGTTTCTGTGAAAACAGAGAATGGCAAAGATGTTGGCTTGAAGTTGGAAGTCTTTGAAGATCATATTAACCCGAGTGCTGAACCTGCTTAATGTTTGAATTGTCTTTTTCAATAACCCAAGTACTTAAAGTATTTGGGTTATTTTTCGTCACAGCAATTGCTGAAATTCTTGGTTGTTATTTTCCTTATCTTATTTTGAATCAAGGAAAATCACATTGGTTGTGGATTCCGACTGCTTTAAGCTTAGCGGTTTTTGTTTGGTTGCTGACTTTGCACCCTGCAGCATCAGGTCGTATTTATGCGGCTTATGGTGGGATCTATATTTTTACTGCTTTATTGTGGCTGCGTTATGTCGATCAAGTGATGCTAACACGGTGGGACATTCTAGGTGGTCTTGTGGTTTTGTGTGGGGCGGGCTTAATCATTTTGCAGCCGCAAGGCTTAGTTCGTTAGTTTCATTAAGCATGGTATATACCATGCTTAATTTTTGAATAAGAAAAGTAAAGCAACATAAAAGCACTAGGTTATGCTTATTATTCCGGTTAAATAAGCGAAACCATGATAAGCCTGAATTTAGGCACAAAGAGGTTACTTTTACGGCCTGTTATGAAAATCAGACCGACAGAATACTGCTACGATTGATAATGATTTTTATTTTCATTGTTACAATCGAGTGTGTTCATGGAATCCTTAGTTTCCAACAGAAATGTATTTTCTCCCAGAATTTTAGTATCAGCGATCTCCTTGATTATTGGTTCAGATGTACTGGCAGCAGAAACTGTTAGTTCATTACCTACAATAACGGTTAAAGCTGAAGACAATCGTGATCGTTATACTGTTCAATCAAGTCGAAGCTCCACCAAACTCGATTTAAATTTAAAAGATACTCCACAGAGCTTAACAGTGTTTACTCAACAGCAAATAGAGGATCAAAATTTAACAGATATCAGCAGAGTTTTAGAGGAAACACCTGGGGTAAGTAAAAGTCAGCATGGACAAGAAGGTGCTGGCTTTTCAGATTATTATGCTCGTGGTTTCAAGATTAATAATTTTATGCGAGATGGTATTCCAACCAGTGCTGCATCCTTTGGTGGAACTTATAACATTGGTATGGAAGACACGGCCATTTATGACCGTATCGAAATTTTAAAAGGTGCATCGGGTTTACTTGGGGGTTCAGGTAATCCGAGTGCAAGCATTAATTATGTTCGTAAACGTGCGACTGAAGATACACTAGGCTCCATTAAAGTTCAGGCGGGAAGTTGGGATCGATATCGTAGTCAGTTTGATGTATCAGGTGGATTGAATACAGATAAAACGTTGAAAGGGCGATTGATTGCGGCACATTCATCAGGAGGCAATCAGCAAGATCGTTATCATAAAGATTCAACCTTACTCTATGGTACGGTAGATTATGATCTCAGTGATCAGACGACATTAACAACCGCACTAAGTTTACAACAAAATAAAATCCGCAATGCTGCACAACATGGTTTTCCATTTGTGAGTGGAGATGGTTTGAAGCAGACGACCTTTGGACCAAGAGATAATCCGGCAACTAACAACTCAAATCTTGCGGTAAATAATTTATATGCATTACTGGGTGTAGAGCATCAATTTAATTCAAATTGGAAAGGCGTGATTAACTATAGTTATGCCAAAACTGACAGTGATCAAATTAGAAACATAGCAGGCTATACTTTAAATTATCAAGATGAAAAGGGTATCGCCAATGGTACTGACTGGGAGGGTAACCTGATTATCTTAAAGCCAGGGGAAATGAGTGTTCATGGAAGTAAGTTTATAAGTACACCAGAAGTTCATGCAATTGATAGTTTTGTTTCAGGGCAGTTTCAAGCACTGGGTCGCGAGCATGAATTAAGTTTTGGGATCAATGGATACAAAGTAAATGCCAATGATCCTGCATATAAAGTTTGGCAATTTTCATCTAGACCTATCCAAAACTACCATGGTGATGTAGGAGACTATATCAACTTGACGCCTATTGGGCGGACGATAACTGATGAATATCAGATTGGTGGATTTGCCTCGGCCAAACTACAGTTAGCAGATCCAGTAAAACTGATTTTAGGCTCACGCTTGAGTACTTGGGAGCGCAAGAATACAGGTACTGAACAAAAACAAAGTAATATCTATACCCCTTATTTGGGTTTGATTATAGATATGAATGATCAGATCTCTGCATATGCAAGTTATACCTCTATTTTTAATCCATCTACTCGAAAAAATGTTACAGGTCAATTCTTAGACCCAGAAGAGGGAAATAGTGCGGAAATAGGCTTAAAAGCAGAATTCTTTAATCAACGCTTAAATACCAACCTTGCTTACTTCGAAACCAAGCAAGATAATTTTGCTGTTAGGGATGGTGAAAAGTTTACCACCGATGGTGAATTTGCTTATATTGCCGTTAATGGCGCTAAGGTAAAGGGCATAGAGTTATCGGTTGCTGGTGAATTGAGTCCTTATTGGCATATTTCTGGTGGATATACTTACACAGATGCAAAAGATCGGGATGGAAAAACCTTAACAACAGCTACGGGAAGTTCACTTCCACGGCAGACGCTGAAATTGTTCACTAATTATCAATGGGATAAATTGACATTAGGGGCTGGGGTGAATTGGCAAAGTGAAATTTTTGATACTCGTGCACGCGGCGTAGCAACTCAGTTTAATCGACAAGATGACTATGTTCTATTAAACCTAATGGGGAGATATCAGATCAATTCAGATCTTAGTATTGCGGTCAATGTTGATAATGTCGGAAATACAGTTTATAAAAGAACGGCAATCAATACTTGGGGGGAGCTACGTAACTTTATGGCAACCCTTAATTATAAATTTTGATGATGCTATTTAAATCGTAAAACAATCAGGTCGCTTGAAGTGACTGTTTCATTCAGGCATGAACATGGTTATGTTATGCCTGAATTTGAAAATAAAAAACTATGTCAAGTTATAGGATGTGGTGATTCCGCATTCTTCAACAAAATTCTTATCATGCGACACCAGTATCACAGCACCGTTAAAAGAATGAATTGCTTGAGCCAGTAATTCACGAGATTCGATATCGAGATGGTTTTCGGGTTCATCTAAAAATAACAGTTCAACCGCTTGTTGCTTTAACGCAAGCAAAGCCACTTTTAAGCGTTCACCGCCACTGAGAGTGGAGATGGGCATAAGTGCTTTATCTCTTCTAATTCGAAGATTGCCTAATAAGGTTCGTCCTTGTTGTTCCGTTAGTTCGGGATCAATATGCTGTAAATATTCAAGTGCTGAAATAGTGTCATCAAGTAGCGAAAGCCTCTGGTCAAGATAAGTAGAAGTTACTTTGCAATAAACTTCACCTGCAAGTGGTGGAATTAAACCTTGAAGGGTTTTCAATAAGCTTGATTTGCCAGTTCCATTTGCACCACTTAAATGCAATTTTTTTCCAGCCATAATTGCAAGATCAATTGGTCTTGTCTTCGCATAAGCGAGTTGTAATTGGTGACAACGTAAGATTTCTCCTGACTTTCTGGCTGTATGTGCAAATTCGAAATATTGTGATTTGAGATGTTCCAGTTGGATTTGCTTCAGTTGCAGTTCATCTTTTGCATCTGCAAGCTGTTTACTCTGTTGTTTGCGAAGATGCGAGAGAGATTGTTCTGATTGCTCTTTCTTAGCATCCAGTAAAATGGGAGCTTGTGAAGCAGAGGCCCTTAACTTTTCACCTGCTTTTTGACGTTTTTGGGCTTTCATCTGACTTTGATGTTGCTGCTCTTTCAACTGTTTTAATTCACGTTTTTCTTGCTGCACTGCGTGTGATAATGCGTCGACATGTAACTGATGTTGCTGCTGATAAAGCGCATAATTGCCACCGTAATAATGTAGTCCTAACTGGTTTAATGAAAAAATCCCCTGTACGTGAGACAGTAGTTGCCGATCGTGGCTAATGATGAGCCCACCCGTTGGATGTTGAGACATTTGCTGGATCAACCATTCACGACCCTGTGTATCTAAGTGATTACTGGGTTCATCCAGTAATAGATAATGATCTTTGAGTAGAAATAGGCGACACAGTGCAAGTTTGGTTTTTTGGCCTTCACTTAAATGCTGAGTGGGCGTATCAAGATCTATGGGTAAATCCGCACTTTGTAAAAGCTGTTGCCATTCTGTGGGTAAATGCCACAGATGTTCGACTTGATCATAATCGGCAAAAGATGCAGTGCCTTGTCGGATACGTTCAAAGGAACCGTTTAAATCCTCAATATGCAAAGCTTGAGCGATTGTATCTGCTTGCACACGCTGAAGCTGAGCTAGATATTGATGCGGACACTGCCATGAGATTTGGCCTGAATAGGGTAGCTTGGATTTTGTCTGCTCATGCAGAAGAGACATCAATAGCGATTTCCCTTGACCATTGCATCCAATCAATCCTGTGAATTGATGTAATGGAAGTTGAAAGCAAAGTGAGTCAAAGTGTATGAGCTGTGCGAATTCAAGGGATAAGTTGGAAACAATACATGCCTGTTGAGTCATATAAACCTCATAAACAGGATATGCAAAATAGAGAGATCGAGATAAGTTTTAGAATTAAGAAGCGCTAAACGATAGCCAAGTCTATTTTGCACATCAAAAAGAAAAATGAACTTTGATGATGGAAATAGAACTTACTTCATTGGCGTGATCTCAAATTGGTTTATTTTTACACTATTCTATGGGGGAAGTGGAGAAAGGTCAAACCCTAAGATTTTGAAGAGATGATTAAAAAAAACATAAAAAGTGCTTGTCAAATGCTGAAATAGTGCGTAATTTAATAGTTAGACACCGTTTTTTAGATATTTGAAATAAATATGTTAAAGCATACTGTAAACACCAACGCATACTTTTACTTTTGGCAATATTGATCGTTGCCTGATGCGTTTCGGGCAGCAAAAAGGTTGCCCAACCAGTTAATACCTGATCGGCAACACCGATCAGGTTTTTTTATGCTTTAACAATCATGATTTTAGGAGAAATACCATGTATACATTTAATTATTCATATTTTAGCAAGATTTCTTGGTTTTACTTTGCAAAAAAATCAACATCGCTTAGATCACACTTGCTCAAATAAATGATAGGACTGCGAAGAAGGCCAGTCCAAAGGAATTGAAAATGAATGCTTTAAATACTGCTTTGACACAACCACAATCACATACAAAAGAATCAATGCTTAGCTTGCCATCACAACTCAAAGCGCAGTATCCCTTGTCTGCAACTTTAGCGCAGCAAATTTCAAAACATCGTCAAACGATTCAGAATATTTTATCTGGACATGATCATCGCTTAATGGTGATTACAGGTCCTTGCTCGATTCATGATCCTATCGCAGTACTCGAATATGCTGATCGCCTCCAACAATTACAAGAACAGGTTAAAGATCAGATTTTCCTTGTTATGCGTGCATATATTGAAAAACCACGTACTACCGTGGGGTGGAAAGGTTTCTTATATGATCCAAATTTAGATGGATCATCAGATTTACAACTCGGCTTAGAAAAATCTCGTCAGCTTTACTTGCAGCTCATCGAGAAAGGTTTGCCAATCGCAAGCGAAATTTTAAGCCCAATGGCGACAGGTTATTTTGATGACCTATTGGCTTGGGGCGCAATTGGTGCGCGTACCAGTGAGTCTCAAATTCATCGTGAAATTGCCAGCCATATGCCATACAGTATTGGCTTCAAAAACGGCACCGATGGGTCGATTCAAATTGCGTTGGATGCAATTCAATCAGCACTGCATGGCCATCAATTCTTGGGGATGACTCAACAAGGTCTACCTGCAATTTTGCATAGTGAAGGTAATCCATTACCACATTTAATTTTACGTGGCTCAAATCAGGGTACCAACTATGATTTGGCTTCGATTCAAGCGATGCATTTCAAGCATAAGCAATTGCCGGCATTGGTGATTGATTGTAGTCATGGTAACAGCGGTAAAGATCCACTACTGCAACCACAGGTTTTACAGCAAATTATTGCAGAGCGCGCTGAATCGAAAGTACGTGGTGTAATGATTGAAAGTCATTTAGTTGATGGCAATCAAAAAATTTCTTGTGATATGACTTATGGCCAATCGGTTACGGATGGTTGCCTAGGTTGGGATAAAACATCTCAAGTCTTATTGGATGTTGCTGAACAGATGAGAAATTGATTACACGCTAAGACAATAAAAAACCCATGATTTACATGGGTTTTTTATTAGAGCTATTTGATTTTTCTCTGTATTAACATATAATTTTTTGCCAAAAATAACCAATTATTAAAAGTCAATATGAAGAAATGAAGCCATATTGAAAATTTGTTGCTGTAATATGAGATATAGCATTACTTCGCGTAATCATTGATAAAGTTTTTATAAAATGGGGGAAAAATGAAAAAGGATGCAGTTGGTTTCGTTGGCGGTACATTGGTGCATACAGAGAGTGGGTTAGTTCAAATACAAGATATTCAAATCGGAGATCGTGTACTCAGTGCTGATACTGTGACAGGACAGCAAAGTTATCAAGTTGTAATGAAAGTCATAAAAACAGAAAAGCAGCCTGTAATCTTTATGGAGTTTGATTACTGGATTGATCCAGACCTTTCATTATTTGAAAAAATAAAGTTGGATAAAGAAGTCAGAAAAAAATTTAATCTTAGTGGTATTGCATTACCATCACTACAATTTACTGTTACTCCTGAACATCCATTTTGGGTAGAAGGGAAAGGATGGGTTGCTGCTCATCAAATTACTAATCAGGATGTAGCTGTAGATAAAAATGGAAATAAATATAGTCTAAATTTTGATGGTTATGATACAAAACCACATGCTGAGATTTATACAGCTTCTGATAAAAATATAGGCATGGTACCGAATTACGGTTCAGAATCCAGTTTTTATGGATTTGCTGTTGATTTATTTACGGGTAATATCATTTCTTGGAATGAGGTGATTAAAGATAATCCGAGTTTAAGGAAATTATATAATAAAAATACACTCTGGAAAGAAGACTTACTTGAGCAGCTTCCAGAAGAAGACCGAGTCAATGCCCATTTTCATGGTTTTAGTCAGGGTGATTGGGTAAATCCAGAAACTATCCAATGGGATGAGGGGGAGGGTTATGTAACCACGACGGTTTATAATCTGAAAATTGAGAATACCCATACTTATTTTGTCGGTGAATATGGCATTTGGGTACAAGGCTAAAGATTTTATCAAGTCTGCACTTAGCCTAAACAAGCTGAGTAAATCACTATATTAAAAAGTTCAGCGTCTAAGTATGAAGAAATAGAAATTTATGGAAAAATTTAGAATAAGTATAGGTTGAAATAATTTGGATGGAATAATCCAAATTGAATCATTGTAGGGCAAATACAATTTGCCCTAAAATAGCCTAAGAAATATTAAGCTTCTTGCAAAAACTTACCAATTTCCTGACTAAACTTTCTTGGTTCAGTAATCAATGGTGTATGTCCAGAACGTTCAAAATAAATTGCTTTTGCATTGCTCAAGCCATTTGCAATCAGGGTTTGTCCTGTTTCTGGGTAAAGTGAAGATTCACGACCAATAAAGAAGGTGGTTGGGCAATTCAGCTGACTGATGGCTTCACGGTAGTCTTCATCATGATTGAGATAATTTTCGACATACCAAAGTAGATAGTCTAAACGCTGAATTGGCAGTAAGTATTTTTGTAAGAATGGGCGATGCAAAGCAAGTTTAACGATTTTAGGCGTGTAGTTATTGCTACCTTGCAGTTCAATAAAATCACCCCATAAGCTCACAAGGTTGTAGCGAACATCATTGGGTAGATCCTCTAATGTTTGTGCGTTTTTATAATCGAGCAATAAGGTTTGGATATCAATTAACAGTTTTTTAAATTGAGGGTGCTTTGGACCAAATAACCCGTATTGCCAAGAATCATCAACCGCAATTTTAGGCGTTTGATCAATATGCAGATAGGCCTTAAGTTTTTCAGCTAAACCACCATGCTTCATGCCATGCATGGCTGTGGTTGCACCCATGGAATAACCCATTAAGATGAATTGATCGAGTTTTAATTGTTGGATCAGTGAGTCTACATCATTCCAATGACTTGAGATTGCATCGAGCTTTGGAATCGCACAATTTTTTGAACCACCAAAACCACGCCAGTCGGGAATGATAAATTCATATTGTTTGCGGTTGGCAAATAAGAAAGGGAGCCATTGCCAGCTTTGCATGCCCAGTCCAGATAAGACGAGCACGGGTTCGCCTTCACCAACACGTCGCACAAATAATTTTTCTTGATCGGGCATGCTATAAGACGGCATTATTATTCTCCACTATTGTTGGTTTCTTCAAACTTTTGCAGTTCAGGAATCATTTGTTCTAACCATTTTATCCATTCATTTTCCTTAATGATACCGAGCTCCAGAATCATCTTATGGATAAACAAAACGCGATTGGTTGGTTGGTTGTCTTTAAAATCTTTATCATGAATAGCTTGATAAAGGCTTAATTTTTCCTTATGTAATGACAAATGACGTTCTAATTCAGGCAAAATATTATTGCCACCGAGTTGAGCTTCCGCTCTTAATCTGACCATGAGGTCATCACGTAGTTGAGCGGGTTCACTTTGTTGTTCAATCCATGAAGCCAGTTGTATTCTTCCAAGTTGTTCAACTTGATAAGTTTTTTTACGGCTGTTGGCAGCTTGTTCTTCTAATGTCGAAATCCATCCTTTTTTCAGCATCCCGTTGAGTTCACGATAGATTTGCTGATGAGTCGCATTCCAAAAGAAGCCCATTGAACGGTCAAAGCGACGAGCCAAGTCAAAACCTGTACTTGGTTTTTCCAATAAGCTGGTCAATAAAACATGGGCGAGTGACATGATGTTCCATAATAAAAAAATGACTCATCAGAATTATGCAATATGTTGCATAAAAATCAAATCTTGTTTATAACTTTATGCAACAAGTTGCATTAGCTAGCAGAGTGCGAGCCAAAGGAGAAACCATGTCAGCTTATCCACATTTATTAAAGCCACTTGATTTAGGCTTTACCACCTTAAAAAACCGTGTCCTCATGGGGTCTATGCATGTTGGTTTAGAAGAAGCACCCCAAGGTTACGAACGTATGGCTGCATTTTATGCAGAGCGTGCCAAAGGTGATGTTGGATTAATCGTCACAGGTGGTATTTCTCCAAACGATGCAGGTCTTACCTTTGCCCACGCATCTAAACTAGATAGCATTGCAGAAGCAGAAAAACATAAAGTGATCACCCAAGCGGTACATGATGCGGGTGGTAAAATCGCGATGCAGATTTTACATACAGGGCGCTATTCTTATCAGCCTGAGATTGTTGCACCTTCTGCGATTCAGGCACCAATTAACCCAATTAAACCAAAAGCATTAAGTTCAGCTGAAGTACAGCAAACTATTGATGACTTTGCCAACTGTGCCAAGCTGGCACAATATGCGGGCTATGATGGTGTCGAGATCATGGGCTCGGAAGGTTATCTGATTAATGAGTTTATTGCAGCACGGACCAATCACCGTGATGATGAATGGGGCGGTAGCTACGAGAACCGTATCCGTTTCCCGATTGAAATCGTAAAGCGTACCCGTGATTTAGTCGGTGAAAATTTTATTATTATCTATCGCTTATCGATGCTGGATTTGGTTGAAGGTGGTTCAAGCTTAGAAGAAGTCATTCAACTGGCGAAAGCAATTGAAAAAGCGGGTGCTACCATTATCAATACAGGGATTGGTTGGCATGAAGCACGTATTCCAACCATTGCAACCAAAGTACCACGCGCTGCATTTACATGGGTGACTGAAAAACTAAAAGGTCAAGTTTCAGTTCCACTGATTACTTCGAACCGTATTAATACCCCTGAAATGGCAGAACATGTATTGGCTTCTGGTCATGCCGATATGGTGTCTATGGCGCGCCCAATGCTGGCCGATCCTGAGTTTGTATTAAAAGCCAGTGAAGGTCGTAGCGATGAAATCAACACTTGTATCGGTTGTAACCAAGCCTGTTTAGATCATATTTTCTCAATGAAAATTGCCACTTGCTTAGTCAATCCACGTGCTTGTTACGAAACTGAGCTTATTTTTAAAGAAGCGAATACCGTTAAAAACATTGCTGTGATCGGCGCAGGACCAGCAGGTCTAAGTTTTGCCGTCTATGCCGCAAGTCGTGGGCACAAAGTTAAAGTCTTCGATGCAAGCAATCAAATTGGTGGTCAGTTCAATATTGCGAAGACCATTCCAGGTAAAGAAGAATTTTACGAAACCTTACGCTACTTCAAACGTCAAATTGAATTACAGCCGAATATTGAGCTGGTGCTGAACCATACAGCCACTTATGAAGAACTTAGCCAAGCAGACTATGATGATATCGTGGTTGCAACAGGGGTAACACCGCGTCAATTGCAATTTGAAGGGATTGATCATCCAAAAGTATTGAGCTACATCCAAGTGTTGAAAGAGCGTGTGCCTGTAGGTAAGCGTATTGCCATTATTGGTGCGGGTGGTATTGGTTTTGATACAGCTGAATATTTAACTCATGAAGGTGATAGTGGCAGCTTAAATCCTGAAAAGTTCTATGCAGAATGGGGCATTGATACCTCTTATGCACATGTGGGTGGTTTAAAAGCAGCTGAATTAGAAAAGTCTGAACGTGAGATTTACTTATTGCAACGTAAGAGTGCATCTGTTGGTGCTGGTCTGGGTAAAACCACAGGCTGGATTCATCGCACAGGTTTAAAACATCGTGATGTAAAAATGATTGCTGGAGCAAGCTACGACAAGGTGGATGATCAAGGTTTGCATATTACCGTTGATGGTCAAAGTCGTGTGCTTGATGTAGACAATGTGGTGATTTGTGCGGGTCAGGAATCTTATACAGCCATGTTTGATCAGCTTAAAGCGGACGGTAAAAGTGTTCACTTAATTGGTGGAGCCAAAGAGGCGGGCGAGTTAGATGCAAAACGTGCAATTCGCCAAGGTGCTGAGTTAGCAGCAACATTGTAAACATGCTAGGGAGTATTTTCTACTGAGGAAATGCTCCCGACTTATCCATTAAATCTCAAGGGAGAATAACAATGACATTGGAAACCACAAAACAAGCTTTAGAAAACTGGCATCAGATGATTAAAACAGGTGACCTATCAAACTTAAATGAATTGCTGGCTGATGATGTGGTGTTTCGTTCACCAGTTGCCTACAACCCTTATGAAGGGAAACACGTGGTTTTCTTTATCTTGACCAATGTGATTCAGGTATTTGAAAACTTTACTTATCATCGGGAGTTTTATACCGAAGATGGTGAGAATGTTGTGTTGGAATTTAGTGCCAATGTCAGCGGAAAGTCACTTAAAGGGATTGATATGATTCGCTTTAATGAACAAGGCAAAATCATTGATTTTGAGGTGATGATTCGCCCGATGAGTGGTTTAGCAGCATTGGCAGAAAAAATGGGTGCACGATTTGCCAAGTATCAACCGAATTGATGTCTACAAAATAGCCTAAGTAATATTAAGAGAATTAAAATGTGGTTAAAAATTTCAACTTTTGCATTACTACCTGTATTAGTCATACAGGGTATGAAAGTTCGTAATAATACACCACGTCTTTCAGAAGCAAGTGGCGACCGTCACGGTATCGTTGGTCACGGTCAGCCACTTTCTTTACTTATTCTTGGCGATTCGGCTGCGGCGGGTGTTGGTGTTGAAACCCAACAACAGGCTTTATCGGGAGCGATTATTGCTGAGCTGCAACATGAATATCAGTTGCAATGGAAATTGCATGCTAAAACGGGCGATACCACCCAACAGGTTTTTCAAGCAGTACAACAGTTAGATCAGCAGTGCTATGATGTTGTTATCACTTCAATTGGTGTGAATGATGTGACTAAACTGACCTCTGCAAAATCTTGGCTTAAACAACAAAAACAGCTATTCACTTATATACAGAATCAGTTTCAGCCTAAACTCATTATTGTATCGGGTGTGCCACCAATGCAGCATTTTCCAGCTTTACCTAATCCTTTGGCTTGGCTGTTTGGAAAATATGCAAAACAAATGAATCAGGCATTACAGCAATGGTTGGCACCACAATCTCAATTTCGATTTATTCAATATGATATTGAAGCTTTTCACGCAATGGATTTGCCGATGGCAAGTGATGGTTTTCATCCAAGCAAAGAAATCTATGCCATCTGGGGACAACAGGTCGCAACTTTGGTGCGACAAACATTTACTCATGCTTAGATAGAGGCGGTTATTGAATATGGGTATATCTGCTTTAGATAAAATCAAAGTGTTAGGCTCAGAGTTCCTTGATTCAGTACTCGGTGCTGAGCAACCCAAAATGTATTATGACCCGAAAGGGAAAATTAAAGATGTTTTGGAAAAATTACCACAGTTAAAGCAAAAATATCGTCCTACGCCTTGGCTGAGTAATACACATCTACATTTATTGTATTTTGATGTGATTCGTAAGAAAACCATTAAACTTGAATATGATCGCGTTGATCGTTTGATCATGCAGGATGGAGGGATTACTGCCGTTGCGTGGTATGGTTATGAGCTACCTGTAGAAACACCAACCGTTGTGATTATGCATACGATTACAGGGACACCTGAAAGTATGCGTGAACTGGTGAAAGATCTTCATGAATATAATGGTTGGCGAATTGCACTGTGTTTGCGCCGTGGCCATGCAGGATTGCCAATGCCCGTGCCTCGTATTTCACTCTTTGGTTCAACCAGTGATCTGAAAGAACAGCTTGCTCATATTCAAAACCTGTTTCCACAATCTGATTTATATGCAGTTGGTTCCTCAGCAGGTACGGGGCTCTTGGTACGTTATTTAGGCGAGCAAGGGGTAGATACGCCATTCAAAGCTGCTTTTGCAATGTGTCCCGGCTATAACACTGAAATCGGTTTTAAAAATGTGCATCCTTTTTATAGCAAAATGATGACCAAGAAGTTATTTAAATACTTCATTTACCCTTATCAGAATACATGGAATCAAATTGCATCTGTAGAAAAAGTGCTAACGACAACAAGCTTGGAAGAGTTTGAAAAAGAATATTTTGAAATGGCAGGATTTCAGGATTACCAGAGTTATTGCCAAGCGATTAATCCAATCTATGTCTTCGAAAATGTCAAAATTCCATTGATGATTCTCAATGCAGAAGATGATCCAGTCTGTTCAATTAAAAACTTAGAACCTTATAAAGATGCTATTCAGCAAATGGACAATATTGCAGTGGTAACGACCAAAAAAGGAAGCCATTGTGGTTTTTATGAAAGTTTAACGGTGAAATCTTGGGCCTCACGTTTGATGGCGGACTTTTTTAAAAATTACTAATTTATAGACACAAAAAAGCCAGTTGCAAGAACTGGCTTTTTACTATTCACGAATGAATTAGTTATTTAAAGCAGGTGTTGCGGCAGCGATTGCAGCAGCGACAGCGTCATCTTCACTTTGAGCTGGTGTAGATGGTTTTGCAGTTTTAACTGGTTGTTCAGCTTTAGGCTGTTCAGTCTTTGCTGGTTTCTGTTCAGCTTTTACAGGTTTTGGTTCTTCCGCGCGCGGAGCTTCAGTTGCAGCAGGCGTTTCTGTTTGAGCTGGATGAGTCTCACGACGAATCTCAGTCGTTGTGTTTGGTGTTTCTTCACGCGTTGTTTCTATAACAGGCGCTGGAGCTTCGTGTTTATCGACACTTTCTAAAGACTCGAACTCTTGGATTTTTTCAGGCTCAGGCTGGGTTTGAGTCTCAGTTGCGGTCTGTTCTTGCTGCTCTTCGTTTTTTGGTTCTTCTTTTTTCACACAAGCAGTTAATAAAAGACCAGTCGCAAGTGCTGCACAAATTAAAAGTTTTTTATTCGCCATTGCTAAAACAACATATTAAATAAGGACAGCAGCAATTATAACAGTAAATCTATGTGAAGAAATCCCTGTGAATTGTTGAGTTTGTTTATATTTTATAAATGCTTGCAATTAAACAGACGAGCAGCAAGGAATTTAAAAGTGATGAATGCAAGATTTTAGGCATAGCTTTAAGTGATTTTGGCCTGTTAAATGTAATTTATGGATGAAAAATCCACAAAACCCGTAAATTTTTATCGAAAATGCTGATAGAATAACCAGTTGTTTATAGTTCTTTGAATTGATGCGGTTTGACTTTGCTTTATAGGGGCAGAGTACAGTAAAATTGCCCAACATTGTAGGCCGATTTCGGCTCGATTGTACGAGAAACTCAATGACCCATTTTATTTTTGTCACTG
The DNA here is from genome assembly GCF_013072695.1 of Acinetobacter sp. Ac_5812. Lineage (GTDB taxonomy): Bacteria > Pseudomonadota > Gammaproteobacteria > Pseudomonadales > Moraxellaceae > Acinetobacter. The sequence continues at coordinate 359,231 of NZ_LXUK01000022.1, forward strand.
GTGGTGTGGTTTCATCACTAGGTAAAGGTATTTCTGCTGCTTCTGTTGCTGCACTTTTGGAAGCTCGTGGCTTAAAAGTCACTATGGTAAAAATGGATCCATACATTAATGTCGATCCAGGTACCATGAGCCCATTTCAGCACGGTGAAGTTTTCGTCACAGAGGATGGTGCTGAAACTGACTTAGATTTGGGATATTACGAACGTTTCTTACGTCGTGCGAAAATGACCAAACTGAACAACTTTACCAGTGGTCGTGTATATCAAGACGTTTTAAATAAAGAACGTCGTGGTGACTACTTAGGTGGTACGGTTCAAGTTATTCCACATATTACAGACAACATTAAAGAACGTGTACTTCGCGCAGGTGAAGGCTACGACGTTGCGATCGTTGAGATTGGCGGTACGGTTGGTGATATCGAATCACTTCCATTCATGGAATCAGTACGTCAGTTGATGGTAGAGCTTGGTCATAAACGTACCATGCTCATGCATTTGACCTTATTGCCATATATCAAATCTGCGGCTGAGCTCAAAACTAAGCCAACTCAACACTCTGTGAAAGAGCTTCTTTCAATTGGTATTCAGCCAGATATTTTAATCTGTCGTACTGAATATGATGTCGATGTTGATACTAAACGTAAAATTGCATTGTTCACCAATGTGGAAGCACGCGCCGTTGTGGTCTGTAAAGATGCGAAAACGATTTATCAAATTCCACGTACATTCTACGAACAAAATGTTGATGATTTAATTTGTGAACGTTTTGGTTACAACGATCTTCCAGAAGCAAATCTTGAAGATTGGGACAATGTGGTAGAAGCATTACTCAACCCAGAATACACAGTACGTGTGGCGATGGTAGGTAAATATGTAGAACTTCCAGATGCTTATAAATCTGTCAATGAAGCGCTTCTACATGCCGGCATTCAAAACCGTGTCAAAGTTCAGATTGATTATGTCAATGCTGAAGAGCTTGAACAGCAAGATATTAGTATTTTAAGTACTGCTGACGCGATTTTAGTTCCAGGTGGTTTTGGTGAGCGCGGTACTGAAGGCAAAATGAAAGCCATTCAATATGCACGTGAAAACAAAATTCCATTCCTTGGTATTTGTTTAGGCATGCAATTGGCAGTCATTGAATATGCACGTAATGTTGCAGCAATGCCTGAAGCAAGCTCAACAGAATTTAACCGCTCAACCAAATATCCACTCATTGGTTTAATCACTGAATGGTTAGATGGACGTGGTGAATTACAGCAACGTAGCCTTGAGTCTGACCTCGGTGGTACGATGCGTTTGGGTGCACAGAAATCTGAACTGGTTGAAGGCACTAAAACACGCGAAGTTTACGGCAAAGCTGAAATTACTGAGCGTCACCGCCATCGTTATGAAATGAATGATCGTTTTATTCCAGCGCTTGAAGAAGCGGGTATGAAAATTTCAGGTTATTCATCAGTACAACATTTAGTTGAAACTGTGGAAATTCCTGAACATCCTTGGTTTATTGCTGTACAATTCCACCCAGAATTTACAAGTTCACCACGTGATGGACACCCATTATTTGCTAGTTTTATCGGGGCTGCTAAAAATCAGCACCAAAAGTAAGTACTGAGTTTTAAATAAACTGGGAAGTTTAAATGTCACAATTAAAACCACAAGAAGTTGTACGTTTAGGCGATATACAAATGGCAAATCATTTGCCATTTGTATTATTTGGCGGAATGAACGTATTAGAGTCAAAAGATTTGGCATTTGAAATTGCTGAAACTTATGTCGATATTTGCAAGCGCTTAGATATTCCTTATGTATTTAAGGCGAGCTTTGATAAAGCAAACCGTTCAAGCCTGAACTCATACCGAGGACCAGGTTTGGAAAAGGGTATCGAATGGCTTGCTGACATTAAAAAGCATTTTAATGTGCCCATTATCACTGACGTTCATGAGCCATACCAAGCAGCGCCAGTTGCTGAAGTTGCCGACATTATTCAACTTCCTGCCTTCTTAAGTCGTCAGACTGATCTTGTTGAAGCAATGGCAAAAACCCAAGCCATTATCAATATCAAAAAAGCACAGTTTCTTGCGCCACACGAAATGCGCCATATTTTGCATAAGTGTTTGGAAGCTGGAAACGATAAACTCATTCTTTGTGAACGTGGTTCAGCATTTGGCTATAACAACTTAGTTGTAGATATGCTTGGTTTTGACACCATGAAAGAAATGAATGTGCCTGTATTCTTTGACGTGACACATGCATTACAAACACCTGGCGGACGTGCTGATTCTGCTGGTGGTCGCCGTGCCCAAATTACGACTTTAGCGCGTGCGGGTATGGCAACAGGTTTAGCTGGTCTGTTCTTGGAAGCGCATCCTGAGCCAGAAATTGCAAAATGTGATGGACCATGTGCATTGCGTTTATCTCAGCTTGAGCCATTCTTGGCGCAATTAAAAGAATTGGATACTTTAGTTAAAGGATTCAAAAAGTTAGACACCCATTGATGCAATAACTTGCATCTTGTTTTTCATTCAACAGAGGAATTGTTCATGAGCCAAATCGTTGACATCCGCGCACGTGAAATTTTGGACTCTCGTGGTAACCCAACCATCGAAGCAGACGTTATTTTAGAATCTGGGGTTGTTGGTCGTGCATGTGCACCATCTGGTGCTTCAACTGGTTCTCGTGAAGCTTTAGAACTTCGTGATGGCGATAAAGCACGTTATTTGGGTAAAGGTGTTAAAACTGCGGTTAATAACGTAAATACGATTATCCGTGATGCTTTAGTGGGCAAATCAGTATTTGAACAAAAAGACATCGATAATACGATGATCGAACTTGATGGTACTGAAAACAAAGAAAAATTAGGTGCTAACGCAACTTTAGCTGTTTCATTGGCTGCTGCTCGTGCTGCTGCAGATGAAAAGAAAATTCCTCTTTTCCAATATATCGCAGATCTTCGTGGTCAAACGATCTTGACTATGCCAGTACCAATGATGAATATCATCAATGGTGGTTCGCATGCCGACAACAATGTTGATATTCAAGAGTTCATGATTGAGCCTGTAGGCTTTACATCATTTGCTGAAGCATTGCGTGCAGGTGCAGAAATCTTCCACTCACTAAAATCAGTTTTAAACAAAAAAGGTTTAAACACTGCTGTAGGTGACGAAGGTGGTTTTGCACCAAACTTGCGTTCAAACGAAGAAGCAATCACTGTTATTCTTGAAGCGATTGGTCAAACGGGTTACAAAGCTGGTTCTGATATCATGTTGGCACTTGACTGTGCTTCTTCAGAATTCTACAAGAATGGTCAATATATCCTTGCTGGTGAAGGTAATAAAGCATTCACAAGCAACCAGTTCTCTGACTATTTAGCTGGTCTTGTAAACCAATACCCAATCATTTCGATTGAAGATGGTTTAGATGAATCTGACTGGGAAGGTTGGAGCTACTTAACCTCAATCCTTGGTGACAAAATCCAATTGGTTGGTGACGATTTATTCGTAACTAATCCTAAGATTTTACAACGCGGTATTAATGAGAAAGTCGGTAACTCTATTCTGATCAAATATAATCAGATTGGTACATTGACTGAAACTCTAGATGCAATCTACCTTGCAAAAGCAAACGGTTATAGCACTGTAATCTCACACCGCTCAGGTGAAACTGAAGATTCAACTATTGCTGACTTGGCAGTAGGTACTGCAGCGGGTCAAATCAAGACCGGTTCACTATGCCGTTCTGACCGTGTAGCGAAATATAACCAATTGCTTCGTATTGAAGAATTAACGAACGCAGCTTACCGCGGTAAAGCTGAATTCAAAGGTCTAAACTAAGGTCAATTTATCTATGTTGAATACTTCTGATCATCTTTCTTTACAAAAGACAGAAACTCTGCAAATTCATAATCCTATAGAATTTGCAGATGATCTTCCTTGTAAGAAGGATGTAGGGAATTTTTCATGATAGAGATGTTTCGATCGACCTCGAGTAAATTGATTCTAGTGCTTGTTATCGCTCTGGTGGCAAGCCTACAGTATCAATTTTGGCTAGGTGAGGGTGGTTATTTTCCTCACCTAGCTTTAACTCAACAAATTACGCAGCAAGCAGAAATTAATACTGAGCTCAAAGAGCGAAATCGTATTTTAGCTGCAGAGGTTTTTGATTTAAAAAGTGGCAGTGAAGCCATTGAAGAACATGCACGTTTAGATTTAGGTTTGGTCAAGCCGAATGAAACCTTCGTACAAATGAGTACCATCAGTACCCATTACAAACCAATTTATATCGATCCAAACGCAAAAGAAGACACTGCAACCAATGAAAACCCAGACTAAGCTGTGGGCGGTTGTACCAGCAGCGGGTTCGGGCAGTCGTTTTTCAAAAACTGAATTAAAACAATACCAGTATATTCAAGAGCATACTGTACTTGAACACACCGTCAATCGACTGAATTCGTTAGATTTAGCGGGTTGCGTACTTGCCATTGGTGCACAAGATAATTTTGCAAAAAGCCTGTCTTTTCAGCATGTAGATAAACTGCATTTTTGTTTGGGTGGCTCAGAGCGAGTACATTCTGTTTTAAATGCTTTGATCTATTTATCTGGCATTGCTCATGAAGATGATTGGGTATTGGTTCATGATGCAGCACGTCCATGTGTTACTTCTGATTGCTTAACCCGTTTGGTTAAATCAGCACAGCATTCAAATCAAAGTGCAATTCTTGCTATTCCAGTACGTGATACGCTTAAACATGTCGTAAGCCAAAACAAAATCGAGAAAACCGTGAGCCGTGAGTTGTTGTGGCAAGCACAAACGCCACAAATGGCGAAACTCGGTGTTCTTAAAAATGCGATTGAAAAGGCTTTAGCCAATCACATTGTGATCACTGATGAAGCAAGTGCTTTGGAATATGTGAACGAGCCTGTGCATGTGGTGCAAGGGCGTTCTGACAATATCAAAATCACTTATACAGACGATTTAGAGCTTGCTCGTTTTATTCTTCAATCTCAAGACCATACTTAATTAGCCTAAGAATGGCTCTTATTTTTTTTAACTCAAAATAGCCTAAGTAGATTTAAGTGATTTTTCCATTTTTTTTACATCAATCTAAATGACAAAATTTCTATGATTTGTTAAATTTGAATAACATACTTTATAACGGAACAACAAATGAAAAAATTATTCATTGCGGGTCTTTTTACTTTTTCTCTCGTTGGCTGTGCCACAACACCTCAACAACCTCAAGATACGACGCTAGAAACAATTCGCTACTCATCTAGTCCATGTTTTGGTGCATGCCCAATCTATTCTGTTGAGATTACACCTGAAGGTGCTGTTCATTTCGATGGTAAACAATACACCAAAGTAACAGGTACTCAGGATTTAACCGTTGATCCTTCTGTTTATAAGAAATTACAGCAAGAGCTAAAGACCTATCGTCCTGCAACAGGTGCGAATGTAAAAACAACTGGTTGCAAAGAAACAGCAACTGACCAACCAAGTGCTTATTTTTCGTGGAAAAAGCCAGATGGTACTGTAACAAAACTGAGCCATTACACAGGATGTATTTCTCCAGCAAATGCTGAGTTGAATAAAGTAATTGATAAATTACCAAAACTAATCGGTATTGAAGATCTCGTTCGTTAAACTCACTGCTGTAAAAATAGACAAAATTAGCATTTATGCTAGTTAAAGGTATAAGTAAAATCAGTTGCTTATACTGCTATTACAGCAACGCGGATGATATAAAATGTAGGCTGTTGTATTAGTCAATACAACAGCCTAAAGCTAGAATTAGCATGTTTGCAGGGCTGAATGGTTCTGGAAAAAAGTATCATTAAATAATAATATTTATCGCCTCAGCATATTCGGGTGTATTTAGATGCAGCTGAACTTGAAAAAGCGTTAAATGCAATCTGAACGTTGAATTTAAAGACCTATCAAGAAGTTCTACTAGATGTATTCATGTTGGCTTTTTAGCCCCAAAAAGAAAAAACTTAATCAACAAGTCTGTTGGTCTTTAAAAATTAGATTTTTTATAAACTTACTATTCAAAGAGACGATGAATTTGTAGTCTGCAAACAGCAATTATTCTTTTTTTAACAAATTTTCAATGAGATAGTTATAAAGTAATTTTATTCGTTTTGGTGTTGGTCCTAGTTGTGGACGATATAAATATAAGCCCCAAGGAGATGATTTAATATTTTGCATCACCTCAACAACGGTACCTTGTTTAATCATGGGTAAAGCTAGAAAGTCGGGAATATGACCAAAACCAATCCCATCAATCAATGCCTGGCAATAAGCATCAAGATCATTAGTTGAAAAGAGAGGTAAATTGGGCATAAAAGTCTGATCATATTCAAATCCCCAGAACCAATATTGATTTGAAGATAAGTTTTCGAATGCAATGATTGGAAAATGATTCAGATCCTCAATCTGTTGTGGCTGTCCAACTGTTTTTATCAGTGATGGAGCACCGACTACACGGAACCCCATATTCATGATTTTACGAGATACAAAGCGATTGTCATTTAAAAAACCAATACGAATACCAATGTCTATTTGATTAGTAATGACATTGCTGTGTTCATCAGCCAGCATACAGCTAATTTTTATCTCTGGATAATCAATTTGGAACTTTGAAATTAATGGGATAACGATATGCCGACCAAATGTGGTTGGCATGGTCAGACGGATATGACCAGAGACATCTTCAATCGCTTCATTAGCACCGTTCTTGACTAACTCATTAATTTTGTTAATTAAGGGTTGGGCCTGTTTTAATAGTTCTTCACCTTCACGGGTGATTTTATGACCTCGTGTACTTCGATAAAAAAGAATCTCACCCTTCTGATCTTCCAACTCCTGAATCGCACGTGTAATTGATTGTGGGGATTTCCCTAACTGTATCGCCGCTTTTTTGAAATTTTCTGCGTTTGCAACTGTGCAGAAAATTTTAATCAATTCGAAATAGTTATTCATAGATTATTCCAAATTGTGGAATTAAGAAATCCATATTCTATCATTTTTTTTGATTGAATTTTTCAGTACATTTCATCATCAGCCCTGATTGTTCGGCAACTTATTTATGCATAGAGGTAAATTAGATGAAAGCACAAATCCTGAAAAGTTATGATGTTAAAGAATTTAATCTTATTGAAATTCCAATTCCTGAGATTAATGCAAATGAAGTTTTAGTAAAAATTCATAGCAGCGGTGTTAATCCGATTGATTATAAAATCCGTGAAGGTGCTGCACCTTATGCAGATCCAGTCTTGCCAGCAGTATTAGGAACAGATCTGGCGGGTGAAATTGTCGAAGTTGGGAACAACGTTACAGCTTTTAAGGTCGGGGATGAAGTCTATGGTCTAGCAGGTGGAGTCCGTGGATTACAAGGAACGCTAGCAGAATATATTGCTGTAGATGCCGATTTACTTGCCATTAAGCCTAAAAGTTTATCTATGCGTGAAGCCGCAGCTTTACCATTAGTTTTCTTAACAGCTTGGGAAGGCTTGGTTGATCAAGCTCGAATAAAAGAAGGTGATACGGTTTTAGTACAGGGTACTGGTGGTGTTGGTCATATGGTTGCCCAACTTGCGAAAGCGAAAGGTGCACATGTCTATGCGACTGGTTCAGCAAAGCGTCAGAAAATGATTGAGGGGCTGGGTGTGACAGCAATTGATTATGGGGCAGAAAGTGTTGAAGATTATGTGCAAAAATATACTGGAGGTCAGGGGTTTGATATTATTTATGACACAGTAGGTGGTGATACGCTTGCCGCATCATTATCAGCGATAAAACCCTATGGACATATTGCAAGTTGTTATGCCTTTGGTGAAATCAATTTAGCACCATCTTCTTTACGTGCCGCAACCATTTCAGGTGTGTTTGTGTTATTACCGATGTTATCGGGTCAAGGACGGGCTCATCATGGTGATATTTTGCGAGAATTAACCCAGTATGTTGAATCAGGAACAATCAAACCGATTGTTGATCCACGTACTTTTACTCTAGAAAATGCGCTTGAAGCTCATGATTACCTAGAAAGTGGCTCTGCTTCAATTAAAGTTGTGGTCGATATTATTTCATAAACTGACTAAGCAGCTATATCTTTTGAAATATAGCTGCTTGTTTTTATTAATGAATATCAATCATCATAAATTTCATGATCGTTACGAACACAGTAGCAACCTGTTGATGCAGGCCATTAAGCATTTAAAGTTGATAATTCTTCAAGTGGTGAGAAAGCAGATTTTTAGCAGAAATAGATCAGGTTGATCGACTAAAATCTCTCTAGCGTACGTAATAGTGTTTTCGATTTGATGTATAGAAAGAGTACTGTCCGCCTTTGGAGCGTTGGCTCATTTAAGGACTTTAACGCTGTTTGATCACCATTTTGTATGCTTATTATTCAAATTAAAATACTTAATTTTTAAAAATATTTACCAATATATGCCAAATTTCATGAAAATTAGCCATTAAGCGCTAATATTGAATAAGTTTATTCAAATATTATCTGAAGTAATATATTATAAAAACATATATTGATTAGTGAGAGGATGATGACTAGTATTCTTTTAGCTTTGATTGGTGGTGCACTAATTGGATTAGCGGCTGTAGGTTATTTATACGTCAATGGGCGTATAGCGGGTGTGAGTGGTTTGATTGCCCAATTATTACAGCCCAAAACATTTTTGAGTAGTTCGGCTTTTTGGTTTTTATTGGGTCTGATTATTACACCCTTTATTTATCAAATTTTTGTAAAGCCTGAAATTATTATGCAGTCATCTCCACTCGCTTTGATCATTGCTGGGCTGTTAGTGGGCTTTGGAACTCGTTTAGGTTCAGGTTGTACCAGTGGGCATGGGATCTGCGGGATTAGCCGTTTATCGCCACGTTCGATGGTTGCCACAATCACATTTATGTTCGCTGGCTTTGTTACGGTGTATGTCGTACGTCATATTTTGGGAGCCGCGTAATGAAAAATCTATTTGCGTTTATCTTTGGCAGTGTATTTGCATTGGGTCTATTGATTTCAGGTATGTCAAATCCTGAGAAAGTATTGAGCTTTCTAGATATTTTTGGCGCCTGGGATATTAGTTTAATGTTTGTGATGATTGGTGCAATTGCGGTTGCATTTATCCCATTTCAAAGAGCCTTACGCAATCCCAAAACATTATCAGGTGAGGTGATTGCTTTACCAAACAATAATCAAATTGATAAGAAGTTGATCACGGGTGCGATATTATTTGGTATGGGTTGGGGCATTGCAGGGATTTGCCCGGCACCCGCAATTACCTTGATCGGCTTGGGTTATTTTGAGGTTTGGTATTTTATAGGCGCAATGCTACTCGGCATGTTGATCCATCGTCTTTGGGCCAAACAGTAGGAGAAATGCAATGCAACATCCAACAGTCAAAGCCTTTTTTGATGAACAGAGCAATACCTTTAGTTATGTTGTACATGACCCTGAAACAAAGCATTGCGCGATTATTGATAGTGTTTTGGATTATGATGCTGCCTCAGCTTCGACTTCCACACAACATGCAGATGAGATCATTGCTTATATTGAATCTCAAGCGCTCATAGTTGAATGGATATTGGAAACGCATGTTCATGCAGATCATTTAACCGCATCGCAATATCTGAAATCCAAGCTTGGTGGCAAGATTGCCATGAGTGAGAAAATTGCGATTGTTCAGGATACCTTTAGTGCAATTTATCATATTGATCTTCAATATTTTAATACGCATCAAGTGTTTGATTATCTGTTTAAAGACCATGAACACTTCAGTATCGGAAACCTAGACGCATATAATATACCAACGCCAGGACATACCCCTGCGTGCTTAAGTTATATCATTGGTGATGCTATTTTTGTTGGCGACACCTTATTCATGCCAGATTATGGCACGGCGCGCTGTGATTTTCCCAAAGGAAGTGCTGATCTATTATTTGATTCTGTACAAAAACTTTATCAACTTCCTGATCAAACGCGTGTTTTCTTATGCCATGACTACAAGCCAGAAGGTCGAGATGAGTATGTGTATGAAACCAGCATTTGCGCACAAAAGCAGCATAATATTCATATCAACATGAAAACGCTTAAACAGGACTTTGTACGGATGCGTCAAAGCCGTGATGCAACATTGTCAATGCCAAAGCTTATTCTGCCCGCAATTCAAATTAATATGGATGCAGGCAGATTACCTGAACCTGAGACTAATGGAATCCGCTACTTAAAGTTACCTCTGAATTACTTTAATCGATCATAAAATACTTAATTGCTCAAAAGGATTTGAGCGATGTCTTTTTCACACACATTAAGTATGAAAAATGAAGCTTAGGTTTTGTTTGAACACTCAATTGTTATGTTATAACATAACAATTGAAAATAAGGAGTTCAATGTGCGTTACAAAGCCTTGGCAATAGCCATTCTATTCATTCATCAGCAAGCATCTGCAAATGAGCAGGACAGTCCTGTAATTTTGCCAAACATCAGTTTAAAAGCAGAAACAGATCTTTCAATCGGGAACAATACCATTGTAGGGAATCGCAATTCACAACATCAAACTTTAGGGGATGCACTTAAGCAGGTTTCAGGCATACAAAGCAGTTCTTTTGGTCCCAACGCAGGCGCACCTGTGATTCGAAGTTTAAGCGGGAATCGTGTACAGATTCTTGAAGACGGGCAGTCGATTTATGGCATGAATGCTGTCAGTGGCAATATTGCCATTCCATTTGATCCTTTATTTAATCAATCTATTCAGGTAAATAAGTCATCGGATAGTGTGAGATACGGTGGAAATGCCATCGGTGGTAGTGTAAATGTAGAGAATGGTCTGATTAGCAAAGAAATTCCTAAGAAAGATCATAATTTAGAGCTGGCTGTGCGAAAAGGCTGGAACAGTACCGATGCACATGGCTTTAAGCTGAATTTAAATAATCAAAGCAACTTTTCAACCAATTTTTTATTTTCTAAACAAGACATTTCATCTTATAAAATTCCGGGGAATAGCAAAGCTGAACAATGTAATAGTGGAATTTTTCCTGCGACGGGTGGGGTGAATTCAGCCTTGGCAGATGCGTGCCAAAAGGATGCACGTATACAGCAGATCTATAACATCGCGTCACAAAAATATATCGATCAATTTATGACTGAAAATCCAGATTGGGCGGATGGACAGTTTTCATTTTATACCGATAAACCGACATCTGTTTGGAGTGGTAAGACTTATACCAACCCAGCTAATCCTGAATATAAGCCTGATACACCTAAGTTTAAAGAAAACAAGATTAATCAAGATGTGACCCCAAATTACAAGCGAAAATTAGGCAACAGTTATTTAGAAAATCAGCATTATGCGATTGGCAGTACTTATTTTCTGGAAAATGGTTATATTGGCCTGAGCGCGGATTCGAAGAAAAATGCCTATGGGGTTCCAGGTTTTTCTTTAGAAAATAAGTCATTTCAATCCTCCTATGAGGATGGTTTGCCAGTTGGTGTAAAAACCGATCAAAGGAAATATAGCCTAGATAGTCAGTTTAATTTTGATATCCCCTTTTTAAAGGGCATTGATATCAAAGCGAATCAGCTCATCAATCGTTCGGGTGAGTATTTAGGTCCGCAACTCGCTAATGATTACCGCTTTGATACTAAACAAGCCGAAATTGTATTGAGACATCAGCCTATTCGCTACGTGAATGGTTTATTAGGGCTGAGCCAGAGTGACCGTAGCGTCGAAGGACAGGGCAAGCTACGTTATCTTCCCAATGTCAACACCAAAACTCAAGCCATTTTTATTCAAGAGAAGATTGATTTGGATCGACTCTCTTTTGATGCAGGCTATCGCCAAGAAAGCATTGATCACTCGATCAAAGACAGTGACTTTAAAGTATCTCGTAACTCGCCGAATACTAAGTTGCAAGATACCAATTTCGATTTAGAAAGCTATAGCTTTGGTTCATATTTCAAAATGAATGACTATCTAGGTATGAAGCTTAGATATTCAGTATCGGAGCGTGCACCAGAGCTGAATGAGCTTTATGCGAGTGGCAACCATTATTCTATTATGATTAATGAGCAAGGAAATCAAAAATTAGAGCCTGAAAAATCTAAAAATACAGAGCTGACAGCTTTATTCAATTATCAAGATTTTAATCTTGAGGCTACTGTATATAAGATGAAATTTGAAAACTATCTCTATCTCACTCATTCTGGAATGCAAACGGCGAACCGCTTACCACTCAAATACTGGACTCAAACAGATACAGAAATCACAGGCTTTGAAGTTGACCTTAAGCAGAAAATCAATACTCAGCAATTTGGCATTTTTACGCTTGGCGCATTGTCGGATTTTGTAAAAAATAAGAATTTAAATCCGAATCGAACGAGCTTGTTTAATGATGGCAATTATTTACCAAACATGCCAACAAGCCGTTATGGTGCAAGCGTAGAGTGGAGTAAAGGGGATTGGGCTGCACGCCTCTCAAGTATTTATTATGATAAACCTAAATATCTAGGCAAGAATGTTTCGGAGGAAGAGCCTTTACCAGCCTTCAATATGGTCGATATGCAGATTAGTAAGCATCTAAAATTAAAGAATTCTGATATTGACGTGTTCTTGAATGGCTCAAATCTGCTGAATGAGGAAGCGAGACCGCATAACTCCCCACTGAAATACATTGCACCATTGCCAGGGCGTGGTTTTCAGCTTGGCGTAACTATGAAGATATAAGGTATAAATCTGGCCACTGAAAGAAAATCCCAATAAGCGCTTTCAGTGGTCGTCACTTAACGCGATTGATTTAATTTTTTTAATGAATTTTTGACGATTAGATCATGCACCAAAGAGACAGGAAGCATATAAATCTTTCCGAAAAAATTATAAGTGATGACACTGGTTGTGACCGTTAATTCATTCTCAAGCTCATCATGTTCCTGAAGCTGTAATGCGACTAATACACTGAGATGTTTATCTGTAGACTGTAAATATAATTCCTTGTCCGTAATTTTCACCACATCAAAAAAATCCAACTTTTCATTGATCTGAACATTTTCTGGTTTAACCGAATCAAAGCCTTTGATCGGTTGAACACCTCCAAACTTCGAACTTAAAAAATCCCTGATCTTAAAAGCGATACGTAGCCAAAAGGGGGGATGACCTGTCATTAAGTTATAAACTTGCATCACTGTCAGGTTCTTGTCGATGTATTGATGTGCTTCATGTAGGTAGTTAAGCGCTGCTAATGGAGCAACCAAAGGATGAAGGTCATTCTGATGTCCCATTGTGCTTATTCCTGAATCTATAGATATATGAAACTTATATTAATTTATAGGTGAATTACTGAATATTTGTCAATCACATAATCTAATTTATATTCAGGATTAGATGGCTTCTTCCAACCTAAAAGAGTTATTCATTGGATATTTCTTTTGCTTATAAAAGTTATATTTCACATAGTTTATAGAGATTTAAGTACAGCAGGATCAGCAAAAACTAAAAATATTTAGATCCTCGCTACTTTACATAGTGTAGTGAATCCTCCAATCGTAGTAGTAAAACAAATTCAGTGATAATTGCATCTGCTTAAACATAGTCGCAGGGTGGAATAAGCCTAAATACGACGCCATGGCTTTACAATTCCCGATGATCGATATGGTTATGCACAAGTAAAAAATATGGCAAAGTATGGAGCCATTCAGTTGGGATGGTAAATTTTTCAAACCTAAGGCACCTATGGCAAACTCACTCCTCTATGACGCAAAAAGCAATGTTTTTAAAAGAAAGAATGCAGTAAAAGGGGCTAAATGAGCGAAGTCAATATAGCAAAAAAAATTTGAAATTAAGGATAAAAGATGAGTGACTATATCAGTATCAATAAGCATGCTTGGAATTTAAAAACAAATGCGCATATCAAGAGCGAGTTTTATGACAATATTTCCTTTCTAAAAGGAAGAAATACATTAAACCCAGTAGAATTGGGTATTTTAGGGGATATTTCAGGCAAATCCATACTTCACTTACAATGTCATTTCGGACAAGATTCTATGTCTTTGGCTCAACTTGGCGCTAATGTTACAGCTATAGATTTTTCAGAAGAAGCCATCAAAAAAGCAAAAGAGTTTAACGATGAACTAGGTTTAAATGTAGACTTTATTTGCTCCAATATTTATGAGCTACCCAGTATTTTAGACAAAAAATATGATTACGTATTTACGAGTTATGGTGTTATAGGATGGTTAGAAAATTTAGATTTATGGGCTAACGTAATATCCAATTTTTTAAAAATTGGGGGTAAATTTTTGATTGTTGAATTTCATCCAGTCATATGGATGTTTGATGATGAAATTAAGAATATAACATATAGCTATTTCAAAAATGACCCTATAAATGAAACATCTACGGGTTCTTATGCAGATAAATCAGCAGAAATAAACTATCAAGCCATCACTTGGAATCATAGCCTGAGTGAAATATTTACAAGTTTAATCAATCATGGAATAAATGTTCTCGAATTCAAAGAATATGATTACTCATCATATAACTGTTTTGGCAATATGACTCAAGAGAATGAAAAATACAGGATTGAGCATTTTGGCAAAAATTTACCATTGATGTTTTCGATACTAGGTGAAAAGAAACAATAAATTTAGATTTATTAGGTATTAATAACTTAATTTTTTTGTAATTTTTTAATTTCTTGGATGAGGTTTGTGATGATCTTTAGATGTGTCAAAGACCATTGCAGTCTGTTGTGAGTCCTTTATTGATATGAAAAATGATGAATTTTGAGTAGGAATCTTTACTTTTTATGCTATAAAATTAGCTCAATAATTAAACTTGAGAATAAAAAATGTCTGAACAGAAATATCATTGGTACTTAATTACTTATACCTTTAATGATAAGAGTAATAATGGCAATACCAGAAATTTTAGTATTCAGCTGCCTTTAGAAACATATCTACCACCAGTTTCCAAGTCAAAGCTTAATGAGTTGAATGCCATTGGCGCCGAGTGGATCCAAAAGAATGATCCCAAGACTCAGCCAGAAAATTTATTTGCGATCTCGATTTGCTATTTAGGTGAAATGACACAATAACAATTTAATGTTTAAAAAGGAAGTTGTTGTAAACCATTAATTTAATAAAATTCCAGTTGTAGAGATTGGTATTTTATTAGGTATAAAGAAAAACTATGAGGTATACTCGTTAGTAAATAAAGGTTTTTAAGGTTCATTTAACTAATTAGAAAATACTTGACAAATGAAGGTGACTTAGATTACTTCAGTGTATATTCAAAAAATAAATAGAAAGATATTATTAAATTAGCCTAGGAAAAAATATCTGTGGAAATATTATCTAGGTATAAACACGTATTCCATATAATCTAAATTTTAAAAATGTTATATTTACTAAAATTATAGTTTTTTTAGGACAAATTAGATGAATGCAAAACTCCTAACTTTAATGATATTAATTCTATTTATGGTTCATCAGTCGAGTTATGGTAAAGAAGAGTTTACTAAAGATGAGTTTTTAATGAAATCAGAATTAATAAAATTAGCTTTTAGTTGTTCAGAATTAAATAATATTGCAAAAAATTATGATAATGCAAAAAGGTTAGGTGTAATAGCTATGGCTCACGGATTTGAAATTTCTAAATTTACAATTAAAGAATTAAAAAAAGATAAAAAAGTTGATCAATTTTTAATTGATCTGAATACACACTATAAAATCAACAACGATGTATATGCTGGTTTTTTGCTTGGTAAACAACAAAATGAGATAGAAAATAAAATCAATCAATTAGTGAATGACTTGAGCGAAAATAATTATGATAAAAGAGAAAGTGTGGCTAAGCAGTTGATTATTCATAAACAATGTAATTTACTATAACAAGCTTAAAAGGTTTCTCTCTCAATTTAAAATTTGGCTCTTTATATAAATGACTGATATAGAAATAGAAACACATCCATTACAACCGTTTTTACCTTCCAGTGCGAAGCTATTGATGCTGGGTAGTTTTCCACCGCCGCAAACTCGCTGGAAGATGGATTTTTACTATCCTAACTATCAAAATGTAATGAAGTAAAATCAAATTAAAACATTGATTTATATTGATTATAGCTATAAAAATCAGTGTTTTTTTACGTAAAAATGGGACTTATAGAAATCATAGAAAACAATAACTTATAAAACCCATTTGTGAAAAGATTTTCTGTCATTTAAGCAAATGGCAGGGCAATCCCCACATCTACGTCATTCCAAACAATTTCATGTCCTGCTTCATAATGTTCTGTCATTTTTAATGAGCTATGGCCAGCTAAAGCTTGAGCACTTCGACCTGCTTTTTTATGCAGAAAAATAGCCAATGCTCGTATTTCATGAAAAGTCGGAATCTGCCTACCTTTTAGATCTGGATATGCCTTAGAGAGTTTAACGATCTTCAAAAATTCCTCGGATAAATATTGAGGAAGAATTTGAGTCCAGTGCTCTTTATTCGCATTCTTAGTTTTACGCTTGGGGATTTGATAAATTACAAACGGAGTAACAACTTTAGCTGATTTGCATCGATCTAAAACCTTTTGCAGTTCTGCATCAATTTTAATTCGAACATATCCAGCACCTTCCATCACCTCAAATTCATCGAATGAATCGGTGGTGGTTTTCTGTTGCGCAATATGAATATATCCATCATAAATATCAGTCCAACGTAGAGCCACAATATCCGTTCGTCTTTGAGTGGTTAAAAGAGATAGGTCAATTGCGTTCTGGAGCCACAATGGAGAATGAGCTCTAATCTGTTGTAGTCCCGCAATTGTATGGCGCTTACGTTGTCTCTGGACATGCTTTGTCAAAGTAATGCGGGCAGGGTTATCAGGGCAGATCCCTTTACTCATCGCTACATCAAAAATATTACAAAGCAAGCTTCGAAGCGCCTTACGGTTTGATGGTGTCAGCTCATCTAATTGATCATTTACCATTTTTAAAGTAATGGAGTCTAAAGATTTATTACCCCAAACTTTGAAAATTCGGTTCAACTGAATTTGATAATTCTTCTTTGTGTTGTCCGATATAGGGCGACCATCTTTACGTCTCTTTTCTTCAAGGAACTGTTCGCAAAAATCTTTAAATGAGACTGCTTTGCCAGTTACGCTAGAAACATAATCTTCTTCCTGAATCAGTAGTGAGTTAAGTTTACGTGCAGCTTGAACTGCAATTGCCTTGTTACTCCCCATAGAATGAAATTTACCAGTTTCAGGATGGCGATATCGCCAAGATTTACCATTATCCCTATAGAGATTCGCAGGCAAGTCTTTGTTGCCTGCATTTCTAGAACGTGACATTTTTAACCTTGCAGTACTTTATTTACTAACTCATCGCCAGTTTGCTTTTCATAAGCTTCCCAGTTGATGTACCAGGTACCTCGTTTGCCATCTTCTGCGCCATGTAATTCAGCAGGCAATTTACCGATGCGGCATTTACGGGTGATGGTTTGGGGAGTGGGAGGAGTGGCGCCATTTTCAGCGTCTCCATACACGCGCTTAATGAATTCAGATACTCGAATTAAGCAAGACATAAATATTTCACCTTAATTAGCTATTTATTTTTTCAAAAGACTGCATGCGCGCAGCCTTTTGATTGGTTAATAGCGATACTGAGACATCCTTGATCAATTCATTGCCTTGCAATATCTGCTGCTTTGCTTGGAGAGCTGTCGTAGCCTCTACACGTCCTCGTAAGCTGCCTTTGCCATGAAGCTTGGCCACATACTTAAAGATGTAGGTTTTTACGCACTCCAACCCTCCATGTCCTTTTTTGCTTTACATGCCTGCACAATCTGAGCTTCATAGCGAGTGCCTTTAAACTGCTTATAGATCACGCCTAGATCTGCTTCTTTATCGGTGTGATGAATTGCGTTTAATGCTTGCTGAAAATCATTGGTCAGTTGCTGTGCCGCATTGGGTGGTGCGGTTTGGTTTTGCTGCTGACGTTGTTGTGCAGGTTGCTGGTTCTGGTTACGTTGCTGATACTGAGCAGGGGCATTCTGTTGATTGTTCCGAGTCTGCGTATTGGTTTGTTGGTGGTAAGCATCAGTATCGGCATCTTGGGTATCATCAATCAGGAATAGGCCATTCAATGCGTATTTACGTGCATAGGAACTGGATGAACCAAAAGTCTGGGCCACATCCATTCCTTTTTTATTGATCTCCACACCAGCATGTGCGGTAGTCATGGTTTGTTTACCTTCGGCATCGGTAAAGACTGCTTTGGCGGTAATCACGACCACAGGGCCGATCTCTTGTACTTCATCGCTAACCACAAGAGTCGCACCGTATTTTTGCAATAGCGGCTTAACACCTTCAAGAATGTCTTCAAGGCTACATTCGACCTAAGGTTGGTGAATCATGAGTTTAGATGCAACCATTTGGGCATTTAAGGCCGCGGTTAAAACATCAAGCCAAAGACTAGTCTTACTTGCCTTAGCCGATCGTGCAGGTGATGAACACAAATGCTATCCGAGCCTAAAACGTTTGGAAAAAGATACGGTACTCAACCGTAAAACGATCATCAAAGTTCTGGATGAACTAGAAGAAGCTGCATTCATAAAATTTACAGGTAAAACGACGGGTAACGGAGTGAAAATCTATCAACTGATTGGTATTGTTGGCCGAGAAGATGAAGATCCAACCAGTACCAAAAATGGAACTAGTTCCAAAAACGGAACGGGTACCAATTTAGGTACTGGTTCCAAAAACGGTACTAGTACCAATAAGGGAACTGCCAGTAGTACCAAAAACGGTACTGCAACCAGTACCAATATTGGGACACAGAACCTCCCAATGAATCTCTCATTAGAATCTAAAAATAAAAAACACTGGCTCTGTTTAAAAAAATTGAGTGATGAAATTGCTCAAGCAAATCCTGACCAGAATCCGGATGAGTTGATTCAAGCCAGTTGGTTTGAACGAGAGCGAAATGCTTTCGAAAGATTCAACGAGTCGAAGAATGTTTGTGATGATCTCTTGGTCTATCACTTTGCAGACTGGTTGCTGAATGCGAAAACGAAATATGAGACGCGGGATCAGGCGAATCTTCCGAAAACAGGGGCTCGGGTTCGAGTCCCGCTGAGTGCATCAAACGGATTGAGCGACAAACAGATCAGATTCTTTGCAAGCAAGTTATCTCGACTACCTGACTTCGCTAAATACTCAGTAGGCAACGAAAGCTATGAGCAGTTGGCGAAACGTTTGGAACCAATGCTCAAAGATCCGAAGAATATCCAAAAGTGGGCTGAGTATTTAACCCAAGTTGGATTTGAACAAAAGGGGGCGGCATGAAGCTCACAGAAGCTCGAAAAAAGGATTTAGCAAAAGTAGTTGCTCGTCGTGACAAATTACGAGGAAAATACAATCGTAGTGGACTGTCAAACACTGATTACAACGAGCTACTTCAATTAGATAAAACAATCGAGCAAGCGCTCAAGGTTGGTTCAAATGAAAAGTATTAAAGAAAGATGGAATGCATGGAAGCATCAATCATGGATGATTGTGATTCTAGGGCTAGGACCAACAAAATGTGCTCTTGACGACTATTCGAAGGCAAAAGCTGTTAAAGCTGAAGTTCATGAGAAGGAGTCTAAATGACCACAGTCATTAATCGGCTTGAATGTTTTGGATGTTTATAAGAATGACCTCAATGAGCATCGATCAATACCGACGTGAAATCTTAAAGCAAAATGATAGGCCTAAGGCTGCTAAACGTAACAAGTTCAACGCACAGAAGGTTGAGTTTGATGGCATGACCTTTGATAGCAAAAAAGAATATAAGCGGTACATAGAGCTCAAGGCTATACAGCAACGTGGGGAGATTACTAGGTTAGAACATCACACTAAATTTGAACTGGCACCCAAGACCAAACTTGAAGGGGAAAAACGAGCAAAGCCAGCAGTTAGATACTTTGCTGATTTCACATATTACTTAGCGCATAAATACATGGTTGAGGATGTGAAGTCGGCAGCAACGAGAAAGTTAGCGAGTTACAGAACTAAAAAACACTTAATGAAAACGGTTCACGGCATTGATATTACAGAGGTATGAACAGATGAATGCAACCACCATAAACAAAACTATGGACTGGTCAAAGTACACAATTGACGGATGGTTAGAGCAGTTCGGTGCTTGGTGTGAAACTGTGCGCATGAAAGGTGGGGATTTACCAGATGGTTTGCATATCAATCAAATTTACTGGTTGCTGCGAGAAGCAGGAAAGGAGATGCCTAAGAGTAAATCTTTTATTCGTTGTGATATTGATGATTATGAAGCGGATCAAGTGCAGGCTTTAATACGAAGTTTGTTGAATTCAGATAGGACCGATTTCACTACCAAGTTCGCCTTGATTTGTTTAATAAAAAATAAAGTGGAAAATAAAGGATTAGGAAAGGTTGCACAAGAAACCAACCAATCAAAAGCACAAGCAGCTATAATGGTCAACTGCGCACGATTTTACTTAGCCGGTCATGATAAGAGACTAAGACAGGGTTAGAAAATGTTAGATTATAGGGTGGTTTTGATAAAAGGAACCACAAATGCAAAAATTGATAAAGTTGTAATGGAATCATTTCCTGAATTATTAGACAAAGTCACAATTCTAAAGTCCACAATCTCAAGAAGCTTATGTCTGACTCTCAGGGAAAAAAATAGCTTTGAAATGATTGAAGCACAAAACATAATTGAGAGATTTATAGTATTTCTATACCTTGAGGGGGTAATTCAAACTGACTGATTGACTGTCTAGACGTGATATGGCATATTTCTGCTATAGTGGATGAAGTTATAGTTAATTTACTAAATCCTTATACCACATTGTTGGTTATTTGGACTAAATAAAGGGTGTAATCCACTAAGATTGATTACATACCACATTAGTGGTTTATTGAAAGCTCGCATTATGCGGGCTTTTTTGCAATCTATAAAGATGACTTAATCACTAAAAGTAATGGCATGATTAGCTTGAAGAAGAAATCAAAAGTAGTTATTTCGGGGATAATTTTAGTATCCATAATTTTCTTTCTATTTATTCTGGTTGAACCCAAAGTTATAGGTGAGAAATTAGGGTTTGATGCAAAAGGAATAGTTGACAGAATATTGAAAAAGGAACCTTCAGCTAGACAAATTTATGAAGAAGAATTGCTTAAAGCAAAAAATAACCCTAAATTCCATTTCACTAAAAATGAGTATTTAGGTGGTTATTATTGGATAACGCGTGTGGCACCTAAAGGGAAATATTTTTTAAAAGGTGATGATGGTGAACCTTACAATTTCTATAAATATGAAATTGAATTTGAAGGTTCACTCATGGATATTGGTTTTATTGCTGACATAGCAGAAGTAAATTCACCTGTTTATCTTGTTTTGGATGATAAACAGGTATTTGAGCTAAAGCTAAACTGGTCTTCTGTTAGCTATCCACCTAATGAAAATTCCTTTTATATCAATAGGGTTGATACAGACAATGTAGATAAACTAATAAGAAAAATATTAGATTCAAAAAAAATGACTTTGAGATTTAAAGATGGTAACAATCACCTTAAAAAAATTGAATATGATGTTGAGGGTCTTCAGTTAGAAGGGATTTATCCTGAAGATAAAAGCTTTATATTTTAAAAAACGAGTATTGCAAAAAATTCAGATGTGGGGTAGGTGAGTTGAAAACAGGAATAAAAATTTTAGTGATATCTGTAATTATCCTATGTTTAGGAGGGATATACGCCTATCGAGTACACCAAATAAATCAAGAGGAATTGCAGAAGCAGGAATTAAAAAGATTAGATAAATTAAAATGGAAGTTAGTAAAAAAGAATAAAAATATTGATTATTATTATGATTTAACTCCACGTCTGTTCGTATTGGCAGATGTTTTCCCGCTAAATAAAAAAATTAAGACAAACCTTGAAGTTAGAACTGGGTGGATTGATATTCATGATTTAAATAAAATAGGGTGTAATCCTAGTCTAGGTAGAAGAGAATTACAGGCAAATGGTTTATATGATAATGGGTATCAATGTGACTTCTATATAATGATTAATGATAATCTAAATACATTAAGACAAATTGATGGGGACCGATCGGAGCATTCATTGTCGTTAGATTCATTTCACTATTCGGGATCTTATTATTTTTTTAAAAAGGCATTATTTGATTCGAATAAACTTACCTTACTTATTAAAAGAAATGACTTGAAGGGCAAACCTATGTTTTTTGTGGATTATGAAACAAAAGGGTTTATGGATTTAGATAGCTATATCGAACATGAAAAAGAATTTATGGAGGAGAATAATTTTACTCCAGAAGACATGAGCTGTTCTTATGGCCCTGGAAAATGCAGGTGATAATTTCCTCTTAATATTTTTTGTAGAAGCAATCGCCGAACGGATTACGGCGTATAAAAGCCCTGCTGACATACATGTTACTGGCGGGGCTTTTTATTTTAGTAAGACTTAAGAAGTATATTTTATTTTCTAATTATAAGTGTATAATTTTAATGTATATTTTAATTTTTTGATTGTAGCAATGGCAAAAGTAACTAAATCTTTAGGAAAACCATATTTGAGAGAAAATGACCACCCATTTGTCTCTATATCAATTTT
This sequence comes from Acinetobacter sp. Ac_5812, assembly GCF_013072695.1. GTDB lineage: Bacteria > Pseudomonadota > Gammaproteobacteria > Pseudomonadales > Moraxellaceae > Acinetobacter. The sequence goes on from NZ_LXUK01000022.1 coordinate 381,884, forward strand.
TCTAAATTATGTTAGAAGAGGTAACAAATGGACTGATGAAGAAATTAAATCAGTCTTAAAAGAGGCTAGATCTAAGGATAAGCATCATCTTTATAAAACTTTAATGAGTAATATGGATAAAAAATAGCTTTTAGATTGATATATTCGAATTAGTACACCAAATTCATAAAAGATCATGGAGTGGTGAGCATTCTTTTAAGTTTTCCGTGGTTATTGTATTGATGTTTGATATAAATTAGTCATAATCAAATTTTATTCTTATTAAAAGGAATTGATATGACTAAAGATAATTCTATAAACCAAACACATTTAATCATTGCATCAATCTCAGCAAGTTTCGCAAAAGCTCTAGATAAGCATAACCCTGGATTTAAAGAAGAGTTCCTAAAAGAGCTTGGTGAGCGTTATAAAGAGATAAAGAATTATCCTCAATCCCATACAGAAGCTCTAGAGACTCTCACTTGGACAAGAGACTTTTTAAATAAAGAATAGATAGACCCTCTTCGGAGGGTTTTTTAATGGGTGAGATTATGGATACAGCGAAATATTTCGAGCTCACTAGAAAACGAGAACACAAAACAAAGCCAAGAAATACGCCGTTGCCTAAGGCTAAAAGATTTAAATTAGAATTTGTGGTAACATTAAAAAGAATTTCAATTAGTACATTGAATAATTAGAATTTTTATCTAAAGTATTTACTTTTAACTATACGTTTGTTGTATTTAGTTATCATTAAAAAAATGATTGTTTTTATTAAAGATTGAGTTGCAAATATTTAATTATTGGGGGTTTTGAGTTGGATATTTTCTATTATTTCGGGTTGTTAATTATGCCGATAGTTGTTTCATTGGTGGCTATAGGCATGCGTCTATTTAATCGAAATAGACCGCTAAATTATAAACAATATATTGTGGTTTATGTTGGATATGTATATCTAATGGGAATTAACTCACAAATACCATTACACACTAAGTTTATTATTTTTTTACTTGCAGCCTTTATTTTGGCATTTGTCTATTTGGTAGATAAAAAATTAAAAATATTATAAGTATACATTTAACAGATGAGCTGCCACTTGGTGGTGTGAAATTTATGAATGAGGTTGGCTTTGTAATTTAGCAACGGCCATATCCACCTGACTGGATCTTTGCCCAAGACACACCAAACTTTGCACCGGCACCAGAATTATGGCGGTGGATCAAGACTATTTTCCTTAATCCTGAACACAAGCTATTTAATCCCGATCATGCACATCTATCTCAGGAAAGGCATGGTTTAGAGTAGGTACGAGCGCAAATACACAGAAAATAAGTGGGCACACGAATTTCTCTGTAACAACAGGACCATTAGATGGTTCGAACGGCACTGCTGGTAATCTAATTCTCTCTACTCACACCGATGGGAATATTTACATTGCAAATCAAACAGGTGCTTCTATGACAATCTCTTATCTCGTAAAAGGTAATGTGTTATGAATTATGAAGATTTCAGAGTGATTTATGAGTTTCCGTTTACTGTCGGAGGGCGACTTCAAAAAAGATGCATCATCACGGATGGAGAGTCTGAGTATGAGGTTGTCTGCGGTATTGATGAAGATCCAATCATTGGATATTTGGAAGCTAATCAATGATATTGGAAAAAGTCATTCAAGAAGCGATGACCTGGCTCGGCACGCCATATCATCATCAGGGCCGCGTCAAAGGTATTGGTGTTGATTGCGGTACTTTGATTTGTGAGGTTTATGAGAAAGTAGGGCTGATGGATCACTTAGATCCTCGCCCTTACCCACCAGATTGGCACATGCATCAGATGGGACAGCGTTATTTAGAGCATGTTTTAAGCGTGTGTTATGAAGTGGAAGAACCTCAACTGGGTGATCTAGTATTATATCATTTTGGCAAATGCATCAGTCATGGTGCAATTGTTGTGGAGTGGCCCACTATTATCCACTCCTATATTCATTTAGGCGTCATCCTCCAAGATGGCACAAAAGGAAGTTTAGCCCGCCGTTGTGCGGGCTTTTTTCGTATGAAGAGGCTGAAAGAATGAGTGGAGTGTTTGGTAGTACCACAATCAGCATGTCAGATACCCGTATTAATTCAATGCGGATCCAACAATCAGCTTATGGGCTGTGTCAGCCATTAGTTTATGGAAAAACTCGTGTGGCCGCGAATATGTTCTGGTATGGCGATTTTAAAGCAATCGCCCGTACCACAACGACAAAATCTGGTGGTAAAGGCGGCAAGACTAAAACCAAGAATACTACCTATACATATAGTGCTTCATTGATGCTTGGTCTGTGTGAAAATCAGATTCAAGATATTGGCATGATATGGGTGGATAAAGATCAGCTTGTAGCTAAGCAAGACGAGGGGATAACTTTACAGCCTATAGATCAGCTCGGTTTCGAGTTATTTGATGGAAATAACAATCCGATGTGGGGGTATATATCGAGTGCTCATCCTAATCAGGCTTTGAATTATCCGTTTCTTGGTTATGTGGCAGCAGCAAACTATGACTTGGGTGGTAGTGCCAGTCTGTCAAATCATAATTTTGAAGTGATTAGCACAATTACACTATCTTCAGCTATTCATGATGCCAATCCAGCAGATGTGATAGAGGATTTAATCAGTAATCCGCGCTATGGTGCTGCACCAAGCTTAAATATCGCAAATTTGAATGAGTTTAGGACCTATTGCCGAGCAGCCAATCTTTTAATTTCACCCGCATTTACAGAGCAACGAGAAGCGCATGAGATTATTAATGAGATCGTTGAGTCTGTAAATTGTGCTGTGGTACCAAATCCTGATGGGTTAAAAATCAAATCGTTTGGTGATGCCGCATTGACTGGACACGGCGTAACATTCACGCCAGATCTTACGCCGGTTTACCATTTAACAGACGATGATTTTCTTGGTGAAGATGAACCCGTCAAGGTTCGCCGTAGTCGTGACACAGATGCCTATAATCACGTCCAGATTGAGTACATCAATCGATACAACCAGTACAACACGGAAACGGTCGAAGCTAAAGATCAGGCCAATATTGAAATGTTTGGTTTGCGATCGGAAGAGCCACAAAAGCTAACGTTTTTTTGTGAGCCTAAGATTGCCAGACACGTGGCTCAACTACGGTTGCAACGCTTGCTGTATGTTCGTAATGAATACGAGTTTCAACTGGGGTGGAAGTACTGCCTGCTTGAGCCGATGGATATTGTGACTATCACGGATGTTTCATTAGGTCTAGATCAGTTTGCGGTTCGTATCACTCGGGTGGAAGAAGATGATGATGGGATGTTAACCATTACTGCAGAGGAAGTGGCAGAGGGTTCCAGATCTGCAATTGAATATGATCTGCAGGCATCCAATGGTTATCAAGGCGGTAATGAAGAGCCAGGTAATGTAAATGCACCGGCTATATTTGAACCGCCACTAGATATGACTGATGGTAAGAATGAAGTATGGATGGCGGTGTCTGGTGGCTTAAATTGGGGTGGCTGCAATGTATGGGCCAGTCTTGATAACACCACTTATGAACTCATTGGAACAGTGTATGGTTCAGCTCGATACGGTCAGTTGGTTGCACCAATAACCAATAATGCCACATCCATGCAGATTCAGTTAAATACAGCCAGTCAGTTATTCAGTGGCACCTTGCTTGATGCTCAAACAGATCAAACAATATGCAAAGTGGGCGATGAATACTTTAACTATCAAGAAGCCACTTTGAATGGATCTGGACTGTATACATTAAGTGATGTATTGCGTGGCCGTTTTAATGATGCTCAAAATCACAACGCAGGGGAAAGCTTTATACGTCTGGACAGGGCAATCTTTGAATATAGCTTTAATACCAATCTTATTGGGAAACAGATCTATTTGAAGTACACCAGCTTTAATGGACTTGAACAGAAAGAACAAACGCTGGATGAAGTCACTGCTTATAGCTACACGTTAAACGGTGGGCGGCCATCTGGTGTGATTGGCCTATCGCTTCAATCACCATTTGTGGGTACTTCTTTTAAAGTCCAATGGCAGAGTACTGCTGGGGCAAATAGTTATATTGTTCAGATATGGTCCAATGGTGTGAAGTTGCGAGAGGTTGAAACCACTAACACGGATTACAGTTATTCAATTGAAGAAGCTAAGGTAGACGGTGTTCAACGTGCATATACAATTCGAGTGGCCAGTAAAAGAGGTTCTAATTTAAGTACATTTGCTGAGTTGAGTATTAGCAATCCAGTACCACCTGTATTGAGTAATATCTATACAGCATCTAATGCTAATTCAATCACGATCAATTGGGTGCCAAGTGATGTGCCGGATCTTAAAGATTATGCGGTTTGGTTAAGTGCTACAGCTGATTTTGATCCAACCACAACAGCGCCGTCTTGGACAGGAACAGCACTAACCACCACCATAGGAGGGTTACAAGCAACAACGCCATATTATATCCGTGTTGCAGCGAGAGACGTGTGGAAGGAAACAATCTGGAACTATTCGAATCAGATTACTCAAAGTACATCTGAAGCATAAACATAGATTTTAATCTAATTAATTAGCCTCCTATTTACGGAGGCTTTTCTCATTTCTGGAGACAGGAAATGCAAGAGCAAGCAGCAAATGCGGTTGAAGCTGCTGCAAGTACAGCCGCAGCAACAGCGCCAAAAGTATCTTATATATCAGCGGGGGCATCAGTGGCAGCTTATGCAGTAAGTGTAGATTGGGCCGTTTGGTTTTCGGTTTTTATTGGTGTGATCTCTTTTTTCACGACGTTGTACTTCAAACGCCGTGAAGATAAGCGGGCTCAAGAGATCCACGAATTACGTAAAAAGCAATATGAGCAAACCAAAGAACGGTTAAAAGGAGATTTTGATGACAAGTGAACAAACTCGGGCTTATCTGGCCTTTGCCTTGGTTGCATTGATGTTTGTCCTGGTAATCGCTCTATTCTTTGTCGATATGCCACGAGAAAACAGCAACTTAATAAACACGGCTTTGGGTTTTATTGCAGGGGCAATGACAACAGCTTGCGGTTTCTACTTCGGTAGTTCAGAGCAAGAAAAGAAAAAAGATAGAGACAGCCCAAATCAGTAATTAATTTTTTAAATCTAAGTGACCGCCTTCGGGCGGTTTTTTATTCAATCCTGATTAACGCTTAATCAGGATATGGTCGATTGAGTACTGAATTTACTAGCTTCAAAATAATAAGTGGAAGTGTTTCCTCTTGATTTTTTCAAGTTGATTCGTTTCAGGTTTAACTAATTATAAGTTTCTACCTATGAAATTGGATCTAAAAGGTAATTCTTAAACTAGTTTAAAAGCTTTTTAACTGGCATACCGCCTAAATTAAGCAAATGAATTGAAAAAACAAACGGAAGTCTTTCCGCCTTATATGAAATGACGTTACTTCGTATAGTAACTTTATTAATAACCAATCAAGGAGATACATGGCATATCTCTTTAAAAGCAAAAACCCCAGTGCGCCAACACTGAGGTTTTTATTAACAGTTAAGGAGTATTAACTATTAATGAATTTGCCTAACAATGATGTTAACACCAAACCCAATATTCGTATAGAGGGTAAAATGAGCACAAAAGATGCAGGGAAGGTTGCGATCATTATGGCCTATGGGAAAAGTATTTCCTTAGTTCTAGGTAGCCTTGCTGGAGTAATTACTGCGATTACAGCACTCATTTGGAAATTGCTTGGATGAGTGAATCGTTGAATAAAACTACTTGAAACCGACCATTAAGGGTCGGTTTTTTTATTGTCTAAAGGAAAGTGGAATGGACAGAAAGCCATTCTTTGATATTGCTCGTAAGCTATTAGGCGGCAAGCTTACACAAAATCAAGTTGATCGATTCAGTGAAATTTTGGGTGAATACCAATCCAGTGGTATGAAAACCAGCCAAGTTGGTATCAACTTAATCACCAGCTTTGAAGATCTGCGACTCGATGCATATGATGATGGCGTGGGCGTGTGGACAATCGGCTACGGTACCACGGTTTATCCAAATGGAATAAGAGTGAAAAGAGGTGATAGCTGTACCAAAGCGCAGGCAATGTCCTTTTTTCAACATGATTTGAGGCGCTTTGAAGCTGTTATAAACCAAGCTGTAAAAGTTGTGGTCAATCAAAATCAGTTTGATGCATTGGTTAGTCTAACTTACAACATTGGGGAGCAAGCATTTAAGGATTCAACTTTGTTGAAAAAATTGAATGCTGGTGATTTTATGGGTGCTGCTTATCAGTTCCCAAAGTGGAACAGAGGTGGTGGGAAAGTATTACGTGGGCTTGTTCGCCGCCGTGCTGCAGAGCGTGAGCTGTTCTTAAAAAAGTAATTTATCACTGCAGGCGCTCAGTGGTTTCATTGATCATTAGCACCTGTATTTTTATTCTTTTATCTGCTTATACTGCCATTCCACAAACATTACATAAATATTGGACACCTGATAAGGCTACTCAGGACTATGAAAAATTTAACATTAAAACATTATTTGGCACTTATTCTAGTTATTTCAGGCATTCTGGCTATTTGCTTTGAGTCTCTTACAAAAGGTTTTGTCACTTACGTACCGTATGGCGGTGGTGAGTTTGTTTACTTGAGGGAAATGGAAGGATCAAATGAAGATGAAAGCGTACTCTTATGGTTCTTCGGTATCATAAGCGCTATTCTTGGAACCATAATGTATTTTGTGAAGAATATTACATATGTTCTGAGAATTGGTTTTTTCACTTATGTATTCTTGTTTTTAAGTGCACTCATGACCGATAGTGACCCTCTAAACCAACTTATTATTAATACGGTTAAGTTTGATCATAATCTTTATCTCATCTTGTGGTGCCTTTCAGTTGCCATCTACACAGGTATTTTCCTGAAACTATTTATTCAGCAAGATAAGTTACGCGATTAAGAAATATAAATAAAATCATTGGCATCACCACAATTTTTATTAGTTGGTTCGTCTCTGGTTAAGTAGCCGCAGCATAAACACGGGTAGAGCATTCTATTTTCTTATTTAGTTGACAAAATTTAAATTTAGCAATAAAAGTTGGTTGACAAATCAGCTATTTAGCAATAATCAATAATTTTTAAGTGAATGGGGGAAAAATTGATAGAACATTTGTGGAAGGCCTTTGAACTTTATCTCAATCGCAAAGATAAGTTTATAAAAGCAGAAGAGCGTTTAAAGCGTCGATTAACTTTCTTTGAAGAGGTCAAAAAGCTAGAAAATAATAATGATCTAGATGAGCAAGAAAAAAGAGTGATAAGAAACAGTTTGGCCCAAATCGTGTGTGGAAGCCGTCTTGTAGATTATGAGCTTGTTGAGTACTACTATCGCCATAAGAAGTTTCGTAACTTTGAAGTGATTGTTCCAATTGTTGCGTTCTGGGATGAATCGATTGTGAAAGAGTATGACAGTTCAGGAAAAATAGAGCTTATAAAAATTGAAGAAAAGAAATATAGAGCTGAGAAAACAAACTCAATTTCAAGTTTGGTTTTTATCTCTGGTATAGCCATTTTGTTTATTCTATTTTATCAAGGAGTCATTGATGCTTTTGTTCGGGTATTCCATATGGACTCATACGTAGCTTTATATGTATGTGGGGCGTTATTTTTGATTGTTAATTTTTTAGTACTGTTTGCAATTTATGGAGTTCTGACTGTTTTTGATTTACGCAGATTAATTGAAGATCGGTAAATCAACATAGCAATAACACTACACTAGACAGAATATTCTGCTTAAAGTCTGGATTTATCAATCATAAAGTGTTAACTTTTGTAACTAATATTCAAGGATATGAATCCATTAGTGATTCTAGAAAATTTGTAGCTGTTAGGTGAGGTTATGGGTTTTAATTTCAGAAAAAGCGTCAAGATCATGCCTGGGGTTAAATTGAACATTACTAAAAAAGGCATTAGTAGTGTTTCAGTGGGTAAGAATGGCACACGAGTTAACGTGGGGAAGAAGGGAACTAAAACTACAGTTGGTATACCGGGCAGTGGTTTGTCTTATTCAAGTTATACACCAAGGAATAAGAAAGCCGCTAACACGGGAAGTCAGCAATCATCACAAGAGAAAACAAGCTTCAGCGCTGTCAATCTAGTGATCATTTGTTTTGTTGTTCTTTTCATTTTATTTATAGTTTTCAGCTGATACAGATCACTTAGTAGATTTTGAGATTCTCATGAAAAAAATAATCGTGTTATTCATCATTGCATTCATATCAGGTTCAGCAGTTGCAGAAACCTTAATTCCAAGAAGTGTTAGTGGTGACAAAGGAAAATACTATTTGCTTGAGTTTAAGCGGAATGGAAATGTCATTACTGCGATTCATAAGCGTGTAGGTGTATATGACACTTACTACACTAAGACTGAAACAAATTGCTCTACTATGAAAATGCGGGAAATCGGTGGAAGCGAAACTTCGGTTAAAGCGATCAAACCAAATCCAACTAAATGGTTTGAGTTGGTGCAAGGCTCAAGTAAAAGCGATCTAGCTAATTTTTTATGTAAGCGCAAATAATTATTTTTATGAAATATATATATAAATTACTGGCTTTAGATAAAAGTAATTGCATTAAACACATTGTTGGTTTTGTCGTTAATGTATTTATTCTTATAATGGTTTTAGGGCTTTTTTTGCTGGTGGGAGGCTATTCGGTACTGATAATTTTTTATATATCAAAAATATTTTTTAAAATTTTAATTGAAGCTAATACTTTTTATAAGCTTTGGATTTTATTTTTCTTAATAGTTTGGGTTAAAATTAGAAAAAATATGGATATTGCAAAAGAGATAGATTTAAAATTAAAAGAATATTTTAAAAGTAAAGATCAAGATAGTATAAATAAATATAAAATGATTTTAATGATGTTGTGTGTTTATATTTCTATCTGTCTGATTGGCTTTTCATTTTATACTTTTACTGGAGGGAAGTGGGATGAAGATAGCACGGCTAATATAATTAATATATTTATTTGGGCAACTTACCTTATTGCACCAATTGTTGCAATATGGGTATTTAGTAATTGGAAAGTCGAATTTAGAGATCGTGAAAAGTATAAGGTGTTAACTGATTTAGAAGAAAATTTGGTTAATATTGAAGATGGCTTCGTCGTGCTATATAATTATGTGAAAGTTAGTTGGGATTATAAGGTTTTTAAATTTTCAAGAAATAGGAATTATCATAATTTTTATCTTGGTAATTCAGAGTATAGAGGTATTTTTTTTAGCAATAATTATTTAACAGAAATCATACAGAGTAATTATGAGATTAATTTAAATTGTATTGAAATTATGGTTAAAAATAGAAGCTCTGCTTTAAAATATTACAATGATTTTGTTGTTAGTCGATTTAAATATGTATATTGTGAATCTGATTTAAATGGTTTTGAACTGTATAAGCATCAACTTAATATATTGAAACAAAGGCTATCAACGGCAGCCACCTTAATTTCTTCTGATATACTCGATGTTAAATCAAGTGAAATACCAGTCGAATCTATTAATGATTGGATTTCTTATTTTAATTCTACTAAAAATGAAAGTATCGCATTTGATTTGCACGAATTTAGAGAGTTAAGCCGCAGTATTCTAGAGGAAATAAAAGAAATAAAAAATAGATTATTAAAAGACTAATTTGAAGTGAAGAATTATAAAAAAGCACCTTAAGGTGCTTTTTTTAAGATAAGTACGTTACTTAGCCAATCGACTCACAGCTGCCTGAATAATATCAGGTAAAAGGTTTTTCTTTGGTCCCTCACAATCACCAATAATTTTTGCAATATTGTCATTGTTGATAATCCAAGAGTTACTAGGAACAAACTGGATATGAGGTTTTCCATCGACAGGACTAATAGTTAGAAACATTCTTTTAAAGTGTACGATTCTAGAAATTACAGCCCTTGTAATTTCTTCTTCATCAAACTTGGGGTATTCAGGAAGTTTTCCCCCTAACCGTTCAATCTCACGATGCAAACTCCAGTAATAGTCCATTATCCTGTTACAAGTATCAGCTTCTAATAAATCAAAAGCTGAGTGCTTACTTTTTAGTTTAGAAATTTCATTTTGTGGTTGTCCAGCATCACCATCATTTAAATCCAAAACACTAGTTGAGTAGGTTGTTGGAGCTGCACATTTAGGACAGGCAACAGCTAGATTACTAAATTTCTTTCCGCATTCTATACAGTTTATAAGAGCCATCTTCTTTCCTTAGATGTTGTTAAGTGGACTTATAAATTTAGTACATTCAAAAGACTAGGATGGTAATTTTTCTTTTCTCTCATACCCCACAACACCCCCAAGTTGAGGTATAGTTTAAATTTACACTAAACCTTGAGCTGGGCAATTTTGAGAAAGCTGATAAAGACTACAGATAATTTACCACCTATATTCGACATAACTAAGTATGCTGACATGGACAAATTATCTGCTTTTGAGTGGTTTTTCCTAATACAATCTAGATTCTTATTACATATCTTGTTAGAAGATGGCTTATCTTTTTTTATTGGTTCAGATAAATTAACAGATGTAGAAGAACAAGAAGTAATGTCTCTAGCTATATCATCTCATTTAACTAATCCATTAAGTTTAGATCTTTTTGTTGATTATACAAAGTCTAATAATGAAAAAATAAATATAGAAATATCTAGTTCAGATCATTACAGTTTTATGAGTAAGCATTTACCCGTTAATGAATTATATGAAGATGAGTTTCAAAGTATACAAAGAATGCTTAAACATAGCGGAGTAAAATTAAAGTCTTTAGGAGATGATAAACCAACTTACCCAATAATAGATCTATTGAATTCTCATTTTGGATTCAATGTCAGTCAATATGATTATCCAATTACAATAAATCCTTATTATCCTGATCACGTTATTTTAGAAGAATTTAAAAAAATATTGGTTGTTATTAGGGGGAAGCTTGGATTTAATGATATAAATAAGTCTTTATCAAAGAAGGATTTGTTGAATTGGGCATCATACAAATTATTACCATATATGGATTTAAAAATTCTTGAACTTGCAGAAAATATTAAGATAACGAATGCGGTAATCTGTTCAGTTTTATATCAAAAAGGAGAGTATGGTGAGGATACTTTAAGAAAGAGTGTAGAGCCTATTAGAAAAAGGATATTAGAAGAAACTGTGTTTGATGGGGCTGATAATGTTACCAATCTGAGTATTACTGATGCTTTAAGTTATTTAGCTTATGAAGATGTTAGAAAAATGGAAAAATAATGATAGAAAACTTTCCGGAAAATTTTGGAGATTGACTGTTTCGGAAGCTAAAGTTCTATTTCATATCCTTCAAAGCATTTAAAAACAATTCCATACTAGCCTCATCGAAATAACACGATGAGGCTTTTTATGGACTCAAATTATTTATCCAAAAATGGAGCTGATTCAGTTTCATTCATTTTTATTAAGTTTGAAGCCACTAAAAATTTCTTTGATCTGATCATCGCTCAATCCACTTTCTTTAAGCGATGTCATGACATGGCTAAGGATTTTTACACCCGAAGCTGTAAAAGCTTCGATATAACTAGACTGGTTATTTTCAAAACTTTTTTCGAGCCTATCAACAATCTCTGCATTCATGGAACGGTTATTTCCCTTTGCCGTTGTAACAAGTTTCTCTCTAAATTCAGGAGTTACACGTACTTTCATGGTCACAACTTTGTTGTCATCTTCAGTCATAGCAAAAGGCTTTAAAAATAAAATTTATGTTAACCCCATTTTGGGGATTGACCAATAACCCCAAAATGGGTACATTAATTTAACACCCCAAAATGGGGATAGTGGAGAAAGTATGAAACCAAAAGAATTTATGTATGTAAAGTTTCGCCTAAAAGGTGAATTACATAAAAAGCTGAAAGAAAAATCTCAGCAAGAAGAACGCTCAATGAATTATCTAATCAATAAAGCAGTTGAGTTAATGGTTAACCAAACTAAAGAGTTCAAAATATGAATATGAAATTAAGACCTATCACAATAGCAGTTGATGGAATAAAAATTAGGAACGATGCACAAGGTCGTTTCTGTCTAAATGATTTACATCACGCAAGTGGCGGGGAGCAGAAAAACCAACCTCGATATTTTCTAGAAAATAGACAGACTCAAGACCTTGTACAGGAATTGATCGATAGCGGAAATCCGCTATCGGAACAAAATCAACCAATTAGTGTAGTTCGTGGTGGATTAGAGCAGGGGACGTATGTAGTAAAAGAATTGGTTTATTCATATGCAATGTGGATTAGTGCGGCATTTAATTTAAAGGTTATTCGTACTTTCGATGCTGTAGCTACAGGGCAAATTCAACCGATAGACCCTGCAAAGCTTTTTGCTGATCCGCATGCTTTACGGAGTGCCTTACTCACGTATTCCGAAAAAGTCATTGAGCTTGAACAGCAAGTAGAAGTGATGCAGCCAACTGTTAAGGCCTTTGATCGTATTGCTAAAGCGGATGGGAGCTTTTGCCTGCGTGACACAGCAAATAACTTACAAATGCGTCAAAGTGACCTAATCAAATGGCTCCAGTTAAATGGCTGGATTTACAAACGCCCTGGTAATGCCGCATGGCATGGTTATAGCGATAAGCTACAGGCAGATTATCTGGAACATAAAACCGAAGTGATTACTCGTCCTGATGGCTCAGAAAAGATCACAGAGCAGGTGAGAGTGACACCAAAAGGATTAACCAAGCTTTCAAAGCTATTAGGAAACCACAATGCATAATTCAGGCAATAAAAAAGCCCTTGCGAATTTCTTGGCGGAAAACAAAGGGCTTAGTGTTGTCATCGCATGGAGCAATAAACTACATGAACAGTATGACGCAGTTAGTAGCTCAAAATCAAGTCTATGATGCAGGTGATGTTGCTGAAGGCTTTGCACTGGCATATGAACAAGTCGCCGATATTGCAGCAATGCTGGATGCAATCCAGTATAAGCAAGAGCGAACCATTGAATATCTGGCCAAGGTCTACAACGTACCTGAATCCGTATTTAAAGAAATGATTAGGCTTTTTCGAATCACTGAAAGCATGATTCAAGATTCCATGACTTTCAGTAAAGAGCAGGAGGACTCCTATAAAAGCTTAGATGAAGAGAAGGCTTCTTAACTTGATGACTTTTACTGAAACCGCTTATTTAAGCGGTTTTTTTACGCCTTTGGAGCAGCTATTTCTATCAATTAGCTTTTGTCAGATTTGCAAACTCAAAGCTCAAAGAAAAAAAAGATATTGCGAATATTTTGTGAAAATTTTGTGAAGGTGAAATTTTAACCAAAAAAGACTCAAGCAAAACACTGGAATATTCTATAAAATAAACAAAACTTTTCGCTCAATTTAAAATTTGGCTCTTTATATAAATGACTGATATTGAAATAGAAACACATACATTACAACCGTTTTTACCTTCCAGTACGAAGCTATTAATGCTGGGCAGTTTTCCACCGCCACAAAGCCGTTGGAAGATGGATTTTTACTATCCTAACTATCAAAATGACATGTGGCGGATCTTTGGTCTGATCTTTTTTAAAGATAAAGATCATTTTTTAGATTTACCCAATAAAAACTTTAAAGAGCAACTGATCCGTGAATTCTTAACTCAAATTGGTGTGGGAATCTTTGACACAGCCTATCAAGTGAAACGTTTGCAAGGTAATGCTTCTGATAAATTTTTAGAAATTGTCACGCCTACAGATTTATCTAAATTACTTGAACAAATTCCATTGTGCCATACCATCATGACCACAGGTGATAAAGCAACAGATACGCTGATGCTACATTTTCCAGAGCAAGCCATTAAGCCTATGATTGGACAATCAGTACAGGTAAATTTTGCTGATCAAGAGCTGAATTTATACCGACTACCGTCATCATCGAGAGCCTATCCTTTAGCGCTGGAAAAGAAAGCTGAAGCCTACAAGCAATTTTTTGAACAAATTGGCTTGGTATAAATATAAATGAAGGGGAAATAAATGCAGGATGTTGCAAGCCCAATTGATTTAAGAAATTTCGCTGATGCTTTGGAATGGCAAGAAACGGCGAATATGAAAAGGCCGTGGCGCAAGGATTTCTTTGAATATTATGCCAATCTCATTCGACAGCAGGTTTCTGGGCAATGTCATGTATTGGAACTTGGTTCTGGACCAGGTTTTTTAGCTCAACATTTGCTCTCGCAACTTACGAACATTGAGTATACCGCTTTTGATTTTTCAGAAGCGATGCATCAGCTGGCACAAGAAAAACTCAATACCGCTGAAAAAGCGCGTGCTACCTATATTGTTGGAAGCTTTAAAGCCGCTGATTGGCAAAATGCATTCTCTCAGAAGTATGATTTTATTATTATCCACCAAGCATTACATGAGCTTCGACATAAATGCTATGCAACCGATTTCCATAAAGCTGTAAAAACCTTATTAAAACCCCAAGGCTATTATTTAGTGTGTGATCATTTGTGTGCAGCACATGCAATGCAAAATGATCAGCTTTATATGACCAACCAAGAGCATTTGGATGCACTTGAACAGGCATCTTTTACACAGATCAAGATGCCGTTAGAGATCGAAGGGCTGTGTTTGTTTGAAATGACTTTAGATTAAGTTAAATGCGCCATCATCCGAGGATATTTAACCCATCTAAACGTATTGATTTTGAATTCTCTGACGTGAGTAAATTCAGACCAAATTAATTGACTGCCTTTTGTCCATTGTAGCGGTTTAGTCCGCTGATCAACTGCACGCTTTTCTTGTTCCGTGGCTGGACGTAAATCACCAATTTCGACATATAAGCGTACGCCAAAATGATGATCAAAATGACCTTTAATGAGGGATTTTAACCAAAACCACCTATTGGTATTAATCGCTTGAATACAAGCTTTGGTGTTTTGAATAAGGTTCTCACTTAACTTTTCTGTGTATGTATCAAAGAAATAAGCAGTCTGGTTATCGTTTAAAAAGATTGTGCCTATAGGGGTGATGGTAGGCTGCCCTGAAGGGTCTACTGTTGCAATAGACGCATGCAAAGATGACTTTTGTGCAGCAGCAAATATCTGCTGAATATTCTTCCAATCTTTTTCTGAAATCATATGCTTATCCTTTTTTATTATTTAGAAGAATAACTTAGCATAGGACAGTTAAAAGAGAATCGCTCTTTATCATAAAAAAAGATGTCAATTCAGCAAATTACATCTTATTGAATGGATGATTTACATCATCCATTCAACCGGAAAATAAGACACAAAGTGCATGGTAAAACGCTGGAATTTGGTACTTTCAGGGTCATGATGATGCTCAACCACTTCACCATTTTCCTTATGTTCATACCAAACAATATTACCGTCTTGATCTAATTTAAGCTGATAAGCCACTTGTAATAAATGCTGATCAAGCATGGTAGTAATTTGGTCTTGTAAATGATCAGATTCAACTACTAAGCCAACTTCCGTATTTAAATGCGCGGAGCGGGGGTCGAAGTTAAATGAACCAATAAAAACTTTTCCATCCACATCAAAGAATTTAGCATGCAGACTTGAACGATTTTTACCTTTAACCGGAATCACACTACCTGTGGCAATTTCATACCAAGTCCGTTTTTTGCGTTCAATATTGGGTTTAAATTCATATAGCTGTACACCACTTTGTAAAAGTGGTTTTCGGTATTGACTATAAAAAGAATGCACTACAGCAACGTCATTGGCCACCAAACTATTGGTCAGTACACGAACCTTAATACCGTCTTTAGAAAGTTGGTTTAAATACGCTGTGCCTCGCTTGGTGGGAACAAAATAGGCGGATACCAACTCCATATGTTGTTCAGGTTTACCCATAATTTCCAGAACTTGAGCATATAAAAGTTCCTGATCTTTGGCTTGTCCTAAGGCTTTATTGGGATGATCAGCGACAAAATGCGCCTTTGCCCATTGGATGGGGTAGTTTTGTAGGCGTAATTTTAAATAATCTTGTGCAGCTTCAAGTTTATCTTCGGTGGGTGTATCAACCTGATCTAAAGCTTTATAACTATGTCTTAAACTTTCCAGTTGTTGAGGTGTGCCAGAGCCAATTAACTGCTCAGTTGAATAGCTGAGTTTATCAGCCCAAAACTCATCGAAAACCTGCTTCGCTCGATCGACGGCTTTTCCGTAGAATAAAATGTCCATGTCGCTAAACTGAAACTGGTCACTGGCTTCAAAATATTCACTGCTGATATTGCGGCCACCTGTTACTGCAATCGAATGATCGGCAATAGTAAGTTTGTTATGCATACGATGATTAATTTGTTTGAGTCTAAATACATAATCAATAACGCGTAAATGTCTAAACTTATATGGATTGAAAATACGGATTTCAAAATTTGGATGCTGGGCGAGGGCTTTTAGGGTTTTATCCAGTTTTATGCCATTCTGATCATCAATCAATAGGCGGACTTTTACCCCGCGATCAGCTGCTTTTAACAGCTCATGCAACATCATGTTGCCTATGGCATCGTCATTCCAAATATAATATTGTAAATCAAGTTGATGCTTGGCATTTCGAATTAAATGAATACGAGAGGCAATACTTAAGAAAGCATCATCCAAAGCTAAAAAAGCAGTTAAACCTTTTTCAATATTAAGATCGGCTTGTGGATCATTCATCCATTTTGTTTTCGTATGCAAGGAGTTACTCCGATCATGGTTCTGATTGGGCGGCAAAGAACAACCACCAATTCCTAACATGATAACAAGTGTCGTTATCTTAAAATGGTATGAATTTTTTATCATTTTATTGATCAAGCGTGTGGATCCAGCAGTAATGAGTAGGTGATTGATTTTCTTATATATCTAAATTCTATTTCGTTCCAAGGTTGAAATGTAATTGTAAATATAATCAATAAGTTATCATTTTGATAATTTAATTTTCTATGTAAACAAGTTCCAATGAGTACAGCTTAATAGAATCTAGATCAATAAATATTGAGCAAAATTACTATACTGGTGTATAGTATATTTTTAGATTTAATGTGGTCGACATTATGCCTAAACAATTAGAGGATAAAAAAAAGATTCTCATACGTGTAAGACGAATCCAAGGTCAAGTTCAGAGTGTGGAACGGGCTTTGGAAAACGACACTGAATGTGCTGATATTTTGCAGCAAATCTGTGCAGTTCGTGGTGCATTAAATGGTTTAATGACGGAGCTTCTCGAAATTCACCTTAAAGATACCTTAGTTGTCGGTGAGTCGTCTGAGTTGCAACGCAGTCAAGAGCTCATTCAAGTCAGTAAAATTCTTAAATCTTATTTAAAGTAAAATTCAGGAGTATCATTGTGATTAAATCTCGTGCAGCCGTTGCTTTTGCCGCAGGCGAACCATTACAAATCGTAGAGCTTGATGTTGAACCACCTAAAGCGGGTGAAGTCCTGATTAAAATTACCCATACAGGTGTGTGTCATACCGATGCCTTCACTTTATCGGGTGATGATCCTGAAGGTGTTTTCCCAGCAGTGTTGGGTCATGAAGGTGCAGGGGTTGTGGTGCAAGTCGGTGAGGGGGTGACCAGTGTTGCTGTTGGTGACCATGTTATTCCACTGTATACCGCTGAATGTAAGGAATGTTTATTCTGTAAATCTGGCAAAACCAATTTATGTGTGGCAGTTCGTGCCACACAAGGCAAAGGCGTGATGCCAGATGGTACAACACGTTTCTCTTATAATGGTCAACCGATTTATCACTATATGGGGTGTTCAACTTTTAGTGAATATACCGTGGTTGCAGAAGTATCTTTGGCGAAAATCAATCCTGAAGCCAATCATGAACAAGTCTGTTTATTGGGTTGCGGTGTGACCACTGGGATTGGTGCAGTACACAATACGGCGAAGGTGCAAGAAGGCGATAGCGTTGCTGTGTTTGGTCTTGGTGGGATTGGTCTTGCTGTGGTACAAGGCGCTCGTCAAGCCAAAGCAGGACGTATTATTGTCATTGATACTAATCCCGATAAATTTGAGTTGGCGAAGCAGTTCGGTGCGACTGATTTCTTAAATCCAAAAGAGTATAAGCAGCCGATTCAACAAGTGATTGTTGAAATGACAGGTTGGGGCGTTGACCATTCTTTTGAATGTATTGGCAATACCAATGTCATGCGTTCGGCGCTGGAATGTGCACACCGTGGTTGGGGACAATCCGTGATTATTGGGGTTGCAGGTGCAGGTCAGGAAATCTCAACGCGTCCATTCCAGTTGGTGACAGGACGCAAATGGATGGGAACTGCCTTTGGTGGGGTAAAAGGACGTACACAACTGCCTAAAATGGTAGAAGATGCCATGAAAGGTGAAATCCAACTTGAACCATTCGTAACACATACTATGCCATTGGACGATATTAATCATGCCTTTGACCTAATGCATGAAGGTAAGTCGATACGTACCGTGATTCATTTCTAATTTAAAAATGATAGGATTTGATGATGTGAAATACATCATCAAATCTTGAGTAATAAAAAATGTCAAAAGCACAATTAAAGCTACATGTGCGAATCTTATCTAATGAGCAGATTGCTTTTGGTCCAGGTAAAGCTGAGCTACTTGAAGCGATCCATCGTACAGGATCAATTTCCCAAGCAGCAAAGTCTATGGAGATGAGTTATCGCCGTGCATGGCAACTGGTGGATACCATGAACCAATGCTTTCATTCTAATTTGGTTGACACCCAGACAGGCGGAACGCATGGTGGTGGTGCAATGCTAACCGAATTGGGGCAAGTGGTGCTCAAGAAATTTAGAGCGATGGAACGGCAAGCAATTCAGGCAGTGACAACTGAGTTTGAAGATCTAGCCAACTATCTAAAAGTAAATAAATAACTTTATAAATATAAATAACTTAAACAGTATTTCATCACATTTGCTTTGATCCTTTCTCTCTCAATAAAAATTTGCTGAGTTATAGCACATACGTATTTTTGTCGAATCTTTTTAGCACTATAAATAAACCATTCAAACGGCCTTATACTTTATTATTTTTATTAAGCTATTGATTTATATATTAAATGTATTATTGGCACGCTTTCTGCTTCTATCTATTCAAACTTGTATACAAGATAGGATTCATAAAGTGAGCGAAATAAAAACTTTAGGCTGGACAATTTCTGAGTGGCAAACAGCGTATTCAAAACAAGAGATTCAGCTGGATATTTTAAAAGAACTGGTTGCAGCGATTGATCCAAACGATGTTGCATGGATTTCGCTGGCCAGTACAGATTTGCTTGAACAACAGATCCAATCTTTAAAGCTACTGACTCAAAATACCGACAACCTGCAAAAACAATTTCCGTTATATGGTGTGCCGTTTGCAGTCAAAGACAATATTGATGTGGCTGGTTTTGTCACCACAGCGGCATGTAAGGCACTGAATAGTGTTGCAGCACAAGATGCTGAAACGGTTCGTTTACTTAAACAAGCGGGCGCGATTGTACTTGGCAAAACCAATCTTGATCAGTTTGCCACAGGTTTGGTTGGCACACGTTCACCATTTGGAGCAGTACCGAATAGTTTTAAACCTGAATATGTCAGTGGTGGTTCAAGTTCGGGTTCAGCCAGTGTAGTGGCACGTGGCTTAGTCCCATTTTCTCTCGGAACTGATACCGCAGGATCGGGGCGTGTTCCAGCCGCTTTCAATAATATTGTGGGATTAAAACCAACCAAAGGACGTTTTTCCAATCGTGGGCTATTACCCGCAGTAAAAAGTATCGATTGTATTTCTATCTTCGCTCTCACAGTGACTGACGCTGAGTTGGTTGCCACTCAAGTCGAAGCTTATGATGCTTTAGATAGCTATTCACGTCAGCATCCTAAAAACGTACCTGCACGCTTTTCCAGCAAATTGAAATTTGCTATTCCGAATAAATTGAACTTCTTTGGTGATGAATTGGCTGAAAAAGCGTTTCAACACACCATCCAATTACTGGAAAGCTTAAATGCTGAAATTACACCGATTGATTTTTCTGCATTCGAGCAACTTGCAGCACAACTTTATCAAGGCTCTTGGGTTGCGGAGCGTACCGCTGCGGCGGCTGATCTACTCAAAAGCAATGCTGATGATTTTGATCCGACTGTACTAGAAATTATTCAACAAGGTGAAAAATATTCTGCTGTCGATGCCTACAATGCTGAATATTTAAAACAGGATTTAACCCGAAAAATTCAAGACAGCCTAGCTGAATTTGATGCCTTGATCGTGCCAACTTCACCGACGATTTATACCATTGAGCAAATGCAACAGCACCCGATTGAGTATAACGCACACTTCGGAACGTATACCAATTTCACTAATCTCGCAGATTTAAGTGCCTTGGCATTACCTGCAGGCTTTAGAGCTGACAACTTACCTTTTGGTATCACCTTAATTGCACCTGCTTGGCATGATGCAGCCTTGGTACATTTTGGTAAAGCATGGCAGAACTATTTAGCACTAAAACTCGGAGCTTTAGATAAAACATCATCGATAAGTGCACCAACTTTGCTATCTCCTCATCATATCCGTGTCGCGGTTGTCGGGGCACACTTAACAGGCATGCCATTGAATTTTCAGCTCACTACGCGTGGCGCAGTGCATGTCGAAACCACCAAAACCTCTCAGGATTATGCGCTGTATGCCTTGAATGGCACAGTTCCCCCAAAACCTGGCTTGGCACGTCAGCAAGAAGGGCAAAGCATCATTGTCGAGCTTTGGGATGTGCCTACAGCACGCTTTGGTGAGTTCGTAGCAGAAATCCCAACGCCGTTGGGCATGGGCAATGTCGAATTGGAAGATGGTCGCTGGGTTAAAGGCTTTATTTGCGAACCTTATGGTTTAGGCGATGCGGAGAATATTAGCCATTTTGGCGGCTGGAGAGCCTATATCCAGCATCGTAATCAAACAGCCAAAGCAGCCAATTAATTTTTAGGGGGACATCATCATGTTTAAGACCGTACTTATTGCAAACCGTGGTGAAATTGCTGTTAGAGCAATTCGAACACTGAAAAAATTAGGCATTACCAGTGTCGCGGTTTATTCGGACAGCGACCGTTATGCTCAGCATGTACAGGATGCAGATATTGCAATAGCACTGGAAGGTTTAAAGCCAGCTGATACGTATTTGAGTATCGAAAAACTGATTCAAGCAGCTAAACAGACTGGGGCAGAAGCAATTTTTCCAGGCTATGGTTTTCTGTCTGAGAGTGCCGATTTCTCCCGTGCGTGTGAAGAAAATAATATTGCCTTTATGGGGCCAACAGCAGAGCAGATTCTGGAATTTGGTCTAAAGCACCGTGCACGTGAACTCGCAGCAGCAGCTCATGTTCCAATGACACCCGGCACAGGCTTGCTGGACAGTCTAGAAGAAGCATTGGCTGCAGCTGAGCGTATTGGTTATCCAATCATGCTAAAAAGCACCGCAGGTGGTGGTGGTATTGGCCTTACCCGTTGTGACACCGCACAAGCACTGGCAGATGCCTATGAAAGTGTGAAACGCCTCGGTGAGCAGTTCTTTAAAGATGCAGGGGTCTTTATTGAATGCTTTATTGATAAAGCACGTCATGTCGAAGTACAGATTTTTGGTGATGGTCAAGGTCAAGTGGTCGCGTTTGGTGAGCGTGATTGTTCATTGCAACGCCGAAACCAAAAAGTGGTTGAAGAAACGCCAGCGGCGAACTTACCTGAAGCAACCCGTAAAAAGCTACATCAAGCGGCAGTTGAACTAGGGCGCTCTGTGAATTATCGCAGTGCAGGAACGGTTGAGTTTATTTATGATGCGCAAAGAGATGAGTTTTATTTCCTTGAGGTGAATACGCGTTTACAGGTAGAGCATCCTGTGACGGAAATGGTGACAGGTCTCGACTTAATCGAGTGTATGCTCAAAGTCGCGGCAGGTGATGCCTTGGATTGGGACTATCTCAGTAATATCCAACCGCAAGGTGCTGCGATTGAAGTCCGAGTTTATGCAGAAGACCCAGTTAAAAATTTTCAACCAAGCCCAGGTGTGCTCACTGAAGTCTCTTTTCCCGAAGGTATTCGCGTCGATACTTGGGTGAAAACAGGCACCGAAATTTCTCAGTATTTTGATCCAATGATTGCCAAGATTATTGTGCATGCTGACGATCGAGCGACTGCGATTGAAAAATTAAAAGTGGTTTTAGCGGAAACGCGTTTAAATGGTATCAGCACCAACCTGGATTATGCCCGCGCCATTGTCTCAGACCAACGTTTTGAGTCTATGCAAATTTGGACTCGGATGCTTGACGATTTCAGCTATTCACCAAAAGTGATTGAGGTAGTACAAGCAGGTACCTTGAGTTCAATTCAAGACTATCCAGGACGTACTGGCTATTGGGATATCGGTGTACCGCCTTCGGGTCCAATGGATGATTATGCCTTCCAATTGGCCAATCGAATTGTTGGAAATGATGCTAAAGCAGCGGGTTTTGAGTTTACTTTAGTGGGGCCAAGCTTAAAGTTTCATGCCGATACTACCATTGCACTCACAGGTGCAAGTTGTACTGCTTTGTTAGATGATCAACGCATTGCTTTTTGGCAACCGATTAAGGTCAAAGCAGGCCAAACCCTGAAAATTGGTCAAGTAGCTTCAGGCTGCCGTACTTACTTAGCCGTACGTGATGGACTGGATGTTCCATTATATTTGGGTAGCCGTTCAACCTTTGCATTGGGCAATTTTGGTGGTCATGCAGGACGTACTTTACGTGTTGGCGACATGATCAAAATGGTTGATGCAGAACTTGCCAGTCCAGAATTGCCGCTGGCAACCGATACACCACAAGCGCTATCGAAAGATTTAATTCCTGAATATAGCAATGAGTGGGAAATCGCCGTGTTGTATGGACCACACGGTGCGCCTGATTTCTTTAAACCTGAATATGTCGAAGAGTTCTTTGCCTCTGAGTGGACGGTTCACTTTAACTCAAACCGTTTAGGCGTCAGACTTTCAGGTCCGACACCAAGCTGGGCTAGAGAGAATGGTGGTGAAGCAGGCCTACACCCATCCAATGTGCATGACTGTGAATATGCAATTGGCGCAATCAACTTTACCGGTGATTTCCCAGTGATTTTGGCAAAAGATGGTCCTAGTTTAGGTGGCTTTGTTTGTCCAGTCACGATTGCCAAAGCAGAACTGTGGAAAGTTGGGCAATTGAAAGCTGATGATAAAATCCGTTTTTATCCAATTACGGCGGAACAAGCCAATGCGTTAGAACGGAAGCAAATCGACAATATCCAGAATTTTGCAGATGCGGCTAAAGTTGTTGAAACGATTGAACCAGCTCAAGACGTGTTTAGCACTATTTTGGCTCAACGTGAACCAACTGATCTATCACCAAAAACGCTGTATCGCCAAGCGGGTGATAGCTATATCTTGCTCGAATATGGTGAAAACGTTTTAGATTTGGCGCTACGTTTACGTGTACATCAACTGATTCAAATGATTCGTGATGCCAATCTTGCTGGTGTTTTGGAGTTGTCGCCGGGTGTACGCTCATTACAAATTAAATATGATGGTCTGGTAATTCCTCAAACTGAGCTCATTCATCAATTACTGAAACTTGAAGAGCAAATGGGGGATTTAAGCCAACTGAAAATTCCATCACGTATTGTGCATTTACCAATGGCTTTTGAGGATAGTGCCACTTTAGGTGCCGTAGAGCGTTATCAGGAAAGTGTCTGTGCCAAAGCACCGTGGTTACCGAATAATGTTGATTTTATCCAACGGATTAATGGACTGGCACATCGTGATGAAGTCAAAGATATTATTTTTGATGCCAACTATTTAGTGCTAGGTTTGGGCGATGTCTATTTGACAGCACCATGTGCGGTACCGATTGACCCACGTCACCGCTTACTCAGTTCTAAGTACAATCCTGCTCGTACCTTTACAGCGGAAGGCACTGTCGGTATTGGTGGGATGTACATGTGTATTTATGGCATGGATTCACCCGGTGGTTATCAGTTGATTGGGCGAACGCTGCCGATCTGGAACAAGTTTAAAAAGAACAAGCAATTTGGTGATAAGCAATGGTTCTTGCAATTCTTTGACCAGATTAAATACTTCCCTGTGACTGAAGCTGAATTGAATGAATGGCGTGCAGATTTTGAAAATGGTCGTGCTCAAATTCAGATTGAAGAAACTGAGTTTGACTATGCCGACTATGTGCAGTTTTTGGACAATGAAGCGGAAAGTATTGCCGCATTTAAAGACAAGCAACAACAAGCTTTTAGCACTGAGGTGAGTCGCTGGAAAGAGGAATTTGCTACACAACCTGAACAACATGTTGAGCAAGCCAATCATGTTGATTACAGCCATCTTTCTTCTTTAAATGCTTCAATGACTGGAAATATCTGGAAGATCTTTGTAGAACATGGCCAAGAGATTAAAAAAGGTGAAACTGTTGCTATTATTGAAGCGATGAAAATGGAGTTGCCTGTCTATGCGGAAGAAGATGGTATCGTCAAAGCTATTATTTGCCGAGCAGGTCAAACCGTACACAGTGGTGAACCATTGGTCTATATGGAATAAGCTTGAATGAAAGAAGCGAACATCAACATAAACAACACAAGCAAAGGCTCAGACAATTTGTCTGAGCTGGTTTACCAACGCATCAAGAATGACATCTTTGATTTCAAATTGATGCCAGGTGAACGTTTTACTGAGTCTGAAGTTGCTAAAGCCTATGATGTGAGTCGTACCCCCATCCGACAAGCCTTATATCGTTTGCAACAAGAGGGCTATGTTGATGTGAGCTTTCGGAGCGGTTGGCAGATTCGTCCGCTCAATTTTCGTTACTATGAAGAGCTTTATGATGTGCGTATTGTTTTGGAGAAAGATTCGATTCGAAAGCTTTGCCAAATCGATCATCATAACTCGGTTGAGTTGTCGGTGTTAAAAGACCTGTGGTTAGTGCAACCTTCTGAGTATTTAAAAGACATTAAACAACTTTCTCAGCAAGATGAAGATTTTCATTGTGCTTTGGTCCGAGCTTCGGGCAATAATGAAATGGCGAGGATTCATCGGGATTTGAGTGAGCGAATCCGTATCATCCGCCGTTTGGATTTTTCCAAAGATTATCGAGTTGAGGCAACTTATCAGGAACATCAAAAAATCTTAGGTTTTATTTTCGATCGGCACACTGAACAAGCGATCAATGCAATCGAAGCGCATATTATGCAAAGTCGTGATGAAGTAAAAAAGATTACCTTACAAATGCTGGATTCGAGTCAGTTTTATTAGTCCAAATATTTGGTATAGTCATTGATAGTATTTAACAGTATAAATTTTAGTTTAGATTTAAATAAAAAAATAATATGTTATTTAACTTAGTAAGGTAAGAGTTTATGGCAATAAATAAACGTATTAAAAGAAAGGAAGGAGATATTTTGCTCATAAAAC
Source organism: Acinetobacter sp. Ac_5812 (assembly GCF_013072695.1). Lineage (GTDB taxonomy): Bacteria > Pseudomonadota > Gammaproteobacteria > Pseudomonadales > Moraxellaceae > Acinetobacter. The sequence continues at coordinate 407,301 of NZ_LXUK01000022.1, forward strand.
TTTCAAATAATTATTTTTGCTATGGTCGAGTTTTAGCTAACCTTTTATTCGCTTTTTATAATTTAAATACATCTCAGCCTTTATTAGATATTGATCAAATTATTGAAAAAATGTTTTATTTAAAGTTTGGGTAATGAAACATGCAATTACATCTAGTAGATGGGAAATTATAGGCAATCGTAACTTAGATTCGAATCATATAAGTTTTCCTTTATTCTTTAAACAAGATATGTTTACTAAGGAGTTCACTATCTATGATTCAAGAACCAGTCTTGAGATTAGTGCAGGCTATGACGAGTGCAAAAGCTTAGAAAGAGCAGCTGTTTGGGAACCTGAACATATTGAGGATAGATTAAAGGATTTTTTTGAGGGTAATTCTAAAAAATTTCTCAAAACTCTCTTTTCCATGCCTAATTCTGCATAAAACTAACAGTTTTTATCTCATTGCTATTTAATAATAAAAATCACATTTCTAATCATCAGATGACATATGATGAATGACCAGATACTCATCAACTTATTTCTAAAACTCATCCCAAAAGAGGGCTTTTTTGCTACAGCCATTGATGGCATTACCCTGATGCGTGTTGATCACAACACACCACCGATTGCAGTACTACAAGAACCAACCTTGGTGTTTGTTTTACAAGGTCAGAAGCGAGGCTATATCGGCACGGAAACCTATTCCTTTCAACAAGCTGAATGTCTGATCGTCTCAGTTTCAATGCCATTTGATTGTGACACCATTGCCAGTCCAGAAGCACCGATGATTGCGATCAGTATGAAATTGGAAGCGGATATGGTGAATGAACTATTGGCTAAAACCTATTTTGAAAATTACCAGTTTAAGCCACTGACCACAGGAATGAGTGTGATTCAGTATGATCAAACGCTATCGAATGTCCTCATCCGTTTATTAAATACCCTAACTTCCGAGCAAGATATATTGATCTTGGGAGATCAAATTAAACGGGAGTTGCTGTATCGGGTGATTCAACATTCAGGTGCTGATGCCTTAAAAGGTCTGGTCGCTCAGGGCAATCTCAGACCGATTTATAAAATTTGTGAATATATTCAACATCATTTTACCGAGAAATTAACCGTTGAGATGCTCGCAGAGCAAGCCAATATGAGTACTTCTGCCTTCCATAAAGCTTTTAAACAAGTCACACAACATTCTCCTTTGCAATATTTAAAAGTGGTTCGGTTGCATAAGGCAAAACAATTGTTGCAAAACGCAGACCAAAGTGTGGCTCAAGCGGCTTATGCTGTTGGATATCAGAGCTCTTCTCAATTTAGCCGAGAATTTAAAAAGCAGTTTGGTTTTCCACCCAAACATGCTGAATTTAATACTGAAACGGAGTCATGATTAAATGAATCAAAATAGCGTAGAACAAATGAAATATATCGAAATTACACAAGCGGGTGGTCCAGAAGTATTACAAGTGACACAAGGGTCTCGACCAGAGATTAAAGCAGATGAAGTGCTCATTGAAGTTTACGCAACAGGAATCAACCGACCTGACATTTTACAGCGCCAAGGATTATACCCAATGCCTAAAGGGGTCACACCCATCCCTGGGCTGGAAGTTTCAGGAATAATTAGTCAAGTGGGTGATGACGTCACACAGTTTAAAGTCGGTGATAAAGTCTGTGCACTGACCAATGGTGGTGGGTATGCGGAATACTGTGCAGTACCTGCCAATCAAACCTTAAAAATTCCAAAGAATCTGAGTTTTATCGAAGCGGCTGCTATCCCTGAAACCTATTTTACCGTTTGGGCCAATCTATTTCAGATTGGGCAGTTGAAAAAGAATGAAACCGTACTGATTCATGGTGGGGCCAGTGGTATTGGGTCCACAGCAATCAGCTTGTGTCATGCAATGGGCATTAAAAACTTCTCTACGGTTGGAAGTGATGACAAAGTTGAAAAATTAGCTTCAATATCACAAGTGATTAACTACAAAACACAGGATTTTGAAAAAGAGGTTTTGGCCCAAACCGATGGTCAAGGTGTAGATGTAATTTTGGATATTATCGGCGCTGCTTACTTTAATCAAAATCTGAGATTGTTAAAGCGAGATGGACGTTTGGTGATTATCGGTTTTATGGGAGGGCGAAAAGTCGATGGCTTTGATATACAAGAATTGATGTTAAAACGTGCGGTAGTGACTGGTTCGACCATGCGTGCCAGAACCAATGCTGAAAAAGCTCAAATTACCCAAGAACTTGAGCAGTTTGTCTGGCCGTTAATTGAAGCGGATCAATGTAAGCCAATAATCTATAAAACCTTTGCATTTGATGACGTGGCTCAGGCGCATCAATGCCTAGAGAGCAGTCAACATACGGGCAAAGTGGTACTCGAAATTAAATCTGAATTTGCCTAATTGTGTTCAATCCATGCCTGTTCATACTCAAAACTTGAGTGTGGCAGGTGACTCAAGCAGTATGCATATAAACATAACGACCTGAAGAGGAATCTGAAAATGACAACAAATCCTGATGATCGCAACCCAAGTCCAGACAATGCAGAAGACAATGCTTTTTTCCCATCGCCATATTCGCTGAGCCAATACACCTCGGCAAAAACTGACTATGATGGCACGACTTATCCAAACCCATACAAAGGCGATAAAAAGATTTTAATGATTGCAACAGATGAACGTTATATCTTGATGCAAAACGAAAAATTCTTTTCTACAGGCAATCATCCAGTTGAAATGTTATTGCCAATGTTTCACTTGGATAATGCGGGCTTTGCCTTTGATGTGGCAACACTTTCGGGCAATCCAGTTAAGTTGGAAATGTGGGCGATGCCACATGAAGAACAAGTGGTCTTAGATACTTTTAAAAAATATGAAAAACAACTCAAAGCGCCGCTGAAGTTGGCAGATATTTTGGAACAAGCCTTAAGTGCAGATTCGCCTTATGCAGGTATCTTTATTCCAGGTGGGCATGGTGTCCTTGCTAAGATTCCAGAAAGCAAAGAAGTCAAACAGCTATTAAAGTGGGCCATTAAAAATGATAAATATGTGATTACGCTATGTCATGGGCCAGCTTCATTGCTTGCAGCAGCTGTAGATGAGACTTCACAGGACTATATTTTTAAAGATTATCAGATTTGCGTGTTTCCTGACTCCCTAGACAAAGGTGCAAATATTGATATCGGCTATATGCCAGGACAATTGCCTTGGTTGGTGGGTGAGAATCTTGAAAAACTTGGGGTCGAAATCTTGAATAAAGGTATCACAGGGCAGGTTCATCAAGATCGTAAACTATTAACAGGTGATAGTCCGCTGGCTTCGAATAATCTTGGAAAACTCGCCGCGACAACTTTATTGGCAGATCCTGATCTTCAATAAATCTTGCTGTTGCAATACCTAAAAGCCTAGCTCAATTGCTGGGCTTTTATTTTTGATAAATTCAGTGAAACGTTCTGAAACATCTTTTTGCGGATCTGTTTTGCTCCAAAAGCTGGATTTTCATATTGAGTTATTTGCAGAAATGAACATTGAAATGACACCAAAATTACATTTATGTCATTCAAAACTATTTAAAGTTGTACAACGTTATTATCTTCTTAAGCAGTGCTTTAACAGGTTTAAGATGAAAATATTACTAGTCGAAGATGAGCAAAAAATAGGGAGTTATCTTAACCAAGCATTATCCGAAGCCGGTTATATGATCGACTGGGTCACAGATGAAATAACAGGTAAGCATCTCGCGGTATTGTTTAACGAATATGATTTAGTGGTATTGGATGTCATGTTTGCTGGTTTAAATGGCTGGAACATTCTGCATGATGTTGGAAAGAATGGAAAAACTATGCCTATTTTGTTTTTGATTGCACGCGATCAAATAGAAGATCGAATGAAAGGGCTTGGCCTTTCTTTTACCTTGGTCGAGCTTCTCACACGGATCAAAGGTCTATTGAGTAGAGAGCAGTGGAATCATGAAATCAACCGAATTTGTGTTGCCGACCTTGAACTTGATTTATGGAAACGTAGTGTCAGCCGAGCGGGACAGCGGATTAATCTTACGGCTCAAGAATATGCTCTGATTGAGCTATTCATGAGTAGACGTGGAGAGGTCTTACCTAGAGCATTAATCGCGTCACAGATATGGGATATAACCCACGATGCAGACACGAAAATGATTGAAGTAGCGATTAGTCGTTTAAGAAATAAGATTGACCGTAATTTTCTTCCTAAACTCATCCATAATATTTACGGAATGGGTTACGTATTGGCAGAATGGCATGGGGCACTAAAAAGTAAAGAAAAAGAAGATGTTCTTGAATGAGCATGACTCAATATTAAATTCTTTGCTTAGAAATAAATTTGTCAGCCAAGTGACAACTTAACTTCATGTTTCGGGTTAAAGTGATGTTGTTAAGAAATAGAATCCAGCGAGGAAAATCAATGAAAATATGTATTTATGGGGCTGGAAATATTGGATGTTATCTTGGTGGACGATTAGCAGCAACAGGGTATGATATTGATTTTATTGTACGCCCGAAAATACAACAACAGTTGCAACAGTATGGGTTGACTGTTTCGGACTATCTAGGTGAAGAAAATAGTGTTCCAGCAAGTAAGCTGCAACTTAGCATTGATCCAAACATTGCTGCTCAAGCTGATATCATTTGTGTCTGTGTAAAGTCTGCCGCAACCGAACAAGTTGCACATGAGTTAAAAGATATTCTAAAGAAAAAACCCATCATCATTAGTTTTCAGAATGGTTTAAGTAATGTTGGTATTCTAAAACAAGTGTTGTTTGGCCATACAATTCTTGAAGGTATGGTCCCTTTTAATGTCGCTGCTTTAGGAAATGGAATTTTTCATCAAGGTACAGAAGGGGCCTTGTATGTAAAAAAACATGCTGGCTTGAATGAGCTTGTTACCGCATTTAATGGTGCTCAGCTTGAACTGAGACTTGAAGATGATATGCAGGCGATTCAATGGGCAAAGTTATTGCTAAATCTGAATAACTCAGTGAATGCTTTATCTCAGTTTCCACTTAAACAACAACTTTCAATTCGAGCCTATCGTCAATGTTTGGCAATGGCACAGATGGAAGCCTTAGGTCTTCTTAAAATTGCTAAAATTCAACCTGCTCAACTGACAGCGATACCAGCACAATTTGTCCCATATGTATTAAAACTGCCAAATTCTATTTTCAATCTGCTGAGCAAGAAAATGTTGGCAATTGATCCACTGGCTCGATCTTCAATGGCAGATGATCTTATGGCGGAGAGAGCAACGGAAATTGACTGGATTAATGGAGAGGTTGTTCGTTTAGCAACGCAACTAAATTTAAAAGCGCCAATCAATCAAAAGCTGATTGAGTTAATTAAACAAGCTGAAATCACACCAAAAGCATGGCCGGCCAAAGCACTTAGAAATCAGTTGGAAGCAGTGAATAAAGTTGGAGCTTAAAAAAAGCCATAGCATGTTCTTTTATACTATGGCTGTGATGATTTGAAAAAGTTAAGCTTTTATCGTTTCCTGAGCGCCAAATCGCGTAATCAAAGTTCCAAAAATAGTTGCGAAAATATACATAAAGATTGAATAGACTGCAGCAGGCATGGCAATGGTCGTGCTTGCCATAATGGTGAGTGCAATGGTCATGGCCAGCGTACTATTATGAATACCAATCTCAAACGCGCATGCACGAGCTTGATAAGAGCTGATCCCAAACAGTCGTGGTACAAAATAACCAACACATAGACTAATTGCACAAAATAAGGCAGTTGCAAAGCCAATTTGCCCGATATATTCGATCAGATTATTTCGTTCTTTGATAATTGCACCCAAAATAATAATCAGAAGAAAAACCACAGCGAAAATACGCACAGGGCGGTTCAGTTTTTCTGCGGTATGCGGCGCATAATGACGGATCAACATCCCAATACAAACAGGGACCAGAATGATGGCAAAGACTTGCAGGACTTTTGCAAATTGTAGTCCGACTTGTTGGCCTTCATTCATAAAATGCAGGATCGAGAAATTGACAATAAACGGTAAAAAAATGGCGGCAATAATGGCATTAATTGCGGTTAACGTAATATTTAGTGCGATATCACCTTTATATAAATAGCTGAATAGATTTGCGGTTGATCCACCTGGAGAAGCTGCAAGTAACATCAAACCGACTGCCAGAAGTGGCGGTAAAGCCAATATTTTGCAAATTAAAAATGCAATGCCGACCAATAAAATAAGCTGACAAAACAAAGCAATGATCACCGCTTTGGGATGTTTACTCACCCGTGCAAAGTCTTTGAGTGTGAGCTCCAAACCTAGCCCAGCCATGACAATCGCCAAAGCGATAGGTAGAAAAAGTGTGATTAGTCCAGAATCCATAAGCAGTCCTTCTTTTTTAGATCAATATTATTTTTCCAATTTTCTGGTTGTTTTGTCTGATCAGATTACAACTTATCGGTATCTAAGTTGATATAGTTCACATCTGAACAAGACCTATAAACAGCAGTATTTAGCAATACTTTAAATTTTTACGATGCAAAGAATGAATTAGCACATTTAGGTTATTAATTCTAATGATTTCTTTAGCTTAAATACTTTATTCACTTTTGCAAAAACTATTTGTGCGATAGCGCACAATTTGATTGAATTAAAATATAAAAATTAATAGGAGAAAAATAACTTTTTTGCAAAAATTACATTTCTATAACGCTTTGAGTTTTTAGCATTACCACATTTTTATGTTCAGGTAGTGATGAAAATGACCAAAGAATTAAACTCAATGGTAAAAATAATAGTGAAGCTGAATTTAATAATTTATTTAAATTAAACAATAGCATAGGTTTATTTTTTTACAAATGAAAACACGAATCATTTGTGCTTGTGCTAGAATTTCACAAATCTTTCATAAAAGCTTTATACCATTCGAACAATTGGCAGAAATAGAAAAATGATATGCATAAATGGTCAATGACATATTATTCCATTAAGAATGATAATTTGCGCCAATTATTACATTGTAACTATTTATTTATACATAATTAAGTGAAAAGTTACGTGAAAAGATGACCATTTAACCGTGGCTCAAAATAAAAACTCTATATTACAAAATAGCGGAATAAATATGGATAACGTAGCTCAGCTCGAAACTGATACTAATTTCCAAAGTCGAAAAAAAATAACTTGGGTTGTGTTTAGTGTACTCATCTTATTTCTGATCTTAGGCATCGCGTATTATTTTTTGGTCTATAGATTCTATCAATCTACCGATAATGCCTATGTTCAAGCTGATGTCACTTGGGTGATGCCAAAAATCTCAGGTGAAGTCGTTGAATTGATTATTAATGACAATCAGTTTGTGAAAAAAGGAGAGGCTTTGGCTATTTTAGATCATCGTGATTATCAGGCACGTTATGATCAGGCGAAATCAGTTGTCACCTTAAAACAAGCTGCGCTTGCTGTGCAGCAACAGAATGAAAAGTCCGCAAAATCATCGATTAGTGAAGCTAATAGTGGTGTGGTTGCTGCCCAAGCAGATTTATCTCGCTTGAAAAAAGATTTCAATCGTTATCAAGATTTGCTTAAAGACGGGGTGATTACCCGACAAAATTTTGAAGGCATACAATCCCAATATTTAACGGCTCAGGCACAGCTGAGTAAAGCACAGGCAACGGTGAATGCTGCTGAAGCTCAATTGGGTAGCTTACAAGCCAGCCGTGCGCAATTACTGGCAGATATTCAGAATGCCAATGCGACTTTAGACCTGTATCAAATTGATCTTTCGTCCTCAAAAGTGATTAGTCCTGTTACAGGAAAAGTCGGCAGTCTTTCGATTCAGAAAGGTTCACGTGTTTCACCGCAAACACGTTTAATGGCGATTATTCCTGAGAAAAGTTTGTATATACAAGCAAACTTCAAAGAAACCCAAATCGAAAAAATGCATATTGGACAAGAAGTTAAATTAAAAATAGATGCTTATCCAAGTCTGACCTACACAGGGAAAATTGAAAGCTTTTCTCCTGCATCTGGTGCAACTTTTTCCTTGATGCCACCCGATAATGCGACAGGGAATTTTAATAAAGTGGTGCAACGTATCCCTGTGCGGATTGCAATTGATTCGAGTCCACATATTGATCTTATAAAACCTGGAATGTCCGTCAGCGCGACTGTTGATTTAAGAACTTAATCAGAAAAGTTTTGGGTATAAGAAAATGAATAAACCGAACCAAGATGAGTGGAAGTTTGCGCCAAAAACAGCTTGGCTGATTTTTGCTGCCATGATTTTTGGTAATTTCATGGCAATTCTGGATATTCAAATTGTTGCAAGTTCTTTGAATGAAGTACAGGCAGGCATGAGTGCTAGCCGTTATGAAGTGACATGGGTGCAAACGGTTTATTTGATTGCTGAAATTATTGCCATTCCAATGTCCAGTATTGTGTCTCGGGTGCTCTCGACTCGAATTTATTACACCATTTGTGCGATCGGATTCACCATTAGTTCTTTACTGTGTGCTTTGGCATGGAATCTAGAAAGTCTGTTGGTTTTCCGCGCAATTCAGGGTTTTATGGGTGGCGGTATGATCCCTACCTCAATGACGGCATTATATCTGCTGTTCCCTGAAGCAAAACGTGCTTTGCCATTGGTGATGTTTGGCATGATCAGTACCTTAGGTCCTGCCATTGGTCCAACCATAGGTGGATGGTTGACCAATAACTTTTCATGGCACTGGATGTTCCTGATTAACATCATCCCTGGTATTTTGATTGCGACGATTATTTACTCTGGTCCAAATATAGATCGCGCCAATTATTCACTCATCAAAAGCATGGACTGGTTCAGCCTGATTGGTATGGCCATGTTCTTAGGTGGTTTGGAGTATTTCTTGGATGAAGGAGCGCGACATGATTGGCTCGCTGATACAGGTGTCCGTGTTGCTTTTATCATTTGCCTGATTGGTGGCATGATCTTCTTCTCACGCAGTTTTACCCAACCCAAACCACTCTTAGATTTGAGTGTATTTAAAAACAAAAACTTCACTTTAAGCTGCATCATTACGTTTGTGATTGGTATGGCCTTATATGGCTTGGGCTATATGATTCCTGTGTTTCTTGGGCAAGTCCGAGAAATGAACAGCAGTCAAATCGGACATATCATGATGGTGACAGGGATTGTGATGTTCTGCTTTGCACCTTTCCTTGCATGGTTAATTCCAAACTTTGATACCCGAAAAACCGTATTTGTTGGCATGATCTTGGCGGGTTTTGGGGTCTGGCTTAATTCACATCTCAGTATCCACAGTGATTATGACTTTATGTTCTGGCCACAAATTTATCGTGGCATTGGTCTGATGATTTGTTTGATCGTGGTCTCACATTTGGCAATGAGTACGCTGCCATTAACCAAAGTTGCCGATGCCAGTGGTATTTATAACCTGATGCGCAATATTGGTGGTGCTGTTGGATTGGCATTGATCAACTCCTCGCTAGATTGGTTGACTGCAATACACGTAACTCAATTGAATCAATATATGAACCCACAGAACTGGATCTTCATTGAGAGATTAGACCAATTAACAGCGCAATACCAAGAGGTTGGGAGTAATGCTCAACAAATCGCGCTCAGTGTGATTTACCGTGATATTCACTACCAAGCACTCACGTCAAGCTTCAATGATTTATTACGTATGTTGGCCATCATCATGTTTGTGGCGGCTTTCTTAACCATTTTTATGGATAGGGGGAAGAAAATGGATATGTAGATATTTAATGCTAGAGGGTTGTTTCATATAACGAAAAAATAATCGGGGCATCGTATACAACAACATACCCCGTCATAAAAAGAACAGCGATATGAGTTTTTATATTTCTTTATGAGATAGGGGAACGTGTATATCCAAATTTAGAGGTTGAAGCAGATGATTAATACAACATATAAACTGATTTCAAGATTCAACAATAAAGAATCTACCTATGGTCAATATGTCGAGAAAGAACAAATCGATATTGATCGGCTAAAAGTCATGTATTCGATTTACGAGCAATATTATGAAAATACCAAGTTTTCCATCTTTGCGGATGATTTCAAAAAGAAAAGTGGTGCCATCTTAATCTTTAACTCGGAAACCGATGAAATTGTTGGTTTTTCCACTGTGGTTGTTCAGCATTTTTATCTGAATGGTAAGGACTACACGGTTCTATTTAGTGGTGACACCGTTATCCTTAGAGCATATTGGGGCACACGTACATTGCAAAGTACCATGCTCAAGCTGATGATTAAATTACGTGTCAAATACCCCTTTAACGAACTGTATTGGTTATTGATTTCCAAAGGTTATAAAACCTATTTACTACTCGCCAATAACTATTATGTGTATTACCCAAATATCAATGACGAGAACCAGCACCTTTCTAGTGTGATTGAACATTACTGTGAAAACTTCTTTGGTGAATATTATGATAAAGAAGCTGGTTTATTAAATTTTGGAAATGACTATCAACCACTCAAAGGTGAAGTGGCTCCGATTACTGAGGAAATGAGAGAGAAAAACCCGAATATTCATTTCTTTGAACAAAAGAATCCAACATGGACTGTCGGCACAGAGCTACCTTGTATTGGCCGTTTAGGTTGGAAAGATCTTGCACGGTTCCCCGTTAAATTAATGACTAAGCCTGCCAGCAAGGGGCGTTGTGAAGCAGTATTAAAAAAATCAGTGAATCATCGTGAGGTCTTCCAATGAAACATAATGAATGGTTGACCTCGGGATCACACCTGATTTTAAAACAATGGTGTGATGTCTCTGACCGAGATTTTAAAAAGCAATCTAATCGTCTAGAAGAAACTCAACGTCAAATCCTGAGTTCAATCTTGCAAAGCTCTCATTTTGCAAAAGAACAGAGGGTTCATGATTATGCACAATTTGTGAATGCGTTTCCTGCTTCACGTTACGCTGCATGGCGTGAGAATATTCAGCGTTATCGAAACCAAGAATTACAACTCTCAAGCAGTAAACTAGTTCGTTTCCAGCCAACCAGTGGCTCAAGTGAGCAAATCAAATTTATCCCTTACACCAAACTGTTTTTAGATGAACTAGATCACGCAATTGCACCATGGATGGCGAGCCTCTATCGTAAATGCCCACAGCTACGTTCAGGTACTCATTATTGGTCTGTTTCATGGTTACCAGAAAGCCAGCGTGAAGTACTCAAAGATAAAAATCTGAATGATGACAGTGCATTACTGGGTATTGGTAAGCGTATATTATCTAAATTTACCCAAGCGGTGCCGAGCAATGTGGCTTTTGCTGCCAATGCCGATGATGCGTTATTTGCGACAATTTGTTATCTGGTTGCCAACCGCAATCTGGCCATGATTTCAGTATGGAGTCCAACCTTTGCTTTGCAACTTTTAGATCGTTTAGAGGCAATGCAACAAGAAGTCATTGAAGTTTTAGAAACAGGTCGATGGGGAGCGCGTCAAGCTTCATTAAAAGAAGTCAAAGTGCCATTCAGTCCAGAAAGTGCAAAGTGTTTGGTTGACAGCTCAAATGGCGAACACATCGATTTTAACACCTTATGGCCTAAATTAAGTTTGGTATCGAGTTGGGATACTGCAGGTTCCAAAGCTTGGGCAGAAAAACTAAAACAACGTCTGCCATCAGTACAGTTTGAAGGCAAAGGCTTATGGGCAACCGAAGGCGTAGTCACTATTCCTTATAATGACTATTATCCATTGGCCTATCAAAGTCATTTCTATGAATTTGAATATTTAGAAGGTGAAAAAACGGGACAAATCATTCCATCTTGGAAGCTGAAGATTGGGGATGTGGTCAGTCCAATTATCACATCAGGCAATGGTTTATTACGTTATTGCCTTGATGACTGCTTAAGGGTGACCAGTTTTCTGGAACAAGTACCGTGTTTTGAGTTTCAAGGCCGCCGTTTTGGGGTGGATTTAGTCGGAGAGAAGCTTGCCCCAGAAACGGCACAACAGTTGCTTTCACAACTGAATGAAACCGACTCTAAAGCAATCTCGTTGTTGGCGATTGATACTGAGCAACAAGTTAAGCCATTCTATTGTGTTTTGTTTGAGGGTGAGATTCATCACAGTATTAATGATGATTATATTGATCAAATTTTGCGTCAAAACTTTCATTATGAGCTGGCACGTAATCTTGGACAATTGGATCAACCTCAGATTCGTCAAGCCAATAACGGTTGGAATGCTTATAAAAAGTTGGTGATGTTTGACGGCATTATCGAAGGTAATATTAAGCCTGAGCCGTTAAAGAAAATCACCCTGAATAGTTTGGAACAACTATGAAGAAAGGGATGACGCAATTTAACCATCGAGTTTCTAAGCTCTCGCATATTGCACTATGTACGGGATTGTTATTGGTTTCAAATACAATTGCTGCCATGACTTTAGACGATGCTTTGTCAGCAAGTTTAAGGCATGAAAGCCAATTGGAGGTGAGCCGTTTAAGTGTGAATCAATCAACAGCGATGCTGGAACAGGCAAAACAACGTGACGGACTCAAAGTGAACTTGGTTGGACAACTTGATTATGAAAGAGTTGAAACACCGACCAATGTTATGTTTCCGACTGAAGGAAACCGAAAAGGTCGTAGTTTGCAATTACAAATGGATTACCCTATCTATACATCAGGGCGACATCGCCTAGGAATCGATGTCGCCAAGAACCAGCTTTCTGCACAGTCGCAAGGCTTGTCGGATCAACGCTCGGAAACAATTTTAAATACGGTGATGGTCTATACCGATGTGTTAAAGAAGAAAGCGATTTTAGAACTCCGAAAGAAAACCATGTCCAATCTTCAACGTTCCTTGTATGAGTCGCAGCGACGTTTTGATGTGGGGATGATTACCCGCGCAGATTTGGCACAAGTGCTGGCTCAGGTTGCTCAGGGTCAGGCCGATATCACGCAAGCGCAATCGAATCTTACGGTGAGCGAAGCTCAGTTTTCTCAAATCACGGGTTTAACCGCAGATAATCTAACAGCTGTTAACCGTCTACCAGAGATTTCCAATAATCTTGATGAGATCTTGGTCAAAACCAAGAATCATCCGGCATTACTGCGTGCCAAATATGAGAAACAAGCTTCTGAGAAACAATACGCTTTAACCAAGCGAGAGCTTTGGCCCACAGTGATGTTGACCAGTCGTGCAGGTGCTCAGCATGAGGCCAGTTATATTGGTTCAGAAAGTAACAACTATATGGTGGGGGTTCAACTGAATGTGCCGCTCTATGACGATGGTTTAAACCGCGCCAATATTCGAAAAGCACAGGCAGATGTTGATTTGGCTAATCAAAAGATTCGTACTCTTGAGTTGGATCTGAATCAACGTGCACGGACGACTTATGCTCAATTGCAAACCATTCGCCAAAATAAAGAGGCACTGCAAAACGCAATTGATGCAGCATCGATTGCCTTTGTCTATACCCGTAAAGAATTTGAATTGGGGACCAAAACAACTTTTGACTTGCTCAATACAGAACAAAAGCTATTAGATGTGCAAACTCAGAAAACGGTGAATGAGCAGGATGAAATCGTGTTTGTTTATCAGCTTTTAGATCAAATGGGGCACCTCAATGATTTGGTGTCCACACAAAATATGCAACAGGTGAATAATTAATGAAAACAAATCCACCAAATACTCAAAGCAATCCGTTGCTTACCCGTGAAGCAACCTTAACTGATGATCAAGCCTTACGTGAATTGATTGCGGTACCAATGACCACCAAAGGGGTGAAAATCAGCTTTCAGCGTGAACCGAGTTATTTTAAAGCTTCAGATATTTTGTATCGACATAAGCTACATGTAGTGATTGAAGATACTGAAAGTCAAAAAAATGTGGCTTGTTATAGCAATGGCCATCGCCCGTGTTATGTCGATAAAACAATACAGAATGTGCGTTATGCCAGTGATTTACGTGTCGATCCAAACTATCGCGGCAAATCTTTGGTCAAGGCTTTAGGTGTCCATGTCAAACAAACCATGCATGATCCTAATTTTAGCCAAATGATCATCTTTGATGATAATCATGCCGCACGAGCAGCAATACAAACGGGTAAAACAGGCATTCCTGATTATTATGATGAGGGATTAATTGAAACCTTGACCCTGACACATTTGGGGGCTAAAAGAAAAATTAAGGCTTTTTTAACCCAAAGAATTCAAGCTAAAACAGAGATTAGCGAGATTAAGTCCTGTGTGGCGCGCGCTGAACATATTAAGGTAATGACCCGATTTATTGCTGAAATGTCGCAGCATTATAATTTTATCCCTGCCTATAATTTTGAAGAATTGTTGGCAGGACATCATTATTTTACAGGTCTACAACTCTCGGACTTTCAGCTTTATTTTCAAGATGGAAAATTGGTTGGCATGTTTGGATTATGGGATCAGCATGCGCTTAAACAAACTAAAATTTTGCATTATAGTTCAGTAATAGGTGTACTGCGCCCGATCTATAATTTACTGACCAAAGTCACTAAAGGCATGCCATTACCTAAACTTGGTGATTCCTTAAAATATCATGTGTTACACAGCTTGTTGTGCCATCCACAGCAGTTGGCACTGCATCATTTAATGCTTGAAGATGCGCAGAAACTCTCTAAGCAACGAGGTGTAGGAATTGTCAGCTTTACCTTATCGCATCAAGATCCACGTTTTCAGCTGAATCAGTTTTATAAGGGTGAACGATTAACAGGCATGCATGGGTTTATTAGTTTTCTGGGTGATCCACGTCCCAACTTTGATAAGAACTTGATTCCGTATTTAGAAGTTGGGCGAATTTGATTGGAGCAATAAAAAATACCTCAAAGCGCGTAAATGATTGGGCTTTGAGGTGTTTTTGATGTGTAAATAATAGATTAGGCTTTTAGTCCTTTAGCATACTCAACCAGTTGATCAATCACGGTTCCCCAACCTTCAAAGAAACCCATGTCTTCGTGTTGTTGGCGGGTTTCAGCACTACGGTGTCTGGCAATTGCGGTATATCTGGTTGCTCCGCTACCTGCATCTTCAAGCAACAGAATTGCAGTCATAAATGGATTTTCAGCAGGTTTCCAATCTTCCGTATAGGTATCGGTGAACACTAGTTTTTCACCTTCAATCACCTCTAAAAAAACACCTTGATTGTTGATTTCATTACCATCAACATCAAAGACGGTATTGAATTTTCCGCCGACTCTTAAATCAATCTCACAGGCTTTAATCGAGTGGGGGCGAGGAATAAAGAAGTGTTTGATATGCTCTGGGGTGGTCCAGCATTCCCAGACCAGTTCACGTGGTACATCGATCACTCTTTCGAGTTTTAAGTCAGTTTTTGGATCCAGTTTCATTTTCTCTTTTCCTTTTTAATTCGAGTGCGTAACGATCAAATTGATTCAGTCTTTGTTCCCATATTGCCCGTTGCTCACTTAACCAATGTTGCATAGGGGTGAATGCTTCGGGGCTCAGTGCACAAGTTCTGATTCGTCCATTTTTTTCTGAGTGAATAAGTCCTGCTTCCTCTAATTTATTTAAATGTTTTAGAAAAGATGGCAGGGCCATATCATGCTGTTCAGCCAGTTCAGTGATCGATGCTGACCCGAAAGACAGCTGAGTGAGTATTTCTCTACGCGTCGGATCACTGAGAGCACTGAATAACAAATCGAGTTTAGAATCATACTTAGCCATAGAGCTAAATATTGTATATTTGTTGATCGTATATCAATAAAAACTTAGCTAAATGGCTAAGTTTTTTAAAGATGATAGATAGCACTTTGTTTTTAGGGTTTATTAACTAACAAGATACCGATGAAACTGAGGGCTGCACCCACTGCCATAGACCATGTGATCGGTTCTTTCAAAATAAAATATGCCAATAAAACTGCAGAAATAGGGACTAGATTGGTAAAAATAATGGTTTTTGATGCCCCAATGCGATGAATGGCTTGTGCATACCAAATAAATGCCAATACTGTCCCAAAAGCACCTAAATAGAGAATGGATAGCCAACTACGCCATGAAATATCCGTCAACACGTGATAACCCAATTCAGGCCATGCACTGATTAAAAGAAAACCTGTACCCCAAAGTACCGCATAGGTGGTCATGGTCAATGCAGAAGCTTGGGTTTGTTTAAAGCTGAGCGTATAAATCACCCAGCTCAATACGGCACCACACATCATTATTTCCCCCAGACCAAAGGTTTGCTGCAAGGCACTAAAAAACGCACCTTTGCTTACCACGGTCAGGGTTCCGATTAGGGCAATGCAAACCCCGAAATAATTGATATTTTTCAGCCTTTCCTGAAAGAATATCCGCATGGCCAAAACCGTCAGGACTGGTGATAAGCTCACAAATAATGCGGTTCGGCCTGCTTCAATTCGAGATAATGCGGCAAAGAAAAATAGGTTATATGCACAGATTCCTGTTAACCCCATTAACATGGCATAAAAATGCTGTTGGCCTGAAAGGCTTGGAAAGTTGCCCGTAGTCTTCAGCAATAAGAGAATGAGCAGAAGTGCGGCGAGCATAAAACGTAAGAATGCAGATAGGGTTGGAGAGAGCTCTGCTGCAACAATACGTCCTGCGATGAAGGTGCCTCCCCACATCAAAGCGACACAGACCAGCTTAAAATAAACCGTAGAACTGGAAAGGGAAATGGCTAAGTGGCGCATGAGATGTTTAATCCAAACAGAATCAAACTAAATCGTAAAACTAATTTATTTTTATAGTAAAATGAGCTTTTACTCATGAATGATGTGTTATGACGCTGACTCAACTTGAAATCTTTTCAAAGCTGGCAGAATTAAGAAATTTTACCTATACCGCGCAGCAACTGAATATTTCACAGTCTGCAATTTCACATGCACTCAAAGCATTGGAAAAGAAATGGGAAACTCAGCTGTTTTATCGAAATAACAATGAAGTGGAGTTAACTGCTGCAGGACAACGTTTACTGCCTTATGTGAATGAAATCTTGAATGTTTCTAGCATTATTCATCAAGAAGTGATGGATCTCAAAGGTCTAAAAACTGGGACCTTAAGGATTGGATCTTTTGGTGCATCATCGTCCAATGTGCTGATTCCACTGATTTTAAAACAGTTTGCGCAGCAATATCCTGATGTAGACGTATTACTCATGGAAGGTACCGATAAAGAGGTCATGCAATGGATAGATGAACGCAAAGTTGATCTTGGTTTTGTAGTATTGCCAGAACCCCGCTTTGATAGCTTTGCTGTGTTGGAAGATATTTTTGTTGCTTTATTACCAGCGGATTTAGAGATTGCCCAACAAGCTGCGGTCAAACTAGAGGAATTGATGGATTATCCTTTTATTTTGACCAGTGCAGGCAGTCAAAATCATGTACTGGAATTGTTTCGTGCAGCTCAACTAACACCTCAAGTGAAGTACCATCTCTCTCAAATTCTGTCGATTTTAAATATGGTAAATAGCAATGCAGCGGTATCGATTGTGGCTGATTTATCCCTTGATCAGAACATTCTGCAACTGTATCCCAATATCGTAAAACGGCCCCTGTCACCGAATATCAAACGTTCAATTGGTTTGGCTGTGAAAAACAAGCAGCAGATGACACCACTTGCAAAAGCCTTTGTTGAGATTGCGATGCAGCTCTAAATCTTGATAAATATCGAAAAACTGGGTTAATTGTTCATAAATAGGCTAGAAAAACAGACAAAAGTTATCAATTACACAAAATACTTCTATAATAGCGTCCATCATTACTAAGGTCAGTGTTTAGATACCGTGACGAGATGGCCTTAGCCACACTTTTTTAAGTCTATTGCTTATCCACGATTCGGCTTATAGTTCAATATTTTCAATCTTATGTGCTTGCAACACGTAAGAGTATTTAGGTGCACGCATGGAAATCAAGGTTAATTATCTCGACAATCTTCGACAAGAAGCGAAGTTTGATGACTTTACGGTAATCGCCGATCAGCCGATTCGTTATAAAGGCGATGGTTCTGCACCCGGCCCATTTGATTATTTCCTTGCGTCATCTGCGTTATGTGCAGCTTACTTTGTCAAAGTGTATTGTGCTGCGCGTGATATTCCAACGGACAACATTCGTTTATCACAAAACAATATTGTTGATCCTGAAAATCGCTATAAACAGATTTTTAAAATTCAGGTTGAACTTCCAGCGGATATCTCTGAAAAAGATCGCCAAGGCATCCTACGTTCAATTGACCGTTGTACTGTAAAAAAAGTAATCCAGACGGGTCCTGAATTTATCATCGAAGAAGTGGAAAGTATTGATGCAGATGCACAAGCGTTGCTCATGCCAAGCCTGACTTCAGAAAACAATACTTATATTTTGGGCAAAGACCTGCCGCTAGAACAAACCATTGCCAATATGTCTGAGATTTTGGCTGGTCTAGGCATGAAGATTGAAATTGCGTCATGGCGTAATATCGTGCCAAATGTATGGTCGTTACATATTCGTGATGCGCAGTCTCCAATGTGTTTTACCAATGGTAAAGGTTCAACTAAAGAAAGTGCTTTGGCATCGGCTTTAGGTGAATTCATTGAACGTTTAAACTGTAATTTCTTCTATAACGACCAGTTCTGGGGTGAGGAAATTGCCAATGCAGAATTTGTGCATTATCCAGATGAAAAATGGTTTAAACCGGGTCCAAATGGTGAATTACCAAAAGAAATTTTGGATGAATATTGTTTAGAAATTTATAACCCTGATGATGAATTACTGGGCACACATCTATACGACACCAACTCAGGCAATACTGAACGTGGTATCTGTTCATTACCATTCGTACGTCAATCTGATGATGAAACAGTCTATTTCCCATCGAATTTAATTGAGAATTTATATCTCAGTAATGGCATGAGCGCAGGGAATACCTTGGTTGAAGCTCAGGTTCAATGCTTATCTGAAATTTTTGAACGTGCGGTTAAGCGTGAAATCTTGGAAGGTGAAATTGCCTTGCCAGACGTACCACAAGAGGTATTGGCAAAATACCCAAGTATCGTGGCAGGTATCCAAGGTTTAGAGGAACAAGGCTTTCCCGTGCTTGTGAAAGATGCTTCATTGGGTGGTCAATTCCCTGTAATGTGTGTGACGCTAATGAACCCACGTACAGGCGGTGTCTTTGCCTCATTTGGCGCGCATCCAAGCTTTGAAGTCGCTTTAGAACGTAGTTTGACTGAACTACTGCAAGGTCGTAGTTTCGAAGGTTTAAATGACTTACCGCAACCGACTTTCCAAAGCAATGCGGTGACCGAACCAAACAACTTTGTTGAGCACTTCATTGATTCAAGTGGTTTGGTCTCTTGGCGTTTCTTTAGTGCTAAATCTGATTATGACTTTGTAGAATGGGACTTCACCAATGAAGGTGAAAATTCCAATGCTGAAGAAGCGGCTGAGTTGTTTGGCATCCTTGAAGAAATGGGCAAAGAAGTCTACATGGCGGTGTATGAACACTTAGGTGCAACTGCATGCCGCATCTTGGTACCTGATTATTCTGAAATTTATCTGGTTGAAGACCTGATCTGGGACAACACTAATAAAGCCTTGTTATTCCGTGAAGATATTCTCAATCTACATCGTTTAGATGAAGAACAGCTGGAGGCATTGGTCGAGCGTTTAGAAGAATGTGAACTGGACGATTACACTGAAATCACGACATTGATTGGTATTGAGTTTGATGACAATACAGCGTGGGGGCAGTTAACCTTGCTCGAATTGAAGCTATTAATCTATGTTGCATTGCAACAGTTTGAAGAAGCCAAAGAACTGGTTGAAACCTTCTTGCAATACAACACCAACACAGTAGAACGTGGTTTGTTCTATCAATGTATGAATGTCGTGCTTGAAGTCTTGCTTGATGATGAAATGGAACTGGAAGATTACGAGATCAATTTCCGTCGTATGTTTGGCAATGAACGTATGGATGCAGTGGTTGGTTCGGTTGAAGGTCGCGTTCGTTTCTATGGCTTAACCCCAACCAATGTGCAACTGGAAGGACTTGATCGTCATTTACGGTTAATCGACAGCTATAAAAAATTGCATAAAGCGCGTGCGAAAGCAGTTGGCTTAAATGTCTAAAACACGTTAAATATTCATTTAAAAAGTGCATGTTGATCATGCACTTTTTTTATTTAGAGCCGATAAAACTGTGTTTTTTAATCACTCAAAATTTTAATAAATTGATTGCTTGACCTTGCAATTATTGGAAGGACTACAGTGTCTTTCATAAAGGTAAATATGCAGCATTAGATAGAAACGCTCTTCTATTGACCGCATCATTCCCTTTATTTTCATCAATACAGCATATCAATCACATCTTAAATGAATGTTGATACTGCTTAATAAGAGGAAACAATAATGAGTGAACAACAATCTGCAACAACGCCTAACCCAAATGATTCAACTGAGTTCTATAGTCTCTCTACACGTGCTTATATGGAACTAACGAGCCGTATGCATGTGGATATGCAAATCAATTACACTGGCAATGCCGACATCGACTTTATGCGTGGAATGATTCCACATCATCAAGTCATCGTCGATATGGCCAATGTCGCCTTGAAATATGGTTATGATCCAGAAGTTCGAATGTTGGCAAAAAATATGATTTTGGCACAGGATATTGACATTAAAGTAATAAATGCTTGGTTAAAAAGGCATTTCTTATAAGTCTGTATTGTTGACTTATTTTAGATAAAAGGCTTTATGACAAAGCCTTTTATCATTTGTTATTCATCATATCAACAAATGCAATGGTACTGACTATGCCTAAAATAACGGTTCTCCCGAATGAAAAAATTTGCCCTGAAGGTCGGGAAATTGAAATAGAACGCGGGGAAAACCTCTGTAGACGCTTACTGGATAATGGTATCGAAATCGAACATGCCTGTGATCTTTCAGGGGCATGTACAACCTGTCACGTAATCGTGAAAAAAGGATTCGATAGCCTAACTGAAATGGACGATATTGAAGCTGATTTACTCGACCGTGCTTGGGGGCTAACCCCTTATTCACGTCTATCCTGTCAGGTGAATGTACAGGAGGATGCTTTAGAAATAGAAATCCCGAAATATACAGTGAATTATGTGTCCGAAAACAAAGGATGAACAGCTAATTTTCTAATTTAATGACCAAAAGACTTGACCTTCCAATTATTGGAACGTTTATATTGAATTTATCTTATTGAATAACCAAGTGGAGCATTCGTATGGAATTTCATGTTGAAAATATGACTTGTGGTGGCTGTGCACGTGGTGTAACGCGTGCGATCCAAGCAGTGGATGCCGATGCAAAGGTAATCACTGATCCACCTAACCGCAGCGTAAAAGTAGAAACTACGGCATCACAACAGCAAATCGTTGATGCATTGGCAGAAGCGGGTTTTCCGCCACGCTAATTTACAGTGAATGAAAAAGCGGCCGAGATGGCCGCTTTTTTGGATTTAAGAAAATGCCCAAAAATAAAAAAAGGCCATATTTCTATAGCCTTTTAATTTGTGTTACTTACGACCCGTCAGTGGAGACAGAGAGAGCAGATCATTATGGTGATGGATATCCTTCATTTCATGGCTCGGTTCTTTTAAACCCTCAAGAATCGGGCAATCAGGTCGGTTATCCCCCGCACAGCAATCAACTAAGGTTTGTAAAGTTTGCGCCATTTGTTGTAGATCTTGGATACGTTGTTCTAACTTATGGATATGCGACTGAGCCAGTTGCTTTACATCTGCGCTATGCCTGTTGCGATTATTCCATAAATCCAGCAAGTCAGTGATTTCTGCTACAGAGAAACCCAATTCACGACTACGCTTGATAAATTTTAAACGTTCAACATCATTATCAGAATAAGAGCGGTAACCTGCATTGCTGCGCCCAGCAGCTGGAATTAAGCCAATTTGTTCGTAATAACGAATCATTTTGGCTGTCACACCTGAAACTTGAGAGACTTTACCAATATTCATGAGATCCTCCATTAGCCTCGAGCTACAGATGGCGGTTGGAAACGACGCAAACGTAGTGCATTACCAAGGACAAAGACACTGGACAGTGCCATTGCGCCTGCTGCAAAAATCGGCGACATCAGGATGCCATACGCTGGGTACAACACACCCGCAGCCACAGGAATCAATAGGGTGTTATAAGCAAAGGCCCAGAACAAGTTTTGGTGAATATTACCAATCGTTGCTTTAGACAAAGCAATTGCATTGGCAACGCCTTGCAAGTTCCCAGACATCAGTACGACATCCGCAGATTCAATCGCAA
Organism: Acinetobacter sp. Ac_5812; assembly: GCF_013072695.1. Lineage (GTDB taxonomy): Bacteria > Pseudomonadota > Gammaproteobacteria > Pseudomonadales > Moraxellaceae > Acinetobacter. The sequence continues at coordinate 429,560 of NZ_LXUK01000022.1, forward strand.
CATCTGTACCTGTTCCAATCGCAAGACCCACATCGGCTTGAGCTAATGCTGGTGCATCATTAATACCGTCACCCACAAAGGCAATATTGCCATATTTTGCTTTCAATTCCTGTACGGCATTGACTTTACCCTCAGGTAGAACTTCGGCAATCACTTCGTCAATCCCGAGTTCTTTGGCAATCGCATGTGCGGTACGCGCATTGTCACCGGTAATCATCGCTACTTTTAGACCCAGTTGATGTAGTGCTTGAATGGCAGCAGGAGTGGTGTCTTTGATTGGATCGGCAACTGCAATAATCCCTGCCAAAGTGCCATCAATCGCCACATAGAGTGGAGATTTACCTTCATCGCCCAAACGTTGTGCTGTATGGGAAAATGGCGTGATATCCAGTCCAAGTTCAGTCATATAACGGTCTGCACCAATATAGATGTTCTGGTTTTCATTTACGGTAGCATTGACACCCATACCCGTCACTGAATCAAAGCGATCAACTTTTGCGAGTGACAGACCTTCATGTTTAGCTGCATCGACAATCGCTTTGGCAATCGGATGTTCTGAAAGAGATTCAACAGCTGCAACTCGACTAAGCACCTCATTTCGCTCAAAGGCTGCTGTCACCTCGAAATCAGTGAGTACTGGATGACCTTCAGTTAAGGTACCTGTTTTATCAACGGCAACCACTTGAGCATCTTTTAACAGCTGTAGAGCTTCACCTTTGCGGAACAGGACACCAAGTTCCGCGCCACGTCCAGTACCCACCATAATCGAGGTGGGGGTTGCTAGACCCATGGCACATGGACAGGCAATAATCAGTACGGCCACTGCATTGACCAATGCAAAAGTTAAAGCTGGTGATGGGCCGAAAACTAGCCATACGAGGAAGGTGAGTAAAGCGGCAATCATCACTGCGGGTACAAACCATAAGGTCACTTTGTCGACCACGGCTTGAATCGGCATTTTAGAACCTTGTGCCTGCTCGACCAAACGGATAATCTGCGCCAGCATGGTGTCGCCACCGACAGCGACGGCTTTAAAACTTAAAGTTCCGTTCTGGTTAATGGTTCCACCCACCACTTGGCTGCCAATGTTTTTTTCAACAGGAATCGGTTCACCTGTAATCATCGATTCATCGACAAAGCTTTGACCTTCAATCACTTCACCATCAACTGGAATTCTTTCACCCGGTTTGACAATAACAAAATCACCAGAGACGACTTGATCAATTGGAATATCAATGAGATGGTTATCACGCGAAACATGGGCTACTTTTGCCTGTAAGCTAACTAAGCGCTGAATTGCCTCAGATGTCCGTCCTTTGGCTTTGGCCTCAAGAAAACGGCCTAATAAGATTAAAGCGACAATGACGGCAGCGGCTTCGTAATAGACATTTACCGTTCCAGCGGGAAGCAAATTTGGTGTAAAAGTCGCAACCAAAGAAAATAGGTAGGCTGCTAATGTGCCGACTGCGACCAAAGAGTTCATATCAGGTGCTAAACGGAATAAAGCAGGGAGACCTTTGCTATAAAAACGGCGACCCGGAATAATCAGGACCAAGCTGGTTAAAACGAATTGCAGATACCAACTATTTTGCATACCGATGGTTTGTTCAATCAGATGATGAACACCTGGTATTAAATGAGAGCCCATTTCTAAAATAAACACAGGCAATGCTAAAACTGTCGCAATAATCAAGTCTCGCTTAAGCTCAGCTCTTTCTTGATCTTTTTTCTCGAGTTGTTCGCTTTGGTCAGGAATGGATGCCTGAATTTCTTTGGCATCGTAACCTGCTTTATCAATCGCTGCGATTAAACTTCCCACACTTGCATTACCTGTGACGGTTGCTCGTTCCGTCGCTAAATTGACGGATGCAGTTTTTACACCAGAAACAGCACTGAGAGCCTTTTCGACACGACTGACACAAGAAGCGCAAGTCATGCCTTCAATCGATAATTCGATATTGCTTGCAGGGACGTCATAACCTGTCTGCTCAATCGCATGGATCAGTACTTGTCGATCAACAGGCTTGGAAAGGGTAATATCTGCACGTTCTGTGGCTAAATTGACGGAAGCGGACTGTACGCCATCTACTTTCTTTAGTGCAGTTTCAACTCGACCCACACAACTGGCACAAGTCATGCCTTCTACTTGTAGGGTAACATTTAGGTCTTTAGATACTGTATTTATTTGAGTTCCCATAAGATATACCTATAGAGATGATCTGATTGCTTGCAGCATAGACCTTAACATTATGGGAAGGTCAAGCGGATTTATCAACTCTTAGGATTTTATTTATTCCAGTCATAAAAATTGTATTTTGAGCTGGGTTAAAACTGCTTTTATTCATTTATATATTGTGAATTATTATTTTTTTATTGCTGTTACAGGAAAGGTGAGGGTGAAAGGATTGACCATTGCTTTTATTGAGCTAAGGTCAATCCATAGCAAAGCTTAAGTTATTGCAGGAATTTAGTTTGCAGCGCAGTCGCTGTGGCAAATATTTTTTGATATCCCTGTGGCAGTATCCGTTGTAATAGATCTACAGCTTTGGCATCAGCACCAATCAATAGGCGACGTTTATTTTTGAGTATCGCTGTTAAAATTTGATTTGCCGCTTCATCGGCTGGTGTTCTCAATATTTTGTCAAAGGTCTGCTGACTTTTTACAGGGTCCATTCCTAGAATTTCGACACTGTTATTAATCCGCGCAGCTTTAGCAATATTGGTTCGAATTCCACCTGGATGTACACACGTCGCGCTTACACCTGAGTCTTGTATATCGAGTTCTTGCCGCAAAGACTCGGTAAAACCTCGAACTGCGAATTTACTCGCATTATAAGCACTTTGAGTGGGCTGTGCTGTCAGTCCGAACATACTTGAGATATTAATGACATGTCCGTCGCCACTCTGTTTCAGATAGGGCAAAAACTCTTTGGTCCCGTATACCACACCCCAAAAATTAATCCCAATCAACCATTCTAGATCTTCATAGCTGACACCTTCAGCGGTACTGCCGATGGCAACTCCTGCATTGTTAAAGATCAGATTGACTTGCTGATGCTGTTCCACCACGCTTTTAGCCCACTTTGCCATATCTTGGCGATTGGCGACATCAAGCACTTGTACTGTAACTTTGACTGGATATGACTTTAATAAAGTTTGGGTTTTGGCCAGACCAAACGCATTGACATCTGATAAAGCCAAATGACAGCCTTGTTTTGCCAAGGCAATTGCAAGTGCTTGACCAATCCCTGAACCTGCGCCTGTAATTGCTGCAACTTTGTTATTGAATGATTTCATTTAAACCGCCATTTGTTTTTCTAAGGGTTGTACCTGAACAGCCATAGATGAAGACTTTGCGACCTGAGTATAATTTTCCAGATCAAAACGGCGAGTGCGCTGACGATATTCCAATGTGAAACCCGGCCAATTATTGGTATTTTTGCCTGTCGCGGTTTGATACCAACTGGTGCAGCCTTGAGACCACATGGTTGATTTCATGCGCTCCTGAATTTCTTGGTTGAACTGTGTTTGGATTTCAGTTTTTAAGTCTGCAAAACTTAAATTCTTTTGAATATGCGTTTGAATTGCATCCAAAATATAGTTCACCTGACTTTCAATCATATATACGATTGAATTATGTCCAAGATTGGTATTTGGACCATACAGCATGAAGAAATTAGGGAAACCGCTCACTGTTAAGCCTAAATAAGCTTCTGCACCATCGCTCCATTGTTGTTTGAGTGTCTTGCCATTGAGTCCAGTAATTTGCATGGGCGCCATAAACTCTGTTGCTGCGAAACCTGTTCCATAAATAATGGCATCGACTTCACGTTCTTTGCCATCTTTGTCGACAATACCAGTGGCTGTGACTTCCTGAATTGAGGTATTAATCACCTCTACATTTGGGCGAATCAGACTCCGATACCAATGATTAGAAATCAGAATACGTTTACAGCCGATCGGGTAGTCAGGCATCAGACGATGGCGGAAATGAGGATCTTTGATTTCTTCGCGAATATGCCGCTGAAAAATATATTCCGCCAAAGGAATTTCATTCAAGGTTGCAGTAAAGCTCTTAAGGCGAATCTCGTTATAACTATATTGAAAGACGCGATCAAGGCTTTGCAGAATCGGTAGTTTTTGGAAAACTTTTCGTTCTAATTTTGAATAAATGCGGTCTGGTTTTGGAATGACATAAGGTGCAGAACGTTGATAGATATCTAAGTGGGCGACTTGCTTAGCGATTTCTGGCACAAACTGAATCGCACTGGCGCCCGTACCAATCACAGCCACACGTTTATTATTTAAATCATAGTCATGATCCCAGCGCGCTGAATGAAAGCTTTTGCCCTGAAAGGTGTCCAGTCCTTTAATTTTAGGATAGGCGGGTCGATTGAGTTGACCGACTGCTGCAATCAGAAATTCTGCCTCGAATTTTTCTCCTGTTAATGTTTGGATATGCCAAAGACCTTGTGTTGCATCAAAGTCCGCACTGGCAATTTCAGTATTAAACTGGATATGCGGATAAAGCTGATATTTCTCAGTGCAATGTTTCAAATATTGATGAATTTCCTGTGATGAACCATAGCGGTTTTTCCAGCCAAGCTCCTGTTCAAAAGAAAAGGAGTAGAGGTGAGAAGGAACATCACAAGCAGCGCCAGGATAAGTATTGTCACGCCAGACACCCCCAACTTCATTGGCTTTTTCAAATAAGGTAAATTTTTCAAATCCAGCACGTTTAAGTTGAATCGCCAAGCCTAAACCACCAAAACCTGTTCCGATAATGGCGATACGAATATTTTTATTTGAAGATAATTGTTGTTTGAACATAACTGACTCGAGTAAAAAACATTATGTATAGCTTGCAGAATAATCGTTTCATGCATTGATTTAGAGGATGGATGAGGACAAAATATTGTGATTAGCGGACATTGAGAAAATATACTTGAAGTACTTATGGACATATGAACGTAGTATCCATAGTGTTCGCCTCATGGCAGATTTTGCGGCTGAACTAGGTGTGAGTCATGCACAGATCCTCAAGGGAACAGGACTGGAGCAGCAACAGTTGCTTGATCCAAATATGTTGGTGACTGGGCAGCAGGAATTACAGCTGATATGTAATCTAGTTGAAAAATTTAGCCAGAGACCTTTGCTTGGCTTGGAGGTTGGTCAACGTTATCACTTTACCACCTTTGGTTCTTTAGGTTTAGGCTTGATCAGCAGTGCCAATATTCGTGAAGCGTTGAACTTTGCTTTGGCTTATTTTCCTTTATCCTTTGCCTTTAGTCAGTTTGTAGTATCAGAACCGCCTGAGAACCGTACTATCCAAATCGAAATTGTGGTTGATGATGGGATTCCGACAGCTTTATGGCAATTTATTATTCAGCGAGACCTTGCTGCGCTGATTACAGTTCAACAAGATTTGATTCGGGAAAATCTCTGCCAAAGAGTCGTCTTTGCTTTTCAGCCTCATGGAGAAATGCAGTCTTATCGAGAGTTATTGGGAATTACACCCGAATTTAATGGATCGAAAAGCTTTGTTGTATTAGATGCAGAAAAAATAGACCAGAAGCTCAGTATGGCAAATGAGTTGATGCTACATTCAGCAGAACAGCAATGCAGAGAAATACTGGACAAGCGGCAATCTCAAAAAAAATATACCGACCAAGTTGAGCAGATCTTGATGAATAGCAGAGGGGAAATTCCTTCGATGGAAGAGGTTGCAGATGGTTTATGTCTAAACTCTCGAACTTTACGCCGTTATTTAGCACAAGAACAAACAACTTTTATTAAAATCAGGGAAGAAGTCAGAAAAATTCTGGCAGATTCATATTTGTCTTCAACTCAAACCTCAATTGAACAAATTTCTGAATGGTTAGGCTATGCCGAACCTGCCAGTTTTATTCATGCTTATAAACGCTGGTATGGCAAAACACCACATGCCACCCGATTAAAAAATAATGTGTAGAAAATAATGGCGCAGTGACATATAAAAGATAAAGGAAGCTGAAATGAACGACAAGGAATCTCTGTTCACCCTCATTCTAATCAGGAGCGGTGTCTTAAGATAAAAAGGTAGCAGGCTATGCTTTTGGAATATGATTTAAGCTCATCCGAGTTTGGTCTTCTTTCTGAAATACTTTGGAAATTAGGTTCAGGCAAAGGACAGCAAAGCTTACGCGAAACAGTGCTTGTCGATATCGCAACTTTATTGAGAGCGGATTTTGCCGCTTCTTATATTTGGGATGCAAAACAGCATGTATCTAAACAGGCCATCATGTGGCAAATTGATCCTAAAGCAATTCTAGAGTATGAGCGAATTTGGCAACATCATGACCCGATTACGTCTCAGTTGCGGGAACGGCAACAAGCCACTTTCGTTAATGAAATCATTTCGCTATCAGAACTAAAAAGAACGGATTATTACAATGAATTTCTACGCCCTTATGGCTTGTATCATGGGCTAAATATTTACTTTGTTCGGGATGGGATAGATCTAGGTGATTTACGTATCTGGCGTGCTCAAGATTCACTGATGTTTAGTGAGCGAGAGAAAAGAATCTTAAATCTACTTGAACCTTATATGACCCGAGCCTTACCGATGGATTTATCGACTCAGTACGATTTAACCCAACGGGAGCAAGAAGTGGTCATGTTAGTCTGTAAAGGGTTGAGTGATAAACATGTTGCCAATTTGCTCGATATTGGTTTCACCACGGTCAGGACGCATCTCAAAAATGCCATGAAAAAAATAGGCTGTCATAATCGTACAGAAATGGCCTCACTGATACATTCTTGATGATCTCCTCAATTTTGAGGATATTCAATGCACTTAAAACGGTACAAATTATAAAAATAATTACTTAAATGGATTTTAAGTCAAAATGTTAAATATGAATGAAAAATTAGATCAGGACCAAGAATTTCAACTTGATAGAGCCACAATCAGCGAGATTACAGCTTTGGTTCGTGATCGAAAAGTTTCTTGTGAAGAATTGGTATGCCGCTATTTTGAAAAGATTGAAGCACAACAATCTTTAAATGCATTTATTAGCCTTGATAAAAATGCAGCAATTCAACAAGCACAATTCTGGGATCAATCCATCCGTACAGGAGCCGCTTGTCCTGACTTAATTGGTGTGATGATTGCCGTTAAAGATAATATTCATGTTGCAGGTTTTCCCAATAGTGCTGGCACACCTGCATTAGCGCAGTTTAGACCCAAAACAACGGCTCCTGTCATTCAAGCATTAATTGATCAAGGAGCCATTATTGTTGGAAAAGCCAATATGCATGAATTGGCTTTTGGCGTCACAGGCTATAACACAGCCATGCATATTAACGGGGTTGTTGGTACTCGCAATGCGGTGAATCCTTTACATATTGCGGGTGGTTCTTCTTCTGGAAGTGCCGTTGCGGTTGCCGCAGGAATGGTTCCGATTGCAATCGGAACGGATACGGGAGCTTCGGTTAGATTACCGAGCGCTTTGAATGGGTGTATTGGTTTTCGTCCAACGCTAGGACGATATGCGCAAAAAGATATTACGCCAATTTCTCATACCCGTGACACCGCTGGACCTATGACGCATTGTATGGCTGATATTATTGTGATTGATCAGTTAATTGCACCGTCAGCTCAACCATTTTCATTGCCAAAACAGCCGATTAGACTTGGAATCAATGCTTATTTTTGGGAAAGTTTAGATGACGATGTTCATGAACAAGCGCATAAGGCACTACAACTGTTAAAAACAGCAGGTATCGAAATTATTCCTGTCGATCTGCCGGATTTAGCGCAGATAAATCAACGTATTTCATTTCCTGTGGTGATTTACGAAGGCAAATATGATTTGATCCAATATTTAGAAAATAATGAGATTGGAGTGACTCTAGACGCTGTGGTTGATCAGATCTCCAGTCCAGATGTGCAGCAGATTTTTAAGCAAAATATTCTGCCTGAGTTGATTATTGATTCGACTGGGCAACTGGTGTCCGTTGATGCTTTATATCAGGAAGCAATTACAGAAGCTCGACCACAATTACTTTCACTCTATGAAAAAGCCTTCAGAGAGCATCAACTTAATGCATTAATATTTCCAACGTCTCCAATTGTTGCGCCGTTGGTGAGTGAGCAGGTAAGCTCAATTGAAAACTTTCAAACCCTGATTCGTAATACTGATCCTGGGAGTAATATTGGGCTACCAGGGCTGAGTTTACCGATTGGTCGCGGAGCGAAGTCAAAACTACCGATTGGATTAGAGATCGATGGTTTACCGAATACGGATCAGGAAATATTGGCGATTGGGCAAGTCTTGGAACAGATTTTTAGGGCTTTGAATCATCACTAAAATAACTCTGATTACCACTTAAAGCCTGTCTCATTGAGGAAAGGCTTTAAGCAAATAGATCTAAGCAGCCATCTGATTTTGATTAAGCAATATGAAAAGATACAAATCGAAATGGCAAATACTGATTTGCAAATCTAGTATTAAGCTTACTTTATAAAAATCGGTTTAAGTTTATTTTATGTTTTTAAAGAAATTTTTAAGTATTTGTGTTTTAAGTAGCATGTTTGCAATCAGTGGCTGTCAAAAAAACGATCAACAGGCCAAAGAAAAAGTTGAAGATATAACTCAATCGGGTCTTAAGCTGGATGCGACACAGATGATGATGCATTTGCAAGCTTTTGAACAAATTGCTAAGCATCATGGCGGTAATCGTGCTGTCGGTACGCAAGGTGGTTTGGCAAGTGCAGACTATATTTTAAATCAAGCCAAGCAAGCAGGTTTTAGTACAGAGGTTCAGACTTTTGAAAATCGGGAAAAGACCAAAGGCCAAAATATTATCGTGAAGATTTCTGGGGAGTCAAAACAAAACGTGATTTTGTTAGGTGCGCATTATGATTCAGTCAAAATGGGGCCTGGCATCAATGACAATGCTTCTGGTGTGGCCTTATTACTTGATTTAATGACACAGCTATCGACCAAAAAAATAAAGCCGAAAAACACCATTTATTTGGCATTCTGGGATTCAGAAGAGGTGGGGATTGCGGGTTCTCAAGCTTATGTGGAGAAGCTGACTGCTGAACAATTAGAGTCAATTAAAGCTTATATCAATCTTGATATGATCGGCACTAAAGACCCCGAAATCCTGATTGCAGATGGTGATAAATCATCTGTGGATGAGATGGAAAAATGTTAAAAGAGCGTGGCATGCAGGAACAGGACTATAAGCCATTACTCGATGGTTTGCGTAGCCTTCCGAGCCATGCCGGAGATTTAGCATTAGAAAAAACGCTCAAGGAATTTTTTAAAGCAAAAAATCTAAAAATTAAAGAAGATGTCTCGACCTTAACGGCCAGTGATACCGCTCCATTCTTGGGTAAAGTTCCAGTGACCGCTGTCATCTTGTTTAATGAACAAATGAAAGGGGATGAACTTGAGTTCGCGCCGTGCTATCACAAAGCGTGTGATACGATTGAGCAGGTTGATCCAAAGTCAATGCAATTGGCAGGTGATGCAGTCACTCATTTATTAACCGTTCTAGATAAACAATAAGATTGAATGGAGTGATCTTATATATTTGATGAATCAATTGTACTGTTAAGCCTGTGTAGAAATAACAAAATTGTCATTTTCAGGTCATGCTACTGTTGGGAAACCTGTTCTATCTTATAGGTAGTTAAGAGAGAAAAGGTAAGTCGACATGAAAGCATTAGTTAAACTCATCCTTATCGTATCATTTGCATCAACAGCGAGCCTGAGCTACGCAGATGGCGGATTAATGTTCCTTGAGAAAAACAAGGAGCGTAATACTGTTGTACAAGGCAATGATGGTCAGGCTCCATCAAAGTAATGCAGGATTTCAAGAACGGGATCATAAAACTTAGGGCTGAGTTTTATGATCTTTTACTGTATGTGTGCCCATTAAATGAAAAGTTTTTAACCTCTTTTCCAATTTATTTGCTGAAAATAATCCGAAAGACGATGTTTTCACCTTCAATAAATACATCAATTTTAGCATTGTGGATTTCTACAATTGATTTGGTAATCGCCAGTCCTAAACCTGTGCCATCTTCTGCTTTATGCCTAGATGAATCCAAGCGATAGAAGCGATCAAAAAAACGCGAAAGCTGCAAAGCTGTGAGGGTCTGCATTTCATCGGGAACTTTATTTTTAATCAAGATCACTGAGTTTTGAGTATCTTCGCTTAACTGAATCTGTAAAACAGAATCAGCTTCACCATATTTAATGGCATTGGAAATCAAATTATTAAAGGCCCTACGAATCATGGCTGGTTCTGCTTCAATATGTGCCTGACCTGTTTGCTCCAAAACGATATTCTTATCGGCAGCAAATGCTTCAAAGTATTCAAACAGGACTTTCATTTCTTGTACTAGATCAATGCTCTTTTTACTTTTCAAGGCCAAATTGTGATCCGATTTTGCCAGAAACAGCATATCTGAAATCATTTTTGCTAAATGTTCATATTCCTCCAGATTGGAAAAGAGTACATCTTGATATTGCTCAAGCGTTCTTGGCTTGGTTAAGGAAACCTGAGTTTGCATCATCAGGTTATTGATCGGTGTTCTGATTTCATGTGCCAAGTCACTTGAAAAAGCAGAAAGTTTATCGACCGAAATTTCTAAGCGATCCAACATGTCGTTGAATGCTGTGGCCAATGGCGCAAGTTCAATCGGGATATTTTTTAGATCCAGACGATTTGATAAATTATTGGCAGATATATTTTCTGATAGTCGTGCCATATTTCGAATAGGACCCAGACCTTGCCATGTTGCTAACCAGCCTAAAAACATTAACCCGATGACACCTAAAATGCCAACCATGAAAAGCTGTTGTTTAAATGAATGTAGGAAGTAGAAATTATCTGTAACTTCTATCGCAGCGATAATTTGCATGTTTTGATTGGCATTGTTGTAGTCAATGCTCTTATTCACAATGACGCCTTGATAGCTTTGATTGTTATTTTTCCAATTGACCCAACCGGCTTTTTTATTTTGGACAAATTGACTTAAATCAGTATCTACGTTTTTTTTATGATAGAGCATTTGCCCGTTGGCAAGCTTGATTTGAATCACCAGATTGTCATGGCCGATCAGTGCTTCATCTAGACTGTTTTTAAAATTGGCTGGTTTTTGCAGCATCAGATTTTCAATCAGTTGAATTTTTCCCTCTAGCTCTTTCTGATTTTGCTGATAAAAATAATTAACCACGTGTTGATTGACGAAGATCCCCATAATAACCAAGATCAAAATGGTGAATAGGGTTGAAATAAAACTGATTCTAAAACCAATCGAACGAAATAATTTATTATTCATCTTCGATCTCTAAGACATAGCCCATACCCCGAATGTTCTTAATCAACTTGGGACTGAAATCCGTATCTATTTTATTTCTGAGTCTACGAATTGCCACTTCAACGACATTGGTATCACTATCAAAGTTAATATCCCAAACCAAAGCCGCGATCAGCGATTTTGGTAAAACTTCACCTTGTCGACGCATAAACAGCTCAAGTAGAGAAAACTCTTTTGCAGTCAGGTCGATTCTTTGACCAGAACGCACCACACGGCGTTTGATCAGATCAAGATGCAAATCGGCGACAGAATAGAAAGTTTGTTCTTCTTTAATCTGGCCGCGTTTTAAAAGTGTTTTGATACGTGCCAATAATTCAGCAAATGCAAAGGGCTTGATCAGGAAATCATCTGCACCCAATTCCAATCCTTTGACCCGATCTTCAATTTGATCTCTGGCCGTCAGAAATAAAACGGGCAGAAAAGTATTTACTTTACGAATCTCGGTTAAAATTTTCCAGCCATCCAACTTGGGTAGCATGACATCTAAAATAATAAGATCATATTGTTCTGTCACAGCATGATGCAGGCCTGAAATACCATCTTGACTCCAATCTGTAACATAGCCTGCTTCAGTTAAACCTTTTTGGAGATAGTCTCCCGTTTTCTGTTCATCTTCAACGAGAAGTATTCGCATTTTTCAATATCGCCCCAAGTCTTGTTCTGTCATTTTAGCCTCAAAGATTATGACTTTTTTATAAATGACAAAATTGTAATATTGCGGTCAGCTTAATGACTTTATTGGTGCTGAGCTAATTTTAAGAAAGCCACTTCGAAATTTTTTGCTTTATCCAATAGTCCAGACTGAAATATCGACCACCACCCAATACGATCAGAGCCAATAACATGATCATATAAGTAACAGCAAACTCGATTCCATTATTCAGAATCACAAAAGAGCCGCTGGAGGTCAGCCAATCATAATTGCCATAATTTTCTAACAGTTGTCGAGCTTGTTCTAATTTCTCCGCTGAGGCCAAGACTTGTGCATTCGCAAATGGAGCATTGGAATCAGCTATCGCTTGCCAGCCATTTGGCAGATGCACTGTGACAATGGCAACCAGCATGGTAACGATCAAGGGAATACTAATCAAACGGGTGAATAAACCGAGTGCTAACAGTACAGCACCTGCGATCTCGGTCGATGTTGCCAATGCCGCCATAAGAAAAGGAAAGGGTAAACCTAAACCCCAATCTGCATTGCCAAACCATTCGACTGTATCTTGGAAGTGCATTAGCTTATTTGTACCTGCCATCCAAAAGATAGGAACTAAATAGCAACGCAGGGCGAGTGCTGCGATCCCATCACTATGTTTAAGTGCATTACAAAGCTTTTGATATTGCTGTGCGAGGGAATAAATAAATTTCTTCATGATAATTTCACACCGAATACGTTTGAATAATAATTAGTCGGGTGAGTGTTGAGTTTCTTACATAAAATTTTTTTTATTTGCACTGTAATAAATCGAGATTTAGTCCGTCTAACTTTATGTACCTATGTACAAACCGAGCAATAACCTTAAAAGGAATAGAAAAATGAACAAACTTAACTCAATGACCTCTGTCGCTGCTTTGTTAGCACTTTCAATGGTTGGTGCAACACAAGTGGCTGTCGCAGCAACCACGACAACAACAGAGGCACATGCAAGCAAAGCCGCTGATGGAAAATGTGGTGAAGCCAAGTGTGGTGCAAATAAAGCGAAACAGCAGCAAAAATCGGCTGAAGCGAAATGTGGCGCAGCAAAAAAAGCAGCGGATGCCAAGTGTGGTGCAAGCAAGAAAGCTGCGGATGCAAAATGCGGCGCTGACAAAAAAATGGCTGATGGCAAGTGTGGTGCTAAATAATCAATTAAGTCTTGGATGATGTCGGTCTAAATCTTAGATCGGCATCATTTCGATGACAGGAGCATAAACATGTTCGAATTGACTGGTATCGGACTGGGTTTAAGGCGTGAGTTTATCGATACTTTCTTAAGTGCTGATACACATCCAGATTTTATTGAAGTTGCGCCTGAAAACTGGATGGGTCTTGGTGGTCGGCATGCCAAGTTATTGGCTCAATGTGTTGAGAAAGCACCATTGATTTGTCATGGCTTATCATTATCGATTGGAGGACCGCATCCACTGAATCTCGAATTTATCCAACACGTTAAAAGTTTCATGCAACGTTATGAGGTTGCGATTTATTCTGAACATTTAAGTTATACCCACGATGGTGGCTATCTATATGATTTATTACCCATTCCAATGACCAAAGCGGCAGTGAAATATGTAGCTGAACGAATTTTACGTGTTCAAGATATTTTGGGGCAGAAACTGGTGATTGAAAATGTTTCGACTTATTTGATGCCCAATGCAGAGATGAGTGAAGCTGAGTTTGTGCGTGAGGTAATTGAACAGGCAGACTGTGAATTGCTGCTTGATGTCAATAATGTCTATGTGAATAGCATCAATCATGACAGCGATGCCTATGCTTTTATTCAATCGATGCCGAAAGAGCGAATTCGTTACTTGCATATCGCAGGCCATGAACAAGTTGAACCAAACCTATTGATTGATACTCATGGAGCTGCAATCAATGATCCTGTTTGGGAGCTTTTACAATACACTTATCAAATTTGTGGTGTTAAACCTACCTTATTAGAACGTGACTTTAATATCCCGTCATGGCAGCAGCTACAAGATGAGTTGAACAGAATCAAAATCATGCAACAACAGGAGAGTCGTGATGGAAGCAAAGCCAGTGTCCTTTCACAGCATGCAACGGCAGTTTTGTGATTGGGTTCGTGATCCTGAATTAGAGTTGCCGCAGAACTTTGCTATCGACCGAATGCAGATTTATCGAGATTTACTGTTTAATAATGTCTGCTCATTTATAAATCTGGTGTTTCCAATCGCACGTTCCATGTTGCCTGAGCTGCAATGGCAGCAATTATTGGTAGAGTTTTTTCAGAAATCTCAGTGTCAATCGCCTTTTTACAATGATATTTCTTTGCAATTTCGCTCATACCTGAATGAGCAACAGCATCCAGTATTAAAGGAATATCCTTGGTTAGCCGAATTATTGCAGTATGAGTGGTTAGAATTATATTTAGACACGGTCGAGATTGAATCTCCAGTTTTGGCTCAAGACCAAGACTGGCAATTCACCACGCAAGTATGGGTCTTGGCATATCAATATCCTGTCTATCATTGGACAATTACAATGACACCAGCTTTAGTAGAAACGATGCCAACTGCGATTATGGTGTGGCGCGATGCTCTTGATCAGGTATGTGTTGAAGCTTTGTCACCTTTATTCGCTGTATTGATCGAACAACTGAGTCAAAATGGATTGGTACAACAAGATTTGCATGATCTCATCCAATCCTTTCTTCCAGATCTATCTGAGCAAGAGATTCAAATACAAATCTGTGCGTTAAAAGGATTATTAACTCGGTTAAGATTAATTTATGTTCCCCACAATAATGATGAGATACAGGGATGAATTCAGCTTCAGCACATAATCATGAAGATTTTTTAGATCAGTTGCATAATCCCGCTTTTTTACAGGATTTAAGACAGCAGATGATTAAATTTGCCGTCTTACAACTTGCTTCATTGCCTCAGGCAGAAGATGTGGTGCAAGAAGCACTGACCAGTGCATTTCAACATTTAGACTCTTTTACAGGGCGAGCTGCGTTTAAAACCTGGGTGTTTGCAATTTTAAAAAATAAGATTATTGATTTGATCCGACAAAAATCCCGTTTAGTGAGTATGAGTGAACTTTTTAAAGATGAAGAGAGTGAACTCAGTATCGACGCTTTATTTGATGCTTCAGGACATTGGCACAAATATGAAGCACCACAAGCGTGGCTAAGCCCAGAAGAAATGATGGAACAACAAGATTTCTGGATTATTTTTGATGCGTGCTTGAATCACTTACCCGCGAAATACGCTCAGGTGTTCATGCTACGAGAGATGATTGAGCTGAGTTCCAATGAAATTTGTGAAAAGCTTGAGCTCACCGTCTCAAATTTTAATGTACTGATGTATCGAAGTCGGACGCGTCTGCGCGAATGTTTGGAAAATAAGTGGTTATTGAAGGAGGATTGCTCATGTTAACCTGTCGCCAAGTCACCCAACTATTATCCGAGAAGCAGGACAGAACACTCTTATTACGAGAGCAGAGCAATCTACAACTGCATTTATTGGCTTGCCGTTCATGCCGTCGTTATGGAAAGCAGATTAGGACTTTATCTCAACTTTCAAAAGAATTTAAAACATTTGATCGTTGATTTATTTCATATGGCATCTTTAGTTTGCTCTTGATGTTTATGGATACATTATCTTGTATTGAAGAAAATTAATTTCAATATAAACCTATGTTTTTTAATAATTTTGAATTAATATTAACAATTATAAATCAGGCTTCACATAAACTTCATATCGAATTTCCTAAAATGATAATTATAAAAAAGAGGTAGTCAGGAAGAATCAATGTTTAAATTTTTTCTGGGATGGATAGATAGTTGGTCAAATACAAATACGCCTGGATCAAATCCAATTGATGGCCCTAAAAGCATTAAAGATACTCAAGTCCAATGGTTGAGAATTATACCGTTTATTTTATTACATATCGCTTGTTTAGCTGTATTCTGGGTAGGCGTTTCATGGTTTGCAATTATTTTTATGATCATATTTTATGTGATCAGAATGTTTGCAATTACCGCCTTTTTCCATCGTTATTTATCCCATAAAACATTTCAAACTTCACGGCCAGTACAATTTGTTTTTCTGCTTGTAGGAACAATGAGTGCACAACGTGGCCCGCTCTGGTGGGCTGCGCATCATCGGTATCACCATCATTTTACCGATACAGAACAAGACCCTCATTCATCTACCCATGGTTTTTGGTACAGCCATATTGGGTGGTTTTTGAATGAACAAAATTTCTCGACGCGTAAACATGTCATCAAAGACTGGCTAAAATTTCCTGAAATCATCTGGTTAGATCGCTTTAGTTTACCCATTGTTCTAATGACCGCTTTTGCTGTCTATGCATTGGGTGAGTGGCTCGCTGCTACTCATCCGAATTTAGGCACTTCGGGGCTGCAACTATTGGTGTGGGGCTTTGTTGTTTCGACCGTGTTGTTGATTCATGCGACTTTATGTATTAACTCGCTGGCCCATTTATACGGAAGCAGAGATTTCGATACCACGGATAATAGTCGTAATAATCTTCTTCTCTCAATTATAACGTTAGGTGAGGGATGGCATAACAATCATCATTATTATGCAGGTAGTACGCGTCAAGGTTTTTTCTGGTGGCAAATTGATATCACTTATTATGTTTTAAAAGCAATGTCTTGGCTGGGGTTAATCTGGGGAATAAAACCTGTGCCACAACGTATTTATGCTGCTTATAACAGCCAAAAACAAAATCTGAAAATGAACCCAATCAAAACTCAAACGAAGGAGTCTTCATGAAAATTGCAATTGTTGGCTCTGGTATTTCTGGAATGTATGCTGCTTGGAAACTTTCAAAAAAGCATCATGTCACTATTTTTGAAAAAGAGAATTATTTTGGTGGGCATACCGATACCCATGAGTTTAGTATTGATCAAAAGAATGTAACCATAGACAGTGGTTTTATTGTCTTCAATGCGTATAACTATCCACTTTTTAGCGCCATGATTGCTGAATTAGGTGTACAAGCGCAAAGCAGTGACATGAGTTTTTCAGTGAATAACCAAGTGACAGGACTGCAATATAATCCTTCAAAGAAATGGTCATTATTGGTTAGACCACAAAACTTTTTAAATAAAAACTTTCGTGTGATGCTGTCGGATTTACTTCGCTTTTATAAAGAAAATAAAGATGTTTCTGTTGAAGAAAGTCATCCTGAATTGACCATTGATGAGTATTTAAATCATCATGGATATTCTCAGGTGTTTAGAGATGAACATCTGTATCCAATGTGCGGGGCGCTTTGGTCAAGCCCTGTCGATCAAGTGGGCAATATTCCCTACAAGTTCGTGGTAAGTTTTTTTCAGCATCACCGTATGCTGCAATTAAAAGATCGACCACAGTGGCAAACTGTTAAAGGTGGCTCAATATCCTACATCTACGCGATTCAACATCATTGCCCAACGATTACTTGGAAAAAAAATCAAGTAAAGCAAGTGATACGCAGCGAAGATCATATTTCTATTGTGACAGCACATGGGCAAGAGCAATTTGACTGGGTCATTTTTGCAAGTCATGCCGACGACACTTTAAAACTATTAGATGAGCCTTCAAACATAGAGCGTGAAGTCTTAGGCAGTTTTGATTACCAAGATAATCGTATGGTGGTACACCATGATACATCGATTATGCCGAAATCTAGATCACAGTGGGCAAGCTGGCATGTTCATGTGACTCCGCAAGCTCAAAATGAACAATCGACATTGACTGACAATGTTCACTTTGGATTTACCTACTGGATGAACAGTTTGCAAAATTTGAACTGTAAAACACAGGTTTTTTCTACACTTAATCCCAATACACCGATCGCCAAAGATAAGATTTATATTGAAAGACATTATCGTCATCCCGTATTTAATAAAACTGCACTTGAGGCTCAATCCCGTTGGCATGAATTAAATGGCCAAAATCGTAGTTCATTTTGTGGTGCGTATTGGGGGTGGGGATTTCATGAAGATGGGGCAAGAAGTGCTGAACGTGTTGTAGAACATTTAATGACTATGGCTGATGAATAGGGGGCTGAGTATGTTAGAAACTCCACTTGCTATCGCGAAAGCTAAAATTAGACATCGCCGATTTAGCCCTAAGGCACATCAATTTGAAGCCACATTAAGCTATTTATATTTTGATCCTGATCAGATAACGAAGAAACTCAGTGATTCATGGTTATGTTCAACAGCACACTGGAATCTTCTAAAGGTAGATGAAAATGATTTTTTGCAGGGTTATACAGGGAATTTAAGACAAAGAATAAAGAAAATCTTATTGCAGCAAGTGGATGCAGTCTTGCCGATACAAGCAGAAATTCGTGTATTGGCTTTACCACGAATGCTTGGTTTCAGTTTTAATTCGGTTGTTTTTTATTTTATTTTTAATAGTCAAAAACAGCTTATTTTTATCTTATCTGAGATCACCAATACGCCATGGAAAGAACGCAAAGTTTATGTGCATGATTGTCGTGATAAGTTAGAACACTATTCTGAGTATCATGGTGCAGCGTTTGAATTTCAAAAAAGTTTTCATGTTTCTCCATTTATGCCAATGCATATTCAGTACAAATGGCGCTTTAACTTTTCTGATGCTCAAAACGTCATTCATATGCAGCTTTATCAAACACAAAAATTAATTTTTGATGCAACGATGCTTTTCGAATTAGAAAATATCACAGTTCCTTCACAGCTCAATCGTTATGCTGTTCGTTATGTTTTTGAACCTTTCAAAATGCTCGCTTCGATTTATTTACAAGCATTTTATTTATGGCGAAAGAAAGTTCCATTTTATCGGCACCCTAAAAAAGATAAGGATTTAAAACAAGATGATCAAAACGCTTATTTTCGGTGAAAACGATTCACTCCCATTGGTTTTACGCAGCTTACTCAAACTTCGTCATGGTCAAATTCATTTCCGTGGTGAATGGAACGGCACGGTAGGTGAAGTTTCTGATTTAGAAGCAACGGTAGATGTATATAATAAAGCCCTCATTGATCTAATTTTTAAAAATGGTGTACTTGGGGCGGCTGAGGGTTATATTCAAGGGTATTGGAGCAGTGAAAACTTAGTTGAACTGATCCAAATTTTAGCGAGAAACCGTCATGTTCTCGATAAAATTAATCAAAATATGCTTTCGCAAGCAAGCCAACTGATTTTAAAAGCGTGGTACAAAACACGTAAAAATTCATTATCAGGCAGCCGTAAAAACATTGCAGAGCACTATGATCTCAGCAATGATTTTTTCAAGCTCTTTCTAGATTCTTCCATGATGTATTCTAGTGCAGTCTATAAACAAGCAAACATGACATTAGAGCAAGCATCTGATTATAAAAAAGAATTGATCTGCCAAAAATTGCAATTGAAACCCATGGACCATCTCGTTGAAATCGGAAGCGGTTGGGGCGGTTTTGCGATCTATGCAGCCCAGCATTACGGCTGTAAAGTGACCACAATTACGATTTCACAGGCTCAGTACGATGAGGCAAATAAACGTATTGCAGCAGCAGGTTTAAGCCATCGTGTACAGGTTGAACTCAAAGATTACCGTTTATTGGAAGGCAAGTTCGATAAATTGGTTTCCATCGAAATGATCGAAGCTGTGGGAGAACAATATTTATCAACCTACTTTAATAAATGTAGATCCCTGCTTAAGCCAACTGGTTTGGGATTGATCCAAGCCATTACCATTGAAGATGCACGTTATAAAAAGGCCTTAAGCACTGTGGATTATATTAAGCGCTATATTTTTCCGGGTAGCTTTATTCCATGTATTAGTGTGCTAACCCAAGCCGCATCTGAACAGAAACTGCGTTTAAAACATCTTGACGATATTGGGCTTAGCTATGCTGAAACGATTCATCAATGGCGTGAACGTTTTTTAAATGCCAAACCACAAGTATTGGCACTCGGTTTTGATGAAAACTTTATTCGAATGTGGGATTTCTATCTTTGTTACTGCGAAGGTGGCTTTAAAGAAGGTGTAATCAGTAATGTACAGCTCTTATTCGAAGCAAATCCTTATTAATAATCAACTTATGTGATACGTCAGGGAGACAGTCATGTTGTGGCAATTGTTTGTACTTGATGTTGTCGTGATGACAATTTGCTGGTTATGGGCGACATACAACCATCGTGCAGGCATTGTTGATGTGGCATGGAGTTTTTGTATTGCCCTGAATATTGTACTTACTGCAGGGTCTGTTGATACCGCTCCAATAGAGATTAGATGGTTTATTGGAATATTGAGTACTGTTTGGTTTTTACGCCTAAGTGTGCATTTATTTCGCCGTTATGTGGCCGAACATGAAGAAGATCGCCGATATGCCAATATGCGTCTAGCAATGGGGAAATATCAACACCTTGGCTTTTTTGCTTTTTTTATGTTTCAGGCTGGTTTAGCAATTTTATTCAGTATTCCAATGTGGAGTTTACTGAATGTGCCTAGTTCGGTTTGGAATAACCAAAGCAATGATCTTCTTATTATTGCAGGCATGATTATGGTGATTGCATTTATGGGGGAAGTAATTGCAGACCAGCAATTGTACCGTTTCAAGCAAAATCCACAGAATGATGGAAAGACGATGGATCAGGGGCTATGGAAATACTCCCGTCATCCAAACTACTTTTTTGAATGGATACATTGGTTTGCCTACCCAGTAATCGGGATGGCAGCAGGATTATATAGCCTATGGATTTATCCTGTTTTGATGTGGTTCTTTTTGTATTACATCACGGGGATTCCATTCAGTGAACAACAAGCATTAAAAAATCGGGGTCAGAATTATCTCGATTATCAAAAACGAACTTCTATGTTTATTCCATGGAAACCCAAACAATAGGTGAGCGTATGGACTTTATTATTCAGCAATCATTGAAACTCGTTGAGAGCGGTCTAGTGCCCGATCAAGCGATTCGTGCAGCAATTCGTACATTAAGTAAAAAGCGTTTGATTCAAGAGGGTCGCTATGATTCAGAACAGGGTGCTCAACGCTATATGGATGTGTTGAACATGTTGAAGCAGAGTGAAATTGCGATTGAAACAGACAAAGCCAATGAACAACATTATGAGTTGCCAACCGCTTTCTTTCAGGCAGTTTTAGGCAAAAGATTAAAATACAGTGCCTGTTTTTTTGCTGATGATACAACCCAATTAGATGAGGCAGAAGAGTTCGCACTGCAAGTTTACAGTGAAC
Source organism: Acinetobacter sp. Ac_5812 (assembly GCF_013072695.1). GTDB lineage: Bacteria > Pseudomonadota > Gammaproteobacteria > Pseudomonadales > Moraxellaceae > Acinetobacter. The sequence goes on from NZ_LXUK01000022.1 coordinate 450,848, forward strand.
GAGCGCAATTGCATGATGGTCAAAATATCTTGGAACTCGGCTGTGGTTGGGGTTCTTTTACCTTATGGATGGCGGAGCATTATCCGAACGCTAAAATTACTGCAGTATCTAATTCCGCAACGCAACGTCAACATATTTTAGCTGAAGCAGAAAAACGTGGTCTACAAAATATTAAAATCATCACTTGTGATGTCAACATACTCGAATTAAAAGAAAATTCGTTTGATCGTGTTGTGTCTGTAGAAATGTTTGAGCACGTTAGAAACTATCAAAAATTATTTCAGAAAATTCAATTATGGCTCAAACCTAATGGATTGTTATGGTGTCATATTTTTTGCCATCGCTTTTTACACTATCCATTTGAAATAAAAAGTGAATATGACTGGATGTCACGCTACTTCTTTACGGGTGGATTAATGCCAGCAACGTCTACATTTTTACATTTTCAAACGCATTTAGAGTTATCACAGCATTGGCAATGGTCAGGTACACACTACGAAAAAACAGCAAATGCCTGGCTCGAAAACATGGATCGTAACGCTGCACAATTAAAACCACTGTTCGAGCAAGTATATGCACAGCATGCCGATGCTTGGTGGCAACGTTGGCGTATCTTTTTTATGGCTTGTGCGGAACTGTTTGGATTTGAACAAGGACAAGAATGGGTCATCGGTCACTTCCTGTTCAAAAAGAAAACCGTATAATTAAAATCAGAATCTGCCAGTAGATAAGCTTATGTTTAGAACCAATAAAAGCGGTGAAAATAATCATCCACTGAGTGAGATGTTTAATCGTCATTATTGGTTGCAAATTGGGTTGATTGCGCTGTCGATTATTATCGGTATTGCATGTAGTGCTTGGGTCATTAAAGGCTCACTGCTCAAAACAGCACTTGAGCAAGAAATGGAACATTACTGGATGCGCATCGATCGTAATCCCAATGCTGATCTACCTGATACAAAAAATTTATATGGCTATCGCTGGCTAAGTAAAGATCCACCTTTAGCGTTTAAAAACCAAACTTTAAAACAAGGTGTTCACCGAGTCTTCGTCGATGGTAAAGATCGAATGACAGTTTATGGTGAAAGAAATGGACAACATGTACTGCTTGTTTTTGGTGAAAGTAACGTCAACAAAATTGTATGGATGTTTGGTTTAGCGCCGTTAATGTTCAGCTTGATTGTACTGTATAGCATCTTATGGTTTTCAAATCGGCGAGCTAAACGTTATTTTTCACCGATTACACGTCTGGCAAATGCTTTAGATCATATTGATTGGGCGCATCAAAATAAAGAAGCTTCGCCCTTTCAAGGGATTAGTACCAACGGCAATCTGGAGGCTGAATATTTAAAGCAGGCATTAGAAAAATATCATCAAGTTTTAAATGATTTCATCAACCGAGAACGTGAGTTTACAGGAGATGTAAGCCATGAATTGCGCACACCACTCACGATTTTAAAAGGCAATGTGCAGCTTTGTCAGGTTAAGTATGGGGAAGATAAAGCATTGCATCGTATTTCTAATACCATTGAGGATATGCAATTGCTTGTGGAAACCTTATTGGCGATCGCACGCAATACCACCAATACCTTAACTGCCGAACAAACCCGATTATCCAATATAATTAGTGATTTACTTAAGGATCTAGAGCCTGTTAGTCAAAGCAAAGGTGTTCAAATTTTTGTTCATTATGATCCTAAAGAGTTGCCTCGACTAATTTATCCCTCAATGACTAAAATGGTGCTGAGTAACATTCTACGCAATGCATTGAATTATTCCCAAGGATCTAATATCCATATTATTCAACTTCAAAACAGTATTGTGATTGCTGATAATGGGATTGGCATTGAAATGCCCAATGATCGTAAAGTTCAGGAGTTAAGCTCACAATTTCAACTTACAGCCAAAGGGCATGGGATTGGTTTACAACTGGTGAGGAAGCTATGCACTCAGTTGGGATGGAGAGTTGAGTTATTTGACCGCCAATATTATTTAAGCACACATCCTCATCTCCAATTAGAAAATACAACCGGTTTAATTGTTGTGGTGTATATGAATTAATGAGTACTCAAATCAAACGCAACTTTTAAACCAACACCTGAAATGGTATGGATCAATTTGTCTTGAAAAGGCTTATCAATCATTTTTCTTAAGTTGTAGATATGACTGCGTAATGCGTCACTTTCAGGTTCTTCATCGCCCCACAGTTCGATAACAATTTCTTGTTTAGTAATGACTTTGGGAGAGTTTCTCATCAATATCTTCAATAGTTTGAATTGAATACGGGGCAGCTCAATCGACTGACCTGCGCGCGTTACGGTTTGAGTCGAACTATCTAAAATCAAGTCATGAATTTGGATTTTACTTGTTGATACTTCGCCAAGAGAACGCTTAATAAGTGCCCGAATACGCATCACCAACTCATTAAAATCAAAAGGTTTGATTAAATAATCATCTGTCCCTGCTGTGAAGCCCTTTAGTTTATCATCGAGAGTATCTCTGGCCGTTAACATCAGAATTGGAATATCTTTGCCTTGATCAGTCCTCAGCCATTCACATAAATCATAGCCTGAACCATCGGGTAAATTAATATCGAGTAAAAGTAAATGGTAAGGGTTTGTTTTTAAAAAATTGCGTGCGGCATCTAAATTACGGGCATGATCAATGACAAAGCCATGCTGTTCTAGAAACTCACAGACTGTTGCAGCAAGCTCGAAGTGATCTTCGACCATAAGAATAAATTGATTGTTCATAATAATTTGATCAAGTTATAGATTTAGTAATTGTTGCTTTAATTTAGCATTAAATGGTGAGTCCCCAAACCATATTTTAAAGTATTGATTCGCTTGAGAATCAGTAATTGTACCTAAGCGTTTTTGGTTCAGAGACAAGCTTAACTGTTTGCTCATTTGGTCATAATTTAAAGTGTAGAGATCGCCCTTTTTTACGGGGTGATATAATGCAGTAATTTTGTTTAAAACAGATTGGTCTGAAAAATTACTAACATTCTTCTTAAGGTAGTAAGTGGCCGCTTTTTTAAATGCCCATTCTGGAATATTTTGGTTATAAGAAAAATCTAATCTAATATTTTGATTTTCCCAGTTCTGACTGCAATTATTAGCATAATAGCTTACTGATCCCACATTTTTCGTTGTGACGACGAGGGGAGCTGTTTTACATAGTTGCGTATTTGCATGTACTAAGCTTAAAGGCATGATAAGACATGTGATGCTGAGTCCAATTTTTACTAAATAATTGTTCATTTTCACCCTTAATGACTTCTATTTTATCTATTCCTTATTCAGCAGACTTAATAAGAATAGAAGTTCAGACTACGTTCAAGTTTTTGAATTTCATGACGTGCATAGCCTAAATTTGTATGATCACGATCTAAAATTGCATATAGAAAAAGACCGTGATTCGTTTCTAGCGGCGTAATAATGTGATATTGATGATCTGTACTCATTAAAACACTTTCCATCACATCATCAGCATCAATTTCATTCATTAATTGCTGTTGGTAGTTAAATAAATGCGCACTCTCAATTGCGGCAAGGTCGACATTAAAAAATGCATCGCCTATAGTTTCTAAAATTGAGCCATCAAAAGTATCCACCAATGCTAAAACAATTAAACCCTCAATCTTACTTAATGGTTTTAATAATGAATGATTGTCCATGATTTACTCTTTATTGATTTGGCTGAATTTTAAACTATCTTTTAAAGGGTAACAGCAAAGAATAACCTTTTCCGACATAGGGGAGCGAACGATATAAACCATTAGCTGGATCCCAATAATCTTGTTGAAAAACGATCAAGCCCTTGTCATTTATTTTGATTTGGCTAATTCCATATGAGGACATGGTTTTCGTAGCACCAAACATTTTGAAGTCATACACCATATGCCAATGAATATAGGCCGAATCTTGTGTATGCGTTGTACTGATTAATTTTACTGAGACATTGCTGACATGTTCATTCATTCCTTCAAAATGTTTAATCAGCTCATTTTTTGTAGAAAATTGGGAAAGAGTATCATTGATGTATAAATGATCTGCGTAGAGTCTGCCTGTATTTTTAACAAAATCAACAGTTCCCATTGTATTAAAGGCAGAAACAAAACGCTGACCGATAAGTAAGGCTTGTTCATCATTCAATAGAATTCCTGAGATTTCCTTATTTGCCTTATCATAATCCACGCTATAGCTTGGTATACTTTTACAGGCAACCAAAGAAAGTAAGGTCAGTGCAGAGAGGGTCACAGTTCTTAGAAATGTCATATTGCTAAACTCACGCCATTTTAAAACTAGCTTAAAAGTAGAGGCGTGAATATGATGTGAAATAATGATGTACGGATAAAGAACAACTTTTCTGATTTGCTAGAAAAATAATTTATATTTTTACTTTAATATTCATGTAATTTTAAAAATAAAAAGGAAATCTAATGATTTCCTTTTGCCTAAATCGATCAAAGCTATTTAAGGCTTGCTTGACGATGTGCGATGTATTTTTCGTTAAAGAATCCACCCAATGGGATAAATGCAAGAATAAATAATCTAAGCAACTCTATTCCGGACCAAACCGATGCGGTGCGAACCAAGTTCCAAAGATAGAATAAAAAAGCCAGACCATGAACCGGGCCCATAATCTTTGTCGCAATCGGTAAATCAAATGTGTATTTGAGCGGAATCGCCACGAGGAATAACAACAATAAAGTGACGGCTTCGAGCACAGAAGCAAATCGCATCTGTTGCAACTTTTTTGTCATTGCGCTCATAAAATAGCTCCAGGAGATTGATAAAAGAATAAAAATTAACGAAGCATATCATCTTTAGGAACTATCGCATTGATATTGTTGGTAACGATTCTTATTTGATCATGCTAGTAAAAGGGGGAGCGTATGGTAGCAAAAGAAAAGAATTTGCTACAGATTCAAGGCATGATCATGAGGGGTAAGAATCTTTGTTGATTGAAATTAAGTCGGTTTTATTTTTAATGTATTGATATTTAATTAAATAATAATTTTTTCATTCAAATGATTTGTTATTTCTATTAGAAGGCGACTGTGAATCTAAAGTTTATGCAACTTGTTGCATAAAAACTTTTATCTCGATATGATGAAGAGAATTTAAAAAAGTGAAATGCTTCTTATTTCTAAAATTAGCTATATCTATTTGAAATAATGAGTATCTAAAGGATAAAACGAATGTCGAAAATTCCAGAATTAATGAAAAACCTGAGACTCCCTGTAATTGGTTCACCGTTATTTATTATTAGCACACCTAAGCTGGTGCTGGCTCAATGTAAAGCAGGGGTGATTGGTTCGATGCCAGCGCTAAATGCGAGACCTGCTGAAAAACTGGAAGAATGGCTTAAAGAGATCACAGAAGGAATTGCTGAACATAATGCTTTGCATCCTGATCGTCCAGCTGCTCCATTTGCGATTAATCAGATCGTGCATAAAAGTAATAATCGTCTTGAACATGACATGGAACTGATCGTCAAATACAAAGTACCGATTGTGATTACATCTTTAGGTGCAAGAACCGAGATCAATGATGCGACACACAGTTATGGTGGCGTGGTTTTACATGATGTCATCAATAATACCTTCGCTAAGAAGGCGGTTGAAAAAGGGGCGGACGGCTTGATTGCGGTTGCAGCAGGAGCAGGTGGCCATGCAGGCGTGAAGAGTCCATTTCCGTTAATTCAGGAAATTCGTGAATGGTTCGATGGACCGCTGGCTTTATCGGGTGCGATCTCTACGGGTGATGCGGTTCTTGCTGCACAGGCGATGGGAGCAGACTTTGCTTATATTGGTTCAGCATTTATTGCCACACATGAAGCCAATGCCGAAGACACTTATAAGCAGGCGATTGTCGATCATAATTCAGATGAAATCGTGTATTCCAACTTATTTACCGGCGTACATGGTAACTATCTTGCACCAAGTATTCGTGCGGCGGGGCTTGATCCAGCCAATCTACCTGAAGGTAATCTGAAAGATATGGATTTCAGTACACCGAATGAAGATGGTACACAGCACAAGGTCAAACCATGGCGTGATATCTGGGGATGTGGTCAAGGTTTAAATGCAATCAAAGCCACCACTTCAGTTGAGGAATTGGTTGGGCGTCTTGAAAGAGAATATCTGGCTGCAAGAAAGCGCTTAATGCTTTAATCTATAGGGAGTTATATTTTAACTCCCTATTTTTTCCTTTGTCCTAAATACGTTGAAACACCAGCCCTGCATGATCTGATAAACGCTGAATGAATCGATCATCAAACATGGTTGCAGGTGTCCAAAATCCACCTTGAGGCGTAGATTTTTCGCCATCTTTGGCATGGTCAATGGCAAGACTAAGCGCTGCTTGTCCCAACATTTTTCCTGTAGAGCTATAACCAGGATCACGATCACCAGTCACTTTGATTTTTAAGCTTTGTCCTGCATCGGTTTTACCCACAAACCGTAAGTCAAATCGACCTGTCAATTGTTGCTCTGGCGTAGGACCTTCTCCTGGTTTTGGTAATAGATAGCGCTCCATGACTTGGCTAACGGGTTTACTGATCGCAGCGAGCATAAAAGCAGCCAAACCTGAGACGACACCCAATGCCTTTAAGCGTCCTTTTAATCCTTCGCCAGTCAACATGGCTTCGTTATAACTAAAGTTGTTGCCATAGGCATTACCCGATAAGGCATTGGAACGCTGTACCACACGTTCATTGACAGCAGCCATCACAAAAGGTGCAATCCATGCATTAAAATCTTGGTCGAATTTGGCTGTTTTGATATAAATTTGTCTTTGAGTATTGCCGTGATCTGCAGGGCAAAGGATATAGGGATTGAGCAGATCTTTACGTAAAGCAGGGTCGGCAGCGGCTTCTTGAACGACATTGATCAAACTTGCCACTGTGCCACCCGATGCACCACCTTTTAAGGTTTTGACTCGCATGCTGACTTGGGTCGCAGGTGCATTAAACTGTTGCTGTGCTTGTTGTTGTAGGTAATAAACACCCATGTCGGACGGGACTGAGTCAAAACCACAGCAATGCACAATACGCGCACCTGATTGCTGGGCTTGCGCTTCATATTTAGTGATCATTTGTTTAATCCACTGGGTTTCTCCAGTCAGATCACAATAATCTGTCCCATTGTTTACACAAGCTTGAACCAATGGCTCACCGTATAAAGCATATGGGCCAACCGTTGAGACCACCACACGTGTTTGTGCACAAAGCGCATCGAGTTCGCTTTGATTATTGGCATCGGCAACCAAAATCGGGATAGCTTGTCCTGCTGTGCCTAAAGCATCTTTTACGTGTTGTAGTTTTTGCTGTGAACGTCCTGCAATTGCCCAATTCAGCTGTTCTTTGTGGTCAGCAAAGTATTCTGCCAGATATCTGGTGAGGATCTGGCCAACAAAACTGGTCGCGCCGAAGACCACAAGATCATATTTTTTTTGGTTCATGCGTTATTTTTCCTTGTTTGTTTGATCGTTTGAATTTTTAAAGTGCTTGCGGTAAATGTAGCGCAACTTGAGCGTCTTGAATCACATCTAAACGAAGAATTTTCGATGCACCAAGTTCATCCAATAACTGGCTTAAAGGCCCACCATGACGAACCAAATTCACTTTTCTTGGGAATAAGGTTTGTGCAAAAGAGAGGATATTCGATTGCACACGTGTTTGATGCCATTTGTGATCGACCAAATGTAGCATTGTTGCTTCACTGGTTCGTGTCTCCGACTGCACTTGCTGTAAAGGTGGCGTTGCTGCACTGAGGCTTAAATCAATTTTTCCTTCTGTATCCATCAAATTGGCATTCACCTCGATCGGGTTGATGTCGACATTAATCTCAGTCAGCCACTTGGGCAACTGATAGCCATAAACGCCGCGTACCCGCGCTATCTCTGTATCAACTGGTAGGGCTAAAACATGAGCATAGAAATGTCGTTGCTGAATCGAGTTGATCAGTTCCAGTACATGTGGGCCACGTGCATCGGGTTGGCGCACTACAATTGCGACTGAGACTTCGTTATATGGGTCGTTATCACAAACGGAATAAGTAAAGAAAGTGAGCGCGACCAGTCCATAACCCGGAAAAGCCTGTAGCGGTTCTAAAGGAACAGGCAGTTTTTTCTTGAGCTGTTTAAGCGGTGCGAGCATTAGAACCTGCACATTAGCGCTACGATAATAAAAATTGGGTGCCCAAACTGGGCCAACTCTGGATTCAAGCAATTTTTTCGGAATCTTACGGAAGAAATCAATATTCCCCACCGCAGGGTCTTGAGCGACTTGGTCTAAATCGGGATGCATGCGAAAGCGATCATAGTAACCACCTTTCGGTACTTTGACTTTTTGCTGTCCAAATTCAACTTCAGTAAATTGCTGATGACTATTCATATTTAACCTATATTGGCCCAATCCATCCAGTCTTATGCCAAGACCTGCACATTGATTGCTTGAGAATCACTATAAGATTAAAGCTAACTTTAAAGTCAAGTAGGAAAATTGATGATTTGAAACACGTATCACGGATTCGTTATAACAATGTAAAGATAATTTGCACTAAAAATCTGTGCTACGGCAATAAAATTTTATATTTCAAAGATTAAGTAGGATCAGTCACTGTGATTTATTAAGCATTAAATTACATTTTTGTTATCAGAATGGGACTAATTATGTTGACCTTAAAGCTAACTTTAACCTTAGTATAGAGTCACTATCCATGCGGATAGTTTGAAAAATATGTGATTCCACGGACATTGATTAGAGCATAGATCAGAACTCGACAGTGTAAATCTTACACAGGAGAAACAAAGATGGCTTACGTTACGACAAAAGATGGTGTAGATATTTTTTATAAAGATTGGGGACCTCGCGATGCGCAGGTCTTATTTTTTCATCATGGTTGGCCGCTCAGTTCAGATGATTGGGATGCTCAACTGTTATTCTTTTTGAATGAAGGTTTCCGTGTTGTGGCACATGATCGTCGTGGTCATGGTCGTTCAAGTCAGGTTTGGGATGGTCATGACATGGATCACTATGCAGACGATGTCGCTGCGGTGGTACAACATCTCGGTATAAAAAATGCGGTGCATATTGGTCACTCAACAGGTGGCGGTGAAGTGGCTCACTATATTGCACGCCATGGTGAAGCAAATGTTTCTAAAGCAGTTTTGGTCAGTGCAGTTCCGCCAATTATGGTGAAAACAGCGAGTAATCCAAATGGGTTACCGAAAGAAGTCTTCGACGATTTGCAAAACCAGTTATTTAAAAATCGTTCGCAATTTTACTATGATTTACCAGCAGGTCCTTTCTATGGATTTAACCGTCCAGATGCGAAACCTTCCGAGCCAGTAATCTGGAATTGGTGGCGCCAAGGCATGATGGGCGGTGCCAAAGCACATTATGATGGTATTGTGGCTTTTTCTCAGACTGATTTTACTGAGGATTTAAAAAAGATTTCAGTCCCTGTATTGGTGATGCATGGTGATGATGATCAGGTTGTACCTTATGAAAACTCTGGGGTATTGTCTGCAAAGTTGGTACAAAATGGGACTTTAAAAACCTATAAAGGTTTCTCACATGGGATGCTCACTGTCAATGCGGATGTGATTAATCCAGATCTATTGGCATTTATCCGCGCATAAGTGTGATTGATTATATTCAAGTTTAAACGGGAAAAGAGAGGCATTGAAGCCTCTCTTTTTTATTCTAAGAATGTATATAAAGGGAAATAAAACCGCTTGACATTAAAGTTTACTTTAATCTTAAAGTAAATATATCGTCAAAGAGGTGACAAAAATGAAAGTGTTTGAAAAATTAGTTTTCCCAAATGGTTCGCATATCCCAAATCGCATTGCAAAAGCTGCAATGGAAGAAAACATGGCGGATTTAAATCATGCGCCATCAGAAGAACTAATGCGCTTATATCAAGCTTGGGCAGAAGGTGGTGCTGGTTTGATTATCACGGGTAATGTGATGGTGGATCGTCGTGCCATGACTGGGCCTGGTGGTGTGGTTCTGGAAGACGAAAAATATTTGGATACGTTCAAACGTTGGGCGCAAATTGGCCGTTCTAAGGGGGCGCAAGTGTGGTTGCAAATTAATCATCCTGGTCGTCAAATGCAAGCCAATTTAGGTCAAGAAACTTGGGCACCTTCAGCAGTTGCCTTGGATTTAGGTAAAATGTCAGATCGCTTTAATACGCCGATTGAAATGACCCAAGACATGATTGATGAAGTGATCCAACGTTTTGCTAATACTGCAAGATTGGGAGAAAAAGCCGGTTTTACTGGTGTTGAAATCCATGCAGCACATGGTTATTTACTCAGTCAATTTCTTTCGCCCTTGAGCAATCAACGTCAAGATCAATGGGGCGGTTCTTTAGAAAACCGTGCGCGTATTTTGATCGAGATTGTCAAAGCAGTGCGTGCTGTAGTTTCAGACACTTTTACAGTAGCTGTGAAGCTGAATTCTGCCGACTTCCAACGCGGTGGTTTTAGTGCTGAAGATGCACAACAAGTGGTTATGATGCTCAACCAACAGGCTGTTGATTTAGTTGAGTTATCGGGTGGTAGCTATGAAGCTCCAGCTATGCAAGGTCAGGCACGCGATGGTCGTACCTTGGCTCGTGAAGCTTATTTCTTGGAATTTGCCCAAGAGATTGCTAAAGTTGCAAAAATGCCTGTGATGGTGACTGGGGGAATCCGTCGTAAACAAGTGGCTGAACAAGTCATTGAAAGTGGTGTTGACATGGTGGGGATTGCGACAGCACTCGCGATTGATCCCAACCTTCCAAATGAGTGGAAACAAGGGCAAAATACGGCACCAGAGTTGAAAGCAATTACTTGGGAAAATAAAACCTTAGCATCGCTTGCCAATATGGCCACTGTGAAGTTCCAGTTGCGTAAACTCAGTTTAGGTAAATCAACTAATCCAAAAGTTTCTCCGCTTTGGGCGTTGATTTTGCAACAATCAGCAATGGTATGTCGTACACGCGAATATAAAAATCGGATGCGTACATATTCATTTTCATCCTAAGCTGAGCAACAAGTTGCCAATATCTAGGTAATAGATTGAACAACAGCCAATTGCAGAAAAACTGTCATTGGCTTTTTTATAGGCAAGTGATTAAAAATATTGGAAAGGAAAAAGTGATTTCTGACCATAAAAAATCCGCTTTATTTAGAAAGCGGATTTTTTCTTATACATCTATTTTGTATTCTCTTTAGCTTTATCCAACGTAGGAAAAGGAACGGGCATATTGAGTGCCAATTGCGCATCTTTTACAACATCTAAACGTAAGATCTTGTTTGCATCTAAGTCATCCAGTAATTTGCTCAGTGGGCCACCAGTTCGAATAAGCTGCACATTTTTAGGAAATATCTTCTGCCCAAATGCAAGCGTATTCGATTCCACAGAGGTGCTGTGCCATTTACCATCAACTAACTGATACATGGTTTTGGTTTCAATTCGTGATTGTGGTTTAACTGTTTTAATCTTAGGCAGAGGAGCTGTCAGACTTAAATCAGGCTTGCCATCGGTATTAAAAATATGGGCTTGTAGGTCGTGGTTACCAATTTTCATATCTATTGGTGTTAACCATTTGGGTAATTGATAACCATAAACCCCACGAACACGGGCAATTTCAGTATTTACGGGTAAAGCAAGCACATGTCCATAATATTGGTGCTTACGCATGGAACTCAGTAATTCAGTGCTATTAAAGTGATGTGCATCGGGCTGACGAACAACAATGGCAACAGAGACCTCATCATAGGGATCGACATCACCCACGGCATAAGAGAAGAAAGTCAATGAAACTAAGCCATACCCAGGGAGCGGCTGTAAAGGTTCAAGTGGAGCGGGGAGTTTAGCTTTTAATTTTGCAATAGGCGCTAACATCAATACTTGAACATTACTGGTTCGATAATAGAAATTCGGTGACCAGACTTGACCTACTCGGGTATCAACCAGCTTTTTAGGAATACTACGGAAGTAATCAATATTGCCTGCTGCAGGGTCTTTGGCTACTTCATCTAAGTCTGGATTCATACGGAAACGATCATAATAGCCGCCTTTCGGCACATTGACTTTATAGGGACCAAACTCAACGACAGTCGTCTTTGTATTTGGAGCAGTAAGATCGCTTGTGGTGGTATTGATTGGAGCCTCAGTTGCATAACTTGCTGTACCGAGTAAGAAGCTGATGGATATCGTAACGATGTTACGAGTTAAAGCAAAATTATTGAACATGATCATGTTCCTCCTATTAACCTAAAACAAATGCTAAGATTAAAGCTCACTTTAAGGTCAAGTGTTTTAAAGGAAGAAAATCAATCAACAGAGGAAGTTGAGTAGATCAGATATTCAATCGAGGGCAATAAAGAGGGTTTTGGATCAATTTAATATGATAAAAAAGCCAGCTCTTTTGAACTAGCTTTTCATTACAGTTTTTAATTCAAGGTTTTTAACCGTTCGACAACAGCGACTGCAATTTCTTTACTGGATTGTGGATTTTGTCCAGTGATAATCCGATCATCAGCGATTACAAAAGAAGTAAATGGAAGAAAAGCTTGTTTGTATGTTGCTCCTCGTTGTACCAATCCATCTTGCAACGAGAACGGAACTTGGGACTTAATCCCCGACAGGGTCTCTTCAATATTGGCAAAACCTGTAACAGTTCGACCTGCAATGAGTGCTTTGCCAGTCGTATCTTGTAGTGGCAATAATCCTCCAACACCATGACAAACTGCAGATATGATGCCACCTTGCTGGTAAATTTTTTCACTAATATTCTTAAGCGCTTGGTTGTTGGGAAAATCCCACATGGTGCCATGACCACCTGTGTAATAAACTGCTTTGTAATGAGAAGGATCAATAGCTTTAGGCGTCAGGGTATTATTTAAGCGTTGCATGAATTGAGGATCAGCCAAGTGTTTTTTTGCTGATTGATCAACATAAATCGGCTTAAGACTACGTTCATCTAGCGGTACAGCACCACCTTGCGGACTGACAAAATCCATGTCATAGCCAGCCGCTTGCGCGACATCATAAAAATGGGTGAGTTCAGTCAGCCACAATCCTGTCGTATCTGATCGAGTTGGATAAGCTGAGTGGTTGGTCATCACCACTACAATTTTGCCTTTTGGCTTAGCTTGTATATGTTGTTGAGCAGCTTCGGTTGCATAGGTCATATTACTGATGAATACGAGCATAAAAATGCCAATCAACCACTTTGCAAAGTTCCAAACTTTAAACATGACAGGTTCCTCATTTGATACCTGAGATTGATGCTATGCTTAAAGTGAGGTTTAAGGTCAAGTACTTGTGCGCATTTCTTTATCAATTGTCGTTGTGATTAGGGCTTAAAAATTGATAACTGGCGTATTAGACTTTGTCGTTGGTATAGTACAGATTGAGCAAACGTTGCGCATTTTCTTCGCAGGTAATTTCATCTGGTTTGCTATTGATCGCCACGATCATCATTTGCAGATTTTGCTTACTCACTGCCAGTTTTTGCTCTAGTTCTTCAATATCTTTGATCTTGCTTTCGAGCAAGCCAATGAGAATGTCATGATTCCATGAAGAGACATTCGATGGTAAGAACGCTTTAATTTCTGTCAGAGAAAAACCAACTTGCTGTGCTTGTTGGATCAGGAATAGCTGTTTGAGATCGTTTTCACTATATTCCCGATAGCCATTTGATTTGCGTTTAGCTTTCGGTAACAACTTGATTTGCTCATAATAACGAATCGTTGGGGTGCTTAAACCACTTTGTTTAGATAATTCACTGATATTCATTTTACTGATTTTCTCTTGACATTAAAGTAAACTTTAAGCTTATAGTGATGCAAAAGCAAGATTAAAAATAAATCAAAAAGTAGAGGTGTAAGATGTCAAAACGTATTCTCCATGTGGTAACCAACGTCTCTAAATATGAGGGTATTGATCGTCCAACAGGGTTATGGTTGGGAGAACTGACGCATGCCTATGATGAATTTGAAAAGCAACATTATCTTCAAGATATTGTCAGCCCAAACGGTGGACATTCGCCAATAGAACCTAAATCATTAGAGCGTTTTGTTGCCGATGCTTCTGTGCTTAAACGTAAAAATGATCCCGTTTTTATGCAGTTATTGGAAACCACCAAAAAGCCATCTGAGATTAATTGGCAAGATTATGACGCAATCTATTACACAGGTGGGCATGGGGTAATGTGGGATTTTTTAGACAATGCCGAATTGCAGAACATCACCAAAAATATTTATGAACATGGTGGCGTTGTTGCCAGTGTCTGTCATGGTTATTGTGGATTATTCAATGTTCAGTTATCAAATGGACAATATTTAATTCAAGGGAAAAAGCTTACAGGCTTTGCATGGTGTGAAGAGGTATTGGCTGGTGTGGCAAAGAAAGTGCCTTATAACGCTGAAGAACTGGCAAAACAGCGTGGTGCGCTCTATGAAAGAAAATTCATTCCTTTTCTACCCAATGTCGTGCGTGATACGAACCTGATTACAGGTCAGAACCCATTTTCTGCACGTGTTACCGCATTTGCGATGATTGATGCTTTAGAAGCTAAATCATGAATTTTTCATCTGTAAAACAGTTAAAGAGAAAATGGATAAAGTGACCGGTAAGAATCACGCTATCCATAAACTTAATATATTGATCTTCTAGTAATTTTAGATGGCGATATTAATCATATTCCACATGCAACGCGCTGTTTTGTTGCTGAGAAAGTGCTAATTCTGTTGCGAGTATTTCTGCTTGATTCAATGCATTGTCTAAAGATTTTTGATGTCGAATATCTGCAAATTCCTGATATTCAGATGCAATTTCATCAATATGCTCAACCCCTAAATATTTACTTAAGGTTCGCAAATGTGGGACGAGATGACCTTGATTAGCACGAATCCCATTGGCGTCAAAACCAAATTCTCCACTTGAGGTAATGATGACCAGACGTTTACCTGACAGTAAGGGTTGGAGTGGAAAGTCTCCACGGGCAAGATCAAAATCAAACGTTTTATTGATACGGATGATTTGATCAAACCATGCTTTTAATTGTGCAGGCATACCATAGTTATACATCGGTGAAGAAATCACGATGAGATCGGCTGCTGCAACTTCGGCAATCAGTTGGTCAGATAAAGCTAAGATTTCCTTCTGCTCAGTTGTTCTTTTTTCTTCTGGGGTAAATACAGCACCAATCCAGTCTTGATTAATAAAAGCGGGTGGATTCATGCCTACATCACGATAAATATACTCATCTATTGCTTGTTGCTGTTGTAAAGTATTAATAAAGCGTTTCGCGATATTTTTGGAAATGGAATTATGACTTGAATTCGGATTGAATGTTGCTCGAACACTGGCATCAATATGTAATAGGGTTGTCATGATCGGTCACTCTATAAATTATAAGATAAACTCATCTTAAGAGGTCGTTGCAGGCTGGACAAATCAGTAAATTACAGTTATGAATGAGTTAAATTCATCTATAAAACTTATTTATGGAGTGTTGAAAATGCAAGTTTCTTTACAAGCATTAAAGGCATTTGAATCTGCTGCTCGTTTAGGCAGCTTTAAATTGGCTGCGGAGGAATTATCACTCACAGCTACGGCAATTTCTCATCATGTCAGCAATTTGGAAAGCCGTTTAAATGTTGATTTGTTTTATCGGCAGGTTCGAAAAATCAGCTTAACCGAGACCGGTGAAAGATTAGCGAGTGCAATATCAAATGGATTTCGTATTATTGAAGATGCTTTGGAAGAGGTGAGTACCGCCAGCCGAGTGATTAAGATCACCACAACGTCATCCTTGGCAGCAATGGTTTTGATTCCAGCCATGCAGGCATTTGCTGAAAAGTATCCAGAGATTTCCATCGAAATCTCTACTGGAGAAAGTCTGGAAAATCATCTATATGCGCTACCAATTCGCTATGGTGCCGTTTCATCCATTGCTGTATCAGACATTATTAAATATGAATCATTTAATGTATTTGCAGCGGCTGGGCTATTTAGAGAGAATTGGGCTAAACAGTCTATTACGCTGTTTAACACCGAATGGAAAAATAAGAATTTGCCTAAACCGCCATTGCAAACATGGCTTGAGAAAAATACTTTTGAGGGAAAAAACATAACTGTGCAGTACTTTGACCAAGAAATTTTTGGTATCCAAGAGGCACTTGCAAGTGATGGGTTAGTATTTTGTTCAACCACACTGGTTAGTCGATTAATCCATTCGAAATTGCTAAAACCGTTACCAACAGATGCTGTGCGAGCTGAATTGTGTTATTACATTCCAGACAAAGAACAATTAAAGCGTAGAAATCGGCATATGAATGAACTGATTTTGTGGATAGAAGAATTGTTAAATCAATAACTTATTTCTGCATTCTAATAGCTGTGGAATATTCAACTTGTGCTTATAAAAATAACAGTCAACTAAAGTTTGTGCGATTCTTTCTTGATTTTATAAATGATAATTATTATCATTTAAGCACACCTTGTTTTGAGTCAGATGATCGTGAACAAAACCCCTATGCTTGTAGATCAGTTATACAGAAACCATAGAGGTTGGCTTCATCAATGGCTGAGACAAAAATTAGGTAATACCGATCAAGCTGCGGACTTGGTACAAGATACCTTTATAAAATTGTTGCAAACACGTGATGAACTTTTTGGGATTAAAGAACCACGTGCTTATCTCACCTCGATTGCCAAAAACTTACTCATCGATCAGGTACGTCGTAAGAAAATTGAACAAGCCTATTTGGATGGTTTAAGCCAAATGGAGTATATGCTGGATGGTGTGGCTTCACCCGAAGAGCAAATGCATATTATTCAAGCACTCGATCAAATGTGTAAAGCATTGGAAGATGTCTCTGCTAAAGCACAACAAGCATTTATCTTGCATTATCTAGAAGGTTATACCCATAAAGAAACAGCAGAACAGTTGGGTGTTTCAACCAAAATGATTCAGAAATATCTTGCAAGTTGTCTGACGCGTTGCTACATGAGTCGGTTTGAAATGGATATCCATCTTTAATGGCGATCGATAAACAAGAACATCATCAGTTGGTTGAAGAGGCTGCATTATGGATTGTGCAGCTAAGCTCAGATGATGAATCGACCCGAAAAAATGCGCAATTAAAGTTTAATCAATGGAAACAGAATAGTCAGCAGCATCAAAAAATTGCAGCTGATATCGAGCAGTGTATTCGATCAATCCAAAAAGTATCTCAAACCACACAGCATAAAAAAGTTGTGAAATCGGCACTTAAAGCAGGATTAGGCTCAGCGAAAGCCTATAAACATCTGCGTGCAGGTAGTGCTTTTGTGATTGCATTATTTGTAATTAGTGGCAGTGTTTTTTATCTATCCAATAACTCTATTGCTTATCTAACCGCTGATATACAAGGTGATTCAGCACAATGGACTACAAAAACCTTGCAAGATGGTTCCCGTTTAATCCTGCGTGGCAAAAGTGCAGTCAATATCGATTTCCAAGCCAATCAACGCGTTGTGGAGTTGATGCAGGGACAAATTTATGTAGATGTCGCTAAAGACCCACAGCGTCCATTTTTAGTTAAAACCAAACATGGGCAGATTCAGGCACTTGGGACAGCCTTTAGTGTGAGCTATACACCATCTGCAACAGCATTAAAAATGTTACATTCTCGGGTACGTGTGCAAGCAGAAAATGTGTATTCCAAACAGCAAGTGATTGTCAGTGCAGGGCAAGCTGTGAGTATGAATCAGAATGGAGTGCAGCCAATTTCAGCACTCAATATTTATAATGAACAGCAAAAGTGGAATAAACATCAATTGATGGTAGAGGATTTACCACTCGATCAGGTGTTAAAAGAATTAGACCAAAATTATAAAGGTAAAATCCTATTTAATGCTGAAGCTTTAAGTCATATCCAAGTGAATGCCGTTTTGCCCTTGGATCAGACACAGGATGCACTCAAATTATTGGCAACCGTTTTTCCAAATTTAAAGGTTTATCAAATTACACCTTATCTCATTGTTATTTCATTAAAAAAATAAAGAAAAGTCATCTTTTTTTATGTTCTGGATTAAAAAAATTTAAATTTTTTTATTATTTAGGTTCCACTTTTTTTAAAGCTGTTCGTCATAGTAAGTAGAAGCAATAAATTTGGGATCATTTTATTTCAATAGATTTAATGATTCTTATTTACATTTACTGGGGCGGGCAAAAATGAAGAAAGTCGGAGATGGTCAAATGCGAAGTCGGAACTTATTTCGATTTTCAACGCTCGCATTTGCTGTACATACAGCGTGTATTGCGAGTTTAGCTTTACCCATGCAACATGCTTATGCGGAAACCGTTGCGGCAAAATCTTATAGCATTCCTGCAGGAACTTTGGCCAATGTACTGAATCAGTTTGCTGAACAATCGGGGACTTCAATTGCCATTGATGCGCAGCAATTAAAAGGGCAATACAGTTCAGGATTAAAAGGCAGCTATGCATTAGAGCAAGGTTTTCAGCATATTTTAGCATCCTCGGCATTCTATGCAGTCAAAGTCGGGCAAGGCTATACACTGGTAAAAAAGACAGTTAAAAATAGTAATGCACCTGCAAGTGCACCAGTAACTGCAATGAATCATACATCTTCGACACCAATTCAAGATGACGAAATCTCTGTTCGTTTGACGCCAATGGTGGTCTATGGTCAAGAAGATCGTGATGCTCAAGGCAGCAACAGAGTTTATGATGCCAATCGGTCTTCAGTCTATGCAGGAAAAGATTATATTGAACGCTTTAAAGGCACCAATCCTGCTGATGTCTTTCAAGGTATGGTTGGTGTTTATAGCGGTGATGCTCGAAATAGTGGAGCATTAGATCCGAGTGTTCGCGGGGTGCAAGGTGTTGGGCGAGTACCGCTGACCATTGATGGAACAGAACAGTCGATTGCAGTATGGCGTGGCTATAATGGCGTGAATAACCGGAATTATATTGATCCCAATCTGATTGCAGGTATCGAAGTTATTAAGGGGCCATCACTAGAGCGTAACACCACAACCTCAGTCGGTGGTGGTGTCGTGGTCAAGACCTTAGAAGCGGATGATATTGTTCGTCCAGGTAAAACCTTTGGCGCAGAATTAAAAGTGGAAGGCTCTACCAACGCCATTGATCCTTCGTTACCTGACATGAGTAAAGTCGGCAAGAATTATAATGATACGAAGCCTTGGGATAATGTGAATGGCAAAAAGTATGATCCCGATATTTATAAGAAAAACCGAACCCGAAATGATAACTCCAACTTCTCTGGCGATGATTTAGCGGGCCGACTGGCATTGGCAATGAAACAGGATAAATTTGATTTATTGGCTGTTTACGCTGTTCGGGAACGTGGTAACTATTTTTCAGGTACACATGGCGCTGGCTATTACAAACGGGCTGAGCCAAGTAATAGTCTTGATTTTATTCCTTATTTTGCTCACTCTTATAAGCCAGGTGATGAAGTACCCAATACCTCAAGCCAAATGGAATCTTGGTTGTTTAAAGCTGGCTATCGGCCTAGCGATGATCAAGCGCTGAAATTCACTTATCGAGACACCAAAAATAGATTTGGTGAAATCATGCCCTCAAGGATTGAATGGGGGCTAACACCTGATATTGGGGTACCGCAGTGGCCGCTCAGCAACATTCGGTCTAAAGCCTATAGCTTAGAATACAAATATAAACCTGAGAATAATCAGTGGATTGATTTCTATAGCAATATTTGGCAAACCGATACCGAAAGCCAGACCTATACACGCGGTGGTTGGCCAACTGATATTGATTTTAGAGACAATCGTATTCTAAATACCGCAATCAGTCATTCCGATAACCGACGTCAAGGCATTAGTATCAGCAATAAAGCCAAATTAATGGATCAACTCGATCTCACTTTGGGTGGAAGCTTTTTAAAAGAAAAACTGACCTCTGACGATGTGTATGGTGAATATGGGCCAATGTATAGCCTATTTCAGGCTTTACCTCGTGCGGGGCGTCGTGAAGAAAAGACCTTTGATTTTAATTTTAACTATCGACCGGCTTCTTGGTTAAGCTTTGATGCGGGTATGCGTTATCGCTCTTATTGGGCCTTTGATGACTTTTTAAATAAATCGATCAGAGATGGCGTTGATCCAGCATTAAACCCATTGTTTACCAAGAAAAGCAAACTGAAAGAATATAGCTTTGAATACCAAACCATGCCAGAAAGTTATACTGCTTTAGAGCAGCGTATGATTAATTTATTATCGCAACGTTATGCAGCAAGTAATCCAGATTGGGATGGTCGCCTCGAAAATGTTCCCGCATCAGAAAATGCATTATATAGTCGAATCTGGTCACAGAGAAATACACTCAACTGGAAAGCAGATGAAAATGGTCATCTGAATTTAACTGATAATGTATTGGATCAACTCAATGCTCTAAAGCAAAAATATGTGATTATTGGTAGTGGTAATTTAAGTCCTGCTGTAATTGAACAAGTTCCGATTGAATCTGTTCAGAAAGTTAAAGATAGCGGTTGGGCGCCTCAACTTAGTGCATCCATTCATTTGACCGATAATAATCGACTCTATGCTCGTTATGCTGAGGAATATCGCTTACCAAGCTTATTTGAAAGTACGGTTGGTTTCTCAGCGATGATGCCATATCAAGCAATTAAACCCGAACATGCTTTTAATTATGAAGTCGGTTATGTCTATGACATGCGTAACTGGTTAAGCTCAGCGCGTAATGCCGATATTAAGTTGGCGTATTACTACAATAAAACCAAAAATGTGATTGAGCGAAATCAGAATCTGATTTTTACCAATATGGATGAGCAAAAACTTTCAGGTCTTGAATTACAAAGCCGTTTTGATAATGGTGAATTCTTTAGCGATCTTAGTTTGGCTTATAACCTGAAGAATGAAGTCTGTGATAGCAATAGTGCCATTAATAAAATGATTAACAGTGGCACAGTACAAACAGATCAAGGCATTCAATTCCGTGATGCGTATCGACGTTGCGTCGATGATGGTTTTCCGAACGGCTATCTGGTGACGATGTCCACACCCGAACTCAGCGCACATGCTTTATTGGGCGCGCGTTTTCTAGATGAAAGACTAGAGCTTGGTGCACGAGCAACTTTCTACAAAGGCTATGAAAGTCCATTACGTAAAAATAATGATGCGGGTATCAATAAAGGCTATTACCTCAATGTGCCTCTCGCTTGGGACGATACTTGGATTTTTGATGCCTATGCACGCTATCAAGTCGATACCTACAATACGGTTGAGTTTGTTGGTAATAACCTTTCGAACCAGTTCTATATTGATCCTTTAACCCGAAGTGCAATGGCTGCACCAGGTCGTACTTTGAAAGTCAGCTGGACCACCAAGTTTTAACACAGAATTTAATTCCAACGTTCAAATTAGTCGGGATTAGATAAAGGTAAATAATAATGTTGAATGATTATTATTTACAAAATTAGGAGCAGTTATAGATCTTGCTGTTCCCATAACTAAATAGATGGCGATACCGTTATCTTTATTATTGAAACAATAACTTAGCTTTAGAAAAATGGAGTAACAATAAATGAAAATCTCTCAACTGTTCATTGGTCTAGTTGCATGTTCTGCTGTATTAACACATGCAGGTATTGATGGTGCTTCAAGTAATGAAGGGAATATCAAAGTCGGTGCTGCAGCAAATACAAGTCATCCCGGTGGTGCAGTAGCTATTTCTGTAATGGCAGCAGGTACACCATATAATGCATTTACAGGTTTTAGTTCACTTAAGGGTTTAGCTCAAGCGGTTCAATTTCTGGGAACAAAAAATACGGATATAACGATTGGTAATAAAACATTTAATGTCTCACATATTCCAATGAATGCCATGCCGCCTTCACATAGTTCTTTAGGTAATTTAAATTTTGGTCAGGTGGGCACGCAGGAAGTTTATTTCGGTGAGTGGTGGAATCAAAATGATACACCAACAGGTACGAGCCATACCGTTTATTATGCGGGTGACAATACCAATACCACCATACCAACTGCTGGTACGGCGACCTATACTGTTGCCGGGATTAATGGTTCAGCAACCAATCTGTTAAGTGGTGATTTCACCGCAAACTTCGGTGCAGGTACTTTAGATGGTTCATTAACTGGCGCGGGTACAACCGTTTCAAAGTTAACTCTGGATGAAGTGATATTCAATCCAGGCACAGCTGCATTTAGTGGATTTGCAATCGCAAATGGTACGGCTGGGGTAAATGATTCAGGTATTGTTCAAGGACACTTCTTTGGTGCCAATGCTACAGCTTTGGCAGGTATTGCCCAGTTTGATAATGTTACATATAACACCGCATTTGGTGGTGCGAAAAATTAATTATGGCAAAAGGAATCTACAACTGTAGATTCCTTTTTCTTGTTTATGGCTTGATGATTTTATTTTTTGTTTTGCGGTTTTTTATGAAAAGAACATTGCTGTGCTGTCTGGTTGTATTGGCGAATTCATCACTTTATGCAGATGATGAAACTCAACTTCGCCTGAATCAAAGCTTAGATCAGAATTTATTACAACAACAGCATCAACTACAGCAACAAGGGGCAATTCGCAGCACCGATGAACTCCCTAATATTGTGATTAATGGTCAAGTATTTGAAGTTGAAAAAAAACAAGATGACCTCGCAAAAGCTTTATATTTGGCGGTTATGCAAAAACAATGGGGCAATGCTGCGGTTTATTTAAAGCATTACCAACAATATGATGGCTATGACCAAGCTTTAACTGATTTTGCCGAAGGTGCTTTAGCACGTGCTCAAGGACAGCTCAAATTAGCCGAGCAAAAATTTCAAAGCAGTCTCAATAAACAACCGAATAATCTTATTTGTGAACTAGAGTTAGCGCGCGTGCTGTTTGAACAGCAGAAGAACAAACAAGCAGCACGCCTTTTTACATCAATTCAGAGCAAACTAGGACAGAGTGATCCTGCGGTGATACCGCCAGAAGTAGAACAAACGGTTAATCTGTTTGTGAAAGCACTCGATCAGCGGGATTCATGGCAAGGCAGTGTTGCGATTGGCCCATCCTATGCCACAAATCTGAATAGTTCTTCTGAGCAAAGTAAAACTTGGATGCTGTATGGCATTGACCAAAAAGGCAATGTGGTCCCCATTCAGGAGATTACCCGTGGAAGTCCTAAAGCTGAGTCGGCAACGGGTGTGGACTATGAAGCCAGTTTAATGAAACGCTTTTCTGTCTATGGCAATCATGGGATTTCTTTACGTGGCTTGGCTTATGGACAGTCTTATGACGATCATGCTGACTTTAATGAATCCACCCTCAATATCAATGCAGGCTATAGTTTTTTTGATTTAAAAAACCAAATCACCATTGCACCGCTATTTGAGCATAAACGTTATGCCAATGATGGTTTGTACAATGCTTGGGGCGCGCGTGCAGAATGGATGCGGTTCATTTCTGCTGATAAAGCACTCAAGCTTGAAGCTGAAATCAAGGATTTAAATTATCAAACATATAAAACTTTAGATGGTAAAGAAAGTTCAGCCATGCTGACCTTTTGGAAAATTTTACCTGAACAATGGACTCTGTTTGGTGGTGTGGATGTCTTGGATCATGATACCCAAGAAAAATACATGGCAGCCTATCAACAGCAAGGTGTTCGTTTAGGTCTGAGTAAACCATGGAATGTTGGCTTTAATACCACCTTGTTCAGTTCCTATCGTTGGCGACAGTTTGATCGTTACGTGGCAGCATTTGAGACACGTCGTCAAGATTTTGAGCAAAACTACACCTTTGTGTTGCAAATGCCTCGGTTCAAGTTCTATGGCATGACGCCGAATCTGACTTATCGCTATAACCGTAATAACAGTAATGTGGATTGGTTATATTCCTATGACAAACACAATGTTAGCCTAAAACTAGAGCACCGTTTTTAGGGGATGACGATGAAATCAAAATTCCTATATCCGCGCTGTGACTTTAGTGCAAAAGGACCACCTATTCGGATTTGGGCACTTTCGCAGCGTAAGTCAATCATTGTGACAGTGGTCATTGTTTTACATTTACTTGGATTGTGGTCATTGAGCCATTTTATTGAGCCTTATACTTTGGCTACTTCACCCAAAGTGAATGCGTTAAAAGTTCATTTCGTGTCTTTATCAGCTTCAGAACATGCATCTCCTCAAGCAACAGTAAAAGTTGAAGTTGCCCAAACATCATCAATACCCGTATTAGAAAAACAAACAAGCACTCGCGCTGCTCCGACCAATATTGAAAACACAGAACAAAAAGTGATAACCAGCCAGAGTGCTGTGCATGAAGTGCGCAAGCCACAAAGCAGCCACAAAGTTGCGACTTTAGCCGCGAAGTCTACAGCAGCAATAGCGGCTCAACCTTCAGAAAATAAAGTGAAACAAGATGCCCAAGCGGATCAATCATCACAGATGTTGACCGAAAATCAGCTCAGTCAGAAACAACAAACTGGACACCTTCAATCCCAGTCGGGTGGGGTAAATACAGCAGCAACACAACAGGAATTGGCTCGTGCGCCTGAAAGCCAAGTTGATCGTGATGAACCTGTTCAAGTCAGCAGTGTTGATGTATTGAGCTTTGGCAAGCTTGCTTATGATGATCGGGAACTTAAACAACAGAATCGTGTGGTCGAATTACGACTACGTATCAATGAAAACGGTCAGCCCATCGAAATTCAAATAAAACAAAGTTCAGGTACTAGCAGTCTAGATCAGCGCGTTCTACAGGCTGCTCGCCAGTCCAAATTCAAACCTTACAAGATCAATGGTCGCGCAGTGGCCGTTGTTGTGGATTTCCCCGTGCAACTCAAACTTAGTCGGAGTCGTTAACCGATGAATACTATTCTTTTTTAGGAGAATGATGATGAACGCAGCAACAAAGCAAATGATTGCCAATAGCCTTTCTCAGCGTTTAAAGCAGGAAACAGCGGCAGAACATGAGCGTATGCACCAGTTAATGGCGCAAGCAGATGTATTCTCCAGCAAGGAGAAATACGCGCAATTTACCTTGTCGCAATATTATTTCCAGCAGGAAATTGAGCATCTTTTTGAACAAGAGGGGATCGCCGGACTGATTCCAGATTTGGGAATTCGTGGTCGCTCTCAACAAGCCTTCGATGACTTGCAGGATTTGGGTATTCAGCCCGCAGGTCAGACATTACAAAGTGCAGACGTTAAATTACCTGAGGCACTGGGTTGGATCTATGTGTCAGAAGGTTCAACTTTAGGTGCCGCATTTCTGTTTAAACAAGCGCAGAAGCAGTTAGGTTTCTCCGAAAACTTTGCAGCACGAAATCTGGCGGCTTACCCAGAAGGTCGGGCGAAAGTGTGGAAACGCTTTGTTGAAGCACTTGATGAGGCTGCTTTTGATCAGGTGCTTCAGGATCGTGTTGTACAAGGTGCGCTAGATGCCTTTGGCTATTTTGGTAAAGCATTGAATCAGCTCGACGAATTGAAATAAGTGTTGAGGCAGTAAAAGCTTATTCAATATGGGGAACACTAATCGCATGGATAATCAAATGAAAACAGATACCTTATCACCAACATCACAGCCAGCTAGCAAGTTAGCACGTTCAGTGTGGTGGCGATTATTGTTTATCTGTCTGGCTTGGCTATGCATCGGTTTAGGGATTCTTGGGATTTTTATTCCCGGCCTACCAACGGTTGATTTCATTCTGTTGGCAGTGTTCTTTGCCGCTCGAGGCTCTGAAAAGCTGCATCAATGGTTCCTCAACCATCGCTTAATAGGTCCAATCATCCAAGATTGGCAAGAAAACCGACGTATCCCCAAAAAAGCAAAATATATCTCGACCGTCAGTATGAGTATTGCTGCTGGTATTATGATTTGGACCATTCCGCATCCGTGGGTGGTCTATCCACTAATTGCCTGTATGGTGGTTGTATTGCTCTGGATGTGGATGCGAGATAAAGATTGAGCGTGATTTAAGACCAAGATATCGAACATTGCGCAGGTCTCATCGGCTTGCTCTTTTAACTATCGGTATAATAAAATTATCTCAATATTTTCTTCGGTTGTAAGATTGCTCAGATGTACAAGGCTATATTCTTTGATATTGATGATACTTTACTGAATTTTAGTGTCGCTAACCGCGCTGCATTTATTCAATCTTTTGCTGAATTTAATCTAGATCATGATGATTTGACCTATTCAACCTATAAAGAGATTAATCATCATTTGTGGGAAAAGCAGAAGCTAGGTCAAATTACCGTACAAGATGTGATTAATAATCGATTTAAAGAATTATTCCGAGCATTAAATGTTGAACTTAATCATGATCATTTCCGTGATAGTTTTCAGGGAAATTTAGCCAAAGAACATACGCTCGAAGCTGGTGCTGCTGAAGCTATTGATTATTTAAGTCAAAAATATAAGCTCTTTGCTGCATCAAACAGCATATTGAGTCAACAAAAAGCACGTTTAGGCTTGGCTGGTTTATTGCCACATTTCTCTGATTTATATATTTCAGATGACATAGGCTATGAAAAACCAGATCAGCGTTTTTTTGAAACATGTCTGCATAGAAGCCAGATCGCTAAAGAAGAAGTCCTGTTCATTGGGGATAGCCTTGAAGCTGATATGAAAGGTGCTGCTTCTTGCCAGATCCCGACTTGTTGGTATAACCCGAAAAATCTACCGAACAAATTAGCCTTAGATCTGACTCATACCATTCAACATTTATCTGATTTGGTCAGGATTTTATAAATCAATGCTTTCTGGCTGATGGGGTTTAAGATTAATTAAAATCAGCCAGTAACAGACTGCTGGAATGAGGGCGATAAACCAAGCAAAAACATCAGCATAGACCAGCCACCATTGCTTCGGGAGTTGGCCTGTATGTCCCCAACCTAAAAGAATAAAAAAGGGTGCCGCAACGACTAATGAGCCTAAGCAGATTGTGAGAAAATTTAGATATTGATATCGGTTTAAGACAAGCGAGAACAAGAATGAAAATGGAACGGTTAAAAGGCAATAAGCCAAATAAACCAGAAGATGTCCGACAATAACTGCAAATATTGAACCCAATTTATATTCATTGTTCATGAGGATAAATAGTACAGCCATAAAGCAAAGTAAGGGAATTGGAGCCAATAATAGCGATTTAAAAATGATCTTTTTGTTATATTTCAAATGAAATTCCTTAAGTTGTTTGAATTACATATTGCATAATTTTAATACATATTGCGTAACTATATACGCTCTGCTAGTCTTTTTAGCGACTTAAAGGATATTTAAATCTATATTTGGAATTTTAGAACGATCAACTGGAAGAATCAAAAAAGGGAAGTTAAAAATGTTAAAAGAGACCAATATAGAGACAGGCTCTTCAAAACAAGCAATCGTGATTACACTCATACTCTGTTTCATTTTTGCCATTATTGAAGGATTTGATCTGCAATCTATGGGGGTTGCTGCACCGCGGATGAAAGCAGAAATGTTCTTAAATAGTGCCGAGATGGGATGGGTATTTAGTGCCGCCGTGTTAGGAACATTACCTGGCGCATTGATTGCAGGACGAATTGCTGATTCGATAGGTCGTAAAAAGGTCTTTATTACTTCGATCGCCATTTTTGGTCTGATGTCTTTACTCACTCCTTTTACTAGGGACTTAAACTCCTTACTCTTAGTCCGTTTTCTGACCGGTTTGGGTATGGGGGGAGCTTTACCGATTGTTATTACGATGGTTTCTGAAGTGGTACCTGAAAAATATAAAGCAACAGCTGTCAGTGCCATGTATTGTGGTATGCCAATCGGCGGTGTCTTAACCTCAGTGGTGGCTTTGTCTTTGACAGCAGATCACGAATGGCGTCATATCTTTTATATAGGTGGGATTGCACCCTTAATTCTGGTTCCTATTCTTATTTTATTTTTACCTGAATCAAAAGCTTATTTAAATAAAATCCCTCAGGCCACTACACAGAAACAAAGCGTGATCGACGTTTTATTTGCGAAACCACGTGTTGTGGTGACGTCCACGCTATGGCTCAGCTTTTTTGGTACTTTGCTGGTTTTAGCATTGTTTCAGAACTGGTTACCGACCTTAATCTCAGGACTAGGACTCAATAAACAACAAGCCAGTTATATTCAGATTGGTTTTAATTTGGGTGGTTCGATTGGGGTATTAATTTTAGGTTTGATGTTGGATCGACTGAATAAATTCTTTATCGTTGCCAGTGTTTATACGGGCATTCTGGTTTCATTGATTGGTTTGGCCTATTCCAATAGCGCATCGAGTTTTATCTTGTTTGCGACAAGTTGCGGGATGTTTGTGATTGGGTGCCAGTCGATTTTATATACCTTAGCTGCAAAATATTATCCAACTGAAATGCGCGGAACAGGCGTGGGGGCTGCTGTTGCTGTAGGACGCTTAGGTGCTTTTGCTGGCCCGTTGGTAGCAGGTTATTTATTGGGTACAGGTCAAAGTGAAATTGTGGTGATTGCATCGAGTATTCCAATGATTTTATTGGCAGCAATTTCTGCATTAATTTTACTGCGTAAGCCGGAGCATTCAGTCAATCGGAAAGAACCTCTAGGCACCGTAACATCTTCACTTTAAACATAGCGTAAAACCTTGACGGTAAAATAAACCGTCAAGGAGAGGCTTCTGAGCAGCATTAAAACTTTAGCTTTTTAAGCCCACGATTGATCCCGTTTTGTAGTGCTGCTTTAATAATTGGGCCAATAAAAGGAACACGTCCTTTAAAGCTAATAGTGTAATCCAATCGAGTGCGATTCGCGCCTAAATCACTAAACTTCATGATTCCTCGATGCGCTTTAATTGGACTAATACCACTGGTAATTGCATATTCAATCAATTCATTTTCTTGATAGACCAAGTTGGTTTCAACAAAAGAAGGGGCTAAAGGGATAGACAGTTTACGAGCAGAACCCACGCCATTTCGTGCATCCTTACCATTACTGATCCGAGTAATTTTTGCAGGTGCAAAGATTTTACTGAGGTTTTCATGTTCACTAAGAACGGCAAAGACCTTATCTACTGGCGCATTGAATTCTTGTGTTATCTTAACTTGTTGTGTTTTTAGCATATTGGAACCCTTCCAAATAAATTGACATAGTGTATTGTCAGTATTTAGATATTAGCATGTATTTTGTCCATTCTGAATTTTACTTGGTCGGAAATTCGCATGCTTTTCTATACAATTCAGTCATATCTATTTTCGGACTGAGGATGGTCGACATTTCATATTATGATTGTTTTCTTTCTTTGAGTGATTGGCTGGGTGCAACGCCAGTCCAACGTTTATAAGCTTGTGAAAAAGTAGATAAATCAGAAAAACCAAGTTGCTCAGCGACCTGTGTGAGGCTTAACTTTCCTGATAAAAGTTCATTGGCACGTTGATGTAATACTTCATTTTGAATCAAGCGAAATGAACTGTTTTCCTCTTGTAAGCGCCTTTTTAAGGTGCGTTCACTGATATGCAATTTGCTGGCAATGTCAGGCAGGGTAAGAAGCTTGCCGGACGGTGCATTGCTTAAAAAGTCATGGACAATCATGGTAGTGGTCAAAGTGGTATGCCGTTGACTAATCAGTTCCGAACATAAACGTTCGCACATGGCCGCAGTATTCGCATTGGCATGCGGTAGTGGTTGATTTAATTGAGCAGCATCGAACTTTAATTCATTGCTTTTTTGCTCAAATAAAATCGGTGCTGCTAAAAAATGCTGCGGAAGCTCTGCTAAAGATTGCTGTGGTTGAGGGTTTTTAAGATGAAAGGCATCAAACTGAAAGCAAGCTTCATAAATATCGCTAATGACCCTTGAAGTCGCTGCCATGGCACGTGCAATGACAAACTGCTGTAATTCTATTGAGAGGCTCGCGGGTTCAGTAAAATGAATAATAGCCTGTTGTTTTTCCAGACGGAAACTGATTTTAACAAAGGTATAAGTCAGGGGGAGATAACGTTTTGCCAATTTAAAAGCATCTAAGCCTGTTGCACTACTCATGAGTGCATAACCCAAAATGCCATAAGTGGTCAATTTATGCTGGAAGCCAACAATCAAGCCCAAAGTTGTTGTATCGATTGCCAAGTGCTGAGTTAAATTTGTAATCACGGCAATTTCTTGCTCAGCGCTCACAACACAGTTGGCATCATTTAATCTGTTCAGGTTTAATCCAGTTCCAAGCAAGAGTAAGCTTTTCTGTAGATGATGACGTTCAGCTAATTCGAGTAACAATTGCACACTGGAAGGTGCACGTAAATAATCTTGAAACTCAAACATCAATTGGCCTAAATACTAAAATCTATGTCCCAATCTAGCATGGCTGTATCGTCGCTAAAAGCCTAGGATTTGATTATCCGATATGAGGCAACAACAAGATATGAATACCATTCAATATATAAATTCGGTCAGTTTGGTACGTCAATATATCCAAAAATTAGGTGTAGGCATTTTGGTGATGTGTGCTGTCGGTAGTTCTTTTGCCAAAGAAATAGAAATGGGAGACTCCGCAATGACTTATCAAAATCAAATCGCTTGGCAACAAATTGAGCAATTCCTTCCACAGCAGTTCCACATTGCCAAAGAACAGTTACCAAAAGAAGAGTGGTGGGCATGGAAAGGCAACAATATTCATTTAGATACCTATCGAAATCCGAATGCAAAAATCAAAGTCATTCTATTTCATGGTGTTGGTACCAATGGTCGTCAAATGTCGATGATTCTCGGTAAGCCTTTGGCCGATCGTGGTTATGAAACCATTGCGATTGATATGCCAGGTTATGGTATGACCCAAGTCGGCAAAGGCAACTTGATTCGATATGAAGATTGGGTACAGGCAGGCAGCGACCTAATTGATCTTGAATTGGCCAAAGATAATCGCCCAATTGTACTTTATGGTTTGAGTGCTGGTGGAATGTTGACATACCATGTTGCAGCTAAAAATAAGAAAGTAAAAGCCATTGTGGGAATGACCTTTCTTGATACAAGTAACCAAGTGGTGAAAGACACGGTTGCAAGTAACTTATTTATGAGCCGTGTCGGTACGCCTTTAGCACATTGGAGTGCAAAGACACCATTGGCTTCAATGCGTTTTCCGATGAGCTGGGCCAGTAAAATGAGCACTTTAGTGAATAACAAAGCAGCTTTAAAGGTCTTTATGAAAGATAAAACCTCAGCGGGTAACGCTGTTTCATTGGCCTTTTTAGATTCATATATTCACTATAAACCAGAGGTAACAGCTGAAGATTTTGATGTGAGTCCAATTTTATTGACTCAACCTGCCCAAGACCGTTGGACTCCGCTGGATTTAAGTACACCTTTTCTAAGCCGCATCCATAAGGTGCCTGTTAAAACTGTGATGTTGGAAAATGCAGGGCATTACCCTTTAGAACAACCGGGTTTATCGCAAATGGTGGATGCGATTGATCAGTTTTACCAAAGCACAATAAATAAAAAGTAACCCATCACTTGCGAATAAAAAGACTATACCGAGGTATAGTCTTTTGAATTAAATTTAAAATTTCAGCTTAATAAGCGAGTTTTAACAATATTCTAAAGAACATGGCAATCACCAATAAACCGAAGAATCCAGCGAGCCAAAGTACGATAAACCATTGTGTCTTAGATAGTTTCATGACATTACCTCCTAGTGGTAACCCGTATCACCAACCCGTACTTTATCTCTAAACACCCAGTACGATAGAATGGTATAGCCGATAATGATCGGAATCAGTATCACAGCACCAACTAAGGCAAACTTCTGACTGGAATATGGTGCAGCAGCTTGCCAAATGGTGACCGAAGGCGGAATGATATTCGGCCAGAGACTGATCACAAAACCCGTAAAGGCCAAGAACACTAAAGCCAAGGTAAAGATAAACGGTTTTAACTCTTGGCGTTGTTTACATGCTTTTAAAATCAGGAATGTAAAGAGTAAGACCAAGATGGGTACTGGGCTAAAATACAGTAGATTTGGTAGGGCAAACCAGCGCGCTGCAATTTCAGGATGAGTTAGCGGTGTATATAAACTCACCCCAGCAAAGACCACAAATAGTAAGATGATCAATTTTGGCATCATCGCGTACATCTGGTCTTGTAATTCATGATCGGTTTTCATAATCAGCCAGCCACAGCCCAATGCCGCATACATAGCAACCACACCTAGTCCAGTGAATAAGGCGAAAGGAGTCAGCCAATCCAAGCCTGAACCAGAGAAAATACCATTGGTGGTTTGAATCCCTTGAATATAAGCCCCTAAAATCACACCTTGCAGGAAGCTGGCTAGAATTGATCCCCAAATAAAAGCTTGATCCCATAAATATTTGGTGCGATTGGCTTTAAAACGGAACTCAAAAGCAACACCACGGAAAATCAATGCAATCACCATCAGGGTAATCGGCATATACAAAGCAGAAAGCACTGTTGAATAGACTAGTGGGAAGGCGGCAAATAAACCCGCACCACCGAGTACCATCCACGTTTCATTGCCATCCCATACGGGTGCGACGGTATTCATCATCACATCACGTTCTTCGCTGCTTTTAATGAACGGAAATAGAATACCAATGCCGAGATCAAAACCATCCAGAATGACATAGATCAGAACACCGAGACCGATAATGCCAACCCAAATCAGAGATAAATCAATCATGGTGCTTCTCCTTGTTTGGGTCTTGTTGATCAATGCTTTCATCAACTGCACTTAATGGACGCATTGGTGTTTTGAAATGCCCATGACCTGCGGGCTCAAGATCCACAGCCTCAACAAATTGCGGGCCTTTATGCATCAGTTTCAGCATATAGTAGATCCCGATACCAAACACAACACAGTACACCACCACAAAGATAATCAGGGTGAGACCGACTTGTTCGGCGGAAACAGGAGAAAGCGCATCTTTGGTGCGCATTACCCCGTAGACCACCCAAGGCTGGCGACCAACTTCAGTGGTAAACCAACCTGCGAGTACAGCAATAAATCCTGACGGACCCATCACTAATGCAAAGCGGTGAAACCATTTGCTTTCAAAAAGCTTTCCAGTTTTTCTGAGCCAAGCACCAGCGAAGGCAAGCAAAAGCATGAGCATACCTAAGCCCACCATGATGCGGAAACTCCAGAACACAATGGTTGAGTTTGGTCGGTCTTCTGGGGCGAAGTCTTTTAAGCCTTTGACCGTGCCATCCATAGAGTGGGTTAAGATCAGACTGCCTAGATTTGGAATTGCAATGGCGTATTTGGTGCGTTCTTCTTGCATATCCGGAACACCAAATAGGTATAGCGGCATCCCTTCATCATAGTTGGTCTCCCAATGTCCTTCCATTGCGGCAAGTTTGGCAGGTTGATGTTCTAAAGTATTCAAGCCATGCGCATCACCAACAAATACTTGTAAAGGTGCCAAGACCAGAATGAGCCACATTGCCATTGAGAATGAGGTCTTGACCAAGGCATCACGACGGCCTTTGAGTAAATGCCAAGCCGCTGTTGCAGCAACGAGTAGCGCTGCAACCATAAAGGCTGCAATTGCCATATGCACAAGTCGGTAAGGGAAAGATGGATTAAAGACGATTGCCCACCAATCGGTTGGCACAATAATGCCATTCTCAATGGCAAAACCTTGAGGCGTTTGCATCCAACTGTTGGAGGACAAAATCCAGAACATGGAGATACAGGTACCGATCGCAACCATCAAGGTGGCAAAGAAATGCGCTTTGGGACTGACGCGTCCCCAACCAAACAACATGATGCCGAGGAAACCTGCTTCCAAGAAGAAGGCACTCAATACTTCATAGGTGAGTAAAGGCCCTGTCACGCTTCCCGCAACACGGGAAAATTCGCTCCAGTTGGTCCCAAACTGGTAACTCATGACCACGCCTGAAACAACGCCCATACCAAAAGCAACTGCGAAAATTTTGACCCAGTACTTAAACAGATCTTTATAAATCGGATCTTTGGTTCGTAGCCAACGCCATTCTAAAACTGCTAAAAAGCTGGCCAATCCGATCGAAATGGCAGGAAAGATAATATGGAAAGAAACGGTAAAGGCAAATTGTATGCGTGCCAGTTCGAGTGCGGTAAAACCTAAAGTCATGACCACACCTCATCTTGTAACTGATGAGCTAAAGGTATAGCTACAGATGTTCCTACCAATTTACAGGTATGATTAAAAAAACAAAACATTACTCTAATCTCTTGAAAATATAAGTTTTTCAAAACCCAACAGTTTTGAGCTTCAAGTCAGAAAGAGATTAAGAGTGGAGGTGCTCGACCTTGAGGGGTGAGAAAAAGTTGTTGAAGCTGAAAGAAAACATGGAAATAGTTTTCAATAAAGGCCAGAAAACGAACCTGAATCCTGATCAGTATGTGTCGCAGATCAAGATCAGGTAAAGGGAGTACATGGCTATACACCACACAATATTGACATTGGTGGTTGGCATCATGGTGATGATGCTGACTAAACGGTGTTTTCGCTTCAGCTGAAAATTTATGCTGTTGATGTTCCATATCATGTGGTGAGTTAAGCATATGATCATGCTGATTCACTATATGATGGCTATGGAATGCAGAGGTAGAATGATGGTCTTGTAATAAAATTTGGGTAATAGTCTCACATACTGGAGAAACTTGATATTTCTCTGGCAGCAATGGCTGTAAGAACACAGCGATTTGTAAAAAGATTGCATAGAACCCAAGCAATCTTCCAAGCATCAACACCCGATTGATCTCTTTATGGAAACCATTGGAGAAATACTATAACAAAGAAATCTTTTTTTTAAAGAGGATACTTAATTATTTTTAATGAATAATGATAAATTTTTTACATGAATAATTATTTAATTTCATCACTATAGATGGATTTTTGTGCATTTTTATCGTTAAATTTTTCTTAATAATTTTAATAATTTTAATAATTTTTTTATGATAGGCCTAAAATGTTTAGCTTAAGCGTTTATTTATTAGCAAATCAAAAATAGCTAATATGTTATTAATTTAAAAATATAGATGATGAGAATGAAAAAAGGCTTAAAGCTAGATCATGATGCACTTTTTATGCGGTTATTCTTCAAATCTTCGCCTGAAGTTACGGATGAAGAGGTGGAATACTACCGTGAATATCCTGATCAAATTGATGAAATAACTGCCCCGATCAATATCCATAAATTTTTTCTCTGGGCTGGTGCACTTTTAGGCATTGTGATTGTTGCGATTGCAAAATTTCTTAAATATTCAGGTGCATTGAGCTTTTTATCAGAAGGCATATTTGAATTTGTCATTGATATCGTCTATGAAAGTGGTATTGCATTGATTGGTGCAGCAGTCACCGCTTATATGCTTGGTGTCGTGTTGAATAAGCAACAAGATAATGCTGCAAAGTGGCGTGAAGAAATTCGTCGAAGAATAAAAGGAGATCAGGCTCAGCCCTAAGCATCTACAAGTATTTGTTTAATGTTTGTGCTTGCACCATCAATTGTTATGTTATAACATAACAATTGATGGTGATGAAATTGCCATCTGTACTTTGATGACAGGGTGGTGGTGTATCGACATGAGGAATATTTATCTTTTAGGTTTTATTTTTTGTGTTTCAGCATGTCAATACAATACGCAAAACCCTAAACAAACGACTAACTCCATTATTAAAACTTCATCTTTTAATAATAAAATCAATAAAATATCTGATTTTTCACAACAAAACATGGCCCCATCTTCATATTTAAAATGGTCAGGCCAAATTGAACATCAGCAGCAGATAAAGGCCTATAAAACTTTTTTAAAAAATAAGGGGCTGGTTTTTTATATTCCTGACCATGAATTTCTACAGACTGCTAAGGATTGGCAAAAGTGCCATGCCAATGAATATGAAGTTCCTCATCAAGAACTTTGGAACAACATTATTCCAACACTGAATATTTTGAATCAGTTGGTTGAGCAGCACGTGATTCAAAATTTCACAGTGACATCCGTTTATCGAAATAATTTATTAAATCGGTGCGCTGGTGGAGCTGGAAGTTCAAGACATGTTTTTAATGCAGCTTTAGATTTCCGAATTGGCGATCAGAACCCAGATGCTAAACAGCAAATATTCATCCAAGAAACGAAACTGAAACTTTGCCAATTTTGGTTAGATCACGGTGAAACACTGCATATGGGATTGGGTGTCTATGAATCAGGACAAATCCATATTGATGCTGCTGGTTATCGTACATGGGGTGCGGATCATCGTTATACATCATCACCATGTATGAAAGATTTTTCTAATTCTGTTATCTCACGATTCAACACGATGGGTAAAACCAAATGAAAGCAAAACATGCCAATTCTCAATCCTAATCATTAAAGAATATTAGATCTAAATCTTCCGTGCTTTTAAGCATGGATTCTAAAAAACTTAAACAGTGAGAACGCCAATGAATCATTCTTTAGCCACTCCATCAAAACTTCCTGTAACAGTATTATCAGGTTTTTTGGGCGTAGGAAAAACGACGCTACTGAATCATATTTTAAACAATCGAGAAGGCAGGAAAGTTGCTGTAATTGTTAATGATATGTCTGAAATTAATATTGATGCTGCTTTAGTCCGAGAAGGTGGAGCAGAGCTATCACGAACAGATGAGAAATTGGTTGAGATGAGTAATGGCTGTATTTGCTGTACTTTGAGAGAAGATCTATTACTTGAGGTACGCCGTTTAGCCGAGGATCAACGTTTTGACCAATTGGTGATTGAGTCAACAGGTATTTCTGAGCCTTTACCTGTTGCTGAAACTTTTACTTTTGAAGATGAAAATGGTATCTCATTAAATGAATTTGCCCGACTAGATACAATGGTGACCGTGGTTGATGCTTATAATTTTCTAAAAGACTATAGTTCGCTAGACAGTTTACAATCTCGAGGAGAATCATTAAGTGAAGAAGATCAACGGAATGTCGTCGATCTCTTAATTGATCAAATTGAATTTTGTGACGTAATCGTATTGAATAAAGTCGATTTAGTCGACGAACAAGAAAAAGCCAGACTATTTGGAATTCTCCATTCACTTAACCCAAGAGCAAAAATCGAAACATCAGAATTCGGACGGGTTGATCTTAAGTCTGTATTGAATACGCACTTATTCGATTTTCACGAAGCAGCTCAAGCACCAGGATGGCTAAAAGAGCTTAGAGGGGAACATCAACCAGAAACCGAAGAGTATGGAATAAGCAGCTTTGTCTATAATGCTCGACGACCATTTCATCCACAACGCTTCTTTGATTTTGTCCAATCTGAATGGCCTGGGGTGATTCGTTCAAAGGGCTTTTTCTGGTTAGCATCTCACCCAGAGTTTGCGGGTTCTTGGTCTCAAGCTGGCGCTATGGCGAGACATGGGGTTGCAGGTTATTGGTGGGCAGCTGTACCAGATGAACATTGGCCAGAAGATCAACAAAGTCGCGAAGCTATTGAAAAGAAATGGGACGATCTAACAGGAGATGCCAGACAAGAAATCGTTTTGATTGGAATGGAAATGAATCAGTCTGAACTGATTCATAGTTTCAATGCTTGCTTATTAAATGATGAAGAAATGGCACTCGGGGCAAATGCGTGGAAAAGCTTTGACAATCCATTTCTAGAATGGGATGAAATGACTCAAAACAACTAAATTTAGTTCTGATAAATATCGATGAAAAACAAGAGAGGTTAAAAACTCTCTTGTTTAATCTCTAACGTTTTTATACAGGCATATCTAAATCATCAAATGTTTCTAGGGTTTTTCCTGCTTCCAAATGCTTTTGATAATATTCCAACCGAACTTCATCTAAAATTGTACTTGAAAGACCAACATTCCAATAACCTGTCACTTGTACATCTTTTTTAGGCAGTGATTTTTCCTCCAAAAAGAATTTGCGAATTGCTCGGGCTTCATTCCGTTCGCATGCAGCCCAAACACCTAGGTTATTTGTTTTTTTGAATTGGTAAGCAGCTTTAAGCAACAGCCCCATTTTTCCTGCTTGATCTTGGCATTCTCTTTGCAGTAAATGTATTTGGACATTTTGTTGATGTGGTAGATAGTCGCAAATATTGGCATCATGGCTTTCAATAAAAATATCTGCAGTAATATTGTTTTGCCAATGTTGCAAGATTGAATAAAGCGCAGGTAGGGCAGTTTCATCGGCAAACATCACGATATGCTTTTCTGCCTCAAAATCTGGAACAAAATGCGGCCTTGGTCCAATCAGTTGAGTTGTTGTTCCTACCTTTGCTTGATGTATCCATTGCATTGCAGGACTCTCATCTTCATGTTCGATCAGATCAATTTCTACTTCTTGAAGATCATGATTAAATGCACGAATCGTGTAAACACGGGTTAAATTTTCAGAAACCTCGATACGGACAGCTAAATTTGGCTTATCCCATATATCTGGTTGATTTGTATTAATTTTACCGTGAACTCTTAAAATGCTTGGGAATGGCCTTGAAATTGCAGTAATTGTCATCTCGGTCTGTTCGAGATTTCTCATATGATCATTTTGTTTGAGTATATTGTTATCGTTTGAAGTCACTTTTTGCTTAGTCATTGTCAATTTACCTATCATAATTAAGTGAAATTTCATTAATTATGCATAGTAATGATAATTATTTGCAATAACTTGTGCGTAAAATAAGAGCGCGAGAATGCTTTCGACATTTTCTCGCTCAACTTAAAATAGCCTTTTGTTAGAACTTTTCTCTTATCCAACCATATGCAGCTGCAAAGGGCAAAGCAGTTCGCGCCAAGTAAGGTACATGCCACAAGCCGCCATGATTGGCATTTTCCATAATCAACTCTAAGGGATGATTTAGCTGTTTGCTTGGATTAGTCGCACTTTCTGGATTATTTAAATCATGTACCCAAAGTGCTGCCATGATGGCATTGGTCGTCTCTGGACTAAATGTTTCTACTTTAAATAAATCTGCACCAGCAAAGGCAGCTTTGAGAATTGGGTTTTTAACCACGGAGTGGGTTGTTGTAGAGGGCGCAATATTGATGACCGTTTTTTGGCCACGTGCACGGCTGCGTATTGCAAACCATTGTTGTAGACGTTTAGCAAGAGCGTAGTTCGGCCCTTGTTCAATGACCATACAATCGGAGATACCATACTGTTGACCATTATCAGATTGGATTAACTGCTTTGCATTTGGTTTAAAGAAGTTAGTCAAGGAAATATTGTGAATAGATCGAGTGAGTAACTTTTCTATCATTGGACGTTGTTGAGTTTTTTCTTGTATGGAATTCACTACAGCTTTTGGAATCGCATAAATATCAGTTGGTGTCAGCATAAACATGATACTACTATCCGCTTTTTGTTTGCTCACTTGCTCCATAATGCTGATCATAGCAATTGAAACACGGACATGTTTTTCACCATCTAAATATGCAATTCCTGCAAGATCTAAGGTTTCCGCAAAGGTATTCAGCCAATTCGCAATTTCTGGAGTTTGGGTTAATAGATTGGCACCGAGCTGTTTCTCTTTATTGGCTAAGCTGATCTGTGGAGCGATCAATGTCGCATTACCTTGCTGAACTGTTTGAGTAATTTTTTCCCAGATTTTAGGATTTGGTAAATCAATCGCAATAATATTGGCACGCCATTTTGCCAACCAACTAAGGGGGCCCGCTTCAGAAGCTGCACCGAACAACACCATAGTCCGTGAAGATAGATCAAACCATTCAGGATGAGCTTGAAGTAGGCGCAGTGCTTTTGCATGGCTAGGTTCGATAACTTTTTGATTTTCCCAGTGATCTATTTGTTTGAGTAATGCTTGTCCCTGTAATTTTTCTCCATTGAAAGGAATATACCAAGGTTCAATCGCAGAATTACCTACACCCTTTAAGACATAGTTATCAAAAGGTTGGTCTTCAATATTAGACATTGCTTGCTCTAAAGTCGATTGTTGACCAGCTCGGTTAAATGTGAAGAGACTTTTAGCTGCATCTAGACCATTTTGAGCAATGAGTAATGGATAATGTACCGAGCTGATTCCTGTTTTAACGAGTTCTTGAAAGTAAGCAGGGTACTTTTTTCTCCAATTTTTTTCTGCTTTAAGTTGTGATGCAAGTGGAGAATCAACACTACTCAATGCGGCATATAAAATTTTCTTTGCTGTATTTGTTGTACTGGGAGTCTGTTTGCCGGATTGAATTGGAAATTGTATCCCATCATTTTTAGACTGTAATATATTACTCAACTCACTGCTCCCATCTATTGAATCCAGACATCCTAGGTCAGGATGTCTCTATGCTTTTTCCATTCTATCCTTCAGAATAAAGCCAAATCCTGAAATACAAAATAGCGAAAATAGTGCAATTGATTGACTTTTTTGAATAGATAAAATGTCGCAATAAATTTGATGATTGGTTGAAAAATCTTTTTTATACAATTTGTTATGATAAAATATGTGCTTTTATATTGATTACATTGATAGGTAAAATATTACTTTATACATACTTAAGTTGCTTTAATGAATAAGCTATTGCAGTCCGATGAGCATTTTAAATCAAGGACTAATAGTCACAATACATGGGATTATCGGTGCTCATTTCCTGATACAGCCATTGTGTTGGCACAATTACTTTTCGCATATTCAACAAATTTCTCTAATCCCATTGTCTCAGCTTTCACTTTACAGCGATATATTACTCCATACATTGGATGTTTTTGCTCATTGGTCATATAGTAATTTTTAATATGAACAAAAGAATAATAATGGAACAGGGTAGAGTTTTCATCGCCATCATAGACATATTGCGTACCTGTAAAATGTATATGCAAGGCTTTGGTTTGGTTCATTAATTCATCTAAACTATCCATAACTTCATGAGTACAGATGTCGAATGCTTTTGTTTCTTTTTTATCAAGATTTTTTAAGTAATCATCAGCGCATTGTCTGATATACGCTTCATAAACCATTCCATTTTCTTTCTTAACCGAAAAATATTGATAGCTTTTATTGGCAAGTGTCTTTATTTGGTTCTTTTCAATAAATTCTTTTCCATTGATTGTAATTAATGATTCTTGCAAATCTTTATCCAACAAAAGCGATAAGTTTTTTGCTAAACAAATTGATGAACTAAGACCCATACACATAAATAAGGGGAGGATTCGAAAAGACAATTGATACAGGTTCATGTGTACACCATATAAGATATTGCTTAATTTTTAGTAAGCTATTTCTTTCATTGAGTTGCGTCTAAATTTTTTATGCTAGCGAACTAGCATAAAAATTTGACTTAAATTTTTCTTATTGAAGTTTGTCTTGCGTATTGGTATCAAAATCACTTGCATCATGGCGTTCATGCAGTTGAGTTTTCAAGTCTCCGAAAGTACGGTTAACCATTCGTCCTCGTTGCACCGCAGGACGCGCCAGAATGGCATCTGCCCAACGTTGTACATGTTTATATTGATCTACAGCTAAGAACTCATCGGCGTTATAAACCCAGCCTTTGACGATACTCCCATACCAAGGGAAGGCAGCAATATCTGCAATTGAATATTCTGTTCCTGCCAAATATTCGTGTTTTGCTAAATGTTGGTCTAAAACATCCAATAAGCGCTTTGTTTCCATGGCAAAGCGGTTGATCGCATATTCAATTTTCACGGGTGCATAAGCATAAAAATGTCCTAAACCACCACCGAGGTAGGGTGCGCTGCCCATTTGCCAAAACAGCCAGTTTAGACATTCAGTACGTGCAGCAAGATCTGTCGGGATAAAGGCTTTAAATTTTTCGGCTAGGTAAAGCAAAATTGAACCTGATTCAAAAACTCTTAATGGCGGGTTCTGGCTACGATCAACCAATGCTGGAATTTTAGAGTTCGGATTAATTTCGACAAAGCCACTACTGAATTGTTGGCCTTCTCCAATTTTAATCAACCATGCATCATATTCGGCATCTTGATATCCCAAGGCTAACAGTTCCTCGAGCAGGATTGTCACTTTTTGGCCATTTGGCGTTGCCAATGAATACAATTGAAGCGGATGTTTACCAATAGGTAATATATGTTCATAGCGGCTGCCAGACGTGGGTTGATTTAAATCAGATTTTTCTCCAGTCCATTGCCAAACTTGCGGGGGGATATAGTTTGAATCACTCATTGTTATTTGCCATATGATCAACAGATCATTCTAGTCTAGGCGAGCTGACCTAAGATTGGGTAGCTTTTTTGTGGCAAAGCTTTATTCATTTTTCTGAGAATGTTATTCCTCTTTTTCACTGCTCTAACGTAGGCTTAATCTTTTGAAAATGTTGATGAATCACACTGAGCCATGCTTGTACTGCAGGTGAGACGGGAAGGTTCTTTTTCCATGCCATGGCCAAATGCCATTGAATGTTGGGCTTTTCCAGAGGGATTGCTGCGAATAATTGGGGATCGAGCATATCGGTATAATATTGTGGCAGTAAGGCAATGCCCATACGTTGTAGCACCATATCAGCCAATAAATTCCATTGACTGGTACGACAAGCAATAGTGGGGTAAAAACCGTGCTGTTGGCAGGCTTCAAGAATGATGCTGTTGAGCGAAAAATTTTCAGGAAACATCAGAAAGGATTGATGTTGCAGTTCTTCCAAATTTATTTTCTTCCGAGTTGCCCAAGTTGCATCTCGTCGCAATAGCACCATCAGTGGGTAATCACACAGTTCGATACTGTTGAAAATTTGATGGTCAAAGGGCTGTAATAACACACCGACATCGAGTTCGTTATTCAATAAGGCTTGCTCGATCCCTCGAGAACCGACTTCGAGAAAAGCAAGTTCGATATCTGGCCATTGCTGATGATAATCAAACAGGGCAGTAGTGAGGAGTTGCGAACCGAGGGGTGGCACACCGAGTTTTAAGGTCCCTGTTTTTAATTGTTGATAATTTTCAATTTCAAAAAAGATATTTTGCTCAGCTTGCAGCAATTCTAAAGCATGTTGATAAACACGCTGTCCAATTTCAGTCAGTTCAACCTGTCTTTTTCGGCCATGTTCAGGCTTCACAAAAAGCTGTACCTGTAGTTGTTCTTCTAGCTGCTGCAGCATTTTACTAATGGTCGGCTGCGTTAGGGAGAGCACTTCAGCAGTACGGGTAAAGCTTTTGCTTTTAACCAAATGAACAAAGCATTGTAATGATTTGAGAGAAAGCATAGTCAATCTAAAATTATTCCATTTAGGCATAATTTTAGCATGAATAATTCATATTATATCGATGTACAGTGGATAAGATAATCATGTTGTTCACCATTTGATGTTGTTAAATGAGTACCAAAGCTGTTTCTGAATCTCTCCCACAAAACTCACTGTTGGCATTAGTTAAACAAATTTTGATTCTTGCTGCATTTTGGTTGGCAGGTTATGTGTTAAACCAGAAACTGGGTATCCCAATTTCAGCAGGGATATTGGGTATGTTTCTATTGCTTTTCAGCCTGTTTCTTAAAGTAATTAAGATGGATCAAGTGGCAATGGGCGCTACCTTTGTCTTAGGTGAGCTATTGCTGTTTTTTGTACCTGTGGTGGTCGCCGTCGTGCAATATAAAAGCCTGTTTATGACAGAAGGCTGGCAAATTGTATTGAGTATTGCCATCGGTACTATTCTGGTTATGTTAAGCACCTGTTTAACCATCCATTATTACAACCGCTTAAAAAGCTATTTACAGATACGTAAACGCTTTCAGCATAAGCACATCTAAGGCAGTCAATATGAATATTTGGTCAATTGTTTGCTTGATCTGGACGCTGCTTGCATACATTGTGGCAAAGCGTGTCTATCAACAGCATCCTCAGCTCTGGTTATCTCCTGCGATTAGTGTGCCTGTAGTCACGATTCTGTTGATGGCGATCTTTGGCATTTCATATCAAACTTACGCGCAAGATACGCAGTGGATTGTAAATCTACTCGGACCAGCAACAGTGGCATTCGCCGTGCCAATTTACCGTTATCGAGAAACGATTCGTAAAAACTTGGGTGTCTTGTCGATTGCGATTGTGGTTGGGATGAGTGTTGGTGTGATGTCGGCCTACGAGATGGCAAAGTTATTTCATTTTAGCCCTGAAGTGACCAATAGTCTGATGGCACGCTCTATCTCAACACCTTTTGCCATGATTTTAGCAGAAGATATTCATGGTTCAGCCGCTTTGGTGTCTTTATTTACAGTGATTACAGGCTTGGTTGGGATGATTTGTGGCGATGCCATTTTAGCCATTACCAAAATCCGTTCTAATGTGGCAAACGGCGCAGCATTTGGTAATGCAGCACATGGTTTTGGTACGGTAAGAGCACAGCAACGTAGCAGTGAAGAAGGCGTGATCGCAAGTTTAACCATGGTGATTGCAGGTATTTTGATGGTACTGGTTGGACCATTTGCGATTCATTTATGGATTTGATGCAGCCATCTAATTTAGTATTAAAGCTGAAGAAATTCAACAAAGTAAAAGATAGCCGCTTTTGAGCGGCTATTACTCTTTAAATTACCACTTATGACTATAAGACACTTTGAGCGTTATACCATTCGCGACCAAATGGCTGGTATTGTTACTATTTCTCATCAGTTGGCTATAGAGCGGGTAGTACTGATTATTAAATATATTTTCTAAGCCAATGGTCATTGTGTCCTTTTTATTCAGTGCAAAGCTGCTGAGTAAGTCTGCAGTTGTATATGACTTCACATCATAACGACCAAAACTATTCACACCATTTAAGCGGTAATCTTCTGCACCGAAATATGTGGCTTGTAGACGGTTGGTCCACGTATCGGTCGGACTATAAGAAATATAGCCTGTGACTTTTAGCGGTGGGATACGATAACCTGTCATATCTTGCTCGGTATTACTATTCTGCGGTGTTTCACGACCTTTCATCCAAGTAATACTACCACCAGTTCCCCATACTTTAGCATCGTCAAGATAGTCAAGCGTTGCTTCAACACCCGTC
The DNA here is from genome assembly GCF_013072695.1 of Acinetobacter sp. Ac_5812. Lineage (GTDB taxonomy): Bacteria > Pseudomonadota > Gammaproteobacteria > Pseudomonadales > Moraxellaceae > Acinetobacter. The sequence continues at coordinate 495,818 of NZ_LXUK01000022.1, forward strand.
ACTTTTTCTTTGGTTCTGGCCAGCACTAAACCATTGTTAAAAGACTGAACACCGCCTAGATCTGATTTGGAATGGAACACCGCTAAACTAGAACTAAAATTCTTAAAATGACCATTCCAACCAAGTTCATAATTATCCACTTTTACTGGCTCTAAAAATGAAGAGGCTAGGTTAAAGCCTACGTTAGCATTTCGAATGACAATACCAACATCGGGGAGTTGGAAACCTTGATTAAAGGAGGCGTAAATCGAGTGCTCATCGTTTGGTGCAAAGCTGACATTCGCGTTGTACAGCCAAGCATCTGCTTTAACTTTTCCACCTTGCACCGTATATGGATTAGTTTTGCCCAGTTGGGATAATGGAATAAAGCTATCAATTTTGGCATAGCTATCTTCATAGCGTGTACCTACTTCCGCTGACCATTGGTCACTGAAACGGTGCTTTAATTGAGCAAATCCACCGATACTTTGAGTGGTGAGTTCTGGTAAATAAATCAGTTTTCCATTTTTGACAAATTCCAGACCACCAGACTGATCATAAATTTTGGGATCAAAAGTATCTAATGGCATTTCACTTTTTTCACGGCTAAAGTCACCGCCCCAAACAATTGAGGTGTCGCCTAAGAACTCAAGTGGTGTATTGACCGTTAAACGGCTACCCAGCACATTATTTTCTTGGTATACCTGATCCACTTGTTCACCGCGTGTTGGCACTTTACGGGCATCAAATGGAGCAAAACGAGTAAAGAAATCTCGGTAATAGACTTGAGCATCTACTTTGTTGCCAAAAAAATCTTTATTGGAATAGGTCAAATTGTAGATTTGATTTTCGTTCTTATTCTGGTTTTTTAGTTTGATCCCCTTGATTGCTTTCGCAGGAACGCTTCCGGCAGAGAGTAGGGCGACACTAGGATCAGATGCATAGTCTGAGTCTTGTTCAGCATTATAATAATTTGCGGCAAACTGAAGATATTGATTGTCATCAATGTGGTAACCAAGCTTGGTACCGATGCTGTAGGCATCTGCATCAAATAGATCCCCTTGGCTTGGTTCAGGCGCAACACGTCTTCCACGTGCATCGTATGGACTACCAATGCGTTGATAACCAAAGTCTAATGCATAGTCGAAGTTATTTAGGCTGCCTGAAAAATATTGATGGATGTCACCACTCAAGGCATCTAAGCGAAGATTAGTTAAGCCACTTTGCAGTCCAATCACTGTTTTTGCTGTAGGTTCACCACCTGCAGCTTTTGTGGTAATGGAAATTGTACCTCCAGCTGCACCGCTGCCATATATGGCATTACTGCCACGGATGACTTCTATACTGCTAATACTTTCAGGATCAATTGCAGAAAGCCCTCTGGAGGTATCTCTGGTTAAATTCATGGGTACACCATCGACTAAGATCAGTGCATTACGACCACGTAAAGTTTGTCCATAATCGGTAATGGTACGACTTGAATCAGATAAACCTGGGACTATTTTTGCTAGTACAGTGGCAATGTTTCCTGATGAGGAATTTTTCAGAAGTTCAATTTGTTTTTCATCTAATTTGGTGACTTGCTTTGCTGAGGAAGACAGTTCATCTGCACGTGAAGCTGTAATGGTAATAGTTGGCAGTACTTCTGAGCCTTTCTCAGAATTTACAGTTTCTGTCGCTGAGGCAGCAAAAGATGAGTTGGATAAAAAGATAAATCCACCTATTGATAAAAGTGGAATGAGGTGCTTAACTTCATTTTTTCGGTTGAACAGTTTATCTTTTATCATCTTGTTTCCTTTGATCTTAGCCTGAGATTATTTTTAAATTGACGGGATTTTAATTGAGAATGATTCTACATTAAAAATGTGAAGGCTTATACAAAACTCAAGCAACATTGATTTCTTTCATTAACTTTGTATCGAAAAATTTTATAAAAAATTGAGATATGTTGCATAACATGCTTGTTCAATTTGGGAAAATTGTGAATACTCAAGCCCGTAAAATTCATGCTGTAAGATTATCTTTTGGGGTTAGACAACGACTGTGAAAACGTATCCATTTTCTCGTTTACAAAAAGCATTATTGGCGGTTGGTTCTTTTTCATGTCTTGGGCTAAGTTCCATATCAGCCTATGCAGAAACTGAGGGTGATACACCGCGATTAGCACCTATTACAGTAAAAGCCCAAACAGCAGGGGCTTCTTATTATCAACCGACTGTTAATTTATCGGGTTTTATTCAACAAAATCTTGCTGAAATTCCAGCCTCTATCAGCACAGTAACTGCTGTGCGAATTGCAGATCAGCATGCTAAAACATTAACAGATATTATTAAGAATGATGCAGCGGCAGGCGATGGTTATGCACCTATTGGTTATTATCCAAATATTGTTATGCGTGGCTTTGCTTTAAATCTAGGATCAAGTTACTTATTGAATGGTAACTTGTTACGAGGTGAGCAAAATGTTGCACTTGAAAATAAAGAACAGGTCGAAATTTTAAAAGGTATTAGTGCCATGCAAAGTGGCATGTCAACGCCTGCTGGTGTGGTTAACTATGTGACCAAACGTCCCAAAGAGATTCGTTCTATCACCGTGGAAACAGACAGTCATGGCGGTAATCGTGTAGCCGCAGACTTAGGTGGTTTGCTTGGTGTAGATCAGCAATTTGGCTATCGAGTCAATCTCGCCAAAGAAGAAATTCATCCTTATGTCGAGCATGCCAATGGACAACGTTGGTTTGGCTCCGTTGCTTTGGACTGGAAAATTTCAGATCGTTCAAAACTCGAATTTGATCTAGAGTCTCAACGCCAACGTCAACGTTCTGTACCGGGTTATCAATTACTTGATGGTAAAACTGTGCCTACAGGTATTGATTGGGACCGATTACTTGGTTATCAAAGTTGGAGCAAACCCGTCACCAATGAAAGCCTAAATACTGGCTTAAAATATACGTACCAAATCAATAATAAATGGGCTACCAACCTAAGTGCTTCACAAAGTCGAGTGGTGGTCGATGATTATTCTTCATTTGCATGGGGATGTTATACAGACGCATGCCAAACGAAAGGGAGTACTTTTGACGAAAATGGTAACTACGATATTTATGACTATATAAATCCGGACGATAGCTATTTAACTAATCAATTTAAAGCTGGACTAAATGGCACGTTTAATACAGGAATTTGGCAACATAAGCTCAGTTTAGAGTTGTCACACAGCTACAAACGTCATGCACAATATGATGCTATATTCCGAGACCCTGAATTAACAGGAAATATTTATAATGATCCCGAAACATATACACCAAGTGAAAAAGCTTTAGGCAATCATTACACATCATTAAATAGTCAGCAAACAGCCTTGAATGTATTAGATCAGATTGATTTTAATAACAATTGGTCAGTTTTGGCGGGTGGAAAGCTTTTGCATTTAAATGAAGATGCTTATGATGCAGAAGGCAACAAAATCAGAGACACTAATTTTAATCGCTTTTTGCCGCAGTTTGCAGTGATGTATCAGCCTTGGCAACGTACTCATGTGTATGCGTCATACGCCAAAGGTTTAAGTGATGGAACTCAAGCACCTGCTTATGCTATAGGTAATCCTGATAAAGGGATTGAAGGCAATGCTTATGCAACTCTGGCTCCGTTGCATTCAACTCAGTATGAAGTAGGGATTAAACAGCAGTGGCAAAATTTACTTTTCACGGCAGCCTTATTTGATTTAAAACAAGACAACCAATATACCAATTCAGATAATTACTATCTTACAGATGGCAAGCGACATAATCTTGGCTTAGAGCTTGGGGCACAGGGTAGTTTAGGACAAAATTTAGATATTACATCGACTTTATCCCTCACACGCTCACGTTTAAAAGATATACAGGTTAACGAATATCAAGGTCATCAAACTCAAAATACACCTGCTGTGCGTTTTGCCAGTTATCTGTCTTATCAACTCCCACAAGTGGAAGGGTTACGCTTATTGGCTGGTATGCAATACAGCAGCAGTAAATATGCAGAAAAAACAGGTACTGTAAAAGTGTCAGGCTATACAGTGTTTAATGCAGGTACAGCTTATAACTTCCGTGCTTATGGTTATAACAATAACTTGAGATTAAATGTAGATAACCTATTTAATAAAAAATACTGGCGAGATGTTGGTAATTTTGCTGGGGATGATTACTTATTCCTTGGTGCACCGCGTACAGCTCAGTTGTCATGGACCGTAAATTTCTAACTTACTTAAAAATATAGACATTCTCTATATCTATAAAAGATAAAACGAATATTTTGAAAAGACCAGTTAAGCTATTAGCTGGTCTTTTTCTTTAATGCCATACACAAATAATCTTTATCAGTGTTTCAATAAGTAGGAAATATCACATAAATTCAATATTTTTGTTTTATAAATAGAACAATTCGTCTTAAGAATACTGCTGTGTTCTTTTTCTTAATTTGCAATATTAATCCTGTGTTCAGAAAACATCGATAAACAAGGAAATTCAATATGAGCCATTCAAATTTAGAACTATTAACTGCACAAAACTGCCAAATTATTTTTATCGACCATCAGCCGCAAATGGCTTTCGGCGTACAGTCGATCGATCGTCAAGTACTTAAAAACAATACAGTCGGTTTAGCCAAAGCGGCTAAAGTTTTTAATATTCCAAGCATCATTACAACTGTTGAAACCGAAAGCTTTTCAGGTCATACCTACCCAGAACTTTTAGATGTATTTCCTCAGGCACCATTATTAGAACGTACTTCAATGAACTCTTGGGATGATCAGAAAGTACGTGATGCATTAGCAAATAATAAACGCAGAAAAGTGATTGTTTCAGGTTTATGGACAGAGGTATGTAATAACTCATTTGCTTTAAGTGCAATGCTAGAAGGTGGTTATGAAATTTATATGGTTGCAGATGCTTCAGGTGGTACCAGCAAAGAAGCGCATGATTATGCAATGCAACGAATGATCCAAGCGGGTGTCATTCCAGTGACATGGCAACAAGTTTTACTTGAATGGCAACGAGATTGGGCAAACCGTGATACTTATAATGCAGTGATGGATATTGTTCGGGAACATTCAGGTGCCTATGGGATGGGTGTCGACTATGCATATACCATGGTACATAAGACGGGAGAACGTACCACTTCACCACATGAAGTATTGGCGCCAATTGCAGTGAAATAATTAAAAATGCTGGAGGCATGATATGCCTTCAGTATCTACAACTGAAAATAATAAGGCTAGATTCGGAGGGAATGACTGATGTCAGACGTTCAATTGATTTTAAGAAATGCCAAAATAACCACCCTTGATGAACAGATTTCAGAAGCGCAAGCAATTGCAATTGCTGATGGAAAAGTTGTAAAAACGGGCAGTGATGATGACATCATGCGTTTATCAAACAGTACAACCAAGGTGATTGATTTAAATGGTCGTCGCGTAATTCCGGGTTTAAATGATAGCCACTTGCATATTATTAGAGGTGGTCTGAACTATAATATGGAGTTGCGTTGGGAAGGTGTTCCTTCGCTATCAGATGCATTGAGACTGTTAAAAGAACAAGCAGAGAATACGCCTGCTCCACAATGGGTTAGAGTGGTGGGCGGTTGGACTGAATTTCAGTTTGTTGAAAAAAGAATGCCAACGCTGGAAGAGTTAAATCGAGCAGCTCCAGATACTCCAGTATTCGTGTTACATCTTTATGCCAGCGCCATGTTGAATCGTGCTGCGCTTGAGGTGCTGGGTTTTAATAAAGATACGCCAGATCCACCAGGTGGAAAGATTGAGAGAAATGAGAGGGGTGAGCCGACAGGACTGCTTCTCGCGACACCATCCGCAATGATTCTGTATTCAACTTTAGGCAAGGCACCGAAACTGCCGCTTGAAGATCAGGTCAATTCTACGCGTCATTTTATGCGTGAACTAAATCGTTTAGGTATTACCTCCGCAATTGATGCGGGTGGTGGCGGCCAAAACTATCCTGATGACTATGAGGTGATCCAAGCACTGCATAATAATGATCAAATGACAGTTCGGATTGCTTATAACCTGTTTGCGCAAAAAGCAGGAGAAGAACTTGAAGATTATAAAAAATGGACCGAGATGACATTCCCTGGTGATGGAGATAATGTTCTTAAGGTCAATGGTGCGGGTGAGAATCTGACTTGGTCTGCGGGAGATTTTGAAAATTTCTACGAACCGCGGCCAGACCTGCCTGAAAAGATGGAAGCTGAACTAGAAAGCATTGTTGAGTTGTTGGCTGAAAAGAAATGGCCATTTCGTATTCATGCCACCTATGATGAAAGTATTAATCGCTTATTGAATGTCTTCGAACGCGTAAATGGCAGACAACCTTTTGCGACGCGTTTTATTATCGACCATGCTGAAACTGTTTCAGATCAAAATATTGAACGGATTGGTGCTTTGGGTGGTGGTATCGCGATTCAACATCGTATGGCCTATCAAGGTGAGATCTTTGTTCAGCGTTATGGTCTGGACGCTGCAAAATCGACTCCACCTGTGAAAAGAATGCTGGAGTTAGGTGTGCCTGTCGGTGCAGGTACTGATGCTACACGTGTTGCTTCATACAATCCATGGGTCTGCTTAAGTTGGTTAAGTACAGGCAAAACAGTCAGTGGTTTACCACTTTATGATGAACAAAATCTATTAGACAGAAAAACAGCGTTAAAGCTCTGGACCAAAGGCTCTGCATGGTTCTCTGGAGAACATCAGCACAAAGGTGCATTAAGTTCAGGTGAGCTTGCTGACCTGATAGTGCTTTCAGATGACTACTTTGCTGTGGAAGATGATGAAATTCAGTGGATTGAGTCTGTTCTGACGGTGATGAATGGCAAAATTGTCTATGCAGGCGCAGAGTTTAAGGATCAAGATCCATCGATTCCACCAGCATCACCAGATTGGTCACCAGTCAAACGTTTCGGTGGGCAATGGCGACGGTCAGAAAATCGTAATGCACCTTCGTTATCACCGTTACAAAGTAGCTCTGCAACCTGTGCGTGTTCTAGTAGCTGTGGTATGCATGGGCATAGCCATGCGTGGATGCTGGATGTGCCCATTAATGACAAAGACAAAAAGTCTTTTTGGGGTGCATTGGGCTGCTCTTGTTTCGCTTTTTAACTTGGAACCGCAGATAGATTTCACTTTATTTTAAGTGAAATCTAGGGAAAAGCACGATGAAAATGTATTTGATCTCTTTAGCTGCTGGGCTTTTGGTCGGTGTCATATATTACTTGTTGAATGTTAAATCACCAGCACCACCATTAGTGGCATTGTGTGGACTGTTAGGAATGGTGATCGGTGAACAATTACTTCCTGCGCTAAGAAATTTGATCAGTTGAAATTTAGCCGAATATAGGCTTGTTTTTTAGGAATTAGAAGATGGATGAGATGATAAAAAAACAACCCTTGAGCTTATGGGACAGTTGTCGAGATCCTGTGTTACTCACTGTCGTTGGCGGTGCAATTGATACCATAGGTTTTATCGCACTGTTCGGTTTTTTCACTGCACATGTGACAGGAAACTTGGTACTGGCTGGTGCGGCATGGGTGAGTGGTGGGTCTGGTATCTGGATTAAACTTGCTGCGATTCCATTGTTCATTGTGACAGTGGCGATCACTAAATATTGTATCGATCGTAGTGCTCAAAAGAGTAAGACGCTGAGTTACCTATTTCTTGGTGAAGCCATTTTTTTAACGGGCTTTATGCTGTCTGGGCTTTATTTCGAACCGTTCAACAATGCAAATAGTCTTACAGTCGCACTTACAGGTGGTTTGGGTTTAATTGCCTTGGCAATTCGAAACACATCAAGTAAAACTCTAATTAAACACATTAGTCCAAGTACCATGATGACAGGAAATACCACCCAGTTAGGGATCGATATTTCAAATTATATGAGACAAGCCAGCCCTGAACATAAACAGAAATTATTGCAAAGTTTAAGCATTGTTGTTGGTTTTATTGTGGGTGCATTTCTGGGTGCGATTCTTTATGTTTACCTCGATTTTTGGAGTGTCGCTTTCTTTATCATTCCTGTGCTTTATTTGGCTTATCTTGCAGCTCATCATCGTTTTGTTCAGCCTGAAACTTAAATGGACAGAGTTAATATATATTCAGTGCTTTGTTGTTAAATCATGATGTATGAGGTTGTATCGCATGGTAATCAATAGAAATACGCTAATAAAGGGCATTGTTATGCTTTGTCTCTTTTACAGCTTATCTGCCTGCCAGCTCGTCAAACTTCAACAACGAAGTTTAAGTGCATCCTTAACCGATAAAACTCAAAGCATCTTAACGCGACCTCAATTAAGCGATGCTTCACAAAATACTTTGCTTCTTGCCGGTATTTCGGCCAATGAATGTATCAATCAGCCCGATAGATGTGTACAGACTTTAGAAAAAAAACTAACTGATAATAATGAACAGCGTTATGCTGCAGCCAGTGAAGTATATTTGGCTCATGCTTTAGGGTTAAGTGAAGAAAAAAAATGTCATGTATCGTTATTGGAAAGACAGCATTTAACGAAACAAAATCAATGTCTAGATCAAGTACTGACTTCACTTGATCAAAGTATCCGTTTTAGCTATGCCTATTTATTTGAAACGCAACATACACCTCAACAGCGTATTTTTGATCAGAGGCAAACGCAGGTTCGGCTTTTTTATAATGTGGCACTTTCACGATTGATCACGACGGCTTATTTACGCTATCAATTCACTCAGTTTCCAAAACAATTGCTCATTAATCAGCATCTTTATTCTTTCAATTTCGATGATTATCCAGAATTAGCAATGACAGATATTCAGTTATTACAATCGAGTTACAATATGCGTTTTTCTGGATTTTACAGCGTCAATCGTCGAGATGGCTTTGGTTCTGAATTTGTGTTGGTTGCAAAGAATAAGCAGCCATTCAGCTCCGATTATATTTATGATCCAGAAACCTTTTATGCTGCTCAGGAAAATCCATATATTCATGCAGCAAGGTATTTATCTGTTACTGCTGTAGCACAACCATTAAAACAGACTCAAGTTGAAGATTTACTTCGAGATGCTGCATTAGAAATCAAGCTGATTGATCCTTTTCGCCATGATGAGGTTCAGGTCGCGGGTGGGAATTATTTATTAACAGCTAATTAATCAGCACCATATGGTCTTTGGTTAGCTGAAAATAACTTAGGTGGTACAGGCTACAAGAGCTTGATCGATCGTAAAGAACAGTTGAGCATGCCACATTTATTCATGTTGGAGCCATATCAACCGAATAAAAAAATTATTATCTTTATCCATGGTTTAGCAAGCAGTCCTGAAGCGTGGATTACGCTGACGAATGATATTTTAGGGGATGATAACTTACGTAAGCAATATCAGGTTTGGCAGGTTTTCTACTCCACCAACATGCCGATTTTAGAAAGCCGCGCTCAAATTTATGCCTTGTTGAAACAGGCATTTTCAATGCATGATCCTAAAGACGCTGCAATGTCTGACGCTGTTCTGATTGGACATAGTATGGGCGGCATTATTAGTCGTCTGATCATGGGGCAGGGTGATATCCGTCAGCAGGCTGTTGATGCCATCAATAACGAACAAGCACATGATTTTATTTTCTCACCCGCCGTCAGTAAGCGCTTTATCTTCCGTCCAATTGATCAAATTAACCGTGTTATTTTTATTGCAACACCGCATAAAGGTACGGCCTATGCAGATCGCTGGTTTACACTCGCGTTACGCAAAGTTATTCATTTACCCAGCAAGTTTTTAACTGCAGCCGAGGTTGCGGTCACAGAAAAGAAAATTGACTTACAGCAAATGAAAAATAATCTTTCCTCAGGCATCATTGAAAACGGACCAAGTGATTTAAGCTATCAGTCTAAATTTATGAAAATGACTCAGGATATTCAACCGATAAAGGGTTTAGCCTACCATTCAATCATGGGTAATATCACGCAAAGCCAAGACCCCGATAAAATGACCGATGGTATCGTGCCATATACCAGCTCACATTTAGAGGGGGCTTTATCTGAAAAAATCATCCAAGGTGGGCATTCGATTCAAGAAAAACCAGAAGCAATTCTGGAATTAAGACAAATTTTAAAATTACATGCCAAGCAGCATGCCTTGCCACAATGATGGTTTAGTGCATAAGAATTTAATGATGGAAATAAAGTAGTCTCTAAATTTTAGTCATCTCTTAAGATTGCTTGTCCAGTTCTTGGATTGGTGAGGGTTACGTTTTCTAAGGCACGAATCAGCCAAGATTCTTGCTGCTTGGTCAATACGGCAAGAATTAAAGTATCTACCTGATGTACACCAACTGGGTGAGCTAGACCTGCTGTTAATCTGCTCCAAAAATGGATAATCACCACATCCTCTGTGATTGGACTCAGCTCTAAGATTTCATTCTGAATGGGTCGAATCGCGATAGATGGTTTCATGAATAGGAAGATGCAAGGCAACAATTTCTTTTATACCTTTTACATAGTGCCCAAAGCGATTTACAAAGCTTGCATCCTCACAAAATAGCGAGGCAAACCCAGCCATATCATGTTCATTCCAAGCCGTTTGGAATAAATATGGGATTTGTTCTGGGGTAATTGCTTTAGCCATGATCTTTTCCTTAGCTCAATCCCTTAATCAGCGCGCTGATCGTCATTTCTTTTAAGGTATTCGGATTTCCCCAAGGATATTCGGGAATACCAATCAGACTTAAGGTAATCCCTAACATACTACAGAGTAGAACGTTCTTGATTTCGTTCGCATCACCTGCACGTATTTCACCACGGGCTTGTGCTTCCTGAATCGCACGGGTGTAAATTTCTAATTGAGGGACTGCTTGCGAAGCATCGACAAAATAATGTTCGTCTGCATTTTGCGGATGATCTTCAATAAGGAAAATTGCTCTGCAATCATTCGGTCTGTTTAACCAAAAATCAACTTGAGCTGTACACAGCTTTTCTAGTCGTTCCGATTCAGGACTGCTGTTGTAGCATTCTTCCAGTTCAAGCATTAAATCTAAAAAAATCACTTCCCAAATATGGTGCAATAACTGTCTTTTACTCGGAAATAAAGTGTAGAGCGTTGCGGGTAAACAATCTGCTTGGGCTGCAATTTTACGCATAGATACACCTTCGTATCCATGTGCTGCAAATAGGTCTCTGGCCGCCTGAATAATCACATTCCGATTGGCTTCGATTTGTTCCTGACTGCGAGGAGGACGTCCACGGCGAGGTGCTTTTGTTTGATTATTTTCCATAGCTATTGATTTTAGTGAACACGTTCCATAAAATCAAATTTAATTTTAATGAACGCGTTCATTAAAATATGAATGATAATTTTAATAGCAGGAAATAATGATGGATACTCAAACAACTGAAAAAACGTGGGATGCAATCGTGGTCGGTGCTGGTTTAGCAGGTTTAAAAGCAGCATTGGAATTAAAGAAAGCGGGTAAAGATGTATTGCTTCTGGAAGCGCGTGATCGTGTCGGTGGTCGCTCAAAAGCAGGGGAAATTTATGGAGAAACCATTGATCTAGGTGGGCAATGGGTTGGTCCGCAACAAAAACTGTTATTGGCACAGGCCCAAGAACTAGGTGTCAAAACCTACCCTCAATTTATCAAAGGCGCGAGCTTGGTCAGTCGTAATGGTTTAGTCAAATCCTATCGCTCCAATATCCCCAAGCTGCCAATTGCTTCACTGCTTGAAATTGCGCTACTTGAACGTCGTTGGAATAAAGAAGCTCAATCATTACCGAATGGAGAACCTTGGTTAGCAGCACAAGCGAAGCAATGGGATGCAGAGTCGGTCGAAAGCTGGTTGTTAAAACATGTGCTCACAGACGGTGCGCGAGATTTTATGCGAACCATCGTAGGGGCACTCTTCTGTTGTAATAGCTCTCAGTTATCCTATTTGTTTTTTCTCGAATACTTTAGACAAGCGCATGGACTTGAAGTTCTCATCTCAACTGAAGGTGGGGCACAGCAAGATAAATTCATCGGGGGGGCATGGCAAATTTCGAAACTGATTGCAGATCAATTAAAAGATAACTTAATCTTAAATTCACCCGTTTTAGCCGTTGAGCAGCATGCAGATCATGTCAAAGTTGTGTGTAGAGCCCAAAGCTATAAGGCAAAAAACATCATCATTGCCACACCGCCTGTACTCGCATCCAAAATTCATTACACACCACCGCTACCTACAAAGCGTGAACGGTTATTACAGAGTATGACTATGGGTGCTGTGATTAAAGTTCATTTGGCCTATAGCAAAGCTTTTTGGAAGCAACAAAACTTAAATGGCGCTGTGGTAGCGACAGATCGAGCAGTCAGCGTTGTGTTTGATCAATCTCCTGAAGGAGCAAATCATGGGGTTTTACTCGGCTTGATCGAAGGTGATTATGCAATTGAGTTAAGTTCACTTGATAGTGAGACACGTCGCCAACGGGTCATTTCAGATTTTATTTATTACTTTGGTCAACAAGCAGCGCATCCTTTGGAGTATGTGGAACAAGACTGGCTCACTGAAGCGTGGTCTCAAGGGGGATATGTTGCACATATGCCACCAGGGGTGATGACCACTTATGGTGATTGTATCAGACAGCCTGTCGATCGAATTCATTGGGCGGGTACAGAAACGGCAACTGAATGGAGTGGCTATCTAGATGGTGCTTTACAGTCAGGTATACGTGCTGCCAAAGAAATTATTCACAAACAGACGTTAAGTCTGTGATTGTTCCGTAGTCGCCTTGAATTACATGATCTTCATTCTAATGAATAAGGAATAAATATGCGGTCTCAACAGTTTCTAAATGGAATTAACTATGAATTGCAAAATCGTGCTTTTGCGCTTAGCGCAATTGTACGTATCGCCAATCGCGTACAGGGAACACAAGAATATATTTTCTGGAGTGCCTATGAAAAGTTAGAACGATTCAATACAGCACATTATTTTGCATATGCAGAGAAGTTAGGCCTCGATGCAACACCATCTTTTTTGACGAAGGCAAAAGCATCACTGATTAGTTCAACGCCATCTTTCTTATTGGATGAATTACTTAAACTGGTTTATTCAAAAACCAAAGTTTATATGGAAGATTTAAAACAAGTCCATGCTCAAGGAACAAAAGCAGATCGTGAGTTTCTAGACTATATGCTTGCACAAGAGCAAGTCCAAATAGAATTGATGGAACTGGCAATCAAGAAGCAATATCGTGAAATTCCCCCTAAAATTGAGCAGTTTATCCAGAATTATCGAGACAAGGAACTGGTCTAGCGCGTGTTTTCTTTTTATTAAGTTGAAAGTAAATCGTCCTATACCTGCATCGATATAGGACGATTAAACAAATAAAATGGCTACGTTATTAAACGCACACCATTATTTAGATTCGAACTTTGTCATAGATTGCTTTCGCAGCTGATGTGATCGCTAACATATGAATCGCACCATGAATCATGCCTTCTAACAGGTGGAATTTCACACCGACACCAGCTTCTCTCAATTTCTCTGCATACTTTTCACCATCGTGCCGAAGTGGATCGTATTCACATACAAAAATCGTGGCATCAGGTAGGTCTTGTAATGAATGTGCGAGCAAAGGGCTGACAAGTTCATTTACTTTGTCAGACTCAACATTAAGATATTGATCCCAACAATAAGCCATAGTTTCAGTCGTTAAGCCAAATCCTTGTGCATATGTTTGATAAGAAGTGTTACTCATGGTGGCATCTAAGGCTGGGTAGAACAGCAGTTGATGCCTGATTTTAATATCTGGATGTTGTTTTGCCAGTAGGCAAGCCGCTGCTGCAATATTTGCTCCAGCACTGTCTCCACCCACTGCAATACGGTTTTTATCAAGACCAAATATCGAAGCATTTTGCTGAATATAAGACAATGCAGTAAAAAAATCGCTTAATGGTATCGGGAATTTAACTTCTGGCGCTAAACGATAGTCGACGGAAAAGATCACTTGCGCCGTTGATTCAGCCAATAAACGACAAGCACGGTCCCATGCATCTAGGCTGCCAAGACACCATCCACCGCCATGGGCAAAGACCATAGCGGGGCGTTGTTGTACATGTTCTAAGGCATAGGGAACATAAACACGAACTTCAATTTCCGCTTGATCCTCAGTCATCACCCTAAAGCTATGTTGATAAGATGAGTCTCGTTCAACGCCTTGTTGTTGGATAATTGATTGATTTACTTGTGCTCTGAGTTCATCTAATGTATTTGCAGCGGGTAATGTAGACTGAGACTTAAGCCAATTTTTGATTTCAGTATCTAAAGTCATCTTGCTTTTCCCTGCTGTAAAAAATTAAGGATCAATGAACAAAATACTTCTGCCTGTTCTTCCATAATGAAATGACCACAATCTTTGACAATTGCACTCGATAACTGAGTGCTCACTTTTTTCATGGTTTCATAAGGCGCATCATTTGTGGCATGCTCGGCACCGATTGCGAATACGGGCATGTCTAAAGTTTTGGTTTCCCTTAGTTTATTCTGACGAATAGTTTCAGGGATGGCGCGATAGTAATTAAAACCTGCTGTTAAACGCCCAGAAACCTTATACGCCTCTATATAAGTTTCAGCAGCAACTTTATCTCGATGCCATGACCATTTATCAAAAATATAATTGAGATAGGTTTCTTCACGCCCCATCACTAAAGCTTCAGGCAAATCGCTAATCTGATTAAACATAAAATGCCAGAGAAAAATATTCTGTTCAGGTGGAACAAAAATTGGGGGCGGTGGAGCCAACCCCGGAATAACAGCTTCTGTGAGAGCAAGATGAGTGACGGATTCAGGAAAGTCGCAGGCAAGTGCATAACCCACCCACATCCCAATATCATGCCCAATAACGGCATAGCGATGATGTCCAAGTTCAGACATCAGGCTAGATAGAATTGCGGCAATGCGTCCAGTATCATAATGACCATCCAGTGGAGCTGAATATCCAGTTCCAGGTGGATCAACCGCAATCGCTTGATAACCATGCTGAGCCAACTCAGCCATGACATGTCGCCATGCATACCATGTTTGCGGCCACCCCGAAATCAGTAAAACAGCGGGGCCATTTCCTGTGGATACGTAATGTAATTTTTTAGCTTCAATATGGATATAGTGATGATTAAATTGATTTGATAATTTTTCAGTGTGCGTCGTCATCATTATTTCTCGTTCTACGCTTAAATGCCCAATAATTGGTTGATTTGTGATTGATTTACTGGCGTAGCGGCAAAGTCATCAAATATTTTATCGGTCACATGGATAATATTTTGTTTAATAAATTCAGCACCTTCACGTGCACCATCATCTTTATTTTTTAGGCAACATTCCCATTCCAACGTTGCCCAACCTTGATAATCGTTATGTGCTAATTTTGAGAAAATCGCTTTAAAATCAACTTGACCATCACCTGTGGAACGGAAGCGACCAGCTCGATCTCCCCAATTTTGATAGCCACCATACATGCCTTGGCGGCCTGTCGGTGTGAATTCAGCATCTTTTACATGGAACATACGAATGAAGTCCTTGTAGATATCTAAGTATTCTAAGTAGTTCAGTTGTTGAAGAATAAAATGGCTAGGATCAAACAAGATCTGACAGCGTGGGTGATGATTGGTGCGTTCTAAAAACATTTCAAAGCTAATGCCATCATGCAGATCTTCACCAGGATGAATTTCATAGCAAAGATTAACATCATATTCATCACAGACATTTAAGATCGGAGTCCAACGGCGAGCAAGTTCATCAAAAGCTGTTTCAATCAGCCCTTCAGGACGTTGCGGGAAGGGAAAGATATAAGGCCATGCTAAAGAACCAGAGAAAGTTCCCATATCATGTAGCCCTAAACGTGCAGAAGCTTGAACCGAAGCTAACATCTGTTGTTCAGCCCATCGGGTTCTTTCTGTTGGTTTTCCATGCAAATATGCGGGTGCAAAACCATCACATAATGCGTCATAAGCGGGATGGACTGCCATTAACTGACCAAAAATATGTGTGCTTAACTCACTAATTTGCAAACCGTTTTGATCTAAAATGCCTTTGATCTCATCACAATAATTCTGACTTTCCGCTGCTAAATTGACATCAAATAATCGTTTATCCCAAGCAGGAAGTTGAACAGCCTTGAAGCCATTGTCCGCAACCCACGCTGCAATACTTGCTAAATTGTTGAATGGGAAAACATTATCACTGAACTGCGCGAGATGAATACTTGGGCCTTTGATTGTTTGCATCTTTGAAACTCAATTAGTTGTCGATTGACAAACAATAGGCTGAATATTCTTTAAAAACAACTCATTTTTTCAAATGAATGTCAAAAATTGGGCTTAGATACAACAAATCATATTGATTTATTTGCGAAAAATATTTTTCCGATTAATAATAAAAAAAGACTAGATTTGATAAAAGAAGCACTATGGCGGGTCGACCAAGAGAGTTTGATCGAGAAAAAGCGTTGGTCAAAGCACGAGATTTTTTCTGGCAGCATGGCTATGAAGGAACATCCATGTCAGATTTAGTTGAGGTTTTGGGTATTGCTTCAGCGCGTATATACAAAGCCTTTGGTTCAAAAGAAGCGCTTTTCAGAGAGGCTGTTAAACATTACGAAGAAAATGAAGGTGGCTTTGCAAAAAAAGCATTGCAGCAGCAAAATATCAAAGCGGTAATGACCCAATTATTTCAAGAAGCGATCAAGTTATACACTCAAACAAATCATGCTTATGGTTGCATGGTTGTTTCTTCGGCAAGTGTATTAAGTGAAGAAAATCAAAACCTTCTAGTCTGGATGAAACAGCAGCGTCTTGAGCGTGTTGAAGGTCTTATTCAACGTTTTGAGCAAGCTAAACAGGATGGCCAATTGCTGGAGGATGCCGATCCTGAACAATTAGGACAATATTATGGGTTGGTTTTACATGGCTTGTCTGTACAGGCAAGAGATGGCTATTCAGAACAAATCCTTTTATCAAACATCAGCTTGGCACTTAAAAATCTAGATCAATATCTTGTAAAAGCATAAGTTAATTTTTAGATATTCAACGCTAGATTACATACTAGAAAAAAGGAACAACAATGTTCCTTTTTTTAGAGTTTTGGCAAAAATAAAAAATGAATTGAATTATCATTGCAATGTGAGCGCCGGGTTGGAAGTTTAGTCGTAAATTACATTGAATTTAGAAAGACTTTAAATGATAATAATTATTATTTGTATAACCGAATGGCGTATTTGATGTCATCTCCTGCGATAGACCAACAAATTTCAATGCTATACCAGCAGCACCACACGTGGATTTATCACTGGTTATATAAAAAACTAGGAAACTCAGCAGATGCTGCAGACTTAGCGCAAGACACCTTTCTGCGTGTGTTGGCGCGACAACAACAATTAGAATTTCAGCAACCCAGAGCGTATCTTGTCAATATCGCAAAAGGGCTCATGGTGAACTGGTTACAGCGAAAGGAAGTAGAACGTGCTTATCTTGAGGTTTTAATCGAGCAACCTGAAATACAACAACCATCACCAGAACATCAAATCATAATTATTGAAACCTTATTAGAGGTTATGACGCTATTAGCTGAGTTACCTTATAGCGTGGTTCTAACGTTCTTATATGCCCAGTTAGAAAAATTAAAATATCAAGAAATCGCAGATCGCTTGGATATTTCAGTCAGTACCGTGAAACGCAATATTCGGCGAGCTTACCTCCATTGTTTGAAAGCAATGTTAGCTGCTGAGGATATCTAAGCTCATGTCCAATTTGGATAAGCAACAAATTTTAGAGCAAGCGATTGAATGGCTCATACGCATTCAAGAAAGCGAGCTTTCATCTGATGAACTTGAACAACTACGGCAGTGGCAGTTACAGAGCACAGTGCATCAAAAGGTTTGGGAAAAGGCGCTATTACTACAAACAAAATTTTCACATGTTCCTATAGATGTTGTGATACCTGTCGTACAAAAAGTGAGTTATTCATCCAAGCAGTATCATAAGAAATATTTATGGTTGTTGGCATTTGTTCCATTATGTTCAAGTCTGTATTTTACCAATCAGCAGATGCAATGGTTTGCGGACTATCGCAGTGGCACTGGTGAACGCAAAAGTATTACTTTGCCAGATGGTGGAATCGTGTTACTGAATGCCTCTTCTGCCATTGATGTTGACTATACTAACCAGCAACGAACTATTCGTTTACGCAAAGGTGAAATCTGGATTGAAACTCGACATGACCAACTTAATCGCCCATTTGTGGTGAATACCGAACAAGGCTCAGCACAAGCCTTAGGAACAAAATATCTAGTGAAAATGGTGCCTGAATATTCGCTGGTTACTGTGGCACAAGGAAAGGTCCGCGTTTCAGCTCAGCAATCAAAACAAAAGCAAATCGTTGAAGCAGGGCAGCAGCTTGCCTTTAATGAGCATCATATCGATCAAATAAAACTCTATGAGGAAAGCAGTATTGCATGGACGAAGGGCTTTTTAATGGTGAATGAAATGAGCTTAAAAGAGTTTGTTGCGCGTTTACAACCCTATCAAAGAGGCATGATAAAAACCAATACTGATGTTGAAAACATTAAAATATCAGGAACCTATCCAATTGATCATTTAGAAAAAGCCTATGCAATGCTTGCACAAACTTACGGTCTTAAAATTGAGCAATATGCAGGTGGCTATTTCACCCATATCCAAGCAGCAGAATAAACAACAGAAAAATATCATTTTTTATGAGCTGATTTTGATTCTCAACTGGCATAGATGATAAGGAACACATCATTGTTAATGACTAGGGGAAAACATGTACGCTCAACAGGGAAAAACCGTACTTACAAAAGCAATCGGGATCGCAATACTCAGTGCTATATGCGGTATTTCAGCCACAAGCTTTGCTGCCGATAAGCAAACACAACAGCACTATGAGATTCGATCAGGGCAGTTAGGACAAGCATTATCCAGTTTTGCAATGCAATCTGGCGTCGCATTATCATTTGATCCAAACTTAACCAACGGACTGTATACACGAGGTTTAGCGGGTTCTTATCGTGTCACAGAAGGATTTGAACAGCTTTTAAAAGGTACAAAATTACAATTAGTTCAGCAAGACCATGGTGGTTGGAGCATTGAAAAAATAAAAAAAACCTCACAGCAACCCAAACAAATACGCGAAGTCGGACAGCTTAAAAATATTGCAGTAAATGGTACAGAAAAATCGGCTGATGCTTCTCAACTTCCCGTGATTAAAGTTTCTGCGGAAGACCAGCCCCAAGGATTAAAAAAACAAACTCAGTCAGGTGTTTTGGGCAATAAGTCGATTTTAGATACCCCTTTTTCGATAACCGTAGTGGAAAGTAGTGATATTGAAAAGCGCGGTGCAAAATCGATAGGACAGATTTTTGCCAATGATGCATCTGTTTATACACCAACCAACTCGATGTCCACCGATTGGTGGGGCACCCAAATTCGTGGATTAGGCGTCCGCAACTATTATGTTGATGGTGTTCCTGTGTATTTATCTTGGGGCGGTGATTTTCCTGTAGAAGTTGCTGAAAGTGTTACTGCTTTAAAAGGGTTGACGGGCTTTATGTATGGCTTTGGCACACCAGGAGGAGCAATCAGTTATCAAACAAAACGCCCAACAACAACACCAAAAAGCAGTTTACAGCTTGATTATCGCAATTCGAGTTTATTTTCTGCTTATGTCGACAATAGTAATCATTTGGACAGTCTGGATTTAAACTATCGTTTCACACTGGGGGGCGATACTGGGACGGCATATAATGAAACAGACAATAGCCGTTTTGTGACATCATTTGCATTCGATAAACAGTTAACAGATGATTTAACGTGGGAAAGCAATGTTGTTTACGAATATAACAATCGAAAACATGAGCCAATTCAGTTCTATCTTGATAGTTATGATGTGATTGGTAGCAATGGAAAACTGCCTAAAATCAAATATGATTATGATCACATCAACATTGATGGTTCTTATTATAAAACAGCGACGTTGGTTGCTTCTACAAATTTAAAGTGGAAAATCAATGATGACTGGACTGCCAAATATGACTTTGGTTATACCCGCAAGAAACATCTATCAAATAAAATATTTGCTAACCTTGCCAACGAGCAAGGAGATTACGATGGGAATTTATATAGCTTTGCGGGTTTATCACAGTACTTCTTAAATCAGTTGCAACTAACAGGCAATATTCAAACTGGATCAATTCAACATGAGCTAGTCGCGGGGACAGGCTATATCCGAAATTTTGATAAATATTCAGAATTTTTCTGGGGTGATTATTTTAAGGGTAATATCTACCGAAAACCTGATTACAAAATAACGCATACGCCTAATTTTTATTTATCACCCGAAAGTACACCAGAGAGTCAGATTTATGGTTTCTTAAGCGATACGCTTCATTTTGGGACACAGTGGCAAGCTATTCTCGGCGTGCGTTATACCTATTTTGATAATGAAGCAGCAAGTGGCTCTGGAAATGGTTATAGCACTAAAAAGGCGACACCTACCGCTGCTTTGATTTATAAACCGATTCCAGATGCGACTATCTATGGCAGTTATGTAGAAGGAATTGAACGGGGGCAACGTATTGAAGCGCCGTATGCAAATGCGGGTGAACAACTGGATGCCACCGTTAGTAAACAGTATGAAGTTGGATTTAAATATGATCTTGATCAATTTAGCTTGAGCTCAGCTTTATTTAAAGTTGAGCGTGTAGAAGCGATGGATGTTATTCGCAATAGCTTAAAATATTTGACCCAAGATGGTCTGACAACCTATCAAGGTTGGGAAATGAATGGGACATATAGACCATCCGATCAATTGAAATTAGGTTTAGGGCTACTTCATTTAGACGGTGAAATTAATCGTGTATCTGATGAAAATAAAGCCATTGAAGGAAATAGCCCTGCATTTGCTGCAAAATGGCAAGCCGTTTCCAGTGCTGAGTATAGCTTTCCGATGGTTGAAGGCTTAAGTGTACACGGGAACGTTCGTTATAATGGATCTTCATATATTACCAATACTAATCAGATGAAAGTTCCTGCTTATACGCTTGTCAATTTGGGAACATCTTATAACTTTAAACTCAATAAGTATGATGCTGTACTGAATGCCAATATCAATAATCTATTTAATAAAAAATATTGGGCAGGCGGTGGATATGGTGCTGGAAATTTAGGTGAAGCGCTGAATGGTTCACTCGGTTTAAAAATAAACTGGTAAATGGATGCATCTAATTTGCAAGAAATTATATATTAAATAAACGCACCATTAACCACAATCAGTCGCGTTGATGGTGCTATTTTTATTATGAACAGCACTCACATTTTTCATGCTTTAAAAAACACCATCACCAACTGACAGGGCAAATTGTATTTTTTCAATACCTAGGGTTATTAATAAACATCCCTTAAATAACGTTTATCACGACTCATGTTCGATACATAGGTATTGGCTTCATCTTCTGATTTGTTGCCATGTCGCACGATAATTTCCTTTAGAGCGGCATCTACATCTTTTGCCATACGGCTCGCGTCTCCACAGATACAGAAATAAGCACCTTGTTCAAGCCATTGCCAAAGTTCGGCGCCTTGTTCTCGCATACGATCTTGCACATAAATTTTTTGATCTTGATCACGAGAGAAAGCGAGATCTAAGCGGGTTAATACACCGTCGTACTGGAACTTTTTGAGTTCTTCTTGATAGTAAAAATCTGTACTTGATTTTTGCTCCCCAAAAAACAACCAATTTTTACTGGCTTTACCAAGTGCTTGCCGCTCTTGTAGAAAACCACGAAAAGGTGCAATACCTGTCCCTGGTCCAACCATAATAAGCGGTATCTCACTATCAACAGGTGGATGAAATGACGCTGACTTTTGTACAAAGATCGGAATTGAGCATTGTTCCGCCCGATCAGCGAGAAATGTTGAAGATACACCTTTACGCAAAATATCTTGCTGTTCATATCGTACAGCTGAAACAGTTAAATGAATTTGGGTTGGATATGCTTTAGGACTTGAAGCAATTGAATATAAGCGAGGTTGCAATTTAGACAAGATACTGATGAGCTCATTCACTGATAGTTTAATCGGAAACTCCTTCAAAACATCCACCAGTTGTTTGCCCCAGAGCCACTTTTTCAACTCACTTTTATCTGGATAATCTAATAAATCTTGTAAACGTTGATAGCAGCCTTTAGTGGCAATCAGTCTTAAAGCATTTAATTGAGGCTTGGCTATTTCAAAACGTTCGCTAAGCGCTTGTCTTAAAGACATACCTTTTAGGTCAACCATTGACACAAGGCTATTACCATCTAGTTTAGTAATACTTAACAGCTCATTGACAAGCTCAGGGCAATTTTGTGGCCAAACCCCTAACGCATCGCCGGCCTCATAGGTAATTCCAGAATTTTCAATATCAAAGGCAAATAGACGTATGTCTTTATTGGAACTTTGCTGATTCAATCTGACATTTTGTATAAGCCGTGCAGGAAATGGGTTAGTTTTGCTTGGTGCTGTTAAATCAGTCTTTTGAGGCTTTAAAGGTGAGGGTGCAGCTTTGATCTTTGTCGATTCTGCTAATTTATTTAAGATGGTGTTAAGCCATTGCTCGGCTTTTTCTTGGAAATCGGTATCACAATCAATTCGATCAAAAATACGGGATGCACCTAATTCGGCGAGTTTTTGATCTAGTTTTTTACCGTGCCCGCAGAACTGATCGTAATTAGGATCACCCAAGGCCAAAACACTGTAGTTGAGATGATCTAGTTTAATGTCTGCTTGAGCGGTTAAATCATTCCAGAAATTTTGTCCATTATCTGGTGCATCCCCATCTCCAAAGGTACTACTAATACATAATAGGTTCTGTGTTTTACTCAGCTCCGTAATAGAAAAACTATTCATTTCTTTGACATTGACCTGACAACCAGCTTGTTTGATTTTCTCAGCAAAAGATTCGGCTAAAGCTTCACTATTTCCTGTTTGCGATGCCCAAAGTAAGGTGACTACGGGGACTTCTGCTTCAACTGTAGATGTACTGATTTTCGCTAAAATTGTATATAGCCATTGCTCAGCTTTTTCTTGGAAATCCGTATCACATTCGCTTCGGGCAATAATTGGCTGAGCACCCAAAGCCGCTAATTTTTCATCAAGTCGTTTGCCATGTCCACAAAATTGATCATAGTTTGGGTCACCCAATGCCAGAACGCTGTATTTAATGTGGTCTAATCTAAGTTGTTTATTATTTAAGTCATCCCAGAAGTTTTGACCATTGTCAGGCGCATCGCCATCACCGAATGTACTACTGATACAAAGCAAGTGATCAGTTTTTTCCAGCTGATCAACAGAGAAGTTAGACATTTCTTGAAAATTAACGTCATAGCCTGCTTGTTTAATTTTTTGACTAAAGCCTTCAGCTAGGCTTTCACTGTTGCCTGTTTGAGATGCCCAAATCAAGGTGATTTTAGGTTTTTGAGTTGCTGTCGTTTTAGATAGCGCCAATTCATGAGGATTGAGAGATACTGCAAAGTCGAGAGCTGCACGTGAATATAAGCCAGCCAGCATGCCATTCAACCATAATTTTGCTTGATCTGATATGGGAGCATTCGCGGGTAAAGTCGGCATACTATTGGGCAACACGGGCAAGCTTTGTAATGCAGCAATAAAACCAGCTAAATAGATTTTTTCAGCATCATCGAAACAAGGTGGCGATACAGTTTCTATTCCAAGACTGGTAGCAAAAACATTTGGTTTTGACATATCTGTACTCTGAAATATTTCTGCTACTGAATCGGCCGTGTCTGCGATTACTGAGTTTTGAACTGTAGATTTTTGCTGTTTCAGCGCATCCGCAACAAGTAGTGTTTCTGTCGGTGCAACTGGGGTTAGCGATACGGCGCATACTTTAAATTCAGGCTGCTGTGAAATTGGATCAATCGCATCATTGGTGACTGCATTGATAGCTAGATCTTCACCAAAAAAATCATTCCAATGGAAAGGCGCAAAGCAGTTTCCGGCGAGTACGCGATCTGTAACAACAGCAGGTAAAACAGCTTTACCTCGTCTTGATCGAATTTCTACAGGTTGTTTATCTTTTATATTTAAGTTTGCCGCATCTTCGGGATGTATCTCTACAAATGGCCCAGCGTTCAGCTTATTCAACATGGGAATTTTCCCTGTTTTGGTCATGGTATGCCATTGATGTTGTAAGCGACCGGTATTCAAAACAAAGGGGAAATCCTGATCTGGCATTTCGGCAGGGTCTAAATGCGGCCGAGCAAAGAACACACCTTTAGCTCGCTCAGTTGGGAAAATTAAACGTGGTTTGGCTTTATGTTCTTCCGGAGCTAATAATTTTTGGCTAATACCATCGTTTAAATAACGAATAGGGTGGCGGTCATCGCTTCCATTCAGCTGATCTAAAGGCGGGCAAGGCCATTGTAAAGGTGTTTCTTTCAGCCGAGCATGGCTTGCCCCACGTAAGTCATAACCGGTTTTGGGATTCGAACAAAGACAGATTTCATCAAAAATTTCTGATGCTGAGCTATAGCTGAAAGCATCAGCATAACCCATTTCACAAGCAATACGACTAATGATTTGCCAGTCAGCTAATGCATCACCAGGAGGCTCAACTGCCTTTTGCATTAATGTCATATTGCGTTCTGAGTTGATCATGACGCCTTCAGCTTCAGCCCACAATGCAGCGGGAAGCATAATGTCTGCATAGCGATTGGTTTCAGTATCTAAAAATGCATCTTGCGTAATGACTAATTCCGCAGCTTCTAAAGCTTCAATCACAGTTTTACGATTGGCCACGGTTGCAACGGGATTGGTACAAATGATCCAACAGGCTTTAATTTCACCAGCCTTCATCCTTTCAAACATATCAATTGTACCCTTACCTAAATTGGTGCTTAGGGTACCTTTAGGAATGTGCCAAAGTTCCTCGATAAAATCTCGATCTTTCTCTATCAAAACTGAACGTTGACCGGGGAGGCCTGGCCCCATATATCCCATTTCACGTCCCCCCATTGCATTGGGTTGGCCTGTCAGAGAAAAAGGACCACTCCCTAAGCGACAAATTTTTCCTGTCGCTAAGTGTAAGTTACAAATAGCATTGGTATTCCATGTCCCGTGGGTACTTTGATTAAGCCCCATCGTCCAACAACTCATAAACTCTTTTGCTTCACCCATCCATTGTGCTGCTTGGCGAATTTTTTCTTCCTCAATGCTGGTTTTCTCTGCCACATAAGCAGGGGTATACTCATCCAGAAAATCGGGCATTTGTTCCCAGCCTTCAGTGTATTCCTGAATAAACTCATGATCGAGATGGTTATTTTTCCACAGCAAATGTAATAACCCATTGAGTAGGATTAAATCTGTGCCTGGCTTAATCTGCATAAACAGATGCGCTTTATCTGCAGTCGCATTACGGCGTGGATCTACAACGATCAGCTTTGCACCTGCTTTGACTCGATCCATCAACCGTAAAAAGAGGATCGGATGACAATCTGCCATATTCGCGCCAATGACAAAAAACACATCAGCATGGTCAAAGTCTTGATAAGAACCTGGAGGACCATCTGCACCCAAAGAAAGTTTATAGCCACTGCCAGCACTTGCCATACATAAGCGGGAATTGGATTCGATATTATTGGTACCAACAAAGCCTTTTGATAGTTTATTAATTAAATATTGAGCTTCTATGGACATCTGTCCAGATACATAAAAAGAAACAGC
Source organism: Acinetobacter sp. Ac_5812 (assembly GCF_013072695.1). Classification (GTDB taxonomy): domain Bacteria; phylum Pseudomonadota; class Gammaproteobacteria; order Pseudomonadales; family Moraxellaceae; genus Acinetobacter. Next base: position 521,581 of record NZ_LXUK01000022.1, read on the forward strand.
ATTTGGGCCATGCTGATCAATAATTTGGCGTAAACGCTGAGCTGTTTGTTTGATTGCTAAGTCGCTTGTATGTGCTACTCGCTCATCGGTGCGTTCTTTACGCACATAAGCTTTTTCCATACGCCCTGAATTACGTAGGGCTTTATCTGCTGAAGATCCTTTTGTACATAAACGACCAAAATTAGTTGGATGCTCTTTATCACCTGATAATTTAACAACCTGGCCACTTTCAACTTGTAAAACCATGCCACAGCCCACACCACAATATGGACAAACGGTTTTGATTGAATCAGCCATGATGATTACCTTTAAAAAGACTAAGCAAATGAGAATTTGAGACTAGCGATCTTTTACGACTCACGAGTTCGAATAAACACAAGCAGGCATCGTTGGCTGCAGAGTGATGTGTGCGATTTAAAATAAGCAACTAATATGCCAATTGATGGCTTAAAAAGAACAGTAATGTACGACTGACTACTTTATCGCTATATCGCTTTAAATATAACGATAAATCCACACTGATAACGACATCGAATGGGGCAAAAAGCTAAAAAATTGCTGAGTGAGTTTTAAAATGGCGCATAAATTTATTTGATTAATGTGTCTGCACCAAAATGGCAACATTAAGGCTCATGTTAGCCTGCTGTAATATGATTGATGCTTAACAAATCAACAGCAATCTACACTCACCATATTTTTCAACTGGCGCCCTATGAACACAGGGGAAAGCCTGTTGTGTTGGATGATCTACTGCTAAACGCCAGAGATGGCCTACGCCTAAACTCACTGGTTCTGCATCTGGTTGAGGTTGGTAGTGTAGATCGAAAAAATACTCTGAGAGGAACGTTTCAAACTCAGCATCTGGACCATCATATAATTCTTTGAGTTTTGCTCTAATTTCTGGAACCAAAATTTTCTGTTCAACTTGATCGTGAGCCAGAATATCGCTAGCAGGACCGTAATACGTACATAAAAAAGTATCTGTTTCGATAGGTGACCGATCCACATGATATGAATATACATCGGTTGAAATGAAATCGAGGTCTTCATCGCGTTCGTAGCATTTAAGTAGATTAAGGCACGGTGATGCACCTAAATCAGTTAAGCGCTGTATATCATTCAAGATAGTCTCTCTTGCCTGACTGCCTTGTTCTGAAAGTTGTAACGCTAAAAGATCTTCAACAGATACTTCTGTAATATTTTCTTTTAACTCAAGTTTAGCCACAATCTCTTGAAAATCACCTAACAAATCTCGATGCCAGCAAATGGCATTCATATCACCTTGAAAACTGGTATTGATAAGCTTAGAAAAACTAGAAACCGTTTTAATTTGGGTGTTGTCAGAAAAGGGATTTTTCATATCAGAATTAAAAATAGATCATAGCTCATTATACAAGTAACTTTAGAGAAATGTCGTATGTACATTTATATCTAGTGAACTTAACTCTAATTTAATGAATTTATTATATATGATTGATTTATTTAAGTATTTTTTAAAATGAATAGGTTTTTCATATATTGGGGATGATTGAATAAAAAATGGGATTTTCATTAATTTGCAATGTAATCGGCACAAAATAAACAATGGAAAAATTTATGTCTAATCACGTATTAGAAAAATCACTTTTATATAATTTAGAGTAACTCATGACTTCTATGCATGCACTAACAAATGGTCAGGAACACTGTTTGGAAACTTATATAAATCGAGAATTATCATTATTAGAGTTTCATAAGCGAGTGCTTGCACAGGCAAAAGATGACGGGCATCCACTACTTGAACGCCTTAATTTCTTAATTATTTTTTCTCGCAATCTGGATGAGTTTTTTGAAATCCGTGTTGCAAGCCTAATACAACAAATGAATTTGTCGACTCAGACGGTAGGGCCCGAAGGGACAGCTCTCTCGGAAGTATTACAACAAATTTCTAAAGTCGTTCATGAGGCAGTAGAACAACAATATAAAATATTAAACCATTCCATTCTCCCACAATTGCAGGGTCATGGAGTCCATTTCATCCAATATGCTGACATCCTAGAAAAGCATAAGGTATGGATTAAAGATTATTTTTTTAATGAAGTACAACCTGTTGTCACACCGATAAGTTTAGATCCTGCACATCCATTTCCTCGATTGGTTAATAAAAGTCTGAATTTTATTGTGACTTTAGAAGGAAAAGATGCATTTGGACGAGAAATTGATTTAGCTATCGTACCAGCACCGAGATCATTACCTCGATTGGTCAAATTACCACATCAAATTTCAGGTAATTCAGAACATTACATTTTACTTTCTGCGATTATTCAGGAACATATAGCAGATTTGTTCCCAGGCATGAAAGCAACGGGATGCTATCAATTTCGTGTGACACGTAATGCCGATTTAACCGTATCAGAAGATGTTGAAGACTTGGCGATTGCGCTCAAAGGAGAATTATCAGCACGACGTTTTGGGCGCGCCGTTCGATTGGAAGTCAATAAGAACTGTCCTGAGCATATTGCAGATTATTTGTTGGAACAATTTGAATTAGAAAAAGAACATTTATATTTTGTTGATGGTCCTGTCAATTTGGCCCGTTTCATTTCTAATTTTGATTTACCAGAATTACGATTCCAGCCCTACCAACAAAAAATCCCAAAAGCACTCTATACCAAAAAGCCAATTTTTGATGTGCTTCAAGCTGGAGATGTGTTGTTACATCATCCATTTGATAGCTTTGCTCCTGTGATCAAGCTGCTCAGAGACGCAGCCTATGATCCCAAAGTACTTGCGATTAAACAGACGCTGTATCGGAGTGGTGCAGACTCTGAAATTGTCAAAATTCTTGCAGAGGCGGCAAGAAATGGTAAAGAAGTAACAGCGGTTATTGAATTAAGAGCACGTTTTGATGAGGAATCAAATATTGAAGTAGCCAATGTACTTCAAGAAGCAGGAGCAGTTGTTGTATATGGAATTGTTGGCTATAAAACCCATGCCAAAATGATTCTAGTGGTACGCAGAGAGCAAGACAGAATCAAACGATATGTGCATTTAGGCACAGGAAACTATCATGCGACCAATGCAAAAATTTATACCGATTATGGTTTATTAACCAGTGATGATGAAATTTGTGAGGATGCACATAAAGTCTTTCAGGAGTTAACAGGGATGGGGAAAATGGCAAAATTAAAAAAACTTTTCCATGCTCCATTCACCTTACACTCCCAACTTATTGAATTAATACAACAGGAAATTGAAAATAGTAAAGCGGGAAAAAAAGCGCAGATCATAATCAAGGTAAATGCCTTGACCGAACCGCAATTGATTAATGCGCTTTATAAAGCATCACAGGCAGGTGTTCAGATCGATTTGATTATCCGTTCAATTTGTTGTTTAAGACCACAAGTAAAAGGGCTTTCAGAAAATATTAGAGTCCGCTCAATCGTGGGTCGTTATTTAGAACATACCCGTGTTTATTATTTTTACAACGATGGTGAGGTTAAGTTGTACTGTGCTAGTGCGGACTGGATGGGGCGTAATCTGTTCTCACGAATTGAATGTTGTTTTCCAATTGAAGACAAAAAGCTAAAAAAACTCATTATTGAAGATGGTTTGAAAAATTATTTGAAAGACAATTGCAGAGCATGGGAGCTTCAAGCAGATGGAACGTGGTTACAATGCCAGCCTAAACAAGATCAATCAGTGCATATCGCACAAAGATATTTGATGGATAGAGAGATTGGGTGACACTGGATTGTCATGAACAGCGATTAAGCTAATTTTAGAAGAACAAAAAAGAGCTCATAGCAACGTGACAATAATAATTTTATCTCTTACCACACAACATACCGTTCATTTTGCAACCCACTTCGGTGGGTTTTTTATTACATAAGAAGAAGTGATGTGTTTGAGCGTTTGTAGAAGTAGAGCCGCAACTTTTTTGTTGGCTTCATTCAGAGCCAACAAAACTAGTAAAATATGGATGGATAATTTTAAGCTTCAATAAGTGAGCAAAGTATTAAAGCCACTTATGTTTATTTTTTACTATTGAAAAAAGAGGCAATGCATCGTACAAACTCATTAACTTCAAGTTAATGGTATTGAATTTAGGTTGATTGATCAGACATAAGAAAAAGCTTTTCATAAGGTAAGTCATCGTTACCAAGGAAAAGCACATGGAATGTTCTGTTCAAAATAAAGCAAATCTATGGACGAAACGTCGACATGCTAAACAATTGAAACTAGAACAAGTACGTCAATATACTGATGGTGTTGTGATTCCTAGAAAAAATATTATTCAAGTCTTGGAAACGTTAATCAGTTCAGGCGATAAGGTTGTACTTGAAGGAGATAACCAAAAACAAGCTGACTTTTTATTGCGTGCTCTCGCTCAAGCTAATCCCACACAAAGCACTACTTCAACGACCGAAGTGAGATGGCTGTGCTAGAAGATACAACAAGGTCATGAGTTATAATAAGTCAAAATGAAACCTCAAAAGTGGCTCTCTACTTCTGAGGCTTTCAAACAGCTTATGTTAAGGAACAATAACAAAATCAGGGTTTGCAATTGCAAAAATTGCTTCACGGTCTGCGACTGGCGGGTAAATCCATACCGTATTAATTTCTTGCTTAATTTTTTTCGCTTCTTCACGCACAAATTGAACCTGTCGATCCCAACCTTCAGTATATAGCGCACCCCATGGACCTAAATCAACACAAGTCACGTACTTGGGCTGGCTATACGGATGTAATGGTAAATCTACCAGCTCTGCGGCTGCATTGTAGCCTGCGACACGGCCTAAGCTCATTGCGTGTTGGCAAGACATGACGTTGAAATTACCTAAATCATCGGTCGGAACTTTTACCGTATCGCCCGTCACAAAAATATGTTTTGCTTCAGGCGCATGTAAATAAGCATCACCTAAAATACGCCCCAAATTATCTTTTTCACCTGCAATTTGAGCAGTAAGTGAATTTGCTCGCATACCCGCCGTCCAAATGACAGTTTCGGTCTCAATTCTCTCACCATTAGAAAGGGTGATACCAGTGGCATCAAGTGCAGTAACCCGCAACCCAGCTTTAGCTTCAACACCGAGTTCGGTGAGCGCTTCACGAATCACAGCTGCTGCTTCGTCACCAATTGCTGAACCAATTTCTGCTGATGAATCAACCAAAACTACACGAATATCGGTTTCAGTTAAAATGCTACGCAGGCGTTCAGGCATTTCAGTCACTGTTTCAAGACCCGTAAGTCCACCACCAGCAACGACGACTGTATTACGTGCCGCACTGACAGGTTTATTAGCTAAACTTTTAAGATGTTGATCCAGTTTCTTCGCATCTTCTAATGTGCTGACACTAAATCCATAGTCTTTAAGGCCAGGTATAGGCGGCATATAGCCGGTACTTCCTGTTGCCAAAATGAAACGGTCATAACTCAAGCTTTGTGTATCGCCGTGAGTTGTTGTAATCACAAGATTTTGGGCCACAGCATTCACTTCTTTTACCCAGCCAGCGACATACTTAACGTCAACGACATTTAATATCTCTAAAATGTCAGGGTACATATTTTCAAGTACAGTTTCATAAAGACGGGGACGAATATCAACATTCGGATTAGGGGAAATCATCACCACTTCAATATTTTGTTGTTGTGCAGCCAAATGAATTGCGCGTTGTGCGGCAAGTGCAGCCCATAGACCAGCAAAGCCAGAACCGGCAATAATAATACGCTTACTCATTTAATGATCCTTTTGGTCGATTCATTCGAACATACAAATTCCAACTCATCATAAAATTCAGGATGAGCGAATCCTTTCTCTGACTGTTCGAAAAATCTGAGAAGGGGGGTTAAAAAGATTAGGGAAGTAATTACGTTAGGACGCTAAGTCCTATCACGCTTTAGTCGGGAATATCCCTTGATATTTTACTTTTCCGCATTTTTGCTGTTCTTCCTTCGATGCGTTCATTGATCCAGCCATTTACATCACTAAAAAATACATCAGGGGCATAACGACCAAAACGGTCAGCAATATCACCCAGTGTATGTGCGCCTAATGCATCTCGCATAGCTTTCTCGGCCTGTAGCATAACTGCATGTACGGCACATACTCCATGTGTTGCCCAATCAGGGGGAGCACTATTAAAGACCGCGCATTTGCCACGAACTTCTTGGCATTCGAAAAGTGGTTTTTCACCTTCAATTGCATTCACAATATCAAGAAAACTGATTTCATGAGCAGGTCGAGCCAGTAAATACCCACCACGAATACCTTCTTGTGCTAAAACAAGCTTTGCCTTTTCAAGTTTAGGAAAAATCTTGGCCATAAAGCTTGGCGAGACACCTTGCAATTCAGCCAAATCCTTACTACTCAATGGTTTATCTTCATTATTTACAAGAAAAAGAAGACAGTGAATCGCATACTCGACGCTACTAGTGATATAAGCCATTTAATTTCATAATTGATCAACTACAAACACAGACTAATATAGTCTGTGTTTGTAGTCAAGAATAAAACTGGGACAAAGTTAGTCTTAGTTTTATTAAGAGATTGAATGGATCAAAAGAATAGTTTTATACAACTGAATTTAAATACTTTTCACCTAGAATTTGACTATATAAATAATTTAAAAATAATTGAAAAAATTACGAACGCCACCAATAGTTTTCGGCATTCGGCTCGTTTAAGTTCAATATTTCACCCATTTGAGGCGTACTAATCGCCAAGTTATTTTGATGTGCTAAAGCCACGATACGCTCAAATGGATCATCCCAAGCATGAAGTGCCAAGTCAAAAGTCCCATTATGAACAGGCAACAAATGACGTCCTTTTAAATCGATATGCGCTTGTAAAGTTTGCTCAGGTTGCATGTGAACATCTGGCCATTCTGGATCATAGGCACCAGTTTCTAACATGGTAAGATCGAAAGGGCCATAACGATGTCCAATCTCTTTAAATCCATTGAAATAACCCGTATCACCACTAAAAAACACCCGTAGATCATTGTCAATAATTACCCACGATGCCCAAAGTGTTGCATTGCTATCACCCATACCACGGCCTGAAAAATGATGGGCAGGGGTGGCAATCAGCTCAAGACCATCTACATGAGTCGTGTCCCACCAGTCAAGTTGCTGTACCTTTTCTGCCGGCACGCCCCATTTAATCAGTGCGTCACCAACGCCAAGCGGTGTTAAGAAGTGTTCAACTTTGTCTTTGAGTTGGATTACTGCATGGTAGTCGAGATGGTCATAGTGATTATGTGACAAGATCACGCCTTTAATCGGCGGTAAGTCAGCAATGCTAATTGGTGGTTGATGAAAACGCTTTGGGCCAATCCACTGAAAAGGTGAAGCACGCTCAGAAAAAACAGGATCGGTTAACCAAAATTCATTACGCAATTTTAATAAAATGGTCGAATGCCCAAGACGAAATAGAGAACGGTCTGGGGCACTCATAAGTTGTTCTTTTGATAAACTTAGAACAGGAATTTCTCGGTTTGGCACCGTATTTTTGGGCTTGTTAAATAAAAATTTCCACATTAAGCCGAGCGTTTTTCCGAAAGAATGTGCGTGCAGATTTGGGCGTGTATTGCTAAATTTCCCGTTATGCTGCTGTGATGACATGAAGGTAGAAGACAAGTCTGTTGTGTTCGAAATCGTCATTTTGTTTTCCTTGAGTGGAACAACTTATATCTGTAAATAAGAACTCGAGTTAAGTACTTATTTTGATTTATTTAAATGAGTATTTAATCACTCATTAATTGATTTAAAAAATAAGAATGCTGCACATCCTTACTTTGGTCTTTATCTACACGGAAACTGCATGCCAAAATGCTTCAAAACCTGACTTACGATAAAGATCAGCCTGAGATGCATCTTGGGCAATAAAATTGAGTGTAACTTCAGCTAATGCACCCAGAATTGAACCGATAAACAAGGGTGGGTAATCTCTTAATTTTCCCTCATCGATGTGTTCTTGAATGGTCTTAGTAAAATCACAAAAAGTTTGCATACCGATTTGCTTACTCTGTTCCGTAATTTGTTCAGAAGTCGATAGTTGCGCCATCACTTTACGTTTAAGTGGGGCATCTAAACTCCAGTCCAAATAGCTTTGCCAGATATAAAACAGTTGAGTTTGCAAGTCTGAGTTGTTCGGATAATTGAGCATGATGACCTGGCGCAGTTCGGCCTTTAGCAAAAGGTATAACTGGTTAAGTAGTTCCTCTTTATTACTGAAATAAGTAAACAAAGTACCTTCTGCTACACCAGCGACTTTGGCAATTTTTGAGGTAGACGCACGCTCTCCTAGTTCTGCCAATGTTTCAATCGCAGCATTTAAAATTGCATTACGTTTATCTTCACTACGTGGACGGGCCATATACAAAAATATTAATTGAGTGATTACTCAATCATACACAAAAATAGAGAAAGTACAAGATATGTTTTTTGATAGAGAAGGGCTTTCCAAGATCACAAGCCATAACATCGCTTAAAGAGACCTGCATAGCAAATTTAGCCCCTTTAATGACTTGTATACAATTCACAAAAAAATTAGAGTGTAGAAAAACTACTTGCTTGTGTGTTTATGGTATCACGTAGAAAACTGCCATCTTTAAATGCCTTACGTGCATTTGAAACAGCTGGCCGAAAGTTAAGTTTTCGCGCTGCTGCCGATGAGTTGGGAGTGACTCAGGGTGCGATTGCTCAACAGGTGAGAGCATTAGAAGATCATCTAAATGTTACGCTATTCCAACGACTTCCACGGGGAGTATCTTTGACTCCTGAGGGAACAAAGTATCTGGTCGATATAACGCGTGCCTTTGATATTCTTGCTGAATCAACAGAATCATTATTCGATCAGCCAGATCGAGTAACCATTAGTGTAACACCAACGATTGCAACCAAAATATTGATCCCCCGATTAGGTGATTTACATACAGTACTGCCTGATATCAATTTATGCACGCTTGCAACTGAAGTTATGTCAGATTTTGATCGTGATCAAGTTGATATTGCTATCAGGCTCACCCAAAAATCATTTCCAGAAAATCTAGAAACACGATTATTGTTTCATCAGGAACTTATTGCTGTAGCAAGTCCTGATTTTATTCAGGATTTAACACTTCCTTTGCAACTTGAACAGTTGATAAACATGCCATTGCTACGCGATGCCCATGATCATTGGCCAAATTTTCTGAACACTAACGCTAAGTTATCTGGAGCTATATTTAATCAAACCACGCTGGCACTAGATGCGGCTTTGTCTGGGCAAGGGGTTGCTTTAGCATGCCGAGCATTTGTAGATGCAGATATTCAGTTAGGAAAGCTCGTCCAAGTCACTTCGGAAACAAAAATTGTTGAACCAAGTTATTATCTGGTCAGAAAAAAAAGCTCACATCTAAATAGTACAGTCGATAAAATTTGGCAGTGGTGTATCGAATATTTAGGTACTGAGCAAACATACAAATAGATACTTATTGGTGATGATTCGGTTAGTTCAAATCTTGAAGGAATAATGTATAGATCATTTATATCCCTTCAAATTTTTATTAAACGTCGTTATACAGAGCGAGTTAGACCACCATCTACTCGGATATTTTGTCCTGTAATATAAGCAGCACCATCCGACGCAAGGAAAGCCACTGTAGCTGCAATCTCTTCTGTTGAACCATATCGTTTCATTGGAACACTATTGGTTCTTTCATCTGTTTTGGGTAGGCTATCAATCCACCCAGGTAAGACATTATTAATACGAATATTATCAATAGCATATGTGTCTGCACAAATCTTGGTAAAAGCTGCCAATCCTGAACGGGCAACGGCAGACGTTGGAAATAGTGAACTAGGCTCAAATGTCCATGCACTGGAAATATTTACAATCACGCCGTGTTTTTGTTGTTGCATGATCGGAATCACTAAACGAATAGGGCGTACAGCATTGAGAAAATAAGTATCTATGCCATCATGCCAATCTTGATCTGTTAATTCCAAAATTCCTTTGCGTGGGCCATGTCCAGCACTGTTGACTAAAACATCTATACGTCCCCAACGAGCAAGCGTTTCATCAATAAGGCGTTGAATATCATCTATTGATTGGTTAGATCCAGTAACACCTAAGCCATTCAGTTGATCTGCAAGAATTTTACCTTTACCTGATGATGATAGAATTGCAACTTTATATCCATCTGCGGCTAGTTTTTTAGCAACTGCTGCACCCATACCACTTCCTGCGGCCGTAACAATAGCGACTTTCTCAGTCATGATTTTTACCTCTTAATGTCATTCGAAATATGAAAGAGTTAGCTCATTTTAAAATCATATTAAAGTTCAACCGTGTGTTGAGCAAACGATAAATTTTCGTTAAAGCCAGTAGAAAATCTACAGGCTTGATCCGTAATCAAATCAAGGTTAATAACGGGACATCCTAAAAAACAAGCGAAACAGGTCTAAACCAAAAGGCAGTATCAAAGATATAGAAAGATTTTTACGTATTATTCTTTATGCTAAATCGACAGGATTGTATTTCATTTAAACAGGCTCAAGCCACGCAAATGAGAACTATGTGTAATCCTGAATATGTGCTGTTACAACATGTGTAAATTGCTAGATTCTCTCATGAGATTGTTCCAGTATAGGTTTAGACACTCGAATTTTCAGGACACTGACCATGACATTAAGATATCGTAAATTATTAAAATATTTTGCTATTTTAGGTTTTGTAGCAAGTTCTACTGTGATGAGCAGCGTAACTTTTGCAAGTTCTGAACAGGCATGGAACAAGCATGATCAGGAAATAAAAGCGGCTTGTATAAAAGCGAGCCAACTTAAAAATGCCAAGACAGTGAGCAATGTCATGCTGTTTGATGATCGTGTTGGATATTCAGCAGTCTTGATTGAAGGAAAATATTCGCAAGCACATATGAAAAACAAAACAGCGCAAGAACTGTGTTTATGGAATAAGACATCGAAAAAAGCTTATTTGGCTGAAGCAAACATGAAAGTACATTGAAGTCATAGCCACGCAGCGTTTTGATCGCTACGATTTCTGTTTGGCTTTTTGGCGTAAGACATACAAATATAAGCTTTCTACTTTTTCACGTGCCCATGGTGTGGTACGTAAGAATCGCAACGATGACTTAACACTTGGATCTATGCAAAAACATCTAATCTCAATTTTACGACTTAAGCCTTCAAAGCCACCGTAGTAATCCAATAATTCATCCAAAATGTCAGCAAGTTTTTTGCCGTGTAGAGGGTCATTGGAGGCGTTCATAATAGATCAACCATATTTTGGGAGACCATCATTATAACCTGAGCGAGTTGAAAAATGAGAGAGTTAGCATTTAAGCATAATTAACATAGAAAATTACAGCTTATCTTACCGTTAAACAACACATAAGTTGTCATTTTTATACTCAATGTATTCAGTAACTTGAAGTAAGTGTTTTGGAAGGCAATTTAGTTAATAAATTACCAAAATAGTTTTTGCTTGTTAAAAGAGTTAATTCTTTATTGTTGTACAAAGCCAAGGGGAAGCAGCTATACCTGTTAGATTCAGAAATAAAAGGATAGATGGGTTATTTAAATAAATAGTATGAAATTTAAATTTTCGTGAAATCCCAAATAAGCTGTTTCTGCCAAAGAGTGGTTTATTTTCTTTCCTAATAGCTGTTGCTAAAACAACACTGATTTCAAAAAATGATGAAATATAAACAATAATGAGATACTGATATTTATTTAAATTATTGAAAAATATAGATAATAAAGGTTGGCATAAAAGCTGCTCAATACAAGTGATATGAAATTGGAAATATCTTAAGGAATACCTATGTCACTTGTTATCGATAAAAAAGAAAATTCTAAAGAATTGGTAAAAAACACCTTATCTGAAATTTGGGTCACACGATGTCCAGTGCCAACAGCAACAGGTATCTCACTCAAACGTGGGACACTGATTGAAAAGTTTGAACAGCATGGTATTGATGTTGCTGTTTTACAAGATGCCCGTAAAGGTCTATCTGTTCATCATTTTGATCATCAACTACCCGCATTATTTCGTGAAGGTGGAAATGTTCCAGCATTAGCTGCTCGTTCTGAAGGTGCTCCAAGTCGACTCATTGGTTTGACATGGATTGATGAATGGCAGGTAATTATTGTTCGCCCTGATTCTGAAATCAGCAAACCAGAGCATTTAAAAAACGTAAAAGTTGCTTTACCTGAATATGCAGACAAACGGGCAGGTAGCATTTTTAGAGCGATGTCTTTACAGGGTATTCGAGGTGCTTTGCAACTCGCAAATTTAACCTTCCGTGATGTGGATTTTATTGAAGTCCCTGAACGAGCGGAATCGAATACACAACAACGTGATGCCAGTACGTATTGGTCTGGATTAGATGCATTAATCACCGGTGAAGTTGATGCAGTTTATGTAAAGGGAGCATCTGCTGTGGAAGCTGCGACGAAACGCGGTTTAAAAGTTGGGATTGATTTGGATCAATTTGAGGATGTGACCTCCCGTGTAAACAATGGTACGCCTCGTCCAATTACTGTACATGAAGACTTATTGAAAGATCACTTTGATGTCGTCGTTGATTTTCTGGAAGAGCTGTTTGATACCGCAGATTGGGCGCAAGATCATTTAGATGAAGTGCTGGTTATTCTTGAAGATGAAACGATTGCAGGCGCAGAGAGTGTCGCGACAGCCTACCGTAATAATTTTCATAAGTCTTTACATCCATCATTAAGTGAAGAGCGTTTAGAGCTTTTAAGACAACAAAAAGATTTCCTTTGGTTACATGGTTTTCTCGAGCGTGATGTCGATATTAATACTTGGGTCGACCACCGTCCTTTACTCGAAGTTTTAAAGCGCCGCCAAAATAAGCAATTTTAATAGGATATTGATCATGACAACACTTATTCAAACGCCACTTTCCCCTGAACTTAATGATTTTATCGAATTGAATCGTGAAAAAGCTGAATTTGCTTTTGAAGTATTTCGTGAAACAAGAACAATCACGGCAAATGGAACGGTTAATTTTGTTGAACGTGGACCTGATAATACCTTAGTCACTTTTAACTATGCAGGACCTTGGTCTAAAGATAAAAAAAGCAAAGTACTTGTGGAGACAATTGATGGTGAAGTTTTATTGGGAGGAAAAAATGCAGGTGGGCGTTATAACAAACTTTTTCGCGAGCATGCAGATGTCACCACAATATCTCATGTACACGCGCCGAATTTAGGGGCTTGGGCGCAAACCCATCGTACCTTACCGATTCGTTATGTGCCTGTTCAGCGCTTTCATTTATTTAAAGAACTACCGATTTATATTGATCGCCGTCAGGCAGAAGTAGATTTCATTTTAGATCAACTCAACGTTGATATCGAACATCGAGCAATTTTAGAAGCCAACGGTGGTGCAACCGTATGGGGACGTCAGGGATTACAAGAAACAGCTGAATTTATCCTATTGCTTGAGGAAGGTGCACAGATTCAGCTACTTGCTGAATTAGCTGGGGGAAGCCGTGAATACGGACAGGGTGTTTTACACCAGCAGTGGCGAATGAGTGGTTTAACCGATAAAGCGAAGTCGCTTGGATTACTTCCACTTCATTAGAAATCTGATTCAAATATAAATATAGAGAATACTATGGCTGTAAAACTTTTATGGTATCTCACTTCTCCGGATGGGCCATATCCTTGGTTGGAATCTGGGCGGTGGGATACCGATTATGAACACTTGCAACAGATTGCGATTACTGCGGATCGACTTGGTTTTTACGGTTCACTGATGGGCACCAGCGAGTATGAAACACTTGCTGTTGCTGCAAGTTTAATTCCATTTACTGAACGTTTAAAGTTTCTGGTTGCCCAACATCCTGGGGAAGTCCAGCCAGCAGTATTGGCAAAATATGCGCAAACTTTTGATGCATTTTCTAAAGGGCGTTTGTTATTTAATGTCGTCAATGGAAATGATCAGGGTTTGGCAGCTTTAGGTATTCACTATACTCATGATGAGCGTTATGACTTTAGCAAAGAATACTGGACAGCATTTCAGCAAAACTATTTAGGTGATCGGTCTGGATTTGAGGGGGAATTTATTCAAATTGCTCCACGTCTAGAAGGTGGATCGTCTATGTCCAAATGGCATGGTCCAACTCAAAAGCAGGGTGTTCCTTTATGGGGAGCCGGAACTTCTGCGAAAGGCGTTCAGCATTCTGTTGAGTTACTCGATGTGTACTTAAGTTTTGCAAATACGCCACCGTTGCTTGGAGAAAAGTTTGGCAAAGTTGCTGCTGAGGCTGCAAAAATTGGGCGCAGTTTAGAGTTTGGTACTCGATTACAAATTATTGTTCGGGAAACAGAAGAAGAGGCTTGGCAGTATGCTCAGTCATTACTCGACAAAATTGATGTCAATTATGCAATCGAAGCGGTTAAACGACAGCTTCCTCCTAATGAAACTTTTGAGAGTTATCAAAGTCCAAATCCGATCGTTCAAAGAAATCTGACATTGCTCCGCCATGGCGTATTACCTCGTGCTAAAGATTTTGAAATTTATCCTAATGTTTGGACTGGGCCATCTTTATTTGGTTTTGATATTTTAAACCCAGCAGCAGGTACTGCCTTGGTCGGCAGTGCTGAAAATATTGCTGAACGAATTAAAGAATATGAAAGCCATGGTGTATCAGCCTTTATCTTATCTGGTTTCCCTTTAATTGGAGAAGCCTATCGTGTAGCTGATTTATTGTTCCCTTTATTAGAGCTCGATCATGGTTTTGAGCTACCTAAGCTCAATAAAAACTCATCCATTGATTCTCTCTTGAATCAAGAAGTCGTCGTTTAAGGGAGAAAAAATGAACAAAATTACACGTCGAGAACTCATTAAACAAACTGGATTTGGGGTTGGAGCTGTTGCAGCAATGAGCCTGATAGGATGTTCTAAAACTGATTCTTCATCTTCTGAGAATACTCATGTGAGTACAGATCAAAATGATACGCCCAAAAAAGGTGGCGTGATCAAAATTGGGGTGATCAATGGCAATCAAGCAGGTAATTTAGACGCGCATAAACCTATTGGTATGTCCAGTGCATTCAGAGGGTGGCCTTTATATGCAAAATTATGGGAATGGGGCAGAGATATCCAGCCTAAACTTGCACTTGCTGAATTTGCGGAGCCGAATAATGATGGAACGAAATGGACCATTCGCTTAAAAAAAGGACTCGAATTTCATCACGGTAAAACCATTACTGCTGATGATGTTATTTTCTCCTTACGCCGTTTGACGGATCCTAAACTCGCGTCTCCATTTGCTGCCTATCTTTATTCATTGCAACGAGATGGAGTTAGGAAGGTCGATGAATACACCGTTGAGATCCCTTTTGCTCAAGGAAAAGGCTTAGTTGCTTTACCTGAGGCATGGATGAGTTGGGGAGGAATTGTTCCTACAGATTATGACCCAGTTAAAAATGTCGTAGGAGCAGGTCCCTTTAAGCTTGACAGTTTTACACCAGGTCAACGTTCACGCTTTGTTCGTTTTGAAAACTATTGGAAAGAAAATAAGCCTTATGCTGATGCAATCGAAATCATTGATTTTAAAGATCAGACAGGGCGTCTTGCTGCTTTGCAATCTGGTCAAATTGACATTGCTTCAGGGGTAAGTGCCGAACATATTTCTTTAATTCAAGCCAATAAACGATTGAATCTCGTTTCATCTGAAACAGATGCTTGGCAATCTTTTGATATGAATACCTCAAAAGCACCTTTCAATGATCCTCGAGTACGTCAAGCTTTTAGATTGATTGCCAATAGAGATGATTTGGTTAAACGGGCTTTGGCTGGACAAGGACGAGTTGCAAATGATCTCTATTCCTTTAGTGATCCTGTATATGACCACAGTATTGCGCAACGTAAGCAAGATTTAAATAAAGCGAAGGCATTGTTGAAAGAAGCTAGTTTTAGCAATAGCTTGGCGGTTGATTTGTATACAGGGCCAGATAGCAATGCCGCATTGGTTTTTGCTCAGCATGCGGCTCAGGCTGGTGTTATCGTTAATGTTAAACAGGTTGAAGCTGCCACCTTTGCTGATGCTGTAAAACAGGATTGGGCATTTAGTACAGGTTCAAACGTTTCACGACCTTTTTTATTAACCGTCTTGCAAATTGATGGGCCTGGTGCGGCAAATAATAAAACCCGATTCAACAATCAACGTTTTACTGAATTGGTTCATACAGCATTACAACAGCCTGATTTGGAAAAACGCAAAGTCCTCATTCATGAAGCACAGCATATTCAACATGAGCAAGGTGGTTTGCTCATTTGGGGTTTTAATCATGTACTCGATGCACATTCTGGCCAAATTGGTGGTGTAACACCCGATCGCACTGGCTTTGCTGCGTGGCGTACAGATGAATTTTGGCGTAGGGGGTGACCGCTATGACAACGCAATCCAGCAATATAGAGACAGCCATTTCACATCAATCAATGACGAGATCATTTGAAATACCAGCATGGTTACCTTGGTTTTTCACACGGTTGTTGTCAGGTGTATTGGTTGTATTTGTGATTAGTCTTATTGTATTTATTGCCACACAAGCACTCCCATCTGATCCGGCTCGCGTTATTTTGGGCCCAGAAGCACAGGAAGCGACGGTTCAAATACTTCGTGAACAATTGGGCCTGAACGATCCAATATTGATTCAATACTGGCATTGGTTAAGTCAATTATTGCAAGGTAATTTTGGCCGTTCGATTGATTCAAATGTACCTGTTGTGCAGATTGTTCAGAATTATTTTGCTAACACCGTTGCATTAACGATCTTAGTTATTGTCATTACTGTACCAATTTCTGTGGTACTGGGTGTATGGCTGTCACTCCGTCGAGATAGCAAACTAGATCGTATTATTGTTTCTAGCTCTATTCTATTCAAGGCTGTTCCAGGATTTGTGATTGCAATCTGGTTAATGATGTTTTTCTCAACCTCAATCCTGCACATATTGCCAGCTGCATCTTTGTTGATTCCAGAGCAGTCAGCTTTTAGCCAAATAGAGTTTTTAGTTTTACCGATTTTAACTTTGGCCTTATCGCTTATTCCATATTTGATGCGTTTAGTTCGTGGTTCCATGATTGATGCACTTGAGTCGGACTATGTGACCTCTGCACGATTACGTGGTATTCCTGAGCGACGGATCATATGGAAACATGTTTTACCAAATGCATTGGTGCCAGTGGTGCAGGGAACAGCATTAACGATACGGGTTCTGCTGAGTGGAGCTCTCATTATTGAAGTGGTTTTCAGTTATCCCGGTATTGGTAATGCACTCAATGCAGCAATTGAATTAAGAGATATCCCGACCATTCAAGCAATTGTTTTATTGCTAACCATTTGTGTGGTAGCCGTTAATTTAATTGCAGATTTAATCACGACCTTACTCACACCAAGAATACGCACAGCCAAAAGACATAAAGCACGTTCGCCAGGCCGTCGTCAGGCATTACGTTTATGGAAGTCAGGTCGACCAATTACAGTAAAACCTGTTGACCGCCGTAATGCGTTAAAGAACATTCAGCAAGGAGGTGGGAAATGAGCTCACTTCATTGGTACCAAAGAACTTTTTTTCAAACATTAATTCGTGAAAGACAAGTACGTTTTGGATTTGTCGTCACGACCTTAGTGTTGATTTTTGCACTGGTTGGACCAGTCTTGGTTCCATTTAAGCCCACTGCTTTAATTGGCATGACATATGGTCCGCCTGAAGGAAAATCGTTCCTTGGATATGATTATATTGGTCATGATGTGTGGTCGCGTGTACTTTCTGGTGGGGCTTCTATTATCTGGATGACACTGGCTGCCAGTTTGGTTGCATTAATTATTGGCTCTAGTTTAGGCATATTCGCTGCTTTTGCTCGAAATAAGATTGATCAGTTCGTGACTTGGCTTACAGATGTTTTTATGGCCTTTCCTGATCTTATATTGGTCTTGCTTATCGTTTCAATGTTAGGTCGGGAACCTTGGCTCATTGTTTTAACGGTTTCAATTGCTTTTATTCCTGGTGTAGTGCGTCTTGCGCGAAGCGTTGCACTTAATCTGGTGGAACAAGAATATATCGAAGCAGCCAGAATTCTCGGGTACTCAAAAACCTATATTTTATTTCGTGAAATTTTACCCAACATGCTGACGCCTTTACTCATCCATCTTGGTGTGATGCTGACATGGGCTGTGGGTATGTTATCTGGTTTGGCTTTTCTGGGTTATGGTGTGGCACCTCCAGCAGCAGATTGGGGACTCATGATTAATGAAAATCGTGCTGGTTTATTGGTGCAGCCGTGGGCGGTATTTGCTCCTGTCATCTTAATTGCTTTGTTTGCACTCGGAACCAATGTATTGGCTGAGGGCATTGGACGTGCAGCAGCTCGGATTGAGGAAAAATAAGCATGGCAGATAAATTTAAAAATACAGTATTAACTGTAAAAGACTTAACCGTAGCATTGGTCAACACTGGCAATCATATCGTTTCTAATATTTCATTTAGCCTACGAGAAGGTGAGGTCCTAGGATTAGTTGGAGAGAGTGGTTCAGGTAAAACGACATTGTCCAGTGCCTTATTGGGCTATGCACGCTATGGAGCCAAGATTATTCAAGGCACAATTGAACTGGATGATGAAGATATTCTCAGTTTAGATGATCATACTTTGCGTCAGGTTCGTGGTTATAAAATTAGTCATGTCGCCCAAGATCCTGGAACAGCACTCAACCCAGCATTAAGTATTGGACAACATTTATTTGAATTGTTAGATGTTCATCAGGCACAGTTATCAAGCGCTGAAAAATACCAAAAGGTTGCCAAAATTTTAAATGAAGTGGGATTGCCATATGATGAGCTATTTTTAAAGCGCTATCCTCATCAGCTTTCGGGTGGGCAACAACAACGAATTTTATTGGCCTTGGCATTCTTGCTACAGCCACGTTTGATCGTTTTGGATGAGCCAACCACCGCGTTAGATGTGACGACACAGACATTGGTGTTGAATATCATTCGTAAATTATGTCGGGAATATAACGTTGCTGCTATCTATGTATCGCATGACTTAACGGTGGTAAAAGATATTGCAGATCGGGTGATTGTTCTGTATTCGGGTCGAATTGCAGAAGATGCGGTATTAACCCAACTATTTGAAACTCCTAAGCACCCTTATACGCAAGGTTTACTGAACGCCATTCCCGATGTGGCCATTCGTAAATATTTATCTCCAATTGAAGGACATGCTCCTTCGCCCAATGAGCGTCCAGTGGGATGTGCTTTTGCGGCACGTTGTACTTTCGCCACAGATATATGTCGTCAAAAACAACCTGAATTAACTCAATTAAAAGATGAGTTTGATCCGCATTTTGTTGCTTGTCACCATTCGGACCATGTCGGTGTGATTAATTTTAAAGAGATTGAGCATCAAGTGATTGAAAGAGAAACGGACCGGGAAGCCTTGTTAAAAGTTGAACATATTAATGCCTGGTACGGGCAGCAACAGGCACTTTTTGATATCTCATTTCAACTCAAAAAAGGCGAATGTTTAGCATTGGTTGGCGAATCGGGTTCGGGTAAGACGACTTTATCGCGTGTCATTGCTGGCCTGAATGAAAATGCAGATGGGCAAATTACATTAGCAGATGAAGTCTTGTCCTTGCGTGGGCAACAGCGCCATTTGCAGCAGCGACATAAACTGCAATATATCTTTCAAAACCCTTATAAAGCACTGAATCCAGCGCATACCATTGGTCAGACACTCGTTAAGGTCGTGCAGCATTTCTTTGGAATATCTCGACAAGACGCGATCGAAAAAGTCACACAGGTACTTCAACAAGTCTCTCTGCCGCTACAAGTTCAGGAACTCTATCCAAGAGATTTATCGGGTGGAGAGCGACAACGAGTGGCTATTGCACGAGCTTTGCTGTGCCAACCTGATGTTTTGATTTGTGATGAGATTACATCTGCTTTGGATGTTTCAGTTCAGGCTTCCATCTTAAAACTGCTACAAGACCTCCAACAGCAAGGTGTGACCTTACTATTTGTGACCCATAACCTAGGCGTTGTTCGTGCAATCGCAGATCGAGTCGCCGTATTAAAAAATGGACATATTGTTGAATATGGCGAAACAGATCAAGTGCTGAGTCATCCTCAACATACATATACCAAAACTTTGCTTACCCATGCGCCAAGCTTGTTTAAAAACAAGGTACTTGAAGTTTGCGCATAAAAAAGAACAGATTTTCCGGAGTTAACAATGAACGACATTAACCAACGTAATTTTTTAGAATTAGGTAGTATCAGGCATATTCAAAGTGAGCAAGAAGCACTTGATATTGCAAAAGAGGTGGCGGATCAACTGAATCAATTTGCTCGAGACCTCAGTTATAACAAGACCGTACCTTATGAACAAGCTCGCTTAATTTCAGAAGCTGGTTTAACTGCGATTATTGTACCCAAGCAATTTGGGGGCTTAGGCGCCAGTATTTCAACCTTGGTCAATGTGGTGAAAATTATTTCATCCGCTGATGGTGGTGTCGGGCAGTTATTACAGATTCACTTCACCATGTTCCGAGGCGTTTTAACGGGCTATGATGATGAAATTCGTGATCAGTTACTGGGTGATATCTTAAGCGGAAAGCGTTTGGGTAATGCTCTTGCAGAAGTGGGTGGTAAAGATAAATTTCAGCATAAGACGCGTGTACAGCGAAATTCAGAAGGGCAATTAATTTTAAATGGCAGTAAGTTCTATTCTACAGGCTCTTTACTCGCAGAGTGGATTTCCTTATTTGCTGGTAGTGATGATGGACCTGTCTCGATTTTAATTCATCGTGATACGCAGGGAGTGGAGTTGCTTGATGACTGGGATGCGATGGGACAAAATAATAGTGTCAGTGGCACTGTTAATTTTAAAGATGTGATTGTTGATGAACGTTATGTTGCTAAGCGAAATACCGGTGGTTTAGGCACTGTTTTACGTACGGGACTCACTTGGCCTCAGATTTTACACGCTGCAATGGACACAGGAATTGCCAAAGGAGCCCTACAAGGCGGGATTGATTATTTACAACATCATGCTCGACCTTGGGTAGAAAGCGGGGTCGATTCGCCTACGCATGAACCTCATATCATCAAACAGATTGGTGAATTCGCTGTTTTGGTTCGTTCGGCTGAGGCATTATTGGATCGTTCAGCACAGATTTTTGAACAGCATTTGGCAAATGTAGAGGATGAAGATTTACAAACTGAACTGATTTTATCGGTTGCTGCTACCCGTAGTCAGTCTGATCATGCATCTTTAAAAATTTCGAGTGAAATTTTTGGATTACTCGGGGCAAGTTCAACTTTATCGAAATGGAACCTAGACCGTTTCTGGCGTAATGCACGAACCCATACCACGCATGATCCAATTCGCTGGAGGCTATATCATGTTGGAAATTATTATTTAAATAATATTCCACCAGGAGAATACAACTCCGTACTTCTAAAGAAACAGGCGGAAAATGTGACTAAATTTTCTAAGTAAAATGAAGGCAATAAAAAAAGGTTGTCATGATGACAACCTTTTTTGTTTTGTTAAGCGACTTGAGCTTGAATAGAAATATCTTGTGCCAGCCATTCACGGACATTAATTTGTGCAGGAATAAAATTCCAGCGATAGAGAAAGTCACTTAAGTCTTGTAAAGCAATAATAGAGATTTCATCAAAGTTAGTGTTCAGTTTCAGATGTGCATCTGCACCATATGCCGCATGAACCCATTGCTCACTACTATTACATTCTTTTGCTAGATAACGATGGGTTTCATCGGCGTGTGCATGTGCCCATTGTTCTGCTTGTAAAACAGCATCAACAATCGATTGTGCTTGCTCTGGATATTGCGTTAGAAAATCTTCATCCACAGTGAGTGTTCTTGGTGTTCCATTATTAGAGCGTAGAATAGGGTCTGGATGTGAGCCAATATCAATAATGGTATGCAGGGCGAAATCATGAGCAATCTGCGCAGCATGTGCACCTTTTAGGAAAATGGCATCCACATCACCTTTAATTAATGCCACGATCTCTGCACTTGCGTTGATTTTGTTGCGATTACCATAAAAGCTAGAATCATTTTCTTCCGGCTGTTGTTGCTGTGCAGTTAAAATATCTGCTCGTAAACAGTCAACTAATTCAAGATCGCTTACCTTCAAATTTACTGTCTTTAAGGCATTCTCTAAACCACGAATCGCCTGTGCACGCGAGAAATCAATAATTGCATCCTGATTTAATGGAATTCCAAAACGTTTGCCTTTTAGGTCTGCAACAGTTTTGATGTTTGAATCGTAGCGTGTTAACAATAATTGAACTTCATCAGCCCAAGATAATCCAATCACTTTAGTTTTTTGACCAGATGCATATGCCCAGATTGCAGGAATACTGCCACCGTGTCGGACTGAATTGGCAAGTGTATGGTTAAAATGAGAGTTGCGAATATCTTTGGAATTTGATTCTCGAATTGATTTTATTTCAATCTGCTGCTCATTAAACTTTTCTTTGAGCCAACCTTTTTGAATTGAAATGCCTAGGCCTGTTGGTACAGGACAGCGCGTGTACCAAAGTGTGTTTAATGATTGAGTTTGAAGTGTTGTCATCATGACATCCTTTTGTGATTTTTATGCTTTAAAGCAAAATTGATGCCATTTATTAAATTGTTGATATTTATTGGTTATTTGTAATATCGTTTTTTATGATGTTGATATATCAAATTTTGTTGCGATTACAACAGAACCATTTCGCCAGTGTTTTAAAACCAACACCACTATAAATAGTCATCTATAAAAATAATATAAAACAATGGTTTAAAATATTTTTTCAGGCCATTAATTTGGCATGAATCTCGCACTAATACAAAATCTCAAATTTTTTCTATCTTTTATGTTTAAAAATTATCCATTATTGCGAAGTTTGGCTTTGTATCGATTTATGCCATTTCGTTTCTTATTGACGGCGACCTTATTTGTTATTGCGAATATCGGGTTGGCACTCCAACAATATTCAATTGGTCATGCGATTGATACCTTAAAACATAGTGAAAGAGAAACTTTATTTCAGCATGCTATCTCTGATCCATTAAACCCTTGGTTCTGGTTCATTCTACTGGCGAGTATTGCTGGTATTAGAGCTGTTATTCAGTATTTTGCAGGGTTAAGTGCTTTAAGCATTGGTCAGCAATTACTGAGTATTTTAAGAGAAAGAATCTTTAGCCAAGTACAGCATTTAGATGTTTCATGGCATTGGAAGCATGGGCTGGGAGAAGTGTTATCTCGAACAACACGTGATTCAGATAAATTAAAAGAAGCGCTCATCAATTTTTGGCGGCAAGTGTTTGAGTCAAGTCTAGTTGTTGTGGTGACCGTCGGACTCTTGTGTTGGTACCATCCTTGGCTGGGAGTAGTTCCTTTATTATTTATTTTTTTAGGGCTTTTGGTTCTATTTAAACTGACCAATCAATTGGTTGTAATGGATCATCAAGTTGCATCTACCTACGAAAAAGTCAGTGATAACTTAGCGGAAAGCGTGAATGGGATTCGGGTGGTCAAAGCATTCCAACTTGAAGAGAGACTTTTACAGCGCTTTAATCATGCTGTAGATCTATTTATTCATCATTCCATTCAGACCATCAGGACAAGTGCGAAACGGTTACCTATCCCCCAAGTGATTATTGCATGCTCTTATTTATGGGTCATAGCTTTTGGTGCTTATTTAATTGGACAAAATCAGTTGCAAGTGGGGCAATTTGTCGCTGCCATTCTGATGGCAAATTTATTGGTATTTCGTATTGAAAGCATTGGTCAGGTCTTACATATTTTTGCTGATGCGCGTTCGTCTGCGACAAGAATCTGGCAAATGTTAGATCAGAAGTCCGCAATTGAAGATCAACGATATCCTCTGCCTTTGCAATGGCGTGATGAGTTAAATATTAGATTAGAAAATGTAAGCTTTCAGGATGAGACAACGCAAAAGTATATTTTAAAACACTGCCATGTTGAATTTCGAGCAGGTGAAATCGTCACTGTTGTCGGTAAGACGGGTTCGGGTAAAACCACTTTGATGAATTTACTCAATCGCTTTATTGATCCAACAGAAGGGCAAGTTTTGATTGGCTCTGAGCAAATGGGCTGGACAAATATTAAAGATTTAAGCCTATTTGAATTACGTCATTTGGTTCAGATCATTCCTCAGGAAAATTTCTTTTTTAGCGGCACATTGGCAGACAACTTAAGAATTGCTAAGCAAGATGCAACTGAGCAAGAGATGAGGGATGCTTTACATTTAGCGTCTGCATCGGAACTATTACAACGACTTGATGATGGACTAGACACGCTGATTGGGGACAAGGGCGTTACCTTGTCGGGAGGACAAAAACAACGCCTTGCTTTGGCCCGTTCTATTCTAAAGAATTCACCCATTTTAGCTTTAGATGACTCAACCAGTGCTTTGGATGCGACCACAGAAAAACAGGTTTTACAGCGGCTATCAGCACTTTCTGGCAGTGGCAACCCTTTGAATAAAACAATCATTATTAACTCTAATAAACAAACCACGATTGCTTTATCTAATCGAGTAATTGTTCTTGATCAGGGCCACATTATTGCCCAAGGCACGCATGCTGAATTAGTTCAAGATTGTTTATTTTATCGTGAGTTGATGGGCTTTCAGTTACAACAGCAGGAGATTAATGCATGAATAGCAGTGTTAAAAATTTCCGCCCATTCGCAAAATCAGCTGATCTACAAATCGAAGAAAATTTAGCAAATACTTCAATTCATAGAGGAATGTTAACAAAACTTATTCCTTTGGTTTATCCCATTCGCTACTTGCTGCTTGCTTTAATTACAGTAGAAATTTTACAAGTAATGAGTATTTTTGTTCGACCTTGGGTGGTGAAATATATTCTGGATTCGGGCTTTCAACAAATTGCTGGAAAAGTAGTATTGCATCAGCCAGTTTTATTGATTGCGATCAGCATTTTGGTATTGAGTTGGATTTGTCGTTTTGCATTAGCAGGCTTATCAAAATATCTTTCAGGCCGGGCAGCTTTGAAAGTGATTAATGGTTTAAGACGTTCTCTATTTCAGCATATCCAAAGTTTAAATATTGGATATTTTGATCGTACCAAGGCTGGCAGGATTATTTCGCGTGCCGATCGCGATGTCGAAACGCTAGAACCTGTTTTAATACAAGGCCCACCAGAGCTACTTTCCGCAATTTTGCGTTGTGGATTAGCTTCAGTACTTCTTTGGCATATTTATCCACCTTTCTTTTGGTGCTTATTTGCGACACTACCCATTTTATTTGGGATGACTGCAATTTTTAAGAAATCATCGCAAAAACATTGGGGACGAGTTGCGGAGGAACGCAGTCGATTTACTGCTCATTTGGTTGAAACAGTAAATGGAGCAAAAATCATTCAGCAGTTAAATTACACTGAAACCAATCAATCTCGTTATCAAGAATTATTAAAAGACTTTAATAATTCTATTATTTATGGCAGCAAGCGGACCAGTTGGTTCGCTCCCTTTACAGGTTTACTTTCAACGCTAGCCACTGCTGGATTCATTGTGATTGGTAGTTATGCTTATAGTGACGGCATAATTAGTATTGGCCAGTTTGCAGAAAGTATTTTCTATGTATTTTTATTTTTAGCACCCTTACAGGAACTGACCGATCTATTTGAACGTTATGCAAATGGGGCAGCATGTGCACAACGTATATTTCTACTTTTAGATACCCAATCTACTATTCAAGAACAACCGAATGCGATGAAGCTTGTACAGTTGAATGGTCATATTCGATTTCAGTCTGTAGATTTTGCTTATACCCACAAACCTGTTTTACAAAATTTTAATTTGGAGATTGAAGCTGGAAAAATAATTGCGATTGTAGGGCCAACAGGACATGGCAAAAGTACCATGGCTCAGTTGCTAACACGGTTTTATGAACCTCAGCAGGGTGGAATTTTTCTAGATCGTTATCCAATACAAAGTATTCAGCTTTCTAGTTTAAGACAGCATGTCAGTATTGTTTTACAAGATAATGTTTTATTTAGTGGAACAATTTTAGATAACTTGCGTTTGGTACAACCTGATGCTTCAGATCAGCAACTTATGCAAGTTATTGAAGACTTAGGGGCAGATGAGATATTGCAACAACTGCCGCAAGGGTATTTCACCGAAGTTGGGACACTGGGCAAAAATCTTAGTCATGGACAAAGACAACTTGTTTGTTTAGTTCGTGCTTATTTAGCAAACCCTAAAATATTAATTCTAGATGAAGCGACTTCTGCAATTGATATTTATACTGAGCAAAAAATACAATATGCGCTTAGACGCTTATGCCAAAATAGAACCTGTATAGTCATTGCACATCGGCTAAGTACCATTCGTGAGGCGGATAAAATTGTTGTTATTGAAAATGGTCATGTCGTAGAGCAAGGTTCGCATGAGCAGTTAATGCAGCAACAGGCAGCTTACTTTAAATTGTATCAGTCCTATCTACAAAATCAGCTTGTCTAGCGGTCTGCAAATTTAAAAACTGTAGTTTTATAAACATTTTTTTGAATCATTGTTTAAATTTAAACAATGATTCTTTTATTTTTTTACTCAATATATTGATAATTATAAATAAAATATTTGGCATTGGCTTTGCTATATCGGTTTAGATCGTTAAGGAAGCTTATATGCGTACATATTTTTCTCAATTTATCCTTCACTCCTCACTTTTTGCACTGAGTACACTTACTGCCTCAATTGCGATGGCAAATGATCAAAAGAATTTGTCAGGGAAAGAAGATGTCATCACATTACAATCTGTGGTGGTCACAGGTTCAAGACGAGCAATTAGTAATTCTCTCGATGCGCCTGCACCTGTTGATATTTTAACGGCTAAAGACTTACAAGATACAGGAGCAACTGATCTTGCTGCGGCATTAACACGGCTGTCTCCTTCTGTGAGTTTACCGACGTCTCCAGCAGGCGGGTTTGGTGCATCAGTTCCACCAAGTATTGCGCTCAGAGGATTATCTGCGGATCAAACTTTAATTCTGATTAATGGGAAACGCCGACATACAGCAGCGTATTTCACCCGCCAAGCGTATGCTGGTGGAAGAGGAGCAGCAGTAACTGATTTAAGTTTAATTCCAGTGAGTGCAATTGAGCGTATAGAAATCTTACGAGATGGTGCTGCGGCACAATATGGGTCAGATGCAATTGCCGGTGTCGTTAATATTATTTTGAAATCACGTGATCATGGGGGTGGGCTAAGCTATCAAACGGGTGGCTACACTCAAGGAGATGGTGAACAACATAAAGTTAATCTTTGGAAAGGTTTTGCACTCCCTAATGATGGTGCGTTGACGGTTGCCTTAGATTTAGGTAAACGTGAAGCTGCAAGTAACACGGCACCTGATACGCGAACTTTTTATGATGGTTCAACCAAAGCTCAATATACAGAACAAAATACACCTTATAGAACATGGAAATTTGGTTCACCCGAACAAAAAGATCAAGTCAATGTGACTGCCAATCTAGATTTACCGTTGACTGATGATCTTGCACTTTATGGTTTTAGTAGCTATGGCCATCGCAAAACGATAGGGGAAAACTTTTATGAGCCACCAACAACCAAAACAATACTGAATCAATCCAGCTATTTTAAAGAACGTTATCCAGATGGACGCTCGCCATTAAGCTTAGTCACTATAGATGATTTTGCCACCACAGTTGGAGTGAAAAAAGGGGAGTTGAAGTCAGGTAAATATGATCTTTATGCAACTTATGGGCAAAATAAAGTCAGCACAGAACAAGGCAACGGCATTAACCCAAGTTATGGTTCAAACTCAGCTTCAAACTATGACTTAGGCGAAAATATCTTTGCGCAATTAAATACAGGGCTCGATTATAGCCGTGATATTGCAATTGACGGGTTAGCAAGTCCACTGACGTTGTCTACAGGGGTTTTATATCGTTGGGAGCAATATAAGCAAAATGCGGGTGATCCGATTGCCTATACCCGTGGCCCATATTTCAATCCGAGTACGACTTTAGGTGTTGGTGTTCCAGGGATATATGCGGGAATTACCGACCAAGATCAACGAAAAATTAGTCGTGATGTTTATGGTGTTTACCTCGATTTGGAAGCAGACATTTTTAAAAATTTGAATGTGGGCGCAGCTGTTCGAAGTGAAAAATATTCAGACTTTGGGTCAACCACAAACGGAAAATTATTTGCTAAATATGATGTATCACCTCAATTTTCGGTACGTGGTTCAATCAATACAGGCTATAGAGCACCGTCATTGGCACAACAAGGATATTCTGCTTATAGCGTACAAACGGTGCAAACCCCTTCAGGATGGCAAGATGTGCAACAACGTACTTTAGTTGCAGGCAGTGAGGCCGCTTTACTTATTGGTGGAAGCTCACTTAAACCAGAGAAATCGACGAATTATTCTTTAGGTTTTGTGTGGAAGCCACTTGCGAATACCTCAGCAACTTTAGATCTTTATCAAATCGATATTAAAAATCGTATTTTGCTTTCAGACAATATTACTGGAAGTGTAATCAGCAATGCATTTTCCAATTCACCGTATTCAAATATTGCCAATGTGGCGTTCTTTAATAATTTACTAGACACACGTACCCAAGGTTTAGAGCTCGCGCTTAAGCATGATTTAAACCTTGAACAATATGGCAGGTTAAATTTGAATCTAGGTCTGGCCTATAACAAAAATGAAATTACTGAAACCAGAGATTCAATTACCGCAAAAGGTGAGCGAATTCCCGTTTCAAGCATTGCAGGACGAAATACACAAAGCCTGATTGAGTCTACTGCACCGAAAACAAAGCTGACCCTTGGCGCACTTTGGTCAAATCAAGTGTGGAGCGTCAATACCGCAATCCGTCGCTATGATAAATGGACGACCTTAAATAATACCAACACTACATTAGACCAGACTTTTGATCCGCAGTGGATTGCAGATTTGGATATCGGCTACAAAGCGGATGCATTTATGAAAGGTCTCAAGTTCAATTTAGGGGCAATCAATTTATTGAATAGCCATCCTGATAAAGCTAAAGATTCTTCGGTCGGCAACATTGTCAAATATAGTTTTAATGCGCCTGAAGGCGCATTTGGAACGTATTTATACGGCCGCGTAAGTTACGAATTTTAAATCAAAAATGATTAAACAAACTTTAAGGTAAATGACAATGCAACATACTTTTTTATCAACGTTATGCAAATTTTCTTTCATCACAACGATGTTAACTTCGAGCTGTTTGGCGACTGCTCAACAAGCGCCAGCACCTGAAGATAGATATGGAGATGGCCGAGTTTCTGAGTTTTATACATGGAAATCGGCTATTCCAGAACAGGCTGGAAAATTATTAAAAACAGAGGCCATTCACAATCCTTATATTCGTTTGGCAAATGACAGTCAGGCGATTCGAATTCTTTATAGCTCTACCAGTGGCAAAGATAGTAAAACACCTATTGTGGTTTCAGGAAGTATTCATTTACCAAAAGGGACTCCTCCTAAAGGTGGTTGGCCAGTAGTGTTATGGGCACATGGTACGGTCGGTTTGGCCGACGCTTGTGCACCGTCTTGGAGTGGGCGATCATATCGAGATGTACAATATCTAAATCGTTGGTTGAAAGAAGGATTTGCAGTCGTTGCCACAGATTATGAAGGTTTGGGTGTTGCAGGACCGCATTTGTTAATCAATAACCCCATGCTGGCCTATAGTATTTTAGATAGTGGTAGAGCTGCTCTAAAAGCCAAGTTACCACTTGCAAATAAGTTTATGATTGTTGGCCAATCTCAAGGAGGCGCTGGCGCTGTTTCGGCTTCTTCCTATTCGGCTACGTATGCACCTGACTTAAATATTAAAGGTTCAATTGGTACAGGTGTGATTTATCAAGATCCTGAGGCGACCCCTGAAAAGAATCAGCTAAAGTTAAATCCTTATGAAGTCAGTCCGTCGCTTGCTTATGGCATCTATAGTTTTTTAGTGACGCAAAGTTTATATCCAGAAATAAAAACAGAAGATATTTTCACAGCTGAAGCAGCGCCTTTAGTTGAACAAGCAAGAAATGCGTGCTTAACAAGCTTTATGGGAGATATTCAATCTGCAGGTCTTTCGCCAGCACAAGCGTATAAACCTAATCCACCTGAAAACTATAAAAAACTGCAAGAGAAACAATCGAATGATTATGGTTATTATCCGACATTAAAAATCAGTCACCCACTATTTATCGGAACAGGGGCAAACGACCGTACCCCTGATGCCCGATCTCAAATGAAGCTGGTGGCCGATGCATGTAAAGCGGGTACCGTAGTCGAAGGCCATTTGTATCATGGCTTAGGGCATAGCGAGACCGTTAATGCTTCATTACAAGATTCGATTCCATTTGCTAAAAAGGTGATTGCGGGAGAGAAAGTTCAGGCTATTTGTAAGCCTGACTTACAATAAAAGATGACATAAAGATTTTCTCACTAAAGAGAATCTTTATTTTAAAAAGCCGCTCTTCAAAGATATTGCAGAGCGGCTTTATGCTTTAAATGTTTAAGCGATGCGCTTTAATCTTTTTGCAGCCTCTTCACGTACAGCAGGGATGATATAGCGACCATAATCGACCGTATCATAGATCGGATCGTAGCCACGATTTAAAAAGGTGGTAACGCCTAAATCTACATAATCGAGTAATGCCGCAATAATGGTATCTGGTGTACCAACCAAGGCAGTGGTATCACCATAAGCGCCTACAGCAGTTGCCGTGGGCATCCATAAGGCACGATCATGTCGATCACTTTGTTGGGCTGCTGCCAATAAGCGTTGTGAACCAATCCCCTTGATTTTGTGCCCTGACAATGTGCCGTTATTTTTAAAAGTTGGATTATTCTGAATATCTGCAAGAATCTGTTCTGCACGTTGCCAAGCAAGTTCTTCGGTTGGGCCAATAATAAGGCGTACGGATAAGCTAACAGGTGGCTGCGGTTTATTGGCGTGTTCTGCTGCGAGCTTTAATGTAGTGATTTGATCTTTTACACCAGCAAGTGGTTCCCCCCAAAGTGAATACAGGTCTGCATGGTGGACTGCAATATCATAAGCAATATCGGAAGAGCCACCGAATGAAATCGGGATTGTCCCGTTGACTGGCTTTAACGGGCAAAAAGCGTTTTCTAGCTTAAAGTACTTACCTTCATAACTAATAGGTTGATCGCTTTTCCAGAGTTTCTGGATGATATCTAGATATTCCCCGGTCCGTTCATAACGTTGAGTTTTATCAACAATATAATCACCTTCTTGAGGCTCAGCTGTAATTCCTGTAATTGCATGTAAACGGATTCTTCCACCACCTGTCGTATGGTCAAGTGTCGCAAAAGTACGTGCAGCCAAATTTGGTGTTACAAGCGCGGGACGATGGGCAATCATAAACCCGAGTTGCTCAGTATGCTGTGCGAGATAAGCTGCAATTTGTGTACTATCTGGGCTGCTTGGTCCACTAGCAATTAAAACTTTATCAAAACCAGCATATTCATGTGCTCGTGCATGATAACGTAGATAGTCGAGGTCTATTTTATGACCAATACGTGTCCCTTTGGTTTCTGACCATTGATTAGGAAAAACCATACCAACGAATTCGATGCTCATTATTAAACCTATTTTATGGATTTTTAACCAATGAGCAAAATAAATGCCAAGTTTAAACTGATATAAAATAAGCGATTAGGAAATGGTATTTTAATCAGGTGTCTAAATTTGATCAGAAGCATTCGTATTCTGCTTAAAAAACAACATTTCATAAATTGAGAATTATATTGTTAATAAAGTTATAAGGTTGATTTTTAGAGTAATGAATATTTAAATCGTGGATTGAATATCTGTAATTATTATTTATCAGTTTTGTAATTGAATTGTACTATTCTATTTTAATATCATCCTAATCTATTTAAAGGATTAATTATGAAATCCTATTTGGATAATGATTATAAAGTAATTACTTTGCCAGATAACGGGGTACCTGTAAAACCAATTCGAGCAAAAGCAATTATTTTCTCAGA
This sequence comes from Acinetobacter sp. Ac_5812, assembly GCF_013072695.1. GTDB lineage: Bacteria > Pseudomonadota > Gammaproteobacteria > Pseudomonadales > Moraxellaceae > Acinetobacter. The sequence continues at coordinate 553,683 of NZ_LXUK01000022.1, forward strand.
TCAAAACTCTCGTAAATTGTTAAATCAAGTTGAAACCATTGCACCAAGCTCTGCTAGTGTTATCATTCAAGGTGAGTCAGGTACAGGTAAAGAGTTGATTGCACGTGAAATTCATTTGAAAAGTGATCGTAAAAACAAACCTTTTCTTGCGGTGAACTGTGGTGCTCTGGTTGAAACATTAGCTGAGTCTGAGTTATTCGGCTATGAGGCAGGTGCCTTTACCGGAGCACATAAAACACGTGCTGGTATTTTCGAAACAGCAGATGGTGGTACTTTGTTCTTGGACGAGGTGGGTGAGTTGCCACTCTCTCTACAAGTCAAGCTATTACGGGTACTGCAAGAAAAAGAAGTGATGCGCGTAGGTGGCCGTAAACCCATTCCAATCGACGTACGTATTCTGTCTGGTACCCATGTAGATTTGCGTAAGGCTGTGGCAGAAAACAAGTTTAGACTCGATTTATACTACCGTTTGAATGTCGTGGTACTGAATATTTTGCCATTACGGGAACGCAAAGGCGATATTTTACCTTTAGTCGATTTTTTCTTAAATTCGTATTCTCAGAAGCTGATTACAACGAAGCCAAATATTAGTGATCGAGCAAGAAATGCACTCCTCAATTATAGTTGGCCAGGGAACATCCGTGAGCTGGAAAACAATATCCATTATGCTTTACTGATGAGCAGTGGTAAAACAATTGATATTGAACATCTGCGATTTTCAGAAGAAGGTGGATCAGCAGCATTACCTGATAGTGATTTAATTCAGGAGTTTGAAGATATCCTGAAGCGTTTATTTCAGGAATATGATGGGGAAGCTTGGCATATTATTGAAGATAAGATTGTGAATACAGCATTTTCAAGTTGCTGGAATAATCAGGTCAAGACTGCAAAAATGTTAGGCCTTTCGCGCAATGTTTTGCGCAACCTTTTGTCTCGGTATAATTTATTACCCAATAAGAATGAAAATGAAATTGCATAGAAAAAATATTCTATTTTAAGAACATCCATCTTTGACCTTTGGATGTTCTTTTTTTATTGTTGTTAATTTAGTGATCCATAAACCTAATTCAAATAATAGCCACATAGGGACAGCAAGAGCAAGCATACTGAACACATCTGGAGGGGTAATGAACATTGCAATAAAAAAGAAGAACACAATGATGTGTTTACGATGTTCTTCTAATTGTTGAATAGAGAGAATTTCAATAAAAATAAGAATATAAGTTAATACTGGAATTTGAAATGCCAGACCAAAAGCAAGAAAAAGCTTTAAACAGAAATCCAGATAGCTATTGATATCCGTCATCGGTAATACATTTTCAGGAGAAGCCAATACAAAGAACTTTAAGGCCAAGGGTAAGATCAGACTATAAGCAAACAAGAGACCTAGATAAAATAAAAAAATACTGGAAACGGCTAGAGCGACACCAAATCTTTTCTCGTTTTGGTAGAGTGCAGGTGCAACAAATTGCCAAAACTGATACAGGATAAAGGGAATACTCACTAGAATTGCCAGATAAATGTTGAGTTTGAACGGAGCTAAAAATGTACCCATCACATCCGTTGCAATCATGGTTGAGTTAACAGGTAATAATGAGATTAAAGGTCGAGCAAGAACATGATAGTTTTGTTGGGCAAGCGGGAGAAGCACTAAAAAAATGGTAACAACCGCACCAATGCTATAGATCAAACGCTTTCTTAACTCTTTCAGGTGTTCGCTATATTTCATTTCAGTGAGGTTTTCACTGACGAGATGTTCAGTCATGCGGCTTGATCCTCATTGAATTTATTTACTATTTGAAAATGAGTTAAAAATGGCGTCCTTAACTTGTCATGTGATTGGATATAGACATAATCCGTGGTGTACGTTGCTTTGGTTCTTTGTTCCAAAGAAACAGTGGATTGTACATTTTCAATTTCTTGTTGCATGAGCGCGAGTTGTTGTTTGAGCTGTTCTTCATTTTGTTTTATTTTTTGCAGCTCTTCTTGCATGATTCTTTTGAGTTCAATCAATTCCAGTTCATTTTCTAGATCATTCTGGATTTTATTGAGCTGGTTTTTAATTGCTCTATATTTGAATAGTACCGTTCTTAATGTTTGAGGAAGCTTTTCAGGCCCTAAAATGATGAGGGCAATAATGCCAAAAGCAAATAGTTCCCCAAAACTGATATTAAACATGGCAATATATCACTTATAACTTGGTCTGCTTCTCGCTATTTGATTCTAACGAATTAATATCTTTGTATTGTTGATTCTGTATTAATTTTGGATCATCAGGATTAACAGAGTCTTTAAAGTCTTTAATTGCACCGCCCAAATCTTTTCCTAGGTTTTTTAGCTTTGAAGTGCCAAATAGTAAAATAACGATAACGGCAAATAATAGAATATGCCAAATTGATAAACCCATGCTAAAACTCCTAAATAATATATAATAAAGACTATTAATATCACGACATCGTCTGTTTTCTAAATCATATTAATATCGATCAATATTCGATTTAATTATGCGGTATGATCCAGTAGATGAAGTGCTTGATTACGAAAATTGAATAAGCTTTCACTGTCTTTATGTCTTGGATGGGCTAAAGGAATAGGTATAATTTCCTTGATTTTCCCTGGTCGAGCTGACATCACAATCACACGATCTCCAAGATAGACTGCTTCTTCAATATCGTGCGTCACAAGAATCATGGTGATTTTTTCATGTTGCCAGATACGTTGCAGTTCAGCCTGTAAATGACTCCGGGTCATGGCATCCAATGCACCAAACGGTTCATCTAAAAGTAAAATATCAGGTTTATTGACCAACCCACGTGCAATGGCAACCCGCTGCGCCATACCGCCAGACAATTCGTGAGGGTAGGCATTCTCGAATCCAGTAAGTCCAACAATTTCAATATGCTCTTTCACACGTGCATTTTTTTCTGAACTGCTTAACCCCGTTTCTTCCAGCGCCAAATGGATGTTTTCGGAAACGGTGAGCCAAGGAAGTAAGCGATGCTCCTGAAAAATTAAGCCTCGTTTTAAATCTGTCCCTTGGATCGGAATTTTATTGAGTAAAATTTCACCTTGATAGTCTGGGTCTAGTCCTGCAATTAGACGAAGTAGCGTCGATTTTCCACAACCACTGCTGCCGACAATGGAGATAAATTCGCCTTGCTCAATGTCGAGATGAATACCGTCTAAAACAGTTAAGTTGTTCTGATCACGTTGAAATGATTTATTGAGTTTTTTAATCGAGAGTAAAGGAAAAGACATTTTGAAATCCTGATTGTATTTTTAAAATAGACGCTACTAAGCTCGCCATTGCAGCAGACGTTTTGAAATGAAGTGGATACATGTGGTCATAAAAATACCGCTCATCGTGACGGTCATTGCGCACACCAATAGGATGTCCATTTCAGCATTAATTTCAGCTTTCATCATGAGATTGCCCAAGCCTGTGCCTGCATTGAATAGCAATTCACTTGCTGTGGTGGTGATCCAGGTAAAAGGGACAGCTAAATTTAACCCCGTTAAAATATGTGGCAAGGCTTGTGGCAAGCGGATTCTTTTAAATTCACGCCAAAATGAAAACTGATAGATTCGTGCGACTTCCCTGTATTTTTCATCATAGTGGCTGAGCCCTTGAAAGGTATTAATGACCAAGGGGAAAAAAGAAGCCAGTGCAATAATAAAGATCTTGGCTTCTTCACCATTGCCAAACCATAAAGCAATTAATGGGGTTAGACCGAGGAGTGGAACTTGTCGGATACTGTTAAACAGTGGTGAAACGAGCGCATTAAAAACTTTTGAATAGGCGAGTAACGCGCCTAAAATTAGTCCAGTTGTTGAACCCAATAAAAAGCCTAATCCTGCTTTCTTCAGACTACCCCATGTATTCACCCACAATTCACCTGTTTCTAGTAGTTGAAGAGAAGCAGAATAAATATTCTGTAAAGGGACAAAGGCATAGGCATGACTGGAGCCTAGTCCTGAGTTGTATTGCCATAACGCTAGTAATATTGCTGGAAGTACGAGACCTTGTAATAGGACCACAGGCTGTTGTAATGCACCTTTCAAAGTAAGTGATAGTGACGACATTATTTCCCCCTTGCACTGAGCGCAGGTGATATAAAGCGTTGTTCGACCAAACGTAAAAGTTTATCGAGGCTAAAACCAATCACACCTGTAATAAATACCCCGACCATCACCACATCCAGACGGAGCATTTGCCGTCCAAGCTCCATCATCTGACCAATGCCAGTACCCGCTGCAAGTAATTCAACGGCAACTAAAATCAACCATGCTCGGCCTAATGCAATTCGCAGTCCACTGATCAAGGGTGGTAATGTTGAGGGGATGACGATGTACCTAAGCCACGCTCGCGTTTTAAGTTTGTAGATTTGACCGAGTTCAATGTATTGTTTAGGAATATTTTTCACTGCATCTGCTGTTGCCAAAGCAATTGGGAAAAAACAGGCTTTGATAATGAGTAAAATTTTAAACAGTTCGCCAATCCCAAAAACGAGAATAAAAATAGGAATAAGCACAAAGATCGGAATCTGGTAAAGCAGATTAAATAAGATATAAGTGTAATTACGGAATGTGGTGATTGAACCATAGGCAATTCCAAAAGCAATGGCACTGAGTGCTGCAATAGAAAATCCAAAAAATAATCGAGCAAGACTATCCTTTAAGTGCAGTTGTAGTTCACCACTTTGCGATAAACTAATAAATGTATTCCAGACCGTTGCGGGTGGCACCAGAATTTGAGTTGGAAAAATTTGTAAAGAGCAAATAAATTGCCAAGTAAGTAAAGCCAATATAGGGGAAATCAGCGAGAGCAGCCCATACAACGGCTCAGCAGAAATCCTCCTCCATAACGGTGATCTATCTACAACGATATTCTTTTCAAGAGGAGGATTCACAAGCGTTTTCATCGCTTAGTCTCCCTGTTTCTTCTGCTGATCGTTTGCATGTAAATTTTGAATTGCTTGCTCGGCAAATTTTGGATTTAGCAGTTCATCTGCCTTGACTGACGTTTGAATCAACTGGTTTTTCACAGCATGATCAATGACTTTGGCATAGTGTTGTTTAAGGAAATTAACTTTGTATTCAGGTGACCAATCCTGTTGCCATGTACTTGCACTATTTTGGCTTTCACGTTGAATCACAGACAAAGGTTGTCCAAACTTGGTTTGACTCTGCTGAAATTCATTTTGGTGTTGGGATATCCAGTTCATTGCCCTAACTGTTGCATCAGCAAGTAATTGAGTGGTCTCTGGATATTGTTCAATATAGTTTTTACGTCCCCATAATTCCGCACGCATTTTCCAGTCAGCAGGCAAGGATTGAGATGACCATATAATTTTACCGAGATGGCGGTCTTGTAACGTCAGCGCATCACTTAAAGTAAAAAATGCATCCACACTTTTGGCAGATAAAGCTGCTGCACCTGCTTGAGGGTTGAGGTTAATAATTTGAAAGTCTTTGAGGTTTAAACCTTTGCTTTGTATCAGTTGACCAAAATTGATTTCCCAAGGACGGCCACGATGTAAAGCAATTTTTTTACCTTTTAAGTCTTCAATACTTTTTACCTGTGAATCAGGTGGCACAATCAGATAGACATTATTACCAATCCCTCCAGGCACAACAATTTGTGTTTTTACCCCAGTTGCATTCAGTACCACAGCTGGTAGGTTGCCATAAAAAGCAAAATCAATTTTATTGTTCAGGAAACTTTCATTCACTAAAGTCGCTACAGCAGCAGTTGTTACTGGCTCCCATTTCAACTCAATATGTTGTTGCTTTAAGGCCTTGAGAAAAATAGGGTCTTGAGAGATGAGTTGTGGCACGCCAATAAAGTCCAGACTACCTGATGTTCCATTTGCTACCACAGCAATATGCAACTGTTGCTGAGTAGGTTTACTCTCAGATGCTTGTTCGTTTTGTTTTGCATCGCAAGCGACTAGTCCTAAAAGACTAAAACTTAAAAATAAGCTAGGAAGAATACGCATATCATCATAAGAATTAAAAAATATAGAGGAATAGAGCAAGAACTAAGCCAAAATAATTAATATATAAAAATCAATAATTTATTATTTTTTATGCGGATTATTGTTGTTGAGTCAGTGATCTATGCTGTGAAACAGACATTTAAAAGTATTGAAGTGTTGAAATTTCAACACTATGTTTTGGTGTGTTTTTACAAAGTTTAAATAAAACAATGATATATGTTAAAAATTTATCGAATAAAAAGCGGCATGATTTCTGCTCATGACATAGCTAACGAACACGATGTCGTGAAATGTTTAATTATTGAGAACTATTATGTCAGTTGAGTTTTTATGGAGAATTCCTGTTCATGGGGATGGTCGTCGAGCACATCAGTTACATACCCGTGGTGAATGGAATCAGTTAAATCCAGCAATTAAATCTCCACAACGCGTGGCTCCGCAACATGAAGATCAGTTATTTGCTTACTATGATTATGTACAACAAGTGGCAAAAGCGGCTGATATTGTTGGTTTTCATGGCGCCTTGATTCCCGCTTTTCCTCATACTGAAGAGCCTTGGGTATTGGCTTCAGCATTAGCAAGGGAAACCAAACGACTTCGACTGTTGATTGCGATTCAGCCGTGGTTTATTCATCCAGCCTATGCCAGTCAAATGGCTGCCAGTTTACAGCGTTTAAGTCAGGGGCGAGTCGAGTGGAATGTAATTTCAGGTGGAGGCGGTGCACAGCAACGTGCTTACGGTGATTTTATTGAACATGACCAGCGATATGCACGGACCAACGAGTTTTTGGAGTTTGTAAAAGGTTATTCACATCATGCGCCATTTAACTATGATGGCAAGTTTTTTCATGTTGAGCAGGGTGGGTTGAGATACCCAATGAATCAATATGATGTCCCTCGGTTATGGTTGGCTGGTGCGAGTGATGCCGCCTTACAAGTCGCAGGACGTCATGCTGATATTCACTTAACTTGGGGTGAACCTGTTCAGCAGCAGAAAAAAGTCATTGAACAGGCGCAAGCGTTTTTTGAACAAAACGCGCCTGATCGTAAAGTTAAATTTGGTATGCGTATTGATATACTGGCACGGCCTACACAAGAGCAAGCTTTTCAGGAGCTTAAACAGATGTATGAAACCATTGCTGTTGATGGTCATGCATTTGAACGAAAAGATACTGAGTCGGTCGGCGCAAAACGTCAGCAGGCTTTGGCGCAGGGCAATCGTTTCGAAGACTTATTTGTAAGTCCGAACGTTTGGGCGGGTATGTCCAATGTACGTGGTGGACCAAACTGTATTTTAGTGGGTAGCTATGAACAGGTTGCAGAGCGTTTGCAAGAATATATTGATATTGGTGTTGGTCATTTCATTTTAGCCAGTAACCCTCATTTGGAAGAAGCCTATCGGGTAGCAGAAGAGGTCTTACCACTGGTTGGATATAAATTAAAATAATAAATTTAGATCCCTTTGAGATATCAAAGGGATCTTGTTGTTTGAACAGCATAACACTGTCTGAAAACCAACATATTCAATATCGGTTAATTAAAAAATACTAATTAAAAATATAAAAATCAAATACTTGTTATGTTGGCATGACTTGTGCAATTTTTTGTTCAATATTTTATTTTTCGTTTAAAACCCTATGAGTGAACTAATATTTAACTCGCATAAACGGGCGTTGCTATTTGAACAATATGCACCGGAAGCTAGTTCAAACAACTTAGCAGATCCGTTTACACGGCATTCCTTGGAGCTGACTCAACCACCTCCACCTCGCTTGAATAAAGTGTTGATTGCGATTATTGCAGTTGCTTCTGCACATTTAGGAATTTGGTATATCGCAAAACACTTGCCTACACCGACCTTGGACATTCATAAGCCAGAACCCGTGGTGATTGAAATTGTAAAACCTGAACAACCACCCAAAGTGATTGAACCTAAAATTCCTCCTGTCACAGAGAAACCTAAAATTCCACCGGTTGAGGAAAAGCCAAAACCAATTGTTAAACAGGTCGAACAACCCAAACCTGTACAGAAAATGGTGGAGCAACCTAAACCAGTCGCAAAAGCAGTCACTCAGCCTACGCCACAAAAAGTTGAAGAGGCTGTCGTGGCCAAAGAGGTGGCTCCTGTACCTGTTCAGAAAGTGGTTGAACCTGTGAAGTCGGTCGATGACAACTTACCTGTGACGGAAGCGAAAGGATATGCCGGCTATCTGAGTAATCCTGCACCCGAATATCCAGAACAGGCACTCGAACGTGGTTGGGAAGGTTCTGTGATTTTAAGGGTCAAAGTATTAGCAAATGGTAGCCCTGATACGGTCAGTGTCAAGCAAAGTAGTGGCAAAAAACTTTTAGATAGCGCTGCTGTAAGAACAGTAAAGCAATGGAAATTTTCACCCGCTTTAAAAGGTAAAACCCCTGTAGAAGGTTGGGTCGATGTTCCAATTCATTATCAATTACCGAAATAAATTTAATTTTATAGATTAAGAGGATATTTACATGACTGACATTAATTCATTGATCCATGACGGCACTATCTGGTTATTGGTTGCTTTCTCAATTGTGACTTGGGCACTGGTTGTAATCAAAATAGTTCAGACCCAAAGAGCATCAAAACAAGATAAACGTTTCGTAGAGGCGTTTTGGAAAGCAAAAAATTTATCTGACGCCGTAACTAAATCTGAATCGGGTCAAGGACCAGCAGCACGTGTTGCAAATGCGGGTTTTAAAACACTAATAGAAGCAGATGAAAAAACACACCATGACTTGCAAAACAGTTGGAGCCGTCAGGACCTATTGGAACGTCACTTACGCAAACAAATTCTAACTGAACGTCGTCAATTGGAGAAAGGTTCAGCGCTATTGGCGTCTATTGGTAACAATGCACCCTTTATTGGTTTGTTTGGCACAGTATTCGGAATCATTCATGCATTACAGGCGATTGCCCATTCTGGTAATGCAAGTATGGATGTCGTTGCTGGACCGATTGGTGAAGCATTGATTGCAACAGGAATTGGTATCGCTGTTGCTGTACCTGCTGTGCTTGCCTATAACTACTTTGTACGTAAAGTTAAAGCGATTGGTGCAGACTTAGATGATTTTGCAACAGATTTTGTCAGTTTAAATCAAAAGGCTGGTTTTCAATTACCGACTGCTAAAACCAAAAATACAGCAGAGAGTACGATTCTGAATGATGCTTCAACAAAAGAAGTGAAAGAGAAAGGAGTATTCGCATAATGGCAATTTCTACTTCTCAAGATGATGATGTGGTGAGTGAAATCAACATTACACCGTTGGTGGATGTGATGTTGGTTTTGCTGATTGTCTTTATCGTCACAGCACCATTGCTGACCAATACGGTGAAAGTCAATTTACCTAAGGCCGCACCGACTCAATCCACTGATCAGAATAAAGCTGTCGTGATTAGTGTTAATCCACAGGGTGAGATATTTTTGGATAAGGACAAAGTGTCACTTGCAAGTTTTGAACAAGAAATTCAGTCACGCAAGAATAGCAACCCGAAGCTGGCTTTGAACCTGAATGCGGATGAAACTGTTCCTTATGGGACAGTGGCAAAATTATTGGCAAGTATTGAACGAGTCGGCGTAGATAAATTATCGGTGATCACTGTTCCTCAATAATCCCAGCCACATCTTAAATAGCTGCTTCGGCAGCTTTTTTTAATTCATTCTGTCAGCAGAATAAAAATCCCCTCATAAAGAGGGGAAGCAAAGTTAAACGGATGTGCTTAAGCCTTCCATAATTTCTCAAAACGCCACGTTGGAAAAATAGTATGTTCTGGGGCTAAGCCTCCAATATTTTTTGTGGCTGCATCAATGGTATGGCTAAATCCCCAGATCAGCATTCCACCACGTTCATGTTGAATTTTCTGTGCTTGGGTCAAATACACTTTTCGCTTTGCTAAATCTGGTTCGGCAAGCGCCTTATAAAACAACTCACTATATTCAGGATCTTTAAAATTGATTTTATTGGTTGTTGAAATAGGTGCATCATTGACAACAGCAGTAGATAAATAGGGTGTACCGACATTGGTTGCGTTACTCGACAATTGCCATTTATTGCGGTCTGCTCCATTAAATGTAGCAGCATCGACTTGTTTGACTCGTATATTCACATTGGCATGTTTTGCTTGTTCTGCAAAGATCAGTGCAGGTTGGGCGCTGCCAGCAGGCGCAACAAGTTCAACATTTAAACCATCTTTAAAACCAGCTTGTGCTAATAGTTTTTTTGCTTCCTCGATATTTTGCTGACGTTGGGGTAGGTTAAGAAAAGCAGGGTCCTGTGGTGAGTAGAGATCATTGGCAATACGTCCCTGACCATTTAGCCCACGTTGTACAAGCTCCTCACGATTGGCAATTAAACGAAATGCCTGACGGACTTTAGGATCATTAAAAGGGGCTTGTTGCGTATTAAAGTCAAAACCATTATGGGTATTCGTTTCAGAACGAATGGTTTGAATATGTTTCGCCTGCTCCAGAATTTTAATGTATTCAGGTGAAATGGCATTGGCGATATCAATTTGTCCTGCCAATAAGGCATTTAAACGCGAGACTTGATCTTTAAAATCAATCACCTCAAAACTGTCTGCATAAGGTTGATCCGCTTTAAAATAGTTTTCAAAACGGGTGAAGACAGAACGTTGACCGGGTATAAATTGTTTAACTTTATAAGGCCCAGCACCGACTGGATTGTGGATTGGATCAAAGTCGGTAGGGACGATTCCACCAAAATTCACCCAAGTTTCAGGTAGTGCAACGAAACCAGCAATTGAATTGATAAAAGGAATACGAACGGTATATTCATCTAATTTTTGAATGTGATCCCGATCAATCCATTGCACCAGATTTCGAAACGGTGAAGCAAGCTTTGGGTCAGTTAAACGTTTTACTGAGAAAATCACATCATCAGCAGTCATTGTTTTACCGTGATGGAATTCTAGACCTTTACGTAAACGAATGGTCCATTCACTCGCATTATGATTTGGCTCAGAAAATTCAGCCAAGGCAAGACGTGGCAGCATATTTTCATCCCATTCCCATAGCTTGTTATATATGGCAAAACCTCGGGTAATTCCTGCGCTTGAAGTAGACAGATGTGGATCTAAACTGCCTGACTGTTGTCCACCAATTAGACCCAATCGAATCGTTCCACCATGTTTGGGAGTGAGTGAAGATGGGCTCTGTACTTCAGTACCCTTTTGTGGTGATTGATCGCAGCCAGACAAACTCCCTATTAAAGATACACTACCTACTGCGGTAAGACTTTGTGCTAAAAACTTTCGACGTGACAATAGAATTGATCGACTTGTCATTATAAATACTCATATTGGATAGTCATTTTTATGGACTTGCAGAATAAATGCCAATAATTTATTTATATTTATCAGTGTTTTAATTAATTATAGTTTTTGACTACTGTCTTTATTCCAACAAATCTGTTGAAAAAATAAACATTTATAAAGCTGATATCTAAATATATAAAAATTAAAAACTATTAAATCAATATCTTGGGTGTTGTTTGGAGGCTGTTTAATGATTGGCATAGGCCTTGCGTAACGTACTGTAAATTTACTTTACTGAGTATGATATGAAGCAGCCTTTTCAATTAAAACCTTTAGTGATTGCCTTAGCCTTTTCGGGGGCATCTTTACCCATACATGTGTTTGCCGAAGAAACCCAAAATACATCGGCAAATACTGAAAGTGATGTAATTACTTTGGCAGATGTCGTGGTGACTGGTGCAAATAAAAAACAAACTGTTGTTCCCAACCGTAAAGTGACTTCAATCTATGGAACGGATAGCTCAGTATTAGACACACCTCGTGTGGTGTCCCAAGTATCGGAACAACAATTTCGTGAAGATGTGATCCGTAGTGCAGATGATCTTGTTAAATATGCGCCAAGTATTACCCGAGGTGGAGGACAAAATGCCAATTTCGCACCACAGATACGGGGGCAAAATTCAGAGGTCTTCCAAGATAGTCAACGGATTTATAGTACGCGTCATCCGACTAATTTAAATGCATATGAAGCGGCTGATATTGTGGCAGGGCCGACGGGAGTGATTTTTGCACCTACTTCGGGTTCAGGTGGATATATTAATTATCTCACTAAAAAACCTAATTTTAATAAAGCAGAAACAACGATTTCTGGTTCAGTTGGTTCAATTTATGCAGGGAAAGGTACAGAACCTAATTTTTCTGTCAGTATTGATCATACAGCTCCGATCTCTAAAGAACTTGCATTTCGTGTCAGTGCAACAGCCCAAAAAACTGATGATTATTATGACAATGTGAAAAATAATTTTAATGCATTCTATGGTGCCTTAGCTTGGCGTCCAGATGATAGTCTGCGTGTTGACTGGAATATAAGTTATGACGATTATTATGATTTTAATGTGACACATGGTTGGAATAGGGCAACACAACAATCTGTTGATAACCGTCAGTATTACAAAGGTAGAGCTACGCCAATTATTCAAAATGGTTCAGCTTTCTGGTCACCTGTATTTGAATCTGGAGCTGCGAATTCCAAAGTGATTGGTTGGCAGAATCGACAAAAGAATGATAAAAACCAATATATTGCTGTAGGCCCAGTTCAAACAACACCTTTACCTAATGCAACAGCAAATCAGGCTGGAACGATTCGAGGTTGGGTCTATGATCCATCTATACCTGGCAATGGCTTGGTCAAACTAGACGATAATATTTCTGGTCGAAGTGAAGATAAAAATAGTGCCAAACGATTCAGCACCCAATTAAAATTAGTTAAAGATTTGAATACGCATTGGTCTGTTTCTAATAGTACGCTTTATCAAAACAATAAGGATTTAGGTGATTCAGTTGGGAGTTTCTTTACTGATCTGGAACATGAGTTATTTGATAATCGTCTAGAATTCCTTGCAGATTATGAATTCGAGTTGTTTGGCCTGAAAGTGAATAATAAAAGCAGTACAGGAGGCGCATTTCGCCGTGAGGAATTTACTTCTTTAGCGGCAAATAATAGTTTTAATATTAATCCTTATGATCTGACCAATGATCCTTCTCAAAAAAATCCTGGAGATTTACTGGGGTTGGTCAATAATGGCAGTTCAACAGGAGGTTGGATTGGACAAGCTGGTGTTCCTCAATATTCTCAGTACTTTGGTTATTTAAATCTATCAAGAATGTATCCAGTCGGCCATGGTTTATATGCTGAAAAAGGGGGGTTCCCTCCCAATGGTGGTGGTGCTGTTTATACAGGAACAGGGTCTTGGGATACGTGGAGTGTGTTTACTCAGCAGAACTTTACTTTTAATGATGTGTTTGGCATTAATCTTGGGGTTAATCACAGTTCAATCAAAGCCAAACTGGAAAACCCGTTGGTCTTATTGCCGACAGATGTCCGTTCAGATCGCAATAAGTATAGTTTGCTCAGTTATCAAGCCAGTACATTTATCAAGCCAACAGAAAAAAGTACCCTGTATTTTACCTATGATAAGAGCACTGCACTCAACACAGGTGTTTTTGGCCCATTTCTAATTTGGGGGGCAGGCAATCAACTGAATCCTTTGGCTTTTGACAGTCAAAGTGAATTAAAAGAATTAGGATTTAAATATGAGCCGATCATCGATCAACTATTTCTGACATTGAGCGGATTTGAGCAGAAGCGAGATTTATCACCTGATACCAATGGCAATATGGCGCGTTTTGAAGTGAAAGGGATTGAATCGTCACTACGCTGGCAGCTCCAAAAAAATATTGCAATAGGTGGTAACTTAGCCTATTTAAATGCTGAATATAGCTCAATTATTCCGGCAGGTTTTTCTCCCTTTGGCTTCCATGCAGACAATGCGACTGTCTGGGGGGACAGTAATGGGTTAAACCAGCGTAAAGCAGGTCGTTATGATGCGGCGGGCATTCCGAAATACGCTGCCAGTGCTTATGTGGATTATCAACATCAGTCAGGTTTTGGTGTAAATCTCTCAGGCTGGTGGACCAGTAACTGGTATACCAATTTAAGCCAGACGGTTAAAGTTCCAAATAATTATAATTTAGATTTGGGATTATACTATCGACAACCTCAATGGACTGTGGGCTTAAATATTCTGAATTTAACTAATGAACGTAATTTTGTGAATGGTTTAGCTGGCGCAAATAGTGAATTCTTACAACCAATGCGTCCACTCACGGTGCAGGGACAATTTAGTTATAAATTTTAAATACATGAAATATTTTTAATTCTAAATAGCCATACAGATGTATGGCTATTTTTTCTTTCACTTTTCAAAAATAAATGATGTTGGAATAACAACAACAACATAGAGAAAAATGTTTATCTATCAGCAAAATCTAATCATAAGTTTTATTTTTATTTTTTAAGATATTGAAATTTATAGAATAAATTAAGTGGCATGGAAGTTGCCAATATAAGAATAGATTTATTTAAATGGAGTCACCATGTTTAAGGTCACAAAAATTAGGCAGAGTATTTTAACTGCTATGTGGGGAGTAACAGCGAGTGTTTCGACATTGGCTTTGGCAAATGAAGAGATCGATACAGGCATCACAGCTGAGCAACAGGTGCAGGTGGTGAATGCAAAAGATGTCAAAAAGTTAAGTGATGTGATTGTAACAGCACAATATCGAGCACAAAATATTCAAAAAGTTCCAACTGCGATTACGGCTGTTTCTGGTAAAGATTTGGCTGCCAAGGGCTCAACCTTTATTGGTGATGTTTTAACGTATACACCGAATGCAGCAGCGGAAAATCCAGATGGTGATAGCCGACCACGTTGGTATATCCGCGGTTTGGGTACAGGGGATGTTGCTGCATCGACTGTGTTCCCTGTTGGAATTTATGCAGATGGTGTTTATTTGAATGCACCCGTTGCAGGTGCAGGAGACTTATTCGATCTAGAGCGGATCGAGGTTTTACGTGGGCCACAGGGGACGCTCTACGGTAAAAATACTACAGCAGGTGCGGTTAATTATATTTCTAAAAGACCAACTTTCTCAGAAAAACCAAATGGCTATGCAACGATAGGTGTAGGTGATCATAACCTACGTACTTTCGAGGGGGCTGCCAATGGCAAAGTCTCAGACAATATTGCAGTGCGGGGAGCTTTTTACTCTGAAGATCGTGATGGTTATGCAAAGAATTTGGCTAACGGTGAAGATTATGGTGATGTTGATAAGAAATCTTTCCGTTTCCAGATTTTAGGTAAAGTGAATGACCAATGGAATGCATTAGTTAATTTACATAGTCAAACCTATAATGGTTTAGGAAACAATGGTTCCTTAAGTATAGGCAAATATTGGGGCATCTATGAAAGACCAGAAGGGCGTAATACCAATTTAGATTTAGATGAAAGTAATAAAATTCAGCATGATGGCGCTTCATTCACTTTAAATGGAGATTTAGGAGGGGGCCATAGCTTTACCTCAATCACGGCTTTTGACAAGACCACACAAAAGTCGATTTCAGATGGTGATTACACCCCTTATGATGTTGCGCGAAGTTATAGCGATAATGAATGGCGTCAATATAGCCAAGAGTTTCGAATTTCATCCGATGCGAACAAACGTTTAAGTTGGATTGCAGGATTACATTATTTTAACGAAGAATTAGATTCTACGGGTGTAAGTGCACGGGTCAAGAAAACTTTGCCAAATGGTGCTGCTGCACAGACGGCATCAACTCCTGCATTTAGAGACATTACTTATAATCAAGCCACACAAAGTTTTGCCGTATTTGGAAATAGTACCTATAAATTTACAGATAAATTTAAGGTAACTGGTGGATTACGCTGGACCAGTGAAGAAAAAGATATTGATCTCGACCTAACTCAGATTACAACAGGCGACTACACCAAAGGGAGTTGGTGGAAAAAAGATGGGTATAGCAATGCCATCTATAACCCAACTCCAAATGCGAACGGTTCAACAAGCCGTAAGAAAACATGGAATGAGTTGACCTATGACATTACACCAGAATATGAAATTACACCTGATTTAAATACTTATTTTAGATTTGCACGTGGATTCCGTTCAGGTGGTTTTAATACAGGTTTATCCAGTAGCCTCACTCAACTTGCGGACGTTAACCCTGAATATTTAAACAGTTACGAGCTCGGTTTGAAATCTAGCTTACTGGGTGGGGACTTAGTCGCAAATGCCAATATTTTCTATTATGACTATAAAGATATCCAGACCAATTTATTAGTTGCAACAGAGGGGCAAGGGGGCGGTGTTACTTCAGTTTTAGCCAATGGGCCAAAAGCAGAAGTGAAAGGTGCAGAGTTAGAGCTTGATTATTTAGCCACTGAAAATCTACGTTTACGTTTTGCAGGTGCTTATTTAGATAGTGAATATACTGACTTTGTTGACAAGAACCCTGTAACCAATGTGGTCAATGCTGACAATACTGGTAATCGTCTTGTTCGCTCGCCTAAATATACCGTCGGTATTGGCGGTGAATATACTTTCAACTTAAATGATGGTGCTCGTATCGTTGTTGGTACTGACGCAAGCTATCGTGATCGTGAATACTTCTTGGTGAATCGCCAAGACTACTCAGTTGATCCAATCCTCAGCCAAAAAGCCTATACCTTATGGAATGCCAATATTGGTTATCACAGCGCAAATAATAAATATCAGGTCAATACTTATGTGAAGAATTTGCTGAATGAAGAATATCAGGTACATGGTCGTCCAAATGGCCCAGTAGGCCAATATGTTTTAACCTACGGAAACCCACGCCAAGTTGGTGTTTCATTGACTGCAAGATTCTAAATTATAAGGAAAAATACGATGGGAATTGAATTTTTTACTCGCCTGCCGTTACACGGTGAAGCTGAATTTTTAGCAGGTGATCCTCGAAATCGTGGTGATTGGGCACGAGTACCTGGCGTAGAAAATACGGGAGCGACATCTAACTATCAAGTCGGGGATGACTTTACTTATATTGACTATTTAGCACAGGTGGCGCGCGCAGCAGAAATCAATGGTTTCGCAGGTGCTTTGATGGTCAATGCACCAACAGGAGAGGAGCCTTGGACGGTGTGTTCGCTATTAGCCAGAGAAACCAAGCGACTGAATTTTGTGACTGCATTCCAGCCTTATCACTTTAGTCCATATAACGCCGTACAAAGTGCAGCAACCTACCAACGTGCAACAGGTAACCGTCTGGTGTGGAATATCATTAATGGAGGTTCTGAATTCATTCAGCGTCAAGTTGGCGACGCTACGCCTCATGATGACCGTTATATTCGTGCCGCAGAATTTTTAGATGTGGTGAAAGGATATTGGCACAATGAATCATTCCATTACCAAGGCAAATATTATTCTGCTGAGGGCGGAGGATTGAAATATCCGCTCAACAAGGCTGAGCTACCTATCATTTGTACTGCAGGTTCTTCTGAAGCTGCACGTGAGTTTGGCGCAAAGCACGCAGATTATTATTTAATGCGTGCTGAAAAACCAAGTGAGATTGCCGCATTGATTGCGGATGTGCGTCAACGTGCTGCGAAGTATGGTCGAGATAACATCAAGTTTGGTCTATCCATTGATACAATTGCTCGCCGTAGCGAACAGGAAGCTTTGGCAGAGGCACAACGTTATTTAGATGAAGCAGCAGAGAAGCAACGTTTGCATGCTTCAGCTGCTCATGCAGGACTCAGATCAGCGCGAGTACTCAGTTTTGAAAAAGAATATGCGGATAAAGATGGAAGCAAAAATGTGAATGATTTCTTCATTCATCCCAATGTTTGGTCTGGCTTTGGCTACATTGGTATCCCTCCAGGTGTTGCTTTGGTGGGTAGCTACCAACAGATTGTTGAACGTATTAAGGAATATAACAGTATTGGAATTGACTTGTTCTTCCTTGCCGGTTATCCGCATTTAGAAGAAGCTTATCGTTTAGGTGAACACGTTCTGCCACATTTTAAAAACCAACGTCAGGCATTACAACGTATACCCGAAGAATCAAAGTATCGTATTGCTTAGAATCGCTCTCAATCCTATTCAACCAAGACTTTAACTAGAAGTCTTGGTTTGTTCCATATAAGTCAAAGTATTAATTTTTCTAAAGGTCAAGTAATGTCATATTCAAATGATAAACCACTCAACATTGTCGCGGTTTCAGGTGGTCTTAACAGCCCATCAAAAACTGAAAGTTTGATTCAAACGATTTTGGATGAATTAGCGCAAGCAATAGAAATAAATGTGAAGTTTGTAAAACTTAGTGAAATTGGTCCTTTATTGGGTGGTGCAATTTATCGGAGTCAGTTACCCAAACAAGTACAAGATGATTTGGCTGCTATTGAAGCCGCTGATGCCTTAATCGTTGGTACGCCAGTTTATCGTGCTTCTTTTACGGGACTGTTTAAACATTTATTTGATTTTGTTGAGCAGACCGCTTTAGTGGATGTCCCGGTACTACTTGCAGCATCGGGTGGGAGTGATCGCCATGCTTTGGTACTCGAGCATCAACTTCGTCCTTTGTTTAGCTTTTTCCAAGCACAGACTTTACCTATAGGTGTTTATGCAACAGATCGAGACTTTACTCCTGAATATAGAGTCAAAAGTGAAGCATTGAATGACCGTATCTTACTTGCTGTTGCTCGAGCTTTACCAATTTTGCAATGGGCACCAGCTAAAGGATTGCGTGAGCAAAAGGTTAAGGCGAAATCAGAAAAGGCCAATCAGGACTTAAGTATCAATAAACAAGTTGAACAAGACTCCATACTGCCATCTGTTGAAGTACCGGATTTAGATGTTGCTGAGGCAAGACTACATCATAAAAAGAGCACAGCAGTTTTATGATTCATGATCGAGTTATTAAGACTTATAAAAATCTGATTTCGGCATAACTTATATTATGTTACTTAGGATCCTCAGCAACGTGAATCTCTACGATCATAATTCACGTTGCTGGGCTGTGGCAACAAACAGTATTGTGTAGGCCACAGTCTTAGATATTTCATTTAACATAATATACATTATGCGAAATTATATAATTATCAATAATATGATTCTTAGCAACTACTATAATTACCATTTTCCTGCTATCCCAATCTCTGTTGACATACATTAGAAAGTTACACACAATGCTATGCACTATATAAATATGCATATATCAATAACAATGCCTTCGATTTATCAGTTAAAACCAGCATTTCAGAATTTACTTCGTCCATTTGTACAATGGCTTTACTTTAAAAAGATTACAGCGAATCAAGTTACGCTTTTAGCAATGTTAATCTCTGTCGCTTTAGCAATCGCACTTTACAGCCTGCATCTTTACCAACAACCTTTAATCCTGTTTTTACTATTTCCTGTATGGATGTTGGTTCGTATGGGCTTTAATGCAATTGATGGCATGCTCGCACGTGAATTTAATCAACAATCAAAAATTGGCGCATATTTAAATGAAATCTGTGATGTCATCTCCGATTCAGCGCTTTATCTGTGTTTTTTAGGCTTAGCTTTCATCAACCCATTCCTGTTGGGCTTAGTTGTCTTTCTAGCGATTCTGAGTGAATATGCTGGTGTTATGGCTCCATTAATTGGTCAGGAACGCCGTTATGATGGTCCCATGGGTAAGAGTGATCGTGCATTTTGGTTTAGTTTAATTGCGTTATGTGTCAGTTTTAGCCCTTATTTAATAGAAAATAATTACACAAATTCAATAACTTACTTCTGCAATGGACTGCTTATTTTCATTGCAGCACTATTGGTTTTGACAATTTATAACCGTATTAAAAACAGTATTCTACTTTAAGGAAAATCAGATGCAAAGCTCACAAAAACATGTATTTACCAGCCACGATGAGACTCAATTAGCCTATCAACATTGGCCAGCAACTACAGAAAAAGAGACAAAAAAAGCAATTATCTTATTCCATCGTGGTCATGAACACTCTGGACGTATGGCACATTTGGTCAATGAGCTTAACCTACCAGAATTTGATTTTTTTGCATGGGATGCTCGTGGACATGGAGATTCACCAGGTTTACGTGGTGATGCGCCAAGTTTCTCTGCATGTGTGAAAGATATTCAATATTTTGTGCAACATATTGAATCCACCTATAACATCCTATCAACTAATATCGCCGTCATTGGTCAAAGTGTTGGCGCTGTTTTAGCAGCCACATGGGTCCATGATTATGCACCAAAAATCAGAGCCTTATGCTTAGCTTCACCCGCATTTGATATTAAATTGTATGTACCTTTTGCAAAAACAGGTTTAACTGTTTTAAGCAAACTCAAAGGTAATTTCTTTATTACCAGTTATGTAAAAGCCAATATGCTGACGCATGATGTTGAGCGTGCAAAAACCTATGATACAGACCCACAAATTGCCAAAGCCATTTCTGTACGAATGCTTTTGGGCTTATATGCAGCATCTGAACGTATCGTTAATGATGCACAAAATATCTTTGTTCCTACTCAAGTTTTATGTTCTGGGTCGGACTTTGTGGTGTTCCGAAAACCACAACAGCAGTTTTATGCAAAACTTCCTCATCCACGAAAAGAGTTCCATGTACTAGATGGTTTCTATCACGATACTTTAGGTGAAAAAGACCGCCATATTGCAATAGAGAAAATTCGTCGTTTTATATTACAAAGCTTTGCTGAGGATTATCAGGCGCCTGATGTACTGAATGCTGATAAAATTGGTTCAAGCTGCGCGACAGCTGAACAACTGAGTAGCCCACTTCCCGCTTCTTCCATCAAAAATCTATTCTGGAATTTAACCAAACGTCATTTAAAGCTCGGTAGTAAATTCTCCCATGGCTTAAAAATTGGTGAAGATACAGGTTATGACTCAGGTAGCACTTTAGATTTTGTTTATCGAAATCAAGGTGAAAGTAAAAATATTCTTGGCAATATTATCGATCAGCAATACTTAAATGCGATTGGTTGGCGTGGCATCCGCGTACGTAAACAGCATATCGAGCAGTTATTGGCGAAATATGCACAAGTTCTAAATAAGCAACGTAAGGACATTCGCATCCTAGATATTGCAGCGGGTCATGGTCGCTATATTTTAGATGCTGTGAGCCAATTGCCAACTCCACCAAAATCAGTGTTACTTAGAGATTATAGTGAATTAAATGTTGAGTCTGGTTCTGCATTAATCCAAGAACGAAAACTGGACAATATCGCCCAATTTGAACTCGGTGATGCCTTTGACACGGCGTCATTGGCCAAAGTGAAACCAAAGCCAAATTTGGTCATTGTGTCTGGGCTTTATGAGCTGTTTAGTGATAATGACTTATTAAGACAATCACTTTCAGGTATTCATCAAGCCATGTTGCAAGGTGGTTTTCTGATTTACACAGGACAAATTTGGCACCCGCAACAAGAGTTTATTGCACGTGCTTTAACTTCACACCGTCAAGGTGATGCTTGGGTGATGCGCTTACGCTCACAAGCCGAAATGGATGCACTGGTTGAACAAGCTGGCTTTAAAAAAGTGGATCAATGCATTGATGAATTTGGAATTTTTACGGTTTCTGTTGCTCAAAAAATTTAAATAAAGACCTTTTATGCAAAATAATATCTTATATCGTCAACCAGGTACATGGAAATGGGGGCTACTTTGTTTAGTCTTTTTAGCCCCTTTTTTCTTTTTAACCTATGGTTTTGCAAATCAGTACGCCTCGAGTTTAGCTCATGTTCCAAGTATCGTTTTCGCTTGGGAACATCACATTCCACTTTGGGCATGGACTATTGTACCTTATTGGTCGATTGATCTTTTCTATGGTTTATCATTGCTATTATGTTGGAATAAATTTGAATTAAAACAACATTCACTTAGGCTATTTTTTGCCCAACTTATTTCCATCAGCTGCTTTATCATCTATCCGCTCAAGTTTAGTTTTCAACGAGCCGAGTTAGATGGGTTCTTTGGACTCTGGTTTGATGTGCTCATGGGTTTTGATAAACCCTTTAACCAAGCACCCTCCTTACATATCGTGCTTTTGGTGATTTTGTGGGATTTTTATCGTCGACACATCAAGCCAAGCTACCGTTGGTTGGTTCATGTTTGGTCATTCCTGATCGGACTCTCTGTTTTAACCACATGGCAGCATCATTTTATTGATATTCCATTGGGGCTATTGGTTGGTGCACTATGTTTATGGCTATTTCCACTCACGGTTAAAGCACCTTATCAAAAAAATGGCTTGCAGCGATTGACGAGCAAACATTTAAAATTAGGGTGTTTCTATCTGATTGGAGCCTTAGTTTGTACATCGCCTGCATTTTTATTTAAAGGCGCATGGCTATGGATGTTATATCCAGCAATCAGTCTTTTCTTAGTCGCTTTAGCATACTTTTTGGTTAGACCTCATTTTTTCCAAAAGCAAGAAAATGGCCGAATGACGGTTGCTGCGTACTTACTTTTTGCCCCATATTTTCTAGTGGCATGGCTAAATAGCCGTGTTTGGACCTATCAACATCCTGAGGATTCATTGATTCTACAGTTAAACGGTGTTGAGCTTTATCTAGGTCGTATTCCAGCAACAATCCATTCTCAGCAATATCATGCTGTATTTGATTGTTGTGCCGAATTGCCTGCAAACAATGTTCATCATTATGAAAAATACAGTACGCTTGATCTAATTCCAATCCAAAGCGCACAATTATTAGAAGCATCAAAAAAGTTTGATCACTTTATTCAGCCTTTAATACAAGCAAATGAACCACAACAAGTATTGATTTTTTGCGCACTTGGCTATTCACGCAGTTGTAGTGTATTGATTGCATGGCTATTACAACAAGGCTATGTGAATACCTCAGAGGAAGCTGTTAGCTTAATTCAAAAGTCACGTCCTTGGATCGTTTTGAGTGAGACACATATTGCTGAAATTAAACGTTTCCAACTGCTGCTCACTCAGGAGAAGCAACTATGAAAATGAATTTTGTCGTGGTTAGCCAATTGCTCAAGCAAACTCAGAGTATTTTAAAGTCCGGCTATTTGGTCTTTGTTTTGTCAGTTGTGAGCCTATTTTTATTTTCAAGCATACCAATCTTGATTCCACTTTTACTCGTAAGTGGACTATTGGCGATTCATCATTACTTATTTATTCGAATTGAGTTTGATCGTGGTCTGTTACAGCATATGGTTGACCAGCCTGAGGACGTAGAAAGTTTTACTCAGCAATTGGATCAATCATTGTTAAATTTAAAATTGATTCCATCCAATAAAACAGATCGCGATTGGCCGGAACGCTTTAAAGGCTGCTTAAGACTCTTAAAAATACAGATCTTCATTGTCTTAATACAGTATTCTGTATTTATTATACTTTTTTATAAACTAGCACATAGATGAAGGTTGAATGAAAAAAAATATAATCACGCAATCAGTTGCTCGTTTTATCGCATTTCTCACCCGTCGTGGCGCACGGTTATTAACGGGTGCAAGAAGTTTATGGGTCGGCTGTGAACCAGAACTTAAGCAGCGTATCTACTATGCCAACCATAATAGTCATATCGATTTCATTTTATTATGGTCTTCCTTACCCATTCATATACGCAGACAAACTCGCCCAATCGCAGCGTCTGATTATTGGCTGAAAGATGGATTTAGACGTTTTTTGATCCAAGACACCTTTTCGGGTGTCACCATTCAACGCAATCGTAGCGATCAACAAGATCCCTTACAACCGGTTAAAGATGTTTTAGCGGAAGGCTATTCCATTATTTTCTTCCCTGAAGGAACCCGTAACTTAAATGATGATGTTGAACTCCTTGAGTTCAAAAGTGGACTGTTTCATCTCAGTCAACAATTCCCCGATGTTGAGGTTATTCCCGTTTGGATTTCTAACTTAAAACGGGTGATGCCCAAAGGTGCTTTCATCCCACTGCCTTTACTTTCTACTGTTATTTTTGGTGAACCTTTAGTCCTCAATCAATTCGCAGATAAGGAACAGTTTTTACAACATGCTCAGCAGCAATTATTAAAATTAAAAGAGGCTGAGAATCAATGAGTTTAGACAACTTACAACAAACCTATCTATTGTTTGGCATCTTTGCAGTCATTTTGATTATCGCCTCAACCATTGGCTTTATCCTCAAACAAAAAGCAGGTACTGCCCCTTCTCCTGTTATTGATAATTTGAATGCGCGTATCAATGCGTGGTGGATCATGCTGATAGTCTTGGCAGCAGCCATTCTATTGGGAAAAACTGCTTTTATTGTGCTATTCGGTCTTATTTCGTTTTTTGCACTACGCGAATTTATTAGTTTATTACCAACACGTCGTGGCGACTATCTGCCTTTGCTGATCGCGTTCTACTTTGTTATTCCCTATCAATATTATTTGGTCTATACCAACTGGTATGGGTTATTTTCAATTTTCATTCCACTCTATGTATTCTTATTGATTCCAATTGCCAGTTTAAAGCTGGAAGATACCACACACTTTTTGGAACGCAGTGCCAAAATTCAATGGGGTTTGATGGTCAGTGTATTCTGTATCTCTCATGTTCCTGCTCTGTTAAATCTGGATTTACCCCAATTTAAAGGGGAAAAAATTTGGCTGGCGATTTGGCTAATTATGGTGGTACAAGCCTCAGATGTCCTGCAATATGTATGTGGCAAACTCTTTGGAAAACATAAAGTTGCCCCAACACTTTCTCCATCAAAAACTGTAGAAGGCTTAATTGGCGGCATTGTTCTCGCAACCGCACTCGGTGTATTGATGTCATCACTCACCCCATTCAATTATTGGCAAGCCACACTGACTGGATTGATTGTGTGTATTTTTGGTTTCTTTGGTGGTTTGGTTATGTCTGCCATCAAACGCGATCGTGGTGTGAAAGATTGGGGACAGCTTATTCAAGGTCACGGCGGTATGTTAGATCGTATCGACTCTATCTGTTTCTCTGCACCGATTTTTTTCCATATCCTTCGCTATTGGTGGAGCTGATCCTTAAAACGAAGAATGGCCAATGCTGACTTGTCGATAGAACTTCGGTGTCACATTGGTCCATTTCTTAAATGCCCGTGAAAAATGCGAAATATCAGCATAGCCCAAACGTTCCGCAATTTGCTCAATCGAAAGCTTGGGTTGTTTTAATAACTGCTCCGCCTGATTCCTACGTACTTCGGCCACAAGGCTCTGGAACGACGTTTGATTATTGCTTAACTGTCGCTGTAGGGTCCGCTCTGAAAGATGGAGTTTTTCCGCGACTTGTTTCAGCGATAAGAAGCCATCATCTTCATCATATAGCAAGGTTTTGACTTGTGAATCCAAGCGATTTTTTTGATCCCTTTTCAGCGCAAGCTTATCAGCATCTTGCTCACATTGTTGTTTGCTTAAGCGTGCCAGTAACGCATCTGCGGTCTTTAACGGGAGTGATAACGATGCCTTATGGAAGCTTAAACAATCTTTTTCACACTCGAAACTGATATTTGAATGATTGAATTTTTGTGTGTTTTTATAAAAATCTGGTTTGTCCTGTTGAAACTTAAAGTGGATTCCAAGTTTATTTTGGGCTAAGTTTTCCAAAATTTGTGAAAAACCCAAGATCAAGAACATCATTCCATGTCGATTCAACTTAAATTTTTGAGAAGGTTGGTTGAAATACAAATAAGCCAAGTCACCTTCAATCTTTAATTTGGGTTTAAACACAGAACAATGTAAGCCAATAAACTGCTCTAGAATCTTGATTGCATCCCCTAGAGTTTCAGAGGCAGTCGCGGCAATGCCAACATGACCATAACAAGAGATTCGCATTTCCTCCGCAAGATAGAGGCTAATCGCAGGTTCATGTGTCAATAATGCTGCTTTATCCAATAGATGATTGAAGATATCGAAATCTACATACCAAAACGGCGCACTTAAAGTTTGTGCTGAAATCCCTGTTCCAGACAAAAGCTGTTCAGAAGACACATTCCATTTTTGTATGACTTCAACCAATAAATTGACGTAAGTACCGGGTAATTCTGGATTCATGTGATCTCCATGAGACAGCGGAAATTTGGCGTGAAATGGTAAATATTGGCGGTTAATGAACTATGACAGCTTTCTTACTTTAAGCATAGTAGCCCTATCTAGAAACTCAGATTTTAAACTGGTGAAATCATGCATATTTTGATCGTACATGCACATCCTGAAAAGCAGTCATTTACCTCGGCCCTAAAAGATACAGCGCAGCAGACTTTTGAACAGCAAGGTCATACTGTCGAGGTTTCTGATCTCTATGCAATGAATTTTAATCCTGTTGCTTCTAAAGATGATTTTGGCAGCCTGAGTCAAGCTGATTATTTTAATTATGCGTTGGAACAGCGTCATGCATTTAAACAACAGCAATTTGCAGCAGATATCCAAGCGGAAATCGAAAAAGTACAACGTGCTGATCTGGTGATATTTAGCTTTCCTTTGTATTGGACCTCTGTACCAGCCATCTTAAAGGGTTGGATTGATCGTGTGTTTGTATCGGGTCTGTTTTATGGTGGTAAACGTTTCTACAATCATGGTGGAATGACTGGCAAAAAAGCAATGCTGTGTTTAACACTTGGCGGTCGTGAACATATGTTTGGTGAAGGTTCGGTGCATGGTCCGATTGAGCACTATCTATCATCACTACAACGTGGCACATTGGCTTATGTGGGCTTTGAAGTACTGCCACCATTTATTGCTTACCATGTACCTTACATCAGCCAAGAAGACAGACAAAAGATCGTGGTCGATTTTGAGCAATACCTACAAAACCTAGATGACTTAAAGCCATTAGAGTTTGTTTTATTGGAAAATTTCGATGAGAGAATGAATCCGCTGTGATGAAACAACGATAAGGCTCTAGGCTAAAAACCTTATCGTTTTGTGTCCTAGAATTTTATTTCAACGCCTGCTTTGATGGTACGTCCTGGAATCGGCATACCAATCACGGTACCTGGATCAAAGTTATAACGATTTGTTAAGTTATCGACATTAAATGACAACGCTAAATTTGGATTCCACTTATAACTCGCAAATACATCAATTAAAGTTTCAGAAGAAATTTCGGTCACTGCTCGTCCACTTACACCTGTACCTGCCAGCCAACCTTTAGGATTTGTCTTTTCCGAATGGTATTTAGCACGTGCACCAACAACCAATTTATTTTCGAACAGATTTTTACCGATCGTGATATTAAAAATCTTACGCGGCGGCAGACGAGTTGAGATCAAACTCCAAGAATCACCCACTTCATTACATTCCTCTTTAGTTGCTGGGCAAACTTTGGGTGCTTGATACAAGATTCCATTCAAACTGGCAAAGAAACTTGGGTGGTTATAAGAAAGATCCAACTCCAAACCTTTCATCACAACTTGATTATAATTGACGAATGTATAAGAAGTTGTATATGGAAGAATATAGTCAGGGGTAATCTGGTTTGGAATATCTTTTCTTTGCACGCCTTGTGTCAGAAAATCCTTAGTTTGATTACGGAAATAATTCAGGTTAAATTTCAAATGATCATCTTGAGCGAATAGATTTTCTCGCTCTCCCATAAATCCTAATTCAATAAGACGCGAATTCTCTGGCTTAATCGGCAGGTCTGGATCATAACTAAAGGTTTGACCAGAAACAGTTGATTCAAACAGACTTGGACTACGATGTGTATTGGAGAGTTTTCCATAAAGATCGATACCGTCCCACAACTTATAGTTGAGTTGAGACATCCAATCGATGTTTCCTCCAAAGTCACGTACAGCATACCCCTTATTATTTAAGTCTGAATGCGCCACCGGTGTCATTGGTCGATATTGATCACCATAGTCTTTCACTTTGGCTTTATGCCATTTACTCCCTAAACTCAAAGTAAAATCATTAAAAAGATAATCGCCATTAAGGAAAACTGAGGACTCTTTACGCAATCCATCCCGTGCAATTTCATGATCAATCAAATTACGTGGCTTCATACGCTGTTCATCGTAGGTTAAGCCATAATTCAATGTGACCTGATCAAATTTACTGGTATTTTCTAGGTTCAAACCACTACGATAATCTTGAAAACTCCCCCAATATTGATCACCATAACTCGAATTTTTCATACCGATCATGCCATTGTGCTGACGATATTTGGCATTGGTATGCCACACCCCTAATTCGAGGTCTACCCACGGATTATACTTAGGCTTGTACGTATAGCTCGTACTGAATGCATTAATTGCAGCTGAACCTAAAGACCATTGCGGCATGGTATAAGCATCTTCTATATATTTTGGCTCAACATACTCGTCATCGATATAGCCGTATGGCGGTGAGTTGGGATCAATCACTTTGGATCGACTCCAATAAAAGGCCATGACTTCACCCGCTTTTTGCACATGACGACGTAAATTTACCTCCACACGATGTTCATCAGTGATATTCATTCCAGCTTTAATAATACCCGAATCACTTTGATAACTGGTATTCACGACCTCTTGACCAGGGCCCACATCGACGATATCCCGTTTTTCGTAATACTCAATACCATGTTTTCCAGCATAGTAATTGCCGACTTCTCGCTTACTATAAGCAGCAACCAAATCAAACATATCGTTTCGATAAGCCAGTGCCAATGTGCCTGCGCCATTTTGAAAATTGTTTGAGGAAATTTTGTTATGAAGCCGATAAGACATCTGCTCCTTTTCATTATCTGAGGTATGAGGTGTTCTGTTATTGTTGTAGAAGCTTCCTTTGAGCATTACACCCGCATTTTGATTGGGCAGTAGAATGTCATTGGCGCTTAAGGTCCTCATTTTTACAATTCCCCCAATTCCTCCCACGCTAAATTTAGCCCGAGATGCACCTTTCTCAACCTCGATTTGACTGATCAAATCCATATCGATGTATGTACGGTCACTCTCTCCCTGATAACCTCTAAAGGTATGACTGGACTGTAAACTACCATCAATGATGACTGGTACACGTCCTTCGCCCTGCATACCACGAATGCCGATATCAATCGCACCCGCTTCATTGCGTAAACTGTTGACTTGTACCCCTGCAATATCGGAAAACACATCACCATTCCCCGTTCCTCTGAATCGACTAATCTGTTCTCGATCAAGATGAGTGGTATTCACCTTTTGCTTTTGTGGTTCGGCATTCACTTTAATTTCTGGCATCAGGACAAGAGCTTTCGCATTCTGCTCTAATTGTGAACCAGTATTTGCATTGGAAGTGAGTTTCTCAGCATGCCCAAGCATGGAACTGGTTTTGGGTACTAAAAGATAGGTTTGCCCTTGTTTAATCACTTGATAAGGTTGATCAGCCAAGAGATAGTCAAAACCCTGCTTGACAGAGTACTTTCCTACGATTCCCTTACTTTTTAACCCCTTTAAGTGACTAGAATCATAGCTCAATACAATGCCAGACTGAGCCGCAAAGCTTGACAGCACATATCCCAATTGGTTCTCTGCAATTTGATAATTTCTCTCTACTGCGGGCTTGTCTAATACCTGAATAGATGAGGTTATTTCGGCATAAGCTCCACTGATACAAAAACAGTGTATGAAGATTGCGAGAGTTTGCTTCTTAAATTTCATAGGAGGATCCACACTTGCTAATGATTTTCATTTTCAATAATCATTACCCAGTGATTTCCAAAAATATGACATTAAATTTCAATTTTTTCTGCTCTGCTCCATATCCATAGCATACAAACTAGCAAAATAAGCATGAGCGTTAACTTGATGTGCATATGCAGAGATGAAAGTATCAAACTGATTAAAATTAAAACAATAGTTAAGGTCATCATCCACTTACGTACACGGGATATGGATTTAAACCCGCCTGTATATTGTGTAAGCAGCAGATGAATATAGCGATTCTGATGAATCCAGTGATGCAATCTCGTAGAGCCTTTAGCAGCAAAAAAGGTGGCGAGGAATAAGAAATCAAAAGTAGGCACGCCAGGTAATACGATACCCAGCACTGCCAAAACCAGACAAACAATGGTTAGTGTGATAAACACTCCACGCATGATAAGCGATGCATGGAGTTTTTCTTTTTGCGGTGCTTGTAAAGCCTCTACATCACCGCAATCTGTGCTTTTCGCCTTACACCTTAAAGAAGCATTTTTGGGCATAGGGTTGCTGCTTAATCAATATCTTTCAGCAAGCTGCCAAAGTAATCAAATGCCTGTGTAGCTCCTAAAATGACTTGATCTTGTTCACTCTCACTCAATTGAGCCATATCAAGTTCAGCAATGAAGTGCTTCCACACCCGTGCTCTGCCTTCTGGATATGCAGCCAGATTACGTGCCCCAAACTCAGCAGTAAATCCTAAAAGCTGCTGTGCTTGTTTAAATAAAAACGCTGCCCCCAAAGTCGAACCTTCCGAGACATAGATCCAGCCTAAGGCTTCCGGAAAACCGACATTTTCAGTGAGTAGTTCCTGTGCTTCTGGTTTGAGCTGCAAGTCATAAAGATCCAGTAACGCTGCCTGAGAACGACCACGAATATCCAAATCAGAAATAAGCGCGGAAACCTCAGGATGTCGAAATAAATATTCGACATTTTGCTGAAAATAATATTGAGCCAAGGTAAATTTTGCATAACGCTGTGTATCAGCAAATACTTGAGCTTTCTCCATCAAAAGATGCATCTGTTGGTGCTGGCTGGCGGTTTCATTTTTTAACCGTGATGCAAGCTGATTGAGGACGAATGAAGTTGCCATGAGATTTCTCCAGTTACTTTGGTTTTACTGTATTACCCATCCAAAGTTGAAAAGCTGACAGCAATTTTCAATTATTTTTCATTTTTTTCATTTTTAGCCCGAATTGTAATGACATGATCGCCTAAATGCCGCTGCATACGAATTGGATAGCTTAATTCCAAAGCCGACTGCAACTGAGTCAAGTTGTTAACGGGATAAGAACCAGAGACCTTTAATGATTTCAATTCAGGATCAAGATCAACATATTGATGTTGATAACGCCCAATCTCTTCAAAGAGCTGCTCTAAAGGGATTTCAAATGCCATAATCATCTGATTTTTCCAAACCAATACATTCGGATCAAGCTGTGCTAACGCTTTAAAGTCCGTATCATCAAAACATAACTGCTCACCTGCCTGTACAACTGTCATTTTTTTAGATTGATTCAAAGTCACTTTGACTGCACTTTCAATCACGCCTAAACAGGTTTGCTGTTGTTTATTTTTGAGATATTGCACATTAAAGACTGTTCCTAATGCTTGTAAATGCGCACTTTCAGTCTCGACAAAAAATGGGCGATAGTTTTGGGTCTCTTTTGCGGTATGAATCTGTATTTCACCGTAGTGTAATCGCAGCGTTCGTTGAACAGATGTATAGCGAACATCAAGTGCTGTATTGGTATTTAATTGGAGTTGCGTTCCATCTTCAAGTGTCACATTCTTCTGCTGCCCCGTAGCGGTGCTGTAATCTGAAAGCCATAAATATTGATAATCAGAATTCCATGCGAGGATACTGCCCAAACATGCAATACAAGCCACAACAAGGTGTTTGGACCACTGAAACTGTGCAGCTTGATTACCTTTTTGAATGATTTCATGACCATTTTCAGGAAAATATTCAAAACTACTCAGCAGACGCTCTGCTTTCACCCATGCGGTTTGATGCGCTTCGCTTTGTCTTTTCCACGCTTCGAATTCAATTTGTTGAGCTTCAGTTAATACAGATGTCTGAATTTTCACAATCCATTCAGCTGCTTCTTTCAAAATTTTTGCCTGCGACATGTCGATCTCAATCCATGATCGCTAAACATTGAGTCAGTACAGTAACCAAATCTCGCATGACCGTTCGAGTAGAAATATTCAAACGATTCGCAATCTCTTGTTGGGTAAGTCCCTCAAGTTGTGACCAGATAAACACCTGCTGTTGACGTTCAGGCATTTGATTTAACAATTGGTTAATCAAGCAGAGTGATTCAATTGCAGATATTTTTTGCTCAGGGCTAATCTCATCATACTCTGGTCGACTACTCAGTGCTTCCAAATAGGCCCTTTCTATCGATTTACGTTGGTACCAATTGATTAATATTCCCTTTGCTACCGTTGTTAACAGTGCTCGAGGCTGATCAAAATACAATTGATCTTTACGCTTTAAAATACGAATAAAGGTATCATGCGCTAAATCTGCTGCATCTTCACTATGATTGAGACGTCGTTTAAGCCATTGGTATAGCCAAGAATGATGTTGGCGATAGAGCGTATTGATTGGATCAGACATTTTAAAAGATAATGAGAATCATTAATATCATCTTAACAAAAAATAAGAGAATGATCACCCCTGTTTTCTGCCTGAATCTCTATCTACTTGATGGTTAATTGATTTTTTAAAACTAATTTTTACAGTAATCAATTTGTGTGCTTTACACCAACTTTCATATGAAACGTCAATGAATCGTCATAAAGGTGACACCGTGTTGTCACAAGGTCTGTCTAGTGTGTTGACATCTTTGTTATGGATGAAGCAGATGTTGAATAAAACCAAACGATGGCTGGTATGTCTTTATGTTTTCCCCATTCTATTGGCACTCACCGCATGTAATGACTCAAACGATGAACAGGCTGCAGCAAAACCTGATGAAACCAAAAAACCAGTCATGCGCTGTGCGCCATAAGCATAAGAACAACTAGATAGGGAAAAATATCGTGATTAATCGTCGTCAATTTTTAGCAAATACACTTAAAACCGGCTTTGGCGCTGCCGCTTTGACCACCTTTCCAGCCAGCATTCAAAAAGCCTTAGCCATTCCTGCCAATAATAAAACAGGCACCATTCAAGATGTTGAGCATGTCGTGATCCTTATGCAGGAAAACCGCTCATTTGACCATTATTTTGGCACCTTAAAAGGCGTTCGTGGTTTTGCCGATCGTTTCACCATTCCTTTACAAAATGGACGTACCGTTTGGCAGCAACAACGCAGTAATGGAGCATTATTAACACCATTTCATTTAGATGGCTCAAGTAATAATGCCCAACGTGCACCCGGAACCAATCACACTTGGGTGGATAGTCAAAAAGCATGGGACAATGGTCGTATGTCAAACTGGCCAACCTATAAAACTGACTATGCCATGGGCTATTTCAAGGAACAGGAAATCCCTTATCAATTTGCATTGGCCAATGCATTTACCATTTGTGATGCTTATCACTGCTCTATGCATACTGGTACAGATGCCAATCGTTCATTCCACTTAACAGGAACCAATGGTGCAGTGCCGACCAGTACAGCATTTGTCAATAATGAATGGGACTGGATTGATGGCGATCCTAAAACAGTTGATGTTGGTTATACATGGAAAACCTATGCTGAACGCCTAGAAGAAGCTGGGATCAATTGGATTTGTTATCAAAATATGCCCGATGAATGGGGCGATAATATGTTAGGCGCATTCCGCAGCTTTAGAAAAGCCAATATCGATTCAGGTTATCCAGTCTCAAGTGGTGGAGCGCCCAATAGTCCTTATAACAAGACTGCGCAAAAGTTACCTTATAAAGCCTATGATGCCACCACGGATAATGCCAAGAATCCACTTTATAAAGGCATTGCCAATACCTTACCCGGCAATAAACCTGAAGAATTCCTAGATGCATTCAAAAATGATATTAAAACTGGAAAATTGCCACAGGTGTCTTGGATTAATGCACCTTCAATTTATTGTGAACATCCGGGACCATCAAGCCCAGTACAAGGCTCATGGTTTATTCAGGAAATACTGGATGCCTTAACAGCTGTGCCA
Source organism: Acinetobacter sp. Ac_5812 (assembly GCF_013072695.1). Classification (GTDB taxonomy): domain Bacteria; phylum Pseudomonadota; class Gammaproteobacteria; order Pseudomonadales; family Moraxellaceae; genus Acinetobacter. The sequence goes on from NZ_LXUK01000022.1 coordinate 587,395, forward strand.
GAGGTTTGGAGCAAAACTGTATTCTTGATCAATTTTGATGAAAATGATGGTTATTTTGACCATGTTCCATCGCCATCAGCACCGACATTGCAAGCGGATAATACTTATGCCGGTAAATCAACGCTTAGCCAAGCAGATATGCGTCATGAATACTATGTACATGATGCACCTCTAGGCAGTAGCAGCCAACCGAACAAGGATAATGGTGTTTATGGTCCTGGTCCTCGCGTTCCCTTATTTGTGATTTCACCTTGGAGTCGCGGGGGTATCGTTAACTCTCAAGTCTTTGATCACACCTCAGTATTGATGTTCCTCGAACAACGTTTTGGCGTTAAAGAAAGCAATATCAGTCCTTATCGCCGTACTGTATGTGGAGATCTGACCTCTGCATTCAACTTTAAAACGCCTAATGAAGATGTACTACCAACATTAAACGGTAAGCAAACCCGTGAACAAGCCGATCAATTACGCAGCTCACAGCAAAAGTTACCCAATGTTCCAATTCCAACCAATTTACAGCTGCCCATTCAAGCCAGCGGTATTCGCCGTTCTAAAGCACTGCCTTATGAACTACATACCAGTGCACGCTGCCTAAATGATGGAACAGTCAAACTGCTGTTTTCAAACACAGGGACACAAGGTGCTGTGTTTCATGTCTATGACAAATTGAATCTGAACCGTGTACCGCGCCGTTACATTGTAGAGGCAGGAAAAGGCTTAGATGATGTCTGGAATGTGCAAAAGGATAATCAAGGTTTGTATGATCTTTGGGTGATGGGACCGAATGGCTTTCATCGACATTTCAAAGGTGACCTGAACCGTAATCAAGATCTGCAAATCAATCCTGAGATTCGTGTTTGCTATGATATTGCCAATGGTAATGTTTATGTCGATCTGAACAATACAGGCACTAAAGAGATTGAGTTAGTGATCACCCCTGTGGTTTATCGAACTGATGCTCCACTGAAAGTAACCGTAAAAGCAGGACAAAGCGCCACTCAGCATTGGGAATTGCAAGATGCTTGGCAATGGTATGATTTTGCCGTGACCTGTACACAGGAAGCCAAGTTTTATCGTCGTTTTGCTGGTCGTGTAGAAACAGGTGAAGACTCTGTGAGTGACCCTGCGATGGTTTAAGATTTAATTCATCTCATTGAAACCTCCTCAGTTGCAGATGAGGAGGTTTTTTAGATTAGATCATCTCTGACTGAACCGTTAGCCTTATCTTTAATGCGCTCTAGGCTCTTTATCTTTAATTTTTATGTTGAAGCTTATAACACTCATCTAAGGCAAGCTCATAATATTCAAGTCCTTCCTTCGCAGCCAAGAAGGCTTTTCTTTGCTGTACGGGGTCTTTATCACATAAGCGTTTGATCAACTCCATTGCCTCATATGGATGCAGATCATCATAATGTGCATGTGCTCTTAACCATGCCAACGAGCGTTTATTAATATTGACTTCGGGATGTTGTGTGTAGGTCTGAATCCCTTTATACACCTGAATGGTCCAATCTCCTGTCGCCCATTCAATCGCGAGATTAGTCGCTGCAATACTCTCTGCTAGACTTCCACGAAAATTAACATCCCACAAGAAGTGATTCACCGCATTCATTGCAACAGGTGGCTTCACACTATTCAACATTTCAACTGTTAGACCAAAGCCCCCCGCCCAGTCCTGATACCAGTTTAAATGCCGCTCCTCAACCTTAATGTTTTGAATCAACCAGTCTCGGGTTTCCGTTACTCCATCCAGTGAAAAAGCAGTCGCTTTCGCTAGCGATCCTGCCATATAGGAAGGAAAATGCGCGACGAGTGGATAAAAATTCAGTAAGGCTGAACGAAAGCATTCAAGGCTTAAACAGCCATTGGCCATATCTAAGAATAACGGATGTTTACTCACTCGTTCTTTTGAGGGTAATAATTCATCCCAGAATCGTTGCGCCCAACCCGAATGGGGTGTAATTTCTAATTTTGTTCCATATTGATTCATAGCAGTCATTGCGATGCATCCTATTTCGTATGACTTAATCCAATCATCTTCGATGATTGCTGCTTTTTTATAAATTGTATCCTAATACCGTAAAGATACAATCGTTTGTGATTTAGTTTGTAACAGTTTTTATTTCTTGAATCTAATTTAAACTTGAATCATTATATTAGGCAATGCCCCTTATATAAAAATTAATATTTTTTTATAATCTAATACACATTCTATTTAAATCAGTGTAACGTAGTAAAAAAATAATCCCTATTTTGACATTTATAACAACATTTGGGAGTGGTGAGAGATAAGATGAAGTTGAAAGCTTCCAATATTTTGGGACAAGAACAAATCGACTTGTTAATTTCTCGCGGGCTAAATTTAGTTTGGTTTCCTAAAGAATTAGAAGTGATCTATCGAGATCAGTACAGAAATGAGGCTGCGCATGAGTTCCGCTATCGCGCCCCTATTATTTTAGGTTTATATCTATTTCTAAGCTTCGGTATTTATCAGGTTTTACCTACAGACCTACGTATTACTTGGATGGCAACCTACGGTTGGGTGGGTATCATCATTACATTCGCATGGTTACTTTCGTTCCTGCCAAGCATGAATAAGTGGTTCGATTACTATGTTTGTATCGGCTCAACAGGTGCGGTAGCAATCTCTTTCACCATCATTAACGTATTAGAGCAAGGGCAAAATAATGTTTTGTTCCATGCTGCAATGATGTATGCAGTTGTCATCATCTATGCTTTTGTAGGAATGCGTTTCTACACAGCCATCATTGCTGGTTGGGTCGGCGGATTAATTGGTATTGCGGCGAGTACATGGTTTAGCGGTGCTATTGACTGGACCTTCCTCAACCGTACTTATACCTTCAGTAGTTTTCTGGGTATGGCACTTGCTTATGCAACTGACCGCCAGCACCGTGAAAACTATTTGCAGAACTGCATGATTGAGCTCAATCGTTTAGAATTGATGCGACAAGCACAACAGTTGTCTATTTTATCCCAACAAGATGCTTTAACAGGTCTTGCCAATCGACGCTACCTAGACGAAGTCTTGGAAAATGAGTGGAAAAGAGCAACACGCCATGAGATGCCGATTACCATCATGATGATTGATATCGATTTCTTTAAGCTCTACAACGATACTTTAGGACATATTCAAGGCGATCAATGCCTGCGACGTATTGCGATTATGTTGGGCTCTATCGCCTCGCGTAGTGGTGATCTGGCAGCACGCTACGGTGGTGAAGAGTTTCTACTCCTCTTCTCAATGACTGACCGTGATCAAGCCATTACTCAGGTACAAAGACTGATGGAGTTAGTCCGTAATATTGGAATTTTGCACCCACGTAGCAATGTTTCAAAACATGTGACCATTAGCGTAGGCGTTGCAACAATGGTTCCCTGTGTAGGTGACAGTCTTTCTGAGTTTGTTGCACAAGCAGATCATGCATTATATATCGCAAAAAGTAATGGTCGTAATCAATATCATATTGCAACATCAGATAATATGATTTCTGAAGCTTTATAATTGATTCATTATTATTAAATGAATATTAAACTAATATTTAATTAAAGCACTTTAAAATGTGATGTAAGCCGCAGATATAATAAATTATATGTGCGGCTTAATATTTTTATTAAGGTTCGATTGGTTCAAATGGTGGAATCACATCTGCATTTTGTGCACGATGTCTTAAAAAATGATCCATTAACACGATCGCCAACATTGCTTCAGCAATTGGTGTTGCACGTACACCGACACATGGATCATGACGACCTTTAGTCAATACGTCGGTATTTTCTCGCTCAATCGAAATCGTTTTACCCGGTGTGGTAATACTTGCGGTTGGTTTCAGTGCAATCGCCACGCGAATGTTTTGACCACTTGAAATCCCACCTAAGATACCACCTGCATGATTGGCAAGGAAGCCATCGGTAGTGAGTTCATCACGTGTTTCATGGCCAAATTGTCCTGCGACTGCAAAACCATCACCAATTTCAACACCTTTAACTGCATTGATGCTCATCATGGCGTGGGCAATATCAGCATCTAAACGATCAAATACAGGCTCACCCCAACCGACAGGTACTCTTTCAGCAATGATTTCAAGCTTGGCGCCACAGCTGGTACCTTGCTCACGTAACGCAGTGACTAATTGTTCAAAGCGAGGAACCGCATCCACATCGCCACAGAAAAATGGGTTATTTGGCACTTCAGCCCAATCCAGTTTTTCTGCTACTTCATTGCCGATTTGTGTGACATGTCCACGAATATCAATACCAAATTTTTCAGCAAGATATTTCTTGGCAATTGCACCCGCCGCAACACGCATCGCCGTTTCACGAGCGCTCGAACGACCGCCACCACGATAGTCACGGAAACCGTATTTTTGCGTATAAGTGTAATCCGCATGGCCTGGACGGAAAGTTTGAGCGATATTGCCGTAGTCTTTTGATTTCTGATCCGTATTACGGATCAATAAACCAATCGATGTGCCTGTGGTTTTACCTTCGAAAACACCTGAGATAATCTCAACTTGATCTGGTTCTTTACGTTGCGTTGCAAACTTCGATGTTCCCGGTTTACGGCGATCTAAGTCTTTTTGCAAATCTGCTTCACAAAGCTCAAGACCAGGCGGCACACCATCGACAATCGCCATCAAGCCCGCACCATGTGACTCGCCACAGGTTGTTACTCGAAACAGTTGCCCAATACTATTCCCTGCCATGCTTTAACCCCTTAGTTTTGAACTGATTGCTGAAAGACTTCTTTATAACGGCGGCATTGTTCAGCAGTTAAAGCAAAAATACCAGAACCGCCTTTTTGGAAAGTGAGCCAATGGAAGTCAACTGTATTGAAGTTCTGACGCATTGCCCATTCAGAATTACCAACTTCAATCACAATCAAGCCATCTTCAGTTAAATAATCAGCAGCTTGGGCTAACATTTTACGGACTAAATCTAAGCCATCTTGACCCGCAGCCAGTGCAAGCTCAGGTTCATGTAAGAATTCTTCTGGTAAATCCGCCATATCTTCTGCATCCACATACGGTGGATTACTGACGATCAAGTCATATTGATTTTCAGCAGGAATTTTTGAGAATAAGTCTGATTCAAGCAATGCCACTTGGTACTGCTTGTCGTGGTGCTCTGTGTTGATTGAAGCCACTTCCAGCGCTTCTTTTGAAATGTCAGTCGCATCAACTTCTGATTCTGGATATGCATAAGCTAACGCAATCGCAATACAACCCGAACCCGTACACATATCTAAAATACGTTGTGGTGTTTTTGGATTGTTATTTTCAGGCAAGTTATTTAATGCTTCCAGCATACGCCCATTTTCATCTAGGCAGTACGGCGCAAAACGTTGTTCAATCAACTCAGCAATCGGTGAACGTGGAATCAAGACACGCTCATCTACATAGAATGGCTTATTGAAGAAATAGGCCAAGTTCAATAAATATGACGTTGGAATACGATCATTGATACGACGTTCTAGCAAACTGAGGAATTCTGCTTTTTCACTTGGTAAAAGTTTGGCATCCAGAATTTCAGCATCTGCTTTCCACTCCAGTGATAGTGTTTGTAGTACCAATGCAGAACTCTCTGCAAAATAATCTTGAGTACCTTGACCTAAGTGCGCGTCATATTGACGCATTGCGGTTACCCCAAAACGAACAAAATCTCGAATGGTTACTAGGTTTTCAGCCGCTTCTTGTAAATGTTCAGGGCTGATTGTAGGTCGCTCCACTTAGGCGTCTCCAAAAGTGCTAATTGCAAAACGCTTTATTCTAACGGGATTAAGGTTGATTTAACAATAAAAAAACCGCCTCTCTACACAAAGCGGTCTATTAACCTTGAGATATTCAACAAGAACTTATAGGCCTAGCTTTTCTGCCACATAATCCGAGTCTTTATCGCCACGTCCAGAAAGATTGACCACGATCTTAATACCTTTATCCAACTTAGGCGCTTCGCGTAACGCCCAAGCCACCGCATGCGAACTTTCCAAAGCAGGAACAATACCTTCAACACGTGAAAGCGTCATAAAGGCATCCAAACATTCCTGATCCGTCGCCGTTTCATATTGCACACGACCAAGCTCTTTCAGGAAACTATGTTGTGGCCCGACACCCGGATAATCCAAGCCCGAAGCAATGGAATGCACTGGCAATGGCTCACCGTTATCATCTTCCAGCACATAGCACGCCATACCATGAATCTGTCCCGGCTTTCCTAAAGTCAAAGTGGCTGAATGTTTATCTGTATCCAAGCCATGACCCGCAGGTTCTACACCAACTAATTGGACTTCAGGCGTATTTAAAAATGCAGTGAATGCACCAATCGCATTTGAGCCACCACCGATACAAGCAACTACATAATCCGGATTCTTTCCAAAGCGTTCATTAGCTTGAGTTTTGATTTCATTGCCAATAATTGATTGAAAGTCCCGTACCATTTTCGGGAAAGGATGTGGCCCAACCACCGAGCCAATCGCATAGATATAGTTTTTAGGATCTTTTAAGTATTCTTCAAAAGCGCTATCCACTGCATCTTTTAAAGTCGCCGTACCTTGAGTCACAGCAACAAGTTTCGCACCCAAGATTTTCATCTTCACGACATTCGGATGTTCTTTTTCAATATCAACTTGACCCATATGGATTTCACATGGAATACCGACCAATGCACAAGCCGTTGCCAAAGCCACGCCGTGTTGCCCGGCACCTGTCTCGGCAATGACTTTGCGCTTTCCCATATATTTGGCAAGCAACGCTTCACCCAAACAATGGTTAATCTTATGCGCACCCGTATGGTTCAGATCTTCACGTTTGAGATAAATCTGTGCACCGCCCAATTGATCAGACAAACGCTTGGCATGGAACAACGGACTTGGACGGCCAACATAGTTTTTGAATAAGTCATTCAGCTCATCCTGAAATTCAGCGGTATGACGAATCTCTTCATAGGCCGCATTAATTTCATCCATTGCTTCTTTTAAATGTGGTGGAATGAACTGACCACCAAAACTGCCAAAGAAACCGGCTTCATTCGGCAAAGCAACGCCATTAATTTGATGTTCCATATATTTTCCTGTTCTTATAAAGTCTTTATATAAAATTTAACGTGATAAATAGCGGGTCATGTCCTCAAGACCTTTTAAAGTCATTGGAAACATATGATCTTCAAAAATTTCTTTAATCCAGTTAATGGTTTGAGTGTAATGCCAATAACCTTCCGTTTCAGGGTTCAACCACGCGGTTTTATCAAAATGCTGACGTAAACGTCTGAGCCAAACTTCTCCTGATTCTTCATTCATATATTCAACTGAACCACCCGCAGACTTTAACTCATACGGCGCCATGCTGGCATCACCAACCACGATGACACGATAATCACGTCCATAAGTATGGAACAGATCCCACGTATTCATACGTGTTGAGCTACGGCGATGGTTATCTTTCCAGACATAGTCATACAGACAGTTATGGAAATAGAAATATTCGAGAGTTTTAAATTCTGATTTGGCTGCGCTGAATAGTTTTTCACATTCCGCAATATACGCATCCATTGAACCACCGACATCAAACAGCATGAGCACTTTAATGCGGTTACGACGCTCAGGGACCAACTGTACATCCAAAATCCCTTGTTTGGCTGTCTCACGAATGGTGCCATCGACATCCAGCTCTTCAGCAGCGCCTTGACGTGCAAATTTACGCAAACGGCGTAAAGCAATTTGCATCTGACGGGTTCCCAAAACCTGATCATCATCTAGATTTTGGTATTTACGTTGTTCCCAAACTTTAACCGCCGAACGTTTACGCCCTGGTCCACCAATACGAACACCTTCTGGATGATCACCAAACGCACCAAAAGGTGAAGTTCCTCCAGTGCCAATCATGCGATTGCCACCCTGATGTTTTTTATGCTGTTCACGTAAACGTTCTTCCAGCATTTTCATCAGCTCTTCAAGAGAACCTGCTTTTTGCAACTCTTCACGTTGCTCTGGGGTAAGATGTTTCTCTAATAGTTCAAGATCAAACCAGTCTTTGGGTAGCTTATGAACTTGTTTTAGCAATTCATCTAAATCAAAAGTTTCGATGCCATCAAAATAATCTTTCATGGCACGATCGAACTTATCAAAAAAGCGCTCATCTTTGACTAAAACAGTTTTAGCCAATTGATAGAACTGTTCCTGATCTGCAAACACAAGACCTGACGCGACCGCCTGATTAAGATCAATGAGCTCACGTGTTGTTACAGGCACGCCATATTTGCGTAAGGTGTAAAACAGTCGCACAAACATTTTTAAACACTCTTAGCGGCGTGACATAAAGGCTAAACGTTCAAGCAATTGCACATCTTGTTCATTCTTAATCAAGGCGCCATACAATGGTGGAATCGCTTTCGATTTATCGTGATTACGTAACACATCTTCTGGCATATCATCTGCCATCAGCAGACTTAACCAGTCAATGAGTTCTGATGTTGAAGGTGGTTTCTTCAAATTCGGGATTTCACGTAATTTAAAGAAGACCTGTAGTGCTTCACTGACTAAGGTATTTGAAATATTCGGGAAATGTACTGCAATGATGTCACGCATGGTTGCATCATCAGGGAACTCAATATAATGGAAGAAACAACGACGCAAGAATGCATCTGGTAGTTCCTTCTCATTATTCGAGGTAATAATCACGATTGGGCGTTGTGTCGCGGTAATGGTCTCCCCTGTCTCATAAACATAGAACGACATTTTGTCGAGTTCATGCAATAAGTCATTTGGAAACTCAATATCCGCCTTGTCGATTTCATCAATCAACAATACACAACGCTCTTCGCTGGTAAATGCTTCCCACAATTTACCGGGTTTAATATAGTTCTTAATGTCGTAGACACGATCATCACCTAACTGGCTATCACGCAAACGTGAAACAGCATCATATTCATACAGACCTTGCTGCGCTTTGGTGGTTGATTTGATATGCCAAGTAATCAGCTTCAAACCCAAGCTTTCAGCCACTTGCTCTGCAAGTAGTGTTTTACCAGTACCTGGCTCACCTTTAACCAATAATGGTTTTTGTAAGGCACGAGCAGCTTTCACTGCAAGTTTCAGGCTATCGGTCGCAATATATTGATCTGTACCAGTGAAGTGTTGTGTATCAGCAGACATTTTAAAACCTTATTTTTCTATATTTAACATCGTATCTAAACTGAACGTGCAGTTTTATTTGCAGTGTATTTTGACCAGCAGAAGCCGATCAGTAACCCCGTACCAATGACAAATAAAATCAATGATAAGTTAGACCAGACTAAGACATGTTCTTTGGTGAGGACACCAAAAAGCAAACCAAAAATTGCTGGCGCTAAGGCCGAGTTTGGACCTTCTGAAATTGTTGGAGTCGCAAGAACTGCAAAGGCAATAATCCAAAGGATGCCACCAATTGGATTGGGTAGGCGTGACATCAAACGATACCAGCACCACAATGCAATGAGTGTCCCTGTAACATAAACAATGATCGCAACATTTTCTTCTGGAAATTGATCCAGAACCGAAAGAATGTTAGACCATATCGCTGTTAAAGTCTCAAGCACCACGTAAGCCCTCTGGTTCTACCGCATTCGGATTAATTAATCCTTCTGGTGGCATCTGAATAAAAAAGCCTTTGGTATTTAATGAATCTAACACATGTAAAACGTTAGCACGTGCAAGTTTACGCTCATTATGAAGCTCTAAATGCATGACAAAGGTGGCTTTGCCAAATGCTTGTAGAACTGTTTCTGGAACACCTTCAAATGGGTTTTCTTGTTCCTTGTCATCAGGATAATTTGGACGAGCAATATACATATACATTTCATCTTTTTTGCTCGATCTATAAATATCGCAGTGCATGTTTACTCACATCTATTAACAATCAAAGACAGCATACATGAAAATAAAAATGGATACATTAAGGATTGTTAACGCTGGAGTCGTGTTTTTGCGCTCTTTAAATGGCAAGTACAAAACGAAAAGACAAAACAATGCGTCAAAATAAAAAAAAGAGCGAATCATTGATTCACTCTTTCCTGTTTATCGTACCACTTTCATTTGTGTGGAAAGATATTCAATATCTTCTTTTAATAACGCAATCAATGGTTGCGTCAGAATGTCATAGCGCCAACCCATTAAATAACTCGGTAAAGACTGCTCATCTAAATGAAAGACCACATGTTCATAGATCGCATTCATCCATTTCTTACGTAGTAATACTTCTTTCGGTATCCCAGTTTCTAAAACCACACTTTCAATCAACGCATCAATTTTAGGTGCAACTTCTTTAGAATTACTTTTGATTGGTTTAACCATGCGCAATGGCCATTCTTCCTCTGGCGGTAAGAACTTGAGTAAATCAAGAATCATTTTGCCATGTTCGCGTACAATATGCGGGCGAATATCTTTTATACGTGCCAACTGAAAATTATTACGTGGATTCTTTTCCACCAAATCAATCATGGTGGAGTTTCTAAGAATAAAGCTACGCGGCTGATTCAGTGCTTTGGTAATCTGCTCTCGCCAAATACTGAGTTGTTGCAACTGCATCAATTCACGGCGTGAATGGCGATAATTACCGATATCGGTGTACAACTCTGCCAGTGGTGTTTCCATGGCAATCTCTTTGGTGAGATTTTGACAATCTTCCAATACGTATTGATACAGCCCTTTTGCTTTCAGATCTGTTTTTAGCGCATCTGCAAGTTTGCTTAAATAGATCACATCATTTGCCGCATAGCACATTTGCTCTTGGGTCAATGGCCGAGCAAGCCAGTCCGAACGAGTCTGATCTTTTTCGATCTCAATATTCAAACAGGTTTTAAGCGCATTTTGATAACTGACTTGAAGCCCATGTCCGAGAAATGCCAAAGCAACTTGGGTGTCGAATACATTATTTAATGGTTTTTGGTCAGCATAATGATAGATCAGATCAATATCTTCGCCGCAGGCATGAAAAATATTTTGTTGAGCCGCAAAAATTTTCGGCCAAAAATTGCTGAGATCCAACGCGGTACCATCAAGCAACAGAATTTGACCATTTAAATTGATTTGGCAAACACCAAGTTTAGGATATAAGGTATCGACCTTAATAAACTCGGTATCAAGGGCGTAGACAGAACACTGTTCCATCTGCTTGAGGAGAACAGCTAAATCTTGTTGCTGTTGGATAAACTGAAACATGTGTGCTCAAGTAAAATAATAAAGAACCATGTGCAATAAAACTGCCCAATGTCAGTCATTGCTCAACTGAAAAATACAAAAAAATTAATTGGTATTCCACATGCAAGACATGAAATTACTCCTCTTCCATTCATCAAAAAACGAAAATCCTTTTCGCCCGTCAATAGTGCCACAAATCACAATAAATAGATCTACGATAATGTTAGACAAAATGTAAAATTTAATTATTTGTTTAAATTAACAGCATGAATTTAATATAAATATATAAAAATGCGAATGAACCCCGTTATTTCATTCGCATACGGTTATGTACAGCTTGACTTAAGGTATGACTATCTACATATTCCAGTTCACCACCTTGTGGCACACCTTGCGCAATTCGGGTCATGTGAATCGGCAAATGCTTAGTTGCTTCAACTAAATAATGTGCAGTCGCTTGTCCTTCCACCGTCGCATTAGTGGCTAAAATCACCTCTTGAATCTGTCCTGCACTGAGCCGCTGAATCAAGTATGGAATTCCTATCTCTTCTGGGCCGATACCATCCAATGGAGAAAGGTGTCCACCGAGAACATGGTACTTCCCACGAAAACTGCCGCTCTGCTCGATTGCCATCACATCGGCTGGCGATTCAACCACGCATAACAATTGTTCATCGCGCTCTACTGAGGCACAAATATCACAGATTTCATTTTCTGTTAATGAGTGACAAATATGACACTCATGAATATGGCTAGATGCTTCATGTAAAGCATGAGAAAGCGCAAATGCACCTTCGCGGTTTTTCATTAACAAATGTAATGCCATACGCTGTGCTGATTTGGGACCAACACTTGGCAATATACGTAATGCTTGAACTAATTGTTCAAATCGTTCACTAAACACAAATCAACTCTCATAATCTCCCCTAACCCCTCTTTATTAAAGAGGGGTCCGCCTCCCTTTTAAAAAGGGAGATTGGGAGGGATTTAAAATAAACCAGATAAGCCAGGTGGTAAGCCCATACCGGTGTTCGCACCTTTTAACTTCTCTTCAGAAATGGCTTCTGCTTGACGTGCGGCATCATTCATCGCAGCAGCAATCAAATCTTCAATCATATCTGCTTCGTCTTGTAATAAATCAGGACTAATTTCGATACGCTTAACCACATTACGGCAAGTCATGGTTACTTTAACTAAACCACCGCCAGCTTCCGCATGAACTTCAGTTTTTGCAAGCTCTTCTTTGGCTTTTTTAAGATTTGATTCCATATCTTTTTGCATGCGCTGAGCTTGCTGCATGAGCATATTAATGTTCATAAGTTTCTCTCGTTAAATTAAATCTAAACCGCGTGATATGTCGCGAATAATATCATCAATGTCTTCTAAACCAACAGACACACGAATCAAACCTTCTTCAATTCCTGCAGCTTGTTTAGCTTCGGCCGACATTCTACCATGCGAGGTCGTTGCTGGATGCGTAATTGTTGACTTAACATCACCTAGATTACTGGTAATCGACAAGAAACGAGTATTATCGATCACAGTCCAAGCACCTTCACGCTGGCCTTTCACCACAAAAGATACAACACCACCAAAACCTTTTTGTTGTTTTTTCGCCAACTCATGTCCAGGATGATCGACCAAACCTGCGTAATACACTTTTTCAACTTTTTCGTGCTGATGTAACCATTCCGCCAATTTTTGTGCACTTTCACAATGCGCTTTCATACGAATGCTCAGTGTTTCCAAGCCTTTCAAGAAAATCCATGCATTGAATGGGCTCATCGAGTTACCCAAAGTACGAATCACACCATTGACTTCTTCGAGTAGATCATTTTTCCCAACTACCGCACCACCCAAGGCACGACCTTGGCCATCGATATATTTAGTTGCTGAATAAAGTACTAAATCGGCACCAAACTTAATCGGTTGCTGTAATACTGGCGTACAGAAGCAGTTATCGACCGCAAATAAAGCGCCATTGGCATGGGCGATATCAGCAATGGCCTGCATATCACCCACTTGTGCCAAAGGATTAGACGGCGTTTCAATAAATAGAATACGCGTGTTTGGACGAATCGCCTGTTTCCAGCCTTCAAGATCATCTAAATCGACAAAAGTCACTTCAACTGCAAATTTCGCTACATATTTTTCAAATAAAGCAATGATTGAACCAAATACCGCACGAGAACAGATCACATGGTCACCCGCTTTTAAATAAGCCATACACATTGCATGTACTGCAGCCATACCTGAACTGGTCGCGACTGCACGTTCTGCGCCATCCAAAATAGCCAAGCGCTTTTCAAAAGCTTGTACCGTTGGATTGGTATAACGTGAGTAGGTATTGCCAGCAATTTGCCCTGAGAATTTGGCAGCAGCATCAGCCGCACTTTCACACACAAATGACGAGGTTAGAAAGATTGGCTCACTATGCTCACCTTCAGAGGTACGATCATGCCCTGTGCGAATTGCCAGTGTTTCTAATTGGTATTCTAAATCATCGCTTGGATTCATCGTTCTGTATGCCTTATGATCATAATGTCGAAATGTGCCAATATTTTGAGCGCCTAAGGTATTTAAGGTCAAGGCGTAAGATGAAATTATCGCTTAGACTTCGTGCAATCTTGACTCATGATGAGACTTTCTAAGATGAAATCGCTTGTGGAACAGCAAAAAATAAATTTTAAACATCTGGCTATGCGTGTTTTCGATGCCGACAAACTGGTTTTGTCTCAATCGACGCCATATCAAGTGATTGCTCAATTTAAACAAACTCGCGTCCGTTTCTATGCGTCAGAGAACAAACGCTATAAAGAACCGTTAGTATTCGTTGCACCGTTGGCCATTAATATGGATATCTATGATTTATATCCTTATCGTTCATTGGTGAAACATTTTCAAGACAGTGGTTTTGATGTGTATCTGATTGATTGGGGTAAACTGACTTATAAAAACTACCAAATTAACTTTCTATCTTTTATTGATAACTTTATACCTAAATGTATTGAAGCAATTCAACAACACTCCAAATCTGAAAAAATTTCGCTGCATGGCTGGAGTATGGCGGGAATTTTCGTCACCCTTTACACTGCACGCCATCAGCCGAGTGTTGTCAAAAACTTGGTGGTGTTAGGTAGTCCGATCGACAGCTATGCTTCGGGTTATATTGGCAAACTTTATAAAACTTTGGCTTATCTGGCTAACCGCAACCCCACTATTAAAGATTACATCTATAATCGTTTACCGAAGTTAATGATTCATTCACCAGGCTTCCTAAACTCGCTTGGATTCAAGTTGTTAGATCCTAAAGGCTGGATTGATGGCAACATTCAACTACTGAAAAATTTGGATAATCTAAAACTGGTACAAGAAGATGCAACGCTGAGTCACTTCTTAAATAACATGATTGATTATCCGGGTGGTGTAAATCAAGATATGCTATTTAATGTCTGGTTGCAGAACCCATTAAAAAATGGCGCAATTCAACTGAAAAACAAAACCATTGAACTCAAGAACATCAATTGTTCTCTATTTGTTGGCGCAGGTAAAGGCGATCAACTGGTCACTTCTGAGTCCGCATTCCCTCTGACCCAGTTGACAAGCAGCCAAGATGTCACGTTTACTCTTATCCCTGGTGGGCACTTAGGTTTAATGTCCAGTCAAAACAGTTCCATTGAGTTCTGGCCAACGCTGGCGACATGGTTAGCCGAACGATCGACGCAAATTAAAAGGTAAAGTATGACTCAATCTGTTGCATTCATTGGTTTAGGCGCTATGGGCTATCGTATGGCAGCGCATCTTCCTAAATATTTCGAAAATGTTTATGTCTGGAATCGAAATTTTAGTAAAGCAGAACAACATGCAACAGAATATGGAACTCAAGCCGTTGAACTTGCTCAAGCGGTACAGGCTGATATTATCTTTTCTTGTTTACCGACCAGCGATGATGTTGCAGCATTAATTGAAGGTGTGGAAATCAAATCAGGTTCGATCTGGATTGACTGTACCAGTGGTGTGCCTGAAGCGGCACGCCGTCTGGCAGAGAAATTGAAAGCTAAAAATGTGGACTTTTTAGATGCACCTGTTAGTGGTCAAACCATTGGTGCTGAAAATGCAACCTTAACAGTCATGGTGGGCGGTGATATCAACGCATTTGAACGTGCTTATCCTGCAATGGCAGCAGTCGGTAAATTGATTCAGCATGTCGGTGAATCTGGTGCTGGCTTTGCGGTAAAAGCCATCAATAATATGCTACTGGCTGTGAATTTATGGTCTGTTGCCGAAGGGTTTAGTACCTTAAAAGCGCATGGTGTTAATTTGGATGCAGCCCTAAATTGTATCAATGCATCAAGCGGTAAAAGTTTAGTTACAGAAACCATTTTTCCGCAGCGTGTTCTTAGTCGTGAATTTCCTGTGACTTTTGGACTCCCATTACTTGCGAAAGATACAGGTATTGCACTTGATTTAGTTAAGGACGCGAAACTACCCGCTCCGATTCTATCGTTAACGCAAAGTTTGATTCAGGCGGCAAATCTCACAGCTGAACCCGATAGTGACTTCTCGGCAGCCGTTAAATTGTATGAATCGTGGAGTAAAATTACGCTGAAATAACAAAGTTTTAGTGTAAAAATTCTTTTGCAAACATTAAAACCGCTCAATTGAGCGGTTTTTTAAAACTTATAAAATTTGTTATTTATAAATTTTATATATCAGACTCTCTTAAAAACCACCTCATTCACCGATGCACAGATCCTAATTTCATCACCAAGGGACCATTCTGCTGCTCTGGCGGCCATAGCTGCAGGCACACCATTTGATCCTGGTCCTGCGGGTATGTCATATGTTGCATGGGCATCATGTGCTAACAATACAGCATAGCCAAGCTCTAATGCTGAACGTGCTGTTGCAGCAACACACATCTCGGATAGAACACCACATATTGCGAAAGACTTGATCTCGTGATCGTGCAATATCTGCTGAAGTGGGGTTCCACTAAAACCATTATCTTGATTTTTTCTCATGATACATTCATGAGATTGTGGCGGAAAAAATAGCTCCCAACCCACTTTGTATGGTTCATCTAAAGCCCCTATATCTCCATCATTTTGCAGGAAGATCACGGGTGCATGAGCTAATCTCGCTTTGGCAAGTAAAATACTGATTGATTCAATTAGTTGTTTTGATGCAGGTACAGCATCGGTACCAGATACAAAAGCATTCTGTACATCGACAACAATCAGTGCGTCAACAATATTCAGTTCGCTTGGGATAGCATTCTCCTTATGCTTAGAAAGCAACCTAGTCTATTGGTTTGAATTATTTATTATTCGTTTCAATATCGTCAGAGTTAACAATCGCAAGGAGAAACGCATTGGATTTATACCCCACTACATATATGACTAATAATTTTGTCATGAATACCACCAACGACTATATAAATCACATAATTTAGAAAATAACACTCTGAATGTCTCATGACTAATATTTATCAACTATGGCAGCTATGACTAAGTTCAAACACTAGTGTAAAAAATTGAGAACAGCATTGAACAACCAGCGACCAACAACATAGCATCGAGCATAAGGTTAAAGGTTCGATCAGACATTTTTAATACAAAGGTTTTACCAATATAATTACCAACGATTAAAGAAGATCCTACTGCAATTCCTGCAATTAAGATATTTTGCTGTAAAACGCCTAATGCACCGAAAGTTATACTCTTTGTCAAATAGATAGCAAAAGATGCTGCTGCCTCAGTTGCCAAAAGTGCTCCTTTTATCAGGCCAAATCCATTAAAAATTGGCAGTAATAAAGGACCCGTTGAAAAAACAACACCGGTAATGTATCCAAGTACGCCACCTGCAATCACCATTTGCCAAGCATTCAAGGTGAAGTTACGATATTTCGCATAATGCCTAATCGGAATAAGACATAAGAAAAACAACCCAATGCATAGATTAGAAAGAAATGGTGACATTACCCAAAGCGTATTGGCTCCCAATACTGTTGCGGGAATACCGAGACTCACAAACAATAAAAAGGCCTTTACATTGAGTTCTTTACGCCACATCACAACACGAGAAATATTCCCCATGATTGAGGCAATTGCCATAATTGGAACAGCAAGCTTTGCACCAAAAATATAAGCAAGAATAGGTAATAAAATGATCGATGATCCTGTACCCACTACTCCACTAATCAAGCCTGAAAGAACGCCAATCAAGGCAAGTGCAACATAGGTCATAAGACAAAGCCAAACTACAATTGTTTGGAGTCTACAATACATTACTATTCTTATTAAACAGTTTGGATAGCTTTAAAGTCTTAGTGATTCTAATCTAGAAGACCTAAATAGACTTTCAATAAATTAGTAGATATTAATCAGAAGCCTCCCGTAGGAGGTTTATTACTAAAGTGCTGTTCCACAGATATCCTTTGTACCTGAAGGGTAAGTATTTGAAAGTTTTGTATGGTCAGTAATAAACTCTATAGATAAATTTTGTCCAACAACAGATGCTGATGTCGCGATAGCTCCAGTACCCCCACCTGCCATAAACGATAAAGTAGAACCATTGCTATCGTATCCTGTGATATAACCTTTGTTTACTCCATTAAAAATATATCCAATCTGTTTACTATTTTGATTCACATAAAAACCGAAAGTCTGATAACCATCAACAGTATTTTCAGGTTTTAAGGTCAACACACCAGATGACTGTGTGCCACCATTAATCAAAAGCAGAATATTATTGTTGGAGTTTGTGGGCTGACCATTCACATGAATTAAAGCGATATTGAAGACATTCTGATTACAATTAGTTGCAGCAATCTGAATTGGGAAAAAAGTTATGGTTTCACCTGAGGGTAGAACAAAAGTTGGAATTTTTAACTTGATTTCAAAAGCAACTGTACCACCAGCAGAAATTATCTTGTCTCCAGGCACATCTTGAAAAGTAAGATTTGGATAACTAATTTTATTATTCGCGAAAGCATTACTCATGACCATATAAGATTTCACTCTACTGCTTGCGTCTACATTAAAACTCGCTTTCGCACCTAGTATATTAGGAAACCTAGTCATGGTTGAATCAATTTGTGATAGCTGCACCTGTGTTGCATTTAAATCATAAGTACAAGCAGCAAAACTACTCCCCGTAATCATCACACTAATAAATGTTCCTAAAAATTATTTTTTTCATATGCTATATCCTTTTTATAATAGAACATTCAGTATACATTTTTTATTAAATTAATTAGTAAAAACAGATAAATGGGTACAACTAGAGTTTTTCTATTGTAAAATAGGCAATATAAAAACCCACGCCAAAGCGTGGGTCAATATCTTCAAGTAATGAAAGCCTAAACAGCCTCTACATATCGATAAATACTGCCATCTTTTGGGTTTTCAAAAAGTAAATCTATATTTGGAAGAAGAATCTCTCCTTCAACTTCGATATGTTCAATCCGTTTAAAGAAGGGAATTTCTTGATCATTGACAGCTTTTACTTTAGCTGTCGCGATCTTCTCGGCCTCAAATTGATCCTTTACCTTAATTTTTATAGTGTTCATTAAAAACTCCAATTTTTTAAATTTTAAATACAACAGTGAAACGAAAATTTAGAACGATGAAATTGCGGAATAAGCCAACGGCATCGCAAAGAAAGTTAAAACAAATGCTGCTGAACGTTGTAAGTTGCGTTGATTCAGCCAAGAGATTTTGTTGGAAATTAAAATAGATCCAAATGCAATCCATAAAAAAGCAATTGGAGTGATCAGTGCTAGGAACGTTCCCATGTGAACAACGTATTCATGTAGGTTGAGCCAAGCAGTGTGTGGAAAAATAGCTGAAGCAAATAATAAAGCTTTAGGATTAAGTAAGGTTGCTACAAACAAAGCCTTAGAGGTAATCAAAGGTTGATCCAAATCTAAGTCTTTTGTTGACGTAATCCATAGCTTAATGGCCAAATAGATAATAAATGTTGCGCTGAATAATTTAATTAACGGTGGCAGCCAAGGTACATAGTGTGAAACAGACTCAAGTAAAAAGCCCCAAGTTGTAATGGCAATAAAATAACCGATCACCTCCGCAGGAATCAATTTCAGTGAACCTTTAATACCCGTTTGGATTCCAGACGAGGCCAATAATGTATTCGTTGGGCCTGGTGTTAGTAAGATCGTAATGATCAGACCTATAAACAAAAATGACACCATATACAAATACCTCTGCTAAGTTTCGCAAACGCAATATGGCAAAATTGATCAGAACTTGTCGACAAAATGGTTGTAACGAAAAATATTGCAATTATTTTTTTATTTTAAAAATCAAAATCTTAAATCATTATTCAATTTAGTTAAAAATTTAATACGCACTCCTAAAACATGTGATAAATATCACATTTTATCAATAATTCCATGTAGATAGCTCAGCCATAGTTCACAGAATATTTTAATTTTGAAAAAATGTTCATCGAAAATATGAAACTGGATCAGATCCCTCTCGTTACAGACTAAAGTATACAAATGATTGTTTTTTCTATATAACAAAACATTACTCCTGAAAAATGAGCATATCGAATGGAGTCTGTAAGACTTTTATACGTAAGCAAAATTAAGAATATTGATTCAAATTTAAAAAAAGATTTGATTACAATCCTCGATGAGGCTGTAGATTTCAATTATCGCAATGATATAAAAGGCGTCTTATATTATGGCCATGGCTATTTTGTACAATGCTTAGAAGGTCAAAAGAGTATTATCGATGATTTGTTTTATAACAAGATTGTGAAAGATAAACGCCATATCAATTGTGAAATTCTCTATTACACTGAATGTGAGAATCAATTTTTTTCACAATGGTCTATGAAGTTTTCACCAGTCAACCAGAACATTTCAGACTTTTTCATGAAGTACCATCTAGAAGAATTCAATCCTTACCTGCTGACTGCTGAAACCGTTGAGAAATTTGTTTCTGTTTTAGCTGGTGAACCTGAATATGATGTACAAACATATGTTTCATGAATGAATAAATTATTCATTGAAATTAAATACCTAAAAGTACCCTCTCCAGCTTAATTTTACCAATCGGAATAAAATTTAACAAAAAGAAATTGAATGAATTACCCATTAGTGCTTATATATATTGCGAAGAGGACGACCTCTTTGATCAATTTTCAAGCTTTGGGACGACCTAAAAAATATTATTAATGAGGTGTCGAAATGGCTTGGGCTTATTTAATTTTAGCTGGTATTTTTGAAATCGTATGGGCATATTCGATGAAAATGTCTGATGGTTTTACCAAGCTTACCCCCAGCATTATTACCATTGTATTCATGATTTTAAGCTTCGGTTTACTGGCCGTCGCTATGAAGACCTTGCCCTTAGGCACTGCTTATACGATTTGGGTCGGAATCGGAGCTGTTGGTGCCTTTCTGATTGGAATATTCTTCTTACATGAACCTATGGGTTTTTTACGCCTATTAGCTGCAGCATCTATCGTATTCGGTGTGGTATTGATGAAAGTAACAACACCCTAATGTTTAATATATAAAGCCCTCAATTGAGGGCTATATACTACAGAGTTCAATTCTAATTTTTACTTATTTTAATAGGTATAAAATAAGTAAAAGCCAGATTACAAAGCCAACTGTGAGAATGTAAAGTGCTGTTGTATCAAATTTACGATTCCTATCTGCGGGATTACATAGATTTGAGGTGGTAATGAATTCAGAACCACATTTAGAACACGTCCCTAATCCAATGGTACGCCAAACTTCATAAACCATAGCTGGTATTACAAAGGATATTGTAAACAAAATCGTGATAAAAATATTCCCACGTCTTTTTGACCACCCAACATTTGCGCAGTTATTACATTTAACGCATTTATTCCCCATTCTGTTCCCTTTCTTATGTTTTAAAACTAACATAAGCCCCTAAATTCTTTAGTTAATTTAAAGAAAACATTGATTTAATGCTTCTTTAAATGCTTTTTTGAACCAAAAAATTCTTCAAATATCTATATTTATTTTCTATGACTAAATTTTCTTGTTGTTTATTTTTTGCATTATAACTATTTAATAGAAGAGGTTAATAAAATCAGATAGATGGTAATGTAGTATATATTTCTGTAAGAAATTACAAGTTTTGATCCATGTACAAGGCTTGATCATTTTCTTAAAAACAACACCCTCTCAGCCTCCCGACGGCGAACTAGTCCTTTAAGCACTTTGCCACCACCTTTATTCCAAACCAAAAACTGGTCTGCCGCATCTTGGTAAGCGAGTGCATTCAAATACTTTAACAATGTCGAATTTTTAAAAGCATTGCTGCCGATGTTATATGCTAATGAAACCAGTGCATCGAACTGATTTTGAGAAATTGGAACCTTTACCGCTTCATTTATAGCTTTCTCAAAGCGCTTTAAATCATGTTGAAAAAAAGACTTTGCTTGCTCTAATGTACAACGATCCCCTTGCTTAACTCGAACACCAGTTGGATAAACTGTGGTGCCAAATCCAATAGACCACACACCAACGCCATCGTCATAGGCATGTAGCTTTAAATCCTCAAAGCTTGTAATAAGATTGATACCATAAGCACTTATAGACATTTCAAAATCTATAGCTACACCGACTATATCTACAACATCATAGGCAGTTGCAACATTCATTTGCTTATCTTTAACATCATTCCGTTTTTGAGGGTGCCTAACATCAATGAGCTTGCGGAAATAATCCAAGATAGTCTTCATAATTCCTCACTTACCATTTTCACATCATTCGATCTAACCAAATAAATCCACAATATCATTCATAAAGATTGAAAACCGTATATTAACGCTAAATACATCAAAGCACTGACAATCTTTAACGTTCAACATTTGCATTACATCATCTCTAAGCAATCGATCTAAACGTATTGAATGTAACAATACGCTGAATAATCACAATGTCTCTTTAATCGATATTTTTCAAAGCCTAACAATCAATCTTCATTCAATTGCCTTCAGCCAACATACTAGCTAAAATTACTCTTGCAGGAGCGAGGACTTCCCGATGGATGTATTCGTACTTCACAGGGTTCCTGCCGTTGGGCCAATTTAAAATGGGTCTGCTTCCACAAAGGTAACACCTTGGGAAGCCTAAAGAACGAAGGATGCCGCCCCTAACAGTTTCCTTTGAAGCTGAGTAGGATAAAAGAGTCATGGTCACAGTGAAGTCTTTATTAAGAGCCCAAACTATGGGCTTTTATTTTGTAATCCTTAACAATTTTGCTTTATCATTCAATTTGAAGCTACAGGCTCACCCTTCTAGCTCCACTTTCCATACTTTAAGCTGCATAGTAAATTCAGGGTTATATACAATTAAAAAGCCCACTCAAATGAGTGGGCTTCCCCTTTATTCTTTTGCGCTGAATGAAGGTTATTGTTGTTTAGTTATAATGAAACAACATTGCGAATATAGTAAAAAGTGTGATGTAAATCAACAAATTTATGCTTATTTTAAGAAAATTTTAAAGCTGATCTACATAATGAGTGATTGTAGCTCAGCTTAGGCAAAACTTATTTCTTCTTGTTGAGCTTGGCTATCAGCGCGAGAGAAGCATTAGCTAATCATAAGCACTAGAACTAAAAAAAGTCCAACTCTCGATGAACATTTAAGCGGACTAAACTTATTCTCCAACAGGGACTGACAATTTAAGCTGATTATTTTTTTGCTCTAAAGGCATATGATTTTGCTGGGTAATTTTTTGTTGATAATCTCGGTCTGAAATCACACCTCGATTTCGGGCCTTCTGTAATGAGTTTAATTGTTGCTCATATTCATGTGCATTTAAAGCACGGGTATCATTGTTTTTTAAAAGGTATTGAGATCGTTCAAATGGGCTCATATTAGATGTATTTGAACGAGTTTCATACATCTTCGTCGCATTTACATCACGCTGATTTAGACGATCTTGTTCTTGTTGCTTTGCTGACTCAAAGAAATCAACATGCTCACGACTTTTGATCTCATATTCGGGTGTGTCATTTTTTAAGATTAAAAGTGATGGAGGCTTATTAAACAAATCATCAGCACTATACACTGAAACAGTCACAACTGAATTTATAAGAAATATTAATATTTTTTTCATCAAGTATACTCAATATAAAATAAAGAAAGACAAGGATATATTTTATAATTTCTACACAATTCTTTCAAATTTGAACACTAAAGACCGAATCATCAAGAATCTTGCCGGTAAGCAATTTTATCCATTCTATTGGTACAATACTTATATTTCTCTTCTTTATTTTCAATACTGACCGTATGAACACATGAACAAAAAAGTAGTACTTTGTTATGCTCAATGCTGCTTGGTACATCTACCCCATAACATTTACTGTCAATTTCGCTTAGTCGGGACGCCATAATCCATTTACCTGAATAAAAAGGATAGCCGAGTCCCCCTATAACAATAATGATCAAGATAAGGATAGGAAGGTTAGTCTTAATATATTTCAGCATTTTTCATATTCTTGCTAAAAAGCTTAGCTTTCAATGGCGATTAAGTAATAAATTAGAAAATTAATTTATAAAACCGAATAAATATCAATTAATTATATTTAAATCTCAGACACCTCGCAATCAAAAGATGAGAATTACTTCCAATGCAAGTCCTGTATTCACTATAATAGCCATGCAGGAGCAAGGACTTCCCGATGGTTGGTTGTATTGATACTTCACAGGGTTCCTGCCGTTGGGTCAGTAATTTTACTCCCATTGACACAAGCGGTAATTAATAATTATTTAAATTGATTAAGATAAGCCCGTAGTCAATCGAAAGAACGAAGGACGCCACCCCAAAGGCTCACTATTTAGTGAGCCTTTATTTTTTAATCCACGTTGAATCTTATATTACTCATTCTCAATATTCTGAATAAAGCATTCGCGATCCAATTTTTATGATTTCAAATACATTTACAATTTTCGTTGTTTTATTCTGCAATTGAAAAAAATACAACCCTGAATATCATGTACATTTTATTTTGTTAAAACGTATATGGCAGCAATCAATATATAAGTAAACCTTTAAAAAGAGCGAAATACCATAAAAACAAGCAATTTAATGCACAATAAAAATCATCCTAATCAGTTGTTTTATATAAAATTATAATAAAGCTCTTGATATATAAGGCTTTTCCATATTATAAGGATAAATTATGGAGTAAACTTACACTCGTACCATACAGTTTCATTGAAATTTCATTAATAAACCTTATATTGGTATATACGTAGCGATCAAGCGCCCTATGGATCTACTTCATACAGCATTGATTTATACTTTTTTGATTAGAGGAACACCTCATGAATAAGTTAATGGTTGCGGTTTTTGCTGGCTTAATTACCCTCACAGGTTTTAGTGTACAAGCTGCAACACCAGAACAAGAATGTAAAAAGTTACAGGATGACTCTAACCTGATCTATGCATCTAAAGGATTCTGTTTTAAAGACGCTGATGCTAAAGCGAAGTTTGGTAACGAGAATTGCCATACAACTAAGCCAAAGTTTTCTGATAAAGAACAACAACGTCTTGATGAAATCAAAGCTCGTCAAAAAGAGCTTAACTGCAAATAAGCAGCCAAATATCGTGTTTTAAACGCCCCATTCACTCTCTGATCACGGAGAGTGAATGCTATTATTGAAAAAATAAGCCTATCTAAAGGATGAATCATGGCATACGATGACCAAAATATTTTTGCACGAATCCTTCGTGGTGAATTACCTGCAATCAAAATCTATGAAGATGATCAGGTTCTCGCGTTTATGGATATCATGCCCCAAGCAGATGGTCATGCTTTAGTGATTCCAAAGACACCAGCAGTTACCTTATTGGATCTCCCTGCTGATGCAGCAGCATATACCATCCAAATCGTGCAGAAAATTGCTAAGGCAATGGAGACATCATTAGATGCAAAAGGTATCGTGCTTATACAACTTTCAGGTTCAGCGGCGGGACAAACCGTCCCTCATGTGCATTTTCATCTGATTCCTAGTTCAGTGCATGAACTTGGTCGTCATGCAGTGCAAATGGGTGATCAAGAAAAAATTCAAGCTTTAGCTGAAAAGATCAAAGCTGCACTTTAAGTTTTGATTTTAAAGAAGGCGGAGTTACTACTCCGTTTTTTTGTTTCCTAATTATATAAAAAACAATAAGAAATATAATTATTACCAAATATGAATCGTCATCAAACTGTCATTTATCTTTCACTTCTCTGTCACAAAGTTTACCGATACTGCATACAAGTCAGTGAGCTATGTAACTTTATGTACATAAGCAAGCTCATAACAGTAACTAAGGCATCAGCCATTTACAAAAAGTGTTTTGGAGAAATCTCAATGAAAAAATTGCTTCTTGCTGCTACTGTAGCAACTTTAGCCATGAATGCAGCGCAAGCAGCACCAACATTGTATGGTAAGCTCAATGTGACTTTAGATCAAATTGATAAAAATGGCTTTAAAGACGAAAGCGTTACCAAAGTAAACTCAAACGCTTCACGTATCGGGGTTAAAGGCGAAGAAAAACTAACTGACAATCTTTCAGCAGTTTATTTAGTAGAATGGGGTGTTTCAGCTGATGGCGCTGGTTCAGATACAGACTGGGGCATGCGTAACCGCTTTGTAGGTATTAAATCTGATGGTATTGGTACTTTAAAAGTTGGTCAATATGACTCTTACCTTAAGACTGCTGCAGGCAACAATCAGGATATCTATAACGACCACACTGAACTAGATATGACTAAAGTTCTTGCTGGTGAAGAGCGTTTAAGTAATGTAATTGGTTTTGAAACTGATAAAAAGTTGCTTGGCGGTTTAGCATTTAACATCATGTTCCAACAAGGTGAAGAATCTTCTACAGTTAAAAATGATGCGAAAGGTCAGAAAGGTAGCCGCGATAGCTTTGGTGATGGCGTTTCTACATCAATCACTTATGAAAATAAAGATTTTGGTTTAGCAGCTGCAGTTGCTGGTAACTTTGGTGTAGCAGCGAAATATAATGCATGGGATAAAGAATTAGGTGGTCTTAAAGTTTATTCAGACTCAATTCGTGTAACAGGTTCTTTAGACTTAACACCAGCAGGTGCTGATGGCTTGGTATTTGGTGCATTATGGCAAACTTCTAAGCCAACGGATGATACAGTTGTTGTCGGTGTTGCTCCAGCAGCAGTATCTTTTAAAGGCTTACAAGAAGATGCATATGGTGTAACAGCTGCATATGTAATCCCATCTACCCCAATCAAGTTAAAAGCGGAATATATCTCTGCAACAACTGAGCGTAATGGTCAAAAAGACCGTCAAAACGATTTGTATGGTATAGGTGCAGACTACAATATCAACAAGCAAGCTCGCTTTTATGGTGTTGTTGCTCAGCAAAAGATTGATTGGCAGAAAGACAATAACAAGAAAACAGTTTTCGGTTTAGGTATGGAATATAACTTCTAATCAGAGGTTAAATTCAAATATATAGAAAAAGGGCAATCTGCCCTTTTTCTTTTTGTCTTTTGATAACAGCAATAGTTATCAGAAAAAATTTTTAATGATTTTACGGAAACTTTGAATAACAGGATCTTTGGTTCTGCCTCGCCTAAAAATAAGCGAAAATGGTGCTGTATAACCAAATGTTGTTGGAAGTAGCACTTTTAAACGCTGTTGTTCCACCCAATATTGGGCAAAATGCTCTGGCAAATAACCGATATATTTCCCAGATAATATCAGCACCAACTGCGCCTCCATCGAATCCACTGTGGCAAAAGCATGTTTAAAGCCCTGCTTTGCCAGCTCGGTATGGCTCCAATAACCACGACTGACCATTTTTTCACGCCGAATAATTTCTGCCGTTAGACCTTGCTGCTTATATAAGGGATGCGTGTCACTACAAAACAACCATTGCTGTTCTTTGTGCAAAGCTTGATACATCACGCCATTCATCTTTAGAAAAAAAGATCCAATCGCAACATCAAAACGATTTTCCAAAATCCCCATTTGCAACTCATAGGGAGATTGCACCTGCAACTTAATATAAACATTCGGATTCTGTTCTGAAAACTGTTGGATGATTTGATCTAAAGGGATATTTCGATCTGTCACCATGGAATCCAGCATCCCTATTTTAATGGTACCTGTCAGTTCGCCCTTGATCTGTGCAGTGTGTCTAGAAAAATTTTCTAACTCATTCAGTATGCGCTTGGCTTCCTGAAAAAACATTTCACCTTTTTGAGTTATTGCAAAACCACCACGTCCACGTTCACATAACTTAAAACCGACCATATGTTCCAATTGGGTCATATAGGTACTGATTGCCGAGGTTGATAGATTAAGTTCTTGCTGGGCATTTGCAAAACCTTGATTCTTCACAATACTGACAAAAATTCGAACTAACTTGATATCCATATGTGTCATGGCTTTTATCTCAATTTTCCCTCTGCCTCACTTCATCTTAAAACATTCTTGTAAAACTTAGTTTAGAAAAATCAAAACTAAGTTTTTAAAAAATAGGATTTAACCCTGTTCCGAGCTGATCAATAAATAAGAAAAAGGAGAAGCAAATGAACAAGCGTTTAAATCAACCGCTCGGTGGCAATGAAATGCCGCGTTTTGGTGGCATTGCCTCAATGTTACGCCTACCAATTGTCGATAATGATGCAGGTTTGGCTGAACTGGATGCGGCCTTTATTGGGATTCCTCTAGACATTGGGACATCTTTACGGTCAGGTACCCGTTTTGGCCCTCGGCAAATCCGTGCCGAATCGGTCATGATTCGCCCATATAACATGGCAACTGGCGCAGCACCATTTGATTCACTCAATGTGGCTGATATTGGTGATGTCCCGATCAATACCTTTAATTTAACCGAAGCGGTACGCATTATCGAAGAGCACTACGATCGTGTACTGACCCATCCGATTATTCCGCTCACCATTGGCGGTGATCATACGCTGACCCTGCCTATCCTACGTGCAATCCATAAAAAACATGGACCCGTAGGTTTGGTTCATATCGATGCACATGCTGACGTCAATGATGAAATGTTTGGTGAAAAAGTTGCACATGGCACCACCTTTCGACGTGCTGCCGAAGAAGGACTGCTTGATTGTCAGCGTGTTGTGCAAATTGGTTTACGGGCTCAAGGCTATAGTGCAGATGACTTTAACTGGAGTCGACGACAAGGCTTTCGGGTCGTTCAAGCAGAAGAATGCTGGCATAAATCGCTCACTCCTTTAATGCAGGAAGTGAGAGCACAAGTTGCTGGAGGGCCTGTGTATTTATCCTTTGATATTGATGGGATTGATCCTGCTTGGGCACCAGGTACAGGAACTCCTGAAATTGGTGGCTTGACCACAATTCAAGCCATGGAAATTATTCGGGGCTGTCAGGGCCTAGACTTGATTGGATGTGATTTGGTTGAAGTCTCACCACCCTACGACACTACAGGAAATACCTCATTGCTTGGTGCGAATTTACTGTATGAAATGTTATGCGTCCTCCCAGGAGTGAAAATACGCAAATAAATTTCCGCGATAAAACAAGAAAAACATATGGATAAAAATAGGTCGAGATGGAATGAAAAAAGATCAATCAAAACGGGCTGCGGCAGCAGCCTTCGTTGGAACAACTATCGAGTTTTATGACTTTTATGTTTACGCCACGGCTGCAGCTCTTGTACTTGGTTTGGTATTTTTCCCTGAAACCGATCCAGTAACAGGCACATTGGCGGCTTTTGCAACCTTTGCTGTCGGTTTTATTGCCAGACCGATTGCTGCTGTTATTTTTGGACATTTAGGCGATAAATTAGGTCGCAAAAAAATGCTGCTATTTACCATGCTGCTGATGGGACTGGCGACCACTGGCATTGGTTTGATCCCCAGTTATCACCACATTGGCGTTTGGGCACCCGTTTTGTTGATTATGTTGCGCTTTTTGCAAGGCTTGTCAGTCGGTGGTGAATGGGGTGGCGCAGTGTTAATGGCCAGCGAACATGCTCCTGCCCATAAAAAAACTTTTTTTGCTTCTTTTGCGCAAATGGGCAGTCCAGCAGGTTTGATCTTGTGCCTTTTGGTCTTTAAAGGGATTACGTCTTTGGATGAACAAGCTTTACTTAGCTGGGGCTGGCGGGTGCCCTTTTTACTCAGCTTTGTATTTATGCTGATTGGGCTAGCCATCCGTCTAGGGGTTGAAGAATCCCCTGAATTCCAACAGATGCAAGCCAAGCAAGCAATAGCCAAATACCCTGTAAAAGAGTTGCTTAAAAACTATTGGCCGCAAGTGGTTTTTGCTGGACTGGCGATTACCATTGGGACAGCGGGTTTCTTTTTCACCAATACCTTCATGATTAGCTATGTCACCCAATATATGGGTATCGACCGCCCCACGATATTAGATGCATTGTTTTGGGTCACCCTATTTGAATTTTTAGCCATGCCAATTGCTGCTTGGTATGCCAGTAAAGTGGGGACACATCGTTTTTTATTCTGGGCAGCAATGCTCTGCATCGTTATTCCTTATCCAATGTTTATGCTGGTGAGTACCAAAAACATCTATTTCATCGTGTTGGGTATTACGCTCGCGGTCATTGCGCTGTCTTCTTTGTATGCCGTTGTCGCTGGCTTTATGGCGGAAGCATTTCCTGCACATGTGCGTTATTCAGGTATTTCCATTTCCTATCAAATGATTGCGGCAATCACCAGTGGCACGACACCCATCATTGGAACTGTGTTGGCCCAACATTATGCAGGTCAATGGCTACCTTTAGCCTTTTTATTTAGTTTCCTTTCGCTGCTCTCTCTCATCGGCATCTGTGGCATTACCCGTTTAAGACAGCACAATCTATCACGAGAACAATCCAAACAAAAACAATCAAGCGCTAAACAAGCCGCTTAATGGATGAGCAAACAAGAAAGTCTGAATCTGATAAATGGATATTAAGAGTAGCGTATTATGCAAAGAGATCGTTCTAAACAGATTACAACAATTGAAAGCTTTGGCATCGAAGAAATACCAGCTCATGCTCGTAGTGCAATGCCATTTGATCTATTTCGTTTAAGTTTTGGTGGTGCTAATACCTTTTCGACCTGTGTCTTAGGCAGCTTCCCGATTGTATTTGGCCTCTCTTTTCAAGCTGGATTCTGGGCAATCTTGTGCGGAGTTATCTTAGGGGCCTGTATCTTAGCACCAATGGGAATTTTTGGTGCGCGTACAGGAACCAATAACGCCGTGGCTTCTGGCGCCCATTTTGGTGTCCGTGGCAGAATCGTCGGTTCGTTTTTATCCTTACTCACTGCCATTGCCTTCTTTTCACTCTCCGTTTGGAGTTCTGGCGATGCACTGATTGGCGCAACTGAGCGACTGTTTGACAGTTCTTATCAAAGTAATTGGCTATATGGATTGGTCTATAGCGGCTTTGCCTTAGTGGTACTGATTATTTGTATCTATGGCTTTCGCTTTATGCTGCTGGTGAACCGAGTGGCTGTGATCGCCTCTAGCCTGTTATTCTTTTTAGGTCTGTTTGCTTTTTCCAAGCAATTTGATTCAACTTACGCAGGACAAATTCAACTCGGACAAGCTGGATTTTGGGCGGCTTTCATGAGTGCTGCATTGATTGCATTCAGTAATCCAATTTCCTTCGGAACTTTCTTAGGTGGCTGGTCACGTTATATTCCAAAGGAAACAGCTTCATCTAAAATCATGGCAGCCGTGTTTGCATCCCAACTTGCAACCCTCATTCCCTTTCTTTTTGGCCTAGTCACCGCCAGCATTGTTGCTAGTAGTACTCCCGTATTTATCGAACAAAATAATTACATCGCTGGGCTGATTCAGATTGCACCTGCTTGGTATTTTATTCCTCTGTGTCTGATTGCACTGATTGGTGGGTTATCTACTGGAACGACAGCCTTATACGGTACAGGTTTAGACATGTCGAGTCTTTTTCCAAAATCGCTTACACGTGTTAAAGCCACCATCTGGGTTGGCCTATTGTCCATCCTGTTCATTTTTCTAGGTCGTTTTGCAGCGAATCTGACTCAAAGCGTCATGACTTTTGCCACCCTAATTGTGGTGTGTACCAGCCCATGGATTATCATTATGATTATCGGATTTGTCACCCGTAAAGGTTACTATAAAAATGATGATTTACAGGTGTTTGCAAATGGTCTAAAAGGTGGTGCTTACTGGTTTCATCATGGTTGGAATTGGCGTGGCATCATCGCATGGATTCCAAGCGCGCTTATCGGCCTATGCTTTGTGAATTTACCAGATCAGTTCATTGGTATTTAGGGGTATGTATTCAACGGTCTTGATCTGAGTTTACCGATCAGTATTACACTCGCAGCACTGCTTTATATTTCACTGCTCAAACTATTCCCTGAACCAAGTACTGTATACAAAGCAACATCTAGTGTGAAAAAGACCAAGCAGCAATGTAATCGATCATTGGTGTCAGAATAGCAATGATGCAGATATTTAACTTAGAAAAAAGCCTGCTCAAGAGAACAGGCTTTTTCGCATCGGATTTTTTACTTTTTAAGGAAACCACTCACCAAATTCAACACTTGCTGAATATCTTGGTTGGCTTCTTGTGGATTGGTACTGCTACCTTGCGGTGTTAAAGAATCAATCACTTGCGGTAATACTGAAGCAATTGCACCATAAATCGCTTGTTTCGGTGCTTGAGTTTGTTGTGCAACTTGTTCTACATCTTGGTCATCAAATAAACTTTGAATATTTTGCTCTGGCACATCTTGTGCATTTTGTTGCTGTGGATCTACCCAGCTTTGCACTTGATTCGATAAACCCGCATTTTTTAGTTTATCCAATGCACCTTGTAAACCGCCTTGTTTTTGAATCCAAGCTAACACCAATGGTAAAACTGCAATCAATAAAGTTTGTGCGGTATTACCACCAGTTGCATTACTTTGGGTTGAAGTATTTCCACCACCCAATTGCCCTAAAACTGAACCCAAGATACCACCCAAGCCGCCTTGCTGGCTTTGGGTATTTTGCTGCTGCCCACCAAGTTGACCTAAAACAGAACCTAAAATTCCACCTAAACCACCCGTTTGGCCTGATTGTTGCTGACCGCCTAAAGCTTGCTTTGCTAAAATTTCAACAATGTTGGTTAAATCAGTCATGACTTAAACTTTCCTTTGGAATTATTTATGCAAAAAGCATACGCTGCTTTGAAAGCACAAAACAAAGTTAAATTGTTAAATTTTGCAAGAACTTGCAACTCTTTCCAGCCTGATTATTTTACCAGCGGAATTTATTCCAATTCTCAGGATTCGCCCAGAACTTGGAGTTAAACCAGTCAGGTACATGCTTATAAGTCAAAATATTAAATTGCCATAAAGCAAAATCACTGCCGTGTGTGGTTTTATCAATCAATTGAGTAAAGCCAAGCGAACGCAATAATTTTTCATCGCCCAGTTTACTGACCACGACAATTCGTTTAGCCATCAGGTCACGTAACTTCACCAACAGCTGTGATTTTTGCGTTTCGGTGATGTTTTGCATTTCTTCTGTATCAAATAATACAAAACCTAAATCATAACGCTGCGTAAATGGCAGACTTAAAAAGTCAGTTACGCTAAAATAATGCCATTGAATTGAAGCATTTTGGTCAATCTGCTGACCTATACAAAGTGCAGTATGAATGGGCTGTTCTTGAGATAAATCGTCTAGCATAGAAGTGATGACATTTTGTTCAGCCATAACTGCAACCCTTGATTGAAAAGATGAGAGTTTATTAATGGAACTACAAGGCATTTGTCATAAAATGCATGCAGCGCTCAAAACGCATAGTGTAACTGATCAATCAACAAGCAAGGCAAATGTTGAATATAAATTTATATTAGATCGTTCAGAAACTGACCTTCCTTTTGTTTTAGGTCAAGAAATTGAGATCGAATGGACGGGCAATATCTTTTGTACCTCTTGTGGCGCAAAAACACCGAAGTCTTATTCGCAGGGTCATTGTTTTAAATGTTTTAAAACCAAGGCCGAATGTGACCTGTGCATTATGAAACCTGAAACCTGCCATTATCACTTGGGAACCTGTCGTGAAGACCAGTTCGCACATGATGTTTGTTTCCAACCACATATTGTGTATTTGGCCAATTCAAGTGCCTTAAAGATCGGGATTACCCGTATTGTCAATATGCCGACCCGTTGGTTAGATCAAGGGGCAACCCAAGCTTTACCCATTATGAAAGTCGGTTCACGTCGTTTGTCTGGGCATTTGGAAACGTTAATTGGTACACAAATCGCAGATAAAACCGACTGGCGCAAATTGCTGAAAGGTGAAGCTGAACCGTTAAATCTGCTTGAGCAACGTGATCAAATTCTTGAAGAATTCGCTCCGAAAATTCAAAGCATCCGTGAAGAATTCAATCAAAACCTTGAATTTAACGAGAGCTTGGAATTCTTGGAAGATGAAACGCCGCGTGAATTTATCTATCCAGTTGAGCATTATCCTGAAAAGATTAAATCGCTGAATTTGGATAAAACGCCTAAAATTCGCGGTGTATTGCAAGGGATCAAAGGCCAATACTTATTATTTGATATTGGTGTGATCAATATTCGTAAATATACAGGTTATGAACTGATCCTTCGTGCCTGAAGGATATGCATAAAAAAGGTGGCTTAATCGCCACCTTTTTATTTAGCCTGCATTCAGGCAATTAAGAATCGCCTGTACTGGATCTTCAGTATTACCTGAGATCAACTGTTTATGCATGCTCAAATGTTGCATCATTTGGATATGCGCCGTTTCATGATCCATTAATTTTTCAATTTCAGTGGCTAAATGCTGAGGCGTTGCATCGGCCTGAATCAGTTCCTCAATCACTTTCTTGCCCGCAATAATGTTTGGCAATGAATAGTATGGAATTTTGACCATAAATTTCGCAATCAGATAGGTCAACCAATTCAACTTATAAAAAGTCACCATTGGACGATGCAATAACATTGCTTCAAGAGTCGCCGTACCAGAAGCCAAAGCGACGATATCACTGGCATTCATCACCATACGGCCAATTTTTGACTCGGCATCGCTATTTTCCAGTACATGAATTTTAGATTTCAGGCTGGTATCTAGATTTTGAATGCCCTGTTCAATCTGATGCTTGCGCGCATCATTAATTGCGGGGATTAAAAACTCCAGATCAGGATGCTTCCGATGAAGAATTTCAGCAGCACCTGTGAGCAGTGGCAGCAATCGTTCAATTTCACCACGGCGACTTCCAGGTAATAAAGCAATATGGGTTTTATGCGCAGACAAGCCTAATTGATGCTTGGCTTCAGTAATTGGATTTTTTAACGGTAGTTGCTTTGCCAATGGATGCCCAACAAAGGCAGCGGCAACCTCATAATTTTCATAAAAGGTTTTTTCAAATGGAAATAAACAAAGTACCAAGTCAATACTGCGTTTAATTCCATGAACACGACCTTGGCGCCACGCCCAGACCGACGGGCTGACATATTGCACAGTTTTTATCGGTAACTGTTTTTCTTTAATAGTTTTAGATAGGCGTAAATTAAAATCGGGCGCATCAATACCAATAAAGATATCAACGGGATGCCCAGTCCAACGTTCAACTAGACCATCACGCACAGCAAACAGCTTTTTTAAATCTTTAAGGACTTCAACAATTCCCATCACCGAAAGAATTTCCATCGGATAATAACTGTGAAATCCCTCTGCAATCATTTGTGGGCCACCAATCCCCTCAAATTCAGCATCGATGCCCTGTTCGCGAAAACTGCGCATGAGTTTCACTCCTAGAGTATCTCCAGAAACTTCCCCCACCACGATACCAATTTTTAGTTTTTGCTTTAACAAGACCTACGCCCCACAGAAATGTTTAAATGATTCTAACAGAATGATTTTACATCGAATCACCCTACACCGTGCAAATTGTTCATGATTGGTGAACATCAGTTCTGATCTAAGATGACATTTATTATTCAAAATACAATCTAGATTTACGATGAATGAAGAATTGATTGAGATTCAGCTAAGACTTAATATAAACAAGAATCATTTCCATACGTGATCTATTTCTCCCTTCTTTTGCTTCAAGACCCTTTATGGCTAAATCTGCATCTGTTTCGCTTGTCTATCGACTGAGCATTTTCTATCGCTTTGTACTGAGCTTTGTTCTTGGCTACGTGTGCATGATGTATTTGAGCCTTGGACTTGGTTCATTGTTTAGCCATTTATTAGACAAGGCAGAGGCAATCTATCTTGCGGCCTTTATTTCAATTCTCTTTTATCTGGCCTTTATCATTTTGAGTTTTTGTACGCATTCATTGATCAAACTCAGCTTGATCAGTCTGGTTTTGACTGGCGCATTGTTTGGCTTATCTGTGGGTTTAAATTAAAAATGCAAAATAAAGGTGTTCGCCAATCAATGGCATGGTTGCATGCGTGGACAGGCTTAATTTTTGGCTGGCTTTTATTTGCCATTTTTTTAATGGGCACCAGCTCCTATTATCGACATCAGATTAATCTATGGATGCAGCCACAACTGGCGCAATATCAAGTCAATCAAGATACAGCGATTCGTACAGCAACGGATTATTTAGCTAAAAATGCGGCTGATGCCAAATCTTGGTATCTCAATATTGCCAATCATGAAGAACCCGTCAATAAAATGTATTGGCAACAAGCCAGCGGCGGCTATGAAAGCCGTAGTTTAGATGCCAATACAGGGCAAGAGCTAAAACTCTCAGCGACCCAAGGCGGAGATTTCTTTTATAATTTCCACTTTCAGCTCTATGGTGTTCCCATCATGGTCGGACGGCTGATTGCCTGTCTCGCTGCCTTTATTATGCTGGTTGCCTTGGTGTCAGGTATCATTACACATAAGAAGATCTTTACCGATTTCTTTACTCTCAGAACATTTAAATCGCAACGCTCATGGTTGGACTTCCATAATGTCTCTTCTGTACTGGCATTGCCATTTTTCCTGACCATTACCTTTACAGGCTTGGCGATTTTCTTTTATCTGTACTTGCCTTGGGGCATGCAAAAGCTTTATCCAGAGAATCCTTTTCAATATTTTACTGAGATCAGAACCACTGAAAAAAGTACAACGCATCAAGCTGAACCTAAAAAAGCGGAAATGTTACCGATTGGCAGCTTATTAGAAAAAGTAAAACAACAATGGGGAGATCAAGCCTTAGCATCGATTGAGGTCAAAAATCCCAATACAGACCAAGCCATCATTACCTTTAAGCAATTAGAAGATCGTTCGATTAGCTTAAATCAGGCACAAATTACCTTTGATGGTCAAGGTCATGTATTGGCGAATACCCGAAATGAAAGTGCTGTTGCGACCTTAAATGCAGGTGTTTATGGCCTACATATGGCGACTTTTGCTCAGCCGATACTGCGCTTCGCTTTCTTTTGCTCAGGCATTCTGGGATGTTTGATGATTGCGTCTGGCCTATTACTGTGGAGCTTAAAACGTCAGATTCAAAATAAATCGAATCAATTTCATTTCGGCTATTATCTGGTGGATCGTTTAAATGTTGCAGCCTTTGTCGGCCTTCCTACGGCAATGCTCGGCTATCTATTCGCCAATCGATTGGTCCATATCACTGAAACCACCCCTAACTATGAAATTTATACCTTTTTCAGCGTATGGGGACTGAGCTTTATCATCGCTTTATTGACCCAAAAACAATATTTATGGAAATCACAGATTTGTATCTTCGGATTGATTGCTTTGATTCTACCGATCTCTAACTTGGTGTACTTGATTCAACATCAGTTAATCACTGATTTACACAGCTATTGGATATTCTTGCGAATTGATTTGTTTCTGTTGGTCTGTGCCCTATTTGCCGTGTTTATTTTTAGAAATATTCAGCCGATTCAAGAGAAATCCGCTCAGAAAATTAAAAGCAAGTTGGCAAAGCAACAAGAGGTTAAAGCATGATTCTGTTGAGCCTTGTTTTGACCCTCATCGGGATGTTGTTACTCTATAAATGTAGCGCCAAGCAAATCAGTAAAGCCAAACAACAGGTTTTCATTCGCTATCAAACACACCTTAGAGTCTTAGCTTATGTCTGCTTTTTGATTGCAGGTAGCTTGCTTTGTTTAGAGTATGGTAGTTCGATTGGCTTTATCAGTTGGTGGATCTTTGCCACACCAGTGACCTTTATATTGGTGTTATCAGTGAATGAGTTAAAACCCACTAAAAAACTAAAATGATTTTGCTATAACAGCTATCCTCAACTTCTGCCAAGGATAGCTTTATTACTTAAAAATTAATGCCCGTGATGGCTATGATCTTCCTGAGAAGCCGTTTTGTCTTTGTCATCACAACATTTCATCTTTTTTTCACAGCACTCTTTTTTTATGGTGGCCTCTTTTTCTTTACAGCAATCACTAGTAGCAAAAGCAGGTACAGTAGCGGTCAATAGAAGCGTTGAAAGCAATACAGTTTTAATATTAAACATCATCATGTCCTTTAAATAAAAATTAAAAATTTGAATTTATAAAAACAGGACATGATTTGGAGGACGATAAGGTAACTGATAAATGCCTAAAGTCAGTTGATCTTCATAGGCTGAATTTGCTGTTTTAATTGATTGTATGCTTCGTTCAATGGAATGATGGCTGTGTTCAAATGTTGCAGCGACACAACACAGACTCTTTTGACAGTGTGATGTATCCATTTTGCCACTGTCCATAGTGTCATGCTTAGTCATCGCGGACATTCCACAATCTGACATTGCAGCATGATTTGAAATGACTTGCTCTACGACAGGTTGATTCACTTCAGACACAGCCATTGCATAGCTATTGGTGATAAAACACATAGCAATCAGCAATGAAATGAGGCTTCGAATGAAAATTGGCATAGGCGAAATGATCAAATATACAATCCGTGTATAAATCTCAAAATAAACTAATCACAGCACGTAAAGCAAGTTGATCTGAATAAATATGATCTAAAAAGCTGTAAATTCCGCTTTCTTTAGCTTTTTTTTGCATAAGTAAATCATTATTCATCACAACGAGTTATCTAAAAAAAGCATAAGATATGCTGATTTTTGCATAATTAGGCATATTGTCGATGTTTGGTCCTATAGAATTTATTATGGCTGGGGTATTGGTTGGCTTCTGTGTCGGTATCACAGGTGTCGGTGGTGGTTCATTAATGACCCCAATACTGATTAGTCTATTTAAGATCGAACCACATATCGCCATTGGTACTGATCTACTTTATGCCTCGATTTCTAAATTCTGTGGTTCAGTCGTTCATGCCAAAAAACTGAATATTGTCTGGCCAATTGTACTTTGGCTGTCTTTGGGAAGTATTCCTGCCTCATTCGCAACCTCTTGGGTGCTTGAACATTATTTAAGTCAATCAACACATTACAAAGCTGTTCTGACCATGGTCTTGGGCTTTATGTTGACCTTGACTGGTATATCAATTGTGTTCCGCACACAAATTGAAAAGTTCTTTGACAAATTTCGTAACCGTGAACAAGCGGATATGGAAAGTGAACAACATGCATTGCAACACAAACGTCATTACATTGTGATTATGGGTATTGTACTCGGTATCTTTGTGACTTTGTCTTCTGTTGGTGCAGGTGCTTTCGGTATCATGGCCTTAGTGCTTATGTTCCCGAATCTTCCTATGATCCGTATTATTGGTTCAGATGTGGTACATGCGGTATTACTGACAGCAGTTGCTGGCCTAAGCCATATGTCTTCGGGCAATGTCGACTTTACCCTGTTAATGTGGTTGTTGGTGGGCTCAATTCCAGCCATTATTGTCGGTACACTCATCAGCTCACGTATGCCAGAACGATTGATCCGTAAAATTCTAGGCATTACCTTATTTGCCTTAGGTGTAAACTTTATGGTGAACCCAATTAAGGCGAAACCAAAACCTGTTGAAACACACCAAGCTGTTGTTGTTCAGCAAACAAAGTACGTAACAACAACTGTTTAAGCGTTACAATGCCGATTATTTCTACATAAATTATGCTTTTCACTAGTTAATCAATCGGCATTTCATGCTATATTCGTAGACAAAATAACCTTTTCTTTCGATTGAATTTGTGACAGCAATGAATACTCTACAGTCAAATCCAGTTTCTCAGCCAGATATCGACGACGTTAATATTAAAAGCATTCAAACTTTGATTACCCCAGCAGAACTTAAAGCTGACCTCCCTTTATCTGATGCTGCTTCTCAAACTGTGTTACAAGGACGTGCAACTGTACGTAACATTTTAGATGGCAACGACAAACGCTTGTTTGTGGTGATTGGCCCTTGTTCGATTCACGATCCTAAAGCTGCCCATGAATATGCTGACCGTCTGAAAGTGCTCAGCGAAAAAGTAAAAGACACTTTATATCTGGTGATGCGTGTTTATTTTGAAAAGCCGCGTACCACAGTTGGTTGGAAAGGTTTAATCAACGACCCTGACATGAATGACTCTTTCAATATTGAAAAAGGCTTGCATATCGGTCGTGGCTTATTAATTGATTTGAATGAAAAAGGTTTGCCATGTGCCACTGAAGCACTTGATCCAAACTCACCACAATACTATCAAGATTTGATTTCATGGTCAGCGATTGGTGCACGTACCACAGAAAGCCAAACTCACCGCGAAATGTCATCAGGCTTATCATCTCCTGTTGGCTTCAAAAACGGTACCGATGGTGGCTTA
This sequence comes from Acinetobacter sp. Ac_5812, assembly GCF_013072695.1. Taxonomy (GTDB): domain Bacteria; phylum Pseudomonadota; class Gammaproteobacteria; order Pseudomonadales; family Moraxellaceae; genus Acinetobacter. Next base: position 627,318 of record NZ_LXUK01000022.1, read on the forward strand.
ACAGTAGCAACCAATGCGATGCAATCTGTTAAACATGGTCACAGTTTCTTGGGCCTGAATGAAAATGGTCAAGTTGCGATTATCAATACCAAAGGCAACCCTTATGCACACGTGGTATTACGTGGTGGTAATGGCAAGCCAAACTATGACGCAACGTCAGTTGCAGAAGCGGAAGCCGCTTTGGCAAAAGCTAAAGTCAGCAACAAGATCATGATTGATACCAGTCATGCCAACTCAAACAAAGACCCGTACTTACAGCCTTTGGTTTTGAAAAATATCACAGAACAAATCCTTGATGGCAACAAATCAATCGTTGGGATCATGGTGGAAAGTCACTTAAAAGGTGGTCGTCAGGATATTCCTGAAAACCTGTGTGATCTTGAATACGGTAAGTCAGTGACCGATGGCTGTATTGATTGGGAAACCACAGAAAAAGCATTACTCGAAATGCATGAAGCATTGCAAGATGTATTAGCAACGCGTTAATTCAATCTTTACAAAAAAACAGGCTCTTATGAGCCTGTTTTTTTTGTTTGTCGATTCGATTAACTTGCACAAACGTACAATACAGCGCATAGCGCTTTGCCCTATTTTGATCATCCTTTGTTATTGATTCATTTAGGTTGAGCATGGAAATTTTTCTTTATACCTTAAGTGTGATGTACAGCCCTGGTCCTGTGAACTTTATGGGATTAAATGCGGGTCTAACAGGACAGTTCTCTCGAACATTGGGCTTTTTTGCAGGTGTGGGTTGTTCCATGCTGATGCTATTTGTTGTATTTGGCTATGCAGGTGCAGCATTGATTCCCCATGCGTATTTGCATTTTATTGCCTTGATCGGGGCGCTTTATACCTTTTATATCGCCTATAAAATGATGACAGCGCATACTGAATTAAAAACAGATCAAACCCAACACAAAAGCCTCAATTTTTGGAATGGTTTCTGGATTCAAAGTCTGAATCCTAAAGCGATTTTGGTGATTTTACCTGTGACCACCATTATGTACCCTGCTGCACATATCACTGGTAGCTTGATTCTCATTGTTTCATTACTCATTTCTCTTGGTGCAGCGGGTGCTCCGTTGCTTTATTCATTTGCTGGATCAGTAATTGGCAAAAAATTGAGTAATCCAATTTGGCTCAATCATCTAAATAAAATACTGGGTATCTTCCTAATTATTTCAGGTCTATTTATGTTGAGTGATTTCTTAAAAGGTATGCATCTTATTTAGAGCTTTTTTAGTTGCAAACACAGCTTATTTCTGACGTGTATAAATCTGTTTCCATCTTGCTGGGGTAATCCCAAAAGCTTTGCTAAAATGCCGAGTCATATGGCTCTGATCAAAAAAACCAGCAATGATGGCAGCCTGCGTCAGCGACTCTCCGTACATCAGACATCTTTTCACGATATCTAGCCGACGCATAGTCATATAACGATGCGGACTGGTGCCGAATAGCAATCGAAAATCTCGAGAAAGACTCCAACGATCACGCTGTATATTCTGTTCTAAATCATCCAAACTAATGTTCTGATCTAGTGAAGCATGAATAAATTCTCGGGCTTTTTCAGCCGCAATATAATCATAACGCTGCCTTGAACGTGGCGCATGACCTGAGACTTCATACAAAGTTGTTGCCAAGTCATACAACGCATCTTCTTCTTCTAGAATATCCAATGGATCATGCATGTTTTGTAATAGTGTATGAGTAACACGATAAAGCCGTGGATCATCACTCAGCCCATGTTTGAAAAAAGGCAGCGGTTTGCCTTTCATGATTTTTTGAATCAATGCAGGTTCAACATACATCATTCGGTAGTGAAAGCCTTCTTGAGTCCCCGCACTGCCATCATGCTTTTCATCTGGATGTAACACCATGGTCATGCCATGCTGACTATGTCGGACTTCACCACGATAATGAAAGCTTTGTACACCAGACAAGGTACGACCAATCGCAAAGGTATCATGTTGGTGTGGTTCATATGCATGATCAGAAAAGAAAGCTTCTATTCTTTCCAAGCGATCACTCTCAGAAGCCCGAACAATCCAATCGGACTGATTTGCTATTTTTGACACGCTGATCTGCCTATAAAATATTGAATTCAGCAGTCTCAGAATACCTTAATTTTGCTTTGATCTATAAGTCATTTTTTGATTATACTGCTGCCTCATTTCTCCTACGACGTATCGCTGATATGAAGTCCAGTTTTCGTCAACATTTGCTTAAGTGGCGTGCCTATTTCGGCGCGGTTACTTTGCTGTGTTTACTCTGGCATATCTTCTTACCAACGATGGTTCATACAGGCGTCGTACCTGCACTTTATGCAATGCCAAGCCATTGCCAAGTCACAGAAATTCAAAATGTCTCGTTGATGTCACAGACGCATTCAAGTCATCATCAACACAGCATGCATGACATGCATCACGGACCGCAGCTACAACATGCCAAACATGCTCAGCTGAGTGAATATGCTCAACATGTGTATGCATTGGCCAGCCAAATTATGAAGCATTGTCCTCTCTGCTCACATGGTCTAGATGCCGCTGCGATCGTGCCGCTGATTGCATTCATTATTATATTTCTACTGGCTTGGTTCAGTCGCGTTCGCTGCCTGTGCCATACGTGGACAGAAGATCTGCACATCGCCCGTATCTTCTATATTTTTCCAATCAAACAAGCCCCGCCACTCGCTTTATAAAACGCAAATTTTACTTCGTACCCCGTAAATGACGGCGGTGCGTTCTCGTTTATTGCTTTTTATAGAGTTCAAAATGAATACTCCATTCCGTTTGTCTGCACTTGCGGCTGCGTGCCTGTCTGTTGGCTATAGCTCGGTTGTTCTTGCAGAAACTGTACCCTCTGATGCGACCAAAACCTTAGCCACCATCGTTGTGACCGCAAGTCGTGAAGGTGAATCGATTAATAATACCCCTGCTGCGATCAGTAAAATTAACAGCAAGGACATTGAAGATAAGCATGCAACGTTTATTGGACAGGCGCTGAATCAAACCCCAGGTGTATTAATGAATGACTTGGGTAATGAACAGCATATGATGTCCATTCGCCAGCCCATTACTACAGCAGCTGTTTATCAATATTTAGAAGATGGGATTTCAATTCGTCCCGTGGGCGTGTTTAACCACAATGCCTTATATGAAGTGAATTTGGCGGGTATTGATAGCATCGAAATTTTACGCGGTCCTGCCAGTAGCTTATATGGCAGCAATGCCATTGGTGGAACCATTAATTTCCTCAGCAAAGCTCCAAGTGCGACAGCAACAGCAGATCTGGGCATCAGTGCCAGTTCTGAGGGATATCGCCGTGTCGATGTGGGTGCATCGAATACCTTTGATAGCGAATGGGGCGAGCATGGTTTAAGACTTTCAGCCTATGCCAGTGATCGTGGTGATAGCTGGCAAGACCATGCTGAAAGCAACAAGCAAAGCATAACGCTCAGACACGATTGGCGCATCTCTGATGCCACACAGATCAAAAATATCATCAGCTATAACCATTTAAAAGCAGATATGACCGGTAGCTTAAATCTGGATGATTATCGCAAGCGCCCGGGATACAGCTACCAAACCTTTACCTATCGTGAAGTCGATACCACAAGGCTTTCTTCTCAAATTAGTCATCAATGGAATGATCAACAACAAAGCCAAGTTACCTTGTATTATCGTGATAATACGACCGAACAGAATCCAAGTTATAACATCCGCACCGATATTCAAAATGGCAAATCAACTGGCACTTATAGTGGACAAACCACCTATAACGCCTTTCAGTCTTATGGCTTAAATGCTCAGCATTCAGCTACATTTGATCAGGTCAAACTGATTATTGGTGCGATGGCTGAACACTCTCCCAACCAAGCCAAAACCAATGATATTCAAGTTTTCCGTGATCCGAACACTTTGGTTTATACCGGTTATCAACAACGCCAACGCCTACGAGATTTTAATGTTGACGTCAATAATCAGGCCGTCTATGCGCAAGCCAATTGGCAAGTTTTACCGACTTTAAATTTAGTCGGTGGTGCACGTTATGACTGGATTGGTTATGACTATGAAAATAAATTAACCCCATCAAAAATTACAGGTGCACCGAATGAGAAACGTGATTTTCATAAGGCCAGCCCTCAACTCGGTTTTGTCTGGAACATAACGCCAGCAATTGACCTGTATAGCAATTGGTCACAGGGCTTTGTCCCACCCGAAGTCAGCAGTTTATATGGTGCAAATCTGGTCACGCCAGACCTAAAGGAAGCCACATTTAATAATATCGATGCAGGTCTGCGTTTTAAATTATTCGATGATCGCTTAGACGGTGAAATCACGCTATATCGCTTAGAAGGCGAAGATGAAGTGATGAGCTATACCAAGCCAGACAATACCCGTGAACCACGCAATACGGGTAAAACTTTACATCAAGGCATTGAAATTGGGGGAACTTGGAAGCTCAGTGAGCTTTATAATCAGCGCTTAAAACTCTCAGGCAGTATTGCCAAACATGAATATAAGCTGTTTCAACCTTCCAGCGTTTTAGATTACAGCGGCAACACCATGCCAAGCGCGCCTAAAACATTTGGCACGCTTGAATACCAGATCAAGCCAATACCTGAACTATTGCTCTCTGCGGAAGCAGTATATGTCGGTTCTTACTGGATTAATGATGCCAATACGGAAAAGTATGATGGCCATACTTTGCTGAATCTACGTGCCAATTACCGTAGAAATGCCTATGAAATTTTTGGACAAATCCTGAATGCCACAGATAAGCATTATGCGGAAAGTACTTCATTTAGTAATAATCAGGCCAGCTATACACCTGCTGCACCACGCACCTATTTATTAGGCTTAAGTTACCACTTTGGGAAATAAGCCATGAATGCCAGACAACTTAAACAACGACTGTCTTTACACCGTTGTTTTGGGATGGTGTTCGGCATTCTCGTTTTACTTTGGTCTTTAACAGGTGTGTTGCATCCAATCATGAGTGCAACACAACCTCAACCTGTGAAACGAATGCCCCCATCTCAACAATTGGATTTAACACATGCCTTAGCAGCGTCTGATGTTTTAAAGCAACATCAGATAGCACAGTTTTCAGCATTACAGGTGATTGAATTAGCACCTCAGCAGATTGCCTATCGCGTATTACAACCAAATCAAAAGATTGCGGAATATTATGATAGTCAGACAGGTCAATTGCTAATTGATGCAGAACGGCAAGATGCTCAACGTTTAGCACTTTGGTATACAGGCTTATCGCAACAGGACATTGTATCCAGTCAAATCATCACCGCATTCAGTGATGATTATCCGAGTGTCAATCGCTTACTGCCTGTTTGGCGTGTTGATTTCAAAAATGGTTTACGGGCTTATGTTGATCCTTCACAAGCACGACTGGCCACGCTCTCCAATGATCAAAAGATGTGGATGGCAAAAATCTTCCGCTTAGGTCATACCTGGACATGGAGTGATCAAGCTTGGACAGGTCAAACTATTCTCATGCAACTGGCTTTGATTGGCATACTGTGCATGATTTTTATGGGCATTGGTTTATTCTTTAACATTCACAATCGAAGTAATCACCGCCTAGGGCAAAAACCAATTCGTTTTCTGCACCGCTATTTAGGCATCAGTTTAAGCGTCTTTATTCTGCTTTGGGTGATCAGTGGTTTCTATCATCTTTGGCAGAAAAAACCTGATATTAAAAACATTCAACCTGTTTTTCATACTGCAGATTTAAGTACCGAAGCATGGCAGCAGGTCACTGCACAGCCCATTCAGCGTCTGGATCTCGTTCCAACTACCTTTAGCCATACACATACTCCTGCAGCTTGGATGATTCAAGCCATCGGACAAAGCCCTTTACAAGGCAGCATGACGGCGGCAACGAAGCAGCATGATCATCACACGACTAAAACAGTAGTTCCCGCGATTCAGTTTGTAGATGCTGGTAATGGTGAACTGATTGATATTCTTAAACAAAGTAAACAATTGGCTGCAAGTTATTTAGGATTACCACCTGAACAAGTTCAACAGGCCGCATGGGTGACCAGCTTTGGAGGCGAATATGGGTTTATCAACAAGCGTCTGCCCGTGATTAAGGTTGAAACGCAGTTAGAGAATCAACTCAGACTGTATATTGAGCCCAGCAGTGGCGTAATTGCAGCTCAGGTCACGCAACAAGATGCTTTAGAAGGATTTAGTTTTGCTTATCTACATAAATGGACATGGTTGCCAATAGATAAAACGCTTCGGGATATTATCCTAGGTACGATTGCTGGGTTGGTTGCTTTACTCGCTGTGCTTGGTTTCCTGGTTCAATTGCGCAAACGCTAACATCACTCAAAGTGATCCTTCTGTTTGCAGGAGGATCACCCCACATCAAGTGGTCAATTTTTTAAATAATATAGAATGAAGCAATCACAGCACTGAGAATCACACCAGTTTCAGCCAACTCAATCGCAGCACCCACCGTATCGCCGGTAATCCCGCCAATACGTTTAATAAATACAGAACGCAAATAGAAAAGCATCAGTAAAAAAACCAATAGTGCGACTAAACCCAACCATTTAAATATACAAAGCAATGCAATTGTAATGACAAAAACCATCCAAAGTTGCTTTTTTGGCATAAAATCAGTTATAGAACGCCCTAAACCTTGAGCACGCATATAAGGTGTGGTAAGAAAGAGAAATAGCGGTACACTGCGCCCAAGCATAGGCAAGACAATTAAAAAGACAGCCATCTGTTGTTCAAGCAAAACGTATACGGCCACAAATTTTAGTAAGCAGACGACGATTAAACTCAACACCCCGATTGGACCACAAGCAGGGTCTTTCATGATTTTCAGGGTTCGTTCAGGATCACCAAATCCACCGACCCATGCGTCTGCTGTATCCGCTAAACCATCGAGATGTAATCCACCTGTCAGCCAAATCCAGAGTATGAGGATCAGCGCCGCGCTCAAGATGGTCGGAAGCTTTACCAACAGCATTGCTGAGGCAAATAAAATCATTCCAAGCAACAAGCCAACCAAAGGATAAAATAGTAATGCCTGACCATTCTGCTTGGCACTTGGCATTGTTTTGAGCTCAATCGGTAAAACGGTCAAAAACTGCAAGGCAATCCAAAAAGGTGTCATGCAACCTCTCAATCACATCTGGTTCATCGTGCATGGATTATGAAGAAATAAAATTGGGAATAGCAAGCTATTCCCAAATGAAAAGATCGAATATCTTAGATTATTGAATTTGATAACATTGTTTAAGCTTTAAATAATCATAATAAAAACTGTTATTGCTATAACGTGCATAGTTACAACTCGACTTAAACAAGGTTTCTTTCTCGTTATAGAACATTTTCAGCAAGGTTGTGCCTTGCTTATCTTGATAAATATCCCACTGTAGATTTGCTGCCATCGGTGACACCGTCTCACCACGCCAAGCGCTGGTGTTATAGCTATAAGTTTGACGTAACGGTAACGGCTGCATCATGTTATGCAACTCTAAACTGGTCGCCAAAGGAATAATGATTTCAGCATGAGCAAAACGTAATACTGCACGATGTGACTGCTGTTTATCCACAATCGCATCGACCTGTTTAAATAAATCCTGTTTTAAACCTTGGGCAATAGCACTGGTGACATTCTTCGATTCAGTAAAACTTGGGCCTTTGCTATAAAAATCATTGGCATCGTTAAATTCAGCATAGAACTTTGCTGCATCTACAGGCATATACTGATCAAAATCAGTCCCTTTCAGTTCAGTTTTCATACCGCCTGAAATCGAATACAACTCATAGATATAGGCCGCTGCATCCACAGCACTGGCAATACTATTTTTTCCCTTTCCTTTTTCAGTAATGGTTTCACCTTTAGGTGACGTGACGCTATAAGAGCCGGTATTGCTAAATACATATCCCGTTGTTCCCAGTTTCTTAATAAATTCAGGCTTAAAAAGCGGATTCAACACGCTCATCGCCACCTGTTCAGCGCGGCTATTTTTCACAAGCTCATTTAATTTATTGACCAAATCTGCATCATCCTCTTCAAAATGCTGATAGGCTTGGCTGGCATCGTAAATCGCCTGTTGTTGTACGGATAAAGGCTGTGCTAAATCTTGCTCTTTGTTCAAACTATGAAAATAAAGCTTAAAACGATCTACCCCACCATCTTCAATCGATGGCACACTACTACTGGCTAAACTGGTGTAAGAGACTGGAGAAATGTGTGTCTTCAATTGTGGCTGCTGTTGAATCAATTCTGCAGTAAAAAACTTGGCACTATCTACGGCACGATCCACACCTGAACTTTGCACTAAAATTGATGATGATTGCTGTGCTGCACTTTGGAACAAAGTTGGAAGTCGTTGCAATAAACGATCCGCAATACCGCGATGCTCCTGAATACCTTGCATGCTTTCATTGCCATAGCCAAACTGACGGATGCCATCCACACCATAACCTAGAAGAATATTGGCCCTCATCATGCTTTCCAAATCTGCCCCCAGCTTTTCGCCTAAAGGGGTAAGTGCATTTTCAGCTTTGGCCTGTTTCCACAGGTTATACAGCGCTAAATCATATTTGATGCTGGATAAGCCCCGTGAACCATGACGTGCAACCAGTTCTGTAAATACAGGCTGAAAACCTTGCGGAATGGCTTCATATTTTTTGAGATCTTGTTGCGGTTGGTATGGGGTTTTGGTCTGATAGTATTTTGATGCAGTATTGGTTTCTGGCGGATTTTGCGATTCTACTTGATTGTCGTTATTACATGCCGCCAATACAATGCTTGCGCATAACACACTGCTTTTTAATAATATATTCATGAATGATTTGCTTATAGGTTAAGAAATGCCCTGTATCATAGGCAGTGGTAATGACAGTTCGATTACAACACCCAAGCAAATACTGGAAATAGAATAAGATTTTATCGCTGCTAAGTTGCTGTCTTTTCAGCAAAATGAATTTTATTTTCAACTTGAGTTAGGTTTAAAGCATATAACTTTCCTAACTCTGCGGGCATGGTTAATAGATCATCCAGTTTTTGCTGACGTGCCAAACAAGTCAGTAACTTAATCACCCCACCATGCGTCACAATCAACGCCCTATTCCAATGATGCTGCTGCATTTGAACATAAATTTCATTAAAACCATGCATGACACGTTGCTGGAATTGATTCAACGACTCCCCATTGGGTGCATGATATCGGGTTGGAAATTGCCAGAAATTTGCCAATAGCTCAGGTGCTGCTTCATAAATGGTTTGAGTGGCAATACCTTCCCAATCGCCAAAATACATTTCCTTAATTTCAGCATTGAGTAACAAGGGTAATTCAAGTTGTTTGGCTAATGCTGCCGCAAATTTTTGGCAGCGTTGCAAAGGTGAACTGATGATCACATCCCATTGTACTTGAGCAGCAAGATGCTGCTCAACGGTAGATTGCATTTGTAACCAACCTTGTTCTGTAAGTGCATCATCCAGATGCCCACGCAAGGTATGGCTCAGTGCTGTTTCCCCATGCCGCAGTAAATCAAGGTGCAACTTTATCACCCGTAACTGCAGCTTCGGCAAAGGTGGCCATTTGATTGTGTAAGACACAAGCCAGTTGTAACACGGACAAGGCAGCTCCTGCTCCACTGCCTTCTCCCAAACGCAAATTCATATTTAAAATAGGCTGAGCGTCTAAGGCTTTTAGCACACGCTGATGACCATATTCAGCCGATTGATGTCCAAACAACATCCATGCATGACTTTGTGGTTGCATACGTACCGCACACAAGGCTGCAACCGAGCTAATAAAACCATCCACTACAATTGGCAAACCGATTTGCGCGCAGCGGATATAAGCGCCTGTCATGGCCGCAATTTCTAGACCACCGACAGCTGCCAGAATTTTTAAGGCATCATCCGCCACATTCTGTTGATGTAGCTTCACCGCTTGATCAATGACAGCGATCTTATGTTGTAGTTGTTGGTTATTAATTCCTGTCCCCACACCCGTCAGTTGTGCAGCACCTTCATGCAACAACAAACAGGCCAGTGCTGAAGCTGAACAGGTATTTCCTATCCCCATTTCCCCTGCAATAAAAATATCAGCAGCTTGAGCTTTGGCGCGATCAACGCTGTCTTTACCCAGTTGTAGAGCCGCTAAGCATTCCTGTTCCGTCATTGCCGCTTGTTGGGCAAAATTAGCGGTGCCTGCACGAATACAATGACGCTCAACCCCAACATAATCATAGACATCACCCACAGTACCACAATCAACTACCTGTAAATGTGCATGATGATGTTTGGCAATCACACTGATCGCTGCACCACCTGAGGCAAAATTTTGCAGCATTTGACGGGTCACGGCTTGCGGATAAGCCGAAATATTTTCGGCCACAACACCATGATCACCCGCAAAAATGGTAATCCAAGGCTGCTGAATCTGTGGATATACCGTGCCTTGTAAGCCCGCCAATTGAATGGCAAGCTGCTCTAGCTGCCCCAAAGCGCCTGTGGGTTTGGTCAATTGCAGTTGACGCTGTTCAGCTTGTTGTTTCGCATCAAAATCTGGTTGCTGTACTGCTGCTAAAAACCATTGCGCTTGTTCAGTCATGTTATTTCTCATCTTTTAAAATCATTGGAAAGCCTGCCACACAAAACATGACTTTATCGGCGAGTTGCCCCAAGGTCTGATGCAAACGCCCTGCTTCATCGACAAAACGACGGCTGATTTCCCCCATCGGTACCACTCCAAGCCCAGTTTCATTACTGACCAAAATAATTTGAGAGTGTAGCTGTGGTAAGACCTCGAATAGTTTTTGCATCTGGTGTTGCTGTAAGCTTGGGTCTTCAGCCAACAACAGATTACTGAGCCACAAGGTCAAGCAATCGACCAAAATCAGCTGATTGGCTTGATCGCATTGCAAGAGTCGATCTGCCAGATAAATCGGTTCTTCAAGCACTTGCCAATGGGTTGGACGTTGCCGTTGATGATGCGCAATACGCTGCTGCATTTCTTCATCTAAGGCCTGCGCCGTTGCAATATAAATGACAGATAAACCCGTCTCTTTGGCGGTTTGTTCTGCCAAACGACTTTTACCTGAGCGCGCCCCACCTAAAATTAGTTGCAACATATCTAACCTAGTTCAATTTGCTGATAAGAATACAGTAATCCCTGTAAAATCTGTGCCTTGTAATAGCCAAAAGTCAGTTTTTTGACCTGAATCTTCATGGTTTTTAACGAAAGTTGTTGTATCCGCTGCAATACCATATCACTCAGCCAAGCTTCACGATACAGACCTAAAGTAATATGCGGACAATATTCAAGTGCAGCAACCTCTCCCGATACATAAGCAAATTGCTGACGAATTTGGGCCAGTACGCCCTGATGATCTTGAATCTGTAGGAACAAGGCACTGCTAAAGCTGTCAATTTGTGCGATTTCCAACTCAAAAGCTGTGAGCTGTAATGCTTTGATCCGTTTGATCTGTTGCTGTAATTGTTGAATCTGAAAATCATCGTCGTATTGCTTTTCCGTGGGCTGCAAAAAGCCGCAAACAAATAAGGTAATGTGATATTGGCGTTGCTGTGCAGGAAGCAATAGATTTGAAAATTGTGCTTGAATTTTATCTAAATATTGAATCAATTCAGGTTGATCAATCTCAATATACCAAAGCCCATAATCTGAACGACCTTTGTGCCATTCAGGATAATCGCGTATTTCGGTCGCAATCAACTGGGTATCTGCTTGTAATAACACAACTTCAGCATTCTGTTTAAGGTTGTGTTATTCAAACATAAACCCAGATCAAAGTTAAGGTACATTCACCGTGAGCACTGATGTTTATGCCGTTAGAGGTTTCAACTCCTCCAACTGTGACATGAATGCATTGTCATTGAGTTCCGCCTGAATCCCGTGATAGAGCTGGTTTAATAAGGCTTTTTTCTGATTTTCAGTGATGTCCATATGCTCAATATTGGTCTGCACATGTTTTACAATCTTAATCTCATCCAGCCCAAGCCTTTTCAAGGCATAGGCATAGCCATAAATTGCACCTTGTATCAGCTTTTGATAAGGAAGCTGGTGTTGCACCTGACATTCTAAACTGCCTAATACGCGCTCATTCAGATTGAGTTTTCTAAGCGGATCACGAGCTACACGTTCACAAGGATCTTTATAGGCCGCTCGGCAAGAATGCAGGAAACTTTCCGCCATACGGTCCAGTTCTTTGGCTTGATTGGGAATCATATTGGCTAGACCCAATTTAACTTCGTTAACCACCTGCTCTGCATATTTCATGATTTTTGGATCCGCCATAGCAATACCAATGGTGTCATGTCCAAGTGCACTAGCATACCACGCTAACATGGCATGACAGCCATTCCATAGACGGTTCTTAATGATTTGAATCTCAGAAATCTGATCCACTAAAATCATTTGACGCATTTTGCTTAATAACGGACTGCGATTTTCCACATAAATCGGCATATCCATTTCACTATGGAACAGGATCAGATCCATATTTTGTAGGAATTGCCCTGTTTGAAACTGTCCGCGCATATCCTCTAAACAATGTGTGATCTGCTGTTCCTGCTTTTCAGTCAGCGCAGTTTCATCTGACAACTCAATCGTTTCTGGATTGAGGTCATTTTGATATTGTTTGAACAGGTTATGCTTAATATTGAGCTGACGATATAGGGCCTGATCGGTAAGCTTGGATACCATTCGATTGACCACGGTATCGCAGAAATAATGTTCACTTAAAATATGTTCGGCAATATCCTCATCTGTCAATTCCAATAAAGCTTCACGGATATGTTTCAAGACCAAATATTTTGCGCAGACTTTATTTAAAATAATCAAAAAAGTAATCGGCTCATTGTTGTCTGCATCTGCTGACATGAAACGAGCCAATAATCCCTTCGCAATCGTTTTCGCCTCAGACTCAATCGCTTGTTCTGGTAAGCACAGTGCGATCAGGCTAGATTGCATATACATTTCTAACATCTGCTGTTCATTGTCAGCATCAATCACTGTGAGATTATCAATACGCTCATCATAAGAAGACTGGCCATAGCGAATGCTATAGCTGCCAAAACTGTTCACTGATTCTAAATATAAGCGATTCCGAGTTGAAGCCAAAATACGTTTTGGGCGTGTGTAACCATCCCAATAGGACAGGATCTGTGCCACATATCCCCCACCAATTGCACCAAAGCCATGGATCCCAACAGTCAATTGATTACAACTTTGCGGAAATAATTCTTGTAATTGTGGCATGCCCATTTCAGGAATATATTGATCCAAAGCATTCAGACACTCATACATGTCCTGATAATAGAAATTTGCTTTAGAAAGCATATGATCATTGGGTTCTTTAATATCTTTAAATAAAATCGTGATACCGCCGGCATCATAGGCTGAACAAATCCCATTTTCCGAATCTTCAAACATTAGACATTGTTGTGGTTGTAGATTTAGTTTTTGTGCCGCTTTTAAAAAGATTTCTGGATGTGGTTTACCCTTTTCAACTTCATCCCCACAAACCAATAGATCAAAAAATTTATAAACATTGGCATTAATTAAATATTCTTCTGCAATCGCACGACGACTTGAGGTCGCAACAGCCATTTTTAAACCTGATTTTCTTAAGCGTTCCAGAACTTGAATCAGTCCTTTTTTTATCGGTACCCCATTTTTACGCACAGACTCTAATTCAACCTCATCCGCACGTTTACGAATGGCAGTATAAGGAACATCTGTACCATAAAACTTTTGTGCTAGCTGCTCCGATGCTTTCGCACTTAAGCCGAGACACTGCATCAAATATTCATCTGAAAATTCCTGTCCAATCAGCTCTTGTGATGCCTGTCTCAATGTTTGGAAGCGCAAACGCTCGGTATCAAACATTGTTCCATCCATGTCAAAAAGCGCTCCTTGAACAGGATAATCATGAAAAATAAGCATCTTTACTCCTTTATCTATCTTGTTATGACGTTTTATAGGGTACATAAAAAATCCAGTTAAAATCCAAAACGTCAATAAATGAAATAAATTTGATCAAAAAATAAACATAAAGGCGACTCATCATAGCAATATATAACTGAAACAGTCAGAATACTTGCATTATGAGGAAAATAATGAACGTTTTTTCACCTAAAAAATCATAGTTTGGTTGACGAAAATCAGAAAAATATTAAAAAACAGCTATTAAAATATACAAATATAATGTATCAAAAAAATATCCGTAGCGATGACGGATATTTTTTTGATATCAATTAGTTAATAGTTAAAAGTATAGCTTAGACCATAGGTACGACCTTCAGCTGGAATCGCAAGTAATGGATTGCCATTTGATACTGCAGCTTGTTGTGCGAATACAGTATTGTATTGAAGGCCCCAAACATTATATACACCAAAATCTACGCGGCCTTTCCAGGCAGGAACATGTCCTAATACATCCATAGTCGCATAGCCTTTAATTTTTGCTGCACTATTCGCATCTGCTTTAACAGCAGCTTGGAATGCGGCATCTTGGCTTGCATTCGCACGAGCAACAAGTTCACGATCATCATTATAAGCTTTGTTGCTTCCTTTGATTGCTTGCATCTGAACGCGAACACCATAACCTTCATTGTTGTCCCATTCAGCAAATAACGTTCCTTTGATTGGAGAAACTGCAAATGAATTGAGTTCATGCCATTGATTTGCTGCATCTTTATATTGACCACGAGTATATCCCAAAGTACCACCAACCTTGTAGCTGTCCATAAATGGATAACTTAGGGTTGCTTCTGCTCCATATACACGTTGATCAGTGTCTACAATTTTTGCTGCTCGGTTATTAAATTGTACCGTTTTATCAGAGGTATTATAAAAACCGGTTAAACCAAGATTGAGACCATCATCCTGATTTAAACGCCAACCTAACTCATAACTATTTACCGTAATCGGCTGAAGGTTTGATGTTGAAACCGTGTAGGTTGATACGTCACGGAGCATACGCTGTACATCTGGAAAGCTAAAACCTTGAGAAAAGTTAGCATAAACTTGTTGAGTATCATTGAGCTTATAAACCGCACCTAAATTAAATAGCGGTTTATCGTCATGTGTTGAATCTGCAGGGACTGTTACAGACTCACGACTTGGAATATAAGCATCGGTATCTGCCTGAATATATTGATAGCGAATACCTGCTTGAATATTCAATTGGTCATTCACAGCAAAGTCACCTTGTACAAAGGTGCCAATATTTTGAATTTCGGTGTTAGGACCGTATCCTTTGCGTACACCAGTTGGCGTATAAACTAAATATGGGTATTTCGTCGCCAAGATATCAATATACTGCTCGTCTTTTTCCCAATCATAGTCGAGGCCATAGGTCAGTTTTAGCTCTCTATCTGCAATATTAAAGTCTGACTGCATGGTTGATCGTAAACCCGCAACTTTAACTTCTGATTGAGATTGATTCACTGAAGTTACAGCTTTGGTTGTTAAACCATAAGGGAAAAATCTTGCTTTCTCATTACGGTAGTAAGCTTCAACATTGAGCACTTGACCTAAAAAATCTTGATTTTGGTACTGCGAATTTACTGCATAACGTTCAGTAAATAGATGATCACTCAATTTCAAGCCTTTAATTGCTTTATAGCTTGGGGCTCCCATGTCATTACTTGTCCCCGTTGTCGGTAAGTATGAATAATCAGGGCCGTAATCTGTATCTTGTTTGTCTTTATAATATTGTGCGCCAAAGCTTAGGCTTTGTTTATCTGTTAGATTGAAATTCAAACGTCCATTTACATCGAGGGTATCCGTATCCATGGTGCTACCTTGCCAAGGACTTAAAGAAATTCGATCCCCATTCCCATCAAACTGAGAACCACGACTGGTAAAGTTTGCGCCTAAAAAACCATCCACATTGCCTTGACTAAAGGAAACCGATTGCCCGACTTCATATGCTAAACCATCACCTCTAAATGTATCCGAAGAAGTAATCCCAACTTTAGATTCAAAGCTCAACGGTTTTGAGGTGTCCGCACGTTTGGTAATAATATTAATAATACCACCCGTTGCGCCAGAGCCATAAATACTGGTCGCCCCTGAGATAATCTCAATACGCTCAATCATGCTTGGACTAATACTATTTAGCTGACGCGAAACATCTCGTGAACCTGTTTGTGAAACACCATCAATCATTACCAAAACATTGCGCCCACGCATGGTTTGACCATAATTACTGGTATTACCGCTGCTTGGTGCGAGTGATGGGACAAGTTGTGCCAGTACATCTGCAACTTTTCGCCCTGCTATGGCTTGCTGTGCAATCTGTGCTTGGTCAATGGTCTGTACTGTCCCTGCAATTTCTGCAATATTTTTCGGCGTACGGGTTGCAGTCACAACAATTTTTTCTAACTGTGCGACAGGTTTCTGTGATGACTCAACTACAGCAGCATTTTCTGCATTCGCATGTTGTACAAACATTGCCATAACAGCAAGATAACATGGTGTCATTTTAAACAGGGCTGGTTTTGCCCTAAACTCATTATTGGCTGTCATTTTCTCTTTTCTCCAAAACCCGAATATCACTCAAAAAACATCCAAAAGGCAGGCTATAATACTAAATAAAAATAATAATGAGAATCATTTTAAACAAGATGCCTTATCTATATTCATTTCGTTAAGTTGTTAATATCACCACCCTATTAAATCTATTTAAGTGGTTGCATCAATCTTATAAACAACAAACCTTTTGCATCACAATGATCAGCCAAGCATGAATAAAACGTTAAGTTAAATAGCGGTATTTGCCCAACAAATACGAAAATAGACATTATTGACTCATCTACTCGACTAAAAGATACTTTTGCTGTTGGCGTATAAAAAACCAGCAAAAGTACAATCCAATGAATAACATTAAAAATAAGAGTAAATAAAATGGAAAATGAGTGTTAAAACGGTACAGGAATGTACTCAGTAAGGGACCAACAATTAAACCCAATGCCTGTGTTGCCGTACAAAAACTTGCCATTTTAACTTGCGATTGTTGTGATACGGCCTGAGCAGCGCCTGTGGTAAATGCTGGTAATAAACATGCCACAGAAACCCCATAAAAAATATAACTGGCCTGAAATACAAAAATTGTAGGTGCATAGAGTGAAAGTAATAAGCCAAAACACATTGTGACTAAACCAATAATCACTAAACTATTTAATTTAAGATGTAAGACTTTCACAATTAAAAGCTGCGTCAGTACCAGACAGACTCCAACCACTAACATACATTGAGAGAAATAAATCGCACTTTGTTGGCTACTGAGATAAAACCGATCCTGAATATAAAAACCAGCCGTCATGTTCAAGGTCACAATCGCAACATATGTCGCAAAACCAAGAACTAACCAAATAAAACTTTGTTTGAGAATCGACTCATGCTCGGTGGTACTCTTTTCTTCTTGTTCAAGCTTCGAGCTATCAGTTTGGCTTTTTGGGATTTCACTAAATAGGATGCTAAGCGCAATACTCACCAAACCCAGTAAAGCCACTGCAATCCACATCGGAAAAAGTAAACCGCCAAACAATAAAACAGAGGTTGCAAATGGACCTACAATCATGCCAAAACTATTCATTGCGCCAAACATAGCCATCTGTTTGCTACGATCAGCGGCTTCACTCGCATGTGTCATTACATAGCTTTGCAGACCAATTTGTGGCAAAGCCATAAAAATGCCTGTAGAAGCACGACTCAGTACCAGCAAAATAAAAATCACTAGTGTCGGTAAAATGGCCTTTGTTCCAAAATACAAAATTAGGGTAAAAATAGCCCAAGTAAAAGTCATTCCCCAAAAACCATAATTGACGAGTTGCTTAGGAGACTGATTGCTTTTGTTTTTCGCAATCCAAATCGATGCTAATGCCATACAGATTGCCCCTGCTGAAACAATTACACCACCTTGAAATTCAGATAAATGTAATTGACGAGTCAGTGGAGCCAATAAAGGGAGAATCATGGAAAAACAAGTTCCATTGATCAAAGCAGCTAAAGCTAAAAATTTTAGATTATTGTTCATCATCAAAATCATCAAAAGAAAAGGCATCTAAACAGATGCCTTTTTGATTAGATTAGTATTTGAGGGTATAGCTCAAACCATAAGTACGGCCTTGTGCAGGCAGGCTCGACATAGCGCCATAAACAGATTCCGCAGCTTGGCTAAATACAGTTTTATATTCCGTATTCCAAACGTTATAGACACCAAAGCCTACCGTTCCTGGACCAGCTTTCGCATTGGCGATCACATCCATTACGGCAAAACCTTTAATTTCGCTAGGCAGTTTGATATTTTTTCGACCTGCTGGATCTATATTTTTATAGTCTTGCATTTCTTTTGTCGCTTTATCAGTACCACTTACAGCAAGTGCTTGAACACGGAGACCAAAGCCGTCTGTAAATTGCCAATCCGTATAGAGTGTACCTTTTAAAGGAGAAATACGGGTGCTATCTAACTCTTGCCATTTTCCATCTGAATTTTTAAATTGCCCACGTGTATAAGCGACTGTACCTCCTAATGACATACTCTCAGTTACTGGATAATTAACATTTGCTTCAGCACCATAAATACGCTCATCAGTATCCACAACATCAATGTTGTATGCTGGGGCACTATTAAAGCGTACAACTTTATCTGAAGTATTATAAAAAGCAGTTACACTTGTATTTAGACCGCTATCACCTTGCAAACGCCAACCTAATTCATAGTTATTGACCTTGATCGGATCAATATTATTACTATTTACAACGAAATTAGCTGGAACGTCACGAAGCATACGTTGCACATCAGGAATGCTAAAACCCTGTGAGAAGTTAGCAAAAACTTGTTGAGCATCATTTAAATGATAAACTGCACCTAAGTTAAATAATGTCGCATCATGTTTAACCTTACCTCCTGCCAATGCTTTTGCGGTATATGGATATTTTAAGTCGTTTGTCAAAATGTCAGCAGGAATAGATTCACGATAAGGCGTGGAATCAGACACCTTACTGTCTATTCGCTCATGGCGAATACCAGCTTGAACATTCAATCGATCTGATACTTCATAATGCCCCTGTAAAAAGGCACCTAATTTTTTAATTTCTGTGTCTGGTCCAAATTGATATGTTTTCTCTGGTTCAAAATTCAGACCATTACTTGCATAAAACTGATCAAAGCTAAATCGACGCGCAGAGGCTTTATCCTTTTCATTTTCATAATCTACGCCGTAAATTAAGCCTAACTTACGATTTGAAATCTCAAAATCTTTTTGTAAGGCAGTACGTAAGCCCCAAACATCAATTTCTGATTCTGACTGTAAAACAGCATAGCCTAGACGAACAGCTTTTAAGAAATCAGGTGAACGTGGGTCAGCATAATTTGGATAAAGTTGTGCTAAGCCACCATTTAAAGTGCCATGTCCAAGTGGAGACACTGTTGGAAACCAACGCCCTTTTTCATTACGATAAAATGCTTCAACATTCAACTTTTGGCCCAATATATCTTGATTTTCATATTGGGTATTAATTGCATAACGCTTTGTTCTAGGCTGAGTATCTAATTGTAAACCTTTGACCGCTTTTAAACTCGGGGTCACAGCCGTTGGAAATAATAAATTGGCTGCATTATAACCAGAAATTTGCCCGTAATCGGCGCCATAATCACTATCTTGTTCATCATTATAATATTGTGCGCCGATACTAATACTTTGCTTGTCAGTAAACTGCCAACCCAAGCGACCATTCACATCAATAGTTTCTGTATCTTGACGGTCAGTCTGTGCGACTTCAGGCCCAATTCGGTCACCATGACTGTCTTGAATCTCACCGCGTTTGGTATAGCTTGCCCCAAGAAAACCATTCCAGTCCCCTTGTTTAAAAGCAGCAGATTGATACACCTCATAAGCCAAGGCATCATTTTTAAAGTTATCGCCAGAAGTTACACCAAGTTTTGATTCAAAATGAACGCCGTCGGTCGACCCTTTTTTAGTAATAATATTGATGATCCCGCCTGTTGCACCAGAACCATAAATACTACTTGCCCCCGAGACCACTTCAACACGCTCAATCATATCTGGGCTAATACTATTTAATTGACGTGAACTATCACGCGAACCCGTTTGTGGTACGCCATCAATCATGTATTGAACTGTACGACCGCGCATGGTCATACCATAGTTACTGGTTGTACCAGAACTTGGTGTTAACGATGGAACTAATAAACCTAAAATATCTGCTGTGCTTTTACCCGCAGCAGCTTGTTTTGCAATATCTTCTTGTTCAATGCGATACACAGTACCTGCAATTTCAGCAATACTTTGTGCTGAACGCGATGCTGTCACTACGATAGGTGCAAGTTGTGTTGGTTTCTGACTTGTTACAGCAGCAGTCGTTTGAACAGATGCATCTGTTTCAACTGTTTGAGCATATAGCTGAGTACTGATTGCTAAGCTTAACAGCGTTAATGATGTTGAAAGTGAACGTACTTTCATAAATTACCCCTAGGTGAGTTGTTCCGTTTGTTTTGCTTTATGGATTAACACTTGGCTGAGCAAAACGCTCAACACAGATGCTGCCGCTAAAATGAGATAGAAATTTCCATAACCAAAGGCTTTGGCCAAGAAACCAGACATTGCACCGCCAATGAAATAAACCAGCAGCTCAAAACAGACCAAAATGGTAAAGTCCGTTCCCGCTTGTTCCTTAGAGCTGGTATGCATGAAGTGAGCATATAAAGCGGTCATGGCGATATAGCGAATCGCCAAAATAATCACAACAAATAGCCCCAATAACATATGCCATTGGTTAAACCAACTAAGTAAAACGGCTACGCCAAGTAACAGATAGACCAAACTGCGTGCCCAACCAGCCCAAATCAGCAATTGTGTTGCTGCAATTTTTTTTAACAGGAATGCGGCTGTTACTGCGGCCAATAAACCAATGCCCGCGCCAATCACAGACATCAGTACACCAATCTCTGCCAATGACCATTTTTGATCAATCAACATCGGATTTAGCATGGCCATTGCTGGCGCTTCGACTACGCGATAACACACGATCAAAGCCAAAGCCCATAACATTTCTGGACGCTTAAAGGCACGAATCAAACTCGGCGCTTGTTTGGCAATTTTTTCTGTATTCGATTTTTCTTTGATTTGAAACACCGCCAACATGGTCAGTGCTGTCATAGCAGCTAAACACATCAGTGCGGTTTGCCAACCATACAATTGATAAAGCCACAAAGTTGCAGCACCACCAATCATACTGCCCAGTGCCACACCCATACTTTGCGCCATACTGCCTAGGCGATATTCGGATTCAGAAAAGGTTTCAACGGTATAACCATCAATCGCAATATCTTGAGTTGCGGCAAAGGTTGAAATCCATAAACCGACAATGACAAAGATACTTAGACCATAATCGAATTGAGTCAAAGCCAAGGCAACGACACCTAATACCAAGGCAATTTGAGTAAATAAAAGCCAAGTCTTACGTTTACCGAGCGCCTTAAAATAAAAACGATCAATTAAGGGCGCCCAAAAAAACTTAAATGCCCATGGGATATACAGCAATGACAACATGCCAATCCAGCGTAGATCGACCCCTTGATGACGTAAAATCGCAGGTAAGGCAACATTGTAAAAATACAGCGGTAATGCATGTGCAAGGTACAACACCACCACTACAGATAGACTCAGTGCAGAGACTGTTTTGATTGGAAAATCTTGGTCAGGTTTTATTTGTTGATTCATAAATACCTCTGCATCGCCCATTGCACGGCATCGGTCTTTTCTAAACTGACAAAATAAGGAACATGCCAGGCTTTTTGCAAAGCTGGCGTGTCTAATCGAATACGATCTGCTTCATCTTGGGCAATGCGAGCAAGGCCTAAACAATATTGATAAAAATCTTGTTTATATTGTTTGTACCATTTCCCCTGAATCACCCGATATTCTTCAGGAAATTCAGTGTTCGGCTCGGTTTGCATAATCAGCACAAAACTTCTTTTTTGTTCGAAATATTGTTGAATATGCGTTAACCATTGCTCAAATTCGGCCACTGAGACATGCGCTGCAAAGCGCATGTCCAAGATGTACATCTCATTGATGGATAAGCTCATGTAACACTCAGTATTTTGGCTGGCTGATCAGCTAGCTGTTGTTGTGAGGTTTGGTAATATTCACCAAACTTGTTATAAAAAGTTTCTCTAAAGCAGTAATACAGCATTGCCGTTTTTTCTGGCATCGGAATTAAACGTTGGGTTTCGTAGCAGAGTTCTGCGACCACAGCCGCATAGGGTTTAACCGTATGGTCTGGTTCACCCACGATTTTTTTCGCTTGCGAATGTTCAAAAATATAGAAACTCAGTAAGCGAATGGTTGGACGTAAAAAGCCTTTGCCAAACACGGATTTATCGCCAAATAGCAAATGCCAACCAAGATCATTGTCATCACCTTGGTAATAACGACCTAAACGATCACGCTTACCTTCATAGATTTCGGTATATCCCACATCTTTGCCATCCACGCCAACAATCAATAAACGTTGATGGTCATCTGCCAACATCTTGTCGAAGTAAACTTGTAGATCTAACTCAGATTTATTCAATTGCCATTGTGGAATGACATGCGGCTCATGCATCCATTGATGCAGCAAAGGAATATCTTGGGGATATTGCACTTGACGTAAGTAATACTGTGTTCCATCTTCGTGGTATTCAAAGTAGTCAGGTAATTGCTGAGAAATTGTTTTCATATCGAACCTTTATAAAATTTAGAAGAAGACTTAACCCGCTTTCGATTCATTTTGCTGAATCGACCATTCAGCCAATGTTTCAGGGCTGACTGGGTTCGGGATTGGATCGAGGAATACAGGTACTGGACGCTCTGCTTCATCGTTATAACTGGTGGTAAATAGGCGGACACGGTTCAAACAAATTTTGGTGTAGGTTGGGCGCAACATGGCAAACTTTTCAGCCCGTTCAGCCAACTCAGGATGTCGTTGGTTAAACGCAACAATGGTGTTGGAAATGCTCTGCCAGAAATCCTGTTCTGAATATTCTGGGTAATCTTGCAAGAACACATTACAGATATAGCGGTAATGCACCATGAATAGACCAGTGAAAATAAAATGACTTAAATCGGCAGCATCATGGCGCAGTAACAAATCACCTTCAGATGGCAATTGAGCCAACTCAGGGAAATCTTCATCCACCAAATTGATATCATCAATAAAGTCTTTTAAAACCAATGCTTTGGGTACGCCATTTTCATGTACCAACATGGTATTTTCGCCATGTGGTGAAAATGCCAATCCATAGCGATACAGACAAAGTAATAACGGACTTAAACACACTTGGGCAAACTGCGCCAACCATGCCAAAGGACTTAGGCCTGACGCTTGAATCAGTACGCTCAGAATTGATTGACCTGAAATATCCCGATGTAATAAGGCTGCTTGAGAAAGCACTTGTTGTGATGGATCAACATAGCGATCGACACTCTCACGCCATAAACAGCCAAATAACTCTTTAAATTGGTAAGGTGCACCTTCAATTCGGTCAAAACAGGGTTGATGAATGGTTAAGGTCGCCACTTCACCCAAGAAAACTACACCAGTCTTCTGCAGGTCTTGATCTTGCTGATGGATTTGCTTTAACCATCCAGTTACAGCTGGCGCAGCAAGATTACGTTTTGATGGTAGTCCACGATAAACAGCGGTATTGAAAATACTGACTGGCAGCTTAATGTAATGACGTTGTAGGTTTGATGTATTGCATAATGTGCGAATAGACTGCATTGGCACATAGCTGTCTTGGCTAATGTTGAGCTCAATGATTTTCTGGTCGACAATTTCATTGGCATAGGTTGGAACCAGCCATTGATGCCATTGCCAAGCATGTACAGGAATCAAAAAGTAATTTTGAGGGTCGAGATTTTTTTCTTTCAAAATTTGGATGAACTGTTGCAGCTCATTTGCATCAAACTCATGTTGATATAAACCACAAGCATCCCATTGTTCTGTACTGCGGAATTCTGCTAGATCACGATGTACAGCCAACCAGAGTACTTTGACTTCTGGTGAGAGTTCAGGTGCCGACGTCAGATAATCATCATAACCAAAGCCCATGCGGCCTTTACTCATAATCAACCAAGGGTGACCACGCAACATCCCTTCAACTTTATAATGTGGTTCAGTCAGTACTGCAGTGCTTGGTAGGCGTGCTTCATTAAACAGATGTGCTTCTGCCAACCAAGTATTATTCATTTCCTTAATCAAATACGCTTTGGTGAAAGGCTTTACATTAGAGCTGTCAGCCATTGCAACAATAAACTCATGTAAATTCCAGGCAGGTTGGTCACTCTGCTGACCCTTGCTTACATCACGTACCGAGGCGTCCTGAATATTCCAGTGCCCTAACAAATATTGATGGCCTTGAAACTCATACTGACGATTGCCCAGATCTAACTGATAACGTCCTGCGGATATGGCTTTCACTTCAATAATTTCTTCATATAGAAACTCTGCAATCGCCATTTCAATGAGACGCTGCCCAGCGGCACGCCATTGCTGCTGATTAATTTTTAAAGTTGCAAAGTTCATATCAATTTCTCATAAGTTGAATGTACAGAAGCGTTTTGTGCCCGTGTATTTGCACAGCGATTATTTGAATGTGCCGTAATCGTGTTCTGTTCTGTTTTCTTTAAAATAGAGTGGTTTTTGTTCACAACTTTTCCAGAAACAGCATCTTCTGGAAGCGCTTTGTCATCTACCATTTGGATTTTAGGATTTTGAGTGATTTCAAAATGCTGGAAGGTTTGCGCCTGCTGAGCAAGTTCATAAAGTGGCTCACCAAGCAATTGATTGATAATTGTCGCTGCACGATAAGCACCCAGCCCTAAGTCTGGTGTACCGACACCATGGCTATGCATTTCCTGATTTTGAACAAAAATATGGCCATTCAGATGATGTAAAACTCGATAGTCTGCTGTGATTTGCCAACGCTGTTTATGATCAAATTCAATATAAGGTTTCAGCAACTGCATAAAGTCAAAGTCAGGCGTAACGTAACCTGTTGCAGCAACTAGGAAATCACAATCTAAGTGGAAAGCCTGTGCCGTGGCACGATGTTGGAAATGCAGTCGAATTTTTTGCGTATCTAATACTTCTGCATCTTTCAAATCACATTGGCTATGTAAATGTGTCTGCAAACTTTTACCCGCAATGCTACGGTGATACAATTTTTGATAGATTTCACGGATGGTCTTTGCACTAATGCCCTTGTATAACAAAGACTGCTGCTGCAATTGCTGTTCTTTCTTCTCAGTTGGTAAAGTATAAAAATGCTGTGCATAATCTGGGCTAAAATGTTCCAGTCCCAATGGTGCATATTCCATTGGGAAGAAGCCCTGAGAACGCGTAAACCAGTGTAGGTCGAACTGATGATTGGCTGTATCTTGCTGCTCATCAAACAGATCAATAAAGACTTCGGCAGCAGATTGCCCTGAACCAAGTACCACCACATCGCCGTGTAAATCTGTATCGGCATGCGTCATATATTGCGCAGAATGCAGACATTTTTGTGGTTGCTGTTGCTGTACTTTGGTCAAACATTCAGGCAAGTGAGGCACATTACCGCTTCCGATGACCAGATGACGGCATAAATAACTGTGCTGAACACCTTCCGATTCCACCACAACTTTAAAGCCAATGGTTTGAGGTTCAATCTTCAAAACACGAGATTGGTATTCAATACAATCCAGTTGCTCTGCAACCCATTGGCAATAGTGGTTATATTCACAGCGTGGAATATGCGGCTGTTCTAAAAAGTAAAACTTATATAAACGCTGCTGATGACGCAGATAATTCAAGAAGCTGAATGGACTGGTTGGATCAACCATTGACACCAGATCCGCCATAAACGGCACTTGCAATATCGTATTGGGCAACTGCATTCCCGCATGCCAGTCAAACTGAGCTTTCTGCTCGAAAATTGCATAGTTCAGTGTGCTTTTATTATGTAGCAGGCTGGCCAGACTCAGATTAAATGGCCCTAGACCAATTCCAATAAAATCAAGCATAACTGACATCCTTCTGTGAAATACGCAGCGGATTTGGCAGTTGCACATAGACAGATTGATTTTCAACTGGTGCGATGAGCTCATCTAACTCATGCAAACGTGTGAGCAAATTACCTTTATAAGGCAGTGTTGAATTAAACAATAATCCCTGCAACAAGGTACTGTCTGGATATTGCTGCAATTGCTCCTGCAAGAAACTTGTTAAATGTTCGAGCAATTCATCTTCAGTAATATAGCCTGTTGCGCCAATGGCATTGATAATGCCAAACAAGGTATTACCAAAGAAATAATAACTAAAACGTTCATCCACGAAATCTTTAGGGCCAACGGCAAATGCTTTTTCTTTCAGTTCAGGCAGTGCTTGCAGAATTTCGGTTGCAAACTCTTCAATATAATAAAAACCTTGGTTATCACGTAACCATAAGGTTTTAGGGAAATGATTCTCTAACTCCAACAGCACATTCTGCTGATGTGACTCAAAAGCCATGCCATAACGATGGTATAGATACATCAACGGTTGCAAACTGACTTCAAGGAAGCGGTTAAACCAATCCAGAGCAATTTCTGAAAAATCGGTTTCATGATGTGCTTTTGCAATTTTTGCGAATAAAGCATTAAAACGATTTAAAGGCTTATCTGGATGATCCTGACATAAGGATGCAATACATGTGACTTGCTGATGCGGATGGAATGGCTGATCGCGGAAAATACAGATACTTTCATTCACCACTTCATCATCAATTTTTAAAGCAATCCATGCTGGATCATTCACCGCTTTTAAGCTTGGGCATTGCTTTAAAATATTCTGACCAAATTCACTGTGCCATAGACGATGCGTAAGTTCACCACGGTGGCATTCTTTAGCCAAATTTACCCGAATAGAGTTGGTGATCATCACCGAAAGTGATGGTTTTACCATCCACGGCGCATTAAAACTCGCCAGTGTTCGGATTGAAGTGGTTGGAGAAAATTGCCAGCCTCGTAAGCCTACATCAATTAACTGCCCCGTTTGTTTTAAACGTTCAAACCAAGGCTTACTTTGCAAATAACGGGCTTGCCAAGGATGTAATGGGAGTAATTTATATTCGGTGTGGGTTTTTAAGAGATTAAGATCATTTTCAGACAGATACCACTGTAGCGCTGTTTTTAATTGAGCTGAAATGTTTTCATCCGTGGCACAACCTTCGGAAATATAGTCCTGATGCACCAGCCAATAATGTAGTTGTGTCTTGCCTTTGTGTTCAGGTGAAAACTTTAACCAGTCTTCATGTACAAAACCTGTTCTACTTTTAGGCGCTGGATGCATGCTATGCCCTAGAATCAGTGCCTGTTCGGTTTCAATAAAATTCTGGCCGGCTTTTACCAAATCGTCGAAATCAGCTTCTCGCTGCGCTAAAAACTGTTGCAATGCATCACGGCTCTGAATCCACTTCTCCAGCAAAGAAGCTGCATCTAATGGAATAGAGGACTCAAAAACCAATTCTTCAAGCAATAACCCGACGATTGCAACTGAACTGAATGTCTTGATTTGACCATGAATAATAATTTGTGGAAGATCTGCTAAGCGATGTCGCCCGACTCGACTGACATAAGATAGAGGAAAATTACATTGCGCTTGAATAGAATGGATAGGGATTGATAACAGCGTCAAACCTTGGCTAAACGCTTGTTGTTGTGGACTTTGCTGACTGTTATCTAGCAAGTGACCTTTGCCAGTTTCTTGCGTATATGCATTGACGAAATGTTGCATCGCCAACCGATTGGCAAGTGATTGCATCTGACGGTATCCTCTTTCAAGAGAGTTAATTTGTTTTTCGAAATGTTTTAGGCCTGAAACATATCTTAAGCACAAGGGAGTTTGCGATTAAGATGGAACTAATGATAATTATTATCATTTACTATTTCAATTCCATAAAAGAACCTGAAATAAATGATATAAGCTATTGAATTAAATTGTTTTAAATATTGATTTAGCTTAATAAAGATACAAAAAGATAATAATAATTCTCATTAAATAAAATGATAATTTTTGTATTGGCAATAGCTTTTATAGATTTAGAAAAACATAGAAATAACAGTATCTTAATAATTACATTGTCTACAGCTTTTATTTTATTTGTCTAAAAGATCAAAGAATCCTGCACCAAGCAATGCTGCTAAATCCTGCGGGTCAACACCAATGTCCAGCCCTCTTTTCCCACCACTGACATAAATTTTATCAAACGCTTTCGCCGTCGCATCAATAACGGTCTTAAGACGTTTCTTTTGTCCTAATGGGCTAATCCCCCCTACCAGATAACCTGTTAGGCGCTCAGCATCTTTAGGATTGGCCATTTGTAGTTTCTTACAGCCTACTGCTGTCGCCACTTTTTTTAGATTGAGTTGGTGATTCACTGGTAGAACCGCAATGAAATAATTCTTTTCGTCGGTCACCATTAAGGTTTTAAAAACTTCTTCCACCTTTAAATTGAGTTTTTCTGCTGCTTCCAGTCCGAAACTTTTTGCATTTACATCATGTTCATACTCATGAATAGAAAATGATATTTTATTTTTTTCCAATAGTTTACAAGCAGGTGTCATAACAATTCAGTATTTTTGTCTAAGTTTAGCATTTAGATAAGTGTATCATTTTTAAATAAAGGTTTAAATTTGCTTAGGCTATTTTTGATATAAATCTATTCTTGATAAATGACCTCGCAACCTCATATATTGGGTAACGGTGAAATAAACAGGCTCAATGGTTCTATGAGTTATAAGCATAATAATTTGATGGCAATGCGTCAGAATTATTGGGATGATGAATCATCCAGCACAGTACAAGCTGAAAAACAATTTCTCAGAGAGATGCTTATTGAAGAAGGCATTTTCAGAGATGCGACTTTAGACGACACCAAGTATTTTTTCTTTACTCTGCCCAGTATTATTATTGTCAAAGCTTATGCGGTTGGCTTTCATCATAGTCAGGTTAAGCGAATGTTAGTGAAACATATCCATAGCAACAGAGCGGCTTTAATGCGAAAGTCTTCACTCAAAATTCAGTTTAAAATTTAGGACATATGTATAGTAAAGATCACGTAAATACGAAATTTTTACTTAGGCTATTTAAGAGTAGTTGCTCTTATTGCACAAATTTAGACTGATAATTCAAGAGATTGAACTATTTTAATACGTTCAAAAGCTGTAATATCCGCTACAATTCAAGTCTCGGCTTTCAACCCTCCGATTTCAGCATAGGACTTTTCTTTCATGTCAGATCAGAACGATAAGCTTAAGAATCTAAAAACCTCATCGGTGGATCGTCGCTTATCTATTGCAAAAGCTTCTTTACTTGCTGGAACACGTTGGGCGACTGCAAGTGCTACTTCCCTATTTTCTAGTGAAGAAGAAAAAGAGAAGAAACGTAAAAAAGCCATGGCTGAACAGGCGCACTATTTAGTTTCTGAAATTGGGAAATTAAAAGGTTCAATCGTCAAGATTGGGCAAATGATGGCGCTTTACGGCGAACATTTTTTACCTGAAGAAATCACACAAGCCTTAAATACACTCAACAACCAAACTGTTGCCTTGGCTTGGCCTGCAATTAAAACGCACTTACAAGATCAACTGGGCTCGAAACTCGATGAGCTGACGATTGATCATGAACCGATTGGAACAGCCTCACTTGCCCAAGTCCATCGTGCTACCCGTAAGTCTGATGGTTTAGAGTTAGTGCTGAAAATCCAGTATCCAGGTGTTGCTGAAGCCATTGATTCCGACATGAATCTGTTTAAGAACATGCTGAAGCTCACTCGCATGGTACCTCAAACCCGTGAGTTTGATCAGTGGTTTGATGAAGTCCGTGAAATGATGCATCGTGAAGTCGATTATGGCATTGAAGCGGCAACCACCCGTCGCTTTGCTGAGCGATTGAAAGATGATCCTCGTTATGTAGTGCCTGAAATCATTGAGGAGTTTTGCGCTGAGAAAGTGTTGTGCATGACCTTTGAGCGTGGCGTACCAGTCAATAGCCCAGTAATGCTTTCCCTCCCTCAAGAGCGTCGCAACCGATTAGGCGAAGCCTCTTTAGAAATCGCAGTGCGTGAACTATTTGAATGGGGTGAAATGCAGACTGACCCGAACTTTGGTAACTACTTGGTTCGTTTAGGCAACGGTGAGGATGTTAAAGATAAAATTGTGCTACTCGACTTTGGTGCAATTCGCCAATTTGATAACAATTTACTGACCGTAGCCCGCAATCTGATTCATGCAGGTTATGAGCATGATAAAAATGCCATGGTTAAAGGTATGACAGGCTATGAATTCTTTGATGCCATGCCTGAAAGTGTTAAACCTGGTATGGCGGATGTGTTCCTGATTGCAACAGAGGCATTTAGCTGCCCAAGCAACAATCCAGATATGCCTACAGGGATTATGGATGATCAAGATCGCTATGACTGGAAAAAGAGCCAACTGCATAATCGTGTAATGCAACAGGCTGGTCAATCGATGGCGTCACGCTATTTCTCGATTCCTCCAAAAGAATTTATGTTTATTAGTCGCAAATTCATTGGTGCTTATACCTTTATGACCGTGATTGAAGCAAAGACCAATGTACGTAAAATGATTCCGCAATTTGCTGAATAAGTAACTTATTCAATATTTAAAAGGCCTGCTCAACGCATTGGACAGGCCTTTTTTATTTGCTCTATTGAGCAATTGAAACATGGACTTGCTCAGTCATGTTTTTACTCTCATAGGGTAAACCCACATAATTTTCTGCTAAGGTCGTCTTACCCGCTGTAGAGCCAAGGATATAACTGAGTTCGGCTTGTTTAATCTTATGTTCAAACTCAGTTTCTGTTTCAAAGCGATGCAATAAGTGGGTCATCCACCAAGAAAAACGCTCAGCCTTCCAAACTCGTTGTAAACATTTTTCTGAATATTCCTGAATACCCTGATCTGAACCTTCGACATAATACTCAATCAAAGCACTGGAGAGATAAGCAATATCTGAAGCGGCAAGATTCAGCCCTTTTGCGCCCGTTGGTGGAACAATATGTGCCGCATCACCGGCTAAAAACAGCTTGCCGAAGCGCATGGGTTCAGTCACAAAACTGCGTAGTGGCGCGATACTTTTTTCGATTGATGGTCCTGTTAGCAACTTTTCTCGGCTTTCAGCATCTAAACGCAATTTGAGCTCTTCCCAAAACCTCTCATCTGACCAATCTTCAACTCGATCATTGATCGGCACTTGCAAGTAGTAACGACTCCGCGTTGCTGAACGCATACTGCATAAAGCAAACCCACGTTCTGATTGGACATAAATCAATTCATCGGCAACGGGAGGCACATCGGCTAATACCCCTAACCAGCCAAATGGATATACTTTCTCATAAGTCTTGATTTTATCCTGAGGCACACTGGCTCGGCATATTCCATGATAGCCATCACAACCTGCAATAAAGTCTGATTCTATCTGGATGGTTTGACCATGATATTCAAATTGCACCTTAGGCTTTTGATAAAAATCGCTAATCTGTACATTTTGAGCTTCATAAAAGGATTTTAGGTGTGCAGCTTCTCGGGCAGCCATCAAATCTTTAGTCACTTCGGTTTGACCATACACGGTGACCTGCTTTCCGCCCGTTAGTGCAGATAAATCGACTCGATGCTTATGGCCATTGGTCAATATCTCAATGCCTGAATGCGGTAATCCTTTCTCTTTTAAATGCTGATCGACACCAGCCTGTTGGAGTAGATCAACTGATACTTGTTCTAAGATACCTGCGCGTATCCGTGAAGCGACATAATCAGCACTGCGCTGCTCCACGATAATATGCTCAATACCAGCTTGGTATAGGAGCTGCCCAAGTAACAATCCGGCTGGACCAGCACCAATAATTGCGACCTGTGTTGTTAAAATTTCCATGACATCTTCCTTGTGATCTGCTGTCTTTTAACTTACTGCTTTTAAGTTGTGTGCACGAGATAGCCAAGTTGAAAAGAACCGTTTATCATTTCATTTGTCCGAATATCGGACAAAACATCACAATAACAGGAATGGAAGCATGGTTAAGGTTGATGCTGTATTAGAGCACCCTAGTTCATATGAACAGATTCGTCAGGAAGACTACATTGCAGGTTTAGGAAAGGGCCTAGCTTTACTGGAGGCTTTTGGGGTTGATCGACAACGTTTAAATGTCACTCAAGTGGCTGAACGGACTGGAATCAGTCGGACAGCAGCACGGCGTTATCTTAAAACTTTGAAATATCTAGGCTATTTAGAGACAGATGAGCATTATTTCTGGCTCACCCATCGTGTATTACGTTTCTCAAGTTCTTATTTAAGTTCAGCCCATCTGCCTAAAATTGCCCAATCTTTCCTGAATCTTTTATCTGCACAAACCACATTAACCTTTTCATTGGTGGTTCTAGATGATAACGAGGTAGTCCCGATTGCACGTAGCTATCTGCCTCAGCAGGATAATCTTCGTGTCAGCCCTTATGGTATGCATTTGGGCAATCGCTTACCTGCACATGCAACCTCAACAGGCAAAGTATTATTAGCAGCGTTATCTGAACAAGCTCAACGGGACTGGGTGAAAAGGTTCGGTTTAAGACGTTTAACCCCTTTTACAATAACCGACGAAATCAAGTTTTTTGAGGTACTGAAAACAATATCAGAAGCAGATCACTGCCTATCCAAAGAAGAACACGAACTCGGTGTGATTGCGATTGCTGTACCTGTGATCAATGCCCAAGGAAAAGCGATTGCAGCGCTAAACTGCATGTCACAGACCAACCGAGTACAAGAAGATTATTTAGTCCAGCAGATTTTGCCGCTACTGCGCAACACCGCCAATGAACTACGCAATGTGATTTAAAAGGATTTGTCCCTAATGCTTTAGAGACAAATCAGAAGGAATTTCCAAGATAGCTTAGAATGGATAATGAGGCGCTTGTGCCTGAATCGTCATCCATTGCCATTGAGTAAACTCATCCGCATTCGCAGGTCCACCAATCCGTGTGCCATTGCCTGAAGCACCAAAGCCACCAAAGGGATTCACCGTTTCATCATTCACGGTTTAATCATTGATATGCAATAACCCAACATTCAGCTGTTGCCCAAGCTGCATGCCACGGCCAACATTGGCAGTAATAATCCCCGCCGAAAGCCCGTAATCTCCATCATTTGCAAGTTCAATGGCCTGTTCATCGCTGTTAAAAGGAATCAGCACGGCAACAGGACCGAAAATTTCCTCAGCAAAAATTGGATTGTCCTGTTTGACATCTGCTAAGACCGTTGGTTCAAAAAACACACCATTGGCCTGTCCACCAACTTCCAGTTTAGCCCCATGCGCTATTGCTTCATTGACCAACTGCTCAACCCGTTGTGATTGTTTGGCATTAATCAAAGGGCCAATCGTGACATCGCTATGCAAAGGATTGCCCACCACAAAATTTTTGACCTTTTCAATCACACGTTGTTTGACTTGCGGATAGATCTTTTCCTGAATCAGGATTTTTCCAGAAGTCATACAGATTTGACCTGAATGCAAAAAAGCACCCCACGCGATATTCTCTGCCGCAAGCTCAATATCGGCATCGTCCAGAATAATTAGCGAGTTTTTACCGCCTAACTCAAGCGATACTTTTTTCAGTGTTTTAGCCGCATTTGCACCCACAATCCGCCCTACATGCGTTGAACCGGTAAATTGAATACTGGCAATATTTTATCAAAGGTCAGTGCTTCGCCCACTTCAGCCCCACCAGGCAGTACGTGTAGCAGTCCTTGTGGTAAACCAGCCAATTCAAAAATACGGGCAATCGCGTAACCGCTACAGACCGCGGTACGTTCATCAGGTTTTAAGACCACCGCATTTCCAAGCGCCAAGGCTGGCGCAACCGCACGTAGCGCAAGATACAATGGAAAATTAAACGGTGAAATGACACCGACCACACCCAAAGGCACTCGCTTGGCCAAACTCAATTTACCTGCAGCTGTTGGCAGTAATGTGCCCTGATCGGTTGCGGGTAAAGCGATACAATGTTTCAGTACTTGAATAGCAATGTTCACTTCAAAACCAGCTTTCAACTGTAGCGAACCACTTTCTTTCACCAACCATTCAATAATTTCAGCCTGATGTTCAGTTAAAATCTGCACAGCACGCTCAAATACCGCCTGACGTTCTTGATAACTGAGCGCCCACCATTGCTTTTGTGCAATCTTGGCTTGCTGAGCCGCCTCGACCACATCGGATGCATCTGCATAACCAATCTGCCCTAAGGACTCTCCAGTCGCAACTTCAACCACTTGATAACCGTTTTTGGCGGATTGCCATGTACCACGAAATAATTTTTGATCCCAAATTTCTTTTGTTAAAATAGACATCATTAACCTCGTTGTATTTCCTTAAATAAAGTATTCACTTTTAGTCCGATTTATATCCAAAAATGTAGTGAAAAATGCTTTCCTGTATTTTTCTGACTTAAAAAGTAGAAAAATTTACACTCCATCATCAACTAATATTTAAAAACAAAATGTTGCTTTTTGATGTCTTGTTATCGCGGATGTTCTAAAGAAATTGATCAGCTCAAATGTTCTATTTATGCTGTTGTTGGCTTGATTTGGTGATCTGACTGAAAATCTTGATAGGTCTTACGTTCAGGTGAATTTTCCACTAAAGGCAGGACTTCTGTCATGCTATTTAAACAACGCTGCGCCAAGTGAATATATTCTTGCGTTCCTTTGATTTTCCATTCACGTTCTTGTTCTGTTAAATCTCGCACAACTTTTGCAGGGCTTCCCATTGCCAGTACATTAGCAGGAATTTGATCTTTGGTTTTGACCAAACTGTTTGCACCAATAATGGTATTTTCACCAATCTCTGCATAATCCAGAATCACACTATTCATGCCAATCAACACATTTTTACCAATACGGCATCCATGCAAAGTGGCAGCATGACCAATATGCCCCATTTCTTCAATCAGGGTGATACTTTGTGGAAAACCGTGAATGATACAATTGTCCTGTACATTGGCATTCTGCTTGATCTGGATACGACCAAAATCCGCACGTAATGAGGCAAATGGCCCAATATAAGCTCCAGCTTCAATGATCACATCACCAATTAAAACCGCAGTAGGATGAACAAATGCACTAGGGTGAACCACAGGAATCACCCCATCAATGCTATAACAAGGCATGACTCGACCTCTCATTACTCTGGGTTAAGCCACCAAAACGACGCCAAAAATGTGCAGTTGCATTCGGCATTGGCCCTTCTGATGTTGCAGCGACTGACAGGAAATAGTCATCTGCCGCTTCAAAAACTTTCTTATAAATATTCATGGATAAAGTACGGGCATTGATTGCAGGCCAGTCCGCAGATAACAGCTCTAGGGGTAATGCAGGGTCTTTGAGTAAAATCCGACGATAATAATGGATCAGTAAGGTCCGAATCTGAAAAGCTTGTATCGGTTCAATCGCTTCATCTTCTTGCATCAAGATCGTACCAATCTCTCTAAACATATCCAGAAACTGGAGATAGCGTTGACGCAGCTCATCAATCGGCCAATTGGTTTCTAACATACGGCTAATGGTGTCAGTTGAGTTATTAAACAGCTGTAAGGTCTCGGCCTTAAACACCACCACTTGTTCACTCATATTGAGATCAACCAACAACTTTTGCAATTGCAGACGATTCGAACCTGGATAAGCCATCAGATTGGTGGAAATATTGGCAAAGCCCAACCATTCCAGTTCTTTCTTTAAAAAAGCCTTATTGTCAGTGTCTAGACTCGACATCAAAATCAAATCCCAAGAATGATCCCATTCTTTCATTTGATCATTATAAATCCGCTGCTCAGCCTGTAAGTATTTTGAACGACTGGCATCGGTAATACGATAAAAACTAGTTCTGCCGATCTTGTCTGAACCAAGCCAATCACTTTTAACCAAGCGAAAAACTGAAGTTCGTACAGCACGATCATTAAAATCAAACAACTCCATTAACTGAATCAAGCTGGCAAGACTGATATTTCCACCTCGATGCAGCACTGAATCCCCAAAAATAGTGGAAATGAGCGAAGTTCCGCTTAAGGTTTCATTCTGAATAATCGAATCAATAATTTGCTGTAACTTTGCACTCATACTTTTATCTTGGCGTTTAGATTCAGGATATAGAGGATACTATACCCTGAATGGTCATAATGTTAAGCAATCTGACGCATATCAATGACGCGTTTTGCTTTCCCTTCAGAACGTGGCAAGGTCAGTTCGTTGACCACCTCCACAGTGACTGAGATCCCAATCATGGTTTTAATCCGCTGCATCAACTGCTGAGCCAACTGCTGCGCCTGCTTGTCACAGTTATGGCACATTTCGGTACGGATATGCAAAGTATCCATATGCCCTTTCTTTGCCACCAGAATTTCATAATTCGGTACCAGACTCGGCACTTGTAAAATCTGTTCTTCGATCTGTGTCGGGAATACATTGACACCGCGAATAATCAACATGTCGTCACTACGTCCTACAATTTTATCCATACGGCGCATGGCAAGGTTCTGTCCAGCCAATAAACGAGTTAAATCGCGGGTACGGTAGCGAATAATTGGTAAACCTTCTTTGGTGATGGTGGTAAAGACCAATTCACCGAGTTCGCCATCCTGACACACTTCACCTGTTTCTGGGTTAATAATTTCAGGATAGAAATGATCTTCCCAAATCGTCAGTCCTTCACCTTCGCCCAAACACTGCATCGCAACGCCTGGCCCCATAATCTCCGACAAACCATAAATATCCAAGGCTTTGATATTCAAACGCTCTTCGATCTCACGGCGTAACTCTTTTGACCATGGCTCAGCACCAAAAATACCAACCTTTAACGAAGTATTACGGGCACTGCCGAATTGCTGCTCCAGTTTTTCAATAATGCTGACGCAATACGATGGCGTGACCATAATTGCTGTCGGTTTAAAGTCCTGAATCAGTTGCACCTGTTTCTCTGTCTGACCACCTGACATCGGAATCACGGTTGCACCCAAACGTTCAGCACCATAATGGGCACCTAAACCACCAGTAAACAGACCATAACCATAAGCCACCTGAATCATATCTTTGGCACTTAGACCTGCCATACGCAGACAACGCGCCACGATGTCCGACCAAGTATGAATATCTTTTTGGGTATAACCGACTACAGTGGGTTTGCCTGTGGTGCCTGACGAGGCATGTAAACGTACAATCTGCTCCTGTGGTACTGCGAACATACCAAAGGGATAGTTCTCTCTTAAATCCTGTTTGGTGGTAAAAGGAAATTTAGCCAAATCATCCAAGTTGACGAAATCATCTGGATGCACACCTGCTGCATCAAACTTTTTCTTATACACTGGGCTATGCGCATAAACATAGCTCAAGGTGTCTTTTAATCGTTTGGTTTGCAACGCTCGTAACTCCGCAAGCGTCATTTTTTCTACATCTTCTGTGATGAGGCTATCCACTGCCGTCTCTCCTATGTCGTTATATTATTCGAACCGTTTCAATTGCTTTAAGCTAAATTTTCTAAGATTAGGGCGACACCTTGCCCGACACCGACACACATGGTGCATAGTGCATATTTTCCTTGGCGTCTTTTTAGTTCTCGGGTTGCCGTCATGACCAAACGCGTCCCACTCATACCCAGTGGATGACCCAACGCAATTGCACCACCATTCGGGTTGACTCGTGCATCATCATCCTTAAGACCTAACTCACGCATACAAGCCAGAGATTGAGCTGCAAAAGCTTCGTTTAGCTCAATCACATCCATTTGCTCTAAACTAAGACCTGTTTGTTTCAACAATTTTTGCACCGCAGGCACTGGGCCAATACCCATATATTTCGGTTCAACCCCAGCACTGGCAAGTCCCAACACACGTGCCAAAGGTGTTAAACCATGCGTATCGGCAAATTGACGATTGGTCAGTAACACACAAGCCGAGCCATCATTGACACCCGATGCATTACCCGCAGTCACTGAACCACCTTCTTTACGGAATGGCGCTTTTAATTTCGCCAAGCTTTCCAGACTGGTCTCTGCTCTAGGATGCTCATCTTGGCTAAAAATGGTGATGTTCTTTTTACGATCAACCAGTTCAACGGGCAAGATTTCATCCCTAAAAAAACCATTTTGTTGTGCCACAGCCACTTTTTGTTGACTACGAATCGCAAACGTATCTTGGTCTTGTCGGCTAATCTGGTATTTCTCAGCCACATTCTCAGCTGTTTCAGGCATGCTGTCAGTGCCATAGTCGGTTTTCATCTTTTTATTGATGAAACGCCAACCGATGGTGGTATCAAATATTTCAGGGCTACGACCAAACGCTTCTGTTGGCTTGGCCTGTACAAAAGGTGCCCGACTCATAGATTCGACACCGCCCGCCAATACAAATTGAGATTCACCCGATTTAATCGAACGTGCCGCCAAACCGACCGCATCCAGCCCAGAAGCGCAGAGACGGTTGACTGTCATTGCAGGAACTGACTCAGGTAAACCTGCTAACAACGTCGCCATACGCGCGACATTGCGGTTATCTTCGCCCGCCTGATTGGCACAGCCTAAAAACACTTCATCTAAATCCTGCCACGGTAAATGTTTATGCTTTTCTTTTAGATGTTTGATTGGCAATGCCGCAAGATCATCAGTACGCACCGAACTCAATGACCCTGCATAACGTCCAATCGGGGTACGAATAAAATCACAAATTAAAACGTCTTCCATGATCGCTCCTGCTTATGCACATTCTGTTAAATTTTTTGAATAGTCAGCAATCACACTTTGCTGCTTGGCCACGTATTGCTTAAGATAAAGACTTGCACGATATTTTTCTTCGCCGTAGATGGCATATAGATTAGTTAAAGTCTGCAACACATATTGCGCACCCAATTGCATCATCCATTGAAACGGCCCTTTAGGATAATTGACGCCATAGCGCATGGCATTATCAATATCTTCCATACTGGCAATCCCATGCAGACTGGCTTCACAGGCTTCATTGATCAATAAAACAATGGTACGTAAAGTTAACAGTGCGGGATGATCGCTGATCCAAAGAACCTTGATCTGTTGTTGAGCAAAAAACGCTTCGATTTTTGCCAGATCATCTGTTTGACATAACGTGTTATGACTCAATACTACAGCTTGCGCTTGCGCGAAATTATGGTGCCAATCCATCAACACCGTTTTTCGACTTAAATACTTTAAATTGGCTGATTCACCCTTGCTTAGACGTAGATCAATATCATCAATTTGAATGATATTTTCATTGCTTGCTAAAGCACAACTTAAGCCTAGACGTTCTAATAAATGCGGACATTCAGCCCATGTACCTTTGACCTGAACATCAGCGTGAAAGGATTGAGTAACAATGGTTTGAGGCTGAAAAGTCGCATACTGATTTTTTTCATCGTAGTGATAGAAACCTTGTTTTGACTTACGCCCCCATGCGCCTGCATCGACGAGCTCTTTTTGTACCAGACTCGGACGATAACGCGGCTCATAAAAGAACGCTTCATAGACACTTTGTGTCACAGAAAAATTCACATCCTGCCCAATCAAATCCGTCAACTCACACGGCCCCATCGCAAAACCACCACACTGCTTTAAGGCATAGTCCAATTGGTCATACGTTGTGACCTGTTCTTGTAAAGCACGAAATGCTTCTGCGTAAAATGGACGAGCAATACGGTTCACAATAAAACCAGGTGTCGACTTGGTCAGCACCGGGATTTTTTTCCAAGCCTGCATTAAGGCTTTTAAGGCCTGACATACATCATTTGGCGTTTTTAAGCCTTGTACAATCTCCACTAGTTTCATCACTGGTGCAGGATTAAAGAAATGCAGTCCAACTACACGCTCAGGATGTGGAATAGCAGATGCAATTGCTGTCACCGAAATAGATGAGGTATTACTGGCGAAAATAGTTTGTTCAGAACAAATCGTCGCCAACTGCTTAAACAAAGCCTGTTTCACTTCCAGCTTTTCAACTACCGCTTCTATGACTAAATCGACACCTGCCAATGCTTCGATTTGATCAGCAATGCTCAAACGTGAAAGTGCTTGTTGTGCCTGCTCAGAGGTCATCTTTCCTTTTTCAACCAGTTTGGCAAAGGTCTGACGTAACCCTTCAACAGCCTGTTTGGTCTTTTCACGATCGAGATCATAGAGAACGGTAGAATGACCGTGTATGACTGCCAACTGAGCAATACCGATTCCCATAGTGCCCGAGCCAATCACGGCGATTTTGGCATGAGACAAATCCAGATTATTCATGCTTAACGCCCCTGAAAGTTTGGCTCACGCTTATTCATAAAGGCTTGGACCCCTTCACGATAATCCTCTGAACGCCCAGCAATACGCTGAAAATCTCGTTCTAAATGCATCTGCTCATCAAAACTATGGTTACTGGATTGATGAATAGCCTTTTTAATCAGTGACAAACCAAAGGTTGGCTGCTTGGCTAAACGTTCTGCCAGTTCAGTAACCTTGCTTTTCAATTCACTATCTTCAGCTACATCCCAGATCATGCCCCATTCTTTGGCGGTTTCAGAGGGCAATTTATCACCGAGTAAGCTAAGCCCCATGGCACGCGCATGACCGACTGCACGTGGCAGGAACCAAGTTCCACCGGAGTCAGGTACCAGACCTAAACGACAAAATGCTTGTACAAAGTTGGCAGATTTTGCGGCAATCACCAAATCACATGCCAAGGCGATATTGGCACCTGCACCAGCGGCTACACCATTCACCGCACAAATCACGGGCTTCGGCATATGTACAATGCTTCTAATCAGCGGGTTATAGTAGGTTTCAATTGAATAACCCAAATCAGGTGCGGCAGCATTCGGATCTACCACACGGTCACCCAAGTCTTGCCCTGCGCAGAAACCACGGCCTTCGCCACTGATCACGATACAACGAACCTCTGGTTTTTTTGCCCACAGATTCAGAACCTCAGCCACCTCACGATGCATCTCCACATTGAAACTATTCAATGCTTGGGGACGATTAAAGGTTAAATAACCCACCGCATTTTTTTCTTCCACGATAATATTTTTATAGTCCATCACTCACCTCTAAACACTGGTTTTCTTTTTTCAAAAAATGCATTAATGCCTTCGTTTCGATCTTTTGTTGCTGCCAACCAAACAAAATTTTGCCGTTCGGATTTCAGTCCCTGACTTAAGGTGGTCTCATGAATACTTTTGATCGATTGCTTGATCACGCGAATTGCTAAGGGCGCTTGTTTGGCAATCTTGCTTGCCAGTTGAATGGCATATTCCACCGTGAGTACAGTCGGCAGCACTTCACTACAAATCCCATGTTGCTGCGCTTGTTTAGCCGAGATCATTTCACCTGTCATTGCCCAGCGCATGGTCAATTGTTGCCCGACTAAGCGTGCCAAACGTTGTGTGCCACCAGCACCTGGTAACATGCCCAAACCAATTTCAGGCAATGCAAATTTGGCATTTTCACCACACAATACGATATCTGTATGTAAAACCAGTTCAAATCCAGCACCCAAGGCATAACCATTTACTGCGGCAATGATGGGTTTAGTAAAACTGTCGATCTTCTGCCATAGCTTGGGACGGATATCGAGCTGTAAAGCTACGGCATCCATTTCAGCCAATTCGCTCAGGTCTGCACCCGCAGCAAAGCAATTGCTATTGCCCGTCAGTACAACCACTTTCACCTCAGGATTATGTTCTGCTTGTTCCAGCAGCTCACATAGACCCTGTAAAGTGGCATTATTCAAAGCATTACGTTTTTCTGGACGGTTTAAGCTGAGCAGCATGACCCCATCTATTGGCGTTTCAACCTGAATCAAGGTTTGCATGACTATCTCACCTCTACTCATCAAAGCTCAAACGGACATTTGAACTTTTAGGTAAGGTTTGGCAGCTCAATACATAGCCTTTTTCGACTTCATCATCTTCAAGACTGTAGTTCAAGAACATATCAACATCACCAGAGAGCACCTTACAACGACAGGTCGCACACACCCCGCCTTTGCATGCATAAGGTAAATCTGCACCGGCCCGTAATGCTGCATCTAAAATGCTTTCATCGTCCTGAGACACAGACACGATCAGTTCACGCCCATCTAGTACAATATTGACTTGTTCTTCCTTACGATTCGCATCGGCATCAACTGCTCGTTTACGGACATGACCCGTATTAAAACGTTCGGTATGAATCTTGTCTTTGCTTAAACCATAGGTCGGTAGCAGGCTTTCGACTGTGTCCATCATTTCATCTGGGCCACAGGCAAAAACATGATCAAAATTGATTTCTAGCACATCATGATCAAACAATTGCTTTAATTTTGTTTCATCAATTCGACCATTTAGCAATTCGCTGTCGTTGAACTCACGTGAAAAAATATTGATCAGCTGAAAGCGTTCTTTAAATTGATCTTTCAAATCCATGATTTGCTCAGCAAACATGGTTTGTTTCCACGAACGATTGCCATAAAGCAAAGTAAAGTTTGATGTCGCTTGCTCAAACAAAACTTGCTTAATAATCGACAGAATCGGGGTAATACCACTGCCAGCAGCTACACCGAGAAATGATTGGCCACCAGACCGAGCTGCTTTTTGGAAAAAAACACCTTGTGGAGGCATGACATCAAGGACATCACCGACTTTTAGATAGTCATTGGCCCAGTTGGAAAATTGCCCCTGATCCATTTTTTTAACTGCGATACTGATATCTTCTTTCGGCGCATAGCTACAAATTGAATAGCAACGACGAATCTCGCCTGCCTCAGTTAAATGACGAATCGTTAAATGTTGACCTGGCTGAAATTTAAATTGTTCTTGTTGCTCAGGCACAAGATCAAACGCAATACAAATGGCCTGATCGGTCTGAGGCGTAATACTTTTTACTTTTAAGGGAATAAATTGGCTCATGGCTGATTTCCTTATCTAAAACTTTAAATACATTTAAAATAATCAAAGGGCTCAAGACAGTCCTGACATTTGTACAAGGCCTTACACGCGGTCGAACTAAACTCCGTGAGCAGCTTGGTATTTCGACTTTTACACCGTGGACACACCACACCATCTTTTAAATGAACGTGTGTTCCACACTGATGGGCTAAACCCTCTGGTGGCGCGATACCATAGTCTTGCAGCTTCTGCTTACCTGCGTCCGACATCCAGTCCGTGGTCCACGCTTCTGATAAATCAATCATGACTTTTGCAGGGGTCAAGTCTTCTGCCGCCAAGGCTTCGACAATCTGTGCTTTTAATAAGTCAGTGGCTGGGCAACCACTATAGGTCGGGGTCAATCGAACAATAATTTCTTGCTGATCATTCAG
This sequence comes from Acinetobacter sp. Ac_5812, assembly GCF_013072695.1. Classification (GTDB taxonomy): domain Bacteria; phylum Pseudomonadota; class Gammaproteobacteria; order Pseudomonadales; family Moraxellaceae; genus Acinetobacter. The sequence continues at coordinate 670,773 of NZ_LXUK01000022.1, forward strand.
TTCCACCCCACGAATCATGCCCAAATCCACGACAGATAACGCAGGAATCTCAGGATCACTGACCGTTTGAAGAACATCCCAACACTGATCGATACAATGACGAATCATTTGCATGGCTCAACTCCTTGTGTTACCAAGTCATTTCAGGATAAGTGCGTTGAATGGCCTGCATTTCAGCCAACAAATATCCTAAATGCTCCGTATGTAGACCCTGTTTGGCGCCACGACGATAAGCACCATTTACAGGAACTGTCAGCTCAAATCGTTTTAACTCTTCAGCAATTGTCTTGTCCCATTGCGACTTTTCATTGGACAAATCACTAATTAAACCCTGCTCAACCAGTACATATTCTTCAGCCGTCAATTCAAACAGTTCAGCACTAAAACGCCACAAATTGTCTAATGCCTGTTGTACACGTTGATGTGCTTCTGCTGTGCTGAGGCTTAAACGCTCCATCCAGCTGGTCGAAAAACGAATGTGATATTTCACTTCCTTCAATGATTTGATTGCCAGCGCTGCAATCTCAGCTACTGCGCTTTTGCTTAAAGACGTCATTAATAACAAGTGATAATGATCCATTAACCATTGGCGTACGATGGTCTGTGCAAAATCACCATTCGGCTGTTCACATAGCAATAAATTGAAAAACTCACGTTCGTTGCGGAAATAGGCCAGTTGATCTTCATCACGTTTTTCAGCTTCGTATTCGCCAGCCAAAGTCAGGAAATTTCGGGATTGTCCCAGTAAATCCAGACCGATATTGGCCAAAGCAATATCAATTTCCAGCTCTGGCGCATGACCACACCATTCAGCCAAACGTTGCGCCAATACCAGTTGGCTATCACCGACATGTAATAAGAACTTAGATAAAGCAATATTGTTCATTTGCATACTCCCTTACATGTGCTCAATGCCATCAGGAATATGATAGAAAGTCGGATGACGATAGACTTTGTCCAGTGCAGGTTCAAAAAACTCTGCTTTTTCATCTGGCTGTGAGGATTTAATCAGTTCTGAACGAACCACCCAGATGCTGATGCCTTCATTGCGGCGGGTATAGACATCACGCGCATGTTGCAGTGCAATTTCATCATCAGATGCTCTTAAACTACCGACATGACGATGGCTTAGACCTTGTTTGCTACGAATAAATACTTCGTAAAGCGACCAGTTATTTTTATCTTCCATTTTGATGTCCTCAATTTTGTCCATAAATTTTGCTTAAGCGACTTGCGTTACGGCTTACTGCTTTTTTGCGTAGATAACAGCTGCATCTCGAACCCATTTACCGTTTTCCCAAGCTTTGCGTCGTGCTTCTATACGTTCGTGGTTACATGGACCTCGACCCGCAATAACTTCATTGAATTCGTGCCAATCAATCTCGCCATAGCTGTAATGACCTGTTTCTTCATTCCACTGCAAATCAGCATCTGGAACTTCTAAACCAAGCTGCAAAATTTGAGGAACCGTGTTATCGACAAACTTTTGACGTAAATCATCGTTACTGAATCGTTTAACTTTCCAAGCCAGACTTTGCGCACTGTTTGGAGAATGCTCATCGCTTGGCCCAAACATCATCAGTGCCGGCCACCAAAAGCGATTTACAGCATCTTGTGCCATTTGTTTTTGTTCAGGTGTTCCAGCGGCTAGCACCATCATGGCTTCAAAACCTTGACGCTGATGAAAGCTTTCTTCTTTACAGATGCGTACCATAGCACGTGCATATGGGCCATAAGAGGTACGGCACAACGCCACCTGATTCACAATCGCAGCACCATCCACCAACCAACCAATTGCCGCTACATCGGCCCAAGTCACAGTCGGATAATTGAAGATGGAGGAATATTTCATTTTTCCATCAATCAGTTTTTCCATCATGTCATCACGGTCTGCACCTAATGTTTCTGCAGCACTGTAAAGATAAAGACCATGCCCTGCCTCATCCTGAACTTTTGCCAATAACACGGCTTTACGTTTCAAGGTCGGTGCACGGGTAATCCAGTTACCTTCTGGGAGCATACCGACAATTTCTGAATGACCATGTTGCCCAATCTGACGAATCAAAGTTTTGCGATACGCCTCAGGCATTTCATCTTTGGCTTCAATGGTGATGTCATTGGCTATATTGTGCTCAAATTTCTGATACTTATTTTCCATTTGTAGATTCTCTTGAGAATTCCATCCATGAATCTATTTTTCGATACATAAAAAACAAAGTCAATTAATATTTTTGTATCAAATTAAAAACAATCAAAAAATCACAAATATGTTATTGTTTTATTTACAATTATTAAAAATAATTAAAATTCAACTCACCAACAAAAATAAAATAATGTTGACTTTTAGCTGAATCAAGATGAAATTATGAATCATATTTTAAGTATTTTTATAATTGATGTATCACATAAAAATGGAGTTTGATTATGCTTGAACAAGCACAACGTGAAGAAATAGCACCGGACACCGAATACCAAAACTCAACTCAACAGCTGCCACAACTGGCTTCTTATGTTTATGGAACATGGCATTCAAGCCATGAAGAAAGACGTACTGTTGTACATGCCATTACTGGCGAACCGATCTATAGCGTCAGCAGTCATGGCATCGACATGCATCAAGCCGTGCAATATGCCAAACAGCATGGTACTGAGCTGGCAAACTGGACCTTTCATCAACGTGCCAATGCCTTAAAACAAATTGCCCAACAGCTACTCGAGCAAAAGGAACAGTTCTATACGCTTGCCTACGCCACTGGTGCGACACGTAAAGATGCTTGGATTGATATCGAGGGTGGTATCCAAACCTTATTTGCCTATTCAAGTCTGGTACGCCGCGAACTCAATGACGAAAAAATTATTACTGAGGATAGCTGGATTCAGCTCTCTAAAAACGGCACTTTTGGTGCCAAGCATATTCTGAGTCCTAAAGCAGGTGTCGCAATACATATCAATGCCTTTAACTTCCCGATTTGGGGCATGCTAGAAAAAATTGCACCAACGCTATTGGCGGGTGTGCCTTGTATCGTCAAACCCGCCACTGATGGTGCTCAACTCACCCAAGCAGTTGTTAAAGCGATTGAAGATACGCAAATTCTACCGAAAGGATCACTACAACTGATTTGTGGACAAATTGATGATCTTTTTGATCACTTAGGCCCACAGGACTGTGTCACCTTTACGGGTTCAGCCTATACTGGCCAAAAACTCCGCAACCACTCCCATCTGAACAAATATTCAATTCCATTTAGTATGGAAGCTGATTCGGTAAACAGTGCGATTCTCAGTCCATCGGCAAATGAGGCGACTATAGATTTATTTGTACGCGAAGTATTTCGTGAAATGACCACCAAAGCAGGACAAAAATGTACCGCGATTCGTCGTGCCTTTGTACCTCAAGCACTTCTTGAACAAGTGCAGCAAAAACTCAGTGCTAAACTAGCAAAAGTCGTCGTAGGTGATCCACAAAAACAAGACACCACCATGGGCGCGCTAGCCAGTCCTAAACAAAAACTTGATGTAGCTGCGAAAGTTGCTGAACTGGCGAAAGAAGCCAAAATTGTATTTGGTGACGAGACAACTTTCAAAATCAATGCTGACCATCCTGAGAAAGGTGCATTCTTCCCACCGACCTTGTTACTGTGTGAGCAACCACTACAGACAAGCTTGGTACATACCACTGAAGCTTTTGGCCCCGTATGTACCTTGATGCCTTATCAATCAATTGACGAACTTGCCGATCTTGTGGCGCGTGGTGAAGGTAGTCTGGTCGCCTCTGTGGTAAAGAATAGTGATGAGAATGTCGAATTGATCATTCAAAAAATTGCGCCATGGCATGGTCGTGTACACATTCTGGATGAAGAATCTGCCAAAGAAAGTACAGGACATGGCTCTCCACTCCCACACCTTGTTCACGGCGGTCCTGGTCGTGCTGGTGGCGGTGAAGAACTCGGGGGCATTCGCGCAGTCAAACACTATATGCAACGGACGGCGATTCAAGGTTCACCGAACAGCCTTACTCAAGTGACGCATTCATGGACCGCGGGTTCAAACATCAAGCAAGACCGCGTCCATCCTTTTAAAAAGGATTTTGATGAACTGGTCATTGGTGAGCGTTTATTGACTGCACGTCGTACCGTGACTGAAGCCGATATTGTTAATTTTGCCTGCCTCAGTGGTGACTATTTCTATGCGCATACCGATAAAATCGCGGCAGCAGACTCTTTCTTCGGTGAGCGTGTGGCACATGGCTATTTCATTGTTTCTGCCGCAGCAGGTTTATTTGTCGATGCCGCTCAAGGCCCTGTGATTGCCAACTATGGTATGGATAATTTACGTTTTGTTGAGCCTGTCAAAATCGGTGATTCTATTCGGGTTGAACTGACCTGCAAACAGAAAACCCCTAAACCACAAAAAGATCTATCTCAACCTGAACACGGTGTTGTGGTTTGGGATATCAAGGTTAAAAATCAGCGAGATGAATTGGTTGCAACCTATGATATTTTAACTTTGGTTGCCCGCGCAGCTTAATACATGAGCGTTGATGGATATGACATCGTATCCATCAACAAATCAACACTTAGTCTCTATCAATCAGGAAAGCCAATGAGCGCATATATCATTTTGATTCGTAAAGAACTCAAAAATAAAGATCAGATGAAAACCTATACATCCTTAGCACGCAAAGCGAGCCAAGGCTTTGATGCTGAACCGATTGTGTTTTATGGTCAGTCTATTGCATTAGAAAATATAGAAAGCGACGGCGTTGCCATCATTAAATTTAGCAGTATGCAGGAAGCTCAAAATTGGTATCACAGTGATGCCTATCAAGAAGCAAAAAAACACCGAGATTTGGCAGGCGAATATATGGTGATTCTAACTGAGGGATTAGACTAAATATCTTAATTAAGACTTAACCACATATTTTATTAAATTATAAAATTTAAGAATCACTTTAAAAATTATTTTAACAATAATATAAATAGTCACACCTATACATTTTTAAAATAAAAATCTCCCACAGGCAATGCAATGTTTATTTACATTTTATAAAACATGAGAATTCAACAAAATAAATCAAATAATAACAACACAATAAATAAAAATAACCTCAAATATAGATTTCTTATTTTCTGTAAAAATCATTCTATTTTTTCAATAAAATTAAAAATTAAGCTTTATTTAAGAATAGCTATTGAATCGGATCCATAAAATAAAATAGACTAAAAATGACACTAAATTATAAAAATAATATTTATTTAGTATCATTTAATCCACAGTCATCATAGGAAGATGCAGAATGAATGATAACCACCCAGAAAGTATGCTCAGGAATGAGCAAAAGGCAGAGCTATCGCCTGAACAAGTGATTCATATACATCCAGAACCACATTTAGAACGCGAACATTATGGCTACCAATGGTATGTCGTCGTGATTTGCATGTTGGCCTATATTCTTTCGTTTGTAGATCGTCAAATTTTATCCTTGATGATCGAACCGATTAAACATGACCTGATGCTGTCTGACACCCAATTTAGTCTATTGCAAGGTTTGGCTTTTTCTTTGTTCTATGCCTTTATGGGCATCCCGATTGCCGCACTCGCTGATAAGAAATCACGGATTAAGATTATTTCGATTGGTATTGCATTCTGGAGCTTAGCAACAGCCGCATGTGGCTTAAGCAAAAACTTTGCTCAGATGTTTCTCGCACGATTAAGTGTAGGTGCTGGTGAAGCTGCATTATCCCCCGCTTTTTACTCCATCGTGACCGATTTATTCCCCAAAGAGAAACTAGGTCGTGCGTTAGGGCTATATGCGATTGGTGCATTTATTGGCTCTGGTTTGGCTTTTTTAATTGGCGGTTATGTGATTAGTCTTTTAAAAAATGTTGATTCAGTCGTCCTGCCAGTCATTGGACAATTAAAAACATGGCAACTCACTTTCTTTATCGTCGGGCTTCCAGGTGTTTTACTCGCTTTAGTTATGATTTTAACGGTAAAGGAACCAACACGAAAAGGCTTGAAAGTTGATCAAAACGGGCAGCTAATCCAAGCATCATTTAAAAACTCAATTGCTTTTATTCGCACACACAGAAAGACCTTTTTTTGCCACTTTATTGGTTTCTCGTTCTATACCATGATGCTGTACTCGCTACTTGGATGGGCGCCAGCATTTTACATGCGACACTTTGGTCTAGACGCCAGCCAAACAGGCTACGTCCTCGGCAGTATTATTTTGGTTGCAAATACGGCTGGAGCTCTATTTTGCGGATGGCTCATCGATCATTTCTCTAAAAAGGGGTATAGCGATGCAGCGATTCGAGCAGGAATGATCGGCTGTGCAGCACTTATTGTCCCAAGTGTGCTGTTTACCCAAGTCGATAATATGTACTTATCCTTTGCCTTAATTTTTGTGGCTATGTTTTTCTCAACCTTTCCGATTCCTGCGTCGGCTGCTGCAACTCAAATGCTTACCCCGAACCAATTACGTGCTCAGGTCTCAGCAAAATTTCTACTGGTTTCAAATTTGATTGCTTTAGGTGTAGGTACAACCGCTGTTGCGCTATTAACAGATAAATATTTTCAAAATACATTGATGGTGGGTAACTCCATCTCAATTGTAAATGCAGTTGCAGGCTTACTCGGTGTATTTCTGCTCTACAAAGGCTGCAAATATTATCGTGAAAGCATCAAACACGAACAACTCGGCTAAAAGTTGTTACCTCCCTTCCTTCAAGCTATATGAAGGAAGGTGCTCAATCTGAATTTTAAAATAATAGCGCCGAGGGATGGCGTACTAAAATTGGATATGGATGATGAATCACGTACATAAATTTAACCCGCTATACTTAAGAGCAGCAATTTTATTCGTCATGCTTGGATTCTCCAGCCCGATAGTTGTTGCTGCTGAAAACGGCAAATCTACTCAGGAAGAGTGGAAATTGACCCTGAAAAATGCCTATATCAACCGCGACTATGACAACCCAAACCTCAAAGATACAGGTAGCTGGTCACAAGCAGCGTCTTTATTCTACAAATCAAATATGCAGGATACACCCCTACAAATCGCAGATAAGCCCGTCACAATTGGTGCAGATGCTTCTGTTCAATATGCAGTACGTTTAAGTAAAGACAAGCATGTAGCCGACACCGTCTTACCATTTGACACACAAACCCAATCACAAGCGCCTGACTTTTTAAAATATGGAGCAACGCTTAAACTCGGTTATGACAAAACCTTGTTCAGTATTGGTGAATTATGGCTTGATCTGCCAGTCACCGCAGTTGATAACAGCCGCCAGTTACTCGCTTCCTATTGGGGAGCCAACTTTAAGTCACAACTCTCTGATCAACTCTATGCCGAAATTGGGCGAGTCACCAAAGTATCTCCTCGCAATGAAGAGGATTTTCGCAAGTTTTCCTTTACTGCCAATGGCAAAACTGAATATTCCGATGGTTTAAATTATGTAGATTTACGCTATCAGTTCATCCCATCCCTTAAAGCAGAATATTACTTTGCTAATTTAGAGGACTTGTATAACAAGCACTATCTAGGCTTAGACAATACATGGAAGCAGCCAAATTTCAGCCTTAACTCCAAGTTCAAGTATTTCAATGCCAAAAATGATGGCAATAACTTTGATATTGATGCCCAAAATATTGGAATTCTGGAAATGCTCAAAGTTAAAAATCAGTCTTTTGGTTTAGGTTATCAGCAGATTATGGGTGAGTCCGCTTATCCGCTGCCTGACGGTTTTCTGCCTGAAACCTATTTTATTAACTGGAATGCCACAGGCTTCTTTAAAAAGAATGAAAAGTCTTATCACCTGATGTATGGCTATGATTTTAAGGACTACGTGCCTGGGCTAAATGCGATGGTGAAATATGTCTATGGTCATGATTTTAAAGCAACCAATGGTGAGAAAAATCATGAGACTGAATCCAATCTCATTCTTAACTATGCCTTTCAACAGCCCTATCTCAAAGGCTTTGCACTGCAATACATTCGCATTGACTATGATGTGAAACACGGTAATGACTTTGGTGAGGACCGTTTATTCGTGAATTATAGTAAACGCTTCTAAGTTGAAACCATGATCACTGGCAGCCATTCCGATATGACCCAGTGATCATACAACGATTCAATAACATCAGTGCTCTGTCATTTTGGTCAATTTTAAAAAAAACAATTTCGCCCATATTTTTTTTAATATTTAAAAAACAATATGATAAAAAACAATAAACGGCTATTTCACCCTTTATCTTTCTCCAATCGGCATGTCAAACAAGACATAGTTTTTTGAGCAGGAGCATGTCAGCATAAATTTACAACCATCCTCTAGGATAAAATCATGTCGAATATGATGAATAAGGCTCAAGGTCTTGGGCTATCTTTGATCACCAAACTCGCAGGAAGCGAAATGCTTGATCAACTCAAATTAAGAAAATTTGTAGAGAAATCATTATATCAAGGTTCAAAAACAGGCTTTAAAGTACTCAATAAAACACAAAAAGCATTTAAGCCACAACCAATCGATAAACAGCGTCTTCCAAATCAGAGCAACAAAAATTTGTTTGATCTCAGTCTGACTGAAGAACAGCAAATGACGGTTGATGCTATGTCACAATTTGCTGAAGAAGTGCTCTACACATTGGCACATGATGCAGATCATCATGCACAATTCCCAGAAGAACTGTGGCAACATTTGGTTGATTTGGGGCTCAACTATTATGCTTTGCCAGAGGCATTGGGTGGTGTGGCAGCAGAACAGAATATTGTGAGTAATATTCTGATTGCAGAAAGCTTGGCGAAGGGTGATTTCAGTCTGACTGCAGGTTTGCTGAGTACCTTTAGTGTCATCAATGCAATAACCCGTTGGGGTTCAACCCAAGTTCAATCCATGTACTTACTGGTATTTGCAGAAGATACTGATGTTACAGCAACGTTTGCCTTTCAGGAGGCAACCCCTGCTTTTAACCCATACCAGTTAAAAACCACGGCATCTGAAGCCAATGGGCAGTTCTATATCACGGGTGAAAAAAGCTTAGTACTTTTAGGTGATATTGCTGATGTGTTCTTGGTCAGTGCAGATTTCAACGGCCAGCCTGATATTTTTGTGGTGCAATCCAATGAAACGATTGCCATCAAAGCCAACCCTGCAATGGGCCTAAAGGCCACTGAAACCGCAACCCTTCAATTTAATCAAACGCCAGCCTTACGTTTAGGAGATGCTGATTTTGATTACACTGCCTTTGTCGATCTAGGTAACTTGATGTGGTGTGCGATGGCTGTTGGAACCTGTGAAGCAATCAAAGCCTACTGTATCAAATATGCCAATGAACGTACTGCCTTCGGAGAACCCATTTCTCACCGTCAAAGTGTTGCATTCATGATTGCAGATATGGCGATTGAAATTGATGCGATGCGTATGTTGGTTCTTAACGCAGCAAGTTTGGCAGAAGCTGGCAAACCATTCCATCGGGAGGCCTATCTTGCTCGCCTGCTTTGCGCTGAGAAATCAATGAAAATGGGGACAGATGGCGTTCAGATTCTTGGCGGTCATGGCTTTACCAAAGAACATCCTGTTGAGCGCTGGTATCGTGATCTTCGTGCGACTGCAATCTTGCATTCTGGCTTACATGCTTAATTTTGGAGAACTATAATGAATTTACAAAATCCGAAAAAATTCAAAATGCTGGTTGATCAGGCACACGAAACTGCACTCAATGTACTCCGTCCGATTTCACGTAAATACGATAAAGCTGAACATGCCTATCCCAAAGAGCTGGATATGCTTGCGGCTTTACTGGATGGCATGAATGAAAGTGGCGAAGGTGTTGGTGCTGCTAATGCCAGTAAACGTGGAACAGCTAATCTGGACGCTGTTGTAAACGGCGGCAATATGTCTGCGGCACTCGGCATCATTGAAATGTGTTATGGCGATACGGGTCTATTATTGAGTATGCCCCGCCAAGGTCTGGGTAACTCTGCGATTGCAGCAGTCGCCAATGATGAACAGCTGGAACGCTTCAAAGGCACTTGGGCAGCCATGGCAATTACCGAGCCGGGTTGTGGTTCAGATTCAGCTGCGATTCGCACCACAGCAACCAAAGATGGCGATGATTATATCCTGAATGGCGAAAAAATCTTTGTCACTTCGGGTGACCGTGCTGATTCGGTTGTGGTCTGGGCAACCTTGGATAAAAAATTAGGTCGTGCTGCGATCAAGTCTTTTGTGGTACCAAAAGGCACAGCAGGCATGAAAGTTGAACGTCTTGAACACAAACTGGGCATTAAAGCTTCTGACACGGCAGTGATTAGCTTTATTGACTGCCGTGTACCTGCTGCCAATTTGCTAGGTAATCCTGAAATTGATGTGGCTAAAGGCTTCGCAGGTGTAATGGAAACCTTTGACAATACCCGTCCACTGGTTGCAGCAATGGCCGTTGGTTGTGCCAAAGCATCCTTAGAACGCATCAAAGAGATTTTCAAAGATCAGCTTGATCCAGACTACACCACTCCCTACCTACAGACCTCAAATCTAGCAGCGCAAATCTATCGTATGGAAGCTGAGTGGGAAGCTGCACGTCTATTAATGATTAAAGCAACCTGGATGGCAGACAATAAAAAGCCAAATTCGAAAGAAGCGTCGATTGCTAAAGCCAAAGCGGGTCGTGTGGGTAATGAAATCACGCTCAAATGTGTGGAGTTAGCAGCCAGTGTTGGCTATGCTGAAGATGAATTATTGGAAAAATGGGCGCGTGACTCAAAAATTCTGGATATTTTTGAAGGTACGCAACAGATTCAGCAATTGATCATTGCCCGCCGTGAATTGGGTAAATCATCAAGTGAACTAAAATAATTTTGAATCGGCAATAACCTAAAAAGGACGTTTTCATAACGTCCTTTTTATTTGATGTATCGCCATATAAATCGGCATTTCTATTCATCGATTTTTATTCAAAAACATGTTTTAAATCCTTAGGTAAGCCCTGCGCTGTTTCCATTTGACCTTGACTATTTTTCCAGACTAAAGCTGGTGTGGCATAAAAACCATATTTATTCATCATTTCTTCATTCGATTCCAATTTTTCTGCAAGATGCGCTGGAATCGGTTTTAATTCTTTCAATTTTTGTTTCCCCTTCGCCGCATTAAATGCTTCAAAAACCTGCTGTGGATTGGATGCAGCCAGAAGCGTGGCAGCCTGTCCTCGGCTTTCCGCACGGATCACCCCAACTTGGATATGGCGCAGTTGCACCTTACCTGCTTTGACATAAGGACGGGCTTTTTCCCAAAACGTATGACAATACGGACAGTTTGGATCAGAGAAGACATAAATAATCCGTGGTGCTTTGACATTACCATCCTGAATCCAAGCCGATTTTTCCAGACTTTTCCAAACCTCATCCAGAACCGATTGTTTGACATGCGTATTCAGCGCATCAACGGTTAAGTTATCCCCCTTGGCATTGTGCAAATCCCCAACAATATAATATTTATTGTCATTCGAAATAAAAACAGTCATTGGATTTTGTTGCATATGTCCAGCCCAGCCTGTCATTTGGGCAGGTGCTTCAATTTGTTTAACAAAGCTAAATCCGTCTTTTTCCAGTTTCTGCTTGATGGTCGGGACTGCGGCAAATCCTTGCGCTGTAGAGCATGCGAGAGCAATAGCAGCTAAACGTTTAAGATTCTGGTTCATTGAGAAGATACCTCATGTAGTTGAGTCATTTTTTGCAGATATTGTTTCAGCATTGCAGGACTGAGTTCCCCCATATGCTGCTCTACAAGTTGCCCCTGAGCATTGAAAAATAAAGTACTGGGCATACCATACATCTTCATCTGTTGAGCCATTTCACCATTTGGATCGGCTAAAACATTTTTAAAGTTGAACTGGTGCTGGCTGAGATAATTTTTAATGACATCCGTAGCTTCACCTTGATTGATCATGACAAAATGGATATCTGGATAATCTTGTTGTGCTTGGTACAACACAGGCATTTCTCGATGACACGGCGGACACCAGCTTGCCCACAAATTAATCACTGTAGCTTGCCCAATAAATTGGGTTAAAGCCTGTGGCTGTTGTTGCAAGTCATGAAAACCAAGTGCAGGATATTCTGCTTGGACTTGAAAAGGTTTAAGTAACGCTAGGCTTGCAAGTTGTACCGCAACAAAAACCAGTAAACTACTGCCTAGCATCTTGTACTTTAAAGCGCGATTTTTCCAAATAAACCACACAGCAGCGGTCACCATGCCCGCATAGGGGCTAAAGCCTTTATCCTGAATCTTGATGATGTCGATCGGATGTGAAAAGTAGGCATCCGCATGTATCAGTACGAAAACGACTCTTGCTGCAATCAACCCAATCAATACAGCTGACCAAAGCGAATCTTTATAATGCTGCCAGACATTTTCAGAGCATTGATTCTTTCGACTGAGGTATATTCCCCATAAAAATACAGCGAGCCATGCCAGTAAAATGCTCAGCAATGACCATGGCAGAATAAATCCACCGATATGTAGTGCTTCTGAAGACATCATCATGGTTGCACTCCAGACAGTTGCTTAACATTCTGAACCAACTGATGGGCAGTAAATGTGCCAGTTAAACGTAAATTTCGCAGTTCCTCATGCTGTTCATTCAGGAATAAAACTGTTGGCGGCCCTAAAATTTGACGTTGCTTTAAAATTAGGTCTTGAGACGCTTCATAATGGGTTAAATCCAATTTAATTCTGACAACATTGGCAATGGCGGCTTGTACCTCTACTGATGGAATCACTTGACGTTCAATCGGCTGACAAGCAACACACCAATCTGCATAAACATCGATTAGAACTGGCTGATCAGGATGAGCTGACAAGGCTTGCTGTAACTCTTGTTGATTTCTCACCACAATCCATTGATGTAAGCTGGACACCTGTTGTTGACTCAAAGATGATAGTGCAAGATGTGCGTGCCATGTGCCTGTTGCAGCCACAACACCAATCACAGCAAGTATCAGCAATCGATGCGTTAATTTCATGATGTGTCGCAGAATTGTGATTAAGTATCCTGCAGCGACAAACAGTACAATGGCAAAAGCAGAATGATAGATTGCATTTCCCAGTAATGGACGAGCAAAATAAATCGCCATTGCCAGCATTACAAAACCAAAGCTAAATTTTAATCGCTCCATCCATAATCCAGGTTTAGGTAAATACTTTGCCCCAAATACACTGGCAATAAACAAAGGAATTCCGATTCCCAGACCCATCAAGAATAAGTAAAGCCCACCTAACCAGCCATGTTCAAGTTGTGAAACATAAAGTAAAGCGCCTGCAAGTGGCGCACTCATACATGGGCCCACGATTAAAGCCGATACTGCCCCCATCACACCCGCACCAATAAAGGTTCCACCCTTCTGTGATTGTTGCAGCCGATCTAGACGTTGTAATAAGGCCTGAGGTAAAGATAATTGATAAAGACCAAACAGGTTCAATGCAAACACAATAAACATCAGTACAAATAGGCTGATGAAAACTGGGTTTTGAAACCAGCGCTGAATATTAAAGCCAAGCTGAGCCACCACCAATCCCATCAACGCATAGACCAATGCCATACTGACCACGAAGGTGATCGCAATTAATGCAGCGCGGTGTCCTTTCTTCTGCTGAACTAAAATTCCTGAAAGAATTGGAATTAAAGGCAAGGAACACGGTAAAAATGCCAATAAGATGCCAAGCCCCAAGAAAACAATGATATTGATCCAAACGGTTTGGCTAGACAATAAATGCAGAAAAAACTGATCATTATTCCAGTCCTGTTTGAAACTTTGCTCAGATATCGATTGAGCAAGAGAACTCGATTGCGCTGCTGAAACAACGCTGCTATTGCTGTCATTCTCTATGACATTTTCAATCTGGTCTGCATCCGACAGCTCAGCCTTTTGCTGAACATTTTCAGCATCAGTAAGGGCTGGTACTGCTTTCGGCGCGATTGGTGCTGTTTTTGCAGGCTCATCGCGCAGAACTGAATCTGGTGTGGTCTTTTGCGGTGTTTGCGCTAAAAGTGCCAAATTGGTTTGAGAAGATACGGGCTTAGTCTGTGGTAACAAACCAGTGTCGTCCGTCTGAATCGTCATTCGTTGTACAGGATAACAAAGCCCGTCATCGGCACAGCCTTGCCATTGAATCTGGTATTGTTGATTCGGCTGTACCTTAAATTCCGCAGTCACGTTATTGTAGTGGACATCGGTTAGGCCAAAGGTAGGGTCATCTTTTTGCTGTCCTTTCGGCAAATTTAAGTGAATATTTTTCCCATTCGCAATGACTTTGAATTGATCATGATAGAGATAATATTTGGGGACAATGTCCCATTTTAATTCTGCAGTATCTTTAGAAATAGAACTGGCTTCAAATTTAAATGCTTGATCTGGCGGCAGAAAGTCTGAAGCAGCCCATGTGCCACTACTTAGCCCAAGAAATAGAGCGGTTAAAAAATGAAATCGCATAACAATAGGTCTAAAATTTAATATGCAGGCATTATCAAATAGACAAAATTAAGAGAACATTAACAGCTGTATTTGTTTGTAAAATGAGTACACTGATTGAGGAAAAGCCATGTTTGTCGTACTTGTTGAAGATGACCCCTATATCGCACAAGGGATTGTCGCCGCACTGGATTATCTAAATATTTCGGTTGAACATGTCAATACTGCCAAAGCTGCGGATTATTTTATTCGAAACAGCGCGGTGGATTTATGTTTATTGGATTTGGGCTTACCCGACCAAGATGGATTGGAACTCTTACAGACATGGCGAAAAGCGGGTTTACACGTACCTGTCCTTGTTCTTACAGCACGTAATCAAACGCAGCAATGTGTTGAAGCCCTCAATACAGGTGCGGATGACTATCTGACCAAACCTTTTGATTTGCCTATTTTGATTGCCAGAGTCCATGCTTTAGCAAGACGGAACCGCGGCTATTCCTCGAACATCTTACAGATAGGCGATTTAAAACTGCATCAAGATACGCAACAAGCCTATTACCAAGATCAATTGCTCAACCTCTCTCGCCGTGAATACAGCTTGCTTGAAACGTTTATGCTCTACCCAAACCAGATCCTTAAAAATGAGCATCTCATTGATAAAGTTTATGGTTTTCAGGACAGTATCGAAAGTAATGCAATTAATGTCCATATTTACCATTTAAGGCAAAAAATTCACCCAGACATCATTCAAACCATTCGGGGTGTAGGTTATCTGTTCAAAGTGCCTGAGCAAAGCATATGAAAAATTACAGTTTAAAATGGCGATTAGTCACCACGATTTGCTTTGTATTTATTCTGCTGTGGTCTTTGGTATTTTATTGGCTTTATGTCGATCTGGAAAAACGCCTACAGCAGACCTTAGATGAGCGGCTTTCAGCTTCAGCATTAATGGTTGCCCATTTAATTCAACAACTCCCAGTTGATCAAATCATGAATAGCTTGGATTCCGTACAACAAAAACATAATCCGCAAAATTTAATCGTCTGTGAGGTTTCACTTTCGAGTTATGACCCTGCAGAAGACCAACAAGTTTTAGTAAGAACCCAAGGTTCACCCAGTTTAACCAGCAGAAAAGCAGGCTTTAGTACTTGGCAGGAAAATGGCATTGATTGGCGTAGTTATGTCCTGCAAAAGGGCCAAATCCGGGTCGTCACTGCGGAAAAATTACAACTACGCTACTCCTTGCTCAAACAAATTTTACAATCTGTGCTGATGCCTTTAATCATTACTTTAATTCTATGTATTCTTCTGATCTTATGGATTATTCGTGTCGAGTTTCTGCCACTGGATCACATTGCACAACGCCTGAGAAAACAACAAGACCAACATTCTTCAGCAGCAGCAACCGATCTACTCGATTTAAACACTGAAAATATCCCAAAAGAAATTCAACCCTTTGTAGACAGCATATTCGCGCTTGTACACAACTTGCATCAGAGCCTGGAAAATGAAAAAAGCTTTAGTGCATTTGCTGCACATGAACTACGTAGTCCGCTCACTGCCATTAAAACCCATGTGCAGTTAAGTAAATTGATGCTGATGCAGTCTGGGCAGGATCAGCAAAAGCTGCTGAATAATTTAGAACAAGCAGAATTCAGCATCCAGCGATATGAACAACTTTTGGAACAATTACTCTTGTTAAGTAAAACAGAGACACTTGTTCAACCAGAGCTGAATAGAGTCGATGTTACTGTTAGCCTCAAACAGGTGATCAATGAACTTGAGCAAAAATATCACGACCTACCACAGCAATTAGAAGTTGATTGGAATAGTTTATCTCTACTCAACCTCCCTGATGAAGCTCTAAAGATTGTGCTTAAAAATTTAATTGAAAATGCGTATTTACACGCGAAAGCCCCAATTCAAATCTATATGCAAACACATGATTTAGTGATTAGTGATACAGGTCATGGTTTAAATGACCATGATCTTAGTTTACTTACACAACGATTTTGGCGTAAATCTGCACACAACAACGGTCATGGACTCGGGTTAGCATTGGTAAAATTGTTATTGGAAAAACATGGCTTCACAATCAGGTTCAGCCAAAATTCCCCCAATGGTCTTAAAGTGGTCATTTCTCCATGATAACAAAGCGAAATGACCACACAGATAAGACACTAGCGCATAGTAACAAACTCTTCGGCTGAGGTTGGATGAATTGCAACTGTATTATCAAAGTCTTTCTTGGTTGCCCCCATTTATAAGGCAACAGCAAAACCTTGCAGAATTTCATCCATCCCAAAACCTATGCCATGAATACCCACGATTTTTTCCTCCTCACCGACACAAACCAATTTCATTTTGGTCGGTTGACGATGTTGAGTAATGGCACTATACATGGCAGTGAACGAGGAGTTATAGACTTTTACCGCTTGCTGGCCGTATTGTTCAACCGCTTCTTTTTCAGTGATCCCCACCGTTCCAATCGGTGGATGGCTAAACACCACGGTTGGAATATTGTCGTAGTCTAAATGCTCATCTGGTTTCTGACTGAAGAGTCGTTCAGACAGTCTACGTCCAGCGGCAACCGCGACCGGTGTTAGTTCCATTTTCCCCGTAATATCTCCGACAGCATAGACACCTTTTTGTGAGGTATTCTGGAATTTATCGACTTGAATATAACCACGATCATCCAACTGAACATTGGCTTTGTCCAAGTTTAAACGTGCAGTATTGGGTTCTCGACCCGTTGCCCAGATCAGACAATCTACGCTATGGCTTTCACCATTTTCTAAATGCAGCACGACTGAACCATCCACATTTTTTGTGACTTTTTCAGGTACGGCTTGGCTATGTACAGTGATGCCATCGGCTTGCATGACCTCAACCAAAGTTTCACTCAAAAACGAATCAAAACGTCTTACAGGTAAATCTTTACGAATAAACAATCCAACCTGAGAACCTAAAGCATTCAGCACACCCGCCAATTCAACTGCAATATAACCTGAACCAATCACTGCGGTGGTTTTTGGTAAAGCACTTAATTCAAAGAAGCCATTCGAATCTATACCATATTCAACCCCATCTATTTTAGGTAATGAAGGCTGTGTCCCTGTTGCAATTAAGATATGATCCGCTGTAAATCGCTCACCGTTGACTTCAATGGTATTTTTATCAATAAAATATGCTGCCCCATGAATCAAATCAACTTGATTCTTGCTTAGGCTATTTTGATAAGATTGATGAATTCGATCAATATAGGCCTGCCGATTCTTGATCAAAATCTGCCAATCAAATGACTCGACTTTACTGTTAAAGCCATAATCAGGTCCATACTTTTGAATCGATTCAGCCACATGAGCTGCATACCACATGACTTTTTTAGGAACACAGCCCACATTGACACATGTTCCACCAATCTCTGCTTTTTCGATCAATGCACATTTTTTACCATACATTGCCGCACGATTAACCGATGCAATTCCACCACTCCCACCACCAATCGCAATATAATCATAATGTTTTGTCATCATCGCCTCATAAACTAATTACTAGATTATTTTTAAGTTATACATAGATATACAGCAAGAAAATTTAAAATCCTTACTTGGTTAAAGTTTTAATACAAGAAAATAAAAAGGCACTGATGATGACTCATCAGTGCCTTACTTTTGGAAGGCTTCTTGGATTATTCAGTGGTCACAACTTCAATCTGAGCCTGTTGCAAAGATTGATCGACTACACCAAATTTCTTAAATAGTTTTGCACGACGCTTTGGATAAATATTGGCTTTGTTTAAATCACCTTTGTAGTGATCAAAGACACGCTTATCCATCATTTTTGACCATAGTGGTGGAATTAATGCAGGTAATAACATACTTGCATAACCACTTGGCAATTCAGGCGCTTCATCAAAATGACGTAACGCTTGGAACGGACGCGTCGGATAAGCGTGATGATCAGAGTGACGTTGTAATTGATACAAGAATAAATTGGTCACAATATTATTATTGTTCCAGCTATGCTCTGGCATGGTCCGCTCATATTTACCATTCTTGTCTTTTTGGCGTTTTAAACCATAGTGCTCGATATAGTTAATAATCTCAAACAAGCTAATGCCATAGAATGCTTGAGTCGCTAAATAAGGAATAACCCCTTTACCAAACAAACCAACCATCGAACCATGGAAAGCCGCACTCATCCCCCAGCCTTGCAACAATTCATTGTCCTTTGACCAGAATTCTTTGCCTTTACGTTTTAAACGAGTCGTTTCAATTTCAATTGCTGATTTGAAAGAGCCAATGACCGTACGTGGCCAAAACTCATAGAATGTTTCACCCATTTGTGAAGATGCTGGATCTTCAGGTGTCGCAGCACGTTTATGGTGACCATAAGGATGTTCAATACGGAAATGGTTATATCCGGTTGGTACCAACGCCAAATGTGAAAGGATATGATCAATACGATCAGATTTATGACTCAACTCATGTGCAGTATTAATGGCAATCCCGTTGATGGCACCCATTGAAATCCCTAAAAAGATTTTATCAATGAAAGACGTTTCTTTACGACTGGTTAAATAACATGCATAGACATTGGCTGCATATTGCAAAGGAATAAAGCTTTTCACCAATCGAGAATAATATGGGTCTTTTTCAAGTAATCGAATATCTTCATCAGTTGGGTTATTTGCATCTTTACCAATAATGGTATCAATCGTTGGAATCACAATGTGCAAAACAATTGGGCCGCCTAAAGCAAAGATTTTCTTCAATGGACGTGGTGCAAATTGATAACCTGCTAAAATACCAATTCCGATTACAGGCAAAGCTGGGCTAATGGCCCATAAATAACGTTTACGATCTAATTCAGTTTTTGACTTTGGAATGCTTACTGGCGTAAGTTCTTGCTCAACATTTACTGGCGCATTCATCATCGAATCCATGTCTTTGTATATATAAGTATATTTTGAGGAATTATGAAATTCATGACAGTTGCAAGCGTCCAAAAAACCTATGTCAAAGTCTTTGGCATCATCCACCCTGTTTTTGTCCTATAAACACATATTGAGTTATTGGCTCAGCTCTCTATAATTTAAATGAATACATCGTTAAAAAATCATATGGATGCTTTAAGTAAAATATTTGCTGATATTCATTTAAATCACACTGAATATATCTACTTGAAAACTCAAGGAGAATGGAGTTTTATCTGCCAAGATCAAACCGCCTTAATTGTTCATATTGTTTTAGTTGGTTCTGTTTTCATTCAAATTGACGCGCAAAATAGTTTAACTGCACATGCAGGTGAAATTGTGGTTATTCCGTCTGGAAAAGCACATACAGGTGCAGATAATACAATTACTAAACTAATTGATGCCGTTGATATTTCAAAGCTGTTCGATGGTCATAAAGAAGAAGCCATCGAATTCGGCACTCAGTCATCCGAAAAAAATCTGATTCTAACAATACGTTGCCAAATTGACACCATTATGGCCAAGCCTTTTATTCAGGCTTTGCCATCAATTATCCACCTTCAACATGGCGATACTAATGCACCAGAATGGTTACAAATCGGCTTGCATTTTTTAGCTTTAGAAACCCAAAATATCCAAGCAGGACGCGATATCATCATTGATCATCTGGTAAATATCTTATTGATCAAATGTATTCGAGATCATATCCAACAGATCTCGACTCAACATGGTTGGCTCAGTGCACTCAACCATCCTGAACTGAGTAATAGCCTTGCTGCAATCCATAATCATCCTGAAGATGCTTGGACAGTTGAATCATTGGCAGAACAATGCTGTATGTCGCGCTCAAAGTTTGCCAGCCTCTTCCATGAAGTAATTGGTGAGTCTCCTCTCGCCTACTTACAACAGCATCGTATGCGCTTAGCCAGCCAGTATCTACGTAAAAGTAATTATTCTGTACAGCAAATTGCCAATAAAGTTGGCTATTCTTCAGAAACAGCGTTTAGTCAGGCATTCAAGCGAACCTTTGAACACTCTCCGAAGCAATATCGTCAGCAGTTTGTTGAACAAGAAAGTTAAAGTTATAAAAAAAGACACCGCGGTGTCTTTTTTCTTTTCTGCTCAGTTATTAACGCACAATACCGCGTGTTGATTGTTCTAACGAATCAATAAACAGTTGCGCTTCAGGTGTTTTTACTAGAATTTCATTACGAATTTGTTCAATTGCCTGTTCTGTCGTTAGACCAGATTTATAGATCAGCTTATACGCTTCTCTTAAACCTTGAATGGTATCTCTAGACCAGCCCTTACGACGCATTCCTTCGATATTCATACCAAAGGCACGTGCAGGATTACCAGAAGCCATAATATAAGCAGGTACATCTTTAAGAATTAAAGCAGCTCCGCCGATCATGCTATAAGAGTCAATCTTACAGAATTGATGAATGCCCGCATTACCACCAACAATCACGTGGTCGCCAACATGAACATGCCCAGCGACACCCACATTATTGGCAAAAATATTATAGTTCCCAATAACACAGTCATGTGCAATATGTGTATTCACCATTAATAGGTTATGGCTACCAATCTTGGTCAAACTATGATCCTGAACAGTACCGCGATGCAAGGTACAATGCTCACGAATCGAATTATGATCGCCAATTTCTAACCAAGTTTCTTCGCCTTGATATTTTAAATCTTGGCAAATCTCCCCAATACTTGAGAATTGGAAAATATCATTATTTTTACCAATTCTCGTAAAACCACCAATAACAACATGTGAATGTAATTTTGTACCAGAGTCAATACTTACATTTGGACCTACAATACAATATGGACCAATTTGTACATCAGAAGCGATTTCTGCAGACGGGTCAATAATTGCTGTAGGATGTATTAAATTTTGACTACTCATGTCTGCTCTATTTTCTGGTGGGAAATAATAATCTCTGCTGTCGCGGCAACCTTACCATCGACACTAGCGGTACAATTGTACTTGTAAATACCGCGTTTTTGCATCACAAGTTCAGATTTTAAGATAAGCTGGTCACCTGCAACAACTTGTTTTTTAAACCTGATTTTTTCAGCACCCGCAAACAGGAACAAAGAACCTGCTTTCGGCTTTTGATTTGTAAGTACAAAACCTAATATACCAGAGACTTGTGCCAAAGCTTCAATAATCAGCACGCCTGGCATAATTGGGTAAGTTGGGAAATGCCCTTGCAAAAACTCTTCGTTAATCGAGACGTTTTTATAACCGACAATGCTATTCTCAGTTACTTCAGTAACACGATCAACAAGTAAAAAAGGATAACGATGCGGTAAATATTCACGAATGGTAAGAATATCCATAGGTAATTCAGGCATTGTGAATGATGGTAATGTAGACTCAGTCATAATAAATTATTTACGTAACTTAAGGGTTGATTCAAGGGACTCTAATTGAGCTTGCATATGATCAAGCCTTTTGGCGATTTGGGTCAATGGCACATCTGCTAATTGTCTTAAGCGCACAATCGTCTTTTTCCAGTGACTATTTTCAAAAAGTCCCATGCCAGAAGAATATGTTCCAGCTTCAGAAATATTTTTTGTGACCATTGACATTGCTGTAAGTGTCACGTTATCTGTAATTTCAAGGTGCCCAACCACACCTGAAGCACCACCCATGATACAGTTTTTGCCAATTTTCGCACTTCCTGCAATTCCGCAATTGGCGGCAATGGCAGTGTTCTCTCCAATTTGAACATTGTGAGCAATTTGCACAAGGTTATCAATAATGACACCATCTTCTAAAATTGTGTCATCGAGTGCACCGCGATCAATACTACAATTTGAACCAATACGAACATCATTTCCAATACGAACCGAACCAAGTTGAGCGATACGATGCCACTTCCCTTGATAAGGAGCAAAACCAAAACCTTCAGTGCCGATCACCGTATTGGCATGAATGCGAACACGGTCTTTTAATTTTGCGGCACCTGTTATAGTAACATGGGCATCAATAAAGCAATCTTTTCCAACTTCGACGTCATCATCAAGAAAAGCATGAGCTTGAATAATGGTATTGTTACCCACGACACAGTTTTCACCGATGACAACATAGTGCCCTATATAGGCATCATCAGCGATAATTGCAGATGGATGAATTCGAGCCGTACTCTCAATGCCGCAATGAGTTATCTTTTTTTCAAATAAATGTGTAAGTGTGGCAAATGCCAAATAAGGATTATCAACAACAATAAAATTTTGTTTGTTTAGAAGCTGCTGTTTAAGTGCCGCAGTGACAATATATACACCAGCGTGACTTGCTTCAGCTGCCGCCAAATATTTTTCACCATTTACAAAACAAATATGCTGTTTTTCTGCGTGTTCTAAACTTGCCAAATTAGAAATTTGGAAATTCTTCTCACCGAAATACTCACCTTTGACAAGGTGAGCAATTTCTTCTAAACGATAAGTACGTCTATTCATTGATTATTTAATAGCATTGACCTTTTGGATCATTTTATCAGTTAAATCATACTGTGCGTCAGAGGCAATCGTAGAATTTTTATTTAAAATAAAGTCTAAATTACTTTCTTTACGCAATTGTTCAGCAGCTTGCTTCACACGTGACTCAAAAGTGGTATTCATCGCCTGTAGGCTTGACTGAACTTTTGTCTGCAAGCCTTGTTGAGTCGAATTAAATTCACTTAATTTTGCTTGATATTGAGCAGTAAGTTTCTGAATATCAGCCTGATTCATTTTTTGACCGTCAGTCTGTGCTTTTTGCTGCAAAGATTCGAGTTCTTTACCCAATTGCTCCAGTCGAGTCGAAGTTGGTTTAACTGACTGAGTTAGGCTCGCATTTTGTTGTTTTAGATAAGTACTGCTTTCAACAACTTTCGCTAAATCAACCACACCAAGTCCTGCAGCATTTACAGACGCAGAAACCGTGAATCCCAAACCTAACATGAGCATTGTTAATGTTTTCATTATTACATCCTTTATATATGTTACAGCGCTAAACGAGGTCGTACTTAGAAGGTACGACCGATTTCGAATTGGATTGATTTAGTATCATCGCCTTTTTTATCATTCAGCGGGAATGCATAGCTCAATGATAATGGACCAATCATGGTAATCCATGTGAAACCGACACCAACACTATAGCGCATATTGCCAAAATCTAACTTATTGTTATCTTTACAATATTGCTTAATATCAACATCCTGACCATCAACACGAACACTACCTTTTGGCACATCACACTGAGTATCAAACACTTGTGCACCCTCTGCGAATAATACTGGACGCACTTGTCTTGTCCAGTCTCCTTTAAACGGCAATGGAATTGCAAGCTCTGTACCAAATTGAACTAAAGCATTACCACCTACTTCTTCTGGATCAAGGTCATTTTGCTTTTGTTCTTGGAAAATAACGCTTGGGTATTTAGGACCTAGCGAACTATTGTCATAACCACGCACAGAACCATAACCGCCCGCATAGAAGTTCTTATAGAATGGTAGATCGTTACCATAACCTAACTTACCATAACCACGAAGTACAAATCCGCCCCAAAGTGATTTAAAGGCTTGTGCATCGTAAGTCATTTTCTGATAATCAACATCACTGCCTGGTAAACCAATTTCCAAACCAACACGATGAGACATACCCGAAGTTGGGAAAATAGGTCTATTTAAAGTGTTATATGACCAACCTAGGTTTAAGTTATAGGTTAAAAACGTACCTTCAAAAGCACTGTCATAGGTTGCAAAACCACCTTCACAAGTACCAACAATATCCTTTTGATCTGCATCTTTCTCATTTACCCCACTAGGGCACCAAGTAGATTGAGCTGTCGATTTACCACCATTCGCTAATAAATAATCACGGATATAAGTCGAAACGCTCGGACCAGTACGTACTTTGGTTTGATCAATACCTAAAGAGGCACTTAAGCTTTGGTTTTCATCGATTGGATAACCGAAACTTACACTACCACCAATACTATCGGTGACGTAGTTGTTAACGTTATAGTCTTTATTCAACTTGGTTTTACGGTAATAAACATTATAACCACGGCTGACACCATCAATAGTGAAGTATGGATCAGTTACACTTAAGTTATAGTAATCTTGCGTTTCAGAACGTGACAAATCGATCGCAACACGATTACCTGTACCCATAAAGTTGGTTTGACTTAAACCTGCTTGAAAGGTTACACCACCATTCTGAGAGTAACCTACTGCAAGTGTCGTAGTACCAGAATGTTGTTCTTCAACATTGACATTTAAGTCAACTTCATCTGGAGAGTTTGGAACACGAACAGGTTTAACATCAACTGTTTTAAAGAAGCCTGTACGCTCTAAACGAACTTTAGATAAGTCAATTTTCTCATTACTTGCTAATGCGCCTTCCATTTGACGCATTTCACGACGTAACACTTCGTCCGCAGTTTTACTGTTTCCCGTGAAGTTAATACGACGTACTGTTACTTGTTGACCAGGATTGATGTAGTAGTTTAAACCAACAATACCTGTTTGGTTATTAATATCAGGGACAACATTCACTTCAGCATAGTAATAGCCAGCATTACCATACTTACGCAATAACAGCTGCTTAACCGCATTTACTCTTTCTTGTGAATAAGTTTCGCCATCTTTATACAATTTTAGCGCTTGTAACTCTTCAGGTTTATAAAGTGCGTCACCTAAGAATTTCGTTTCACCAAATTTAAACTGACTACCTTCATCCACTGAAACTTCAATAAAGATGTGCTTTTTATCTTCACTAATATTCAATTGTGAGTTGATGATATTAAAGTTGATATAACCTTTGTTTAAATAGAGTGCACGTAGAGCTTCTAAACTAGCCGCCATTTTCTCACGTGCATAACGGTCGTTACGCGTAACAATCGATGCCCAACCACTTTCTTTGACTGCAAAAGCTTGCTTGATATCACTATCACTAAAGACAGTATTACCAATAATATTGATATCAAATACTTTAGCTGCCGTACCTTCATTAAAGTTAAGCTTTAATTCAACACGGTTATTTGGACGTGCAACAGTTTCAACCGTTACATCTGCATCATAACGACCTTGCTGGGTATATTGTTGTTCAAGCTCAGTTTCAATGGTCTGTAATGCAGACTTCTTAAACACTTCACCTTCAGCAATACCCATCTTCTTTAAGCCTTGTTCTAAAGCTTCTTTCGGAATAAGTTTATTGCCTTTAAATTCCAATTTAGAAATAACTGGACGTTCAACAACTTTAAAAACTAAAACATCATTTTCTTTATAGGTTTTAATATCGTCAAATAAACCTGAGGCATATAAAGTGCGGATTGACTCAGCAATCATTGGATCACTTACTCTATCGCCACTATTTATTGGTAACATAGAATAGATACTTGCAGGTGTTAAACGCACTAAGCCATCAATTCGTATATCTCGTGCAAGAAACTCATCTGCTGCGTATGCTTGTTGTACCACTGCCATCGCACTAACCAGTGCCAAAGGCATTAATAAATGTGTGTGACGCATGCCCATATATTTTCCAGTAAGTTAAATTCCATTTGCGTTGTTATAAACGCATGAAGTCGTTAAATAAAGCCAAAAGCATCATGCTACCGAGCAGTACCATACCAACTTTTAGACCAAACATCTGTATTTGTTCAGAAACAGGTTTACCACGAATTGCTTCGATAAAGTAATAAACTAAATGACCACCATCCAACATCGGAATCGGCAATAAATTTAGAATCCCCAAACTTACACTCATCAAAGCCATGAATGAAATAAAGGTTTGCCACCCCATTTCCGCACTTTGACCAGCAACTTTGGCAATTGTAATTGGACCAGATAAATTATCTAAACCAATTAAGCCTCGCACCATTTTAATGATGGAGTTGAAAATCATGCCTGAAAGCTGTGTTGTCTTTTCAAAAGCGACAACAAGCGCTTCAACAGGCGAATATTGAATGGTTTGCTTATAATCATTTGGAATCGTGATTTTACCAGCATCACTTTTCACGCCGAGCATCCCAGTCGTATTGCCCATATTATCGCGTTGCCCTTGAGGCATCACTTGTAAATGCACAAGTTGACCTTGACGTAGCACATCAATATTCAAAAGCTTTTCTGGTGATTTTTGAACCACATCAACCACATCAAACCAATCTTTCATTGCAACATTATCAATTGCAACAATCTGATCTCCTACCTTCATGCCTTGACGGACTGCCGCGCCATCCGCACTCAGTTCTTTGACTGTTGCAGGGATTACAGGGCGATAAGGTAAGAAGCCAAGTACATCTAATGGTGATTGGCTCTGATCTTTCAAAAATTCTTTAATCGGTAAACTAAATTGCTTCTCTGTTCCAGCACGGTCAACAATGATTGAAACCTGCCCAGTTTCACCTACACGGTTGACCAAAGCATAATTCAACTTTTCCCATGTCGATGTTGTTTGACCATCAACCATTAACACTTTATCGCCTACATGTAGATCAACTTGTGCAGCTGGCGTATTCGGCATGACTTTACCAATACGGGTATTCAGCTGTTCTTGCGCCGGCAAGAACAAAATCCAAAACAGAAACACGGCAAAAATCAGATTAATTAACGGGCCAGCAGCAACAATCGCAATCCGTTTCCATGGAGATTGACGGTTAAACGCATAAGGTAAATCTTGTTCAGCAACATTCCCTTCACGCTCATCCAGCATTTTGACATAACCACCGAGCGGTAATGCTGAAAGTTGATATTGGATGCCTGATTTTTTAGATTGCCATTTCAATAAAGTTGGGCCAAAACCAATGGAATAGACCAGAACCTTAACACCTAGTTTGCGCGCGACCCAATAATGACCAAATTCGTGAATTGCGATCAGAGGACCAAGCAATAAAATCGCTGCAACAATCATAAATAGTGCATTCATACGATTTAGCCTCCTATACCCACAATATACTTTTCTGCAATTCGTCTTGCGATCATATCAGTCTGTAAAATGATGTCTATGTTTTCTGCTTTAGCATTTTGTACAGTTTGCAAAGTATTTTCGACCACTTCAGCAATCTGAGTAAATCGAATTCTTTGTTGCAAAAATGCTGCAACTGCAATTTCATTAGCGGCATTTAAAATCGTTGGTGCTAAACCGCCTGCACGCATTGCCTGACGTGCCAAATCCAATGCTGGAAATTTAACAAGATCAGGTGATTGGAAATTTAATTGAGCTGTCTCAAATAAATTTAATGCAGGAACGTGTGTTGCTAAACGTTTTGGCCACGCCAATGCATGTGCAATTGGTGTGCACATATCAGGATTACCCATTTGTGCCAAAGTTGATCCATCCACATATTGCACCATGGAGTGAATAATACTTTGTGGATGAACAACAACTGTAACAAAATGTTCTGATATTGAAAACAAATGACAAGCTTCGATCAATTCTAAGCCTTTATTCATCAAAGTTGCAGAATCTACGGAGATTTTTTGCCCCATAGACCAGTTCGGATGCTTACATGCTTGTTGTGGCGTTACATCCTTTAATTGTTCTAAGCTGTGATTCAGGAAAGGGCCACCAGATGCAGTCAACAAAATTTGCGAGACACCTAATTGTGGCTGACCCGTTCTTTCAGCATTTAGATAATTATGTGGCAAAGACTGGAAGATTGCATTGTGCTCAGAGTCTACAGGCAATAATAGCGCCTTATTCTCTTTTGCTGCCTGCATCATAATGTCGCCAGACATGACCAGTGATTCTTTATTAGCGAGTAAAACACGCTTACCTGCTTTTACTGCAGCAAGTGTTGGCAGCAGACCAGCAGCACCAACAATCGCTGCCATCACAATATCAACTTCAGCATGTTCAGCGATTGTGATCAAGCCTGTTTCATCCGTTAAAATTTCAATCTGTTTTAGATTTTTTTGATTGAAACGTTGTTGCAACTCAACTGCTTTCTCATTTGGCACAACAACGATTTTCGGATGATATTTTTTACAAATTTCTAAAAGTTCATCTAAACGACTATATGCAGAGACTGCAAATACAGTGTATTGATCTGGGTGTTGTTCCAATACTTTTAAAGTACTTTGTCCAATTGAACCCGTAACACCCAATATACAAACAGCTTGAGTCATTTAAAGATCTACACCAATAAGTTTTAATATATACATACCTGTCGCAAAAATCGGTGCAGCGGCAAGTAAAGAATCGATACGATCTAATACACCGCCATGCCCAGGAAGAACACGACCTGAATCCTTAATTCCTGCACGACGCTTAATCATAGATTCAAACAAGTCACCCAACACCGAAGCAAACACGGTAATAATTGAAAGGACCAAAAATAAGATCAGTTGTATAACACTTAAATTTAGATAGAAATACTGTACAACCAACATAATGATAATGGTTGTTGCAATACCACCATACAAACCTTCCACAGATTTGTTAGGGCTCACAAAGGGTGCAAGTTTTTTCTTACCGAATTTACGTCCAACAAAGTAGGCACCACTATCTGCTCCCCATACCAAAAGGAACAAATACATCAGCCACCACGGTGAACTATGCCACACGCCATAAAGGGCAGTCACTGCAGCAGAAATAAGAATAAATCCAACAATATGTAATGATACATTGTACCAACTATCAGATTGTGGGAAATTCTTAACCCAATAGATACTACCCAACCAAGTGAGAATGGATGCAGCCCAGAGTAAAAGTGCTACATCATCAAAAAATAATGCCAGTGTTGATATTAGTGCAACACATCCCCCATATACCCAAGCCTTAGGTTTTGACACAGGCGTTGTAGTTCTAGGCATAAGTTTAAACCACTCATAACCTGCAACCCCCGCGGCTAAAATCATAAGCACAAACATTGGATAATGTGATTGCGTTGCAAACATGCAACTTAAAACAACAGCAACTAACACCAATGCGGTAATAATCCGCTCTAACATTATTAATTCTCTATTTTCGCTTGTTGAATCTGTTCTGAGGTTTTACCAAAGCGTCTTTCACGTCCTGAAAAAACACGAAATGCGCGATCCAACTCTTCTATGGTAAATTCTGGCCACAAGGTATCGGTAAAATACAATTCCGCATACGCAGCTTGCCACAATAAGAAGTTAGATAAACGGTAATCTCCGCCTGTACGAATTAACAAATCCACAGCAGGCAGATCATTTAGACTGACATATTTATCAAATAAATCAACATTTATCTGATCTGCTTGAAGTTTTCCAGCAAGTACTTCTTGCGCAATCACTTTTGCTGCATGTGCCATATCCCACATACCACCATAACTGATGGCAATGGTAAGCGTCATTGAATCAAAAGCTGCTGTTTTCTGCTCTGCATATTGCATTAAATCACGCAGTTCATTTGACAACCGCGAACGGTCTCCAATGAAGCGTAGCGCGATATTAAACCTCTCCATACGCGGCAATTGCTCATGAATTGTTTCTTCTAACAACTTCATTAACAAATCGACTTCGTACTGTGGTCGATTCCAGTTTTCGCTTGAAAATGCAAAAACGGTTAATGCACTAACACCTTCTTTTTTGCAATGTTCAACAATAGGATCCAAGACATTTTTGCCTTCACGATGCCCATCACCTTTTTGCATTTGCTTTTTTTTGGCAAAACGATTGTTGCCATCCATAATGATGGCAACATGTTGAGGAAGAAGCGGTTCTTCTTGCAAGGTCATAGTAACATTAGACCTTCATCAATTCTGCTTCTTTCGCTGCAAGACGCTTATCAACCTCTGCAACATATTTATCAGTCATTTTCTGAATCTCATCTGACGCACGGCGATCATCATCTTCAGAAATTTCTTTTTCTTTCAACAATGCTTTGATATCACCTAACACATCACGACGAATATTACGAATCGCAACTTTGGCATTTTCTGCCTCAGTACGTGCAACTTTTTGCATGTCACGACGAGTTTCTTCAGTTAACGCAGCCATTGGTACACGGATTGCGTCAGCAGTAATTGGGTTCAATCCTAAACCTGCTTCACGAATCGCTTTATCAATCGCAGCAACCATCGAACGCTCAAATGGTTGTACCAATAGTGTACGCGAATCCTCAAGCCCAACGTTTGCCACTTGATTCAAGGGAACATCAGAGCCATAGTAAGAAACCATCACACCATTTAAAATAGATGGGTGCGCACGACCTGTACGAACTTTAGCAAAGCCTAACTCTAACGAGTCAAGCGACTTCTGCATACGCTGTTCGCCATCTTGTTTGAGATCGTTAATCATATGATCTTCCTTACTTATTCATAGGTATTACAAAATATTTAGACATTAGTATAAAGAGCTTTATGGCTCACGTACATTAGTTCGTTACGTGAGTACCCTCTTTTTCGCCCATTACAACAGATAGCAATGCACCAGATTTATTCATATCAAAAACCTGCAATGGCACATTATGGTCACGGCATAAACAAATTGCCGTAAGATCCATTACTCCGAGTTTCTCATCTAGAACCTGATCAAAAGTTAAATGATCGTATTTAACGGCATCATCATATTTACTTGGATCTTTATTATAAACGCCATCAACCTTAGTTGCTTTCAAGATCAAGTTTGCTTCAATCTCGATACCACGCAAGCAAGCAGCTGTATCTGTGGTAAAGAATGGATTACCTGTACCAGCAACAAATACGCATACTTCATTTTGGCTTAAATGACGAATCGCATCACGGCTTGAATATGGTTCCACCACTGTACCAATCGACAATGCAGACATAAGACGTGTTTTGATATTGCGGCGCACCAATGCATCGCGCAGTGCCAAACCGTTCATCACAGTTGCCAACATGCCCATTTGATCACCGGTAACACGACCAACCAGACCGTCTTTCTGTAATTGGCTACCACGGTATAAGTTACCACCACCAACAACAATACCTACCTGAACACCTAAACCAACCAAATGCGCGATTGAAAGTGACATTTGATCTAATACTTGGGCATCAATACCCATATCTTTATTACCAGCCAAAGCTTCACCAGAAAGCTTTAGCAAAATTCGTGCATAACGTGGATTTTTAGAAGCTGACATACCTATACTCCAAACCGACCAATCTCAAAACTTTATTAAATTTAATTCAACATCAAGCAGATTTAGTCTGAATTAACTTTGCATACAAATCATATTCATCTGCATCGGTAATTTCGACTTCTAGCAAATCGCCAGCTTTAATCACACTCTTATCAATATCTTCAACAAAAACGTTACCATCAATTTCTGGCGCATCTGCATATGAGCGTGCCACAGCAACTGGGAATTCGTCTTCTAGACCATCCACCAATACAGTCATCGTTTGACCAATACGTTTTTGCAGTTTTGCAGCCGAAATCTCTTGCTGCACTTCCATAAAACGCTCATAGCGATTTTGTTTAATTTCTTCTGGCACATGATCAGGTAGATCATTTGCTGTCGCACCCTCAACTGGTGAATAGGTAAAACAACCAACGCGATCAAGCTGAGCTTCTTTCAGCCACTCCAACAACATTTGGAAATCGTCTTCAGTTTCACCAGGGAAACCAACAACGAAAGTTGAACGAATCACCAATTCAGGGCATTTTTCACGCCACAATTTAAGGCGTTCTAAAGTATTTTCACTATGGGCTGGTCGCTTCATCAATTTTAAGATGCGCGGACTGGCATGCTGAAAAGGAATATCTAAATAAGGTAGGATTTTACCTTGCGCCATCAAATCAATGGCAGCATCCACATGTGGATATGGATAGACGTAATGTAAACGCACCCAGATGCCTAACTGACCAAGGGCTTCACACATATCGTAAAACTTGGTTTTTACTGGCTGACCGTTCCAGAAATCCAACTTGTATTTGGTGTCTACACCATAAGCCGAAGTATCTTGAGAAATCACCAAGACTTCTTTTACACCAGCACGCTTCAATGCTGCTGCTTCATCCAACACTTTTCCTACAGGGCGTGACACGAGATCGCCACGCATGCTTGGAATAATGCAGAATGTACAACGGTGGTTACAGCCTTCCGAGATTTTTAAGTAAGCATAATGCTTCGGTGTTAAACGAACACCTTGTTCAGGAACCAAATCAATGAATGGATTGTGCTTTGGAGGAGCTGGCACATACTCATGCACGGCCTCCATTACATCTTGATAAGCTGCTGCACCTGTTACTTTAAGCACATTTGGGTGCATTTGGCGAATTTTATCTTCGTCTTTACCTAAACAACCAGTGACAATCACTCGACCGTTTTCGCTCATGGCTTCGCCAATGGCATCTAAAGACTCTTGCACTGCAGATTCAATAAAACCACAGGTGTTAACAACAACCAAATCTGCACCGTCATAATCTGATGCAACCTGATAACCTTCAGTCTTTAACTGAGTTAAAATTCGTTCAGAATCTACCAATGCCTTAGGACAACCTAAAGATACAAAACCGACTTTGGGGGTCTTCATGAATCTGCGCTCCACTTGAATCGGCGTATTGTATGACTTTTCTTTGCTTCCGCATAGCTGCAAAGCCATCTCTTTGTGTAATGCACCAAAATACGACCAAATTTTTAAACAAAATCCAACAACGCACCAATTTGAAGCATAATAAAATATTGAAATAAGCAGATGTATGTGAAAAATACCGTATAAATCGATTCTTTCTGAATTAAGTGATTGAAATTTAGTTAATACAAAGTTGGCTTGTATTTTGCATAAAGTACATTTTAGAAGTTAATGGCTATTCATTAAAATTTATATTTATTGCGCCATTTTAAAACAGGATGATTCACAAATGGATCAACAGAACACTATCGACTATCGACTCTTAGTAGATAATCTGAGCACTGCCATTTTATTGGTCGATAGTAAGCTTAATATTTTTTATTTAAATTCTGCTTGCGAAGCATTATTTGATATCAGCTTGCTCCGCGCCTCGGGTCAACCTGTATTAAATTTACTGCATGCGCATGATGATTCATTTAATACACATGAAGCATTATTAAACACTTTAGAAAGTGGGCAACACTATACCCGTCGTGAAGCCGTGATCAATGTGAATTTCAAACCGATTCATGTCGATTACACTGCTTCACAACTTAATGCAGGCAAAAGCTATCACCCACTGCTATTAATTGAACTCAATCCGATTGACCGTATGTTGAAAATTTCGAAAGAAGAAAACCTCGTTCAACAACATCAAGTCGCTCGACAGTTAGTTCGCGGTGTAGCACATGAAATTAAAAACCCGCTCGCAGGTATTCGTGGCGCAACACAACTACTTGCCCGCAGTTTGGGTGATGATAACTATCGTGAATTTACTGACATTATTATTAGTGAAGTCGATCGTTTGACCAACCTTGCGGATACCATGCTTGGCTCCCGTCAGCTACCAAGTTATGAACATGTCAATGTACATGAACCTTTAGAGCGCGTTCGCTCACTTATTGCAAATCAAACCAAGAAAAAAATTAAGATCACACGCGACTATGACTTGTCCTTGCCTGATGTCATGGCCGATCGAGACCAACTGATTCAGGTCATGCTCAACATCAGTGTCAATGCCGTACAGGCCATGACTGAAAATAAAGACTTTTTTACCGACTCAGAGCCAGAGCTGGTTTTAAGAACCCGAATACAACGCCTTGTCACCATTAATGGTGTGCTGAATCGCTCAACGGTTCGCATTGACATTGAAGACAATGGTCCCGGTGTTCCTGAAAGTATATTGGAGTCTGTTTTCTATCCGCTAGTTACTGGTCGCGCCAAAGGGACTGGACTGGGTCTCAGTATCGCTCAAAATATTATGCATCAACATAACGGAATGATTGAGTGTCAATCAGTTCCAGGAAAAACCGTATTTAGCCTATATCTACCTTGGGAGTTAAACCATGTCACGAAATAAAATTTGGGTAATAGATGACGATCGTGCCATGCGCTGGGTACTGGAAAAAACCTTTAAAGAAGAAGGTTTCGACGTCACCAACTTTGAAGAGGCACAAACTGCACTTGAGCGTCTACATGATGATGCACCCGATGTAATTTTAACCGATATTCGTATGCCAGGGATTGATGGTTTAACCTTCTTATCTAAAGTTAAAAATACGCATCCAGATCTACCTGTCATCATCATGACAGCACACTCTGATTTGGAGTCAGCTGTTTCAAGTTATCAAACCGGTGCTTTTGAGTATTTACCGAAACCTTTTGATATTGATGAAGCATTAGCTCTGGTTAATCGTGCGATTTTGCATATCAATAAATTGCAACAACAAGAAGCCACCAAAACCGCTTCACCTTTGCAATCGACCGAAATTATTGGTGAATCACCTGCAATGCAGGAAGTATTCCGTGCCATTGGTCGCTTATCACAATCACACATTACCGTATTGATTAATGGTGAATCGGGTACAGGTAAAGAATTGGTTGCGCATGCACTGCATAAACACTCACCTCGTCGCGCCAAACCTTTTATTGCACTAAATATGGCAGCCATTCCAAAAGATTTGATTGAAACCGAGTTATTTGGTCATGAAAAAGGCGCATTTACAGGTGCCAACACACAACATCAAGGCCGCTTTGAACAAGCCAATGGCGGTACTTTATTCCTTGATGAAATCGGTGACATGCCGTTTGAAACGCAAACACGCTTGCTTCGTGTTTTAGCGGATGGTGAGTTCTACCGCGTAGGTGGTCATATCCCAGTCAAGGTTGATGTACGTATCGTGGCTGCAACCCACCAAGATTTAGAAAAATTGGTGAATGAAGGGCGTTTCCGTGAAGACTTATATCACCGTCTAAACGTCATTCGTATTCACATTCCAAAGTTGTCACATCGTAGCGAAGACATTCCGATGTTAGCACAACACTTCTTGACACGTGCAGGCAAAGAGCTTGGAGTCAGTCCTAAAATTTTACGTACAGAAACTACGGATTATATGCAACAGCTACCTTGGCCAGGTAACGTGCGCCAGTTGGAAAATACTTGTCGCTGGTTAACGGTCATGATCACGGGCCGTGAAGTCTATCCGGAAGATCTACCTGCTGAGCTTAAACAAGCATCTGTGCATAAAAATAATGATGCTCAAGCTGCATCAAATACCAGCCCTGCTTTGGTTGAACGGATTGCCGTTCATCATTGGGATGAGTTATTGGCACAATGGGCAATCCAAAAGCTTAAAAATGGTGAAATGAAACTTCTAGACATCGCTACACCCATGTTTGAACGCACGCTGATTAATGCTGCGCTACAACAAACACGCGGACGTAAGCGCCATGCCGCTGAGCTTTTAGGTTGGGGGCGCAATACCCTTACCCGCAAACTCAAAGAGTTAGGCATGGATTCCAGTGATGACGATGACGACGAAGAAATTCGTTCTGCTTAATTAAAAGACGATGAAAAGCGAGTACACGTTACTCGCTTTTTTATTTGAATTGAGAAATTTTGAAACACTCATCAATCTCATAACCATACAATGGATATGGTTTTTGTTATACTAGAATCAACCCCACCACCCCAAAGTAGATAATGTCTGATATTTGCTATCCAAGCTGTGCTAAACCTCAAACTCGCCGCGGAGAAGAACGTCGTCTCGCACTATTATTGTGCGCAACCGATTTATTCCTAGAAAAAGGTTATGAGGCAGTATCTTTGGATGATATCGTCAATCATGCAGGTGGTTCAAAAACATCTATCTATAAATACTTTGGCAATAAAGAAGGACTCTTCACAGCCATTTGTGATTATCGCAGAGAAGTTTTCTTTAAAGGTGTTTGTTTTCCTTATACACCTGAAAAACCTGATTTAAGAAGCTACCTCACACAAACCCTTCAACGTTTTTATCACCACATTATTCAACCTGAAAATATCGCTTTCATGCGGATGTTTACCGAGCAAACTCAAAAAGATGCACAGCTCGCTCATTATTTCTACGATCAATGTGCACTCAATATTCAAAATACGATTGCTTTTGCACTAGAGCATGCCCATAACAGCGGCGAGATTTATTGTACGAAACCAAAATTCTCTTCGACCATGTATTTTGGCATTTTACGTGATGTCGAGTGGCGCAACTTAATGGGTTTAGACGTGCCAGCTGATGATGCTGAAATCATTGATTATATTAATTATTCTGTAGATTTGTTTTTAAAAGCCCACCAAAAGGTCTAATTCTTTTGCTTTTTTTTGCGCGTATAGTATAGTATTCAATTCCTTTTTTTCTACACCCATTAATCATCACTTAATTATTGTTTTTATTCAATAATTATTGGGGGAGCAAATATGGCGCTTCGGCATTTTCTTACTTTACGAGACCTATCCTCTTTAGAATTGCAGCGTATTTTAGATCGCGCACAAGAACTTAAACGCATGCAACATAGCAATACGGTCTATCAACCTTTTGCTGGTAAAGTTTTGGGAATGATTTTCGAGAAATCGAGCACACGTACGCGTATTTCTTTTGAAGCGGGTATTTGCCAATTTGGTGGTAACGCAATTTTTCTTTCACCACGCGACACGCAATTAGGCCGTGGTGAACCAATTGAAGATTCTGCACGTGTCATTTCGAGCATGCTTGATATCGTGATGATCCGTACTTTTGGTCACGATATTGTAGAGCGTTTTGCATCTTACTCGACTGTACCTGTCATCAATGGTCTGACTGATGATCACCACCCTTGCCAGTTACTTGCTGATTTGCAAACTTTCCAAGAACACCGTGGTAGCATCGAGGGTAAAACCGTAGCGTGGATTGGCGATGGAAATAATATGTGCAATTCATATATTGAAGCAGCGCACATGATGGGCTTTAAGCTTAAAATCGCATCGCCTGAAGGTTATGAGCCACAAGCAAAATTCCTCTCTGAGTTTGCTGATTGCGTAGAAGTCTTTAATAAAGCTGAAGATGCAGCTGTGAATGCAGATCTCATCGTGACTGATGTATGGGCTAGCATGGGTCAGGAAGAAGAACAGAAGTTACGTGAAAAAGCTTTCTCAGATTTCCAAGTCAATGAAAAACTCATGGACTTAGCACACCCTGATTGCTTATTCATGCATTGCTTACCTGCACACCGTGGTGAAGAAATTTCTGAACATATGTTAGACCACAAAAATGCTGTGGTTTGGGATGAAGCAGAAAACCGTTTGCATGCACAAAAAGCGTTGATGGAATTCTTACTGAATGAGAATCTGAAAAAAGACTAAGTTTTAAAAAACAGCATCATTCGATGCTGTTTTTATTTGTGCGTTCTAAATTGAACACTGAAATAAAAACACTTATAGTAAGACAAGCCCATTAGATTAAGTTTCTCATGATATGAGAACTTCACTCAATACACAGCGGACGTTATGACTTCACTTGAACAAGCCCTATCTCAAATACCAAGCTTTTCTTTGGTGCATGAACATCTGTTTAGCTCTGCTCAACCGACTGCTGAGCAACTGCAACAGATTAAAGAATATGGTTGCAGTACTGTCATTAATCTTGCGACCAGCAAATCAGACAACCACCTATCTGAGCAAGATCAAATTTGTTTAGACTTGGGTTTAAACTACATTCACATTCCAATCGGTTGGGATGTGCCTTGCTCTGAACAATGTCTTTTTGTTTTGGATCTCATTGATCATCTGGTGCAAAACGAGATCATTTGGTTACATTGCGACGACAATATGCGTGTCAGTAGTTTGATGTATCTCTATCGCCAATTTTATATGAATATTGACCTACCAATTGCCCAAGAACTTTTACACCAAATTTGGGAACCAAACGAAACTTGGACAGGCTTAATTCATAGCATTACTTTACAACTGCAAGGCCGTAAAGCAACACAAGAACTAGAACAATCATTAATTAACAGCAATCACTTTGCTTGATGCGAAATTAATACAGTTGCTGTTGCCAAGATGCCTTCTTGGCGACCAGTAAATCCCAATTTTTCAGTTGTTGTGGCTTTAATACTAATTTGAGTCACATCAACATCTAAAACATCTGCGATACTTTGACGCATCTCTAAATTATGCTTCGCTAATTTAGGACGTTCGCAAGCAACCGTAATGTCTGCATTATTGAGCTGATAACCACGATCTAAAATCAATTGATAGACATGTTTAAGTAACAAACGACTATCTGCACCTTTGTATTCAGGATCTGTATCGGGAAAATGCTGACCAATATCACCGAGTGCCAACGCACCCAATAAAGCATCACTCAGTGCATGTAATACCACATCCCCATCCGAATGCGCCTTTAAACCATGCGTATGTGGAATTTGAACACCCGCTAAAGTAACAAAATTACCTTCTTCGAACGCATGTACATCAATCCCTTGTCCAATCCGAATTTGAGCAACCATATGATTTTCCTTTTACAATATACCGAACTAATCTTGTATTCAGGCTTTCTATTTCGCTATAGTACGTTGAGCAAATTAGACTGAAAGTATAAGTGATTATGCTGTTTAACACTGTAAGAAATCAATTAAAGAAATCTGGCTACATCATCACATTGAGTTGTTTTTGCTCAACATTTGCCTATGCGGAAGCAATTGACTGCAACAGCAAGGATTTAGAAGCTCAAAAAATCTGCGCTAAGCAATATAAAGAGCAGCGTCTGAAGCTCAATGCCAAGTTTTTAACCGCTTATTTGGTGACGGACGCCCCATTACAACTATTACATGACACCCAAACACTATGGCTGAATCAAGTACAGCAATGCAAAACCAAGAGCTGTTATCAACAGCAATTTGATGCACGTTTGGATGATTTGAATTTTTATACCTCAATGAACCAAACCTTGACACAACATTATCTAAAATATGAACACGGTAAACTAGCAGCTCAACCTGTGCATTTACAGATCCATCAGTTGGATAAAGATAAACTTAAAATAGAAGGCACTGCATATCGCAATCCCAATAATCGTCTAGAAACTCAAACCTTATCATTATTGGCATATAGTACGCCTGAACAAAAAGGCCAAATTATTGATAATGAAAAAAAATGCCAGTATCAATTTGATTTTCAAAAAGCTTTATTAATCATTAAATCTGCACAAAAAGATTGCGGCAGATTTACTGGGATCTATCGTTTGTACGATTAATGGTCTTAACATTTAAAAACCGATGTTTTCACATCGGCTTTTTTGATTCAGCTTGGGAATTTTTCTGCAATTTCTTGGCTAATCAATACCGCTGTCGCCGCAGACAAAGTCCAACCTAAATGCCCATGACCAGTGTTATAAAACACTCGTGGTTGCTTACCCTGTTTTACCACAGGCAGCATATTCGGCATCATTGGACGCAAACCTGCCCATGGCACAACATGCTCAGTCGAAATATCAAAGTTTTGGTTGACCCAATTAATTAAAGGCTGGATACGATCAGCACGAATATCTCGATTATATCCATTAAATTCAGCTGTCCCAGCAATACGTAAACGATCAGCACCTAAGCGAGACGTTACAATCTTGGCACTTTCATCAAGTAAACTCACCCACGGTGCATTTTTAACACTTCGTTCATCTTTCAACTGCACTGTAATGGAATAGCCTTTGACAGGATAGACATTCACACTATCACCGAGCATGTCAGCGAGTTGATAGCTTCCTACACCACCACAGACCAAAACTAAATCGGCAATAATTTCAGTGATTCCATCCGCGCTCGGGTTGACATTTTCGGAACTATTTTTGCAGTGAACAACCGCTTTATCTTGAGTAAATTTGACATCAACAACATCTAAGCCAAAACAATATTTCACACCATATTGCTGTGTTTTTTCAGCCAAGCCAACAGAGAATTTATGGATATCACCTGTCGCATCACCTGCAGTGTAATATCCCCCATAATAGTCGCCTGTTAATGTCGGTTCGATGGCTTTCATTTCTTCAGGGGTAATCGCATTGCGTTCCAACTTACCTTCAACCAGCACATCATTGACTTGCTTGGCAATTTGGTAATCTTCCTTGGTGTGATACATATGCAAAATGCCACGTTTTTCCAAGTCAAAAGAAATATTTTCCTTTTCAGCCACCTCAAATAAACGCTGTCTTGCCAACAAGGCTAATCGCACTGTTTCAATGGTATTGGCTTTATAATTTTTAATATGCGTCAAAAACTCAATCAGCCAGCGATACTTATGCACACTAAAAGATGGGTTGAGTAATAATGGTGCATCTTTCTTACTCATCCATTTGATACCTTTGAGCACCGTTGCTTTTTGGTTCCAGACTTCGGCATTGCAGGCAGATAATTGCCCACCATTGGCAAAAGAGGTTTCCATGGCTGGAAACAGATGGCGATCAATCACCGTCACCTCATAACCCAATTTAATTAATTCATAAGCAGATGTTACACCCGTAATCCCCGCACCAATCACAACAACATGTGGCATAGCAAACTCCTAGAAATGCATAACATTTCTTAATGCATAGCCCCATCTGTCATGGTACCTGAGAGTTTCGGCAGATGATTACCAATTAATCATTTAGCCTTCCCCTTCGGTGAGTGTTTATCATAGAAGAAAAAAATTGTTAATTTCTACAAGTTGAGCACTGCTCTCCAGATTGTATTTCTATTATTACAGTCCTTCTGCCTGAGAGTTTCCGGGGTCGTTGCTCCTTCGGCGAGTTCATTGAAGAACTTCTCTCCCGCAATAATATTTATATTCCTATAAGCAATATATATGCCGCCTAAAAATACCGACACTAAATTCTTGTAATTGTTTGTAGGCGAAGAATTGTGCTATTTCAAGTTACTTAGGCAATAAAAAAGCAGACCTGAAGTCTGCTTTAAATATTAGAATTTACATTGCAAAATCTGATCTGAGAATTGCCCTTTCCAAAGTTCTCGTAACGTTGGTAAATAGAATTTCTCACCAATCATCACCAATTCTGCATCAATCAGCGCATGAATTTCATGCATCAACACATAATCCAAAGCAATGAGTGATAATTGCGGCTGAC
Source organism: Acinetobacter sp. Ac_5812 (assembly GCF_013072695.1). Classification (GTDB taxonomy): domain Bacteria; phylum Pseudomonadota; class Gammaproteobacteria; order Pseudomonadales; family Moraxellaceae; genus Acinetobacter. Next base: position 712,184 of record NZ_LXUK01000022.1, read on the forward strand.
TTTGGGTAATTTGCTTACGTCTAACTTGTGCTTTTTTTACCAATTCGTTGGCAAAGTTTTTGTCTTTATAGGTGGTGATCGCGCTTAAACGCAGCTCAATGATGCCCCAACCTTCTAATAATTTTTTGAAAATTTCAAAGTCTTTTGAGGTTGCTTCCCAAGTAACATTTTCCAAATCATTATCTTCTGGCAAAACTGGCAATAATAAATCAGCAGTACTTGGAAAAATTTTCTTTAAATTCAACAGAAACTTAACAGGATTTTCATTTGGAAGATCAGAAAATTGGATGTTGGTTTTGGTATCTGTTAAATAGATATTCAGCATAATGAAGCAACAGTCAGGTAAATCAAAAGGATATTGTACGCAGTTCAATTTATAAAAACTACCCATAAAAAATCCCTCTATTAAAGAAGGATTTTTTTACTCAAAAATCAAGCTTATTTGCTATTCGGAGAAACCATATTTTCAGGCTTAACCACTTCATCAAATTGTTCAGCAGTCACTAAACCAAGTTCAACCGCGACTTGTTTTAAGGTTTTATTTTCCTTATAAGCCATTTTCGCGACTTTGGCAGAGTTTTCATAGCCAATCACAGGATTCAATGCAGTCACCAGCATTAATGAGTTATGCAAGAAGTAGTCAATTTTCTCACGATTTGGCTCAATACCCACTGCACAGTGATCATTAAAGCTATTACATGCATCACCTAATAACTGGATAGATTGCAATAAATTATATGCAATTACAGGCATAAACACGTTTAACTCGAAATTACCCGAAGCACCCGCTACATTAATTGTGGTGTCATTCCCTAAAACTTGAGCAACAACCATAGTCATCGCTTCACTTTGGGTCGGATTCACTTTACCTGGCATAATGCTTGAACCAGGTTCATTTTCTGGAATACGAATTTCACCAAATCCACAGCGTGGGCCGCTGGCCAACCAACGAATATCGTTGGCGATTTTATTTAAGCTTGCTGCAAGTGTTTTTAATGCACCTGATGCAAACACAGCAGCATCGCGTCCAGCCAATGCTTCAAATTTATTTGGTGCGGTCACAAAAGGCAGACCTGTTAACTCAGCTAATTGCTCAGCTGCTTTAACCGCATAATCTGGATGTGCATTTAATCCAGTACCAACCGCGGTCCCACCTAAAGGCAATTCATATAAACCAGACAGTGCTTGCTGTAAACGCTTCAAGCCATGCTCTAATTGTGAAACATAACCACTAAATTCTTGGCCCAAGGTCAAAGGTGTCGCATCTTGTAAATGGGTACGGCCAATTTTGACGATATCATCAAATTCTTCTGACTTACGCTGTAAAGTCTCTTTTAGCTTCGCAACGGCTGGAATGAGTAATTCATTAATTTGAATGCTTGCAGCCACATGGATTGCAGTTGGGAACGAGTCATTGGTTGATTGTGCACGATTGACATGGTCGTTTGGATGAACTGGTTTTTGTGCACCCAATACTTGGCCTAATTTCTGATTGGCAATGTTGGCAATCACTTCATTACAGTTCATGTTACTTTGTGTACCTGAACCCGTTTGCCAAACCACCAATGGAAATTGTGAATCCCATTGTCCAGCAATTACTTCTTCGGCAGCCCCGACAATATACTGACTCAAATCTTCAGGCAGTTGTTTTAACTCAGCATTGGTGATTGCAGCAGCTTTTTTCACAAGCCCCATCGCGCGAATCATGGCACGTGGCAAGCGTTCTTGACCAATTTTAAAGTTTTGTAAACTTCGCTGCGTTTGCGCACCCCATAAGGCTTCATTCGGGACCTCAATGTCACCCATTGTGTCGTGTTCAATTCGCATTTGCATAAACAACCTCTACTCTATTTGGTTAAAGTTCTCACGGGCTGAAGCAAAGTGATGCTTTGGCTAGTTGCCGTTATCCTAATCAAAGCAGATATAATTGTAAATAAGAATCATTATCTTAATTACCTTTTAAGGTATTCAGATAAAAGCGCCATTCATTTTCAATCATCTGTACCAAAGGTCGTTTTGGTGACCAGTTAAGAACCTTCTCTGCCTTGTCAATTATTGCACCTAATTGTGCAATTTCATCATGCTGAAATACTGCGGGCTGAACATGCACTTTCGCCTGAGTCACTTTCTCAATTTCATTTAAAAGGTTTTGAATTGAGGTCAGTTGTAAATGTGCGATGTTGAATGACTCCATGCAGTTATTCTGCGTACTTAACCAATTTAGGGTCATTAAAATGGCATCGCATGCATCTAAAACATGCAGAAAGCTTCTCTCAACAGTTCCATCGGCAGTTGGGGCCTGATTCTGCAATTCAATACATTCACGCTGCATTGCAGCAACTTGTAAAGCCAATGGCACGATATTCTTAGGCAGTTGAGTGACAAATTCACCTAATACACCATGCTCAAATGCACCAACAATATTGGATAACCGCAGATTTACAATCCTCCACTCGGGATCGACACGATAAGTATCTGCAATAATATCTTCAACCATTTGCTGAGATCGAACATAAGGATTCGAATATTTATAGTTAAATTCAGTCTCTTCCTTAAGTTCAGCACTTGATTGGCCGTAAACCGCCAGACTGGACAAATTGATTAACTGTCTCACACCCATCCTCTGCATGGCTCTTAACAGGCTCATAATGCTGCTAACATTATCATTATAATATTCAAGAGGTTTTAAAGCAGATTCTTCTAATGATTTAAAACTGGCAGTATGAATCACAGTGTCGATGGAATATTGTTCAAAAACTTTATTAAGTGCTGGTGTATTTCGAACATCAAGTTTCGCAAATGGAATATACATTCCTGAGATATATTCTAAACGTTCTAAAGTTTGTAAGGTCGAATTGGCTAAATTATCCACAATGACGATTTCTTGCCCGTGAGCCAAAAGGCTCAAAGCAATATGTGAACCAATAAAGCCTAAACCACCTGTCAGCAAAATCATTGTATACTTACCTTCCTTTATATCTGTCCATCATTTTTTGCCAATTATGACCATAGTGAATATTCCATGAGCACACTATTGCTAATCACTTCTTCTCCTACGTCGATTATGGCTTGGCATGCTTTTGGTCTAGCTCAAGCGCTTCAAAATAAGGATGAAGACGTTCGTGTCTTCTTTTACCAAGATGGTGTTCAGGTTGCGAATGACTTACAGTGGTTTCCCGATGATCAACGCAACTTAAAACACGAATGGCAAAAGCTTGGCATTCGACTCCCTGTCTGTGTCAGTGCTGCCCTTGCTCGGGGTATCACTGATGCGGACAATGCAAAACGTCATTCACTTCAACATCACAACTTAGCCAATGGCTTTGAACTTGTGGGTCTCGGAGAACTTGCTGACGCAGTACAAAGCTGTTCTCGTTTAATTCAATTTTAATTAAAGTTCTTTACTAGAGTGTTGCTTTGAAAAGGTAAATTGTGTGAAATCTGTACTCGTCATTCTAACTCAACCTAACTTAACAAGTTTGCAAATCAATGAAAGCTTGTCCGCTACTATGGTTTTAGCAACCTTTGGTATTTCTGTCAAAGTATTATTAAAATGTGCGGCAATTAACTTATTAGACAATAAATTAGAATTTGATCAACTTAAACATGCGTTCAAAATTGCAGCCAACATGGTTGAAAGTTTTGAGTTCTACGATTTGACCCCAATTCTGATTGAATCTAAAAATCAAGAACTTAGTACTGTTAAAAATACTGATCAGGAGATCGAATTTATTGATCTCAATCCTGAATTCCTACAAAATTTTGATCACATATTGTACTGGTAAGGTGGCTTTTATGGAACAAACAATGCTCTTTTTGGTCCAATCTGCGGCAGATCAGGTTTGGTCTGATCTAAAAAAAATGGCACAATCTGATGACTATATTGTGATTATGGGTAATGCAGCGACTCACATACCTAACGCGATTACAGCAACTTATTACAACATTTATTGTTTAAGGAATGAACACAACTTACTTGATGATGAAATTAAATCTCAAATTCAAGCGATCGATTATGCACAATTTGCGGATTTAGCTCTAAAATTCAAACGTTGTGTTTCTTTGAAGTAAGACATCTTCAATTCATTTTAAATTTGTTAGGCTATTTTATGCAGTTAGAGTTAGACCAAGACGGCCATTTAGTTGATTACACCATTTGGAATCAAGACGTTGCACAAGAATTAGCGAAGTCTTTAGATTTGCAGTTAACCAACTGGCATTTTGAGATTCTTTATGCAGTACGCCAGTTTTATCAGCAGTTTGGACACTCGCCTGCAACACGTCCACTCATTAAGTTTTTAATGAAAACCGTTAGTCCTGAAATTGATAATGCAGCATTGCAGCAGAAATTTAATACAGGTTTAGTCGCTCGCCATTTGAGTCGTTTGGCTGGCGTACCTAAACCTGCAAATTGTTTATAATTTTTTATTTACGCAAATTTCTTGGCACAGGCAACACAGGCAATTACTGCAATTGTGACGCCAAACATGGCTGGACTTACTTGTTCATGTAATAAGACTGCGGCAATCACCAAACCAAAGATCGGTTGCAGTAGCTGAAGTTGCCCAACTGTTGCAATCCCGCCTTGTGCCAAGCCCTTATACCAAAAGAAAAAACCAATCAGCATACTGAATAAAGATACATAAGCCAGACCAAGTTTTGCCGATGTTGAAATTTGTGCAAAGCTCACAGGCATATACAGATATGAAATGAGCAGCATGATCGGCAATGTAATAATTAATGCCCAACAAATCACCTGCCAACCTCCCAAATGTTTAGAGAGTTTTCCGCCTTCGGCATAACCAAAACCACAGAATATAATTGCCAATAGCATGAAAATATCACCGTAATTGAAAGCCCAACTTCCTGTTTGAATCAGCATATAACCAAAAACCAGCGAAGCACCTAAAACTGCAAATAACCAAAATACAAAATTCGGTCTTTCTCCACCTCGTAGCACACCAAAAATAGCAGTCGCCAAAGGCAATAAACCTACAAAGACAATGGTGTGTGCAGCACTGACGTATTGAAGTGCTAATGCTGTAAATAACGGAAAGCCAACAACAACCCCAATCGCAACATAAAATAATGGCAACCAATCTTTTCGCGTTGGTAATTGCTGACGTGATAATAAAATCAAAGCCAAACCAAGAAGACCCGCTATTGCGGCACGAGCAGCAGTTAAAAAAGTAGGGCTGAAATCCATAACCGCAACGCGTGTGGCTGGTAGTGAACCGGCAAAAATAATCACGCCAATCAGCCCATTCATCCAACCACTACTTAAAGTTTTCATTTAAATTCTCCAGATCTATGTGAAGAATTTAAACTGTGTTATGGTTTATGCACCATACACAGTACAGTACAATTCCAAATAACTGTATTGGCTTACTAACCCATACAGTTTAAAGATAGATCGAGATGAAAAGTACAAAAATTGATTTCGTGATACAGCACATTCATGAGCAGATTAAAACCCGTTCATTACTTCCTGGTTCTCGTTTACCTTCAGTTCGTGCTTTAGCTGCTGTACTTCATTTATCTGTTTCAACCATTGTTGAAGCTTATGAACGTCTAGCCTCACAAGGGATTATTGAAGCTAAAACAGGTTCGGGCTTTTTTGTTGCAGGACCACTTGCGCCTTTGTCTATCTCTGAAATCCATCCAAAGATTGATCGAAGCATCGATCCCTTATGGATTTCAAGACAAGCCTTAGAAGCAAAACAAGGTGTTCTAAAACCGGGATGTGGTTGGTTACCTGATGACTGGATGCCACACGAAAATATCCGCAAAGCGATTCGTAAAGTATCCAAAGCGTCTCCAAACATTTTGACAGATTACTCAACACCTTTAGGCCTAGCCCCTTTACGTGAATTACTTTCAAGAAGAATCTTGAGCAAAGGCATAGAAGCGCGTCCAAATCAGATATTATTGACCGATTCAGGTACGCAGGCGATTGATTTAATTTGTCGTTATTTTCTCAAACCGAATGATGTGGTTTTGGTTGATGATCCCTGTTATTTCAATTTTCATGCGCTACTTAAAGTTCACCAGATCCAAATCATCGGTGTCCCTTATACACCGACTGGGCCTGATCTTGACGCCTTTTCGCAGGCAATCCAAAACTACAATCCACGCCTCTACATTACCAACTCAGGCATTCATAACCCAACAGGTGCTGTGTTAACAGCATCAACGGCTTATCAGGTTTTAAAACTGGTTGAGCAATCTAATTTGATCGTGATTGAAGATGATATTTTTGCAGATTTAGAGCTGCATAGTGCCCCTCGTCTCGCAGCTTTGGATGGCTTATCTCGTGTCATTCACATCGGCAGTTTTTCTAAAACTTTATCAGGCTCAGTCCGTACAGGATATATTGCAACCAAAGCGGAATGGATTGAGGATTTAACTGATATCAAAATCGCGACTTGCTTTGGTGGAAGTAATTTATCTTCAGAAATTTTATATGCAGCATTAACTGATGGAAATTATCGTAAATACTTAGATGAATTAAAAATCCGCTTAGCCAAAGCAATGGATGCAACAATCAAACAACTTGAAAAGCTGGAAATCAAAATCTGGGTTAAACCCACAGCGGGGATATTTGTATGGTGTGAATTACCACACCACTTCGATACAGCACGTATTGCACAGCGCTGCTTAGACAATGGGGTAATTTTGGCTCCAGGAAATGCATTTAGCCAAAGCCAGAATTTCAAAAACTTTATTCGTTTTAATGTAGCCCAATCACTGCAACCCAAAGTTTTTGAGGTTCTATCTCATGCCATTCAACAAGAGACAGAACGACAAAATTTATAAATCAGGCACTTTGCTTTTTTTGCTCTATAAAAGCGAAATAACCAGGGCCAGCCGCGACACGAACATCTTTGGCTTGAATCGGTTCATCACATTCAGAACACACCACTTTAGGGTTGATTTTCCGACCGCAGCTTTTATGGGTAAATTCAACAGGTTTGCCCAGTCCCATATCCATCCATTTATCTGCCCACTGCACCATCGAGAGAATAATTGGATAAAGATCTAAGCCCTTGTCTGTCAATTGATATTCAAAACGCTCTTGACGATCAACATACGGTACTTTAGTCAAAATCCCATGTTCAACCAAACGTTTTAAACGCTCTGAAAGTACATGACGTGTAAGTCCTAAACTACGCTGAAAATCATCAAAACGGCGTATACCCATAAATGCATTGCGTAAGATGAGCATTGTCCAACGATCACCCAACACTGAGAGCGTCCTCGCCACTGAACATGGCTGGTCGCCAATTTCGTCCCATTTCATTATTATCACCTAATCATTTTTTTAAAGTTTTATTTAAAAAGACATCTATGTCTTGAACCGTCATGTTTAGAAACTAAACAATATAAAATATACACTAAACCACCTTATCCATCAGATGCAATATTGGCACTTGGCTAAAAGTACCAATATTCGGTCATTTTACATAAATTCATCAAAACACTTTAGTTGTGAATGAATAGCCCAGCAAGGATTTGTCCTGCTTCCAGTTTGGTATTGGCTGGGATACGTACCAGACTATTTGCTTGCATTAAATTGCTCAACATATGTGATTGTTGTTTCGCCAAACTTTGGAACTTGAGTTGCCCTTGATCAAAATAAGCCTGCATTCTTAAAAAACGTTCACGCGCATCCGATTTTAAATCATGTGTCAGCACACCGCTCAACCATTGCAAGGGTTGGCGTTGGTTTTGCAAGGCATCTAACAAGGCTTTGCCATAGACTTGCATACAAACATAGACAGCAGCAGGATTACCCGGTAAACCCAATAAATAGCAATTATGGTCTTGCCGTGTGTATTCGGCAAAGAATAAGGGCTTCCCCGGTTTTTGCTTCACTTTCCAGAAGACTTGCTCAAAACCTGTTTCAAATGCACATGGGCGAACAAAATCATAATCGCCAACAGAAACACCACCTGTGGTAATGATCAGATCATATTGCTGCTTTAGGCGCTCAAAACATTGCGTTACCTCTGCAGCTGCATCTGCAATGTGCAGAATTTCCACATCTATGCCATAGTCTTGCAACCAAGCTTTCAATAGTGGCCCATTGGCATCAAAAACTTTCCCTGCCTGCAAATCTTCTGGCGTCTCCGCAACCTCATCTCCAGTAATGACCACAACCACTTTAGGTGCTTGAAAAACATCGATGCTTTGTACACCCGCCATACTGAGTGCAGCGAGTGCACCAATATTAATTCGCTGCCCAACATCCGCCAATTGCTGACCACATTGCACTTCTTCACCAACAAAACGGATATCCGCTTGCGCTGAAATATGTTCAGTCAAGCGAATGCTTTGATTGGCTTCAACGGCGACTATTTCTTGTCGAGCAACATGCGTTGTTCCCTCAGGTGTTTTCCCACCTGTGAAAATACGAATCGCTTGCCCATCTTGGAGCTGATGCTCAGACTCACTGCCTGCCTTAATTTCACCAATCACGTCATATACTGTGTCCTGAAGATTCTCAACAGAACTATTCAGGGCATAACCATCCACTGCGCTTTGCGAAAAACTTGGCAGATCGACATTGGAATTGATCGCTTTGGCTAAATAACGATTCAGTCCATTGGCTAAAAGCAGAGTCTCAACTTTTAAAGCTTTCGGTTGGGTTTGCACCAATGCTAACGCTTCATCAATACTGATCAGACCTTTTTCAGCACCACATCCTGACATTATTCATAACCTCCCGGATGTGGTAGATCACGACAGACATCAAAAATATGCACCAGCGCTGGTAAAATTGCCGCCATAGATTCACTTGCCCCACCACGACTTCCTGGTAAAGTTACTAGCAATGAGCGATCAATAAAGCCAGCAACCCCACGTGACATCGCCGCATATGGGGTTCGTTTTTGCCCAAATGAACGTGCTGCCTCCATTAGGCCATCGAGTTTGCGCTCCAATAGTGGCTCTAGGGTGTCCACGGTAATATCGCGCTTGCCAATTCCAGTTCCACCCACCGTCATAATACAAGCATAAGATTTGGTCAGTTCTAGGACTAGATCTTTGAGCTGATCAGCTTCATCTGGCAAAATTTGATAATGAATCGGATCAAAGCCCGCCTCAGTCAAGGTCTCAACCACTGACTTACCTGCAGTATCGGGTTTACGACCTGCAGCAACCGTATCTGACAGTACAATTACTGCAGCTGAAACAGGTTGACGTAAAGTACGCTTAAAGTGTGATTTACCACCTTTTTTTTTGAGCAACTTACATTGATCTAAGCATAGCTCTTCTGGCTCACAATGCGGCTTAAGCATGTCATACAGCGTTAAACCAGCTAGGCTTGCAGCTGTTAATGCTTCCATTTCCACACCAGTTGGGCCAATGGTCTCAACTGTGGTCAGAATCACCACATGATCATCATGTAGATCATAATCAACATCGGCGCGGTAGATCGGTAATGGATGACAGAGTGGAATCAGCTCGTCCGTACGTTTAGCGGCTAAAATTCCCGCAATACGTGCAGTTTTTAAAGCATCACCTTTTTCGGTATTACCGTCTCGCAGTAACTGAATGCAATGTGCGGGTGCATGTAAAATCGCTTGCGCTTCTGCAACACGATAACTCTCGGGTTTCATCCCAACATTTTTCATTTTAACTTCCTGACGCTTTATTCGTGTGTATGCTCATGTTCACAATGTTGATGATGGTGGTCATGTTTATGAGAGTGGGAATGAACAGCCTGCTCAGTCTGATCTTTACGAATACAGCAGCCCTCGACATATTGACTGGTTCCATCCATAAAAAACTCTTCTTTCCAAATCGGTACCTCGTGCTTAACGCGCTCGACTGCCTCTTCACACGCTTGAAATGCTTCACGGCGATGGGCTGCATAAGCAATGGCAATAATCGCAGTTTCACTGACATCCAAATAGCCAATCCGATGCATCACCCGAACATAGGAGACTTGATATTTCTCTTTGATTTCCTGTTCGATTGCACGAATCATTTTTTCTGCAACAGGCGTATAAGAAGTATATTTTAAGGCTTTAACTGCTTTACCTTCGTGATGGTTACGTACCGTACCAATAAATATATCAATGCCACCACATTCAGGAAATGACTGAATTGGATCAAAGCTGTCTAGGCTTAAAGCCTGATCTTGGACGCGGGCAAATTCACGCATGTTTAACCTCCCGCCACTGGCGACAACAAGACTAATGTACAGGATGTATCTAATGCGGTTTGACGTGTCACGATATCCTCACCAATCGCACAGGCACATTTTTCCATGGCTGTACTGGCATCTGGATACAAGCTTGTAATGTGTGACAATACATCTTTAACCATTTGATCTTCTGCAAACTCAAATGCCAGCGCTTTGGGTAATAACCGTTCAATTGCGCCAAAGGCTTCTATTTTTATCTCAATGGTTTGCATATCTTCTCCAGACCACTTTCTTTCCTAACCACCGAGCATGTGCATGCTAATTTTACGTGCCTGCTGATGTTGTATTGCATGATAACCCTGCGCTTTATTCCAAATATAAGGCTTAATTTTTTGATCAAGTTGATGACATGCTAACAGTTTGAGTTCAGCTTTTTGTTTGATCACCTGCTGTAGATCAGGTTTTATATTTAAGCCTTGTCTTGCAAACAAACAATTATATAACTCGCCTTGAGCTGTCAATCGAATTCGGTCACAGTCACCACAAAATGAATGGGTAATTGTTGAAATAATACCGAGCTGATATTGATCATCAAGCTGATAGAGGCGCGCGGGTTCATGCTGCTGTGCTAAGACCTGAATCTCATAATGCGGCGCGAGTTGCTTTAAAATTTCCGCTTCACTCACTACGGCTTGATCCGTCCAATGCTGATCACCATCCAGCGGCATGAACTCGATAAACCGCAATGGGATCTGCTGTTGTTTGGCCCATTTCACCATCGCCACAATTTGGTCATCATTCTGACCTTGCATCAGTACACAATTAATTTTGAATGGCAGGCCAACTTCTCTTGCAGCTTCAATACCAGCTAATACTGGTGCAAGCTCTTTTTTTGTGAGTTGTTTAAATTGAAGCGGATCAAGGCTATCTAGACTGATATTAAGATCGTCCAAACCTGCCTGCTTCAATGACTCAGCATACTTCACCAAATAATGCCCATTGGTTGTGATTGAAATACGTTTTAGCCCAAAAGCTCTTAAACTTTGCAAATCTCGGATAAAATGCACCACACCTTGACGCATCAAAGGTTCACCACCCGTAATACGGATATTCTCAATGCCTTGTCCAACCATGTATTGACAGAAAATAAAGAGTGCCTCGAAACTGAGTAAATCTTGTTTTTTCATCCATTCGGGGTGTTCAGGCATACAGTAAATGCATTTGAAATTGCAACGGTCTGTCACGGAAATCCGTAACTTACGCTTAATACGACCATACTGATCTTGTAAGATCGGTATGCTCGTGTCGTCTATTTCATGCTTCATCATATGCACTCATATTGTGAATCTTTGAACTGGGTTTAGCACAAGTTCTGTGCATCCTTGTTTTACGCATCACAGTGAATTGTTTTTATTACAGCAATAATTATTCCAGTTTTACCCTATCAGCATTGCCTATGCTGCTTATTCATTCAAACCAGCAACTCTTTCAATCTATAAACAAAAATAGGCTTTGTCCTGAGTATTTTTGTTCAAATTATTTTGCACCATTCCACAGCATGTTTTATTTCCTATGCAAGAAGATGGTGCAAATACATCATAAAATCAACTCTTCTATCGTCTAAGTATTTAAACGCTCTAAACGAACGGGTACATATTTATGATATGGCGTCTTAGACAATGGATCACAATGCTGAGCAGAAGTTAAACGATTCAGCTGAGGCCCTATTGGCTCACCACCACGGTAACGTAAGCCATAACCATGGGGTAATGACACTACACCCTTGCGCATTCCTTCATCGAGCTCAACCATGACCTGAATTTCCCCATGTTCAGAAATACACTGCAGCAGATGACCAGTTTCAACGCCAAAACTCAACGCATCATCGGGATTCATCCTCAAGCGGCCTTCAGCATCGACTTTACGCCATGCAGGGTCACGATAAATTTGGTTGGCGTTATAACTTCGGCGTTCACCTGCAAGCAAAATAAAGGGATATGCATCGGTCAAGTCCAAGGACTGTTGTCTTAACTGTGCCAATTCGATAAACATCTCTGGAATCGCTAAGCGAATTTTTTTGTCTTTATAAGCCAGCAAATCCCATACATCTGCATAGTCATGTTGAGACAATACAACTCCAGAACGTTGCTGCAAAATGGTTTGGAATAATTTCACCCCCAGATTGAAGCGATTGCCTTCATAGCCTGCTTGCTTCACAGCTTTATAATAGCGAGTCGCATATTGCATACACAATGGAAGTAACAATGCCGTAGAAGCTGCTTCATTGGCTAAGGTCTTGCCTAAAGTGCGATACACAATCGATGCTGCAAATGGAGTCAACTTTTTGTTTCTCGCAAAATTCGCAGCAAGTGCACCAAAGTAAGCAAGATATGAGGTATTGGCCGAATCTTTTTCCGCAATTTTACTCAGGATAGGAAATTGTTTCGGTATCATATGCATAGCTTCAAGCAAGCGCGTGTAGATCTCAGCCTCAGGCAAACTATTCCCTTGAGCTTTAAATAATGGATGACGTAAATGGAAACCATTTTTAGGAAATTCCAAATTAAACCCTGTGAATTCCCACTTTTCAAATTGACTATGCGCAGGTAAAACATAATGCGCTAATCGTGCTGTTTCAGTCATTGCTACATCCACAACCACCAATAACTCAAGTGACTGGAATGCTTGCTCGTATGCGGCTGTATCTGGATAAGTCAGTAAAGGATTACAGCTATCTACAAATACCGCACGAACACGCTTTTCTCCTGCCTTTAAGATTTCATCAGGCAAAATATTGGGTGGGAAAAAGCCAGAAATCGGGAACATTTTATGGTAAACCGTACGACGATATTTTGGATTCCGCTCATCGGTATTGGTCAAAATCGGGATAAACATAGTATGCAGGTTATTGCTACCTTGTTTGCCAAAATGACCTGCCAATAAATACAAAAGCTTTTCAAGATAACCATTCAAGGTGGTGTTCAAGGTATGTTGAATGCCTAAGTCGATCCGTACACACCCCCGCTTTGCGCGAGAAAAACCACGTACCACCTGATAAATCAATTCCACCGGAACATCTGCTTTCTGAATGTATTCTTCAATCGAAATTGCAAGAAATGCCTGTTTAACCTGATCAAGACCATGCGTGTGTTGCTGGATGAATTGATGATCATATAACTCTTCTCGCAACATGATCGCGATCATTGCTGACATCAGATAAGCATCGGTTCCAGGTTTTAATTGCACATGAATATCAGCTTGTTTCGCGGTTTCCGTCACCCGTGGGTCAAAAACCACCATTGTACGATTTGGATCTTTTTTGATATGTTTTAAGGTATCTCTTGCATTTGGAATACCATGCGCCTGAAAGGGATTGGTTCCGATAAACAGTACATAATCTGCATGCTCAACGTCTTCGGTGGTATGACAAGCCTGACTGCCGAACAAACGTCCATTGACCCAGAAATCACCCGTTTTTTCTTGAGCCAATGAATTGTAGGAATAGAAACTTTTCATCGCATAGAGCAATTGACGACCATACGCTGCACCTAAATGATTACCCTGCCCAGCACCACCTACTGATGCAAATGCAGTTCCACCATGCGTATCACGAATTTGTAGCAACTGTTGAGCAATTTCCTGAATTGCTTGATCCCAACTGATCTCTTGATATGAACCATCCGTCTGACGTTTTAACGGTGAAGTTAAACGATCAGCATGTTGTTGATAATGCTGTAAACGTGCGGCTTTTTGGCAAATATAACCTTGAGAAAAAGGATGCTGATCATCACCTTTAATTTTCTTGAACTGGTTATCTTCAATTTCTACACTAAGTCCGCAATTACGTGAACATAAAATGCAAGCGGTTACATCCTGTTTGGTTGCTGTAGCAGTCGTCATTTTTTATCCCCTTATTATGTTATGAGTATTGACCCATTAAACAGATTTGTCCTGCCGAGCCCACAACCCGAACATCGCTTGGTGTTGGTTTGGTACTGATCTCAACTTGATTATGTTGTGACGGCAATTTCACTGGCTTTAAAAAGCGAACATCAATTTGCTGTATTGTCTCAGGCAATAATTCATAACTACGCGCAAACACACCAAATCCATGTAATACCTTTTGACCAAAGCTTGAAAGTTTTGCCAAAGGACCGACCCAATGGATTGGATTAAAATCACCTGTCAATAATGCGAATTTAAAACCATCATCTGCTGTCGCAGACCATTCACCCAAACTTTGCCATGTTTTATGTTCTGTTGTTTCTGTACGCTTGGTTTTCTCAAAATGAGGCAGAATAAATGCCATGTGCAGCACGGTCTCAACTAACTCAGGTTGTGCAATCGTACCCGTAGTGATTTGCACAGAAATACGTGCTAGACCATTTCGTTCATCTACATTTGCAATTTTAGCTTGGATAAGCAGCTTTTGGTCTCGTGGAAGCTTGCCATGAACCTTAAGGCTTACGCCTTGATTAATAACTTGGCTCAATGGATAGTTGGTTTGTAACAGCAAACGTGTTGCAAAGGAAAGTCCCCATTGCGACACCATATGTGGCGGAATAGAAGTTTGATATTTACTGACTTCTGCACCACTCCAGCGTACATAGTGGTCTATCAATTCAAGGCTTGGGGGATTGATCACTTCATTAATTGGTGCTAACGACTGCCAATCGGTCTGCTGCGTTTGCTGATGCTTTTTGAGGCTACGCAAACCAATTTTTCCAAGACCTGCCAAAGTTGCCTGATGTTCAAATAAAACGTGCAAGGGTATTTGCTGGTAACGAATGCCAAACATATGAAACTCCTGTTCCTTTATTTTTCTCACTTTCCAAACCATAGTGGGGTAAATTTCAGCCCTGATCGAACACACCTGATATGGTGAAAGCTTAATCAAGTTCCAAAATAGAACTCATTTTAATAAAGGTCAAGTGCACTCATCATAAATTTAAAAATGAAATGTTAAGAGTAGTTTTGATGCTGAAACTGTAGCAAAATTTGGTCAAGACACGCCAATGGGACGGATGGGACAGCACAGCGAAGTTGCACCTGCATATTTATTTTTAGCTTTTGATGATGCCAGTTACATCACAGGGCAAGTGATTCATGTCAATGGTGGTGAAATCGTCAATGGATAAGTGAAAAAAGCCTCCAAAAGGAGGTTTTTTTATCTTGATTAGAACTGACTAAGATGATGAATTTTTTAAATAAGGAAATAGTAATTCAACGTATTTCTGGGTACTCCACAACCCTATGCTTTTATGATGAGATTCGGGCGCCAAGAACGGAATTAACTGACATAACTTCAATGCGAAATTATCGGTTTGATTAATCTTTAGCTGTAAATATTCCAGTTCACCGTCTGAAATATAGCTAAAGAGAAAGTCATGCAAAGGCTGATCTTTATTTTTATTATGATGATAAGGAGCAACGGTTGCCGAGTACTGGTCGCCAGCAATCCAATCATAAATAATCTGTCTTTCTGCGGGAGTAAACACACCGTACATCTTCCCATCTTCATGACTAATCATTCGCCAGAACATACTTTGTTCAGGATCAAGATTAAATTTAATCCATTTTTTCTCAACCAGTTGCTCAATAAAATCACTCATTTCCTGTGGATTTGCTAACCACTGATTAATAGACTTACATCCGATCAATTGCTTCTGGTTATGCACTGATTGGCCGATCATCGCCTTACGCTTTAAAATTTTATGAACGAAACTTTCCAGATCAAGATTTTGAATAACCTGTGAGGATAAAATTCCATGCTGATTTAAAGCATAGCCACGTTTCACTTTATCCATAAAAATTGTTTTATCTTTATATTTTTTATATACATTTTCTAATACCTTCAAAGACTTATGCGCATGACCATTGGCTAGATTATCAATCGTAATATGCAAGTTAAAATATTTGGCATCAATACCTAACTCTTTGAGTTCATAATTGGTAATTAAAAGATGTAAAGGGAGTTGTTCGTATCCTAGATTGAAGCCAATAATCTCTGGGATAAATTCAGGGGGCGCATATCCGAAAGCCAATTGAATGGCGGCGTGATGGTAATATTCATCATCAAGAAAAAATTCAAAATCATCTAAACCTAGATTGCGAAGCAAATCATCATATATACATACATGATTGGATTTTGCTTGCCCTAGCCCTAGTTCTTCCAAATAAATCACAATAAGGTCATGAAAAGTCGGATCATTCCAATAATTGACGATGCTGTATAGCCAAGCACCGTCTACCTTTTTGGTCGGTGCGACTTTCACTAAAAAATCAAAAGCCTGTCCTATATTTTTAAAGTATTGACGTTCTTCTCCAGACTTCCGATGAGATAAATATTCTTGATAGCTTTGACATACTTTTCTATTTTCAGATTGATACCAATCTTTTATTTCCTCAGCATTATTGGGTATATATGATTTTTTTAAGTTTACAATTTCTAATTCATGAATTAATAAATTAACGGCTTGCTTTTCTTTTTCAAAATTAGATATATCTCCATCTAGAAAAAAACTAACTAACTCGTAATAGTTTTTATGATGATCCTGTAATAAATCAAGCAATCTTTTTTACAACGACTGGCATTTTCATTCTCCGAATCGAAAATATAAGATCACATTACGTTGTTCATCCCTGACTCCTGCTTTAATTTTGTTAATTCTGGTTAATATTGCAACAGCACTATTTAAAATACGATCTATATCAACACCCTGTGATTGATGAATTTTTACATTCTAATGTTTTGAATTATTTATTTAAAAATAAATCATAAAAATACATAAAACTAGACTAAATCAAAGTTAAATATTGCAACATGTAATCCATATATAAAGTTATATTAATACTGTTTTAAATTTAAAAAAATAAAAAAAGCTAAACCATTAAAATACCATAATTTATCAAAATTAACTGCATTACATTTAAATACAATGAAACAGGCTGACACTATTTTAAAATTAAAAACATGTTTTAATTAAATCATCTGATTTACTCAGATAAAATCTAAAACCAAATGAGGTGTACGATCATGAGTAATACAAATAATCAACGCAATGAAGAGCGTAATAATCCACAGCAACAGCAGCAAAACCAAAACAATGACAACCGTCAACAGCAGCAACAACAGCAAAATGACAATCGTCAACAACAGGGATCTCATCAAAAAGATGAGAATCGCCAAGGATCAAACCAAAATAATCAACAGAAATAACTTCTGATTATTTTTTGATCCATAGATATTTAGGAGAATAATAAAAATATTCTCCTAAATTTTATCTAATCTGCAAAGTTAGCTGGAGAATTATTATGACAAATCCGAATTTAACCAATACCAATAATCAAAGTTCACGCGTAAATATCGACCCCAATGATCATTGGCGTTCAAGTTATGCGACGCGCCCTTATTATCAAGAAGCTTCACTCGATACACCAGATCTTGACTATGACCGAGATTTTTCCAAAGCTTATGAGCTTGGTAGTCGCGCACGTGCTGAGCATGACCGCAATACCCAATTTGAGGATGTTGAAGGAAACCTCAAAGAATCATGGGAAGAACTAAAAGCTGAATCAAGATTGAAATGGGAACAAGCCAAGCAAGCCATCAAAGATGCTTGGGATAGAATATAAAATCACTTAGGCTACAAAAAATGAGCTTATTGGAAACATAAGCTCATTTTTATTGGGTAAAATATATACACTTACTAATGATAAGAATGAGTATCTAATTAATGGATTTAATGGGTGTTTTCCTCCACGACACAACTTGGAATCTTGTTCTGGAAATTATCATTCGCTGTTGTGTAATGTTCCTTCTAATCTTAGTTTTTCTCAAACTTTCAGGTAAGCGTGGAATTAGACAATTATCTATCTTTGAAGTTGCCATCATCCTTAGTCTAGGTAGTGCGGCTGGTGATCCGATGTTTATTGACGATGCACCGATTGCTCAAGCATTTGTAGTTATGTGCACAATCATTATTCTCTATCGCTTTGTCACTTGGACGATGATGAAGAGTAAAAAGATTGAAATTCTTCTTGAAGGAAAGCCCCTATGCATCGTGGAGGATGGGTTATTAGTGATACAAGACATGCAAAAGGAAAAATACTCACATGATGAGTTCTTTGCTGAAATGCGTCAGAAAAGTGTAGAACACTTGGGACAAGTCAAAGTTGCTTTACTGGAAACCGATGGCTGCCTAAGTATTCTTTTTTATGCCAACGAAGATACCAAATGGGGATTACCCTTATTCCCTCAACATTATAAAAAGGCAGATAAAATAAATACTCAACGCTATTATTCTTGCATGTATTGTGGCTTGACCCAACATTTGCTTCACTTAGAGCAAGAATGTACACGTTGCAACAGCAAGGATTGGGCTGAGTCGTTGCTAACACCACATATCAGCTAAATCTCACTTGATATACTCAACCCTTCTCAATGTTAAGTGCCAATTCTAAAAGTTTTTCCAGTCCGTGGATGTGTAAATGTTAAGTCCTCATTGAGTTGAATCACCGTATCTCTAATGACTACTTTAGACAATGGTGACCATGCTAAGTTACCGACCACTAAATCTGCAGCAGGTTCCATTTCATAAATTTGCTCGACAATAATTTTATCGCCTGTCTCACTGCTAGCATCAACTTCTTTTAGCATATATTGCTTTACCATTTCCAAACCCCTTCGATATAACTTAGTCAAGTTTGAGTAAAATTTAATATGTTAGACGGACTACTTATCCTTGAAATATGAAACAATTGCATCACCGTTATTTTTTGATCTATTCACAATGTTTCCCACATCATCATAGTGATAGTCAGGCACAATCACCTTACTGTTTAAGTTAGATGTTTTTTTACTCTTGGATATTGTGACTTTCTCAATAAAACTGGCAAGCCATAGAATATATTCGGTTCTATTTTTACTTTTAGGTAAAATACTAATATCCAAACTTAATGGCAAATCTTTGGAATTCATGAGTAGATCTTCAAAATTTATATAGTTATAAAGTATCTTAAAATCTGTTTCTTTTATTTCAATCCGCAGCTCAATCATTAAATTATTTAGATCTTCTAAAGGTTCATCTACAAAGCCTTTTGAATCTTTAACATTCAAATATATTTTTTCTGCTAATTTTAAATATTGAGGCATGAGATTATTCCTTTATTTTTTCTATTATGCGAGTTTGCTCTATTTACAGTAATCAATTGTTAATATTGTTTTGACTTATGCTACTAAAATAAAAATTCGTATACATAAAAATTACAGGATAAGTGCCAAACCTATCACTATCGATAAATAATGTATAACTCATCACATAAAAGCAAAATCTAGCCTTACATTTATTTTTCCCAAAACGCCTGAAAAAGTTGAAGTTATTGCTCAAACTTCAACTTTTTCCTATAGATTTATTATATTGAGTATGAACAGCTAAGGGGTTTGCTGCGAGGTGGCGCTGCCCGTATGAGCATCTGATGTACCATCTTGATTTGTTACAGGTGCTGAAGCATCATGCAGCATATCATCGTGTAGCTGATTACTATTTGGCACAGGTTCAGTTTCCATCGAATGTGGTGTGGTTGTTTCCTGTCGAAGCGCTGAATTATCTGCTGTTTTGTTCTTTTCACATGCTGCAAGTGTGAAAACAAAACTTAATGCGATACTTTTCACAAGTAAATTCTTCATTTTCATTACCTCTCGCTTGTTTAAGATTTCACTAAAATAGATAGAAAATTATTCACCATCAAAATGATGATTTGATGAGATTTCATCACTATTTCTTCGATTATCTCCAAATATTCCTTTAGTTATACTGTATGACTACGGGGTAATATAAAAGAAGCTTGTAACCAAGCTTCTTTTCTCAAGTCTATTTCAGGTACTTACTCAGCACCTTTTTCCCCTTAACTTCATCACTCAGGTTAATATCCTCATCTCGTTTCTCACCTGATAATTTGGTCTTATCTTTATGAGACTTATAATAGCAGCCTAAAGCAACACCTGTTCCTAAAGTAATGATTGTCTTCAACATGTCATACCTCATTAATCTATTTCAAAAACCATATACTGACTTTTTTTCATGTAACTTTCCCTCCTATTTATTTTAACTTTCTTAAAGAATGAAATTTTATGTAATTAAATCAAAAACTCCAATACAACAAAAATAAAGTAACAGCCTTAAAAACAAGGATTTATATTTTTAAATAAAATATTAATAAAACATCTAGAAACAAGTTTAATTTAAAAAGATTTTGTATTAATCAAAACATTGAGACTAAAATTTATTAAATTTTAATTAAAATAAAATCTAGAATCATAGGTTTTGTTAGGTGTTTCAAATATCACTCTGCACCGCTAAATATCAATTTAAAAAATCGAGGTGAATTTCCCCCTCAGTTTATTTGCTTTCACCCCAAAACTCCTTATAGAAAAATAAATATTTCATCTATTATTTACTGATTAATACCGAAAAACCATACAGACCATTTTCATTTATAGACATATAAAATAACAGCAAATATTCCTTGCATAAAAAACCCTATTCTTTTAAGAATAGGGTTCTAAGCCTTACCAATGCTGATCTCTATTTGCTCTGCTTACTATTTCTATTCCAAGCATCACGTGAAGCATGTTTTGCTTCTTCCCAAGATAAGCGTGATTCAGCTTTGGCCTGTTCCCAGTTAGTTCTTAACTCTGGTTCAACCTCCTCAAACGCCACATCTGGATCATAACCATAACGTTTTTCGTAACCCACTCGATAGGCATCTCGATAATCCCGATCATAATCTAGATTCGGATATTTGGCGTTTGCTTCATTATAATAAGACTGATTCAGATAGTTTTCGCGCCAGTAGGCATCTTCGATCGTAGGATCTATGGCTTCTCCTACAGCTTTTCCAGCCAAACCTCCTACAACTGCGCCTACAGCACCACCCACTAAAGTCCCTACTGGACCGCCAACACTCCCTATGACAGCACCTGTTGCTGCACCACCCGCAGCTCCAATCCCAGTCCCAACTGGATGTGAACCAGGCTCACCTGTAATCGGATCGGCATTTAGGTCTTCTTTTACTTCATCTGGCGCATTTCTAATACGTTCACGATCATAATCATCTTGGTTTATCATCTTTATTCTCCTTTAAGAAAATAATTCACTCAAAACAAAACTCTCAACTGGAATTTGAATAAATGAATTGTTTGTACTTTCACCATAAGCGAGTTATTTGTTAAAAACAGTGATAAGAATTTTCTTTAAGTTAATGTTTATCACTTATGGTAAATAGAGAAACATCTTGAAATAGGATGACATTGTTAAATGATTAAACTCAAAAAACCCTCATATTGAGGGTTTAAGGATTCCATACACTTCTATTATTTTAACTCAGACTATCTTTGTCTTTATTTAAATATTTTATATATTCTGCGTGGTATTTCTGAGCTAAGTCTTTTTTCTGCTGCTCAGGCAAAATTTTCCCTGCTTGTTGAAAAAAGCGATGCTCTTCTTCCTCTAGATGATGATGAACGACATGAGATAATTTTTTAGCAATCGCAAGCCAGCCAGTATGACTGAATTCAGTTTCTGTCAGCTTTTCCAGCAGTTCATCCATTTCATGATGCTCTGATAAAGCATGACGGGTAATATTCAATCCTGCATCTGACATCATTAGTGGAATGTATAAATATCGATCTTCTGCCACAGCATGTGCAAAAAGTTCATTTTTCAGAAGCTCAAAAAGTTCTCTTCTTTCTTCACTATCACCTGATGTTCTAGTTAACTTTTCAGAAAAATTTCTTTGTTTTTCATGACTTTCACGTAAAACTTCAAATATTGTCAATGCATTCTCGCTTGTTGGCATATCCTACACCTTAATTTGAAAGACGTTTTGTTGTTCTAATTAACACGAATTTAAATCAGTCATATTGAAATTCTTTATAAATTTCAAATGCCTTTAATTTCATCAGCGAAATCATCACTTCTAAAGTAAGAAATAATTCTTTCCCCGCTATGCTCATTTCTTATGTCCAAAATAACATTTGGATCACTTTGAAAAGTAAATTCTGGTGGGATATCTTTATGTATCGGTGGTAGACGTTTCACACCGCCTTCTGTAATTTTTTCAATAAACCCCGCAAGCCATAGAACAAACTCATCCTTGTGCTTATAGCTTGGAATAAGACTAATATCCAGACTGATACGACCATCTTTTGCGGGTTCTTTAAAGCCATCGACAAAATCGATATAGTTGTAAACCAACTTTAAATCCGTATCGATTAACTCTTTACGAATCTGCTTGATGATGAGATTTAAACAGTCTTGTTTATCAATCATAAACTGATCATTTTGCTGAAATTTTCTATAAATATTCTCAGCAATTTTCAGATATTGAGGCATTTTTTCGATCCCCTCAAGTGATGTACTTAGTTTTATTATGAAATGGAAATTATTCTTATTTGTAATGATTCACTTTAAACTTGTAAATAGTATGATCATTATGCAACTTTTTAACATTTCGTAATAATAGCCTCTCCCCCGCTTGGCTTATAAACTTCAGATTCCGTGCGCGAAAGGCAACAGAAAGTACACCTAAGATTTCATGTATAAAACAATCATTTATTCAAAGTCAATTTAAATTACATCAGCTCATAGTTTTAACAATTAAATAAATAAATTTAGTTAAATCTTACATTTAAAGCGCTTAACTTAAAAGAATACTTATTACTTCAAGAATGAGAGAAATGGCTTATCAAAATGATATTCAAACCCTCACAGCGATTGCTGAGGCTTTTCGCGAAGCATTGGATCATGTCACCCATGGCTTTATTACAGGTGTATTCAGCAAGTTTCCAAAAGAATGCGGTGCCGATGCCTGTGATCTATTGCAGTATTACTTGCTGAATGTTCATGCTATTAAATCGGACTATCGAGTTGGAAAGGTTCAAATTTCACCTCAAGCACCCGAAATTGCGCACTGCTATCTGCTCGTGAATGGCATCATTATTGATATTACTGCTGATCAATTTCATCAAGAGTGGTTTCCCAAAGTAATTGTTTGTGAAAGTAGTGAATATCCACTGATTCCTTATTTTAAATATGTCCGCAGCAAGTCTGGTCAAACCTTGCTTCCATTAAATGATTATTTGCGATCTATCTATGGGCAAGTGATAAAAATTTTACAGGCTAAAGTGTGAGAAACAGTACATCCAAGTGCCAAATTACTTTAGGCTGTACCTCGTTAAGTATTCACTTTCTTTAAATTTTTTGAGTACGCTTATGCAGTCAGAACAGATCCAACAACTTGTAGCAGCATATCCAATTGTTAAAGACCTGATTGAGCTCAAAGAGACAGTTTGGTTTAACCCTAATTTCACCACGCTAGATGAAGGTTTACCTTATGTTGGGCTTAATCAATCAGATATTGATGATGCCCGGGATCGCTTAGCACGTTTTGCACCTTACTTGATGGCTGTCTTTCCTGAAACGCTTGCGACGAAAGGTATTATCGAATCTGAGCTGATCGATATCCTGAATATGCAACAGCATCTTGAGGCTCACTTTAATCAAAAAATAGCTGGAAAGCTATGGCTCAAAAAAGACAGTCATCTACCCATCTCTGGATCGATTAAGGCACGTGGTGGTATCTATGAAGTGCTTTATCGAGCGGAGCAACTTGCTATACAAGCTGAACTGCTCAGCGTTCAAGATGATTACACCAAGCTAAACAGCCCTGAATTTAGAGGTTTTTTTGGTCAATATAGTATTGCCGTCGGTTCAACAGGTAATCTCGGACTCTCCATTGGCATTATGAGCGCAAAATTAGGCTTTGATGTGACAGTACATATGTCAGCAGATGCCCGCCAATGGAAAAAGGACAAGTTACGTTCACATGGTGTAAATGTCATTGAATATGATCAAGATTATGGCGTAGCTGTAGAGCAAGGCCGAAAAGCAGCATCAGAAAATCCAAATTGTTTTTTTATTGATGATGAAAATTCTCGCACTCTATTTCTAGGATATTCAGTCGCAGGTGAACGCATAAAACAACAATTAAAACAAAAAGAGATTGTTGTTGATCAAGATCATCCTCTATTTGTTTACTTGCCTTGTGGCGTTGGTGGCGGCCCAGGTGGTGTTGCATTTGGCTTAAAAATGGCACTGGGCGATCATGTGCATTGTATTTTTGCCGAACCCACTCATTCCCCATGTATGTTACTCGGCGTATCCACTGGTTTACATGATGAAATTTCCGTTCAGGATATTGGTATTGACAATATCACTGCTGCTGATGGTTTAGCCGTGGGTCGTGCCTCTGGTTTTGTTGGTCGAGCCATGCAACGGCTGTTAGATGGCTTTTATACGCTTGATGATCAGAGCATGTATCGCTTGCTCGGAATGCTCAACCAGTCTGAAAACTTGAAACTTGAACCTTCCGCACTTGCAGGTATGTTGGGTCCGATTTTAGTCAACAGAAATCAACGCTATGCGGCTTTACATCAATTTACTGAGCAGCAATTACAAAATGCCAATCACATCGTTTGGGCAACAGGCGGTGGCATGGTTCCTAAACAGGAAATGGAAAATTATCTGGCAAAAGCATGAGTATGTTTTAGTTAGCAACATAGAAACAGAGAGGTTCCGTCTTCTCTGTTTTCATTTGTGCTAAACCAGTATTTCCTCTCTTTTCTCAAGCTGCTGATTCATGCCTTTCACATGTTCAACGAAATGATGCATATTGGTTGCCCATGTGTTCGTATCACGATGCGCAATAAGATAGGTATTGATCTGAGCTGTAGCTGAGCCAATGGGATGAATCTTCACACTTTGAGCAAAATGGGATTGCTGTACATAGCTCATTGGCAAAATTGCAAGGCCAACATCTAAACTGACACAGCTAGTAATACCATCCAAACTGCCCATTTCAATCACATTGGCTGCGGGTAAATGATGTGCAGATAAAAACTGATCAATGGCTTTGCGGTAGCTGCAGCCCTGCTTAAAGGCAATGAATTTCTTTTGAATCAAATATTCATTTGTAAGTTGTGCTGGCGCATGCTTGGAAGAAATCAGCACCAATTGCTCGGTCCAGACATGTAAATTAAACATCCCGTCAATCGGTGCATGATGTGCTACAAATGCACAATCCAGCTTGGATGCATGGACTAAATCAATTAAATCTCGTGTGGGTGCTGTCGATAATGCAAAAGGAAAGCCTGGACTGTGCTGTTGTAAATCGCGAAACAATGATGGCAGTCGTACGGCTGCCGTGGTCTCCATACTTCCGATTTCCAAAGGGAGATTGACTGCGAGATGACGATCGGAAAAACTATCCAAGATCTCTTTTTGTAGATGCAGCATTTTTTCAGCATAACCATACAGCTGCTGCCCAGCTCTGGTGGGTTGGATGGGGCTCTGACGATGTAGAAGTTCTACATTCAATTCTGTTTCCAGTTTTTTGATATGACTGGTGACATTGGATTGTACGGTATAGAGTGTTTTTGCCGCCTCGGAAAAACTTCCTAACTTCACCACCATCATAAAAATTTCTAAAGATTTAATCTGCATCGCCATCACTATTAGAGATAATTCGTATCAATTCAAATCATTTTACATGATTAATAGCGCTTGTTTAAATAGACATTCATATCTCAACACCCAAAGATGGTTTAAACAATGTCTGGTACTAAGTTGCTATTTTTAATCTGTATTTTGAGTTTCTTTAGCTATGGACTTTATTTACTTGATTACAAATTTCTTGCCAAGGCTCCACCTCTAGAACACATGCGTCATAGCGACTAAGGTTTGGAATAAACACGTCATGACAGAACTAGGAAAAAACAGCAGCAGCTCACTACAATCAGCAAGCTGTGCCGCACTGATTATGGCAATTGGTATGGGTTTCGGGCGCTTTGCTTTTACGGCAGTTTACCCACATATGATTGATGAAGGCATCATCAATTTACAGCATGCCAGCTTAGCTGCTTCAGCGAACTATGCAGGCTATTTATTTGGGGCTTTATTTGCGATCAAGATTAAATCCCAGCAGAGTTATCTCGGTAGCATTATTGCCACTTTGGGTACGGTAGTTTGTCTGATCCTACTCAGCTGTATTGACACGATTGGCCTGATCATCTTGATTCGTGGTTTGGCTGGGGTTTTTAGTGCTTTCGCCATGGTATCCGCCTCATTATGGTTGCTCGAACAGCAGAAACAAACACATCAAGCCCCTATTTTGTATGCAGGAGTTGGTCTCGGGATTGCCCTCTCTGCCGAGCTTTTGGTTTTTGGCACACATCTGAGTTGGCACAGCAAAATACTGTGGTTATTGCTCGGTCTATCAAGTCTGGTCTTTAGCTGTATTGCAATGTTTGGTTTATCACAGGCTCAACAACCTAACGCTGTTTCAACTCAGCAGATCTTGAGTACAAATCGCAAAGCTCCCCATGCCTACGCCCTAATTCTGATTTATGCCTTGGCTGGTTTTGGCTACATCATTACCGCAACCTATTTACCTTTGCTGGTCAAACAGGCCTTACCGAATATTGATGCAGCACAGATCTGGGCGATCTTCGGCTTGGGTGCGATCCCTTCCTGTTTTTTTTGGCATTATCTCCATGACAGACTTGGGACTCGAATCGCTTTAGCTTCTAATCTGGGAGTACAGGCTGTCGGCGTTGTATTACCCATCATGCTGCCAACCGCGTTGGGTTATCTGTTGAGCGCATTACTGGTGGGTGGAACCTTTATGGGAACTGTGACCATTGCTATGCCTGTGGCGCAGCGAATCGCTCGTCAAAGCAAAAGTAATTTAATTGCCATTATGACCGTCGTCTATGGCCTCGGTCAGATCATCGGGCCAATCACAGCAAATGCCCTATTTACAATCTATCATACACTCAACAGTTCACTGATAACCGCAGCGACTGCATTATTGATTGCAACACTGATTAGCCTTAAATCAGTTAAGTAGATCCATTAACCTGAAATAGATTGTTTAAAAACCTTCATCTGCTTGTATTGTTGCAACTCATCTAAGGAGTTAATACTATGACAAAACAGGCTTTGTTTTTGAAATGCGATCGTCTGTGCATTCAATTGTTTAAAACAATCTCGCAAGCTGAGTTTGTTCTCAGCGATTGCTTGTTCCAACACCGACAAACTTTCTCGCTTTAGCAAACAAAATGGATATAAAGCATCTCCATTCATTGTGACGTACGCCACCTGTGCTTGAGGAGTCTTGTGTAAAGCTCGATGAAGTTTGACTAAAACCTGATTTGGTATATAGGTGACGTCGCATGGAATAAATAAAACACAGTCAGATTCTACATGTGACCATGCGCTTTTCATGCCCATTAATGGGCCTAAAAAACCATGCTGATCATCGGCATAGCATTGAATATCTGGTTCAATCTGTTGGTAAATCGAACGATCACGATGGCTATTCACCCAAATATGTTGTACTTGGGTCTTAAAGTGCTCAGAAATTTTTAACAGTTGAATCTGATCATCGAACTGTTGCAGTAGCTTGTTCACGCCATTCATACGGCGCGCTTGCCCTCCCGCCAAAATCACCAAATCTGTAGCGGGATATTCTGTATTCATGCTTCTGCCTCCAGTTGACAGGTTTTGATTAAGCCACGAATTTCAGGTAAGCAGGAACCACAATTTCCGCCTGCTTTTAAACATGCAGTGACTTGTTTTTCATGCGTGATATTTTGCATTTTAATGGCTTCAATAATCTTATTTTTACCCACTTTAAAGCAACTACAGACCAATGGTCCATCATTATTTGCAGCGGACATTGGCATACCAGCTAGCAGTGCTTTACGATGCAAGGCACTTAATCGTTCACGTTTGAATAGGCTAGCCACCCAATCCCGATCAGGCAATAAATCGACAGGCGCAATATATAAACTGGCAACCAGAATACCGTCTTTTAAAATCACACTATGGCTGAGCTGCGATGAAATATCCTCCAGACTTAACCATTCATAG
Organism: Acinetobacter sp. Ac_5812; assembly: GCF_013072695.1. Taxonomy (GTDB): domain Bacteria; phylum Pseudomonadota; class Gammaproteobacteria; order Pseudomonadales; family Moraxellaceae; genus Acinetobacter. The sequence continues at coordinate 740,327 of NZ_LXUK01000022.1, forward strand.
GTTTCATCGACAAAAGGCAGGAAGCTTTTCAGATTCTTTTGGGTCTCATCGATACTGTGACGATCAGCAATTTCATAACGGATGGCTTTTGCAGTTTTGATCTTGGTCCACCATGCACAATTTTGCAATGAAGCTTTAATCTGATGTTCAAAGCCTTCACGTACATAGAGCACGCCTTGCCAAGTGGTATGGAACGGTTGAATTGCAACAGGGGTATGTTTAAATTCAGGTTCGCCTGAAATCGCATCCACCACAGGATTGACCACTTTACCAATCCGCGCATCAGAAGCGACTTGCTCAGTCCAGTGAATCGGTGCAAAGATTTGACCACGACGCACCCCTTGTGCCAAGGTCACACGCAGCACACAACGGCCCCATTCCGAGCGAACTTCAACCAAAGCTTTATCACGAATACCAAATTTTAACGCATCATTCGGGTGAATCTCACAAAATGGTTCAGCGCGGTGTGTGGTGAGATTTGCCGATAAACCCGTGCGAGTCATGGTATGCCACTGATCACGAATCCGCCCCGTATTCAATACCAATGGATAATCTTCAGAGATAGCATGCACTGGATCGATGGCAACAGTGGGAATCAGTTTGGCTTTTTTATTTTTATGGCTAAAACGCCCCCGATCAAACAGCTGTTCAACCGCAACACTTTGACCTTTCTCCCAGACAGGCCATTGGATTGGGCGCAGATGGTTATATTCATCAAGACTTAGATTCATTAAACCTTTTAAATTGAAATAACGGAAATTTTCAACTTGGTCTCGTTGGTCAACACTGGCATTTTGATAAGCCGATAAAGCCGCATGTTCATTAAAAATGTCACAGGCATGATTAAAATCAAAACCATTAAATCCTAGTTTTTTCGCAACCTGAGCCACCGCCCACCAATCCGCTTTGGCTTGCTTTGGCGGATTTAAAAAAGCACGTTGTCGTGAGATACGGCGTTCAGAATTAGTGACTGTGCCATCTTTTTCCCCCCAACCCAGCGCAGGTAACAATACATCTGCATAAGCCGTGGTATCGGTATCTGCACAAATATCTGATACCACGACAAACTCACAGTTTTCCAATGCACGTTTGACTTGATCTGCATCGGGTAAGCTCACCACAGGATTGGTTGCCATAATCCAAATCGCTTTGATTTTGCCGCTTTCCACTGCTTGGAATAAATCAACTGCTTTTAAGCCTGCTTGCTTGGCAATCACAGGGCTGTTCCAGAAATCTTGTACCAATTTTTGATGTGAAAGATTGTCCAAATCCAGATGTGCAGCCAACATATTGGCGAGTCCACCCACCTCACGACCGCCCATGGCATTGGGTTGACCCGTCATAGAAAATGGCGCTGCACCTAATTTGCCAATTTTCCCAGTCAGTAAATGGCAGTTAATAATGCTATTGGCTTTATTCACCCCTTGAGAGGATTGATTAACCCCCATCGAAAATAAGGTGATCACTTTTTCTGTTTGCGCAAATTTATCAAAAAACAGTTGTAATTTTTCTGCGGATATTCCTGTGCGTTTCACTAAAGCACTAACATCTTGCTCACTTTCACTCGCGGCTAAAAGTGCCGCTAAACCTTCGGTATAGGTCTCTACAAAATGCTGATCGATACAATCATTGTGATATAAATACTGAAACAAGCCGTTAAATAAAGCCACATCCTGACCCGGTAAGATCGGCAAATGTAAATCCGCTTGCTCACAGGTACTGGTAAAACGAGGGTCAACCACAACTACAAATAAATCTGGATTCTTGCTTTTGGCCTGCATGATGCGTTGATACAGAACAGGATGACACCATGCCGTATTGGAGCCGACTAAAACTACCATGTCAGTATGTTCAAAATCTTCATAACTGGCTGGAACAATATCTTCACCAAAAGCCCGTTTATGTGCCGCAACCGCAGATGACATACATAAGCGTGAATTGGTATCAATATTGGCAGTGCCTAAATAGCCTTTTACAAACTTATTCACCACATAATAGTCTTCTGTCAACAATTGACCTGAGACATAAAATGCAACACTGTCTGCTCCATACTGATCAATACACGCTTGAAACTGCTCTGCAATTTTCTCGATGGCCTGATCCCAAGTCGTCACTTGACGATAGTTTTTACGGCCAAACATAGGCTGTAAGACTCGGGTTTCCAAGCCCAACGTATCTGCAAGATTGCTGCCCTTGATACACAACCGTCCAAAGTTTGAAGGATGATTCATATCACCGGCGACTTGTACCGTCGTGCCATGCGTTTTATGTTGCACACTGACATCCACACCACAGCCCACGCCACAATAGGGACATGTTGTTTTTGTTATGATTGTTTCTGCTTGATCGGAGCGACTGTGTTCTAAAATTTGAATACTGTTCATGACTGCCCCTTTTACCTAGTTAATCTTTTTAAAGATGCTTACTCTCGGGAGTCTTACCGAGTTTTTATCTTATTTTCAGGCTAAGCCTTCGGCTCGACCTACTTTTCTTTCGGGAAAAGTAGGCAAAACCATTGTCATCTGCAAAACCTGTTCTCTTCTGTCACCTACTTAGGTTCATCGCAGAAACATTTCTTACAAAAACCATGCAGGTTGCAGATGACTTTTCCGAGTATCAAACTACTTACATAGGAATTTAATTTCTTAGAAATATTACCCTGCCTTTTTCATTGCAAAATCCTTACCAAATAACAGCTTGTTTCTAAATGTAGAAACGGGTGTTTGATCTGCAATCAACTCGGCATACCACATGCCATCTTCCGTATCACCAAACAGAACCGCACCAATCACTTTGTCTTTCTGGATAATGATACGCTTATAAATTTGACGTTTATCATCATTGAGGATGATGTCTTCATAATCCTCTTTCGGTTCAAAATTCCCAGCAGAGAATACGTCGACACCACTCACCTTTAACTGCGTTGGTACGGTTGGTGATTTAAAGGTTAAGCTGCCATGTTCAGCCAAATGTGTTGCACAAATGAAGGCTTGTCCCCACAGCGGTTCAACCAAACCAAAAGTTTGATTACGATGCTCGATGCATTCGCCCACAGCATAGATACTTGGATCAAAGGTTTGCATAGTGTCATTCACCAAGATGCCGCGATTACAGCGTAGTCCCGCACTTTGCGCCAAAGCAATATTCGGACGAATCCCGACCGCAAAAATAACCAAATCAGCATCCAACACAGTTCCATCTTTAAGTCGGACTTGACTGACATGACCGTCTTCACCAATCAATGCTTCAGTATTGGCTTCCGTAATGATATTGATGCCCTTTTGCTCAATACTATGGCGCAACATACGGCTGGCACGCCCATCCAACTGACGTTCCATAATTCGTTCCATCAGATGTAGAACTGTCACATTCATGCCACGTTGTTTCAATCCATACGCCGCTTCCAGACCCAGCAAACCACCACCAATCACCACGGCATTCTTCTTGCTTTCGCAATATTTGATCATAGTGTTTACATCATAAATATCACGGAAGCTGATCACACCTTTTAAATCCACACCTTGCACGGGTGGAATAAAAGGCGATGAACCAGTCGCAATAATCAAACGATCATAATCAACGCTTTCGCCTTTCTCGGTATGTACCACTTTACGAGTACGATCAATTTTTACCGCAGGATCATCCGCAATGAATTGAATCCCTTTGTCGCGATACCAAGCATGTGGATGCAACATGATGTCATCAATAGTTTTTTCACCTGAAAGTACTGGTGACAGCATAATCCGGTTGTAATTGCCCCAAGGTTCTTCACCAATCACCGTCACCTCATAGCGATCTGGTGCCATGTCCAGTAAATCCTCTAGGCAACGCATCCCCGCCAAACCATTACCAATCAGCACCAATTTCAACTTTTCTTGCGCAGCACCATTGTTGGTAATATAAGTCTTTTGCGGAACTGTCCCGACCCAGACCCGACCATTTTCAATTTTGGTTGGAAAGACCAATAGCTTTTGATCTTTATCTTCCAAACAACGACCTGTCGCTAAGCTGAAATGTTGTTTATAAATCGGCGATGCAATCACGCGTTCGCCTTGTAAATCGCCAATGATACCGCGACACATCACATTGGCTTGGCTGAAGGGATCTTTATTGCTAAGTGCATAAATCCGCTTCTCATGCCCGACACGGAACAATGCAACGGATTGACCTTCAATTAGTGCGCCTACGCCTGTGTTTGGTGTGATGTCATCTAACGCACACACCTCGACCCATTGATTTTCTGGCAGCATATCGATGTTTTTTAAACTAGTCATTTGAGTTCTCCTTATGCTTCAACCATTGGGATTCGATCGACTGAGCGTTCAGCGTCATTCAAAGGGCGAATCTGATCACGTACTTGAGTAAATTGAATATGTGGATCAGCTTGCTCTTCTGCACTGGCGTTGATATAGGTTTGGAAACGTTTACGGATCTCAGGATCTTCAACTGCGGTACGCCATTCATCTTGATAAGTGCCAATCACATGACTCATACGGAGTTCTAACTCTTCTGCAAGCCCTAGCGAATCATCGACAATCACTGATTTAAGATAATCCAAACCGCCTTCCATATTGTCACGCCATACACTGGTGCGCTGTAAACGATCTGCAGTTTGGATATAGAACATAAAGAAACGGTCGATATAACGAATCAAGGTTTGGGTATCAAGGTCTGAGGCCAATAGCTCTGCATGACGTGGTTTCATACCGCCATTCCCACAGACATACAGGTTCCAACCTTTCTCGGTGGCAATCACCCCTACGTCTTTACCTTGTGCCTCTGCACATTCACGAGTACAACCCGACACCGCCATTTTTAATTTATGCGGTGAACGTAGGCCTTTATAACGATTCTCAAGTTCAATCGCCAAGCCAACAGAATCATCAACACCATAACGACACCATGTACTACCGACACAGGATTTCACGGTACGTAAGGATTTACCGTACGCATGGCCAGATTCAAAACCTGCTGCGTTGAGTTCTTCCCAAATAAATGGGAGTTGATGAATTTGCGCGCCAAATAAGTCGACCCGTTGTCCACCCGTAATTTTGGTATATAGGTTATATTTTTTGGCAATTTGACCAACAGCGATTAAGCCATCAGGTGTGACTTCCCCACCTGCCATACGCGGCACAACCGAGTATGAACCATCTTTTTGAATATTGCCCAAGTAGTAATCATTACTGTCTTGTAAGCCTGCATGGCTTGGTTCCAGTACAAAATCATTCCAGCACGATGCCAAAATATTAGCCGCCATTGGTTTACAAATATCACAGCCTAGACCATGACCATGTTGATGAATCAAATCATCAAAGGTCTTGATTTCATTGACACGAACCAAGTGATAAATTTCTTGGCGTGAGTATGGGAAGTGTTCACAAACATGGTTATTCACCGTTACGCCTTGGCGTTGTAGTTCAGACTTCAACACTTGCGTCACTAACGGTGCACAACCACCACAGGCTGTCGCTGCTTTGGTACATTTCTTCAAAGCACCGAGTGAGGTTGAACCGTCACAAATCGCTTGGCAAATATCGGCTTTAGATACGTTGTTACATGAACAAATGGTTGCACTATCAGGCAATAAATCGACACCACTGCCACCTGCTTTCGCACCTGAATCGGCAAAGCCTGGCATGATTAAACTTTCAGGCGTTTCTGGTAGTGCCAGCCCATTCAGCATCATTTGTAGCAGATCATTGTATTCTTTGGCATCACCCACCAAGACCGCACCGAGCAATTTAGTCTTGTCTGCATCGACCACGATCTTTTTATAGACCAAGCTATCTTCATCCGCATAGAAATAGCTGAGTGAGTTTGGCGTCATGCCATGCGCATCACCAACAGAGGCAACATCGACCCCCATCAACTTCAACTTGGTGCTCATATCTGCACCCGCAAAACAATGGGTTTCCTCTGCTAGGATATGTTTTGCAGCAATTCGTGCCATGTCATAACCAGGTGCGACTAAGCCATAGATTTTGTTATCCCACAGCGCACACTCACCAATCGCATAGATATGTTGATCTGAGGTTTGGCAGTAATCATTGATTTTAATCCCGCCACGCTCACCCAATGCCAAGCCGCTGAGTCGTGCCAATTCATCACGTGGGCGAATCCCTGCCGAGAATAAAATGATGTCTGTTTCCAGCTCGCTGCCATCCGCAAACTTCATGACATGGGTTGCACTATCACCTGCTTCAATACATTGAGTCGCTTTTTGGGTATGAACTTTTACCCCAAGATTTTCAATTTTACGGCGTAATACTTTACCGCCAAGATCATCAATTTGTACTGCCATCAAACGCGGTGCGAACTCCACGACATGCGTTTCCAGATTTAAATCACGCAATGCTTTGGCCGCTTCCAACCCCAATAAGCCGCCACCAATTACCACACCTGTCTTTGCGTTTAAACTTGCTGCACGAATCGCATCCAAGTCCTCAATAGTACGATACACAAAACAGTTTTCACGATCGTTACCTGAAATTGGGGGAACAAAGGCGTATGAACCTGTTGCTAATACCAATTTGTCATAATGAATCACATCGCCAAAGTTGGTGGTGACTGTTTGCTCTACCGCATTAATTTCCATCGCTTTGGTATTTAGTCTTAAATCAATACCGTGCGCGTCCGCAAAATCAAAACGAGCCAGTGATAAGTCTTTTGCTGTTTTACCAGAGAAGTATTCAGTCAAATGTACGCGGTCATAGGCAATACGTGGTTCTTCAGCAAGAATGGTAATTTCTAATTCATCATCAGCTTTCTCTAAGATGGCTTCGATAAATTTATGCCCCACCATACCGTGACCAATCATCACTAATTTCATTGTGTTTCTCCTCAAATCTAATCTTTGATTAAGCTGCGCTGCTTTGTTCTGAACGACGTTCCAACATGGCTTGCTCAAACAGCTGTTGTTCTTTTTCTTTGTGCTCTACCGAGAATCGGATCAGCATTACTGAGCTTGCAGCAATGACCACTAAGCCGCCTAAAACCATTAAACAAGTTTGAAAATCGACCATTCCTTTTAGCAAGAATCCTGCTGCGACTGCACCGACATTGCCACCTGCACCAATAATGCCTGCCACACCACCGAGTGCATCACGATCAATAAATGGAACCAAGGCATAAGTCGCACCGCATGCCATATGGGTAAACAGTGCGAAGATAGTCATACTGAGGATTGCAAGAACTGCACTATTCATATGCGCGAATAGCATTAGGAATAGACCTTCACCCAAGATCAACAGAAACAAGATTTTAGTGCGGCCATCCAAACCTTTTTTCAGTGCCACTTTGTCTGAAACAATACCGCCAAGCGCACGGGCAAACAGTGCCAGCAAACCAAAAACCCCTGCAGCCAGTCCCGCTTCTTTTAAGCCAAAGTTGAAGTGTTCGACGTAATACATCGCAATGATGTTGTGCATGAAAATTTCGATACCGAAGCATGCCGCATAAGAGCAGAATAGAATCCAGACCCGATAGTTACGTGCTGCATGCATTAGGATTGCCATGCCACCTTTTTTATCGCTTCCAACTACCACACCTTGCGCGCGTAGCTCTTTAAAATCACCTTGTGGGCAGTCTTGGGTCAGCTTCCAATAAAGCACACCTACGATCAGCATCATCACACCCGGTACAAGCAATGCAATTCTCCAACCCAAGGCTTGTTCAACACCGAACATCACCAAGGCAGACAACAGTAAAGGCATCAAAGCTTGTGTCGCACCACCACCTGCATTCCCCCAACCCGCTGAAGCGGCATTTGCGGTGCCTACAACATTTGGTGCAAACATAATGCTGGTATGGTATTGCGTAATCACAAAGCTGGCGCCAATTGCACCAATCAATAAGCGGAAAAATAGGAAGGATTCATAACTATTGGCTGCAGCAACACCAAATACAGGAATGCTGCCCAGCAATAAGAGTGCAGTATAAGTTTTACGTGGGCCATATTTGTCACACAATGGGCCAACGATTAATCGAACCACAATCGTGATTGCAACAGCAGCAATATTGATATTGGCGATCTGATCTTTGGTGAGATGGAACTCGCCTGCAATCACTGGCATTAACGGTGCACAGGCAAACCAAGCAAAGAAACACACGAAGAAAGCAAGCCAACTCATGTGGAATGCCCGCATCGCTGGTGCGGAAAAGTTAAATAACTTAATTGATGTGGCTTTTTTCGCCGATAAATCTAAAGACATTGCCATCTCCCATACTGAACGTATCATGTGTTGTTAATACATCACGCTGTATCAACAAACCGATCAGATCGGACATCGTTGGCCGTCTTACAATTTTGCAAGTCATCTTTGACTCAAGGAATAGTTAGCAAATGCTGTGCCAAGTATTCATTAATGGCATGGAAATAAAATATTAACCATTGTTTTATATATATTTTATCTATTTATTCTTTCTTTTTAATGAATGCAAATTCGGTTAAAGAGTGCAAGTTCAGTACAACGAACTGTTTTAAAGCATAATTCGCACTGCTTCAAAACAACTCTTTTTACGCACTTAAAAAGTGCATATTTCATTCTGGAGGATATAATTCAAATTTTTCATTTCTTCTAATTGGTCACAACGATACAATAAAGCGCATAAACAATACGCCCCATGGAGCGATTGCACCGAATAAGAAATGAAAACAATTGACTGGCACTAATTTTGCTTCAAAAAAAATACGCACAGCACTTTATATCTGTGCATAACCCCACCGTTTGACCTATATACTTATGCCGAAACTCAAGATCGCACTTATTGATGACGACCAGGCTCGAGCTGAATACATAAAAACCTGTTTGATTGAACATGACTTTGATGTAGTGGCTTGTTTTACCCTCGATCATCTCAATATTTTTAAACTCGAACATCTTCAAGCCGATGTGATTCTGCTTGATATGGATCACCCACATCGCGATGTGATCGAAAGTTGTGTCAGTAACTTTGACCTACCCACCGTTCTGTTTACCAAGAACACTGACAAAGACATGATTAAACAAGCCATCGATGCAGGGATTACCGCGTATATTGTCGACGGTATTGATCCAAGCCGTCTGCACACGATTTTAGACATTTCAATTGAGCAATATAAAAAGCATAAAAAGCTGGAATGTGACCTCAAAGATGCTAAAACCAAGTTGGCAGACCGTAAGGATGTCGAAAAAGCCAAAGTATTGCTGATGCAATTACATGGCTTAACCGAAGACACCGCCTTTCAGTTACTCCGAAAGAATGCCATGAGCCATCGTATGACCATTGGAGAAATGGCGCGGCGTTTACTCGATGCCCAACAACTTTTAAATAATCAACTAAAGGATGAATAGATGAGCCATTTAGTCGAATTAGCAAAAGTAGAGAAAACCGAATTACAACTGGGCTATATTCCTTTACTTGATTGTGTCGCATTACTTTGGGCAAAACAGCGTGGTTTTTTTGAAGATGTCGGTTTGAAGGTGAATTTAGTCAAAGAGGCATCTTGGGCCAGTTTAAGAGATCGCCTTGCTTTTGGCTTACTCGATGCTGCTCATTGTCTGTCTGCTATGTTACCTGCTGCGGCTGTAGGCAACGATCAAATCGGGATTCCACTGCAAACCCCGTTATTGCTCAGTGAAAACCGTGCCTTTATTAGCTTGAGCCAGAAGCTCTGCTATGCACTCGATATTCAGAAACAAGATTCTGCGGAAAGTTCAGCCAAGAAACTGACGGATTACATTCACCAGCATCAAAACGTCTCGTTGGCGCATGTGTTTCAACACTCAATTCATCACTATTGTTTAAGAGAATGGCTGGCTTTGGCTGATCCGAAGCTCGCACAATCGATTCAGGTGAAAACATTGCCGCCACCCTATATGGTCGAGGCCTTGAGTAATCATCTGATAGATGGCTTTTGTGTCGGAGAACCCTGGAATACGCAAGCTGAGTTACAGGGTTTAAGTCACATCGTCTGTTCGAGCCAACATATTATTCCTAATGTTGCCGACAAAGTCTTAGCGGTTACGCAAGAATGGGCGCAGCAACATCCACATACATTGGTTGCATTGACCAGTGCCATTATCAAAGCGCAACAAGAATTACGTCAACTGGATGATTTCAGCCCTGTATGGCAACTTCTCATTGAATTTGATGTCATTCAATTTCATTGTTCGCCAGACGTTCATGTTGAAAAGTACTTTGCCATCCAGAATATCATTCGGAATTTTGTACTCAACAGTGCTGAACCAAAAGCCCAAGACTTTGAATGGTTATTTCAACAAATGAATAAATGGAATGCTTTGGAGCTAGAACAAGACACTTATCTGACTCAAGCACAGAATTGTCTGCTGCTCGAAACATATCAAGCTGCTGCAAATACCCCATAAAATTAAGGACAAAAAAAAGCTGTCTTTAACGATCAAGACAGCTTTTGAAAGACCCAAAAGGGATTACGCCAATCAAAAGTAACCCCTTAAGTAATCACTATCATATTGAAAGCAGAGATATCTTTTTCGGACATTTTTATGTCATTAACTGCCATCTAGAATGCGAATTTTTATCATTTCTGCCAACTGAATAAGCGACAACAGTGTTCAATCTCTAATCATCTTGCATTGCGGTAACAACGCGCTTCACAATGCCAGGCAATGGCTAAGTAGTATCAAAAACTATTCAATAGTTATATTTTAGCAACTATGGGTTTAACATCTTCATAAATAATAATTTAAGCACATAAAAACAATATGTTAGTATGAAACATTCATCCTATTGGATCACATAAAAATACACTTTACCCAATTCTTTTCTAAGGATTTAAGTCGCGCTAAAATACCAAAATATAAATAGTTTGACTGCTGAGTTACACAAATCCCATGAACGAAATGAGGTAATTCAGTTTAGAATGTTTAAAAATAAAATTACGCTAAATTTTGTCATATTTTAACATTGCCAATTCCTTGCAAAGTTTTCATTATATGCACCATGCTTGGCATGCAAATTTCTTCATCGATTAAAACAAATTATAAAAAATTGCAGAATTTTATGCCATAATAAGCAAACTTTGCAGACATCTTGCAAAAAACTTTTGCAGATTTAGAATTGGAGCAGGCTGAATGAGCTCAACCATTTTGGTAATTCATGGACCGAATTTGAACTTGCTAGGAAAACGCGAACCAGAGGTATATGGTTATCTCACGCTAGATGATATTAACCAGCAACTCACCGCTCAAGCCCAACATGCATCACTTACACTAGATACTTTTCAAAGCAATTGGGAAGGTGCGATTGTCGATCGTATCCATCAAGCACAAAACGAGGGTGTGAAATTTATCATTATCAACCCTGCTGCCTTGACCCATACCTCAGTTGCTTTACGCGATGCCTTACTTGGTGTTGCGATCCCATTTATTGAGGTTCATTTGTCAAATGTTCACGCCCGTGAATCATTCCGTCATCACTCATATTTATCAGATAAAGCCATTGGCGTAATTTGTGGCTTAGGTGCAAAGGGTTATTCCTTTGCTCTCGATTACGCTATCGAAAAAATTCAATCTTCTAACTAATTTAGACTTTTTAGGAATGCTCACTCATGGATATCCGTAAAATCAAGAAGCTCATCGACTTGATGATTGAATCTGACTTACAAGCGATTGAAGTTAAGGAAGGCGACCAATCTATCTCATTAACTCGCCCTACTCCTGTTTATGCCGCGGCTGCTGTAGCTGCAGCTCCAACAGTTGCTGCGCCAGCACCAGCAGCAAAAACACCACGTGGTGCAGTTGAATCATCACCAATGGTTGGTGTGTTCTATGCAGCACCAAGTCCAGGTGAAGCGCCATTTGTAAATGTAGGTCAAACAGTATCTGCGGGTGAAACATTAGGGATCATTGAAGCAATGAAAATCATGAACCCGATTGAAGCAACAAAAAGCGGCGTCATTGAAGAAATTCTAGTGAAAAATGGTGAAGTGATCCAATTCGGTCAACCACTTTTCCGCTACCGTGCTTAATCAGTTTGGGGATTCCTATGTTGCAAAAAGTATTAATTGCAAACCGTGGCGAAATCGCTTTACGAATTACTCGGGCTTGTAAAACTCTTGGCATTAAAACAGTTGGTATCTATTCAGATGCTGATAAAGACTTAATGCACTTACGCTTCGTTGATGAAGCAGTATGTATCGGGCCGGGTGCAAGTAGTGAAAGCTATTTAAATATTCCTGCAATTATTACTGCTGCAGAAATCACAGGTGCGGATGCAATCCATCCTGGTTATGGCTTTTTATCCGAAAATGCGGAATTTGCTGAAATCGTTGAAAGTTCTGGCTTTATTTTCATTGGCCCTCGCCCTGAACATATTCGCCTGATGGGGAATAAAGTATCAGCGATTATTGCAATGAAAAAGTCTGGCGTACCAACCGTACCTGGCTGTGACCATGCTGTAACGATTAACAATGCACTCGCGGAAGCAAAAGAAATCGGCTTCCCATTGATCGTGAAAGCGGCTTCCGGTGGTGGCGGTCGTGGTATGCGTATTGTAGAACGTGTCGACACACTACTTGAATCGGTTCAAGCGGCGCAACGCGATGCTGAAATGTGGTTCGGTGACGATACGGTTTATATGGAACGTTTCTTACAGAAACCACGTCATGTCGAAGTACAGGTTCTTGGTGATGGTAATGGCCATGCGATTCACCTCTATGATCGCGACTGTTCTTTACAACGTCGTCATCAAAAAGTATTAGAAGAAGCACCTGCACCAAACCTACCTGAACAAGCGCGTGCTGATATTTTAGAAGCGTGTGTGAACGCATGTAAGTTGATGCAGTATCGTGGTGCAGGTACATTTGAATTTTTATTTGAAGATGGCGAATTCTTCTTCATTGAAATGAATACCCGTGTTCAAGTTGAACATCCTGTGACTGAAATGGTGACTGGGGTTGATATCATTGAACAACAACTTCGTATTGCTGCAGGTTTAGGCCTTGAACTTGAACAAGAGCAAATCGAAGTTAAAGGTCATGCGATTGAATGCCGTATCAATGCTGAAGATCCAACCACGTTCTTACCTTCTCCAGGTAAAATTGAAAGTTTCTATGCGCCAGGTGGTGCCGGTATCCGTTTAGATTCACACATCTATCAGGGCTATAACATCCCGCCTTACTATGATTCAATGATTGCAAAATTGATTTCGCATGGTAAAGACCGTGAAACATCGTTAGCTCGTATGCGCCATGCATTAGATGAAATGATTTTGACAGGAATTAAAACCAATATTCCATTGCATAAAGATTTGATCTTACAAGACAAAAATTTCTGTGAACAGGCAATGGATATTCATTATCTTGAAAAACATTTGCTAAAACAGCTTGAACCAAAAGCTGAAAAAGCCTAAATAAAAAAGCCTCTTAAATTATAAGAGGCTTTTTTATGTCTAACTCAATCTTATTAAGGTAATACACGACGCAAGGTTGCAAAACACTTGTCGCCTTTCTCGCTAGCACAAAAATCGATGGTTGAATCATTGGCCCATTTTACAAAGTATTGAGAAACTTCACCCGTTTGATCTTGCTTTTGACCTGAACAGTCCATTTCATTATTGTCATATTTGATTTGCAGAACTAATGCTGGCAAGCGCTCTTTATGATCTTCTGATGGCTGATAATCATATAAGCCATAGGACCATTCTTGACCACTTTTAATCACCACATCACTTGCACCACGGAAGTTGTAGTATTCGACACACTTCTTATTGTTTGGAATTTCCATTCCCCACAGTCCCATAATTTCAGGGCGAGTTGTGACCCGAATTGCATTTGCTTTGGCTATTTGTTGGGGTGTCACAGTTGCTTTGTCATTTACGACCGTCTCTGCCATAGTCCATGTTGAGCAAGCCCATAATAATCCAATAATATAAATATTTTTCATAGATTTAATTAAGTCGTCATCTTAACGGTGCATAGGCTTAAATTAGCATATTTTTTGATAAAAGCATGCATTCATAACCATATAAACACAATATTTTTACCATGTAATTTAGTTGCTTGTTTTGACACTTTTTCAGGTATCCTATTTTTCAAATTGTATTTAACTTTTTACTTTATAAAGATTTTCGCTTTAGGGATAAAAGCCATGAAATTTTCAGAATACGTACAGTACGATGGTTTAGGGTTAGCTGAGTTAGTCAAAAACAAAGAAGTTCACCCATCAGAGCTGCTCGAAATCGCATTAGAACGGAGCAATCAGGTCAATCCGAAACTGAATGCCATCATTATCCCGATGTACGAACAAGCCAAACAACACGCGCAACAGAACCTTAGTGGTGCATTTGCAGGCGTTCCTTTTCTCGTCAAAGACCTATTCCAAGAATACCAAGGTATACCAACCTCCTATGGCAGCCATGCATTAAAAAAAATCAATTACACACCAGACTTTAATGCAGAAATTGTCAATCGCTGGGAACAAACTGGTATTGTCACATTTGGTCGTACCAATATCCCAGAGTTTGGTATTAAAGGAATTACAGAACCAGATGCGTGGGGTTCATGCCACAATCCATGGAATTTAAAACATAATAGCGGTGGTTCTTCTGGTGGGTCCGCTTCAGCCGTTGCAGCTGGGTTGGTACCGATTGCAGGTGCTGGAGATGGTGGTGGATCAATTCGTATCCCTGCTTCTTATTGTGGTTTGTTTGGATTAAAACCCAGTCGTGGACGTACACCGTGGGGACCACAATTTAGTGAAGCCATGCATGGCGCAGCGATGCAACATGTACTCAGCAAAACCGTTCGAGATAGTGCGGCCATGCTAGATGCAGTGCAAGGCCCTGAACAAACCTCATTATTTCGAATTGAAGCCCCTGAACAAAAATATTTAGATGTTATTCAGCAAGCACCTAAGAAACTCCGCATTGCCTTCAGTACCCAATCACCAATTGGCACCAAGATTTCTAAAGATGCCATCCAAGCTGTGCAACGAACAGCGAAGTTATTGGAATCATTGGGTCATATTGTGGTTGAAGATCGTCCGCAAATTGATGGGTTGGAACTTGCAAAAGATTTCGTTACGACATGGTTCAGTCAGTTCTCCTATATGCAGGCACAAATCAAACAAATGGCGGGTGCTACTGATCGTGATTTCGAACTCGATTCGATAGCTTTAGCTGCCTTTGGAGCGAAGACCACGGCAACAGAATATATTCATACCTTAAATAATTGGGGGCTATACAGTACCCAGATGAATATTTTCTTTGAAAATTATGACTTATACCTCACCCCAACCACAGCTTCTGTCGCACCAAAAAATGGTGAGGTTGCCACACCCGCTTGGCAGAAACCCATTCTCAAAGGCTTGTTAAAAGTTGGTAAAGCGCATTATCTGGCGCAAGGTAAACTGGTTGAGAAAATGGTGCAGGACAATTTAAGTTGGGTACCTTTTACCCAGCTCGCCAATGTAACAGGCCTACCTGCCATGTCAGTCCCTTTGTACTGGAATAAACACAGTATGCCACTTGGTAGCCAGTTTATCGCGCCTTTTGGGCGTGAAGACCGCTTGTTGCAACTTGCTGCTCAACTAGAACAAGCACAACCGTGGCTGCCACAATATAAGAATATCCAAATCTAGCTTAACTTTTGGCTGCTGTTTCCACTTGATTCGGCAGCCATACTACAAGCAATAAACCTAATAACACGGCAATACTGGCGCAGAAGAAAATCGTCGCACCTGAAAAAACTTGCCAATAGTGCCCTGCCAATAAACTTCCAGATGCTACCCCTAGACCCCACATGGTGCTATACAACGCCTGCCCTCGGCCTTGCTGCTCAGGCGTAAAGTTCTGGAAAATCACTTTCATGGCAATCAGATGGAACAAGCCAAAGCTAAAGGCATGCAAAGATTGAGCAAGCAACTGCCCAATGTAATTGCTCTCCAAGATACCAACTAAGAACCAACGTAAACTGGTCAAAAGCAGACAAATCACCACCAATATTCGCCATGAAAAGCGAGTAAAGAATAGCTTTTGTGCCACAGCAAACATGACGATTTCAGCAATCACCCCCATCGCCCATAAACTACCAATTTGTGTAGTGCTAAAGCCGATTTCTTTTAGATAGTTACTATAAAAGCTATAAAACGGCGCCAATGAAAACAGCAAAATAAATTCGATACTGAAAAATGCCGCCACAATAGGTCGTTTTAAAATCGGCATTAGCGGTTCAAGTGTTTTTTGTGAACTTGGTGCATGCTCTGGTTCTTTAATACTAAATGACCAGAGAAAAGCCAAAAACGAAACAGAGAGCAGTAAAATTGGCAGCATTGAAATTGGAATAACTTCCAACAAAGCCCCTATGACAAATACACCGACAATAAAACCGACTGAACCCCATTTACGCACTTTGCCATAGAGTTCTGCACGTTTTTCGCCAAGCCAAAATAAAGTTACCCCTTCAAATTGCGCCAAGATAGCATTTTGAAAGAAGCTAAAAATCAGCATCAGCAAAGCGACTGATTGAAAGCTATTCGGAATCACAAATATGGCAAACCAGATACAGGCTTCCATCCATGTCGCAATACGCACCAAAAGCATTCTTTTACCTGATTTATCGGCAATCCAGCCCCAAATCAATGGCGCAAAAAAACGGGTAATAATCGCAATTGAAGAAAGAATACCGATCTCTTGATAATTGAACCCCTGATCTTGTAGATACAGGTTCCAATACGGCATGAATGTCCCGACTATGGCGTAGTAGAAAAAGTAGAAGCCAGCGAGTCTGGTATTAATGGTCAGTGGTTGCATTTATCTTGGATCATTAGACCTATATAACGAGTTCCACTCTAACAGAGTGAGCAGCTAATTTATTTTTAGCGTCCAATTATATATACAAATTATTGGCTTTAAATCCTCTATAAAACGATAATTAGCCTACACTTCCAAATGCACTTGCTGCATTTACATTAAGCAGTTTTCATCACGAGTCTTGTAACTCCGTTTACAATCATATCAATTGCAATTGTGCCTATAAGCAGTGCAGCAAGTCGACCCACAATATCGAAATAGCGATCAATATATTTGGCATGCTTATAACGCAAATGATCATGCGAGAGTTTCATCACGATTAATACACTACATGTTAAAAATAGCGTACATGCAATCACAATTGCTGCTTCAGTAATTGACATCCTCATGCCTGTTACCACGGCAGCACTGATTGTTCCAGGGCCAATCATAAAAGGCATGGCGACTGTACCCGCTAGATGCTCTGGAGCACCTCTCATTTCACCAATCGTATCTGCCCCTTGGAAAACATAGCGATAACCAATGACCAAAAAAATAAGGCCACCAAATATCTGGAACGATTCAAATCGTACATTTAAATACTTACTAAAAATTGCCTCACCTCCCCAAGCAAAAAGTATAAACACAACATAAGCAATCAGCCCACCTTGTATTAGCGCACGATTAAATATTTTGGTCTCTGTATGTCTAATTAACCCAATCATATAAATACTCATAAGAAATGGATTCAACAATGAGAAAAATAAGAGAAATGTGCTCAAATAAGAAGAAGTCATCGCCCCATACTCCAATGAGTCCTCAATAGGTTAATCAACTTTCTACGAAAGATTGAGTTCATACGATTGTTTGCAAATGATTAAAAATTATAAACAAACATGACATTCAACAATTTGTTCCACTGACTATCGTCACCGCCTGCCAAAGAATTTGCAGTTCCACCAATAAATGGGTCATTTTTACTGGTGATATATTCGGAATAAAGCGAGATCTTCTTATAGTTCCAAGCTGCGCCGATGATATTTCGTTGAGAGTTTTTATAATTCTGCTCATCTTTATTCAATCCACTCAAGACCACATAAGGCGTAACATTTAGTCCATTTATGACATCCTTAAAGATATAGTTCACATCGACTGAATAAAAAGTGCCACTATTTGCAATGTTGTATGCTGAATCAAATGAACCAAATGTCGAGTAATTGGAATTTGAATCCTTATTATCAATTTTGATTTGTCCAGCGGTCAGGGTTATTCCCAAGTTCTGATAGTTGAGCGTATTAAATAATGACCAAGCTTTACGATTGCCGTCTTTATGATTCTGTTGATTCTCAATCGTTGAATACCAGTAACTTCCGCCGACAGCCATGTCTAAGTCATCATTATTGAAAAAACTAAGCTCTTGTTTAGCTCTCATTACAAACATATTTTTTTCTTTTAAGCTCGTCATGGTTGGATCATTTGTTTTCACTGTATTGGCAGAATAACGAGCCGTATCTTTATCTGCTGTCCCAGTATAATGACCACCATCGCGGGCAAAGTATGCTAAATCAATCTTGGTGGCTGAAGGCAATTCAGTATGATAATTAATCCCTAGATTGAGTACATCTTGAAGTCCCATTGTATAATTGAGACCCGCATAAAAGCTGCTATCCCAAAACCGGCTAGGACCAAAAGGTACAGGCTGTAAGCCCAGTGTAATATGATCTGTACTGTTTAAACGATAACCCGCATAGGCCGACACTAAAGTTGAAAAATCACATAATTCAGACCATTGATAACAACGCCACTGTACATTCCCAAAGACTTTAGGTGATTCATAAGCGATATTCACAATCGCAGCATCAAACTTAATACTGTTATCCGAGTCAATATTTGGACCATAATCTTTATAATTATATTTGGCTCGCAATGCACCTGAAACCGTCACAGCACCTGTATCAGTTTTTGGGTCACCCAAAGTCATTGCGGCAAAACTAGGAAGTGTCACCCCAGCTGCAAATAATCCTACACTTAACTTGCTAAATACGGTATGCATTCATATCTCCTTGTATAGATGTTGGAGAGAAATCTGTGGTTATTTCTCCCTCATTTTTAATCAAGAGACTTTGCTCATATGAGTCATAATCTAAAAAAACCAACACTGAAAATTAATTTTCAGCTTAAAAGTGGTGGAATTAAGTTCAAGATAAACCATGTATTTCTTTCCAATTACCTGGATATACTACATAACCAAAGCAGGCATGCCCACCATAAATAAGTTCTGTACCCTCAGGTATCCAGAGCATCTGCCCTGGCCGAACTTCGTACTTCTGTCCATTTGCAGTGAGTTCAAAACAGCCTTCAATGACAAAAATGACTTCGTCATAAAGTAACTTCCAACTCACTTCCGCCCCTTCCCAACGTGCAAAACCGATACCCATATTTGGAGAAACATCGGCTCCTAATGCTCTAGCAACATAAGCAGTACCTTGAGGTGTTTCACCACGGAGGTTAAAAATCAATTGTTTACTATCAACTAAACGAACTTCACTCATTATCTTTTACCTCACAACTCACTACGACTACGCCATTTTTCAAATCGAATACGGGTCTTCACGCCTAGACCTAAAAATGGTTCAGGTGGGTTTAAACTGGGCATACCCGTCACAAATTGAATATCACTTAGCGCTTGAGAGTCTGCACCTACAACCAAATCAGCTAAAAGCGTTCCTGAAATTGTGCCCCAAGCTGCTCCAACACCATTGTCACAAGCACTGGCATAAACACCATCTTCTAATTCACCAAAGAAATTGGTGAAGTTACGAGAAATTGCGTAAACACCGCCCCAAGTATGCGTAAATGGCACATCAGCTAACTCTGGATAACGTGCTAAAAAGGCTTTACGATGATCAGCCTGTATCCAGTGCCGATTATCATCACTGACATTGGCACCGTATTTCGGTACATGTTTATAAGTATTACGGATCAAGATACGACGATCTGCTGTCATACGTAATGTTGTTCCAGCATGGTCGGCAGGCGTCAATCCCCAATTGAGTTCACCCAAATAAATTTTCATTTCTTGATCAGTCAGCGGTCTCGTCCAACTTGCAAAGGTCATGACAGGTAATAAACGGTTTTTGAGATAACCAAATTCACGCGTGAAAATACTTGTTGCTAGAAGGATTTTAGGCGTGGTGATTAGGCCATGATCACCTTGTAATACCCATTGATTATTATTTCTTTTCAAATCACGGATTGGTGATTGCTCTAATAATTCAACATTAGCTGGTAGATTATCCCCCATACCTCTTACTAGTGCTGCTGGTTGCATTAAGTAAGAGCCAGGGGTAAAAATTGCACGACTGTAAAAATCTGAACCTAATACTTTTTTCAGCTCAGCTTTTTCGACCCAACGGTATGGCTCACCCAAATCTTTCATCAAGTGTTCAAAATGATTGAGATGAACTTCACCTCTTTCACCTACTGCACCTTGGTATTTGCCAACTGCAGACCATTGGCAATCAATGTTATGGTGCTCTACTAAGCCTTGTAATTGAGCAATTGCCGATCGGTTTAGACTTAATAATTTTTGTTTATGCGAAGGATCCGGATGTGATAATGCAAATTTATGCGGTAAATCAATCACAAATCCTGAATTACGACCTGAGGCACCTTCAGCGATACGTTGTGCATCCACTAGAATAATGCGGGCATTCGGCTTGAGTTCTGCCAATCTACGAGCTGCGGCTAATCCAGCAAAACCCGCTCCAATAATGGCATAGTCTGCTTTTTGTGGACCGATTAACTTTTTAACAGGACCCGCTGGAGGCAATGCCGCATACCAACCACAGGTACTATCATCATTTGGTAAAGCAATCATTTTGTTATTCCTTTAACTTGAACTGTGGATGAACAGGAATCTAATTTTTCAAGCCACTCAGTACGGTGGTGTTGTAATTGACGTCCGAGCAAGGCAAAGCCTGTTAACTTGCCTTGTTCATTGTAGAAACCAGCAGCAAACTCTCCGTCATGCTTTTCCACTCTCCACTCACCTATCCCCATTGCAGGTAAGACTGATAACGGCAAAATTGGAGTTTTTACTAAAACTGGTGTTGATTTCAGATCCGCAGCAGTTGACTGGCCTAAAAGGTTATTCACCAAAGCAGGTAAGGCTTGCGTGATTGGATTGATATATGGCGCCCACTGACCATTCACTTCAGCACAATCTCCCAAAGCAAAAATCGTAGGATCGCTACTGCGGTGATCTAGTCCCGTACAGATTCCGCGTGCTGTTTCTAGGCCAGCGGCTTGAGCAAGTGCAATATTGGGTCTCAGGCCCACTGCACTTAATACCACATCAGTTTCAACGGATTGACCATCCTGGAGAGTTAATTGGTAATGACCATTAGCTGATTGAATAGAACGGATACTATTTTGTAATTTCCACTCTACGCCTAACTCACTTAGCGCATTTTGTAATGCATGACCTAGAGGTTCTGGAATAAGACGTTCCATTGCCCATTTGCCAAGCCCTACAACCGTAACTTTAATGCCATATGCAGCTAAATCATTTGCGAACTCACAACCAATCAGACCATCCCCAAGAATTGTGACGTGTTGTTTATCTGATAATTGCTGACGAAAACGGCGATAATCCGCGAGGTCATTTACGCTTATAGTTGCCGTAGAATCGCCATCAATCGGAATGACAACTGGTGTTGCACCTGTAGCAAGTACGAGTCTGCCGTAAGGATAATTACCAATTGTGGTTTGAAGCTTTTTATTTTCCCTATCAATATGAGTCACTTTGGTATGTGGATAAACGCGGATATTTAAACGTTGTTCCCAGCTCAGAACAGATTCACGAACTAGACTATCTCCATCTTTACCTAATGCCAAAGCATTCGATAATGCGGGTTTGCTATATAGAGCACCATCATCAGCAGTAAATACGGTAATAGACAAGTCTGCAGATTTGGCACGTAAAGCCGAAGCCAATTGATAACCCGCATGACCGCTACCAATAATCACCACGGGTTCAATCAATGCAGCTGCTACTTGAGGGATTTCGTCCTCCTCAACATCTGTGATATCGAGCATTTCAAAATCAGCTTTACCCACCTGACATTCTGGACACATCCAGTCATCAGGAACATCTTCCCACTTCGTTCCTGGTGCTATCCCATCATCAGGCCAGCCTTTCGCTTCATCATAGATCCAGCCACAGACAATACATAACCACTTTCTCATCTTGTCTATTTCCTTATTTCTTACACATTACACGCTATGTCTCAAACGAATACCGATGTTACGAGTCTGAACATAACTGTAGATGGCTTCCTGCCCTTTTTCACGACCAAAACCTGATAAGCCCACGCCACCAAACGGTGTTTCAATACCACCTGCAAACCATTCGTTAATAAAGACCTGACCAGCAATAAGACGATTTGCAACTCGAAGTGTTTGATTTAGATTTTCACCAAACACACCAGCAACAAGACCGAAGTCCGTGCCATTAGCAATTGCAACTGCTTGGTCTTCATCATCAAAAGGCATGATCACCATGACTGGACCAAACACTTCTTCCTGAGCAATCGACATGTCATCTTTTGCTTCAATAATCGTAGGTAAGACAAAATAGCCGTCTAGATCTGCTGCTCTACCACCTGTTAAGATTTTTGCACCTTCTTCACGCGCTTTATCAATCATGGCAAGAATCTGTTGCTGCTGATCTTTAGAAACAACTGGTGTAAGTTCGGCATTACTTTCACCAATTCCTATTGTTAGGCTTTCTGCAAGATTAACGACCGCTGCTTTAACTTCTTCATAGCGACTACGGTGTACTAATAACCGTGACATTGCTGAGCAGACTTGCCCTGAGTTATAAAAAATTCCGACTTTAACACTACGCAGTAACTGTTCTAAATCAACATCTGCAAAAGCGATAGCCGCTGACTTACCACCTAACTCCATTACAGCAGGTGTTGCACGTTCAGCCGCATCTTTCAAAATGTGTTGGCCTGTTGCAACGGAACCTGTGAATACAATCTGATTGGTCTCTTGGTGTTTAACCAAATGAGTACCCACTTCGGAGCCTTTACCGCACAGTAAGTTCACTGCACCTTGTGGAAAACCAGCTTGCTCAATGGCTTTGATGAGTAAAACCATTCCTAACGGCGAAACTTCGGGTGACTTGATCACCACGGCATTACCAGCTGCTAAAGCTGGTGCAAGTGAACGTGCACAGATCGAAACAGGAAAGTTCCAAGGTACGATCTGAACCGATACACCCATTGGAATATACGAAGTGAAATCAATATAATCTTTACCTAAAGGGACTGAGATTCCTTCAATTTTATCTGCCATACCTGCGTAGTATTCAAAATAACGAGCTGCTTCATCGAATTCTTCACGTGCCGTATCAACATTTTTACCGTTTTCACGACATAGGATTAATGCGCCCTCTTCTGCAATTTCACGAATTGCTTCTGCTGCTTTTAACATCCAAGTTGTACGTTGTGCAGGACGTACATCAGTTAAAGCACCACTGTTTACACAAGCTCTAGCCGCAGCCATTGCTGCATCTGCATCTTCGATACTTGCTCGAGCTACGGTTGCAAAAACATGAGCTGTTGCAGGGTTGATCACCTCAAATTGGCGTGCAGCATCTCGCCACTGACCATTCACATAGTTCAGATAATGTTGCATGTTAGGCCTCCAACGCAGCTTTGGCCTGAGTAGCTAACCACTTTTGGAAAAAGTGTGTTGGTAAATCCATTTCTGGTGAAAAAACACCTCCACCAAAGCCTGGAGAATGACGACCTTTCTGCATATTTTCGACAGCAAAAACATCTTCAGCAAAAACCACCTTCCATGATTCCAATGTTGCTTCACGGCATGCATCATATTTGGCATTTAAAGATTCATCGCTGACGTAATATAAACGGAGCCTTTCTATGGTCTGTTCTGGTGCAATTGGATCAATCATCATGGCAAATGCATGATCAGCTTGAATACCTAACAATACGTTTGGAAATACAGCAACATATTCTGCATGGCGTAGTTGATCTTCAGGCCAACTTGGGAATTTTGGTAAATGGGTGCCTGCTGTCGCTGATAGGTTGTATTTATAACTCCCCTGACCTGCAAAACGATCTTCGAACATGATGTTGTAATGATCTTCAAGCTTAGAATAGGTATTTAATGCCGGATGCACCCAAGGCAAATGATAGGCTTCACAATAATTTTCAACGGTAAGCTTCCAATTGCTTTTTACTGGTAGTTCAAAATGTGAACCCACATTACTACTGCGAATAAGCTCTAAACCATTTTCACCTAGGAAAGGCTTCCAACGCTGCATTAATGGTGCAATATGAGCTTCAAAAGATGCGGCATCACCAGAAATATTAACGAAGACCATATCCATCCAGATCGCAGAACGGAGTGCCTTCAAACCATGTTTTTCACATTTAAAGCGTTCATCTTTGTGCTGGCCAATTCCACCGACATGCGGAGTACCTTTTAAATTACCATTCAGGTCATAACTCCATGAATGATATGGACAGCGAATAACGCCTTCAATCGTACCTTCATCATGTACCAGTTGCATGCCACGATGGCTGCATACATTATGAAATACTTGAACTAAGCCATCACGGTTACGCATCATGACCAGTGGCATACCCATAAAATTCACGGGCTTTACATAACTATTTTTGGGTAAATCTGAAGCAAAACCCACACACACCCATGTTTTACTTATAATATTGTCGCGTTCGAAATTAAAATATTCATTGCTGGTATAAGCTAAATTGGGCATACCATTAGATTCAGTAATTGGATTTAAAACATTATCAACTTGCTGAACCGTAATTAATTGTTGGCTAACTCGACTATTCATCTGATGATCTCCCTTATATTTGAACGAATGCAGAACTCCCTGCGCTGAGATGATTTGCACACTCTGCTATTTCTTTGGAGATTGTGTTAAATATCGAGTTGTCTCACAAACGACTTTTTAGCTAGGTATCTATGAGTTTTAATCATGCTCTTCAGATTTATTTTTTATGATCAACTTAAATATTAAAAAATAGAGTTCTTTGAAAAATCGAAGAATGATCCATCATTAATAAAAAATTGTTGTTGAAATTCCCTTATTAGAATGAGGGGGATTCTTCATATAAATTCTCTCCCGCTTGCTCGTAACGACGCTCATCCATTTAAAAAAGAAAAGGAACTTTCATTGCGAATTCAATACAGCTCAAAAATGACTTATGCAAGAGTTCTCATCATCTCCCATGATTAAAACTCACTGATGAATGAGAATAAATCAGTTGAGTGTTCTTCCTCCTCATTACTACTCTGTATTATTCGCATCTGATAGCTAATAGTTTTTAGTTATTTGCAACGCATCCAAGGAGGAGTTATGCGTACGACAACAGGGGCTACTGATTCTCATTCAGTCGTTTCAATAATTTCAAAAGTATTTGTAGTTGCATTCGTTATATTTTGTGCTGTTTTCGCAGATTCCGCGGGAAAAATATTCGCCGATTTATCCAGTGTTTTATTACACAATATGAAGTGGTTTATTTTATCTTCTGTTTCAGCAATGTGCTTTTTCCTGCTGTATGTGATGTGTAGCAGATACGGCTTACTCAAAATCGGGAAAGATACAGATCAACCTGAATATAGCTATTTTGCATGGATCTCCATGCTATTTTCTTGTGCTATGGGAGTTGGTTTGGTGTTTTGGGGTGTCGCCGAACCGATGAACCATTATGCAAGCAACCCTTTTACCAAAGGCTTAACCGATGAAGCAGCCAGTATGGCAATGCAAATTTCCTATTTTCATTGGGGTTTACACGCTTGGTCGATTTATTGTTTAGCCGCTTTAGCCATTGCCTACTTTTCATTTCGCAAAGGCTTACCCTTTTCCTTACGTTCAATTTTGCATCCCATCATTGGTGATCGTATTTATGGTCCAATCGGGCATATCGTTGACATACTTGTGATTATTATTACAACCTTCGGCATTTCACAAACACTCGCCATCGGTGTATTACAGATTAATGCAGGCTTGCATAAAGTTTTTGATATAGAAGTCAGCGTTACTGTTCAATTTATTCTCATGATTTCATTGTCGAGTATTGCAACCTTCTCAGTTGTGCGTGGTATTGGCACAGGTATGCGCCGTCTTTCAGAAGTTAATATTATCTTATCCATCCTACTCATTTTGATTCTGATGTTTATCGGCCCTGCACGCTATATCACCAATTCATATATCGAAGGCATTGGCAACTATACATCGCACTTTATTGGGATGAGTTTATGGAGTGATGCCCAAAAAGATTCAGAATGGCAAAACTGGTGGACCGCTTTCTACTGGTTATGGTGGCCAACATGGGCCCCATTTGTAGGGATGTTTATTGCCAAAATTTCTAAAGGACGTACCATTCGCCAACTCATTTCAGGTGTGCTGATTGTTCCAACTTTAGTGACTTTCTTTTGGTTTGCAGTATTTGGTGGTTCAGCCCTCAAAATTGAACAAGATGCCCGTAAAAGTTTTGAACAACAAACCGCATTGATTGAAAATCAAATCGCGCCATCTACAGACACGATGGTATCTCAAGCATCAACAATCTCACCTGCTGCTGTTGAATTTAAGGGTGGACCCATTGTAAAAGCAACTCAGCAAGATAATACGCTAGCTGTATTTGAATTATTTAATGCCATAGATAGTGGATTATTCGGATCAATCCTCAGTATGGCGACCTGTCTGTTACTGATTACCTATCTCGTTACTTCTCAAGATGCTGGTACTCATGTGCTGTGTTTTCTGGATACGCGTTCCGAAAAGGATACACCTATTCGTATTCGAATCATTTGGTGTCTATTCGTTACCGCAATTAGTTTAGGTTTACTCTATGCAGGTGGCCTAAAAACAATTCAAGCCGCTGTTATTCTATTTGGCTTTCCAATTATCGTTTTTCTCACCATTTCAATGTTTGCCTTAATGAAGGCATTTAAACAGGAATACATTGCCAATATTGCGGTTGTAACAAAGCATCCACCAAGTGAACTAAAAGATTAAATTCTTTAGTTAGATATGAGGACATCCCAAGGAGAAGCATTCTAAAAATGATTCTCCTTAAAAAATTAAAATAGCGCTTTAAGGACTTATCCAAGAAACAACTTAATAGCAGATCGAGATGATTCACTCATTGGCGATTACTAAGCATATTATTCAAGGAAATTGAATGAAAAATAAAAAACCTCACCAAAACCGCATTACTAATCGCCATCCAGAACATTTAAATATGCATCAAATTGGGCCAGGTGACTTAGCAATATCTGAATGGAATCAGGCTGGTCTTACAATGCCTAATCTCGACCGCATGCATCGGTATCGGTTAGATCGCATCTGTAAATTATTAAAACTACATGGGCTAGCAGGCATATTATTATACGATCCTATTAATATCCGTTATGCAACAGGTACAACCAACATGCAAGTCTGGTTGTTACATAATGCAGGACGCTATACCTATATATCTGCTGAAGGTGAAGTCATTCTCTGGGAGTTTGATCACTGTGATTTTTTAGCCGATCATTCCAAGGTTGTATCACACATTCGCCCCTCTATCTCATGGTTCTATTTTTGTGCTGGAACTCGAATTGATGAGCAAGTAAAAAAATGGGCGAATGAAATATATGAGGTGGTTTTACAATTCAGCAAAGGGAATAAAAAAATTGCCATAGATAAGTGCAATGACGAAGGTATTAAAGCATTAGAGCAACTCGGGCTAAGTATTCAAAATGGTGAAGTCATTATGGAACTTGCACGTGCGATTAAAGGTGAAGACGAAATCAGTGCAATGCGTTGTGCAGTCCATGCTACAGATACATCAATAAAAATTATGCATGAGCATTTAGAACCAGGGATTTCAGAACAGCGCTTATGGTCATATTTACATGCTGAAAATATTGCCCGTGGTGGCGAATGGATTGAAACGCGTTTGCTCTCCTCAGGCCCACGCTGCAATCCGTGGTATCAGGAGTGTAGTGGACGTATTATCCAAAATGGTGACCTCGTAGGTTTTGATACCGATCTGATCGGTGCTTATGGCATTTGTGTGGATACTTCTCGGACATGGTTATGTGGAGATAAAGCGCCTACTGCCGAACAAAAAAATATTTATCAAATGGCATATGATCAAATTCAGTTTAATACCGAATTATTACGCACAGGTATAAGCTTTAAAGAACTTACGCACAATGCTTTACAGTATGATCCAAATCACTATAACCATTATTCCTTTCTTTATCATGGTGTAGGCTTATGTGATGAAGCACCTGGTATTTACTTTAAAGAAGCTTGGGAAAGTTATGGTTATGATGGTGTTCTAGAGGCGAATATGGTTCTGTGTGTTGAAAGTTACGTGGGACATAAGCAAGGTGGGTCAGGCGTTAAACTTGAGAATCAGGTTCTGATTACCGAAAATGGCCCCGAAATCCTGACCCTATATCCTTTTGAGTCACGTTTGCTGATTAATTAGATTGTATAAAAGAGCTGTAAAGTTAGATCATCATATTTACTAGTCCGCAGCTCTTTTAATTTTTCTCTTTCCAACGAATACAAATTAATTCAAACCTTTTTGCCCAACTTGTCCCGGCAACTGCTCTAAAAGCCAATGACGGAACTGTTTGACTGTCGAAGGAATAACCCCTCGATCGGTAGGTTCTAACATACAGAAATTAGCTTGGGTACGTAATACTGTTTCAACAGGACGAACCAATGCCCCACTTTCTAAATAGTCATCGACCAAAGATCCCCATGCCAAAGCTACGCCCTGCCCATTAATGGCAGCCTGAATGAGCAGTGGATAATTATTAATATTGACTCTGCTTTTAGGCTTGAACATCGGATATCCCACCAAAGCAAACCATTCAGCCCAATTGACCCAATCCTTTTGCGATTCATCCAAAGACAACAAACTCTTTCCAAAGATATTTTCAGGGCTTTTGTCCTGAAATTGAGCAAGATAAGCAGGACTACAGACAGGAAAAACTTCTTCAGGGAATAAAGGCGTAACTTTCATCTCGATTGGGGGTACTTTGCAATAAAATAAAGCTAAGTCACAATCCATTTTATGCAGGTCAAGAATCTTTTCGGTGGTTAAAATTCTTAAATCAATGCCTTCATTTTGTTGAAAACTCGCCACTTTAGGCAATAACCATAAGGCTGCCATAGCATTGGTTGTAACAACAGTCACCTGATGCTCACCCTGCCATTTTTTAATTTCGGCGGTTGCTTGAGACACATCCTGTAAAGCACCGTATATGGTTTGATAATATTGTAAGCCAGTCGGTGTTAAAACAATATTTCGATTGGCACGGACAAATAACTCCTTCCCTAGATATTCTTCGAGTTGCCTAATCTGACGACTGATTGCACCTTGAGTCACATTCAGTTCATTTGCTGCCTGAGTAAAACTCAGATGGCGTGCTGCCGCCTCAAATACAATCAAACTGTTCATGGGTGGTAATGGTTTAATTCTCATGGGCGCTCCTTGTTTATCCTATCTATCCATGTCGAACACCTGTGTTAGCCACCTTGTCCAAGTAAAGGTAGCTAAATGTTCAAACAGACTTCCTTGTGATGTTGCTCAATTAACTTATTATCGATGTAATAAATTATTTCATTATTTTAATTTCGATAAAATCTCATAAATAACAATCAATAAAAAGTGAGAAAAACGAATAGATGTATGAGTTTTTCTCATTCAAAATAATTTCCCTATCATAAAAACAAAAAGGGCTGAAAATTCAGCCCTTTTTAACTATCAACTTACAACTTAAGCATCTGTATTCAGCACCACACTTGGTTGAGCATTTCTTAATTTCCGCTGCTTCAAATAATAGGCAAGCATCAAACACAGAATCCATGCAGGAATCATCATGACCGCGATACGCATATCCGCAGTCAATGACATCACCACCAGAATACTCAGCATAAAAATAATGCATAGATAATTACTGAATGGATAAGCAATACTTGGGAACTTAGTCGTTAGCCCTTGTGCTTGCATGGCTTTACGGAACTTCAAATGGGTCCATGAAATCACCACCCAGTTAATCACAATCGCAGCAACCACCAGCATCATCAACAGACCAAATGCCTTCTCAGGAAATGCATAGTTCAACAAGACACACAGTACGGTGACGAATGCCGAAACATACACAGCATTGGTCGGAATACCACGTTTATTGATTTTCTTAAGGAACTTAGGTGCATTGCCTTGTTGGGCCAAGCCCAATAACATACGGCTACTGCAATAGCTGGTTCCGTTATAAACAGATACAGCCGCAGTCAAGATCACAAAGTTCAACATGGTTGCGACGCCTTGGCTATCTAATGATGCAAAGACCATTACGAATGGGCTACCACCTTGTGCCATTTGGTTCCAAGGAAACAAAGCGAATAAGATGAAAAGCGTTGCAATATAGAAAATCAAAATACGATAAATAATTTGATTCACTGCTTTCGGCAAAGTTTTATCAGGATCACGTGCTTCTGCCGCAGTAATACCAAATAACTCAATTCCACCAAAAGCAAAGATAATCACAGCCATTGCCATGACCAAACCTTCTACACCAAATGGAAAGAATCCACCCAATGCCCAAAGGTTACTGATTCCAGCTTGTGGCCCTGCCGTTCCTGTTGCAAGTAAATACGAACCAAAACCAATCATGGCCAGGATTGCTAAGATTTTGATGATGGAAAACCAAAACTCCATTTCACCAAAAAACTTGACATGCAACAGGTTGATACCGTTAATTAAGATAAAAAAGGCCAATGCCGAAACCCATGTCGGGATTTCAGGCCACCAATATTGAATATATAACCCAATCGCTGTGAGCTCAGCCATACAGACCAGAACATTGAGTACCCAATAGTTCCAACCTGACATGAAACCTGCAAATGAGCCCCAGTATTTGTAAGCAAAATGGCTAAATGAACCACTGACTGGCTCTTGTACCACCATTTCACCTAGCTGTCGCATCATTAAAAATGCAATAAGCCCTGCAATCGCATAACCCAGAATGACCGATGGGCCAGCCAGCTTAATCGATTGTGAGATACCTAGAAACAAACCTGTGCCAATCGCACCACCTAGCGCAATAAGCTGGATATGCCGATTGCTTAAACCTGGGTTCAGGTTTCCTTGCTCCTGTTTTGACATATGATTATTCTCATCCGTGTCGCGTAATTTTTCTGTCTAAAAT
The DNA here is from genome assembly GCF_013072695.1 of Acinetobacter sp. Ac_5812. GTDB lineage: Bacteria > Pseudomonadota > Gammaproteobacteria > Pseudomonadales > Moraxellaceae > Acinetobacter. The sequence continues at coordinate 771,365 of NZ_LXUK01000022.1, forward strand.
TACGTATATCATAAGTTAATCACAAATGCCTATATCTAATTCGAAAAATAATTAATTCACTTTTCGAATAACCGCGCATATAAACAGAAAATTCAATAAATAACAAATATTATGAATAATGTAATTAAATTATGTATTGCGTAATTAATTATTTTTAGTATGATAGAAATGAAGACGCAGGGATTTTTGCTCTAAGTAAACTAGAATTGGCAGATAAAAACTTAAATATCAATTTATCTTTCAACCACTTAATCAAAATACTCCCTAAACAAAGAGATTAGACCAACAGAATTAAAGACAAGGAAAGCGAATCATGGCCCATCATTTAACTTCTTTTCTTGAGATTGATGCCCAATCAGATTTCACAATACATAATTTGCCATACGGTATTTTTAGCGAGACCGCACAAGCTGAAAAACGCGTCGGCGTTGCAATTGGTGAATGGGTGCTTGACCTTGCCGCATTAGAGCAAAAAGGCTTATTACAGCTCACGACAGCAAACTGCTTTAATCAGCCAACACTGAATAAATTCATCGAAACAGGCAAACAAAATTGGCATAAGGTTCGCAGCACTTTGCAAAACTTATTGTCTGCGGAAAATCCAAGCTTACGTGATGATGCAGATTTACGTCAGCAAGTGTTGTTTAAACAAGAAAATGTAGTTTTACATTTACCGATTCATGTTCCTGGCTATACCGACTTCTATTCATCAAAAGAACACGCCACTAATGTCGGCACCATGTTTAGAGATCCTAAAAATGCACTCTTGCCGAACTGGAGCGAATTGCCTGTCGGCTATAACGGTCGTGCCAGTTCTGTGATTGTCAGCGGTAAAGACATTGTGCGCCCTTCTGGCCAAATCAAATTACCGAATGAAGAACGTCCTATGTTCTCGGCAACCCGTAAACTCGACTTTGAACTCGAGACCGCTTTTGTCGTGGGTAAAGCAACTGAATTGGGCGAGCCGATTGCCATTGAAAACGCATGGGAACATATCTTTGGCATGGTGTTATTAAATGATTGGTCAGCACGTGATATTCAACAATGGGAATATGTCCCTTTAGGCCCTTTCAACGCCAAAACCTTTGCCAGTGCCATTTCACCTTGGGTGGTGACCATGGAAGCGCTTGAACCATTTAAAGTCAAAGGTCCAGAACAACAGCCACAACCATTGGGTTATCTACAAGAAAACACCGCCAATAGTTATGACATTCACCTCAGTGTTGAAGTGCAAACGCCACAATCTTCTCAGGCTAATGTGATTTGCCAAACCAACTTTAAATATATGTATTGGTCAATGTCACAGCAACTAACCCACCACACCATTGCAGGCTGTAATGTACAAGTCGGCGATTTAATGGGTTCAGGCACGATTTCAGGCCCAACCGAAGATTCTTATGGCAGCTTACTGGAACTGACGTGGAATACCACCAAACCACTCAACCTTTCCAACGGTGAAAAGCGTGGCTTCTTGGAAGATGGTGACCGTGTCGTGATGAAAGGCTACTGTGAAAAAGATGGCATTCGCGTGGGTTTTGGTGAAGTTGCCAATACCATTTTACCGGCACGTCACTTTCGTTTTAATGAACAAAAGGACGAGCGCTATGAAACTGTATAGTTACTTTCGTAGCTCTGCGGCTTATCGGGTACGGATCGCACTCAACCTGAAAGCGCTGCCTTATGAAACTGAAGCAGTGCATCTCGTTAAAAATGAGCAGCAACTGGCAAGTTATCGTGCACTGAATCCGAGTCAGTTGGTGCCAACACTGCTTGACCAAGATCAGACCTTTACCCAGTCGCTCAGCATTTTGGAATATCTGGAAGAACGCTATCCAGCCAAAGCACTGCTACCGAAAGATCTGGTGCAACGTGCCAAAGTCCGTGCCTTTGCACAAAGCATTGCTTGTGACATTCATCCAATCAATAACTTGAGAGTGTTGAAGTACCTACAAAATGATCTTGCAATCAGTAACGAGCAAAAAACACTTTGGTACCGACATTGGATTTTAGAAGGCTTTCACAGCTTAGAAATGCAATTACAGCAATCCAATGGGCAATTCTGTTTTGGCTCCCAGCCGACTTTTGCAGATTGTTGTTTGATTCCTCAAGTCTATAACGCCAAGCGCTTTAAAATTGATTTAAGTGCTTTTCCCAAGATTGAGTCGATCTACCAACATTGCTTAACCCTTCCCGCATTCTTGAATGCCACACCAGAACAACAACCAGATTGGGAATAGAGATAAAAGGAGTTTTATCATGAGCTTTGCAATTAAAAAAATTCACCATGTGGCTTATCGCTGTAAAGACGCCAAAGAAACCGTCGAATGGTACAAAAAAATGCTGCATATGGATTTCATTCTGGCTTTTGCAGAAGACCATGTACCATCCACCAAAGCTTTTGACCCGTATATGCATTTATTTTTAGATGCGGGCCAAGGCAATGTATTGGCCTTCTTTGAACTGCCGACTCAACCCGATATGGGTCGTGATGAAAATACACCACAATGGGTGCAGCACATTGCTTTTGAAGTCGAAGACCTAGATGCGCTCATGGCAGCAAAAGCACATCTTGAAGCCAATGACGTCAAGGTATTAGGGGTCACCAACCATGGTATCTTCCATTCGATTTACTTCTTCGATCCAAATGGTCATCGTCTGGAATTGACCTACAATGATGTCCATGCCGATGCCAAGATTGCACGCATTACCGAAGAAATGAAATTAGAAATGCTAGATGAATGGAGTCGCACCAAACGTGCACCGCACCATACTCATTTCTTACACGAAGATGAACTTGGTGCATAAAAATCCAGTTCCATGAAATTGGCATTAGCGTTGTAAAATGCTAATGCCTTTTTTTATGGTCTAAATTTAAAGCATTTTGTGTGTTTTTAAGGCATAGTAGGCTCAGCAAAATTGCGTGCAATCTCTCTAAAAACAATTGTATGCTTATGCAATTCGCCGATTTGATACATTTAAAAAGATGATTTCTATTTTGCCCGATGCTCAGGCATTATGTGCTGGATGTAAATTGTCCATAATTGACAGCAACAAATACTGCGTGAATGCGCGCAGCTTAAGGGTTATTGAATGATTGAAGAAAAGTTATCTGGTGGGGTTCAATCACTTGAGGTCGGCTTAGCCGTACTGAATGCCCTTTTAGAACACAACAAGCCCATTATATTAAAAGATCTATCCAGCAAACTGGATATGCACCCTGCCAAGGTACACCGTTATCTGGTCAGTCTGATTCGTATGAATTACGCCAAGCAACTCACCGATGGTCAATATGCTTTAGGCGATCAAGCATGGCGTTTAGGCTTGAACTGTATTCAACATACCGATGTGTTACAGCTGGTTCAGCACCTGATTTATGAATTACAAAACAAGATTGGCTGTGGTATTCAAATCAGCAAATGGTCACCCAAAGGCCCTTTAGTGGTTCAATCGATAGAATCCAACCATCCGATTTCAATCGTGACCAAGGTTGGTTCAATCATGCCTTTGGTCAATTCCGCAGCGGGTCGTGTATTTGCCTCTTATATGCCTGAAGCCGTGATTAAGCCGTTGATGCAAGCGGAATGGGAAAAAGCGGCTCATAACCATTATCCGATTAAACCGACTGATTGGGATGAATTCTTAGTATTAAAAGAACATGTATTGCAACACGGTATGTCGATTGCTCAGGGCGACTTGTTGGTGGGAATCAATGCGGTGGGTCTACCAATCTTTAATGCGCATCATTCAATGGAATTTTGTATTGTGGCACTGGACAGTGAAATGTTTTTCTCGGTTCATGACGGCAGCGAGAACTTAGAACTGTTTAAACGTGAAGTTGCAGCAATCAATCAATATATTCAAACCCGTTAATGTTTCATCCATATAAAAAAAGCCAAGAAGCGAACTTCTTGGCTTTTTATTTCATTTGAATGCAATTACTTTGCTTCTAACACACCACGGCGGATCTGGTCACGTTCGATTGATTCAAACAGTGCCTTGAAGTTGCCTTCACCAAAACCATCATCATCTTTACGTTGAATAAATTCAAAGAACACTGGCCCAAGCATGTTTTGCGAGAAAATCTGTAATAACAGCTTTTTCTGACCGTCTTTGGTATTGCCATCCAGTAAGATACCGCGTTTTTGCAACTCTTCAGTTGGCTCACCATGATTCGGTAAACGCTCTTTCAACATTTCATAATAGGTTTCAGGCGGCGCGGTCATAAACTGCATGCCGATTCCTTTTAACTTGTCCCAAGTTGAAAGCAAGTCATCGGTAATAAACGCGATATGCTGAATACCTTCACCATTGAAATCTGCCAAGAACTCTGCGATTTGACCGTTGCCCTTGTCTGAATCTTCATTCAGTGGAATACGAATCATGCCATCTGGCGCAGTCAAGGCTTTAGAGGTTAAACCTGTATATTCGCCTTTGATATCAAAGTAGCGAATTTCTTGGAAGTTAAAGATTTTTTCATAGAAGTTCGCCCAATACTCCATACGTCCTTTATAGACGTTATGGGTTAAATGGTCGATTTCGTTCAGGCCTGCACCTTTTGGATTTCTGTCCGCATCATCAAAGAAAACGAAGTCATTTTCATAGATATCACGATCCACAAGGAAAATTGGCATGCCACCAATCCCTTTAATCGCAGGGATATTGAGTTCCATTGGCCCAGCTTGTGAATACATTGGCTCTGCACCAAGCTCCACTGCTTTAGTAAATGCTTTGGCTGCATCGCGGGTTCTAAAACCCATTGCACAGGCTGAAGGACCATGTTCTTTAAAGAAGAATGAAGCATAAGATTCAGGCTGGTAGTTCAAAATAATGTTGATATTACCCTGACGCCATAAATAAACTTTTTTAGACTTATGCTTTGCGACTTTAGAAAAACCGATGGTCTCAAAGATTTGATCTAATCCGTTTTCCGTCGAAACAAATTCAATAAAAGCAAAACCACATAATTCTAATGGGTTATCTAAAATGTCCATCTAGTTTCCCTTATTTAGATAAATTCATCCGTTTAATGCTCTGTATAGGTCTTATTCTTCAATTGCTTAATCGCTATCTAAAAGCATCAACCTATACATGCGTTATTAGAAAAGGCGACCGGTGTTTTTATAAGTATGTAAAAGCATCCGTGTTAAAGCCCTTTCCGTCCATAAGTCAGCCAAATGAAGAAATCATGATTCTTGATCTTGGCTCTCAGCTATAAATTCATGCTACAAGAAAGTCTGAATTTATGCAATACATAATTGAATTATGTTATGTGTAATTTTATTACTGTTTGGCTCTGCCAATGAAAGGTCGCTATTAAAGAATAATTGGCGATATCTCTAAATCAGACTATGGTCTCAAGCTGATAGGAATAAATGTATTGTGAGTAGACTGCCTGTCTTATTTCCTTAACAAAGTTCGATTAGCTTAAGCCTATGAGCTACGTAGGCGAATGAGATAGACATGACGCAAACTTCGATTTTAGAACAGTTAACTCAACTCATTGAAAGCTATAGTCATGAGCATAGTGGTAGACCGCAAAAGATCTTGATTGGTTATAAAGCCTATTATGACTTGATGGGAAATTCGAGTTTTGCTGCTGAGGTCACTGACTCCGCTTTAAACCCAAATAAAAGAAAGTATAAAAAGATTAAAATTAAAGTCACCAAAGATGACTATCAGCTTGAGCTAGAGTAATTTTTCTGGTTTGTAGTCAAATCTTTAGCTTTCTTACCATACAAATACTCGGCAAGTAACGGCGCTGCGGCCTCAGCACCACCTGCTGCACTACCTTCAGCATCTTTACCCTTAAAGTATTGACCAATTTCATAGCTTGCCGCTGGACTCAATGTCGAAGCTGCAATCCCTGCGCCACTCGCAGTAGGTGCGGACAAGCCTGCCGACACATATCTAATGACACACCCGCTTTTGCCACTGACTGGCATCTTTCCTAAAAATTTTACTCTATCTTTCCAGATCAAAGGCAAAACCTATACATAAAAAGCCGCATTAAAAATACGGCTAAAAATGATTACATCTAACTCTTTTTCTCTTTACTTAATTCCAAATTCAACCAATCATAATTAATACAAATCATTCTTTTATAATTTTCTTCAGTATAATAATCAGAAGCATCTACATCATTATTTACACCTTGAATCATATGTGGTGAATTCTTTGGCTGTCCCCAATCAATCCAAAAATTTGATAACTCTAATAAGCCATACACTGGGTCTAAGCTCAGCCCGTTAAGCTTCAAGTCCAAACAAACTAATAACCACTTATGAGACGATTTTGAAATATCAATATTTAAAGTATTTACTACTTTTCTCAACAGATTCAGAACATCATCTTTCGAAGTATATTTATCTATAACTAACAATTCATTTAAGACTTCAGTTAATTCGTGGGCAACAACTTCTGTCCTTAGAAAATAATCTTCGACAAAACTACTTACCATCTCATTACTTAAACAACCATATTCTGGAACTCCTATATATCCAATATAGATAGTTCCAAAATCATCAAAATTAAGCTGTTTAAGTTTTTCATATGCTTGAGTTATCATGGGTTAGTTGGCGCCCCTGTAATTTTACCATTTGGAATAAAAATTATATGCGAGACCCTACCTAATTTAGGATCAACTATCCACTCAAAACGACCAACAGTACCATTCATACTACCTTCTTGTTGCCCGATTCTTCCTTGCTGTACAGAATTTTACTTATATTTAAACTTCAACCATCAAAATAAAAAAGCCATTAATTTCAAATGGCTTTTTTATGAATCACCAATTAAATACTATTCATGGAGTAAATTTAAAAAATCATCAAAGTTAGCGGCAACATTATTTACCACCATTGAGCTTTTCCCACTTTTATCATCGACAAAATCATCATGATATACTAATACTACTTTAGGGTCTAAGCTTTCTGCATTATCTCTATAATCAAAACAGATATAATCTCCATTCGCACATATACCAAAAATAACAAGATGCTCCACACCATAATTATTCAGGTCAGAAATATTCTCTTGCTCTCTCAAAATATTCCCATCTGAATGATTATCTTTAAAACTTAAGAAGTTTAGATCTCTCTCATCAGGTTTATTGTAGATATTTATGAAATCAAAAATATTTTTCTCAAATATTACAGCATCATGATCCTTTATCAAATTGATGTAATATTTTGGAAAAGCATATCCAATTTGATTTTGAGCTTTAACAATTTCATCTAGTGAATTTTGACCATTATCTCGATAAATTCCCATAATTCTTTCCATTACTTACATTTAAACCTCAACCATCAAAATAAAAAGCCATTAATTTTTAAATGGCTTTTTATAAATAACAAACTAAGTACTAATCATGGAGTAATTTTAAAAAATCATCAAAATTTTCTGTCACTTTAATAATACGCATCTTAGAATTACCATTTTCATCTTCTATATAATCATCATGATACATAACAACTATTGGAGGATTATCCGTTGCTATATTATAACGATAATCAAATGCTATATAGTCTCCTCCAGCAGATTCACCAATTACGATAACCCCATTATAACTATATTCATCTGGCTGATTAATTTCTATTGCATTAGATGGCTGCATAGAGTTTTGAAATTTATACAAATCACTTTCATCATAAACCAATATTTCTTCATAACCATAGCCATAGCCATAGCCATAGCCATAGCCATAGCCATAGCCATAGCCATAAAATGATACATCCAAAACACTAACATCACCATTATCCTCTTGATAGTCGAAGTTTTCTAGTAATGGTCTAATTGCATTGTGTTTAGACAATAATTCGATATAACTCTTAGGAAAGTTAACACCAAATTTCAACGCAAACTCTGAAATAATAGATGGGTCTATAGTACCATAATCCCGATAAGACTTAATTTCCATAAAATTATTACTTACCTCTATTTAAAGATGCTTCACCTGCATGAGATACACCTTATCTTTCATGGTAAACACCTGTGTTGCCCTCAATAGCGTGAGGAATAGTTTAAGCGTTTACACAGTTTTTTACAGTCACGACATATCGATTTACAGCAAGCCCAACAGCAAGTGGCTGACTATATTTTGGGGGATTATCGAAATATCCGACCACATGCTTTTAATCTATACCTAGCCTATGTGGAAAAGGAAAGATGTTTTTTTAATCAAACCTCTTAAAAGATGTCTAAGTTTTCTTGACCACTACATTATCTAACTAGATATATAAAAAACCTATAAAAAAGCATGCCATTATTGACATGCTTTTTAAATTAATCATAGATTTACTCTAGTTATAATTTTCAATTTAAAACATTTTTTTACATAAGGTCTTAAATTTTTTACTTATTTAATTCAAAAAATCATCTTAATTAATTTCCACTCACCTTTTTAGGCTACCTATTGTTATCAAACTTAATTTATTATCAAATCCAAACTCAAAATGCAAATATTTATTTTCCATTTCATACTTAATCCATTTCTGGCCTTTTTTTTCAGGGATACCTAGCAACTTTTCAATGTCAGATTTTGTTGAATCATAGTTAACATTAAAAATCAAATCATCCAAAAAAGGATATTTCACATACTCCTCATTATTCTGAATATATATAAAAATTACCTTAAGAGTATCATTTTCATCAAACTGAAAAGTAACCCCTCTTTTAAAAAACTCCCAATATGATAATTTCTCTCCATCAAAATTAGTTATTGAGGTTTCAAAATCCATGGCAATAACACTAACTGCATCTAATATTATTTTATCTGGTATTGATCGCCCAATACTATCTAAAAAAATATTTACATTACCTAGTAAGTTCATTTAATTGATACCTCTATCTTTATTACGCTCAATAACATTTTTAATTGCTTCATCAACACTCTTGCGATCAAAACCTTTATTTTCTAAATTTTTTCTTAAAACATCTAGATCACATCTCTGGGCTTCACATAAATTCTGAGCATCTTTCTCTATTTGAGCAGAAGTATTTTTACCAGAATGTGTTCTACCTGCTTTATGGGTATCTTTAGTAACCTCAATAACTGTTGCCTCATTATATAACGTTTTTGCCTCATTATCCGTTAATTTACGTCCTAGCTCATTTTCTTTTGTTTTTTTAATGCAGCGAATGACGGAATATGATCATGTTCTAAGCCATTTCAAACTTGTACTCTAGATTTATGAAATTACCAACTGACGTATAAATATCAAGATCTAATAAAAAAGCATGTCATATTGACATGCTTTTTAAATAAACCCATTAATAATGAGACTATATTTTATTCAAAAAGACCTAATGTTATTTGCTTTAATCCTAGTTCTTGTTCAAACTCAAAGTGGATATATCTATGATCATCTATTTTATATTTGATCCAATTAGTTCCAGAAAAAATCGGCAGACCAAAAGCTTTAGTAACCTCTTCTTTTGTCGCACTTAAACTTAATCCATCTATTAAATAGTCTTTTCTTGAATATGAACTATATTCATCATTTGGTTTAATGAAAAAAAATATTGCAGATAATTTCTTTTCTTCAAATAGATACTCAACCCCACTTTTAAAGAAACGATAATAAGAGCTATCTTCAAAATCTGATTCATCATATTCAAAACTAGTACCAATTAACATTATTGAATGTAACATTTCATCATCGCCTTGAACCAAACCAAGACTATTTATAAATATAACAATTTCTCCACTTAGCTTATCCACTAATGAATCCCCTTATCTTTATTTCTCTCAGTTAGCTTTAAGATCGCGTCATCAACAGCTTTCTTACTATGCCCTCGATCTAAAAGGTTTTGCCGTAATACATCAATATCACAGCGTTGAGCCTCGCATAAATTCTGAGCATCTTTTGCTATTTGCTCAGTTGTATTTTTACCACTATGTGTTCTACCTGCTTTATGGGTATCTTTAGTAACCTCAATAACTGTTGCCTCATTATATAGCGTTTTTGCTTCATTATCCGTTAATTTACGTCCTAGCTCATTTTCTTTAGCTTTTTTCAATGCGGCGAATGATGGAATATGGTCATGTTCTAACCCATCTCCAACTTGTGCTCTAGATTTAAGCTCCTTATATGAACCTACCTCTAACTCTTTAACAGGATCTTTTTTTACCCCACCTATTTCAAACCCTGACTTAGATATGTCAAATTCAGAGTCCTTCCCTTTAACAACACCCTTTCCTACCCCACCAACTACAATCCCTGCAATGATGTTTGTTAAAAATTTTGCTCCTTCCTTACTCTCACTTACATCCTTGGACCATTCTTGTGTCTCAACAGACTCTTTACTTATTTGATCCCTTAACTCTGGATTCGTATACGTAGAAATAACATTTGTATCTGTACCATACGATATTGCTGTTATGCTTGTTGAAACAAGATCAACACCAGTATCCTTGGCTTTTTGGATGTATTGCCCGTATTGACTAGAAAGTAGAACATTTGCAACAGTTTTAGCAGGACCTGTTAGTATCGTTCCTATGACAAGAGAAAGTGTTTCAGGATCAATCTCTACTCCATATTTCTGATTCATTTCCTGCTGAAAATCAGAATATCCTTTCGATAATCCATATGAGGCCGTTAACAACTGCATACCAATCGTAGTATCTGTTGTTAAATTAACCTTATGCTGACCTTCTACCGAAATCACATTAGTATCACCTACTGAAGCAATGCTCGTATTTAATATTTGTTCTAAACTATATCCCTTAGACTCCAATTCTTGTATTTTTTCATTTGCTTCCGCTAAATCCTTAATATAATTCTGTGCATACGAATTATTTGCTACAACAAAAAATTCTTCTTTTGATCCTCCATTCTTTAAGAACTCTTTGTATGCATCAGCAATCATATCTCCTCCAACCATTTGGTTAAGAGAAGTGATTATTTTATTTTGAATTTTCGAATCAGGTAGTTTTAAAGCTAATTTTTCAACATCATTTTTTATTTGTTGTGTTGCTTGCTTTAAATTCTCTGGCAAATCTTTCTGCTGTTCAATGATCTGAGCACGACCACTCTCTGTCAATAAACGATGATCAACCGTGACTGAACCATCTAACATACCTGTGGTTTGATCACGGGTAATCTCTTGTGTCGCGTTGATGTCTCGATTGGTACTCTCAACGACATTTTTAATTGAACCTTGTCCCATAGTCGCTTTTGTCGTTTGTTCTATTTCTTGACCGCTACGATTCACTCCAATTGTAGTTGAGCCATTCGGGAACTTACTGCTGTTTTGATCCAATCCTTTGGTTGACTTACCAACCGACGTAGAGAGATCAAAACCACTTTGCTTATTGTTGCTATGATCCTGAATATCTTTTAGCTCAAGCTCACCCCTAAAGTTAAGTTTGCCATGATCTTGCAATGTGCCATCAGTTTGCTTGCTGGCATTAGCAATGACACCACCAACGTTAATGACTTTCTTCACACCCATTGCATCGAGATCGGCATCATTTTGAGCATTACCAATCAATAATGTACTTTGGTTATTCACCCATGCACTGTCACTGTTCCCTTTGCTTTGATTTACGCCTAGCGTGACATTACCTGAAGTACCACCGCCAATTGACCCTCCTTTACTGCTGTTACTGCTCTGTGCTGTATCTTGCAAGCTTTCAACATGAATATTGTTCACTTGTAGATTGCCTCTATCCTGTATAGAGACCGATCCACCTTTGATATTCAAGTTGTTTAAGCTACCCGAAACCTTATTCAGCTCAACTTGGCTGTTTACATGGTTGAGGCTTTGACTTTGAGACTGACTGTCTTGCTTACCAATCGATGCACTACCGCCACCCCCTGAGCTGATCGTGATTTTTTGGTTTTCAGTTTTAGTCTTACTTTCCTGCTGAGTACGTTCTGTGCCCGCAGTAATATTCAGATCTTTGGTGCCATCAAAAGTTGTTGTCCCTGTCGCACGTAAATTACTGCCCTGAATATTGGCATTTTGCCCTTCTGACTTCAGGGTTAAATTGTTGAGTTCAAGATTACTACCTTGCCATTGTGTCTCTAAGGACTTAGTCGTACTTTCTGTTTTAATACGCTCGCCATTGGCACCAATTGTAAAGCCTGTCCCAAAACTGGTCGAGCCTGCGGCGGCTGCACCTGCCGCTGCTGCACCTGCTGCAATCTGAGCAGTCGCTAGATTGGTTGTTGCCATCGCAATATTGGCTTTACTGTCATTTAGAGCTTGTTTGGTAATTCGCCCCGCAGCATAGTCTTTCTCAGCCTTGTTATAGGCGTCTTTTGCTTGAGAGAGTGCCTTCATTGCATCTTTGACTGCAATCAACGCGTTGGCTGCATCTAAGTAAGCGTTACGAACACCTACTTCCGTGCTGATTGTTTCAGTTTTGGTTTTTTCTTCAATCGTGGTGGTATTTTCATAACCACCAATATTAAGCTCACCACGACCATGATCAATCACGGTATCTCCAGTGGCTTTTATATTTTGTCCGCGTAGATCAACCCCTTCAGTGCCTTCAATGCTTAAGTTCTTCGCATTGATCTCACCAGATTTATGCGTGGTTTTGGTTGTTGTCGTAGTTTGCTCAGTATCTTCTGTAACAAAACCACCAAGACGGATATTATCTTTATTTAACTTAACTCCGAGCCCTTGAACAGTTTCCTCACCTTTAGCAATGCTCTGTTTTTCTGTTTCCTTCGCTGCATCTAGGGTGACTTTCTTACCAGATAAGTGAACATTATCAGCAGTCAAGTTACCACTGGTGATCGTAGTATTATTGGCTGAACCAATCGCAATATTTTCAGCAGTGAGTGTATTGCCTTGTTGCAGGGTCTTTTCTGTACGCTCTGATGAAGATGAGCCGACGCTAATTTTCTTATTTAACCCTAGGCCAGTTGCCCCAATAGCAACTGATTTGATTAACTCCTTGGCAATCCCTCGATAACCTTCTTGTTGCTCATCCCATTGTTTATTCTGGGTCTCGAGCGTATTCAAAGTGACATTTTCAGGCATTGTTGAGCCGTCTTTCGCCTTGAGTTGGCCGTCAGACTGACGCTCCATCAAGGTATTACCCACGATGATATTTTTACCCGCTTCAACTTTATTTGCTTCTAAGATAATGTTTTTACTGGCATTGATATCAACATTCTGTCCAGCTTTTAACTCAGTCTGGGCAATCTCTTGCTGCACAAATCCAGATTGACGGTTTTTATATTTAATCGCATCTGTACTTGAAGAAGCGATACTTTGACTTGTTTCATTAATAGTCGAATTTAATACAACATTACCTTGCTGAGCTTGAATTTTTATATCCTTACCCGCTTCAGCTTTCAAATGTGTCGCTTGAATATCACCTTGCTTGGTATTCAGGACAATATTGCCCCCCGCCTTGATCTGATTGGCGATAGACTGACTCGATGACCATTGCTCACTATGTTCTGTCTTACCACCCAATAATCCACCAGATTTACCTGTACTAGATGTATCTGTTGAATGAAGGTTATTACCATTTTCAAGCTGAATACCTTGTTGAGCATTGAGTAAAATGTTGCCTGATCTGCTCTCAAGGTTGACCGCTTTACCATCAATTTTATTTGCACTCAGGTCAATACTTCCTAAGCCAGATATTTTGCTGCCTTGATCATTTCGACGAATAGACTGGTTGTAGTTCTTATTATCAACATAGCCATGATTGTTGACCTCGGTCTGAATCGCACCAATATTCAAGTTGCCTTGGCTTTCAATACGGGTATGTCCTGTTTGGTTCAGGATTTCAGCCCCTTTAATCGTTGCATCACCACCGACACGAACCGAGATCGAAGTTTTGAGGTTTTCTGAATCAATTGTTTTAATCTCTGAAGGTGCTTTGGTGTAGATCCCCGCCACACGATCAATACCGGTACGGGTAAATAAGCTTTCCCCAATCTTGTTTTCACTGCTTTGGGTTGAACTGCTTAAGTTGAGATTATTCCCCACATTTAAGTCAACCTTATCCTGAGCATGAATTTGCCCACCAATAATATTGAGATCTTTTTTAGTGGTTAATCCAACTTGGTTGGCTTGGATGCGACCATTGAGTACATCAATATTTTCAGCATTTAAGACAACCGCTTGGCGCCCAGCTATAGTCCCTGAGTTAATCACATTGTCTTTAACATCCAACTGAATCGAATCCGCTGAAATCAGCGTACCATCGCCTCTCAGATCACCGACACGTGCTTTCACATACACCTGTGGAACAAGGGCTTTGGTGCTGCTTCCATCTGCTAAAATAATGGTCTTTTCTTCAAGCCAGACAATATCACTGGTGAGCTGAGCAATCTGTTCAGGAGTTAAAGCAATCCCTGGTTTTAATTTGTACTGCTTCGCAAATGATGCACCATTATTCATCAAGGCCTTATATTGATCTTCATCTGAACCATAGCCATCAAGGAAACGTCGGCCCGTTAATTTTGCAACCTGATCTTGCACCAAACGCTGTTCATAATAACCGTCACCCAGACGTTTTTGCTGTAATGCAGGGTCTAAACCGAGCGCTTTAATCATATGGTCTGACGAAAGCCATTTCTTATAATTGGTAAAGGCCGGGTCTGTTTCAACCAAATGCTGAGCTTGGCTGTCTTTCGTTGTAATCAACAAGGCATTGCTAGGTAAACGAATATGATCTTGTGTAATGGTTCTTACCGTGACATCATCCGATTGATGAATCGCGGATGCATCTTTTTTCACTCCATCTAATTGAGTACTTTTAACCTCATCTACATTTTGTTGCTGTCCACCCTCAAGCTCTGCTTTGCTGTCAACATTTAATGCATTCAGTCCATCAGGTTTCTTGATCGTCACCTCAAGGTCTGAAGTGACTTGACCTGCATTGACATCAATCTGCTGGTTTTGGCTGTGTTGATTGTCTCGTTGCGCTTGATTGCCAGTTTGTGCCTGATCAACGTGTTGCTGGATGGATTGCTGTTTAATATTCTCAGTCGGATTGGTTGATGTATTCAGCGTATGTTCTTTAATCTCACCTAAACGGATTGGTTGTGTGGTCACAACATCCGAAGGTTGATAATTAACTTTGCTTCCCCACTTATGTTTATGTTTGGTTTTTAGCCTATTCCAACCCACAGAGTGCCATTGGCTGGTCCCATTTTCAACTTTATCAATATTGCGTAAATCCGTACTTTCATTGGTAATCGAACCAACACCATTCAAGATAGACTGACCCACAAGTACCTGACTGTCCTTATTCAGGAAATTTGCATCAGGTGAAAAACTCAGATTACCACCTGCAATAATCAGCCCAGGACTGGTGGACTGGACTTCGTCTGCACTATGAACTTTGGTAAACTCATATCTGGTCCAATCCTCACCGATTTCACGTGTTGCAGTGCCACCTTCTACGTCTGGGACAAATAGGATCGCATTGCTCAAGCCACGTTTTGATTTTCCTAGGCGAACATCTTTTGAGTCCCATGTTTGCCCATCTTTTCCATATTCAGTTACGCGTTCTCGGTTTTTCTCAATCAATTGAATGACCAGATTCTCATTCATATTTTCAATACGATGAGCGCCTAAATGCATATCTCCAATTGATTCAATAACCGCACTGCCATTGTAGATTTTATCTGCACTGCCTTGTGCTTTTAGGTTACTGTCTAGGCTGCCACCAATATTTAAATTACCGGCACTGAAAATCCAGGCATTGTCTCGCCCATTGTCCTTGACCTTTCCACCTGAACGGTTATTCAACGTTCCTATACCGAGATCCATATCTCCACGAGAAGCAATAACTGCGCCTGTACCTGCAAGATTACTCTGGTTATCTAGCGTATTGGCCTGAATCGCAACATGTGTACCATAAATCCGCGCACCATCATTCCAGACACGATTTGCCTGAATATGGGTCAGGTCACCACCATTAATCAAACCTTGGTTATGTACTGTATTTTGAGCAAGCAAATGCAGTTCATTTGCTGAAATAGTTGCATCTTTCTGGTTATCAATGTTTTGTGCATTCAGAATGATTTTCTGGCCAGCCGTCAACTCAGACCGATTGATAATATTCTTTTCCGTACTTAACTTCAGTAAGCCATTTGCACCGATTTTTCCATCTTGAGTATGGGTAAAATCTTGTTTTAAATCAATTTCAACATTGCCTTCACTAATGATTTTGCCTTGGTTAACCAACTCATTGGCTTGAATATCTAACTGATTTTTTGCCAGTAGCTCACCACTGGTATTATCGATATTCAGGCCTTTCTCCGCAGTGCCAATACGCAACTGATTTAAACTGCTTATAGTTCCAGCCTGATTCTTCAACTGGGCTTGAATATTCAGTTGAGCCTGATCATTGGCACGGATCACACCAGATTGGTTATCTAAGCGTTGTGCATGAAGCTCAAGATTTTTTGCGTTTAAGCCGCCAGCAAACTTTCCATCTTTGGTTTGGCTGTTGATCACGTCATTGGCATGAATTGTCAGCTTTTCACCCGCCGTAATCTGGCTTCCAGCCCCGCTGTTATCAATATGATCTATGCTTAGATTGAGATTTTTCTGTGCTTGGATTGTCCCCGCATTATTCTGGATTGCTCCACCATTCTGCTGTTGCTGAATGTTTAGATCAGTCTGGCTAATGATTTGACCCGCTTGATTGCCAATATTTTGAGCAGTGATCTGTTGGGTATCCATTGAGGCAATATAGCCCTTCTGGTTTTCAAGTGTCGAAACATTCAGATCAATCGAACCCTGACTGAGAATCCCGCCTTGCTCACCAGAGTTATTGTTCAGCAAGGCCTGCTGATTGGTATTAATTTTAACAGACTGCTCGGCTTGAATCAGACCGGCTTGGTTATCCACAAGCCCTGTATTTAAATCAACCGTTTTTGCCAGAATCTTACCTTGCTGATTCGTTAGCTGTTGCTGTTGGGTATTAATACTCAACTGATTTTTTGCAGCAATTTGTCCAGTACTGTTATCTAGTCCAAGCGAATTCAGAGTTAAGTTCTGCCCAGCATAAATATCACCTTGCTGGTTAATCAGCTGCCCTTGTGCATGGACATTCATATCTGCATTTTCCGAACGAAGTGTGCCTTCCTGATTATTCAATGCGCCAGTTTGAATATCTAGATTCTGCTTGGCTGCCAAGACACCTTTATGATTATCAATGCTGCCTTTGACATTGAGCTGAGCTTGGCCTTCAGCAAAGATCTGTCCCTGCTGGTTTTTAAGCTGTACCGCATCAAGCCCTAAATCTTGCTTGCTGTACACCACGCCTTGCTGGTTGTTGAATTCAGCGGCATTGATCTTGGTATGGCTGCCCGCAAAGATTTCACCCGATTGGTTGTCTAAGCGATTCTGGATATACAGATCCAGCTGATTTTGTTCAGAACGGATTTTTCCTGCATTATTATTCAATGCACCTGCATTTACTTGAAGCTGCTGATTCGCAACAACAGTTCCTGATTGGTTATTCAGTTGCTCGCTTACCGTAAGATTCTGCTGCGCTTTGGCGTATAACACACCTTCGGTATTATCAATCTGCTGCGCATCAACCTGAAGCGATTGACCCGCAACCACTTTAGCTTGTTTATTAGCGATGTTTTTTGCCTTTATTCTGATGTCTTTTGCGGCAGAAATCTCACCCGAAAAATTATTTAAATCATTTTGGACATTGAGCGTTAACTGGTCTTGCTGGGAACGAATTTGTCCTGCTTCATTGTTGATCGTTCCTGCCTGTAAATCAGCTTGTTTCTCTGCGGCAATGCTCCCTTTTTGATTGTTTAACGATTCCTTGGCTGTCAGCTCCATCTGTTCAGCTGCATAAACAACACCCTCAGTATTATCTAAGCTCTTGAGCTGTAATTTGCTCGATCCACCCGCTTGTATTTTGCCTTGTTTGGAACTGACATGCTGTGCAGTTAGGTTTAGATTTTTAGCGGCTGCAATTAAGCCAGTATCGTTTTGAACGTCCTGGTTGATCGTTAAATTCAGATCGGCATTTTCTGAACGGATTTGCCCTGCATGATTCAAGAGTTGGTTGGAGGTCAGATTCAGCGCTTGCTCGGCTGCAATCACCCCAGCACTGTTATCCGTAGTCCCTGCGACATGAAGATCCAACTGTTTTTTGGCGTAAATGGTTCCAGATTGGTTATTCAATTGTGCAGCATTCAACACGGCGTCCGAACCTGCAATCAGTTTCCCAGCCCGATTATCTAACTGCGCTGTATTCAGTTGCAAAACCTGCGCTGACTGTATGGTTCCAGCCTGATTGTTGAGCGAACCTGCCACATTCAGGTTCACACTCGCTTGCCCAGATTGAATCTGCCCTTTTTGGTTATTTAAATCTTGTGCCTTTAACGCTAATGCCTGTTGTGAAGCAATTAAACCCTGCTGATTATTTAGCCCTTGTTTGACCTCAATATTGAGTTTTTTATCGGCATAAATCGTCCCTGACTCATTATTCAGATCAGTTACACTTAGATCCAACTGAGCATTACTCAGTATTTTCCCAGTCTGATTATTCAGGCTTTGTGCCTTGATGCTGCTGTTGCCAGCGGCACTAATCTCGCCTTCACGGTTATTGAGGTCTTTGTTCACCGTGAGCTGTAAACTGCCATCTTCGGCTGTTTGCAGCATTTGGCCTTTTTGATGGCTCAAACTGTCGGCACGCAGTTCAATACTTTTAGCTGAGGTGGTCGCACGGTCGAGATTGGCCGAACCCAGTTCAAGCTGCATATTGCCATTGCTTTGAATCTTGCCTTGCTGGCCTTGTAAATCTTGTGCAGTAATCTTGAGCTGCTGATCTCCCGCATGCAGGATTGCACCGTCTATCGAGCTCAAATTCTTGGTCTTGATTTCGGTATGGGCAGCATTACTGATAATTTTCCCTGCATTGTTATCAATACGGTCTGCAATATTCAGGGTAAAATCACCTGTGCCCGTATGCTGGATCAAGCCTTTATTGTTATTGAGTTTTTGGGTGTCGAGTTGGATATCCGTTGCGCTGTATTGTCCTTGCTCATTTTCAATACTTTGGCTGGCTTTTAGATTTAACTGTTGCTCGACAATGAATTTGGCACGATTGGTCTTTAACGCTGTTGTCTCAACCTGAATCTTCTTGGCTTGCGCTGCACTATCACTCAGATCGGCGGTATTGCTAGCCTTGACTGAGGCGTGTGCACCAGCCAATAATTTGCCTGCAATTTGTACATCTTGTGCCGTGATCTCAAGTGTGGCCGCATCGTTATTGAGTTTACCATCAGCACTCAGACCTGCTGCCCAAACACTATCGGCATTGCTCTGAATCTGCTCGGCTTGAACCTTAATCTGATTTTGTGCCGCAAGCTGCCCATGCTGCTGTAACTGACTGACATGCAACTGTGCCGAGTCCCCCGCGTATATTTGCCCTGTATTTTTCAATTGCTGGCTTTGAATGTTCAGGTTTTTCGCAGCAATGATATTGCCCGCTGTATCTTTACTGATGCCATTCTCAATGTGCGTGGCTTTTAGCACTAAATCTTTGCTTTGACTTTGAAGCATGCCGCTTTGGTTATTGATCTGCTGCGATTCAATACTTAAATGCTGCCCTGGAATTTGCCCCGCGCTGTTATCGAGCCGATCCGCCTTGATTGCAACATCTTGCTTGGTCGATGCAATTACACCTTTCTGGTTATTCAGTTGCTTCGTTTGCAACTCGACATTGCTTACTGCAAGCAATTTCCCTTCTTGGTTATTGATATTCTTGCTGTCAATCTTCAGTGCCTGTTGACTCTGAATACTGCCCGCTTGGTTATTTAACTGTTGTGAGCGAATATCCAAGGCTTGAACCGCGTTTAACTGGCCTTGCTGGTTATTGACCTTGCTGGCTTGAATATCAATCTGGTTGGCAGAAAGCTTACCGCCTTGGTTTTCAAATTCCTGCCCTGCAAATTTCAATTCAGGCAGTTGTAATTCCCCACCGCTATTGTTGATCTTGTCCCGAACCGTCAGTGTCAGATCATTGTTATTGCTGATCTTACCACTTTGGTTGTTGAGCTGATTTTCAACCTGAATCACGCCATCGGCAAAGGTTTTCGGCTGCACATCGGTCGGTGCAACCACCTCAACCTTGCTGGCATCCTGTGCACTGCTGTTTTGTCCCGGATTTTTAACAGTTGGCGGTGCTGTATTATTGTCTGAACCACTATTGCCGTTCGTGGAGTCTTGTACTGCACGACCAATTCGACCTAGCTGATTATCTAGACTTTGGGCTGTGATATTAAGCTTGGAACCACCTACTTGTTCAATTTGGCCCTTTTCATTACTTAATTTTTTGGCCCTTAACTCCAAACGTCCAGCATTGATCACACCTTGATTGTTATTGATATTGCCTAGGGCATCCAGCTTGATTTCATCCTGACTAGCAATCAGACCCGCATTTTTAATGTCCGTGGCCTGTAACTGAATCTTATTTTGAGTACTACTGATATTGCCTGTGTTTTCAATATTCTTAGCTTTAAGCTCTATTTGATCTTTAGCCGCAACAATATTGCCTTGGTTGATCAAATCCCCATTGGCATTCAGCTTTAAAGTTGACTCAGTACTACTGATCGAACCCGCATTACGTACTCCGAGTCCTTGTTCAGTCCCCACCAAGAAAATCTTGCCAGCATACATGCCACCCAATTTCCCAACATCCAATGCAAAGCCTGACGAGTTGCTTGCTGAACCATTCGCATTTGACTTTGGTGTGTATTCTGGTGTCGTTTGGTCTTTGACTTGAATATCATTTTGGCCTAACACGACATTGAGTTCTTTGGCATATAAGCCTGCATTCACTTTCAATGATTGCGCATAGACATCTGTAAATGGGGTAAGACTACCATTTAGGCCTTTGCCTTCAATCGTGACTTGGCCTTCACGCACTCGGAAAGATTCCAGATAACCTTGATTCATCACCGCTTGACCCGTGGTTAAGGTAAAGCGATCGGCATTAATCACGCCACAACCATCACACACTAGACCTGCTGGGTTGGCAATCACCACTTGTGCCGATTTTCCTGCAACTTCAAGGTAGCCTCTGAGTTGGCTTGGGTTACTACTATTGACCTCATTGAGAATAACCTTAGCTTCACCTCTAGCCAAATTGGCGTTACCTTGCACCCAACCGCCGATTTGGGTTTGAGTATTATTGCGTGCATTGTTTAAGATCGCGCCTTCTTGGCCGACGTCGAATTGCTTATAGGTATTCCGCGATACGCCACCTGCACTCGGGGTCTGGATATTAACCTGTACCGTACCATTGGCAGAATTGAGAATTTGCGGTTGTTGATTGGCTGGTGCCGAACGATCTGCAATAATCTGGGTATTGGCAATACTGCTTAATGGCATGGTATAGACCACTGCGCCCAGCATACTGATCACGGCAAAATTAAGTGGATTCAGTTTCTTATAGGTATGAATAGCGGATGGTACGCTCACATCTGTTGCCACCGCGCCACTTTGCCCAGCGGTCTTGGTTCGACTTTTTACAATTTCAGCAACCGCTATAAACATGCCACGTGCTTGGCTAAAAATAACGCGATATCGATTCTTATTCATACCTAAATACCCAATCTTTATTTAGGGTCTGTTGAACTTTCATCTATGGTTGCGACAGTATCAGTTTTTTAGACAGTTCAAGGCGAGCGTTATGATATTTAGTCATTCTAAATGAATAACGCTCAACGCAGAAATGGCAGAAAACTGATCTGTCCCTCCGGGTTGTAGCTAAAATTGCCTCATACTGCGTTATGAAACTTGATAAGAGCTTGCTATTACCTACGTTTCACGCCTTGTCTGATTCAATTTTAGCCGACAACGCATCTCATTTATGAATATTCAACAGACCCTAATTAATTAATTCAAAAAAAAAAACAAAAGTGCGGACTAGTACATCCAGTTCACACTAAAACCTGTCGTAAAATCATCGGTTTTAAAATATTCTGGCTTTTTCAACGGCGCACCGACAAATGCGTCATAGCTGACCGACTTAAATACCTGTCCACGTAAGCCCACAACCGCACCCAGCAAACTGGTGCCAACCAATGGATTTGGATAGTGTGCAGTGGTCCCGCCCACCTCACCATAATCAATGCCGCTGTACCATTGCATCGGAAGTTTCGCAATCGGGCCACTCAGTTCATTGCGAACCAAGAAGCCATTATCGGCCATCAACGTTTGTTCACCATCATAACCGCGCACGGTATAACGGTTACCAATCGAGAAGCGGTCTTGCGGTGTCAGTGGTTTGTTACTGTGCTGCATGCGCCACTCAGCCAAATATTGTAAGTTCTGCTGACCGACTTGGAATGGCACTTGCAAACTGGCATTGGCCTGTAAAATACCGACACGGGTATATGCTTCATTAAATTGTTCTTCTGGTGCACGCATTGCACTAAATGCACCCGTACCGCGTTTATAGGTGACATTACCCGTCAGCGTGGCATTGGCTAAATATTCACTATGATCTAAGCTAGCTTTCCAGCCCGCCGTTTTTCGACGCTGTACTTCTACTTCAACATCATTGATAAAGTTCTGCGACTCACGATACCAACCACCGACACTGGCTGAAGTCTTCCGTTTGGCATCTCGATACAACACACGCGAGAGATCAGCACCAATCAACTTACTTTTACCGCTATAGTTATAACTTTGGTTCGCCCCAGCGACCGTCTGATTATAATTGGATTGACTATAACTGGTATTCAATAACCAGTACTGGTAAGGAATACTATAACTGAGGTAAAAACCATCGGTACCACGTTTACCAGCGTCTCCACCACCAAGGTCATGGTTATAGCTACCATAGAACAGGTCATTGGCAGTCAATAGGTTATCTAAAGATAAGGTTGCAGTACCTTGATATTTACCAGTTGAATCTGATCCTGCATCATCAACACCCAAATGCAGACGATAAGGTTTGGATTGCTGCCAAGCCAATTCCAAATCACTATAGCCAGGCTCAGTTCTTTGCTCGGAAGGCTTAATCTTAAAATCTGCTTCCACCGTTGGCACACGTTTAAAATTTTCTAAGCCTTGTTCAATATTACGTAGATTGAGAATATCGCCTGATTTCACTGGTAAGGCATTAAATTTATGTGCACGTTTTGAGGTGCCTTCAACAAATTGAATTTGATCGACCTTACCCGCAACCACTTTAAGTTGAATTGTGCCCGAAGCAATATTTTGTTGTGGCAATAACATTCGTGTTGTGACATAGCCATGACTAATCAGGCGGTTCTGGATCAAATCCAAGGCTTGATTGAGCCCTTGTACTCCAATACAGCGCCCAATCAAATTATATTGACCTTGTGTCACTGGACGCATGGCAAAAGTAAACTGACGAGCATCTTCGCCAATCAGTACAAACTTTTTGATTTCAAAACAAACCTCTTCGCTGTGTGATTTCAGAAACTGAAGCTGCGGTTTGATTTGTAATTGCTGTTCTAAGCCCGTCTGAACGGATGACTCGGGTTGTATTTGTTTCTGTAAGGCTTCATCACGTTGTTGTTGACGCTGTATAGCATCGGCCTCTAAGACAATACTCGACGGCGGTTCTGCAGCATAAATGGATGTTCCAAGTAAACTTAACATAATGAATATTTGGTTTTTTTTCATTTTTTTTAGGTTCATATTAAATAAATAGTAAAAAAATCAGGTGGATTATTACCAATTGATTAAACGTTGTAAATAAAAAAATGGTTTTTATCTCTTTTTTTGCCTTTTAGGTGATTTGTTTAATAATTTTTTGTTTTTTTGAGATTTAATTCATATTTTAGGCATATAGATTCATTTCAAAGTAAATCCTATTAAATTAAATAACTTATAAGTATTCAATCAAAGATAATTTTATTCATAGGATTAAAAATCTCCCGAATGCCCCCAAAATTTCAAATACAAAAAATGGTTTGCCATCTTTCATATTCACGCTGCTTTCGGCGCTTGACTTCAACTCGATTAAATTATATACATTAATAATGATACGTTTCGTATCATTATACAAAACTACAAAAACAGGTGTATAAAATGGTAGGACTAATCGGAATAGTCTTGTCCTTAATATTGTTGATGTATTTAGCATATAAAGGATTTAGCGTAATTGTACTTGCACCCTTACTGGCATTATTTGCTGTCGCATGGAGCGGTCTCAGCAATCAACTCCTTGGGTTTTATTCCCAAGTGTTTATGACAGGTTTAGGCGGTTATATCATCAAATACTTTCCTCTATTTTTACTAGGTGCGGTATTTGGAAAATTAATGGAAGATTCTGGCTCTGCACAAACCATTGCCAATTTCTTTGTTGAAAAACTCGGACACCATAGAGCCATGCTGTCTATTGTTCTGTCTTGTGCAATTTTAACCTATGGAGGCGTTTCACTTTTTGTTGTTGGTTTTGCCGTCTTTCCAATTGCCTCGGCATTATTTAAAGAGCTTGGTATTCCTAAACGCCTCATCCCAGCAGCAATTATGCTAGGTGCACTCACCTTTACCATGACCGCATTACCTGGCACGCCGGCAATTCAAAATGCAATTCCAATGCCTTTTTTTAATACTGATCTCTATGCTGCACCTGGACTTGGTGTTTTAGCATCTATCTTTATTTTGATCACTGGCATGTGGTGGCTCAATAGACGGGTAAAAAAAGCAGATCTGAGTAATGAAGGATATGGAAACCATATCGAGAATCATCTTGAACAGAATTCAATATCTGCCAAACCAAGTCTTATGGTCGCATTTGCTCCAATTTTTATTGTGATTGTGAGCAACTTAGTACTCACAAAACTGATTTTACCGTCACTGGACACTGCCTATTTAGCCACGGATCAATTTGGGAATACTTCGCTCAATTCAGTGATTGGATTATGGGCAATCATATGCGCATTGGTGCTGGCTTGTTTAAGCATTATTGTTTTGAACTGGAAGTCTATTATCGATATTAAAAATTCAATTCAACAGGGTGTCTCCTCATCCTTTTTACCTATTTTTAATACCGCCTCAGAAGTCGGCTATGGTTCGGTCATTGCGTCTTTGGCTGGCTTTATCATCTTACGTGACTTTCTTGTCGGTATTGCCCCCAACAATCCGCTTATTTCAGAAGCCATCGTGATTAATGTATTAGCAGGTATCACAGGCTCTGCCTCAGGTGGTTTGAGCATTGCCCTGAATACCATGGGCGAAACCTATAAGCATTTAGCCTTGCAACATGGTATTTCACTCGAACTGATGCATCGAGTTGCTTCTATGGCTTCTGGTGCACTGGATTCACTTCCTCACAATGGTGCCGTCATTACCATTATTACCTTGTGTGGTTTAACCCATAAACAATCTTATTACGACATGTTCATTGTCGCCGTCATCATTCCATTGATTGCGCTCAGTGGTGTGATCACGCTAGGAACAATATTCGGTTCTTTTTAAAAACAATCAATTTTGACGTTAATACGGAGAATTAAAAATGTCATTTTCAACTCACCTTCCAAGGATTATGGAAATTGGAAAAAATGCGCGGGCTAAGCTTCCAATGATTCTAGAAAGCTTAGGTGCAAACAAGCCACTCATTATTACCGATAAAATGATGGTTTCACTTGGCTATATCACGCAAATTCAAGACCTGCTAAAAGCAGCGAATATAGACAGTGACTATTTTGCTGAAACCATTCCAGAGCCGACCTCTGGTTCCATCGAAGCGGGTGTGAAGTATATTCAGGCGCAGCAGTATGATGCCATTATTGCAATTGGTGGTGGTAGCCCGATAGATAGTGCCAAAGCAATCAGTATTTTGAGTCAACATGGTGGGGAGATTTCAGATTATAAATTTCCTAGACAAGTCAATGAACTCGGTCTGCCTATTATTGCCATTCCAACCACCGCAGGAACAGGATCCGAATGCACGCGGTTTACCATCATTACCAATGACAAAACCAATGAGAAAATGCTGTGTGCAGGGCTCGGTTTTCTGCCAATCGCGGCAATTATCGACTACGAACTTACCATTTCTCTGCCCCCACGTACCACTGCAGATACAGGTATTGATGCGCTTACCCATGCCATCGAAGCATATGTCAGTAAGAAAGCCAGTCCATATAGTGATGCGCAAGCACTCGCAGCGATGAAACTGATTGGTCCAAATTTACAGATCGTTTATCACCAACCCAGCAATGAGCGAGCACGTGAAAAAATGATGCTCGGTTCGACTTTGGCAGGGATTGCTTTTTCAAACGCCTCGGTTGCCTTGGTGCATGGTATGAGCCGCCCCATTGGTGCTTTTTTCCATGTTCCGCACGGACTATCCAATGCAATGTTACTCCCCCTCATCACTGAGTTTTCAATCCAAGCAGCACCAGAACGTTACGCTGACTGTGCCAAGGCAATCGGCTGCGCGCATTCAGATGATGCGATTGAGCTTGCTAATCAAAAGCTCATCAAAACCTTGATCGCGATTAATCAAGATTTGAAAGTCCCCACATTAGCTGAGTTTGGGGTCGACAAACACTATTTTGATGAGGTCGTTCAGACCATGGCTGAGCAGGCACTGGCCTCGGGCTCACCATCCAATAACCCTATCGTGCCGACAATTGAGCAAATGGTCAGCTTGTATCAACAACTTTGGTCAGCATAAAAGCTTTAATTTTTTATAACAGAGGATAAATTCACATGGAACTGATTGGACATTTTATTAATGGTGCAATCCATACAACGCATGCACGTACGCAAGCCGTTTATAACCCATCAGTAGGCATACAAGTCAAAGAGGTTGCACTTGCTGGCAAGGCAACTGTAGAAGAAGCAATTGCCGCCGCAGAAGCAGCCTTCCCAGAATGGCGGAATACCCCAGTCATCAAACGGGCTCGCGTCATGTTTAAATTTAAGGAATTACTTGAACAAAATGCTGAAAAAATCTGCCAGTTGATTGGTGAAGAACATGGCAAAATTGGACATGATGCCGCAGGAGAATTACAACGTGGCATTGAGAATGTTGAATATGCCTGTGGCGCACCCGAGTTTCTAAAAGGTGAATTTAGTAAAAATGTCGGACCTGCAATCGATTCATGGAGTGAGTTTCAGCCTTTAGGTGTTGTTGCAGGAATTACCCCATTTAACTTTCCAGTTATGGTTCCACTTTGGATGTTCCCCATGGCCCTTGTATGTGGAAATACCTTTGTGCTGAAACCTTCCGAACGCGATCCATCCTCCACTTTATTTATTGCTCAACTGCTCAAACAAGCGGGACTGCCTGATGGTGTAATGAATGTCGTCAATGGAGATAAAGAAGCGGTCGATACGCTACTGCATGATCCACGTGTTCAGGCGGTTAGCTTCGTTGGTTCCACACCCATTGCAGAATATATCTATCAAACCGCGACTGCAGCAGGTAAACGTTGTCAGGCCTTGGGAGGTGCAAAGAACCATGCCATTGTCATGCCCGATGCAGATTTAGATAATGTGGTTAGTTCTTTATTAGGCGCAGCCTTTGGTTCATCGGGCGAACGCTGCATGGCCCTTTCTGTCGCAGTCGCTGTCGGTGATGAAATTGCTGATCAAATGATCGTAAAACTATCCAAAGAAATCGATTTGCTCAAATATGGCCCATACTCAAATAAAGACAATGATTTTGGTCCAGTGATTACCGCGCAACATAAAGCCAAAGTCGTCAACTATATTAATAGTGCAGAACAACAAGGCGCCAGCGTGATTGTCGATGGACGCAATGCAGCACCTGAAGGTTATGAAAATGGTTTTTATGTGGGTGCGACACTCATTGATCAAGTCACACCGAATATGACCAGCTATAAAGAAGAAATCTTTGGTCCCGTACTGCAAGTCATTCGTGTAAAAACCATGCAAGAAGCCATGGATCTGATCGACAGCCATGAATATGGAAATGGCACCTGTATCTATACACGTGATGGTGAGGCTGCACGCTATTTTAGCGACAACATTAAAGTGGGGATGGTCGGTATTAATATTCCGCTTCCAGTGCCTGTGGCTTATCATAGTTTCGGCGGTTGGAAACGTTCGCTGTTTGGCGATTTACATGCCTATGGGCCAGATGGTGCCCGTTTCTATACGCGTCGTAAAACCATTACTCAACGCTGGCCGAGCACCAATGTCCGCGAAGGCGCACAATTTTCAATGCCGACACTCAACTAATTTAGTTACTCACTAAAAGAGTGAGTTTTTAGCTCACTCTTTTTAAACATCAATCAGTTTATTTAAATCATTTGCCGCCTGACGTAACAAAGGCTCATATGCCACTAAATCTTCAAGAGACTTTCTTATTGTGGGTGCATGTACATAAAGACAAGCCACAATAGTACCTGCTCTTTGAATCGGGACTGAACAAGCCACCATACCCGAAATAAACTCTTCATTATCCGTTCCGAGTTTATTTAGAAAAATTTGATCCAAATTGTCTTCAAGTAAGACGGGATCGGTAATGGTATTTTTGGTGAGCTGTACAATCGGTAAATGCGCTAAGATATTTTTCCTGCGACTCACAGGCTGAAAACTTAAAAATAGTTTTCCACTCGAAGTACACCACAAAGGTACTGTCGCACCAACAGGTAAATAGACCTGTAGCGGCCAATTCGCCTGCACCCGATCTGTGTAAAGCATTTGATTATCACTGAGTATGGCAATACCACAGGTTTCATTAATTTGATCTGATAATTTTTGCAGGATAGCCAAGCGTTCCATCTTACGAGGTTCCTGCTCCCATGAATTCATCAGCAGCTTATAGGTTCGATCCCCCAGAATATACCCCCCATACATATCCGTCTTCACAAATTTTTCTTGCTCTAGCGTTTGTAATAAACGATGAATACTCGGTTTTGGAATGTCCAGCTCTACCGAAAGATCTAAAGGTGACGGTGGATGTTTTGCAGTAGAAATTGCCTCAATAATGTCTAAAACTCGAGTAATGGATGAACCTTTTTTATTCATTTTTAAGTCCCAACACCTGCATATCGCCAATCTCTTTTCGAATACAGTGAATCTATATTGATGAAAGTTACCAATATGCCAGATAGTAATCGGGTTAGGAACTTGGATTCAAGTAAATATTATCCTGCAAACACTTAAGTTAATTTTCCAGAAAAAACCAAATAAGCAAACTTATAAGAGAATAATTCTCATATCTAACAATTCATTACTTGAGCTTATGTGAGCTTCTTGGCATCGTTTGTCAGTTGCTTCATTATGGGAATCTCCTGCCGATGGCTAGTCCAGCGCAAGCTATAAGACATAAATTACTTAACACTTTCTTTTCAAGACATTCTGTTTGGTTTCTTTGTATTTTTACTGCTTTAACTATTACTTGGTTTAAATTTACCTATACCCCACATACCATTTATTATTTTATATCCGATACGCTTTTAAACGGTCTTTGGTTAGTCACAGGGTTGCTTAGCATTGTTGGTTTACGCGATTTACTGCAAAAGAAACATGCCATCTTAAGAAATTATCCAATTCTTGGACATTTTCGCTTTCTTTTTGAAGATGTTCGCCCTGAAATTCGCCAATATTTCATTGAATCGGATCAGGATGCTCTGCCTTTTTCACGTATGCAACGTAGCTTGGTTTATCAACGTGCAAAAAATGAAAATGCAGATAAACCGTTTGGCTCAATTATAGATGTCTATGATCCAAACTATCGCTTTATTGTACATTCAATTGCCCCATGTCCTCCCGCAAACCCAGAGTCTTTCCGCGTCCTGATTGGTAATACACAATGTAGCCAGCCATATAGCGCTTCCATCATGAATATCTCAGCGATGAGCTTTGGAAGTCTGAGTGCGAATGCAATTCGTGCACTAAATAAAGGTGCACATTTAGGTAACTTCTATCATGATACGGGGGAAGGAAGCCTGAGTCCCTACCATTTAGAGCATGGCGGAGATATTGTCTGGCAAATTGCCAGTGGCTATTTTGGTTGCCGTACCCCTGAAGGCTTATTTGATCCAGACAAGTTTGCACAGCAAGCCAAAAATCCGAATATTAAAATGATTGAAGTTAAGCTCTCACAAGGTGCGAAACCAGGTCACGGTGGTATTTTACCTAAGCATAAAATCACTGAAGAAATTGCTCGTATCCGCGGTATATCCAGAGACCATGACTGTGTTTCCCCTTCTAAGCACCCAAGTTTTAACACCCCAATTGAAATGATGCATTTCATTCAAAAACTGAGAGAGCTTTCAGGTGGCAAACCAGTCGGCTTTAAATTATGTATTGGTCAACCTTGGCAATTTATGAGCATTGTCAAAGCCATGCTCGAAACCAAAA
The DNA here is from genome assembly GCF_013072695.1 of Acinetobacter sp. Ac_5812. GTDB lineage: Bacteria > Pseudomonadota > Gammaproteobacteria > Pseudomonadales > Moraxellaceae > Acinetobacter. The sequence continues at coordinate 801,641 of NZ_LXUK01000022.1, forward strand.
TTGTGCCTGACTTTGTGGTGGTTGATGGTTCTGAAGGCGGAACTGGCGCAGCACCAATCGAATTTAGTGATTATATTGGTACACCGCTCAGAGAAGGTTTACGCTTTGTGCATAATACACTGGTGGGTGCAGGACTTCGCAGTCAAGTTAAAATTGGTGCCAGCGGTAAAATGATCAGTGCCTTTGATATTGCCAGCACCTTTGCCTTAGGCGCGGATTGGGTCAATTCTGCACGTGGCTTTATGTTTGCTGTAGGCTGTATCCAAGCACAAAGCTGTCATACCAACCAATGTCCTGTTGGCGTTGCGACACAAGACAAAGATCGCCAAAAAGCCATCGACGTACCAAGTAAGGCTGAACGTGTGTTTAACTTCCATAAAAACACTCTACACGCCTTATCTGAAATGATTGCAGCGGCAGGTTTGCATCATCCATCAGACATTAAAGCGCATCATTTGGCACAGCGTATGAATGACCGTGAAATCAAAAACTATGCGCAGATCCACTTCTTCTTAAAAGAAAATGAATTACTGCATAGCGATTTAAATGATGACGAGAATTTCTATTATCGTATGTGGAAAATGGCGGATGCCAATCAATTTTAATAACTGAAAAGCCACCTCAAGGTGGCTTTTTTAATTTAAAAACGAATGAACTATCGACTGATCAAACGATAAATACCGAAAATCACAACCATTAAAATCACTAGAAATTTAAGATAAGAGGTCCAATTATATTGCGAGCCTTTACCCTGCCAGACCTGTACCTCAACAGACCGAAACTGAACGTTTGAAGCTTCCATCAGTTCTGCGTGGATACTGTAATTCATACCGTTATTTTGTTCACTCACCGAGAATGGGTCCGAACTAATGACCAGCAATAAAGGCTCATTTAAATCATAGGAGTGCTTATCATCACTTTGAAAAACCTCTGGATGATAACCGTTAGAAGACTCACTCTGCACACCTCCAATCCATTTTAATTCGACTTTGCCCTGTTGCTGAGTAACTCCTTTCGCAACAATAACAAAACGATATGGATTTTTACTGTGATCTGCTTGAAAACTAATACCTATATTCGGTCTTTTAAAAGTGTCCTTTGGCTTATCAATAACAGCTTTATTCAATGCATCAATTTCACTCGGTGTTAAAAGAACAGAGTTCACCAAGCTTTCACCGTATTCTCCAACTTTAGGTTCATGGGCAACTTTTCCACATGCAGCTAAGCTAAACATCATGAATAATAGAAGTGTGGATTTAACCAATTGGTTTTTTAAATTTATATACATCTTTTGATCAAAACCTTCATTTAGAAAACACTCACGGCAATATGTCTATTTAACATCCAACGAATCACTGGAGCTTGTTCTTCTGAAGGTAGAGACAAAATATATTCAAAAGTTCGTATCACCACTTCACACTGTTTATTCTTGTCTTGCGCTGTTTCTCCAGCATTGAGTAAGTCAGCATCCTGACCATAATCTTGACGTAATTTATCGGCAATCTGCCCCCATGCCTGTGGAGCTTGCATAAGCTCAGCCGAAGAATGCGTTCCTTGATGCGTGAGAATATATGTTAATGCCGCTACAGTTTGCTGCTGTGTAGCTGAACTCAGTAATGCCCTTCTCTCATCTATGCTGGTTTTGCCATACAGCGGGAAAGCGATTGGAAAACAATTCCCTTTGCGTTTAGCATCATACAACTGTTGCAAATATGCTTTGCTCCATAATCTTTGCCCTTCATCATCCGCTTGTTTTTCGACAATATCACGCAACTTCCACCACAATGTGCTACTGACGGCTGCAAGCATCTCATTCGACTGTACCGATGCATTTGCTGTTTGCTGAATAGTCTCGTATTCCTTCGGTAGATGTTGCTTTAACGGTTGCAATAAAGCGATTTGATCTAAAGCCTGTTGTCTTTGTTCAATTGGATTATAATTAATGGACTGATCTGATGTTGCATCGTGATGAGAACAACGATTTAACAAGAAAAAAGTTGCAAAAATAACCCCAACTACAATAAATGCTGCTTTCACGACTGATTACCATTTTTAATATTTATCAATTTATGTCTTTAAAAAACATCTACCTTTTGAATGGACAAGTCGGACTAGTCTGAGTCAACAATGTATTGGTTGCTGCATTACAACTCACATATACACTGCCATCATCGGTACAAACTCTTGCAGCATAAAATCGACTGTTATTCTCAACTAACTGAGACCGACGATCAGAATAACGAGCAAATCTCTGCAAAGCCATAATGCGCTGTTTACATTCAGGAAATTCAACAATTGCTCGTTGAAATTCGGATTGTCTCGTCTCTGTTCTGGTTTTATTATTTGCTAAATCCTGTGTATAAGCATTTTTTTCATACGACATCCCTTGCTGCCTTTGCTGTTCCATAGAACGACAATCGCCCGAAAAGCCGTCCGCAACTGAGCCTGTGCATGCTGTCCTTTGTGCTGTCTTTGTTGCACATGGTCTACTTTGATATGTTGTTCCCTGACTGGTTACGCACTTATATAACTCTTGTGCGAAAACAGGAAAAGAAAAACATAACAATATAAAGACACAAAAACCCCTTAATGTACCTTTTTTCATTATTGCCCCAAATATCTAATTTATTGATGTTTTTTTATGATATGAAAAATTCTATCATTTAAATAATGACGAAAAAAGCAAAATTAATAGTAATGATGATTTGGTTTTGCATGCAGGAAAGCAGGAATTAAACCCGTCAGTGCAGCACGAATATCTGCACGCTCATTAATTAATTGATGCGAACCTTCTTCCAACATCAATAAAGTCTGCAATCTAAACTTACGGCGAATATATTCAATGTTATAACGCCAATCTACGGTTTGGTCTAAAGCACCCTGTGCGAGCCACACAGGAATACGACATGCAGGTCGTTGTTCCATTTCCAGCATCCATTTTGACATCGCCAGAATCCAGTCCATGCCCATCATACGAGGTTGTAAAGGATCTTTTAAACGAACAAAACGGAGAAACTCCGGATTATGGTTATTACGACGGAAATGTCGTGGTACTTGGCTTTTAATCCGACGAATAATGCCCAGACCCACAGAGTTGTGCCACCATGCTGTTTTCGCCGGTCGGATCAATGGCGACAATAATAATACGCGATCGACAATAGGGTCTTCTCGACGTTCAGCATATTCCAGTAAATGATGCATCCAAATTGCACCACCCGTACTCTGTCCAATCCCTAACCACGGCTTAGGTAGTTGTTTCGCACCACGAACTGCATCATAAACCGCGTGTAAAACTTGCTGATAATGATCAAAATTCTGAATACTGGCAGGTGAACCATTGCTTAAGCCATGCCCAGGCAGATCGTAAGTAACGATACTAAAGCCCTGATCTAAAATCTCTTTAATAATCGGCTGGTAAATACCACTATGTTCCAAATAGCCATGTAGCAAACAAACTGTACCTTGGATTTTTTGTTGTTTGGGCTGAAATACTTGGACATGTACGCGGAACAATGGCATTTCTACATAACCCTGCCAATGTTCACAGTCCAGTAAATGTAAGCCATATAATTTACGATACGCTTGTAATGGTTTCGAGATTTCAGTGACACCAGATAAATCCAAAGGTTCAAGCACCTGTGGCGTTGTCTCTCGATTAGGTACAGGTAAATCTAATTGTTTTAAAATTGTCGGATTTAAAAATGGAAGATCAGACATTATGGTATCTCTCGACAATCACTTGAGCCAAATAACATATCACGTATTGTTGCCAACATTTCATAGTTCGCACGACGGCTATGATCATAGTTTTGTTCACTTGGACGCCATTCGGTTAACTTTGTTGGCATAGGAGCAACGACAGGAATCGTTTCAATCCCATTTAAAGCAAACAAGCGACGAGTACGTGGCATGTGGTATTCATCAGTAATGAGGATCACTGTTGGTGCGCCACCTTTCTTTTGCAGCAATAAAGAACTGAATCGAGAGTTTTCACAAGTATTCATACTGCGATTCTCAAGTAGCTTCGCTTCAACACCACGCTCTTTTAACCATGCTTGCATGTAGGGTGCTTCAACACCACTCAGTACGATAGGTAATGCATATTTCTTCTCGACTTGTAATGTTTTTTCTAAGCGCAAGCGAGTGTAATTATTCACAACAATATCTTTACCATTTGCCCCAAGCGTCAACCCGCCACCCAATACGACGATTGCATTTGGCTGCGAAATACTTTGCTGCTCGACCATATTATCTTTGTTTTTTTTGAGTTCAATCAGATCTTTATTGGTTTGATCTTTATCATCCTCACTCACAGGCAATGCAATCGGATAAGTTTCTAAAAAGGCAATATATTTCCCCATAAGTGCCTGATTATCAGGTGTATTCCATTGTAAAAAGTCCAATGGTGTATTAATCACAACAGCTGAACTTTCTTGATCCTGATCAGGCTGCTGTTCACTCATTAATGGAATATTCGGTTGCTTTTTCTCATCTTGGTTTTCTTTTTCCTGCTCCTCAGCAATCAATTCTTGCAGCAATTTATAACGCGCTTGAATTAACCTTAAATCCTCTGATTTTTCAGATTGAAAGGTTTTTTCCATAAGCTTCAAATAAGCCTGACGAGCAATCCATAAATTAGAACCAGGCTCAAGCGTTTCATGTTCACTTAAGGCTGCCGGTCGTTGACTTTGTGCAGCCACTTCATTGACATCTACAGGGACAAAACGATTCAAACCTTTTACAACAAACTGTGAGTAAAAGGGTGAATATAAAAAAAGTACAAAACAGCCTAATAGCACGAATAATATAGTGATTACCCGTACTAAACTGACCATCCAATGTACTTTCGCCATAGATTTCTTCACCCACTATGCGCTTGAATCAAACCTTGTTCACTGTATAACACAGGTTCAGGTTCCAATAGAATTCTAAACTTTTGTTTTACATCACTTTGTACAGCATGATAGGTATTTTGTACATCCGTTAGGGTCGCCTCAGCATAATTCACCAAAACCAAAGCTTGCTTATGAAACATCCCAACCGAGCCTAATTGCTTACCCTTCCAACCTGCTTGATCAATCAACCAGCCTGCAGCCACTTTAACACTGCTATTTGCCTGCGGATAATGCGGAATGTTTGGAAATTGTTGAGTAATTTTATCAAATTCAACTTGTGCCAAAATTGGATTCTTAAAAAAGCTTCCAACATTTGGAAATTCTTTCGGGTCTGGCAATTTACTTTGGCGAATCTGTATCACCTGATTTTGTAAGTTTTCTGCGGTCAGTGTATCGCCTACTGCTTGCTTAAGATCACCATAATTCAGTTTAAGCTCAGCTTGTTTTAATAGTTTAAAAGTCACACTGACAATGATGTAACGATTGGGATGATCTTTGAAAATACTATGGCGATAAGCAAAATGGCAATTTTGAGCAGAGATTGAATCAAACTGTTTTAGTTCACGATCATAAACTTGTACCGATTCAATAAACTCACCCGCTTCAACGCCATAAGCACCAATATTCTGTACTGGAGAAGCACCAACTAACCCTGGTATCAAAGCAAGATTTTGCAATCCAAACCATTGCTGTTGTGTACTATACAAAACAAAGTCATGCCATACTTGCCCAGCACCCACTTTAATCGTAATAGTATTTTCATCTTCAGAAAGGACTTCAATGCCCTGAATATTTAAATGCATGACCAAGGCCTGTACTTGCTGTGGCAATAAAACATTACTGCCACCCGAGAGCACCAAAACGTTTAAATGCTGCTGTTCCGCAAATGCTAATGCCGCAATGACCTCATCTGGATGATTGATTTGCACATAATGTGAAGCAATCGCATTCAAATTTAATGTATTTAAGTTTTTAAGCTGAACTTGCGCTTGTAGCTGCATATTAAATTAAATCCTATTGCCTGCTTTGATTTGCTTTTTAAAAATATCGATCCATGCTTGGCTGCTGGATTCACACTGATCAAGTACTCGATCAAAGCCATCTGCACCACCATAATAAGGATCAGGCACCGCTTGTTGATTAAACTGCGGATCATGCTCACTCATCAAAGCTAACTTGGCTCGAATCTGATGTGTACCGAACTGTTGCACAGCTTGAGACATGAGTGTTTGAATATCATCGAAGTTTTCATGGTCCATTGCTAAAATCAAATCGAATTCAACAAAGTCTGCTAAAACAATCTGTCTAGCCCGTAACGCAGATAAATCATAACCACGTTTTGCAGCATGTTTTTGACTACGTAGATCTGGTGCTTTGTTCGGATGGTAATTACTTGTACCAGCAGAGTCGACCGTGACATTTAGGCCATGCACATTACAATAATGTCTGAGAATCGCTTCCGCAGTTGGAGATCGGCAAATATTCCCTAAACAGACACATAACACCTTATATTGTGTAGCCATTATAAAAATAATCCAACATTATGTTTTATAAGGAGATTAAAATATTGCATGCAAAATTCCTGCAAAATAAGCGCAAAACGATTAAATGTCATTATGCCTGAATTGACCTTTCTGACATCAGCTATTTTGTCAAAAATTGCTTTGATTTGAAAGGAAATAGTGTTTGTCTCTATTGAATATTCTGTATGAATATGTACTTTTTGGGAATCAACAATGTGCGCCAACTATAAACCAGAAGCCGAGCACAACTATTAAATTTATATGAGCCAACGTTCGACTATAAAATGGATCTATTCCCTGACTATAATGGCTCTATCCTAATTCCAACCAATCATGATGACGGGTCTACCTATGACAGTTTTAGACGCTCAGACAAAACAAAATATTTACAACTCATTTAAAGATTTTGAAAAAAATGGAGGGTATTTGAATGATGGTGCTAAAGGGATGATAGATGTTATTCAAAAACATACTGCTAGCATCGAGGAGGTATATAGGGAGTTAGGCTATGAGGGAGAGAAATTAAGCCTTGGAGGTAAGAACTATAGTAGTTGTGGTGCTATCTATTGGATATATGATAATGGTAGGTTAGATTCAGAAGCAGCAGAAAAAACTACCGATGAGTATGCAAAATCTAATGCAAAAAATCTTTTGGATGGTTCGTTTTTTGATGATCTTTAAGCTACTTACAAGTAAGTGATCAGCAGCAGCTATAAGCTTATCATGTATATTGGAAACCGTAAAACTTGGGGAAATTACCCATAAGATTTTTAAAGCAGGCATTATCATGATTACATTACATCACTTAGACCAATCACGTTCTTTCCGAATTTTGTGGTTACTTGAAGAAATCAAACAACCATATCAATTGCAACGCTATTACCGTGACTTAACGACTCATTTGGCACCTGAGTCACTAAAAAATATTCATCCTTTAGGAAAATCTCCTGTGATTGAATGGCAAGGTAAAGTGATTGCGGAATCAGGTGCTATAGTAGAGTTGTTAATTCAAAGACTTGCTCCACATCTTGCACCAGATATAAATGACGCTATTTATGCAGATTATCTACAATGGATTCACTTCGCTGAAAGCTCTGCGATGGTGCCATTTTTATTAAAAATGTTTAATCAGATAGAAGCTAAGCATGGTACGAAATTGGTATTTCTAGAAAACTATACTCAAGTTGAGTTTGATAAAGTTTTTGGTTTTTTAAATGATTATTTAAAAGATAAAATCTTTTTAGTAGACGATCGTTTGACTGGAGCAGACTTTATGATGGGATTTGGGCTTCACGGCTTAATTCATCATATGCAACAAGGTGAAAATTATCCACATATTAAAAGTTATGTAGAACGTTTGAGCTTACTACCAAGTTGGAAGGCAGCAGAAAAAATTGAACGAGATGGTGTGCTGGTCTAAAAATAAAAATATATTGTTAAGTCACTTAATAAATAAGAAAAACAAAGGCATATTTTTTAATTAAATATTAAATACAAATAAAAATCTATAAAACACTATTAAAACAGATGAGTAGACATTAAATTACCCAAAGGTATTTTAATATCTACTCATCCTTATTTATATATTACCATTAAAGGTCATTTCTTGTATTGATTCAACTTCTAATAACTGAAACAATGGTTGTAAACATTTCATTTTCTTCGTTAACAGTAGCAATCACATTAAAATATGCTGTTCCTTCAAATACTGGGATGTTTTGTATTTCACGGAAAAGTTCAAGTGTTCCATCCGTTGAAGTTATAACATGCTCTACAGCAGTTGCTGATACATAAGTCATTGTGTATTTTACAGGCAAGTCGGTTGTTTGATATGAAGTGCCAAGCAGCGTTAATCCAATATTCGGACTTCCTAAACTATTATTGATACAGTTAATTCCAATATTAGCTTGACCTGCTGCGACACCATTTACATCTGCTAGTCGCGCGCCACTCAATACTCTAGATGCGAAAGACATCACGTTGGGAACAATCATTTCAAGCTTGTCGCCAATATTTGCCCTAGTGCCTGCATGATAGCCATATGCCAGATCTGGGGAGGTTTCTGTACCTAAATCAATTTGTCCCTCAGTCCAGCTAAGAACTCCATTCTCATATGTACAGTTGGTCAATTGCCAGTCTGATGTATCACGATTAGGAATACTAGTAACCCCTATTACTGTAAATCCTGGCAGTGCATTAACCTGCTCAAGATTAGTCATAACCTGATCATAAGTTAGATCATCTTGAATCCGTACCAATGCAATATGGCCTTCTGGAATATTAGTATCTGTTAAAAGTTTGAATAGCATTTCTACTGCGTTATTTACCATGAGCAAACTCCTTTATAATAATGTGCTCGTTGCTTTCAAATTTAGATTATTTAAATAATAGCTTTTAAAGGCTATTCTGTAGTGCATTAACTACTCTTTTATTTTTAACATTAGATTTTTGTGAAATACAGAATATTAATAACGGACTTCACAAAATTTTAGGTCGCTGAAAAATAGCATTACAAGTCCATTTATAATTCATCAAATATCAAACTGAGAATCTCGATCTAATACTGAAATTGAGAAATAACATTAGAGGTAAATAAATAAAAAATCAGCTGTCATTTTTCTAATTTAGTGATTTCGAAAAAAAGTATTCTTGTTTAAAAGATGCAAATTTCTACTTTTCATGAGATACACGCACTCACTAATTTCTACATAAAAAAAGGTAAAAGTGCACAAGGCTTGGCAAAAATGACTGAGCATTAAGAGTTTGGGCATGAAATCTTCTGAAATAATGATGTTGGTATTAAAAAGTGACAGAAGAAAGGGCTGCTAAACTATTGCTTAAGTTATTGTTTTTATTAGGTTCTAAAAGTACTGTTTTTGCAAAAAAAATCAACAAAATATTGCGATAAAATCTAATAATTTCAACATGATGAATAGGCGAAACGACATAAGAGCTTATAGGTCATTTTGAACAGCATAATCACCTCAAAGTTACACTTTTCAAGTGTGTCTTATGTTAATTTATTTAGTCAGTGAAACTTATAGTCACATGATATAAAAATGTTGTATTTATTATGAAAAATAAGGATGTATGTATGAACTCGTTTCAATTTCAAACTGTTCCCAACATCATTGCGGGGCTAGGTTCAATACAAGAACTTAAAAATGTTTTAACACAACAAAATTACCATAAAGCATTGATTGTCACCGATGCTGGGATGATACAGCATCAATTGCATCAGCCTATTTTAGAAATCCTGACTCAGATTGGTCTCGAGTATATTATTTATTCCGATATTCAAGCAGATCCACCAGAACATATCGTATTGGAAGCTGTTGATTTTGCGAAACAAGAACAGATTGATGTGATCATCGGCTTTGGTGGCGGCAGTTCAATGGATGTTGCCAAAATCATCGCGCTACTTGCCCATCCTGAACAACAACAAAACTTAAGTGAAATCTATGGCGTAAACCAAGCCAAAGCACCGCGTTTACCACTGATTCTCATCCCAACCACAGCAGGAACAGGTTCAGAAGTCACGCCCATCTCAATTGTCACCACAGGTGCAACCACCAAAATGGGGGTAGTCTCCCCCTTTTTATATGCTGATGTTGCCATTTTAGATGCAACTTTTACCCAAGGCTTACCTGCGCATATTACCGCAGCGACAGGCATCGATGCCATGGTGCATGCCATCGAGGCTTATACCTCAAATATCAAAAAGAACTTTTATGCCGATATGCTGGCTAAAAACGCATTGAAATTACTCAACCATAATTTAGCCAAAGTCTTGAAAAATGGTGCTGATTTAGAAGCACGCCAAAACATGTTGGTGGGTTCCATGTTAGCAGGCCAAGCCTTTGCCAATGCCCCCGTTGGTGCAGTGCATGCGCTCGCCTATCCATTAGGTGGGCATTTTCATCTTTCGCATGGACATACCAATGCTTTGGTACTGGTTGAAGTTTTAAAATTTAATACGCCCAAAGCCAAACAACACTATGCAGAATTAATGCAATTATTAGACCCTCGAAGTACGGGCTGTACGGATGGTTTATGTGACCTGTTTATTGACCATATGCAGAATCATTTGGACCAAAGTGGCTTAACCTTGAAGTTAAGCGAACTCAATATTGCTGAAGCAAAACTACCACAACTCGCCAAGGATGCCATGCTACAAACTAGACTATTACAAAACAACCCAAGAGAAATGACCGAACAAGACGCATTACAGATCTATCAGGCGATTTATGCATGAGCAAACCGACTTTAAAGCAGCGCGAACAATTTAAGTTCTTTTTCCCGATTCAAACCCGTTGGGCCGATAACGATATTTATGGACACGTTAATAATGTGACCTACTATAGCTATTTTGATACTGCAGCCAATTCATTACTGATTCAGAAAACAGGTTTCGATATTCATCACAGTGAAATTATTGGCTTAGTGGTTGATTCAGCTTGTAGCTTTCAACAGGAACTGTCGTTTCCAGAAGTCGTTGAGGTTGGTGTTGCGATTGGCAAAATTGGGAATTCATCACTCAGATATGAGCTGGCGATCTTTAAACAAGGTCAGCAGCAAGCCGCTGCTCAAGGGCATTTTGTCCATGTCTTTGTAGACCGAGAAAGTCGAAAAAGTACCGCTATTCCAGAAGCGATGCGGGACACTCTAAACCACTATTTACTGTAATTTCAGATCGTAGAAATAAACATGCCGCAACATTGTCATGAACGATGTTGCGGCATGCCATGATTAATCTAAATCATTAGATATGTGGTAAAGCATAAGGCACGATATCTTGGAAGGTACGACCATGCACATTTTCACCAATGGCATGCATTTTCCATGCATCGTTGTGGCGATAAATCTTTGCAATAATCAAACCAGTATGTGCCCCCTGTGAAGACAACTTATAACTTGCAATTTCTTGATTGCTGGATTGATCCACCAAACGACAGAATGCATTCTCGACTTTTTCAAAAGTCTGTCCACGGAAACTACTTACAGTAAAAACCAAAGATTTTACTTGTGCAGGAATCTGGTTCAAATTAACACGAATAACTTCATCATCACCATCACCCGCGCCGGTTAAGTTATCGCCTGAATGGTGGATACTGCCATCTTTACTTTGTAATTGACCAAAGTAAACCACATCCAATACTTGTTTGTTATCATCAAATAAAATAACAGAGGCATCAAGGTCGATATCCCCACCGCCGCCACCAAAGCCGAAAAAGCCCTTGCTCTTCGCTACATCCCACCCCACACCTAAAAAGATTTGTTGCAAGCTGCTGCCATCTGCTTTTTGCAAGCTGATTTTTTGGCCTTTTTCTAAATTAATTCCCATGTGTTTTTTACTCCTCTGGATAGAACGATAAAAATGATTGTTTTAATTTGATTGATTACGGTTTAAGTTTAACTTCGAGGTTAACCATTGCAGGAAATTGTTGCGATTTCGAGAACAGATTACCACCTTACCTTGACCCGAAAAACGCAATACCATCCCTTCGCCACTGGTCACACTATTGACCAAATTGCCAAGAAAACCACTACTCTGTGAAGTAGATACAGATAGATTATAATTTAAGCGTGAATCCCAACAGACCACATGTCCATTATCAATAATGACTTCTTTGTTTGGTTCAACCTCAAGCTCAAACAAGGTACCACAGCCAGACACCACCACTTGGCCTTGCCCACTGGTTTCCATCACCAGAAAACCGCCGGTATTACCAAAAAATGCACCACCTAGACTGCTATTTAAACGTGCTTTAACCTCAACAGAGTCATGCGCTGCCACGAAAGCCCCGTCACTTAGTAAATACTGCGTCGCACCGACATCCAGAATCTGCATATCGCCATCCAATGCTGCTGACAATAGACAATCGCCATCTCCACGTACCGCTTCGATATGCTGCTGGAACAACGATTCATCATTGGCAAAACGGCGTAATAGAGATTGCATTAAACCACCTTGCAAACGCCCTTTTAATTCCAATGGTGCTTCCATCATCACCATGGCATTACTTTCACAATAGATTTTATCGCCACGACGCATCGAAACATGTAAGAACGGCTCTGGTGAACCCACTAAACTAAACTGTGCCATCGTCTTTATTCCTTTTAATTTCTGACAATCTGATGTTGCTTGGCTGCATTTAACCAATCTGGAAATTCTTGCAATAACAATTCATATAGGCGTTCATCAGAAACACTATCAATGCGATCCAAACTAAAGAAATTACAGTTATCGACAATCCGCCCTGACATTTCATCTAACTTTTCTAGTGCGCCATAATCTCGTCCACCGATCCCGACAAATTGCCAGAAAATAGGCAGTTTGGCGGCTTGTGATAATATTTTCTGCATTTGTCTACGGCTGCCCACGCCACCATCTGAAATGAATAAAACATAAGTTGGGATTTGATCTTTGAACTTTTGGAAATAGTTAATCACAGCTTCAATTGCTGGAATTTCCTCATTATAACGCGCCCCCACTTGCCAATTTTTCCAGCCACGCTGGGTGGTATTAATGAAATCATTGACATTGCTGAGGGTTACATCATCCAGTTGTGTGGTTTTGGCTGCAAAAGCCCAGCATTCGAAACTACCATCATCATCAAAATGAATGGCCAGTGGCATTAGGCGATTCACCACCTTTTGCACATCACCACGACGATATTGCCCATCCATTGAGCCAGATGCATCTAGAACTAAGGCAACACGTGCGGTCACGCCCAGTAAATTTCTCTTTTCCAGTTGAACCAATGATTTTTTGGTCAAATCGATAATAGATGCATTGCCCGTTTTTTCGGCTTTTTGCAAAGATAATTTTTTCTTTAAATCGATATTCGATTGCGGTGCTGCAGGTGCCGTCTGTTGTGCTGTCGGCTCTTCGGCAACTTCACCACCAAAATGTTGAATTAAGGCGGCAAGACCGGCATTGAAGCCTTGTCCAATGGCTGCTAAACGCCAAATACTGTCTTTTCGATAAATCTCAATTAGCATGGTGGCACGTTCTTGATCAAAGATGCTGCCATCTAACTTCAGTTCAGCAATTGGCTGTAACTGCAAGTTAAGAATTTGAATCGTAGCTTGCTGTAATTGAGACATGACATTCTGGCCATCAATTGCAGCGGTCAAAACCAGATGTTGAATAGTTGCAGGTAGTTTTGCAGAATCAACTAAAAAGCGACTGCATTTATTGTGATTTTCAATCAGACGAACCGCTTGGCATGGCGTTTCTGGCTGATTATAAAAGGTCATATATCGCTCATCACTTAAACGATACTGTGGATCAAGTCCAAAACTTGCGATATCTAAATCAAAAGCGGCTTGATATTGAATCTGGATATAAAAAGAGGATTGCCCCTGTAAAACATCAGTTAATTTTATTTTTTGTCCGCGTACTAAATTCAACATATCAAGGAATAACCTATTTTTATCATTTATAAATATCGAAAAAGAAGATAGTGCCTAAACACTATCTTCCACAGGTATCTTAAACAGAAACACCATAAGAAGCCGCTAATGGCCCTAAGCCACCAGCAAAACCTTGACCGATTGCACGGAATTTCCACTCGCTGCCATGCTTATAAAGTTCACCAAAGATCATTGCAGTTTCAGTGCTGCTGTCTTCAGACAAGTCATAACGTGCAATTTCAGTACCACCCGCATCGTTACTTACACGAATGTAGGCATTCGCAACTTGACCAAAGTTTTGGTTACGGGTTTGACCATCATAAATCGTAACCGCAAAGATCACTTTAGCGACATCAGCAGGTACTTTGCTCAAGTCTACACTTAAAGTTTCGTCATCACCGTCGCCTTCACCAGTACGGTTGTCACCATTGTGAGCCACTGAACCATCAGATGACTTTAAATTATTAAAGAAAATAAAGTCATTATCAGCACGTACCTTGCCACTTTCATTAACCAAAAATGCAATTGCATCAAGGTCAAAAGCTGCGCCATCAGTCACACGAGGGTTCCAACCTAAACCTACAGTTGTTTTAGTAATGCCAGGCGCTTCTTTGGTTAAGCTAACGTTGCCACCTTTGGTTAAACTAATTGCCATTTGAGTTTCTCCTTATTAAATTTCAACTCATTGTTTATTTCATTTGGATCATGGACATCATATAAATGATGTATTCATCCATTTTTATCAAGCTTGTGTTTGTTGTTTACTGTAAGCAATCGAAGATAATACAGCCCAGATGATGAATGCAATACCAATCAAGCCTGTTACAACTTCAGGTACATGCCCACCAGTTCCGGTATAAAGCATAATTGCAGCTAAAGCACCAATCGCATAATGTGCGCCATGCTCTAGATAGATAAATGCTTCTAATGTGCCTTTCTCAACTAAATAAATCGTCATAGAACGGACAAACATGGCACCAATTGCCAGACCAAGCATAATCACAACCACATCACTTGTGATCGCAAATGCACCAATCACGCCATCAAAGCTGAACGACGCATCTAATACTTCGAGGTAAAGGAAACCACCAATACCAGCTTTGACAATATTACTTGAAGTACCAGTAACCGGTTTTTCATCAGCTTCATCATCTTCGCTGCTGCCTTCAAGCAAATGACCCAGTACCTGTACACCGATATAAACCACGATGCCCCAGATCCCCGCAACAATCACGATCAGTTTCTGTTGCTCAGGCACAAAAGCAGCCATGGTCAATAAAGCAATCAGTGAGACAAATACTGACATCGCTGGGATGTTTGCTAGATTCGATAAATGGGTTTCCAACCAATGGAACCAGTGCGTATCTTTACCATCATCAAACAAGAAGTTTAAGAACACCAACAGCAGGAACATCCCACCAAAGGCTGCAATCTCAGCATGGTGTGCAAGTAACTTTTCTGAATAAGTTTTTGGATCATTCAGTGCCAGTTTCGCAACCTCAATCATTCCCATGTCAGCAGTAACACCAACAATCAACAATGGGAAGATTAAACGCATACCAAATACAGCAACTAAAATACCGACAGTCAGGAACAGTTTTTTCCAGAACTCATCCCAGTTTCTTAACACTGAAGCATTAACAACAGCATTATCAAAAGACAGGGACACTTCCATGACAGCCAGTACAGTCGTAATCAACAATACTTTGAGCATCATCGCAAAACCAGCATTTGGGCCATGGGTAAAGCCCCACCATGCTGATAATCCTAGACAGATTACGGTAAAAATAATTGAGAAACGAAAATGTTTCATTGTTTTCCTTTTCTAAACAGCTTTAAGCTATTCATCATTTATGTGTTGAAATGAGAACCTTAGCCGACCTGAATACCATATTGTTGGCACATTGCAGCGAGTCCACCAGAATAGCCTTGACCAACAGCCTTAAATTTCCACTCACCATTGTGACGATAGACTTCACCAAACACCATGGCAGTTTCAGTCGAATAATCTTCAGCTAAATCAAAACGAACCACTTCAACATTGGTATCCTGATTCACAATACGAATAAAAGCGTTGGCAATCTGACCAAAATTTTGACCGCGTGCTTGCGCATCATGAATCGTTACGGTAATCGCAATTTTTTCAAGTTCAGGTGAAACTTTTGACAGGTCAACCAATAAGGTTTCATCATCACCGTCACCTTGACCAGAACGGTTGTCACCCGTATGTTCTACTGAACCATCTTGAGATCTCAGTTGGTTGTAGAAAATAAAGTCGTGATCACCACGAACCTTGCCTGATGCAGTTAATAAGAATGCACTTGCATCCAAGTCAAATGCTGCGCCGTCAGTTGCACGTTCATCCCAACCCAATCCAATTAAAATTCGTACTAAATTTGGATCTGTTTTACTTAGGGACAAATTTCCACCTTTATTTAAACTAATTGCCATTTTGTTTTTTCTCCTCGTTTGAACACTTTAAATTCAATGGTCTAAATAATTTATACATAGATATCGAAATTCTTCTTATCTAATGTTTAACTTAAATATCAATTTTATTTACTACCTGCAACCCAGCGCAGACCAAAACCAAAGGCTTGATCCAGCTCACGATGTCCAGGCACATAGCGCACATGACGTTGTACTTGAATACTACCGCCTTGATTGACTAACTCAACAATTCCACACATCCCTAAAGGTTGCCCTTCAGTTAAACGGATTTCAATCGGTGGTTGATCTGGAACATATATCGTGACCACAGCATCTGTTTCAGCCCAGTTCGGCACACCTTCATAAATAAAGGCAAACAACACCACACGGCGAATCTGCGACCAGTGCTGTCCATTAATCCGAAGCCACTCACCCTCTGTCAATGCACCAGTCCGGTCATCGGCAGAAAGCTGGATAAAGGGGAAACCGTTAAAATCACCAAATCGATCACCTAAAGCCTGAATCACCGATTTGCGACCATCTTGCATCTCGAACAGACAACCCAAATCCAAATCAATACCTTGATTTTGGTTAAGCAGCTTTTTAAAGAAGCCTCCTGCTTGTGCCTGCTGAGTCCGTTGGTTCCAATTCAGATTAATTTTGATCTCACCAAAACCATGCGCCTGTTTTTGTAAATTAATCTGGCTATTGCGTTTATCTAAAGTAATTTTGCTTAAATTAATTTTAGGCTGAGGTACCGGCGCTGGTACAGGTTGAGGCACAGGCTCAGGCGTTGTTGCTTGACCACTAATTTCTACCCCAAAATGTTCGGCTAGCGGTTGTAAACCACCATTAAAACCCTGATTGACAAAGCGGAATTTCCACTGGTCTTTATGACGATAAACTTCGGCCAAAATCAATGCTTTTTCAGTCTTTTCAGCACTTTTTACTGTTGCAGTTGCCGTGAGCTGTCCATTTTCCCATAATTCAATCTGAATATCTTGAATCGCATTGATTGCACCTTGCCCATCAATCGTTGCACACATCGCAAGCTTGCTGATATCCGCATCGAATAATTGAGTGTTCAGATTAAATTGAGCGATATACGGTGCTTTTGTGGTTGCCTCGACTAATTCCACACTGCGGTTCGGCGTCTGCTTTTGCCCATAAAAGATCATGTCCGCATCACCACGAACCTTCGCCTGAGCATTTAAGACATAGGCAGTGACATCTAAACCGATATCAGCCGCTAATGTGGTTTTAATTTTCACTTGGCACTGTGACTGGCTCAATGCCAAATTGGCTCCTGTAATGAGTTGTTGCATCGATTATTCCTATATTTTTTGATTTTTATACTTTTAGCCCAAACACTTTTGCCCGTTCTAAAATCCGTTCCGCCCAACGACGATGTGTTGCGGGTTCAAGCATACTGCCATGACAAGCAAACACAGCCTTACTGCCATCCTGTAAAATACCCTGCGCTTGTTTCAACTCGATTTCATTGACCTGATAAGCCTGATGCACAATCGAGATCTGTGCAGGATGAATCACGGTTTTACCCGATAAGCCATGCTGTAAATCCAGATGTAATTCATCCTGCAACAATTTCACCTGACTAAAATGCTCACAGACAGGTGCACTCAGCGCAAAACCATAAGGCAAAAACTGACCTGCGAGATTCGCAATCAGTGTACCAATAGGAGTTTGATATAAGGTCATATCACTCGGACGACGCAAAGCTAAACAATTGAGTAAATCATTGCCTCCAACCCGAAGTACCAGTACTTTATGAAATTCAGGCAAAGCAGCACGAAGCTCTTTCATTTGCCCCATATCAAAGCTGTCTGCCGTTTCGAGTGTTGGCATATAATGTAGTTCTGACGGAAGGACTCCGTGCCATTGCCTAAAACTGCCTAAACCAAACTTCGGCAAGACCATGCCGTCTAAAGCAATGATCTCTTGCCATTCTGCCAATTCAGCTGCCATCGCAATATCACGCGGACGAATAAAAACTTTCGGATGTTGCTCAAGGCGCTGTTGCTGCTGAATTTGCTGCAATAACTGTTTGAGATTTTGTTTAGCAAACTCAATCTCCTGCTCAGTGATCGCATCTTCCAGACAGATCACCAGAGAGCGTAACTCTGGATATTTTTCACCCTTCACCACAGCCCATAAATCTGGCCGCGTGGCAGGCATATATAATGTTGCCCCTAAAGATAATGCAGATAACATGGAATTATCCTTTCCCCAATTTTTGAATCAATGTAATCGCTCTATATGGCGCAATTTGATCACCCACCACTTGTACAGGTGTCTCTGTGACTTGGGTTAAATGACGTAATAAACGGGTATCGGCATCATCGGCGTCGCGAAGTAAGACCAGATCAGGCACTCGTCTTAAAATCGCTCGGGTTGCTTCAGCAATACTCGGTTTTATCCGATTAATATTTTGAATGTCATATTCTTGGGCCAGTTTTTGTACCACCTGCTGGCTTTGATTTTGTTGTGCCTGTTGTTGTGTTTGCCCCCAGACTGCATTGGGTTGTGGATTAAGCTGTGTGCGAATTTGGTTGATTCGCTGAATAAATTGTTGCGAAATATCAAATTCTTTTAAATGACTATATTCAATACAGCGATGCCATTGATCAATGTTATCCGCATTGATTTCCTCGGCACTCAAAGCTTCACCTTCACAAATGCTACGTGAAATAAGACCTGAAATGGTCGAACCCAAAATACCAGATGGAATCAGCCAGTCATCGCCACTGGCCGCCAACCATGCACAACCGGCAATATCAGACAAAACCACCAACGGTAAAGGTCGCCCTGCAAAACGAGGATCTCCACCTAAACTACGTTGTAATTCTTGGCGAATCGCACCTTTCCCCGTCCAACCATCCACAAATACAATCGATTCGTGTCCATGTTTAGCAATAATCGTTTCCAAGGCAGCAAAATCGATACCACGGTCTCGAATAATACTGATGCCATAATGTACACAGTCACAGCCTAAGTCCTGTATCGCATGATAAAGCAGTACGCCTAAGGGTACGCCCGCACGTACAAAACTCACCAATACAATTGGTTCCTTGAATTCTGCAATCAAGCTTTGTGCCAACTGTTGAACTTCTCGAGCCAAACGTTGTTGCCCTTGCTGCATGGCCTGTTCAAACAACTGTAAATGACGTTCCGTCGGTGCACTCTCCAAGCTAATCATTTGCGAATAATGCTTTTCACCTGATTGAATCAAACGTTCTTTTTCGATGGTATCGGTTGGTTCAATATGCGTCCGTTTTAGTAAAAAAGTGACTTGTTCTGATTGATAACTACCGCTAAACCCTTGTTTTAAAATTAATTCATTTGCTTTATCTTTATTGATAATCGCCATAATATCCTTCTTGTTTATATTGCTGCGTCAAATTATGTTTTACCCAACGATTCAATTGACTGTGGTTTGGCATGCCCCACCAATGACAGAGATTCAAAAACTCTACATCGGATAAACTATCGCCAAAACCTAAAATTGGGCGTTGTTGAGACGCAAACTGTTGCAATAAAAAACGGGCAGCATTGGCTTTACTCACAGGTTCTGGAATCAAAGCCAAATTATTGCCATTTAAATGAAAATAGAACCCATCCAAAACTGCTGGGCTTAAGCTATTTAATAATTCTGGTAAGAAATTCGGTGCATAGGGATTATCATTTTCGGTATTTTGCTTGGCAACCACGTATAAACCTAAACCTTGTTCTTCGACCACCCAAGTACGGATAGAACCAAAATGGGTAGCCTGTTGCTGTACCACTTCAATCAAAGCCTGCTGTCGTGCCTGATAAGGGGCCAATGCATGTTGCATCTGCGCATGCCAATCCAGATTTACACTGAAATCTGCATTCAGTACCGTACCGCCATGAGAGCAGACGGCCCCGTATTGGAAAGGTAAATGGACCCGAGACAATGCTTCTGCACTTCGTGCCGTAACAGGAATCAAATGTGTACTATGCAACAACCACTGCACAAAGTGCTGCTGAATCGGGTTCATATACGCCAATGCTTGCCCCTGTTTATCCGTGGTGACCATTTTAAAGTCAGCTTGGGGAGCAATACGGCGATGGGTCTGGAATAAAGTGTCATCCAGATCAACCAACATGAGCGGCGTTGCAATATTTTGCGCGTCAAATAAGAAATTAGTCATTTGCACTACACAGATTAAAAGTTTGATGTGGAAATTCTACTGCGCTGATGACTTCAGCATTTGGAATCGCGTCTAATAGGCTATTGGCGACAGACTCAGCACAGGTTTCCACTGTAATGAAGATTCGATCATATTCTAATGGGTTGATATTGTAGACAAAGTTCTGAATACCCAAACCATAGTTATCTGAAAAAGCCAAAGCAGATTGAATTGCATGTCCAACCGCAATTGGTGAACGCGTGATCGCACTAAATTTCACCTCTGCACCCTGTCGCTGCAAATCTTCTGCCAATAGAAAAGACGACCAGACATATTCACCACTTCCCAACACTAAGATCCGTTGCTGAGGTTCGACTTTTAAACGGATATAGGCAGACGTATCTTGAATCGGTAACCGTCCCCAAGTCGGTTCAGACAGAGTCGCATACTCACCAAAAGCCACGGTATCCACTTTAGGCATATTGATCTGTGGTGGATTTTCAGCATCTTGCCATTGCCATTTACCTGTCATCAATGCCACGGATTGACAATGTAATCCAGCAATGTGAATACCAGATGACCAATCCGCCAAAGTGGCTGCCACAATATGGGAAATTTGATCAAAGCCAGCCACTTGTAATGCTGATACTAAATTAATGAAGGTTTTTCCTGTAGAAGCCTCATCATCAACCAATACAATACTTTTACTGGCTAAAATTTTGTTTTGAATATCAGCGTCAGGAGAACCATACAGCAATTGATCTTGTGCATGGCTGTGTTCTTCTAAAAAGCGCGCCAATAACGGTGCGCCTTCAACAGGATGACGCGTGGTGGTCACATAGAGTGCATCTGGATAGCGCTCTTGTAAAACTTGATGGACACCTGCGCCTAAACCTACCGCAGTTTCTGCCATCCCAATCACCAAAATTGGTTCAGGTAAATCACTCGGAATCAGTTGGGCTAAATCAGTAAACGCATGGCGCATGACTAGCGGGCTAACTGGAATATGTCTCCCCAAGACTTTTGAGACAAATAAAAAAGCTCTTTTCGGATTTATTCGTTCAGCAAAACCGAGTAAATCCTGCCATTTCCAATGGCTATTTTCATCGGGCTGTAAATCCAGTTTGCCACGTTGTAATTCAATCTCAATCATATAATTCTTAAATCTAAGTTAAAATAATATACATAATGGTCTTTATATTACACAAATACTCTGACTTATGCTGCGTACAGTGATTGAACTTTCCATCTTTTCAGGTTGATAATTGAGCTGTAGTGCTTGCGCAATCGCCAAATGAACCAAATTCACGCCACTCATAAAGGTATGTGCTATGCCACCTGAAGGTCGAGAGTTCACCTCCAAGATATATAACTGCTGTTGATCATTATATCGAGCCTGCATATTGACGAGTCCATCGCAACCAAATAGTGCAGCCACCTGATGTGCCAACTCAATCGCTGGATCTTCAAAGGTTAAGTTTTGGCAACCATTGTTCTGTTTATAACGTGCAATCGCACCATGCACCTGACCATGTATGCACAACATATCCACTGAGCACTCCAGTCCTGATAAAAATGGCATGACCAAATACACAGGGGGTTGTTCTAACTGGCGATAGCTCTCAATGAACGTGTCTGGATGTGCTTTAAATCTCATGCTATTGGCAAAGACATCAAAAGCATCCGCTTTAGGATCTAAATGCCAAAACCCTGAAGCAAAAACCCCTTTGGCAGGCTTGACGCACACATCGCCTTTTTGCAGCCAGTCATGATATGCATCTTGTAATTGCTCAGCATTTTCAACAATGGTTGCTGGTGCAACCGCCAAGCCATGCGTCACACAGATTTGAGTGAACAGAGCTTTGTCATTCAGTTGCTCGATCTGCTCAACCGTGTCACAGCCCGCCATTAGACGAATGCCTAATTGCTCGAAGCGATGTTTTTGCGCTAGATAAATTGCAGCATGATGCCCAGCAATGATCAATTTGACGTTTAAGCGTTGTGCCTGCTGTAACACCCACTCGACTCGCTCTGACAAAGGTGGTTCTTGTAAAGCAATATCGGCAACAGAAGTAATTTCAGGACGATCATCTGCATGTGATGCCACCACATGAATTCGGGTATCAAACGGCGCCGTTTTTGCTGCCAAAATTAAATCACGCTGACAAGAATGTGCTTGGGTAAACCAAATCCCGATCGAATTTTCTGCAATGCCAATCTGAGCAAGCTCATTCACTATTATTTGCGTCATATACACTCCACCATTTGCACCACCACTAAGCGGCCTCCATCCTGACGTGAAAGTAAAATTTGTTTTCCATCTAGCAATTCAATTTTTTCGCCGATTGGAATGCTTGTTTTGGTTGCCACATCCATGAGATCTGGCAGATTTTCATTCACCAACCACCACTGATTTTGGTGAAAAATAAAATAGCCGACACGTTTGGTTTGTTCTGCTGTTAGGCGCTCATTCGGCGCAATCAGATTATTGGCATGCCACGGGTAAAGCGATTGCCCTGTCCAGACCATTAAACGGTGGTTATCGGGTCTAAAGCTGCCTTCTCGACGTGCCGAATAGAGGTTCAGTACAGGTAACTTACCTTTAAAGGCTGTACCACAAAATGGACATACTGGTTTTGTTGTATTATCAAATACATACCATTTTTGACTGCAATCGCTATTTAAACAAGGCTGAATCAAATCCACCGTTTTAACCAAAGCAGTTTCCCAATCATTGGCTGAAGGTCGCTGCTGCGGTTGCTGTAAACCTGTCACAAAGCTTTGTAAAAACAGTTCTTTTAAATAAGGACCTGTCACGGTGAATGGAATTTTTTCTGGATCGGCCCACGGTAAAGCGCTTGGACGTACCTGACTGACTTTTACCCGATTGCTTGAATCAGTTGGATGCTCAATAAATAAGGCATTATCACCCATCGCCAGATTTTCATCGCGCTGCGGATCATTCACATCATGGACTTTGCCACCACGCAATGGGTGCCGATACAGCAAATACATGTAGATTAATACTGCCAAAGCATGGCGATCGGTCATGATATTTGGGAGATTTCGCTGTGGGTCATCTTTTTTTAAATGATTAGTTTTCACCACTTCAGGTGCAATAAAATCAGGCGTACCCACCACATCCGGCGGATATTTGCCAGGCACGACCAGACCATCAACATCTATGACACAGGCACGGCCAGTTACAGGATCAATCAAAATATTCTTATAGGATAAATCTGAATGCGCCAAACCTGCAGCATGCATACGGCGCACAGCACGGGCGATTAAAATACAAATTCGCAGATAATTCGACCAATTACCTTTTTCTTTTTCATCTAAAAACCGATTTTGGTTATTGGCACTGGCAAACCATTTCCCTTCTTTTTCCTTACCTTTAATGCCTAAAAAATCATTATTTTTAGAGCCATGCTCAAAGAAAAACTGTTTTTGGTAAGTGGGGGCTGTAATGCCCAATAAACCATTATATTCAATCAAACCATCGGGCCAGCAAAAGACATTTTTCCAGTAATCCCCACCTGCACTGTTAAAAATACCTTGCCATTTATTGCCAACTATTTCCTTTAAGCGGTCCTTCTGTCTTTCTAGCTCAGCATGTGACTGATAGAAATGATTTTTCTCTTTGCTAAAAAAACACACCACATAAGATTTATCAGGCGAAAAATAGACATCTTTCATCGCTCCTGAGCCAATGACCTCATCAACGAATGCAACTTGCCGACCATCTAAAGTTTGACACTGGATAATCTTAGTCATTGACAGAATCCTCGGCCGTAATCACAGGCGTGTTCCATAAAATCGCCAAAGTACGATCATCATGATGCCCTGCGCTAAAGAATTTTGACCACTCCAATAAAGCTTGATCTGGGTGTGTCTGCTGTAACTGTGGTTCAATTTCTTGCCATAATGCCTGCCATTTTTCGTGGTTCGCAAGTCCAGCATCCGTTTCAAAGCGCGGATCGGAGATACCATCTGTCATTAAAATCACAGCTTCACAATCATCGTAATAGCCAATATTGACGCGACTACCAAACTGTTGTGCAAAACTGCGATCTAAGAAACGGGTTTGCCCAGCAAACTCTCCACCATCAGGTTTACCCATTAAACGCACTTTATCTTTGGCATATACAGCGATCGCACCATCGCCCATCCAAAAGGTACTAATAAAGGTTTTTTGCTCACGTTGTTTAACTACAGCCACCAACAAAGTCGTGGCATACGCCTTGGCTGCAACCTGCTTTAACTCGGCTTCCTGCTCAATGGCTTCAATCGCCACTTGGGCTGTTTTATAGAAGGTATCGTGAAAATCTTTATAAATCTGCTGTGCAACAGACTTGGTCATTTCATCATCCCTGCCAACTTGCCATTGCTGCAATAAGCGATCCAGATGTGGATGATGCTGTTCGAGGTAATCTGTCAGCGTTTTGGCTGCGCTTTGCACCGCAAGTAAAGAGCCTTGTCGAGAGTAACTGGCACTGCCAGCACCGTCCGCAACAATCAATACTGACCAATCGGTCTCTGCAACACGAGCAATTATAAAGTCATCATCACGGAAAGTGCCTGCGTGTTCATGCGAACGTCCACGTTGGCTACAGGCAGCAAGGTTAAAATGCTCAGTCTGAATCAGTTGTTGGTCACTATGTGCTTTCTGATAAGGCGCATTGATATCAGGTTCATTAACTTGCCACAAACTACGTGGATCAGCAGTAATAATAAAGGTCACCTCTCCCGATGACCACGCTTGTACCGCCTCATTGTTTTTATACTGAAATGCCAGTTTAAATTCACCTGCTTGCAACGGTATGCCCTGTAATTGTTGGGCTTCATCATCAAATACGATGCCTAAGTCTTCTGGGATTTTGATTGATTCAGAACAAATCAGCACTTCTTCTTTAACTGGATATTGCATTTGAATACGCGCTTGATAGTCTTGCCCAACGCGTGCATTGGGTATCTGAAAATGAGGCATTTTTTTCACCATTTTCACCTCATGATTTTTTTTTCCTGAGACATTATTTTGATTGTGGTCTGTATTATTTGAGTCGATATCTGCGGTCGAATTAACTGACAGTAATGAGGTTGTCGGAAGTGACATCGCAGTGCAACGATCATTTATAAGAGATGGTTCAGCTTCTGCTTCAACAGGAGAAGACAAATAAAGCTCGTCTAGAAAATCAAGCTGATCAATTGACTCCAATGCATCAGCCTCATGAATTGGAGTCAGCATCATCTGCGTATGATCGAATTGCTGTTGATTTGGTTCAGTAGGATCGAGTCCAGCGCTGATAGAGGCATAAATCGGCAAGCGACCCTGCTCAAGAATTCGCTGTAATGAAGAATGTTGAAACGCTGACGACTGCTCTAATTGAAAGTCCATCAGCGCATATATCTGTTCAGCCAAATCATGATAGGCATTATAAATTTCTTTATTTTTCAACAATTGATTAAAGGACTCATCATCCACCACAAATTGGTTCAGTTGAGTTTGATCTTGTAACAGCTGCTTTAATGTATTTAAAAAAGCTATCTGAACGTCAGGAGTCAATGTTTGCGACATGGCTTTTCCTCAATCCAACTTTTAACCACGTCCTCGTTGCACATCGAAGCCGTCCATTCCACCATAACCAAAACTGACTTGGCGACGGCACCATGGGCAAGTCACGTCCTCGCTAAAACCGTCATAACACATCAATTGGCCGCAACCACACATCGCAAAAGCCGTTTCAGCCAAACAATGTGGACACTCTGGGGTACCTTGTAACAGCGTGGTATTAACCTGCTGCTGATGCTGGGTTTGATCAGACCAAGTGAAATAGTCCTCATCAATTTTGCAGCATTCAGTCAATTGAAAATGATATAAATTCAGGTTGATATTTAGATCTTGGGGCGCTTGATACTGAATTTCGCGTTCAAATTTCATTAAATAGGGTCGATTCAGTTTGCCACAGCGCCCGACAAAGGTGACACAGTTTTCATCCACTAAGGTTTTCTTGGCTGGCAAATCCTTGACCAGACGCATATAACGCTCATCAATTGGCGGTAAATGATCTTGCTGCTGCCCATCCCCAATACTTTTACTTTGTGCAACCACAGAAGCACTAATCCATTGGAAAAACTTTTTAAAGTCTTGTTCATTCAACTCATCAAAAGCAATACAGTGCTCTGTTAATTGCTTGAGCGTTGCATAATCAACGTTTTTACCCATCCCCAAGGCAATCAACGTACAGCGTCGTGCATATTTCTTTTGCCAGCGGTAAATCGCATCTTTGCATTCATCGGTCGGACGACCATCCGTAAACAAATATACGATTGGCTTCCAATCCCCTTTGGTTTCTTCCGTTGTTTTAATCAGATGGCGATCAAATTCATTCATCAAATGTTCTAAGGCTTTGCCTAAATGTGTCCCACCACCTAAAGGTAATTTCGCAGGATAATAAGCAAATACTTCAACTAACGGAACTAAAGTACGAACAATTCCTGCAAAGGCAATAACAGAAACATACACGGTTTCCAAGGCATATGGATCTTGACGTAATTGTTGCATAATCAACTGGATGCCTTGTTGCATCTGTTGAATATTTTGCCCCGCCATCGACTCAGAACAATCCAATACGAAAAAAACAGGTAAACGGCGCATCTTCTGATTATCCTTAATGTATTCTTTATTTTATTTACAACACCAACTGCACTTCTGGCGGCGGTGGCGGCAATGAAACAGAGCCTGAAATCCCCGCACTACTGCTTCCAACGACGACACTGGCAGACACCCACTTAAAGAATCCTGCAAAAGATGCTGCATCCATGGTATCCAATACCACCACTTTATCAGTAAGTTGCAGGAGGTGCTCCTGTTTGGCTTTTGGCCCAGCGGCACAGGCAACGATACTGGCAAAGTTTAACTGTTGTATGACAGGAATCGCTTGCTGGTAAGCATAGACATCTGAAGGTGAGCCGTCAGTCATCACAAATAACAACGGACGCCAATCCCCTTTGACCTCATCGGTACTTTTTTGTAATTGTTGGCTCACTTGTTCTGCCAACAACTCTAACGCAGCTCCCATAAAAGTTGCGCCTGCACTCGGCACATCGATATCGGCAAGCTGTACTTGATCTAAAGGCGTTAAAGGCAAATAAACCTTCGCCTCCAGATCAAAGGTAATAATACTTAAATGCACGCTCTCCAATGCATAAGGGTCTTGACGCAATGCACTTAACATGGACTGCAAGCCGACGTTCACCGAATGAATTGGTTCACCTCGCATCGATCCTGAGGTATCTAATAAAATATAAACGGGTAAACGGCGCATGTTGTTCTAAACCTTTCTTTAGCCGAAAATCAAATTTTAAGCGTATTGTTTTAACCATTCCACAAATGAATCAGATTGGGATGCCTGCCCGACTGCATTAAATTTCCATCCTGCTGATTCGCGGACAAGTTCAGCAAACAGTAATGAACGCTGTTGATCATATTGCCCAATACCTGACAAATCGAAACGTACCATTTCCTTGCCTGTGGTATCCACTGCACGGATAAATGCATTTTTGACTTGCCCAAAATGTTGTTTATTCTCTGCAGCTTTATAGATTTGCACCACAAATACGACTTTCTGGTATTGTTGACCAAGGTCATTGAGCTTCACGATAATTTGTTCATCATCGCCATCACCCGCACCTGTACGGTTATCACCTGTTAACCAGATATGTCCAGAAGAATGTTTTTGATTATTAAAAAAGATAACATCACTATTTTCTAAGGTAACATTCCCCTGCGCATCTCGCCCCAGATTATTGACCTTGCCATTGCTCCCCACAAGGAAGGCAATCACATCCAGATCATATTCAGCGCTATTGCCACCAAATAATCCACCAAGAAAGCCTTTTTTCTGCTCCTGAATATCCCAACCTAAACCAATGGTCACTTGAGACAAATTATTTTCAGTTTTGCTTAGACTTATGCCTTGACCTTTATTTAAACTCACAGCCATGGTTTTACCCTCTTATTTAATCTTTGTTTTGCTTTTATAGTACGATGTTGACTTCAGGCGGTGGTGGTGGCAGATCACCTAAACCAGTGACTTCTTTTTGTCCAGCATCCACTTTCTGGCTGCCTGTTGAAATACTGGCAGAAACCCATTTAAAGAATGCTTTAATCGTATTTGAATCTGCCGTTGCCAATTCAACAACAACTTCTGTGATTTGTTTTAAAATTGAAGTATCAGCGCCATGTCCTGCTGCACAAGCCACGATCACGCCTGTTTTGACTTGTTGTAAACGTTGCAACCCTTTACGCCAATCATCTGTTGGCACGCCATCCGTCATAATGAAAATTAAAGGCTTCCAGTCACCTTTGACATCTACTGTGGTTTTTGCCACTTCTTGTTCAATTTTATCGGCTAATAGCGTTAAAGCATCACCCAATGCTGTAGTCCCAGTGACTTGCAAATCTGGCGCTTGAAAGGCGGCCAATTCAGTTAAAGGGACTAACTGTTTGGCTTGACTATCAAAACTAATTAAAGATAAATAAGCCGTTTCCAGCGCATAAGGATCTTGACGTAAAGTCGAAAGTAAAATTTGTACCCCATTTTTTACGGCTTCTATGGGCTCACCGTGCATAGAGCCTGAGGTATCAAGTAATAAATAAACTGGCAAACGACGCATTATTTTTTTACCCTTATTTCGTTATGATTTAAATTTTAAACATAGATTACACTGTTAACCTATGTAAATCATTACAAAGTAAAAAATAAATACTCTTCTGTCTATTCCAACTAAGGCTTGAGCTGAATATTGACCAATTCAGCATCAAAAGTATCGACCAGATTCTTAATTGTCGGCTCTTGGTGTAATAGCTCGACTGCACGATGATAGGCTCTTTCTTTACGCTCATTCTGCATCATTAAAGGCGTATTGGAATCAACCGCAGCATATTGCACACTGAACAACGTTTGTGGCCATTGTGTTTTTAATGCATCCTCCAAGCCATGCTGCAATTGCGACAACATGCCTTCATACTCTTGAGGAATCTGAAAAACAGAAACGGCATTGATCTGTCCTTGCATCACACCATGTTGGGCTAACTCTTGAACAGCAGGTGAAAGCTGGCTGGTTCTGAACCAATATTCCCACTTTTCTAAATTCCACTCACCTTCCAAAACCTGCTCACGCAATTTTAAAATATCTTGAGGCATCAAGTCTGTTTGCCCAAAATCTTGCTGCTGTATTAGCGATCCAACAGGCTGATCTACGACAACAATCGATTCCGAAACAACCACTTCAAGCACTGGCTCTGCGATGAGATCAAGTTCCTGTTCAGCTTGAGGCTGCTTCAGCTGTACTTGAGGATTTTGCTCAATAGGAAAAACCAGCACATCATCCGCCTCAACGATATTCGACTGAATCGTGTGTTGTTGCGCTGATACATCCAATCCAATTAACTGGCCGTCCTCGGCATCAAACACCATGAGATGAGGATTTTGATTGCGCTGTTCAGGTTCAGGTTCAGGTTCAGGTTCAGGTTCAGGTTCAGGTTCAGGTTCAGGTTCAGGTTCAGGTTCAGGTTCAACGCTAACCGTTTCTTGCTGAACTGCAAACTGATTTTCTGTACTTAAATCCGGTACGGGCTGATGCGCTTCAGGCGCTGTAATTTGCGCAACAGGTGTTGCAGTTACGGTAACTTCATTCAAAGTCAAAGGTCTAAACGCCAGTAAACGCAACACCGTCATTTCAAAGCCTTGCTCTTGCGTCACCGCAAGTTGCAACTCAGCTCGACCTTTACAGGCAATTTGATAATACAACTGCAAATCTTGAGCAGAAATGAGTTTCGACAATTGTAGAATCTTCTGGTTAATTTCTTCACTATATTTCAGTGCAAGATCAGGCAAGTATTGCAACAATGCCAGTTCATGCAAGGTAGAAACCAATTGATCCAAAACCAAAGATACGTCTAAAGCTTGCTGTCTAAATTGTAGAAGGAGCTGACTTACCCGTGCTTGCTGATTTTGATGAATCGCTAAAATCAGATCATAAATAATGGTTCGGTCAATTAAGCCCAACATGTCTTTGACATCTTGATGATGGATAGCACCTTGACCATAGGCAATCGCTTGGTCAGTTAACGATAACGCATCGCGCAATGAACCTTGTGCAGATTCAGCAATTTGCCAAATCGCATCTTGATCGGCTTCGATCTGTTCTTTATTTAAAATTGCAGTCAAATGTTCTGTGATTTCATCGACAGCCAAAGGACGTAAGGTAAATTGTAAACAGCGTGAGATGACGGTAATAGGCAGTTTTTGTGGATCTGTCGTTGCAAAGAGGAACTTTACATGCTCTGGTGGTTCTTCCAGTGTCTTGAGCAAGGCATTGAATGAATGCGTTGAAAGCATATGCACTTCATCGATTAGATAAACTTTGAAACGGCCCTGCGTCGGCGCATAAGGCACATTGTCAAGTAACTCGCGGGTATCCTCAACCTTGGTCCGTGATGCCGCATCGATTTCAATTAAATCAATAAAACGACCTTCATTTACGGCCTTACAAGTTGCACAAACTTCACACGGCGTTGAAGTCACGCCTGTCTCGCAGTTCAAACATTTGGCTAAAATACGGGCAATCGTGGTTTTACCGACACCTCGCGTTCCAGTAAACAAGTAAGCATGATGCAAACGGCCACGTTCCAGTGCGCTGGTTAAAGCACGAGAAACATGGTTTTGCCCCACTAACTCATTGAAATTACGTGGACGGTATTTTCTTGCCAGTACTTGATACATGAATGCTCCTTTTTGCGTCTTAAGCATACTGTTTTTTTGAAAGTCTGTGAATGAATCCGCTTCTAATTGATCAAGATTAAATACATTGCTGCACTTTTGATGACTATTTCTGAGTTTTTCATCACGTTCAGACAAGACTTGCACCAATATTCAACTCAAGGGAGAATACGCACTAATTTATATGTTGTTGGTTTTATTTCCCATGTCTCAATCTTTAACGGTACTCGGCGGCATTAGTGCAGAACAATTTCTTAATGAATATTGGCAGAAAAAGCCGTTGCTGGTCCGTAATGCAATGCCTGAAATTATTGGCTTATTAGAACCAGCAGATGTTCAAGAACTGGCATTGGAAGAAGATGTCACTGCCCGTTTAATCCGTCAAAAGAATAAAAATCCAAATGAGTGGCATGTGAAATCATCCCCTTTAACCAAAGGTGATTTCCAAAAGCTGCCGAATCTTTGGACACTTTTGGTTCAAGCAGTAGATCATTATTCATTTGATATTTCGGAACTTTGGAAGAAATTTCCTTTTATTCCTCAATGGCGCCACGATGACATCATGGTGTCTTACGCACCTAAAGGCGGCTCTGTTGGTAAGCACTTCGATTTTTATGATGTATTCTTGGTTCAAGGTCATGGTCATCGCCGTTGGCAATTGGGCCAAATGTGCAATGAATCAACTGAGTTTTTGCCAGATCAACCGCTGAAGCTTTTAGCCGACTTAGACATTCATTTTGATGAAGTTCTTGCCCCAGGCGACCTTCTTTATGTACCACCAGGCCTTGCGCATTATGGTGTGGCGGAAGATGATTGCTTAACCTACTCTTTTGGCTTCCGTATGCCAAACCTTTCAGAAATGATTGATCAAGTTAGTGATAAATTTGCAGAAAATACCTTACTCAAAAATCCATTGATCGATATTGCACGCCAGCAAACAGCACATCTAGGGGAAATTAACAGTACTGAGTTTTCATATTTAAAGACTCAATTACTTGATTTCCTCACTCAGGCGCCTGAATTTGATGCAGCGATCATGGCCTATATGAGTGAAGCAAGCTATCCAAACAACATTCCAGAACCTGAAGAAGTTGATGCTCATGATGTTGCCGAGATTATTGGTGCGGATTATCAAATTATTCTAGAACCAGCCTCTCGTTTGCTTTACAGAAAACAAGATGAGTCTCTTGAATTTTGGGCAAATGGCGATACCGTTTGCGTATCAGAAACGTTTATTCCATTTTTGAAACAAATTGCAGATGGTGAAAGCCTCTTGCTAGATGAACGATTTAATGACGTCGAGATTCTAGAAGATATCACAATGCTGCTTAATACCGCCGTTGTGATGTTATTACCGCCAAACGAAAACTAGAACATTCATTTTCCTGTGGATAGAGATTAAACTCTATCCACATTTATCTAAAATACAGATCAAAAAATAAAACCCTACTTTTTTTAATGATTACATTTTAAAGCTTGAAAAAGAAAATTATTTTAATAGACTAAATTTAATTCATTACAAAAACATCACATACAAATCAGTTCATGAAAACAAATTGGAGACTTACTCGTGTTTAAAAAAATATTATGCCTTTCTTTTATTGCATCTTCATTGATTCTACAAACTAGCCATGCTTGTACGCGTGCCGTTTATTTAGGCAATAATGATCATATTATTACTGGCCGTTCAATGGACTGGAAAGTTGATGTGGCCACCAACCTCTGGATTTTACCCAGTGGTGTAATTCGTGACAGCAATGCAGGACCAAAATCTTTAAAATGGAAAGCCAAATATGGCAGTGTGATTGCCACAGGTTATGATATTTCAACGACTGATGGTATGAATGAGGCTGGATTGGTTGCCAATGTATTATGGTTGGTTGAGTCACAATATCCAGACACCAAGCAATCTAAAAAACCCCAATTGAGTATCTCCGCTTGGGCGCAATATGTACTCGACAATTATGCCAGCGTTGCTGAAGCTGTCAGTGCGTTGGAAAAAGAGCCTTTTGATCTGATAACTGACAGCGTGCCTGGCGAACAACGCCTCGCAACGTTACATTTATCGATTTCAGATAAAACTGGTGATAGTGCGATTATTGAATATATTGATGGCAAGCAAGTCATTCATCATAATAAAAAATACCAAGTCATGACCAACTCCCCGACCTTTGATCAACAACTGGCGCTGAATACGTATTGGCAACAAATTGGCGGAACAGTGATGTTACCTGGTACCAATCGTGCTGCTGATCGCTTTGCACGTGCTTCTTTTTATATCAATGCGATTCCTAAAAATGACACCCCTAAAGATGCTTTAGCATCGGTCTTTAGTGTGATTCGTAATGCATCTGTGCCTTATGGTTTAAATACTGCAGAAGAACCGAATATTTCATCTACACGCTGGCGAACTGTCGCAGACCATAAACAGCTACTCTATTTCTTTGAATCTGCTGTTTCTCCAAATGTATTTTGGGTAGATTTAAAGAAAATTAACTTTAAAGATGGTTTAGCGCGTAAACTTGATCTTGGCAAAGATCAACAAAATACTTTTGCTGGTGATGCAACCGATCAATTTAAAATATCAAAACCATTTGAATTTCTTGGTCCACAACTACATCATTAACATTGAAATATTGAGTACATCCTAGAGAGTTAAAAAGATGAAAAAAACTTTAAGTTTACTGAGCCTTTGTATTGTGATGAGTGGCTGCGCGACCTTACCTGACTCTTCTGCAAACTCAACAGGCAATCTCGCAACCGCTGGCTCTTTGAACTGCAAAGCCAACGAACTTTGCCCGAATGTTTTTGTTGAATGGGATAAACAACACAAAGAGCAATTAAGAGTCGAGACGGTACTCGACAGTAGTTATGATTATTATGATATCAAAAGCCTCACTTTCTTAATCGATGATAAGACTTTTACTTATCAGCCAATTGGCCCAACACAGCAAAAAGACATCAATCGACTCATTCCAAGACGCTCATCGAATAGCTTCATTCTGCCAAGTACATTCCTTTACGAACTGAAAAAAGCGAAAAATGTCGAACTTTCGATCGCAACAGATAAAGGCAACATCAAACGTTCAGTCTATACCCCAAGCCAGCAATCTATGCTTTACCATAATTTTATAAAGCTAATTGCAACACTACCATCACAGCAAAACAAATCTTAAAATAGAAAATTATACGATGAAAGTCAGTTATTTATTTTAACTATAACTAACTGGCTTTTTTTATATTTATGTACTTATTCAAAACAGATTACTGAGCAGGCATTAAAAGTAGAACTGTTGTTTAAATATACACAAATCTACAAACAAGAATAAATCTCAACATAACCATCATAATTAAATCTAAACACCTCATAAAACCAGTTATCCTTTGAAAACAATTAGATGAATAATCACGAATCAAATAAGTTTAAGTTATTCTAATCTTTTATCGCATTTTAAGATTTTATTAATAGTTATTTTCTATAGATAGAAAACATTATTTTCAAACCCTGCACTTGAAAATACGGACAAAAGAATCATTTAAATGAATAATGTTATTTTTTCCTATGATATTTTCAAAATACCATGTAAAATCCCTGCCAAAATTGCATGATGAAATGCAACATGATGCTCTTGGCGATGGGCGAACTAGAGGCGTTGTATGTCAAAAAAAGAAGATATTATTACCACTGCATTAAGACTTTTTAATTCGCATAGCTATAACTCGATCGGTGTAGATCGAATCATTAGTGAATCGGGCGTTGCAAAAATGACTTTCTACAAATACTTCCCTTCAAAGGAAAAGTTAATTGAAGAATGCTTAGTGCAACGTAACATTAATCTCCAAACTTCTTTAAATGCAACTTTGGCAGAATGTGATCCAGACGATCATCTTGACCAACTTAAAGCAATCTTTGGATGGTATGCAGCCTGGTTCAACAGTGAAGATTTTAATGGCTGTATGTTTCAGAAAGCTTTAGAAGAAGTGATTAAAATCTATCCTTCTACTTTACAACCTGCTACCCAATACAAGATTTGGTTAACGGCTTTAATTGAAAACTTATTAAAGAACCTTGATATTCGTAACCCGACTCATCTTGCAACATTGATTGTCAGCATTTTAGATGGTATGACGATTCAAGCCCATGTCAACAAACATTCAGTTGCAATGGATGAATACTGGAAGCGCGTAGAACACTTGATCAGTTTTGAAAAAGCTTTGGCATGAATACGAGATATCCCTTTATTTATAAAGGGATATCTTTTTATAAAAACGTTTGAAAAATCAGGTATCATTGCATAAAAAATAAAGCGTGATTTATAGTTATTATTGTGGCTCACGCTTGCGTCTGAGTGTAAAAAGAATAATAAGTATTATTACCCTCTGGCGGTTGCGCTCTCGCACTTCCGATCCTTCTTATGCAGACAGATCGTTCTGTCTTGTTTCTCATTATATATGTTTTTTTGTGAAGCACAATCTTTTTTTTAGTTTTTTATATTCATTAATTATATTAACCACTTAATTTTATTATTTAGTATTTTTAAAGAATAAATCAAACAATATCGAACCATAATGGCTTCAAACTAGATATAAACCTCCCAAAACAACAATAATGTGTATTTAATCACGTATTTTACACAAATAACCGATTAATCAACAGTATAACACCCTTTTATCACTTTTACTGATATACATTTTCATTAAAAACCATTGCAATTATTCAGTTTTACTACAATTTTTCCATTGCGTGACTTTATACTAGCCTCGGCTGTAACCTAGAGAGTATATGCATGCAAAAGGATTTCGAGATCGACGCCATGAGAGAGTCTGCTGGTACAATTGTGACTGTACTGAAATCTCTGGCAAATACTGATCGTTTAATTATTTTGTGTCATTTGGCTAAACAAGAACTTAATGTTTCACAAATTGAAGAACTGACCCAAATCTTCCAACCTACGCTTTCACAGCAATTGATGATGTTAAGAAAAAGTAATGTTGTTTCTACTCGTCGCGATGGCAAACAAATTTTTTACTCAATTTTAGATCCGAAGCTGCAAGTCGTTTTGAATACGCTGTATGAGCATTACTGCCCTCAGGCATAATTCTCAAAAAAAATTCAATCGTACCCTCTTTAGCATTTTTTCTGCATAATATATATAAATTTATGATTTAGACTATTGCGCATGAAATTGCTAAACCTAGACCTATCTAAACTTTTGCCTGCGCAAAAATGGTTAAGTTGTTATCAGCTTTCCAGCTTAAAGTCTGATCTGATCGCAGCCTGCATTGTATTGGCTATGTTGGTACCACAAGGTATGGCGTATGCAATGCTGGCAGGACTTCCGCCAATTATGGGGATATACGCCAGTATATTGCCCATGATTATCTATGCCTTTACAGGAAGTAGTACCACCCTTTCCATTGGTCCTGTCGCCATTATTTCGATGATGGTATTTACAGCGCTCGACCCGCTATTTGCTGCTGGATCAACAGCCTATATTGAAGCTGCTTATTTATTAGCATTGTTAGTTGGGATCATTTCTCTGCTTTTAGGTTTATTACGTTTCGGCTTTCTCATTCAGCTGATTAGCCATCCCGTTATTCAAAGCTTTATCATCGCATCTGCGTTACTGATCGCCTTGGGACAGTTTAAGTTTTTACTGGATATGCCGTTGCAAGCAGGTAATATTCCTGAGTTCTTACTGAGCTTATCTCAAAACTTGCACCAAGTTACGTTGACAGGCATAAGCTGTGGGCTAATTCCTGTTTTCCTCTTGTTTATGCTTCCGAAACTGATTCGATCCAGTTTTCTGAACAAAATATTACCTTTATTACTGGTTTTGCTCTCTATCGCAATCATCACCTTTATTGGAAACGATGATCAGGTCATCAAAACTGTTGGCGTCATCCCAACAGGCCTACCCAATTTTCATTTTCCGACTTGGAACACTGAGTTGATTCTTCAACTGCTACCAAGCGCATTTATGATTGCAATGATTAGCTTTGTAGAATCACTGGCCATTGCTCAAGCCACAGCACTACAAAAGCGCGATGACTTAGACAGTAACCAAGAACTGATTGCTTTAGGCTTAGCCAATATTGCTGCAGGATTTAATTCCGGTTTTGCAGTCTCTGGTAGCCTATCTCGTACTGTTGTCAATGCTGATGCGGGGGCAAAAACCCCAATGTCTGGTGTTATTTCATCTTTATTGATGATTGCAGTCAGCCTTTACTTTACAGGCTTCTTTCAAAACCTGCCGCTCGCTGTATTAGCCGCCACAATTTTTGTCTCTATCTGGAAGCTGGTGACACTGACTCCATTCCTTGAAACATGGAAATATTCAAAAGCTGACGGACTGGCAATGTGGGTGACCTTCTTTGGTGTGACCTGTATAAATATTTCAACTGGACTGATCATTGGTATTGTACTGACCTTTATTCTACTGCTTTGGCGTATCAGCCGCCCTCATATTGCTGTCATTGGTTTAATTGAAGGAACTCAACACTTTAGAAATATCTCAAATTACAATGTCATTACATCACCAGCTGTGGCTTCTTTTCGTGTTGATGAAAACCTCAACTTTTTAAATGCACATGTTCTGAAAGGTCATGTGATTACAGAAGTTAGCCAGAATTCGCTGCTGCAACATGTTGTGATCAACTGCTCAAGCATTAGCAACATCGATCTTAGCGCTTTAGAAATGTTAGAAGACCTAAATCGAGAATTGGCTCAGTTGACTATTCAATTGCATCTATCCGAAGTGAAGAGCCCTGTTATGGAGCGACTATGTAAATCCCAGCTCAAAAATGAGCTTACAGGTCAAATATTTTTATCACATTATCAAGCAATACAAACACTTTCGCCTGAAATGCTTGTAGAATGAACAGCTTTTATTGGATTTTTTTTATACAAAAGGATGTGTCATGTTTTCATAATTTTTTTTAAAAAACATTGTGTTAATTTTTTCGGTATTTTTAAAGTAATTGAATTGCAAAAAAAATTTTATTATTCACGGTTCTTAGGTATAGAATACCGCGCTTGTTTAACCTTAAACCGTGCATAGGTTTATAAGGCCTTTATATGTTTAATGTACTGTCTCGCTTGAGCTTAGTTAGCAAAATTATTATCGCTATTTTTTTAGGGATTGGCGTCGCTTTGCTCTTTCCTAACTTTACACCCTACTTAAGTTTATTGGGTGAATTATTCATTAAAGCATTAAAGTCTGTTGCACCGATTTTAGTTTTTGTTTTAGTTCTATCTTCAATTGCAAATTTCCAAATTGGTCAGAACTCAAATATCAAACCTGTGCTGGTTTTATATGTAGTCGGAATGCTACTTGCTGCATTCAGTGCAGTAACTGCAAGTGTTTTGTTTCCAAGCCAACTGTTTTTACACTTACCGGCAGAAACTGGCCTTCAAGCACCAGGTAGCCTTGCAGAGATTTTAAAGAATTTACTTTTAAGTTTTATTGCAAACCCTGTTCAAGCCATTGGTGAAGCCAACTTTATTGGTATTTTGGCTTGGGCAATTGGCTTAGGTCTGGCTTTACGCCATAGCTCTGACACGACCAAGCAAGTTTTGACTGATGTGGCTGGAGCAGTCAATAAAATCATTCATACCGTGATTGGTTTTGCTCCAATCGGTATTTTTGGTTTAGTTGCCGTGACATTTGCAAGCGAAGGTCTAGCAACACTAACCAGTTATGCCCATCTATTAGCCGTATTAATCGGCACAATGCTGTTTGTCGCACTGGTAATTAATCCAATCTTAGTTGCGATTACAATGAAGGCAAACCCATACCCATTAGTATTTACCTGCTTAAAAGAAAGTGGCATCACTGCCTTCTTTACCCGTAGTTCTGCTGCCAATATTCCAGTAAACCTAGATTTGGCGCAACGTTTAGGTGTCAATGAAGCAACCGCCAGCGTTTCTATTCCATTGGGTGCTACCATCAACATGGCAGGCGCAGCCGTCACAATTACGGTACTTACCCTTGCTGCTGTACATACACTTGGTATCCCTGTTGATTTAAGCACCATGATTATTTTATCTGTCGTTGCAACAGTTTCTGCTTGTGGCGCATCTGGTGTTGCGGGTGGATCTTTATTATTAATCCCTGTTGCTTGTAGTTTGTTTGGTATATCATCTGAAATTGCAATGCAAATCGTTGCGATTGGTATGATTATCAGTGTACTGCAAGATTCAACAGAAACTGCATTAAACTCTTCAACTGACGTCTTATTTACTGCTGCTGTTGATTTCAAAGACCATCCAAGATCATAGGTTACTATGCCACTTCAACGTTTACCTAACTGGATTCAACTCGGTGCTTTCTTCCTCGCACTGAATGCAGGGATGGTAAACGTTTTGGGCTTATTTACAGTCCTGCATCAGTCCGTTTCACACATGACAGGCAACGTCAGTATGTTAGCAATGAGTTTGCTTGACTGGCAGCCTGAACATTTTATCTACCTCAGTCTGGTTATCCTTTGCTTTGTGATTGGCTCTTTTTATAGTGGCTTAATACTTGGCAATGGGAGCGTTGCATTTGGTCGACGTTATGGCCTACCGCTTAGTTTAGTTGCGATCTTTCTGCTTCTCACTTGGCTCTTACTCCCCTATTTCCCACGCTACGGCCTCTTATGGGCCTGTGTTGCCATGGGGGTACAGAATGCAATGGTGAGCCACTATAAAGGGGCAATTATCCGCACAACGCACTTATCTGGCGTGCTGACCGATATCGGTTTAGCATTAGGCTATAAAGCACGTGGTTTAAAAGTAGAAAAACGCCGTATTTTTCTGCATCTTCTCATCTTTATCGGTTTTTTATGTGGTGGACTCATTGCGAGTCTGCTTTATCCTTATTTAAACTTACAGACCTTCCTCATTCCAGCAGCGTTAAGCTTAGCAATGAGTGTCGCCTACTGGATTTTCTATTTTCGTTCTTCATCAAACTCAAATTTGGATTGAATTATGGTTAAAAATGCATTGCAAGCTCAATTGTTAAAAGCGGGTTTGGTTGATAATAAGAAAGCAAAAAAATTAACTAAGCAAGCACAACATGGACAACGCACTGGACAAAATGATGATGCGGCATTGAAAGCTGAAATCGACCGTGCCAAACAAGAAAAACTAGCCAAAGACCAAGCATTGAATCAAGAAAAGCAAGCTGTACTCGAAGAGAAAGCCTTAAAAGCTTCGATCATTCAGATGATTAAGCACCACAAAGTCAAAGAAATTGAAGGTGATGTCACTTATCAATTTATTGATGAAGCTAAGATCAAAAAAGTCTATCTTTCACAGCAAGTGTATAATGCCCTTGTTTCAGGTTCACTTGTGATTGCCAAAGATCAAGACAGCTACGCTTATTTACCTAAAGCGCTTGCGGAAAAAATTGATCAAAAAATGCAAGGCTTTATCTTGATAAATAACAATACCGAGAAAAATGATCAAACTACGGATGAGGAAGATCCATATGCAGCATATGTGATTCCTGATGATCTGATGTGGTAAATCATCCAACAGTTATGTAAAAACGCCTTTACAAATCGTATATAAACTGTGATCAAGTTAATATAAAACACCATTACACCTTACAATTCCCGCTCAAAGAATTTATAAGGTGTTTTGGGTTTGGATTATTTAAAGTATTTGCGTAGTGAGTTAAGCCATTACCCATGGCTAGAAACAGCGATTGCATTCATCATTTTGATTTTGTTTGCGGCACTTGCCAACTTTATTGCGAAAAGAATTATCGTCCGTGGTATTCGCCATTTAATTACAAAATTTAAATCTCCAAATCAGTCCATTTTCGCACAACATAGTGTGACTCAGCGTTTTGCCAATATCGTTCCTGCAATTGTCATCATGAATGGCATTACCACAATTCCGCATCTACCAGAGAAATTCATCAGCTTTGTGCAAATGGGTGCGCAGGCTTTTATCTTCCTGACACTAGCACTCACTGTCAGTGAAGCGCTGAATATTTTTAACTTAATATATCAACGTAATCCCAAGTCTAGAAATAAGCCGATTAAGGGCTATCTGCAACTTGTTAAACTGATCTTATTCGTTGTTTGTGGCCTCATGATTTTGGGCACTTTCTTGAAAAAAGATGTGTTTACCTTACTTGCAGGCTTCGGTGCAATGGCAGCTGTATTGATGTTGGTGTTCCAAAATACCATTCTTTCTTTGGTTGCCAGTGTTCAAATCGCTTCTTATGACATGGTTCGTATTGGTGACTGGATTGAAATGCCATCTTTAAATGCAGACGGAGATGTCATTGATATGTCATTACATACGGTGACCGTACAGAACTTTGATAAGACATTTACAACCATTCCAACAAATAAACTGGTGACTGACACCTTTAGAAACTGGCGTGGGATGAGTGAGTCAGGCTGCCGTCGTATTAAACGTTCACTGTTCTTAGATCAAAGTAGTGTTCACTTCATGAGCGATGAGGAACAGCAAAAATTAAAAGATTTCTTGCTACTGGATCAATACCTCGATGCTAAAAAATCTGAAATTGAAGAGTTCAATAACCACTTGAGTAATCAGTCTCAGTATAATCAACGTCGTTTAACCAATCTTGGGACATTCCGTGCTTATGTTGAGTTTTACTTACGTCAGCATCAAGGGATTGCCCAAAACCAAACGATTTTGGTACGTCAAATGCAACCAACCAGTGAAGGCTTGCCATTAGAAATCTATGCATTTACCAATACCATTGCATGGGCTTCGTATGAAGCAATTCAATCTGATATTTTTGATCATTTGATTGCAATTATTCCTGAATTTGGCTTGAGAATTTATCAAGCACCATCAGGTCATGATTTCCAAATGCTTACTACAGAGCAAGAAACAAAAGCTTAAATTAAAAATTAAAAAAAGCACCTTAGGGTGCTTTTTTTAATTCAACTCAAAGTACTTCTTACACCCTTGCATCCACTCCTCTGATACTGACGGCTGTTCTGGGTTTTCTGTATTTGCTAATTCACAATCTGCTGGATTGTTTAATCCATTGTCTCTAGGAAAAGAATAACCATAATAACCATCACTATTCTTCTGATAGCCACCCGTTTTTTTATAATCCCAGTAGAAGTAACTGGCAAAAGCCAATGTCATCCCTAACATGACAAAGAGCAATCCTTTTAAACTCATCCATCGCTCTAAATTGATTTTTTCAACATTATAAACAAATTTATTAAACATTTAGGGATAAGTTTCTGCTTCTAGTAAAAGAAAATTTCGAACAATTTTCAGTCTTTTTCTATACTGAAGCGAAAAATTCTATGGCGCATAAAAAAAACCCCAATAACATTTGAGGCTTTTTTATGATCTTTAAAAATCAGTCCCACTCTAGCTGAAACTGAATATTGGTATTGGTAAAATTAGGATTTAAGAAAACTCTATAACCTGCTTCCTTTAATTCAGTCACAACAATATCCGCATCTTCGCTACTAACTTCATGTTTTGAAAATTGTTGTAAGGCATCTCGATCACCATCACTGGCTCTTAATTTAATCGTACTGGAAATTTTTGAGAGAATTTTATCTACTGTTAATTTTTTAACATTTGCATTAGAAATTGCAGTCGCTCGTGATGCAGGTAACAAAACTTCTTCGTTCACCGTATTCCGCCTGTAATATCAGAATAAGAAAAAAATTATAATATGTTCTATTTCCAGTTTTTCAAGCCCATGAACTCAACTAAACGACAGATTTTGGCGCGCAAATACAAGAATAACAATTTTACAAGGTAAAGAAGCAAATCGAAGTACTAGGACTAGCCTACTGACTTCTGATCAGTGGCTTCATTTGCACATTTTTCTGTGGTGGAATAACCATCTGAACGCGTTTATTCGAGCTACCACGAGCTTCAACATCACCTACGGTTAAATTATATCTTAGCGTTTCCCCTGAAATACTTGAGCCATCCATGATAATGGATGCATTACCTTTTAATACAATTTCAGTTGCTGAAGTGTTGTATTCAACGCGGTTGGCCTTACCATAAACCATTCCCTTTTCATCACTCACTTTTTGCTGAAATCTCACAGGGTTTCCCGTCAGCGTAAGTTGATAAGGTTGGCCATTTTTCAGCGTTCCTATCGCTTTAGCCGCTTGGATATCAATCGTACCTTGTTTAATTTGGATATTAGAAGCCGAAAAGGTGCTTCGATTTGGGCTATAAAGCGTATCCATAGCTTCAATATAAATTGACTGCTGAAAGTCAGATTCAAGGGCATAAACATATGTACTACACATCAAAATTGATGCAATCAAAAAAATTTTCTTCATGATTTTATTGTTAAGCGATAAATTTATAAGCCGCGAATCTTAGCATAGTTATCTAGCTAGCCCACAATAAATGATAATAATTATTATTTTCAAAACAAAAGAGAGAGCGCAGCGCCCTCT
Organism: Acinetobacter sp. Ac_5812; assembly: GCF_013072695.1. Lineage (GTDB taxonomy): Bacteria > Pseudomonadota > Gammaproteobacteria > Pseudomonadales > Moraxellaceae > Acinetobacter. Next base: position 845,287 of record NZ_LXUK01000022.1, read on the forward strand.
CTTAGCAGTTATTTACAGGTGATATCCAACTTTTCAGCATAATAATCCGTCGAAACTTTTAAATCAGACATCAACTTCTCTTTGCTATAGTCCTTAGGTGCGAGCTTTAGCAAAGCAGGAATATACTTTGATTCATATAGATTAGGATAATCTTTACAAAGTACACGTGTCTGCTCTTGTTTTGGCGTATCTGGATTATCCAAGATGTCCATGTATTCGGAGATTTTATTGTCCACGACTTCAAAACTTTCTTGCGCTTTCTCACTTTTAACTTCAGGTTGCTTGTTACAACCAACAAATAAGATTGAGATTAAGCCTAGAGATAGAATTCTGATTTTCATAACAATGCTGCATACAATAAATTCATAGAAATCCGCCATTGCGGGTCATTTGTTCTAATTTATCATTAAAGTGCGACACCGCAGATATCTTTTGTACCAGTTGGGTAAGAAAAAATTTAGCTGTGTATGAACAAGTAAAAACTCCATGGATGTCTCTCCAATATCCACATCGCCATCAGTTGATTGTGTTTTAAAATTGAATAAATGATAAGAAAAGAAGTGGCTCTATTTTAAAACCACTTCTTTTTTGGATATTACTTATAGATAAATTTCAGGTGGATATGGCGTATCGTCACTAATCGGCGTATACAGTGTATTTTCAACAAAGAATCCATTCGGTGCCTGTACAGTATCTATCGTCACAGAATCCTGCATCACTTGCGGATAGGCCCAAATAAACTGCTTCATCAGTCCTAAAAGTTGATTATTCTTCATATCCCCAAATACACGCTGCCAAATCGGTGTTCGATAAGGCTTAGTCTTATCGAATCCATAAAGGTGAGCAATTGAGGAATCAGGAACAAATCCTGCCAAATAAGCCACTTTATCAGTTGGGTAGTTCAAATCTTGTGTTGGAATCTCTGCAACTGCCTGATGTGCCAAGCCTAAACGCGCTTCCAAAATCCAATCATAGGCTTCCGTCATGATGTAATCGAAATTCGGATAGCTATAGTGCTCACTTGGATAATTGATATCTGTCGCCAAAGTTGCAATCGGTGTACGAATGGTTGGGAAAAAAATCAATGGACAAACTTTAGCATTTGGATATTTGGCTTTAATCACGGTTCGAATGTCTTGGCATGTTTGCCCTAATTTGTTTTTTAACCAAGCTTTGAATTCATCATACGGCGTTCCAGTTTTATTTACTGCGTCATAGATGGTTCCCAAATCTGGTGCATACAATCCAGTATCGGCATTAAAGGCCAGTTTAGTCAGATAATCATAGACACAAGGTAGATCTGTACCTTGGTTATACCACCACCAAGGTTCACCAATCTGCATATTTACAGGGCAGCCGCCTACAGCCATCGTATCAGCAAACTCAATAAACGCTTTATGTAGATAAGCCAAAGCATTTTGATCACAAGGGCTAAAGAAATAACTAGGTGGCTCGTAACCGGTACGGCCTAAATTACTATTCCAATCACGCTGTGCCCAGAATTCATTTGCGCCCAACGAGTACATTTCAAAGCTCACCCCAAATACAGGTTGTATCCCAGCATTCTGCAATGCTTGAGCGAAACGCTCATGCCATTTGCGTGTACATGGATTTACAACAGATTGATTGGTCACCAACGTATCTGGAATTTGCCATTTATTAATACTACTGTTCCAAGACATCTCAGGATACTTTGACATGCCACAATAGTGATTGATCAAACCGTGATAGCCCAAAGCCTGCATATTATCGACTAAGCGCTGTGGATTCAGATCATAATGATCATCGTAGCTGGTACAAATGCCGTAGTCATGTTGCGGAACAGAAACACGCTTAAGCCTAAGTTTGGCATTTGGTCCTGTGGTTACCGAATTCGTTAAACGAATATAGCCATCTTCAGCTTGGGTTAATGGTTGCGTCGAGTGAGCATTGTAGTTCGAGGTAAATCCGGAGAAAGAAATTCGCTGAATATTGGTAACAGGAAAAGAATCGGTTGCTGAAAAGCCTGCCTTGACCGTATTCCAATTAATACGAATATGTGCCGAGCGAGATGCTGGCTGATTGGCATAATTGAACAGGACAATGTAAGCGACCTTGTCCTCATCATTGGCTTTGTATTGCACCGTCAATGTTGGTGTTAAAGTTGGGTTATTTAACATTGGCATAGATGCTGACAGTTCAATATCGAAGTCCCAAATCACACCGCTATAATCATATTTGGTTTCATAAGCCAAAAATTTATGGTCTTTCGCATCATATGAATCCCAAATAATTCCCGCAAGATCGGTTGTGGTACGTGAGCGGAAGGATGCTTCAAAGCCATTCCCATAATTGGTAATCGCAAAAGACATCGTTTGAGGGCCATCAATGCGCCAGTACTTTGGACTAAAACGATTAATCATTGACGTTTGGATGTTGACTGCGGGAGTTGTTTTTAAATTTTTTTGTTTATATTCAAAAGTATTTGTCATTTTAAAAATGCTCTCATTCATCATTGAATCTTTATCTTAAGCGATCAGGATTTTTTCACTGTTTGCATGAGTAAGGATTGATTAAAAAGAACACACTTATTTCGACTTTATGTAAAAGCAAAGTTAATCAGGTCAATAAAAAAGCTCATCTTATGACGAGCTCTTTTATTGCAAAAAAAAAGATTCTTAGAAATTGTAACGAATACCCACTTTATAAGTGATCCCATCTAGATCTAACACATCAGACGCGGTGCTATCACAAAAATAACCTGTACATACGTCATCAAAGTTTTCGATGTACAACCATTTATATCCAAGTCCCACATAGCCTGCAAGATCCTTTTGAATATAGTGACCTAATTCAAAATCAATCGGTAAGGTGACATAACGCAGTTTAGTATCATAGTCATCTGCATCAAGCCATGCATAACCAATGCCAATACTTGCATTCGCATAAGTATTGTTTTGATTATAAAATTTATAGCCACCTTTAACATTGATTTCAGTGCTGTGCCAATCTGAACTTTTTTGGTAATTCAATCCAAATGTTGTACTTAAGGTATCCAAGGCTGTAAATGTAACGCCTGTACCAAAGCCATTTAATTTCTCATGACCTTCAATCTCGTCCGACTGCAATCTAGAGCCATAATATTCTGCAAATACCGAGGTCTGAATTCCGCTGCTGGTCTCACTACGATCGCCCTGATCTATGGATTGGACTGTATGATGTCCAAGCTCTTGAGGTGCCCCATAATTGACTTGTAAAGGTGTATCTGCCCACCCATTTACTCCTATGAGAGATACTGTTAATCCCATCACCCCGACAAATATTTTTTTCATCCTAATGCCTATTTTTATTTGAATTGAAGAGCTTAGAGAATAATTTATTTTTAATTTTTTAAAAATCATTTTTGTTGAAAGACTATGAATAAAAGCGAGAAACCGATATCTGGTCAAGCCATTTATCGGGTGAATAAGATTTTTATATTTTATTTAACATTTTCGACTGCCTAATGTCATTGATTCAACTATTTTGCTTAGAGATCTTGATACAAACTTTTAGAAACCCAGTCAATAAAATCTGTTTTATTACTAAATTGGGGTGTATTAAACAAGTTAATATCCAATTCAAAATGATCAAAATTCAGTAGCTTATACACTCCACCACCTAAAGGGATTAAACCAGTATGTGGATATTTAATCGCTTTCAATGCATTTTTTAAAAATAATGCTTTGATTTGTAAGTCACTTTTTTTATAGGACTGATAGCTTTGAGAGTTTATGAACAATTCATATTCACGATCTAATTTTTGAATAATTTGAGAAACAACCACTTTATGCTCCTTTATTATTTGAATTATTTTTATACCACAAAAAAATAAAAAGCCCATCATCTGACAAGCTTTTATACAATTAAACATAAATCTTATTGGATGCTTAATTCATCATCTTTAGCAACAATGACCGAAGTGAGCATTGGAACACCAAGAATAATAGGAACCATGATAATCCATAAATCCGTGGTTAACTTACTGGAAAAAAAGAAATGAATCACAAGAGCGACCAGAGCCAATACCGCAAATAGAACACCCATGAATCGAACTGCAAATTTAATAAGCATTTTTTGGTTCCTTATCATTCTAATACTTATAAACAGTATACGCCTACTCTGAGAGTTAGGGCATTTTCTTTTTCTATTGCACTATAAAACCAACTTATATATTTCTAAAGTAAAAAAGTGCAACATGAAGTTGGCTTTCCTTTAAAACCAAAATTATTTCGCTTGGTTTACACCCGATAAACCGGCTGCGATTGGAACCTACAAAAGCATTTGCCAACTGTTTTTCAGAAAACTGAGATTTTGAAGCACGAGACCGATAGTCTTTCTAAGACTTTGTTCAGTCAATGTACCTAACTGTTTAGCTTGTTCCAGTGTTCACAATTTATTTTCAACCGCTTGATTCATGATGACACACACTATTGTCATTGGTAAATTCCACAACCATAAAATGCTTGCTTAATTCAGTTTACTTATGCCATATCTTCAATCGATATGGCTTTTTTATGTATGACATTCCAAGCTTCAAAGTGAGAAGTTCTTGTTATTTTATCTTTAAAATCTCTAGATCAGGTATTTTTGTCCTATAAGCACATGGTGAACAATTTTACTCAATGCTAAAAATTACTTATGCAAATTGATTCGTAATTTTATATTGGGTGACAGGTATGATCACAGAAAATCATCAACTAAAAGCAAGAAAAGTATATTTCGATTTTTCGGAATCTTCTGTTTGTTGGATGCCAAATGATCCGCTATGTTCTCACATTGCCAATGGTATCAATATGTTGTTACCTGCTGGTGAATTTTGGTTCTGTCGGGTTTTTAATAAAGCCATACCCTACATTGCTGATGAAAAATTAAAACAAGAAGTGATCGGATTTGTGCGCCAAGAAGCTGCTCATGCCCGTGCTCATGAAAAAGCGCAAGATTTTCTAAGAGAAAATGGTTATGACATCCAAGATCCGTTAAATCGTGCTCACTTTATTTTTAATATTCTTTTAGGTGACAAACCTTTAGGGATACCATTCCTCAAGGGTGAAAAGTTGGAGGAATACTGGTTGCTGTTCCGAGTAGGTGTTATTGCTGCAATCGAGCACTTTACTGGAACCATTGGACAATGGACACTCGATAGCAAGTCTTGGGATACAGCAGATCCAGCCATGACCGATTTGTTTCGTTGGCACCTTGCCGAAGAAGTTGAGCATCGTTGTGTGGCTTATGATTTATTTGAACACTTACTCACCAACAAACTTGGTTTTTATGTGTCTCGACAAGTGATTATGATGGGTGTTTTCCCTTTATTTATTTTCTTCCTTGCTGATTTTGCACGAAGCCTTGGGCAACAAGATCTGGAACATAAAGATATTCAAAAATTAATGCGTCGCGGATTCTTTAGATTTATCCGCGAATTTGAAAGAACTGCAACACAAACAGATAATCTGCCAACCATTAAATATTTATGGAAAGCAACTTTACGTTGGACATCTCCAAAATTTAACCCAGTCCATGAAGGCGATACTGAACAGGCATTGGCATATATGGCCCGCTCACCAGCCGTACAATATTTTGAACAAATGACCCAAAACTCAGGCAAGACACCTGTAGCAAGTTAAATTTTTTGCAATATCTTTTTTCAATATCACACCCTTAATTCGTTAAGGGTGTTTTTCTTCAAGACTCGAGCTTAAACACACAGCAGGTAGAAACAAGAACTAACCGTTACTTAACAAGGAAATCTGGTTTGTTTTAACTCATTTTTAAGTACTGCATAATTTTTTTGTGCTTCATTTTGAGTAAAATTAAATTCATCTTTGGCCATCACACTTTCAGCAGCATCCTGCATGTAGCCCTGATACTCTAAATAATGTTCCATAATGAGCTTATGTAGATTTACTTTACTCTTCTCAACCAAGCATTCTTTTTGCTTTGCTTCTAACTGCTCATTTTTCGACTTTACTTTTCCTCTTAAGCCGTATTCAAATTGAATTTGATCATCTATAGATTTGAAATAAACATCAGATAAATTAACGTAATCATCTTTAAAGTTTTTAGCATCCGCTGTACGACATATACCGAATAAAAACATAAGTATAACTATAGATATTATTTTCATCACCGTTTCTATATATATTAATTTTCACTTATTATAACATCATATTGGACAAAAAACCGCCTTAAAACCAAACACCATTACGTTTAAAAGCACAAAACAAAGCATGAAGAATAACTAAATAAAACTTTATTTAATATCTATTTATTTTAAATAACTACACTTAGTTATAAGATAAACTTTCCAATCAAAACGACATCAATATTCTCAATATATAATAGATGAAGCCACATCTAATGCACCATTTCCAACTTCAACTACAACTCAACTAAATCTACTGAATTAACATCAATTAAATGTGCGATCGAATTCTATTGCTGCTTATCCTCATTTTCCAATTCATCCATTTTATTATCTTGGCTATTCATTTCTGTCTCTAACTACTCGTGAAGACATTTAATTCATAAAAAATAGCATATTATCAGGAGTATAATTCTTGAGCTTGATGATTAAAAAACCTCACTATTTTTATAAATTACATCCTTACTATATCCATCCTCTATTCATCTAATCGCTCTTGTTCGCTTAAAATAGAAGTTTGATCTTTTGCCTGTTTCCTTTCTCATCATTTGTTTTCTTTTGCCATCTTCTGGCGGGTTTTCTGCTATCCTACAGGGGTGAGCTGAATCGTACTGTATAATTAGAGGAAATGCGGCATGCTGCAATGGTTTGAAAAATTAGTTGATCCCTATCCAACGAAAGACTTAAACAAACCATTACCAACCACTTTTTTTGCTTTTGTTTGGCAATCAACCAAAGGCATCCGCCCTTATCTGTTTATTCTGATTGCATGTACCGCAGCCGCAGCAAGCTTCGAAGCACTATTTTTCTCTTATATAGGCAAATTGGTTGATTGGCTGACACAAAGTCACCCAAGTACATTCTTAGAAAATAACCAACAAAACCTCACCATCCTGATTAGCATCCTTTTTGCCAATATCTTCTTTGTCAGCCTGCAATCTGTAGTCAAACATCAAGTTTTGTTTAGTAATTTCCCAATGCGCATGCGTTGGCGCTTTCATAACTTGTTATTACAACAGAGCCTAGACTTCTTCCATACGGACTTCGCAGGGCGCCTTTCTGCTAAGGTCATGCAAACGGCTTTAGCTGTGCGCGAATTCTGGATGATTTTAGGTGATATGCTGGTTTATGTACTGATCTACTTTATTACGATTAGTGTGGTATTGGGCTCCATTTCTCCTGTACTTATTATTCCTTTAATGTTGTGGCTGGTTTTTTTCATCGTGATCGCCAGCTATTTTATCCCCCGTTTAGGTAAAATTTCCAAAAAACAAGCAGATTCACGTGCTGTTATGACAGGCCGCATAACGGATGCTTATACCAATATTCAAACTGTAAAACTTTTTGCGCATGCAGGTCGCGAAAGCCAATATGCCAAAGAATCTATGCAAGAGTTTATGGTTACGGTTTATAAGCAAATGCGTTTAGGGGTTAAATACGAAATCAGCATTCGTTTACTTAGTACATTTTTATATATTGGGGTAATCGGCACTTCAGTTTGGTTATGGACACAAGGGCAAGCTGCTATTGGGGTGATTGCAGCCACCACAGCGATGGTACTGAAGCTAGACAGTATGGCTGAGTTTTTAATGTGGCATGTCACCATGCTATTTGAAAATGTCGGTACCATTCAGGATGGTATGACCACCCTAGGTAAACAGATCCAGATTCAGGACAAGAAAGATGCGACTGAATTAAAAGTTCAACATGGTGAAATCCGATTTGAGGACGTTAGCTTTGCTTATAACCAAAAAAATGTCATCGAGCATTTTAACTTAACCATTAAACCTGGTGAAAAAATTGGGGTTGTCGGGCGTTCAGGCGCTGGTAAATCGACACTGATCCAATTACTGCTTCATTTTTACGATATCAACCAAGGTCGTATTCTGATTGATGGTCAAAATATTCATGATGTTACCCAAGACAGCTTACGCGCCAATATTGCATTAGTTACGCAAGATACCTCTTTATTACACCGCACTGTTGCTGAAAATATTAAATATGGGCGTCCAAATGCGACTGAGGCTGAAGTGCAACTCGCAGTGAAAAAAGCCAGAGCAGAAGAATTCATTCCACAACTGACAGATCAAAAAGGTCGTGTTGGATTTGATGCCTACGTTGGTGAACGCGGTGTGAAGCTCTCTGGTGGTCAGCGTCAACGTATTGCAATATCGCGTGTTTTCCTCAAAGATGCACCGATTCTCATCCTTGATGAAGCAACCAGTGCGCTTGATTCCGAAGTCGAAGCCGCAATTCAAAGTAGTTTAAATGACTTGATGGTTGGCAAAACAGTCATTGCAATTGCGCACCGTTTATCTACTATTGCTCAAATGGATCGCCTTATTGTCCTTGATCAAGGTCGAATTGCTGAACAAGGAACACATGAGGAACTGATTGCTAATGATGGCTTGTATGCACAATTATGGAAACGCCAAACAGGTGGTTTTTTAGTTGAACAGCGAGTGACTCAGGACACAGAATAATGTTGTATTTAGAAGACTTAAATATTGGTGATCGTTTTAGCAGCCGCGAATATGAAATGACACTTGAAGAAGTGAAACAATTTGCCGGTCAATATGACCCCCAACCTTTTCATTTGGATGAGCAAGCAGCAGCGGAACATCCTATATTTCAAGGATTAGCTGCAAGTGGTTGGCATACTTCTGCGGTGACTATGCGTTTATGGACGGAATGCTTTCCCGTTGCAGGGGGGCTGTTAGGCACTGAATCAAGCTTACGTTGGCCTCGACCAACCCGTGTTGGCGATAAAATTCACGTAGAGATTGAAATTACTGCAATTGTGCCATCTAAAACCAAAAATGATCGTGGTATCGTCAGCTACGTAACACAAGCTTTGAACCAACATGGGGATGTGCTATTAATATCGACAACCAAAATTCTGGTGTTTAGAAAACCAATTTGATTCTTGAATATTCGGTGACTCTTTTGTCCAACAATTTTTATGATTGATTATTTTTTTTCATGTAAAGATGTTTAAGACTTAAATGTTTAAAAGATATTGGCAAAATTGATGAGCGCCACGGAAAGCACATGAAAACAACCTCAACTCGTCAAGATCAAGGAATACCAGGCGTCTATGGCTTATTGCTATTAGATGTCGTTTCTCGCTGGGGATATAGCGATGAAACATTGTTCGCACCATTTCACTTAACCAGCGAACAACTGGCTGATCCAAACTATCGAATTCCAACACCGATTGCGAATGAATTGGTGAAACATTCTTTGCGCCTTACGGGTGAAAGTACACTGGGCTTTCATCTAGGTACGCAGATGCGTATTTCCATTCATGGTTTTATTGGCTATGCCATTATGACGGCGCATGACATTACCGATGCTATTGCACTGGCAAGCCGTTTCATTCAGTTACGCCTTCCCTTTTTACAGTTATATTTCTCTACTTTCGGCCCTAAAGCAACTTTACAACTACAATGTGATATTGAAGTTGAGCCCTTGCGTACTGAAATCATTTTAGGCTTAACCATTGGTATTATGACCATGGCCAAAGCCTTAACCGGAATTGATGACCTCAGCGGTGAAGTCGATCTAGACTTTCCTGAACCAGCTGGCTTTGAAAAATATAAAGATCGATTAACCAGTACAGTACGCTTTAATCAGCCCCATCTGATTTCAAGCTTCGATAAAAAATATCTTGGCTTAAAAATGGTCAATGCAGATCCAATTGCCAGCCAGATTGCAATTAACCAATGTGAAACTGAACTCTCTGCACTGGGTGAGCGTCGTCGTTTAGCCATGCGCGTCCGTGATATTTTAACCAATTCAGAACAGCACTATCTCAGTATTGAAAGTGTGGCTGAACGCTTACACATGTCAGATCGTACCTTGAAACGCCAATTGGCTGCGGAAGGTACATCCTTCTCTACGCTCGTGGATGAAGTCCGTTATCGTCATGCAACCTCTTTGCTGTCTCGAACCGATTATAGTTTGGAGCAAATTGCAGATGAATTGGGTTATTCCGATGTCGCGAATTTCAGCCGCGCCTTTAAGCGTTGGAGTGGTCGTAGCCCGAGTAACTGGCGTAAAGACCCTTACTTATAAGTTCACCAAAGCTTTTGTTTTTATTGAAAAGCATGTATAAACCAAATAAAAATGATACGACAGATTGTTAAGGAGTTGTCATGAATCATCCAGCAGAATTGAAATATGCACGTACGCATGAGTGGGTAAGAATTGAGGGCGACCTCGTTGTTACAGGGATTACTGACCATGCACAAGATGAGTTGGGTGATTTAGTGTATGTGGAAACCCCAGAAGTGGGTAGCCATGTCACCGCAACCGAACAAGCAGGTATTGTTGAGTCAGTTAAAACAGCTTCTGATATTCACGCACCTGTGTCTGGAACTGTGGTTGAAGTAAATACTGATCTTGAAGATGATCCTGACTTTGTCAATGACGAGCCGTATGGTAAAGGTTGGATCTATAAGATTAAGCCAGACAATATGGCTGATGTTGAAAAATTGCTTTCAAATAGCGAATACGAATCAGGTTTATAAGTTTTATAAATCAGACCGACCTATTTGGATTGATCTATTAAAAAACCGAGTTGAGGTCTAACTCGGTTTTTTATTTCCTAGTACATTGATTATTTCACTAAAATCCACGCATCCTGCCAGTTCGAACCAGTAGCAGGAACATATTGATGCGCTTGGATCGTACACCAGCCGCTATAAGGAAATGGCTTGCACTGATAAATACGCCCATCGCTGCCCAATACCTTAGTTCCTGCTTTATATGTACTGATATTCTTCGGATAAACAAAATCATAAGAACCACCACCACTGATCGGTGCACGCTCAATTTTGATTTCGACACGTTGGATGCCACTATTTAAACTACTATAAACATCATTTTTCCCACTTACAGGCATAATCTCACCGTTTGTATTTTTAACGCCTGCCCGTAACGCGCTATGTTCTCGATTAATCGCTTCTGCTAATAAGCGTGGCCAAATATTTCGACTGCCATTGGCGGTACTTGTAATCAGTAATTCTGTTTTTAAATTTGAATTTTCACCATTACGATCAAACACCCGCGTCGATACCCGATCATTTATCAATAGGTCATCAAGCGGATTAATATCACCAATATCATTCCAGCTTTGAACTGGTTTTGGTGGTTGCGGATCGACTGGTGTCGTTGGGTTGCCTGAACCGATATTTACATCAATGACATTATAAAAGGCATTACTGGTATCACCGATATCCCAAACCGCTAGAATGACATGATAACCACTTCGGTCAGCGGGCACATGACAGCGATGTGTTTCCACACTGGCAGGTTTCTGATATTTACCATCCACCGTACAAAAGGGATTAAGATCAAAAGAGCCACGCACCAAGGGAGCTGAAGGATTCCACCCTTGTTTAGTGATAAAATAACGCCAGCCTTGAGTCACATGTTGTGCAGTAAATTGCCAAGTAAAGTCATTTGCACCTGTGGGCAAATTTGTTTTAACCCATCGTGTCGGTGATTGTGCATTTAATTCTGAAAATTGACTCAAATTTGCATTGGCAATTTGACCATCAGGTGGCCCAGACTGCGGAAAACCTTTCGGAGCTTCTAAACTTTGCGGCTCCCACACAATACTGCCACATTGAGTATTCTTATTTAACTTACAGGCATAAGCTCGAGATTCTAGTTTCAGTACGTAGCCATGTGCAAAAACCAATGAAGGTACGATAGGCAGTACCAATATTCCAATCGAGATTAAACTGCGTCTAATAAAGTGATGCATCATCATTTTCTACCTTTGTCATTTCAGTTATTTATTGTTGTTAAGCATTGGTGTTCTTAAGACACCTCTTAGACCATAGGTGAGCCGTCTAGACAAGACAACCACCCACTCTGTAATAATCTGTAATATGGCAGTTGACTTGATCACAGGAATAAAAGCTTATGATGACCCGATCAAATTATTTTAAAAATCCATTATTACTCAGCGCAATCAAAAAAGCCCAATTCAATTTGAATTAGGCTTTTATCACAACTTAATTTTCAGGATTTAAGCGACATAATCCACTTGAATGCCATCGACTTCAGAAACCAAGTTTTCAAAAGAGAAAATCTCATCCAGTTGAGCCTGAGTCAGTAGACCACGCTCTAAAACTACCTCTTGAATGGTTTTATTTTCAGCAATACATTGTTTACCGATTTCATCACACAACGCATGACCCAAGAGTGGATCGAGCAACGTAATAATCCCGACACTTCGCATCACTGCATCATGACAAGCTTGTTCATTTGCTTTGATGCCACGTACACATTTTTCATCCAAGCTTTGAATTGCATGCGTAAGCAATTCAATGGATTCATTCAATGAAATTGCAATCACAGGTTCCATCACATTGAGTTGTAATTGCCCTGCTTCCGCCGCAAAGGTAATGGTTAAATCATTACCAATCACTTTAAATGCAATCTGATTGACCACTTCAGGAATCACAGGGTTTACTTTTGCAGGCATGATCGAAGAGCCAGCCTGCAGTTCAGGTAATTGAATTTCGCCCAAACCTGTCCTTGGTCCTGAACTGAGCAAACGTAAGTCATTGCTAATTTTGGAGAGTTTGCATGCAAGGCGTTTCAATGTACTGGATAAAATGATAAATACACCACAGTCACTGGTTGCTTCAACATAATCTTCCGCACCCACTAGATTCAAACCCGTGATGTCTTTTAAACAGGAAACCGCTTTAATGGCATAACCTTTGGGGGTATTTACACCTGTTCCTATGGCTGTCGCACCCAAATTCACTTCAAGCAATAATTCACGAGTTCGTTTAATTAAACGTACATCTTCTTTTAATAAAGTTGCAAAAGCACGGAACTCTTGCCCCAACGTCATCGGCACCGCATCTTGTAATTGAGTGCGCCCCATCTTTAATACATAACGGAATTCAATAGCCTTGTTTTCAAATGACGTAATTAACTTGTCCATTTGGGTGAACAAAGCATCTAAAGAATAATAGGTTGATAAGCGCAATGCGGTCGGATAAACATCATTAGTCGATTGAGATTTATTGACATGATCATTGGGATGAATCAGCTCATATTTGCCTTTTTGATGGCCTAATGACTCCAACGCGATGTTGGCAATCACTTCATTAGTATTCATATTAATTGAAGTACCCGCTCCACCTTGATAAATATCAATTGGGAAGGAATCTTGCCATTTTTCTGTGTCAGTGATGAGCGCATCACAAGCATGTTGAATTGCCAGGCTTTGAGTTTCAGTGAGTTTGCCAAAGCTTAAATTTGCTTGCGCCGAAGCTTTCTTTACTTGCGCCAATGCACGAATAAAGTAACTATTTTGTCCAACTTTTTGTGAGGAGATCTTAAAATTTTCAATGGCGCGTAGGGTATGAATTCCATAATAACATTCTGTTGGAACTTCTTTCGCACCGAGCAAATCATGCTCTATTCTTATCGTTGCTGTTTGAACCGTTTCCACTTTCCATTTCTCTCAGACAATGCACCCTAATGGTGCAATGGATTAATATGAAAGATTGCAACTGAATTTTCATTAGCAAAAACGCTTAACATTATATTTTTTTATAATGGAATTTCACTGAATTGTTGCCAATGTAACATTATGTGTCTGAATTTTTGCCTATTTTTTAACTAAATTAATTTAATTTACATCTGTACATTTTATGGATTGTAACTTTTGAATACATTCTGAGTTTTTTTTGAACACTCACCATCCATATTTTGATGAAAAAAAATCCTATTTTTTGAATTAAAAAATTAAGATTCATACACTTATTTTAAATTACACAAAATATACAAATTAAATACACAAACATAACAGTATTTTAAAAATCATTTGTGCTTGAATCTGTGACCTTATCAATCCCAAGAATAGTCAATGATTTTTTAGCTATTCAGGTGTGATTGCAAATTATGGATATGTAAGGACAGGCATCCATTATGAATTTTTCTAATCCCACAGTTGTTGTATTCGTGGTATATATCCTGGCCATGCTTGGCATCGGTTTATACGCCTATTTTTCTACCAAAAACCTTGACGATTATATTCTTGGAGGCCGAAGTCTAGGCAGTTTTGTAACCGCTTTATCTGCGGGCGCATCAGACATGAGTGGTTGGTTACTCATGGGTTTACCTGGCGCTATTTACTTAACTGGCTTATCTGAATCGTGGATTGCCATCGGTTTAATTATTGGTGCATGGCTAAACTGGTATTTGGTTGCAGGACGTTTACGTGTACACACTGAAGTACAAAACAATGCCCTCACCTTACCAGATTATTTTACTGGTCGTTTTGACGATCAGAAGAAAATCCTACGCGTCACATCTGCATTGATTATTCTTGTTTTCTTTGCGATTTATTGTGCTTCTGGCATGGTCGCTGGTGCACGTTTATTCGAAACATTATTCCATTTGCCGTATAGCACAGCCTTATGGTTAGGTGCATTCGCAACCATTGGTTATGTGTGTATTGGTGGTTTCCTTGCAATCAGCTGGACTGATACTTTCCAAGCAGGCTTAATGATTTTTGCATTATTGCTGCTTCCAATCGTGACCTACATGTCTTTAGGCATTGGTATGGAAGAGTTTACTGCGGTTGTTGAAAGTGTACGTCCACATGCATTTGATTTTGCGACAAACTTAAGCGTTGTTGCGATTCTTTCTGCTGCAGCGTGGGGTCTTGGCTATTTTGGTCAACCACATATCCTTGTCCGCTTCATGGCCGCTGATTCAGTAAAATCAATTCCAGCTGCGCGCCGTATCGGTATGACCTGGATGATTCTATGTCTAGCTGGCGCAGTTGGTTCAGGCTTTATCGGTATCGCTTATTTCCAAATGCATCCTGAGTTTGCTGCTGCGGTAACGGCTAACCCTGAAACTGTATTTATGGAACTCACCAAAATTTTATTCAACCCTTGGGTTGTGGGTGTGATCCTTGCTGCTATTCTATCTGCAGTTATGAGTACACTAAGCTGCCAGCTTCTGGTTTGCTCTAGTGCTTTGACGGAAGATTTGTACAAAGGCTTTATCCGCAAAAATGCATCTCAAAAAGAACTGGTTTGGATTGGCCGTGCAATGGTACTTGCTGTTGCAATGCTTGCCCTTTCTCTTGCTCAAAACCCTGAGAGTAAAGTTCTTGGCTTAGTGGCTTATGCTTGGGCTGGTTTTGGTGCGGCATTTGGTCCATTAATTATTCTTTCATTGTTCTGGAAACGTATGACGTTAAACGGTGCATTGGTGGGTATGGTTGTTGGTGCTTTGACTGTAATCCTATGGAAAAACTTCTTCGGCTACACGGGTATCTATGAAATTATTCCAGGCTTCGTTTTTGCCTTGATCAGTATCGTTGTGGTGAGCTTACTTGGTAAGGCACCAAATGCAGCGGTAACAAGTCGTTTCGAACAAGCTGATGAAATCTATGCACGTGAAATGAAATAATTATGATAAAAAATTAAGGGGCTTTTGAGCCCCTTTTCTTTTGTCTAAAATTTTGTTTTTGATTTAATTTTTATTTTAGAGCTGTCTTTCACCACCTGCATGACTGGGTAGCTCCGTGTTTCCTTCACACCTGGGAGCTGCCATAAAATCTGCCCTGCAATACGGCGAAACTCCTCCATCCCCGCACTCCGCAGCTTAATCAAGAAATCAAAGCCACCACTGACCATATGGCATTCCACGATCTCAGGATATTGCGTCACCGCATCAATAAAATCATCCAATACATGGGGTGTAGTTTTATCCAGTAGCACCTCAACAAAGACTAAAAAGCTGGCATTCAGCTTATTCGGATTGAGTTTTGCCTCATATCCCAAAATAAATTCGTCCTTAGTCAGCTTCTGGACACGTGCCATCACCGCAGTCGGCGAGAGGTTCACTAATTCTGCCAATTTACTATTAGAAATTCTCCCATCTGCTTGAAGAATATCCAGAATTTTCAGATCAGTACGATCTAATGTATAAATAGGGCCATTCAACTGAATTTTCCTCTAAAAAATAAGTAAATTATAGTGAGTTACTCGGGATTCATTCTGTAATCATAAATTAACTAAACCTCTCTACTCAATATGTTCTAGAGATTGTTATTGGAATTTAGTATGAATACATTGGATACTCCCGCACAAATGGAAACAGCTCACATCGACGGTTATATTACCGAATTTAAAGAAAAAAGTGAGTTTGAGCAACGCATTAATACAGCTTGGCGACGTGCTGAGCCTGAAGCAGTCGCTGTACTTGCTGAAGCAGCAAACATTTCCCCTGATCTTGACCACAAAATTTATGAACTTGCATTTAGCCTAGCGCATAATTTACGTGAACGTAAAAGCTCGGCGGGTAAAGCTGGTATTGTTCAAGGTCTTCTACAAGAATTCTCACTTTCTTCACAGGAAGGTGTAGCGTTGATGTGTTTGGCTGAAGCTTTGCTTCGTATTCCAGATACAGCAACTCGTGATTTATTGATTCGCGACAAAATCAACCAAGGTAACTGGAAAGATCACGTTGGTCAAAGCAACCTGATGTTCGTAAATGCTGCTGCATGGGGCTTAATGTTAACTGGCAAGTTAATGGAAACACCGAAGCAAACCAGCTTATCGAGTGTTTTGACTGGTCTTTTAGCACGTAGTGGTCGCGGCATCATCCGTAAAGCGGTCGACGTTGCAATGCGTATGATGGGTGAGCAATTTGTTACGGGTGAAACCATCGAAGAAGCACTTGATCATGCAAAACCATTTGAACACAAAGGTTTCCGCTACTCATACGACATGTTGGGTGAAGCTGCACTGACTGAACATGATGCTGAGCGTTATTACAACGACTACACTCAGGCAATCCATGCCATTGGTAAAGCATCAAATGGCCGTGGCGTTTATGATGGCCCTGGTATCTCAATCAAGCTATCTGCTTTACATCCACGCTACCAACGTGCACAAATTGCGCGTGTTCATCACGAACTTTACAACAAAGTCTTCGAACTTGCGTGCTTGGCAAAACAATATGACATCGGTTTAAACATCGATGCTGAAGAGTCTGAACGTTTAGAAATTTCCCTCGAATTGCTTGAGCGTTTATGTTTTGAACCTAAGCTTGCTGACTGGAAAGGCATTGGCTTCGTTATTCAGGCTTATCAAAAGCGTTGTTTCTACGTTGTTGATTACATCGTTGACCTTGCAAAACGCAGTAACAAACGCCTGATGATCCGTTTGGTGAAAGGTGCATACTGGGACAGCGAAATCAAGAAAGCGCAAATTGATGGTATGACTGACTACCCTGTGTTTACCCGTAAAGTTCACACTGATTTGTCATATATCGCTTGTGCGAAAAAACTACTTGCTGCACCAGATCAAGTGTATCCGCAATTTGCGACACACAATGCGCAATCACTTGCCACAATCTACACCTTGGCTGATCCAAGCAAATACTATCCTGGTCAATACGAGTTCCAATGCTTGCATGGTATGGGCGAACCATTGTACGAACAAGTGGCTGGTTCTAAAGAAGATGGCAAGTTAGGTGTTCCATGCCGTGTTTACGCGCCTGTTGGTAACCATGAAACTTTACTTGCTTATTTAGTGCGTCGTTTACTTGAAAATGGTGCTAATACCTCATTCGTAAACCGTATTGCTGATAAGACTTTAAAAGTTGAAGACTTGATTCAGTCTCCAATCAAAGATATTCAAACTGCTGCGAAAGACGAAGGGCAGCTTGGCTTAAAACACCCTGCGATTCCACTTCCGCATGATCTTTACCCATTACGTCCAAACTCAAATGGCTTTGATCTAAATAACGATCAACCATTAACAGATCTTGATGCAACTGCACAAAAACTTCGTAACCACGTGTGGAAAAGTGCACCGTTACTTGGATTTGAATCAACAGTTCACGATCAAAGCAATGCGATTGCAATTACAAACCCAGCACAAAACAGTGAAGTTGTTGGTCATGTCAATGAAGCAACCAGCGCAGATGTACAACTGGCGCTAGAAGCAGCGGTACAAGCTGAACAAAGCTGGGCTGCAACAGATAAAGTAGAACGTGCTGCTTGCTTAAAACGCGCTGCTGACTTGATGGAAGCTCGCATTCAAGAGTTGATGGTATTGCTTTGCCGTGAAAGTGGTAAAACCTATGCCAATGCGATTGCTGAAGTACGTGAAGCAGTAGATTTCTTGCGTTATTACGCAACTCAAATCGAAGCATTACCTGTAAATGCGCAAGTCAAGCCATTAGGCACCGTATTGTGTATTAGCCCATGGAACTTCCCTCTTGCGATTTTCTCTGGTCAGATTGCAGCTGCATTGGTCAGTGGTAACTGTGTGATTGCCAAACCTGCTGAACAAACACCTTTAATTGCAGCTCAAGCAGTTCAAATGCTTTGGGAAGCTGGCGTACCACACGGCGTTGTTCAACTTCTTCCAGGCCGTGGTGAAACAGTCGGTGCGCAATTAAGCCAAGATGATCGCGTTCAAGGCATCATGTTCACAGGTTCGACTGAAGTTGCAAAAATCTTGCAAAAGACGGTTGCGAAACGCTTGTCTCCAAATGGTCAACCAATTCCGTTAATCGCGGAAACCGGTGGTCAAAATGCAATGATTGTCGATTCTTCTGCGCTGACTGAACAAGTCGTTCTCGATGTCGTTAGTTCTGCATTTGACAGTGCGGGTCAACGTTGTTCTGCACTTCGTATCTTATGTGTTCAAGAAGACAGCGCTGCAACCGTCATCAAAATGTTGAAAGGTGCAATGCAGCAGTTAATCGTAGGTCATCCTGCGATCTTAAAAACTGACATTGGCCCAGTGATTGATACTGAAGCAAAACAAACCATCGATACACACATTCAAAAGATGAAATCTAAGGGCTACCCTGTTCATCAATTGATGTTTAACGATGCAGTAAGCCAACAAGCACTTGCACAAGGTACCTTTGTTCCGCCAACAGCGATCGAATTACCAAATCTTGATGACTTAGAGCGCGAAGTATTTGGTCCTGTATTGCACATCATCACTTATAAGTACGGTGAACTTGAGCAATTGATCGACCGTATCAATGCCAAAGGCTATGGCTTAACCATGGGTCTACACACACGTATTGATGAAACCATTAATACCGTGATCCAACGTGCTGAGGTGGGTAACTTATATATCAACCGCAACATCGTTGGTGCTGTTGTAGGCGTTCAACCATTTGGTGGTGAAGGCTTATCGGGTACGGGTCCGAAAGCAGGTGGTCCGCTTTATATGTACCGCTTGATGGAACATTGTTCAGAGAAAGTATTGGCAACCCCATTTGCGGTGAAAGCTGAAATCTCTAACTTTGATGCTGTGTCAAATGTTGCTTATCAAAGCTTATTGGCTTGGGCGAATCAAAACATGCCTCAAGCAATTCCAACGATTCCAGCATTTGGTGTAGGTAAGTTCTACGAGTTGCAAGGCCCTACTGGTGAAAGCAACCAATACATTATCTTACCTCGTCATCGTGTGCTTTCGATTGCGAATGATGAAGCAAGCCAGTTACAGCAATTACTTGCGATTTTCTCAGTTAGCAGTACTGCGGCTGTGTTGAAAGACAATGCGTTCTTGGCAAAACACAAAGCGTCTTTACCAAAAGATGTTTTAGATGCAATCACTGTGATTTCAAGTGTAGAAAAAGATGCGTTTGATGCAGTGCTTCATCATGGTTCTGTTGAACAGTTGCAAGATTTGCAAACCAAAGTTGCGAATCGTTCAGGTGCGATTGTCGGGATTACCCAGTTACAAGCAAATGAACAAATTCCTTTGGAACGCCTAGTCATTGAACGAGCAATTAGCGTAAACACTGCAGCAGCAGGTGGTAATGCGAGTTTAATGACTTTATCTGAGGACTAATTTTCAGTCTTCTATCTCCTAACCCGAATCATGTTTACATGGTTCGGGTTTTTTATTATTTTCTAAATCATCTTATTCCTATTATAAAAATGAGACCATTTATATGCATTTTTTATCAGCTGCTGAATATCAACCCAACTGCGCTCAGCTTTTTGACGATTATAAAAATAAGATCCAGCCGCTCATCCCTTTTGCCGTTATTGAGCATATTGGTTCATCTGCCATTCCCAATGCAATTTCAAAAGGTGATCTTGATATTTATATCGAAGTCCCCGCTCATCGCTTCATTGACGCTATTCAGCAATTACAACAGCTTAACTTTAAAGAAAAACTTGATACATTGCGTACCCATGAGCTATGCATGTTGGAATCGTTAGAACATGATGTCGCCTTACAAATCGTGGTGACAGGTTCAGAATTTTGCAATTTCATCACCTTTCGTGATCTATTAAGAAATTCACCTAGCCTGACCCAACAATATAATCAGCTCAAACAAAGATGTGTTGGCTTATCACAAGACCAATATCGGGAAATTAAAGCAGATTTTATCCGATCTGTACTCTCTATCGACGCAGCATCTAAATAAGTGAATGTCATAATTTCCTGCACCTTGGCACGCTTTTTTTGATACCATTCCCGTTTAGATTTCACCTGTAGTTTTCTTTTTTATGACCATATCTTACCAACAGCAACTTCAAGAGAAAGTTGAACGTATTACCACACAGTTTGCATCGTTCAATCCACCAGCTTTAGAAGTGTTTCAATCGCCTGAACAACATTTCCGTATGCGTGCAGAATTTCGTATCTGGCATACCGAAGATGATTTGTTCTATGCCATGTTTGAACGTGCTGAAGATGGAAAACAAAAAGAAGTTATCCGCGTGGATGAGTTTCCGATTGCGGATCAAAGCATCAATGACTTGATGCCACGTCTATTAGATGAATTAAAAGCAGTTCCTATTTTATCGCAACGTGTTTTCGAAGCAGACTTTCTCTCAACCTTAAGTGGAGAGATGTTAGTCACCCTGATTTATCACCGTAAATTAGATGCTGAATGGGAAACAGCGGCTAAAGCGTTAGCTGAAAAACTGAATATTAAAATCATGGGGCGTAGCCGTGGCCAGAAAGTGATTATTGGCGATGATTATGTGGTTGAACAACTGAATGTTCACGGTCGCAAGTTTAAGTACAAACAAATTGAAAGCAGCTTTACCCAGCCTAATGCGCAAGTGTGTCAACATATGTTGGAATGGGCTTGTGATGCTGCACAAAAGTCCGAAAAAGACCTTTTAGAATTGTATTGTGGTAACGGTAACTTTACTTTGCCACTCTCTTTGAAATTTAAGCGTGTCCTCGCAACTGAACTTGCTAAATCTTCAGTCTACGCAGCGCAATGGAACATTGAGCAAAACCAGATTGAGAATATTCAAGTTGCGCGTTTATCTGCCGAAGAGTTTACTCAGGCATATCAAGGTGAACGTGAATTTAGGCGTTTACAAGAAGCTGAAATCGACATTCAAAGCTACGACTTTGACACGGTTTTTGTTGATCCACCGCGTGCTGGCATTGATGATGAAACGCTTAAACTATTACAAGGTTTTGAGCGCATTCTCTATATTTCATGCAACCCAGATACCCTGCATGACAACTTAAAAACACTTAGTCAGACCCATCGAATTGTGAAGTTCGCAATGTTCGATCAATTCCCTTTTACCCATCATATAGAGTCAGGGGTTTTGCTCGAAAAGATTTAAACAAATTATTTCAATGTAACAATATTAAATAAAGGGTTCCAGTAACCCTTTATTTTTATTCAAACTATATTTATAAAAAAATGATATTTTTCAAAGATCAAGTCATTCAAATGTCATAATTTCGTTAGACATTCAAAGGCTCATCGAAAAAATTGAAGTTCAACTGCTGCTTTTATCACTTAAGCTGACTTGTATTTTATTTTAAAGCGGCTATATTTCGAGCTATGTTAGGTTGTATATGAAGGCTCTATGAGTTTTTGGCAAAAACTGTTCAATGCAGATGAACAATATAACGAACACAAGAACCAGACTTCTTGCGTTGAAAATGATTGTTCATGCAAAACCAATGAACAACTGTTGGATGCTTTAGTTAAAGCAACAGATGAAGATGTGATTAAGGGCATCAAAAAAGTACTGATTTCTCGAGGTTACAGCCGCAAAGAATTACTTGCGATGATCAACCCTCCAATCCAATAAAAATAAGCCCACCCTAATCTCTTTCTATCAAGAGATTAGGGTTATCAGTATTACTTACACTTCTCTCTATTCACTTCTGCCACAATTGGTCCTAAGTTAAAATTTTTATCATGTCGTTTAATTTGTGCTGAATACAAACTAGAAATCGAACCATCCAAATACAGAGCATTGTCGATTTTCAATTGTTGCTTAAAAAACTGGGCAAATTGATAAAAACTGACGCGTTGTTGTGAAATCACAAAATACAACTGATTACCTTTAACACCAACCCCATTTCTAATTTTTAATGAATTCGAGTCAGCGAGAAACTGGCTGTTAATTTTCCCCTGATAGACCAACATTGGCCCTGACTGTGTTGCAAATTTTGCTTTAAATTGATCATGCTTATAATCAGCAGTGCTTTTAATCACAGCATGATGATCATTCCAAGCAACGACGCCATTAGGCTGCATAAAGAAATTACCAAAGCCCTTTGCGACATTGAGCTTAGCCAACTCCTTGCCATTTTCGATATACAAGCCTACGGGTTGAAAATCTGCATGATACATTCCTGCATTCATTGCAAAATTGAGCTTCTCACAAGCAGGTAGCGCTTTTTGGATAGCTGCAAACTTCTGATAATAACGATTGCTCTGAGGTTGCTTTAAAAATAGTTGCAACTGATTGAGATGCTCAACTTTAATCACATCATAATTTTGCTGATTCAATTGCAAGGTTTCATGCTGCATCGCATGTACAATCGAACTCGCTAAAAATGCAGATGTTAGGAAAAACCATTTTTTAATCATAAATACGAAGTTTAAGCATGGATTTGCTTCATTGTCCCATAGCAACGCATACCACAAAATAGCAGATACAAACGCCAAACATAATCATGAACTTGATGCTGCAAATAGGCTCGATTGATTCACATTTTTTCACTAAAATACGAGTATAAACATCATAGTATCGACATGCAGCAAAAACACCCACGCTATTCGATTGGCGCTCACCTCATCGTAAAACACTTTGGCTATAGCCATCATGGTATTTATGCAGGTCGTGGACGGGTTATTCATTATTCTGGGTTTGCTCATATTTTTAAAAAGCATCCCATTGAAATGACGTCTATCCAGCGTTTTGCCCGTGGTAAGCCAATTTATACGAGACATTATCAATCCCCACGCTACAAAGCCAAAGCTGTTGTAAAGCGTATGCGCTCACGCATGCATGAAAATCACTACCACCTCATTATTAATAACTGTGAGCATTTATGCACATGGGCAATTACAGGAATTGAATCCAGTACTCAAGTTGAACGTATGCAGCGCCGTCTAGCAACCATAGGTTACGTTAGCTCTGTAATGAGCTATATGAATAGCCTAATGCTCACCGTTGCCACCGCATGTTTTGCCATCGTGTTATACATTAAAGTTATGCTACGTCGGCAAGCAAAGAAATCTGTACCCGCCTACTTACGTCTCAAAGAAAAACGACCGAAAAAATAAGATTTGACTCTGCTTCAAAATGTTATCTTTCACGCAATTATTGCTTTTTAATTTATCTTGCTTTAGTATTTCTAGTGATACACATCGTATCGCATCTATATCGAGGGTTTTATGTTGGAGATAGCAGTAATCTGGTAACTACATTTCAATCACATATTGAAATTGGTTATCTTCGCGATTTTTTTGGCTTCAAGCCTAACTTTGCTTCTGATTACTTATATCTGGATAACAACATGAACTTATCTAAGTCCGAACAACGGACACTTCACGTCTTGGCTAAAGGCGGAAAAATCGTAAAACTTCGCAATGACGCTGGTCAAACCATCGCTGTAGAATGCTATAGCCGAGAAGGTTTCTTATTATCTGATTGCAACCTTGACGTTTTTAATAAGCTAAGAAAGAAAAGACTGATCAAATCCTGTAATGGGCAGCCCTATCAAATTAATCTACATGGGCTTAGATCTGTACGTCCTCAGTTAGACAATCGTTAACAAACAATCATTGGGTTTGGATAAACCCATGATTGGTCTTAGCTATGTCTATCCTACTGTTAGGTCAATCGGGTCTATCCAAATTATATATGGTTTATTTTTGAGAAAGAAAATGGAACTAAACCTAATTCAAAATCGCTTAACATTTTTACGTGAAGCGGAAAAATTAAAAAATATGACTCGCTTTTCGCATACATCGAATGGCCGTCAGGAAAGTACCGCAGAACACAGCTGGCGTTTATGCTTAATGGCGGTAGTTTTTGCAGATCAATTTAAAGACATTGATTTGGAGAAATTACTAAAAATGTGCTTAATTCATGACCTTGGCGAAGCCATTCATGGTGATATTCCAGCCATTCTGAAAGATCATTTTCCAGCTAAGAATCAGCAGGAAAAGCAGGATCTTTATCAATTAACCGAATGTTTAGATGATCAACCTCAAATGTTGATTCGATCACTTTGGCAAGAATATGAAGATGCAGCAACACCAGAAGCAAAAATCGTCAAGGCATTAGATAAATTAGAAACGATCCTTCAACACAATCAAGGAATCAACTCACCTGATTTTAATTATGAATTTAACTTAAGTTATGGAGAGAAATATACAAATGACGCTCCATTACTTAAACAAATTCGTGCAATTTTAGATCAGGAAACACAAGAGAAAATGAAGATGAATATACACATTCGCGATGAAAATCCATCTGACATTGAGAGCATTTTTGATTTAACCAAAGCTGCTTTTGCAACAGAACAACATTCAAGCCATACCGAGCAATTTATTGTGAATGCCCTACGCAATTCCAATCAGCTTACGCTTTCCCTAGTCGCGGATTGTAACAATAAGATTATAGGTCATATTGCCTTTTCACCCGTGCAGATTTCTGATGGCACAACAGGTTGGTATGGACTTGGTCCGATCTCGGTACTTCCAGAATATCAAGGTCAAGGAGTAGGTTCTAAACTGATGCATGCTGGTATCGAAGCGCTTAAAGATTTAGATGCAGTTGGTTGCGTTCTACTTGGTGAGCCACAGTATTACAGCCGATTCGGTTTTAAAGCAGACTCAAGGCTGATGTTAGCTGGTGTGCCTGCCGAATATTTTCAGATCTTGCCTTTTACAGAGCATGTACCAACAGGCGAAGTAATTTATGCAGATGCATTTAATGCCACGGCATAAGGTCTCAGACTAAATCACATTAAAATAGAAGTTCGTATCGAATCGGTATGAGCTTCTATTCTCTCAACAAAAAAAATCGTGACTTCAGAAGCGTGCAAGACTGCCTCAAATGTCTCTGCATACCCTGCAATCAACTCTGCTTTATCCGTTCCATTAATGATTCGCCGAGCATCTATGTAATCTTTCTTGTTTTGATAGATGTAATCAGACAATTTCTTACCCGTAAACATGCCCTTTTTCATTCCAACAATCATGACACGGGCTGCAATATCCGCTTGTAGGGCCAGTTTCGGATTTTTCACTAAATCAATTTTTAAGTAATCCCCCATTCGCTTATAGTTTGCCAACCATGTCAGTTGGACATAGCCATAGCCGATATAGGGATAATATTGCTTAGACTTTAGATATTTTTCTGAACCATATTCAATCACGGGTTGCATGGTTTTAGCCGTTTCGTGCCAAGCCGTTGCCAAGATATAAGCAGCTTGGACAGATGTGATTGTCCCATCTTCATCAAGCACTGAAATCAGGAAATTGATTCCATCGACTTGAGACTGAGTTAATTTTCCAAATGTATGGCGCAAAATATCAAAACCGTCTTGTGTTATTTTCATGTCATTTTCCTCTTTATAATAAAAAACCGCCCGAAGGCGGCATTGAATTGTTTTTTCTTTAGAATTTGTCTTTAAAGTCTTTCACCTCTTTTGCTACATCCAAGATGGTTGAATCTTCTCGTGCATTAATATAATTAAAGGTCCAACGAATAATCGCCCATACCGGCAAACCACAAAGGAAGTACAGACCTCCCAAGGCAAATGCGCCATATGGGTTTTGACTCCACTCTTGCAAGCCAAAATGCTGAATCACAAAAGCACCTCCTGCAATACTGCCAACGGCTGTTGAAATGAGTGAAACCACCCATTCACGTCGAGACTTAGGTAGCCGCGTCATAATCACAACCATCCAAGCCAAAAACATAAAAGTGAGTGCCATTATGACAATAAAAAAAACTCCATAAGATTTAATTACGGCTGCAATCCCTGCACCCGTTGAAACGAACTCTGTCATTATTTTTCCTCCATAAATAGAAAGGCCCTAACATATGCAAGTTAAGGCCTAGATTGACATTTTAAGCAAAACCACATAGCGGACTACTCTCAATTCATTGTGATCACCATCACTTAATTATTTAATTTAAATTCATACTATTGCGGAAAATGAGTGATCTCTCTTTGCTGAGCATGAAACTGTACAAAATCACCTGCGTTCACTTGTAAGCCCAAGATTTCACCTTTACTGGTTAAGTGATAATAGATATTGTCTTCAAGCGCTAATGGCATTTTATAATCCAGACTGACATAGGCCTCTCGCAGATCAAAATCGAGTTGCTTTAAATCCTCTTGTGCGACAATGTGATAATACTTCGGCAATTTTAGGGAATTGGTTGAATGCCACTCTCCAACAAGTTCATAGTCAACATAGACCTTCATCGATTGAGAACCAGTAATCTCAAAGGTCACAATTGGGTTTTCTGAGGGATTATCTTCAATAAAAGTGACGTTATTCAGACTATTATATTCGCCCAAAGTCACCACAAATTTATCATCTAAAAAATAGCTATGAATGACAAATCCACGCTCAACTTGATTTAACTTCACCTGATGTTCAGGTTGCTGATCCACACCTAAAATGACAATTGATCGATGTGTTGTATTTGCGCTGCTAAAAGAAAATTGACCTCTCTGTGCTTGGAAATAAGCAGATAAAGATAGTTGGCACGTATCCTTCACTTTGACAGAACCTAATTGAGCATTCCCTTCAAAATATGCAGTCTCTATGAGATCAGCTGTTGTTCGCATAATCGCAGGCACGATCTCGGCATAAGAAAGAATATCTAAGTGTTTGATAGAGAAAGCGCCCTGCATCATTTTATTTGTACAATTCATTTTAATCACCTTAAGTTATTTTCGGCTTTAAGCCGCTATCAATAGACAGCAGCTGACAATCCGTAGATATAAAAAAACTCGGCCTCTATAAGAAACCGAGTTTTTAGGCAATAAAAAAGCCCATTTATCAAATGAGCTTTTTAATTATGATCGAAAATTTTACATTACGACCAGCATAATAAAACTATAACTTAGTTTCCTCAAAAATGGAATCATTAAATCACTATCTCTTTGTAAGTATTTCTTTCCTTAACCCCATTAAAATCAACGTATGAATACTAAAATTAATCACTACAATTAAAGTTCAGTCATTGAATCATTTGTATATTCTTTTAATATTTTTCTTATTTAGAATTAAAAAGGTTTACACAATATTTGTAGCTTTCCACTTTACTTACATGCCCACCGACATGGACACATGAGCAAAAATTTTCCATCTGATTGTATTTTATTGATTTATGTACATCAACACCATAGCATCTAGAATCTAATCGAACAGGCTTTCTCGAAAAAAATAAATTCGAGCTATACATTGAATAAAAAATTCCACCACAGACAATAAAGATTAAATCCAAAATGGATAAATATTTTTTAACATTAATAGCCTCCTTATTCTTAGATAGATTTACTTTACCTACATATTAAAAGCCCATATTATAATGAGCTTTTAATAAAGAATATTTAAACAATAAAATTAGAATAAATATGAAACTAATAATTATATCTATAAAATATCACACCTTCATTATCTTATAAGTATTTATTCTATATTTTTCTATTGCTATTTCTGCTTCTTGAATTGCAGTTTCAAGCACATTTATTAGTTTAATCTCGTAACCTTTCCATGTCTTTCTATAACAATCGACACTCATCTGATGCCGACTAATACCCGCATAGGCTAACCGCCCTTTGGCTGTATAATTTTCCTCCAAATCTGGATCTAAAACAAAATCCAACACCATCCGTGATATCAACTCTGCCAAATGGAACATTGCAATACGTTCTGGCTCGCGCTTTTTATCTCGTACGGCTTGTTCAATAAATACTTTAGCCAAATACTGACGGACACCGTCATAGTCTTGCTTGCTTTTATGTTCGAACACAATCAATGCGGTAACCGACTTTGCCAATTGACTTTGCATTGAGGCAATCACCCCTAAACGATCCTCATAATTCAATACCCTCTCACCTGTACCACGCACAAAAGGTTCTAAATTTGGCGAACGCAAGCTTAGCCCCTGCATTAACCATTCAAATTTTTCAAATTTTGCTACATTTGCATTCATAGCTTCACCTCGTACTGATTTATATATTCTGTAATTTAACGATTATTCTTTTAGGCGCGTTTAGTGATACTTTTCTCTCGCTTCAACAATCTTCATGGCCTGATGAATTTCTTCAAATCGAGCTTTTGCACATGGCCGAGTTGCACTTTTGATTTGAGAAATATAACTATGTGCACAACCTAGAATCTGCACCAATGCTTTTGCTCGTCCCTTGTGCGCATCCAGCCACTGGCTGAACATCTGAATTTGAACTCCTGTTGCTTGATTAGCGGCTCGTTCAATTTTCTTTAATTCTTTTTGGGTTTTTTCTGGTGATACAAACTTAACAATATGACTTGGTCTTGCTTTCAAGCGCTGCTCATATGTATTTTGAATCTTTGTGATTACATTGCCTTGTGCCAACCATGCTTCAATTTCCGCATCAAGATTTTGCTTAATATGCATGTTTGGATTGATTGCCTTGTTCATGCCGCACCTCCAGCATTTAGCCTAATGAATAAGACAATTATATTAGCAAACTAATATTAAATCAATAAGAATACTAATTTGACTTCACATTAGCTTGCTAATATTCTTAATTTATTGATTTAAGGTGCATTAAAATGCTTAAAGATCGGCTCAAAGAAGCAAGAAAAAAAGCCAAGAAGTCTCAAAAAGACGTGGTTGCTGCTGTTGGCATTACACAATCTGCTCTCAGCCAGCTTGAAACAGGACTGGTAAGCTCATCATCACATTTGCCTTCGATTGCTAATTTTCTAGGTGTGGATGCTTATTGGTTACAAACGGGTCAAGGGCATGCCACACCGAAAGAATCTGGTCATGAAGATACTTCCAATATCTCCCCTGTAAAAGCCAATATGGCGCCAGTGCTCTCCTGGGTCCAAGCGGGGGTTTTTACCAATGTGGAATCCGTTGATATCACACAAGTTGAAGAATGGCTGCCATTGCCAGATGATTGCGATCACTGCTTCTATTTAAAAGTACAAGGTCTCAGTAATTATCCTGTCTTTCATGAGGGCGATTACATCTTGGTTGATCCAACCGTGCAATATAGCGATATGCAGTCAGGTGACATGATTGTGGTGAGAAAGCATGAAGATGCAACATTTAAGCGTCTAGTGATCGAAACTGATAATTCAAGATACTTGCAAGCACTCAATCCTGAATTCAAACCTAATATCATTCCATTGGATGAAGAGTGTATTTTTGTCGGTGAAGTGGTCGATTCCATTCGCTATATCTACCAATCCAAACGCAGATCCAAAATAAAACATAGCTAATTTTCAAGAGATTAATTATTAGTATTCTTATTTTAAATTAATATTAGGATATTAATAATATCTGACCATCACAATCATAAAAAAGCCTAGATCATGGTCTAGGCTTTTTTATTCAATAAGATATTACTTCGCAGCAGTTGCTTCAGTTGTAATATTCACAGTGATCTTGTCACCAACATTGGGTACGTAGTTGCCGATCCCAAATGCAGAACGGTTAAAGCTTGTTGTTGCATTAAAACCAATTGCAGGTACTTTCGCCATTGGATGCTCGCCTTGCTTATTCAGTACAGCATCTAATACTACAGGTTTAGTTACACCTTTAACCGTTAAATCACCTGTAATTTTGAAGTGTTTCTTGTCTTTGGTTTCTACTTTAGTACTTTTGAAGGTAATGTTTGGATATTTCGCAGCATTAAACCAAGCTTCTTCTTGGAACTCTTTATCCAAAGCAGCAACATTGGTATTTACACTGCTTAAAGGAATCGTCACTTCTACTGATGAATTTGCAGGTTTTGCAGTATCAACTTTAATTGTCCCTTGAATATCTGTGAAATTTGCACTTGGTGTAGAGAAACCAAAGTGATTCCAGCTGAATACGGTCGCAGTATGCGTTGGGTCAATTTTATAGTCGACTGGCGCAGCCAATGCTACCGAACTAGCTAAAGCGACTGCTAAACCGAGGCTTAATGTTTTAAATTGCATTTTTCGTATCCTTGTTTGATATAGTGATTAGTGTATAGATCAAGTATTTTTATTCACTAGTCTTTATAAAACGATATGTTTCACCAGTGCAACAATAAAAGCGTTACAGCACTTATCAAAAATCAATATCATAAGACCATTCGATACTAGACAATTGATCGGCAAGATCACATGATCAATGGGTATATTTTGATTTAGATACTTCACGATAAACAACAAGGTAAAACATGACACATACAGCACAAGCACTCAGCACATCTACACCTTATCGCGTTACGTTGACAGACCCTGCTGGCCATACTTGGTATGCAGATGAACCTGCAGATAAAGGTGGTCAAGATACTGCACCGAATCCAGTTCAGCTTTTACTTTCGGCTTTAGGTGCCTGCACCACGATTACTCTAGAAATGTATGCCAAACATAAAGGAATCAAACTTGATCATGTTCATGTCGATTTAGCCTTAAATCCGAATGGTGAACCGGAATCAGGACAAAACAATATTGAACGTAAAATTATCCTAAAAGGTGAATTTACCGAAGATCAGCATAAACGTTTATTAAAAGTCGCCGAAAGTTGCCCGATTCATAAGTTATTGACGTCAAATATTTCAATTCAGAGTGAATTAAGTATTGGATGAGTGACCTATTACATTAAATTTCAATTACATCCGTATACCATTCCAATGAGCCACTCATCGAAATATCTATTGCTAGGTCGACAATATTTGTGAGCTCATTTGGAATAAATGAATATAAATTTTCTCCATCGAAATGAATCCAAAACTCAGGTGGTGGTGTATCACAACCATCTATAAACCGACCTGTTTCCCTCTCAGCTAAACAGTCAAACATTGATGAGTGCACATCAAATACTAATATTTTGCCCTTTAACTTCGCCCAACTGGGCATGTCATGACATTTAACTCGAGCTTGAATAGCCTCTTCAAAATAGGCTTGCATACGATAATTATAATCGCCACCAAATGCTGGGTCACCATTTTCATTTTTGAAACTTTCCTGTAATGCGCGAAATAAAAAATTATATTGTGCACACTGCCAAAACATTTCTTTTTTATTCAAATTTTCCAAATACCAATATTTAATATCATCTAATATTTCATCAAAAGCATGAAGTTCGAATTCTTTTTTCATCACAACACCTTAATCTTTTAATTTTCAATAAAGTACCAGTAATCGGCTATATCATTATCTGTTTCATTTTTTGGGTCAATATAATGAATATGTATTCCTCGTTCATATTTATATTCCATTTAATCATCATAAAAAAAAGCGCCCTTAATCAGGACGCTTTTTTATACTACTTAATTCAATTAAGCAGTCAATTCTTTAACCGCAGCAACAACCGCTTCAGTGGTAATACCGAAGAATTGGAACAAGTCTTTTGCTGGTGCAGATTCGCCGTAAGTGGTCATACCGATCACTTTGCCGTCTAAACCAACAAACTTCCACCAGTAATCCACATGAGCCGCTTCTACCGCTACACGCGCACGGATATGCGCTGGTAACACCGCTTCACGATATGCAGCATCTTGCTTCATAAACTCTTCAGCACATGGCATAGACACTACACGCACACCTTCAAGCTGTGCATATGCTTCCATTGCCAACGAAACTTCTGAACCTGTTGCAATGATGATTGCCTTCAATTCACCTTTTTCTTCAGCAAGTACATAACCACCTTTTGCAGCGTTTTGAATTTGAGCTTCATTACGTGCTTGGAATGGTAAGTTTTGACGAGAGAAAATAAGTGCAGATGGACCATCTTTACGTTGAAGAGCAGATTTCCAAGAAATTGCAGCTTCAACTGTGTCGCATGGGCGCCATGTATTTAGGTTCGGTGTACCACGTAAAGATGCAATTTGTTCGATTGGTTGATGCGTAGGGCCATCTTCACCTAAACCGATCGAGTCATGCGTGTACACATGAATCACACGTTGCTTCATTAATGCAGACATACGTACTGCATTACGTGCATATTCCATAAACATCAAGAATGTTGCAACGTAAGGAACGAAACCACCGTGTAAAGCCACACCATTCGCAATTGCAGTCATACCGAATTCACGAACACCGTAATACACGTAGTTACCCGCTGGGTTTTCTTGTACGCCTTGGCAACCTTTCCAAAGTGTTAAGTTAGAACCAGCTAAGTCAGCAGAACCACCTAATAATTCAGGAAGTAATGGACCGAATGCCTGTAAGGTATTTTGGCTTGCTTTACGTGTTGCAATAGTTTCTGCTTTTGCATTCGTTTCAGCAATAAATGCATCTGCTTGCGCAGCAAATTCAGCAGGTAAATCACCATTGATGCGACGTAATAACTCAGCTGCTTCAGTCGGATATTTTGCTTGGTATTGAGCAAACAATTCATTCCAAGCTGCTTCAGACGTTTGACCTTTTGCTTTTGCATCCCAAGCTGCATAAACATCTTCAGGGATAACAAATGAATCTTCTTTCCAGCCTAATGCTTCACGGGTTAAAACGATTTCGTCTTTACCCAATGGCGCACCGTGGCAATCTTCTTTACCTTGTTTATTTGGTGAACCTAAACCAATAATCGTTTTACAGATGATGATGGTTGGTTTATTAGTTTCAGCTTTCGCTTCCACAGTCGCTTGACGGATTGCATCAGCATCATGACCGTCTACACGAAGGACTTGCCAACCATAAGCTTTGAAACGTTGTTCAGTATCATCACTGAACCAACCTTCAACTTCACCATCAATTGAAATACCATTGTCGTCGTAGTAGGCAACCAACTTACCTAGACCCAAAGTACCTGCAAGTGAACATACTTCGTGAGAAATACCTTCCATCAAGCAGCCATCACCTAAGAAACAGTAAGTGAAGTGATCAACAACATTTAAGCCGTCTTTGTTGAACTGAGCTGCTAAAGTTTTTTCAGCTAATGCAAAACCAACTGCATTTGCAATACCCTGACCTAATGGGCCAGTTGTTGTTTCAATACCAGGCGCATAGCCATATTCTGGGTGACCTGGTGTTTTAGAATGTAATTGACGGAATTGTTTTAAATCTTCAATAGATAACTCATAACCACTCAAATGCAATAATGCATATTGCAACATTGAGCCATGACCATTTGACAATACGAAACGGTCACGGTTCGCCCATTGTGGGTTCGTCGGGTTATGATTTAAAAATTCACGCCAAACAACATCAGCGATATCTGCCATCCCCATTGGTGCACCTGGATGCCCTGAGTTTGCTTGTTGCACAGCATCCATTGCCAAGACACGAATTGCGTTTGCAATACGACGTTCATTTAAAGGGGTTGTCATAAGTCAGAATCCGATTAAATCAAATAAGATGAGAGAAGATGAGAAATCATCTTTCAAAAACTGAGACTATTGTCTTAAAAAAACGCCAGTGGGTAAAGTGCAATACACGATATTTCTTATTTTTCCCGCATTCATTTGGCATTATCTGTGTAAATGTTCAAGTGATAAACAGAACACTCAAAGCTCAACTAAAAATTTAAACAGCAAATTACAGATTTATTCATATAAAAAGACATTAATATCAGTTTCGCTGATACACATATCAATAAAAACATAATGAAAATGAAATAAATTCATGCTTTTTAGTCAGCTTGTGCTAGTCCTCTGCGTCAAGTCGATGTAACATACTCTGTCTTTTTGAAAATACCAATGATAGGACGTTCATGCGCGAGTATGCTGTTTTTACTTCAGAATCTGTAAGCGAAGGTCATCCAGACAAAATGGCTGACCAAATTAGCGATGCAATTTTAGATGCAATCCTAAAAGAAGACCCGTATGCGCGTGTCGCTTGTGAAACATTAGTAAAAACAGGTGCGGTTGTTCTTGCTGGTGAAATCACAACAACAGCAAATGTGGACTTTGAAGCGATTGTACGTCAAACCGTAAATGGTATTGGCTATCACCATTCCGATTTAGGTTTTGATGGTTCTACCTGTGCCGTCATCAACATGATCGGTAAACAATCTCCTGAGATTGCACAAGGTGTTGACCGCCAAAAGCCAGAAGATCAAGGTGCTGGCGACCAAGGTTTAATGTTTGGTTATGCAAGCCGTGAGACTGATGTTCTCATGCCTGCTCCTATCTCTTATGCGCACCGTTTAATGGAGCGTCAAGCAGAATTACGCCGTTCTGGTACATTACCGTGGTTACGCCCAGATGCGAAAAGCCAAGTGACATTTGCTTATGAAAATGGCAAACCTGTTCGTTTAGATGCAGTTGTATTATCAACACAACACGACCCTGAAATCTCTCAAATTCAGCTTAAAGAAGCGATTATTGAAGAGATCGTTAAGCCGATCATCCCTGCTGAAATGTTCCATGCAGGCACTAAGTTCCATATCAACCCAACAGGTATGTTTGTAATTGGCGGTCCTGTAGGTGATTGTGGTTTAACAGGCCGTAAGATTATTGTAGATACTTATGGCGGTATGGCACGTCATGGTGGTGGTGCTTTCTCTGGTAAAGACCCATCGAAAGTTGACCGTTCTGCTGCTTATGCTGGTCGTTACGTAGCTAAAAACATTGTTGCTGCAGGTTTAGCAGATAAATGTGAAATCCAAGTGAGTTATGCAATCGGTGTTGCAGAGCCAACGTCGATCTCTATTAATACGTTCAATACTGGTAAAGTATCAGATGAGTTGATTATTCAACTCGTACGTGAACACTTTGACTTACGCCCATATGGCATTACACGTATGCTCAACCTGATTCAACCGATGTATAAGCAAACTGCAGCTTATGGTCACTTTGGCCGCGAAGGTTCAGACTCTGCCTTTACTTGGGAAAAAACAGATAAAGTTGAAATTCTTAAAGATGCAGCTGGATTGTAATCCATACTGCTCTTCTATAAAAAAGCTCGCAAATGCGAGCTTTTTTATTTACCCCAAAATTATTTAGCAGAATCTGTATTATCTTGTTTAAACATCTCAAATAGTGAATTGCTTTGAACGGGCTGATCTTCTTGATGATGTTGCGTATACAAATGCGCAAGCTTAATAACAACGACAACGGCTAGACATGCCGCAACACAGAACATCCATAGACCATACGGACTACGGATATGATGAGAGCCACAATGCGGACACTCTTTATCAGTTGATGCAACAACCTTGTCACAACATGCACAATGATATTGATATAACATCATTAATTCCTCCTACCACTTATTTTTTATTTTCTTTTTACAACAATTTCAAATGTCGCACTTTTATCCTATGAAAAAAAAACTGAGAATTCAATCTAGTTTTCTGACCGATTCATTCAAATTAACAATTTTTTATGACAATTTGATTAGAATTTCGATTTTAAACAAATCTTTAAGTTCTTAATATTATTTTGATCTTTCACATAATTTGATAAAATAATCTTTTGAAACTTTGGAATACATCATGACCGAATTAATTAATAAAGGTGGATTTCGAGAACGTGCAAATCGTAGCCGTAAATACAAACAGTCAGAAAATGAGATAACAACCCTTCAACCAAGCCACTATCAGCCACAAAACAAAGAAACCGATCTGCCAACTACTCCAGAATCAGCTCAGAATCCACAACAACAAAAAGATAAGACATAAAAAAGCACACGCTATTGGTGTGCCTTTTTATCTACATAAAACTGAATCAGTTCACGTCTTTAAACTCAATTTTCTTTTGATCAGGTTTTACTTCACGCGCTTCGCCATCAATAATGGTTGAGTCTCGATATTGACCACCACCTTGCTGATTTTGCATGTCCTGCATTTGGCGCATTAGATCAGCAAATGGATTCTGTCCTGCAGCACCACCAGCGCCCATACCTCCCATCATTTTATCCATCATGGCTTGCTGACGTTTGGCCATCGTTTTCATCAAGGCATTACGAAAAGCTGTTTGAACAGGTGGAATTAAAACCAACACTGCCAATACATCAGAAATTAAACCGGGAACCATCAATAGAAAACCAGACATCGCCAGTGCTAATTTCTTGGTGACTGCTGGATCACTGCCTAATTGGCCTGTCATCTGCATTTGCTGCAATTGAGGCATGATGCTCGATGTACTTGAACGAACCATATTCAAGCCAATGAAGAATGCGATAATGAACCAGAAAAAGACATACCACATACTTCCAACGAGGTCACCCACGCCAATCCAAACTAAAACTTCGGCAATTGTGCCAAATACCACGATAAGAAGTAGATTCATGTCAAATCTCGAAAATTAAAACCTTGTGCAATCTTGAAGAATCAATCCTGACACAACAAATAAAATAAACTCAATAAACTAATTGATGGGTACATTTCTCAATTTATCAAGTCTGATATGATAGCTTGTATAAAAAAGCTCCCAATTAAATTTGATCTAATTGAGAGCCTCAATAATTTCTATCGATTAGCCACAAGTCGCTTGGATAATCTTCTTAGACTGCGGATCAATCGTTACTGTTACA
Source organism: Acinetobacter sp. Ac_5812 (assembly GCF_013072695.1). Lineage (GTDB taxonomy): Bacteria > Pseudomonadota > Gammaproteobacteria > Pseudomonadales > Moraxellaceae > Acinetobacter. The sequence goes on from NZ_LXUK01000022.1 coordinate 882,398, forward strand.
CGATTTTCACGATAATCCATAGTGACAGGCTGATTTGGTCCCACACTACGAACAATCTCAGACTTGGTTTTTTGTTTGATTTGATTTTCGCTTAATCCAGACTGACCAATTAACTTTGTCGCTTCATCAGCGATACATTTAGGTTGGCTTGCGCGGAACAACTCCCACTCTTCAATAACTTGCCCATTTGGTAACTTACAGTATCCAACCTGACCATTGGCTTCATTTCGAATCTCCAACTGACCACCTTGCTCTACGCAATATTTGCTTGCAGGGTTTGCCATACCAATTTTTGGTGGGGTCATATCTTTATTTGGTGTTGCTGAACACGCTGCCAATGAGGCTACAATTGCACCTAAGAGTAAGATCTTTTTCATAATTTGAATTCTGATAAAGTGAAAAGGCAAAGATAACAAAATAATGTAGATTATTATGTCTATGATTTGAAACAAAAAGAACTTAGGTAAACAAGTATGGACTGACTGCATAAGGATGTAGCCCATACTTTTTCATTCATAAACTTATCCAATAGAATAAAGATACGCTTATTGAATAATGATGTATTCCAACCGAATAGCCTGATCAATCAAGTAATGCTCTTTGATGATATAAAAGTAAGGTCGTGTATCCACCCACTCATCCATTGCCATAATAGCTTGTGTATACCCCGTTACCGCTGAAAAATCTTTAACTTGTATAATATCCATGGACTTCATCCTTTTTTATTTAGCCTAACATATTATATTTATTCATATATAGAACAAATTGAAGTCGAATAAGTCATTTATACACCTCTCATCTTTCAAGCTTAAGAAACATAAAAAATGTCTCACAGAGTGGAGACATTTTTATTAGAAATGAAGAAAAGCAAATATTAAAACGATACCATTTTCCCTGGATTCAACATTCCTGTAACGCCGTACCAGCCTTTAGACATAGGAATCGCCAACGGTGCCAATAAACGTCCAAAGAGGATATCGTTATGCTGAATTTTAGTGAGCATTGCATAATCGGTATTCTTACCCGAAAAATCATCTGCAATTGCTTTACCTATACGGACGGTTTGCGCCACACCATGCCCACTCCAACCATGTACTGCATAAATTGGATACTTATTTCCAAACTTACGGCTATCTGTCGCGCCATTCACGGTCAGGTCACTGACCCCACTCCAACAGAAATCCATCTCTACATTCTCCAACTGAGGGAAAACTTTGTGAATTCGCCCAAGTAAGTACTGATTCATCTTAGCGGCAGACCAACTGGTTCCTGTTCCTTGCCCACCGAACAGTAAACGGTTTTTGGAGACGCCACGATAGTAATCAATCTGTAATTGCGTATCGTAGACAGGATGATCTTGTGGTAATAATTCAGTAATTGGCATGTCTAATGGCGCCGTAACTGCGATATAGGTATGAAATGGAATTGCTGTTTGTTTCTTTTCAGGAAGTAACTTAAATGCATTATGGTGCACCGCAATCACCACACTTTTACGTGCTTTAATCACTCCCGATGCCGTCTGCACATAAACTCCATCTGCTTGCTCAGTGATCGACAACACTTCCGTTTGTTCAAACACCCGCCCGCCATTCTGGCAGAAGCCATGTGCCAAAGCGCGGTTAAGTGCCAATGGGTGAATATGGCCACCCAAGTTATCAACCAAACCACCTTTATACAGGTTGGACTTGATCAACTCTTTTAACTCATACTCACCCACCACTTTCGTGTGATCCTCACCCAAATACTTCCGAGCATCTGCACCTTGAGTCAAGGCAATCAAATGCCCCTCATGTACAGCCGCGGTAATATGTCCACGTTTACGTGCCAAATTTACAGCATACTTTTCAGCAATTTGATCAATTAAAGACATTGCTTCCGTAGAGGTAAAATGCCAAAGTTTTTTAGCATCTTCATAACTAAAGCGCTTAATCATCTCCTCGGCTTCCCAACGGGCTAAGCCTGGCGTGAGCTGCCCGCCATTTCGACCTGACGCTGCGGAACCAATGCGATTCTTTTCAACCAGAATCGTATCAACACCCTGCTCAGCCAAATGCAATGCTGTTGAAGCACCTAACAATCCACCACCGATCACAACAACATCACACTCTTGATCTGCTGATAAAGCATCAAAACAATGCCAGTCCTCTAAAGAACTCTCATAATAGTTTGCAGGATGCTCAAACTGCCCTTGCTTTGGGTTGACCCAACTCCATTCATTAGAATTTTTATATGCTTTACTTTCTTTAAAAACAACATCATCGAAATGCGCTGGTTTCTTTATATCACCAAACATTCTAAATTCACCTAAAACAATTTTTTACCGATTAATGCAAGTAGCTTATCGCAGAAAAATTGAGTAACAAAACCAGAATCTTTCAATAATTTTGATAGGTATATAAGTAGCCGTATATTCCATCAATATACTCAGATTATGAAACCAATTAAATTTAATGTACCCAGATCTTCTGCGTATCAACGATAAAATGAGGTGATTCAATAAAAATCAGCAATTGAAATTAAAAAAGCACCCGAAGGTGCTTTTCTCTCTTATAGACTAGTTGCAATCAATACTACAAAGCTGAATAACAACGTACCTAAAGATCTCTTGCAATGTACATGAACTTCTTGCTCAAACCCTTGAGCATACGGCTCCAAGTTTTCCATAACTTTAACGCTCATTAAATGTACTACACTTATTAATTTGCCTAACAAATCAATAGAAATAAATTAGCAAAAAGTCGTATATCTCGCTAGTGCAATTTTTCAACCAAATGGTGAATTTATGACAAAAATCGACACTTAATACAAAATAATTTTAAAAAAGAGCGTGCTTTACATCAAGACATAAAAAAAGCCCACCAAAGTGAGCTTTTTTTAATTATCGCGCTTAGTTTTAAGCAACGACAGTAATACCACTTGCTTGAGGGCCTTTTTTACCTTCAGTAATTGTAAAAGACACACGTTGACCTTCATGTAGCACTTTGAAACCACTGCTTTGGATTTCGCTGAAATGAGCAAAAACGTCTTGTCCAGAGTCTGCATGAATAAAGCCAAAACCCTTAGTTTCGTTGAACCACTTAACTGTACCAGTCACAGTATTAGACATATATTTAAACCTATTTTAAAAAATTTGGGGCGCTTAGCAGCGAGCAACTTGGAATCATAAACTCTGAGAGGAAATCTGATAAAACGAAAGGTTTATCTACAACTATATGAGATGCAAGATTTTCTGAATCAACAGCGTTATTCTTCTAGTTAGCTTTTACTATACACGACTTTACATTTTTCACGCAATCTCTATCTATCGATCCCACGTTCTACGTCTTTTTTCCGCACGCTATTCAGGACTAAGAATAAATAGAAAATAATTTTTTTATTTAATTTTTAGACACTTAAATCTAAATATTTTCATCTAAATTCTAAATTATGATTTTTATATAAATTTTTAACATATTATTTCATTTTCTTTTACTCTCAAATATTCGCTATTTCACTCAGTTCAAATTATTTGAGCCACAAAAAAAGCCCACTGTTGTGAGCTTTTTTTTCACTGGTCTAAAGTAATTAGATAACAGTAATTAGAGTTGCTTGTGGGCCTTTTTTACCTTGACCAAGAACAAACGAAACACGTTGGCCTTCATTCAATACTTTGAAGCCCTTGCTTTGGATTTCGCTGAAATGAGCAAAAACATCTTCGCCAGAGTCAGCTTGAATAAAACCAAAACCTTTAGTTTCGTTGAACCACTTAACAGTACCAGTAACTGTATCAGACATACCTTTAAACCTTTTAAACTTTGTTCATTTATGAATTAAATCAAAATTTTTACATCATGATTTAATACAATCTATCCTTATTGAATAGATACTACAAGTATGTGAACCATTTATGTCAATCGATAAAGTTGATTAACATCCGTATAAAAGCTTTTCCCGTCCAAATTAAAGTCAATTTCTTGACCTGATTCCAACAGGATCTTCTTCCCTACTTCCACCCATTTAAAACCATTCAGCGTATTTTGCTGACGCTTTAAAGGGATGATTCTCACACAAATTTCATTGCCATTGCTGGCTTTGGCTACACGCCATTCATTAATAATTTTCAACACAAAATCACTCATTTCTGAGCTCAAGTGATCGATTTTGATTTACTATAACACTAGATAGATGAGAGAGGATAGCTACATTTCTAGAATCTAATAATTTTTAGCTTTATTTAGGGTTATTTCAGCTAACTTTATTACTGTCTATTCTTTTTAGACAGTAACCTTAAATACATCACAGAGCATAACTAATTTAATTCGGTTGGTAGCGGGAGCTGGATTTGAACCAACGACCTTCGGGTTATGAGCCCGACGAGCTACCAGACTGCTCCATCCCGCACCGACGAGTTAGCTTTATACGCACATCTTACCCACAATGCAAATTATTTTTATAAAAATCGCTTAATTTATCAATTAATGTCTAAATTACACACAAAGCGATCAAAACTCACTCTTATTCAATGTGCCTAAGTTAAACTTGCAAATGAGTTCTAAATTTTCAGAAATTGAATAAATCAACCAAGATTCGTTCAATAAAACAACTATTTCCTTATAATTCAAAATTCTACAAAAATATTATGCAGTAAAAAGCCCATTATGTAACAATATCATCACCCTTTCATTTATATAGTGCTTCATGTCATTAATTATTGGTATTGACCCTGGTTCACGCTTAACAGGTTATGGAATTATCGAAAAAGATGGCAATAAGCTGCGGTTTGTTGATGCAGGAACCATTCGTACTGAAACACAAGAAATGCCTGAACGTTTGAAACGTATTTTTGCGGGTGTCGAACGTATCGTTAAATTTCATGGTCCAACAGAAGCAGCAGTCGAACAAGTGTTCATGGCACAAAACCCCGATTCAGCTCTTAAGCTCGGTCAGGCCCGAGGCGCGGCAATTGCCGCACTGGTGAATCTAGATTTACAAGTCGCAGAATACACAGCACGTCAAATCAAGCAGTCTGTTGTCGGTTACGGCGCAGCAGAAAAAGAACAAGTACAGCTCATGGTGATGCGTTTGCTTAATTTAACCATCCAACCTCAAGCAGATGCAGCAGATGCGCTTGCCGCTGCAATTTGTCATGCTCATGCGTCAGGTAGTATGAGTAAAATGGCTGTACTCAATGCCTTAGGCGGTATGGCACGCGGTCGTAGCCGTTCCAGTAGCAGACGCCGTTAAATCTTTTGATTCACGACTTTATATATCATTTTTCCCATGTCATGCGCTTGTAATCCCCTCATACCCTTTTCAGCCAGCAAATCACCTGCCTGTGCATGTAGGCTGACGATCTCATGCAAAGCAATCTTTTGATGAAATTGAGCTTTTAAACTGGCAATCATACCTGCCAATACATCGCCCATACCTCCTGTGCCCATTCCGGCATTACCCTGTGTACAAATAAATAATTGTTCTTCTAAAATTAAACTACCCGCGCCTTTTAACACCCATTGCCCTGCATATTTTTGCTTTAACTGTTGAATGGCAGCGATACGGTCTTGTTCTATATCCGCAGCAGTCCCCCCCAAGAGTGTTGCTGCCTCCCCTGAATGTGGCGTTGCATAGAGATGCTGGTTTAATTGTTGCGGATGCTTGGCCAGAAACCACAAACCATCTGCATCAAGTACAACCTCTAAATGTGAGTTTTGCTTGAGTAAATCAAACCATTGCAAATATATCTGCTCTGCCCATTCATCTCGACCTAAGCCCATACCAAAACAGACGGCATTCACTTGGGTTAATAGCTGTTGAATGGCTTCCTGATCTAAGGCGTTAATGTCTCGCACCATAATATTCGGTGAACGTGCCAAAATGGCTTGATGATGTTTGGCATGACAAATCACACTGACTTTGCCTGCCCCTGCATGAAACGCCGCTTCAGCCGCCATGATGACGGCACCGCCCATGTCTGCATGACCGCCGACAACAAGCACATACCCATAACTGCCTTTGTGACCAAAGGCTTGACGCTTGGGTAAAACGATTCTTTCGGGCGACAAATAAGCAAGTGGTTTTAATTCTTGGTCAGCTGGAATCAAACTTAGCAAATGTAGTTTTCCCACATATTCCTTAGCTTGCCCCGTAAACAAACCTGCTTTGTAAGCCAGAATTGTAAAGGTTTGATCGGCTTGCACCGCACAAGGCAAAGCTTGTCCTGTGTTGGCCTGCAACCCACTTGGAATATCGATTGAGACTTTTAAGCCTGTTTGCTCATTATACAGCTGGATAATCTCTTGCCATTTTGGATCTAGCATTCGATCGAGGCCAATGCCGAATAAAGCATCAATATGACAATCAAAAGTGGGAATTTCTTGATGAACTGCTTTTTCTGACAATAGATAATCAATACTTTGAATATCGACTTGATAAGACTGTGCATCATCTGCGGCTTGTTTTAAATCCGCTGATTGTCCGCGTTCTGTTGCAAACACAGTGATACTAAATCCCTGTTGCTTTAGAAACGCAGCAATATAATAGCCATCGCCAGCATTATTGCCTTGCCCACACCAAACTGCGATCTTTTGAATTTTATTTTGCTGAAATTGTTGACTTAATTGTTGTGTAATTGTCCAAGCCGCTTGCTGCATGAGTCCCAAAGATGAGTTTTGCTGAGCAAACCAACGTTGCTCCCATGCTTGGATACTTCGGCTATGGTAAACTACAGCTTGCATGTTTTTCTCCTTATTATCGTTTTATGGCTTCAAGCACATCATCTCAAATACAGTCTCAGAAAACGCCTGATAAAATCAAGTTACAACAGCTTGACCCGCAAGCGTTAAAAGACTGGATCAAAGTACAGGCTTTAGACTTGGGCTTTGCTGATTGTGTCATTGCCAAACCAGATGCTCAAGATCAAATGCCACGTTTTAAGGAATATTTAGAACGTGGTTATCATGCAGATATGCACTATTTAGAAGAAAACTTAGAAAAGCGTGCTGATCCGACCTTGCTCGTTCCTGGTACAAAAAGCATTATTTGTGTGCGCATGAACTATCTTGTCGCATCACCCAAGCCCCGTTATGTACCATTTGAACCAAATTCTGCCATTATTGCGCGTTATGCGCGTGGCCGTGACTATCATAAAGTCATGCGTGGACGTCTTAAAACCTTAGCGACTCGTATTAAAGAAAAAGTTGGCGATTTTGAATCACGCCCCTTTGCTGATTCCGCCCCTATTTTTGAAAAATCGCTGGCTGAAAGTGCAGGTATGGGATGGACCGGTAAACATACCTTATTAATTCATAAAAAATCAGGTTCTTTTTTTGTGTTGGGCGAACTGTTTACTTCACTTGATCTGCCATTTGATCAACCTGCTAGCGCACATTGTGGTTCATGTACAGCCTGTATCGACATTTGCCCCACGCAGGCAATTGTTGAACCCTACATGTTAGATGCCAGAAAGTGTATTGCCTATTTAACCATTGAATATAAAGGAATCATTCCAGAGGAGTTACGCTCAGGTATCGGCAACCGCATTTTTGGCTGTGATGATTGTCAATTGATTTGCCCTTGGAATAGCTTTGCTAAAAAGGCTTCAATTCCAGACTTTGATCCAAGACATAACTTAGATGACATCAGCTTATTAGAGATTTGGCAATGGGATGAGGCAACATTCTTAGCCAATACAGAAGGTAGCCCAATCCGCCGTACAGGCTACCAATCCTTTAAGCGTAATATTGCAATCGGCCTAGGAAATGCTCCATACTCAGCCGAGATCGTGACGCAATTGCAAGATGCAAAAATTGCGCACGATGAGGTCGTCAATGTACATATTGATTGGGCAATTCAACAGCAATTGCAGCAAATAAAAGTACACTGAATAGAAAAATGATGTTTTTTGCCCTTTGGCTTTGGCACGATTTCTGTATGATGAATCTCAATGTCTGTAATCAATCATCATGGATATAACAATGACTTTACGTAATGACTGGACTCGTGATGAAATCCAAGCTTTATATGACCAACCTTTTCTAGACTTAGTATTTCAAGCACAAGGCGTTCATCGTCAGCATTTCCAAGCAAATGCGATTCAGGTCAGCACGCTACTTTCAATCAAAACAGGTAAATGCCCTGAAGACTGTAAGTATTGCTCACAATCTGCTCGTTATGACTCTAAGTTAGAAGCAGAAAAGCGTATTGCCGTTGATAAAGTTATTCGTGAAGCACTTGCAGCAAAAGAATCTGGTTCATCGCGTTTCTGTATGGGCGCTGCTTGGCGCAATCCGCATGAGCGTGATATGCCTTACGTGCTTGAAATGGTGCGTGAAGTGAAAGCATTGGGCTTAGAAACCTGTATGACTTTAGGTATGCTGAACCAATCTCAAGCGGAACGCTTAAAAGATGCAGGTCTAGACTATTACAACCACAACCTAGACACCTCTCGTGAATATTATTCACATATCATTAGCACACGTACTTTTGACGACCGCTTGGATACTTTAGATCATGTGCGTCAAGCCGGTATGAAAGTATGTAGTGGTGGTATTGTTGGCTTAGGCGAAAGCCGTAATGACCGCATTGGTTTATTACATGAACTTGCGACTATGCCAGTACATCCTGAATCTGTGCCAATTAACATGCTGGTTCCAATTGAAGGCACACCTTTGGCTGATGTTGAAAAACTTGATGTGACTGAATGGATTCGTACCATTGCTGTCGCACGTATTATCATGCCACACAGTTATGTTCGTCTCTCTGCTGGTCGGGAATCATTAAGTGATTCTGACCAAGCGCTTGCCTTTATGGCGGGTGCAAACTCTCTCTTCTCTGGTGAAAAATTACTTACGACGCCAAATGCGGGTGAAGGCAAAGATCAGGTTCTATTTGCTAAATTAGGTTTAACTGCGGAAAAACCGAAACCAACGGTTGCAGAACTCTCTGTCGATGCCATGAGTGCATAAACAAAAAGCCTTGTCATTTGACAAGGCTTTTTTTAGATATGATTAAATTGATGTCACCAAAATGCCGTATTTGGCATTTAAAAACATTCCAACACGGATGATATCAACACCGGCTGCATGGGTTACTGACAATTCTTGGCTATGCACATCAAAATGAAATGAATCAAAAATATCTTGATGTTGCATTAACCAAGCAATCGTATCAGCAACACTTTCATCAACAGTATATGTTTCTGATTTAAAGTCCTTACTCATAACACTATGTTATCTTCACCTGATCTTTCCATCATAACGGATAGATCAGGTTCGTGCAGCTTGTTAAAAAAACACTTAGTAAAGGACATTACTCACCAAGTGTATTAACTGGAAAAATTTTTTGAATTGCTTAAGCCGCTTGTGGACTCAGAATATTTTGGCCCGCCTTTAAGCTTGCAACTGCTTTGGCATTAAATTCTAAAGTCAGCACATGATTGTCTAAATGAACATGATAAGACTGAATCAATGACTGCTGGCCCTCATCTGTTTCAAGCACATATTCATCTGCAATATTTAAAATACCTTCTAAATTGGTTGTACTAGAGGCACGATCATGACTGAATAAATCATAGATCGTCTGCAGATTAAAGCTAGTTTGCTGTTCCGTAGCATGGCTTTTTAAATAACTTTCTAGGAATAAAACAAACTTGTGTGCGAAGAAATAGTAGTTTGGTTTGTGGGTATAAAGCATGTTCATTGAAAGCTCCTTTACGGTGTTTTTTTCATCTAATCATGACTAAAAAACTAAGGATTGAACCTTAAAAAATTCTTAAAAGAACTTTGAGCTTTTTGTTAATAAGCCTAATAATCACACTAAAAACTTGATTATTCATCTAAATTATTTTTTTATTTTCTACAATCCAGATCACAAAAAAAATGTGGATTAATTTATTTTTGGTCAAAAAATAATCAACCAGGCCTTTTTTATGAAAGGAAAAAACAATCAGTATTAAGTAATATTAAACAAACAGGCTAAAAAAGCTGTTTTTACCAGAAATAAAAATACCTTATATCAATAACTTATTTATGATCGGAATTTTAGATCGAAACATATCAAGTAAATGTGATGCAGTTTGCATTTTACAAACCTAGTGATATATATTTCGCACATTACTTGTTCAGCGCAAAAATCCAACTGAGAAGTAATTTTAATTCAAACTTTTAGCCGATGTGTTCGAGAAATTATTATGAAAAAACTTGCTTTGATCGCTGCTCTTTCAGTTGTAGGTATTGCTAACGCTCAAGCTGCAGACGGAACGATTACAATTAATGGTCTAGTAACAGACCAAACATGTAAAATTGTTACACCTGCTGGAAAAGACTTTACCGTAACGCTTCCAACAGTATCAAGACAAACTCTTGCAAACAGTGGTGACGTTGCTGGTCGTACACCATTCCAAATCAAACTTGATGAATGTTCAAAAGGTAAGGTTGCAACTTACTTTGAACCTGGTGCAACTGTAGATTTCAATACAGGTCGTTTACTAAACCAAAATGCTGGTGGCGCTAAAAACGTTGACGTACAATTATTAGGTAGCAACAACCAAGTAATTCCAGTACTTGCAGCGGGTAGCAATGGCGCTCAAACTAACTCTCAATGGGTTGACGTTGTAGAAGGTGGTAGTGCTGACCTTAACTACTATGCTGAATATTATGCAACTGGCGCATCTACTGCTGGTGAAGTAAATACTTCAGTTCAGTACACTATTATTTATCAATAATCTTTGATAAATGGTGCGAATTTCTGGGTATCTAGAAATTCGCAGTTGCACACTTCACGCAATCATAGAGTAAATTTAAATGGTACTGAACGGTTACAATTTTTTGCTTGGTTTAACGATGTCATCGGCTTTAATCGCAAGTCAAACACATGCAGAAATAATTTTGCATGGTACTCGCGTTATTTATCCATCTGATGCTCGTGAAGTAACTTTGCAAGTCAGTAACAATGGTTCTAAACCATCGCTTGTTCAAGCATGGATTGATGAAGGTGACGCTAAAAGTACGCCCGATCAGTCTAAAGTTCCGTTTATGATTACGCCCCCTATTTCGCGTGTTGATCCAACCAAGAGTCAATCGCTTCGTATTACGGCATTGCCAAATGCAGCCCAATTAAATCAAAAACAAGAAACAGTTTTTTGGTTGAATGTTTTGGATATTCCACCAAGACCAACAGCAAACAGTAAAGATGCTGTTCCTGATAATTTTTTACAGCTTGCGATCCGTTCACGTATCAAATTTTTCTATCGCCCAGCCAGCATTAAAACTGATGCCAATCTTGCCGGTGAAAAATTGCAATGGGCTCAAAGCGGGCAAACGTTAATTGTAAAAAATCCAACGCCGTTTCACGTCACCATGACTGCAGTGTACCAACAAAATGCAGGAAAGTCAGTTGACCTACTGCCTAAAGGTCTAATGCTCTCGCCCTTTTCAGAGGACAAAATCCAATTGAAAACTGGGAGTACTGAGAAGTTGAGCTATGTAAGCATCAACGATTACGGTGGTCGTATCGAACATCAGATCAAGCTTCAATAACAAACAACTTTATTTTAAATCAATAAATGATTTTGTACCTATCATTGAATAGGCGAACGGATTATGTCAAAGAAAAATGCAACAGCTAAATTCTTGAAGCGTCGTATATGTTATTACCTTACTTCTGGGGTAATCACGGTGACGATGCCTATGGCTGTTTATGCAGTAGAACAGACAGCAGAACAAGTCCCACCAATGGAAGCAGAATTTGACTCTGTTTTCTTAATCGGTGATGCACAAAAAGTAGATATTTCTCGTTTTAAATATGGCAACCCCGTTTTACCTGGCGAATATAACGTTGACGTTTATATCAATGGTAACTGGTTTGGTAAAAGAAGAATGATGTTCCGTTCAACTGAACAAAATAAAAATGCCTTTACCTGTTTCACTTCAAGCTCATTACTTGAATATGGTGTAAAACAAGATGTTCTTGTGAATCGTACTGAATCTGCTGCGCCGAATGCCTGCTATAAAATCGAAGAGTGGATCGAAAACGCTTATTATGATTTTGATACTTCACGCCTGCGTGTCGATATCTCCATTCCACAAATTGTATTACAAAAAAATGCACAAGGTTATGTTGATCCGAGTATTTGGGATCGTGGTGTCAATGCTGGTTTTTTATCTTATAACGGTAGTGCCTATAAAACCTTTAACCGTTTAAATGACAATAAAGAAACTACCAATGCTTTTATGGCGATTACGGCGGGTGCCAATATTGCTGGCTGGCAGTTTCGTCATAATGGTCAATGGCAATGGCAAGACAATGTTCAAAACGAATTAGGTTTAGACACTAAAAAGAAATCGAATTACGAATCGACAAGCACCTATTTACAGCGCGCTTTTCCTCAGTATCGAGGTGTTTTAACCTTAGGTGATAGTTTTACCAATGGTGAATTATTTGATTCATTTGGTTATCGTGGCTTAGATTTCTCAAGCGATGACCGTATGCTGCCGAATAGTATGCTCGGCTATGCACCCCGTATTCGCGGTAATGCAAAAACCAACGCTAAAGTAGAAGTTCGTCAACAAGGTCAGTTGATTTATCAAACCACGGTTGCACCGGGTAGCTTTGAAATTAATGACCTTTACCCTACTGGTTTTGGTGGTGAACTTGAAGTTTCGATTATCGAATCTAATGGTGAAATACAAAAACTCGCGGTTCCTTATGCATCTGTCGTGCAAATGCTTCGTCCTGGTCTAAGCCGTTACTCTGTCACAGCGGGTGAATTTCGTGATCGTGATATTGATCTAACGCCTTGGGTAACACAGGGTAAATATCAACGTGGTCTTAATAACTATTTGACGGGTTATACAGGCTTCCAATTAGCTGAGGACTACAGTGCATTGCTATTAGGTGCAGCCGTAGCAACACCAATTGGTGCGGTATCATTTGACATTACCCAGTCTAATACTGAATTTGACAAGCAAGGTTCACAATCAGGACAAAGTTTCCGCCTCAGTTATAGCAAACTGATTTCTCCGACCAATACCAACTTAACCTTGGCGGCCTATCGTTATTCGACTGAAAACTATTATAAGTTACGTGATGCTCTGCTCATTCGCGATCTTGAAGATAAAGGTGTAAATACCTTTGCCGTGGGTAAACAGCGCAGTGAATTTCAAATCACCTTAAACCAAGGTTTACCTGAGGGTTGGGGTAATGTTTATATGGTTGGATCTTGGAATGATTATTGGAACCGTAATGAGACCAGCCGTCAGTATCAAATTGGTTATAGCAATAATTATCAGGGTCTGACCTACGGACTTTCTGCAACTAATCGTCAGATCGAATACGGTTCCAATAATCAAACCCGCGATACAGAATATTTAATGACCCTCTCTTTCCCAATGAACTTCAGAAAGAGCTCAGCTAACGTCAATGCAACCGTATCTGAAAACAGCCGTACAGTCGGTATGAGCGGAATGGTGAGCGATCGCTTCAACTATGGAGTATCTGTATCTCACCAAGATAGACAGAACCCAAGCTTCAACGTTAACAGTCGCTATCGTACCAACTTTGCAACGGTGGGTAGTTCTTATAGTATTGCTGACACATATCAACAAGCGATGCTCAGTGTCAGCGGTAGCATTGTTGCACATGATAAAGGCATCCTATTTGGTCCAGAACAAGGGCAAACCATGGTCCTGGTGTATGCACCAGACGCTGCAGGTGCAAAAGTCAACAACACCGTTGGTCTCAGTGTAAATAAATCTGGTTATGCTGTGATTCCTTATGTAACACCATACCGTTTAAATGACATCACACTTGACCCACAAGAAATGTCGACCAATGTTGAATTAGAAGAAACTAGCCAACGTATTGCTCCTTTTGCTGGTGCGATTGCTAAAGTTGATTTCTCAACCAAGAAAGGCTATGCCATCTACATCAACACCAAAACAGCAGCGGGTGAAAGCTTACCATTCGCAGCACAAGTATTTAATACTAAAGATGAATCTGTTGGTATCGTGGCGCAAGGCAGCATGGTGTATTTACGTACGCAAGAGCCAAAAGGTGATTTGTATGTAAAATGGGGCGATGAAGCCAATGAGCAGTGCCACTTCAGTTATGATGTAACAGCACAAATTTCTAACGCTCAAGCAAGCATGATCATGACTGAGGCCGTATGCAAATGAAAAAATTACTCTTAAATAGTGTTTTGCTTACCGCAAGCCTTGGTATTTATAGCGAAGCCAATGCAGCTTGTCGGATCTCTAACTATGCACCTAATGATGTAAAAATGTCAGTTGGGCGAGTTGTAGTTCGCCCGAGTGATGAAGTCGGAAAAATCCTACGCAAAGCGACTTTTGCAATCACCTCTTCAGGTACAACCGCATATAATTGTGATCGATATGATCGCGTAGTTGCAGAACTGAATCAAGGATATCCCCTAAGCCCACAGGGAAATAATATCTATTCAACCAATATCCAAGGCATTGGCATTCGGCTCTATCGTGAGGCTGAGAATAGTAGTAATTTCTCTGGATATTATCCTTATGAACGTAGCGGGATCTCTGGGACTCGATATTTAGCTTCTGGTTATTTCGTTGTTGAAATTGTTAAAACAGCGGAACAAACGGGTTCAGGTGCCTTGGTTCCTGGTCAATACAGTAGTTATTATGTGCGTGGCTATCCTCATCAGCCTTTTTTAACCAGTACTGTACTTGCTAATGCAATTACCATTGCATCATCTTCTTGTGAGCTGCAAGGCAATATTAATAAAGTGGTTCAACTACCTACGGTGACGAAATCAGGTTTTAGTGGTATTGGTTCGACGCAAGGCGAACAAACCTTTGACTTAAACATCTTGTGTAATGGCGGTAAAAATCCAACAGGATATGAAGAAAAGAACCAGATCAGTTTAGATTTTGATTTTCCACAAGATGGTACCAACAACCAAGTCATGGCCAATACGGCACCAAACTCAACTAAGGCTAATGGTGTTGGCGTTCAGCTACTTTGGAAATACCAAAGTAAAAATCAAGTGATCCGCAAAGGTGACAAATTGGATGTAGGTACAGTCAACTCAAATCAAACTGTACAATACAATATTCCGCTGTCTGCTCGCTATTATCAAACAGCAACCAATGTCACTGCGGGTACAGTCCGTGCAATGGCAACCGTAACCATTCAATACGATTAAACTTTTTATAAGACCTCTTCCCAAACGAGAGGTCTTTTTTTTATAAAATTCAAAATAAAATACACCTAAACTATTAATTTTTTTTAAAATTTATTTATTAAAAAGTCGCATTTCTTATTTTTGATAATAAGCCGTGAAAAATAAACCAGAGGAACAATCAATGAAAAAACTCAGCATATTGGCACTTAGCCTAGCCCTACTCGGCTGTGGTGAAAATCAGAATAGTTCGCAAAACAATACCAGTACTCAACCAACAGCTGCATCATCTACCAGCTTTAGTTTACGTAGTTCTAGCCAACCACAAACGTGCCAATATAATTTCGATGCAACTCAGCAAGATTATGATACTTGGAACCTTCAAAATCCAGGATATACCCCCGTCACGCAATTTCCTGAAATCAATGGTCAAAAGTTCGGTTTCATCGTGAGCTCTGCACCTATAGATGAAGATGCATATGCTTACTATGTGGCTACAAGTAAAGCTCAACTTAACTCAACCAATGAAAATGGTGATTTCCCCCTCCCCAAAACAGGAATTATCGCATTTGAAATGCAACTAAAAATTCCAACACCACCACCTACAGGTGATTCTTCTTATACCTCTTCATTTTTAATTACAGGGGTCACAAATAACGGTTATGCAATTCGGTCAAATTTCGGCTTTCAGTCTGGTACATATGATCCAGACTTTGGAGAAAACCCACCTGATTTAAGCTACTCTCTGAGATATCAACTTAGTGATGGTACTGGACCTACGACAGTTGACTATTACCAGAATACCAAAGTGACTACTTATACAAATAATTATCAACGCTTAGGTATCTATATTAATCAACTAACAAAACAGGTCGGATTTATCTTTAATGGCATTGATCAAGGCTATCAATCTACCTTACCTGCAGCACTTGAAAATCTTAGTTTTAACATTGATAGTGGAGTCTCGATATATTCTAATCATTTAGATGGGCAAGAACTATCATCTGAAATGATCACTGACCGCAACGCACTGCAATTCAGCTACCCTCAAGGTACAACAGACATCTGTGGCAATGTAATTTAGTCTGGATTAGTGTCACAAAAGCCTAATCGTTGATTAGGCTTTTTTCTTGCCCAAAATAGCAATCAGATAATTTCCCCGTAACAATGATATACCTAAGTTCCATATTTGAATTTTAAAATATGTTACAGCGACCATATAATGTATACCAGACAGGTCAGGGTTTTTAAATTCGCATTAAAACAAAAATGTGTGACACAATTAACAAATTAAAATAAACATATTAATTATCAATTTAAAAGCAAAATTTTAAATACATCACACTTTAAATAACTATTTAATCAATATTTAATTTTAATATTGCCTTAATAATAATACTTATGTTAATTAATACTTAATACATCTTATAAAAGGCAATAAACATGTATAACAATATCTATAAATCTGCCCTACTTTTATCATTAATGGCATTTGCTTCGGTGGGTTATTCTGCAAGCACAATCCAAATGAATGGAAGTATTGTAGAGGATACTTGCTCTCAGCAGCATAACAATAGTGACTGTCAGCAGTTGAATCAAATCAGAGATAAGATTGATTCTCAATCAATTTCCCTCAGTGACTTAAGTACTCACACACAAAAGAATACAACCACTGACATTAGCTTCGAACAGCTACCAGATCAAAAGAATGC
This sequence comes from Acinetobacter sp. Ac_5812, assembly GCF_013072695.1. GTDB lineage: Bacteria > Pseudomonadota > Gammaproteobacteria > Pseudomonadales > Moraxellaceae > Acinetobacter. Next base: position 899,243 of record NZ_LXUK01000022.1, read on the forward strand.
TGTTATTATTGCAAGTTACTACTAGTTAATAAATTAGATATTAATATGTGAACTAATTAACATTTAAATTAATGGTTCACATTGTTCAAAATTATAAAACCCAACTAAAAAATACTCAGATTTATTTAGATTTCATTAAAACAATATTATTTCCAACAAAAAACTCCCACTGTTTAGTTTTGATAAAATATTTTCAATAAGAAAAACTTAAAGACTATTTAATTAAAAACAGTCGATCAAATTATTTTATTTATTCCATTGCATACATATTGACCACCTACAATATTTTCTATACTTTCATAAACGATGAAAATAAAAACACTTTAAAATAATAAGGACAAAAAATGGATCACTTAAAATCAGATTCACCCAACAATACGCCATGTGTCGATTGCACAAAAGACCCTATTGAATCTCTGAAAGCCATGTTTGTGGACATGGTCCAAGCTGGAAGAATTGGTAAAGGTCAATGTCCTGCCATGCGACCAGTATTTTTGAAACCTCATGGGATCGCTGCTGCTGAGTTCATTATCCGTGATGATTTACCCGAGAAGCTCCGTGTCGGCTTATTTTCCAATCTGGGTAAACGTTATCCTACTTGGATTCGCTTTTCATCAGATACAACCCCAACAAATACGGATTTCAAATCTACCCTTGGTATCGGGGTCAAACTATTTGATGTTGAGGGAACCAAAATACTCGGTAACCCTGATGCGAGTACCTTTGATTTCCTGATGCAGAATTTTGATGCTTTTTTTGTAGACACTGCAAAAGATATGTGTGAATTTACCAAAGCTGGTGTGGTCGATGGTGATTATGATCCTTATCTAAAAGCTCATCCGAAAACGTCAGAGTTATTGGATGCGATGGCAAAACCTGTTGCCAGTGTTTTAGCTTCTGCTTACTGGAGTGGTTTACCCTTTCAATTTGGTCCAAATGAATATGTAAAATATAAATTAGAACCGGTTTTTTATCTTGACCCACCGAACCATTCGCCTAATGACCCTTCTTATTTAGCCAACGACTTAATCTCAAGATTAAAAGTCTCTGAAGCACGATTCCGTTTCATGATCCAACTCAGAACAGATCCTGAACGTATGCCATTAGACGAAGCAACTGTCGTTTGGCCAGAAGATTTAAGCCCACCTATTCACGTCGCCGACATCATCATACCCATTCAAGATATTTCAGCTCGAGGGCAAGCCGAATACGGTGAAAACTTAGCAATGAATATTTGGCGCGTCACCGCTGAACACGCCCCTGTCGGTTCGATTGCAGATGCTAGACGCGTTGTTTACGCAGCCTCAGCAGAGTTACGCCGCAATGTAAACGGTGTGCCTCTAGGTGAACCTGACACTCCTCGCCCTGTTATTTCCCCAGCAGCGTGTATGGATACCAAGATCGTTCGTGCAGCAATCCATCCTGCAATTGGGGTCGCTCGCGTAGGTGACAGTGAAAATGAGTTTTTTATCGGACCAGAGCTTGTCGATGCTCCAACAGACCTAACCCAGCAGCCCAATAGCTATCGAGATAAGACTGGTGCAATCAAAAGGCAAGCAGCTCGATTCCGTATCTATGGCTACAATGCTGCTGGTGACGTAGTCCGTGAGCTGAATCCTGACAATGCTGATATTGTCTGGACGGTCCATGTTGCCAACCGTAAAGCTGAATGGTATCAATTTCAGTATGCACTGGACATACCAGAAGCCGTCAATGCTCCTGATAATGCGTTCACGCTACGTAATCCCAAAGTCAAACCAGCCAATCGACATAAATTAGCCATAGATCCAGGTCCACGCAGTATTTTTGGTCGTAATGTTTCGGGTGGTGCTGAACATCGTTTTGATACGGGAACTTTCCAAGCGGCAGCGGAACACGCTGTGACTGTACCTTTAGGTGAAATTCAAACAGATGAAAATGGACACTTATTATTCTTAGGTGGGCATGGTAAATCGGCATCTCCAACCCATGCCCCTGTTTATGATCCTGACCATCCGCCAAGCTTTAATAATGCTGATGATTGGTATGATGACACATCCGATGGCCCAGTCACTGCAACAGTTTCCATAAATGGAATCGCGATACCCGTTGAATCTGCGTGGGTTGTTGTTGCTCCACCCAACTATGCGCCAGATGTCGTGAGCTGGCGAACTATGTACGATCTTATGTGCGATGTCTACGTCAATGCAGGTTGGATGGTGATGTCAGAAAAACCATCCTTTACAAAAGACATTTGGCCACTCCTGAAACGTCTGGGCGGTTTACAGTGGGTAAATAAAGGTTTTGCAGCCTACTTTGGCAAAGGCTGCCCAATGGATTTTAATAACCCTGCACTGCTGGCTAAACTTTCATTCCAATCAAAGAATAAAAATTTAGCTGATCCATATAGTGAATTACGCCGTGCCATCTTGCATAGTTTCAGACCATCCCAACCTAGCGTAGCTGAACCAGTACAGTGGCCACATATTTGGCCTTGGATATATGGCGATGCGTTTGGAAGCTTTCCAGAAAATGGGCCTGGCAATATGCTGACGATGACGGGTTTACAAGAAGGCCTACTCCGAAACTGGGTGGACGGAAATTTTATCGATGATTGGTCTAATGAAGAAATTAAACCTCCTTCATCTTTAGATCAAGTTCCATTACAAGATCAACCTCATACATTAGATCAGGCGGCCTTGCATTATTGTCTTGCCGATACCTTCCATCCTGGTTGTGAAATGACGTGGCCGATGCGTCATGCCAGTATGTATAGTTCACCATTCAGAATCAGATTACGTGCATCTACAAATCCCGAACCAGACTATGGCTCAACAATGACACCAATCAAAGTTCAGCAAGTTGATGGCCCCTTATATGCTCAAGTCGCAGGCAGTATTACTCGCTGGATGGCAGTCCCATGGCAAGGAGATACTGCATTCTGCCGATCTGGGTACGATCCAGATTTCGATCCCTATCTTCCAACATTTTGGGCAGCCCGTGTTCCAAACCACGTTCTCACAGAACAAGACTATCAAAAAGTTATCAATCCTGAGCTGCCGAGAGAGGAACGTATCGCCGCCTTTAATCAACGTCACAGTTGGCTACGTGCAATCCAGAATGCAAATACTGCCGAAGTAATGAAGCGTATGATTGCTCAATTTAATGAACTGGGTATTGTTGAAGTCCGTGCAGGTGTAAAAGACGATCCAGATATTCCTGAATATATCTATGTTGAAACACTGATTGCTGGTCAATTAAAAACGGCTGCCGAACATGCAACCAACTTATTAGAAAGTAAGGTGGAACCACTTAGCGACTTAGAAAAAGCAGGCTGGGCTAGTCATGAACAGTTATTGGCATTCCGCTCGGTCCGTGTACAAAAACGCTAAATGGATAACTTAAATGTAGATGTCTGTATAGCAGGTTGCGGGCCAGCTGGACTTATCGCTGCAAGACAACTTGCTTTGGCTGGGTTATCGGTGTGCACCATTGATAACCCAAGCCATAAAGTACATAAATTTGGTGAAACACTCCCCGGATCGGCAATTCGCTTATTAACCAAACTCGGCCTTCAATCAATCGTTGAACGTTTACAAACCGAGCAACATGCCAATGGCTACTACTCACCTCGTGTCGGTGGGAATATGTCTTTTTGGGGAAGCGAGTCCCCCATCATTTCTGATGCTCTACATGATCCCTATGGGTTTGGGCTTCGGATTGATCGGCAAAAATTCGATATGCTTTTAGCGCAGCATGCTCATGTTGAGGGAACAATACAATTTAGTGCAAATATTTTGGATTTAAAAAAAGATCGCAATATATGGAACATTCAATTGGAATGTGGCAACTCCATTACAACAAAATGGATCGTTGATGCAACAGGCCGCAGCGCCAAAATCATCCGTCTACTCGGTATTCAGCGCCATCGTGGTGTACCATTGGTTGCGCTTTATCGAACATTTAAACCTGAGAAAAGTATTTCACTCAGTAAAACCATCATTTCATCACATAAAAATGGGTGGTTATATGCAGGGAAAATTTCAGAACAAAAATGGGTTCTTGGTTATCACACAATTCCCAAAACTGCAGCAGCACTTCACAACTATCCTATACACTGGGATGAAATAATTAAAACCAATACGATCATACCTGAGCTTTTTGGTGAATTAGAATTTGGAAAAAATATCTGTTGTCATGATGTACGTAGTGTTTGGTTAAAACAGGGTTTGGGGGAAGGCTGGATTGCTTGCGGTGATGCATTATTGGCATTTGATCCAATCGCAGGGCAAGGTTTGTTTAATGCAATTTATACAGCAATGAAAGCCGCAGAAACGATTGTACAATATGATCAACATAAGGATGCTCATCAACACTATTTAGCAGAAACTCATAAAATTATTAAAATCTATGAGAATCGAAGATATTCATTATATAAGCAAGAACAAAGATGGTTGAATAGTCCATTTTGGAAAGCACATCAAATGACCATTGGCTAAGCTAGACCAAACAGAACACAAGCATAAAAATCGACTAGATCAGCGTATTTCTTCTACTCACGATCTTTTAATTCATAGGCATGTTGCTAAACTGATGTATGTTACGGAGCAAATATATGTTAGATCTAAGAGCTTTGGTACGTTTTGGCTTCTTTTTCACAATCACTCCTCTACTGATCAGCATAAGTGGATGCGCTTATCAGCATCAAAAATCAAACATTGTGGCCAATGCACATAAAATCCCCTATCCAACCATTGATACGGAATTAGGTGAAAAGCTACAGCCGAACGAGAATATTTTGGCTGCACAAATTTCTGAGCAAATTGGACAAAGTATTCGTAAACAGTACGCAGCAGGACATGTGCTACGTGATGCACATCCTAAAGCACATGGCTGTGTTCGGGCAGAATTCCATGTCTCAAAATCGTTACCATCAAACCTAGCGAAAGGCATTTTTATTGCTGATAAAACCTATTCAGCATGGATTCGTTTCTCCAATGCTTCAGGAGATGCCACCCAAGCTGACAATAAAAAAGATGCGCGCGGCATGGCAATCAAAATTTTAGGTGTTACTGGAAAAAAGATTATGGAGAATGATAATCAAGCAATGACTCAAGATTTTATTATGATTAATCATCCTGTATTTTTTGTAGATCAACCTGATCGCTATTTATTCTTTATACAGAATATAAATAGTGGAAGTACGTTCAAAAAATTGCAGATCCCATTTGTGCTAGGTTTGCGGGGAACCATGAATGCGCTTAGAGCGAGAAATTCAAAAATTTCCAATCCAATACAAGCCCGATACTGGTCAATGGTGCCTTATCAATTAGGATTAGGCGCTGACCGTCAGGCAGTTAAATATTCAGCAAGGCCTTGTTCTCAAAACACAACACTTGTGCCAGATCAGCCCAATCATGACTTCTTAAGAGAAGTGCTTCGGAATAGCTTACAAAAAGGTGATGCATGTATGGTGTTTCTGATCCAACCAAGAACATCAAATAAAATGCTCGTTGAAGATTCGATGACAGAATGGAAAGAAGCTCAAGCCCCATTTTATCAAGTTGCAACGATCCATATACCTCAACAAACTTTTGATACGCCTGCTCAGAATGAATTTTGTGAGAATCTTTCATTTACGCCGTGGCATTCACTGCCTGAGCATAGACCCTTAGGTGCTATAAATAGATTGCGTAGAGTAATTTACGAGAATATTAGTACAATCCGACATGAAATGAATTCTACTCAAAGAAAAGAACCACTATAAACACTTTTGTAGATATTCAATTGAATGAGCCATTCTTGATCTTATATTAAGTTTGATAGCAACTCGACTTCGTCATAAGAATCGAGGAACAGATTAGAATTTATAATAGTATTTAATTAAGCTAGTGCATTAAACAAATATAAAAAAGCCCATCTATCGATGGGCTTTTACACTGCTCTAAGTGATTAGATTACAGTGATAAGTGTTGCTTGTGGTCCTTTTTTACCTTGTCCAGGAACATAAGAAACACGTTGACCTTCATTCAAAACCTTGAAGCCATTGCTTTGAATTTCGCTGAAATGAGCAAATAAATCTTCGCCAGAATCAGCTTGAATGAAACCAAAACCTTTAGTTTCGTTGAACCACTTAACAGTACCAGTAGCTTTATCAGACATACTTTTAAACCTTTTAAACTTTGTTTATTTATGGATCAAAACTTTAATTTTGATCCAATCTATCTTTACTAAAAAAGATACTACCATTGTGTGAATTATCTATGTCAAACGATAAAGCTGGTTAACATCAGTGTAGAAACTTTTTCCATCTAGATTAAAGTCAATCTCTTGACCAGACTCTAGAAGTACTCTCTTTCCAACTTCAACCCATTTAAAACCTAGCAACGTATTCTGTTGACGTTTAAGTGGGATAATTTGCACACAAATTTCATTGCCATTACTGGCTTTGGCCATACGCCATTCATTAATAATTTTTAACACAAAATCACTCATTTCTGAGCTCATGTGATTGATTCGATTTACTATAACGCTAGACAGATGAGAAGAAGATAACTGCATTTCTAGAATCTAATAATTTTTAGCTTTATTTAGGATTATGTAAGCTAATTCAATTGCTATTTGTTCTTTCCAGAATAGCAACTATAAATACATCACAGAGCAAAATTAATTAAGTCGGTTGGTAGCGGGAGCTGGATTTGAACCAACGACCTTCGGGTTATGAGCCCGACGAGCTACCAGACTGCTCCATCCCGCACCGACGAGTTAGCTTTATAGGCGCTTTAACTTAATTATGCAAGTTTAATATTGATTAATAGCGACAAGAGCTCAATTTACAGTCGATTTATCAATATTTTGGAGTTTAACGACACTTTTACTTAAATTTGAGTTGTATCAGTTTTTCACTAAAGTGAGATAAAAATAAGAAGAAAGTGAAAAAAGTAATATGTAGTATTGCCTCTTCAAAGTATAGCTACATAAATTCCCCTAATTTTATAGAGGTTTAGCCCTTTTCATTTAGAACAAATAAATTAGTACCAACTATTCAAAAATATTTACTTGAGTCTGTCCATCTATAGAAAATATACACTTCCCTTTGAATTCTTGTGCATTCCCCAACTCATTTTCGGCACAGAACTCTAGGTAAATATACACATCTCCACTTTTTTGATTTATATAGTAATTACCACGTAAATTATCATTAAAACTAACTGTCTTTTTCTTTGTTACATTCGAAACTACGAGTTTTTTGCACTTTTCAATCAGTTTTTCCTTATTTAAATTAATTTCGGACTTCCGAATATAAGCAGAGCTTTTACTCAAATCTCTCATATTTTTTCGATTATCATTCTCAATTATATAAGAATCAAACTCTGTAATAATATTAGAGTCTTTGCTCTTATGATCTTCAAAACTTTCACACCCCAATAAACTTAACATGATGGTGAAAGCTAAGACATTATTCACTTTAGTAATCTATATAATTAAAAAATATAATATAGCAAAAATAATGGAATATGACAAAACTGAAAATCCCCTATAGTCCAATAATTTATTTTACTTATTGATTTATTTTACATTCAAAGCTAAATTTAAAAATTCACTCAAAAATTCAAACACCTTAAATATTTGATATAAATAAATTTAATATATTTTTTCTTTCAACCATAAGTTGCTTTAAAACTTAATTAGCTTCAAACTTATTTTATGATATAAAAATTTAAATATTTCGAATAAGAATATGTTCAAATTTTTACTACGCCTTCTATTTTAATCTTTTAGAATAGATTTCATTTCAATTTTTATTATTCATCTTTTTTTGTAAAAACAATTCATATTAAATATGTCGGGAATATAAATAGTCATTTCCTTATCATCCTCTAATCATAGCTAACTTACTTAGGCTAAAAAGAGTATTTAGATCATCAAATTATTTAAAAAGTCTTGTTCTCTAATTTCGATGTACATTGAATTGATTTAGAAAAACTATAAATAATATTCAGCATCTTCCAAACCTAGATAGTTCTTGTTTTTCACGCTGACTTATTAATTTTACTGATTACATATCACTTACATAAATTTGGCCAATAAAAAAGCACTTACAATTAATGCATGTAAGTGCTTGATATATATATATATATATATATATGGTGGGCCCACCGTGACTTGAACACGGGACCAACGGATTATGAGTCCGCTGCTCTAACCAACTGAGCTATAGGCCCTATAAAGTTAAATGCAATTAATACAATGCTTTAACTTGATGCCAATTCTACATAATTCTTTTTTCGTTTGCAATAAGAAATTTTGTAGGCACTATGTAGGCAGTTAAAAATATTGTATGTTATTGCGAGTTATTGCAAACAGCCGTGATGATACACCATGACATCAGCATCTGAAAGAACAAAGCTAACAAAAACTTTTGTTGATTCGTTGCCATTATCCCCTGGTAAACAAGTTATCTATAGGGATTCAGAGCTTATTGGCTTTGCATTGCGTGTAACTAATACGAAAGTATATGTTGTAGAACGTCGTATTGGTAACGGCAAGTCTTCAGTACGTGTCACTATAGGAAAACATGGTGAAATAACCCCTACCCAAGCTCGTGATAAAGCCAGCCATTTGCTAGGATTGATGTCTCAAGGTATTAATCCAAACACGGAAAAGCAAGAAGCTAAAAAAGAAATGTTTGCCGATTATGCCAAAGCTGATCAGCAACCCACTCTATTAGATGCCTACACCGCCTACAAAACTGAACGTGATTTAAGCAAAAATACTTTGGATGACTACGATCAATGTATCAAAGATTATTTGGTGGAATGGCGAGATATTAAATTAATTGAAATATCGCGGAAGATGGTTCAAGAAAAACATGCAGAACTAACAAAACGATCTAAAGCGCGTGCAAACTTGGCGATGCGATTCTTTAGAGCTGTCTTTAATTTTTCAGTTGAACACTATCTTGATGTAAATGATAAAAATATTATTGATGTTTCTAATCCAGTAAACACACTCAAAGCTAAAAAATCTTGGAATAAAATTAAGAGAAGAAAGGGATACATCAGAAATAATCAAATGAAAGACTGGCTTGATGCAGTTGTTACTACTCAATGGGTCGGACAACAGTATAAAAACCATAATGCTTATACCAACCAAGACTTTCTTTTAACTGTATTGCTTACAGGTTTTCGTCGTGAAGAAGCCGAGACAATAGAATGGCCGCATGTAGATTTGAAATATGGATCAATTACCTCAGTTGATCCGAAAAATGGAGAACCACTCACCTTACCAATTGGTAAAACGTTGCACTATATTATGCAAAAGCGTTTCGAGCGTTCTGGAGGAGGTAGATATGTTTTTCAAGCTAGACAAGGTGTAGGCCATGTCACAAACAGAAGTAAAGCTAGACTTAAAATAGCGGAATTAACTGGTATTACATTTACCTATCATGATTTAAGAAGAACATTCTCAAGTGTAGCCAATAGCCTCAACGTTGGTTCCTATACGATTAAAAGATTAATCAATCACACAACCGACGATACAGACGTAACTGATGGCTATGTTCAAGTGTCTTTTGAAGACCTTCAAACCTCAATGAATATGATTGAAGATCTTCTACTTGATGATCAAATCATTTCAAATATAAAAAACAGACAGTTTAAAAAGATCACTCGTCATCTCGATTATTTAGAAAAATCAGTAGCAGAAAATCCTGTTGAAATTGATGATGCGTTGAAAGCTTTGTCAAAAGTTGAGCAACTTAAATCTCGATTGAAATGATTGATTTCCGACAAAATGCACACTAAGCAGCGACACCAAATGTCGCCCTATTGTTTATCCACAATATTTTGAATTTGAATTCACAGCAGCCAAGTTCTAACATTTATCTTGATTTTGTAACTTATTCAAGTTGACCATGAAAGATCGAATTTTTGCGCTAGTTGACGTAAACAACTGCTATGTCAGTTGTGAGCGTGTGTTCAATCCAAAGCTGAACAATAAGCCAGTGATTGTACTCAGCAATAACGACGGCTGTGCGGTAGCACGTTCGCAAGAATCCAAAGATCTTGGTATCAAGATGGGTGTGCCACTTTTTCAAATCAGAGACCTTGTAGAGCGCAATGATGTTGTTGTTATGTCGAGCAACTACGCTATGTATGAAGAAATGAGCAAACGTTTTTATAATATCCTTTCTGGATTTGTTGCCAACAATGAAATTGAGCGTTACTCAATTGATGAGGTGTTCTGCGATTTAACATCTTTTGAATATTATAGAGATCTTGAGCAATACGGACATGAAATGAAAAATGTCCTCTGGCAATGGTTGGGATTGCCTGTTTGCGTTGGAATTGGACGCAGCAAGACGGAAGCGAAAATCGCCAACCATATTGCTAAAAAAAACAAACAATTTAATGGAGTGTGTGATTTAGCAAGAATGGATTTATGTAATAAGGAAGATTATCTATCTAGGATTGATGTATCTGAAGTTTGGGGCGTGGGCCGACAACATACAAAGAAACTGCAAAGTATGGGCATCAACACAGTGTTTGACCTAGCTTGTAGTAATCCCATTCAAATGAAAAAGCTTTTTAGCATCGTGATGGCGCGTACTGTTAGCGAACTCCAAGGCATATCTTGTATTGAAATCGAAGATACCCCACCAAGTAAAAAACAAATTATATCTAGCCGGTCCTTCGGTCAGAAAGTAACAGAACTTCAAGATTTAAAAGAAGCCATTGCTATGCACGCTCAAGATGCTTGTAAAAGGCTTCGCTCTGATAAATCACTCTGCGGATGCATGATTGTATTTGCACAATCAAACCCATTTGATGCGAATGTTCCTTACTACAACAAGTCTGTTTCATTTGCGTTTCCTGAACCAACAGATTGCGTTACGGATTTTGTAAAAGCCGCCACGATAATGATTACTCATGTTTTTAAAGCTGGCATAAAGTTTAAAAAATGCGGTGTTATTTTCACTTGCATTGAGCCGAAATCATCACATACATATGATTTATTAACAGATATGCAAGATATTGATGAAAAAGAACGCTTGATGAAGGCTTATGAAGCAATCCAAGAAAAATTTGGAAAAAGGAAAATTGGAGTAGGTCCCTGCTTCATGCCAAATAGAGCTTGGTCGATGTCACGTGACAAACTCAGTAATAATCCGTTCACATGGGAAGGATTATTGAGGGTGAGTTAATGTTGAACACATTGCAAACATACCGATATGCTCACATTTGTTTTTATGGTGTGGGCTGTGCAACCATGTATTATTACAAAAATTAAAACGCTCAAAACCAACAAGGGAAAAGAGCGTTTACAAGAATGAATAATCACGTCAGGGACGCCTCAATGCATACTCAAATGTATCAGCATAACCAGCAACTAATTCTGCTTTGTCCGTACCGTTAATAATCCGTCGGGCATTCACATAATCTTTTTTAGATTGATTGATATAGTCACTTAGCTTTTTGCCCGTAAACATCCCTTTTTTCATACCAGCAATCATAATTTTTGCAGCTATTTCTGGTTGTAATGCAAGTTTTGGTGTTTTTACTAAATCAATCCCTAAGTAATCGCCCATTCTTTTATAGTTAGCCAACCATGTCAGTTGCACATAGCCATAGCCGATATAGGGATAATATTGCTTAGACTTTAGATACTTTTCGGAACCATACTCAATCACTGGCTGCATCGTTTTAGCCGTTTCATGCCATACAGTAGCGAGCATGTAACCTGCTTGTGCGTGACTAATGTTTTTATCTGCATGAATAGCAGTTACAATAGAATTGATACCATCGACTTGACTCTGGCTAAGTTTGCCAAAATTTTCACGAAGTACTTTAAATCCTTCTTCAGTCATTAACATTGTCTTTCCCCTGAATAGAATTGCGGACCTCATTTACTACTTCGACAATATCGGAACCTTCTTTCTTCTCAATATAGTTAAAGGTCCATCTTACGATTGCCCAAAAGGGCAAACCGCAACAGAAAATGATGCCGCCAAGAGCACACATCCCAAACCAATTTAAGGCCCATTCATGCATACCGAATTTTTGGATAACAAAAGATCCACCTGCAATGCTACCCATAAGTGTTGTCACTAAAGAAACAACCCATTCTTTACGAGTCCTAGGCATTCTCGTCATAACAACAATTAAATATGCTAAAGATGCCGCAATAGACAAAATTGTTAGAAGCCCATACAACTTTAATAAAGCAGCTGCTCCCACCCCACTACTAACTGGCTCAGCCATGTCATGTCACCAATGTTTTATTTATAGTTATTTTGATTTATCAGTAAAACTTACCTTTATGTTTGTTCCAATAAAAAACCACCCGAAGGTGGCTGTAATGATCAGAATATTAATTACTGTTCTGTAAAGTCTTGAGCTGATAAACAAAAAGTTAAACTTCCATCATCATGCTCAAGAAACGTTGGATTATTCGTTGGTGCGGTAAATTCAGTTTCAGATAAGGGGATGAATTTGAAACGATGGGGATTGCTATCTTTGTTTTGGATGTTCATAAAACCATCATCGCCAGTTTCTAAGATATCTCCAAAATTACTTCGGAGGAAGTAAGGGACATTATCGCCATTGGTGTGGTGAAGTACGCCATCTAACTCAACATCCCACTGACCAGTAAACCAACCAAATCTGATCAAAGATTCAGCACCTTCACAACTAATCTGGCTCCCTTTGGGTGACAAACACACAATAGCTTTGGGTGTATCTCCTTCAACAAAGGCTAATGTGGGATTGGTATTCTGTGAACCATCCCAATATTCTTCAACAACACCATTTTGATAACCGACAAGCTCAACTCTCATGTCTTCACTGGCGACGTTCGCAACTTCAATATAGTAACCCCAGTGATATCCACTCTCTTCGTTAGGTTTCTCCCTTCTCTTATAACTAATTGTGATCGTGTCAGGTGGTAAATTAAACGAACCCGTGTCTTCATTGATTGGGTAATTAACACCATTCAAGACAATAGATGTGATCAGAGTAGATGCAGAACCATCAGGATCATTTGGAAGTTCAAATGTGTTTGTTGCTCCATCACAACTAATCAGATTTGAGATTGCAATCTCGACAGATTTAGGTTGACCGAAATAAGCTAAAACATCACCAAACGGCGAATCTTCAACATACCAAGCTGGCGACCCAACACTCTTACCACCGACAAATTTTGATAAATTTTCAATTGTTTGCAATGGCGTTTCTTCATCAAATGACAATACAAACGTGCAAGTTAAAGTACCGTTTTGCATGTTACCCGCTTCAATATTTGAAGATAGAAGCCAGCCATTAACGATAATGTCAGTCGTAACACGGCCTGTTTTCGTTATATTGAAATTTTTTGCTGAATTGTTTTGATCAACAAAGACAAAACGTATAGCCCATAATGCACCTAATCCCCACGCTTTGTTTGGATCAAGCTGATGTACAGTGCCTACGCTATTACCTAAAACATCAACCAAACCGTTCGATGCTGATGTAATTTTCCCTGAGGCCGCGGCTGGGTAATCAATTGACAATTGTAACAAATCACCATTTTCACCACCACCATCATCTGTGAAGCTACCGATTCGGAAAACTTGCACACTCGGCACGCCAGTGTCTAAACAGTCCTGTACTGCGTTGTAATACGGGTTTTGAGGCTCATGTCCAAGCTGCCCACGAATGTTAGCTTGATGAATCACCATAGGCTTATCAAAGCGACCTCGCATGAATTGACCTACAATTATGGCAGTTGTAAGTCGATCATTACTTTGATTTTCTGTTTTATCAATTATGCCTTGGCTTTGAATGCCAATCGCCTCTCCTAAAATCCTTGTCGTTTTCATCTTCTGCCACCTAAATTATTTAAACCTTTAATTACTTCATTGCCTAACTTGAGTAGAGTGTTAAATTGCTGTGCCTCTTGGTCCATTTCTTTCTTACGTTCTTCCCAAGCATCTGAAGCGTAATAATCAGCTTCAAAACTAATCGGCATTTTTAAAGTTTCGTATAAAGACATCTTGCAATGGTTAGATAGGTTTTGAGCTGTACTAAGCAAATGACTCGTCCAACTCTTTGATGATTCCGATAAAACAGGTAGAGGGCCGAAATCGTAATGGCGCGTCATCTGCACCTCTTCGCACTACGAAACCTTCGTTGTTGACACTTAATTCGATATGGGTAAAAAGTTGGCTATTAAGTTTTTGGTAATCCAAATAAATTAGATTAAATTCACTTTGTGGAAGTGCTTTTAAGAAGTTTAAGCGTTTTGCAAATTGCTGTTTGAAAAGAAGGTCCGTCGTAGATCTATCTGGGAAATGGCCTAACTGCTCATGGTTTTCATACTTAATTTGAAAAGCCAATAGACAGGCAATCCATTCAGCAGCATTTACACAATGTGCTTCTAAATACTCTGTCTCTGCGCCAGTTAATTGACGAACTGTTACACCTTGTTCTGAAATATCATTTTTCCAACTCAAACAACTTTTGAAGCATTTTGAAAAATCTATATTTACTGAAATTAAAGTATTGGTTTGCTTTTCTGCATATTTAAGCATTAAGAAATAACGCTCTTGTGCCGTCATATTCAACGGTTGATTCATATTGCCAATCGAATAACCAAGGAAGGCTGAAATACGCTTTTCATTCAGTTGTTTACCTATAGCTGAGACTTTAAGAGCATCATTAAATGTAACTTCACTCAGTTGATACGCATTTTCACCAATTGGCATAGGGTCAAAAACTAACATAGTGATCCTTTTACTTAACTGTATAAAGATTACGGACATCTTGGGCATCCCAAGCTGTACGGCTAATAAGACTTAAGCTCACGGTCAAACTTAACCGATTTCCGTCTTTATCAATTGGCGCAACAATAGGTGCTGAAACACTTTGAAGCAGAAATGGTAGATAAGTTTTCCCATGAGTTGTAAGCGATATGAAAGGTGGGATTTTTCCTGAGAAAAGCCCTTCAATCCCTTGGTTAGCTAAATCAGTTAAAACAGTGCCTTGTGATAAATGCGCTGGTAAGGACCATGATTGAAGATGCATTAATTTATTTTCAACTTCTTTGCGGGCATCTTTCATAGCAATAAAAAATATGCTCAGATTTAAATGAACCGAAGCTGTAGATAAAAATACCTGTGTCGTATTCACTTTATTTAAATTGGTTTTTCCTTCAACCTGCTTTGCAAATTCAGCAATTGGCTGCATTGCAGAACTAATGCCTTTTGACATTTCCCCCAATACAGCTCCGCTCATAGTGCCAATTGAAGCAACCGTCTGTCCTGTTTGAAGCCCTGCCATTAACATAGGCATCTTTAATTCTGGATTAGAATTCTCAAATGGTGTTTGCCACTGGCTTTCAAAGCTAATATCACCATCAGTTAAAAATGCTCGTATTGTTGGTTGTTCTGCATCCATAGCAACCACTGGTTCACTAGTATTTTCATCACGGGTAATAGTGCAAAGATTAAATTCAGCAAATTTATGTTTAGACACGTAACCGTAAAAAGGATCTGCACTCAAATCCTCTACTGGTGTAGTTTTGGCTGCGTTTGCAGCTTGTGCTCGTGATAAATCAGCCATAAAAAAGCCCTATCTAGATAAGGCTATTTTTCACTAAGTTCTTTCTTAAAATTTATGCAAGTTCCATTCAAACTGTTTCTATAGAGCTCTCATATTCTTTGATCTTTTGAATAATCTCTGCTGACTTGTTATAAGACAAAACGACTTCACCGTATTGATTGACTTCTGCGAACCAATAACTTGTCAGTATTTTTTTAATGTAGTCTACATTTAAGCCATCACCATTGAAAACATAATTGCTTCGTTCAGTTCGCATATACAAATTATAGTGCTCGAGCTGCTCATCAATGCGTAATTTTCGCGGTCTAACTTGTGCATCACGGATCAGATCAAAAAGTTGCTCGGGACTTTCAGCATGAGAAAAGTTGAAGTGCTTAGGATAAGCAGGTGCATCTTCTGGGGAACTATGACGTTCAATCATTACAATTCGAGTATTAACCCCAGTACCAGCGTTTCTAAAGGTACTTGGTGGCAAAGAAGCCTCTGCAAACAAATATGCTTCTTTCTCATTACCTAACCATGTGGAAAATTTATCATCCATTGCACCGCGCGGAATGATGGCAACAATACGACCACCATCATAAAGATGCTGAAATGCTTTTTGTACATGCTGGATAGCAAGTGCGCCGGCATTCCCGAAAGGTGGATTCATGATAATGGCATGATATTTATTGTTTGTACCATGGACTTCGAAACCGCCAACAATAACATTTGCCCCAGTATTTGCCATTTTTGCTCGACTCGCCAAGGATTCAGTAGGTTCAATCATTGTTAAGTTGACATCATTTGGCGCAAATCGACCTATTGCCCCATCACCAGCACTTGGTTCAAGTACATCATCGCCCTTGTGAACACCAGCCCATTCAAGCATTTTATAGCCCAGTGGTTCAGGTGTTGCATACCACTCCTTGCCTTCGCGGTTTTGGCGGCTTTCAGTGCGTTTGCCTTTCGCATGGTAATATGTCATTGCCTTATCAAAAGGTGATAATCGAGCAATACGAGCATTTTCTTCATCATAAGCCTTGCCACCAATACCATCCATTAATGATGGTTCCTGATAGTCTGCTTCCTCATAGGCTTGGATTAATGCTTGTTTGATACTGACTAATGCATCTTCACCCTTCGCCAGGTTATCAACTGTTTCCGCACGGCCCGCAATAGTTTCAGCGAATGCCATCCGCTCCCAATTGGTACCCGTTGTGAAATAACGTTGAATTGCATTGGATGCTTGCCCAACTCGATAAATACGCCCTTCCGTTTGACGAAGCTTCGCTGGTTTAATTGGTTGCCCGATATTGATATTTACTCGTTGATGCGTACCAGTAGTATCGTGTAATGAAATACCTGTTGAACCTGCATCCGATTGCACAATTAACATGTCATAACCACTGTTATCCTGGTTAAACATATCTACATTCTTTTGACGATCTTTTTTTGATATACGCCCATTGAATAGTAACGCATTGGGGAATGCACGTCGTAAAGTAACCAACGGGGAATTATAATTACAGTTCAACCGAATTAGATCAGGCCGTTCTTGTACTAACATTTGATATTGAGCAGCTGCCGCAGCATTGTACTCACCATCTTTTTTTGATCTAAATTGATCATCTGAAAAAGCAAATGGTTTGAAACCACCGCCATCATTATAATCATGGAAAATAATTACTTTTCGACCTAACGCAAGGTTCTTTTTAAAGTATGGTAAGCCTTCTTCTGCTTTGATCGCTTCAAGTAAACGGCGTCGTGAAAGATAATCAAACCGATTATTAACCAAGCTGCTGAGATCGGAATATTTGCTATTCCCTTTATCATCTTTGGTATCCCATAGATAATCTAAACCTTCATCAATTTTCTGACCAACATTCGACTTGATCAAAACAAATTTTCGATCATAGTCAAATTTGAGCTGCAGCTCACGCCCAGCCATAGCACCAGAAGATTTTAGACTTTCAGCAAATTGTCGCTCGAATACGCCCTCATCAACTCCACCAACAGGACGGGTAAGCTTGTTATAACGCATTCTATATCCAAAGTTAGCCATATAGAATTTTTCGCGTGAACCGCCCGAGTTATAGCCTCCATAGGAATCATTATTGAACTGTGATTGTGGTGGTTTAAAGTTAAAAAGATAGCCTTCTGCCCAATCTATCGTTTTAATGTATGCAAATGGAGTTGCTGATAAAAAGACAACTTTGGCACGCTTTCCTGTTTGGTTGGTCCAATTGTTTTCCCATTCCACTTTACAATCATGTATGAAAGCATTCCAATTTCTAACCATTTCGTCAGTACGCTGTTCTTTTGGAAGCTCATAAGGATCTTGTTCTGCAAAACGCATTTTGGCCCAAGTATGAAAACCAGCATGATGTCCAGACAATGCACGCAAATTATCTAAAGCTGAAGTAGTTTCGCCATCTGCACTCTGCATCAAAGTATGAGCCTCATCAACTATAATGAGATCCCAATCTTTTTTCCCTAATGACTTATTTTGCCCAAAATTTGCATAGGTCGTGACTACAACACTTGAATCACCGCCATTATCTTGGGTACTTGCTAATTGGTGTATTTTGATATTAAGAGGACCGCCCGATTTAATAAAATCACGCGCAATTTTATCGCTTAAGGTAATAACTAGAATATTCTTCAATCCAGCATTCAAATAGCGTTTAACTACTCCAAGACCCGTAAATGTTTTACCAGTACCCGTGCCATTCGTAAATAACATACCATTGGCATTATCTTGGATTAAACGCTTTTCTGCTTTGACAATATCATCACATTGTTCTGGAAGTAGATAAGGTAAAGCCTCACCAATGTTTTGTGGATCACCCCACTCAGTTGGCGTTCCTTCAGCAGCAGCTTGTAATTGTGCCTTGGAATCTAATTCAACTCTAATTGCCTTAGCAGAATGAACAATTGATCTATCTCGTTTAGTTCTAGCAGATGATCCTTTGATAATATCTGTACTGCTTCCGCGGCCGTCATCCCCTGTAGAACTGGTTGAGCCTCTCCCGATTCCAGATTCATTTCCTCTATTTCCTGCGCTAAGTAGACTTGCATCATTAATTTCTGATAGCCCAATATCACTGTTTCGGAGTACCCCTCGTTCAATAGTACTTGAGCCTGTTTCTCCAATTTCTGCTCCATTTCCACTTGATTGAGTCTTAGAAATTGTTGATCTTCCGGATCCGCGACGTAATTCACTAAGTTGTGCCAAATCTGAAACGGTATCTGTAACATTAGACAAAACCTCTTTAACTAATATTTGTGGGTTGGTTAATAATGAGTTGGGTAATTCAGGTAAGTGTCTTGCACGTACTACAACATGCCCGTCAAAAATAAATGCATAAGGATCATGTTCTTTAGCTGTTTTAATTGGTACGTTTTTAAGAGCGATTACAAGTAATGGTTTGCCCTTTTTGGTTACATATTCAATTAATTCTTCTTCACAAAGATAATAAACTTGTGCCTTTTTAATTTTTTCAAGCAAAGATGTTGGATTATCTTTAACAATAAATTCGCGCAAATTTGAGTCAAGTTTTTGAATCGAATCATTTAGTAGAAATTCAGCAACTTGTTCTAGTAGTTCATTTTCTGGATCAAGTTCGGCATACGAGATAATTTTTCTAATTTCGAAACGATCAATCTTAATATCACCAGATAAAACTTTTTTGAAAAATAGTGTGATCTCATTTATGTTTTTTAAGGCATCGATTAGTTTATCGAGAGAGCTAAGAACATTGTCTGGTTTTAGAGAAAAGTTATTTTCAAAGATGGACATACAACCCTCAACATGGGATTTTTAATACAGCCATGTTAAGGGATGAAATGTATATGATTTTTAAAGGGTTCCATTCATTTAGGTCAATAGAGAATATCTAAATGAGGAAAAGAAATACTATCAAAATCTTTAATTAAACTTTTATCTAACTCATCAACAATAAGTGCTGCCAATGCTACAGGGTCCACTATTGAGCCCGCTTTTTTTATAGCTTTTTGAATGATAGAAGATTTCACATCTTTGTCATCGAAAATGATAGCTGGAATGAATTCTTCTCTTCTTTTGTTTGCCAAGGCTAGACGCTCGGTACCAGCAATTAAAAAGTATTTCCCATGTTTTTCAATCACTACAATTGGGTCCTCTTTACTAATTTTGCTTTCATGAATTTTTGGGGCATTTTCCGTATTAATTTTATCTGCGGGGATATGTTCATAATTACCATCCATTGCCCAAGAATCGAACTCAGACCATGTATGTTGTATCTTCTTAAGTAGATCAACTATTGAAATCTTTTTTATACCGCCAAATCCCTGCCAGCCCTCTGAATAATTGGACATATAGATTTCTTTGGCTTCTTTTTCGGTTTCTGCCCCTATAATCACTTTCTGCTCATCAAAAGAGCCATCTAAGTTTAATTGACTAATGATATAAGCGAACTCTGGTGCATCGTTTAGATGATTCTTAACAAATACATCAATCTCATCACCATCTGCACCAGTTGTATTTTCAATGTATCCGTAATGATGGTTAAGTCTGATCTCCCAATTATTACCTTGTGGGTCAATCCCAGAACGAATCGAACCTGCTGGATTTTCAATTGCAATTTTTAAATTTCCAATTGAAAAGTGGCCTTTTTGATATTCACCAGAAAGCTTTTGTGCATCAGAGGGAGAATCCAAACCATTCAAGGGCGAAGTAGCAGCCTCATGTGCTTTTTGGTCGAAAGATGTAAATTTAGTTTTAAGATTTGAGTCATTTTCTACGGCATTGTCATATGCACTTATAAATTTAGGATCAATTTGCTCATCATCAATAACATTTACGCCCTGATTCTTATTGAGTAGCTTGCAAATAATATTTGCATCTCGTAGATGAACTACTTCACATAACAGAACACCATCAGCACGTACAACCTGATACAAGGCTTGTCCTATATCATCCTCTAGACTTGGTGATTTAGGTGATTTAGGTGATTTAGGTGATTTAGGTGATTTAGGTGATTTAGGTGATTTAGGTGAAACTGTAAAGGATAACGTGCCTTCCGCAATCCCATCAAACCCAGTGGCATGATCAAACATGCTCAAATTTGCATTATCTCCATAATTATCGCCTATCACTGTCACGGCATAATTAATAGCATCTTTAATGCTTACAGGTTCAGGTTCCCCAAACAGCCCCATATTTTGATCATCAATCGCCTGTTTTTCAGCAAATTCAGCCATAGCTTTAAATAACAAACTCATTTTTTTAGCACTTCGACTATTTTTAGCTAAAAAGACTGCTAGTTCTGCGACTCCCTCACCTAAATCATTGAACAAACCCTGTTGTTTTACATATTCAACAATATCTTGGTCATTGTGCTTTGCTGCCATGATTGTATTTGCTGCATCAATAATCGCATTTGCTACACGCTTATCTAGTGATTGCTCTAAACCATCCACAATTGCATTAGAGACTTCTTGTATATTTCCACGGCTTGCCGCTTGAGCTTCAATAAATTTTGGTGCTGCAACACTCAATGCATTAAGCATATTTTGAAGGTCTGGCTTAGATTGATCAGCCATCATTTCAAGTAATCGATCATCATTATATGCTTTGCTGAAAATCGCAGCTTTTATCCGCGTTACTAATGCCTGTGTTGGCTTTCCATCAGTGGCAATATATTGAGCAGCTTCTGTTTCACCAATAGATTTTAAAAATCCTTGAACAAACTTTTGATTGCTAACTGTTAAGAGATCACCATCTTCACCTGGTATAAAAAGTGATAATAGATTTATATCTAATCTTTTAGCATCAGATTTTGCTCGTTCGGTTGCACTAAATGATAATTTGTCATCTTGATTGGCCTCTACCGTGAATTTCGAACGATCTACTTCAGACGTTCTTATACGAACCAAAATAGGCTGCTTAAAGCTCTCCAATTGCTCGGTAGTAAATCCAAAGTAATCAGCCTCATCTTTCAACCACTGCTTATATTCATCGGCATTTCCTCGCTCATAAGCAAGCTGTATTGCCATGGTGCGGCCATTGCCTGACTCAACAACCAGATCATCCCCAATAATTGGTGCGCCAGTGTCTGCACGCCCTGAACGCCCCAAGCTTTCAGGATCAAGTGTGTTTGAGGTTTTTTGTACCCAAGCCTGTGATGACTCACGGCTTCGGTCACGTGGTTGAAGCTCTTGCGGGTAATTCGGATTTTCACTGCCAGTTGCAGTATGTGAGGCAATAACCTTATCAACTTCCAATACTGCAAATACTGTTGATACCTTAGTGCCTTTAGCTGTTTTGACGTTGTTTGTTCTGCCTTTAAAAATTGAAGATGTAGCTTTTGGACTATCTCCCCATATTAATTTTTCAGCATCATCCTCTGCCAGTACATTACCGTCTTTGTCTAAAACTTGTACTATTATATTGATTTCATCATCTTCATGTGATTCAATAGAATCAAAGCCAGCTTTAGAGTCTGTGGTGCCTTGAGCATGAGAGATAGACCGTAAGTTGGCTTTTTCTTTTGCGGCTCCTAAAAAATACAATAAATTACCATCAGCATCTAAAGCGACTTTCAACGTTATGTTTAATGTGAAATCTTTTAGATTTATACCCTTTGTAAAATGATAATAACCAACGGCGCTATCTTCACGTTCCTTGTTTAAAGGTACTAAATCACCAACATCACCCGTCATTAAAACGTCAGGAATATATGGAATAGCAAGATATTTCACATCCCGCATACGGTCATGGACTTTCCCTCTGGACCTTGAATTGATTCGAACCAAGCCTATTTTGGTATTAACGACTTTCCCATTTAGATGATCATTAAAGTATGCTTTAGATGCAGTTATAAGTTTTCCATCATATTGATCTAAATTTGATAGATATTCGTGGTACGTTTTACTTGCCTTTTCACCATTCCACTCAGTAATAACTTGTTTGCCCAGTTTTGTAATCATTGCATCAATTGCGGTTATTGCATCAGAATCGTTAGAAATATTATCGATCTTGTTCATTGATAAAACTCAAAAAAAATAGCCCATTTAAGGACTATTTTGAAAGCTTACTGCATGTCTAGGCTTGCTCAGTTCCAACCAACTCATTTACTTGTGATATCAAGACATTTACTGCCTCAAGTAACAGTGGATCATCTAAGTTTTTCTCGGCTTCACTACGAACATTTTGTAGTAGCTCAACAGAAACTTTGACATCACCGTCAATGATAGACTGAAATAGCCTATTCACAGCCTCATTAGATTTTCCACCAAGCAACTCAATCAGTTCACGTAATCGCTTGGTGCTTTGAAGTTTATCCATTCCCTTTTTTTCAGGAATTGACTCAATCAGGCCACGTAACTCTTTTGTGAGCTTCAATTTTTCTAATGCATTCATTTTAAGTAATTCCTTAGTTTACAGTTGCTGCTTGATTAACTTGATATACAGAGTAGGCACTTACAGCTTGCTCAAATAAATCATTAATCTCTGGAGCTAACCGGTTCCCGATTTCTTCCAGATGGGCCTCAACTTCCGATGCATTAGAAAAGTCCACTTCACCTTTAATGATTTTACTCAAATAGTCGGCATCATCATTATTTGCACCATTTTCTGGCTCGATTTCTTTTTCTTTTAACAATGCTGGTAATGCTCCAAAGGCTGGGTACTTTGCAATCATTTCATCCAGAGTCTTAAAGAACCGTGGTGCCCCAAAACCATTACTCCAAGCTCGAGATGAGGCGTTATTTGCTGAAACCTGCCATTCGCCATAAGAATTAATGTGAGCTGTCCAATCATCTAATTTTTTATCATTTTTATATGCTTTGAAATAGCCATCACCTAAATCTTCAATTGGAGGAAAAGATTTGGCCTTTACAGCACCATCTTTAGGTCCATCTTTCCAACGTGAAATGGTTGTCTCTACAGTTTGAATCATTCGCTCCATTGATTCTTTTAGGCCATTTGCAGTTGCCACTTTCCCGAATGGACGTTCAATTAAGGCTTTGGCATCTGTTAATGCCTCAAGCATACCTTCAGGATAGTTTTGATTGAAAAATTCTTCCATGGTACCTCCTGTTAACCAACGATGGCGAGTACTCAATGCATCATAGACACCTTTAGCTTCAGTTTTTGTAACTGCTTTGGTGTTTAAGTCCTGTGTAGATGGATCTTTGTTCACTGTTCCTTCATCAGGGATAGGTTGCTGATCATTAGCCTTCAGCAATCCAATTTGCTCCAATAAGTTGGCAATTTCAGTTGCTAAAGCAGATTTTTGATTTTGTTTTTCTACAATTCGTTGATCAGTCTCAGCCAAAGTCTTTGCATTTTCAGCCTTTTTAGCCTGAGTACGTTTAAAACGAGCACTGTTTTGGTTGATTAATTTAACAATACGACCAGCTAAGACGGGTAAAGCAATACCTTCGCCTTGATTAGGTTGAATAACACCAGTGACATCTCGATTATTCATCATGATTTTCCAAGATAACAAAGTATCTTGTGCTGAAATACGTTTTGCATCGCGATCAGGGTTATGAAATAAAATCGTGATAGTCTGACCATCTTCGAAATCATATGAGACTGCGACATTAAGCACTTTTTTGTGACGAAAGGGTTTTTCACTTTGATCGACATTAAGTACTTTTACGCCACCTTTTGATGCTGTTTGCATTGCCTTATGCAACATGTTCATCAATTTATCTAGATACTGATACTCAACGATAATAGAATCAAAATCTGCATACTCTGCCCCGATTGACTCAAGCAAATTAGATAAGCCATCAAATGCAGATAAAAGTCGATCATGATCATCATGCAATTGCATATCTAATAATAGATGAGAAGTACGGCCTTCATGCGTTATGAGCTCAATGCCATCCCATCCTGGTACTAATGCACAAGGAATATCCTGTAAGTTGGTAAGTTGAGATCGTTGAATTAATTGGTTGTTTTTATGGAAATGTGATGTTGATAAATGGCGAACTAAACCTTGTGCATTAGTCTCTATTACATCTTCTTCAATCGCATCAAACATGCGACCATACTGCATCATCGCCAATGCGCTGGCATGATCATCACTGACAGCCCCTAAAACCGCAATTGAATCGAAAGCTGGAATTAAACTAATTGGCCCATTTAAATTGAATTTCTTATAGGTGCCCTTGAGATTTACAATTCGCCAATTATCATCTTCAGTGGCGCAATCTGTAACAATTGCATTCAGTTGACGATACTGCCCTTTAATGAGGCCAATTGAACAAGAGCCGCTATTGACCGCCGAATCAAACCCATCAATTTTACGACTAGTATGTGGAGCATAAAGCTGTTCGAAAATGTCGATATTACGCATTGAAAAATGCCTCAATATTTTTGTGATTAAGGCAATTTTTGCATTATAAAATTTGTTAAAAACTCAAGTGTTCCAATCATTTCAACATTGGGAACATCTTAATAAAATTTAAGGTTACGATACCTATTCCATTTTTGTTTGTGGCATCCAAAGGAATGCTTCCTGTTTGCAAAGCGACTAAATGCTGGACTTCAAATACTCGTGTTGAGTAACTATGCCTATCATAAATATAAATTGTCATCTTCATAAGATAATCTATAGGTAAAGCTTGCGTCCCCCCCATTTCACCATTTGGGAACATAATCTCTTTTATCGCAAGCGCACTATTCAAAATTGAAGCATTTTTAGTTTCAATAAAAGGTATCGATATTTCCCCTGATCCATTACCCGTGATGTGATTTATTTGAAAAGCACCAACAATAACACTATCAGTTTGAACATCCAGTAATGACAAATCAACACTTTGGCATAGCCATGGAAGCTTATTTGTCACATTAAACAATGGAATATCACTATTTGCTATTTTCCCATCGAAATCATAAGGTTCAAGCTCAATGCCAAAATGAATGCATGAAATACTTCCAAGTGCATAAATTTGACTATAATGCTTTTTCGCATCAGTTATTGGCATTCCAGACCACATACCTAAAGGAACATCTCCTTTTGCAATATCTAAATTTAATGCCATTTAATCCTCTCCCCCAATTTCAGGTCGTGACTTTGCTATATCAGCTGCTACACGACATGCATCATCATAATTAAAACCCGCATCTTTCTCTAAAATGTATTGCATTGTAGCCTCACTTAAATCTGACTCCTTAAGTGAATTGATTACCTGAATTTTGAGTAAAGAAGTGTTCATTTGCATTTGCTTGTTAGTGTTTTCTTCTGTTACTGCTGCTGATTGAGTACTTGAAAACTCTATGCGCCACGGGAAGTCCAACTCACCTGCTTCAAACTGTTCGTTATAACAATATCCCCAATCAATATGCATGACATCGTTAGTCAATTGGACTGCTGATTGTCGAATATACATTGATCGACGCATAATCTGACTAGATGTATGAAATGCAGCTCCATCACCAATACCACCAGACAACATATCAGCCCAACCGACCATAGATGGATCAAGACCTATACCGCCCATTAGGAGGCGCACATTGATCATAAATGTTTCAATGTTTACTGGTGCTGTACGCTGGCCCTTGATATCACCAACAGGATTTAAAATCTGTTTCTCATCCCAAGTAGGCAATACATGGTATTTTGTATTCCAAATGCTTTCCCCCCCCTCCAAAGCACCTTTAACAAACTTCTCATGATCTTTTAGCATTCCCTCTAGACCACGGATATATGCTTCACGCTGCGCTGGTGGCATTCCAGCCATGTTAAGCGTTAAGAACATTTGATTTACAGCATCAGCAACTTGCTGGCTATTCATGGTTGTTAAGGCAAGGATTACATCATCATAAGTTTTTTCGATTGCATATAAGAATGAACCACCTACTTGAGCAGGTAATATTGGTAATTCTGCTGGATCATCTCCTTCAAGCATCTGTGAAATTAAGCCAGCTTCAACAGGATCATATTGTGGAATGTTCAAGATTCTTGGTAACTTCATGCGAACCATTTGTCTCGCATTCAGTTTAGTGATTACTTTCGACCAATTCTTTGGATTCAGCGCAAAATATGCAACTGTTTTACTGCCTTGCTCATATGCTTGTATATTCGGGGCGTAGGTATATTCATTACTTAAAAGATCAGTAACCCCTTTGCCTTTCTTACCGTAAACACGCGCGTATGAGTCACCAAAAGATATACCTTCTGAGCAAAGCTTAGTAATGTACTTATTGATGATGGTCTCAATTGGCTTAATTCGAGCCTCAAGTTTTTTTAATTGCTCTTTTTCAGTGACGCCTACTTCACCGCGTAATCGTTCAGTCGGTGTGATAAATATTTGCTGGCCGCTATGTGTGTCTCCACCTAATGCAGCCATTACATGAATACCTATACCCTCTGCAATAGGCGCAAACTTTAACATTTGCTCCCACTTAGTAAGGATTTCTTTTCTAGTCCGTTTTCTATTTTCTTTTGTTGTACTTGTACCAAGTGAGAATGGAGCTACAGCATCATACATATGTGCCATAGCTTCTTGGTTTGCATCAATGACTTGTTGTGGGACAGTGCTATTCGCACTTGGTCCCAGCAAGAGTGATAGGATGTCAGAAGCAGCCATAATTACGCCAAACCATAAGAATTATGGCAATTTTGGCTTGATTCTCAGTCTCTAAAAGACTTAAGTTCCAGTTGCAATTGGTGGACCACTATCATCGGTGCCGGTTCTCACCCCTTTATGCGAATGCGATTTACCAGAAACACCAGCAGCAATTACATCTTCTGTTGCTGAAATTGTGCCCGTGGTCTCTTGATTTCCTAAATGCTCAAAATCACCTTCAAGCACCAACTTGCCTTTAATCCGTATTTCTGGTGCTTCAATATTCACCTGAGTTCTTGCTAAAAGTTCAATATTTTCTTGCCTAATACGCCTTGTATCAACTACAACGTCTTTTCCATGGCTACTGTAAAACGCAATAACTGGCCTAGACTGTTCATTGTTTTCAAAGAAAATATATACATCTTCTCCATCAAGAATCTCTCGTTCGGTGTCTTTATCACTATCACCAACAGGATATGCAAAAGTTGCAGTTAAACCCTCAGCAGACCCATCAGTTAGACCAGGTATATGAACTTTTGCTGTGCGATTACTACTATCGTAGCTAAGGATTTTTGCTCTCTTAAATCCCATATCCATAACTAAAACCTATAAAAAATCTGACTAAACTTTCCTATAAGTCTAGTCAGACCTATGTATGATTATTATAAATGTTCCAGAAGACTATTACTCTTCCTAATAT
The DNA here is from genome assembly GCF_013072695.1 of Acinetobacter sp. Ac_5812. Lineage (GTDB taxonomy): Bacteria > Pseudomonadota > Gammaproteobacteria > Pseudomonadales > Moraxellaceae > Acinetobacter. The sequence goes on from NZ_LXUK01000022.1 coordinate 927,068, forward strand.
ATGCACCCGAAGAATGTGCAACTACTACCTTTCTACCGAAAATAAAAACATATCGGATCGTTGATTTGGCCTTAAACTGAAAATAAAGTGTTATTTAATGAATCATGGATTTCTTCATCTTCTAATGATGTACCTAATATCATTGTTGTGTTCATAAGCTCGCCAACCATAATTTTGTCATTGAACCTACATTTCCACCAATCGCACCGGTTTCAACTTGATGCGCCGCAGTTAAAATGACGTAGGTTTTTTTATCAATTTCCACGATATCTCCACCATTTAACTCAAGACTTAATGAACGGTGTATGATTCCACGGGGAATTAGAACTTTTTCAAGATTTTTTAATTGCCTAGCATCTAGTCCTGCTTTTTGAATAATTGATTGACCTTGAGTTGTTGTATCATCACCAATGAATGTTGATCCGTCTTGGTCAATGGATACATAAGAAGATTTTTGGTGCTTTTCGATCTGTTCGCTGTTAAGCCATTGCACTTCACTTGGGTCGAGCTTTAAAACAGGTTTTTGCTTAAATAGTGCGTCTAACTTAATTACTAATATTTGCTTCTCTCTATAACAGATAACTGCAGCTTCTTGTTGTAGGTAAAGGGCCAATCTTTTTGAAATTAAACTACCCTTTAAGCAAACGAATTGAGGCAACGGCAAATCGGTCCCAATTCTAATATTTGAAGCTCCACAGGCGCGATAAGCTGAATTAAAAGATGTTTGATCAAGAATTACAGCCTTTGAAGCATTTTCTAGAATCTTTTTGCAGCCTTTAAATACAGCAATACAAGGAATGCCTCCGATTCTTGCATTGTCTTTGATCGTTTGAGATTTAACAGGTAGTGAATAGACAATCTCAAATGGATAAGGGAAATCATTTACAATAATTTCAGCCCCATCATGCAGTTGATCTTCGAGCTCTTTTGTATGCTTGACTGCAAATTCAATACTTACAGGTACTGGCACCAAATCAGTTCTTAAAGTTGCAATAATTAGTTCAGATGCAGAAATTAGCTTATTCGAAGAAACAATCACAATTCTCAATCTCGCTCTCCCATCGTTTTAAAACTAAACGGAGGAGAAACAAATGCCAATTTAGGCATTTGCTCCTTAGCGTCTTTGTGATTTTGCTCAGCTTCACTTACAGTCATACCAAAACCATCACCGCCCATACTTCTCGATGCTTCAACTAGTTGTGCCTGAATCACATCACAATTTGTACTAAAGCATGGCTCAATGATGACCCACTCAAAACCTTCTAAAATAAGATCAGGACTTATAGTGATGATACTTGTTGAACCACGTTGACATGTTAAGGTTGCATTACCTGCATAACGTTTGGTTTCTTCAACAAGGGCCGCAGTCACATCTTCTAAAAGTAGTGAATAACCTTTAATTTGCAGTTTTTGGAAATAAAGCTTTGCAAGTTCAGCAATTGAACCCGCAATAACTTTAGGATTCTGTGTTCCATCATCAGGTAACAACTGCATAGCTAATTACCCGAATAATGAACCGATTTGACGTGTAAGACCCGCTGCGGCACCAGCAACACTTGTTAACGCTTGAGCAGTATTTACGACATTCTGTACACGGCTAATTAATCCTTCAACACCTTCGATTTCTCGTTGTCCAGGTATTACTGTGCCGTTACTACCAATTTTTGCGAATCCACCAAAGTAGTTGAAATCTATAGGGCAAGAAACCGTCATTACTTGTGAGCGGCTATCTGTATCAAACTCTGCCATTTCAAATCGAATAGCACAGTTTTCAAGGGCATAAGCACGAGTAAAACTTTTTACATGCCCATCATAATAATCGCAATCTATGATGCCTTTACTTGCAACAATATATTCCGCAAAAAGTTGATCGTGACCAGCCTCAGTGACCAGCAACTGTAGATTACCTGTGTAATGTGTTTTCGGTGGTCCAGCCACAATACCTGTGAAACCACCGGGATATTGAACTTCCGCAGGATCTTCATTACTGACAATTGGACGAGGACAGCTTTTAATTAAAAAGCGGTAATCCTCCATTCCACGTGGTACCAACATCCCTTGGCATGACAAAATTGGAGAACCAATTTGCTGTATTGCCAAAGAATCAGCCCGCATTTGGTTTAAAAGTATTGGATTGACTTGACGCATGTTTGTTCTCAATTCTTTTGATAAGAATATTTTGAACTTTATTATTTTTGTTTATATCTCTTGTTCCAATTAAAAGCCCTTCAATAAGGGCTTTTAATACATTTATTACTAAGCCTCTTCACCTTCGCTTGAGAGCTCGAACATTGATTTACACTGATATGTTGGTAAATTAAAACGCTCCTTAAGCGGATAAATACTAGGCCATACAAATGCAATAAAATCATTTTCATTAAATAGTTTATAACAAACACTATTGGATTGATTTCCACCTAAACCAATTAGTTCACCACTTTCTGAACGTCCGACGATAAATGTGACATGACCACCTACGAGTTTTCCATGTTCTAATCTTTTTTTGACAGCAATACATCCAACTGCTGGTTGGCCTAAATTTACTCCAAATTTTGCATATGCCAAAGCGGATGCCCAACTAGAAGGATATTCATAGCCAGTTTCTTGCAAACATTTTGCAATGAATACACCACACCATGGAACTTCATCATTTTGCCATGATGCATCTAAATCCTTTAACCAACCTAAAATTGTTGGATCATCATTCGTACCAACGATTTCTTGTACACCCAAATATTGTTTTGCACTTGCTAACCATGGTGGATCTTGTAATTTTCCCATGTCCTTCACCTATTTATTATTAAAGTATTATTTATATCATTATAAATTTCTTTCTGTATATTCCTCATTCATGGAATGACAATTTCCGTCTTTATATAACAAAAATAGCTCATGAAATATTCAAACATGAGCTATTAAAATTTATATTTGAAAATAAGAGTTACTTGTGAAGTCCTATTTTCTTACCTTTCTTCAAGGATTTAATCCGTAAACGTATTGAGTTTGCCGAACGTGCTTTTAAACCCGCTTTTTTTAATCCAGCTTTCTTTGCAGCTGAAAGTCGAATTTTTTGACCTGGTAATCGTTTATTCACAATTTTCATAACACCATTTCGAATCGCGGCAATTGCTTTATAACGCACTTTACGGCCACCAACAGATTTAGTTGTCATTTGACCACGAGATAGTTTTTTCTTGCCACCAGCTGAGTCAAATCCTTCCTCTTCATCAGGTTCACCATAAATAAATTCACGAACAAATTCATCCATTGGATCACCATCATCTGGCATATTTGCAATCACTGTATTTGCAGCAGCTTCAATCGCCGCATCAGCAGCTTCAACATTATCATTAAAGACTTCAGTAATCACAGAATCATCTACACCAAACGACGACAATAAATCGTCGATGGATGCAACCAATGCATCTTCAAACGTTGAATCTTCATCTTCACCATCAATGGTATCAAGAATCAAAGCATCCAAACGATCAGTAGGTAACTCACCTTCTTCAAGTGTGTTATCAATTACAGCATCAACAAGATCAGAGACAATATGTAATGCCATTTCTCGGATTTGTTCTATAAAAGAAAGTTCTTCTCGAATTGAACTCGTAAGAGTATTCACACTCGATGAAATTTGACCAGCAGCTGAATCAAAATCACGTAATTCAATCGGCTGAGATTTTGGATTAAATGGACTATTTTGACCAAACATAATTATCACCTATTATTTAACTAGAACATCTTCATCGAAGATTGCGGTACGTGTTGCACCTTCTGGACGACGGGCCATATACAAACGTACGCGTTCGAAAGGCTTGTCTTTGTCTGGTGTCAATCTGAATGCGTAAGGTTTGCCACCTAAATCGTCAGCGGGTTTCAGCCAACCGGCTGTAACAGCTCCGTCCAAATATTCCTCAATGGCCTCACTGGTATCTTTAAGAAAATCATCTGTAGGTCTCAACATATTTTCTTTAAGAATTGCCACGCAATCATTGCTTGTACGCATTGCAATTTCCGCTGCGGGCACCAAACGTAATGCACTATTTTCACTTTGTTTTTGAGTGAGAAGATCACTTAATACAAAACGCACACCTTGCTTAAATTTGATAGGACGAACAACATTCACCTTAGCCTTAGCTAAAATTTCCAATGTTTGCTCGTCTCCCAAATCTAAATCCGGACGTAGTTCTAATGCCTTTTTTTTGAAGGGATAATCTTTCCATGCAACGGCTTTTTGAATTGGTGCGTATCCTTCCGCATTGGTCTGAGCATTGCGCAATAATTTGTCGCCAATATATTGCCCAATATAGGTTGCCGGAATTTTACGGCCACGGAGAGATACAGCATCACGTGGACGACATAAAATTGGCGACCAGATCAATTGAACTCGATGGGTTTGAGCATCAAGACTTTCTGATAGTTGAGCGACTTGTTCTGCCGTAATTGTTGGATCAAGTTCGACATCCAAAGGAATATTAAATTTTTCAGCTGCTTGAAGACATGCCACATATAAAGGCAAATTATCTGCTACGGGTAAAGCAAGATATGACGGCGGGTCAACTAATTTCGTCAACGTTTTAACAAGTTCATCCGCATCAAATGGAGGCACCATCTCATCATCCAATGGGATACTGACTTTGTTACGTCCAAGACTATTAGCCGCATTAAATGCATCAGAAAGCAAAATTGCATCAGCTGTATCTTCAACTACAAAGCTTAATTCAAATTGCTCAAATTCTTCGGTAGCATCAGCAACAGCGACAATTGAAGCCAAGTTATCAGGATTGCTGTCAACAATACCTTGAATACGAATGACTTCATCACCAGTGGTAGCATCTATAATACGCAAACGCATAATAATATCTGAAATTAAAGGTATGCTTTTTTTGCTAAAAAAAGAGACTTCTAATTCTGTATTTTGCAAATAACTAAATGTCGAGAAATCTAAGCTTAACAGTGCACTACCTAATCCACCAATTGTTAGATCACCATTGCTCATCAATTTTAAAGTAGACATAAATGCTCCATTATTCCTCTGAATGAGTTCCACCAACACGCAAAACTTGAATACTCGGCACACCAGTGTCTAAACAGTCCTGTACTGCGTTGTAAAACGGGTTTTGAGGCTCATAACCCAATTGACCGCGGATATTACCTTTATGAATAGTCATTGGCTTATCAAAGCGACCTCGGATAAATTGCCCAACAATTACAGCACTGGTAAGCCCTTCATTAGTTAGAGTCTCAGTGTTATCTATGATGCCTTGGCTCTGGATGCCAATAGCCTCACCTAATATCTTTGTTGTGTTCACTTTGTTTGCCCTTTGGCTAAACCTTTTATATATTTTGCAATGTCAAAAAAATTTAAAATAACGGAGTTCCAATATGAAAAAAACTCCACACAAAGTAGAGTTTTTTTTTGATAGAAAATTATTCTAGTTAAGATTCATCAGTAGATAATTCAAAGTTGAATTCTATCGAATTATTTTTAAGAAAATTTATTTGATCAATATTTTTTTTGATGTTTTCGAATGCTGCATCACCTGTGACTCTAATAATCACAGTTTGTTCTGGAAGCAAATGAATACCTGTTAATGGTTCTATATGTTTTTTAAATCCTTTGTTCAAGATAGTGACATCGCGCACAATGGCCATATCACCTAAAGCAGATAAAATCGGATTGGTACCATCGAATTCATTCATTTTCTAAAACCTCAACTTTTTTCCCAAGAGTTTTAAGCTGATCAATATTTATTAGGACTGTTTTCAAGTCAGTTCGATTAGCACATTCAATAACAGTTTCATTTTCACCAGGTTCAATAGAAACTTTTGAAAAAGGCTCATATACAGCTTTGTAGCCGTTATTTTTAACTTTGATGGTCAATGCAGATTTTGGTATGGTGAGAGTTTGGTCGACTTTTTGAACAACGATATTTTCGTTGTTTACATTTTGTTCATCTTTGCTCTCGGAATCACCATTACTAATCTGTTTTTCTTCAGGGTTTACATTCTTGAGATCAGTAGTATTTTCAGAACTACTAGCCTTCTCAGAGTTTCCATTGTTGTCTTGGTTACTGTTCGAATTCCCTTGATCCTCGCCATCAGTTTTTACCGCGTCTAGGGAAACTTGGAATTCGGGATTTGGATCATTTAGTCCTGCACCAGTCACAGGTTGTTCCGAAGAAGCTAATTCAGTTTGAGAAGATGAACTCACACCGGAATTATTTTCCGCACCAAGTTTTACATTGTCCGCATTAGGAGCTGGGTTCGATTCAGTTTGTACCTCAGCTTGTTGCTTCGGCTTAGGACCACGTTTTTTCGTTTCCGTCACTTTTGCGTCATCATTTGTTGTTTGTATTTTATCTTGAGCTTGTGTCATGGGAATTCACCACCCTTTAAAATTGTGAATATCTAGATGTAATTGAATAAGGCGCATATTGCGCCTTATTCAATTTGAGGTATTAATCTTTGAGTTTTGGCATATTGATCGCTTTTAGTAACGAGAATTGATCTGCATAACGATCTAGTGGGTTGAGTTCCGCAGCTTGCGAACCGATAAGAGCTAAGAGTGATTCACGAGGGTCAGGCGTAGCTTCACTAACAGTAAGGGGCATTTCAATAAAACCGACAATCGGGTTTCGTACAGGTTCACTACCACGACCAACCAAAAGCATTTCAAAAGCTTGACCTGCTTCAACTAACACTTCGGCTGAAGAAGGCACATGATAAACATTTGTACCATCTGCTAGAGTGCCAATTCGCACGATCTGTCCATGGCCCGCTGTTGCACCAGTTTTAGTTGGCATTTTGTCTGAAGATAACTGTGCAAAGAATACTTTCGCACTGTCTCCTACATACAAGTCAAAGCCTACTGTTGCTCCGCCTGTATCTTGGACAATTTGGGTTTTGGCAGCTTCAAGATATTTCATGAATTCGCCGAACAAGTCGCCTGTGGTATTGTATGCCGCTGCTAAGTTGCCAGTTACACCACGGCTTGCGTCAAATGTAAACTCACGTTCGTTGTAAATAGCACGCTCTTTACCTTCACTTAACAAACGCACAGTTTGTTCGAGATAAATTTTACCTTGCATCAAAGACAAAGCTGTTCCAACAAAACCGACATTCAACTCATTTGTAAGCTGGTTGACTAACAATTTCGAACCGCGAATTTGCGTAACAATAGGAGCACTTACTAAAGTTTCGTAATCTGGTGCAATACTTACGCCTACAGGCTCAAGTTTAAATTTATTGTTATTATCCCGAGCATCGTAATCTGCGATTAAGAACACTTCTAGTTTCGCGCCAGCAGGCAAGGCTTGATTTAATGTTACAGAAATTGCACTTGTGTCTAAATTAATTGTGCTTGCTGTAACTGAATATACGGTACCTGCAATAACAGCTTTCTTTTCAGCAATTGCAGAAATTTGACCCGCAAGCTTTGATTTACTGCGGTTACGAGTGTGAGCTACCTCTTTGCCATTAATTCGGATTGAGATATTACCACCAATAAATGGTAACAAAGGCGTATTCGTATCTGGGGTTTTAGCTGCAAAATCATCATACTTCGTGTGAGCTACGACTGTATAAACTGCACCATTCCCACCATTACTTAATGCAAAGCGGAATCGACCCTCAGAGTATGGTTTTGATGCATTTACTCCGTCAAGATAATCGCCCTTATCCATTGCACCGAAGGCACGATCGGTTGTGAATCGGGCAGCTACAATCGGCACTTCATTTGAACCATTGTTATTTGGAATATATGCAATGATTGGTGCGGCATACGCGATAACCGTAGCAATGGTTGCAACCGTCATTGCTGGAACAATACTTACCGACTCCTGATGCGTATTGCTGACATCATCGAATCCAGTTTCTAAGCTTGAAAGGTTATCTTTAAGAGTTCCAGTAAATCCGTGCACCTTTTTTGCCATAGATAAGCCAGCATCTAATGCAGTTGCAATAACCGAAGGATGCGGCAATTCACCACCATGACAGTATTGATATTGTTGAATACCTACTTTAATACCATTATCAATATCTGAGGCACTGTCAAAACCAACAATATTTAAGATGCCTAGCAAAGCACTTGGTAAAACTTCAGGCATACCAGCAGCACTATCAAAACCAGCAGTCTCGCCACTTTTATAGAAATAATTCTGACATTCGCTCACAGCTGATACTTGTGCTTGGAAATGCGTTTTTTGTTGATCTGGTAAATCAAACATTTTTTTCACCTGCGTGTAGGTTTAAGAAAATTGATAACCTACTTTCGCATGCTGTAAAAAATTGAAATTATAAAGTTCCAATTGCCCGTTGAAATCATTTAACTTTAAAAAGTAAAAAAGCCTATCAATTGATAGGCTTTTTCAAATTAGGAATTTTTAACCAGACACACCACTAGAAACATAAATTTCTACACTGTTTCCAGCAGTTACAACATATCGTATTTTGTCCCAAGCATGTTGTCTAAATGGTTCACTGTCAGGCGACGCGGCAGCAATTGTCACAATTGGCGACCAATGTTCTTCATTCCCAATATCAGCATTGGGGTGATTGCTGCCAAAGAAATCAACCACAGCACCATTGCCTATAACCTGATAATTAAAAATTGCTGACGTACATTGTGCAACCATGCCCTTATCGCCAGTATTTTTATTTGTTTCGTTAAGCACTAAAAAAGTCATAATCTATATCTTTATTTACGAATATTTGTTTATTATCAAAAAAAGAACAACATAAAAACTATTCAAGTTCCGAAATAATTAAAAGCATCAAATCGCTAAAATACCAATTGGCATTGGCTGTATAACAATTACACCATCTGCTACCCCAATACCAGCAGCTCCCGTTTGTATGCTTTGAGAAACTGTCTCAGCTTCGTAATCAGACGTAACATTGTGATCAGAAAAATATAGTGCTTGTCGGATAATGAAATTGTCGGTGTGCATCTGCAATGCTGCCAACTGTTTTGTGGAGCTGTTAGGTCTAAATGCTACAATCTTATAGTTTTTATTTGTGATGAATATGAATGGGGTGTTTGCTGTAATACCTCCCGTCAGTGTAAAACTCCCTCTTACCCACAAAATACCATTGATCTTGGCAAACTGTAGGTCCCTATCAACCACATTAGCAGCTAGCCTTCCAATTGTTGCGATTGAAACCCAAGTTACTGGTGAAGGAATTGTGTCCAATTGTGCTTGAGTTTTACCGAATGCCTGAATAAAAGTATCACCTGCAACAATTTTAGTCGCATTACTTGTATTCAGCCCTGTTAACAATGTTGATCTGACATTTGACGCAAAATTATCAATGATATTCTTGATCTGACCTTGAGCCTTGCTTATGGCTTGAACAACAGTATCAGTTGCAATAATAGCTGTGTTTACCGGATTGAATCCATTGATCACTGATACCAATACACGTTCTACTTTGAAATATAGGTTTTGATTGCCTTCTGGTACCTCATCGGTATTAGATCCGACATTTATTCCAGAAATATTCCAAACACCAGGTGTACCACTCCAGATTGCAGATAATCGTCCAAAATTTTGTGATTCTTTAATATGTGCGTAATCCCCATCATTACCAATCGGGATTGCTTCTATGAGTTTTGCATAGCTATCATGCAATCCCCTAAAATGTTGTTGATATTCAATTTTATCAAGTTTATTAATACCTAAATCATTAATCTGAGGTTGTAATTGAATTAATGAATTAGGTAATTGTGACTCAGGAATAGTTCCTTGAACTAAATCGGCTTTACCTCCTAATTCACCTTCTAACTCATCTGCTCTTTGTACTAAAGCGATATATTCATCATTATCTGCTTTAGTAGAAAGTAACTGTATTAAGTCGACTTGGTCATCGATATTGCCTTTAACAGCTCCCCAATTTGAAGGACGGCTACCCCCAAGATTAAGATGTGCTTTTGATTTCATTATTCAATCACCTTGAAAGCAATAACATGTTGGCCTAGCAATTTACCTTGGCTTTTCAATGATATTTCTAGTTGAGCAAATCCTACTTTCCACATTTCGGTTGTACCCAATGATTCCAAATCAACCAACCCTATTTGATTTAAATCTGGGCTAGATATCAGCGTAGCTATGTCTTCGTTTGCATTGCTTTTCACTACCGCTTCAATAACCATATCGGAAGTAATATCTATAGGTTGTTCTGTTTCCAAATCTGAAAAGCTTACTGAAGTAAAAAATTGTTCACCGCGCTTAAACTCTATTAAATCTCTTAACATTTTGATTGCCACCCTTAGTTCCACTTCCGATTTAACAGGGTCCAACCCCAACTCATCACGGCGATTCAACACGTACTTTTTGCCAAAATCAGACATTAATGTTTGACCTGTGATATGCACAATTTCAAACCAGACAATAAAGCCTTCATAAATCATTAATGCCAGTAAATCCCCTTCCTGAAACTCTAAATCTGGGATTTGGTTAATTTGCTCTTTGAGCGTGTCTAATTCAGCGTTATAAGCTGCAATTTGTACGATGAGTGTTAAATCACTTGGGTTATTCATACTGCTATTTTTATGAATTACGCCCCCATTAAATTTATCTGGAAGTACAAACGCAAACCCGAGTGGATCATATTCGTAGTTAGGCTCATCCTGAATCGATAATGCATTTGCCTCAAAGGATAAAAGGTCTACAGGCTTTTCTGCATCGATAGGATTACTGTAAACAATACGCTTACGCCATACTTGTGTTGGAATACTCCCTAATGTGTTCATCACAACACGTCTTGCTGCAAGATGACGGCCATTTGCTACACGATTTACTGCACTATTTAGCATTTAGACCTCTCATATAAATATCAAAATCATCTTGGCTGATTTCGTTTCTTACCCACAAATCTGCCATGCGTTTAGCTTGAGATTGTTTATCTTTATTCAATGTGTGGATTACAGCCTCAAGGCGTGATTGAACCATTAACTTATGCATCTTATTTTCAAGTGCTTTGATTTCTTTCATCTGCTTAGCAAAATGCCTTTTGGCGACTTTTTCTGCCCGTCGCATCATTTCCTGTTCAGCTTTTTGGATATTAGAGACAATTGGTTTAGACATACCATTTTGTAAATCTTCAACTTGCTGGCTGATCTGGTCATTGATTTGTGCATCAGAAAGCTTATAACGGGCTCCAACTTGTTTTTTACGATCTGCTTCAACTTGTTTTTTTAAATATTGGATACCAGCGGGTGAAGTGATCCATTTAGCAACACGAAGAACGTGTTTACATGCTACACCGGACAAATGCGGATTTCTTACCTTAGGAAATCCCCCTTCATGACGGCCTAAACAATAGCCTCCGATTGTTGCCATGTATCGATACCAGAATGTATGCCGTTCACAATCACACTCAAATCTAATTTTTCCGTTTGCCAATCTATTTTTAACGGTTGAAATTGCTTCTTTTTTAATGTCAAAAACAACAGATGTGAAATTAGTAAATTCAACTTCAACATGGTGATTTTGTACTTTACTATTAGGACCTGCATTTGTGAGAAAGTGAACTAATCCACTTTTTCGACTTAAGGGTACCGCTAAATAAATTTGTTCATTTGCTCTTTGGATATCATCAGCCAAACTCAAATTAATAATATTCTGAATGGTAATACCCTTCTTATACTGGTCCTTCAGTAGCAGAATATTGTCTTGAAAAGCTAGAATATCATCTCTGGTAATTCGACGTGGTGGCTCACCAGGTTGTAGGCCTAATGTTGTATATAGAACCTTTTCAACATCGTAGTCTTTACCTTTAGCAATATCTTCAGGGCGTAAAAACATTGGTCGTGGAATTTTCCGACCGCGATCATCAAATTCAATTTCTTTCTCAGCAAATGCACGCTGCTTATTATCTTGACTTCTTCGCCCTTGCAAGTCTCTACGCAAGCTTCCGTTTTTTAATGCTTCTTGCATTTGCAAGTAGGCTTGTTGGAAATGGTCATTATTAGACATATTCCCTCCTACAAAACGTATTCGTTACGCAAGCGCAAAACATCGATAATTAATGGTACAGCTATACGCTTCTCTGGCAATTTCTCCCAAATACCATTTACTCCACAAGCAACCTGAATAACATCAACATGCTGACGGGTGCCGTAGATACGGAAACTCAATAGTGTTGGATCCTTTGCCTCATCCGACTGTACATCCCAAACAACTAGATTATTCAACTTCCCTTGCTGAATATTTCTATTTATATGGTCCCTTATGGCATTTCGATATTCGTTGATCATAGGAGTAGCCCATGTTCCCAGAAGTCATTAATTTTAGTTTCATCAAAACCAATGAGTGAAAACATAATCAATGTATATTCATTGAGTCGACCAAAAATTCTACTTTCATTCAGCTCAATTTCTACAATGCTTCTTTGCTTATTATCGCCAATGTCTCCAATTGCTTTTTTCAGATTTTCGTATTCGTTGTACTCAACTAGAGCTCGTAAAAACTGACGTCTCTCAAGTGGCTGTAAAGAATTCAAATAATTTCTGTTCTTTTCATCCTCAGTTAAATAATTTTCAGGATATAAATGATGATCAATTTCGATTTTAGTCATCATTTTCATATCTTTTAAAATTAAATGATCTTGAGAACCATCCGATTCAAGTGCATGAACTTGGCCATTAGAATCTTTAAAATATTTCATTATCGTAACTCCGTCCAAGCCACAACCTCACCTGAGTTTATCCTGTAGTTGCTTCCGTCTGGCACAACTGATGATAATGTGGAAACTACCCACCCACCCGGACCCACATCACATTGAGCTCCAGCTCGAAAAATGGTGTTTACATATAGATTAACCGGTTGATTGCCTCCATCGTGGTACGCTCGCACAACTATCGAAACTTCAATTGCTCGACCTGTTGTATTCCAATAGGTTGTATTAGCAGCTCGATTACTCTTAACATCAACAATTGATTGACCCACCCCAATCACTTGTAGTGGTGGGGCATTTTCTAAAATCGTTACTCGATCAGACAATGCATTATCTGCATTAACTCTTGCAGTATTAGCTTGATCTATTTTGTCATTCAGTAAGTTATCGCTATAGATTCGCGAGTCACGTTCTGTATTCTGTTGTTGCTGTAAATTACTATCTGCACTCTCACGCCAGCCTCGTTCTTGATCTATATTTCCCTGTAATTGATTGTCATTTGTAATGCGGGCATCGCTCTCCCAACCTATTCTCTGCAATAAATCTGCATCTGCCTGAGTACGCCATAATTGCTCATTTTCAAGATCTGTTTGGCGAGCATATTGTGGATGTGGATCATATGCATCCAAATGTTCACGTTTTTTTAATAAAGTTGGTTCCGGAAACATTGTGGGGTTAACGTCATTAACATTGATCAAATTTAGATCAAATGTATGTAGATCATTAACTGAACCTATAGCCTCAAAGTGTTGGCTACTAGTATGTAAGACAGGAGATAATCCTTTTTCAGTGTAAAGAATGTATTTTGTCCCACCACGAGCGTAAAAATACTCGTGACTATTAAAATAAATTTGATCTATTTTAATAATTGGTGATTTTTCAGACCAAACAAATTGAAATTTATCGATATTCCTAAGACCAAGGTTTTCACCCCACGCTAGCCTATAATCGCTCCACTCCGCATAAATATTAAAAGTGTTTGAGTGGTGCGTGGACCAAGGACAAGTATAGGTATATAGCGGTGTATCAATATAAAATTTACAATCTTGTCGACTTCTTAGATCGATAGTGACCGGGTAATACGTGTTCGAGTCCAGAGCAGTTAAATCCAAAATATGCTTTTCAAGTAATGAATACTTGTTGAATGCATTTACATCGACATTTAAGGCATATTGCGGATGTGGATTGGGATGATCTAAATGCTGATTCATCAAAGCAATACAGATTGGTGTATTTGGGTCAATCGTAACGATCAGATTTGCAAGATTAATTGTAGAAAGTATCATTCCAAAAGTAGAAATGGTGACAATATTTTCCACTAAGCGAATAAGAGGAGTATTTGTTGTTGTAGCAGCAATCGCAAAAAGAACACCAGCATCGGTATAAATACCTATTTCAAAACCATCAGCAGTAATAATCGGCTCAATACTTGATACAAATCTCAATGTGTGAGAATTAGGTTCTACCCCTCCACCATTTAATGGATAGCGACCTACTTCAGCAACTAAAGAAGAATTCCCTAATGCTGTCAGTGGTTCATATTTAGCAGTGCCTATAGCGATATGGGATAAAGAAACATTCAAGCCTAGACTTGCTGCGTTAAGTGCCACGCCTTTCCCAGCATCTGTTAAATAATATTGAATAACCATAGTTCACCCATTTGTCCACTATGGTTATTCTGTTCTAGAAGTACTCTTTCTCAGGCGGTTAGTTCCAAATACATTTATATAATCTAGTTTGACTTCTTAAAAAAATTTCCATCAACAATACACGGCTTTAAATCTGAGGCTATAGCGAGTTTCCCGTGTTCATCCCATTCATATAAGGGGTTCTCAGCCGCACTGAATGTTAATGATTTCCATTTTTCACTGTGCTGGGTATGATAAAAAAAGCCTTCTGAGGATATATCAGTATCCATTTTCTGCGAAAATATACATCTGTTATCATGATGGACCAAACTACCACAACCAACTTCTAACCATGACTGATTAATTCTTGCTGCATCAATAACAATCAATAGATAGTTTTCGCTGAATGTCCCTGCTATTGAGTGAGGTTCATTTCGACTTTGTTCCCTTTTTATTGTTACATTTGCAAAATATTCCCGTCCTTTGATGCAAAATGATTTAGCTTTTCCAACAATATATTTAGCTAAGTACACCAAAGCATTTTGAGATATCTTCTTAATAAATCCTGCTATACACTCCCTTAAAACTAAATGCTTGATATCTTTCTGTGGCGTCAGGATTAATGTACAGGAATCGATTTTGAACAATAAGTTATGCAAAATAGTGATTGCGAATGCATCCATCATAGCTTCGTCACAACCCCATCCATATTTGACTGACACCCGATTACCATTGACCTGAATATTTTCAAAAAAAAGTGCTTGCTGCCATGTAGGAATAAATCCAAATGCATCAACCGCAAACTTCTTAATATCATTTTGATAAATTAGTACATCTTTTTTCCATTGAGGGTGATTATATAAATCCATATTTCAATCCAAACTTTTAATTAAGTTTGAATATTAATTCCATGATTTGGCTAAAATTTCCTTAAGTTCCAAATACTCTATTCAATTGTCTTTGCTGCCTCTTTCAGCTTGTCAAACCTTGATTTGCGCGCTGCTCGCTCTTGTGCCTCTGGACTATCATCTGCAACTACCACACTTTCATATGCTTCCGTATAGAATACGTTTTCTAGGAACAAGAATGCAAAAACATCGCCCAAATCGGGTGATTTAATCCCTTGGCGCTTCATCTCATCTTTGCTTAGTATCTTGTATCGGCTATGTTCATCAAAAGTATATGGAATTTTTATAATCTGGTCCTGAATCTTGACCTTGTATTTCTTGGTTTTAACTTTGAATCTTCCCGACTCAATAGCACGTTTTAGACAAACATAGGCCAATGCACGCTTGTTCACATACTCTTTACGATTATCATTGTTGAAGCAAGCACCGCCCCAATACACTGGCATATACCAAATACCATTTTTCTTAAGAAGTTGTCCTAAGCCTTTACCTGCCCCGTTATCATCAACTACAAGAGTTGCATTAGGATATTTGAGGATACACTCATTAATCTTGGCTAAGAGCTCAGTGATATCATCCCTGTTCTTACACAAAGGAATATCAACTACTTCTACACGTCGGGCACGATCACCCCATTGTGCCTCACCCCATACTTTAGAAACAGCAATAACAGAGTCATCACGGCCCACACCCCCCCCCACATCGACAGTGATGACATAACCAAAAATATGTTCTTCAAATATCGATGCACCGACGTACATATCTTCGGCTTGACGTTTGGTAATTAAGAACTCATCAGCGCGATCAGGGAATTGCCCTAAAACACGGATTTGATACTGTGGATCATCACGGCTACCGTATTTTTGTCGTTGTTCTTCTAATGATTGCTTACTTACAAGTGGTGATTCTTCACCATTGAACGTTAATGCTATCCATACACCGCCAGCCCTATGACTTAACTTGTGATGTGTTTCATAGAACATACCCGCATTACGGGTTGGCTGAGATGTCATAACAGCACGGTTATCTACGTGTGTTAATGCTCCTAAAGCTACATCCCAAATTTCATCTGCAATACCACTCGCTTCATCACCCCAAAGCAAGTAATTGTCTGCATGGTTCCCTGCTAAATTTGTTGGTTGGTGCTTTGGTGCGGTTTTGGCAAAGACATACCACTTTTCCTTGTAGCCTTTGATATAGACTAATTCAGATTGATAACCAACATAATCAGCAAGCCAAGCTAATGGACCAGCTTTAAGCCGTGCCAGGTTAATACTGATTTCTTTCCAGACTTGTTTCTTTAACTGCCCGATCTGGGGAGCAGTAAACATCGTGATTGATTCATCAAAGAATAAGAGATGCCATAAAGCAACAATACCAGCTGAAGCGGTTTTACCCGTGTTGTGATGGACCATACCATCAGCTGTGAGGAAGGTTGCATCTCCATCGAGTACGAAGCCGTAATAGTCACCTTCCCCCAAAGCGGTAACATTTTTTATTTTTACAGGCCAAAGTTTTCTATGTCTAAATTCATAGGCTGCAAATTGTTGCTTGGTTTCTTCAGGCCACTCTAGATATTTCGATACCAATACTTCCATGGTATCACCAGCTTTCCAGCCGTTTTTAGTTTCAAGTGAGACTAAGCAAAGAATATGCGATTTGTTATAAACATGCTTTGAGCCATTGGCATACTCAAATTGATAAAGCTCTTGATAACCTTGGACGACCTTGATGACTTCACGCGGAGTAAAGCCATCTATACCCATTACGGCATCATTTATTGTTATTTTTTCGACACGTTTCCATTTGCCGTTTGCTAAGCGTATTTTTGTGCCTTTACCAAAGCAACCATGGCCTGAAGCTACAGAAGTACGGCTACCATCAAACTGGATAGATTCAAAAAGTAATTCTTGTTGCCACGTCGGTGTAACACCTAATGCCTCAACAGCAAAGGCATAAATGTCATATCGATAACGTGCACAGAGTTCCCACCACTCAGGGATATCTTTAAGAGGTTTTAGAGCCATACATCACCGTTAAATGCTAAACGGCAACATAGTTCTATCAATGTATTCTTCTTTTACTTCCTCTTTAGATGTAACAGCATGAGATACGGCAATTCGATTACTTGCCCAAATTGAAATGAGAGCGGCAATATGCCCATTGTCTAAAGAGCTACTATCAAATTCTTGCTGCAGTCCATTTTTATCAATTTTACGGACTTGCAAAATGTTCATTGGATTATAACGTTCTAATGAAGTCTCGAATTCGACGAGCCCACCTCTAAACGACGATTGATAGACTCTAATTACTTCTTCTAAATGTTCTTTAGGATCAAATTTTAGCTGCCAGTTTTGAATTAAATTAGGCGAATCTGTGACAACAATCGTATCTGCTTGTTGATCAGGTCTAACTGGCAAAGTCGTGAAAATATCAATTTTCTGAACTAAAATTTCACCTGAATCGGGGAAACATAGACTAATTAATCGAACCTGATCATTTGAAAATCCAGTTACTCGGGCATCAATCTTAATAATTTCAGTCATTGATACGCTCCACAGTTATCTCACCCGTGTCACGATCTGCTAAAACTCGCGTATGACCGTCATCTGCAAATTGGTCCGCCTGTACAACAACAGAATCATTTATAGGCGTTTCAACTGCCGATCCATCTGGGTTGTATCCATTGCCCGTATCATTATCAAAAGGTCCACCAAGGCCAATAATTTGCGGTGCATAACCGATAAGCTGAGCATCCACTGTAAATATTGAAAGATTGATTGCTTCACTTGGTACTGGAGAAGGAAATAACTGATTCTCTACAAGCGTAAATGTACTTTTTTGAATGTGCCCCATCCCCATATCAAACGGTACGGCGAAACGACGTTTAGTTTCATCCTGAACATAAGTACAAAACTGATCACATACAGATTTTGCATCATGCGAATTCGTAGCAAAGAATGCTATTTGTGCTCTTACAGTCTTGGCAATTAATCGAATTCTGACCTGTTTATCACCTATTAAGATTGGTACAAAATATGGCATTGGTATCAGCTGCATCGTATCCGGTGGCTGATCAATTGCAGCTGTTGCAGTCAACATAATTGGCATAAACGCCGTTGCACCCGCAACAACATCAGCATTTTGATTTTTACGATACTCTGCCAACATTGCTTCAGAGTCGTCCATCATTCGACTAGGGCAAGATTTAATAGCTATTCCTATATCTCGCTTTTTCCATTCATTTGTCAGAATCGTCTCAGGCATATACCAGGCGCGGAAATCAACTAAAAGTTTGTACCAAGCATCTTGAATACATTTAAGAGAATCTTTAGGTAAAGACATAAGTTTTACCCTCCGAATCCAAAGATACTTTTAAACAGGCGTGGCTTTGTTTTATTTTGGCTTGGTGCTTCACCATTCAGTCGCATACGTGCTAAATCACTTTGAGATAGAAGTGTGTCTGCCTCTTCACATACAGAATCAAACGAGCGTATTACACCTACTAAACCTGTACTTAGATCTTGTTTACGCTGTGCTTGGAGTGCTTCTCTCCTTTCACGACCGGCAATCTGATTAGCCAACACATCAATTTGATCTAGTGCTTGACCATTCATGTTTAAGAGCTCTGATTGAATATGAATATTGTCAAAATCTCTTAGAATTTGTTGTTCTAATAAGTGTGCAATCATTGCATCAGCTGCTGAAAGTTGAGTGACATCCGTAGCATCATCAAAACTTGCGATTAATCCGTCTTGTTCTTCGGGAATTGCTAAACCATCGAATAATTGACCATCACCCACATTGGTTGCATAGTTAGGCTGCATGACGTAATCAAAACCATAAAAGCCAACAGGGATAAGACCTAGACCTGCCCGCTTATAGTTTTGAGCAGAGCTAAAACCACCTGCACGTGCAAGATATTGCTTACGAGCATATTCACCCGATTCGTTTTCTAGAAACTCATGAACGTGTGTTACATCACCATTCGGCTTTGCCGTGGACTCTAAAGTACGAATAGAACGCTCTAAATAGACAACTTTGCCATCGATAATGACTGAATCAGGTGGATTCATTCCGAAGCGACGGCGAATTTCATGACCGTTATAACCCCAAAAAGTGCCTGACTTAATCATGTCTTGAACGGAAGGATCATTTATTTGGGCGATCATAGCTTTCATATCAACATTGCTACGGTCTTTTCCAGAGTGCAAGCGCCCCCGATCATATAGGTTATATGTAATTCTTTTCGTTTTACGACCTTTTAAAGCAGTCATGAAAAAGCCCTAATATTTATGTATTAGGGTTATTTTTACAGTCGATTAAAGGTTAATTAATGATGAGTTCCAATGGACACATTATTCAACAACTTCTATTTTCATAAGTGTTTCAAGCTTCGATTTTTCCATCGTCACATGGATAACATTTCCACTTTTCATCCCAAATGTGACCTCTGTATATTTACCTTGATTTGGTACCCAATTAGCACAATATTTGGTTTCTGCTGATTCAACATACTCGACATAAGCTAAATCAATATATTGAGTATTTTGATGAATTGGACAATAAATTTTAGTTAGCATTTTGATGACCTTTTCGTCGTTCAATAAGTAATGGAGTGATTAATGCGATCAACCAGATTAGGCAATTAACCAATAGAACTATTCCCAACAAAATCATTACGATTAATTTCATTGGTAAACTCCACATGTTATTTATGACCTAAACGACGAAGTTTAAGGCGACGTTTCTTTTGGCTAACCTTATTCGGCTTCTTATCGACCTTAGTTGGTGTGTATTCAGGTAAAGTAAATTTACTGTGAGATCGAGGAATAGCATCACCTGCTATTGCACTTGTTCCACTAAATATTGCCCCTAAAACACCCATCAAAGACATATGACTAATACGCATTTTGCAATCCTCATAAGAATAAAAAATGCCCTAGGCAAACTTGCTTAGGGCTGAGTTAAAAGTTATTCCGCTTGTTGACCTTCAATACCACGCGCTTGGCGTTCTGCTGTGCGTGCATCAAATGCAGCTAAAGCAGTTTCCATCGCTGTAATGGCTTGTTTATTTTGATCTGATGGAATTTTGCTATCTAAATACTTAGTACGATGAATCAATATTTTTAAAAGTGACTCACTGGTAACACCATTCACACCATCAATGACTGTCGGACCATCTTGAAAGTGAATAGGCATATCAAAAGGTTGGTTATAATCTAAAGAGTCAGGATCTGCTGAAATGTTGTAATAAGTCGCAGGTTTGTAAGTCGTAACGCCTTCAACTACCTGCCCCTCTAAAACTTTTTCAAACTCATCTTCAGGTAGTTCTTTACCTGAAAATCCAAGAAACTGCTCTATGATTAGATTGCCATCACTGCCGACATCGGTGGTAAGTGCATGTTGTTCATTATTGTCTTGAGACATGTATTAATCCTAACAATGGTTTATGTTGTTTCTTAATCAAACAAATACATAAAACCATTGCTTAGATTTTGCAGTTCTAGTTAGTTCCAATACCAATACTATGATCTTGAATTAGAAACGTTTTGCTGATAAGTCCCACCCCAATGGGAAATTCGCCATTTACATTTAATTCTTTGGCATTTACTTTCACAACAATATTGGCTGGTACTAATTTTCGAAGAATTGGAGATAGTTCAACGATCTCGGATAGATCCACTGTTTCATCAATTGTGATTTGAATCCGACTAGTGAGAAAGTGATCTGGCCGTTCCTCATCAATAATGTATTGCGGATAATTGGTATAAGTACTAATAGGATGCCACATCCGTTTAATGACCCATTGATCAGTCCATAGCATACGCATCACAAACTCTAGAAAACCTAGACCGCGCTCACTCGCAATACTGGACCAATTTGCATAAATCACACGCATCAACTGGTCCGATGACACAGGTCGACGCAAGACAACTAATCCATCCTGTTTTGAGAAACGCTCAATAACTTCTGGACTCCCTATATGGGGTGCACCATAATCTAAAAGGTTTTGAAGTTGGTTTTGAAATACATCTGCAAAGACTTGTTTAAAAGCCTTTGACATCGCTGTCTCTAAACCTGCATGATTATTAGCTTGCTCATCTACAGGACGTGTAAAATTTAAAATATCCATGCCGTCCCCGTTTCCGCGGTTCGCTCAAGATTCAATGTAATACTATCTTGGGCAATGTAGACCCATTCATGTGGCTTATTTAATGCAATAGGAACTATCAAAGAGAAGTCGCTAATATTGTCCTGAAATGCAGTTATGTTTTTTCTCAATTGTGTGGATATTTCTTGTGAGTTAAAACCATTCACCAGCCAACGACTGGCACTAAGTTTTGAACGGCCATATCGATCAACCAATAAACCTTTGATTTGAGCCTTAACTCCATCTAGATCATGTACTGCAGCTAAACGACCATTTAATGTAAGTGCAAAAGGTTTTTCTATTACAGCATGAACTTTAACGCGGTCCTTATACAAACTATCTAATTGCCCAATATACTGAATAATTTCTAGCTCAAGATTAGCCTGTTCTGCTTCGTTTTTCGCAACTATAGCAATGTGTAAATGATTAATATCCTGATAAGTCACACCATAGTAGCGGTCTTGTTCATTTTCATTCCATACAGCAATAAAATGGCAACGAGCCATAAATTTTTGCCGAACTGAGTAATCAAAATTACCAAGGAATACTGCATTTTCATCATAGAGAGCTGGGTAAGAAGATAAGACTTTTAATTGCGATATATTTAACGGATCAGCACCTGCTCTAACAATGCCACCCTGTTTAAAACGGACTGATACTTTAGTTTCGTCAGTTGTTAAAACATCTACAAGCGATGCATCTTTCAAGCGTGATATCTCAACCTCTCCATATGTTTCTAATAACCCAAAGGTAAACACTTGGTTCGCTTGTGCAGTTCTTCCCGCTCGCTCATCATCGCCAAACTCAATAAACAAACGACGTAAGCTATCGGTTGTAAGATTAAATGCAAAATCTAATGGAGGAACGTTCATCCAGCGTTTTTTTAAGTTATAGGTTTGATTTGCATTATCTCTAACCGTTAAACCTGCCAGCGATAAATCTTCGCGTAGGAGAAGCTGTACACGATGAAAAGTATCTGTATTAGAAACTGTGTATTCAACTTCCCTATATTCACTTTGCTCGCCCAACACTTCACCTATTTCACCGGCATTTACAGTGACTGACTGAAGCAATCGCCAAGGTCGACCACCGCTATTATCTTCAATAATTCGTCCCTGACTAAGGGTAATGCTATTTGAAGAGCGATTGATGACTTCGATGATGTGTTGAGTCGGCATGCCAATAGGCAAAATACCTTTGTTTGTAGCATCCGCGATAATTGATCTATCTCTCGTTTTTAAGAATGGTTCAATTTCTGAGATATCGACGTCTTGACTAAATAAGGCCAAGTACGCGCCAAGTGAACGTAAATATTTTAATACGATTGGATCTTGGGCGTTGTAGCGTTCAAGAATTTCAAAATCATCTAAATTCGCTACAAGGCGTGCTTCAAAATCAGCTTGCGTCAACATCAAAAGTCTCTCCGTTTCGTGCTACTTGCATATCCCGCACCTGGTTCAAATTGATGGCTACTTGATTAGCCACACGTAGATAAATAACCTTGGTCTCAAAGCCTTCATCTTGTGACCATAATTGGAGTTGATCAGGGCTTAATTGTTTTAGAATAGGAATATCGCTTTTCATTTTTTCAATGAATGTGTTCGCAACAGGCGCACTTAAAGGCCCAAGGAAAAGACTATTCCAATCTGGACCATAATCAGATCCAAAATATCCGTTGACCTCTGACTGAAGCCAGTGCTCAATCATTGCCATGATTTTGGTGTAATCAATCATATTCCAGACCTTTGGGCAGTCATGAGCAACAATTTACAAAAAATGAAAATACCCAGAAATGTGAAACTATAAATCGTGAATGCACCCAATAAGATATACTTGCCCCAGCCCGTTACTTCAAAAAATGTAAGCAACTCAAATAGTCTCCAAGTCACCAAAATCGAGATAATAAGAACGAACCCCGATAGTATATAAATTAGCTTTTTTGCCTTGTTAAAAATAAGGTCTGTCACCCCTTTATCAAGCAATAAAACCAATGGTTGTATCATTTTTTTAACTGCGTCTAATGCAAGGCATACCTGCACTAAAAAACTAGTAACAATAAAAAGATCAACGATTACGGATTGAAAATTTTGATACATGTCAGACTCCCAAACTTTAAGTTAAGGTTAGGTGCAATGGCATTATAAAATTTCTGATTGTTCCAATTAAAAAGGCTACCTAAAGTAGCCGTTTGATCCAATTTGTTTAAGCTGCAGCTGAATTAGATTGTGCTTGTTCTAATTGTACTTGTAGCTGGTCTCGCTGAGCTGTCATATCAATCAGCTCTTGATCAAGCTGTTTTTCTTCTTCACGTTTATCGCCAATCTGTTGTTGGATACTACGATTTTTTCGTGGTGGCAATTTAACCTTATCTTTTTGGTTTTGTTGCTCTACTTTAGATTGTGATTCACGAATCAGCTTTGCAAGGCCAGAAACTGCATTGTCAAAAGTTTGCTGGTAGTCATCACTAAAATCACCAGGAAGGATAACCTCTTTACCATTCAGCTCTGCTTTGATCACATCTGCACTTGCGCGGGCGAATAAGTTAAGTTCTTGCCCACCAGCAAAGACAAGAAATACAGGAACTACACTTACACCAGCTTTACGCTGGACCTTTTTGACCTCAACCAGTGGGATTGATTGACCTGTTGCCTTTTCCAAGGCGGCTTTGATTTTTTTGATATACGGTGTATCTGGTGTAACCGTAGCTAAATTTAAAGAGCCCATGACACTATCCTTAAGTAAGTTAATGTCATTTTGGCCTAACTTCCAATATTTTTATTAGGCTGTTCCAATATTTAGTTTTCTTTTTGCATGCTGACAATAGCATTTACCACAAAAAGTTTATCCAACTTAATAATTAATTCATCCTGATTTTTCACACCATATAGTAGATATTCGGTTTCAGGTATGTTCTTTCGCACATACACCAATCTACTCATGTATTCATTTTTGCGCTCATTCATTTCTAAATAAAGCTTGTATCCTTCCAGTAATCCCTTGCTATTGGATGTTGATCTATTTGAATTTCTTAAATATTCAATGCTGCTTTTCTTCATAGAACTTTAAATACACTTTTACCTTTTTCCTGTTAAAAAGCATAGTAGCATATGGCCTAACTACCTAATACAAATTAACAGGCCCTAGTATTAAAATTCCTAAATATCAAAGGTTTTTGTAAATCGTATCTCGACGATCAACATCAAGAACTAAAACAACTACTGTTTCATCTTTGACCTTATACACCAATCTATATCCAGCCGCTTTCAGCTTAATTTTATATAGATCGACCGATCCACTAAGCTTATTCTTGGGGATCTTAGGATTTTCAAGTATAGCTTCCAGCTTACGAATAAACTGTTCAGCAATTTGCGGGTTTAATTTTTCAAACTTCTTTAGGGCGTTCTTTTCGAACTCTAGTTCGTAAGTCATTAATTGACACCTTAACTGTTTCAGTATCATCGACTTGTTCTGCTAGCTTCAAAAGTTCCTTATCTTCAATCAAATCCATCAGCTTTTCATACATCTCAGCTGGTACGCAGTAAAAGGCTGGATTATTACGATTTAGGATTGCCACAGCTTCACCAAAACCATTTCCAACGACTTCCATTGGATTCTTTTTAAGATCTGAAACACTAGCCACAAATCGACTGTGGATGATGTGATTCATATGGTACTCGCTTGTTTGTTGTTGATTAATTTGACGGTAGTAGGCATCAATAATTTTATTAGAAGTGGTTATCTTAAAATTGCTCGCGTCCTTTTCGCGAAGTTAAAATTGACTACGAGATTAAGATAACCAATTTAGAGACCAAATACAAGACCTATTAAGAAGTCTTCTAACAGGTTATTACTAAAGTGTAGCACATAAAAAAAGCCCACCGATGGTGAGCCTTTTCTCTGATCTAACTAAGTTAGATTACTGTGATCAGAGTAGCTTGCGGTCCTTTTTTGCCTTGACCAACAACAAAAGAAACACGCTGGCCTTCAATCAAAATCTTAAAGCCATTACTTTGAATCTCACTGAAATGTGCAAATAAATCTTCGCCAGTATCAGCTTGAATAAAACCAAATCCTTTAGTTTCGTTAAACCACTTAACAGTACCAGTAGCTTTTTCAGACATACATTTAAACCTTGTTTATTTATAGATAAAAATCAAAATTTTATATTGATTTAGTCTATTCTATCTAATATAAAAAGATATTACAAACCTCTAGCTTTACATTAAACCTTTCTTATTCATATAGTTTTTTAGCTTTCTTTCTGTCGTTTTCAAATCCATTGCAATTTGACTTAAAGTTATACTATTTTCTAATGATGTTTTAATATGCAATGGTATTATTTCACTCATTGCCTTTTCTAATGACTCATTCGCTATCAGCTTCCTAAAATTAAAATTCTCACCTTCCATCATATAATCATATTTTTTGTTAACATAAAGGAAAGCCTCCTTTGAGTTTTTAATATTAAAAAAATTTAAATCAGTTGAAACTATATTGATTTTTTCAACCATTCTTTTATTAAATTCATCTTCTGCCACTTTTGCTTTTAAATTCAAAGATTCCATATCTATTGGTGGATATAAATTACTCAATAGACTATAAAAAATCTCTAGCTCAATGATATACTTATCTAAATGATCCTTTAATTTTTCTGATGTATTTTTATTATTTACTTTTTCACCCAAAATCAATTTATAAATCGTTGCATATAGGCGCGGATGTGCAGAACAATAATTTTCAACATCATCAATACTTTTATATTTATGCCACTGATTTTCATCCTCATCAAAAGACAATATCATGTGAGTGGGATGTTCTCTGTGTAAATAATTTCTATTAATTTCTTTTCTGCAATTTGGCTCATATACTAATAACAGTTTAAAAATCTCAAAATCTCTATGATAACAAGCCTCTATAAAACAATTTCCATTTGGAATGATACCACTTACCAACATGGCTTCAACAAACTCTATAACTCCCTTTGAAATCATTATTTCCAAAGGGCTTAAACCGTATATATCTTCAATATTTCTATATTTTTCTGCCAACATGAGGTTTAAAATTAACAACTGATTTTTATACTTTTCTGATTGATAGGTAAAGTTAAACTGATTCCCATAATCAATAGGATAGCTTACTTTTTCCGCTAAATATCTTAAACCATCAAATCTTTTACTTTGAAAATTAAAACCACTATTTATGATAATTTTACATAAATCTAAATTACCCTCCTCAATTGCCTTTTTAACTAGGCGTGTATCAATACTATTTATATCTAAATCCATTTCTGTTTCCACACACGTCAAAGCCACCCGTAATTGAATGAACAAAAGCTTCCTTGCTTACAATATAATTGTATAGCTATTTTTTATTTAAATTCTTTCTTTAAATCAACATATGGCTGCATATTTTCTTCACAGAAAGTATGCTTACTATAAGCAGTAATTCTCTTTTTTGTATCTACCAAAACATCCTCTGCAATTTTATCTACCTTTTTTTGTGGAAGAATTCTTCTACATTGACTGTCATCATACAAAGTTAATAGATGTGCTTTAACATTTCCTTCAAAGCCACATACATCCTCTAATAGTCCATTGAACATACCTGCGGCTAAAATTTTTTCACATGTTTTTACTTTTTGTTGATTCGGCTCCGCAAATGCTGAACCAAAAATGAAAAAAGTGCCAATGAATACAATTAATTTTTGTCTCTTACCCATTCCAATTTTCCCCCATCCCTAAACCACCTGTTATTGCATGAGCTAATAATCTGTTGCTCACATTTTGATTGATAGTACCACTATTTTGATTCTTAACAACAACTTCCTGTGGAGCAGGTGATGTCAGAAACTCCTTTGCAGGTTGAATTTTGGTTTCCATTTTTGTAGGGTTAAAGCTCGCCCCAAGACTACTTATTCTAGCGGCAGCAGGTGTAACTGAGGATTGCATATTCAATACAGGAACATTTGTTTTTGCTTTTTGAATTATTGATTCTGCTGTTTTGGAATTACTTATATTTTGGTTGGTTAGAGCACCACCCTGAATATTAGATGTATTTTTAGCAGAATCAAGAGCAACACCAATACGGTTAATTGAATTAGCCGAAGCTTTATTTATCCCATCTTGATGACTTGTTTTCCCTGTACTTGGGTTTGCAACAGATGACCAAACACTAGAAATATCGGCAATGGCACGCTCCTTGTTTTCACCTTTTCCCTCTACGAAATTCTTTGCTGATTTTGGCAATAAATGCATAAACATTCGATCTTGTAATTCTGGTGTAAATTTCTCCTTCCCTGTTAAGCCCATTTCCCTTTTTACATTTTTAAGGGTAGAAGCGATTATCTGATATTTCCCTGCGGCATTGATTCTATTTGGGTCTCCAAATTGCTTTTTATTTGCATATAGGATCTCATCAATAGTCATATTGGTAAGATTATGTTCAACTTTTGATTGGAAATCACCTTTAACTCGACGCTTAGGATTACCTCCAGTATTCACTGATGTATAAGAACCTTCTCCTTTAGCAATCTCATCTGCTAATAGCTGATACTTTCCAAGTATCCCATTATTTGCAGCAGCTCCGAATTGAGCAGGTTCCCCACCATTTACACCTTTGCCACCATACTGACGGCGCATTAGATAACTTGGGTTCGGTTGA
Source organism: Acinetobacter sp. Ac_5812 (assembly GCF_013072695.1). Classification (GTDB taxonomy): domain Bacteria; phylum Pseudomonadota; class Gammaproteobacteria; order Pseudomonadales; family Moraxellaceae; genus Acinetobacter. The sequence goes on from NZ_LXUK01000022.1 coordinate 955,099, forward strand.
CCATTAAAAGTAGAATTCCACTTCTCACGGCCCCAATCGGCTAAAGATTTCGCAATTCCACCTGGTGTTAATTTAAAGGCTACACTGAAAAGCTTCTCAATCATTGATGGAATATCAGCAGCGATTAGAGAATCTGTCCATTCCTTGATGTAAGGTGCAGCAGCACTACCTATTTTCTCACCAATTATAGAACCAAGCCCAGCACCCGCAATGGTGCCAATTGGTCCAAAAATACTGCCTATGGCACCTCCAACTAGACCACCAGCAGTACCGCCTACAGCACCGCCTTTTTCATTGGTTGTTTTATTACCCCAATTAGAAAATGACATTGCCGTTAATACAGCACCAATAACAGGCAAACCTTTACCAAATTTAAGTATTTTGCCGCCGTTCTTGATTAGCCCCCCGAATAAGCCACCTAACAGCCCGCCGCCAGCACTAAGAAGCTTACCAATACTTCCTAAAACTCCACCTTTAGATTTCAGATTATCTATTAGCTTTTGCAATAGCTTTAATTGTTTACGGTTATGATCAGACTGTTCCTTGGGCAAAGGTTCATTACGTTTGCGTGATTTCATCCATCCTGTCAATGGCCGTAGCATAAAGCCAGCAGCTCGCTTAACTGGAGACAAGACTGTTGCAACTTCATTGATCGCATCTACAGTTGGATCTACACCTTGTGGTGAGCTTGGCATTACACCTTTAAAAGCTGACCCCATGGCTCTAATTATTTTTCCTAATATAGTTTTATTCTCATTTCCCGACCCATCCCCCGTAAAACGTCCCCTCGAATCACGATTACTTCGTGTGCTTTCTGGCTGTACAGGTTCGCTACTGTCACTTTCATTTGAACCATTAACATCACTTTGATTTAAAATTTCTGACGGTTGATCTTGTTGCTCTTGTTCATGCTGTGTATCAGCAATATCTTCACTAAACTCTCGAATAATGCTCTCAGGCGAATCAAGGTCTATTGCCTCACGCGACGGTAAATTATCATTAGAATTTTGATTATCTTTATTAGATTGAGCCTCGTTTATCAAATCTTCTATTGAGGTCGCAATACGATCTAAAGACACTGTAGCTTGAATTATTGGGTTAGCTTGTTCTCTAATTAAATCCGCAAACTCAACTGGTTTGATCTGTGCATCAATGAGTGCCTGTTCCAATGCACTTAGTTTTAATTTTGGCTGTTTATTATCTGGGTATTTTTCTAACAGGTTTTTTTCTAAGTCATTCTGCATGTTCAATAAAATATCCCGAATCTCTTCGGTTGTTTTATCGATCTTTGAAACGTCTTTTCCTGCCTGTTTTAGACTAATAATAAAGCCTTGTGCATCGTATTGAAGAAAAGTTCTATTTTGTTCTTGATCATTGCTAGACATAAAAAATCACCCTAATTTTACATAGAGTGATTGTGAATCAATTCGGCATTATCAATATTAATTGTTCCAATTAAGCGAATTTTTCATTTGTTTCGTCATTGATTTGATTACAAACAACGGCAGCATGTACAAGAGGTGATAGCTTATTCAACAATTCAATTAAACTAGGTAAATTTCGCGTTGTGAAGTAAGTTACATCATTCCCAGTTGGACAAAATTCTACTAGATACTTTGGCAAAGCAGAACTCTTGCCTAGTTCATAAAGATTTATGGGATTTCCAAGAAGTTTATCTTCAATTTGGTAAAGTCCAGTACCATCTCGATATCCTAGACCTTTAATTACTTCACTTAAGTCAGATTCATTATTTATTGCGATATACTCTTCAATAAAATTGTTCTCTTCAATCCAACCATTTTTAAAATCATAGCTCCAAAATTCAGACATGTTCTTCTCCTTTAGAATCAGTCTCTGTAACTTTTCGAGATTAACATAGCTTTTGAAAAGATTTTAAAGAAGCCTATACAATCAATTTGAGTTTCGTCATAAATCTTACATTCTGGTTACATATTTACTTTTTTCACTTTATTTAACCACCTGTCTAGATGTTCCAAATCGAGTGTTATATTCTTTGGCTAAAAATTAGCTAGGACTTGCAATGCTAACAGTAACACTGACACCATTTTCATTAGGTGCAAAAATTTCGGGTACTGAAGATGATCTAATAGAATTATACGAAGCTATTAGTGACATTTTACCTGATGATGAAGATTGGGACGATGTGCTATTGGTATTTGGACTAAAATATGATTTAAGAAAGGCTTGGTCGGGCAAAAGGCATATTGAAACCATTAGTCTACCAATCATCGAAAATAGCTCAGTACATTTGCCCCAAAAAATATACTCAGTTGATGTATTGCTACCAATGCTGTTTTGTCAGATTCATATACTTTTCAGCTACATTGAACACTTTTATATAAAGTATGAAAAATCATTAAGACTGATTGAACATCTGAACCAAGAACTTATTTATAAAATTGAAGAAAAATCAGTAGATGCAGCATTATTCTATATAAATTGGTCTGAGAATAATGCTCCTTTTAGTAGGGACTATCATTTTGCACATATTGATTTAATTACAAGTGAATATATTAAACTAAGCGGTGAGAGAGTTCACCATATTTTAGATATTCTAAAAGATTTAACTGAAAGTAGTGAATCGTATTGTGCCACTGCCAAACTTATAGAAGAAGCAGCCACAACACTAAGTTGCGATCCTTCTGATGTTATTTTTGATGAACCACTTGAGACTTATGAGCAATTAGATCAGGGACAATATCTTTGGTAAAAACTATCGCTTAGGCCAAGTTTTTACCACTTCTTCACCTCTTTCAAGATACTAGAGCAATGATTCCGATTTCGACTTTCCGTTCAGATCGAAAGTACAAATATTTTTCCCATGATTAGATCGTAGCCGATGCCCCACGGCGATTTCATCGGCCTCGGCAAGTCGGTAGTTATCGCCGTATTGCGTTAGTATCTCACCAGAATCTGACTCTTTAATGAGATACTTATTCCGCAGGAGAAGATCATCCCAAATAATGCCCACAACCTCATCGACTTTATTGAAATCAGATCCCCATAAACCTACATAGAGGACCTTATCACCTACATTAAATTGACTCTTAGATTGGCTCATCTTCATCACCATGACTATCATTTTCATTGTCATCGTCACCAAATGCATCTTCATAGGCATATTGGCATGAATCACATAAACATCGACCAAATACAAACTCACATGTTTCTGGTCTATTGCATGCATCGCATATGCCTATAACACTCATTCTGACTCACACTCTTCTATCCAGTTTTTTGCAGCGTCAAGATTGGTAAAATCGTATTGGAAATTGTTATTCATGAAGAGAATAAACCCTCCAAAAGTTTCCTCTACTACAAACCAGCTAAACCGACCTTCATACTCATAGACAACATCAGCCATGGGAAACCTCTGTATTAAGCGCCTGTTCTATCTCTTTGACACACATATCAATCATTTCAGCTTCTGCCAAAGCCACAGAATCGCTGAATATGTGCCACCGATGATACAATGCTTCTGACTTTTCTTTTAGCTCAGTCAATACGTCATTTGCCGCATCTATCTGCTTTTGAAGGTCATCAATTCTATGACCTGCTACAATTTCGTCTGTAGTTGCTTGGCGAAAGTTACTTGGATGCCTTTCCTTTCTTCCGCCAAAACCGCAATCCAATAACAGCAAATCAACTTTTTCACCATTATAAAGTCCTGCAAGTTTTTTGTGCTCTATGACTGTTAAAACTGCATTACCATCATGATTGTATAAAGGAACAACATTATCCCCTGTCTTAAAGATTTCATGCTGTAGTATATTTTTTTGCATACTCATAGTTTAGCTCCAACAAATCGATTGAAGAACCTACGAATCAAATATGACCGAAGATATGACGTAACGAAAATTACTGCTTGAAGTTGGAAACTTTCATAAGCCGTCAGTCCAAAACACTTCAGAACGATAAAGCCAATTAATAAACCGACAATGTTTTGAGTAAGTGTTTCAGCATGGCTTTGCATCCATGTTTGTTTAATTGTTTTCATCACTTTTATCACCGCAACAATGCAAATGCTGGACTAAATACAAGAGAAGCTAGGCTACGGTCTGTGTACGCCTTTTTGTGGTGCTTTTCATCCGCCTCATTGAAATCAGTGGTATCAGAAAATTTAAAGTCATTCATCCAATACATCAAATGATCACCATGATCGTCTGTTACTTCAAATAAGTTGCGCATGAATTTTGGTAAAACCACATACTCATTTGACTGATTCACCAGTCGCGGGACACCATTCATCATCACAAAAGAAAGTTTGTGCTCTTTACAATATGGAATGATCCTATTTTGTAAAACCTCCTCTGCCAGATTTCGCAATTCCTCTTCATATTGCTTTTGAAAGGCATCTATACGCTTTTTAATTTTTGCTGGAGTCATTGATATCATTGGCTTTGCTCCGATAAATTCTTCAATGTTTTTAGACAATCATTTAGGTTTACGTCTTGCTGTAATTTAAGAATTTCATGCGCTTGCTTTTGGTTTTCCAACTCCAAACGGGTGAAATTTCTTTGCATGTATAGAATTCTTTCTGGATCCCTTAATCGGGCCAAAGCCATAGTCAGTAAATTAAATTCATTCTGAATATTTCGCTCATGGAACGTGAAATCAATGAAGCTTTGCTCTAATGCTTTTCCATTACGCCAATACTGTGGATTTTGATTCCATTCGCTGGTGTGCTTATCTTTCGGCACAGCCATTGCCCCCTTGATGTATTTGCATCTTTTCCCGTTAGACACATAGATAAGGCCCCAACGCTCAGGCAATTCATCAGGATGGATTAAATCAGTCGGGCAAATGAAATATCGCCATTTGCCAATACCTGTCTCTGGTGCAATTCGATGCGGCTTTTTACGGTCAGCCAAGAAGTCAGCACGACTTGTTTTGGCTTCTAATAAGATTGTCCCAACATCGTAGCCATTGCCGTGGCGTATCCCGAATACATCAGGGTTTTCGCCGTAGCATGATGGTTCAACTATTGAAAAATGACATCCATGACCATTAGCAGATTCAGGCTTCCGTAATAGTGCAGAACCTACCTCACATAATTCGCGGTGATTTAATTTTGCTTGTGTCATGCTATTGCCTCTTGTTCTTCATCTTGTTCAGGATCACCGGCTTCAATCATTGCCAATTTACGAGCAAAGGCAGCTTTTTTTTCCTCAGCCATTTTCTCTTTTGCAAGTTTCAGTTTTTCCTCTGCACCTGCAATAACTGCTGAACGTTTTGACTGTACTTCCGATTGGTCTTTCAAGTCCTCTTCTGTTAATCCCCAAAACATGGCATCTATTTTCGCTATATTCGCAACACTGATACTTTGTTTTACGTTTTGTTCGATAAATTGAGAAGTAACTGCCATCTTGAACTTAATCATTCCTATGTCATCTTCAGTTGCAGTTTTTAAATCCAATTCCTGAAAGTCTTTTCTTACACTCAGCAAACTATCTAAAGATGAATCAATTAAACTTGCTAACTTCACAGAACGAAGTCGATTTTCACGAATGATTCTTGTCGCTGTAAGCTTATTTGTATCTGCGACTTTGCTACGTTGAGCATTTCTTGCAAATTCATCATCATAGGTGCTTACTTTTGACGGTTTTTTGACGGTTTTTTTACTACAACTTTCCTCTTTATTTTCATTAGTTTGGGTTTCATTTTGACTAGTCATTTTGCTAGTCAATTTTTTAATTTCATCATTGATCTGTTTAGCATTCTTTTTGACTAGATTTTTCGTGCACTTTTTCCATTTCTCAGCGATTGCTTTACGGCGCACAACGGAAGGAGAAGGCATTTCACAACCTAACTCCTCTCCCACCTGGTCAACTAATTTTTGCCATGTGATCTTAGGGGATGACTCATAAACCGCTTTGAGTCGATCCCATATTTCTTGTGAATAGGATTGAACTGCCATACTTAGGTACCCAGCGCATCACCAGAGAAAAAATCACGTTGCGGTTCTACTTTGTCCTCGGTTGGTAGTGTGGTTTGGGTAAATCGAGTTTTACGTTGGCTTTTCAGGTCCTGAATCAGCTTCTCTTGAATATCGTTCTCATCTCTGTAGGTAATATCTTCTAAACCTTTGGCAAGGTTTGTGAATTGAATCGCTCTATCCTTTTCACATTCTTGGATGGTTTGCATAAGTTCAATCATTTCTGGTTGAAGCTTTTCTTGCTGTTCACGATCCAAGTTCATAAACTTTTTGGCTAACGCCTTTGATTGTTCTAATAGTCGTACCTGTAAAGCTGGTGGAAATGATGCGATATGTTTTGCACATAACAAAGCCATTTGAGATGTCACAGCATTCAAATTCTCAGCAAGCAAATCGCCAAGGCCATTGAATAGAATGCCCGCAACTGACTCTGTTTCATTCAATTCTGGATTAATCGTAAATCCTAAAACCCAGTCCACAGAACAGTGGTAAAGGCTGCACATCACTTGCAATAATTCGGCATCAGGCAAGGTTTTTCCATTTTCCATTTCTGAAATACGATTCTTTTGGGCAACTCCAAACAGTTCAATTGCTACTTCATCCTGTCTGAGTCCAGAACGTTCCCTTGCGAGTGCTAACTTTCGACCAATCATGACCCGTTTTTCTAAATCTGTTCTTTTAGCCATTACGCAACTCTCCCAGCCAGCCAGTCAAAGTCCACTTTTCTATCAAGCCAGTTTGTTTCGTTGATAAAAACACATGACAGCCAGACACAACCGTTTTCAATAGGTTCAGCAAATTCAATTTTTTCTTTAACAAAAATGTTGTCATCCTTAAAAAGCAACTCGGCACCTTTTAATGAATCGATTAATAGTTTTGGATAGTTATCTATATCAAAGCGAGGATAAGTGCTTGAGCTGTAACTACGATCTTTTCGTGGTGGCTGAATAACCAATCTAATTTCACATTGTTGTGAAATCGCTTTCCATTTCATCGCTTTGAAAATAGGTGCATATATTTCGTGTACACGACGTTTAAACTTCTTAGCCCCAAGTGAAAGGCTATTTCTCTGTTTGCCTGTGCTTTCATCAATCGTGGCACGCCATATGTCATTTGCACTCATTCCATACGGAAGATTTACAGTAATAAATCCATTACCAGTTATGACCAAGCCGCCTGTGCCACCTTGATGCAATAAATCACCATTGATTTCTTGTGTGGTTACTGAGCAAGGTAAAATTATTTTTTTATCCAAAGCGCGTCGAACACGTGATTGACGGTTTGATTTCCCTTCTGAAAGTGTATTCATTGCAAAGAAATCTACTTTCCCTTTAGACCATTGATCCCATGCATTGCGGCTCTTACCCATGGCAAACACCCTCCACTGTTAAAGTTTTGAGTTGTTCACGACATTTATGCAAAACCTTCCAAAGATCAAAGGCAACGCGTACCACTAAATTTTTATAACCATCTATTGAGTCATAAATAAATAAGTTGGGTCCATGCTGATAGATAAGTATTGATGAATAAAAATCTTGGCTCTTAATCCACTCCTCAAATTCATCACGCAATTGTTTGAAAATTTCTTGAGAAGTCAGTTGAACAAATTGTTCAGGACACATAAATGGGGTGCCTTGTTCCAATTGTCCGAACACATATCCATTTTCATGACGATCAACAACCGCATCACCTTTGATATGTGTACCTGAAAACTCAGTTCTCGAGTCGCTAACAAAATCTACGTGTACTCTATAGCCTTTCTTAAATAGCGTTGTTTTCGCTTCATTTTGCTCTGTTTGTTGAGTTGCTGTCTGAGTCATGCTTTACCACCAATATGCTTAATAACGGTTTTAGGGACATTCAGACCATCACGCTCGCAAGCTTCTAAATATTCGTTCGGTTGATCAAATGGATCGGGCCATGGCTCATGAGCTGCTGCACTTCCCAAATTAGTTTTGGGTTTAAGTTCCTGTGGCTTTGGGACCTCACGGTTATTGATATTTAGCTTCTTCTTCAATGCGTTAAGGCGCTGTACAAACTCATCATTAGATACAGCAACATGTTCTTTTTTCTTATGTTCCAATTGTTTTGGTGGCACATACATTTCTTGTGTTCGACCTACATGCTGTGCCTTTGCTACAAATGCATTGTAGGTATTAATAAATTGCTCCCGTGCCGGTTTCATATATCCATCGTTGATAAATGATTGCACTTCATCCAAAGCAACTTTGGTAATCTGAGTAATAGGTACACTCTTATCAGCCGTGTATCTACATGCTCTGGCCCATGCTTCATCTGCTGACATCCATGTTTCACCAATACACCATTCACGGAAATCAGAAAAAGAAGGCATAAACTTGCCGCCTGATTTAAGTAATCGAGTTCTGGCGCGTTCAAATTGTTCCTTTGACACATCACACAAGCTTTCCATTGCAGTCGCTTCAACGAACGCCATTGGGACAGCCATTTCACCATTTGCTGGAAAATTCTTATTGAATTGAGCTGCATGAAGAACACGCAGGTCCATAATCAATTGACGAATATCTTTGATCGTAATTCTATGCATGCCCATACTCCAAATTAGCCAACAACTTTTTTGAAGGGGTTACATCCACCATTCCCGCGGATGATCCAGATTGTTCTTCATCAACGATGCGCTCAAAATAACTTTTGGTTGGTTGATCAGTAATTACTGGTTGACTCGCTTTTTCCTGCTTCTCACGACGGTTAATCACATTTTGGATATTGTTCTGAATCCATGTAAGCCATTTCACAAACCAAATACTTGGTGTGTTTTGTTCGTTCTTAGCTGCAAAGAAATCACAATAGCCCTGTAGCAATGTTTGGAAATCAGTTGAAGATATTCCGTCGTGTCTTGGGATAGCCAAATCAAAGAAGTCCATCTGGAATTGTGGATACTGATTGGCTAGTTCAAGAAGTGAATAAAAACCTCTGTCATGAACTTGGTATGTTGCAAATTGAATCGGTGGCAAAGATGATTTTTCTTCACCCGCGTTATTACAATCACTATCTTGGTTCGATGGTTCTTGGTTCGATGGTTTGATGGTTATTGGTTTAGGCTTTTGTTGGCTTTCATCTGGGTTATCTTGGGTAAGCGATGGGTTTATTTCGCTTTCAGTTGGGTTATCTTGCGTTTGTTCAGTTGGTTGTTCCCCTTCCTGAGATTCACCAGTGTTACCACCTGAATTGTTTTTATTTTTAGAACCATTAGGTCGACCACCTTTCTTACCATTCTCTGACTGTTTTGCGATATATGCTTTATATGCAATCAAATCCTCTTGAATGTGGTTTTGGATATACACACCTTCCTCATTTTTATTGAAGAATTTTTTCAAGATAAATTTGACTGCGGCAATTTCTTCATCAGATTCAGCCCAAACCCAATCAATTGCCTGTTCTTCTGTTGGGAATGCCTCACGGTCATAACATGCGTCCATAAGCAAGTTATATACACCGTGCTGAAGGATATTAAGACGACCTGCTTTACGATGGTAATCACCGATTTTCTTCTCGTAGTAATGCATTAGGCCACCTCTTTCTTAAAATGTTTCAATCTTTCTTTTTGCAGCGGTTCATAATCTGGATTTAATTCACAACCAAGATATTGACGATTGTGTTTCAACGAACCAGCTGCTGTAGTTCCTGATCCCATAAAAGGATCAAAAACCACGTCATTAACTCGAGATCCTGCAAGAATGCATGGCTCAATTAAATCAATAGGAAAAGTAGCAAAGTGAGCACCTTTATATGGCTTAGTAGACACTTGCCATACGCTTCGCTTATTCCGAGTCAATAAATCGTATTCACTATCTGCTCGCTCTGCTCGATGTGTTCCCATATTTTGATTAGGATGCACAACTGCTCTTTTACTATCATTGCGTTTGAAATTGTCACGCGAAGATCTCGAGATAACAGCTTTCATAGGGCCATTTGATTTATTAGGCACCCTGTCGCTGCCAGTTTGTGCTTCAATATTTTGTGCCAATCGTTTTAAAGAACTTTCGGCTACCGGTTCTTTAATTGCTTGGTAATCAAAATAGTATTTACGTGACTTGCTGAATAAAAAAATATATTCATGCGCTTTGGTGCATCTATCGGTGATGCTTTCAGGCATTGGGTTCGGCTTGTGCCAAATAATATCTTGGCGTAGGTACCAACCATCTGCTTGTAAAGCAAATGCTACGCGCCATGGGATACCAATTAGGTCTTTAGGTTTTAGATTTGACTGTGCTGCATTTTGTTTTGGCAGAATCAAACCTTTAGTTTTAGGGTTTTTACCATCATTTAATCCTGTTCGAGTCATCCCCCGACCAGAACCAGCATAACTATCACCCAAATTTAGCCAGAGTGTCCCATCATCATGCAGCAGCTCTCGCACTAAGCGAAAAACTTGAACCATGTTTTCAACATATTCGTCTACAGTTTCTTCTAATCCAAGTTGGCCACTGACGCCATAATCTCTTAATCCGAAATATGGCGGTGATGTAACACACATCTGCACCTTGGTTCCTTCGTCGATCAATTGCTGCATCGTCTGGCGGCAGTCACCAAATAGAATTTGATTCATAAAGCTCCACCATTTAAGAAAGGGCTATTTGCTCGAGCAATTGCAGCCATCGGCAAGGGAGAAACGCTGTTGCCACACATGTGGACCTGATCAGTTTTCGTTAAGGGTTTGCCGTCATGCCCATGTTCAATAATGTATGAATCTGGGAAGCCTTGGCCTTTATAGAGCTCTCGTGGTTTCAACATGCGAATACAGATATCAACAATCACCCACGGTTCACCCTTAATCCAGACCGTAACTAATGCGAGTCGATCTTTTGTAGTCAGAGTATCAAGTGGTGCCGTTATATCTCTGGCATCACCATTGCCGTAAAAATTGATAAAAAAAGCCGCAACTTTTAAAGCCCCTTCTAAGTTTTCTTTGCTTAAAGTTGCGCTTACTATGCTATGTCTGTTTTCGGTTGTGATAGTTCGCAGTGGACTATCAAGCGTTTCTGCTCGATGATCTGAATTAGTCTTATCGCCATAGTATGCTTGCGTGAAAACTGCTGATACTAAATTTCGGCTTGAACCAGAAGCTGTAATTGTTCCTAATGGATCAAGGATGTTGTCACATCCATCACTCCACCGCGGGTTTTCTGGTGTACCTTCACCATGTCCAGCATGAATCAAAAAAGGTGCAACTAATCCGTGATGCCCACCCTTTACCTGAGCACAGATTGTCGTTAAAGGTTGATCAGCTGACCAATTTCTTTGCTGTGAAGCATTAGCAAACTCAGTTAAAAATGGCGCAATGATTGGACTAACTAAAGCACTATGCCCGCCAAAAGCCGAAGTTGTTGTTGCTAATGGCTCAGTAATTAGATGTCCTGTTGATGTACCAAAGTCACGACTGATAAAAGGCAATGCAGATTCGACCAGATATGGTTCTTCTGTATCAATTACAAACTTTTTTAAACCCCGTGCAATGCGTTTCAAAGTCGCATCTGCCAATGGCTTTCGACGGTTGAAAATTGATCTCCCTAAATCCGAGAAATCTATGACTTCAGCAGCCGCACGCCACGTTGGTTTTTTCTTTGTAGCCTTAGTAACTTTTGACTTTTTGATATGTGTTGGTTCAGACCATACAATTGGATTACCGTCACAACGTGCGACAACAAAAAGCCGTTCACGAGTAGTAGGTGCTCCATAATCTGCGGCTCTTAAAACCTTCCATTCAACTACATAGCCTAATTGTTCAAGATGGTGAACAAATTGTCTCCATGTTTGACCAATTCGTTCTGGATCAGGTACCAAGAATTGGTTGTCGCGAGGTACATATTCACCAGGTTCTGCAACACGATATTGCTTCTTGCCATTAACCTCGATTTTGTCGAGAGTTATTACCCGACCAGTAGCTTTATCTCGTTTTGCAATCAATGGCCCCCAATTAAGCATCTGCTTAACGTTTTCCATTGAGATAACGTCAGGTTTAACTTTTCCAGCAAATTTAGGAATAACCCAAGCTAGGTCACGAATTTCTTTTTTTCGTGGTTGACCACCAGCAGCTTGCGAATGATGTGTGCAATCAGGGCTGGCATGAAACCAACCTACTGGATACCCTTCACAGATTTCTACTGGATCAACTGCAAACACATCCTGTACATAATGCTTAGCATGTGGATGATTCGCCTCATGCATTGATAAAGCTTTTGGATTGTGGTTTACAGCTGCAAAAACGCTGCGATTTAATCCCATTTCAAGGCCAGTACTGGCACCACCACCACCGGCAAAAAAATCCACAATGATTTTTTCAGAGAAATTTAAATCGAATTGGGTGTTGAAAGCGGTTGAATATTTAACAAAGCTGGTCATTGAGCATCACCCCCTTTAACTAATTTCAATTCGCCATCTAAAATGGCTTGAATGAGATTGCTAAACTGAGGCGAACGCCAAAGTGACTCTACATAAACTCTTAGCTCACGATAATTGTGACCTTGTCTTTTAATAAATCGATCTGCATCTGGACGTGTCAGAAATACTTGAATATTTACCCAATTCTCAACGTAATGGGTTTTGTACCAATTGCATTCTAGTTTTTTAGAAACTGCTTCCAGAATGTCACATTGATCGGACTCATCCAAATCAGTAAATAGCTCTTCATGCTCTTTAATACTCGACTCATTAATTTTGTGCTTCGTTTGAGCATCTTGTGAGTTAAATAACTCTAATGGTGAACAAAAGGTTGATTCACCTTCTTCAATCCATTTGTAGTCATCAACATAGTCAGGATCCATTCCATAGGTCACCTGTTTCTCTTGAACCATCCAAACCGGTTCTCTAGTTGAACAGTAGTGCTTTTCATGACTTTCAATTAACTCAGCCACAAAGTCTTGCCAGCTGGCATAAGTAAAATTGCTCATGCCTCACCGCCTTGAATCACTTTAAATTCGACTACCCAAACCCAAGGATTGGCATTCCATCCTTTTTCTGCCCAACCATTTATTTGATTCCAGAGAATTGAGAACTTTTCTTCAGCACAATAATCATCATCGGCTAACATGCCCTCAGCAATAGCATCTTCTTCTGATATGTCTTGAAGGCGCTCAATTCTTATCTTTGTAATTTCAAGCTGAATACGTGATGCCCAACGTGGCATGTGTATTGATGGGCGCTTTCTAACAGTCCAGCCCTGTGGCGCGTCTCCATCTGCTACATACGCTGCCTGTCTGGCCCCGAAGAATTGATACTCATCATCATCTGGATATGAACGGCCTACTGAACCTTTCTGGTACCATGATTCCCGCACCCAAAGAAGATCACCTACATTGAACTCACGAAATGGAGTTTTGTAAGATGCATCAGCAGACCAACCACTTGCACACCGTTTAAAACCCTTTGGATTGTTGTAACAGCGCAAAATTGCATATTTAGCATTGGTATCAGTTGTTTCTTCACCACGCTTGAAATACTCAACAGCATCAGGTTGGCGACGCATAACACGACGAGTCTGAGTTTTTTGCCCTGAACGGATAGCTTGAACCATAGGCGTGCTGAATAAAATTGGACGTTCTCTCATGCCGCAACCTCCTTTTTAGTAAGGTCACACCAGTCAACAAACGCCTCAAGCATTGGCTTTAAGGCTTGATCATCAGACCATCCAGCAAAACCAATAAATCCACCTTCCTCAAAATCAACAGCTTGGCGTCCATTAAAATAATTGGCATTGCACTTAATAGAAGCATGTGCCATACCGCCTTCTTCAGTGAATTTGAAATCAATGTCCTTGTGACAATGCAATGACTTGTCAAAAATGCCACTTGCTTTTAAACGTTCATCTAAAAGAGCATGTAATTTTCTAATACGTGCCAAAGTGATATGACCAAAAGTAAGGCCAACATGAGAGAAATACTTGCGTGCCTGTTCTCTGGTGATAAACAAGCCTTTGTCATTAAATTCGTTGTCAAAAAGAACTTGTAATTTATCTGCAAGTTTTAAATTGCCTTTGTTTTTGGCATCAAAAATTACTTGGCTAAGGATGTTTCTGCGGGTTTTCTTATTGCCTTTAACGCTTACATCATGAGGTTTTTCGACATATAGACTGTGACTACTTTCAATCGCATAGCCATATTTACCAGTGACTACCCACCACATACTGTTTGATCGATAGAAAACCTTGCCAATATTTAGACGTTTTTTTCTGTCATAAAACCAGACTTGTTGTCCTTGGTTTAAACGTTTCTTATCAGCACTGTGATTGTTATAGGTCGAGTTATAATCGTGGCTTTCTACGATCTTTTCTAATGTCAGTCCATCTGATTTATAGTCCTCTTGAATCCACTCAAGAGCTGTTAACCCTTCGGGCCCAACAATATCAAAACGGCATTTTCTTTTAAAATCATCCTCAAAAGTAAAATCATAATTATCCATGATCATTTTTTTGATTCGATTTCTAGTACGTTTCATTTCCAACAAAATTAAATGTGGCATTAATTTTTGTTTGTTATGCTCATGACGGACACCTCTTTCGGGGCGATTAGGAGCATTCACATTTTGGAAAAAATTAAGGATTATGCTTCCGTGTTCTACTTCCACATCAAGTCTTAAATCACCTTTTCTGCAATATTTATGACTTGGATAAGTATAAATATACTTTTGCTGCTTAATGCTATATCCCAATATTTCAAGTTCTTTAAGTACCTTGTTAAAAATCTGAATGTGTAGCTGAGAATTCCAATGCGCTTCTTCTTCTGACCAGTTTTTATAACTTGGTCTGTTTACATTGATAACTAAAGAAGCATCACAAAATCGCATAGTCCCTGTAAATACTATTGAACTATCAATAGGATCGACTTCCAGTACTCGTCTCTTAAGTTTTAGTTCATCCCATGTAGCTCTACGCTCAATGGCTGACAATGAAATTGTTGATTCAGATTTAGTTTTCTGATTACTAATACGAATTTTTGTGGTCTTTTTCCCTTTAATCACTTTTTCAATGCGATAAATACTGTTTGAACCCGCCTTTAGAATGTAATCCTCAGCTCTATATATAATTTGGCTCATGATGCACCGCCTTCAATAACTGCAAATTTCATCGCCCACATAAAATCTTTAGGGTTTTGATCCTTATGTTTAGAATTCTTAGGAACTACACTTATCTCTTGGATTTCGAGAAGCAAACGCGAATGATGACGCGGCATTTTTGGTGCTGTTTTCCATTTGACTGGATAAGATTTGCCATTACAGTCAGTTAATCCAACTGCATCAGGCTCAGATGCCTTGTAGACCAATTTTTCATGTGGAGTGCCACCTAGATTTTGAATTTTGGTACCGAAGGCTTCACGGACAAATAGACGATCACCCACCTGCCCATAAGGACAAAGAACAGTTCTCATATGCTGGGTATCTGGTTCATCGCAAGGCAATTCTTCCATTGCAATATGATTGCCACCCCAACCCACGATCTGACCGCCACTTTTAGCTTTTACTTTTCGTCTGATCTGAAGATTTGTTTTGCTGAGAATTGCGTTTACTTCAATTGCATTTAAATCAATAGGACGAGCACTCATGCAGCACCAACCCGTGCTTCATCAGCAACTACGACAAATATATTTTCCCCATGGAAATTGATTAAATTTGAATTAAACAATGATGATTCGATTTGATCACAGACATCATCTTTTAACTGATGTTCAAAGGCTAAACGCGCTTTCCAATCTTCACGCCAAACTTGTTTCTCTGGTGATGCTGCATCAATTGACTCTTGCTGCATTTCCAAAAGAAGTGAAATTGCTGTTTTGTGAAAATGATAAATGCTTGTGCTATCTGGACGATTGTTTTTATTAGTCTTCATGCTTGAGCACCTATCAAAGCTTGAAGACGTTCATTGTCTGCTTTAGTACGACAATCCTTAGTCATACTGAACCATAGTAAATAGGCACCATCAGCCTGATTATCAAAAGCATCAGCTTCTTGTTGAGCACCGTTCTGAGCTGCTACATATTTTTGAGTATTGAAAAACTCAATCTGTGCAATTGTGGCTTGAGTAAGTTGAAGATATGAGAAGTTCTGGACACCAGAATCATCGAAAGTCGGGATAATTTCAGGTTTGTAGTGATCTAATACATCTCTTAAATCTTCAAGGGGAATGCTGGTAGATATTGCTCTATTAAATCCCAGAAGGCGAAATTCTTGCAGTGACCAGTCACCGTCTACCCATAAAGAAAGTGTCTTATTTAAGTAATTGATCTTTTCGAAATAACGATCAAAATGTGTAGCCCCCTTGGGTGCGGTATCCAGAATGTATTGGATAGCGGTAAGGCCACCAAAGAACTCAATGAAATATCCGTGACAGGCATCTCTTAGATCATTAATTGAAATTAAATCATCATGAGTTTTAGAGTCATAATAATATTGCTTTTGAATCGAGAACCACGAAAAATCATCGGGATTGTCTTTGATGATTTTAAGAGCCAGGTTAATTCCACCAACAGCACTTAATAGTTTTTGATGTTGTTGTTTAACATCACCCTTAACATAATCAGCATCTGGTGCAATACCTAAGGCAAACTCTTGCTTTTCTACATGCTGAATCAAGCAATGACCACATTGCTCCCCTTTGTTCTTAAATTCCGTGCATTTGTCTGCACAGCTATGTTCTGATACAGTAACTGAGTTCATTTTTTACCTCTAAGAATAAATGAATAACTTTTGACCGCTTCTTGCGCCAACAAGAAGCGGTTAAACCAAGCCTTTCTTTGTGATTTCTTCTACAATCCAAGCCTCTCCTTTAGTTGTGAACATTGGCTGTGAATAGCCAACCTCTGTTTGACGCATAATTCCTAGATCCTTTTCGATGAACCATTGTCTAAAGACACGGCCACGAAGCACTGCTTTGCTATAAACGCCTAGATCATCCAAAATTTTGTTTAGCTTTTTAGCTGATAGCTTAATTTTTTGTGCAACCTGAGTTGTATTCATAAGAGTTGTTCTCTCTACAACCGTGTCATAAAAATTAACCTTCGGTGCAGCAAGCTCAAGTTGGTGCGCTTGATCCGCTGCGAGTTGTAATGCCTCTGCAAAAGTCTGTGGAATTCGTACAGGTTGGACATGCTGTGCTTTTAATACTTCTAAAACCTTTCTACGAACACCTTTTGACTCACGCATTGAAATAACCAAGCATTGGTCATGATCTAAATTGGCTGCTTGCGTCACAGTCTTATTCGGGTTATTCACTACGAAACTTTCGTAGTGCTCACCTTCTAATTCATCTTGAACCCGCGCATAAAAATCATTTGGTCTAATCACCGGTTCGCCAAACTCTTGACGGACCTGATTAATGATTTTTAATAGATCAAGACTTGAAAATTTGTTATTTAAATTCGGATTTACAACAATTTGATTCATATCTTTTCGCTACTCCCTTTTGTATTAATTGGATCCCATGCAATTTGTTTTGTTTTTTATTGCTCTTGGAATACAATCGGGTCTAATGTGCTCTTAGATATCCCTGTTTCATCAGAGATGATTGGAATATATTTAGGTGGTATACGGTCTTGTGAAACCCAAGACTGAACGGCTTGATATGAATAGCTCTTACCTAATTTTTTAGTAACCAAACGTGCAACGGCACCCACACCGCCAACTTTTTGAATCGCATCTTTTACGATGCTTTCAGTTGTTACTTCATCAGATTTTGTTAGATTGTTATTCATAAAAAGAAAAGCCCTACTCGCTCATTACAAGTATTACTTTAAATGGTACAAGAATTACTTGCAATGACTTTTTTCAAGAATTGCTTTATATTTGATACAAGATTTTCTTGTGTACATAGAGATGAATAAGCTTGAAATGGGTAAGCGGATCGCAAAAAAACGTGATGCTAAAGGTTTAGACCAAACAGAGTTGGCACATTTACTTGAGATTACTCCTCAAGCTGTCCAACAATGGGAGTCAGGTCAAACCTCTCCACGTGGAAAAAACCTTGATGCACTCACTACAATATTAGATTGTACAAAAGCTTATTTGTTTGGCGAAGAAGATGAGCTAAAACCTTTTAACAGAGCTAGATATGTCCCATTAATTGATTGGGTTGCAGCAGGTCACTGGAATGATCGTCATATTGAAATATTAGATCAGTATACAAAAATACTTTGCATGTTTAATGTTGGTCCTAATGGTTATGCCCTTGAAGTTAATGGGGAAAGCATGAAAGATGAATACAAACCCAAAGATATTATTTTTGTTAATCCAGATTTGGCAGCGAATATTGGTGATGATGTAATTGCCTGGTGTTCGAACGGCTCTACCTTTAAAAGACTGACAGCTAACGATAATGGCTCATTTCTTTTAAAAGCGTTAAATCCCGATTGGGTACCTCGCTACATGGCTATAGATGAGACTTGTCACATTACAGGGAAAGTTGTTGGTGCGATTAGTTCTAAAACAGACCAAGATTTAATTAGCCAATTAACAGTTATGTAATTTTTTGAAATCATAAAGCCTGCTATATGCAGGTTTTTTTATGTCTAATTAAAAATATTACAAGAATTTCTTTAAATAATTATTGCATACAAGATTTACTTGTAATATGATCATTTCACCAACAACAAAACCTAAGAGTTAGGTGGTGAACAATGTCAAACAAACCAACTGATGCACAACAATTTATCGATGATATTGGCGCAGGCGTATTTGGCAAGCAACTCGGTGTTGCAGTCAGTGAAGTAGCTAATAGTGTTTTAGCTACAAGTAAAGTCGGTGAAATTAATATCAAGCTTAAAGTTAGCAAGATTTCTGATTCTCAAGTTCAGATTGAAAGCAAACTTCAATTCAATGAACCACTTGCGAAAGGTAAGCGTGTCGAAGAACACAATGAAAAAACACCAATGTATGTAAACCTTGGTGGCGACGTTTCCCTTTTTGCAAAAAACTCACTATCACTTTTGGAAGAAGAAGCTTAAGCCTTCTTTTTCTTAACCTCCCCAACCTTAAATTAAATAGGATTATTAAATCTCATGTCATTAGCAAATTCAGAAGTTGCAGCTGTAGTTGAACATTGTGCGCCAACCCGTAATTTAATCCGTGGTGAGCTACTTGCTGTACATCAAAATTATAAAATTGAAGATACAGAACAGTATCAACTTGGTCGTAATCGTGTCCGCGGTTCATTCGTAACACCAATGTTTGCCGACTTTAAAACTTATATTGCTGCTTCTATCACTACAGGCAAAGTGCCTGTTTATGTATCCCGTGATGATGTAAAAGCCGTGGCTGTCCTTAATGATTCAGAAACTGGCTACGATCAAGGTCACTGTGACCATACTGCAACATTACAGTTAGAAAAAACCGTGGTGTGGAAAAAGCTCAATGAGTTAAACGGCCAACGTTTAAACCAGCGTTCTTTTGCAAATTTACTTGACGATTGGGCATCTGTTTTTAAAGCAACAAGTGAAGATGGTGAAGTCATTGAAATAAAAGATGCACTTCTTGCTGTTCGTAATATGAAGGTTGACTCTAATAATCAAGTCGACTCTCAAGTTAATAATACCCGTACATCACGTGGAACACTTGAAACGGTGGAAGCAAAAGCTGTTGAAGGCAAGTTGCCGACATATTTTGAAGTGCAAGACACTGCATATATTGGCCTTGGTATTAAAACTATCAAACTACGTTTGTCAGTTAATACCCAAGATCAAGCACCTTCTCTGACCCTGCAAATTGTCAAACAAGAATTACTTATTGATGAAATTGCACAAGAATTCAAATTGCGTGTTGCAGAATTGCTTCCTGAACAACAAGTTCTAATCGGTACATTCAAAGCCTAACCCTTAATTTAAAGCACAAAAAAAGCCCTGCTCTTGGCGGATTCAGGGCTTTTCAAGGTCAACTTTCATTGCTTTACGCAAGAAAATTATGGAACGAGAGCATTATGGAACAAAAGCTTTCTCAAGACAATATTTCATTTAGTTTACCGAATGTAGTATTAGTCACGGCAATTATTTGTTTAATTGTCCTCTTTGGTATATCGATTGCTGTTTTAAAGCCTATTGATATAAACCCACCTCCACAGAATAACGCTATACCTGATGTACGCCCTTCAACATATGGAGTTACTCAACTTTCCATTACTTCAAAAAATACAGGGACTGGATTAATCAATCTTGATGGCTATCTAGTGCCTTTAGATTTCAAGTTTGATTCTTATCCTAGTAATTACGGTGCACCAGGCACTGAGTATACAGCCGTAGACATCACATGGTTCGATATTGGTCAAATTCTTAATACAAATGGCAAAGAAGTTGATGACTTTACCAATTATCAGGACCATAAAAATATCAGTGAAGCTTTGAAAAACTTTATTGAGGCTAACAAGTTGGTGGAGGCACGCTAATGTCTACATCTGCACAAGAACAAATCCAATCATCTTTAATGGCATTTACTCAAAACCTTAGCCCTGCTCAAGTTTTGGAGTCATTGAGCAAAGGTATTGGCATTGAATACGCTGAAGTTGAAACAAGTGATTGGTCATTCATTGAAAAGAACTGCCCTATTTCGATTGCAGATATTTTCAGTGGTTGTCTTAAATTTCGCTTTTCAATGAAAACATACGATACACAACGATTCAAAGAGAAATCAGCGAAGTATTTTTGTGAATTTCTTAATGTCGATGGTGACGGAAATGAACGTTTCCGCATGGGTTTTGATAATCCTACAGTGTATGTCCTAATAAAAAATGAAACTTCAAAGTTACCTGCTGGACTAAGTAAATATCTTACTTGGGGCACTTATCTTAATGGCTTCGATTTTTATATTGAAAGAAATGGACAACTTATTAAAACCATGTTGTCAGAAAAAGTGACCTCACATCTTTATAAAGCTCGACAGGTAAAACAAGCGGCTAAGCGTGCTCAACATTTAGATCAAAAAGGT
Organism: Acinetobacter sp. Ac_5812; assembly: GCF_013072695.1. GTDB lineage: Bacteria > Pseudomonadota > Gammaproteobacteria > Pseudomonadales > Moraxellaceae > Acinetobacter. The sequence goes on from NZ_LXUK01000022.1 coordinate 975,992, forward strand.
TTCTTTGACAATATCCCACCTAAACAACGCAAAATTTTAGGTTGAGGAGGATTTGATCATGGGAAATGCAGACAATCAAAATAATCGCAATATGGCGTTATGGCATTCCGTTTGTGTGACGGACCCAACTCAGACCACGAAAATAGAAGGTAAGCGATATAAGGGAACTTCACCCAAAGCTTACTGGTTGATTCAACGTGCTACTGAAACATTCGGACCGATTGGTGAAGGTTGGGGTGTTGATATCAAAGACCATGGTTTTCAGAAACTTGATGATGTGACTATCAGCCACTGGATAGTCATTGTGCTTTGGTACATGAAGGACGGGAAAAAGTGCTGTGTTGAGCAAACTGCTGGATCTAAAGCAATGTATAAGGCTAGCACTGGCATTATTCATGACGAAGATGCAATTAAAAAGTCAAAAACAAATGCAACCGTTAAGGCTTTAAGTCTCTTAGGCTTTGCTGGCGATATTCATGCGGGTTACTGGAATGCACCAGGTTATCAGCAGAAGGCTTATGAACATTACTACGGCAAAAATAATGCTGCAGCTTCAAATAACCAAGCCAAACATCAACAGCCTGTGCACGAAGTTAAAACAACTGAGCAATCAGTACAACAAGCTCCAAATGAACAAAAGCCTAAACGGTCTGAGAAGCAACTATTTAATGATGCACTAAAGGCTATTTGTAACGCAAAAGAGCCATCAATTTTGAATGCAGCTTATACAAGATTCAAAGGCACGTTTTATGAAACGACCATTGTAGCCGCATGCAAGAACAAGAAAACACATGAAGGATGGGGCCAAGCTTAAAAGTAAATAGCTGCCCTTCTCCACCTTACATCATTATATTTTTGGAAAAGTAAATGAACTCTAAAACCCAACTACAAAGTCCGATTTATACCCAACAACAGATTCAAGTAATTGTTCGTTCAATTATCGAATCAAAAGATGAAAATCTTTTTGCTGAAGTTATGAAAGTTTTCGAGAAACCTTTAATCGAGGAATTGCTCCTTCAAGAACGCGGCAATCAAACCCGCGTAGCAACTCGATTGGGACTTAACCGCGGCACGCTGCGTAAAAAGTTGCACGCTCATGGCATTTTGAAGTGAGAGCCTAAAGATGAAACATAGCATTTTAGTGCCAATCGCCCTGCTTCGTGCTGCTTGTATTGCATCAAAAGATGAAGATAGTTGGGTCACCCGAAATCTGGATTCTGTAGCAATCAAAAATGGTCATATTGTTGCTACAGATGGACGTATTTTGTTTTATGCAAAATTAGAAAATGTGCCAGATAATGTTTTCTTCATTATTCCAAAAGCTTATGCAGAAAGTTTTATTAAAAAAACTGCTTGTAGTTCAGGATTGAAGCATTGCCAGATCTCATATGACACTGAGTCACAAACTGGATTAATTGAAATTCCACATCACCACAATGCATATGAGGCCTTTAAAGTTTTCTTAAAAGTTACTTATCCTGACTGGGAGAAAGTAATACCAGCCAATACTGATTATGAAGGCTTTGTCCGTTTTGGTAGTGAATATCTTTTAAAAGTAGAAGAAATTTGCAGTGAATTAGGATCAATTTGCAATCCTGTCATTACCCCTACTGGCATGGATAAAGGCGCGAACATTGATTTTCTATTCAGCGACTTTAAAGATGTGAAAGCAGTGTTGATGCCAAGAAGTAATGATCCAGATTCAGGACTATATTCGGTGGTAGTTGGTCCTCATCCAGAAGATGATGAGGATGTTGTACAAATGGCCGCAGCTTCAGCTGAATTAGCATTTAAAGCTGCTCATCGCCTCCGAAAGTCATTTATTTTCAATCCAAGATTTGAAAATGATCATTCAGAATTTAATGATGGTGCAAATTGGATTTATCCAGCTATTTGGAATGGTACAAAGAAAGCACATGCCGAAGAATTGAAAATTACCGAAGAATGGTTTTCAAAGCCATTGAAGCGTTATGACAATACAGAGATGGCGATTAAATATATAAAAGCCCTTAACGATTGTGTTGAGTGTTATGTCGATGATAAGTCTGTTATTGCTCTATCTGAGGAAGATGTTCTTAAGTTTTTTTCTGAAAACCCAAATCCAAAACTTTGGGCAGTGAACATTCCAGAAGAACCAGATTCGGCATCAATTTTACATCCAGTACCGAGCCACGAAATTGCTAAAAAAATTGCTACTAGGTTAAAAAAAGAAGCTCTACAACAATTCCCCAATGTTGGTCAGTCTATTGCCGATGCCGTGACTATTGAGGAATGGCAAGGTACGTCAGACGAACACGCCGAATATTTAAAATCAAATCCAATCTGGTGGCTTCACACAACTTTCTTGGAGAAAGCTAATGACTAATCCAAGCTTACAATTATATTTGCGACAAAAATTTGAAGACCTTCCTGAATTTAAACATTTACTCGAATTATGTGAATGGGATGAAGCCGCGGGCGTATACGTGAATACATCTGGTAGCAGCGAGTTTGAGCATTACGCTGATGGGTGCAATGGTGGTCTAACTGCCTTTATTAGTCAGCAACACAAAATTGAAGAATTAAAATCTCAATTAGAGAAATACGAAAAACCAGATCATATTGAAACCGTCAATAATGTAGAGGTTATTTTAGAGAGATTAACTTTCCACATTTTTGAAGAAGTTCTGATTTGGTCGAATGAACATGCAAGTAAGTCTTTTACACGTTGCGTTAAAAAGACAGTAGAAGAATTTAAGAGTGGCAAAGCCTCTGCCCTTCGTGCCGAAGAAAAACTTGAAGGCTGCGTGGTGGTGCCATCACAAGGTTTAATTCTTACTTGTGAGGAAATTTTGGAAGTTCTTGAATTTGGTGCACCAGATTTGAAAATTGAAAGAACCGAATATTCAGAAGAACAGATGGGCACTGAAATTACCATTGTTCATCGTGATACAGGACATAGCGGCGCGGGTATCTATGCATATTGCACTGAATGCCCTGAGGAAGGTGCAATTAAATTAGGTGTTGTGGAAGCAGCCAGAGGTGGAAATCATGAGTAAGCTAAAAGACAAGATCGTATTAATCATCCGTGATATTTGTGAGCTCTCTGATAGATCAAGCCCAGAAGAATATCCAGACCACCTACTTGTATTACCTGAAGAACTCGAAACGTTTATAAGCCAGCGTTTAGCAGAATGCTTCCCAAAAATTCAGCAGGCAGCTACAGAGATTTGGCTAGATAATGGCCGAGTTAACCGTCATGAACCATATGGTGTTACGCTTGAAAGATTTAATACATGGTTAATGACAATCGATCCAACGATTCTAATGAAAGCTGAAACAGAATTATCTGCTTTAACGGAAGATCAATTAGAAACACTATGTTGTGGTGAAGAATCAGAAGCTGTTGGCTTAGTAAGTGAAATTACTGAAGAGCTACTAGATCGAATTTTCGATGAGGAATATTACCCTAAGGAACAGGATGAGAATGATATCTCTCATGAAGGACCAATTTTGCCAGATTCCCCTGCTGCAGCTAGAAAAGTAAGTGCAGTGATTTGGAAATCGAGCACTGGTCGCCTGTTTATTGAAGAATCCATGGCCCGCTGGGATGGTTCAACTCATAGTATTTGCAAGCGTGGTCATTTATCTCCCAAACAAGGTTATTGCGAAGCATGCGTTCCACTAAATAACCAGGAAGAATACACAACTTATCCAAAGCAACAATGGAAAGATGAACCATTATATTCCATGGCTCTGGACCAATGGTATTTGGATAAAATTTCAGTAATAGATGTTATGCGCGAAACTGGTCAATCAGCTCAAGAATTAATGCTTGTAATTGGTGATCCTCAAAATGCAACTGAAATCGACCCAGACGATTACTTTGAAGAACATTTACCTGATGGAATAAGTGTTCCAGATGAAATCGCAACAGCATTTGATTCCTTAAATAATGTGATTAGGAACTGTGCAAATCCGTTGTGTTACTACCCTTCTAAAATTGCAGCTATGATAGAGGAGGATAAAGATGGCTCGTTTAACTAAATTAGATCAAATGACTTCCGAAGAAAAAGCAGCCGAGGCTATCAAGTATTGGGCTGCTCCGACAGATGCAACTTTCACCCCTGAAGTCTTGGCGATTGTCTACAAGAAATCATTATCGTGGTTCCAACTTAAACGCTGCGTTGGAGGTGGAATCCCCTTTAGTAAAGAAGGTCGAACAATCCTTTATATAAAGCAGGATGCAATAGACTATTTCTCCAAAAAGAAGCACACCAGCACCTCATCAGCCGCTTATGTTTAGCGGCTTTTTTCTGTGTAGGCGTGTAGGCACTTTGTAGGCACCCTTGCTAAAAACATGTAGGCGTTATGTAGGCATTTGGATTATTGCGAAATAGTGCGTATTATTGCGAGTTGTTGCAAAACTGATAAATTAGTATTTAAAATTAGAAACTTAGATAGAGAAATTATTGCGAATTATTGTTTATTGTTGTCTATTATTGCGAATTATTTTTTGTAACTTCTGAATTATGAGTCCGCTGCTCTAACCAACTGAGCTATAGGCCCTAAACTTTATAACTGTTTGTATTCTCTACAATTCAGCTTGAATCTAATATTAGCGAAAATCATTTTTAATTACAAGTTTTTTCTTGAGTAGACCTATAGTAGACCGCAGATAATATTGTAATATGATGCTAAATGTTGTGAAACAAGCGGATTCTAGCTCATGTCTGCAAACAGAGTAAAGCTAACTAAGTCATTTATTGACCAACTCGAATTAATTCCTGCGATTTATCGTGATAGTGAGTTAATTGGCTTTGCTGTGCGTGTAAACACCTCATATAAAACTTATATCGTTGAAAAAAAGGTTAATGGCAGGTCTACTCGGTCTACTCTGGGCATTCATGGACAAATAACCCTGACTCAAGCAAAAGTATTGGCTCAAGAAGCCCTTTTAGACATGACAATGGGTATAAAACCAATCGATAAGAAAAAGAAGAAGATCGCAGACGCTAAAGCAATTTTTGATATAGAAAAGTCTCAGCCGACTTTAAATGATGCATACTTGGTATATCTCGAAGAACGCACATTAAAACCTCGTACGCTAGATGATTACAGTGATGTCGTTAATGGATACTTAAAAGACTGGAAGAACGCGAAGCTCAAAGACATTACAAGGACCATGGTTCAAGAAAAACATAAGGACCTATCCCTTAATAGTAAAGCTCAGGCCAATATGTGTATGCGTGTCTTTCGTGCTATTTATAATTTTTCGATCGAACACTATCTGGATGATGATGAACAGCCCATCATTCCCCCACTCAACCCTGTTAAAACTTTAACAGCAAAAAAGTCATGGAATAAGATTCGTAGACGCAGTTCATATATCAATGAAGATAAGTTGCCCGATTGGGTCAATGCTGTATTAAATTTTGAAGACCGTGGCCAGCAGCTTGAGACCAATAAAGACTTTCTTATCACATTGATCCTAACCGGCTTTAGACGTGAAGAATGTGAGTCACTGGCATGGTCAGCTGTAGACTTGAAATATGGCTATATCACTTCAATAAATCCGAAGAATAATGAACCACATACACTCCCTATGGGCGACTTCCTTTGGGAAATGATGAAAAAGCGTAGAAAACAAATTTCTGTAGATTGGGTTTTCCCCTCAGTAAAATCTGAATCAGGCCACATTACAAATATTTCAAAAGTTAGAGCTAAGATCAATGAAAGTTGTGGTATCCAGTTCACTTTCCATGATCTACGCCGTACATATGGTTCAATTGCCGAAAGCCTGGACTATGGGAAATATACGATTAAGAAATTACTGAATCATAAGAATGAAGATAAAAATGATGTTACTGCGGGTTATGTTCAGATCAGTGATAAGAAACTTCGAGCAGCAATGAATGAGATTGAAGATATTGTTTTAGGTTAATGTAGAGATATTTGCTCATATCATTTCGTAAAAGATTCTTAGATTGCTGATCTCAAAAATTCGATTGAATTGCTCATCCTGTTCTATTGTACTTAAGGGCACCATACTTAGCAGATGCCCTCTGTTCTTCTTCATAATTTAAAACGATCTGAAAAATGCAAAACAAGTTTTCTTGTTCTATGCATTAATTTTCATCATCTAGGACAAATATAACTAATGACTTCATCCATAGCTTTTAACTTAGGGTCTGTGTAAAACGAAGACATTATTGCTAAGCCTGTTACGTTATCCAAGCTAATCATATCAGTTATTTTTTCATTTCGCCCATTTGAACATTTCAATGATTCGATAAAAAGTAATTTTGATAACGGACCAGGATATTCTTTTCTTATAAGATTTCTTTCTGCAACTTTACTACCCATTGTAATTGTATAACCTTTATATTCAAATTTATAGCTAATATATTTTACTTGAGGCATGAGAACTTTTTCTTTCAAAGAGAAATTTTCAGCACCTAAATTTTTTAAAGATTTCGTTAATGATTTATTTGTTTCTGCACCATTTTTTTCTGCATAGTTTAAAAATTTATCTGCGTACTCTTGTTCATTTTCATCGAAATGACCTCTTACCACCTCTTCCAACTCTAAATTCTTTATTCGATCTTCTGCATTATTAGTGAACAAAAAGAACCATAAAACATATATGATCCATATAGTTAGGGTAAAACTAAATATACCTTTTAGCATATGACAATTTCTCTAAATAAACATAAAAAACACAATTTTGACTTTTAAAGTTCAAACTTAAAATTTACAAATTCTAAGATCATCTAAATGTTTTTTAAAGTTTTTTTCAAAAAAATCGACAAGCTGTAAAATATTTTATATATCTAAAAGTATTACTATGAAAAAAATCAATATAAATAAAATAATGAGGTCTCTATGTGCGCAAACTATGAACCCTATTTCACGAAGCCGTGCTCAATTACTAAATTTGTATGAGCCTACATTTGACTATAAAGCTGACCTTTTCCCTGATTATGATGGGCCCATCATCATTTCAACGGATCAAGGTTTAGAGTGGCGTACGGCTAGGTTTGGTTCCAAACTGGGCAGATGACCTCAAAAACATTCGTAACACATATAACGCTAGATCTGAGAATGTCGCGACATGCGACAAAAGCAAGCTTCCGCAATTATTAGGTTATAGTATTAATGACCTAGAAAAAGTAAAACAACAAGTATTAAAATTAAAAAAAAACCTCATCAGAGGGCTTTACAAATCATTTAGAATTAATAATTTTCCGAACAGGCAACCAAAAATATATAAGCTATTAGTAGTATCCACCCCATCAATACATCACCTATTAGATGTGGTATTTCATGTGTCATCACCAATCCCATAATCAGCATTGCTCCAAAATGTGCAATATTTGCGACCATGGTGAACTCAAAAAATATATAATTTCTATTGGGTTATAGCAGCCTTCAGCAGGAACCACCCCCAAACTACGTAGATAACACCGATCATAATTTCGTAGTGTTCTCCACCACCGTGTAACTCGCCCCAGCGTACTAAACGGACTAAAAATCGCCCTCAATCTGTTTGAATTAAAATATCAGCAACATTTAATAAAAATAAAAATATTGCGCCCAAAAAGAAAAGAATAAACCCATAGCCTGTGATTTTTGCCATAGAGCTGAATCTTGAAATTTTGGTTGCATCACTCATTGACATACTCATTTCTGCATCAAAACAAACAATTGAAATTTAATACTTATTTCAAAATAGTCCATTAAACAATATAACCACAAGGCTTTGAAGTTTGACTCTAAATAGATAGTTTATCTTTTAGCCAGCACAAGCAATATAAGTTCTAAATTAAAACTTGTAAATATATAAAATACTTGACCTATAAATTTTCAGATATCAGGGTTAAAGAAATCAAAAATGATGTCACATTAAAATACCCCAAACACATTCTTGGCGGAAAGCGGGGGCGAGTTATCAACTTTCAAACAAGGAAACCTGACATGGCTACTTTAACACAATTTACGTTTCACAATGACTACGCGATGTTCGCATCGTTGATATCGATAGTGAACTTTGGTTCGTCGCTTCTGATGTTGCAAATGCTTTAGATTATCCATCAGCCTCACATATTGCACGCAACTTAGATGATGACGAAAAGGGTATACACAATCAGTATACCCTTGGTGGAAGCCAAGAAATGCTTATCATCAGTGAATCTGGACTTTACTCAGCAATACTAAAAAGCCGTAAACCAGAAGCGAAGAAATTCAAAAAATGGGTAACTTCTGAGGTTCTTCTATCAATTCGAAAAACTGGTAAATACGAAGCACCGAAACCTATCACTCCACGTAACTACATCAACAATAACGGCATGCTTAATATCAAACGTTTAATTTGGTGTTGTTCTGGACATTTAGACCAAAAGCAATCTGTCAGTATTGCTATTTGATATTCACTTCGTAATGTGACTGGTGTTCCAAGTCCTTCTAGGTTTGAGGTTGAGCATTTGCCGGTCTTGGCACAAGAGTTTAATCGCATTCTCAGTATCATTTAGTCATATCTAAGAACTTGTTACGCATGTGAGGAAGCATTAATTAAACGCTTGCTTAGAGATCGCAAGGATGCCCAATCATTATTGAATAAATTACTTGGTGAAATGAAACAATCTTCATCAGAGTTCAGTACAGCTTTACAGAAATAAATACCAATGGTTTTCAGTGGTGAATGTTTAAAATTGGTAGAGCGCAATCCAAACAGTCATGACCATTGTGAATTTAATAACTGGTCTTAATCTATAAAAAAGCCCTTCGGGGCTTTTTCCGTTATTAAAAAACCCACCGAAGTGGGTGAATTTAAATTAGGCATGCAGTAACTTTTCAGCACCTGCAGCTAAAAATGCGGATCTGGATTTAAACTGTCGATCTTTACCAACCTTATCGTCAATTAATCGGATTAATCGACTAGGCAGTGTGACGTTGATTTTTTCAGCCTTACCTAGATAGCGGCTCACATCAACATCTACAACAGCCCAAATAAAGCCGTTATAGTCATCAGAATCAATATATTTACCCACTGATGAGGCTAAAGGAATATCTTCACCATCTTCAGCAAGAATTTCTAAATGTCCAGAAATAGCCTCTTTTACGCTTTCTAAGGCTTCTTCAAATGTATCGCCAGCACCATGGCACCCCGCGATATCTGGAACAACAACACCAAATGCCTCTGTATCTGATCCACGTTCAATTGCAATCGGATATAACATATCATTTACTCCAAGCCCTAGGCCCTTACCATATCGCCTTTTGCGTTATGTTTAATAGTGGTTTTTTTAAGTCGGAAAACAGCAGGTCAATTAAGACCTGCTTGTTTCAAAATGCTTTTAACAGTTCCGCTTGGTAAATCCTTTTTAGGATGTGGAACTGTTACCAGTGCCTTTTTAGTTGGGTGCTTGAAATGATGATGACTTCCAGTAACCCTAACTTGATACCAACCGTCTGTTTCAATCATCTTGATCAAATCCAGACTTTTCACGCTACCACCTTCTTAACTCGATAATGCTATTATAACCCCAGAGTTATATAAAGCAACAACCCTAGAGTTATTTATTCATCCAATTGCTAATCCTTTACTTCAATAAAAAAGCCCCTCAGGGCTTTTCTTTGGTCATCAGAAACCCTTTAAATCCTAATAGGCATTACCGATTCTCATCACCATTAGCCTGTTTTAACTCAGATATTTGATTCTGAAGTTTTTGTAATTCATTTTTTAAAGATTCTTTATCACCCTTAAGTATCTGAACTTCTTCGTATAAATCTTTTACACTACCAAATAATGTTTCATCATTTTTGTCAAATCCTTTAACTATTTGCAATAAGGTGTCCTTATCTACAGCAGAAATAATCAAATAAGCAACTAAGAACGAAATAAACCAAAAATCACTCACTGTTATCCAGTAAATAACACCCCATACAATTATGAACATCAAACCTTTTAAAACTTTATTCTTCATATACTCCCCCTTCTAATTTGAGGGTAAATTTCCAAATGACTGAATAAAAGTCATTAAAAAAACCTCCCGAAGGAGGCTCCAAGTTCAAATTATATTGCTACAAATATCTTTAGTGCCAATAGGATAATTAAAATTCAGTTCACTTTTATCAGTAATTATTTTAGCAGTTACATACTTGTTTAAATATGATGATGCACTAGGGATATTAGATATACGACCTTGCAAAATAAAACCTAAAGCATCTATTTTATTAGATAGTGGAGTATTAATATAGCCCTTATTTACGCCATTAACAATTACTCCCACCTGTTTGGTGTCTTGATTAAAATATAAGCCATATCTAAAATTAGCAAGCTGATTTGGTACGGGAAAACTTACAGTTTCAAAATTCCCTCCGAGCTTATCAACAATATCAATTTTTAATTTTAATCCAGTCGAAGTATTGGATAAAATTGGAATAATATTTACACCGCGTTTACTATTACTTGTACCTACAATCATTGCACCCAAATTATATTCAGCAGAACCAATATTACTCGCAAAATGGAATGAATTTATTTTAAATTCAATGGCATAAATTCCATTCTCAGGTAAAACAACATCCCCGTTTAGTTCAGCATCTTTGGAACTAGCAGCATCCCATGAAGATATAGCATTTACAAAAGTCGAACTTCCCGCAGCATAAAGTCTTAAGGAGTTTAAAACACTATTTGTACTTTTAATCTGATAACCATAATCTTGAGAAACTACTGTAGGAAATCTTTCCGTTATATTTTGTCCAGAATACATTTTAGATATTTCATAAGGAGTAGCATCTAAATTATATGTACACACTGCAAATGCACTCGATATTGTAGAAAAACTAACTAACACCCCTAGAATTAAATTTTTCATTTATTTCACCTTTTTTATAATAGAGATTATATTATATCTATTAGTTATTGTGAAATCACAAAATAAATAATGAAATGTTCCTAAAAGTTTCTTAATTTTCCAACTGCTTAATATATTTTTCCCATCCCTGCTGCTTTGCATTATTCAAAACACGAGTTGCTGTTGCATACGATTTAATTTGCTATCGTTCTAAAGCATGAGCTTCTTTCAAGTAGTGCATGAAAGTACCGTAAGTCATGTCCATGATCTCATCATGTCTGTGTCCACTCTGGATCAAGTAAGCGAATGAATGAAACCAACCAACCTCTTTTGTTTCTTTCTTGACCTATTCTATCTTTTCTCTTTTTTGAAGAATGCTTCATTTACATCAATGATTTTTAAAACAAGTTCAGCAATGGCCTTTGTTTGCTCTGTATTCTCGATAAACACTTTAGAGCTTAGCGTTTGATATTGAGTATCTGCGGCTCAATTAACGGCGTGATTGTTTCTATTGAATAACTTTCTAAAGCTTCTTTGATCTTAATTGCATAAACCGAGAAACGAGCTAAGTTTTTCACTTGGATCTGTTGCACTTCAATTTTTTGATCATTTAAAAGACATCCAAATTTCTTTTCATCTGGTGTTTTAGGATATGTATTTTCCTGAAAACTCGTATTACACTGCTGCGACTCAAAGCCTATGATGATAAACATGAAAAAATTTTTAGGAAAATCTATTTTTAAAGCAACAGGTTGGAAATACAAAGTTGACCCAAACATTTTAGAAAAAAAACAAGTCATTATTGGCTTTGAGCATACCTCAAATCTGGATACGATCCTCTCCCTCGCTTTATTTGAAATTTTAGAACTCAAAATTCATACCTTAATCAAAAAAGAGTTATTCAAAGGCCCATTAAAACCAATCTTAGAACGTTTAGGCGGCATTCCAGTCGACCGTAAAGCCAATAAAGATATCGTGACCCAAATGGTTGAGCTATTTAATCAAAATGACAGCTTTAATCTCGTGATTGCGCCAGAGGCAACACGTGCCAAAGATGGTGAAGAGCGCAAACCTATTCGCACTGGTTTTTGGCATATCGCCAAAGCAGCCAATGTGCCCATTATTTTGATGTATGCCAATGCTCGTACTAAGCAAGGCGGCATTCTAGGTAAAATTTACCCAACAGATTTGCAACAAGATCTAGAAAAAATCAAAGCGCTTTATGCTGAGTATGATATTGATGTGAAAATTAATTAAATTATTCCGTCTATTTGATCAATCTTTGATACTTGATCAAGATTTTAAATTTTGAATATGAGCTGCGAGAGTTTTCAACAAAACCATCGCTATGCTAATATTCCTGCACTTTTTTGAGTTTTAATTTTTTGGAGTTACTTCCATGGCGGGTCATTCTAAATGGGCCAATATTAAGCATCGTAAAGCGAAACAAGATGCGAGTCGCGGTAAAGTTTTTACTAAATACATCCGTGAAATCGTCACTGCTGCACGTTTGGGCGGTCCAGATGCGGCGAGTAACCCTCGTTTGCGTGCTGTTGTTGAAAAAGCACTTTCAGTGAATATGACACGTGACACGATTAATCGTGCCATTCAACGTGGTGCTGGCGGTGAAGATAATGATGATTTAAAAGAAATCACCTATGAAGGTTATGGTGTTGGCGGTGTTGCAGTTATCATTGAAACAATGACCGATAACTTAAACCGTACCGTTCCAGATGTGCGTCACTGTTTCAGTAAAACCAACGGTAATTTGGGGACCAATGGTTCTGTTGCCTACTTGTTTACCAAGCGTGGCGAAATTTCTTTTGAAGATGTTTCTTTAGAAGACAAAATCATGGATATCGCATTAGAAGCGGGTGCAGATGATATCGAGATTGATGAAGACAGTATCTTGGTGATTACTAGCCCAGAGAGCTTTGGTGATGTTCAGGATGCCCTTACAGCAGCAGGTTTAAAATCTGACAATGCTGAAGTTGTGATGAGCCCATCGACTAAAGCTGAAATCACAGATATCGATCAAGCAAAACAAATTTTGAAAATGATTGATATGCTTGAAGATCTTGATGATGTTCAAAACGTTTATACCAACGTTGAATTCTCTGAAGAAGTGTTAGCTCAACTTGATGCTTAATACTTTCTGATGATCAAAAAATGCATCTTTTTAGATGCATTTTTTATAGCTTATTTAAAAGTTTATAGCAGTTAAATACATTATATTCTTTGATCACGAAGCTTGAATGTAATGCGACTACACTATCAATCTTACCAATACGGCGTAATAAAATTTCACTATAATCATCCATATTACGTGCCACTAATTCCAAAATAAAATCCGCACTCTGCCCAGTCACTAAAAAGGCATTGGTCACTTCTGGAATATCTTCAATTTCTTGTAGAAATTTATCAAAGGTTTCACTGTCGTGTTTGCTCAATGAAACCTGTAACAGAATATGTAGGCTAAAGCCTAGTTTATTAAAATTAATTTCTCGTTTGAGCTGCCCCATCACTTGGGATTCAATCAGGTTTTTAATACGACGATGCACAGAACTCACAGAAAGATTGATACGCTCTGATAGCTCATTCAGATTGACATCTTCATGGGTCAAAATTTCAAGAATTTGTTTATCAAAACGATCCAATTCCATTCTATAGTCCTCTCTTTCAATCTATGTTTTTATCGGAACTGCTCACTCAGTAATTTTTAAGGGTCAAGGGAAAACATTCGTTTAACTTTTGACGATGCTGCATGGATAACGCAAACATGATTCCGATAAACTTTTGGTTTATCTTTGTCTCAAAGCCGAAACAAGACCTTTTGAGCAACTGTTCAACTGATCTCCCAATAGTTGAACAACTCGTTTCGATCCCCATCACACCCTGAAACATAAGATAACAAAGCCTTTTTATAATTATTTCCCTCTTTTCAGTTTTTTTAAAGTAAATTTGGCAATAATTTCTAATATTTTCTGCTTAAAACGAATTTTCTTTTAAAAACTAATTTTATTCCCTAATTATTTTTTGCTTTATCCACAATTTTTCAATTTTCTTTCCCATAAAAAAGCCCCGATTATTTTCAGTCAGGGCTTTTACTTGCAGAATATTTTACAAACCGCGCCAATCAACTCGCGCATTCCGCTCAGTGGCGTAAATCCGCTGTACGTATTGTCCAATCGGCAGGTCGAGTAAATAGTCATAATATTGTTTCAATTCGCTATTGAATTGTTCAATATCATCACTCTCCAATTCCCACGGCGTACCTTTAATCACCAGTAAAGGCGCGAGAATAGAACACACTGCAATATCCGCTAAACCAAGACGATCACCGACCATATAACGCCCTTGATTATCAATCAAACGCTGGTTGAGATCGCTAATCAACTCGGTCATACGCAACTTGGATTGAGCAACTTTTTCAGGGCTCAATTTATAGTTAGTCGAAACCAGACTTTTTAATATCGGTTTAGAAATCTTCTCAAACTGACGTAAATAGCCTTGTTCACCCATCATGATTTCAAGCGGATGGTCACCCACTGAAAGTGCATGTGCCAATGACCAACGACGGACATGAACACCAAGCTCATCAGTCAATTTGTCGATTTCTAAAGCCTGCTCACGTAACTGCTCATCACGTCTCAATAACGCATGTTCAGGATATGTCGTATCAAGATATAAAGCAATTTGTGTTGAATCAGCAACCCACCGCTTATCATCTTTCAGCATCGGCAATAAATATTGCCCAGACTTTAGATAAGTAAACGCACGATGGAAACCTGGAATTAAATTATGTGCCACATAGTCCAATTCCTTATGATCTAACAACCAGCGAGCTTTTTCACAATAGTGAGACAAAGGAAATTGGTATAAAACCCGCATAAACTCTCCAAATTTATTTTTCTACTCGATCAAACATAAGGTTTTCCCTACTTTAGAAGTAAAAGTTAATGAATACAATGTCCTTTTCGTTCGATCTTTTTTAATTTTGGCGAAGTCGCTTTATAAATTTTCATGGTGAGAATATTCCTCTCATTCATAGACAATGACTTTTTATACTGTTTAATAAATCAGCATAAAACTCAAACCATTGTTTTATATTAATATTTAATATTAATTTTTCTGTTATTTTTCTCATAAAAAATGCTTAGGAATTATTGTGATATACAAGGCATAACTGATGGTTTAGTGGAAAAGTAAAACTTTTGTAAAGTGTCTCTTATCTATTAGAGGTGCTCACATGTCCAGTAATCAATCAGTGATTCAAGTTCAAACACAACTGATTTCAAATGATCAGCAGGCGATTAATGCTGCCTATCAAGTTGCTGACTTTGCATTAGAAGATCGTAATCATCGTGATCAAAATCGGATTCTGCCGACAGAACAAATCATCCAGTTTAGCCAAAAAGGCCTTGGCGGAATCCGTGTACCGCAACAATATGGGGGTGCTTTTGTCTCCAATAAAACCTTAGCTCATGTGTTTCGTATTTTAACTAAAGCCGATGCCAATGTCGGACAAATTCCACAAAACCAATTCGGCCTTTTAAATTTTATTAATATCACTGGTTCAGATGCACAAAAACAGTTTATCTATACTGAAATTCTGGCAGGCAAACGTATCGCCAATGGTGGGCCAGAAAAAAACTCCAAAGATACCAAAGCCATTCAAACCAGTTTAAGGTTGGAAAATGGTCAATACTTTTTAAACGGGGAAAAATTTTACTCAACTGGAACCAGCTTTGCAGACTGGTTAGCAATTAGAGCACTTCATCCAGATGGTTATACCGTATTGACTCTGGTTGAGCGTCATGCCGAAGGCGTGGAAGTGATTAATGACTGGAATGGCTTTGGGCAACGTACTACAGCCAGTGGCACAGTTAAATTAAACAATGTTGAAGTTGATCCTGCACTATTTTTTGATGAGCGCATTATTGCCGACACCCCAAATGTTCGCGGTGCGTATTCTCAACTTTTACAGGTTGCGATTGATGTTGGCATTGCCGAAGCAGCTTTTGATGACACTTTATCTAGCATTCGTAAAGCAAGACCGATCATCGATTCAGGTGTAGAAAAAGCCAGTGAAGAACATTACACCCTACAAGAAGTTGGCAAGCTCAACATCCTGCTCGATGCAGCGATTTTATTACTGGATGATGCTGCCGAATATCTGGATGAACTGGATCAACTTACAGAAATCTCTGCCGAACAAGGCGCGCGTGCCTCAATTTTAGTAGCAGAAGCAAAGATCTATGCCAATGATGCTGCACTGCATATCTCCGAGAAGCTACTGGAACTTGGTGGCAGCCGTGCCAGCCTGAGCCAACATAATCTTGATCAACACTGGCGCAATGCCCGTGTACATACCTTACATGATCCTGTGCGTTGGAAATTCCATGCCATCGGTGACTATTACCTCAATGGTACGCCCCCTGCCCGCCATGCTTGGATTTAAGGAGTAAATCATGACCTCATACCAAGAATTACAAGGTTTTGCTAAAACCCATATTAAAGCAGCGCACATTATCCAAAGCGATGCAGAAGCACTAGACATTGCTACTCAACTGAGTCAGCAGTTTAAACAAGCAGCGGTTGAACGCGATGCCAATCGAAACTTGCCGTTTACTGAAATCGAAAGCTATAGCCAGTCTGGTTTGTGGGCGATTACCGTACCTAAGCAATATGGTGGTGCAGAAGTTTCCAGCCTTACCGTTGCCAAAGTCATTGCCCTGTTTAGCGGTGCAGATGGTTCGATTGGGCAAATTCCACAAAATCACTTCTATGCATTGGAAGTACTGCGTAATACAGGCACAGAAGCGCAAAAGAAACGTCTCTATCAAGAAGTTTTACACGGTGCTCGTTTCGGTAATGCACTGGCTGAATTTAAAACTCGTACATCTGCACATAAGCAAACAACATTGATTCCAAATGAGAAAGGCTATCTGATTCAGGGAGAAAAGTTCTATTGCACGGGTAGCCTGTTTGCACATCGTATTCCAACCTTAGTAGTTGATGAAACGGGCAATGAGTTTCTGGCTTTTGTACAACGCGACAGCCAAGGCTTAGAACTGATTGATGACTGGTCTGGTTTTGGGCAACGCACCACGGGCAGCGGCACAGTTAAGTTTAATCAGGTCTTTGTTGCCAAAGAGGATGTGATTCCTTTTGATACTGCCTTTAAGCAACTGTCTCTAGTTGGCCCCTTTGCCCAGATCATGCATGCTGCGATTGAAGTCGGCATTGCCCGTGCTGCCTTTGAAGAAACACTACAACGCGTGCGTGTGGCTCGTCCTTGGATTGATGCCAATATTGAATCTGCGACGCAAGATCCTTTAACCCTATCTGAACTGGGTCGTGTCGCAACCGATGTCAAAGCCAGCGAACTTTTACTTAAACAAGCAGCTCGATCTGTAGATATCGCCAAACAGGACCTCAATGCAGAGACCTTGGCCAAAGCCTCAATTGATGTGGCAAAAGTGCGTGCGCATAGTACCGAAACAGCATTAAAAGCCTCATCAAAACTGATTGAGTTGGCGGGTAGTCGTGGCAGTCAACGTGCAGATGGACTGGATCGGCATTGGCGTAATGCACGGGTCCATACCCTGCACGATGCTGCGCGCTGGAAATATTACTTTATCGGTAATTATGTGTTGAATGGCATTCTGCCACCGCGTCGGGGGACATTGTAATGGGTCAAAATCTCCCGAAGAAAATTTTACTGAATGCCTTTGATATGAACTGTGTCGGTCATATCAATCATGGTTTGTGGACCCATCCGCGTGATCAATCACATCGATTTAATGAACTGAGTTATTGGACTGAGTTAGCCCAAACGCTGGAACAAGGTCTTTTTGATGGTTTATTCCTCGCGGATATTACCGGTGTTTATGATGTCTATCAGAATGGGATTGATCTGACCCTCAAAGAATCCATTCAACTACCAAGCCATGATCCATCGACCCTGATTTCGGCAATGGCTTTGGTCACACAAAATTTGAGTTTTGGTGTCACGGTCAATCTGAGCTATGAACAGCCCTATCAATTTGCACGGCGTTTTGCCAGTCTGGATCATTTAACCCAAGGTCGTTTAGGCTGGAATATCGTGACAGGCTATCTGGATAGTGCCGAACGTTTGATTGGGCAAAAAGGTCTAAAAGATCATGACGCCCGTTACGATCAGGCTGAGGAATTTTTACAGCTTTGCTATCAATATTGGGAAGGCTCTTGGGAAAATGATGCCTTGAGAAAAGATAAGCAACAACGCATTTTTACCGATCCAAATAAAGTCCACTCGATCAATCATCAAGGCCAATATTACCAAAGCCAAGGGGTGTTTCAGGTTGCGCCGTCACTACAACGTACCCCAACACTCTTCCAAGCAGGTGCATCACCGAAAGGTCTGCAATTTGCCACACGTCATGCGGAATGTATTTTTATTGGCGGTGATCAGCCTGAAAAAATTCGTCAGCACGTTAATAAGATACGACTACAAGCAACACAGCAAGGTCGAGATGAAGATGCGATTAAAATCTTTGTCGGCATTACCGTCGTTGTGGCTGAAACACATGAACTTGCTCGACAGAAACTGGCTGAATATCGCCAATATGCCAGCCCAGAAGCAGGTTTAGCGCATTATGCCAGCTCAGTCGGTATTGACCTTGCCAAGTTTGCTGATGATGAAGCGATTCCTTATCAAAAGAGCAATAGCATTGCCTCAGTCAATGAGAAGTTTAAAGAACAGCGCATCAGTAAGAATGACTTAAAAGCACAGCATGTTTTGGGTGGACGTTATCCGCTGATTGTCGGAAGTGGTGTTGAAGTTGCGGAATATCTGATTGAGCTACTCGATCAAACCGGTATCGATGGTTTTAACCTGACTCGTACCGTTGCACCTGAATCACATCATGATTTTATTCGACTGGTGATTCCAGAGTTACAGCAACGCGGACGTTATAAAACTGAATATGCCACAGGTTCATTACGCAATAAACTGTTTGCTCAAGGGGATCATTTAGCTGCAAGCCATCCTGCCGATCAGTTTCGATGTAGAGCGCAGAACAACACACATGACTTAAAAACAATTGAAGAAATTAGTGCTTAGCATTTAAACATTTAAGAATAGAATTGGAGAAATATATGGCTCAAACAGCCTCTAAAAAATGGTTGGGTATTGGCCTTGTCGTTGTTGTTGCGATTATTGCCTTATTGATTTGGAATAAACAAAGACAGAACCAAAGCAGTGAACTGGTAATTGGGATTAGTCCGTCTTTTGCACATCCGTTACAAGTCGCTGCGGATGAAGCCAAACAACAAGGGTTGAATGTCAAATTGGTCGAGTTTTCCGATTGGAACACGCCGAACATTACACTAAATCATGGTGATATTGATGCCAACTTTTTCCAACATCAGCCCTTCTTGGACAATGCCATTAAAGAAACGGGGTTTAAATTAAAGTCATTTGCGGCAGGTGCAGCATCGCATGTCGGACTGTATTCAAAAAAATATAAAAGCTTTGATGAACTGCCAAATGGTGCAACAGTTGCTATTCCGAATGATCCTGTGAATCAAGGTCGTGCTTTATTGTTGCTGCAACAAGCCAAGCTGATTGAACTGAAAGACAGCAATAATCACCTTTCTGCACTGAAAGATATTACTGCAAATCCGAAGAACCTGAAATTTACCGAAGTTGAAGGCCCACAAACTGCACGTGCCATTGATGATGTTGATCTGGCGTTTGGCTATCCACATTACCTACGTTTAGCCAAAACAGCTGATCCTGAAAGTGCCTTATTGTTTGATGACAATACCAATAAGCGTTATGCGATTTTATTTGTGGTGCGTGATGACTATCAGGATAAAGACAGCAAACTACAGAAATTTGTCGAGATTTATCAAAACTCACCGAAAGTCAAAGCAGCCTTGGATAGTGATTTTGGTCCAACGTTGTGGTTCCCAGGCTGGAAATAAGGAGAACGATGATGGTGAGTTTTGGTTCACAAGTTGATTTTTCAGTTCCACATCTGAAAATCCGTGGTTTAAATAAGTTTTATGAGGTACAGGGCCAACGCTTACATGCATTAAAAGACATTAATGTGGATATTCCTAAAGCACAGATTGTCGGGATTATCGGAAAAAGTGGTGCAGGTAAATCCTCCCTGCTGCGTACCTTAAATGGTCTGGAGTCAATTGATGCAGGCAGTATTTTGATTCATCAGCAAAATATTGCTGAACTCAGTCATGCCGAGTTGATTAAAACTCGGCAGAAAATTGGCATGATTTTTCAGCATTTTAATCTGATGTCCGCCAAAACCGTATGGGAAAATGTGGCGCTACCGCTACGTATTGCCAGTTATGACAAGGCTGAGATCGAACAACGGGTCAGTGATGTACTGACGCTGGTTGGATTAGCAGCAAAGCGAGAGGATTACCCTGCTCAACTGTCAGGTGGGCAGAAACAACGTGTGGGCATTGCCCGTGCCTTGGTTTCTCAGCCTGAAATTCTGCTCTGTGATGAGGCGACCTCAGCTCTCGACCCTGAAAGCACGGCCAATATTTTGGCCTTATTAAAACAGATCAACCAAGACCTCGGTTTAACCATTGTCTTGATCACCCATGAGATGCAAGTCATTCAAGAAATTTGTGATCAGGTGATCGTGATTGATCATGGTGAGATTATCGAGTCTGGGCAAGTCTGGTCGGTATTTTCCGATCCTCAACAACAGATCACTCAGGAATTACTCAATTTTGAGCAGATAAATTTACCTTTTGAACTGAGCCCAACCATTCTGCCTGAGAGTACCCATCAGATTTTAAAGCTAAAATATGTCAGTGAATCGCAAGCCATTCCTGATTTATATGAACTATTGGATGGCTTTAATCGCCCCGTTCAAATCTACCACAGCCAAATTAATAGCATTCAGCAACGTACGATTGGCTCATTGATTATCGGGGTTCCCTCTTCGGAATTTGATTTAACTCACACCCACTTTGAAAAACATCCTGCAATAACACAACTTGAGGCGATCGGATATGTACAATCAACTCATTGATCTGTTACTCACAGGTACGACCGATACTTTAATCATGGTCGGTGTCTCTGCGATTCTGGCCTTTTTGATTGGTCTGCCGATTGCCTTGATTCTGGTCAGTACCGCTGATTTTGGGATTTATCCTTCAAAGAAAATTAATCAGCCTTTGGGCTGGGTCATTAACATCACTCGATCCGTGCCCTTCCTGATTTTAATGGTGGCATTAATTCCATTTACCCGTTGGATCGTTGGCACCAGCTATGGTGTGTTGGCTGCGATTGTGCCCTTAACCATCGCCGCGATTCCGTTCTTTGCCCGTATTGCCGAAGTCAGCCTACGTGAAGTCGATCAAGGGTTGATTGAAGCAGCGCAAGCAATGGGCTGTAATCGTAAACAGATTCTTTGGCATGTGTTACTCCCTGAAGCCTTGCCGGGTATTGTCGCAGGTTTTACCGTGACCATTGTGACCATGATCAGTTCCTCTGCCATCGCAGGTGCGATTGGTGCAGGTGGTTTGGGCGATATCGCCTATCGCTACGGCTATCAACGTTTTGATATGCAAGTGATGCTGGCGGTAATTTTAGTGCTGATTGTCTTGGTGATGTTGGTACAAGTCACAGGCGATAATATTGCCAAACAACTGGATAAACGCAAAGTTTAAGTCCGAAATAAAAATCCGCACGCGCCATGACCTGACTTTGTCATGGCTTTCATGTAAAATCAGCAGCAATTTTTAAATAACACATTTGTGAGTGGTTTCATGGGTTTTAATTGCGGTATTGTTGGTCTGCCAAACGTAGGTAAATCTACATTATTTAATGCATTAACAAAGGCAGCGATTGCGGCTGAAAACTTTCCGTTCTGTACCATTGAACCAAACACAGGCATTGTCCCTGTTCCAGATCCACGCCTAGATAAACTTACAGCAATTGTTAAACCGCAACGTGTTATTCCAACTACGATGGAATTTGTTGATATCGCAGGTTTGGTTGCTGGTGCATCTAAAGGTGAAGGCTTGGGTAACCAATTCCTTGCCAATATCCGTGAAACAGATGCAATTGCCCACGTGGTTCGTTGCTTCGAAGATGAAAACGTGATTCACGTAAATGGTAAAATTGACCCTTTAGATGATATCGCGACCATCAACACTGAACTTGCACTTGCTGACCTTGATACCGTTGCCAAAGCATTGTTACGTTTGACTAAAGCGGCGAAAGGCGGTGACAAAGAAGCACTTGCAACTAAAGCTGTATTAGAAAAAATCCAACCTTTACTTGATGAAGGTAAACCAGCACGTGCGGCTGACCTTTCGGATGACGAACGTAAAGCAGTTCGCGGTTTTGGTTTAATGACACTTAAACCAACCATGTATATTGCAAACGTTGCAGAAGATGGTTTTGAAAATAACCCGCATCTTGAAGCAGTTAAAAAACTTGCTGCTGAAGAAAATGCGATTGTTGTACCACTTTGCAACCAGATCGAAGCTGAGATTTCATTGTTAGAAGATGAAGACCGTGCTGAATTCTTGGAAGCGATGGGCATGGAAGAACCAGGCTTAAACGTGGTGATTCGTGCAGGTTATAGCTTACTTGGCTTACAAACTTACTTCACTGCTGGCGTACAAGAAGTTCGTGCTTGGACAGTTAAAGTCGGTGCGACTGCGCCACAAGCGGCTGGTGTAATTCATACCGACTTCGAAAAAGGCTTTATCCGTGCTGAATGTGTGGCATATGATGACTTCATTCAATATAACGGTGAAAGCGGTGCCAAAGAAGCTGGTAAATGGCGTTTAGAAGGTAAAACCTATATTGTTCAAGACGGTGATGTATTACACTTCCGTTTTAATGTATAAATCAGTTTTTTGATTTCCAAACCGCCAATAAGGATCTTATTGGCGGTTTTTTTATTTAAAATATTCATCGAAAATAAAAACTTTATGAATGCCGATGCGTATAGATAACAATCCAACAAAGACGCTCATTTATAATTTTTATCCAGCCATTTTTTAATCGAAGCAATATCTTTGAATTTATAATAAACCCGCCCCTCTACCTGTCCTTCAAAACCTTCTGAATCATCACCTAGTAGACTTGTTAATTCTGTTAACTTCATATTTTTATCTATCTGATAAAGATTAACTTCATAAGAATTACCTTCTATTTGAGGGGTACAACAATAATATGATGTGTGAAGAGTTATAATTAAAGGCAATTTTTCCATTTTTGGTCTATGAACACTAACGGCTAAAAGTTT
Source organism: Acinetobacter sp. Ac_5812 (assembly GCF_013072695.1). Taxonomy (GTDB): domain Bacteria; phylum Pseudomonadota; class Gammaproteobacteria; order Pseudomonadales; family Moraxellaceae; genus Acinetobacter. The sequence continues at coordinate 999,117 of NZ_LXUK01000022.1, forward strand.
AGGGTTTTCTCTAGCAGCAGAATCAAAGTATTCATTTACAAGAACCTTGTTTTTGGAATTTCCAATATAATTTTTCAAAGTCTCACCTTGCTCCGATGAGCAGGTATAATTAAATAATTTATAGTCATTTTTCTTAAAAACACTCAAATCTATGACTTCTTGCATATGGCATTGGTCTTTTGCAAGTGCATTTTGATAACAAAATAAAGGTAAAACAATAAAAAAGAAATGTAAAAGGTATTTTTTCATTTAACAATCCTACATCATTCAAATATTAATATTAAATTTCATAGAAAACTCAATATTTCCTTAGGAATGAAATGCGCTCTTTTGTCATTTCAGTTTGGCAAGCTATCACTTCAAAATGACTTTCTCGTCCAAACTTGTCTTCATTTGCAATACATAACATTTCTTTCTTCTTAATCCAGTTTCTTTGAGATGCTCTTTATTATCTTTTCTCTTTTAAAAAACTTTATAAACATAAGTTAGTGTCTTGACAATCTATCCAGCCTTCTATTTTCTTACCATTTTTTCTTTGGTAAATAATATGAATCCATCTTGAACTAATATCTTTAATAAAAAACTCATCATCGTGAATAAGATAACCTATTTTTTTAGAATTAATTCCATTTTCTTGATAAATATTTGTTTTTTTTAAAATACGACCTATTTTCAACTGACTAGAAAGCCATTTTTTAAATAAATCAGAATTAACTTCTTCTTTGAGCTTTACCATTGAATCATAAGGATACTTACTAACTACTTTGTAGTTTTTCACATCTACCAAGTTAGCTCCATTTCCAAAAAAATTGCTAATATTTTTATTCTCACTGCAATTTAATTCTTTACAATCATATGCATAAATAAAGTTATATTTGCCATTTTGATAGATATATTTCGGATTTTCTTCATATATATTTGTATAAACATATGTAGACACAAAAAGCCTATTGATTGAATTTATTTTTTCAAAAAAATAAAAGTTTATTTTAGGAGTATCACCAAAGTATCCAAATGTATCAACTTTCTTTCTCTCACCTTGACAATTACTAATGTACATATCTAAATCATACATATTGCTATTTTTATAATCACTAAAATTTTTCTCAAAACTTATACAATGTTTACTCTCTGCGAATGAAAACATTGAAATAAAAAATAATAAATACAATAAATATTTCAATTATATTCTCCATATTTACTTATAAATTTATTATTTAGCCTCCTTATCTCTACTTCATCATAATAAAAAACTGAAGGATATTCCTTATTTCCTACTATAAGAAATTTATCACCATCCTTTGCAATTAAACAAACTTTTCCATCCAGCACACAATTTTCACCACCAAGACGATCTTTATTGCCATATGAACAGGCTGAAAAAATCATAAAGAAAATAACAGGTAAATATCTTATATAAACAATAGAATTTTTATTCATGTTAAATTTAAAATATATCATTCATCCTTACCCACCTTTTAACTTTCTCACCATAAGAAACATATAGCCAAAATTCACCATCTACAGACATATATCTAGAAAATACTACTTTATCATCTTTAATCAAATATCCTTTCTTAGAAAATTTTTTATTTAGAAAATTGTATAGGTTTGTTTTTCTTCCAATGACTATTTCACCTGAACTCTCATCACAGACGCTATTTAATTTATCTTTATTAAAAATAAGATATGAGAGATATGGAATATCAAAAACCTTATAACCCCCTTCTAATGAAAAACAACTATTAACACTATAAGACAACTCTTTTTCATCAATTAAATTATGTCCATCTAATTTAACCACTCTAATAAAATCAGTGCTTTCCTGTGGTGACGTTCTAACTTTCAAATTTACAACATAATAATTAATATTATTTACACTTACTCTTTTACTAAAACTCACCCCTCCACATGGAAAATAAAAGTAACTTTTATCACTAGGTCCTGCCAAAAGAATATAATCTAATTTATTATTGTCATAAATATAGCAACTATTAGAATCAACCTTTGTTAAAACAATGCTATTTTCTTTAGAAAAATCAACAATATTATTTGCATATACAATATAATTTAAAAAACTAAGAATGATTATGAGTATAAAAAAATATTTCTTCACATCCAACCTCCAGCCTAAGGCAATTTACTAGGATTGCTTTTATAATAATTATATTGATCAAGCATTTTTGTATCATAATTATAGTCCTTATAACTTGTACCATTATAGTTCAATGCGAAATTTGCCCATTTTTTATTTTTTATGGCTGATATTCGTGTTTCACTATCTTTAATAAAATTAACAAAAGCTTTGAGTTGCTCTTTTTCATTTTTAAACATTGCTTTTACCATAGTTCTAACATCTGGAAAACCAGCTGCTTTGTAGTTAAATCCCATAATTTGAAATTTCCCCCAGGAACATGACTTCAGAGCTGCAATTTCATCTAATTCCATTGCTCTAACTAATTTTGGATATTGAGCACTATATTTTCCATAATTACCACGATTTCCAGATAAATCTGGATATTCCTTTGAAAACTTATTATTTGTAAATGTTCGAAATTTATGTCGTTCATACAAAATAGATGGAACTATATGTTTTTTAAAATTATCAAAAGCTCCTCTAGGGCTCTCAACTTGTGCCACAGCTTTTATCGCAGGAACTTCACAACCGAGAACTTTAGCTGCTGCTTCATAATCTGATTCAGCTAACATATACCCGTCATACAAAGGAATACATTCTGCTAAGAACTTTGGTATTTCAGAATCATTAATTACTTTATTAATCTCTGGATCATTTGGTGCTGTTGTTCCTTTGGTTACATCCACATCCAGATGTAACTCAGCAGGATTGTTTTTTATTCGTGTCGCCATATAAGGCTGAGGTTTCAATGGCTTACCGTCAGGCTTATACACTGTAAATTCCAGTTTCTGCCCGACCATACTCTCTAGAGCTAACTTCCCGTTGGATATGCTATACAACTGCTTCTTGCCACTCTCTACAATTAACATTTCTACATTAGTTTTTTCTACAACATACGCCTTCCCATCCCGATCTAAGATTTTGATCATTGATCGACTTAAAAAGTTTGCATAAGGCTCATCTAATTTAATCAGAATCGGTTGTGAACTTCCGCTAGCTGAATTGACTGAACTTTTTAAAACAAATTGATCATTTGAAGTCAGTACTAAGACTTCGATATCCCGATTCGGAGAAGACTTCACTTCTACAATCCCCTGATCATCAGTGAATTTATCGGGTGAGTTTCCTTTACCTTTCGGTCTAGACTGAACAGGAAAATTCTTCATCACTTTCCCATTACGATCCACCACCTTAAAAAAGGTACTTACAATTCCTTTAGCAGGTGTAGGCTGTTTAACCTGTTTATATTCATCTATGGTTTTAGGCAGTTGAACCTTAACAGGATTGTCTTTTGAAGAAAGAATAGAAGAATCTATAGTTTTAAAAACAATATAATCTTTTTGATTCGGGGGCTTAGCTAATATTTCTACTCTTCTGTTTGGAGATGCCTGAAATACAAAAAAGCCGTTGGAATCAGTTTGTTGAGTATTGGCCTTAGATGAACCCTGATATCTCGACTGAACATTCAACTGATTAAAATGAGTTCCAGATTTATCATAAAATTTTGCTGTAATAGTGACTAAGTTACTCATTGCTCAGCATCCTCCTCCGCATAGGTCTCACCATTTTGTTCTTCCAGAAGTGCCTCCTCTAATAATTCATCAATGTTTTCACGATCAGGCAAATCCTGCTTTAAACGAGGAAGATCCGAATTAAAGATGAGTGCCGTAAAGTCTGTGGCTTGCGGTGTATGGAACCGTAATGAACTCAGCTGATTTTCAGCATCAAGTTGATCCATTTTTGTTTTTATTAAGTGATTGGTCTTCTGATCAATAATAAAAATCTGCTTATTCCCTTCTGATTCTATATCCCAGTTATAGTTAATCTGATTGCTAAAGAGTGTCTTGGCTGTTGGTAAACTCAATTTTGGTACAACAATATTTTCACCCCCTTGAAACACATGCTGACCTGCCTTCACCTCAAATTTTCCACCTGTGGTCGCAACAATGCCTGAACCATTTAGTTTCAGTTGAGAATCTTTGCCTGTAATCACAATTTCTTTTGCACTAATGATTTCAATCCGATCTTCAGTCGAAATAATTTGAATGCCTTGTTTAGAGAATAAATCTATGCCATCCGTTTGTGCATGGACTTCAAACTTCCCCTTCGCCGCAACCTGTTTAATCCCTGTTTGGGCAGCAAACAAACTGATCCTGTTTTGTGCATGGGCAATCAGATTTTTTTGTGTACTCAGATGAATACTCTCGCCTGCGATCTGATTGATCTGTCTATCTGCCGAGATATGAATATCTTTATGGCTACTCAGGCCAATACCTTCGGGTGAACTCAGTAACAGCAATGCTTTATTGAACTTGGCAATCTTTGTTTCGATCTGCGCAGCGAACGCTTTTAACTGCGCTAGAGATTCAAGTTCATCAGTCTGCTGATTTTTGGCGACCTCACTCAGTGCTTGGGCATTATTTTGGTTCGTTTCGAGTTGCTGTCTGGCTGACTGTGCATCCAGATGTTCGCCTTGTGCTTGGTCTTGCTTATGGGTTGAAAGCAATAAACCTTCTCCCGCACGTACTGCACCCCATAAATCGGTACGCAGTTCAAAGCCCTCACCACGGTCTTCGCTTTCAGCCTTGTCTTTTGGATGACTGAGCTGACCGAGATTCAATTGACTGGCGGCATGGCTACTTTGCAGTTGTGTGCTGATCTGCCCTGTGCTGTCATCAAAACGCAGTTGATTAAAGCCTTCGCCTTTATATTCGCATGATCGAATACCTGACAGTTTTTTGGTCTCAGGGAGTTTTCCTATTTGATCAAACTGAGTGGGTGAACGCTGCGCTTCATGAATCCTCCCCAGCACAAAAGGACGGTCAAGGTTGCCATCAAAGAAGTCAATGACCACAGTTTCACCGACGCGAGGCAAGAACCGCGCACCAAAACCTTCGCCAGCCCAAGGGGTCAGGACATCGACCCATGCTGAGTCAGTATCATCATCGTTGGTTCCTGCACCACCATCATGGCTATGGTCTTCTGTACGGGTAAATAAAAAACGAACTTTTATACGCCCCCATTCATCCACATGGATTTCCTCCCCTTCAAGGCTAACAACTCGAGCTCGCATTGGGTGAGCAGTTGGCCTATGAGTTAAGGGATTATATTCAGGTACGATTTTGATATTACGGCGTTGTAGTGTTAGTTGGTTTGCCTGACGTTGTTCAGTGCCAGTTATCTGTTGTTGCCACTGACTCTGGTTGATCAGATCTTGGATCTGTTGGCTTAGGTCTTTCGGGAGATTATTCTGACTGTAAAACTGCTTGGCAGTGATCAGGAATTGCTTATCATCTCCTTGATGTTGATCTATTTCAGGGTGTCCTGTCAGTTCAAACCAATACCCGACATGGGCGTCTCGAACGGTGCTATTCGCCACAAATTGCTTTGCTTGTAAGTCGTGGTATTGCCCAATCTGCTGATTAAGCTTTTCAATTTGCGCATGTCCTGATGGTGTTACACCATCTTCACCCTTTAGGTCCTGCATCCATGCTGGACTGAAATGCCATGCATCTTCGAGTCCAAGTGAGGCTGCATTATCGCCTTCACTGTGCTGATGTTTGCTTTGAACACTGCCTGCTCCGTCCTCTTGTTCCAGTGCATCGGCTTGCCAACGTTGGATATATACGGCGGTGGGTTGTAAGCTGCGTTCTGCCCTCAGTTTGGTCATGCTGTCGTATTGTTCGGTGGCATCACTACGATGGTAACGAATCGTTCTTCGCGCTAGGGCTTGATAGTGGCTATTGTCATCAATCAAACGTAGTTTTTGCGCTTGGATTGGACTATTGCTAGTCGGAACAATAAGCTGGGCTTCGTCGACCAACCAGCTCATCCCTTCACTCCGCATCAAAAATGTTAAAAACTCTGCATCGGTCTGATTATGTTGCATAATAAATGGACGTACATCATAGTCTGTGCGCAACCCACTTAAATCCAGTGTCAAGCTTGAAGCAAATAATGGGCTCCTTTGTTGCCATTCCCTGAACACAACCTCTACTACCTCGGGTACGCTTTTATTCATAAAGACGCGAGAGTTTCGCCTTTTATGCCACAGCGCGGTTGGATCTTCTAAAGTCAGTTTATAAAGGCTTAAACTGCCGTCAGATACGCCTTGTGATGCTTGGGTGATAATCCCAGTGACACGGCTAAGCTGCCCCTGATCAGTTACTGTATCAATCGTAGCCTGACTGCCAATGAATTGCTTGAGCGGAATGGTGGCATCCGTTGACAGACAGATTAGTTCAGCTTTGAGTCCTTGATTAACACCATGAACGCCCTCAATATGCTGCAAGAAAATTTGAGGATTTAAACTCTGATTTGCAAACTGAATATGAATGACACGTTTATGTGCAGTCAGTCCTATTTTTTCCAAAAGGAATTCAATATTATTTAATCGCATATTAATCTTGTTATATAAAAATAAATCCATTTAATTATTTATTGTAGTTCAGCTCACTGTCTTTTATTTGCTACTTTAGGACATTTTATAAAACAACTTATTCCTTTATTTATCCAAGATAAGATAATCCCATTTTTGATGTTTCTTTATTTTTTAGCTTAGCTTTCAAGCTATAAATTTAATTCGGATTAAAATAAATAAACTGCATAAAAAAACCCTAAAAATTACACATTTTCAGGGTTTTTATGCAGGACTTTTAGATCAAACTGGCAACTTAAGACACCGTTTGCGGCTTCATATCCATTTCAGCACGTTTCATTTGTGCCTCTTTTAAAATGCGCTGATGTAAGGGCTTACGGAATCCGAGTAAGAACACAAATTCAGCCAGTACAAATAATGGTCCAATGGCTAGACCAATCACATCATCGACAAAAGCTGGTTTCTTCTTCTCAAAATAGTGACCCACGAATTGAAACACCCAACCCACTACAAAAATACCAATGCTGGCACCCAACCAACTCCACATCGGTAAAGCCGCAATACTCACAGCCAATGGATATGCCAAGACCAATAAAATCAGCATCAAAAGACCGAATAGCTTATCGAGTGAAATATAATAAATTGTACTTAATACAATCAGAACCGATGCCAATGTGACTGAAAGACTTGAAATTTCTACACCCGCACGTGCGGTTAAACATAGAATAGAAAAAACAATTAAGGGAATACCCACAAAATGGGTCACAATATTATTTCGATCTAAGTGATAAGCCGCATATTGGCTGAGTAGACGTTCCAAATTTGTCATTTCTCATTCCTCATTTCATTTGTTTATACTGTTAATCTATAAGAAATATTGCAGCGAAGTTGTCATGTAGCTGACAAATGGACTTATTTTTAATCAAGGAACAGCCGTGTTAGATCGTGTTTATATTCAACATTTGCAGCAAAATTCATGGTTTAGTCATCTGGCAGAACCCTTTCAGAACTTTATTATTCAACAGGGCAAAAAGCATATCGTTGAAAAAAATGCGGCGGTGTTTAAGGCTCAAGATATTTTTGACGGTGTTTACGGCGTACTGGAAGGTTCTATTAGCTTGGGTTATATCGATGTGAATGGCAATGAAGCCATTGCTGCAATTGCTGAACCGATCATGTGGTTTGGTGAAATTTCTCTGATCGACCAGCAACCTCGCTCGCATGATGCGATTGCATTGAAGAAAAGCGTGGTGCTGCAAATACCAGCACAATCACTCAATGATTTCTTGCTCCAAAATCCCTATTACTGGTATTACTTTGCCTTGCTCACCAGTCAAAAACTACGTTATGTGTTTTTAGAGCAAATTGCGATTCAAACCCAGAGTATCAGCCAACGTTTGGCGCAACGCTTATTGTTTATTTTAGAGGGTTATGGCAATCGTTCACTTATTCAGGATTTTAGTATTCAGATCTCACAAGACCAATTGGCCAACATGTTGACGGTATCTCGGCAGACCGTCAATCAGGAATTGAACCAGTTTGAAAAACAAGGCGTGATTCAGCTTGGTTTTAAAAAAATTGTAGTGCTGGATTTAGAGCGCCTCAGAATATTGGCAACCGCTAGTCACCTAAAAGAGTAAGGATAATACTTTGTATTTAAAATGGATAAGCACAGCATTTTTTGCAATATGCTTTTAAGCTTAAACATAAATTAAAAGATAAACTCTCACTATAAAATACTACTTATGCCCTAAAATATTTCACAAAATCAGTCTGCTTTCCTGTCTTCAACACGCATACATTAAAGCTAAGCACTATCGCTTACCCGATGCAGATGACAATCATGAGAAAAATTGCAACGATTTTAACAGCAGGCCTATTTACAGTACTCAGCGCTAGCGCATTTGCCTGCCCGAAAGGAACTCAAATCCAAGGTGGTACAGGACCAAATCACAAAGGCGGTAAATGTGTTGCAACAACTGTGGTAAAAACCCAAAAAGAAGCAACTAAAGCAACAGATACTGCAAAGCATGACATGACTAAAATGAAAGATACTGCGAAACACGATGCGATGAAAGCAACAACAGATACGAAAAAAGCAGCCAGTACCACAGCAAGCCAAGCCAAACAGGAAGCAGCAAAAACGGTAAAAACCTCGTAACTGTTTGATTACTTTAACCATAAAAAAGCGAGATAAAACATCTCGCTTTTTTATTTGTATAAGATTATTTAGGTGAAGTATTGCCTAGCGCAGGATTATCAATTGCATCCTTACATTGTGCTTTATCACGCTCATAATCAGCCTGCTTTTGAGTCGATGCATGGTCATTGTCTTTTACATCACGTGCCCAAGTATCTAAACTGGTGAGTGCTTTACGACACAAGGCATATTTCCCTTCTGTCACGGAGTCGGTCATTTTGACATTGATACGCCAATCGGTACTGAGCTGGCGTAGCGGTTTTCTGACTTTTTCTTCAATCTCGGCAGTCTGTTTATTGTAAACAATTGGATCGATGCCATTAATCAACTTCCATGCCGCATTGGCATAGGTAGTGGCATCATTATTGAGTTTCGGCGCAGGTTTGATTTCGACCTTTTCTTTTGGTTCATTGCTTGAGTTTCCACAAGCAGCCAATAAAAAAGTACTGCATAACAAGATTGCAGCTATACGAGAGTTTGGATGAGACATAGCAAATCGCCGAGGAAACATTTGGACATTATGCTAGTCAATTTGGGAATAATTCTCAATGCTTGTTACTTATTTACTCAGCAGCATACCTTTTATTCTAAACAATTGATTTTATATTCTTGTTCAGCATAAAGTCTGACTTGCTCATATATAAAAAATTAAAACTTCAAGAAGGAAGAAAACCAGCATGTCACAAATCAAGATTTATGCCTTACAACCCACGATTGAGCAGTTTAGGCATCAACTTTCACAGGCCATCCATCAAGCCTTGGTTGAAAGTTTGAACTATCCCATCGAAAAGAAATTTCAGCGTTTTATTGCACTAGCCAAAGAAGACTTTATTTATCCCAATGACCGTAGTCCGCACTATCTGATTATTGAAATTTCGATGTTTGAAGGCAGAAGCATTGAAGCAAAAAAACGCTTGATTCAAAGCATTTTCACTTATGTTGAGCAGCAATGCGGGATTTCATCCCAAGACATTGAAATCACAATTTTTGAAACACCGAAATGTAATTGGGGAATTCGTGGACAAAATGCAGACCAGTTGCAACTCAATTATCAGGTCAATGTTTAAACAGACAAATACCGCGCCAAGTGCTATTTTTTTGTCTAACAAAAAGCATGTTTTTTTGTGGCCTATAAGCTTAATTCAGTAGAAAGTTCTGCTATGCTTAAACACAAATTACTCAGGATAGGATTATTCGCATGAGCGTTACTCTAGGAACTCCACTTCAATCTTCTGCATTTAAGGTTTTACTGTTAGGTTCTGGAGAGCTTGGTAAAGAAGTTGTGATTTCTTTACAACGCTTGGGTGTCGAAGTTCATGCTGCAGATCGTTATGATCATGCGCCTGCAATGCAAGTCGCACATTATGCTTATACCCTGAATATGGCTGATCCAGCCGAATTAAAACAACTGATTGAAAAGATCCAACCTCATTTAATTGTTCCAGAAATTGAAGCGATCGCGACCGAAGTCCTCGTTGAAATTGAACAGAGCCAAACTGCAACAGTGATTCCTTCTTCAAAAGCTGTCAATCTCACTATGAATCGTGAAGGGATTCGCCGTTTAGCCGCTGAAGAACTTGGTTTACCCACCTCTGCATACCGCTTTGCTAATACCTTGGAAAGCTTCCGTGCAGCCTGTGATGACATTGGCTATCCAAACTTTGTAAAACCTGTGATGTCATCATCAGGTAAAGGTCAATCTCGTGTGAAGAGCTTTGATGAAGTGGATGCGGCTTGGGATTATGCAATGCAAGGTGGCCGTGTCAATCAAGGTACGGTAATTATTGAATCACAAATTGATTTTGATTTTGAAATTACTCTTCTCACGGTTCGTGCTAAAAACCCTGAAACAGGTGAAATTGAAACACATTTCTGTGATCCAATTGGCCACCGTCAAGATGCGGGCGACTATGTGGAAAGCTGGCAGCCGCAACCGATGACAGCTGTTGCGCTACAAGAAGCCAAACGCATTGCCAATAAAGTCACTGTTGCTTTAGGCGGTTGTGGTATCTTCGGGGTGGAACTATTTATCAAAGGCGATAAAGTCTGGTTTAGTGAAGTCTCACCTCGTCCGCATGACACGGGTCTAGTTACTTTAGCTTCACAATTCCAAAGCGAATTTGAACTACATGCACGTGCAATTCTCGGTCTACCTGTGAATACAGCTCGCCATAGTGTGGCTGCAAGTGCCGTGATTTATGCAGGCGTAGATGCCAAAAACCTGAGTTTTACTGGCTTGAATCTTGCATTAGCCAATCCAAACACTGATCTACGTCTATTTGGTAAACCTGAAGGCTTTAAACGCCGCCGTATGGGTGTTGCAACTGCTCGTGCTGAAACAACCGATCTTGCACGTGAATTGGCACAGCATGCCGCAGACCAAGTGAGTGTACAAACCAACGCTTAAGACGACCTTAGGTGATTATCATTACAACTTCCCCTCTGATCTAGAGGGGCTTTGATAGAAGACTCAGCTTTATGATCAAGACCTCTCCTTTGTTGAACTACGTCACCAGTCTTCATGATATTCAAGCCATTAACCAATGGCGTACGGATGTAGAAAAGCAATTACAGGAGAGTTATGAAAATGGGCAGCCCATTCGCGATGTGATTGGCGCGCGTTCTGATTCGATTGATGAAGCTTTGATCTTCCTTTGGAACCACGCAGGTCTAGATCAAACTGAATTGGGTTTATTTGCAGTCGGTGGTTATGGCCGCCATGAGATGCTGCCTTATTCAGATACCGATATCATGATTTTATCTGAGGATGAAATCAGTGAAGAACAAGAAAAACTGATCTCGACCTTTATTTCCTCGTTATGGGATGTCGGTAATTTCAAACCAGGCATCAGCGTACGTACCATTCAAAACTGTGTCGAACAAGCCATTAATGACTTAACTGTTGCGACCACGTTGATTGAAGCTCGTCTCATTACTGGCAATCAGCAATTAGCCAAATGGCCACGCCGTATTGTTGCACAAACATGGACGGATCAAACTTTCTATGATGCCAAAATGGTTGAACAAGCCAAACGCTATGCGCAACACAATAATACTGAGAGTAATTTAGAGCCGGATATCAAAAATGCCCCAGGGGGTATTCGTGATATCAATCAGATCGGCTGGATTGCCAAACGTCATTTCCGTGTTAATCGTATTTATGATTTGGTGCATTTGGGTTTTATTACTGAGTTTGAATTAGGTGTATTAGAAGAAGCGGAAAGTTTCTTATGGGAAATTCGCACCCATTTACACCGTTTAGCCAAACGCGATGAAAACCGTTTATTATTTGAATATCAACGTGATATAGCAGCAAAATTTGGCTATGTACGTGAAGAAGGCCAACCTGTTAATTTTGCCGTTGAACAGTTTATGAAGCGCTACTATCGTACCGCGCAGCAAGTTTCAACGCTGAATGAAATGCTACTCGCCTATTTCAATGAATCGGTGATTACTCCACGTCTACCTGATTATGAACGTCACATTATCGAGATTAATGAACGTTTTAAAATTGTCGATGGAAAACTGGCTGTTCAACATCACAAAGTATTTTCAGAAGAGCCAATTGCCATCTTAGAATTATTCTACTTATTGGCAAATCGACCTGAAATTACGGGTATTCGTGCCCGTACCTTACGCCTGCTGGTGCTTGCTGCAAAACGGATTGATCAACGCTTCCGTGATAATCCAGAACATCAAGCACTGTTTATGTCGATTATCCGCTCCCCGCATTTATATGACACCATGGTGGCAATGAAGCGTTACGGTGTATTGGGGAATTACATTCCTGCTTTTGGACAGATTACAGGTTTGATGCAATACGACCTCTTCCATATTTACACCGTCGATGCACATACTCTGTTATTACTACGTAATTTAAGTCGCTTTAAAGAACCTGAATTTGCCAAAGAATTTCCTGTGGTTAGTTCGGTGTTCCAGCGTATTGCCCGCCATGACATCGTGTATATGGCCGCGATTTTCCATGATATTGCCAAAGGTCGTGGCGGTGATCACAGTGAACTGGGGGCGCTAGATGCAATTGAATTCTGCCGTACCCATGGATTTACCGAACGTGAGTGCAAACTGGTTGCATGGCTGATTAACAATCACCTCTTGATGTCGCTTACAGCACAGAAAAAAGATATTTCGGACCCTGATGAAGTCAAAGACTTTGCCGAAAAAGTTGGTGATATGGAGCATCTCGATTATCTCTACACCCTGACTGTTGCCGATATTAACGCAACCAATCCGAAACTATGGAATACGTGGCGTGCATCCTTAATGCGTCAGTTGTATACCTATGCACGTGATGTGATTCGTTCAGGCTTGGGCCGTCCTGTTGATTATCAGATGCTGATTGAAGATACTAAATTTGCCGCTAGTGAACTCTTGGTCAATGACTTCTCACTCGCTGAAGTTGAGAAAGTCTGGCAAGAGCTCGGTGATGAATACTTTGTTAAAGAATCCGCCAATGAAATTGCTTGGCATACCCAAGCAATTTTGCAACACGGCGATAATCCCGAGCCTCTGGTTTTATTGCGTGCGCATCGTAATGCGGCCGATGATGCGGTTCAGATCTTTATCTATACCCGTGATCAACCGAACTTGTTTGCCACCACAGTTGCGGTACTGGATCGTATGAATCTTGATGTTCAAGATGCGCGCATTATCACCGCTTCTACCTCATTCAGTTTAGATACCTACTTGGTACTGGATCGTTTTGGTACCTTGCTGACTGATCCAGATCGCGAACGCAAAGTCAAAGCCGCTTTGGTTGATGCTTTAAGCCATTCGGATCAATATCCGGGGATTATGCAACGCCGTATTCCACGTCATTTGCGTCATTTTGATGTGCAAAATACTGTCGATATTGTCCTGAACCCGACGTTACAGCAACATATGGTTGAAATCTCCACCCTCGACCATCCGGGTCTATTGGCGCGTATTGGTGGTTTGTTCATGTTGCAAGGTCTGGATATCCATTCTGCAAGAATTGCCACACTAGGCGAACGCGCGGAAGATATTTTCTTTGTCACCAAGAAAAATGGTGTCTTGCTCAGCGATGAAGAAGTGAAAACTTTTGCGGAAAGCTTAAAAGCCGCTTTAGATGAAGCATCGAATCAAATTTGTAATCCGTCTTAAATTTTATTGTTTGGTAACTGTTTAAATGAACTCTAGCTTGTCGTTATTGCATCCCTATCCTTTTGAAAAGTTAAACCAACTTTTTAAAGATGTGCAACCTGCCAATTTACCATTGATTCCTTTATCAATTGGTGAGCCTAAACACCCTGCACCAGAGTTCGTTAAACAAGCAATTATTGATAATTTTGCCCATCTATCGACCTATCCGAACAGTAAAGGTCTGCCTGAGTTGCGCCAAAGTATCGCACAATGGCTCAGCAATCGCTTCAAGTTGAATCATATTAGTGCAGAAGATCATATTCTGCCTGTTTCTGGTACGCGTGAGGGTATTTTCTCTTTTGTACAAGCTTTGATTAAGCGTGAAGATGCACCCTATGTGGTGATGCCAAATCCGTTTTATCAGATCTATGAAGGTGCAGCACTGCTTGCAGGTGCAAAACCCTATTTCATTAACTGTACCGAAGAAAATGGTTACCTCGGTGACTTTGATGCAGTCCCTGCAGAAGTCTGGGAAAAAACAGCATTACTGTTTGTGTGTACCCCGGGCAATCCGACAGGAACGGTTCTGTCAAAAGAGCAGTTTAGAAAACTGATTGCACTATCTGACCAATATGGTTTCGTGATTGCATCGGATGAATGCTATTCAGAACTTTGGTTTGATCAAGCACCGATTGGGCTTTTAGAAGTTTGTGCTGAAATGGGTCGTGATGATTATAAGAATTGCATCGTCTTCCATTCCCTGTCTAAACGTTCAAACTTACCGGGCATGCGTTCTGGTTTTGTTGCAGGTGATGCGGCTTTATTAAAACCATATCTGCAATACCGCACCTATCACGGCGCTGCTATGCCAGTACAAAATCAACTGGCGTCGATTGCGGCATGGAATGACGAAGCACATGTTGAAGAAAACCGTCAGCAGTACCGTGCGAAGTTTGATTTATTCCAATCAGAACTTGGTCATTTATTGCCGTTACAAAAACCAGATGCGGGCTTCTATTACTGGTTAAAAGTGGAAAATGATGAGACATTTGCCAAAATGTTGATGGAAAAAGCACACATCAAGGTTTTACCAGGTCGTTATTTGTCTCGCGATACAGAACAAGGTAATCCAGGTGAAGGTCATGTCAGAATGGCACTGGTTGCAGATTTGGCACAGTGTGAAGAAGTGGTCAAACGATTAAAATCGGTTTTATAAGATTTTATTGTTTTAAGTAAAAAGGCTAAATCCGATTGGATTTAGCCTTTTTATTATTTAGGTATAGTGCTTACCACTTATAGTTAACACGTAAATCAACTGAACGACCTGCACCGTAATAACAATAGAATGAACAAGCACTCACATATTTTTTATCGCTTAAGTTCGTTGCATTGACCTGTACATCTAACTGCTTGTTTAACGGGTAACTCGCCATTACATCTATGAGCGTGTAAGACTTCACTTTATAATCTGGATAATATTGCTCATCATTGGTACTTCCCACATAACGCACACCAGCTCCTAAACGTAGTCCATTTAAGAAGGTTGCTTCTGTGAATAAATAACTAAATTTTGCAGCAATTTGATCATTCGGAATTAACGGCGTACGAATGGTTTTCCCACCACCGAGATCCTGTTTTGAATCATTATGTGTATAAGCCAATTGAGTAGACAAGTTATCCGTCAAATTTAGATCGGCCTGAAGCTCAATACCTTTATTGGTTTTCTTACCTGCCTGTGATTGCACATTGGAAGCATCACTAACAAAGGCATTTTTCTCTTTTAAATCAAAATATGCCAGTGTGATTTGTCCATTGATCCAGTCTGGGGCATATTTAACACCCACTTCATATTGTTCGCCTTCATAAGGTTTATAAAAACGACCCTGCCCATCTTTACCTGTAGATGGTCGGAATGAAGTTGAATAACTTAGATAAGGGGAAATCCCCATAGGTGCGTGATACATGAGGCCTGCATTATAACTGGTATGATTAACGTCATAAGCTTTGCTATTATCAACTGTAGATTCCGCCTTATCATGGCGTACCCCAAGATTAACATCGATAAGATCGTTAAAATTAGTTTGGTTAGAAAGATAGACACCCAGTTGTTCTGTTTTAAGATTGTACGGTGATCCTGTTACTGCAAAATCAGGTGTATGTACCGGATTAAACATATCGATTTGAGGAACAAAGCCAAACCCGTTATTCACCCCATCAATTTTGTTATGTTGGTAATCCATACCAAACATGACTTTATTCGAAACAGAACCAAAGTCAAAGTCTTTAACAAGACGGTTATCAACACTATAAGTATCGGAAGTACCATTGGTATAAGAATAACCACGATTAGCCAAACGATTATTATCAGAGCCCCAAGCAAATGTGGTGAGTTGATTTAAATCAAGACGTCCCCAACGAAAATTCTGGCTTGCAACTAAACCATTTTCAAATTCATGAGAAAACTCATAACCAATCGAGGTTTGTTCAAGTTTTGAGTAGTCTCTTTCAGGCTCACCTAAATTAGTTTTAGGATTAATTTTACCATAAGGCGTATCTAGAACCGTCCCATACAATGGCAAGAAGCCAGATGTTGGCACTCCATCTTTTTTCAGAAAACTGGTCAACAATGTGAAATGCGTTCGACCTGTAATGTCCCATGCAAAACTTGGTGCAACATAATAATGATCCATTTCTGAACCTTTTTGCTGACCATCTGCCTGACGGAACAAACCGACCAAACGATAACGAACATCATCGGTTATTACGCCACTATAATCAGCGCCAATCTCACTTTTATCTAAGCTTCCAACCGAATAGGTCACCTCACCTTGTGGGACTAGTTTAGGACGCTTGGATACTAAATTTACATTACCACCGGGCTCAGATGCACCATAGTTAAATGAACTCGCACCTTTGACAATTTCCAAGCGCTCCAAGCCATAAATTTCAGGCTCCCAAACAAAAAAACCGTTCGGCGCTAATGCTGTCCCATCAAGTGTCTGGCTCGCATCAAAACCACGAATCTTAAACCATTGAGATTTATTATCTTTACCATAAGGTTGCGCTAATATCCCAGCTTCATAAAATAAGGCATTGTCCAATTTATCCGCGCCACTGTCTTTAAGCTGTTGCTCAGCAATAATACTTGTAGATAAGGGTTGTTTAAGTAATTCTCCGCCATCTTTAGCCGCAGAACCAACAATAACAATTGTTGGTAAAGTCTGTGTTTCTGCTTGTGAATCTTCTGCAAAAACAGCCGTTGTCCCCATTGAAGCACAAGCCATCATCAGCACTAATGGTTTAAGTTGTCTACCCATGATCTTTATCAGCCGACTTAAAAAATCGCATAATAAATGAGAATTGATATGTTTTACACTATTTTTTACCTATATGTGCCACTGTACAATTTTATGATTTTTGAAACTCGAACCCTATTAAAATTAAGATCATGAATTCAATAATGATAAATTTAAAGCTTTATAAATAGGCAGAATGGAACATTTATTTTAAATTTGCCCAATAAATAGGATTGCTGCGATGAGCATCATCAGTCCGCCCGAAATACGACTGACTGCTTTTACTGCACGCGGTCTACTTCTGAGCAATTTTTTGGCTGCTATCCCAACAAACATATACACCACAGCACAGCTGATTAGGTGAATTAATCCCAGCAAAATAATTTGTGCCGTTGGTGAAAATGCCATTTGTGGATGAATAAACGGTGGCAACAAGGCAAAAAATAACAGCAATACTTTTGGGTTTAAGCCACTAATCCCCACTCCTTTAATCAACCATGAACCTGCTGAATCAAGCGATTGCGTGGCATCGGTCTCAGTTGAAATGGTCGCTGGATGTATAAATAGACCGATGCCCATCCATAACAAATAACAGGCTCCCATGATCGTCATTGCAGTGAGTAAAATCGGATAATGTTGCACCAAAGCGCCCACACCGGCTGCAACACATAAGATCGCCATGAGATGCCCAAACACTAAACCAGTGACGGCATTTAGAATAAATTTACCTTTGATGCCTGCAAGAATGACATAAGCCCAATCGGCGCCAGGCGTTAATACGAATAAGATCGAAACGCACCAAAAAGCAAAAATCACACTAAGTTCCATAAGCAAAGCCCTTCCCACATCGACAATACGACCTTTGATCGTTTTCTTTTTCACCATTTGGTGAAGATTGTTGAGAAAGGATATGCTTTAATGGTGAAAATGTTATTCCAAATACTTCTATATCTTCAAAGCCGGAAGGGAGATTCTTCTAAATGGATCGCATTGATAAGAAAATTATTGCTGAACTACAAGCAAATGGGCGATTATCTATCACAGAACTGGCAGAAAGAATTGGTTTAAGCCTGTCGCCTTGCCATCGTCGTGTTAAAGCATTAGAAGAAAGTGGTGTGATTAAGGGCTATCATGCTGATCTAGAAGCCTCAAAAATTGGCCTTAATTTCTCAGCGATTATCTTTGTCACCTTAAAAGATGGAGATAAAAAAGCACTTTCTAGCTTTGAAGAAAAAGTCATTGAAATTGGCAATGTGATTCAGGCGCAACGTTTATTTGGAAATCCAGATTATTTACTGCATGTTGTTGCTAAAGACTTGGCCAGTTTCCAAAAACTCTACGATGACAGCCTGTCTGCCTTACCGAATGTTCAGCGTTTGACCTCAACCATTGTCATGAAAAATGTGGTCTCCAATCGTTTACTGCCTCTTTAAGCAATAATTATCATTATGGGTAGAATAAAAAGTTCGGGATTGAAGCAATTCACACTTTTCTTAAGCTGAAAAGTCATAAACATAAGCGACTTTATTAATTTTTTTATCTGTCTATGTGCTATTGACCAACTGTTGAAATCTTCGTCTATACTTAGCCATCAAAACTTGATGACTATGGAAAGATGACTTCACAAACTCCCAAGAAAATAAAGATAAAGGGTTGGCTCATTTTAGCAATTGCGGTTGTACTTTTAATGATTGCAGTTGTAGTTTGGCAGACTGGAACTGCTAAAAATTCAGTGATTCCTGAAAAAGCTAAAAACGCAAATACCACCGCACAAAAAGCCGCTTTAACCGTAACAATTGTTCAGCCCCAACAACAAAATTGGGAACAAACCTTTACTGCTAATGGCAACATTGCGGCATGGCAAGAAGTGGTGATTGGCAGCGAACTCTCAGGCCAACGTCTCACCCGTGTGAATGTCAATGTCGGTGATGAAGTGCGTCGTGGTCAGGTCTTAGCTGAAATCAATAGCGAAACCATCCGTGCCGATTTGGCAGCAGCCAAAGCCAGTTATGCAGAAGCTCAAGCAGTACTGGCAGATGCAATTACCAACAATAAACGTATCCAGCAACTGAAAAATACAGGCGCGATTTCAGCGCAAGAGTCTACGCAGTATCAAACCTCACAAGCGACAGCCCAAGCACGTCTGGATGCTGCCAAAGCACAAATCGAAAGCAACCAATTACGCTTAGCACAGACTCAAGTGGTTTCACCTGACAATGGTGTGATTTCTGCCCGTACCGCCACGGTCGGTTCTCTTGCACAAACAGGTCAAGAGCTGTTCCGCTTGATTCGTGATCATCGTTTAGAATGGCGTGCAGAAGTTACCACATCCGATTTGTATAAGCTCAAACAAGGCATGACCGCACATATTGTTTCACCTGACCCTTCGCAACCTGCAGTGACAGGTAAAGTCAGAATGATTGCACCTGTGATTGATCCACAAACCCGCTATGGCTTGGTTTATGTGGATATTCCAACCACACAGGCTGTGCGTATGGGCATGTTTGTTAAAGGTGAATTTGATTTAGGCCTGAAACTTGCATTGACGGTTCCACAAACAGCTCTACTGTTGCGTGATGGTTTTTCCTATGTCTTTATTATCAATGATAAGAATCGTGTCACTCAACAGAAAGTCACTGTTGGTCGCCGTTTGGGAGATCGCGTCGAACTCTTGAATTTACCTGCGAATGTAAAAGTGGTTTCTTCGGGTACAGGTTTCTTAGCAGATGGCGATCTGGTCAGTATCGCCAAAGACATTCCAGAAACACCACTAAGTAAACAACTTGTGACCACACAGGAGAAATAATATGAATTTCTCCGCTTGGTCGATCCGCAATCCAATTCCCGGCATCCTGTTATTTATTATGCTAGGTTTGGCAGGATTGCTCTGTTTTAAATGGATGAAGATCCAGCAGTTCCCCGACATTGAACTCCCCATGGTGACGGTAACTGCAGCACTACCCGGCGCCGCACCACCACAACTTGAAACCGAAGTCGCACGTAAGATTGAAAACTCGATTGCAACCTTGCAAGGTTTGAGAAATCAGTACACCAATATCCAAGATGGTGTCGTCACTGTCACAGCAGAGTTTCAACTAGAAAAACCACTGCAAGAAGCGGTTGATGATGTACGTAATGCAGTGTCTCAAGTTCGCTCTGATTTACCTGCCGATCTAAGAGACCCGATTGTCAGTAAGATCAATCTTTCAGGTTCGCCAATCCTGACTTACACCATCCAATCGCCAAAGATGGATGAAGAAGCGCTGTCATGGTTCGTAGACTATGATATTGCTCGTGCTATGTTACAGGTTAAAGGCGTTGGTGCGGTCGCTCGTGTTGGTGGTGTCACGCGTCAAGTTGAAGTCGAACTCGATCCTGAAAAACTGTTGGCGCTGAATGCAACTGCAACCGACATTACCCGTCAACTACGTTTGATTCAGCAAGATGCTTCTGGCGGCCAAACCAAAATCGGTGGCAGTGAACAATCCATCCGTACCATTGCGACAGTAAAAACAGCTGATGAAATTGGTGCAATGGATATTGCCCTCAGCGATGGCCGACATATTCGTTTGGATCAGGTTGCAACTGTTCGTGATGGTATGGCTGAACGGCGTTCCGCTGCACTGTTAAATGGCCAACCAGTGATTGGCTTCGAAATCACGCGAAGTAAAGGTGCCAGTGAAGTCGATGTAGAAAAGGGTGTTGTCGTCGCATTAGATAAACTCAAAGCGGCACATCCCGATATTAAAATCAACGAAGCCTTTAATTTTGTAAAGCCTGTTCAGGATAACTATGAAGGCTCAATGTCACTGTTGTATGAAGGTGCGATATTAGCGATCTTGGTGGTCTGGTTATTCTTACGCGATTGGCGTGCCACCATCATTGCTGCAACTGCCCTGCCATTATCGATTTTACCTGCCTTAATTGGCATGTATTTCTTTGGTTTTACCCTCAATACAGTGACACTTTTAGCCATGTCATTGGTAGTAGGTATTCTGGTTGATGATGCCATTGTTGAGATTGAAAATATTATCCGGCATTTACGCATGGGAAAAACGCCCTATGAGGCGGCCATGGAAGCAGCCGATGAAATTGGTTTAGCCGTGATTGCCACCACGTTTACATTGATCGCCGTATTCCTACCCACTGCTTTTATGAGTGGTATCGCAGGTAAATTTTTCGTTCAGTTTGGTTGGACTGCGGCTCTTGCGATCTTTGCCTCACTGCTTGTTGCGCGTTTACTCACCCCAATGATGTCCGCCTATATTCTGAAACCATGGGTCGGTAAAGTTGAACAACAGGATGAATCAACAACAGTTCAAACTGCCACTGACCAAGGCACAAGCAGTCTAGCCAAAGACCGTGCTAAAGATGGCAAAGTCATGCGCGGCTATATGCGTTTGGTGACATGGTGTCTGAATCATCGCTGGATCACTTTAGCTGGTGCAATTGCCTTCTTTCTCTGCTCAGTTATGCTGATTCCATTGCTACCTACAGGTTTTGTCCCACCACCCGATACAGGACAAACGCAAGTTCGTTTGGAGCTCACCCCGGGTTCACAGTTTGGAGATACACTTAAGACTGCTGAATATGCACGTACGCTGATTAAAGACCATCCCGAAATTAAAAGCATCTATACCACCATTGGTGGCGGTGCTGCAGGAACAGATCCTTTTGCAGGTGGTGCATCCAGTGAGCCACGTAAGGCAACGCTCACCATTCAAACTACGGAGCGTTCTGATCGTAGTGCTAGCCTACAAGACATTGAAGATCAACTACGCCAACGCCTTGCCCCAGTTCCGGGTGCACGCATTCAGGTTGGTTTAGCGGGTAACAACAGTCAATATCAACTGGCCTTGTCCGGTGATGATCCAGAAGCCTTAATGGCAACGGCACGTAGCCTTGAACGTGAATTACGTACCATTCCGAATGTAGGCAGTATCACCTCAAGCGCAGCTTTGATTCGTCCTGAGTTAGTGATTCGTCCTGATTTTGCCAAAGCGGCTGATTTAGGCGTGACAACTTACGATATTGCTGAGACTTTACGCATCGCGACTGCGGGTGACTTCGATCAAAACTTGGCAAAACTCAATCTATCTCAACGCCAAGTGCCTGTAGTGATTAAACTGCCATTGGCTGCCCGTCAGGATCAGGAGCTCATGAAACGCCTGATGGTGAAAGGTAGTCGAGGTCCTGTGATGCTCGGTACCATTGCAGACGTTAATATCGAGAGTGGTCCATCACAAATTGACCGCTTTAACCGCTTGCGTAATATCAATTTTAATATTGAGCTAAATAATCAACCTTTAGGGGATATTGCTGCCAAAGTCGATCAACTACCGACCATGAAGAATCTCCCCCCTACGGTAAAGCGTACCAATATTGGTGATGCTGAGGTGATGCAGGAACTGTTCTCTAGTTTTGGTTTAGCGATGCTCACAGGTGTTTTATGTATCTACGTGGTATTGGTATTGTTATTTAAAGACTTTTTACAGCCAATTACCATTCTTGTGGCCTTACCTTTGTCTCTGGGCGGTGCATTTGTGATGCTGCTGTTAGCCAAGAGTAGCTTCTCAATGCCGAGCTTGATTGGTCTGATTATGCTGATGGGGATTGCCAGTAAGAACTCGATTCTACTGGTCGATTACGCGATTATCGCAAGGAATGAAAAGCATTATTCGCGATTCAATGCATTATTGGATGCCTGCCATAAACGGGCACGCCCGATCATCATGACTACGCTGGCAATGGGTGCAGGAATGCTGCCAATTGCGCTCGGGATTGGTACCGATCCGAGTTTCCGTGCACCAATGGCAATCTCTGTTATTGGTGGGTTGATTACCAGTACCTTCTTATCATTATTGGTGATTCCTGTGGTGTACACCTTTATCGATGATATCAATCGCAAGATCCATAGCTTTAGGAAAACACCACATCAACCTGTTGAACCCACTCAATAAGCTTGCATAAAAAGACGGTCAAATGACCGTCTTTTTATTTAATATATGATCAGTACCAGCATAAACAACAAAAAACTGAATCCTGCTAAATAATATAAATGACGCAGATGCCGATTCAACCACGACATATAAATACTTGAACCGATCAATTGAACAATAGCAAGATTCCAGATCAACACTAACCCCACCATCCAAAAGCTAACCAAAACATTTTGAACAAAATCATATTGAGGATAAATCAAGATTACCAATACCGTATAGAACATCAAATTTTTCGGGTTTAACAAACTTGAAAGTAGGCCTGATAGAAAAGCCTTCAACTCAGCATACTTTTGCGGTTGATCAACGCGTTGTTCAGCAAGTTGATTAACCCTCTGTGCTGATTGAGCCAAACGGAAACATTGAAAAACCAGATAAGCAAAATAAACAACACCCAACCACTTCATAAGGATGAATAACGCTGTATTCACCTGACCAATGATAAATAGACTTAAATAAATGCTAATCAATATGATTGCATTCCCCAGTGCAATACCTGCACAGGTGAATCTCGCGGCCTTTTTCTGGCTCTGTAGCAAAGTTTTCAAAATTAAAAAGAAATCTGCGCTGGGTGTCAGTAACGCAATAAAATGCGTGATGGCGATGGTTAGAAAAAGCTCCATACATGCTCTCCAAATGAATCGGAGTCAGCTTAGAAAATTGCGGTGTTTCGTTCTTGTATAAAATTGCGTGGGCTAAGATTTTTTATAATATTGCTTGGGGGTTATGCCTGTGTGTTGCTTAAAAACGCGATGAAAATGACTTTGATCGGTAAAATTGAGTTCGTATGCCAATCGTGCTAAATCACCATCAGGTTCTCTTAAACGCTGCCGAGCTTGGTTTACCTTATAGTTCAACTGATAAGCATGTGGGGTTAAGCCAAAGTAATATTTAAATAAACGGATTAATGCATAACGACTTATATTCATCTTTTCGGAAAGATCGTGCAGAGACAAATTCTCAATATTGCCTTCAAGACACTCCAATAAGTCTGGAAGATACTGCTGAAAATAATGAGAGGAATGTATCTTTTCCCAATGAAAACTCGGTATTAGAATCTCTGTTAAGGTTTGAATTAAACACTGTTCTTTTTCGAGTGCTGAAATCTGCTCGTTAAATAGTAACCGATTCAAAGCTGTAAATGCGTCGTAAGCTTTTACACCATGAACAATAGTTGGTCTTAACTGAGGGAGATATATTGTTTGTCGATCAATCTCTAAAGCAATAGCTTGGTGCAGCTCTTCAATCAAGGTCGTTAACCAAGTAGCATCCAAATGCATCATCTGGTAACTCCATGCCTGATTTGGCAAAGGATTACAGGAGTGTTCTACATGCGCAGGAATAACCACCAAAGTCCCTGCCTGAATGACTTGCTCTTGTGCAAAAGTACTTGAAAAGCGGCTCTGTCCTGTGTCAACAGCACCGATTGAAAAAGTAGGATGACTGTGAGATTTATAGCAGATTCGACTTTGACATGCCCTACGCGTTTCAACATAAGGCATGTTTGGATCACTCCAGAATTCGACAGTTGAGTCCAAATGAATTCAAACCTCAACCAAAAACTTTGCTCATTTATTTCTTCGCCAATGCTTTTTCAATATCAGCTTCTAAGGCATCTGGCTTCGTGGTTGGCGCATAACGCTCTAAAACCTCACCATTACGCCCTACCAAGAACTTAGTAAAGTTCCATTTGATATTTCGGCTCCCCAAAAGACCTTTTGCCTCACGAGTCAAATAACGAAAAATCACATGTGCTTCAGGTCCTTTCACATCCACCTTGGCAAACATAGGAAAACTCACCCCATAATTACGCTGGCAGTATGCGCCAATTTCCTTATTTGTCCCCGGATCCTGTCCTCCAAATTGATTGCACGGAAATCCTAAAACCTCTAGACCTTGAGCGTTATATTTTTCATAAAGTTTCTCAAGTCCCGCAAACTGCGGAGTAAAACCACACTTGCTTGCAGTATTTACAATCAGCATGACCTTGCCTTTATAATCAGCGAGCGCTTTTGTTTCTCCCTCTAACAATTCAGCTTCAAACTGATAAATGTTACTCATGGATACGTTTCCTCGTCGTTCTTTTCTTCTGTTTTAAGTTGTAATGATGCCGAATTCACGCAATAACGCAGTCCTGTCGGCTGTGGACCATCCTCAAACACATGGCCCAAATGTGCATCGCAATCATGGCAGACAATTTCAGTTCTGACCATACCATGCGACACATCTTCATGTTCTTCGATTGCAACGCTGTCAATAGGCCTAAAAAAGCTCGGCCAACCACAACCACTATCGTATTTTGTTTCTGAAGAGAACAATTCCGCACCGCAACAACGGCAAACATAAGTGCCATGTTGTTTATTGTTCCAATATTGTCCTGTAAATGCGGGTTCAGTGCCCTTTTGACGAGTTATGCGGTATTCTTCAGATGATAATTCTCTTTGCCATTCCCGGTCTGTTTTATTCACTTTTCCCATAACCTGCACCTTTTATTCTGATGTTAGAACTATCTTAATGATCAGGTTTTATATTTACGCCATTCAAAAAAAAAACTCTAGTCTCAGATCGTATAATTTGGTGAAATTTAAGCAATAAAACCATAAAAAGCAAAAAGAAAGCAAATTAAATTTATAAAGTAAGCAATTTTTAATAATATTGTCTTTTAAGTAAGCAAATATGGTGTTATTCTAATTTCGCACGGTTGTATAGGACAAACAATGTCTCAGAAAAAAAGTGTGGTTTTCCAAAATCTATTACCAACCATCAGACAATATCAACAATCAGGTTTTACCCACGAAAAAATTGTTGAATTGCTGAGAGATCAACACGATCTAAATTTGGTAAGCGTTGAAACCTTTAAAAGTTATTTATACCGATATGCAAAAGTGAATCCAGCTATGTCAAAAAATACTGTTGTTCCCCAGTCTAATCAATCAAGCCGAGAAATTAAAAAATCATCTAAGCTTGAGCATGTTTGTTACGACATTCGTGGACCAGTATTACGCGCCGCCAATGAAATGGAGGAGCAAGGGCACAAGATCATCAAGCTAAATATCGGCAACCCTGCACCTTTTGGTTTCGAAGCACCACAAGAAATTATTAATGATGTTGCATTAAACCTGCCCAATGCAATTGGCTATACCGACTCAAAAGGGATTTTCCCTGCACGTAAAGCCATCTGTCAGTATTACCAGCAGAAAGGCATCTTTGATATGCATGTCAATGATGTGTATGTCGGTAATGGTGTTTCTGAACTGATCGTGATGGCAATGCAAGGTCTGCTTGATGACGGTGATGAAATGCTGGTGCCTATGCCCGACTACCCTTTATGGACGGCAGCAGTAAATCTTTCAGGGGGCACTGCAGTTCACTATAAATGTGATTCTGAAAACTACTGGTATCCTGACATTGCAGATATGGAAAGCAAAATCACACCGAATACGCGTGGTATTGTGATCATCAATCCGAACAACCCGACAGGTTCGGTGTATCCACGTCATGTGTTAGAGCAAATTGTTGCGCTAGCGAAAAAGCATGATCTGATTTTATTTGCCGATGAAATCTACGACAAAATCGTTTATGACGGCATTGAGCATGTGGCTGTTGCTGCTCTAGCTGGTGATCAACTGTGTATTTCATTCAATGGTTTATCAAAAGCGTATCGTATCGCAGGTTATCGTGCAGGATGGATGGCAATCACGGGCAATAAAGCGCGTGCTGCAGACTATATTGAAGGCTTAGATATGCTGGCTTCAATGCGTTTATGTGCCAACCACCAAGCGCAATATGCCATTCAAACTGCTTTAGGTGGCTACCAGTCAATTAATGATCTCATTCGACCAGGTGGCCGTTTATACGAACAACGTAATATTGCGTGGGAAATGCTGAATGAGATCCCAGGTGTGAGTTGCGTTAAACCTGATGGGGCGATGTACTGCTTCCCGAAACTTGACCCAACAATTTATCCAATTGAAGATGATGAAAAATTAATGCTGGATTTATTAAGAGCAGAGAAAGTTCTCTTAGTACAAGGCACAGGGTTTAATTGGCCAACACCAGATCACTTCCGCGTGGTGTTCTTACCTGCTGAAAATGAACTACGTGAAGCGATCAATCGCTTGAGTCGCTTCTTAGCCAAGATGCGTTAATAAAAAAAGCCCCCTTTAACTTATGGGGGCTTTTTTTATTTAAGAATCAGAATCCTGTAACTCATCCCACTGTGCTTCATATTCTTTCGATTTTTTTAGATTTTTAGTCAAGCCATAACCACCTTTTTCATATAACCGAGCCAAATCCAGCAAGGCTTCGTCCTCACCTTGTGCCACCGCAAGCTCATAAAATTCTGCTGCTTTTTTATAATTCTTTGCAACACCTTTGGCCTCTTCATGGATATAAGCGATATTAGAAGAACCCAAACCATTTCCTGCGCCAGAAGCCAAACTAAATAAACGTAAAGCTTCTTTATAGTCTTGTTTTAATCCGGCCTTGCCCTCTAAATAAAAAATACCTAAGTTATTAATGGCAGAGGACTCTTCTTGTTTCGCAGCTAACTGATAATAATGCAGTGCTTTTTTGATATCTTGTGCTACACCTTCCTCACCATCATTATATAAATGACCGAGTTCAGCTTGCGCCATATCCAAACCAGCATCAGCTGACTTGGTCATCCACTCCACTCCTTTTTTGGTATTTACACTCACACCATCATCACCATAGAGATACAAATAACCTAAATAGTATTGCGCATAGAGCTGACCCTTTTGTGCCGCTTGGGTATACCACTTCAAAGCAGTTGGATTATCTTCTTCTGTGCCTTCGCCATAATCATACATATAGCCAACTGAAAAAATCGCATCTGCATTACCTTTTGCTGCCGCTTTTTTAAACCATTCTAGTGCTTTACCAAAATCTTGATCAATCTCGTTTCCATAATAATAAGCATCACCTAAATTGTTCTGTGCAGTCGCATCACCCGCTTTCGCTTGTTGTACCAGTTCTTGGCTAAAGGACACATCATCTGCATGACTGAAGGTAAATAAACTACTAGTCAATAATATTGAAAATACGATGCTTTTTAATTTCATTATTTCGCTCACATTGCTACATTTTTATTCGATTACATTCTAGCGGTAAAACACTTTGTGTAAATAGATATTTATATCTACTGAAAAATCAAAAACTAATTTTTAATATTTTATAAAAATAACAAAGCAAACACACGGTTTGCCAAAATATTAAGCATGTCATTTTCGGTTTGCATGCTAAACTATGCGTTGCTTTAAAAAAGGATAGTCCTTCTATGCGGTTTGTTCATCTCGGTATCCACACAGAATTTTCGATCACGGAATCGATTGTTCGCATACCTGATTTGGTCAAGGCTGCCGTAACAAACGAAATGCCCGCATTAGCATTGACTGACTTATCCAATCTACATGCTGCAGTCAAGTTTTATGAATCCTGCTTAAAAAAAGGGATTAAGCCTATTCTAGGCAGTGTCATTCGCTTAAATGATGCTGAACATCGTGCAACCTTATTGGCCATGAGCAGTACAGGTTGGCGTAATCTGACTGAAATCGTGTCGCGCGGTTTTATTGAAGGCCAGCAACTCAGTCTCCCTTGTGTACAAAAAGAATGGGTACTTGAGCAAGCTGAAGATCTAATCATCTTACTAGGCCAACACAGTGATGTTGGTAAAATGCTCTGCTCTTCCAATCCACAAAAAGCAGAACCTTTATTAGAAGCATGGATTGAAAAGTTTGGAAATCGTGTCTATTTAGCTTTAACACGGACTGAACGTGTTGGTGAAGAGGATTTCATTCAGCAAGCAGTCAAACTTGCCGCCAAATATCAAATTGGTGTGGTCGCACATAATGATGTGCACTTTGTTAAGCAAGATGATTTTGAAGCACATGAAGCTCGTGTTTGTATCGCCGACGGCTATGTACTAGGTGATGATAAACGTCCTAAAAACTATAGTACTGAACAGTATTTCAAAACTGGCAAGCAAATGTCTGAGCTATTCTCAGATATTCCAAGTGCGATTGAAAATACCTACCATATTGCAAGACGTTGTAATGTTGCATTGCAACTGGGTACTTATTTCTTACCTGACTTCCCGATTCCTGATGGCTATACCATCGACACTTATTTCGAGCATTTATCTCGTACAGGCTTAGAAGAGCGTTTAAATCATCTTTATCCAATTGAAGAACGTGATGAGGATTGGGCTGAGATTCGAAAGCCTTATGATGAACGGATCAAATACGAAGTTGATATCATTCTCAAAATGGGATTTCCTGGCTACTTCCTGATCGTCATGGACTTTATTCAATGGGCCAAAAATAATGGGGTGCCTGTCGGACCCGGCCGTGGTTCAGGTGCAGGTTCGTTGGTTGCCTACAGTTTAAAAATTACTGACCTTGATCCATTACGATATGATTTGCTGTTTGAACGTTTCTTAAACCCAGAACGTGTTTCGATGCCCGATTTCGACGTCGATTTCTGTATTGCTGGCCGTGACCGTGTGATTGAATATGTGGCCCAAAACTATGGCCGCCAAGCAGTATCACAGATTGCCACCTTCGGTACCATGGCAGCAAAAGGTGCGATTCGAGATGTGGCACGTGTCTTAGGTAAGTCTTATGGTCTTGCTGACCGTATTTCAAAAATGATTCCAACAAAACCGTTGGGTGTCGATTTGGTCACAGCGATTGACATGGAACCACAGCTTAAAGATATCGTCACCAACCCATCCAACCCTGACAATGATGATGCTGCTGAAATCTGGGAAATGGCACTCAAACTTGAAGGTATTACCCGTAATACAGGTAAACATGCAGGTGGTGTCGTTATTGCGCCAGGAAA
Organism: Acinetobacter sp. Ac_5812; assembly: GCF_013072695.1. Classification (GTDB taxonomy): domain Bacteria; phylum Pseudomonadota; class Gammaproteobacteria; order Pseudomonadales; family Moraxellaceae; genus Acinetobacter. The sequence goes on from NZ_LXUK01000022.1 coordinate 1,029,112, forward strand.
AATTACTGATTACTCTGCAGTACTGTGTGATGCAGACGGTACTAACCGTGTCGCACAATACGATAAAGATGACGTAGAAGCAGCAGGTCTGGTTAAGTTTGACTTCTTGGGCTTGCGTAACCTGACCGTGATTGAAGATGCGGTTCAAAATATTAATAAAAGAATTAAGTCTGAAATACCGCTTAATATTGCCAATGTCCCCTTAGATGACAAAGATGCGTATCTGGTCTTTGCCAATGCCAATACCACTGCGGTATTCCAGTTTGAATCCGTCGGCATGAAAAAAATGCTCAAGGAGGCAAGACCAAGCAAATTTGAAGAAATTATTGCCTTCGTATCCTTATATCGACCGGGTCCTATGGATCTTATTCCTGACTTCATCCATCGTATGCATGGTGGTGAGTTTGAATACCTACATCCTTTGCTGGAAGGCGTGTTAGAACCAACCTACGGGATTATGGTTTACCAAGAACAGGTGATGCAGGCTGCGCAGTTCTGCGCAGGTTATACCCTTGGTGGTGCGGATTTACTACGTCGTGCCATGGGTAAAAAGAAACCTGAAGAAATGGTCAAACAGCGCCAGATCTTTATTGAAGGTGCGTCGAAAAAAGATATTGATGAAGCTACAGCTAACCATATTTTCGACTATATGGAAAAATTCGCAGGTTATGGTTTTAACAAATCACATGCCGCAGCTTATGCCCTAGTTGCCTATCATACGGCTTGGTTAAAAGCACATTACCCTGCTGAGTTTATGGCGGCCGTTTTATCATCGGAAATGCAGAATACCGACAGTATCGTCTTCTTGATTGACGACTGCCGTAATAACAAACTTGAAGTACTGCCACCTTCCGTGAATATGTCTTTGTATCATTTCCATGCTAGCGATGAGCAAACCATTGTGTATGGTTTAGGCGCGATCAAAGGTGTAGGTGAACAGGCAATGCAATCGGTCATCGACTCACGAATTAACGAAGGTCCATATAAAGATTTATTTGATTTTTGTCATCGTATTGATCTGAAAAAAATCAATAAACGTACCTTAGAAGCCTTGATTCGTGCAGGTGCGCTGGATTGTCTTGGTATTGAACGTTCCAGCTTAATGGCCCAATTGCCTGAAGCGGTTCAAGCAGCTGACCAAGCCCGAAGCAATCGTGAAACAGGCATCATGGACTTGTTTGGTGAAGTTGAAGAAGTTCAACGTAAACCTGCCAAGCCTGTAAAACCATGGGCTGATGAAGTTCGTCTCAAAGGTGAAAAAGACACGCTTGGCTTGTATCTCACAGGTCACCCAATTGATGTTTATCGCCCTGAATTAAAATCATTCATTTCTGCCAAACTGAATGAACTCACCCCAACACGTCGTGGCGTAACTACGGTTTTTGCAGGTCTGGTGGTTGATATTGCCAACTTCCCAAACCGTATCATGATCACACTCGATGATGGTACAGCACGTGTTGAAATTAGCTGTAACCATGAGCGTTTCCAACGCTATAAAGATATTGTTCGTTTAGAACAGGTTGTGGTGATTGAGGGTGAAATTTACGAGCGTGAAGGCTTTGATCGCCCGATGGCACGATTAAGTAAAGCTTTTAATTTGAATGAAATTCGCCAAAAACGGGCACAAAGCATTCAAATTCGCCTCCCTCAAGATTTGATGACCAAATCTTTGGCTAAGGATCTACAGGCAATCCTGTTACCTTATTGTAATATCGATATGTGTCAGCATATTGGTCTGCAAATCTTGCTTGAACAAAGCTTCGCAACTGCTGAATTACATTTAGGTGCACAATGGAAAGTTGTGCCATTAGATGAATTGCTTGGAAAGTTACGCGATTATTTTGGTAAAGAAACCATTTTCATTGAATACCAAGTGAAATCGAAGGCTGCAAAAGTAGCTGAAGCGCCCAAAATTGCAACTATAGCTCCTCCAACAGACAATATGTCTATGGATGAAGCACTGGATCTTTATCAAGCTGAAGTCTCTCAATACTCTTAATTTTGGATAATATATGAACCTGTTTGACTCAAACAACGTGTCCAAACATTTGGATCATGTGCGTATTGTTATGGTCAATACCACCCTACCAGCCAATATTGGTAGTGCCTTACGTGCAATGAAAACCATGGGTTTATCAAAACTTGTACTGGTCGCACCTAAGACTTATCCACATCCAGATATTGGTGCGCTGGCAGCAGGTGCACAAGATTTAATTGAAAAAATTGAAATTGTTGAAACCTTAGAGCAAGCCATTCAAGATTGCCATATGGTATTTGGAACCAGTGCGCGTAGTCGTACGATTCCATGGCCATTGCTAGATGTTCGACCTGCTGCAAAAGAAGCATTAGATGCTGCAACCAAACAACAAAATATTGCAATTGTGTTTGGGCGTGAAGATCGTGGACTCACCAATGAAGAATTAGCCCTAGCCAATTATCACTTAACCATTCCAGTCAATCCTGAATATGGCGTGCTCAATGTCGCGCAAGCGATTCAAGTGATCTGCTATGAGTTAAGAATGGCTGCGCTTGAACAAAATACTCAGCTTCAAGACCAGCCAGATGACCACATGCAACTAAAGCAACAACAAAGCATGGAATGGGATGAACCATTGGTTACACAACAACAAATGGAACAGTTTTATCCTCATTTAGAAAAAATGTTGACTGAAATTGAGTTTTTAGATCCAAATAATCCCCGTTTACTCCCATTACGCTTGCGTCGTCTATTTGGAAGGATACAATTAGATCGTATGGAGTATCATTTATTACGGGGCATCTTTAGCCGCGTACAGGCATTAGCCCAAGGTTCATGGAAAAAGACCAATACGGAGGATCATAATCATGATTAAACAGCTAAAAGAAGATATCGAAGCTGTATTTGCGCGTGATCCTGCGGCCCGCAATACATTAGAAGTTCTCACCACCTATCCAGGTATCCATGCACTGATTATGCATCGCATGGCACATGAGCTCTGGAAAAAAGAATATAAAGGCACTGCCCGCCTTCTTTCTTCTTTTAGCCGCTTTGCAACTGGTATTGAGATTCATCCGGGTGCAAAAATCGGTAAGCGATTTTTTATCGATCATGGCATGGGGGTGGTGATTGGTGAAACAGCTGAGATCGGTGATGATGTAACGCTTTATCATAGTGTCACCTTAGGTGGGACTACATGGAATAAAGGCAAACGTCATCCAACACTTGAAGATGGTGTGGTTGTTGGTGCTGGTGCAAAAATCTTAGGCCCATTTACAGTACATAAAGGTGCAAAAGTCGGCTCAAATGCAGTTGTAACCAAAGAAGTACCTGCCGGTGTAACTGCTGTAGGTAACCCTGCCCGTTATATTTTCAAAGACAAAAGTCAAATTGAGCAAGACGAAGTCAATCGTCGTGATTATGCAGAAACTATTGGTTTCGAACCTTATGCGACAACACAAGATCAGTCAGATCCTATTTTAGAAGGCATTCGGGTTTTACTCGATCGTATGCAAAAAAATGAAAAACGTATGAACGTACTTTGCCAACGTCTGTCTGAACTTGACCCGAGCTTCACCTCGCAAAGTTCAAAAACTCAACCATTGAGTAAAGAAGAACTCAAAATTATTGAAGAAGTTAGACGTGAGTGCGAAGCACAGAACAAAACTTCGGCAACATAATCGAATATATAAGAAATGTAACAAGCTTATCATTGCAAGTTGGTTTTGCTTTTCCTAGACTGTTGAAACCAACGATCTACTTCTCATTTAACTAAAATTAATGGATGTAAAGCATGAATTTTAAGCCTTTGGCATTACTTGTACTTTCAACTTCTTTTTTGACGGCTTGTGGTATTGCCCCAGTTAAAAAAGAAACGGTTGCTGAACCCTTTGTGTTTAAGGAACCAGACCCAACTCCTGCTTTCTATGCTTTAAATCCAATCAAATATGATGCACCACCAAGTTTTGAAGTTGCAATTAAAGATGCGGCGGCTCAACCTGTTACAAAGATGGTCGTGTCATTACAAAACGATCCATCAAAATCAACAACGCTAGATATCAACAAACTGATTATTCCAACAACTGACAGCAAACAACGCAGCATGAAATATGCGGTTCTTGCTGGTGATAATGAAGTTGACGTCACTGAAATTGATGATTTCTTACAATTGGTTGAAGGCAAAGCACGCCACTACCCACCTCGCTTCCCAGAACGTCAAGAACGTAAAGGCTATGAAGTAAAGCTAAAAGAAACCACTCAACAATTGGATGCTTTAGCTGAAAAGCCAAATGCGTCTCTTGATGTATTGACACGTGCTTTCAAGGCAAGTGTGATGGCACGTAACCTCGACTTAGGTACCGCTTACACCTCAAAATCCTTGACTTATGCACAACGTATTCTTGCAATTAACCCAAATGACCCAGAAACTAACTTCTGGTTTGGTTTTGGCTTGTCTGAAGGTGGCGGTCAACGTGAAGCCATTCCATATTTAGACAAAGCCATGAAAGGTGGTGTTCAAGAAGCTTATCTTTCTGCTGCCAACAACTATCTCTGGTTAGAGCAAAAGAAAAATGCGATTCAAACTTTGAAAAACTACAAAGTAAGCTACCCTGATGAAGCGGAAGTGACTGATCGCTTAATCAAAGAAGTTGAAACTGGAAAACGTTGGAACATGTGGCAAGTTCTGAATTAATTGAGCTTATAGAATCGCATTACAAAAATAGACTGCTGTGTGCAGTCTATTTTTTTATCTATGATTGAAAAAACATTCGATTTTCGTATTATAGCTACAATCTTCCAGCGAACTTGCTGACATACCATGCTAGCATTTACACCGAATAAGCGTCTATTTTTTATCTCTCTCCTAAGCACCGTCGTGATGAGTGGCTGCCAAGTTGTCAGTATCAAACAACAAGCGCTCAATGTGACGATTGCCAACGAACGTAATAGCATTCTTACGCAAAAAAAACTCAGTGAAGCCAGCCTCAATGTCTTGTCGATGTCTGGTAAAGAGGCCAAAGTGTGTATGCAAACACCAAATGAGTGCATTGCAGATCTACACAAAATTCCGCAAATTCAGGATGAGCAACTTTTATCTACAGCAAGCGAACTCTATCTCTCAAAAGCGCTGAGTCTCTCTGACGCATCCGAATGCAAGATCAGCAAACTGACAAAACACAAACCTGAAGAAGAACAGAAAGCCATACAAAAGACATACGAGCAATGCTTAGATCAAGAGCTTGAAGCTTTAGATAAAAGCATCCGTTATAGCTATGCCTATTTGTTCAAAACGGCACGACAACCGCAAGAACGCATTTTTGATAACCGTCAGGTCCAGATTCGAGACTTTTACAACCAAGCTTTAACCAAATTGGTGAATGTGCATAGTTTAAGAAATCCTTCTAAAACCATTAACCCTACCATTCAAATTGGTAAAAGCACCTATACAATAGACATTCAATCCTATCAACGCTTACAAAATATGAAGCTGGAGAAATTTATTTCCAGCTATAACATGAACTTTTCAGGCTTAAGAGCCATTAACCGCCGTGATGGTTTCGGTTCAGATTTCGTAGCAGTGTTTCCTTCAACAGATGCAGCCCATGGCGAAAATAAATATATTCTTGATCCGTTAAGTTATAGCTATCCCAATGGACTTAACCCTAATATTCATAAAGCACGTTATTTAGCTGCAACCATTATTGCGCAACCCAAGAATGCAGCCGCAACTATTAATGATGTTTTAAATAATCCAAACTTTGAAGTAAAAGTCTATGACCCTTATAGCGTAGAGAAAGTCAGTATTGCAGGTAAAGAATATTCGCTTGCAGCCAATTTCTCTGCACCTTATGGACTTTGGTTAGCTGAGAATAATTTAGGTGCAGCGGCTTATTTAACTTTAATTGATCGTGATCAGCATTTGACCATGCCACATCTCTATATGCTTGAACCGTATAATCCGAATAAGAAAGTGATTGTATTGGTTCATGGCCTTGCCAGCAGTCCAGAAGCATGGATTGCAGTGACCAATGATATTATGGGTGATGCGGTCCTACGTGAGCATTATCAAGTCTGGCAAGTGTTTTACTCCACCAATATGCCGATTCTGGAAAGTCGCTTCCAGATTTACGCACTGTTAAAACAAGCTTTTGGCTCTTTAAATAATAAAGATGCAGCAGCCCAAGATGCGGTTTTAATTGGACATAGTATGGGAGGCATTATCAGTCGACTCTTAGTAAGCAATGCTGATATTTCCAAACAGGCGCTCACCATGATGAGTAGCCGTCAACAAACGCGTTTACGCAAGCATCCTGTGATAGGTGAACGACTCAAAATGCAGCCCATTACTAATTTTGATCGTGCCATTTTCTTAGCTGCTCCACATAAAGGAACTGACTTTGCCGATCGTTGGTTTACACTGGCAGCACGTAAAATCATCAAACTCCCTGCAACCTTCTTGACCACTTTGGCAGATACACTCACCAGTGATGATATGGATTTAAAAGAATTCGTTAAAACCCTGACCAATGATGTAATTCAAAATGGGCCAAGTGATTTGAGTAAAAAATCCAAATTTATGGAATTAACCGCCTCTATTCCACCAGAAAATGGACTGGTTTTTCACTCAATTATGGGCAACATTACCAAGAGTGATGATCCAAATGTCATTACAGACGGGATTGTTCCTTATAAGAGTGCGCATTTAGATGGTGCTGTTTCCGAGAAGATTTTCACGGGCGGCCATTCAATTCAAGAGACCCCAGAAGCAGTTCTAGAATTACGTCGTATCTTGCGTGAACACCTTGTCGATCACGGTTTATATAAACCGAAGAACTAAACGCAATAAAAAAGCCCCAAATAATTGGGGCTTTTTTTAAGCGATTACTTACATACCAGAACGAATCATATAATCAAAGGCAGACAGCGATGCTTTCGCGCCTTCACCTGTGGCAATGATGATTTGCTTGTACGGCACTGTGGTACAGTCACCTGCGGCAAATACACCTTTGACATTGGTTTCGTTGCGATCATTAATCACAATCTCTCCACGGTTACTCAATTTAACCGCACTGTTCTTCAAGAAATCCGTGTTTGGTAATAAACCAATTTGTACAAAGATCCCTGCAAGCTCGACTGTGTGTTCAACCTCAGTGGCACGATCTTTATATTTCAATGCCGTTACTTGTGAACCATCACCCACCACTTCAGTACTGAGTGCATTTAAGATCACAGTGGTATTTGGCAAGCTATATAACTTGTCCTGCAATACTTGGTCTGCACGAAGTTTGGTATCAAACTCAACCAAAGTCACATGCTCAACAATGCCTGCAAGGTCAATGGCTGCTTCGACACCCGAGTTACCACCACCAATCACGGCAACACGTTTGCCTTTGAATAATGGACCATCACAGTGTGGGCAGTACGCAACACCACGAGTACGGTATTCAGCTTCGCCCGGTACATTCATTTCTCTCCAACGAGCACCTGTAGACAGGATAATGGTTTTCGATTCAAGCTTGGCACCATTTTCCAATACCACTTCAACCAGACCATTGGCCGTTTGATCTGCACCGGTGATCTTGCTGACACGTTGCAAGTTCATGATGTCCACACCGTACTCACGGACATGTGCTTCCATGTCTTGGGCGAACTGAGGACCTACCGTTTTTTGAACCGTGGTAAAGTTCTCAATGTCCATGGTATCCATTACCTGACCGCCAAAACGTTCAGCCACGATACCCGTTTTGATGCCTTTACGTGCAGCATAGATTGCTGCAGTACCACCCGCAGGACCACCACCAATCACCAACACATCAAATGCATCTTTGGCGTTGATTGCGGCGGCATCTTTCTCAGCTGAATTACTATCCAGTTTCGCTACAATTTCTTCCAAAGTCATACGACCTTGACCAATATGCTGGTTGTCTTGGAATACCATCGGTACAGCCAAGATTTTGCGTTCTTCGACTTCGTCTTGGAAGAAAGCACCATCTATCATGGTTGCTGTGGTATTTGGATTGTTGATCGCAATCAAGTTTAAAGCTTGAACCACATCTGGACAGTTATGGCAACTGAGCGAGACAAATACATCAAAGTTCGCTGTTAAGTTTAAGCCTTTGATCTGAGTGAGTACTTCATCAGATACTTTAGGCGCATAACCAGACACTTGTAACAATGCCAAGATCAAAGACGTAAACTCATGTCCCATCGGTAAGCCAGCAAAGAACACACGTGGTTGTTCACCTACTTTGGCCACACCAAAACTAGGACGGCGAGCGTTTGAACCGTCAAAACGCGCCGTAACTTGGTCAGAAAGTTCAGCAATTTCCGTCACGAGTTCTTTAATTTTTTCTGCTTTGTCCGAGTCATCTAAAGCAGCAACCAACTCGATTGGACTTTCTAAACGTTCTAAGTAAGCTTTTAATTGAGTTTTAATATTTTGATCTAACATGTATTTCTCCAAAGGCTAAGGCTTTTAAATCAGCTAAATTCATTCAATGGGGCTATCGTACTCAAAAGTATAGAATAGGTAAAACAGTATGTTTTTATTATTTTAATCGGATAAACCGAACTTAAAATTAAGAGACATCCAGTTTCTGGCTAATCCGCACACGACGATTTTTCAAATGTTTAGCGAGTACATATAAAATTGTGCTTAAAGCAACAGCCAATACAATCAAGCCCCATAAAATTACATTCACAATCTGAGAAATACGTTCGGCTTGTTGTGCTCGCAGATCTAAAGGCTGCGTGATTGAAGTGATACTCTTACCATATAGTTGTTGCTGCATGACCCACAGCTGTTCAGGTTTAAAGTCATACGCTTTAAATTGAGCTGGGTTGGTTTTTTCTGCACTAATTAATTGATTCACGTAGATATTAGCAGTCTTGCGATCCAGAGGTTGATGCAATAAAGCCACTTGAGCCAAGACATAGGCTTTTTCAGTCGAAGAAATATTGGCCTGCTGTAAATCTTGAGCAATCTGACTTTCAACAATATTGTTTTGATAGCTCATCCATTGTTGATAAGCCTGCTTAGTTTCATCTTTCCAGTCATACTGGACGTAGGTCAGACCTGACCAAAGCAAAATAAACGAAATCACCCACGCCAGAATACGTTGTGTCCATGCCTGAAAACGTTGCTGAAAAAGTTTAAATTTCTTCGCCCAGCTGACCAGTAAAAAAGCACCAATAAATGAGACAAAGAGTTTAAGAAACAACCAGCCAAACCATGATAATAAATTAAAAAGATAATCAACAGGTTGCTTAAAAGGAACAAGATCCTGCACATGATAAGGCAAATCTAAAGCCTGTACATGTACAGAAAGATCAAAAAAACGATAGATAAATTCTGTTTGCAAAAACAGACCAGCGATTGTAACAACGACCAATGTACTGGTCAGAAAAAACCAGATCATTAAATTGCGTTGACGTTTTTTTAACACATCTAAACGCTGGTCAATCGGTTGTACACTAAAATCGTCTATGGGTGACAATGATCTTTCCTTCAAAAATTAGCAGTATCAAGATTTAGGTGGTTGGCTATTCTCAAGCACCAAATGATTCAAACTCTCTTGCAAAGCACGTAAACGGGTTGTTGCTTCGGCACGCTTTTGCATCCCTTCTTTCTGAATCTGAATCACATCATTTACTGTTTTAATGAGGGTGTTTTGTACATGTTCAAGGGTTTCAACATCAATCACGGAACGCTGATTGGCTTTAGCTGTATCAACTGAGTTTTGATGCAACAACTCAGCATTACGACGTAATAATTCATTGGTGGTATCATCAATGGCCTTGGCAAGCTGAACACTATTCTTTTGTTCTTGCAGCGAAATTGCCAAGCTAATTTGATTCTTCCAAGCTGGTAATGTGATGTTTTTTATCGCATAAAACTTATCCACCAACATTAAATTATTCGACTGGATAATCCGAATCATCGGCAAAGTCTGCATCGCAGATTGTTGTAAAACCTGCAAATCACTCACTCGTTTTTCAAGGTTATTGGCTAAGTGGTTCAGATCATAAATCTGTTGAGTAGTCTGTTGATCTTGTTCCTGACTTGTCAGAGCTGTGATTTGCTGTTGAATATCCTGCTGCTTCAACTGACCCCCAGCAATATAAACCCCTAATTGCTTATATTCATCTTGAACCGCATCAAACATTTTATCCAACGTCCCAACCCGTGCTTTCAAGCCAGATTGTGAGCTTTCAATTTCTTTCACCAACACATCAATCTGCTCTTTGGTGGTATTAAAATGCTGATCAAAATTTTGCTTGGCACCCTTAAACTTGCTCAGCAACCCCCCCAAAAAACCAGAACTTTTAGACTTATTTAAAATACTTGACGTATTTAACTGCTGAGCAACTTGCACCACTTCATTGAGTTTTTGTCCAGTTGCATCAAGGTCTTTGTTCTGTACCAGATTCAATAATTCATCAGTATAGGTTGAGGTTTTATTGGCAATATTTTTCCCATATTCTGCAACAGCAGTGGTACTGATATCAGCCAGTTCTTTATGCGCATCCATCACTTCAGCAAAATCTTGAGGCTGTAGACCTAAGTCTTTTAAGTTCAACTGCTCAAAACGCTGCTCTGGCTTAATTTCAAGCTCATGAGATACCTTACTCAGCTCTGAATCTGACATCATATTTCCCTCTTATTTCTGTAATGATTTTTTCAAATTTTGGATTAAATCTTCGCGGCTTTTATCCAACCGTTCAATCGTCGCAGTCGAATTGGATTCCCGACTTTGCTTTAAATGATATTGCCATGCTGGAATCAACACCTGTTGGGCCTCTTTAAAACGATCAAGCAAGCTAAAAGATAAATGCTGTGAAAGCTGCATCTGTTTAATTGCAATATCATTACTGGTCTGTAAGGTTTGTAAAGTATTTACCTTTTTAGATAAACGCTCCACAAAATGATCCAGCACTTGCTGCTTACTAAACTGAGGATACTCAATCAAGAATTGATCGGCTGCCTGAATATAAGCAGCCATCTGCTCTCTTAAACCCAATACCTGCTGTAGACGCGATTGTGATTTTTGGATTTCGATCTGCAAACGTTGACTCAAATAATTCGCTTCATTAATCAAACGATCTAAATCTTTAACATATTTCACTTGCCCAGCATCATATTCAATATCAATGCCCAACCACCTTTGCAGTGCATTAAAACGGCGTGTGCCTAAAAATTTTTTGGATAAAGACAACTGCTGAATAATTTGAGTGATCACTTCGCTGAGCTGCTGATTCAACTTAGGATCGCCCCCATTCAGCAAGACACTTTGTGCTTGAACCAAATGATCTGCATAATGACTTAAACGATGCGGATCGTTCAATAAAGGTAATAAATCATTACGCTTGATCGCTAAAATATGCTCTTGATTTGATTCAATTTGCGATAAGGGTGTTAAGTCGAGCGGTATCGTCATAAAAGTAAGAAACAGTCAGAACAAATGAATTTGAACAGATTTAGTTTTAGCATGTTCTTACTATTTCGCATACTTAAATGTTGTTATGATTTTTAAAATATAGTGTCGCTTTAGTGACTAAAAACCCTCTAAATTACAATCAATAAAGAGGGTTCATCAATCAAATCATGCGTTACTCATCATTGAGAGCACATTCAAAGTTATTTGGATTTTGTTTGCAGCGAACTTTTTTCAAGAAGTTCATCATTTTCGGATCATAAATTCCTGCTTTAGTGAGTGAGATACGTGCTTCACGCATCATCTTCATATAGTTGACTTGTTCTTCAGGTGGAATAATCATCCAATATTTGGTTGGAATTTCTTTTTCGTATTTTGAAATTATATTAAAAGTACGACCCAGTTGCCCCGCTACCCATTCACGCGATTTCTGCCCAAACCCATCTGGAAATTTATCCTTTCGAATAATGAAGTTTGCCGAAATTTGCGTCAGTGGAAATTTGACAATTCCACCTTTATCACCGAGCCCCTTATAAAGCTCAAAAGGCTTATAGGCAACAATTGGCGCAGGAACAATATCAATTTGATGATTATTAAATTTTGCCCCTGCATTGGTCACATCAACTGAAACAGCTTGTGCACCAATTTGTGCAACCAATTTCGGTTGAGCTTCATCATAAGCAAATACACCAACTTTCTTACCTGCAGCCTTAGCCAAAGTATTTATATTACGATCAGCAACAAACAAATACGCAGGACCAATCGTTCCAAGACCCGCAATTTCATAAGGGCCATTGATCATACTTTTTGCCGCTTGAGGCTTAGAGAGCAATTGATAAGCAAGAATTGCCGTTTTCAAATCAGTTAAAGCGCCAACAGCATCAAGTGAACCGACATATTTATTGAATTGTCGACCACGCAATCCACTGATAATTGCACCATCACATTGCCCTACTTTTAAATCTTCAGCTGCAACACGCTCATCGACATAGGCACGCAAATCAATCTCGGCGCCCCACTTTTTTGCTTCTAATGCATAATCTTTTGCCAGTGCAAATGCATCACCCGATTTACCAACTGGATCAAATACACAAACCGTTTGCTTCGCCTGCGTTGTTACAGCGAATCCGAATAATGCCAAAGCAATTAAACTATTTTTAATTATCATCTCTTTCTTCCCGATAAGATTTATTCCTTTTATCACAACCGATTCGTGGTGATTATCCTATGACGAGATTTGCTTTTTTCATGTATTTGCAGTCAATCAACTTTTAAAGGCATTTACTTAAAGGATTTTCAATAGAAGATAATTTTCACTTAAAGACAATATGAATCCTATCTAGGTGAAAATTACGCCAGTCGTTCTTATTCATCTTTCTGTTGCGGTGGTAGCGCATAAGTCCCAATCACATGCGCAACAGGTTCTTCATCATCCAGCGAATATAGCCAGACTTCTCCTGTGACCAAGGTTTTACCCACTTTAATCAATTTACATACTGCGCGAATATCTCGATTGCCATTTGGTTTACGAAAGAAATTGATGGTCATATTGGTGGTCACTGCCATCGCAACCAAACCTAAATGTCCCATGATGGCAATATAAAGCACATAGTCAGCAATCAGCATTAATGTTGGACCAGAGACTGTTTGACCAGGACGTAAATCCCTTGCATCGACACGGTACAATAGCTGTGCACCTTTTGGGGTAATGTCTTCAATCACACTTTTCTTGAGCGCCTGTGGAAATTCTTGCGCCAAGAATCCCATGATTTCCTCTTTCGTAGCCGCCATGCATCACTCCAATTGTTTATGTTATAGCTCTTCAGGTTTATAACTAAAATCCAAAATTCATTGTTTAATCTGCTTTATCTGATAGTTCATTCAATACTTGCCAATACGTCGGTGGCGCAGCTACATGACCACGTTCTCGTAGCATCTGGTGCATTCTTGGTAGTTTAAAATAAGGGACCGCGGCCATCAAATGATGTTCTTTATGATAGTTGACATTGATCGGTGCAACCAAAGCTCGCGCTAAATAACCTGCTTTGGTGGTCCGAGTATTGGTCAACGCGCTATTGCTAGTCTCCATTCCTGCATGCTCCGCCATTGAACGGACTCTGAGGAATAAAGGAAATGGGGTCAAATAAGCCACAACCCATAGTACATAAAGTTTAGGATGCCCCGCTGCCCATAAAGCTGAAAATAGAGCAGCGTTAGTTGCAATTGCACCGCCACTATTTTTTAGGAAGGCTTTGGGATAATCACTCCAGTGTTTGCCTTCCTGAGAAATCCAGCGACGATCATTTGATACCGTCCACTCCATTTTCTCAATATCCATCAACACCCGACCAACTGCAAACTTAAATCCAGTTACACCCGATAAGTCGCGCATAAACTTACGCATTAACGATTTTTTCGAGGTTGGAAAACCAGCCACTAGCGATAAATCAGGATCATCGACGGTAGAGGTTTTACTATGATGACGCATATGATGAGCACGATATTTATGTAGATCATTCCAAATCGGACGCGCACACAACCAATCCGTCAAGGTATCATTCAACCATTTGGTTTTAAATAAACTTTGATGGGAAGCATCATGCATGATAATTGCGAGTGCCAGCTGGCGACCTGCCAAAATGACTAAGGCAGCAATACACATAAGTAATTTACCCCAAGCAGGTAAATACTCCCAAGAACTGGCCACAGCTGCAAAAGTTCCACCAATGACTGCCCATGTCGAAAGTACAGCCCAACTGCCATGAGCATCAGATTTTGCAGTTAACTCGGTAATTTCTTCTCGTGAGAATAAATCACTAATCGCTACACGTGTATTCATATCCCTATCCTGTATTTGTTTTATTTTAAAACTACAAAATTTATATTTTTATTTTAAATTAAGTAATATTTCTGTCAATAAATTAAAATTTAAATTATTGTAATATTTGTAATGAACATTTACTCGATACTGCTTTCATAAAACTTCTGCCAAGCATCCAAACCGGTTTGATCCAGCTGTTGCACGCTTTGCGCAAATTGCTCCCGCAGCTGCACATCAACAAAACCTTCTGGCAACAATGGATCATTCATAAGTAAGGAAATGGTTTGTCGTCCCAATAATAAAGATTCTCTCGCTGCGTCTTCCAAACTGAGCTGATCAACAGTTGACAACCACTGTTGAATCATTTGGCTGTATTTTTGGTAGTTTTGATTCAGCGTTTGTATAGACCAAAGCTCAACAATCGTAGTCAACGTTTCGTTATCAAAATGGTTAATTTGGCAAAACTTTGCGCTACTTTCTAAACCAGAAGCTTTTAATTCTGTAATCAGCTGATCAAAACTAATCACTAAATTATCAGGACGGATATAAATACCTTGCTCTAATTCTTTAAAACCAAAATGCTTGAGTGCTCTTTCACGACGATTTAATGCAGTACGATCAACGCGTCCTAATTCACCTGTAAAAACGGCTAAATATTGCTGATTCCATACTTTGGTTTGTTTAAGTCCATGCTTACGATTGAGCATAACATCTGCCCATTCATGCGATTGAACCGTAAATTGATAGACGCCACGTTCAATAGCTTCAATCACGCTATCACTGGATAACCGTGTCACAGCAACCCGAATACTGTTTTCACTGATTTCAAAAAGCCGCGCTGCAATAATGATTTGTTTAATTGAAATCGCTCGACCCTGAAGTCCTAACAGCAAATCAATAATTAAGTCTCGAGCATTCATTTTTGCTATTGTCATCGTGCTATGAACCAGATCAGAAGGATTTAAAATAAAGAATGGGGATTTTAACTGAGAATCTCCCTTTTCGCAGTTGCCAAAAGGGAGATGTTTTTATTTTTATAAAAAGACAAATAACAGAATAATACCAAGCACAATACGGTACCAAGCAAATACTCGTAAAGTATGGCGTTCCACAAATTTCACTAAGGCACTAACCACTAACAGCGCTGAAAAAAATGCTGCCACAAAACCAACGCCAATATTCAACATGTTATCTTGCGTCAATACGTCCGCATTGCGTGCCAAATCAAATACCGCAGCGCCCAACATGGTTGGCATTGCCAAGAAGAACGAAAACTCTGTAGCTGCTTTACGGGACAGCCCAGAGAACATCCCACCGACGATGGTCGCACCTGAACGTGAAGTCCCTGGAATCATCGCAACACACTGCGCACAACCCACCAAGAAGGCTTGCTTATAAGTGATCTTGGTCGCATCTGTGGTTTTATGATCAAAATTCTTAGACTCGACCCAGAAGATAATCAAACCGCCCACAATTAAAGCAACGGCAACGACAAGCGGGCTAAACAAGACACTCTTAATGAAATCGACCGCAAAAATACCAATCACGACTGCTGGAATAAAAGCGAGTAAGACACTAAAGGCAAAGTGCCGTGCTTCAGCATCTCCACTAAAGAGACCTTTGACCAAGTCAAAAATCTTTTGACGATACAACCAGCACACAGCCAAAATCGCACCAAGCTGAATAACAACTTCAAAAACACGACCATCATCTGAATGAAAGTCGATCATATGACCAAATAAAATCAAATGACCTGTGCTTGAAATGGGCAAGAATTCGGTAAGACCCTCAATAAAACCTAAAAACAAGGCTTTTAAAATTTCAATATGTTCCATAACTTACTCAAAAGAACGTAATAGCAGAATAAAAATAAACGGCAAGCTTAACCTGAAATGTCATCATTTTATGTGATTGTCACGTAATCTTTTAGCAAAAAATATTCAGATAAAAGCCTGAATTTCTGTTAAATAATCATCAAACTATTTTTCTTCTGCATCTGTTCAACCACTTCATGGGTATCAAAGCCTAAACGCCAATACAGAAGCCCTAAAACATCTAATTCGTCTTGGGTAATAATCCGATCATTCCAGAGACATCGCTCAGCTATCGACAAGATATTGAGGCGGTCACGTAACAACAAACCCGAGACATCATTTAGGATTTCAGCCAAATCCAATGGCTCATCTGAAATATCGGCATAAATTTGCATTTCATCTTCCGTTAACAACATTTGTAAGATGCGTTCACGCACTTCTAACTGGTTCGGACTATTGATCTGCTGTACATGTAATAAAGCATCAATCAAATGCACAATCTGGGATTTCACGTCTTCAAATGCTGTAGGCAAATGAGCTGGCATTAAATTCAGTTCTTGTTTTACTCGCTCAAGTAATAATGCATCGAGTAAACCCACTTCCCCATCTTCTTGAATAATGCAAGCCAGTTTGGTTAAGAATTGACGTGCGATACTGGTCGGCATATGCCCAATATTTTTACAAGCATCATGGAAAATCTGCACATGAATACGACCATCCAAATTCAATAAAGCATCGACAATCGCATGGCTGACCGGTGCTTCTTGTGGAATAAATTCGCGATACTGACGAATCATCAGAATCGCAACCATCACCTCACGCGAACCCGTTGCAGTCTGCATGGCTCGCTGAATCAATTCAGGTCGCTTTTTATTTTTACGCACTTCGGGATTGAGCGGTTTTATTGCATCATTGAGTGCAAAACTAATCGGTGATAAACGCAATAAAGGTAATGGCTGTGGCGAACTCCATGGCATAGTGAGCTCAGCACTTTCTTCCTCTAATGAACGGAATAAGCTGAACAATGGTCTATTACGAAGCTTACGTAGATTTTCTAATTGTAGATCTTGCAACAACGTTGGATTTAATTCATAAATTCGTTCTTTAATACTGGGATGAATATTCATCCAGCTCTGTGGACTCAGCGAGTTCGCAAAGCACATATGCGAAATCGACTCAGAATAAGCACTATGAATCTGCGACCCCGAGTGATGCACATAAATCCGTAACAAGGTTTGAATATTGGCATTATTGTTCATCAAGCACATAGTCTTGAGATCATTACGAAAGGTGCGACCACTCAAGGTTAAATATTTAATACAACGCGTAATTAAAATACCCAAACTGCCGATCAGCCAAATTACCCCACCAATCGCAACAAAGATGGTCTCAAACTTATTTCGATAAGTCGTTGCATAGGGATTATAACCCGCTTGGGCAAGCTTACTGCCCCATTGGCTAAAAGTAGTTAAACCACTATATAGAATTTTTAGCTTGGTATTTTCAACAGCCTCACCCGATAGAATCTGATTAAACTCATAACTGAGTAAGCCATAAAGTTCAAGTTCATCCAGATTTTGTAATGCACCCCAAGTCAAAATAATCACAATATCCTGTGATCTAAACCCTGCAGTTAAAGCATTCACCCCAACTTCATCGGGGAGTACATAGACCGCTGGCGTATCTATATCAAAACTCTTGGCGACCTGTTCTACAACTTTTAAGGCGGTACTTTCTTCTGGCGTGCTTTCATCGAACACCAAACGTCTTGCTTTTAGCTGCTTTGCCAGCGAGTGACCACCTTCCCTCAGCACATAAAGTTCAGCACCCACGGACCAGAATAAGACCAAAATAAGCAAGCCGATAAAATACGGGCTAAGTACATGCCACCAAATCGGCTGGGTATAATCAAAGAAATGAACGACCAAACCCAAAATTAAATTGAGAATAAAGACGGTTAATAACATTGCGATAAGACAGAAACTGACTGACCATGCAATATTTTTATTTTCAATTAAATAATGGCTCATTTCTTTCAATGTAAGTTTTCCTGATTACATTGTTTCAGTTAGGGTTTCCGTACCCACTATCATAAAATAAAAAAGCGGGAAATTCCCGCTTTTCTATAGATTAAGATGAGATTACTCTTCTTTGATCCCAGTTAAGTCAACTGATGCGGCATCGATATTCACATCGATATAGCCATCTGATTTACTTTTCGCAGCGTCACTACGTTTTTGCTCAAGTGCATCCAGATATGCCTTATCAATACCACCCGCGACATAGACACCATCAAACACCGAACAATCAAATTCAGTTAAATCTGGTACTTTGCTGGTACGAACCGCATTTTTCAAATCCTCCAAATCTTGGAAAATTAAACGGTCTGCACCAATGTTTTCAAGGATTTCTTCGACTGTACGACCTGACGCGATCAGCTCAGCCTTCGCTGGCATATCAATACCATACACATTTGGATATTTCACCATTGGTGCGGCAGAAGCAAAGAATACTTTCTTCGCACCTGAATCACGTGCCATCTGGATAATTTCATTACAGGTGGTACCACGGACAATTGAGTCATCGACCAATAGAACATTCTTGTCTTTAAACTCAAGTTCTACAGGGTTCAATTTCTGACGAACTGATTTTTTACGTTGTTGCTGGCCTGGCATAATGAAGGTACGTCCGATATAACGGTTTTTCATAAAACCTTCACGGAATTTCACACCTAAAATATTTGCCAGTTCTAATGCAGAGGTACGGCTGGTATCCGGAATTGGGATCACAACATCAATATCATGCTGCTCACCCCATTCTTTCAAGATTTTATACGCCAGTTTTTCACCCATTTTTAAACGGGCTTTATAGACTGAAATTCCGTCAATAATGGCATCTGGACGAGCAAAATACACATATTCAAAAATACATGGACGATATTCAGGATTCACAGCACATTGCTTGGTAAACAACTGCCCCTCTGAATCAATAAAAATCGCTTCGCCTGGTGCAATATCACGTTCAACTTTAAAACCAAGTGCCGTAATCGCAACTGATTCAGAGGCAATAATATATTCAACACCCTGTTCAGTTTCGCGAGAACCATAAACCAAAGGACGAATCCCATTTGGATCACGGAAACCAACTAAGCCATGACCTGTGATCATTGCCACAACACCATAAGCACCTTTACAGCGTTCATGCACGCGAGATACGGTGTTGAAAATATCATCTGGGCTTGGGTTTAAGGTTCCGATCTTCTGTAACTCATGTGCAAACACATTGAGTAAAACTTCAGAGTCAGAATCAGTGTTCATATGACGTAAATCTGTTTTAAACAGGTCATCATGAATTTCGGCAGCGTTGGTCAAGTTCCCATTATGCGCAAGGGTAATGCCATAGGGTGAGTTCACATAAAATGGTTGCGCTTCAGCACTGCTTGATGAACCAGCCGTTGGGTAGCGAACATGTCCGATCCCGTAGTTACCAAGCAACGCACGCATATGACGCGTATGGAATACATCACGTACCATACCGTTATCTTTGCGGAGGAATAAACGCCCTTGATGGCAGGTTACGATCCCTGCAGCATCTTGTCCTCGATGTTGCAGCATCGTTAAGGCATCAAATAACATTTGGTTCACTGGTGATTTACCGGCTATCCCAACAACTCCACACATAGCAACCTCGCGACAAGCTAGCGATTAATAAAAAGGATTTTTCGTCGAATGATCAGAACGCTCATCCACTGAAGCACGTTCTGATTGGTCCATTTCAGTCGAAGGGCGATGTAATAACGCGCCTTCTGATGTCATTTGATTTAAAGCTTGATTTGCTGCATCTTTGGACAATTCGCTTGCCAAAGGTGCATAAGGTAATAAAATTTGTACAAATTTAGATTGTTTCCAGTGCGGTGAACTCTCAACCCAAGGCCCTAAACCTTGCATTGTGATCAGTACAATCAACAGTCCTTTGAGAGAACCAAATGCACCACCTGCTAAACGATTTAATGGGCCCAATTTCAAACTTTTCAAGAGCCCATTGAGTAATGCAGACACAATCCATGTACACACCACAATGATCAATACAATAAAGGCAAAGGCTGCAATTTTTTGCACAACAGGGTCTTGGCTTAGACTGCTCATTGCAGGTGCCAACACCACAGCGTATTTTGCCCCAACGATCAATGCGAATATCCATCCGATCAAGTTCGCAAAGGCTTTGATAAATCCTTGACGCAAACCGTTCAGCCCTCCAATGAGCAAAATGACCAGAATGATGATATCAAGTGTGTTCATTTCACACAGTCATCGCATTAACACAATCTTTCACAAGTGTTGGGCCGGTATAAATCAACCCGCTATAAACTTGTACCAAGCTCGCTCCAGCTTGTTGTTTGGCAACCGCTTGTTCACCAGACAAAATACCACCGACACCAATCAATGGAATTTGACCCGCCAATACTTTGGCAAATTGACCTAAACATTCGGTACTTTTTTCAAATACGGGTGCACCTGACAAACCACCTGCCTCGTTTCCATTTGGCAAGTTTTCAACACCTTCACGCCCTAACGTCGTATTCGTTACGATTAGGCCATCAACTTTGAATTGCAATAATTGTGCTGCAATGAATTGAATATCTTCTGAAGTTAAATCTGGTGCAACTTTAAGAACGAGAGGAACATAATGATTATATTGATTTGCCAGTTCGAGTTGGCGATCTTTTAAAATTTGTAACAACTCAGTGAGCGCATCACCACTTTGCAAACTACGTAAATTTTTGGTATTTGGCGACGAAATATTAACAGTAATATAAGAAGCGTAATTATAAACTTTTTCTAGGCAAATCAAATAGTCAGATACTGCATCTTCAACAGGTGTATCCGCATTTTTACCGATATTGATCCCTAAAACACCTTTAAATTTTGAAGCTTTTACATTTTCAATCAGTTTATCCACGCCATCATTATTAAAACCCATGCGGTTAATAATGGCTTTTGCTTGAGGGATACGAAATAAACGTGGTTGAGGATTACCTGCTTGTGGACGTGGAGTAATGGTTCCAATCTCGATAAAACCAAAACCGAGTGCCGCTAAAGCGTCAATATGTGCACCATTTTTATCTAGACCAGCAGCAAGACCCACAGGATTTGGAAACTCAATTCCCATACAGGTCACAGGTTTTGCTGCAACTTTCTGATGCATAAAGCCAATTTTATGGGCTTTATCGAGCATAGCGAGAGTCAGTTCATGTGCACGCTCTGGTGCTAAAGTAAACAACAAAGGGCGAGCCAATGAATATAACATACCAATCACAGTCTACTGATTTTCAAGTAGGCACATTATAGGCATAGCCGTATCAAAACGCTATGCCTGACATAGGGTTATTTTGTAGAGTGCTTGCTCTTATGATTCATGATTAGGCAACTTTATGAATTTCTGATGACCAACTGTCAACTTTTGAATTAATTTTGAAGGCCATAATACTTAGATCATAAAAAAAGTAGATGCTCTTATTCAGACACACCTACTTCTACTTCATAATTAGCAACTAAGCTAAGTCTTCAATTATTTCCAAGAATATGAAACACCTGCACCTACAGCAGCAGTATTCCCACTACTAAAACCACTTGAAAATGCACCTTTAATCGCAACACCATTGTCAAAATAATGACTTGCACCAACTGCAATTGCAGACTGACTATCATAATAGCCCATACCCACACCAACAGATGAAGCACCTTGTTCAGCAGGCATTGGTATATTGGTCATTGCACTAATACCTGCGATACCCTGCGCTGCGATCTCGCGATTCTTGCGAACATCTTGACTGGTTTGATCAACACGTTTAGACACATCTCTAAAGCTATTTTCAAGATCAGTTACTTTGGTATCGGTATATGCTTTTGCATCAGATAAAACTTTCGCATCGGCGGTCTTATACTCTTGACGCATCACGGTCTCACGTTCATTGGTATAAGTTTTAGCATTACTTAAAGTTGTTTTATCTGCTGCATCTGCGTGAGCTTTGGCATCATCCAACACTTTGGCATCCGCGGTAATATAATCTTTACGGATACTCACTTCACGTTCATCAGTATAGGACTTCGCACTATTTAAGGTTGCTTTATCACCAGTGTCAGCATAAGTCTTCGCTTCAGCTAATGTCTGAACATCAGCATCTTTCATTTGTTTTAAATTCACAGCATCTGTATCAGCCGTACCTGCCGCTACATCTATTATCTGGCGTTCTTTATTCACTGCTCCAACGGAAACAGTATTATCTCGGTCTGATGCAGAATTATTCCCTAAGACCACTGAATTTTTCGCTGAGGTATTAACGTTATTACCGACAACAAAAGTATTATCACCTGTAATGGTATTGTCATTACCAATTGCATAGCTACCATTCGCTTGAACCACATTTGGATCACCAAATGCTCCTGAACGATTGCCTTCCACTTTATTTCCTTTACCAATAACAGTATTTGCTTCTCCCTTAGCTGAAGCACCAGCACCAATCACAGTGTTATCAGCACCATTGGCATTTGTACCATCACCAAGCGCAATTGCTCCGCTACCCGTTGCTTTGGCTCCTGAAGTTGCACTATTCGCTTTAGCATCAAGGAACGGATTTTTCCCACCTTGCTCTGCCAACCATTCTTGCTCCGTTCCTGTAAAGCCATTATCTACAGCGATATCAAAAGCACTCTTACCTGTAGCACCAACATCGCCTTTGTCACCTTTATCGCCTTGAACACCTTGGGTTCCTTGAGCACCGGTATCACCTTTTACACCTTGAGCACCCGTTGCACCGACATCGCCTTTGTCACCCTTATCCCCTTGGACACCTTGAGTTCCTTGAGCACCTTGTGCTCCCGTAGCACCGACATCACCTTTGTCACCCTTATCGCCTTGGACACCTTGGGTTCCTTGAGCACCTTGCGCCCCTGTAGCACCGGTATCACCTTTCACGCCCTGAGCACCTGTCGCACCGACATCGCCTTTGTCACCCTTATCCCCTTGGACACCTTGAGTTCCTTGAGCACCTTGTGCTCCCGTAGCACCGACATCACCTTTGTCACCCTTATCGCCTTGGACACCTTGGGTTCCTTGAGCACCTTGCGCCCCTGTAGCACCGGTATCACCTTTTACACCTTGAGCACCTTGCGCTCCTGTAGCACCAGTATCGCCTTTCACGCCCTGAGCACCTGTTGCGCCTAGATCACCTTTGTCACCCTTATCGCCTTGGACACCTTGGGTTCCTTGAGCACCTTGCGCTCCTGTAGCACCAGTATCGCCTTTCACGCCCTGAGCCCCTGTCGCACCGACATCACCTTTGTCACCCTTATCGCCTTGGACACCTTGGGTTCCTTGAGCACCTTGCGCTCCTGTAGCACCAGTATCACCTTTGACGCCCTGAGCACCTGTTGCGCCTAGATCACCTTTGTCACCCTTATCGCCTTGGACACCTTGGGTTCCTTGAGCACCTTGCGCTCCTGTAGCACCAGTATC
>NZ_LXUK01000023.1 GCF_013072695.1 Acinetobacter sp. Ac_5812
ACATTGGTGGTACAAATTCGAACACGATTGACGGTGCGATCACGAGTGTAAAAAGCACAGCAGATGCAGCTAAAACGGCAGTAGACAAAGGCATCAACTTTGGTGGCACGACAGGCAAGAACAACTATGCCTTGGGCAGTGATATCAATGTAAAAGGCGACAGCAACATCACCAGCACAACAGTTGCAGGCGGTGTACAACTGGGCTTAGCAAACAACATTACCATTGGTAGTGGTGCTGGAACGAATCCTGTTACGATTAACGGTACAGCAGGTACAGTTAGTGGATTAACGAATAAGGCTTGGAGTGGTACAGCCACAACTGGTCAAGCAGCAACAGAAGATCAATTAAAAATCGTAAGTGATGTTGCAAGTAACGCAAATAAAGGTTGGAAAGTTAACACTGGCTCTACGACTGGTGGAACTGTATCTGGTAATGCTTCAACACAGGTTTCTCCAGACCAAGAAGTGAAGTTTATTGCGGGTAAGAATGTAGCAATTACACAAAATGGTAAGGATATCACCGTTGCAACCAGTGATAACCCTAACTTTACGTCTGTTACAGCAGGTAATAGCAAATTAGATAACAGTGGTTTAGTTATTAAAGATGCAACTGGCGGTCTTAATGTAAGTAAAGATGGTGTCAAATTTGTTGATGCAGATGGTGTGACACAAACAACGAATACACCAAGTCTTAATAAGACAGGCATCAATGCAGGTAACAACAAGATCAGCAATGTTGCGAATGGCGCGGTGACAGCGGCATCGAAAGAGGCAGTTAATGG
>NZ_LXUK01000024.1 GCF_013072695.1 Acinetobacter sp. Ac_5812
CGTGTCACAACGGAAGTCGGTACATTAAATACCCGAGTGACCAATGAAGTTGGGACCTTAAATACCCGTATTGATGGTGTTGATACCACGATTGCAGGGATTGATGGACGAGTGACTACCAATAGCAATGATATTGCGACGTTAGATGGTCGTGTCACAACGGAAGTCGGTACATTAAATACCCGAATTGGTAATGAAGTAGCAGGCTTAAATACTCGTGTGACCAATGAAGTTGGGACACTTAATACGCGGATTGATGGTGTTGATACCACAATTGCAGGTATTGATGGACGAGTAACAGTCAATACTAATGATATCGTTGCCTTACAAAATGGTTTAGGCAATGTTTCTGCAAGTGCAGTGATTTATGACAGTGCGGCTAAAGATACGGTTACTTTACAAGGTACATCTGGGACAAAGATTACCAATCTGCAAGATGCAACTTTAGATGTAAACTCTAAAGATGCAGTAACGGGTAAACAGCTACATGCAACTAATAATAGCATTACAGCATTGGATGGACGAGTTACAACTGAGGTAGGAACTTTAAATACTCGTGTAACCAATGAAGTCGGGACACTCAATACCCGTATTGATGGTGTTGATACAACAATTGTAGGGCTTGACGGACGTGTTACCAGCAATAGTAATGATATCGTGACACTCGATGGCCGTGTCACAACTGAAGTGGGAACATTGAATACGCGTATTGGCAATGAAGTAGTAGGCTTAAATACTCGTGTAACCAATGAAGTTGGGACACTCAATACGCGGATTGATGGTGTTGATACAACGATAGCTAGTATTGATGGGCGAGTAACAAACAATACCAATGATATCGTTGCCTTACAGAATGGTTTAGGTAATGTTTCAACAAGTGCAGTGATTTATGACAGTGCAACTAAAGATACGGTGACTTTGCAAGGTACATCTGGGACGAAGATTACTAATCTGAGAGATGCAACTTTAGATGCAAACTCTAAAGATGCTGTGACGGGTAAACAGTTACATATGACCAACATCAATGTCACAACATTGAGTGATCGAGTGACAACAGAGGTAGGGAATCTAAATACAGCATTAACCGCAGGTTTGTCCAATACATTAACCGATGCTAAATCTTATACTGATCAACAAGCGACGACGACCTTAACCACGTCGAAAGGTTATACAGACCAACAAGCTGTGATTCTCGACGGAAAGATTACAACCAGTGCGAATACTATCAACGCACGTATTGATGGAGTAGATACTCGTATTGGTACGGAAGTTGCGACTTTAGATGGTAAAATCACAGCCAATACAACAGCCATTAGCACTTTAGATGGGCGTGTGACAACAGAGGTAGGGAATCTAAATACAGCATTAACTGCAGGTTTGTCCAATACATTAACCGATGCTAAATCTTATACTGATCAACAAGCGACGACGACCTTAACCACGTCGAAAGGTTATACAGACCAACAAGCTGTGATTCTGGACGGAAAGATTACAACCAGTGCGAATACCATCAACACACGTATTGATGGAGTAGATACCCGTATTGGTACAGAAGTTGCGACTTTAGATGGTAAAATCACAGCTAATACAACAGCCATTAGCACTTTAGATGGACGAGTTACAACAGAGGTAGGGAATCTAAATACAGCATTAACCGCAGGTTTGTCCAATACATTAACCGATGCTAAATCTTATGCTGATCAACAAGCGACGACGAGCTTAACGACATCGAAAGGTTATACAGATCAACAAGCTGTGATTCTGGACGGAAAGATTACAACCAGTGCAAATACCATCAACACACGTATTGATGGAGTAGATACCCGTATTGGTACAGAAGTTGCGACGTTGGACGGTAAAATCACAGCTAATACAACAGCCATTGGTCAAAATGCCTCAGCCATTAGTGCTCTAGATGGCCGAGTTACAATCAATACGAATGATATCGCTGCATTACAAAATGGTTTAGGTAATGTTTCTGCAAGTGCAGTGATTTATGACAGTACCGCTAAAGATATGGTTACTTTGCAAGGCACATCTGGGACGAAAATTACCAATCTGAAAGATGCAACTTTATCAGCTACATCAACAGATGCTGTGACTGGTAGACAGCTACATACAGTAGATGGTCGTATAACCAGTGAAGTTGATACTTTAAACACTCGTATTGGTTATGAGGTTTCGGGTTTAGATGGCAAAATAATGACCAATACAAATACGATAAATACCCGTATTGATGGAGTAGATACTCGAATTGGCACCGAAGTCGCTACTCTAGACAATAAGATTGGTCAAAACACAACGGCGATTGGAAAAAATGCTATAGCAGTCAGTACATTGGATAGTCGAGTTACAACTGAAGTTGGTACTTTAAATACGCGTATTGATGGTGTGGATACGACAGTTGCGAGTATTGATGGTCGAGTCACAACCAATACCAATGATATCGCGGCCTTACAAAATGGTTTAGGTAATGTTTCTGCAAGTGCAGTGATTTATGACAGTGCTGCTAAAGATGCGGTGACCTTACAGGGTGCGACTGGGACGAAAATTACTAATCTGAAAGATGCAACTTTATCAGCTACATCAACTGATGCTGTGACAGGTAGACAATTACATGCGGTCGATGGTCGTATAACAACGGAAGTCGGTACATTAAATACGCGAATTGGCAATGAAGTGACAAGTTTAAATACGCGTATTGATACAACTAATACTACATTCGTTCAGACATTGGGAGGTGGCGCATTATGGAGTAATGGTGTATTCACAGCGCCAACTTTTAGCATTCAAGGGCAAGTGAAAAATACGGTGAGTGATGCCTTCGTCGCCGTTGATCAACAGTTAGGTACAATTAAAACCTCAGTATCAGATTTAAAAACACATACAGAGCAACAAGCTGTATCTAACTTAAATGATGCAAAAAATTATACAGACCAACAAACCACAACAGCATTGAATAATGCAAAAAATTATACCGATCAGCAGACCACTACAACCTTAAATGATGCAAAAACCTATGCTGATCAAAAGGCAGCTGATGGCAAAGCTTATACAGATCAGCAAACAGTATCGGCTCTAAATAATGCAAAAACCTATGCTGACCAAAAAGCAGCTGATGGTAAAGCCTATACCGATCAGCAAACCACCTCTGTACTCAATGATGCAAAAAGTTATGCAGATCAGAAAGCAGCCTCTTCTTTAAGTGGTGCGAAAGATTATACCGACCAACAAACAGCATCTACACTTTCGACGGCAAATGGCTATACCGATAGTAAAATTGCAGACGTACAAACTCAATTAACAGCCAGTAATCAGTTTGTTCAAGTACATGGCACGGTAGATGCTCAGGCAGCTTCTGCAACAGGTGAAAACTCGGTGGCGATTGGAGCGAATACAGTGGTGACAGGTGATCGTTCAACTGCGGTAGGTGTGGGCAATCAAGTTTCAGGCAATGGTTCAGGTGCTTTTGGTGACCCTAATATTGTATCTGGAAATGGCAGTTATGTTATGGGGAATGACAATAAAGTCACGTCCGATAATACGTTTGTACTGGGCAATAATGTCAATACAGACGCTAAAAATGCCGTCGTCTTAGGTAATGATTCGGAGTCGAAGCGTGACAATACAGTTTCGGTCGGTGCGAAGGGTAAAGAACGTCAGGTGATTCATGTAGCCGATGCAACTGAAGATACGGATGCTGTTAATTATAAACAGTTAAAGGCAACAGCAAGTTCTGCAAATAGTTACACCAATGAACGAGTGAACGCCCTAAACAGTGCATTCCAAGATTATCGTATGGAAACTGAACAACGCTTCCAAAAGGTAGACGAACGTTTTAATCGCCAAGGGGCGATGACTGCTGCAATGATGAATATGGCAAGCAGCGCTTCGAGTGTGAAGGGGCAAAATCGAGTGGGTGTTGGCGCTGGTTTTCAGGGACAGGAACAGGCCGTTTCGATTGGTTATCAACGCATAATTAACGAAAACACCTCACTTACCATTGGCGGTGCATTCACTAAAGAGGAGAGTTCTGGAGGTGTTGGTGTTGGCTTTGGTTGGTAAAATAATTTAAGCAGTCGTAAAGGAAAACCCATTCATTTTGAATGGGTTTTCTCAATTTATAGGCTTAGTTGGTTTTCATTTCTAAGACCAGTTGATTGATTAGATCAGCTGCTTCCAACTCTCTTATTTGTGCAACATTACTGCCCGCCCAAAAAGCGCCATAACTAAAATCATGTTGTGCGCTTGCGAAAGACATGAGTTGTTTAGCTAAATCATAGGTATATGGATAAGCAGGGACTTTGGGACGATTGGGTGAATCAATCTGTGTATGCCAAGTACCGAGTAAGCCCCGTGCAGGTCGACCAGACAGACTTGCACTGATTTGAGTAATATTTTGGCTAAATAGAGCTTTACGGTAGGCTGCATTTGCGCTTGAACTTTTACATTGTACAAATGCTGTACCTAATTGCACCGCAGCAGCTCCTAATTTCAGTATGGTTCTAGCCTGCTCGCCATTCATAATGCCACCTGCGGCAATCACAGGGAGAGTACAATGTTGAGTGATCAAGGACACTAAATCAGCTGTCTTTATTGCAGCATCAAAATGTTGATTGAAAATACCACGATGCCCACCGGCCTCAATGCCTTGCGCGATAATGATATCAATGCCAGCGGCTTCAATGGCTTGGGCTTCAAGTAAATTGGTCGCAGAGACCATTGTGATAATCCCCGCATCTTTGAGTGCTTGAATTTGATGGGGGTGTGGAATCCCAAAATGAAAACTCACCGCTTTGGGGCTGGTTTCAAGTACCACATGCAGATAGTCATCATTGTCTAAAAAGCTGGGATAAATGCAATTCAGGTGTGTGGGGGGGGCTGCTTTAAACTTCTCAAATTGAGGACGAATATAATCAATCCAATGTTGTGCCGTTTCAGGATTCAAAGCTTCTGATTGATGACAAAAGAAATTCACTTGAAAGGGCTGATCTGTTAACGATTGAGTTTTTAAAATCTGGGCTTTAGCTGCTTCTGGCGTATTTGCACCAAGACCTAAGGAACCTAATGCACCTTGATTAGAAACTTCTGCGGCAAGTTCTGGTGTTGAAACACCTGCCATTGGTGCAAGTAAAATCGGATGTTTTATTTCTAATAATTGTAAAATTGACATGATGCTTTACTCATTCCATTTTTAACCACCTTAACGTAAAAACAAAAAGGCTTGCAAATAATAATCGCTATTTACTTGTTGAATATAGAGGTTATTTTTATATTAAAAAATTAGCTTTCTATATAGGTGTGACATTAAACAGAGAGCCGACCCAACTCGAAAATGCCATTGCCAAGACGCCCCATAACGTAATACGTAAACTACCTTTTAACATTGAGGTACGGGCAAAGTAACTGGATAAAGCACCTAATAAGGCTAATGAAATAACACCCGTGATCAAGACTGAGCGTGCGACCCATGTGCTTGGACTGAGTAAAATCGCGAGCATGGGGAGGGCAGCGCCACATGAGAATGAGGCTGCTGAGGACAAAGCTGCTTGAACTGGGTTGGCTGCGGTATTTTCGTGAATCCCAATTTCATCTCGTGCATGTGCACCAAGTGCATCATGTTCGGTGAGTTGCTTGGCAACTTCGTGTGCAAGTTCGGGATTTAAACCCCGTGAAATATAAATCTGAGTCAGTTCTTTTAATTCAGCATGCGGATTTTTTTCTAGTTCTCTAGCCTCAAATCGGAGATCCGATTTTTCAATGTCTTCTTGAGATTTGACCGAAATGTATTCGCCAGCTGCCATTGAGGTGGCACCAGAGATGAGTCCTGCGATACAGGTAATCAATAAGGTATGAGAACTTGCACCACTTGCAGCCATACCCATAATTAAACTGGTAACGGAAATAATGCCATCATTGGCACCTAAAACAGCGGCTCTCAGCCAGCCAGAACGTTGTATCACATGCGGTTCTGCATGTTGGGAATAGGACATAATCTTGCTCTTTTAGATTGAGTGAATTTCATTATTTATAAAAGTGAATGTAGCGAATATTTGTAAAATTCTATTGATGATTCATAAACTTAATCTATTATAAAATAACTTATTTTAACGATAGCATAACGATGATTTGGTTATAATATGTGAATAATTTAACACTTTAACTTTAGATTACATTGACTTTTTATTGTCTATATTCTGAGTATTTTTAGTTGAGATCTGCGATGAACAATTCCAAAAATAAGCTGCTGAGTCATACACTATTAATTTTAGGTCTTATCTTACCAGTTCAACATGCATTCAGTGCTGACTCTGATTTTGTTAAAGAAGGGGATGCGGCATATAAACCAGGTAATCCAATTTATGATCGTTGGGACAAGTTTTATAAAATTGAACAAAGCCAGCCAGTAGAAGCTGAGAAAATCTTGCTTGAATTAGGTCAACTCACTCCACAAGATATCAAAGTCTGGAAAAGTTTGACCTACTTGCAGATTCGTTTAAATAAGCAAGACGAGGCAATTCAGAGTGTTCGCAAAGCTGAGCAGCTTGAACCAGAAGATGATCTACTGAAATTACAAGAAGCGTATTTGTTAAATCAGCAAAAAAGCAACAAAGAAGCCTTAGTGATTTTTAAGAATTTATCAACCTCATCCGACGCTGAAATTGCTGCAAAAGCACAACAAGCAGTGCAAAACCTGAGCGGGTCATTTGTTCCCTCGACTTTTAAAGATGTGTATTTTGCCCCGTCTTATGAGTCACGTTATGACGATTTCATTTTTCCCTTAAAAATGCGTTATGGTAAGAATCTTGATAATGGTCGGGCACAAGTCTATGGCTTTGTGAATCTAAACCGTGACACCAAATCTAAAGGCGGCGTACGTCCAGAAATTATTGATGAGAATGCAGTGACAATTGGTGTAGGAGCAAATTACCAGCCTTGGCAATCGATTCCGATCCGTGCATATTTAGAAGTGGGTGGTAGCTATGATCTGATTGACCGTAATCGGGATAAATTCCGGGAAAGTGTGGTGGGGGGTGTCACTGGCTATCAAGAATGGTATGCAAACCCAGCGATTGAGCAGCGTACGATTTGGAATGATTACTTTACCGATCTGTATGGCAATGTGGCGAGTTACTCACGTGAAGACTATAATGTGATTGCTGATTTACGATTGCGTTCAGGTTTTAATGTATATCGCGGTGAAGCTGGTACCGTACAAGCTTATGGCAAACTGCATACTTTGGCAGATTCTAAAGGCGAAAATTACAATAATTTATTTGAATATGGTGCAGGCGTTGCTTGGCAGCCGTTTAACTATGTTCCAGTAAAACTAAGAGTTGAACGACTATATGGACATTACTTTAAAGATGCTTTAGCAGATGGCACTGAAAACTATAACAACACACGTACTGAACTGGTTTTTTATAAGAGTTTTTAACTATGAAAAAAATGATATCGATTGTGTTTGGAACACGACCTGAACTGATTAAATTAGCACCTGTGATTTTAGAAGCTCAACAGGACTCTCGTTTTCAGGTCGAAGTTATTTTCACAGGTCAGCATGATGAGTTAGTTCGTGATGCAATTGAATTCTTTCAAATAAAAATTGATCATCGTTTAAAAATGATGAATGCAGGTCAAAGTCTCAATCAATTATTAATACAAGGGCTAAATCAGTTAGAAGGTGTTTTTAATGATGGGCAACAGCGCGATGCGATTATCATTCAAGGGGATACCACAACTGTTTTAGCTGCTGGATTAGTCGCGTTTTCTATGAAAATTCCAGTCGCTCATGTTGAAGCAGGTTTACGTTCTTATGATTTAGAGCATCCATTTCCAGAAGAAGGCAATCGCCAACTGGTTTCAAGAATTACTCGATGGCATTTTGCACCGACTGAGCAGTCCAAACAGAATCTATTGCAGGAGCATATTGCTACTGATGCAATTACAGTAACTGGTAATACTGTGGTAGATGCAGTTTATTTAGGTCGAGAACTGATTCAGTGTAAAGGAGCTGAACAAAATTATTTACAGCAACATGCTTTGAATTTTCCCACCGATGCACGAGTGGTCTTAATTACGGCCCATCGTCGTGAAAATTTTGGTGAAGGCATTCAAAACATCTGTAATGCCGTTCAGCATCTAGCACAGAAATATAATGATGTGCATTTTGTGTGGCCTGTACACTTAAATCCTGCTGTACATGATCTTGTCCATGCTAAGTTTGATGGACAACCTCAAATACATTTGGTTAAACCACTTGACTACCCAAGTTTACTGGCTGTGATTGATCGGGCTACTTTTATTTTAACGGATTCTGGTGGTTTACAAGAGGAAAGCCCTTCATTTAATAAGCCTGTACTGATCTTAAGAGAGACAACAGAGCGGCCTGAAGTAGTGCAGGTAGGTGCTGGGATATTAGTTGGGACGGATCAAGAAAAAATCGTAGCAGAAGCCGAGAAATTATTATCTGATCAAGCACATTACGAGCTGATGGCTAATGTTCCTAATCCCTTTGGAGATGGTAAAGCCTCACAACGTATTTTAGACCAAATTGCAGATGGTTAGTCTCGTGATTGATTAGCTGTATTTGAGTTTATACCACAATGCGACTGCATAAACTGTCATACGGTTCATATAATGTGGACCGTCAAAAATATACACTTTTTGTCCTTCGTAGGCTTTCAGTTGTTGCATGATTTCCCACGGGTAGGCGGAGCGAAACTTTCCGCCTTTAATGGGACGAAAAGCTTCTAATACAATCACAATATTGTCCCTACCAAATTCTTTTTGAAGATCTTCTAGCACGATACGGGCTTGTTGAGGTGAACGCGTTCCAACGCCAACACCATCTTGGAAGAATACACCTGTGTGGCTGGGTAACCAGCTTTTTAACCAGGAATCTAAATGTTCAGGTGCTTGTTCGCCACTATAGATACTGATCCAAAGAGGTTTAGGTAAGGTTCGGATGGCTTTGGCAAGATCATCTACACAGATCCATGTTGGATCGGCTTCTACAGGGAAGTAATAGCCTTTGAGTGGAATGAATCTGGTGTGTTCAATGATCTTTTTTGACTTTTCAGCAAGTTGAAGGACATGAGAGCGAGCCAGTTTTTCATCATATTCTCCTGCTAAACCAAGCAAAATTTGTTGAGCCCATGCTTTTTGCTGGAGTTGTTTTAGATTAATGTTTTTATCCCATTTTTCTAAACCCATGTCATGATCAAACCATGATTTAGATTGAACCACAGACCATTGCGGCACAAAAGTAGAAACACCAAGTAAGTCCCAATCGCCTGACGGTGGCGTTGTAGCTAAGTCAGGTTGCCAGAACATACCTTCAATTTGTGGAGGTTGTACATCTGTTTTGAGATGATGAATACAACCTCCTAAAAATAACAGGGCTGATAAAGCAAGCGTGATTAAGGTTGTGGATTTAGTCAGCCTTATTTTTAGCATTTGGTCTTTTTCGCCAGTACCAGAGCAAAATTGCAAGAATCATGATAGCAGAGATTATAACGACCAAGATAAAGAATGATGATTGCTTAACAAGAGGAGCTTTCTGGTTGCCGACCATAATCTTTTGTAATATGAAGACCTGACCACTTTCAGTCACCAATATCTTGCTGGCATTATTGGGGATATTTTGTTGAACCTTTTCCCAAAGCTTGGTGAAATTTTGAGCACCTTGCATCGAGTCAGTAATAATATCAAAGCGTTGATCATGGAAACTGACCAAGAAGCCATTTACAGTCGCAGGTGGGTAAAGTGTGCTTTGGTGCATTAATACCTGTTGGCGATAGATATTGGGGTTGACCTGTACATTGAGAAGTTCGGGTTTTGCTGGATCAAGTTTGACTAGATTGAGTGGAATTGGATCATTGGTCATCAGCATTTTTTTAGCCACTTGGCTGACGATCATCGCGATTTCTAAGCTTCCTGCATTGCTATCAATAGCAATGGTTGGGTGGGTTGCAAAAGTCATTGATAAGGATGCAACCCCATTTTTGAGTTTATGTGGGAGTTTCACTGTCGACTTTTGTGTATCAATCCAGAGTGAACCTTTTGCGGTTGGTAAACACTGTGAATTTACAATGACCGAATTTTCGAGCTTCAAATTGAAGGTTGTATTATTTGAAATGGTTTTGGCAAAGTAGTTGAATTGTCGATTCACTGGGTCTGAATCTAAATTGGCTGTTTTTAAGCTTCCAGCAAAGCCGCCATCAATCCATGTAGTAATATTTGAGCCTTCCAATAAACCACTTTGCACACGCAATGCAATTTGACCTTGTAAAATATCCGTTGGCTGCCAAACCGCGGGGAAGTTGAGGAAGAGATTTTTTTCAGCTTGGTTCAAGCGGAAATCACTAATACCTAAATCAGCAAGGGTATGAATTTGTTTGATTTTAGCCCAATTTGGTGCTGCAAGCTTATTGGGAAGAAAGGTTGCTGAGGTATTCAGTTGTTGTAAATAGTCTGAATTGAGTAAGCCGTTAATTGCAGAGGTCAGTTTTTCTGGTTGGTCATATTGAATTTGTAAGGTTGGAATATCATTTGCAGTGCTAATTTGCACTAAAGTCCCTTTGGGTAAAGGACTGGCTGATTTTACAATTTCAATATAAAAGTTGGCTGCCTGCTCCGTTGGTGCATTTTGTTCATACCATTGGATAGGCGTGACCGAACCCCATGCACTGATCAAACGCCCTAACATTGAAGCTTCATTGACATTTGCGGGATTATATTTCAAGACTCCAACAAATGGTGTTGGACGGACAACCTGTGGGTTAAATAACGCATCAGGCAAATCTTTTAAGCGATAAACGGGGCGGTGGCGTGTATATTCAATTTTAGAATTGCTTAAATAAGTCACCTGATCGACATCTTCACTACAGAAGGTTGTGCGGTCAGCAGCAGGCGAGGTATTTGGCGAATATTGCTGTAAAATAAAATCTAAACGATGAAAACCGTTTGGAGTTGCGGGAATGTCGAAGCTTAATGTACCGTCGCCATTTAAGGTGGTGTTGTAGATCAGCTTGTCATCAAATTTGACGAGTAAAGTGGTGAAATGCTCTGTGGAGTAATCGCTAGTAAAACGGATGTTCTGCCATTCAGAGCCTTTGCCTACATAAAAGAAGTGCGGTTCAATGGTATATTTATTGGACGTGTTGATGTTGTCAAAGGTCCATGTATTTAAGGTATCCGCAGATGTGAATACGGGCAAGGAGAATACGACACTTGCAAGCATAGCTTTTAAAAATGGATGATGTAAGGTTTTATTTTTCATTTATTTTTTCTCCTTGCTACGCTCAGTTTTATACCACTGCAATGAATTTCCTTGGATCTTATTTTTGAGCATGTCATAAGCCGCTTTAAACACGATAAATAAGAACACTTGTGAATACGTTACGTAAGATAAGACCGCGAAGAAATATAGTTGAGGTTTGGCTCTTTCTAAAGATAAGGTGAACCACATTTGTGCGACATATAAACAGAAGGATAGGCCCCAAAGTAGGGTAAATGGACCAGGAACGGTAATTCCTGCAATACCCAGTAAACCTAAAGTTAAGGTGACATGACTCCAGATCAGTGCAGGTACAAACAGTACATAACACATGATGTTGTTAAAAATTTCGATGCCGATCGGGAACGGTTTTCGAAGTGCGATCGGTAAATATTTACTGGTAACGTAGAAATTTCCTTGTGTCCAGCGTGAACGTTGTTTTACAAATACACTTAGAGAAGGAGGGTCTTGTTGCCAACCAACCGCGTAGGGTACCCATTTAATCCGTCTTTGCCCGAGGAAAATTCTAAAGCTCATCTCGGTATCATCAACCAAAGATTTTTCATCAAAACCACCCAGCGTTTCTAGAGCATCACGCCAGATTACATAATTGGTTCCCATTAAGGTCGACAGTTCAAAACGCTGCCAACGGCCACCTTGGAAAATCCATTGGAAGAAAATAAACTCAATCGCAATAAAACGGGTCAAAATACTGTCGCGCCAGTTACGGGTACGGACTTTACCATTCACTGCGACTAATTTTTTATCGGCCAGTAAGGTCTGGGCTAATAAACGGACACAGTCAGGTTCAGGCGTACTGTCAGCATCATAGACGACGATCAATTCTCCCGTGGCATGCGGTAAACCATTATTGAGAGTACGTGACTTACCTTTTCCTCCCATGCCTTTCGGCACATTAACAATTTTAATGCAAGGATAAATGGCCGCCATTCTTTCCGCAATTTCTAGTGTATTGTCTTTTGAACCATCATTAATCAGTAGCACTTCATAGGCATGGGCAGGATAGTCCTGTTGTGCAATCGCATGCAAAGTATCTTCGATGACCACACCTTCGTTATAGGCTGGAATCAAGACACTTAATACGGGCCATCGTTCAGGAACAGGCAGATTTTCTAGCTCTTTGGCAGCATTTTTAGAATATTTCCATGCTTGGAAACTTAACCAAGCCCAGAAGGCTTGAGGAATCCAAATGCCTAAAAAGCCAAATAAGAAAAGAATATCAATTGCGGGCATTTATTCTTCTCCTACGAATGATAGAAATAATCAAGATCAGGAGTAATCCGCCGCCAAGTAATAAAGAAATCCAGGAAATTGAGCTACCAAAGGTACTAAGTAAACTCGGATAATGTGCTGAATAGATATAATCCAGTGGAATGACCACTGTACTTAGCCCAATCAAAATATAGCCAAATAAACTGGTTTCAACTCCATCCATACTGCTGTTAAATTGTGTGCGATTCAGATCCCATGAGATCCCTAGTTTTGGATACTCAATGGTATTTACGGGCATTCCAAGTGGTGGGTTAATTACCACTTGATAACCTGAGCTTTGTGAAGGATCGGTAATAGCTTGATAAAAATAGTGCTGATGGTGTTGAATTTTTCGCGCTGGAATACGTAATTCATCGGGGAGGTCTGATTGAATAATATAACTACCAGCGGGTTGAGCAATCAGGTTTTCATCCCAACCCGTTTCAATCAATGCCGCTAAGGGACGTAGGCCAATGGCAGTTGAGAAAGTTGCTTTAGCGGCAAAATACTTTGCATGAGCCATTTGATAGAAGGCAACAGGAATAGCACCCTCATTCACCGCTTTTTTAATTTTATAATATTTAACCGCGCTAAAATATTCATTGGGTAAAATCACACCTGGTTTGATGCCTTGTTCAACCAATTGTTTAAAGCTTTCGGAGTCCAACTGATCAGATGTGAACACAGGCCACCATGTCGCAGGTTGAGGAAAGAATTCAGCAACTGTTTGAGGTGTTTGAATTTGAGTACTGAGATCCGTTTTTGCTGTTTCGATCTGACAGTGATAGTACTGCTGATAAAATTGCTGCAAGGTTGTATCTGGGAAGTGGCTGGTTGCAACCAGTACACCACAAATATTCAGTAAGACAGACATCAGTGCACCTCTCGATTGGAAGGTGTTAAGTATTCAGTATGTTGCTCGATATGCAGTTTGAGTACAGTCAGTTCCTGCAGGTCTTGAATAAAGCGTGGATAGATTTGATTTTCGTCACTACTAGGTTCGTGAATCACAATACTTTTAATTTCACTGAGTTCTTCGTTAATAAAGTGGTAAATGACGCTATCTCGCTCAGTGGATAAGATGTCCATAATTTTATTTTGAGTCTCTTTCCAAACATCTTCACCCAGCATTTCACGAATCAGCAGGGTATTGTTGATATGCGTGGTAATGATTTTATAGTGATCTTTATGGGTGAGCTGCAATAGCTTTTTTAATTCGCCTTGGAAATGTGCTAAGGCAGTGAGTGGTAAAATATCGTGTTGATAGTTGCGATCATAACTCTGAATGTCGCGGAAGCTCTTTAGCGCATTTTGAATATTATGGCGTATTGCACTTAAAAAGATTGGTGTAATTGGCAGCACAAACAATAATAGCAGTTGACGTTCGACATAAGTTTGATTGGCAAGGTCAAGGAAAAAATAGACAGCAACACCAACAAATGTGACGAGCCCGAGAACTAAGGCCATACCAACATTTAAAAAAGCCCCTGAAATTAACAAAATAAGTAAAAACACCCAGCTTCCGCGATAACTTGCTGGCAACCACTCGTACGCAACGATGCCCATAAAAATTTGAGCTGAGATAATCCACAAGACGAGTGCTGGAGCCGGATTTTTTTGCATAATAATTTTAGTTTTAATAAATGTCTTTTGTGAAGAAGTTAGCATTATTTTACAGTTTTGACGACAGTTTTTCTGTTGTTAGCTTTGTAAAATAATTTTATAAACAGTAACATACAGTATAGTCTGTATTTCAAAATAATAAAAAGTATCCTATTTTAGAAGTTTATTTAACTTATGTAAGCGCTGTTAATGTGATTTGAATGCAGCAATTGCACGTAGACGACTGGCCTTTAAATCCACCATCGGCTCAGGATAATCCAGTTTTAAAGGTTGATTTTTAGCATAAGGTTCATGAATCATTTTGTTATCAAGATGGGCAAGTTCTGGAATCCATTTACGGATATATTCACCATCAGGATCAAACTTTTGTGATTGAGTCGTTGGATTAAATACACGGAAATACGGAACAGCATCCGTGCCTGTCGAAGCACACCATTGCCATCCACCATTATTGGCAGCCAAGTCACCATCAATCAGGTGCTGCATAAACCATTGTTCACCTTTACGCCAGTCGATGAGTAGGTTCTTGCTTAGGAACATGGCACAGATCATACGCACCCGATTATGCATCCAACCCGTGGCTAACATTTGTCGCATACCTGCATCAATAATGGGGATACCTGTTTGTCCTTGCTGCCATTTGGCTAGAGCAACTGGATCATCGCGCCAGCAAATCTTTTGGGTTTGAGATTGAAAGGGATGATGTTTGGAGACCTTGGGAAAGTCAAACAAGATATGTTGATAAAACTCACGCCAAAGCAGTTCATCCAGCCATGTTTGTTGGCCTTCAGATTGAATTTCAAAATGTCCGTGTTGCTGTCTAAACAGGGCTTGTAGGCATTGACGAATTGAAATAATGCCAATATTTAAATAGGCGGAAAGCTGGCTAGTGCCAGATAGTGCAGGTAAATCCCGTGCTATTTTATAGCCAAGCAATCGTTCATCAATAAATTGGTCCAAAAGCGCGAGTGCATGTGCTTCTCCAACCTGCCATTCGGAAAAATTAGTCTGTTGGATTTGTTTTATATAGTCACGTTGTAATTCTTGAATATCATCTTGTTGAAAGGCGGATATATCAAGTGACAGTGGTTGCTGCTGCGTTGGGGAGGGATAACATTGAGGTAAACCATGCTGTAAGCGTTGATAGCAGGTTTTCTTAAATGCACCAAAAACCTGATATGGAGAGTTAGATTGATTGCGGATAGAGGCAACTGGAAATAAAGTTCGATCATGCAACAGGATCAATTCTTTTTGATGTTGATTGAGTTGTTGCTGTACAGCCTGATCTCGTTTTAGTTCATTGATGCCAAGTTCGATATTGGCATAGATATTTTCAATATTAAGTTTTTGAATTAAATTTGGGAAAAAGTCAGGAACATCTTTCCAAAACGGAATTGTTTGAACCAGTAGGGGAATATTCAGGTCTGCAAGTTGTTGTTTGAGTTGTTGTAATTGCCGTAGGTAAAATTCGATTTTAATCGCTGCATCGTCGTGTTGTTGCCACTGTGCAGGGGACAAAACTATAAGTGCAATTGTAGGGCCTGCCTGAGTCGCATGCCAAAGCGCTGCATGATCATGGATTCTTAAATCTTGGCGAAACCAAATCAGTTGATAGGTTTGAGACATAGCTGTGGATTGTAATCGAAAGTTAGACAACGTTAAGCGATTTTCTGATTTTGGAAAAGTACTTGGCAATAAAAAAGCAAAGCCGAAGCTTTGCTTTTTCCATCTAATTCAAAAGTGAATTAGTGGTGGTGACCACCTGCACCATGAACGTGACCGTGATCTAATTCTTCTTGAGAAGCATCACGGATTTCAACGATTTCTACTTCAAAAGTAAGATCTTGGCCAGCAAGTGGGAAGTTTGCGTCAACGATGATGTTGTCACCTTCAATCGCTTTAACAGTAACGATTTGAACGCCGTCATCAGTTTGAGCTTGGAATTGCATACCAGGTTGGATGTTGTCCACACCTTGGAACATTTGAGCTGGAACTTCTTGAACGAGGTCTGGGTTGTATTCGCCATAACCTTCAGCAGCTGGAACGTTTACAGTGAATTTTTCGCCTACAGTTTTACCTGTAAGTGCATTTTCTAAACCAGGAATGATGTTGCCTGCGCCGTGCAAATATGCAAGTGGTTCACCTTGAGATTGATCAAGTGTTTCACCCTCAGCGTTTGTTAAAGTGTAGTGGAATGAAACCACGTGGTT
This sequence comes from Acinetobacter sp. Ac_5812, assembly GCF_013072695.1. Lineage (GTDB taxonomy): Bacteria > Pseudomonadota > Gammaproteobacteria > Pseudomonadales > Moraxellaceae > Acinetobacter. The sequence goes on from NZ_LXUK01000024.1 coordinate 16,387, forward strand.
AAGTGCAATAGCAGTCATGTTTTGAATCCATGTCATCAATAGTTTTAGCTGTATATCATAAAGTGAAAAATAGGTTTTGTTGACTATTTTCCACTTTTTGAAACGATTTAGTTAAATATTGAGACGAAATATCAAATTTCAACTCAATAGAGCTTAATTTTTGGACGTACACGACGTGTTAGAAAATCTTTCATGGTCAGCATACTGGCTTGGGTATAGCCATGAATATTGGCTTGATGCAGTCGGTATAAAGAGACATACATGGTTTTGGCAATAAAGCCTTGTACGCTGACATCGCCTAACAACTCGCCTACAGCTTGATTGTGGCTTAATGAAACCAGTGACCCTTTCTCACTAAAGCTGAACATCGGTTGAGGAGAACCTGACAAACGTGCTGCCATTGCATCGACTAGGAATGTTGCTTGCTGACTCGCGACTTGTGCACGTGGGCCTAAAGGTGGCTGACGCGCATCTAATTGACAGTTGGCACAATCACCAAAGGCAAATACATTTGGGTCAGAATAGGTTTGTAGTGTTGCATACACCATTAAACGATTAATCTTGTCACGTTTAAAATCAGTAAATGATTCTAGAACTTTCGGTGCTTTGACACCTGCAGCCCAAACCGTAATATCTGAGTGTAAGACACTGCCATTACTAAAATAGACATTTGATTCATCGACTTTTTGTACTTTGTGTTGAGTCAGAATCTTAATACCCATTTTCTTGAGTTGTTTGGCACTATGTGCAGCGGTTTTTTCTGTCAGCGCAGGGAGAATGCGATCAGAGGCTTCAATGAGGGTGATTTTGACCTGCTTCGGATCAATTTTCTTTAAACCATAACGATAAAAGTTTTTCGTGGTTTCAATTAGTTCTGCCGCTAGCTCAACACCTGTTGCACCTGCACCCACAATACCAATATTTAAAGCACGTTCGGTTGGCTGGTTTTGTGCTTCGATATAAAGATGGAACAAATCTTGTTGGAATATATCTGCTTGTTGGCGGCTATCGAGGAAATGACAATGTTCGCGTACACCTTCTGTGCCGAAGTCGTTCGATACCGAACCTACCGCCAGCACAAGTGTATCGTAGCTAAGCTTCTGGGTGAGTGGAGTGTGTTCTTTAGAAAGCTGTGGAGGAGAAAGCGTAATTTGTTTTTGATCTTTGTTGACATCGATTAAGGTCCCAAGTACGAACTCAAAATGATGTTTTTCTGCGTGAGCAAAATAATTGGTTTGTTCTTCGTGAGGATTAAGTGAGCCTGCTGCGATTTCGTGAAGGAGAGGTTTCCATATGTGAGTGAGGTTTTGGTCGACTAGGGTAATTCGGGCTTTCTTGCGTCGACCAAAACGTTCTCCTAGTTGTGTTGCAAGCTCTAAACCACCTGCGCCACCGCCTACAATCACGATATGATGTAAGGTTTTACTCATGATTAACCTAATTTTTTTTGTGAAAGGATGGCTGGATTATGCCATCCTTTTTTTTATATTGTATTGGTAATCTTGATAGAAATAGTAGGTTTTTTTTAACCTTGGTTTAAAGGGTAAAGTTTTGGGTTTTTAGTGTCATTTGTTGAGAAAAAACTGAACAAATTAGAAAACCAGATCATAATTTTCTGAAAAATATTGGCTTCTTCAATCTGTACATCATTCTCAATCTGTAAGCTACGAATCAATTGGTTGTTTTGATAAATTGATACCGTGGCCAAGTTCATGACTTGAGTCAAAGGTGCAGTTAAATGCTGTTCATTCAGTTCGATATTGATATGTGTATTCGTCGTTTGAAGCGGTTCAACGGTCGTGACTTGCTGGTTGGCATCAGTCAAATGAATACGTTGTGTCAATAAATCAAAAGTATTTAAATCAATCGGCGCTGCTTGACCATAAAGTGAGGTGGTGACAATCGTTGGTTGCTGTGTTTCAACTTTAAACATTTTCAAAGTCGATTTAATTACAGGTAGTTCAGCAATGAGTCGTTGTTTTGGAATTACTTCTTCATCTCGGGTATAGGTATAAGCCAAATTCATCAATTTATGTGCCACTTCTGCACGCTTTACTGCGCTTGGTGTGCCTAACACCACCACAATCAAACGACGTTTTTCAACATGCGGATTAAAGGTTGGACGCTCGGCAGTGAGGGCTAAGTTGTAACCTGCCGCTTTGGTAAAACCTGTTTTTAGACCATCAGCGGTTGGGTCCATTTTCAAAGCTAGATTAGTTGCATGATGGAAGCGTTGGTTATAACTAAAGCTTGGCATTTTTGAATAATATAAATATTCAGGGGTTTGCTTCACAATGGCTTTCGCAAGCAGGCTGAGATCAGCAGCTGTAGAATAATGATCGGTCATGGTAATCCCAGCTGGATTACTAAAATGCGTATCTTTCATGCCCAAGGCTTGCGCCTCTTGATTCATACGCGCCACAAATTGCGGTACGCTGCCCGAGATTTTTTCTGCAAGCGTGACGGCTGCATCATTGGCAGACATCACAATGAGGCCTGCTAAAAGCTGGTCAACAGAAATCTGTTCACCTGCTTTTAAATACATTTGTGACTCATCCCACATGACTGTGCTAACAACAGGCGTTGCGGTCAGTATGTCTTCTTTACGTAATTTACCCGCCTCAATTTCTTTTAGCGCGATATAGGCCACCATCATCTTGGTGAGTGAGGCTGGTGCACGCTGAACATGACTATTATGCTCAGCAATAATTTGTCCGGATTGAGCATCAATCACAGACCATGCTTGAGCTTCAACGGTTTCAGGGGCAATGTTGAGTAAATTTGCATGTGCAAGGTTTGCACAAATGAGACTAAACAACGTAAAGAGGGGGAGGAGAAATTTCACGTGAATACCTTGTAGTGCCGATCCGGTGGCCTTAAATGTGAGAGGAGAATGCTATGACTTTTTTGTTGAAGAATCCAGCAACTTTTGCTGACAATTACGACATCTACGCATGACTTTGTAAAAAAATGCTAAGCTGTGTGAAATTGTTCCTATTTTTCATGATTAGAAATTATGTTGCACTATCAAATTGAGTTCGACGATTATCGCCAACACCTGATTCATGTCACCTTACGTTTCCTTGCCAATCCCAATCAAGAACTTTGGTTGCCAACTTGGATTCCAGGCAGCTATTTAATTCGAGAATTTTCCAAACACATTGAATCGGTAAAAGCATCTGATGAAGCAGGGCGTTTACTCAGCATTAAAAAAACAGAGAAAAATCGCTGGCGTTTATTCAATACCGATCATGAACTGATTACGGTGGAATATGATGTCTATGCTTATGATTTATCGGTACGCGGGGCCTATGTTGATCAAACCCGTTTATACGTCAATCCAGCTTGTGTTTGTTTGGGTTTAAAAGATCAAGAGCAAGCGCCGTGTGAAGTGGAAATCTTTCTCCCAGATGAACTCAAGCATTTTCAAATTGCGACGGGTTTACCAACCAAAAGCTTAGTTAAAGGACGTTTTACTTTAAAATCAGATAACTACGATCAGTTGATTGATAGTCCATTTGAGTTGGCTGAGCAAAGTCGTTTTAGTTTTGAAGCCAATGGTATTGCGCATGAGTTTGTGATTTCTGGCAAGCACACGACCAATTTAACTCGTTTAGAGGCAGATATTAAAAAGATTTGCCAAACTGAAATCGACATCTTTGGTTCAGCACCATTTCAAAACTATACCTTTATGACCATGGCAACTGGTAATAGTTATGGTGGATTAGAGCACTGTAATAGCACCAGTTTAATTACACCGCGTGATGATTTAGCTAAGGCGGATGAGGCAGAAGAACCGTCTAAAGATTATCAACGCTTTTTAGGTCTATGCAGCCATGAATATTTTCATTCATGGTTAGTAAAATTTATTCGCCCTGAAAATTTTACCAACTATGATTTGCATCAAGAAGCCTACACGAGCTTACTGTGGATTTTTGAAGGCTTTACTTCATATTATGATGATCTGATTTTGTTGCGTAGTGGCGTGATTTCACAAAAATCTTATCTGGATTTACTTAAAGCGCAAATTGACCGTTATTTACAAAACCCAGGGCGTTTGGTGCAATCTGTTGCTGAGTCAAGCTTTGATGCTTGGATCAAGTTTTATCGTCAAGATGAAAACTCGAATAATGCAGGCACGAGCTACTATAATAAAGGCAGTTTGGTGGCACTTTGTTTGGATTTGGGGTTGCGCTTACGTGGTTCAAATTTAGATGCCTTGATGCGTCGTCTATATGAAAATACCCAAAATGGGATTCAAGTGAATGATCGGACGATTTTTGACTTATGTCATGAGTTGACAGGGGATAACTGGATTGAGCAAATCAATCATTTGATCAACACCACAGATGAATTGCCACTGGATCAACTCTTCCCTGAATTTGGTTTAAGTTATAGCACCAAAGAAGACAAGGCTTTGCCATTTGGCTTAAAAGTTGTTGATAAAGCTGAAGGCGTGGTAGTACAACAGCTTCGTCGAGAGAGTGCTGCGGCAAGGGCTGGGTTGTCTGCCAATGATGTGATTATTGCGATTGATGGCATCAAGGCTTCGGAAAAACTGTTGGCAAAGTATGCAAAGCAACAAGGTAAATTTATTGTTTATGCATTCCGCCGTGATGAGTTTTTACAATTTGAACTGGAAGCAGGTGAGAATGCACTGACAACAGTTGAACTCAAAGTCGAAGATCAAAATAAGCTGGATCGTTGGTTGAAGTAATCATGTGTTGATTAAAAAGGAAGAGCTGAATCTCTTCCTTTTTTTGTATTTAATTTTGGTATGAGCGTGGATTTATTCCTGCTGAAACTTTGATTTTGAAAGAGTGAATCGTTAAAAGGCACATCTATTTCTGCTTAGTCACTAAGCGTGAAATTCCTCTAAACTCGGCAATAATTTCATTGTGCTGATTGGCGATTGTAATATCATAAATTTCAGATCGTCCACTTGGCGCTTTGAAGCTTGCTGTTGCAGTTAAAGTATCGCCAATTTTTCCTGGTTTGATATAGCTGATATTGCAATGCTGTCCGACAGCAGGTTGTTCACTATTACATGCAATCGCAAAGGCACTGTCTGCAATCGCAAAAATAATGGCACCGTGGCAGGTGCCATGCCCTTGAGTATGATTTTCTTTCACTGTTAAAGAGACTGCGGCTGAACGATGACCTGAGGCTGTTAGTTTTGCACCGATCATTTGCATCACAGCATCTTGTTGAAATAATGCATTCATCTTGGCAAGATCCATCTTTTTATATGATATGATTTTAAATATAAATTAATTTTTTCGAATCATAAATGCTGTTTTGATAAATGATCGATAAGATCAGATAAAACGCGCAATATTTTTGACGTTCAAGCAGGTCGTGATTGAGTTTCGCTGGGCTTATGTATAGGTCATTAAATCGTGAGTTAACAAAGATAAAAACGATTTAAAAGTGTGTCAATTACATTGAACCTACCACTAAAGAATTAACGAATTGTTCATCTAAGCCTGTCAAAATAGCACGGGTTATTTAGCAATGTATGTATTTGTTTGCTAAATGATCAATTCGATATCTATATTTAAAGCAGACAGTGGTTTGTATTTGAAAAGCCAAAACTTGACCGCATATATATATGGCGAGATGCTACTATTATATCATTTTGTAGTATTTTTTATCGAAATGTCGTTATCACTGGATATTGCGTTGACTCGCATGTGATGAACACTGATACTCTCAAGTTTGTTTAAGCAAATCGGTTCTAGGAGCTGGGCCACAAGCACAGTTATCCGTAACTCAATCCAACACAAGGGGCTATATATGGCTGGTGGAAAGTCAAAAATCATTTACACACTGACTGACGAGGCGCCGTTATTAGCGACCTATTCATTGCTACCGATCATTGAGACCTTTACAAAACCTGCTGGCATTGAGATTGTTAAAAGTGACATCTCAGTTGCAGTACGTGTACTCGCAGAATTTTCAGATTACCTTAAAGATGAGCAAAAGGTAAACAATAACCTTGCAGAGTTAGGTCGTCTTACACAAGATCCAGATACCAATATCATTAAACTTCCAAACATCAGTGCGTCTGTTGCTCAGTTAGTGTCATGTATTAAAGAGCTCCAGTCGAAGGGTTATGCGATTCCTGATTACCCAGAAAATCCAACCACTGAAGAAGAAAAAGAGATCAAGGCACGTTATGGTAAATGCCTTGGTTCAGCAGTAAACCCTGTATTGCGTGAAGGGAACTCTGATCGCCGTGCGCCAGCTGCTGTGAAAAATTATGCAAAAAAACACCCGCATTCAATGAGCGAGTGGAAACAATGGTCTCAAACTCACGTTTCTCACATGGATGAAGGCGACTTCTACCACGGTGAAAAATCAATGACTTTAGACCGTGCACGTAATGTGAAAATGGAACTCATCACTAAGTCTGGTGAAACCATTGTGCTGAAGCCAAAAGTCGCACTTCAAGATGGTGAAATCATTGACTCAATGTTTATGAGCAAGAAAGCGCTTTGTGATTTCTACGAGAAAGAACTTGAAGACTGTCGTGAAGCGGGCATTTTGTTCTCATTACACGTGAAAGCAACCATGATGAAAGTGTCACACCCGATCGTATTCGGTCACTGTGTGAAAATTTACTATAAAGACGCTTTTGAAAAACACGGTAAATTATTCGACGAACTCGGTATTAACGTGAACAATGGTATGGCTGGTCTTTATGAAAAGATCGCAACTCTACCAACATCTTTACGTGAAGAAATCATCGAAGATTTACATGCTTGCCAAGAACACCGTCCTGCACTTGCAATGGTGGATTCTGCTAAAGGCATCACCAACTTCCATTCACCAAATGACGTGATTGTCGATGCTTCTATGCCTGCAATGATTCGTGGTGGCGGTAAAATGTGGGGTGCTGACGGCAAACCTTACGACTGTAAAGCTGTGATGCCAGAATCAACTTTCGCGCGTATCTACCAAGAAATGATCAACTTCTGTAAGTGGAATGGTAACTTCGACCCACGTACTATGGGCACAGTACCAAACGTTGGTTTGATGGCGCAAAAAGCAGAAGAATACGGTTCACACGACAAAACTTTTGAAATCTCAGAAGCGGGTATTGCCAACATTACTGATTTAGACACGGGTGAAGTGTTGATGTCACAAAATGTAGAAGAAGGTGATATCTGGCGTATGTGTCAGGTGAAAGATGCACCAATCCGTGACTGGGTGAAACTTGCAGTAACACGTGCACGTAACTCAGGCATGCCTGCGATCTTCTGGCTTGACCCGTACCGTCCACACGAAAATGAATTGATCAAAAAAGTTGAAAAATACTTGAAAGATCATGACACCACAGGTCTTGATATTCAAATCATGTCACAAGTACGTGCAATGCGTTATACGCTTGAACGTGTAGCGCGTGGTTTAGATACTATTTCTGTCACTGGTAACATTTTACGTGACTACTTAACTGACTTGTTCCCGATTATGGAATTGGGTACTTCAGCGAAAATGTTGTCGATTGTGCCGTTAATGGCTGGCGGGGGCATGTATGAAACAGGTGCGGGTGGTTCAGCACCGAAACATGTTCAGCAGTTGGTTGAAGAAAACCACTTGCGTTGGGATTCACTCGGGGAGTTCCTTGCGTTAGCAGTGTCTTTAGAAGAGCTTGGTATCAAAGAAGATAATAACCGTGCGAAATTGCTTGCGAAGACGCTTGACCAAGCAACAGGTAAACTTCTTGATAACGACAAGTCTCCATCACGTCGTACAGGTGAGTTAGATAACCGTGGCAGCCATTTCTACTTAGCATTGTACTGGGCTGAGGCATTAGCCGCTCAAGACGAAGATGCTGAGTTAAAGGCGAAATTTGCTCCGCTTGCAAAATCGCTTGCTGAAAACGAACAGAAGATTGTTGCTGAACTTGCTCAAGTTCAAGGCCAAGCTGCTGATATCGGTGGTTATTATGCAATCGACCCAGCGAAAGTAAATGCAGTAATGCGTCCAAGTGCAACGTTTAATACGACACTTGCGTCACTTTAATTGTTGATATATCACCGACAACATTGTCGGTGATATAAAAAAGCCGATGTGAAAACATCGGCTTTTTTCATTTTGATATGGACGAATTGACTTAATAAAATTCAAGATTATTATGTCAGCTAATTTCATTCCTATTATTTTTAGCTAGGATAGCTTGATTCTGAAATGCTTATTAAAATTAAGAAGACTAAATTTAATGAAAAGAATATTTAAAGATGAAAGTTGGAATGAGCTTTTGATAAGTTGTAGCCTTATTGCAGTCACCTATGCAATTTTGATAGGACAAATAAGTACGTATAATAAAAAGTTTAATTATAAATGGCAGGAGAAATATATTTTCGAAGATTCATCTTTTAAAGTATATAGTTCTTATAAAATAAAGAGGAAAAGTTTTTTTAAGAGTTATTACTTAGAAATATATAAAGGGGATCAGCTTTTTTATAGAGATGAATGTGCTTTATCTCTAGAAATCTATTGCAAATCTTTACTTGAAAGTGAAGGGTTGCCGATTAAAAATTTAAGATATAAAGAAGGGGTAAACCCATATGATCAAAAGATTTTTTATTTAGTCCGATCATTTGAAATAATAAACAATGGAGAAATTAAAAAAATTGATTATTCTTCAGTTGAGGTCACTCCTAAGAAGAAAAATAATATTATTTTTATAATATGTGCCAGCCTACTTTGTCTTGCCGTCCATATTTGGGTTATACGAAAATGGATTTTGACTAAAGAAAGGGACTTTGATGAATCTAGACAATGGAGTTATTGGCTTCTGAAAATTGGATTACCAGTTAGTGTGATTTTGGCATGTGCGTTTTTTATTCAAGAAGTTAACCTAATGATTTAAAAATCTTATATTAATACAGAGTAATGTTATTTAAATCTAAAGGGGCAAATGATATAGCCCCTTTAAATTAATCTGTAGGTATTGGTATCAATTTAAACGGATTGGCTTAACGCCCATTACGGTTACGGCCACGCGGTGCTTTGGTATTTGGACGGGTTGTGCCATTGGTCTTACGACGTGGTTTATCGGCATCGTCAGTTTGCCAAATACGGGTTGTACCACCACCTGCTTTTTTCTTGCCTTTAAATGGTTTTTCACCTTTTTCTTCTCGAGCTTTATCTTTAGCGCGTGAGAAGTGCGGTTTATTATTCGATTTTTTCGCGAAAGAACGACCTTCATAAGGCTTATCGGCAGGAACATCTTTAAAATCAGGATAAAGCAAAGGTTCGATTTCCAGTTGTTCTCCTGGCTGTAAACCTAGTTTGACCAGATCAATTGTACCAATTTGAGTGCGAATCAGACGTAAAGTTGGGAAACCAACAGCAGCGGTCATACGACGTACTTGACGATTACGACCTTCGCAGATTTGTAGTTCGATCCACGTCGTTGGAATATTGGCGCGATAACGCACAGGTGGATTACGTTCCCATAGCCATTCAGGTTGATCGACTTTACGTGCTTTGGCCGGTAAAGTCATACCATCTGCAAGTTCAACGCCCTTTTGCAGTTTTTCGATTGCTTCTTCTGTGACATCACCATCAACTTGAGCAAGATAGGTTTTATATTTTTTATTGTCTGGATGAGTGATGAATTGATTTAAACCACCATGATCCGTAAGAAACATTAAACCTTCAGAGTCTAAATCTAAACGTCCTGCAATACGAAGTTCAGGATCTTTGATAAAACTTGAAACTGTTAGATGTTTTTCATCTTCGCGAAACTGTGACAAAACGTCAAAAGGTTTGTTAAATACGACTACTTTCATATGAATATACTACTTTGGTTATGGGCGGCATCATAACAATAACGGTTTCTATTTAATGGGAAAATGTTGTTATTTCCCGTATAAATCTCAAAAAAACCAGTTTTGAACTAAACTGTTTCATGCAATAAAAAACGAAAGTATGCCATAGAAGGCATAGAGATAATCGCTAAATACATGAGGGAGAACCTACAAAATGGGTTATCAGAAGATTGTGGTTCCTGCTGATGGAGACAAAATCACAGTAAATGCAGACCTGTCACTGAATGTTCCAAATCGTCCAATCATCCCTTTTATTGAAGGTGATGGTATTGGTGTGGATATTACACCAGCAATGAAGGCAGTAGTAGATGCCGCCGTGTTAAAAGCTTACGGTGGCAAACGTTCAATCGAATGGATGGAAGTCTACTGCGGTGAAAAAGCAGATAAAATTTATGGCAATTATATGCCAGAAGAAACTTTTGATGCTTTACGTGAATTTATTATATCAATAAAAGGGCCATTGACGACACCCGTTGGTGGCGGTATTCGTTCTTTAAATGTCGCATTGCGTCAAGAACTCGACCTCTATGTTTGTGTGCGTCCAGTCCGCTGGTTTGAAGGTGTGCCTTCACCTGTTCAACATCCCGAACTTACCGATATGGTGATTTTCCGTGAAAACTCGGAAGATATCTATGCGGGGATAGAGTGGAAAGCAGATTCACCCGAAGCAAAGAAGGTGATTAAATTCCTGCAAGAAGAAATGGGTGTGACCAAAATCCGATTCCCGAAAGATTGTGGGATTGGGATTAAACCTGTTTCTAAAGAAGGAACACAGCGTTTGGTGCGTAAAGCAATTCAGTTTGCGATTGATAATGACAAGCCTTCGGTGACCTTGGTGCACAAAGGCAACATCATGAAGTACACCGAAGGTGCGTTCAAAGAGTGGGGCTATGAACTTGCGATGGAACGTTTTGGCGGTCAATTGCTGGATGGTGGCCCATGGGTGAAAATCAAAAATCCGAAAACGGGTAAAGACATTATCATTAAAGATGTGATTGCCGATGCGTTCTTACAGCAAATTTTAATGCGCCCAGCAGACTATTCTGTGATTGCGACACTGAACTTAAATGGTGACTATATTTCGGATGCACTTGCAGCTGAAGTGGGTGGCATTGGGATTGCACCGGGTGCCAATATTGGTGGTGCGATAGCTGTATATGAGGCCACACACGGCACTGCACCGAAGTATGCAGGGCAAGATAAAGTCAATCCAGGGTCAATTATTCTATCTGCTGAAATGATGTTGCGTGATATGGGATGGGTTGAGGCCGCAGATCTGATTATTCAAGGTGTTTCGGGTGCGATTTCCGCCAAGACTGTGACTTATGACTTTGAGCGTTTAATGCCAAATGCAACCTTATTACGTTGTTCTGAATTCGGACGAGCCATTATTGAACATATGGAATGAGTAAGCTTCATGTCCTTATTAAAAGAGTAGCAAAGCTGCTCTTTTTTTATTTTAAAATGAGATTAATAAGACTGAATAAAAGCATGTACAAAGTGAATGCCATGTAATAATTTTATGCTTTATAAAATAAAACTTGAGCGCAATGGCTGAAAGAAAATATGGTGAGGCTGCACCAAAAACAACAGAAACCATCACCAGCTTGGATTGGTATGAACACGTGCTCAGCAATCAAAAATATGAACGTACTTTATTTGTCGATTTAGATATGTCTGAGGCAAAAAACACAGCTGCTATTTTTAATGAATGTACGTTTCGCCGTGCACGATTTAATGGATCAACTCATCAAAGCAGTGCTTTTATAAATTGTACTTTTATTTCCTGTAATTTCTTCGACAGTAAATTCACCGACTGTAAGTTTGTCGGCAGCATGTTTAATGATTGCCAGTTTCACCATATGCGGGTGGAGGACAGTGATTGGGCTTTTGTTGGATTACCGGGCGCTGATTTAGAAAAAGCCTCTTTTCTTAGAACGCGGTTAAGAGAGGCAGATTTGACAGGCGCACGTTGTCATGGAAGTTCGGTTCGAGACAGTGATTTATCTGGTGCATGGCTACATAGCGCAGATTTTACTGAGTGTGATCTAAGAGGCAGTGATTTGAGTGCATTAGATCCGAAAGAAACGCAGATTAAAGAGGCGATTATCAACCTTGATCAAACCTTAATGATTGCAGAAAATTTAGGCTTCGATGTCAGAATCGATTGAGTAAAAGGCTTCGACTAAAATGAGTGGTTTTATGCCACTCATTTTGATGGGAGATACAATAAAGTCTATCTTATTAAGAAAGATAGATTCGAATAAAAGGGATGAATTGCTCGCCAATGACGATGCCTAATAGACCCAATAAAGCCACAATAGGTGGTGCAGGTGCTTTAACATCCAATAGGTAATACAACACACCAACCAATATACCAACTGCAAGTGATAATAAATAAACTTTCATATCTAACCGTCGATCAGTCTGCTTTTATTTTACAGAAGAGATCGATTTTCGGATCACGATTCCAGATGTATTCTGCTTCTTCTGCACAAAGTTGGGCAACTTCTTCACCTTGTGTGTCATGAATAAAGGCGAGGGTCATATCCATACCTGCACTCACCCCCGATGAGGTGTAGAATTTTCCATCAATTACCCAACGGGCTTGGGCTTGCCATAACACTTGGTCATTGAGTTTTTGCACAAACTCAAACGCCATTTTATTCGACGTTGCTTTAACGCCATTTAAAAGGCCCGTTGCTGCAAGTAATGAACTTCCAGTACAAATCGTAAGTACGTGTGCACTTTGGATTGCTAAAGTTTTAAGCTGATTCAGAAACTCATGATTTTTAATCAGTTCAAACGTCACGATCCCACCTGGGACGAGCAGAATACTTTCTGTAGTTGTTTCCATTTCATGAAATGATTTGGTTTGGATACAGACCCCATGCTTATTTGAAACCAGTCCACCATTCAGGCTATAAAACTGCACTTGATACTGTTCTTGCAGTAAGCCAAATAATTCGACTGGCCCCATAATGTCAAGGGTTTCAAAGTCTTCAAATACGATGGCATTAACAGGAATACGCATTGCTTTTCTCGCTTGTTTAATCTGCGTCATACCATAAAGAGCTTGCGTTTTTTGTGTGTGAATATTCTGTATGGCTTATTTTTAATTATGCTAAATCATTGGACTTTTGGCCTGATCTGTTAGCAAGCGGAAGATAGATTTTGTTTTATTTTTAAGCAGTTAATGTCTCTATATCTAAAAAGATGCGGTGTATCGTAAATTTAGAAAAATCTGTATCTATCATTTATAGACCAAATGTTCAAAATAACTGAACAATAACGAGAGGACTGTGTCATGAAGATGTATCAAGTGGATGCCTTTACCCAAGAATTATTTAAAGGCAATCCAGCGGCTGTGATCGTGGGCGATGAATGGTTAGATGAACCTTTGATGCAAAATATTGCCATGGAAAATAATCTTTCAGAAACAGCCTTTGTCAAAACACTTGATCAGAGTAATTTTGAGATTCGCTGGTTTTCACCTATAGATGAAGTTGCTTTTTGTGGACATGCGACTTTAGCCAGTGCTTTTGTTTTATTTAAAGATTTTACTACGGCAAAAACCATTCAATTTCATGTACGTGATCTTGGTATTTTTATCGTTAGCCAAGATACAGATGGTAAAATTAAAATGAATTTCCCGATTCGTAAAGCAGAGTTGGTGTCTGAATATCCTCAAGTACTTCGAGAAGGTTTAACCAAACCATTTAAAGCGGTCTATCGTAATGCTCAGGCCTATATTGTGGAGTATGAGAGCGTACAGGATGTATTGGATGAGCAGCCTGATCTTGAAAAGTTAAAGCAGCTTGGGCAAGTACGTACTGCAATTACAGCATCTCAGCCAGACGTGGCGATAACAGCCAGAGGCGAGGGGCAATTTGATTGTGTATCACGTTATTTTGCACCTGCAATTGGAATTCCAGAAGATCCAGTAACGGGTTCAATTCATACAGCGATTGTGCCACTTTGGGCTGAAAAGTTGAATCAAACTAGGCTGGTTGCATTTCAGGCATCTGCACGTGGGGGAATTTTGGATTGCGTAATTGAGTCTGAACAGCGTATTGAAATCTCAGGTTATGCAAAATTGTATATGCAAGGCGAACTGACAATCTAATTTGTAACTTAAATTGTGTAAAAACAAAGATAAAAGCTGTTTAAATAAACAGCTTTTTTCAAAACATAACTATTAAAAATGCGAATCATTCTCTACCATAGCTTGTCTCTATTATTTAAATCACCATAAATACTTGGATAAATTATGTTAATGCGGTTTAAGCAGCTTACTCTCTCGCTTTGTTTGATTGGGTTGAGTGCGACGTCTTGGTCTCAGACAGTGCTCGTAAAAAGTGAAAAAAATATCGAAGAATATAAATTAGATAACGGTTTCAGAGTTATTCTTGCACCAAACGATAAAGAAAATAAAGTCTATGTAAATACGGTTTATTTGACAGGCTCGTTGAATGATCCGAAAGGTAAAGGCGGCCTCGCACATCTATTAGAACATTTGGCCTTTAAAGGCACTCAAAATGTGAAGGGTGATGAGTTTCAACGTCGTCTGGATCAATATACGTTGATGACCAATGCCAGCACAGATTATTATGCGACCAAATATTTAAATATTGTTCGTCCTGAAAAAAGTGCACTCAATGAAATTCTATACCTTGAATCAGAGCGTATGGATAAATTGGTGCTGCAAGAAAAATTTGTTCCTTCTGAAATTGAAATCGTAAAACGTGAACGAGAAATCCGTATGGATCAGCCGTTTGCTGTACTGATGGATCAAATGTGGAAAGCGGCGTATGGCAATCAATATTTAGGCCGTTTGCCAATTGGCGATTTACCTGAATTAAAGTCGATTCAGCTGAATGAATTGAACCAGTTCTATAGAACTTGGTATGCGCCAAATAACGCAGTGATGGTGATTTCAGGTAAATTTGATAAGACTGAGGTCCTATCTAAAATTGATCAGTATTTTAGTCCAATTCCCGCGCGTGCTGTACCTGCTCAAGTGCAAGTGCCTGTGCTGGATTCAAGTAAAATTGAACAGCGTCAATTTACGGTGCACAAGGGCAGTGATTTGGCCAAATTCCATATTTATATGAATGGCAAGAATACCAAGTTGCAGCCTGCGTTAGCTTTGGCACCTGCACTGTATACCATGCAACCAAGCGGTACTTTGTATAAAAGTATGGTAGAGACAGGTATTAGTACTGCTGTGCAATCGACCACATGGTTAGATCAAGATTTTAATTTGGTGTTTATGGGGGCAATTTACGCACCGAATCATGATGCCAAAAAGGTCAATGATGCGCTCACGGTAGGTGTAGAAAATAGCCATGAGTTTAGTGAAGCAGAGTTGCAACGGATTAAAAATATCACGCAGAATGATGCGGATACGATTATGAATGATGCGGTGGCTTTGGGTTCACGTCTAAGCGATTATGCAGTTTCATCTCATGGTCAATGGGATCAATACTTTAAAGATTTGCAGGCTGTTAAAGATTTAAAATTAAAAGATGCCAACCAAACCTTAAAAGACTTTTTAGTGTCATCCCATCGTATTTCAGGTGATATTTTACCGACGCCTGAAGATCAGAAAAAAGCGATGACGTTGAAAGCTGAACAAAAGCCAAAAACGCTAGACCAAACCGCGGAAAAGCCTGAGCCTTTAAAAGATGCCAGTGTGTATAAGCAAGAAGTTAGCCAGTTTATGGCACAGTCTGCTCAGCAATTGCAAAAAAATGAGCAGAAAATTCAGCGCGGCGAATTAAAGAATGGTATTCGTTACGCGTTATTCCCAACGCCTACACGTGATGATAAAACTTATGCCACCATTAGCTTGGATTTTGGTGATGAGAAAGCGCTGTTTGGTAAGGGTGTAACTTTAGATTTAACCAGCTATTTAATGCTACGGGGTTCTGAGAAGCATACCTTGCAGGAAATTACCGATAAGGCGATTGCGGCGAGTGGTGGCGCATCGGTCAGCTCAAATGGCAATGGTTTTACCATCGTTGTTCAAGCGAAAAAAGACAAATTTGAAGACTTCTTAAACTTTATTATTGATGTCATCAAACAGCCGAAATTCTCGCAAACTGAATTTGATTTGGCAAAAAATCAAAGTTTGTCGGTACTGGATCGTCCATATACAGAACCTGCGGTTGTGTCATCAATGACTTTATCTAAAATTTTGGAAATCTATCAACCAGGGGATATGCGTTATCACTTTGAACCTGAGCTTGCCAAAAAGCAGATTAGTGAAGTCACTCAGCCACAAGTCAAACAATTCTATGATCAATTCTTTGAGACCGATCATGCACAAATTGCGGTAACAGGTGATTTTGATGCCAAGAAAATGCAAAAGACCTTACAAAAGGCCTTTGGTTCTTGGAAGGCAAAACAACCATTCACAAAAGTGACCGGTCAATATACCGTATATAAAGCGCAGAAAGTGCATGCTTTATCAGAGCAGCGTGAGTTCGGTAGCTATCAAAGTGTATTGGCATTGCCTGTTGGTTCGTACCATAAAGATGCACCTGCTTTGATTATTCTCAGTCATATTTTGGGTAACTCACAATTGTCATCACGTTTGGCTCAAGAGTTACGTGAGAAAAATGCGCTGGTGTATGGTTTTGGCAGTGGCTTAGACCTCGACCCCGATATTGATGATGGTACGTTGAGTATCACTGCAAATTATACTTCTGGTCGTTCAGAGCAAGTTTCGCAATCAGTACACAAGGTATTGAATGAGTTGCTGAGCAAAGGCGTGACTGAGCAGGAAGTGGAAGCAGCCAAAGCAGATATCATGAAGAAACGTGTGACGGCTTTGGAAGATGAGCGCAATATTCATGGTATGTTGACAGGTCAATTAGAGCGCAACAAGACTTTGTTGGATCGTGCAGAGCGCGATCAGGAGCTTGCGAAGTTGACCAAAGAAGATGTCAATGCGGCCATCAAAAAATACATCAAACTTGATCAGTTTGTCGAAGTCATGGCTGATCAATATGGGCAAGCACAAGACTTGAAGTAAACCACACAAAACAAAGCCACCGATGAGGTGGCTTTTTTTATTGGAGATAATCAGTGATCATGTTTATGCGCATGAAAATCTTCATTTTTGCGGAAACGTAGGTAGTTTTCAAACTGTTCGCAGTATTCGTCAAAGTTATCTTCCAGCATCATTTGGAATTGTTGCAGCAGATAAGACATCACTTGTTCTTTGGCAGCACGCATTTCTTCGCCGTCTTTGAAGTTATTGGCTGCGACCCAAGTATTAAAACGGGCAGTGGCGAATAACATGGCTGCGCTGACCTGACCCCGTAATTCTTCTGGCTTGGTTTGCTGACCTTTAGGTGGTCGGCAGAAATCATTGGCAAGCTTAATGAACTCATCTGCACGCTCAAAAAAGACTGCATTTAAAGCTTCTTCTTCCGTCACATCAGTGGCGTTAATTTTTTGAGACATGGTTTTTCCCAGCGACAAGTTAAGACACATTATTATAGACAAAGCCTTGTCGAAACTAAACCTTTGCCTTAACCTAAAATAGCCTAAGCAATTAGAATAATCACTATGCAAGATGCGATCGCTATTCAAAGCTTAAAAACGGATATTGCCTTATTACGCCAGCATATTTATCCACCCCAATATTTAGAGCATGTCGAAGGCTTGCCGATTTATTATGGGCTGCAACAAGATGTGGATGAATATTATCGACAATGGCAACCTTTGATTGAACGGGCACAACAGTTATGTCAGCCTTTTATGGAAGATGACGTGGTAGATGCGATTCATTTACCCAGTCATTTAAATCTGCCGCTGTTTTTCTTTCATGTCGATCGGATTCGGATTAATAAAACTCGTGCTAAAGAGTCGAAAACTTTTCGTGGCGTCGCTGCCTTATTAGAAAAATGTGGGCACTTTGAGACGGATCAGATTTTTGCAATGCAGGAATGGTTGGGCAGTGATGATAGTGCTGCTTTGGTGGCGCATCGTGAATTTATTGATTTACGCACCTATGTCTTTCAGCATGGTCAAAGTGACTATACCCGAACGCGGTTTTATATGAATGGGGTGATTTTGAGTGTAGAACCACATTTTAAATTGGTGGATGCACGGGATAAGCCGCGTAAGCAGCGTAATGATCGTTATAGCGATCCGATTGCGGATAATGGTACGTGGAAGATTTTTGGGAAATATCGGTAAATGATTTAAGTGGAATAAATAGTTTAACACTCTAATTTTCATTAAAAAATAACAGCACAGCCACAAGAGCTATATAAAGTTTGGACGTTTTCGCGTAGGCGATTTCCTACTTTGTTTTCGGACAAAGTAGGCAAAACCATTGTCATCAGCAAAACCTGTCTATTTCTTGGATTTATTAAAATGTATCGCAGAAACATTACGTTGCTTATATCACGCAGGTTGCTGATGACGTTTCCGAGTATCCGCTTTTTGTAGGACTTAAATTATTTGTGGCGGCATCCATGCCGCCAGCACGATAATAGAGTGAAGTGATTTTCCCTTATGCAGCTATCGCTTTTCATCCCAAAAAGCGTCCTGAGCAGATAGGGTCTGAAGCTTTTTATTCGCTTTCTTGGCCACATGTGGTTGCTGTGCTTTAACCCAACCTAATGCAAATAAAAACTGCGGATGCTTCACAGCCTGTTGCTCAAAGATTTGCTCAGCAACAAACAGGTCATTATAAAAGCCTAAATATTCCTGAATTGGCTGTAACTTATTTAAGAATTGTTGAACCTGCTTTTCTGGATACAGCGCTGAAATAAAGTCGATGCAATAACGCAATTGTTTGACGCGTTTACGGGTACGGTGTTGTTGCTCGACTTCTAGCTTAGAAAATTGGGCTGCATCTTTGAGAATTTTTTGATATAGCCTACTTAAGCTTTTCGCTGCCTGTTTGGAAAGTTTAGATTTAGACTCATGCTCACTATAAGTGAAGCTGAGTAATGCTAAAAATAGCTGTGTGGTTTGAGTGTGGCTTAATAACTGAGAAACACTACTGTCAAGATTATCAGGGAATGGAAAATCAAAATCACAGACTTCTTTAATTAAAGGAATAACGGAATCTTGAATCGCATCGTTGTCACGTGATTGTCCCAAAGCTCTAAAAATATCTGCTAACTGACTTTCCCAAGTAGGATCAATTTGCGCAGACCAGTTAGAAAAATGTTTTAAAGCAGAACGTAAACGACGTAAACCGACACGAGCTTGATGTATATGGTCTGCTTCTGCTACACCATCGGCAATTGCTGCTGCATTGGGTAAGATATGATTTAGGGTATTTTCGATAATCAGTTTAAGAGCTTGTTCAGCACGTATATCTGTATCTAAAAACAGTGATTTCGCTTTGCTGGCAGGGGATACCATTTTGCCCATAGCCAATAAATTACCACGTTCAGCCTTACTCCGTACATCGAGCCAGAGTTGGTATTTGTCTACCCAAGTTTTGGCAAAATCAATCAGAGACTGTGCTGATCCTTGTTTTAATTCAAATTCAACTTCACAGATTTTAGCTTGATCAGTTGGCGTACGGATTTCGCCATCATCCAAGCAAACTTCAATCTGTGAACCTGCAAACTCGAAGACATGAAAGGTGCGTTGGACGTCAGTTTGAAACTGTAGCAATAACTCAGCAGGGGAATCGCCTAAAACATCACGCAGTACTGTTTGGACTGTTTGATTATGTTTGTATAAAGATAAGTCCAGCTCAGGTTCTTCAGTACATTTACCTAAATAAATATCTTCTTCGATGCGTTGCAAATGGTTTTTACTGGCCGCTTTAAAGGTTTGCACCCAATGTTCACCTTCCTGACGCAAACGAATTGCCACATAATTTTTTGCCAGTAAACGGTCGGCCGTATCATAGTATTTTGCTTGTAGCTGAATTTTTTGTGCTTTTTGTTTGCTTAACAGCTGTAATACACTTTTTTTCTTAGATTCAGGCAGTTGAAATTTTAGCTCTATTTCCATGATGTTATGACTCCTGACCACCGAGAATGATAAATATAAAAAATAGTATAACTTGTTGATCTCAAAAATCATTGTAAAGTTGTTTTAAGCAGGGAAAGGATGGCACGCAATGACTTTATTTTGTACAGAAAATGCATTAACGTGTGGAGAGTCTTGCACGATTAGGATGATCCAAAAATGAATGCACCAGCGAATATTACCAAGCCAGTGGAATTTTCATTACCTATTAAAAACTATGATGAATTTTATCACTTTTATTTAACAGAACATCGCAGTATTGCCAGCCGTCGTTTGCATGTCGCAGGCAGCTCTATTGGTTTATATTTCTTTAGTAAAGCCATCCGTAAACGTCAGGCAAAATATGCTGTGTATGGTTTGGTATCAGGCTATGCGTGTGCTTGGGTTGGGCATTTTTTCTTTGAACATAATAAGCCTGCCAGCTTTAAACAGCCACTGTATAGCTTTATTTCGGATTGGCGCATGTTGGCAGACGTTGCACGAGGCCGTTTAAGTCTGATTGATCGTCAGTTTGATAAAATTGAGTCGTAAATCAACGTATATTTAATAATAAATAATCCATTTTAGCATTGACTGTTGAAATGGATCTGCAAAATAACCGTTAGCACTACATTTTATCTGATTGAAGAAGCTCATTCATATCACGATAAATATTTTTTGTTATATTGATTGATATCCCACCTTTTTTCGTCGTGCTTATGAATCGCTATGATATGTATTATGATGAGCTTGTAGAACTTATTTATAAAATTCCTTTAGGCACAGAAGGATGGAATCAATTCGCTACACGTCTTAATCAAGTTCTCGATTTATCTTTGGTACATATTCTTGCACTAGATTTCCAAAAACAGGCTTTTTCATTTAGCCATAGTGTTGGTGTGATTACAGAAGAGGAGATTGCAAGTACAGAGGTGAAATACCTACATTATTCAGTTGAAGATGATCCACGTTGGGGAGAGTTTTTAAGACCTGATCGTACAGGATGGTATCAATGCCATCATACGGTTTCTGATGAATTTGTCTCTCAATCTGCCCTTTATCAAAATATTTTATTGCCGATACAGGTGCGTTATACCGCAGCACATGAACTGATTTTGGATGAAAAATTATGTGTACTTTTAGGTGTGTTTACTTCAATTGAAAGGCAACCTTTAGAAAACGTAGACTTACATTTTTTAGACCAACTTATAGTACATCTAAAACGAGTTGTAGCTATTCAAAGACATATCTATGAGTTTTCTAGTAAAGCAATTATGGGATATGCATTGATTGATAAACTTTCTCAACCAATTATGCTATTAAATTTAGCTGGACAGGTATCGCATGCTAATTTGGCTGCTAAGCACTTGTTCAGTAAAAGCAAGATACTCGAGATTGAGGATAATCGGCTGATTTTGCCAGAACCCTATCAATCTCAATTGATCGCTAACTTACAGCATATTGAATATTTATTTAAATCGAGACAGTTATTATCTGAGCAAATTCTAGATGATGGCTGTATAAAAATAACCGATCAAAACAACGAAATTCTGTATATTTTCGCAACCTTGCTGGTTTCTGAGCAGGAAATGAAAGCGTTTGGTATCCGTCCTTCCGTGATGTTGACATTTTATCATCCAAGTCATTCATCTACCGTTGATGCTCATTTACTCCATGCTGCATTTAATTTGTCGCCAGCTGAAGCAAGGGTGGCATTATTGCTTTTAGAAGGAGACCTTCCTAAAGAAATCGCAACAAAGCATCAAGTCCACTTAGATACGATTCGTAAACAATTGCAATCTATTTACAAGAAAACTTCGACCAGTCGGCAAGCAGAGCTAGTCAAATTACTATTAAACATTCCTCGCTATAATGTAAATGTATAAAAAAAATACAGGTTCTACCTCATTTGAGGAATAGACGAAAATACAGTTTTCTCTAACACTTATGAGTGTATATTTTAGTTGGGAGAGAAAAATGAAATATTCAGTTTTAGGCCTTTTGATTGGCAGTTTATTATTGGCGGGGTGTGGTGGTTCAGATAATGATAATAATGATTCTAGTAACCCACCCAAAAACAATGGTGGTTCAGAGCAACCAAACCCTAAACCTGTCGTAACGACTGAACTTGTGAATGAAATGAGTGGTATTGCATTACGTGAGGCATTACTGTCAGGTTTGGTTGATACATTAATTTCTGGCACAGATGACGCGCTTGATAGTGGGCAATGCAAAACAGGGACTATGGCGCGAACTGAAAGTGGTTTGACCTTTAATGGCTGTGAAGGCATGTACGAGGACGATAATGTTAAAGTATCAGGACAAGTTACGACTGCAAATGATAGTTATACATTTAAGGATCTCACTCTAACCTACCCAAGTGGTGAAACACAAAAAATTAATGGTAGTTTACAAATTTTAGAGAACCCAACAAGTGTAAAAGTTACTTCGACTCAACTAATACTTGATGCACAAGAGCTCAATTCAGCTAAAAAACTAATTCCAATTAACTATACGATTAAAGATTATCAACTGGTTTGGACACCGAGTGATGCAAGTCATGTACAATTACAAGTGAGTTCAAAATTAAAATCTACGGGCCGAGAGGGCGGAGATTTTAATATGGCGTTTGATAATTTTATGACACCATTCAATATTCAGAAAAATGAAGAAGATGATTTGATTGGAAATCCATTTACGGGAACATTAACGATTACAGATTTAAATCAAAGTAAAAATATCATTACAATCAAAGCACTCGGCGCAAATCAAAAAGCCCAATATACCTCTGTAGGTGAGCAGAGCTTTGATAAACAAATTGCATGGGAAGAATTGTTAGATTATTAAGTTTTTGTAATTTCTTGTAAGTTAAAATGTAGAGTCACTCAGTATTAAAGCCGTATTTTGATACGGCTTTTTTATTGTTAAAAAAGTTGTAAATATCAACTAAATTATAGGATTACATGTAAAAAATAGAAAAGTCTATTCCTCATTTGAGGAATGTTTTATTTACAATAAATAACATATATTCCTGCTTTGAAGGATTCTGTTTAAACATTGTGGGGCCGAAAAATGAAGACTAATTTTTGGAAAATGGGTTTTGGGGTGATTTTAAGTACTTTAAGTATTCATTCCGTATTTGCTAAAGATATTTTTACAGCAGAAGTGCAGGTTGATGGAGCAACTCAGCTACTTGGATATGGAAAAATTACCAATGTTGCAGATCAATATGAATTTCAAAATATGAAGGACGTTTTTCCAACATATACTAAAAATTCAGCGGTTAATGCGAAATTAGACCTACGTTCTGTTCCTGTAAATATGAGCTTTGCGGAAAATTCACCCACTTTGGTATTTAAAATTCCATCTCTAGGAATTACGCGAACTTATGCTGGAGCGACCCGAGAAGAAAGTAAAGAAAAACTATTGGATGCTTTAAAGGGCGAAGATAAAGATTTACTTAAAAAATTGACCAAAGAATGGGTAAAAAACTCACCAATTGATCCTGTTGCAGGAAACCCGAGTAGCTTACTTTCAACAATGACAGGGTCAATGACCGATAATTTATCGGATATGGCAACCAATCAGATGTTTGGTGTAAAAGATCAATCGGCTTCTAACTTTTCCATGATGCCACGCTTTGGACGTTATACCCAACAAGGCTATGGTCTCAATGTGTATAACTTACCGTTAACTTATTCATATTGGTCTGATAGCAAGAAAATGGGGCTTGTTTTAGATGCACCTTTAACTTTGGTTGATGCTGAAAATGGAACCTTATCTGGAAGTTTGAATTTAGGGGTGGGCTTAAATTTTCAATTGGCTTCTACTGAGTCTGTGAATTGGTATCTTATGCCACAAGTACGGGTCGGTGTGACAGGTTCAAAAGATTTAGGAACGGCTGCCATGATCTATGGTGGCGGTATTAGTAGTAATACACAATTTCCGATTAATGCTGATGCAGCAGTTTCAATTATTAACATGTTGTCTTTTTATAAAACAGGCTCAGTTAAAGTCGGTGATTATGATAGTAGTTATGATTTAAAAAATACGATTTTCCGTAATGGCGTGGAGTACAGCCAAGTTCTACATAAAACTGTGGCAGGTAGTCCATTAATTGCAAAATTGTCATACGCACGAACTGATTTTAGTGGTGATCAATTATATTCGGAATTATCACATGATTTTTCGGGTTCGATTGGTTTTAAAAACTTAAATCCTAAGGCGTGGATAAATGACTATCGTGTTGGATTTACTTATACATACGCCGATAAAGATCTAAGGGGATTCATGTTGAATGCTGGATATACCTTCTAATTTTAGATGGCATTTATTTATTCATATAGGTTGATTAATTTTATAGCTGCATTTATTCCCAATGCAGCTTTTTTTATTGTTTTATGAGAGTTATTCCTCATTCATGGAATAGACGACGGAAGAAAATTCTCCAACACTAGAGTTATGCTTTTAGTGAGGAGAGCATCATGAAATATTCAATATTAAGTGTTTTAGTGGGAAGCTTGATTTTGGTTGGTTGTGGTGGGGATTCTAGCGATAACTCAACTAAGCCGACACCTGACATCAAAAATCCAGAAAAACCTGTTCAGCAAATTAAAAAAATTTCTGGACAAGTTGAAGGTTATCAAGATTTCAAGAGTAAGTTTGCTGAAATTTTATCTGCTGATGGGAAAATATATAAGGCAGAAATTACTTCGAAAGGGCAGTATAGTATTTCCGATGAAATTAAATATCCGTATGTAATACGCGTTGAGAAAAATGATAATACTTACTTATATGGAGTTCCAAAAGATGATAATCGATTAGATGTCTTGAATATTAATAAAATATCAAATTTATTAACTTTAACCTTATCTCCAAATAATTTGGCTGAAAACCTATGGGGGTTGGAAAGTAAAACTAGAGTGGATATAATTGTAAAAAATTATAAAGCTGCATCACAAAAGATTGATAATTCAATTTCACCAGTTCTTTCTGTTTTAAATGCAACAAGTATTGATGTCTTAAATCAACCCTATGAAATAAATAGATCGATTATTGATAATATTTTAGATAATATTAATGTTGTTGTAAATAAACCTATTTCTAATCAAGGTTCTCCAGTTATTGCATTGGCTGCAGCAGCTACACCAAATAATGTAACATTATGGGATAATTCTTTGCTTACAAAAAATCCTATATTGTTAAGTAGTTCAAATAATATTTTTGATTTTGGAGCGGTGGAAAATAGTGCTGAAAAGCATTATGAGGAAATAAAAGCTAGTGCTCTTAAATATGATCCAAAAAATATAGACCAAAATAAGGTAAGAGCATTAAGTGAAAAAATACAGCAAGAACTTCAGAATTCTAATCCATCTACAGATAAAATTTATAGTCTATTAAGAGATTTTATGATTGCAACGGCCGTACCTGTAAGTGTTGCCGATGAAATTATAAGATCATCCAAAAGTGGTGAGAGTATTGATAAAATAGCTGATCTAATTGGTAAGGCATATGGACAAGACTTATCTAAAGAAATTGAAAAATATAAGGATATGAAGGTTGATTTAATTTCTAAAGATGCAGTAAATAAAAAAATTACATATAAAATTACACTAGGTGGGATACCTCAGATTGTGACATGGTCAGTTAGTGGGCAGGTTTTAGATAGTTCGAATATGAACAAAAAAGATATGTCGAGTTGTATACAAGATGTATATTCTGGTTCAGCTTCTGGTCCAATTACACCTGAATATTATGTCAGAAATAGTATTTTTAAAAACACATGTAATCAAGATTTGAATTATATTAGCTGTATTTGGGTAGGCGGAACAAGTGGTAAATCGTATTGTAAAGATACGGTCTCTAAATTAGTTAAGTCTGGTTCTTCTACGGGGCTTTATAATATAACAGCAGGTCCATTAATTGAGTCTAGAGTATTTTTTGCCTGTCCTTCGCCATCAGTACCAACTTTTGTCGGTGATAATGATGCATTTATATATAGGTATCGTTGTAGTTGATTGAATAATAGCTATATTTTTAGTTTGGATTTTTATTTGATTAGAAGAAGATTAATTTAATATGCTAATCATAAGAATATTAAAAAATCCATTCTTTTCCTTATTTATAGAAAAGATTGCCAAAATTTTTCATTCACATTAAAAGATCCGAGAAAGATATAAGGAGATTGAGATGAAGTATTCATTATTAAGTACTTTAATAGTAAGTTTATTGCTAGGAGGTTGTGGTGGAGGTGGAAATGAAACATCTTCACCAACACCAACACCAACACCAACACCAACACCAACACCAACACCAACACCAACACCAACACCAACACCAACACCAACACCAACACCAACGACTATTGATGAGATGAAAGAGGAAATAGCTTTACCTATGACTTATAATAGTTCTAGAGTGACTTATTCGGGAGAGGCATATATAGGAACTCAAGGCTCATCAAATATAGGAACTATTTTTATTCCAGCATCTGGGGATAATGATTCTAAGAGAGGGGAGCGTTTCCCTTTACTATATGATTTGGATAAGGAAGTATTTACGGAGGTAAAAGTGCCGAGTGGGGGTATTAGTTGGCATGATCCTAGTATACATGGTATTAGTGCTGATGGTAATGTTACGCATATTTTTGGAAATTATTTTGATGCTTCTGGAAACTTGGAGAATAAAAATTCAAATCATTTTATTTTTGATAAGAAAATAAATACTATTAAAGAGATTGAGTTTTCAGATGATTATCTGATTAGTTATTTAGTAGGTGATGGAAAGTCAGTAATCTATACTAAAAGTAAGATGCTTTCTGGAGGGAAATCAGTAACGCCAATCTATAAGTCAGATTATATAAAAGGTACCAATGTTTTATTGTCGACATTAGAAAAAAATTTGGTTTTTAGAGGGGCTGATTTAAATGGTAGCACCATGTTGTTTAGTAATTATACAGATGCAGATAGTGCCGGTTCTTATGCATATAATAATGTTCTTATCTACGACTCTCTTGGTAATAAGTATAAGAATTTATTAAATTCTGATGATTATTGGAGTAGTTGTACTAATATGGCAATAAATCCATCTGGAAATATGGTTGTGGTTGGTTGTGGAAGTTCAAATGAGGGGGGGAAGAAAGAAAAAGATTATAAAAAACTATCTAATTTCGTATTGTTTGATTTAAAAAATAATAAAAAAATTTTTATTAAAAACTCTGATATAATCAATAAAACAGGACTTGAGTATTTCAATAGTCCTGATTATGTTGGTAGAATTCATGGTATAGATGATACAGGTTTTTCATTTTTTGTGACTGGAGTGGTAACAGAGCTTCCGAAGCGTAAACCCGAAGTACGCTATTTTATGAGGTATGATTTTATAAAAAATACCCTACAAGCCTACAAACTTATTGGAAATTTAAAAAAAGAAGTAGATGTTTATGAATTAATTTCAACCACAACATCTCCTTTAGCTAGAAGTGATATTTTTATTGGGTATGTAGATACTGGTGTGGTCGATAAAAATTATAATCATTTGAATAAATACTATATTCAAAAAATTAATATAGGTAGTCTAAATACAATGAAAAGTGATGGAACAGCAAATAGCTTACCACCATCACCTCCAGAAATGACTGAAAATAGTGTTTCAGCTGAGGGTGATGATCGTATAGAAACCTATTCAGCTCCAGCTTCGCTTTATCCTTCTAATGGTGGGTTATATGATAATGCATCTATTGCATGTGCTTTGAGTTATACTGGATTTGCTGAGAAAAACTTCCAACCGTTTAAAATGTATGATCCTTTGACAGTATCGGGTGAGACAGCTAAAGAAGCTGCTTGTCGTAGAGTAAATACAACATGGCAAGATTATTTAAGTTCAAATAATAGGTTAATTGCTTTCTGTAGCTCTTTACCATACAAAGATATTTCGGTAGCAATTACTTATAAAAGTAGTAGCGTACAGTATAAAACTAAATATTCAGATCAAAACCCAATAGTTTGGGATAAAGTTAAAAATTTAGTTTCACAAAGTTATAAAGTTGATTTTGATCTTTGTAATAAGTGATTAAATGGAAAATAAGTTTTTCTAGCCGCATTTTCAGTGCGGCTTTTTTATTTTATTGAAAGAAAATTGAGATTAAATCTTATATGTTGATAATCTCTTCAATATATGTAATATTCTTTTTTAACAAAGACTACAAAAACTTCATCAATAACTGTACCAACTCACTTTGTCGATGTGTTTTGGTCTTAGAGAAAATAGACTGTAGATGCTTTCTGACGGTATCCAGTTGGATGTTGAGTGTATGTGAAATCTCTTTTAATGTTTTGGCATCCAACAACTGTTCACAGATCCTATTTTCTACAGGGGTAAACAGGAAAATTTGTGTGTACAGCTCTCTTTGATATTTAGCCTTATGTTTTAAAAAAGAAAAAGTAGCCAATACAACAGGGCGTAAGCCAAAAATTTTATGTGCTTTTTCAGGGATTAATAAATCTAAGGTTAAAAATAAATCACGGTCAAGCATCAGTGTTTTAGTCCGTTGAGCATAATCTAAGGTTTGATAATGATTATAATTGTGCTCTAACTCAAATAGGTGTCGACTAAACAGGCTTTGGCAACGCTCGTCAAAAGAAAATCTTCGTTGATAAAGATGCAGGTGAGGATTATTTTCACATAATTGTTTGGCTTCATCATTTAGCTCTAAAACAGTCCCATTTAAATTAATAATGGCAATCGGCTGTTTTATTTTTTGGATCAACTGCGAACCTAATAAGGTACGCGTTGAATATTCAAAATGATGACGATGCTGCTGAATTTTTTGTTGCAACATCGGCAGCATGTCATAAATAGGTTGTAACTCTGAGCTACTTAAGGCACCACGATGAGGGCTGGTCAGAAGTGCCAAAATCACACAAATTTTTTGATCATAAATGAGCTGGATTGCAGAACCAAATTGTATATTTAATGGTTGTAATACTTGTTGATAGACCTGTGTTTGGTTAATTTCTTGTTCGGTGAAGTGCTGTGAGTCATGCATCCAGCCTTGAAACGGTGCCGAGATTGATTTCTTTAAACGAGGGTCATCATCAATTTCTAGGCGTACATTGGTCAAAGCCACTTGATTGAGATAATCTGCATCAATACTAAGACCATGATGCACACTAAAAGACAGTGCTTGAACTTGCAGATCAACTGCTAAAAGCTGAGATAATTGTATATTAAAGGCATGATTCAGATGCTCCAAAAAAATGACCCAGTCATCAATATCTTGAACCTTTTCCAAGATTTCCATGACTGCACTTTGTTTGATTAGATCCATCTAAAACCACGACAATAAATCAGAGGATTTTAGCTATTTTATAGAAGCTTCTTGAGCACGAGAATGAGCAAAAATAAAAAATGTGATTCATTTAAATAATTATCCGATGAAATGCAAGAGCGATTGGATTTCAATGTAATACAACTAACAACAAGATTTAAAATAATTTAAAGATGTTCTCTGTAAGAGAAGATGGCAATCGAGAGTTGGTTTCACAAGC
The DNA here is from genome assembly GCF_013072695.1 of Acinetobacter sp. Ac_5812. Classification (GTDB taxonomy): domain Bacteria; phylum Pseudomonadota; class Gammaproteobacteria; order Pseudomonadales; family Moraxellaceae; genus Acinetobacter. Next base: position 45,770 of record NZ_LXUK01000024.1, read on the forward strand.
AGATAGCTTCTGACCTGAATATTCTTTACAGTATCAATTGAAATGTGTTCTAACTGAGTAATTTATGCACGGTCTTTATCTCATTACCAATGACGATCCAATCCAACTATTATTAGAAAAATTAGAGGTTGCTTTGGCAACAGGGCAGATTGCCATTCTGCAATATCGTCGTAAGAAAGTAGCAAAAGCAGATCAACCAAGTGAGGTAAAGCAGATCAATGCACTCTGTGAAAAGCATCAAGTCCCGTTTGTGATTAATGATGATTTGGCTTTGGCTGAACAATTTGGTCTAGGTGTACATCTTGGACAATCTGATGGTGAAATAAGTGATGCTGCCGCACGTTTAGCACAAGGTGTGATTATTGGTCGGACTTGCCTAAATTCATTAGAGCTGGCGGAGAAGGCGATTGCTGACGGTGCAACTTATGTGGCCTTTGGTGCGGTTTATGCGACCTCAACCAAACCTGAAGCGGGCAATGTAGGTATCGAAGTCATTAAACAGGCGAAACAAAAATTTGCTGTGCCGATTTGTGCGATTGGTGGTCTGACTGTGGAAAATTCTCAAGTCGTGATTGAGGCTGGGGCAAGCCTTTGCGCGGTAATTAGTGATATATTAGGACGATCAACAGCCGAAATTCCTGCTCGTGTACATGCATGGGCAACGTTATTTGACTAATTAGATGCATCCGCTTTGCGGAACTTTTATTGTTTCTCGGAACCACAACGTTCCTCGTCCTCGATTCTAGGTTGAGTCTTTTATGAGTTTATCTCCAAAGCAAGAACAGCTATTTAAACAAGCAAGTAAACATATTCCAGGTGGCGTAAATTCACCTGTACGTGCATTTAACGGTGTTGGTGGTACGCCTGTCTTTATTGAAAAGGCCAAAGGTGCGTATTTGTGGGATGTCGATGGTAAGCGTTACGTGGACTATGTGGGTTCATGGGGACCAATGATTTTGGGGCATGCGCATCCAGATATTATTCAAGCGGTACAAACTGCGGCAGAAGATGGCCTAAGTTTTGGTGCACCAACGGTATATGAAACCACTTTGGCAGACACCATTTGCGAGATCATGCCATCCATTGAGTTGGTACGTATGACCAGTTCGGGTACCGAAGCGACTATGACTGCGATTCGTCTGGCACGTGGTTATACTGGTCGTGACAAGATTGTGAAATTTGAAGGCTGCTATCACGGTCATTCAGATTCATTATTGGTCAAAGCGGGTTCAGGTTTGCTGACCTTAGGTGAAGGTGAGCCAACCTCAAAAGGTGTACCAGCTGATTTTGCCAAACATACCTTAACGCTACCATATAACAATATCGAAGCATTGAAAGAATGCTTTAGCAAATTTGGTCATGAGATTGCGGGTGTCATCATTGAGCCTGTTGCAGGCAATATGAATTTGGTCACGCCAATCGATGGTTTCTTGCAAGCGATTCGTGATGTCTGTGATGAATATCAATCAGTATTTATCATTGATGAAGTGATGACTGGTTTCCGTGTTGCTTTAGGTGGCGCACAATCGGTGTATAACGTTAAACCAGATTTAACCACGTTGGGTAAAATCATTGGTGCAGGCTTACCAGTCGGCGCTTTTGGTGGTAAACGTGAAATCATGGAATGCATCGCGCCTTTAGGCGGTGTTTATCAAGCAGGTACATTGTCCGGGAATCCATTGGCAATGCGTGCCGGTATTGCGATGTTCAAACACCTTCGTGAACCAGAGTTTTATGACAAGCTGGCTGCACAGTTAGCTAAATTACTTGCAGGCTTACAGGCTGCGGCAGACGAAGCGGGGATTCCATTTAAAACCCAGCAAGTTGGCGGTATGTTTGGTTTGTACTTTACCGATCAAGAAGACATCACTAGTTTTGATTCAATGTTAGCCTGTGATGTTGAAGCATTTAAGAAATTTTTCCACGGCATGTTAAAGCGTGGTGTGTATTTAGCACCATCGGCATTTGAAGCTGGATTTATTTCGTCGATGCATTCAGATCAAGATATTGCAGAAACCATTCAGGCAGCCAAAGAAACCTTTGCTGAAATGAAATAACGCTGCGATGCAGACATAAGCCCGATTTATTCGGGCTTTTTTTATGGACGCATTTTAGCTTGAGCTGAATAGAAAGCTTAACTGGTTTAGAAATAATGCTTGATCGTTACAAAATCTTAATGAGTTCCTATCTATTTGTACGATAAACCTCTGCGACGAAGTACAAAGATAAATAATCTTTACTGTACCGTAGGGTGAAATAATGCTTGAATAGTAAACTATATTTACGTTGGTCTTAGGCTGTGCTTTGGGCTTGCGTAGGCTGTAGATGGCAGTTGTATCATATCTAAAAGCTTTTTATAAGAAACCCATAGGAATGGAGTAAAACATGAATACTAAACATTATTTAACGTCCGCTGATGTGGAAATTTTAGTTGACGCAGCATGGCAATATGCAACAGCGCACAGCTTTAATGTCAGCATTGCAGTTGTGGATGACGGTGGAACCTTATTAATGATGAAGCGTATGGATGGCGCATCGGTATTATCGACACAGATTTGCCAAGAAAAAGCTCAATCTGCTGCGGTCAGCCGAAGAGCCACTAAGGCATCGGAAGATATGATCCGTGATGGTAAGATCGGCTTTTTAACGATCAATGCAGCAAAAGGCATGTTAGAAGGTGGTGAGCCGATTGTCTATCAAGGGCAAGTTGTCGGGGCTGTTGGTGTGTCGGGTGTACAATCTTTTCAAGATGCCGAAATTGCTCAACATGCGATTCAACAATTTCTAGAGCAACAGACCTAAATCATCCTTTAAATCCGATTCTGGATGAAATATCGAGAGAAACACGAAAAAAAATAGTAAAAATACGTGTCATGCATTGTAATTCAGCGCCAAGCTTTTTATGATTGCCCGCTTGTTTTCATCCAGTCGTTGGAAGGCTACCTTGAATGATTTTCTAAGTGAACATTTGATTCATCGTGATGAAGATTTTATGGTCATCCATAAACCTGCAGGCTTACTTACTGTGCCGGGGAAAACACCTGATTTACAAGATTGTTTAATCAATCGTTTATTAGAATTAGAACCAAAAACTTTACTGATTCATCGTTTAGATCGTGATACTTCTGGCATCTTGGTGTTTGGTTTATCCAAATTTGGACAGAGCAATATTTCGCGTCAATTCCAAGATCGTCAAACCTCAAAAATTTATCAAGCTTTGGTTGCAGGACATTTAGAAGGTCAGGGCACAGTCGACATTCCTGTGATTTATGATCCAAGCCGTCCGCCATTGCATATTGTGGATGCTTCTTATCACAAGCCTGCATTGACCGAATGGCAAGCCATCGAACATCTAGAAATTCAAGGACAAGCTGTAACTCGAGTCAAACTCATTCCGATTACAGGGCGTTCACATCAGCTTCGTGTGCATATGCAATATTTAGGTCATCCGATTCTTGGTGATACCTTATATGCCACACCGGAACAGCAACAGCTTTATGCGCGTTTGTGCTTACATGCCACGCAGTTAAGCTTCACTCATCCTAAAACTGGTGCACAACTGACATTTGATTGTGCAGTACCGTTTTAGTCTAAAAACTTTTTTATGAAACACGATGTGATGCACGCTATTTGATTGCGCTTTGTGTCAAAATACATCGTTGAAAACTACATAAAATGCCTTAACTTTTATTTGGGTCAGGGCATAAAATATGTAGGCTAACTTGAGATAAAGGTGGAAAAATTGCAGCAGTTTGCTATTGGTCAACGTTGGTTATCAGATACTGAAACTGAACTCGGTTTAGGGGTTCTTATTGATGTAGATGAACGTTCTATCAGCATTTTATTCCCTAAAAGTGATGAAACTCGTGTTTATGCACGCAACAATGCGCCTTTATCTCGCATCATCTTTAATATCAATGATGAAGTACAAGACCAAGAAGGCATTAAGTGGACTGTCGAGTCGATCGAAGATCGTCATGGCGTACTGCGTTACGATGTGGTTCGTAGCCTTGAAAATGGTGAACAAGAACGTAAGTCACTGAATGAAACCCGTATCGGTGCACAGATCCAGCTGTCAAAACCTTTAGAACGTTTGTTAGCCAGCCAAGTTGATTATAAAGAATGGTATGACCTACGCATTGAAGCGATGTTGTTGCAAGCACAAATGCACACCAGCCCTTTACGTGGTTTTCTTGGTGCGCGCGTGGGTTTGATTCCCCACCAGCTTTATATCGCGCATGAAGTCGGTAAGCGTTTTGCACCACGTGTCTTGTTAGCGGATGAAGTGGGCCTAGGTAAAACCATTGAAGCAGGTCTGATCATTCATCAACAACTGAAAACAGGACGTTCAGAACGTATTCTGATTTTAGTGCCTGATTCTTTGCAATATCAGTGGATGATTGAAATGCGTCGCCGTTTCAATTTGCAATTCTCGCTGTTCGACTTAACCCGTACTGCTTCGATCAAAGAACATGATCCTGATCTGAATCCATTCTTGACTGAGCAATGTATTATTGCCAGTGTTGATTTGATGGTTGACCACGATGATTTACGTGAACAAGCCATGGAAGCAGGTTTTGATCTATTGGTGGTCGATGAAGCCCATCATTTGATGTGGAGTGAAGAAGAAGGTGGCAATGATCGTTATGATTTGGTCGAAGAATTGGCTGAACAGACCGAAGGTGTGTTACTGCTCACCGCAACCCCTGAACAGCTTGGTGTAGAAAGTCATTTTGCCCGACTTCGTTTACTCGATCCGCAACGTTTCAGTAGTCTCGATCGCTTCCTTGATGAAGAAGAACAATATCAACATACTGCAAAAATTGCAGAAGTGTTGATGTCAGATCAAGCATTAACAGAAGAGCATCTTGCTGCACTGGATGGCTTATTGGGTCATCGTATTGATGATCAGCCTGAACAGCGTATGCGTGCGATTCATGAATTATTAGACCGTCATGGTACAGGTCGTATCTTGTTCCGTAACACCCGTGAAGCGATTCAAGGCTTCCCTGGTCGTGATTGCCAGCCAGCACCTTTACCAGCACCAGAAGATTGGTCATTTGATGGCAAAATGCGTGAGCAAATGTGGCCAGAAGAAGGTCAACTCGATGGCGCATGGATGGAAAATGATCCGCGTGTGCCTTGGTTGATGGAAGTGCTGCGCAAAGATTTAAAACACAAAAAAGTGTTGTTGATTGCACGCAGCGGGCCAGTGGTAGAAGCATTGGAAAATGTTCTACGTTTACATGCGGGTATTCGTACCGCAATGTTCCATGAGGGCATGAGTTTATTAGAGCGTGACCAAGCTGCGGCATATTTTGCGGAAGATAGTTATGGCGCTCAAATCCTATTGTGTTCAGAAATTGGTTCGGAAGGGCGTAACTTCCAGTTTGCCAGTGATTTGATCTTATTTGATCTGCCTGCAAACCCTGACGTATTGGAACAACGAATTGGCCGTCTGGACCGTATTGGTCAGGAAAATCGTATTCAAATTCATGTGCCGTATTTGATGGGCACAGCACAAGAACGTATGTTCCGTTGGTACAACGAAGCACTCAATATTTTCAGCAGTATTTCTCCGACGGCGCAAACGCTACAAGAGAATTTTATTGTTGAATTGAAAGATTGTTTATTGGCCGATCAAGGTCAGACTTTTGAAAATCTACTTGAAGAAGTCAATGTACAGCGCCAAGCCTTGGAAGCTGAGTTACAGGCAGGTCGTGACCGTTTGCTTGAGTACAACTCGTGTCGTCCAGTGGTTGCGCAAGGCATTGTACAAGCGCTTGAAGATTATGATGACAACACCACTTTGCCAATGTTTGTGAAGCGTTTCATGTCATCCACCAATATTGACTTTGATGAGCAAAGCAATGGTACGGTGATCATCAAGCCGACTGATCAGATGCAAGTTCAAGGCATTAGCTTGGATGAAGAGGGCATGACGGCGACCTTCTATCGTGATCAGGCACAAATTCGTGAAGATGCGCAATATTTGACTTTGGAACATCCGTTTATTGAAAGTGTGATGGAAATGATCCGCACACAATCATTCGGTAGTACCAATGTGGCCTTGCTGAAATCGAATGCACTAAAACAAGGTTCAGTCTTGTTGGAAGTGTGGTTTAAGGTTGATGTGGTTGCACCGAAGGCATTGAACTTGCCATCAAGCTTACCGAAGCAATTGATTCGTGTATTGCTCAGTGAAAATGGTCAGGATTTATCGACCAAGATTGATCCAAGTATTTTACGTCCGTACCTGCATCATCTAGATGGCAATAGTTGCCGTCAAGTGGTGAAAGCACGCCGTGAAGTGATTGAGTCACGCTATGCGCAAGCTTTAGAGATTGCGAAGGGATCATTGCCTGAATTAATGCAACAGGCTAAAGAGCACTACAGTGGTAAATGGCAGTATGAAATTGACCGTTTAAGCTATCTGAAGCAATTTAATCCAAGTATTCGCCAAGATGAAATTGAGCGTTTACAGAAATTCCAGAAAGAGGGCTTGGGTCTGTTAGATGGTCTTTCTGTGACACCAGAAGCGATTCAAGTTTTGGTTGTGGTTAAGCCTTAACTTGCAATTGAATAAAAAGCACTTGAGAGATCAGGTGCTTTTTTATTTTGAAGGTTTATTCGCTGAATGTATGAGCTTATTACACTATAATTTTTTACGAATAATTTTTATCAAACTGCCGAAACTCAGGTGATCGTTTTTGTAAGAACGAAGTTACAGCTTCACGGGTTTCTTGGGATTTAACCCGATTTGCTACAATTTCTGCTTCTTGGTCAATGCATTGGATAATTTGTTCAAGTGGAAACTTAATTTGTTTTTTGATGATTTTAAGTGATGATAATGGAAGTTTTACCATCTTTTGAGCTTGTTGCTGAGCATGTGTATAAGCATCAGGAACAATTTCATTAATAAGTCGAGCCCTTAAAGCTTTTTCAGCATTAAATTTTTGACCTGTAAGTAGTAATTCGGCTGCGAGATGATAGCCAGATTGTGGAGCCATAAATAAGCTCGTGGCACCTTCTACAGAGAGACCTAAATTAACGAATGGGAGTTGAAATATAGCATTGTCTTCTGCAAAGACTAAATCGCAATGAAATAAAAGTGTTACACCAACTCCTATAGCACATCCCCGAATTGCGGCAACAATCGGTTTTGAACATTGAGCTAAAGCTTTTAAGAATTGGAATGGAGGAGAAATAGATCTATCCATATTGACGTGTTGTATTTGAGCGAAAGATAAAAAATAATTCATATCATTGCCAGCAGTAAAATCTGTTTCATTACCTCGAAGAATAATCACGCGTATATCATTTTTTTTATCAGCATCTATAAGTGCTTGAGCAAGTTGCGTATACATCTCACTAGTTAACGCATTTTTAGCTTCGGAACGTATAATTGAAATAGTTAAAATACCATCTATTAAATCAAAATGTAGATGTGGGTTTTGATTTTTTAAATAAGCCAACATTGTTGTACACCTTTAGTTTTAACAAAAATAACTCTTAACTTTTAATTTAAGAATTCCTGTTGACGGTTTTAGGGTGTTGATTGTTTGTGTTTCAATACTAATAATATTTTTTGTTAATGTTATGCAAGTGTTTTGCTGATAATGTCCTAAAATGTATTTATATTTTAACTTTAATGTTTATTGTGCATTTATTTAATTTTTTGTGGCTAAATTAATACTGGTTTTTGGAGTTTTTTGTTATTTTTATTTATTTTAAATTCGTATTGAATGATTTTAAATTTATGTTTGTTGAAAAATATTTTTTTAAATGTAAATTGGGAACGTGTTGGATAATTTGTGTTTGATTATTACTCTGTGAGTGTATTTTAAATTTTGACGGTTTTAAATAAATTTCATTCATTTTTATTATCAAGATGATAAAGGATTTTAAATGGAAAAAAATAACACGAGTGTTCACTTTGATGTTTCAGCTACACATATTCACTATCTAGCACATTGGGAAAAGGAAAAACCTCATAAAGATTATTTGATACAACCTTTACCGAATGGAAAGGTTGAGCACTACACATGGGCTCAAGTCGCGCACCAAGTTCGTTGTATGGCGACATATATCAATAAATTAGGGCTTGAGCCAAAAAGTAAAATTGCTATTTTGGGGAAGAATAGTGCCCATTGGATCATGGCTGACCTAGCAATCTGGCTGGCAGGGCATATTTCAGTTCCATTGTATAGTACCTTCAATAGTGAAGGCATTAAATATGTGTTAGAGCATAGTGAAGCAAAACTTTTATTTATTGGAAAGTTGGATGCCGTAGGAGAGAGCTGGAATGAGGTGAAAAATGTAATTCCAAAAAATATGCCATGCATTTGTTTGCCACAAGCACCTGAGTTTGATGGATTAACATGGAAAGAAATAGTTTCTATAACTGATCCTTTGAAACAAATCGATTTTCCTAATGCCAAAGAGGTTGCAACTATTATTTATACTTCGGGTAGTACAGGAAGGCCGAAAGGTGTGATGCAAAGTTTTGAGACTTTACTTTCACCTGTAGAAGAGTTGAAAAACGCGTTTGAAATTAATTCAAATGATCGCTTAATTTCTCATTTGCCTCTTGCTCATATTGCGGAACGGATCTTAATTCAATCTATTCCAATAGTTAATGCTTGCACTATTTATTTTTCTAATTCTCAAGAGACATTTATTGAAGATTTAAAGCGAGCGAAACCAACGGTTTTTCTTACAGTACCTCGTTTGTGGATTAAATTTCAATCTGGAATTAATCATAAGATTTCTCCATCAATGCAACGTATGATTTTTAAGTTACCCGTATTGAGTGGCGTTTTAAAGAAAAAATTATTGAGTAAGTTGGGCTTAAATCATATTCGAGTGGCACTCACTGGCTCAGCACCCTTATCTGCAAGCGTAATTAGATGGTACCGAAATTTAGGATTGGAACTACTTGAAATTTATGGAATGACTGAAAATTGTGGTTATTCTCATCTTACCAGAGTTGGGCAATATCAAAGTGGCTATGTTGGGCATGCTCACTCTAGAGTGGAATGTAAAATCGATGGAAATGGAGAGATTTTGGTCAAGAGTCCAGGAACGATGTTGGGTTATTACAAGAATCCCGAAAAAACAGCTGAAGATATGATGGAAGATGGTTTTTTTAGGACGGGGGACATGGGCATTATTGATGATACTGGCTGTTTAAAAATTACAGGGCGAGTAAAAGACATTTTTAAAACGTCAAAAGGAAAATATGTTAAGCCAGTACCGATTGAACAAAAAATAGCTGCCCATGATTTCATTGAATCTGTTTGTGTCGGTGGCTCAAGTCAGCATCAACCCGTGGCATTTATGATGTTAGCTGAAGAGGTTCGAGCTCAGTTGAATCATGGGAATAAACGTGAAGTGGTTGAATTAGCAATTAATGAATTAAAAGAAAATATAAATAAATCATTAGAGCCCCATGAAAGGCTCGGTTTTATGGTTGTGATTGATGAACCGTGGACAATGGAAAACGATTTGTTGACCCCTACCATGAAAATAAAACGGAACAAGATCGAAGAAAAATATGAGCCTTATCTTGAATCTTGGGCAAATCAAAATAGATCCATTGTGTGGGAATAAAAGCATCATAGTGCTTGAGAAAAGAAATAGATTTTGCTTTTCTTAAGCCATTTTCCGCACCTATATAAATATATTTCCTCCTTAAGTGAATGGAACAACTAAAATTATTTTAATAAAGGAAATACGATGGTGATGAATTACAGAATAAAGCTGGCCACTCTAACCCTCTGTTTGCCTGTAACTTTTGTTTTTGCAGCAGGCTTAGAAAGAACAGCTCAACCGATTTCTGCTTTTTTACAGAATGATAACTATTTTGAAGCAGGTATCTCAGTCATAGATCCCACAATCTCTGGTAAAGCCAACAATGCAAATGGGAGTGGTGTCATCAGTGATATGGCTGAAAGTTATTACTCAGTTCAGACGGCGCTTAAGCTTCAACTAAATCCAAATTTTTCTTTTGGATTGATTTATGATGAGCCATTTGGCGCAGATGTCGCCTTTGCAGTTTCAGATCCGCATCGAACAGATGAGTCTGGTTTATTTTACAGCGATAGGCAGAATACAAAGGTGGCGGCCAGTGCAAAAAATATCACTTTATTAGTAGGTTACCAGCCTGATCAGAACTGGAATATGTTTTTAGGTGGTGCTTATCAAACATTTCAAACCAATATACAGATTCGTGGAACTGCAGGTGGTGGAACGAATGCATTAGGACACTATAATGCAAATTTACATGAGGGAGCAGCCACAGGATATATCGCAGGTATTTCTTACCAGACCCCAAAAAATGCATCAAAGGCAGCGATAAGCTATCGTTCCAAAATAACCCATCAACTTGCAACCAATGAGTTTGGGCAAAGTAATATTCTAGCAATTGACGCAAATGATCCCTCATCTGCCTATTTCAATGAACAATCAAAAACTAAGGTGATTACACCTCAATCTCTGAATCTTGATTTACAAACTGCATTAGCACCGCAATGGCTTATGTTGAGTTCCATTCGATGGGTGAACTGGAAGCAATTTTCCTTTAGACCTGCAAAATTTGGAGATATTTCTGAAGTTTTAGGAAAACAAGGTTTAGCACCTGATAATCCGAATGGCTTTGATTTATTGACCTATGCCAAAGATCAGCTCTCAGCCAGCATCGGTTTAGGTTATAAGGTGAATCAACAATGGTCTACTAATGGTTCTCTATTATGGGATTCTGGGGCAGGGCATCCTGCCTCTAGCTTAGGGCCAACTAAGGGCTATTGGGGAGCTGGCTTGGGTATGCAGTATAGCCCCAATAATCAGTATTTCATCACAGGAGGACTAAAATATCTTCAAATTGGCAGTGCGGATGCTCAGACGGCATCAACATTTGGAACATCTAAATCCATTGCTAAATTTGAAGATAACTATCTTTGGGGTTACGGGTTAAAACTCGGATATCGTTTTTAAGGTTTCAGTAATAAAAAAAGAGGACGATTAACGTCCTCTTTTTTTGTCTATTGATTTAGTGATCAATATTGGCTTCCAAGAACCATAAATATTGATCCAGATCTTCTAAGGCTGCATGGATAATATCTTCAGAAATTGGGTCTTGAATCTCATCAATGGTATCACGCAGATGGTTGGCGACCACACCATAACGATCCGCCAACTCTTTAAGATGATCTTGTACGGCATGAATGGCAACAGGGTATGGCTTGAGATGTGAGGTTTCAGCAACCGTTTGGGTTGTTCCGAGCGCTGTTCCACCGATCTGTACCGCACGCTCTGCAACATTGTCTAAGTGAGTGATTAGCGAAGTACGGAAGGTATCTAACATTTCATGCACTGCAATAAAGTTGCTACCCCGCATGTTCCAATGCGCCTGTTTAGTCAATAAGGACAGGTCAATCAGGTTAGCAAGGATTTGATTTAAAATTTTTACTGTGGACTCTTTAATTGAGTCATCTAAATTATTACGTGTATATACTTTTAAAGCTTTCGCTGTTGAAGAATTCATAGTTACCTCATTCAATTATAATGTGATGAAACATCGTGAATAAAAACCATTCATTTGGTGACTAGCTTATCGCTTGAATTGAGGTTTGAGTGTTTTCGTTTTCTAGGCTTTTGTAAGTTTACTTATCATCAATTCTGTTTTTGATTTTATTGGTTTTGATTCAGATGCAATGATGCTTCCATCTGTTAGACTTCTTTTAAAATTGTTAAAAAATGGCTTAAATTAGCCCTGCATCCTTAGATTCCAATTTGATATAGGCATAGAAAATCGGTGCAACAATCAGACCGCTGAGACCAAAAATCGACTCGAAAATGAGCATCGCCAATAACACTTCCCAAGCACTGGCATTAATTTTGGTGCCAATGATTTTGGCATTGACGAAGTATTCCAGCTTATGAATGATCACCAGATAGGCCAATGCGATGGCTGCCACAGACAGGGAAATGGTCAAACCCGCCATAATGATCAAAGTATTTGAAATCAGATTGCCAATAATCGGCAGTAGACCAAAAATAAAGGTCAGAATGGTCAGTGTTTTGGCAAAAGGTAAATGGATATTGAAGATCGGCAGAACGATAAAGACAAAGATCATAAATAATACGGTATTGATCAGTGAAATTTTCACTTGAGCAAAGACCACATTTTTAAAAGAAACAGAAAGCTTCTGAATACGATGCAGCACAGCTGCTTTAAATGCAGGTTGTGGTGCATGTTGTTTAAAATTCTGGATCGACACCAAAATACCAACAATCAGACCAATCACCATCGTGGCGAGATTATGCAGAATATCGGTCCCAGTATTTTTGACGATCGAAATATTATTTTTGATAAAAGACAGAATCTGATTCTTGATATCCGCCACGCTATGTGGCAAATAACCCGGCAGGTAATGACTCATTTCCTCTTGGAATTTAATCAGTGTTTGATCGATCTTAAAGTTAAAGGAATTCAGTCCAGTCCCTTTTAAATCATAGATCACAAAGCTAATTAAACTGGTAATAAAAAAGCCAATCAGGAAGGTGGTTAAAATACCCAGAATAATACTGATAAAGATACGTGCGCGTTGACCATCAATATGTTTTTCAACAATTGAACTTAAACTGTTAATAATTTCAAAGACCAGAAAACCTGCAAAAAAACTCGGAAGTAAATGCAGGGGAATGACCATCATTAAAAACAAAGCCATCAGGATAAAGCTGGCGATGATACTTTGACGGTCACTGAGTAGATTCATGCTCTAGATGCCTAGTTTAAGTTGTTGTTATGTTAAAGAACAAACATATGATTTTGATGACATCTATCCTATTGTGCTGCGATCAATTAATCAATTTCCATTTCATTGATATGACGCGCGCCTTCTAGAATCATACGAATCATGACCATGGTTTGTTCTGCCACTTCAGTGCGTTGTTCCGCAGGCAGATCCAGCACTTTTGCGCCCATGTTGAACACCAATTGCGTAATAGCTTTGGCTGCAAGATCAGCATGACTGAGCTTACTGTTATTCAAACGTTCTAAACGAATCAGGTCTTCTTGCAGCTCTTGCTGAAAGAAGTTGAGTTGACGGTCAACCGCTGCTTTATACGAAGTAGAACCCGTGTAGCCCTCGCGTAATAACAAACTCAGATTGCCTTCGTCGGTATTCAATTGTTGAATAAACACTTCAACTGAACTACGGATAATGCTTTGCTGCTTTGAAGCCTGTAAACGCGCTTCACGAATAATACGGCGTAGTACCAAGCCAGATTGATCAATCAAGGCAATTGCCAGTTCATCAATGTCTTTAAAATGACGATAGAAACTATTTGGTGCAATACCTGCTTCGCGTGCAATCTCACGTAAGCTGAGTGAGGCGATACTTTTTTGTGGGCCAATCAAGTTGAGCGTGGCTTGAAACAACTCTTCTTTGGTAATGGTTGCTTTTCTACCTACTGAGCGCACAGGAGATTTCATAGGAATGACATCTTGTTCGTTTAAGTTGTCATGGCCGAGCGGTAAAAAAGAAGAATGAACCATTGTTTTCAATATATAAGTAAGCTACTCGGGATTATAGCGATTGTCAGTGAACTTGTGAAATGTAAATTCTTATACGAGTGTATATACAAATATATATACACATGTATAATAATTAGCAAACAACCAGAGTAAACCTGCTCATGCAAGCAATTGAAAAGAGAAATTCTCTATTTAATTCGTTGGCTCACAGTGTGATGAACAGCCATGACGCCAATTTTTGGTTACAGAAAATCAATCCATTGTGGTCCATTAATCAGTCTCTAGCCAAAATCGTAAAAAAACAAATCGTGGCAAAAGACACCGTCAGTCTTATTCTGCAATGCAACCGGCATGTTGCTCGTGGTGTTGCGGGGCAGCATCACCCTGTGACGGTTGATATTGCGGGTCGTCACTATGAGCGTACTTATAGTTTGATGCAGGTGGATGCTGATCATCTCTGTTTAACCGTGAAAAAAGTGGATCAAGGCTTAGTCAGTTCGTGGTTGGTTGAAGGCAGCCAAACTGGGGATATCTTACGTTTGGGCCAACCCTATGGTGAGATGCAGCAGACCGTTGCAACACCACATTTAGTATTGCTGGCAGCAGGGAGTGGTATCACCCCGATGTTGAGTTTGATTGAAGCGTTATGTCAGTCAAAACAATTGAATACAACATCCGTCCAATTGATGTATTGGGTTAAAACCCATGCCGATGCTGCTTATGCCGAATATCTGAAAGAAGTATCTGAAAATTTTTCAAATTTTAGTGCCCAAATTTTTTATACCCAAGAACAAGACCAACGTTTAAATCAAAGTCATGTTGATCAAATCCGTGATTTAGCTGAAACCACAGTCTATGCTTGCGGATCATCGGGTTTTGCGGCAACAGCAGAAAGTTTGTTCCAAGACGCCGCTGCACTGCAAACAGAAGCTTTTAGCTTGAGTCAATTTGATGTGGATGCAGCGGATACAGGCTTTATCAATGTCACCTTGACCCAATCCAATAAAACCATTGCCATTCCTAAAGGTCAATCGATTCTGTCTAGCTTAGAACATCAAGGGATCAAGCCAAATCATGGTTGCCGTATGGGGATTTGTAATAAATGTGCCTGTAATAAAGCACAAGGCGCAACCAAAAATTTGTTGAATGGTGCAGCCAATAATGAACCAACACAGCTATTAAAAATTTGTGTCAATTCAGCCCAGTCTGATCTTGTGATTGATCTATAAGAGAGTAATTGATTATGAACATGCCTGTTAAGATGGAATTTTTTAAAAATCCCAAAAATCGTGATTTAACTGCTGCAGAATTAGATGCTTTTGCTCGTGAACTCGATCAAATCAAACAAGAAGTATTAGACGATTTAGGCGAGAAAGATGCCAAATATATCCGCCGTGTCTATTCCACCATTCGATATAGTAGTCTGGCTGGACGTGCTTGTTTATTTCTAGGCTGGTTTCCGCCAGCATGGTTACTCGGGACAGGCTTGCTCGGTTTTGCCAAAATCATGGAAAACATGGAGTTGGGTCATAATGTCATGCACGGTCAGTATGACTGGATGAATGATCCGAAATTCAATGGTCAAACCTATGAGTGGGATACGGTCGGAACCTCAGATAACTGGCGTCAAACCCATAACTATAAGCATCATACCTATACCAATGTAAAAGGTATGGATGATGATGTCGGTTATGGTGTATTTCGTTTGTTCCCTGAACAACGCTGGTCAAAGTTCACTTTAATTCAGCCGATGTATATTGTGCCATTTAGCCTGTTGTTCCAATGGGGAGTTGCAGTGCAAAACCTTGAATTAGGTAAAGTACTGTATAAGCGTAAAACCATGGCGCAATTCAAACGTGAATGGCAGCCTGCGCAAAAGAAAATCCTCAAGCAAATGTTTAAGGACTATGTGTTCTTTCCATTGATTGCTGGTCCTGCGGCGATTCCTGTATTTACTGGCAACTTGGTGGCGAACGGGATTCGCAATGTCTGGACCTTCAGTATTATTTTCTGTGGTCACTTTACCAAAGATGTTGAAGTCTTCCCAAAAGCCGTATTGCAAGATGAAAGCCGTGGGCATTGGTATATGCGCCAGATCCGTGGTTCATCCAATCTGACTGGTTCAGAAGCCTTTCATATCTTAACGGGACATTTGAGTCATCAAATTGAGCATCATTTATTCCCTGATATTCCTGCACGTCGCTATCGTCAAGTTGCACCGAAAGTACAGGCGGTGTGTGAAAAATATGGGTTGCATTATAATAATGCCAGCTTTGTGAAGCAGTTTGGTGAAGTAGTTGGGCGTATTTTTAAATATGCACTGCCTTTTAAAAAGTAAACCATAACAACCTAGAAAAGCCCTGAATGCATACGCTTCAGGGCTTTTTTTATTTTATTTCTTCTTTTTTGAAATCCACATGGTGATAGTGGCATGGAAAACTTTTTCATTCTGCTGATCCACGACATCAACATTGACCAAGTATTCACCAGCTTTGTCCCAATCGTAATGCTCATCAACAGGGCTAGCAATCGCAATCAAATCGGTTTCAGCCTTCTTTAAATATTCAACCGTCATGCCTTTGGGAATCCAGCGATGGGTTGTGGGTACAGTCACTTCAGTCATGGTCCCACCCGCAAGTTCTGCCATGTTACACATCGCGATTGCATGAACTGTACCAATATGATTCAACACGCTCCGTTTTTTCTTGATACTGATTTTGCAGGAATTGGGTTTTAGCTCCTCAAATAAGGGAGAGATACTGCTGAAATACGGCGCTTTAAGGCACAGCATTCGGGAGAATGTCCATTTACCTGCAGGTAAGGCCGATACTTTATTCCATAAATCTAAGGTGCTTGCCATTTTAAATGTCCTAATACAGAATTAAATTCTTAAACAGAATATAATTCTGTTTACAAGCTATGGTCAAGTCATACACAATAGTTCCGATTATTGGTTATTTTGATGAAAGCATGCAGGCAGCTCAGCGATTATTAGAACGTTTATATCCACAACGCAGGTCTTTATTAAAACGACAGATTTTGCTGGATGCTTTGTCGTGCTTTCTTGAATATGGTTTGGACACCACCAGTATTGAAATGATTCGTGACAAATCTGACAGTAGCGTGGGGGCGATTTATCATCACTTTAAGAATAAAGAAGGGGTGATTGCAGCACTAGTGTTTGCTGCGTTGGATGATCAAGCACAATTGCGTGACCAATACTTAAAAGAAGCAAAATCACTCAAAGAACTACTCTATGCGCTGATTTATAGTTATATCGACTGGGTTTCTGATCAGCCCAAGTTTGCGCAGTTTCTATTATTTGCTCACTTGAGTGTACGGCAGGGTGAATATCGACAAGTCTTAAATGACAAAAATAAACTGAGAAATCAAAACATCATTGGCTATATTTCAAACTATGCTGATGCCAGTTTATTAAAATCAGTGCCAACAGAGCTAATGATGTCTTTGGTGATTGGTGCAACTGAAAGTTATTGCCGCGCTTGGCTCTCTGAAAAAGTCGTGACTAATCCCAAAGCGTATCGTGAGACTTTGGCTCAAGCAGCTTGGGATTCATTACAACATTTGAGCCAAGCTTAATCAGATAACAACGATCAGGATCATTATTGATGAGAGCAAACCATCAGAAGATACAATTTACAGGGGCTTGTTTGTGTGGGGCGATCAGCTTTCAGTTTCATCTAGCAAATATCAAAATGATGTATCGTTGTTATTGCAGCCTATGTCGCAAGCAGAGTGGCGCTGCATCGAATACTGCAACTTTTGTGCAGACAGAATCCTTTCAATGGCAGCAAGGTCAATCATTGATTCAGACGTATATTAAAGATACGGGCTTTAATAGTAGCTTCTGTAGGCAATGTGGATCACCTGTACCGAATGCACTAACGATCAACCCAAAGGTGATGTGGATTCCTTTGGGACTGGTTCAGGAGGGTTTTAGCCCAGAGCTTGAACTAAATTTTTGTGTGAATTCTAAAGTGAGTTGGGCCGAAACTCATCAAAAACTTACTGAATTTGATGAGCTGCCTAATGCTATTGAGTTGACGCATTATTTTGAAATCAATCAATAAAAAGCCGAATGAGAACATTCGGCTTTAGGGGATTAGAAATCAAACGAGGTCTGTAAATAGTAAGTACGAGAAGGACCTGCATAGATGCCGCCAACCTGATCTGCGGAACGGGTGTAATAGTCATGATTGAATAGGTTTTTCACACCTAAGCCAACTTTTAAGCCTGACAGGGAGGTATCGGCAAAATCATAAGCGGCACGAACACCAACGATACCGTAGCCCGGAATATTGCCATAACGACCCGTACCATCATTGTTATTTCCTGAGGCAGTTTGACCAGATTGTGCATAGACATTGGTGTTGAAGGTCCATTGATCACGTTTGTAATCAACCCCAGCATTGCCGATCCAGTTTGAATAGAAATCCAGTTCATTACCTGAATCTTGACCTGCCGATGCGGTTGCTTTGGTATAGGTGGTATTGGCATACATTGAGATATTGGCTAGCGTATCATTGATTGCCCCTAGATTATATTTAAAGCCGAGCTCAGCACCTTTATGTTTGGTTGCACCCAAATTTGAATAGGTTTGTGTGGCATCATCACGCTTGAGCTGATCGGCGAAATCAATATAGAACAGGGTGAATTCAAGTGATAAATAATCATCCAGATAATGTGTGCCGATTTCATAATTATCTGCTTTTTCAGGATTTAAACCATCCATGGTCAGATAAGCACCTTTGGCATTGGTATTGGCCATTTGGCTATATTGCAGTGGTGCGAATGATTTACCGTAGTTGGCAAAGATATTCCATTGATCATTGGCTTTGTACATCACCGCAAAGCTTGGCAGCATAGCGTCATAGGACTTGCTGGCATTGACCCCATTCAGAACTGAATAATCACGGTTTAACTTATACATGTTTTCATTGGTTTTAATTCGCTCGAAACGGAGTCCAGGCGTGAAGGACCATGCGCCTAAATCTGTACGGTTATCGACATAGACGGCATGTGCTTCAGTGTCTCCATCGGCTTTGGTCCAGCCATAAAAATCACGAGGACCTGTCGTTGTGTTATAGCTTGCACGATCAACAGATTCACTGCTGCTTTCTTTTAAATAGCGATAACCAACAGAGACTTCATTCAGTGCATTACCCAACTGAAACGCATGTGAATAGCGTGGCTCAATTGCAGTCACTTTATAATCACGCGGGGCAATCTGATAAAGGCTTGAACCGCTGCGTTCTACACCCGCATCACGATAGCTATCAAGATGATAGGCGAGGACTTCAAAGGCATTATTGTCTTTTTTATAATTATATTTGAGTGAGATGTCGTTACGGTTGCCTTCCATATAGTCATGGTTGCGCAAAGACTGATATGGATTTTGTGCATACTGCGCAGGGGTTAAGCCGCCAGGCATATCCACCTTGGCTTCATAACGATGTAGATTTGCTTCAATGCTTGAATAATCATCTAAGGCATAGCTGGCTTTTAAACGTAGATCATTGATATTGGCATAATCATTTTGGTCACGATAACCATCACCATTCACGCCTGAATAGAGCAAAGCCAGACCGAGTCCATTGTCTAAAGTCGTTCCGATAAAGAGATTTGGATTGACTTTTAAGTTGCCATTCTCAGCCACTTCTGTGGTCATACCGACACTGGCTGCAAAATTCTCTGGAATGCTGCGCGTATTAAAATTGATAATCCCACCGACATTTTGCGGCCCAAAGCGGACGGAGCCTGCACCCCGAACCACATCAATCGACTCCATATTGCCTAAAGTCGTTGGAGCTAATGAAAGTTGGGGTTGTCCATAGGGTGCTACCGCTAAAGGTACACCATCAATCATCAACTGCGAACGGGGTGAAAATCTTGAAGTCAGGCCACGAACACCGATACTTAAAGATGCATCACTGCCTGAGGTGCCCGAATTTTCAGAGACCTGAACACCAGGAACGGTACGTAATGCTTCTTTAACCGAGGTTGTGCCACGTGCTTCTAAGCTTTGTTGATCAACCACAGTACGAGCACCGGGGTGGTTGAGCACTTTTTCCGCATTGGCTTGTTCTAACCAATTGCCCTCGGCTTGGATGGAAATCGTTGCCAGCGTTTGTGTTGTATTCGTTAGGTTATCTTCTGCAAATGTTGTCGTGGTAAAGCAGCTGATCAGCGTTGCGATTGCACAGCTCAAAGGAGAGGGTTTAAATTTGGAGAAATCATGAGGAGCAGAAATCGAACATGTCATAAGTGGATTGCCGAACGGAAATGAGGTGGAGGAGTTATTTTGCGCTGTTATTTTAATTGATTATAATTCTCATTTGTAGTTATTGTTTAGCTAAACTAATTAAAATTTCACATAAAATATATAATTTTTTTTGTTAAAGAGCGAAGTGTTGCGGTATAGGCTGTAGGGAGATTGGGATTTTATTAAGATTACTGCTTTCCGGTGTTATTCACTGTGCAAGAGAAAAAGCCGAACTTAAAAGTTCGGCTTTTTTGATTTAGAAATCATATGATGTTTGCAGGAACAAGGTTCGTGGTTGGCCCACATATTTACCCCCTGTGGAGTCGGATGAGCGGGTATAGTATTGCTTGTCAAACACATTCTTTATCCCACCCGCTATTTTTAAGCCTTTGAGCTGATTACTAAAGTCATAGCCTGTGCGTACGGCAAAGGTTGAGTAACCTGGAATATCACCGGTGCGACCATCTGCAGTTTCTTGCGTTTGATAAACATCACCTGAACCCGGCGCATGTTGTTTGGACTGCGCAAACATGTCCGCATTCACTGACCATTGATCAACTTGATAGGCTAAACCGAGGTTACCGACGTGGCGTGAATAGAAGGGCAAGTCTTTGCCTTCAAACTTACCTGCTTCAGAAGTTGCTTTGGTAAAGGTATAGTTACCGTAAACTTTGAGACCCTCTAGCACATCAGCCAGTTGACCGAAATCATAGCTGATCCCTGTTTCAACGCCTTTATGACTGGTGGCACCTAAATTAGTCCAAATTCCTGTACCGATATTATCAGGACGTTCTAACATCAGTTCTTTATCAAAATCTAAATAAAACACCGTCAACTCAGCACTTAGACCATTGCCTAGGTATTTGGTTCCGATCTCATAGTTTTTAGATTTTTCGGGATGTAATCCATCCAGAGTCGTTGCTGCTGTGTTGACTCCCCCGACAGATCTGGTGGTCACCAATTGGTTATATTGCTGTGGACCAAATGAAACCCCAGCATTGGCAAAAATATTCCAGTTTTCATTGGCTTTATACAACACCGATAGGCTTGGTAAGAACTCCTCTGACTTGATTTTTGGATAAACCGTATTGGTCGCGACACCACCTTGATAAGCAGTGAAATCATTGTGTGTATCAATCGATTCAAATCGAACCCCAGGCGTAATCACCCAATTCGCGAGGCCAAAACGGTTGTCGATATAAATGGCGTGCGCTTTGGTACCGCCGTCACTGGTGGTATTGGCGATGCGTTCACCGGGTGTCCCTGTGAGGGTGTTATAGGAAGCCGTGCGTCCTGAGAATTCAGAGCTTTCTTCCTGTAAATAACGGTAACCAATAGTGACTTCATTATCCATACCAGCCCAACTGTAGGCACGTGAATAACGTGGCTCAATCCCAAAATACTTATAATCGCGAGGAGAGTTACTAATACGGCTGGTACCATTATCGGCAACGGACTCTAAGTCACTGGTCCGGAAAGAATCAACGTAATAACCCAATACTTCAAAGTTATTCAATTCATCTTTATGGCTATATTTCACAGAAACATCGGAACGGCGGCCTGCGAAATAGTTGCGGCTTTGATTGGATTGATACGGATTATCAGCAAATTGTGCTGCCGTTAAACCTTCAGGCATTTCACCACGGCCTTCATAATGATGCAGATTGACCGCAATCGCATCCTGATCAGTCCATTGGTAGGCGGTTTTTAACATAACATCATCAATGTCAATTTTATTGTTGGCTTCTCGGTAGCCATCTCCTTTGCTGCCTGAATAAAGCAGAGCCATACCCAAGCCATTATCCAGTGTGCCACCAATAAACAGATTCGGTGTGTACTTGAGTTGATCTGTCCCTGTTGCAAATTCTGTGGTTAAACCAACTGAACCTGAAAATTCTTTGGGGATTGACCGTGTTGCAAAGTTGATGATGCCACCAACGTTTTGTGGCCCAAAACGAACAGAACCTGCACCACGCACCACATCGACTGACTCAATATTACCCATAGAAACTGGGGCCAAAGATAATTGTGGCTGGCCATAAGGAGCAAATGAGAGAGGTACACCATCCATAAGTACGGTAGAACGTGGGGAGAGGCGTGAGGTAAGACCTCGTACGCCAATATTTAAAGAAACATCACTGCCACCCGTACCGTTGCTGTCTTGGACTTGCACCCCAGGAATTTGTTTTAAAGCATCACGAATAGAAGTGGTGGCAATTTCATCCAAACGCTTGCGATCGATAATGCTTCGTGCACCTGCATGTTGTTGTACTTTTTCAGCATTGGCATTTTCCAGCCAATTACCCTGAGCCTGAATTGAAATCGTCGCAAGCGTTTGCGTTTCAGCGGGTTGTGCTTCATCGGCAAAAGCAGTATGTGATATGACACTCAATGAAATGGCAATGGCTAGACTCAGAGAAGAGGGCTGGAATTTGATCAATGATGTAGCTGTATAGGATGCAATTTTCATATCAGTGGCAAATGCTGTAAATTTCCAGAATATTAATCAGTTATTGCACCGAATGAAATAAGAACGATTATCACTTATAACTATGAAATGAGTTAAGTTAATTGTTTTTTTACTCAAGATATTTTTGGCTATTTTAAATAACAAAAAACCGTGCTTAAGCACGGCTTTTTGTTATTGTCAGAGCTATTATTTAAATTGGATTGAACCATTGGCACTGACCGTGATTTTTGATTCACCTGCTGCCATATCCTGAGCAGGGGCTGCTTCAGCCATGGCAAACTTGGCCATGCCACCGCGCATCATCGGTTGCGGGAAGTAGTTGCTGGTATTCAGGTTTAAACTGACAAGGTTGTATTGACCTTTATTCCATGCTTGGGTGATGGCTTGCGCACGTTGCTGGAAGTTCTTCGATGCTTCAATCATCAGCTCATTTTCAACTTTTTTACGCTGTTCATCTGATACGGTGAAATTAATCGATTGAGTCTGGAAACTTTGCTGTAATTCGCTGATCAACTGGCTTGCCGCTTTAAAGTCTTTACTTTCCAGCTGGATTTCCGCGCGAGCACGCCATTCTTTCAATTTATTACTGTCATTGTCATACACAGGGTAAGTACTTTGCGCGCCTGTTTCGACTTTGACCTGTGAATATTTACGTGCAATTGCTTGCGCTTGGTTCATCAGTTGGTTGATCTGATTGGAGAGTTCAGCAGGTTGTTTATGACTTTTCTCAATAAACAGAACGGCACGCATTTCATCATTGGCAACCTGACGTGAGGCATCTGCTTGGATATTGACGATGTTGTAGTTCAAGTTCTCAGTCTCGTGAGCAAAAAGGCTTGGGCTCAATGCTGCCCCGATCATTAATGTAGCAAGTGCTAAAGTACGCATAAAAATGTCCTTAGAATTTGATGTCGAAAATTTATTTTTTACCAGTTCGATATTAAAAAGAACTGATGGGGAACTTCTGCATATTTTGTGGTGACTTTGTAAGAGATTAGCAGTGTTTTGCAACAGAAAAATAAAACAAAAAATATTAAAAATCAGTTTATTAGGTGGGTTAATTTGACCATTTATCTAAAAACGCAGGCGGGATTAAAAAAAGCTTACTTTCTTTAGCTTGTCACATAGTATGATGATAATCCATCATAGTTATTGGAATGAAATATTTTTTCAATAATTTAGATGCATGTAAGACACAAAAAGTGTTTATTTTATTTCAAAATTAGGTATCATCTCGCTCCTAGTTGAAAGATATAAACAAGTGTCTGCACTAGATTCTAAAAAGCACCGAGTCAAACGACCGCAAGTCACCAGACTTATTTCTTTTACCCATATCAGAGATGGTAATTCGATATGAGCGTTACTTCCGTAAATCCTGCCGCTAATGCAACTAACGAATATTATCTGACTCGCCAAAGTCAGATGGAATCGAATGTTCGTAGTTATCCACGTAAATTACCGTTAGCGATAGCAAAAGCACAAGGCTGTTGGGTTACTGATGTTGAAGGTACAGAGTACCTTGATTGTTTAGCTGGGGCAGGAACATTGGCTTTGGGCCATAATCATCCTGCGGTGATTCAAAGTATTCAAGACACATTGGCAAGTGGTTTGCCATTGCATACTTTAGACTTAACGACTCCTTTAAAAGATGCGTTTACTGAAGCGCTTTTGGCTTATTTGCCAGGCGGTCAAGAAGAATATTGCCTACAGTTCTGTGGTCCATCTGGTGCAGATGGTACAGAAGCAGCGATTAAATTAGCGAAAACTTATACGGGTCGTAGCACAGTGATTAGTTTCTCTGGTGGCTACCATGGTATGACGCACGGCGCGCTTGCAATGACAGGTAACCTGTCAGCGAAGAATGCGGTGAATGGCTTAATGCCAGGCGTGCAATTTATGCCATACCCACATGAATATCGTTGCCCACTTGGTTTAGGTGGGGAAGCAGGTGTTGACGCTTTAACTTATTTCTTTGAAAACTTCATTGAAGATGTTGAAAGTGGTGTAACCAAGCCTGCAGCTGTGATCCTTGAAGCGATTCAAGGTGAAGGTGGTGTTGTTACTGCACCAGTAAAATGGTTGCAAAAAATCCGTGAAGTGACTGAAAAGCACAACATCGTTTTAATCTTGGACGAAGTTCAAGCTGGTTTTGCACGTTCAGGTAAAATGTTTGCCTTTGAACATGCAGGAATCGAGCCTGATGTTGTGGTGATGTCTAAAGCGGTCGGTGGTAGCTTACCACTTGCAGTATTGGGTATTAAACGTAAGTTTGATGCTTGGCAGCCTGCGGGTCACACGGGTACTTTCCGTGGTAACCAACTTGCAATGGGTACAGGTTTAGCATCACTTCAAGTGATCAAAGAACAAAACCTTGCTCAAAATGCGCAAGAGCGTGGTGATTTCTTACAAGCTGAGTTCAAGAAACTTGCGCAAGAATTCCCATGTATTGGTAACGTACGTGGTCGTGGTTTGATGATCGGTGTTGAGATCGTTGACGAGCGTAAACCTGCGGACCATATGGGTTCATTACCTGCGGATGCTCAATTGGCTGCTGCAATTCAGACGGCTTGTTTCAACAATAAATTATTGCTTGAAAAAGGTGGTCGTAACGGTACCGTTATCCGTTTACTTTGCCCGTTGATTATCAATCAAGAAGAGTGCGTAGAGGCGGTTGCTCGCTTCAAGAAAGCTGTTGCTGAAGCATTAAAAGCAGTACGAGGCTAATTCATGGTTGATTTTGCAGAACATCGTAAAGCGTTACTCTGCAATGATGCTCAATCTATTGCTGACTATCAGTCAGCAATGGGCGAGGCGGTAACTGCCGTTTCAGCATGGTTGCAAAATGATAAAATGTACACTGGTGGTAGCATTAAAGATTTGCGCGAAGCAATCTCTTTTGCTCCTTCGAAAGAAGGTTTAGGTGTACAGCAATCATTACAACGTATGGTTGAGCTTTTCCTCAACAAAAGCTTAAAAGTACATCACCCGCATTCACTTGCACACTTACACTGCCCAACCATGGTGATGAGCCAGATTGCGGAAGTGTTGATCAATGCAACCAACCAGTCGATGGACTCATGGGATCAAAGCCCAGCGGGTTCTTTGATGGAAGTTCAACTCATTGATTGGCTTCGCCAAAAAGTGGGTTATGGTGCAGGTCAAGCCGGTGTGTTCACTTCTGGCGGTACACAGTCAAACTTGATGGGTGTATTGCTGGCACGTGACTGGTGTATCTCGAAAAACTGGAAAGACGAAAATGGCAAGCCATGGTCGGTTCAGCGTGATGGTATTCCAGCCGAAGCAATGAAAAACGTCAAAGTCATCTGTTCTGAAAATGCACATTTCTCTGTGCAAAAGAACATGGCGATGATGGGTATGGGCTTCCAGTCAGTTGTCACCGTTCCTGTGAATGAAAATGCACAGATGGATGTCGATGCACTGGAAAAAACCATGGCGCATCTTCAGTCTGAAGGCAAAATCGTGGCCTGTGTCGTTGCAACAGCAGGTACGACTGATGCTGGTGCGATTGATCCACTCAAGAAAATCCGTGAAATTACTACGAAGTATGGTTCATGGATGCATATTGATGCAGCTTGGGGTGGTGCACTGATTCTTTCAAATGACCATCGTTCAATGTTAGATGGAATTGAATTATCAGACTCAATCACGCTTGATTTCCATAAGCATTATTTCCAAAGCATTAGCTGTGGCGCTTTCTTGTTGAAAGACGAAGCAAACTATCGCTTTATGCATTATGAAGCAGAATATTTAAACTCTGCTTATGATGAAGAACATGGTGTACCTAACCTTGTGTCTAAATCATTACAAACGACACGTCGTTTTGATGCATTGAAATTATGGATGACGGTTGAAGCATTAGGCGAAGAGCTTTATGGTTCGATGATTGATCATGGTGTGAAATTAACACGTGAAGTTGCAGATTATATTAAAGCAACTGCAGGTCTTGAATTGTTGGTTGAACCACAATTCGCTTCAGTCCTGTTCCGTGTGGTACCAGAAGCTTATCCTGCTGAATTTATCGATAGCTTAAACCAAAACGTGGCAGATGAATTGTTTGCTCGTGGTGAAGCGAATATTGGTGTAACCAAAGTGGGTAATGTTCAATCATTGAAGATGACCACTTTAAGCCCAGTTGCAACGCTTGAAAATGTTCAAAACTTGCTTGCACTTGTGTTGGCAGAAGCTGATCGTATTAAAGATGCAATTGCTGCAGGAACTTATGTTCCAGCGATTGATTAATTTCAATCTGGCAGACACATCAAACTAAAAAGAGAGGTCTTGAATAGACCTCTTTTTTATTGCGTATTAAAATTGAATTTAAGCATAGACTAGGCCGCAAAAATTGGATTGAATCCCATTTTTCTTAAGAGTCGGCGATACATACTTGAGCTACGGTCTGCTGGAAAATGCGCTTCCATCGATAAATCCAGGGGGAGATATTCAGGTTTCTGGGTTTCGACAATCAGTCGATCTTCTTCAAAAATTTGCAAATTAAAAGTATAAGCATCTTCAACAGGTAAATCTTTGTCATAATTACGGCAGATCGGTGCAAATAGCCGAGTTTGTCGAGCACTTACTGGCGAAGCGGCATTCATGATCACCTGCTTGCTTTGATTCGGAAAATGGATGGTCAGTGTTGCAGTAAAAGGCAGGCTGATTTCAAAATGTCTGAGCCAGTTAAAATTGTCCTGCCCACGTTGCGCTGTCCCAATCGGATAGCGCCCTACACTGCTGATATAATCTGCATTGAAGCCATAACTGGTTTCTGTGATGCTATAGTCTGGCACTTCAACATCATCAGGGTCACCAAAAGTATCAGGATGTACCCACGCAAAATGGGCGACATCAATAAATCCTTCTAGTTGCCGACCCGCAAAACAATTTAAATCGACAAAGGGGCATACCAGTTGCTGGTAGTCTGCATCCTCCCAGTAGGGCATGTTAGGAATAACGGGTTGCTCATTCGGGTGAGCTGCTAAGCAACACCAGATCAGTCCATACTTTTCAGTGGCAGCGTAGGTTGTTAGATCAAAGCGTTCAGAGATTTTATGCTGTGGATGTGCTGGAATGCGATTACATTTACCCGCATGTCCAAAGCGTAATCCGTGGTAGCGACACACAATGCCTTGCCCATCATGACGGCCTAAGCTAAGAGGAACCCCGCGATGTGGGCAAATATCTTTTGCAACAATCAGTTCATCTCCCATTTTGTAAATCACCAATGGCATATCCAGCAACATGGTCGCTGTTGGCTGTTCTGAAATATCACGGGCGAGCGCAATCGGATACCAGTGCTGAGCAAGCAACTGCCAATCATGCTCTGAAAATGTCATGTGTACAGGTAAATCTGTATGCTTAAACGTTGTAATCACTTTGCTGTTCATCTTTTTATCTTCTGGTGCATTTGTATTGAATATAGCGAAGCCAGCTGTTCTAAGAAATTTCAATTAATTGAATAAAGTGTTGTAACTTTTAGAACACACAAGCTGAGCAGAAATTTTTGATGTGATGCCTGAAGCTGAAATAGTATTAAATAAAGGCAAGTATTGGGCTTGCTGTTTAGTTGCATTCTGTCTAGAGCCTGTTGGATGGTTTTTATAATGACAAGGTAGAAAATTGTCGCTGTTCTGCACAAACTGTGCATCTTTAATCTCAATCAGAAATAATTATGCATAAACTGTGATGCACAAATTCCATATTGTAGTGATAGATGCTCAATATTTTGATGGATAGATGTCATCACTTTTGCACTTGGGACCTAGAACTGAGGTCGGATCAGGCAAAACATCATGATTACAATGAATAGAAGGAACAAGGCATGCAACACTTGAATATGCAAAACCAATTTAAACTCATTATTAACGGTCAATCTTGTCTCGGTGAAGCAGGTGAACTTGAAGTTATCAATCCTGCAACAGCTGCTGTTGCAGCAAAATGTGCGCAGGCTTCGATTGCACAGGTGAATCAAGCAATTGAGGCAGCGAAGCAAGCTTTTGGAAGCTGGCAACGCAGTTCTCATGAGGAACGAAAAAGCATACTGAATAAGATTGCCGATGGAATTGAACAACATGCCGAAACTCTGGCAGAGTTGATTGTACTTGAGCAAGGCAAACCATTGGCATTGGCACAAATGGAAGTGCAGGGTGCGATTGGCTGGACACGTTATACCGCAAGTTTAGACATGCCAGTTGATATTATTGAAGACAGTGAACAGAAACGAATTGAACGTCATTATCAGCCCTTAGGTGTGGTAGCTTCGATTACGCCGTGGAACTGGCCACTGATGATTGCGGTGTGGCATATCATGCCTGCCTTGCGTGCGGGCAATGTGGTGATTAATAAACCCTCTGAATTTACCCCTTTAGCGACGTTAAAACTTTGTGAAATTATTCAACAAGAAGTGCCTGCGGGTGTGATTTCAATCTTGCTGGGTAAAGGCGACGTCGGTGAGGCATTATCGACTCACCCTGATATCGCCAAGGTGGTTTTTACAGGTTCGACCAAGACGGGTCAGCACATTATGTCGGGTGCGGTAAAAACTTTAAAACACCTGACCCTAGAGCTGGGTGGCAATGATGCGGGGATTGTTTTACCTGATGCCGATCTTGATCAAATAGCCAAGCGTATTTTTAACGTCGCATTTTTAAATGCTGGGCAGACTTGTGCTGCTTTGAAACGTTTATATGTGCACGAAAGCCAATATGACGCGCTAGCACAAAAACTGGCTGATATTGCCAATGCCCAGAATGTCGGAGATGGCATGGCAGCAGAGACTACTTTTGGGCCCGTGCAAAACCAGATGCAATATCAGAAAGTAAAAGCCTTAATTGCCGATGCACTTGCACAAGGCGCCAAGGCGTTGTCAGGTGATCAGACGGTGCCTGAGCAAGGCTATTTTATTGCGCCGACGATTTTAACAGGACTGGATGAAAGCTGCCGAGTGGTACGAGAGGAGCAGTTTGGCCCAGTGTTACCGATTCTAAAATATCGTGAGATTGATGATGCGATTGCACGCGCCAATGCCAGCGAATTTGGCTTAGGTGGTTCAATCTGGTCTTCTGATTTAAAAGCCGCGCAATTTTATGCATCGCAATTACAATGCGGCACGGTCTGGGTCAATACCCATGCAGAGATTGTTCCACATGCACCGTTTGGTGGCTGGAAAATGTCAGGCCTTGGTGCTGAGTTCGGTTTGGAGGGGTTGCTGGAAAATACAGTAGGACAAACTGTACATATCAATAAAATTTAAACCTTCATATTTTTAAGGCGGATCTAATATCCGCCTTTTTCTTTTTATGCATGGTGCTGCTTAAAACGAGGTTTATGTGGCTGGATGGTAGCTGTGACCCTTGGATTTGCTGAGAAAGTGATTCTGTTCTTTGATTTTTTTTAACACAATGTAAGATTTTATGTGACCAATAAAACCATAAGACAGTAGTCGCTCTGTGACGAATTGGGACAGCTGTTCCAGATTTTCTGCGACGACTTTTAAAATAAAATCAGCATCGCCGCTAATTGAAAAAGCATCTTGAATATTGTCCTCAGCTTCAATTAAGTCCTGAAAGGCTTGCTGTGACTTGGCCTCGTGAATGCGTAAGTTAATGTGAATCATCGCGGTAACCTCCAAGCCTAAAGCTTGTTGGTGGATGCGGGCGGCATAACCCAAGATCACGCCTTTTTGCTCCAGTAGCTGTCGTCTTCTGGAACATTGTGAAGCTGATAAACCGATTAAATCTCCAACTTCCTGATTGGTGAGCCGTCCATTCTTTTGTAGGGCCTGAATGATTTGCCAGTCGAACTTATCCATTGCATAAAATCCTTTTATGATACACAAATATTGTATTTTTATTAAAATGCGTTTTTATTATGCACGAAATTTAATAGGTAGATGAAATATTATTTTTCTATGGAATAAAAAATTGACTTGAAAGGATGTAGAGCAATGTTCATAGAAATCGGTGATTTTTTAAATCTTCGTCTAAAACAAATGGGTATCCAACATCTATTTGGTGTACCTGGTGATTTTAACCTTTCTTATCTCGAACAAGTTGAGGCAGATGCCCAACTCGAATTTATTGGTAATTGTAATGAATTAAATGCGGCTTATGCGGCAGACGGTTATGCACGAATCAATGGTTTTGCTGCTTTGACAACGACCTATGGGGTCGGTGATTTAAGTGCGATTAATGGCATTGCAGGTGCTTATGCTGAGAATGTACCAGTGGTGCATATTTCAGGGATTCCGCCTTTACATGTGGTGCAGAAAGGAACTCTGGTTCATCACACGCTGGTAGATGGTAACTACGACAACATCATGAACTGCATGAAAGAGTTCACTGTTGCACAGACCCGTCTAACCCCAGCCAATGCCGCCGCTGAAATTGACCGTGTGTTACGTCAATGTTTCCTTGAACGTCGACCTGTACATATCCAGTTGGCATCGGATATTACTCACGTCAAAATTGAAGTGACAGATCGTTCACTCGATTTATCTTATCCAAGGGTTGAGCCAGAGCTGTTGCAAAGCGCAGTCACCAAACTGTGCGAAGTGATTGCACAAGCCAAACGACCAGCGTTGCTGATTGATAATGAAGCCTCTGTTTTTGGAGTGACATCGTTGCTCAGTGATTTATCACAAAAATGTTCGATTCCCTTTGCCAGCATGCTGACTGCTAAGAATATTATGGATGAAGGTTCACCGCGCTATGTGGGCACTTATGTCGGTGGGGCGAGCCAAGTACATGTTCGTAATACTATTGAGCAATCAGACTGTCTGATTGGTGTCGGTGTGCGTTTTACCGATGTCGGAACAGGGGTGTTTACTCATCAAATCGCCACTGAGAACTATATTGAAATGAAACCGTATGGTTTGACGATTTTCGGTCAAGATTTTCCAGGGATTGAGATTGGACAACTTCTGGTTGAGTTGAATAAAAAAATAGCACAACGGAAACTGAGTCAACCGATCATTGAGAAGCAAGCACAACAAATAATCAATGCGCCTGAACAGCAAAAGCTCAGTCAAGACATCCTTTGGAACTACGTTGAACGTTTTCTCAAAGAAGATGATGTGATTATCGGTGAAGTCGGGACTTCTAACTCAGCCTTGGCGGGGCTAAAACTACCAGCAACGGCAAAATATATTGCTCAACCACTCTGGGGTTCAATTGGTTATACCTTACCTGCTTTATTAGGCAGTTTGTTGGCCGCACCTGAACGCCGTCAAATCCTATTTATTGGTGATGGTTCATTCCAGCTCACCGTACAGGAACTTTCAACCATTATCCGTCATGGTCTCAAGCCAATTATTTTCTTACTCAATAATGGTGGCTATACCATTGAGCGTTTGATCATGGGCGAAAATGCGGCTTATAACGATGTTCAGGACTGGAAATATAGCGAGATTCCAAATGTTTTTAACGGTAGCCAAGACTATAAAAGCTGTGTGGTAGAAACTGCAGGACAGTTAAAAGTGGTCTTGGACAACACGCATCAATTCGACGGATTGACTTTTATTGAGCTTAAACTCCCAGCCATGGATGCTCCCGCCAGCTTGAAAAAATTTGCGTCAGTGATTGCCCGTTTTGATTATGGCGATCGAGGCTATGAAATCTTAAAACAGCGTTCCCAAGCATTACCCAGTAAAAAAGCAATTTCCTTCTGATCAGAAGCAAATAGGAAAATCTTCAACTTTATAAATTGATAAGAGAGCGAATCAGATTCGGAGCTTCATGCTGAGCTTCGAATCATGCGCTGTATAAAAAGTGTACAGGATGTGACACACACATTGGAGATAACATGATGGATGTAAACAATAAACATGAGTTAAAACAAGGATTGTCCAATCGGCATATCCAGCTGATTGCGCTCGGTGGTGCGATTGGGACAGGATTATTTCTAGGTCTTTCGCAAACCATCAAACTGGCAGGACCCTCTATTTTATTAGGTTATGCGATTGCAGGCGTGATTGCATTTTTAATTATGCGCCATTTAGGTGAAATGGTGGTTGAAGAGCCCGTCAGTGGTTCATTTAGTTATTTTGCCAATAAATACTGGGGCCGCATGGCAGGCTTTATGTCGGGCTGGAATTATTGGGTACTGTATGTGTTGGTCAGTATGGCTGAACTGAGTGCGATCGGGACCTTTATTCAGTTTTGGTGGCCAGATGTTCCCACATGGCTGACCGCCTTGGTGTTCTTTGTGCTGATTAATGCCATTAATCTAGTCAATGTCAGATTCTTTGGCGAATCTGAATTCTTGTTCTCCTGCATTAAGATAGTCGCGATTTTAAGTATGATTGGTTTTGGTGCTTATTTATTGCTTTCTGGTTCTGCGGGTCCTCAGGCGGGGATTGCCAATTTATGGCAGCATGGTGGCTTTTTTCCACATGGTACGCATGGCTTTATTATGGCGCTTGCCGTGATCATGTTTGCCTTTGGTGGACTTGAATTGATCGGGATTGCCGCAGCAGAAACCAAAAATCCTGAAACCACTATTCCTAAGGCGGTGAATCAGATTGTGTACCGTATTTTGATTTTCTATATCGGTGCAATCGGGATTTTACTGTGTCTTTATCCGTGGAATATGGTGGCAGAAGGGGGCAGCCCTTTTGTATTGATCTTCCAGTCTTTGAATAGTAATGGGGTTGCCAATGTCCTCAATTTTGTGGTGTTGATTGCAGCGGTTTCTGTTTATAACAGTTGTATTTATTGTAATAGCCGTATGCTGCATGGTTTGGCCGAACAGGGGAATGCACCTGCGATATTGAAAAAAGTGAATGCGCGAGGAATTCCGGTTCCTGCGGCGATCGTTTCCGCTTCAGTTACGGCGGTATGTGTGTTGGTCAACTATTTAATTCCGGGAGAAGCCTTTCAGTTATTCATGATGCTGGTGGTTGCAGCACTGGTAATTAACTGGTTAATGATTTCGGTCACCCATTTGAAATTTAATAAAGCAATGCGCCTGAAACAACATCAGACCAAATTTAAAAGTATCTGGAGTCCATGGAGTAATTACCTCACCATTAGCTTTGTCTGCTTTATTTTGATTATTATGGCGATGACCCCTGATATGCGCTTGGCTGTTATTCTCGGACCGATCTGGCTAGTGATATTAGCGGCGATGTATTTCTTTAAGTATCGTAAAAAAATGCTGGTTCTGCCTGAAGCACAGTCCAATCTTTAAATAAAAAAGGCACAGCAATGTGCTTTTTTATTACATCAATGCTGTATTGACCTAGAAGGGCGGAAATTTGTCCTGAACCAGATTGAGTTGCAATCCATGTTCTAGATAGGCTTTCAGACTATCCACGACAGTGGTAAAGCCACCTGTATTATCAATAATAAAGGCAATCAGCTCATCGCCTTGTAAGGGGATATTATAATTTTGAATTCTGAGATAAGTTTGATTGTCATTGATCGCTTCAAAGATGAAATCAACCGTACTGCTCGGCTCGCCCCATTGAATCTGAATCAATTCATTG
Organism: Acinetobacter sp. Ac_5812; assembly: GCF_013072695.1. GTDB lineage: Bacteria > Pseudomonadota > Gammaproteobacteria > Pseudomonadales > Moraxellaceae > Acinetobacter. Next base: position 79,566 of record NZ_LXUK01000024.1, read on the forward strand.
GCAATGATTCTTGTCACCTGTATTTTTGCTGAAACTTGGTATTTATCCCAAGTCCATTCAACGGTTTTTCCTTGTTCTAATTTTCCTGTTGAGGCGCTAAACCAAAACTTTGAGGTGATTTCAGGATCAATAAATGCTTCAAAAACGCTATGGATCGGTTTACGAATCAGCATTTGTGTTTCAATAACGACAGGATTTAGCATTATATCTGTTCTTTTTGATAGGGAATTGTCATAAAACATATATAAACTGGTTGCGCTGCCCAAGATGCTTTTTGTTAAGCAGAATCAGCAGCTGTTCTTTTAAATTTCATAAAATTCAATATCTAAACGTTGTTTTCTTAATATAATCGTGTTCCGAGCTGCAAAAAATAAAGCAGAAAATATGACTTTATGACCAATAATTTTCTAAAAATTGAGCTTAAGAAATGGCTATCACAAAAGCGTCATAAAGTTGTCACTTAATTGTCATATTATCTGCTCAAAATGCAGTTAACCAAAGTACAACACTTAACTTAAAAAGAGTTGTAAACCAAATTGCATAAATGAGAGAAAACAGAATGCGCTTAAATCCACGTCACATCGCAATTGCATTAGCTGTATCTGGGGCAACTGTAGCAACGACTGCAAATGCAGCTCGTGATACGATTCAAATTGCTGGTTCATCTACTGTATTACCGTTTGCAAGTATTGTTGCTGAAGAGTTTGGCAACACATTCCCACAGTTCAAAGCACCGGTTGTTGGTTCAGGTGGTACGGGCGGTGGTTTGAAGCAATTCTGTCAAGGTGTAGGTGATAACACCATCGACATCGCAAATGCTTCTCGTCAAATTAAAGACACAGAATTAGATGCATGTAAAAAATCTGGCGTAAACCAAGTACAAGAAATTAAAGTCGGTTATGACGGTATCGTATTCGCATCAAACGTTAAAAAAGCTGCGTATAAATTAAAGCCAGTACATGTATTCACTGCATTATCTGCACAGCTTCCTTCAAATGGTAAACTAGTTCCAAACCCATATACAACTTGGAACCAAATTGATAAATCATTACCAAATGAACCAATTACTTTAGTTATTCCTGCATCTAACCACGGTACGCGTGAAGTGTTCCAAGAGAAAATGGTTGATGCTGGTTGTGAAGCATTTGATTACTACAAAGCTTTAAGCAAAGATGATCAAAAGAAAGCATGTTCAACCTTCCGTAAAGATGGCCGCGTAATTGAAATTGCGGGTGACTATACTGAAACTCTAGCGCGCTTGAAGACTTCTCCAAATGCAGTGGGTGTATTTGGTCTAGGTTTCTATGATTCAAACCGCGATAAATTACGTGTAGCGACTGTAAATGGCGTGACACCATCAGAGAAAACAGTATTAGATGGCAGCTACCTTGTTTCTCGTCCATTGTTCTTCTACGTGAAAGGCGAGCACTTGAAATCAATCAAAGGCTTACCACAATACACAGAATTCTTCTTAAACAAGAAAATTTCTGGTAAAGGTTCTAAATTAGAAAAAGCGGGTTTGATTCCTTTAAGCGACAAAGAGCGCGCAAAAATCCTAGCTGATTTCAAAGCGGGTAAATCAGTTAAGTAATATTGTTAAAAGGGAGGCTGGTGAGACGTTGGATCATCAGCCTTTTTGTCTAGCTAAGTTTTTTCAAATCATGAAAATTGAGAAAACAGTGGAGATTACATGAATCTGCTACTTATCGGTGTGTTATTAGCCCTTGTGGCAATTGCATATCAAATCGGGCTGAGTAAAAGCCGTAACCTAGCAGGTAAGGGAAATAACTCAGCAACACTACACTCTCGTCCAGGATATTATGGGGCGTTGGTTGCTTTGTGGTGTGGTATTCCTGCTTTTTTAATTTTGATTATTTGGAATTTGGTTGAACCAAGTATTTTACAACATATTATTTTCAATAATATTCCTGCATCTGTAAGTTCGACCTTAGATGCAGCAGGCCGTGATGTTTTAACCAGTCGAGTGCAAGCAATTGCTTCTGGTTTCGGGGTAACAGATCAGCCAGCAGCTTATGAAGTTGCAGCAGCACAACAACTTGCTAAATTCCAGACCATTGGCTCATTTGCAAAACTTGCCGTGGTGATTAGTGCTGGATTGGCTGGTTTAGTTTGGGCAAAGCGTCATGTGAGCCAACAATTCCGTGCACGTAACCAAGTCGAAAAAACCATTAATGTTGCTTTGATCTTGTGTTCTGGTGTCGCAATCCTGACAACAATCGGTATTGTTTTATCGATGTTAAGAGAAGCGTTACACTTTTTCCATTTTGTTAGTCCAGTTGATTTCTTCTTTGGTACTGAATGGAATCCCGGTTTTAGCACCTCAGGAAATGCAGAAGGTAGCTACGGCATCTTACCGCTGATTTGGGGAACCTTAATGGTCAGTGGTATCGCATTATTGGTTGCGGTACCGATTGGCTTGTTGGTTGCGATTTATCTGGCTGAATATGCATCGCCAAGATTGCGTTCTTGGGCAAAACCTGCAATTGAGGTTTTGGCGGGGATTCCAACCATCGTTTATGGCGTATTTGCCTTAATGGTGATTGGCCCATTCTTCAAAATGGTGGGTGAAAGTGTTGGTATCAATATTAATGCGACCAGCGCACTCACCGCGGGTTTTGTAATGGGTATTATGATTATCCCATTCGTTTCCTCATTATCTGATGACATTATTACTCAAGTGCCCCGCGCATTACGTGATGGTTCTTTGGGCCTAGGCGCAACCAAATCAGAAACCATTCGTCAAGTTGTATTACCTGCTGCCTTACCCGGGATTACAGGTGCATTTTTGCTTGCCGTATCCCGTGCCGTGGGTGAGACCATGATTGTGGTGCTTGCAGCAGGGAACAGTCCATTGTTGCATGCAAATCCATTTGAAGCTGTTTCAACCGTAACCGTCACGATTGTGAAGCAATTAACGGGGGATACTGACTTTGCGAGCCCGCAAGCACTGGTGGCATTTGCCCTTGGTTTAACGCTGTTTGTGATTACTTTGGGTCTAAACATTATTGCACTGTACATCGTGCGTAAATATCGTGAGCAATACGAATGAGTTCATCAAATACATCTCCTCTGGATCCGAACCTATTGGATCCTCAAGTAGCTGCTGAACAACGTGAGCAGCGTAAAAGAAAGATCCAAAGTTCTTTGGCTAAGCGCCATCGTAAAGAAAAAACCTTTCGCTTTGCAGGTATCTCGGCGGTTGTGATCGCGCTGGCATTTGTTGCCTTACTATTTGGTAGCATCTTGGCGAAAGGTCTGCCTTCTTTTTGGCAAAGCAGTATTACAGTTCCTGTTTATTTTGATCCCGCGATCATCAATGTTGGGGCGAAGCCAAAACAAACAGCAGGTGAAACCCCCGCTCACTTTGAAGAGCGCATGGTCGCTTGGCAAACTGAAATGGGTATGGTGGATTGGGATGCCTTGATCGTAAATGGGATTGTTGCTAAAAATAAAGCATTAGAGTCTCAACGTGATTATCTAAGCAGTTTATATACCAGTTCTGAAGCATACCGTTTGCGTGATATGGTGCTTAAAAACCCTGCGCTGATTGGAAGTAAAGAAGAGATCAAATTCTTAGCCGACGCCAATATAGATGTGTGGTTAGCAGGGAATATTGATCGTAGTTTGCCTGATGATCAGCAACAACTTGAACCAGAAGTACGTCAATTGGCAGATCAGTTAAAAGCAGAAGGAATTATTAAAAGTACCTTCAATACCAACTTGTTCTTTAGCCCAGATTCTCGTAGTTCACCTGCAACCAGTGGTTTAGCCGGCGCATTCATGGGTTCATTATTCATGATGATGATCGTGATTGTGATCTCGATTCCAATTGGTGTTGCCAGTGCAATTTATCTTGAAGAGTTTGCACCAAAGAACATGATGACGGATATTATTGAAGTCAACATTAATAACTTGGCTGCTGTTCCTTCGATTGTATTCGGTTTACTGGGTGCTGCAATCTTTATTGGCTGGATGCAGTTACCATTATCAGCACCTTTGGTCGGTGGTTTGGTTCTGAGTTTGATGACTTTACCGACCGTGATCATTACCACACGTGCATCTTTAAAAGCAGTGCCGCCTTCGATTCGTCAAGCCGCGTTGGGTCTAGGCGCGTCGAAAGTACAAACCATTTTCCATCACGTATTACCACTGGCGTTACCAGGTATTATGACAGGTGCGATCATTGGGGTTGCACATGCACTGGGTGAAACTGCGCCATTACTTTTAATCGGAATGAGCGCTTTCGTTGCAAGCGTGCCAACCACACCACTCGACCAAGCGACAGCGTTACCAGTACAAGTTTATTTATGGCAAGGTAATGAATTACGTAACTTCTTCGAAGGACGTACCGCAGCAGCGATTATTGTGTTATTGGCGTTAATGATTGGTTTAAACAGCCTTGCCATTTGGCTCCGTAAGAAATTTGAAGTGCGTTGGTAATTGAGGAGAGTACAATGAATACGATTGATATTATGAACGCCGTAGAAAAGGATAAATCAGTGAATCCACAGCAAAAAGAATTTAGCTCATCTGAAGCGCAAGTTCAGCAATCAAATACTGCATTTGTCTCTCAGTTTGAAACGGCTTCTTCAAATAAAAAGCCAAAAACCAATGAAGTGAAAATCAGTACCAAAGATGTTCATGTTTATTATGGTGACTCTGAAGCGATCAAAGGTATCGACCTTGATGTTTACCAGAATGAGGTGATTGCATTTATTGGGCCATCGGGTTGTGGTAAATCAACCTTCTTACGGACTTTAAACCGTATGAATGACACCATTGATAGCTGCCGTGTGACGGGTAAGGTTACTTTGGATGATCAAGATATCTATGATCCAAACCTTGATGTGGTGTTATTGCGTGCACAAGTAGGTATGGTTTTCCAAAAACCAAACCCATTCCCAAAATCAATTTTTGATAACGTTGCTTATGGCCCGAAACTACATGGTCTGGCACGTGATAAATATGATTTAGAAGAAATCGTGGAAAACAGTTTACGTAAAGCCGGTTTATGGGACGAAGTCAAAGATCGTCTGAGTCAGCCAGGCACTGGTTTATCAGGTGGTCAGCAACAGCGTTTATGTATTGCACGGACCATTGCGGTGAGCCCAGAAGTGATCTTGATGGATGAACCATGTTCAGCACTTGATCCAATTGCGACCGCAAAAATTGAAGAATTAATTTCAGAATTGTCAGAACAATTTACCATTGCGATCGTAACTCACTCTATGCAACAAGCGGCGCGTGTCTCTGACCGTACAGCTTATTTCCACTTGGGTGACTTGATTGAAGTGAACTCGACTGAAAAAGTGTTTACCCAGCCAGACCATCAGTTGACTGAAGCTTATATTACAGGTCGTTTTGGTTAATTTTTACGGTGATAGAAAAAGAGTCTTCGGGCTCTTTTTTTTATATATAAATGAAAATGAATCTATTTTGCAAAATCGCTATTGAATTTTTATTGAGCAGACCACATCTTAGAACAATAACGCCGAACTTATAGAGCACATACTTCATGTTATTCCATTTACCTAAGTTTCCTGCTGAAATTCGTATTAGTCATCTCAATGCGCGTGTGAATGAACAAAGAAAAAGAATTGCGCAAACGACAGCATCTCGTTTGGAGTTATTGCAACTTGTTCAGCAACTTGGTAAAGAAGCCAAGATTCGTAAAAAGAATGATCAAAAAATCTACGTCCTCGACTTTAAAGGGGATGTTCAAGCTTCTGCCGTAGATACCATTCGTGAAGAAATTACCCTGATTCTAGCGACTGCTAAAGCAGGGCATGACCGTGTCGTGGTCCGTTTAGAGAGCCCAGGTGGTATGGTGCATGGCTATGGTCTTGCAGCAGCTCAATTAGTGCGTTTGCGTGATGCAGGTTTTAACGTCACCATCTGTGTAGATAAAGTTGCAGCCAGTGGTGGTTATATGATGGCATGTATTGCCAACGAAATTATTTCTGCGCCGTTTGCTGTGGTGGGATCGATTGGTGTGGTTGCACAAGTACCCAACTTCAATCGTTTGCTAAAGCAGCATAATGTTGATTTTGAACTCTATACCGCAGGTGAATACAAACGTACCGTGACCATGTTTGGTGAAAATACGCCAGAAGGTAAGGCCAAGTTTGAAGAAGAATTGCAGCAAACGCATTCTTTATTTAAACACTTTGTTGAAAAATATCGCCCTCAACTGGATATTGCAAAAGTGGCAACAGGCGAGCATTGGTATGGTGAAGATGCGCGTGAGCTGAACTTGGTTGATAAGTTACAAACCTCAGATGAGTATTTATTAAGCCTGTTACCAAAGCATGATATTTATGTGATTAATACCCGTAAACGCCCAACTTTTGGTGAGAAATTAGGCTTGCAAGCTGCACAAATGGCAGAGAGTTTAATTCCGACTGTGCTCAGTAAAATTACCGATAGTCTGGCAAAGGCAAATAGCACATTAGTACAAATGCGTGATCCAAAATTTTAATGATTGGAACTGTAAAATGATCTTGAAAAACCAGCCTATATGGCTGGTTTTTTTATGCGTATTCCTGCTGATTTTTGTGAAAATTCTTGACTAGATTTGAACGTTTGGTGAATTAAACAAACATGACAAAACTTCTGATAGAAGAGATTGTAGTCATATCAATCATTTGATATTTTATTTGCAAGATGAATTACTTAATTATTCATTAATCGAAGAATTATTTAAAAATATAATTGATAAGTGAGCATAATAATGACAAGAGTCGTTGTTTTTTCAAAGAAAAACTCGAATATCCTACAAGATGCACAACTAAAAAGTGTGGTTTTAGACCAGCCTTCCATCGTACAGATTGGGGTAAATCAAGCAGATATTAAATCAATTATCAAGCAAGGTAATGACCTTGTCATTACGCTAAAAAATGGTGAAAAGATTATTGTTAGTGGTTTCTATAGTGATGAAAATCTAACAGAACACAGCCTCGCACTCACAAAAGAGGATGGTACTTATGCCGTCGCAGAGTTTGATGATTCGGGAAAATTTGTTCGTTATGCCCCAGCGACCTCATTGACGCAATTTGCATATACTGATGCAGTTACACCCGCTTCTCAGCCTCAGAATATTGATCAAGATTCGGCGATTAGTAAGTCCCAATTATGGAAAGTCGGTTTGGCTGCTTTAGTCGCAGAAGGTGTGTATTTATGGGCAGTAAAAGATGATGATGACGATAAAAATAAAAGTAGTAACCAACCGATTGATATAACACCGCCAGCGACACCGACAGCGAGTTTGAGTACAGATACACAAACCATTACCGGTAAAACCGAAGCTCAGGCCAAAATTGAAATTAAGGATGCTGCGGGGAAAGTGATTGCTACGACTCAAGCCGATGCTGAAGGAAATTACACAGTTAAGCTAGATCAACCTTTGGTGAATGGCGGCAAAGTCAGTGTGACTGCGATTGATGGTTCAGGGAATGCCTCTAAAGCAACTGTAGTGACAGGAACTAAAGATACCATTGCACCCGATGCTCCGACAGCACAACTCAATGCAGATGGCACGATTGTTACTGGCAAGGCAGAAGCCAATGCCAAAGTCTCGATTTATGATGCTGATGGAAAACTATTAGGTACCGTGATTGCGAATAAAGAAGGACTGTATTCGATAAAAGTTTCACCTGCTTTAACCAGTGACAAAGGCGGAACCGTGATTGCTGAAGATGCAGCCGAAAATAAATCGACACCTTCTAAAGTGATTGCCGGTAAAGATACTTTGCCTCCTGACCAACCTTTTGTGGATGTAAATAAGGAAGGTTCCTCAATTCAAGGTCGAGCAGAGGCGAATAGCAAGGTACAGATCAAAGATGCGGATGGAAAAATCATTGGCAGTGGAATCACAGATGCACAGGGTAAATTTCAGATTACACTTTTACCTGCTTTAGCTGCAGATAAAAAAGCAACCATCATTGTGGAAGATGCTGCAGGCAACCAATCTAAGCCACTTGAGATTACTACTGGGAAAGACACCATTGCACCTGATAAAGCTGTTGCTGAAATCAATGCAGCAGGTGATTCGGTGGTAGGGACAGCGGAAGCAAATAGTAAAATTGAAATTAGAAGTGCAGATGGGAAGACATTGTATGGTTCAGGTACTGTTGGTGCGGATGGAAAATTTAGCATTACACTTTCATCCGCTTTAACGGATAAAAATGTAGCTAAAGTCTATATTGTTGATGCAGCAGGAAATCGTTCCGATGCAGTCGATGTGGTCGGGATAAAAGATACGATTGCGCCGAATAAACCTATTTTGCAAACGGTCACGGATGATGTCGGAGCTGTAAAAGGGGCGATCGCGGCGGGAGGTGATACCGATGATAGCAAACCGACTTTGGCAGGTATGGGCGAAGCAAAAACAGTCCTGACGATTTACGATAATGGTCAAGCGATTGGTACGGTAACAGTCGGGGATAATGGCAGATGGAGTTTTGAAGTTAAGCAGGATTTGAGTGTAGGGGCGCATAAAATCACCTTAACCCTGACAGATGCAGCAGGAAATATTAGTGAGGCGAGTGATGCATTTAGTTTTAATGTGCTTGCACCTGTGGTGAAAGCCTCTTTGGCAGATGCGATCGATTTGGATGCCTTACAAACCCAACAAGCTGCCCCTGTTTCTGAATCAAACAATATCGAGAAACTGAGTCTAAATACCTTGTTGTCTTCTTCTGAGCCTGCATCAAATCAATTGGATGAGGTTTTGAACCAATTACTTATAGGGCAAAATCCATCTACGACAACCAGTCATTCTGGAAATGCTGATTTAACCCATCTGGATTATGCTCAGACCATTAAAGCCGATCCTTTAGATCAGCTTGCGGCACTGCAACATTCAATTATCTGATTGGTATTTATATTGAGAACAGCGCCTATTTTTGAATAGGCGTTTTTTGTTTGAGCAGTTGAATGACTCCAATTAGCAGTGCTCCGACAGTCGCAAGGAACATGTCCTTGTGGGCATCCCAAACGTCTCCTTGTTGGCCATTATAGTTTTCAGCATCTTCAGGTGATAAACCAATGGCGATCCACCATTCGATCAGTTCATAGAACATGCTCGATGCCATGACAAACTGAATCACCAGTAGAAATAGGGTCAAAGGTTTGGCTGTTGGTAACCAGACTTGAAAACAGCGATAAAAAAATGGATAGAGCAATAAACCGTAGGCAAAATGCACCAGTCGATCATACATGTTGCGTGACCAACCCATACTTTGATTTAAGTCAAAATGGAAAAGTTGTTGAATCCATTCATTATACGGAACATACGAGTAAAGGTAGTGTGCTCCTAAAATATGTATCAAAAGAAAGCCCAGATAGAGACAAAAGCTATAAAAACTGATACCAATCTTCTTCATCGTGACAATGAGAGCAATTAGCATTAACACCGTACCTGCTTGGTGTAATAAATAGGCTTCAAACTCAAGCGGATGAATACTTGCGATCCCGACTACGAGGAGTACAAACGCAAGTGCAATATAATGCTTTAGATTCAGTTGTTGTTCGATCATGCTGTATCCTAAGTACAGTCAGGCAAATTTTATTGCTGTTACTCTGTTGTCGCTACCGTGATTGTTTCTTTGGGGGTAGAGACACCACCGAGTGCCTGACATGCTTGTTTATATAATTGATATTTTTGTTGTACAACTTCATCGAGCGGAATGTCAAAGAGATCTTCACCATTCTTATATTGTTCAATATAAGATGCTGCTTTGTCTTTATTCGCCGCCAGTGATTGTTGATAAAAATTTGAAATAGAAGAAGTTGCTAACTCATTGGATTCAATATTATTACATTGAAAACTCTGTAGGACTTTTTCAGCGCGTTTTACTTCGCTTGATTTCCCAAAGATACAACCTGTTAAGCTCACTGTGGCAATGAGCAAGTACAAAAGCTTCATGATCGATAGAGTAGAATTTTAAAGGACGTATTATTGTATATATGACTAATTTTATAAATTAATTATTTATGTCTAACACGATAAAAATTAATATTTTTTATGCAATCACACGATTTGATCGGACAAAATAAATAGGGCGGATTGAAAAATGAAAATAAGAAATGCGCAGAAGCATGATGTTGATGCTTGTGTACCTTTAATTTATAGCGCAGCTGAGGCCTTATTTGATTACATCTATCAACATAAGCAGATCAGCGCGAAATGTTTTATTCATAATGAATTTTTGTCAGAGCATGGTTATAGCAGTTATAAGTTGCATTGGGTAGTCGAGCATCATGATAAGATAGTTGCGACAGTTGCCTGTTATGGCAAAAAGGATTTACTGGGTATGGATCAGGGGACTCTTAAGAATATCTGGGATACTTACAAGCTTGGATTTCCTCGTATTGTATCCAGAGCTTTACTAGCAGGTTCTGTAGTGACCAAACCGAGTGAATTGTGTCTGCATATTGCTAATTTTGGTGTTCATCCAGATTATCGAGGTCAGGGCATAGGCTCTTTATTGTTGCAACATCTGAAAGTATCCGCTCAGCAACAAGGCTATGTTGCATTATCTTTAGATGTATCACAGGAGAATCATCGAGGGCAGCAGCTTTATGAACGGATTGGTTTTAAGGTGATCAAGGAAACCATATTTAAAGGAGCGAGGAATTATTCGATTCCAAACGGTCGCCGTATGGAGTGGTTATTTTAAACAGCTAATAAAAATATTCAATTGATTGATAAAAAATGATTTTTAGCGGTATGCTAAATAGGAAGGTCATCAACACATCTGGTTATGCGAATTCAGTACATTTTTTTATTCTGTTTTTTAATAGGCCTTTCTACTGGGGTTTATGCGGATGACTATGATTTTTTTGTAGCGCCGAGTGAAGATACCGAACAGATGTTTGATGCTGCTTATCCTGAAATGAAAACAGCATATTCGGTTTTGCATAACCAATTTTTTCAAAATGAACGTTGGCGTGTCTATAATTATACGGCTTATCAAACCAATCAGTTTAACCATAAGATGTTAACCGGCGACACCACTAGCCTGTCACTGGATGATTTTTCGATTTCAGTCGGTTATGGCATGATGTATCAGTTGAACCAGACCAATCGAATTGGTTATGAATATCTTTCCAGCTTTCCCTTTGACCGAGGGCAATTGATTCGATTCTTCTGGTTAAGGATTTTTTAACTGACTTTTTGATATAAACCGGCTCTGACCATACCCGCTTTGGTTTCTTTTATTTTCTGCCAAGTAGGGGGTAGAATGAGCTGAGCTAAATCTCGATCTGCTTCCACATAAATAAAAGCATTGTTTTCGATCATTGGGTCAGCAAGTTCAGCTAACTCTTGCCATAAATCCAGACTATAGGGTGGATCAAGAAACACCACATCAAAACTTGAGTTTAATTTTTTTAAAGCTTGTTGTGCCGTTGCAACATGCAGTTGGCAATTTTCTGCTTTTAACAGTTGAATATTGTCTTTTAAGACTTTGGCCTGTATTGGATTCGGTTCAATCATCACGACTTTAGCAGCTCCACGAGAAAGTGCTTCAAATCCTAACGCACCTGAGCCACTGCACAAGTCTAAAACCTGTGCGTTTTGGATATCCCACATCAACCAATTGAATAGAGTTTCACGGACACGATCTGGTGTTGGACGTAAACCATCAATACTGGCAAAGGGTAAAGTACGGCGTTTCCAGTTACCACCGATGATACGTAATTGATTTTTCATTATTCAGTCACGCCATCTGTAGGTTGAGCAACTGTTGCTGGCGCAACAGGTGTAGAAGCTGGAGCGGATGAAGCGACGGGTGTAGACGTCGCTTGGCTGTTTTGTGTTGTTGTCGTTGCAATACTGCTGCTTGGTAGTTCACCAGGTTTAATCCCCGCAGTCATTAAGCCTCCACTGACTTGATGGCTAGCTGGACGAAGTGGATTCTTTTTACGTGTCACCAGCCAATAGTCAAAGATTGGACGTGCCAGTTGGGCAGCTGAACCGCCATGTTTACCATTTTCCCAAACCACGGCAATCGCAATTTCTGGATTGTCGGCAGGCGCAAAACCAACGAATAAGCCATGGTCCCATTGTCGAGATGAAAGCGCTGCTTCGTTATAACGTTTACCTTGAGCAATACTCTTGACTTGGGCTGTCCCTGTTTTACCTGCGATTGAATATTGCAAACCACCTTTAATGCCACGACCTGTACCGGATTGGATGACATCCACCATTGCATCATGCATGTTGATCCAATCTTGTTCTGTGCCATTGAAGTTAATTTTGCCATCAGGTGCGTTATGGACGCTAAATTTTTTGGCGCCTTTGGTTTCTCTGAGTACATGTGGTGTGACATGTGAACCTTTATTGGCGGTGATCGCAGTTGCCATGGCAAGTTGTAAAGGTGTAGAGGTAAATGCCCCTTGCCCGATACTGACTGAAATGGTTTCACCTTTGAGCCATTTGGATTTACGCGTTCGCATTTTCCATTCAGGGCTCGGGTAGAGACCTGTGCTTTCACTTGGTAAATCAACCCCAGTCTTTTCGCCAAAGCCAAATTGGCGCATCCAGTCATTCATTTTCTCAATGCCCATGCGATAGGACAGCACATAGAAATAGGTGTCGCAGGACACAATTTGTGCTTTATGCATGTTCACTGAACCATGACCCGTCTTTTTATGGTCACGGAAGCGGTGACTATCACCAGGCAATGAGAAATAACCTGGATCGGAAATTGCAGTGCTCCAATCGACAAGACCATAATGAATACCGCCCAAACCAAACATCGGTTTAATGGTGGAACCTGGTGGATACGCCCCCTGAACCGCACGGTTATAAAGTGGTTGATCAAGGTTGTCACGCAGGCCGCTATAGTCTTTAGAGCTAATTCCTGTCACGAAGAGGTTTGGATTAAAACTTGGGCTGGAGACCAGTGCGAGGATTTCACCTGTACGAGGATCCATCGCTACAATTGCACCACGACGATCTGCCAATTGTTTTGCGGCAATGGTTTGCAGACCGTAATCAAGCGATAAATACAGATCATTACCACGTGCTGGATTCTGGCGACCTAAATTACGTAGTACATTGCCGTGTGCATCGGCTTCGACAGATTCATAGCCAGGAATACCATGCAACAGGTCTTCATAGCTTTTTTCGACCCCAATTTTACCAATCAGGTTGGTACCCGCGTATAAATCCTTATCAATAGACTTGAGTTCTTTATCATTGATACGACCCACATAACCAATCACATGTGCAAACAATTCACCATGTGGATAGTAGCGGGTCATTTGGGTTTCAATTTTGACCCCCGGAAAGGCGTATTTCACTTCACTGAATTTGGCAATATCGGTTTCAGTCAAATTCAATTTGATCGCAAGGCGTTCGGTTTTACGTGCAGTTTTGACACGGCTTTTAAAGCGGTCAACATCATCTTGGGTCAAGCCCAGAATTGGAATGAGACGGGTAATGGTGTCATCAATATCGCTGACATCTGCACGACTCAGTGTTGCAGTAAAAACTGGATAGTTATCTGCCAAGAGCACGCCGTTACGATCGTAAATGTAGCCACGAGCAGGTGCTAAGGGCTGTAAGCGAATACGGTTCTTATCTGATGCCGTTGTAAAATCATCGTAATGAACGATCTGTAAATATGCATAACGACAGATCAATAAAAGTAGAAAAATCGCCACGACAAAGATTGCAAAAAAGATTCGACCCTTATAAATGCGCTTTTCTTGTTGCATATTTTTTAAAGGAAAGTGCTGTTTCATAGGGTGTCGACTTAATTACAAGATGGAGAGAATACAAAGGCTACGCATTTTAACGTAAGTTGCATGATCATACTGTAGAATTTTCAACAAATCATGCAAATGATGCTGCGACAGCTTTTGACTTTGCAGACATTAAAATTGTATGGTCTTGTATATTAGAAGCAAAATAATTCTGTTAAAGTCACAAACAGTTTGAAATAGGATTTTCCAATACACTCTTAGGGAAAATGGAGAAAATAATGAGAAAAATTTGCCTTTTATTATCGGTTTTAACACTTACTGGTTTTGCCCATGCTGACGAAAATCCGTTTAAGCCTGAGCCTAAATTAAAAGATGCAAACGTTTCAACATGGAATGTCGGTGCAGGTTTTACCAAGAAATTATTACATGCCAACCTTGAATGGGTAAATCCTTATGGGATTGCCTACGCCAAAGCGGGTGCATTTTTAAATGATGACAATGAACCCGGTGGGCAAGTTGGATTCCGTTACCCGTACTACTTAACCGGTACCGATAAAAATGGTTATTACCTTGGTGTCTATGCAGGACATTTAGATAGTAAGAACTATGGTGGTAAACAAAAGGGCAATTTGGGTGTCGGTGCCGATCTAGCTTATGTCTGGTTGAATAGTGAGCGTATCAGCACGTTCAGCGTAGGCGCAGGCGTACGCGAAAAAATAGAAGATGGGAATGGCAATACTGTGAAAAAATCAGAACCTGTCCTTCAGTTTTCTTATACCTTAAGTTTTGGTTTATAAGAGGAAATTAGCGTTCATCCTTTTATAGGCCATCATGTATCAATAATTCAGAGAGTCATGCATGTTTGATTACGTCAATGAATTGTGGCAGATTTTCCTAAATCGACCTGACCATCTGGCAGTCTTAAGTATCATCCCTGTGACCGCCTTTGTAACATGGGCACACGTATGGATGGCATTGAAAATGGTATTTTACCCAATCAACTTTTGGGGATTCCATTTAGGACCATTACCTGTAGGTTGGCAAGGGATTGTGCCACGTAAAGCTGGACGTATTTCAGGCATCATCACTGATAACACTTTATCTAAATTGGGTTCATTGCGAGAGTTTTTAGAAGCAATGGATCCAGAAGATATGGCGATGATCATCGGTGAGCAAGTCGGATTCGAGCTTGAGCATCTGATTGATGAAGTGATGATTGATCGTAATGCTGTACTTTGGGAAAACCTGCCTTATTCGATTAAGCGTCGTATCTATGCGCAAGC
This sequence comes from Acinetobacter sp. Ac_5812, assembly GCF_013072695.1. GTDB lineage: Bacteria > Pseudomonadota > Gammaproteobacteria > Pseudomonadales > Moraxellaceae > Acinetobacter. The sequence goes on from NZ_LXUK01000024.1 coordinate 94,583, forward strand.
ACATAAACAGTTACCAACGACACTTCGGGAACTTGTGACTGAGCTGACCATGAACGTTGAGTCACTGGTTGATATGCGTGAAATGGTGGTGAGCCAAATGGAAGGTGACCGCCGTTTGATGGTACGCATGTTTCTGAAAGTGGGTCAGAAAGAAATTAATTTTATTTGGCATATCAGTGCATTAATTGGGATGTTCTTTGGTATTTTCCAAATGATCGTGTGGTTTGTAGTGCCATGGCACTGGACGGTTCCATTTTGGGCTGCCATTTGGGGCTTTTTAACCAACTGGATTGCGATTTGGATGGTATTTAATCCGATTGAGCCGCATTATATTCGTTATCCGCAGATTTTCCGTCTGACCAAAGACCGTAAATTCCCTTGGATTGTGCCTGTTTTGAAGATTGGTACTTACAACGTTCAAGGTGCCTTTATGAAGCGTCAGGAAGAGGTTTCCGATGTATTTGCCAGTGTGGTGACTGAAGATTTAATTACCTTAAAGTCCATCATGACTGAAATGATGTATGGCAGTAAAAAAGACAAAACCCGTCGTATTGTCAAGCGTCATATCAATGAAATCATGGAAACTCCACTGGTCAGAACCTCATTGCAGCTTTCATTAGGGCCAAGAGAATATGCTAGACTCAAGACCGACTTGATTGATCGCTCAATTGAAATTACCATGGGACCAGTATGTGACCCAGCTTTGAATGCAAGTCGCGCGCAGAAGATCTTTCAAATGTTTAGAGACCGCATCCGTGAACTAACACCGAAAGAGTTCCAAAACTTATTGCGTCCTGCGTTCCAAGAAGATGAGTGGATCTTAATTGTACTCGGTGGGGTGACTGGTTTCTTTGCTGGTTTAATTCACTTATTTGTTGCTTTCTTATAATTAATTTGATGTTGGTTGAGTGATAAGTCTGTATGATATTGCTCAATTTAAGATTTATTGTTTTTAAATGAGGATGTTCTTTTATGCGCATTATTTTACTCGGACCACCTGGGGCAGGCAAAGGTACTCAAGCTCAGTTGATCTGTAAGCGCTACAATATCCCACAAATTTCAACCGGTGATATGCTCCGTGCTGCAATTCGTGAAGGTACTGAACTTGGCTTAAAAGCGAAAAGCGTCATGGAATCAGGCGGTTTAGTATCTGATGAACTGATTATTGGCTTGGTTAAAGAACGTATTGCTCAGCCTGACTGTGAAAATGGTTGTATCTTTGACGGTTTCCCACGCACAATTCCACAAGCTGAAGCATTAGAAACAGCTGGAATTAGCATTGATCACGTGATTGAGATTGCTGTACCTGACGAAGAAATCGTGCAACGTCTTTCTGGTCGTCGTCAGCACCCTGCATCGGGTCGTGTTTATCACATCGTTTATAATCCACCAAAAGTGGAAGGTAAAGATGATGAAACTGGTGAAGAACTGGTTCAACGTCCAGATGACCAAGAAGAAACGATTCGTAAGCGTCTTGGGTCTTACCATAGCGAAACTGAGCAATTGGTTGGTTTCTATCAAGGTCGTGCTGCTTCTGGTGAAAATGCGCCAACTTATGACAAGCTAGATGGTTTACGTGCAATCGAAAACGTTCAAGCTGATTTATTTGCAATCTTAGATAAATAATTTAAGTTGCCGATTTTAAAAGAGCTCTGAATACAGAGCTCTTTTTATTTGGAGAAAGCTCATGCTAAAAGTTGTTTTGATTTTAGTGGTCATTTTCAGCATCGTTTTACTGTTATTTCTTTTGTACCAAAGTCAGAAAATGCTGCGTCATGTGCAACAGCAACAAGCCTTGGAAAATAGAAAAAATGGCAAAGCTCGCCAATTACATCCAAAACTGCAACAGCAAAAAAAACCTCAGGATTAACTGAGGTTTTTTATTGCGATTGGTTTACTTGCACCAAACTCAAACCGATCTGGCCAGTTACATACATCTGCAACGATACATTCACCACATTTCGGTTTACGTGCAATACAACAATAACGCCCATGTAAGATCAGCCAGTGATGGGCATCAATAATAAATTCTTTCGGAATCACTTTAATCAAGCGATCTTCCACTTCTAACACGTTTTTTCCAACAGCTAAGCCTGTACGGTTACCGACACGAAAAATATGTGTATCGACTGCCATGGTCGGTTGACCAAAGGCAGTATTCAGCACCACATTCGCCGTTTTACGCCCTACACCAGGTAGTGCCTCTAGCTCTTTGCGTGTTTCTGGAATTTGCCCTTGATATTGGTCCACCAGAATCCGGCAGGTTTTAATCACGTTTTCAGCTTTAGAATTATATAAGCCAATGGTCTTGATATATGATTTTAAACCATCAATTCCAAGGTCTAAAATGGCTTGAGCGGTATTGGCAACAGGATAGAGTTTATCCGTGGCTTTATTCACACTGACATCTGTTGCTTGAGCAGACAGCAATACTGCAATCAGGAGCTCAAAAGGAGAAGAGTAGTTCAACTCAGTCTGTGGGTTCGGTCTTTGTTCACGCAAACGTTCAAAAAAAGTCTGAATCTGCTTTTTAGTCATATTTTTTACGGACATTTAGACCTCCTGCAATTCAGTTAAACGTTGTTGTAAGGCAAGCAATTGGGCTTGCTTTGATTCGTCAGCACGAACACTGAGTTGTTTTTCGAGTTTTTTAATTTGGGTACGTACTTTTGCAAGTTCGATTGTTGTTTTTGCATCGAGCGTTGGATTCTCTTTCGGCTTATCCGCTAAGGTTATCACCGGCACATTATGAAGTGTCTGAGAAAATTGGGCGAAAAATTCCACATCAATTTCAGCGCGAACAATCGGCCCTTTACGGCTCAAGCGACGTTTTTCTTCACGTTGAATATGGGCGTAATAACGATGTCTTAAATCATCCTGTTCAGCGGTACGTTGTGCTGTGGTGGGTAAAGGTTGGGTATCTTCAACTAGATCAATACAATCGACAGGACAAGGTGGAATACATAACTCACAACCGGTACACAAGTCAGTCAAAATGCTATGCATTAATTTGCCACTGCCAATAATCGCATCGACGGGGCAGGCGCTAATACATTTGGTACAGCCAATACATTCATCTTCACGAATCACCGCTTTGATCCGTTGCGGTCGACCGTCGAGTTGAATCTCCCAAACACTGCTTTCGGCAGTCAGTTGTGGTCGATCTAATAAAGCTGCCAATGCATCGGCAACAGGTTGTCCACCAGGCACACATTTATTTGCTTCTTCACCTTCTGCAATGGATTTTGCATAAGGTAAGCAGCCGTCACGATGCCCGCATAAACCACATTGTGTCTGTGGTAACAGTTGGTCGATTTGGACAATAAGCGCGTGTTGTGCAGTTGGGGACATGTATCGAGAGTGAAGCAAAAAACAGGGAGCTTAGTATAGCAAATAAAGCTTTAACACGGCGAAGCAATCTAAAAAGATGTCAATTACTTGGGTGTTTTAATGCTTAAAAATGGTGCTAATGATGAAATTTTTTAGTGCATTTTTGTCTATAAATTAGACTGCTACTCTTCTTTGCAATGAAGTTCTGCGATTCATTGGTATGCTTTTACTTGTATTTATTATATAAATAACGAACATTTTTTGATTTAAGATTATGATTTTAATTGATAAAAAGAGTTAAGCATAAAAATAATATTGTGATGAAATAGTAATCTGTATTTAATAGATGCAAAATTCTATTTTGGTGCATTTTTCGCACCAAGATAAACCATAGACTCGGGGGTGAATGTTGAAATACGATAGCTTAAATGACTTTCTGGATTATGTTAAAGCTAGAGATCCATATCAACCTGAATTTTTGCAAGCGGTCGAAGAAGTGATGACCAGCTTGTGGCCATTCATTGAGAAAAATCCGAAATATGCTCAATATGGCTTGCTAGAAAGACTGGTTGAACCTGAGCGCGCTATTCAGTTCCGTGTCTCATGGATGGATGATCAGGGGCAAACCCATGTCAATCGTGGTTTCCGTGTTCAATACAATTCAGCGATTGGCCCCTATAAAGGGGGAATGCGTTTCCATCCTTCTGTGAATTTGTCCATTTTAAAGTTTTTAGGCTTTGAACAAACCTTTAAAAACTCGTTAACGACTTTACCGATGGGTGGAGGCAAAGGCGGTTCAGATTTTGATCCTAAAGGTAAATCTGAAGCAGAAATTATGCGCTTCTGCCAAGCCTTAATGCTTGAGCTATATCGTCATCTTGGCTCGAATACAGATATCCCAGCAGGAGATATCGGAGTTGGTGGCCGTGAAGTGGGCTATATGACAGGCATGATGAAGAAGTTAAGTAACGACACTTCATGTGTATTTACGGGGAAGGGGATTTCTTTTGGCGGTTCATTAGCTCGTCCTGAAGCGACAGGCTATGGTACGGTATATTTTGCAGAAGAAATGCTGAAAACCCGTGGCGATAGCTTTGCCAATAAAACCGTATCGATTTCAGGTTCGGGTAATGTTGCACAATATGCAGCAGAAAAGGCCATGTTCTTAGGCGCTAAAGTCGTGACTTTGTCAGATTCAAATGGTACGGTTTATTTAAAGAATGGTTTTAGCAAAGCCTTGCTTGGTGAAGTGATGGAACTGAAAAACATCAAGCGTGGTCGTATGTCAGAATTTGCATCAAAGCATGGTTTTGAATATTTTGAAGGTCAAACGCCATGGCACATTCCTGTGGATATCGCATTACCTTGCGCAACCCAAAATGAGCTCAATGCTGAAGATGCAGTAACGTTATTATCAAATGGTGTGATTTGCGTAGCTGAAGGCGCGAATATGCCATCCACGCTTGACGCTGTTGAAAAATTTATTGCAGCAAAAATTCTGTATGCGCCAGGTAAAGCATCGAATGCAGGTGGAGTAGCAACCTCTGGTCTGGAAATGTCGCAGAATGCCAATCGCTTGGGTTGGTCTTTTGAACAGGTGGATGAACGCTTACATGCGATTATGAAAGAGATTCATCGTAACTGTGTTAAATACGGTACTCAGGAAGATGGTACGATCAATTATGTTGATGGAGCGAATATTGCGGGTTTTGTAAAAGTTGCCGATGCCATTCTCGCGCAGGGTATTTATTAAAAATCTCCCTCAATCCCTCTGTATTAAAGAGGGGTTGCCATAAAAAAATCCGATGTCAAAGCATCGGATTTTTTTATTTCTAAATGAAATTATGGTTTTTTCACAATCTCTTGCTCAACAACCATATCGAGTACGTCTGCAATGCTTGATTGGTCAGCAGCAGGGTTTTTAATGTCAAAACGTTTAACACGTACAATCACACGTTGTTGTGGGTTGTGCTCAAAACCTTCGATTTGACCATAGTACAATGACCAGTTTTTATCTGCGTAAGTTTTTAAGCCTTTGTCATCGTATTTGATTTCACGAACTTGCATACAGGTTTGTGGTGCAACACCTGTGCATGATTTAGTTTCTGGTGAAATTTCTAAGAAAACAGTTTTACCTTCAGACTGGTATTTTGCTTCAGGTGTCATTTTACCAACGAAAGTATATTTTTGACCTTTGGCATCAGCAAGTACTAAAGTCGGTTGCTCTAGGTTGGTTGCATTCACTTCAAACGCGATTTGACGTTTTTGTAGAAGCTCACCTGCAAACTGTTCTTGTTTCATTAAGGCTGGTTCACATGCCATTAATGTTGATGCACCATCACCCGTTACGATTAAGCCATTTTCGACTTTCCATGATGTATTTAAACGGTTACAACCAGTATCTACAGATAAACGATCATTGGCTAAGAAGCTTAATACGATTGGACGCTTAGTATCAGCAGGTTGATATGACCAAGTGTAGTTGGTTAACACGTTGCTATTTGTCACTTTTGCACCTGTAAATACATGTTTTTGACCTTTGCTATCCGTCACAGTCAAGATGGCTTGGCCATTCACTGTGCTGACTTCAAATGGTACTTTTTTCTCGCTGAAGATGTCAGCAGATAAGCGTTCTTGCTGCATTAAATCATCAGCACAAGCCATCATGGTCGATACAAGTGGAGAGGTAACAATCTTGTTGCCTTCAACAGCCCAAGTACCGCCTTGGTTGTTACAGCCGGTTTGGATTGCAAGTTTTTGGTCGCTATTAAAAGATAAAACGAGTGGCTTAGATGCCTTAGAACCTTGGTAAGTCCAATTATATTCAGTTAAGTTTTTTGCAGCAGTTGTATTAATTTGAGAAATTACATTATCAGTCACATTTTGCACAGTTTGGCACGCCATTAAAGAAAGCGGAAGTAATGCAAGAACTAAATATTTGATTTTCATATTCAAAACAACGATAAGTAAATAACAGACATAAGCTTAAAGTATTCTTAAAAAGAGAACATGGTATCCGTTTAGGAGTTAAGTTCGTTAAATGTTTCTATTTGTAAAATTTTGGAAAATATAGAAGATTTATAGGCTTGCCATGATTTGGTTCAAGCCTATTTTGAAATTATGTGATGTAGTTGGTTATTTAGTCAAAGCGATAAATATCCATACCCAACGATCCCATCGAGAAGCTGCTATGCACGATATTGAAACGATGACCTGTACCCATCGCAAAGAATAGTGGTGCAAGGTGCTCAAGGCTCGGGTGATTACGCTCAATATAAGGCAAAGATGGCCAATCTAATACTGCATCGTAATCTTGATGACTGAGTTTACTGACCACTGTATTGCGGAAAGTACTGGCCCATGCGGGTACATTGGCATCAGCATGCCATGACAACTCAGCCAGATTGTGAGTGATACTGCCTGAACCGATCAACAGAATTTGTTGCTCTCGTAACGGTGAGAGTACTTCTCCAATACGGTAAATGTCATCAGCACTCATATAAAGGGGAAGTGAAATCTCAATCACAGGGATATCTGCATCTGGATACATGTGTAAAAGCGGCATCCAGACGCCATGATCGCGTGGACGGGTACTATTGGCATGTGCAGAAATACCTGCTGTTGCAAAGCGCGAGAGGATTTCTTCTGCCAGTTTTGGTGCGCCAGCCGCAGGGTAACGAATGTCATATAGTTCAGGTGGAAAGCCACGGAAGTCATGCCACGTTTCTGGACGTGTTGAAGTGTTGACTTCTAAGGCTTGGCTTTCCCAGTGCGCTGACATCACCACAATGGCCTGTGGTTTCGGCAAGTTACTGCCTAGACGGAGCAGTGCAGGACCCACTTGCTCTGGATCAAGTGCCAGCATGGGTGAACCATGAGAAATAAATAATCCGGGTAAAGTTTGCAGATCCATAAATAAACACCTGAAAGGGAATACACCATTATCCTGACAAATTCAGTACCGCAGTGACAGCCCTTAAATTTCAACATGTTGTTCTAAAATTAGAACAGTTTTAAGCGCGATGGTACGGGTGGTTATGATTAATACTCATGGCACGATAAAGTTGCTCAATTAGCAGAATACGTACCATTGGGTGCGGCATGGTCAGTTTTGACAATGACCAATGCCAAGCAGCAGCTTTGCGAACAGCATCGGAATGTCCATCCGGACCACCAATTGCAATCGCAATATCATTGCCTTCAAGCATCCACTGTTTCATCGTATCAGCTAATTTTTCCGTACTCAGCTCACGTCCATTTACTTCTAAAGCAATCAATGTTTCATTGGATTTGAGTGCATTTAGAATACTTTCACCTTCAATTTGACAGTATTTCAAAATATCTGCCTCAGAGTCATTTTTGCCGCGCTTTGCCATTGGGAGCTCAATCACCTGAGTTTGTACAAAGGGCTGAATACGTTTGAAATAGTCTTCAAATCCAGTGAGCACCCAAGCAGGCATTTTTTGACCAATGGTGAGAATGCGGATTTTCATAGGCGTGTGTGCTTGAGGAAATGAGCCCTATTATAAACGCTGTTCTTTGATACATGCAGGTAAGTATGGTTTATCTAGTCATAAAAAATACAACAAGCTGTTGTAGCGTAGTCATAAAAAACGCAGCTCAAAACGCGTATGAGCTGCGATCAAAGTGCCATCCGTCTGGAGTTCGGATGGCGCTAAAATGAGTTCATGAGTCAAATTTAGCCTTTGTTTTTATCGACTCTATTTTATTATGCCGCATGTTGGTTATTTTTCAACCGTATTATGTAACAAAAAAAGAGAGCCGAAGCTCTCTTTTATTTCCAATCATTTGCTGATTAGTGACGTGCTGCTTTTGCTTCTTCGACTGGTTTTACAATCGGTGTCTTTGGCAAAGGCTTTGGTGTATCTGTCAGTGCTAAAGGTAGAATTTCATCAATGCTTTTCACTGCTTTGATTTCTAATCCTTCTTTAACATTGTCAGGAATTTCAGCCAAATCACGGACGTTATCTTGTGGAATAAACACCAGTTTGATTCCACCACGGTGAGCCGCAAGAAGCTTCTCTTTTAAGCCACCAATGCGCATCGCGCGACCACCAAGACTCGTTTCACCTGTCATTGCAATGTCAGGACGAATCGGGATACCTGTAAATGCCGATACAAGGGCAGTGGTCAGGGCCAAACCAGCAGATGGACCATCTTTTGGTGTTGCGCCTTCAGGTAAGTGAACATGCACATCAGTTTCTTCAAAACGAGATGCTTCAATTCCCAATTCATCAGCACGGGTACGAACGACAGTCATTGCTGCAGTGATTGATTCTTTCATCACATCACCGAGTGAACCAGTGGTGATGAATTTGCCTTTACCTTTCACCGCTGCAACTTCAATGGTAAGTAATTCACCACCGACTGAAGTCCAAGCCAAGCCATTGACACGACCTACTTGTGCTTCATCTTCTGCAATACCAAAGTCAAACTTATGTGGGCCGAGGTATTCAGGAAGATTGGCAGAAGTTACATCGAGCTGTAAATTCTTAGACTTCTTGCTCACCGCTTCTTTTACGACTTTACGGGCAATCTTAGAGACTTCACGTTCTAAGCTACGAACACCGGCTTCACGTGTGTAACGTTGTACGATATCGCGGATTGCTTCTTCGTGAACAGTCAATTCTTTTGCGCGTAAACCATTGTTCTTGATTGCTTTCGGAACAAGGTAACGTTCAGCAATATTCACTTTCTCATCTTCGGTATAACCCGGAAGACGAATGACTTCCATGCGATCCAGCAAGGCTTCAGGAATATTCATGCTGTTTGCTGTACAGATGAACATGACTTCTGAAAGGTCAAGGTCAAGATCTAAGTAATGGTCATTGAACTTGCTGTTTTGTGATGGATCAAGTACTTCAAGCAATGCTGATGCAGGATCACCACGGTAGTCTTGTGCCATCTTGTCAATTTCGTCGAGTAAGAACAATGGGTTTTTAACCCCAACTTTCGTTAGCGACTGCACAATTTTACCTGGCATCGCACCGATATAAGTACGACGGTGACCACGAATTTCAGCTTCATCACGTACGCCACCCAGTGCCATACGGACAAACTCACGACCTGTTGCTTTGGCAACTGATTCACCGAGTGAAGTCTTACCAACACCTGGAGGACCGACTAAACAAAGGATTGGCCCCTTGAGTTTTTTGACACGAGACTGAACTGCCAAGTATTCAACAATACGATCTTTTACGTCATCTAAGCCGTAATGATCTGTATCAAGAATTTCCTGTGCTTTCGCAAGATTAATACTGACCTTACTCGCTTTATTCCAAGGCGTATCTAAAATAACTTCTAGATAGTTGCGAACAACAGCAGCTTCGCTTGAAGCAGGTTGCATCGCTTTCAGCTTACGAAACTCAGCTTCAGCTTTTTTACGTACGTGCTCAGGTAAATCTGCTTCCGCAAGACGTTTTTCAATTTCTGCAACGTCATCTTCCGCACCGCCATTCATATCGGAAAGTTCACGTTGAATCACTTTCATTTTTTCATTTAGAAAGTATTCACGTTGGTTCTTTTCCATTTGACGTTTTACACTGTCGTGCAGCGTTTGCTCAATTTGCTGTTCAGCAGATTGATTCATCAAATAGCTCATTAACTCTTGTAAGTGATCTTCAAACTCGTCGTGCTCTAAAAATTTTTGTTTCACTTCAATATTTAAAGGTACACGAGTTGCAACGAAGAACATCAATTGCAATAAGTCTTCGATTTTGTTTGCTGCTGCGACGAGTTCACGTGCATTACGTAGTTTCGCTTCTGCATATTGAGCGAATAGGGTACGTAATTCATTTAAGCGAGTCTCTTGGGTCTCTTCGTCCAAAGGTAATGTCATTGGGCTTAAATGATGTTCAGCTGTTAAGTATTCTTCTCCGTCAATAATGCGTTCTAACTTAGAACGATGTAGACCTTCAATAAGTACTTTAATGCAGTTCTCATCATTTTCATGATTGACTACTTGTACGATCTTAGCCACGGTTCCATATTGATAGAGATTATCGTGATCAATTTCTTCTGTGAGCGAATCTTTTTGCGCAACTACAAATACTAAATTGTCACTGTTACGAGCCACATCCACTGCATTGATCGATTTTTCACGACCCACGAATAGCGCGATTTGCATGTGTGGATACACCACAACATCACGTAACGCTAATAGTGGTAATACACTTGGAACCTGTGGCTCTAAGCTAGTTTCATTGTTTAAGATATATTCAGACATGGGCACTCCTAATGAGTGACAACGGTGTTGCCATGTTTTTTATAGTGATGTGCATTTGAAAAAATACAAGGGGGTAGGATTAGAAAATATAAAAAAAAGACTAAATTACTCAAGATTCATTGCGGAAATAAGAAAAAAAGCATGCTAAGGCATGAAATAATAAAACTTTTTAGGGCAAAGTAAGGCATTTAAAGGTTGGTCCCATTTCTGCCTTAATAGCGGGGTGTCAACATATTGAAATGTGTGAGCAAGACCAAGACGATAAGGACGATGTTTGGCTGATGCCAAAGTTCGATCATAGTAGCCGCCGCCCATACCAATGCGTGTTCCAAACTGATCACAAGCCAGTAATGGCATAATGAGTAAGTCTAAATATGAAACATGCTTGCCACGACTTGCCATCGGCTCTTTCATCCCCAAAGGATGATGGGAAAAACGTCTATTTAAATATTGTTTTGATGTCACATGTACCCACACCAAATTCTGATTCATATTGCAAATCATAGGTAAAAACACCTGTTTCTTTTGCTGAAAACAAAGCTTTATCAATTGATCAGTATGTATCTCTCCAAAGGCATGTAAATAAAGTCCAATTCTTGATGCAGATTTAAATCGAGTAAATTGTCTAAGTTGAACCAAAACACGTTGTTCAGCTTTCTTCTGTTCGTAATGAGAGAGTTGTCTTCTTTTTGAACGGAGTTGTTTTCTTAATGAGTTTAATGTGTAGCTCATAAGGTTTAAAAAAAACTGTTTTGAGGTAAAACCAATCATACCTGATTTATTGTCTGAATTCTAAAATCAAAGCTTTCTATACTTTTAAGTAAAATTAAAAACTCACACAGTAATCTATATTTATTCTAAAAAGTATGATTTTAATGATTTATTCCAATAATTAATGGGTGTTTGAGGTATTGAATATTATTTATTAATACATTAATGAGTAATTACTCTATTTTTCATGTTATTTATAAAATAAAACATAATAAAAACAAAACAAAACAAATAATTATTTTTACTATATGTATCAAATATTTGTCTAATTTTTTATTTTGTAAATATGAGAAATATATCTCATTTTTTAGGTGAAAATGTTTATTCATACTTTACCGATTTCCTTGGTTTTATTAGCATCCGTGACTCTTTTTTTAGCACCGAACTAAAAATGCTCATTGGCATTTTTAGACCATCAATAACTGTAGTAATGATCTGAGAATTTTTATGAATAAAGTCTATAAAGTGGTTTGGAATGCATCGATTGGCGCATGGGTTGCAACATCGGAACTCGCAAAAAGCAAAACAAAAACCAAATCAAAAGTTCTCAATTTATCTGCTGCAGTTTTAGTTGGGGCTGTTACTTTCTCTTCAAATGCACTTGCAGGGACAGTACTGGGGAATGGAAGTAGCACACCGAATAAATGTAATAATTCAGGCTCTGTAATTGTAGGTGGGGGCAATACCCAATCTTGTGCGAATAGTGATTTTGCTATTGCAGTGGGTAATGATGTGCAGTCAACAGGTAGGGGATCAATTGCGATTGGTAGTGGCTCAAGAGCTGAGTCAAGACAACCGAATCTTGATGGTAAAGGGGCTATTGCAATTGGTAATGATGCAATTGCTTATGGGGATAATTCAGTTGCAATTGGTGGTCAAGCCAGTACAACAGAAGACTTTACAGTGTCTTTTGGGCATAAAAAAGGTGATCCTAAGTACTATCAAGGTAAAGAACAAGGTGCTTGGGAAGACGATAGATTTTTGAGAATCACCAATATTGCAGAAGGTGTTAAAGATAATGATGCGGTGAATGTATCTCAACTTAAAAGTGCCGTAGCAGAAGCAAAAACACATTATGTGAGTATTAATGATAATGGCACGAAAGGTAGCAATTATGAGAATGATGGCGCTAAAGGTCGTAACTCAATTGCTGTCGGTGTAAATACAACTTCTAATGGCATAGAGTCAGTCGCGGTTGGCTCAAATGCAAAAGGCGTAGGTACTGGTGCAATTGCTGTCGGTAGTGCAAGCGAGACAGTTGGTAGTGGTGATGTATCGATTGGTCGTAATGCCACAACTAAAGGTGCAACAGGTGTATCCAGTAATCAATCAATTGCGATTGGTGACCAAACTAAAGCCATCGGTGATCAATCCATTGCCATTGGTGCTGATGTTGTCGCACGTGGTAATTCATCGGTCGCAATCGGTGGTGATGACGTTGACAAAATTGCTCGTGATGCTGAATTAAGTCAAAAATACACCGAAATCACAGGCGGAAAGTTACAAGCTGGTAAATATCCAACGACTGAAGCAAACCATGGCTCTACGGCAGTTGGTGTCCAAGCTGTAGGAACAGGAGCATTTGCTTCGGCTTTCGGTATGACCTCTAAGGCGACAGGTGATGCTTCATCTGCTTTTGGTGTGATGTCTAACGCATCAGGTAAAGGTGCTTCTGCATTTGGTGCGGTTGCACAAGCAACGGGTGATGGTGCCTCAGCAATGGGTATTAACTCACTTGCTTCTGGGAATAATTCAACTGCAATTGGTTCTGGTAATAATCCAGGTGAAGGTGCGACAGCAACCGGTAACGGTGCTGCTGCGGTAGGTAGTAATGCCAAGGCGACAGGTGATAGTTCAGCTGCAATTGGTAAAGGTGCTGAAGCAAGCAATGAAAATGCTGCCGCAGTGGGTGGTGGTGCAAAAGCAACGGGTAAAAACTCAGCAGCAATTGGTGGTGGTGCAATTGCAGATCAGGAAAATGCAGTTGCAGTTGGCCAAGGTGCGCAATCAATGGTTGTTGGTGGTGTCGCACTAGGTGCCCGCAGCCGAGTTGAAGCTGAAAATAGTGTGGCATTGGGTCAGGATGCGGTTGCAACTGAAGCAACAGGCAACTCTTTCTTAACGAATCGTGATGCATCTATGTCGAATGGTGTTGTGTCAGTCGGTTCTGTCGGTAAAGAACGCCGTATTACCAATGTTGAAGATGGCTCTGCTGACTCAGATGCAGTGACGGTTCGTCAGCTTAAAAATGTTGATTCTCGTGTTAATGATAATGCTCAAAATATCACTAATAATGCCAAAAACATTACGAATTTGAATCAAAAATTAGATGATACCAAAACTGATTTAGGTAACCAAATCACGGACACTAACAACAAGTTAAATGACACGAAAAATCAGTTAACGACTCAGATTACAGATACGAAAACTGAGTTAAACAATACGATCAACAACACCAAAACCGAGTTGGAAAACAAAGGTCTGAACTTTGCAGGTAATGCGGGTGCAGATGTTCATCGTAAGTTGGGTGACAAGTTAAATATCGTGGGTGGTGCGGATGCAGCAACAGCAGAAGACAAAACCAGCGGTGAAAACGTGATTACCCGTACAACAGCAGATGGTATCAAAGTTGAATTGTTGAAAGATGCGAAGTTTGACAGCATTACCACTGGTGACACTGCAGTAAACAACAATGGTTTAACCATCAAAGATGGTCCAAGCATCACCAAAGATGGTATCAATGCAGGTAACAAGGTCATTAGCAATGTAGCTGATGGTAAAGATGGTAAAGATGCAGTCAATGTTGACCAGTTAACCAAAGTTAAAGATGGGTTAGATGGCAAAATTACTGATACCAACACCAAGTTAGACGATGCGAAAAAAGACTTGGGTAACCAAATCACGGACACTAACAACAAGTTAAATGACACGAAAGACCAGTTAACGAATCAGATTACAGATACGAAAACAGAGTTAAACAATACGATCAACAACACCAAAACCGAGTTGGAAAATAAAGGTCTAAACTTTGCAGGTAATACAGGTGCAGATGTACATCGTAAGTTGGGTGACAAGTTAAATATCGTGGGTGGTGCTGATGCTGCAACAGCAGAAGACAAAACCAGCGGTGAAAACGTGATTACCCGTACCACAGCAGATGGCATCAAAGTTGAATTGTTGAAAGATGCGAAGTTCGACAGCATTACCACTGGCGACAGCGTACTCAACAACAAAGGCTTAACCATCAAAGATGGCCCAAGTATCACCAAAGATGGCATCAATGCGGGTAATAAAGTCATTAGCAATGTAGCTGATGGTTCAATTGCCAAGGATTCTAAAGATGCCGTGAATGGCGGTCAGATTCAGAATATTTCTGACAGCATCAAGAACAGCATCGGTGGCAATACGACTGTTAATAAAGACGGTAGTATCACGACCAATAACATTGGCGGAACTGGTAAAGACAACATCAATGATGCAATCAAGTCGGTTGATGACAAAGTCACAACAGGTGTTAATGATCTGACTAACAAAGGCTTGAACTTCGCTGGTAATGCCGGTGCAGATGTACATCGTAAGTTGGGTGAGAAGTTAAACATCGTGGGTGGAGCTGATGCAGCAACAGCAGAAGAAAAAACCAGCGGTGAGAACGTCATTACCCGTACTACAGCAGATGGCATCAAAGTTGAGTTGTTGAAAGATGCGAAGTTCGACAGCATCACGACTGGCGATACAGTTATCAACAATAACGGTTTAACCATTAAAGATGGTGCAAGCATTACCAAAGATGGCATCAATGCGGGTGATAAAGTCATTAGCAACGTTGCCGATGGTAAGGATGGTAAAGATGCAGTCAATGTTGATCAGTTAACCAACGTTAAAGATGGTTTAGATGGCAAGATCACTGATACCAACACCAAGTTAGACGATGCCAAGAAAGACTTGGGTAACCAAATCACGGACACCAACAACAAGTTAAATGACACAAAAGATCAGTTAACGACTCAGATTACAGATACCAAAACTGAGCTGAATAACACGATCAACAACACCAAAACTGAGTTGGAAAACAAAGGCCTGAACTTTGCAGGTAATGCAGGTGCAGATGTACATCGTAAGTTGGGTGACAAGTTAAACATCGTGGGTGGTGCAGACGCTGCAACAGCGGAAGACAAAACCAGCGGTGAAAATGTGATTACCCGTACCACAGCAGATGGCATCAAAGTTGAATTATTGAAAGATGTGAAGTTTGACAGTATTACGACTGGCGATACAGTTATCAACAATAACGGTTTAACTATTAAAGATGGTGCAAGCATCACCAAAGATGGCATCGATGCGGGTAATAAAGTCATTCGCAATGTTGCTGATGGTAAAGATGGTAAAGATGCAGTCAATGTTGACCAGTTAACCAAAGTAAAAGATGGTTTAGATGGCAAGATTACTGATACCAATACTAAGTTGGACGATGCCAAGAAAGACTTGGGTAACCAAATCGCGGATACCAACAACAAGTTAAATGACACGAAAGATCAGTTAACGACTCAGATTACAGATACCAAGACTGAGTTAAACAATACGATCAATAACACGAAAACAGAACTCAATACCAAGATTGACAACACCAAGACTGAGTTGGAAAACAAAGGTCTAAACTTTGCAGGTAATGCAGGTGGAGATGTGCATCGTAAGTTGGGTGATAAGTTAAACATCGTGGGTGGTGCTGATGCTGCGACATCGGAAGACCAGACCAGCGGTGAGAATGTGATTACGCGTACCACTAAAGATGGTATCAAGATCGAGTTGTTAAAAGATGCGAAATTCGACAGCATCACCACTGGTGATACGGTATTAAACGACAAGGGTGTAACCATTAAAGATGGTCCAAGCATCACCAAAGATGGCATCAATGCAGGTAATAAAGTCATTAGCAATGTTGCCGATGGTTCAATCGCGAAAGGTTCTAAAGATGCCGTGAATGGCGGTCAGATTCAGAATATTTCTGACAGCATCAAGAACAGCATCGGTGGCAATACGACTGTTAATAAAGACGGCAGCATTAGCACCAATAACATTGGTGGAACTGGTAAAGACAACATCAATGATGCAATCAAGTCGGTTGATGACAAAGTCACTACGGGTGTTAATGATTTAACCAACAAAGGTCTGAACTTTGCAGGTAATGCAGGTGCTGATGTACATCGTAAGTTGGGTGATAAGTTAAACATCGTGGGTGGAGCCGATGCAGCAACAGCAGAAGACAAAACCAGCGGTGAAAACGTGATTACCCGTACTACAGCAGATGGCATCAAGATCGAATTGTTGAAAGATGCGAAATTCGACAGCATCACGACTGGCAATACGGTACTAAACAACAATGGTTTAACTATTAAAGGTGGTCCAAGTATCACAATAAATGGTATTGATGCTGGTGGTAAGAACATCACTAACGTTGCGGATGGTGTTAATGGCAAAGACGCAGTCAATGTTGACCAGCTGACCAAAGTAAAAGATGGTTTAGATGGCAAGATTACCGATACCAATACCAAGTTAGATGATGCCAAGAAAGACTTGGGTAACCAAATCACGGATACCAAAGATCAGTTAACAACTCAGATTACAGATACCAAAACTGAGCTGAATAACACGATCAACAACACCAAAACTGAACTTAATACCAAAATTGACAACACCAAGACTGAGTTGGAAAACAAAGGTCTGAACTTTGCTGGTAATGCAGGTGCAGATGTACATCGTAAGTTGGGTGATAAGTTAAATATCGTGGGCAGTGCTGATGCTGCAACAGCGGAAGACAAAACCAGCGGTGAAAACGTGATTACCCGGACCACAGCAGATGGTATCAAGATTGAGTTGTTGAAAGATGTGAAGTTTGACAGCATTACCACTGGCGATACGGTATTGAACGACAAAGGTGTGACCATTAAAGATGGTCCGAGCATCACCAAAGATGGCATCAATGCAGGTAATAAAGTCATTAGCAATGTTGCTGATGGTTCAATTGCCAAAGGTTCAAAAGATGCAGTGAATGGTGGTCAGATTCAGAATATTTCTGACAGCATTAAGAATAGCATTGGCGGTAACACGACTGTTAATAAAGACGGTAGCATCACGACCAATAACATTGGTGGAACTGGTAAAGACAACATCAATGATGCAATCAAGTCGGTTGATGACAAAGTCACTACAGGTGTTAATGATCTGACCAATAAAGGTCTAAACTTTGCAGGTAATGCAGGTGCAGATGTACATCGTAAGTTGGGTGAGAAGTTAAATATCGTTGGTGGTGCTGATGCAGCGACTGCAGAAGACAAAACCAGCGGTGAAAACGTGATTACCCGTACCACTGGAGATGGCCTCAAGATCGAATTTTTGAAAGATGCGAAGTTCGACAGCATCACCACTGGTAATACGGTATTGAACAACAATGGTTTGACGATCAAGGGTGGCCCAAGCATCACAATTAACGGTATTGATGCAGGTGGTAAGAAAATTACCAATGTCGCTGATGGCGTTGGTGCAAAAGATGCGGTAAATAAAGGTCAGCTTGATAAGCAAATCAATGATGTTAAAGACCAAATCGGCAAAGAAATCGGTGACTTGTCAGACAACGCTGTGAAGTATGACAAAGACAAAGATGGCAATGTTGATAAAAACTCTGTGACTTTAGGCGGTGGTGATAAAGGCACAAACCTGAAAAATGTTGCTGATGGTAAGGTTGAAGAAGGTTCGAAAGATGCTGTAAATGGTGGTCAGTTATGGGATGTTCAGAAGCAAGTTGATAAAAACTCAAATGATATTCAGAACATCAATAACAACATCAATAACATTAACAATGGTAAGTCTGGTCTGGTTCAGCAACAGACGCCAAATGGTGAAATTACCGTTGGTAAAGATACGGGTGGTACAAGTATCAATATGGCCGGTAAAGATGGTGATCGTGTGGTGCAAGGTGTTAAGGACGGTGAAATCAAAGCGGGTTCTAACCAAGCTGTGAATGGTGGCCAGATCCATAACATTTCCAACAGTATCAAGAACAGCATTGGTGGCGAGACTGTTGTTAATCAAGATGGCAGTATTACGACTAACAATATTGGTGGTACAGGTAAGAACAATATTAATGATGCGATTGGAAGTTTGAACCAGTCAAATCAAGAGTTGGGTAACAAGATCAACAACCTTGGTGATCAGTTACAACAAGTGTTCTATGACACCAACAAACGTATCGACAATTTGGAAGACAAAATGTCTGCGGGTATTGCTGCAACAGCTGCACTTGAGCAAGCACCTTATGTACCAGGTAAGTTAACCATGGCAGTCGGTGCGGCCTACTACAACGATCAAAATGCAGTAGGTGTGACGTTCCGTCGTACTGCCGATAATGGTCGCTGGTCATTGACAACGGGTGCTGCTTTAGGCAGCCAAGGTAGCCCATTGGTACGTATTGGTGTAAGTACAATTATCGACTAATTGCCTTCAATAAGGAGAGTCCTAGACTCTCCTTATCCAACAGATATTGTGAGTAAAGAAATGAACAAGAATATTCAAATTTTGATGATGGCAACTTTAGTCGGTTTAACAACAACCACTACTTTTGCACAAGAAGAAGTTGTGGCTCAGCAAGAAGAAATTAAGTTTCCAGCGGTTGAGAAAAGCTATTTAAAACAAGTACAGCGTTATGAATACGATAATGTTGCACGTTTAGATACAGGTCTGACCAAAGATCAAATTCGTCACATTTTGGGCCATCCGCAATTTAGCGAAGGCGTATTCTTTGTAAAAACTTGGAATTATATTTTAGATATTCGTCAGCCGAATAGCCAAGACTATTTACGTTGCCAATTACGTGTCGATTTTGATAAGAAGTATCTTTCAGAAAGATTGTCTTGGAAAGGTGAAGCATGTGAAGGCTTAATGGCTTGGGGTGCTAATAATCAAGTTCCAAATGATGCCAATGTAAATGGTGCACGTTCAGGAAGTGTGTTCTTTGCATTTGATCGTTTTAATTCAGGTGCGATCGAACAAGGTTCTAGTTCTGTTGCTTCAATTGCACAACGTATTAAACAAAGTAATTCGACAGGTCCGATTGTTGTAGCAGGTTTTGCTGACCCATTAGGTAAATTTGCTTATAACCAACAATTGTCATCACAACGTGCCAACACCGTGGCAAAGTTGTTGATTAATGAAGGTGTTTATGCGAATCGTATCCAAATTCAAGCCAATAGCCAGACTGATTTATATCAACAATGTGCAGGTCATAAAGCAAATACTCAATTAGTTAATTGTTTAGCTCCAAATCGACGTGTCAATGTGACTTGGTAGAAGACCTAAAAACAAAAAAGGCCAGCATAAATGCTGGCCTTTTTTTATTTTTTTGACATTTAGATACAAATATTAATGCGCAATTTGCACATAAATATAGGAAAAGGGTGTCAATTAATGTCATGTATCAACTTTTTTTGTACAGCATTATTCGTTTTATAAAAAAATATTTATTTATTGTTAAAAATTAACTATTGATTTTTAAAACATAAATTATAAAAAACTATAATATTTTTTTGATTAAATCAGTGACTTATTAGGTATGAAGTAAATATTATTGTGATTTACATCTCACTTTAAAAGCGTTATTTTATGAGCAATAAATTACATTTCTTTACTTAATAGACAGACTTGTACACATAATTGTACGTGTTGTAACTTTTATCTGCGTTTGGAAAAATATTATGAATAAGGTTTATAAGGTTGTATGGAACGCCTCTTTGGGTGCTTGGGTAGCGGTTTCGGAACTTGCTAAAGGAAAAGTAAAAGGCAGCAATGGTAAGGTTGGGGAAATTTCTATTGTTGAGGATTCTAATGAGAAGAGTCATTCTGAGACAATAAACTTAAAGAGCTTATCATTAGCAGTAATTACAGTAGTTGCCCCTACTTTGACTTACGCAGGTACTGAAGTTAGTGGAACCCCGACTAAAAGTGGGGCTAATATTACCAATATTAATACTTGTACAGCATCTGCGACTACTACAAATGGAGTAGCAATAGGATGTTCTAGTATTGCTGGAGCAAAGGACTCTGTAATTGCGGATAGATCCAATCCATATAATACTAGTACTAGTAACAGCAGAGTAACTTTTGATACTACATCTGGTGGTAATACTGCGATTGGTACAGGTGCTTCTGCCGGAAATGCAAATCAGGGATTAGCTACTGCTATAGGGACATACGCAACTGCAAATAATATTGCTGCAGTAGCAATAGGTGCCGCGGCTTTATCGACAGGAAATACTTCTTTATCTATTGGTCGTCAATCTGCTGCAACTGCAGATTATGCTCAAGCTATAGGTAATGTAGCTGCAGCAACAGGAACTGGTGCTCTTGCTATTGGCCATTCAGCAACAGCTACTGGTTATCGTGGTATTGCGATTGGTTCACCTGATATTGATAATGCTTCTGTAGTTGCTGGCCAAGCTGGGGCAGCATATCAAACTGTTGGGCAAACGAAAGCATCTGGGCGGGACGCAATTGCTTTTGGTGGTGGTTCTCAATCGTTAAAAGATGAAGGGATGACTATAGGGGCCTTCTCTGGTGCAACAGAACAAGGTGCAGCAGTGGTTGGTGTCCGTGGTGCTGCATTAGGACAACAAAGTTTATCTATTGGTAATGGCGCAACGAATGTTACAAGCGGTACAAATGCACCTATTCAATTAGCGACCTCTTTAGGGCAAGGCACGATAACAAATAAAACGGTTGGTTCTCGAGTTTTTAACGGTTCGAATACAGTAAAAGATACTCGAGGAGGGACTGCTGGCACGCTAACTGGGACAGTAGACGGTGTAGCAATTACAATTAATCAGGCAGCTGGGACTGGTAATGCAACGACAGGTACAGTTGGTGCGATCACTGGTGGATCATACAACGGGCAAACGTTAACAGCCGAACAAGCGGATGCTTTATATCAATCTTTAGGACATGGTGGATCAGTTACTTTAGGGCAACGTGCGATTGCTATTGGTACGGCAACGGCTGCACTAGCAAATAATGCTTTGGCTTTAGGTAGTACATCTTTGGCAAGTGGGGAAGGTGCTGTTGCTATCGGTAGTGGTTCTACTGCAACAAAAACGGATTCTGTCTCTATTGGGCGAGGGGCTGGTAGTAGTGTTACGTCAGGTGTTGCTATTGGTGCAGAGGCAAAAGTCACAGGTGATAATAGTATTGCATTAGGGCAAAAATCAGTTGCTTCCGCACAAACAGGCTCTTCATTTTTAACAAATGTAGGGGCAACAACACAAGGAACAATTTCAGTTGGTGATGGCACTAACAATGTTAAACGTCGTCTAACTAATTTGGCAGATGGTGCCGTAGACTCTGATGGTGTAACAGTTGCTCAATTAAAACAATTCAAAGTAATAACAGATAAGCAAGGTGCTGATACTGCTGCTGCTTTAGGTGGTGGTTCAACTTATAATTCAACTACGGGGGCAGTTACAACCCCAACTTATAATGTAGGTGGTACTACAAAAACGAATGTTGGTGATGCCATTACGAATATTGATAATCGTACAACTAGCTTAGAAAATCAGACATGGAAGTTAAACACCAATTCGGATACTGCTGCAGTCGTAGGTAAAGACGCAGAAGTTAAATTTATTGATGGCAAAAATATTAAGCTTTCTCGGACAGGAACTAGCATTACTGTTGCAACAGCAGACTCTGCAAAATTTGATAGTGTTAATGCTGGTGGTACAGTTATTAATAACAATGGTTTGAGTTTTGTACAGGCAGATGGAACTACACCTGTTACAAATAGTCCAAGTATCAGTAAAACAGGTATCAATGCAGGCAACAATAAGATCAGCAATGTTGCGAATGGCGCGGTGGCATCTGGTTCTAAAGATGCAGTCAATGGCGGCCAGTTACAAGGAGTAGCTGACAGCGTTAAAACCGCGATTGGTGGCAACACGACGATAGATGCAACGACAGGTGCGATCACGACCAGCAACATTGGTGGTACAAATTCGAACACGATTGACGGTGCGATCACGAGTGTAAAAAGCACAGCAGATGCAGCTAAAACGGCAGTAGACAAAGGCATCAACTTTGGTGGCACGACAGGCAAGAACAACTATGCCTTGGGCAGTGATATCAATGTAAAAGGCGACAGCAACATCACCAGCACAACAGTTGCAGGCGGTGTACAACTGGGCTTAGCGAACAACATTACCATTGGTAGTGGTGCTGGAACGAATCCTGTTACGATTAACGGTACAGCAGGTACAGTTAGTGGATTAACGAATAAGGCTTGGAGTGGTACAGCCACAACTGGTCAAGCAGCAACAGAAGATCAATTAAAAATCGTAAGTGATGTTGCAAGTAACGCAAATAAAGGTTGGAAAGTTAACACTGGCTCTACGACTGGTGGAACTGTATCTGGTAATGCTTCAACGCAGGTTTCTCCAGACCAAGAAGTGAAGTTTATTGCGGGTAAGAATGTAGCAATTACACAAAATGGTAAGGATATCACCGTTGCAACCAGTGATAACCCTAACTTTACGTCTGTTACAGCAGGTAATAGCAAATTAGATAACAGTGGTTTAGTTATTAAAGATACGACTGGCGGCCTAAATGTAAGTAAAGATGGTGTCAAATTTGTTGATGCAGATGGTGTGACACAAACAACGAACACACCAAGTCTAAATAAGACAGGCATCAATGCAGGCAACAACAAGATCAGCAATGTTGCGAATGGCGCGGTGGCATCTGGTTCTAAAGAGGCAGTTAATGGCGGCCAGTTACAAGGAGTAGCTGACAGCGTTAAAACCGCGATTGGTGGCAACACGACGATAGATGCAACGACAGGTGCGATCACGACCAGCAACATTGGTGGTACAAATTCG
>NZ_LXUK01000025.1:0-111962 GCF_013072695.1 Acinetobacter sp. Ac_5812
GGTCAGGTGCAACCCCCTTTTCATTCTTTTTTATTCGAGTGAACATTTTTAAACCAAAATCACAATTTTTCTTATATTTTTCGACCGAATTTGTTTTAATAATAGGAGAACAACTAAACTATATGCTCATCTTTATGTTTCGCGTTCTATGACGCAATCATTTTAATGGCTGTATTATTTCGCTCTCACAGCGATTAAGGACTTATATGCATTACTCAAATTTTATCTTGCTTGGGTTGTTAACTGCTGGAGCATGTTCAACAGTATTCGCACAAGAAACTCCCAGCGATTCAGCTAATGCTTTAACAAGCCAAGTCACTGCGGAGCAAAAGACTTCAACGATTCAGGCGATTAAAGATTTAAAGCATTTAACTAAAGATGACTTAAAGGTGAATGCGAATGCAGCACAACCAGATTCAGTTAAAGACCCTTTACAACCATTGAATCGCCAAGTCTATGCATTCAATGACATGTTAGACCGTAACTTATTAAAGCCTATTGCAATTCAATATGTTGCTAAAGTGCCAGAACCTGTGCGTAGTCCTTATCGCCAATTTCGCAAAAACTTAGGTGAACCTTGGAATGCAGTTAACCAGTTAATGCAAGGTCGCCCAACGCGCGCCGCAAAAACTTTAGGACGTTTTACAGTAAATACTTTAACAACTTTGGGTTTTGCTGATCCAGCACGTCGTTTGGGTTTAAGCACTGAAGAAGAAAGTTTTGGTGTGACTCTAGGCTATTATGGTGTTCCATCTGGTCCTTATGTGATGTTGCCTTTCTTCGGCCCAAGTACATTCCGTGATGGTTTTGGTTTAGCCGCAGATAGCTATGGTCGTCCACAAAAATACTTATTAGATGATCAAAAAAGTATTTATTGGTCAACCAATGTCTTACAGGCAGTTGATGCACGTTCTCAAATTCTTGATATTGAAGAAAGTCTAAAAGGTGACAAGTACGCAATGATTCGTGATTTCTATTTACAACGTAAAGCTTTCCAGATCGCAGAAAAGCGTGGCGACTCAAATGATGTTTCTTTCATTAGCGATGAAGATGACACTGATGACAGTTCTTCCAATGAAAAATGATTAATTTAAAATAATGTTTTACAAACTTATGTATTGCCAGAGAATTTAAACTCTGGCAATACTATATCCAAGGTCATGTTTCATCTATGATGAATTTTAAATGATCATACAAAGGATTGGCTATTCATCTATGTATTTCATACAACCCACGCGTTCCGTACCTTGTTTAGATCAAGCTTTAACTGAGTTACCGAGTTTGCAGATCATTCAAATTGATGATTTGGATTTGTATGATCAAACCATCATTGCAATTGCCGATGTACAAGACTTTTTAAAATATCAGTGGAAACTCCCAACAATTGTACTTGCATTTGAACATGAAGGCACAGCGTTAGCACAAGCATGGGAACAAGGTGCATTAGCAGGTTGGATTTGGGATAGTTTGCCAAAAAATCCGATTCATTCTTTGTTTAAAATAGATGCTCAATACAAACGTAATCAAGATAGTCGAGATTTGCCCTCCGCTGCCGAATTACAAAAACGTCTTTTACCGAACCCAATCGAATTACCAAACTATCAGTTTGAATCCCTTTTTCAACCGTCTGCTTATTTATCTGGGGATTGGTATGATTATTGGCGTTTAAATGATGAAGAGGTTTTGTTTTATCTTGCAGATGTATCGGGACATGGCGTTACCAGCAGCTTGTTAACCTCGTGGATGGCAGCCTTTCATGGCCGTTCAAAAACACCAAGCCAATTGATTCAAAAGCTTAATGCGATGTTGGTACAAGAGAATATTGAAAAACACATTACCATGGTGGCTGGAATCTTAAACTTAGTCACTCATGAAGTGCGTTGGTCAAGTGCAGGACATTACCCTCCCCCCATTATTTTTGAACCGAATCAGCCACCTCAGATTTTAACGACCAGTAGCTTTCCACTTGGCCTGACTGAAGAGCTTGAAGTCGAAGAGCACCACTGTAAATTAAGTCGTCATGCACGGTTCATTTTATGCTCTGATGGTGCCTTGGAACCATTTGATGGTGGTCTAAACGATCAGTTTAATCAATTGGTCGAACATCTTCAAAATGACTCATTCAAAGCCCCTGAACATGTAGCAGACGACATTGCAATTTTGAGCATATGTCGAATGAATTAATAATAAAATCAATATCTTAATTAAATCACACCCCTCAACCACTTGTGTCTCCAATATCACTATGGGATAATTTCATATCCTTTCTCTGAAAATGGCATTTATATGTCAACAGGTCATGTTGAATATGCAAGTTTGAACGGAACGCATATTTTCAAGCTTATTGGCGAAGTGCGTGCTCACTCTTGTATAAGTCTAGACAAACTACTCAATCGAATTGAACAACAGCAAAATGTTGTTGGTGCAATCGTTGACTTAACCGAAACCACGTTTATTGACAGTACTGTTTTAGGTATATTGGCAAAACTAGGTTTAAAGCTTAAGCAAGTTCATCACATACAAGCCGTTATGCTCTCGACAAATCCAGACATTACTACCTTGGCCAATAGCATGGGGCTTGGGCAAGTATTTGTGATTTTAAACTACTGTGGTGATCCAAGTGTATGTACATTGGAGCTTACAGAAGAGCAAGTGACGCATAGCGCAATGCTCAACACTGTGCTCGATGCACACAAAA
The DNA here is from genome assembly GCF_013072695.1 of Acinetobacter sp. Ac_5812. GTDB lineage: Bacteria > Pseudomonadota > Gammaproteobacteria > Pseudomonadales > Moraxellaceae > Acinetobacter. The sequence goes on from NZ_LXUK01000025.1 coordinate 2,699, forward strand.
CACTGATGCACTTGAACGAAAATAACCAAAATATGTTTGAACCATTGGTTAAGCAATTGCAAAAAGAGCAAGATTGCTTAAATCTCGACGTACAAAAACAAAACGCTTGATCGTTAAACTCAGTATCGTGATCTCCCTATGACCTTACTTTCTGTTGCGCAGATGAATTCTCAAAATGACATTGAAGCAAACTTCGATGTCATCGAATCATTACTTCAACAAAGTAAGGCTCAAGGCGCTGAGCTGATTGTTTTCCCTGAAAATTTTGTTTGCTTTGCTGCAGGTAAGCAGCGTGAAACCGCAGCACAATTCGAAGCAATTCAAGCACGTTTAGAACAATTGGCACATCGTTATCAAATCTGGATTGTTGCAGGTACACTCCCATGCCCTTTCCGTCCAGATGGCTCGGTCATTCAAGATGGCCGTGTTCGCACGGTCAGCTTATGTATTAGTCCTGAAGGGACTGAAGCACGTTATGACAAAATCCACTTGTTTGATGTACAAGTCGGTGATGCTGTAGGTGGTTATCAAGAATCCAAGTTCTTTGAGCCTGGTGATGAAGTCGTTGTCGCAAAAACACCTTTTGGCAATATTGGTCTGATGGTCTGCTATGACTTACGTTTCCCTGAACTTGCTTTAAGCTTACGTCAAAAAAATGCAGATATTCTTACTGCTCCTGCGGCTTTTACTTACACCACAGGTCAGCTCCACTGGCAATTATTGCTACAAGCACGCGCCATGGACAGCCAATGTTATGTCTTAGGTGCTGCACAACAAGGTTGGCATGGTGAACAACGTCAAACTTGGGGACATGCAGCTATTACAGATAGCCGCGGCCAATTGCTGCAAAGCATTGAAACTGAAGGACACGGCCTAATCACCAGTGAGTTTGATCTTGAAACACAAAACAAACTTCGTCTTGCAATGCCGTTAATGCAACATCGTAAGATTATTGTCTATTAATTCCCTCTTCATCCTTACACTACTTTCAATGCACTACTGTACAAAATACAAACACATAAGATCAATCTGACTGCAATGATCAACTTTTATAAATGCCTGGCCTATAGAATCATGATTTAATACAAATTATTGATCATAGTAGAACAAAGTCAACTAACTTTGGGCGAGCTATGATGTAACATCATCCGTTAATTCTTATTAAGTTTTATACATGTTTAGATTTATTGTTATTTTCTTTTTTTTGGGGACAGCTGCACAACTTCACGCGACATCTGTGGATGTAGATGGTGATGAATCCACTCAATCATCTCGCGTTTTGTCTACCCCGCAAAACTTATCACTCAATGCTTTTGGCCAATGGATCATTGGCTGGGGAACGGGTGCTGAAGGTGCTAGACAAAGATTGGACAATATTCAACGTGAAGATGTTGCCGTGATTAAGCAAAAAGGCACAACCCTAGATATGATCAAAGCTTGGCAACAACATTTTGAACTTGAAGCACAAAATAATCTCAGCAATCCTACCGCGCGCTATCGGGCACGATTAATGAAAAAAATTGCTGAGCTTTGGTAATTTTCAATTTAAGTTATCTATAGAAAATATAGGTTTTTGCAACTTATGCTTTTTTGATTTGAATTGATACTGAAACTATTTAGGTAATTGATCAGAGCAAGATATACTGATCCGATTCAATTACCATTTGAGGACGGCATGGGCGAAGAACATCCGCAACTGTTATTAGATAATCAGTTATGTTTTCTGATTTATTCGACCAATCTTGCCTTGAATCAAGTTTATCGCCAATTACTCACGCCACTTGGCTTAACCTACCCACAATATCTGGTGATGTTGGTGTTATGGGAAAAGGATCAACTGACGGTTTCAGACATCGGTGAACGGTTATTTCTAGAGTCATCTACACTTACGCCCTTACTCAAAAAACTTGAAGCAGGTGGCCTTATTACTCGCAAACGCTCAAGTCAAGATGAGCGACAAGTGATTATTACCCTGACCGCACAAGGTCAAGCTTTACAATTACAAGCCACTGATATTCCCAATCAATTGACTCAAGCTGCATCGTGCTCACCTACAACATTATTGGCACTAAAAGATCAGCTTTCCGAACTTCGTAGCAACCTAAACAAATAAGCTTAAAATTTACACAAGAATAACTTGTCTTTTTATTTATATCGTGTACGATTTAATTGCATTCAATAATATTTAGGAATAATAATCATGTCTCTAGAACAAGTGGTTTATCGTGCTAAAGCAAAAGCAACTGGCGGTCGTGATGGCCGTGCAACGTCTTCTGACGGTGTTTTAGATGTTCAATTAGGTGTGCCAAAAGAAATGGGCGGTGCTGGTGGCGCAGTGACCAACCCAGAACAACTGTTTGCAGCGGGTTATTCTGCATGTTTCTTAGGTGCAATGAAGTTTGTTGCGAATCGAGATAAATTCAAGATTACGAAAGATGCCTATGTTGAGGGTGAAGTCGGCATTGGCCCGATTCCAAATGGTTTTGGTATCGAAGTAACACTGAATGTTTATTTAGTTGGAATGGAACAAGCTGAAGCAGAACAATTGGTTGCTGCTGCACATATTGTGTGTCCTTATTCAAATGCGACGCGTGGCAATATCGATGTGACATTCAATATCGTGACCACTGCATAATCCTCCCGCTCAAAAAAAACAGCATGGTTTGACCATGCTGTTTTTTTATTTAAAGATAAAAGCTTACTCTTCTGCAGCTTCATTGGTCACACGAAGCACTTCTTCCAATGTGGTTTTTCCAGCTAAGACCTTCAATAAACCATCATCACGAATTGACGCTGCGTAACGACGCGCATGATTTTCCAACTCAAATTCAGCTGCATTGCCATGAATGAGACGGCGCATCGATTCATCTACGGGCACGATTTCATAAATTGCGGTTCGCCCACTAAAACCAACGTGTGAACATTTTTCACAACCATGTGGTTCAGGCAATTCCATATGTTCATCAACTTTGAGATGCTGAAATACTTGTCGTTCAAAATCATCAGCCTTACGCCACGTGACACAATGCGGACATAAAGTTCGTACCAAACGCTGTGCAATCACCCCGATCAGTGAACTGGCAAGCAAGAACGGTTCAATCCCCATATCTTTTAATCGCGTTACTGCCCCAATCGCGGTATTGGTGTGCAATGTGGAAAGTACCAAGTGACCGGTCAAAGAGGCTTGTACTGCAATTTCCGCAGTTTCCAGATCACGAATCTCACCCACCATCACCACATCAGGATCTTGACGTAACATCGCCTTAAGCGCACGTGCGAAGGTCATATCAACTTTGGTGTTGACTTGAGTCTGACCAATTCCTTCCAACTGGTATTCAATCGGATCTTCGGCAGTCAAAATATTGCGAGTATTGTCATTCAGATCCGATAGCGCCGCATATAAGGTGGTGGTTTTACCCGAACCCGTTGGGCCAGTGACCAAGATAATGCCATGTGGGCGATGAACCAGTTGCGTTAAACGCTCATAGTCATTTTGCATTAAACCCAAATGGGTCATGTTTAAACGCCCTGCCTGCTTATCTAGTAAACGCATGACTACACGTTCACCATGCGAAGAAGGTAAGGTCGAAACACGCACATCCACTTCACGCCCTGCAAGACGTAATGAGATACGTCCATCTTGCGGAATCCGCTTTTCGGCAATATCCAGCTTGGCCATGACTTTGATACGTGATACCAACAACGGCGCTAATTCACGACGCGGCTGGACAATTTCACGTAGTTGACCATCGACACGTAAACGTACCGAGAGTTTTTTCTCAAAGGCTTCGATATGAATATCCGAGGCACCTACCCGAATCGCTTCTGACAATAAGGCATTGATTAGACGCACGATCGGTGCATCATCTTCCTGATCCATCAAGTCTTCCGCTTCAGGCACTTGATCCGCCAAACTCAATAAATCTGGATGATCTTCCAAGCCTGCTGCAACCTGCTGCGACTCCCCAGTATCCCCTGCATAACTGGAACTCAGTAAGGCATGAAACTCTTGATCAGTACAAAGTTGATCATGAGCTGATTTCCCCAAAATTCGACGAGCTTCCTGCAAAGCAATACGCGCGGTGTCCTTGCGTCGTACAATAAAAACTTGATCGCCTTCATAACGTAACAAAACGCCATGTCGTTTAGCGAAACTATAAGGAATTTGTATTTGTTTAAGTATTTGCATCACACAAATAATGATAAAAGAAAGCAGTGAGTGTACTCTAAGCAGATTACAGCGTGAAGTCTGTTTAGCATACTCACACAGGAATTTTGCATCTTGTCTCAAAATAATCAATATGAAGCGCCACATTCCAATACTTTGAAATGGTGGGGCGAACAACAATTCGAAATTCAACAGGCCAAAGCTTGGCAATTCGGTTCATTGCTATTTCGTCTTACTCGCGGCATCAAAGAATGGCGTTTGGAATATCATCGCCCTCAATTTCAATATGACTACGAGCAGCAGTGGCGAATATTGAATGATATCGAATTTGCCATGCCACCTCCTGCAAAAATCGAACGCTACATGTTTCACAAAACCAATAGCAGCTTTCATTTGATGCCACGTTTGGCAGATCGTTCGGTGGTGATTCGACCCGTTGATCCGATTTATATTCCTGCGGGTCAGCGTGGCACCTTATATATCAGCACGCCTTTATGGATTGCAGGTTTGGTAGATGGACTCTCTGAACCTTTATTTGATATTCCAGTGATTCAACCCAAGGACACATGGTTCGGTAAAGATCCACAAAATGGTGAGATTTGCTATGCCACCTCAGTCGATGGACGTATTGATTTAAACCTACTCAAACCACGTGCTTTCCGTGCGGTGACTCCAATTGAGTTCCACAATACCAGTCACCATCAACTGCGTTTTGACCGTATGAATGTCCCCGTCCCAGCACTGCCTTTATTTTATAGTGAAAGTACAGGTCGTTTATGGACCTCACAAATCAAAGTCTATTATGAAGGGACAGATCATCCGGCACGTATTCGTATTGAAAACAAGACCCCAACCCAAGCGGGTGAAGTCACCTATGTGCATCCCCCTCGTGCACCTGGCAGTACTTTATTTAATATGTTTGATTCATTTTTTTAAGGGGTCGCGATGCCAAATTCGAATATTCCCAAAGATGTTGCAGGCAGCCTAACCAGTGTTTTCACCAACATTAACTTGGAGCGACTCAGTGAAATCGTAGTCGCCATTATTTTATGTTTTATCGGCTTCCTGATTGCACGTTTGGTTTCAAATGCCTTTATTCGTACGGTAGGCAGCCGCTTTAATGCACATCAGCGTTTGTTATGGCGTCGGGGTATTTTTTACTTCATCTTCTTGCTATTCATTATGACTAGCTTAAGGGAAGCTGGTTTTAAACTCAGCGTATTTTTAGGTGCTGCAGGGATATTAACGGTTGCTTTGGGTTTCGCCTCTCAAACCTCTGCCAGTAACTTGATTAGTGGTTTGTTTTTGATTGGTGAAGGCTCTTTTGAAGTCGGTGACACTATTCAAATCACCTTAATTCGAGGTCAGACCATTGAAGGTGAAGTGATTTCGATTGATCTACTCTCAGTTAAACTTTTGACGCTGGATAATGTTTATATTCGTTTGCCGAATGAACAGCTGATCCGAACACCAGTGATGAATCTGTCTAAATACCCGATACGGCGTATTCCAATCACCTTAGCGATTAACTTTCACGAAGACATTATTAAAGTACGACATGTTCTGTTAGAAGTGGCAGCCAAATATCCATTGGTGATGGATGACCCTAAAGCCACGGTCACAGTGACGGCTTTTAGAGAATCCTCTATTGAACTGTTATTTGCAGTGTGGTGTCGTCAGGAAAACTCACTCAAAGTACGCGATGAAATGCAGGAACGCATTCGTAATGGCTTCTTGGAAAATGAGATCGAGATTCCTGTGCCGAAGATGGGTCTGATTGATCGACCTCTTCCCTTAGAGAATGATGAAGTTGATCAATATGCCAATCAAAAAGAACTCAAAAAGGAACAGAAAGAGAGTTAATTCTCTTTCTGACTCTGTTCTATTGCCGGGGGTAAAGGCGCCAGATAAGCAATGACCAGCATCACAGCTCCCGAACCAATAAAAGAAATCACGCGGGTTAAAGTGCCACTTTGCGATAAATCCAATAGCAACAGTTTCGCTACCACAATACCTAACAAAGCTGCACCGACAAACCAGATTTGTCGGATGTGGCGGCGGCTGGAAAAGGTCATCAGAATGAAGGCTAAAATAACCCACAATAGTGTCAAACTGAGTTGCACATCACCATTCGACCAAATTGCTGCGCTCCAGAATGGTGTGCCCAGATAATGATGCATGGCTCGCACCACTACACTACTCAGCACCAATAGGCCAATCAAAATGGTAGTGACTTTAAAGCCCCATTCCATCGAACGCTCTGCACTAAAGTCATGATGATAAATCACCCAGATCAGACCTGTAAACACCAGTAAAGACAGTAAGTCAGTGAAGTTAAGTAAAGGTAAGTAATAATATTGCTCAGCTGAATGCAGATCTAAACTGACTAAGACGAGCCAAAATAAACTAAGACACCAAACAGGAGATTGCTGTAACAGCTGAATATTTTTAGTAGCAAATAAAAAGACTGCAAAAAATACTGGAATTATGGCAAAACCAATCAATGGCATAATTGGGAAAAAAGCCAAACCTATAATCGCTAAATTGAGCCAAAAAATCGTTGCCCAAATCCCAAATCTACGCTGATCAACATCAATAACAATAGAAGCCAAAATAATCGTTGCCACAACAAACTGTTCTTGTTGCAAACCTGTAGGCCAATGCAACTGTTGATAGATATTTGCAGCAAAACTTTCAATATAAGCTAATGCAACCAATGCCCCAAGTAACAGCAATTGCAAAGTATCCCACGAAGTTTTTGCATAACGTTTTACAATGAGACTAAAAACTGCCAACGAAGCACTCGCTGTCAATAAATAAGGACTCAGACCGTTCCCTTGCCAATGTCGAAATTCAACCCAAGCAATTGCCCCAGCATACATTCCCAAGGTAAGAAAAACACCACTCAACATTTTGGCACTAAAATATTTTTCCACTTGCTGATAGCTGAGTAAATAAAAGGCCGAAATAAATTGGGCAAGCGCAAAAATCGCGGTACTTAAAATTGGGAAATGATCATTTGACCAAACTTGGAACAGTAATGCCACTGAGCTTAATAGCACCAGTGCCACACCAACATAGCGACTTAATCGGTAACGCTCGGTCACGCCCCAGACAATCAATGCCGTACCCTGAATCACCCAACCCGTTGAGGTCCAATGCGCCCCTTTAGCCAACGGGAAAATCAATGCAAAAAATACTACGGCAAGAATAAAGAAACTTTTGGCTAAAATTGAGAGTTGTGGATGCTGACGTTTAATCCAAAGATTTAAAGCAATATAAGTCGCGGCAAGTGCAACAGCGCCCCAAGTGAGAGCTGTCGTCGAGTTATGCATCAAATAAGCATGTAAGGAAAAGCCCAAGACAGGCACACTAAAGATCAGACCGACATCTAAAATCGGCTGTAAGCGCTCAGATGACGGATCTGTTTGTTGCTGCTGGTTTTGAGCACGCAGCATCAACTGGCTATAGCGAATACTGAGCCAGATGAATAACGCCATATGCAACCAGAGAATGATATCCAAGGTATCAAACTGCGTGGTCTTGGCATAAATCCCAATGGTTGCCCCACCAATAAACATGGTGGCAAAGAACGCAATTTGATGCAGAATTTTCCATGGTTGAATAAAGTTCAACGCTGCCACGGCCAAGTTAATCACAAAGTAATAGCCAAACAAGAAAATCACATCAGGATGATTTTGAGGAATCACCAGTGGAGCTAGATAGGCCATGGTCAATGCCAACATAGCCAAATACAAGGCCTGTTGCTTTAAGCTCAGATAGACCGTTGCCAATAATAAAAAGACAAACAGCATACTGGCGGTGCTTAAGCTGGCAATCACTGCAAAATGATGTGAGAAAATCAAGGTTAAGAAGATCACCGCCAACCCTACACCTTGTAGAGCGACTGCAAATAATTGATTTTTCTTTTGCAATAAATATCCTACAACTGTGGTGACGACACCTGCAATTGCAATAAAACCCAATTTTACGCCTAGGCTGAGCTGCCAATGCTCACTGGCAAAACGTAATAATAAAATCACACCAACCATTAATATGGCGACCGCAACACGGAGAATCGGATTGCCGTGCATCATCCAGTCCAGTGCAGGCTGCCACCAAGCAGGTGTTTGCACTGGAGCTGAATTGGGTAACTGTACAGGGGCAGGATCACTTGAATGCTGTGAAGATTCAGCTTTAGCCTGCATCCAAGCAGGCTGTTGTTCAAAGCGAGAAGAGTTTGAAGCTGTCGTTTCAACTAATTCAACAGATTCTTCAGTGCTTAGAGCCTGTTGTTGAGCTTGAGTTGAAACATCTGGGTGTAGTGATTGGGTTGCATATTGCTCTAAATGCAACAATCGAGTCTGAAAGGCACTGATGGTATGAATCAAACATAAGAGTAATACCAATAAAGCGCCACCTGCGAGCCATATCCATGTATTGGCATAGGCAAATAGCGCAACGAGTGCCGCGCCATATATCACAATTTTTTGTATGCCAATACCAGCCCCCAATGCAAAATAGCTTGGTGCTGCTTGTTCTAGTTGAAGTAAACGCTGATGAATTTCAGACAGGATGTGCACAATAACAACGGTCAAACCAATTGTAGCGGCAACAATGGTCCCTTGCCATTTGAAGGCAACTGCACAAGCGAGCAGTATCGTCAGCGCGATTAGAACAATGACAATTCCCTGTTTGTCGTTTTTATACATAGACTTATATCAGTTCTGACAGCTTCATTGCAGTCATATTACTTGATCACTAGTTCAGCAGGTAATGTTACATACAAAATACTGCAAATTTTCAACGACACAACTAGCCGTACTCTTCCACGTTCAGATAAGACAGCCACGGCTTTTTCACGTAAAATAGCAGCTAATTTATAATTAGGATTTGCGCAATGCCACCTTTTGTCTTGGTTGACGGGTCTTATTTCTTATTTCGTGCTTTTCACGCTTTACCACCATTAACCACATCTACTGGCTTACATACCAATGCAATACGTGGTGCAATTTCAGCAATCCAAAAACTGATGCGTCGCACTCAGCCGACTCACATGGCTGTGATTTTTGATACACCTGAACCCACCTTTCGTCACAAGTTATCGCCGATTTATAAAGGTGATCGCCCAAGTATGCCTGAGGAATTGTCACAACAAATTCCCTATCTACACGCTTTGATCAAAGCGCAAGGGATTCCTTTGTATTTTCTTGCGGGTGCGGAAGCGGATGACATTATTGGGACTTTAACCAAACGGGCCTTAGCAGAAGGTCATCATGTCCTCATTTCGACCGGTGACAAAGACATGGCACAGTTGGTCAATGAACATGTCAAACTGGAAGACAGTTTTAAAGAACGTGTTTTAGATGAAGCCGGTGTGTTTGAAAAGTTCGGGGTGCATCCAAATCAAATTATCGATTACCTTACCCTGATGGGCGATGCATCTGATGGTATCATGGGCGTTCCGGGTGTGGGCGCAAAAACAGCGGCGAAGCTGTTGAATGAATATGGCACACTCAACAATATTATTGCCAATGCTGATCAGCTTAAAGGCAAACTCAGCCAGAATATTAAAGATAATGTAGACAACATCAAAGTTGACCATCAACTTGCCAGTATCGTCTGTGATCTCGATCTTGCCTTAGATTGGCATGACCTTAAACTCGCCAATCCCAATGTGGATCAGCTCCGCGAGCTCTATACCGAATTAGAGTTTCGCAACCAGTTACAATCTTTAGACCATCCAAATAATCCAAATAGTCCTGCTTATCAGCAAACATCGCAAAGTATTGCCAAAGCTGAACAAAAAGCAGAACCCGTGGTTGCTGAAGATCATGCCAATCTTTCAAGCCAAGATGATCAACTCGGTAATGCGACTTATCATACGGTATTGAACCAACAAGATTGGGATGCATTATTACAACGTATGCAGCAAGCCGATCATTTTGCGATTGATACGGAAACCACCAACCTCGATTATCGTGTGGCTGAATTGGTCGGTTTCTCGGTCGCATTTGATGCCAAGGACGCTTATTACGTTCCTGTTGCACATGATTATGAAGGTGCACCTGAGCAACTGAATCGAGAACAGCTTCTCGCTCAGATCAAACCGATTCTTGAAAATGAACAAGTACGGAAAATTGGTCATCATCTCAAATACGATGCGCATATCTTTGCCAATCATGGTATCACCATTCAAGGTTGGTATTTCGATACCATGCTGGCTTCATATGTATTGAATGCTGCGGCAACGCGACATGGTATGGATGATGTTGCACGTCTTTATCTCAGTCATTTGACCACGACGTTTGAACAAATCGCAGGTAAAGGCGCAAAGCAAAAAACCTTTAATCAGATTGAGCTTGAAGTTGCAGCACATTATGCCGCTGAAGATGCACATGTCACTTATCGCTTGTATGAAGTACTCGCTGCGAAATTAAAGAGCTCTCCTGAACTGGTCAATATTCTACATAATATTGAAATGCCAGTTGCCCGTGTCCTCACAGGAATGGAAGAAGATGGCATTAAGCTCGACCATCAATTCCTCGATCAGCTTAGTGTTGAATTTTCAGAAACCATTCAAACGCTTGAAGCTCAGGCGGCAGAACTGGCAGGTGAAGCCTTTAATGTTGCCTCACCAAAACAGGTCGGCGAAGTCCTATTTGAAAAGCTGGGACTCAAAGGCGGTAAGAAAACAGCAACAGGTCAATACAGTACCAGTGAAAGTATTTTAGAAAAAATCGAACATCCATTGGCTGAAGTCATTTTGGAACATCGTGGCTTGGCAAAACTCAAAAATACTTATACTGATCGCCTGATTGAACAATCGCATGATACAACGCATCGTGTGCATACCAGCTATCATCAAGCCTTAACTGCAACAGGTCGCTTGTCTTCAACTGATCCAAACCTTCAGAACATCCCAATCCGTACCCCGATTGGGCGTCAAATTCGTAAAGCCTTTATCGCACCTGAAGGTCGCGTATTATTGGCAGCCGATTACTCGCAGATCGAATTGCGTTTAATGGCACATTTCTCTCAAGATGATGCGTTAGTGCATGCCTTCCAGCAAGGTCAGGATGTGCATCGTCGTACCGCTTCTGAAGTACTGGGTATCGATATTGAAGATGTGACCAATGACCAACGTCGCCAAGCCAAGGCTGTTAACTTTGGTCTGCTGTATGGGATGTCTGAATTTGGCTTAACCCGTCAGCTCGGCTTTACGCGTGAAGAATCGCGGAGCTATATCGCACGTTACTTCCAGCGTTATCCGGGCGTATTGGATTATATGGAACGTACTCGTCAGATTGCACGTGAACAAGGCTTTGTGGAAACCATTTTAGGTCGTCGTTTATACACACCCGACATTATGGCAACCAATAAAATGATCAAACAAGCGGCTGAACGTGCGGCAATCAATGCGCCGTTACAAGGAAGTGCCGCAGATATTATTAAACTTGCCATGATCGCAGTGGACAAAGTTCTGCCTAAAGATCAGGCCAAGCTGTTATTACAAGTACACGATGAACTTGTGTTTGAAGCGGATGCTGCGATTGCCGATGAACTTTCAAAACAAATTGCTGAAGTGATGCAATCGGTATTAGAAATTTCCGTGCCGTTTGTGGTTGAAGTTGGACAAGGTCCAAACTGGGATGCAGCACACTAACTCATCCGCACACCACAAAAACAAAATGTTTCTTGCAGACAGGGGATAAACTCCCCTGCGCTACAAGAAAACTGAAAATAAAGAATATCTTATAAAAATTATTTCGTATAGGAGAAAGGAATGCAATATGTCCTTTAATCAAGTTCAATTTAACCGCTTTCACTCTATTGATTCATTACGTTGTATTTCAATTTTCTTGGTCTTACTGCATCACTTCAATATTCCTTATAAGTTATTTGACACCTCGATCAATTTTCAGGTTTTTGGTGAAAACATCACCACGCTTTTAGCACGAAATGGTAACTATGGTGTCACCATGTTCTTTGTGATCTCAGGTTATCTCATCACCTCACACACCATCAAACGTTGGGGTGCATTACATCAGATTAATACTCGGGACTTTTACATTTCACGATTTGCTCGCATCATGCCCACCTTGATCTTGCTGATCTGTCTGGTTAATTTTTTAGCTGCTTTTGAGCTAAGACCCTTTATGACGCAAGCCCCTAATGGCATTGTCGTGGCTCAATCAACCGTCAATCTTGCAGCACTGACCTTTTGGATGAACATCCTGATTATCGAGAATGGCTGGGTCAACTATGCGCTTGGGGTGTTATGGTCTTTATCTGTAGAAGAGGTTTTCTATCTACTTTTCCCACTAACAGCACTGCTCTTTAAGAAAAAACCCTACTTTCTATTTATCTGTTTCGCGCTGATTGTATTTGCACCTTATTTTAGATATTTACATTATGGTGAGGAAAGTGGCGCGTACCTCTATCATTACTTTTCTAGTTTTGATGGGATTGCTTTGGGTTGTATCGCAGCACTCATTGCTCCTCAACTTAAACTGCAAACCAAAACCTGGTTAGGTCTGAAATACATGGCTATTGCGACCATGTTTATCATTTATTTTTCTGCACCGATTAAAGAAAACTGTATTTGGGGAGTCAGTCTATTTGCACTTGCGACCGCAATCGTGATTCTGGCGAATGTGGCAAATGAACAGACTGGTAGGCAGCAACAACGCTTTCAATTGCTACAAAACATCGGTAAGAACAGTTATGAAATTTATTTATTCCATCTGATTATCTTAGGTTTTTTTAAACTGTTTTATACGCCTGCAATCACCGAGGGCAACATTAAACTGGTCTTATTATTAATCTATTTCGTTCTTGCCATTGGACTGGGTGCTTTGATCGCACGCTATTTTTCCAATCCACTCAATCAAGTCATCCGACAACGCTTAATAAAGAAATAAAAAATGGGCATCACGCCCATTTTTTATTGAACCAAGCTTGCTTAAAGGCCAGTTAAAAGTACCTTAGCTGCTTCATTCATCAGGATTTCAGCTACATATAGAGCCAAAAATGCCAAAATTGGAGAGAGGTCAATCATTCCCATGTTTGGTAATAAACGACGGAAAGGTGCCAGTAAAGGCTCAGCAAGTTCCTGAATCACTTCGATATAAGGTGAGCGTGACTGCGTAAACATCACCACCCAACTTAAAATGATCGTTGCAAAAATCAAATAACGACAGAAACGAATCAAGTCCTGAATCATGGTCACAAATGTCGTGATCACCAGATACACCGCACTATGTGGCATCTGTCCAGATAAATACATCAAACCAAACATTTTCAGGAGATACAATATCACCAACAACGCAACTGCCGCTAAATTGACACGGCCCTTACCTGTCGTCGGGAAAATGCGGCTAAACAGATCGACAATCTTGGTGGCTTTCACAGTTGAAAGCACCACAGGATTGTATGGACTGACTGCCGCCAATTGCATTAAAAAACGGAAAAAGACCAATAAAATTGCAACATTGATCAAAACACCAAAAATTAGCGCAGAACTTGCACCCATAATTGTCTTATCCTACTTAAACCGATTTAGACTTGTCACTCAACTCTTGCGCAAGCTCTTGGCTACGCTTCTGAGCTGCTGCAAGCGCTGCTTGAATATTTTGTGAAATCTGCGCACGATCAAACACCTCTAAAGCTGCTTGGGTTGTGCCATTTGGAGAAGTCACATTTTTACGTAATTCTGCTGGAGAATTGGAGCTGGTAATCGCCATTTGCGCCGCGCCTAAGGCTGTCTGCAAAGTCAATGCCGTCGCCACTTTTTCATCGAGCCCTAAGTTTTTACCTGCACGGATCATACTCTCCATCAAATAGAAGAAGTATGCAGGACCCGAACCAGAGACTGCAGTTACTGCATCAATCTGGGCTTCACTCTCCACCCAAATCGTTAAACCAGTCGCCGCTAAAATTTGACTGGTTAACTCGCGATCTTGAGCATTGACCGCTTCTGATGCATAAATCCCATGTGCACCCGTTTGAACCAATGCAGGTGTATTTGGCATGACACGCACAACACGTTGACTGCCCCCAATTAAATCTGAAATTGTTTGAATTTCAGCACCCGCAATAATTGAGATCACCAGTTTATCTGACAATAAACCTTGTAATGGTTGTAATACCGTTGCCAACACTTGGGGTTTTACCGCCAATACCACCACATCTGCATGTTTCACAGCTTCAACATTATCGGTTGTGGTTTGAATGCCTTTTTCTTCTAATATGTGACGAATTTGCTCTACCGGATCAGAAACGGTAATGCGGGTTGTGGGTAAACCGCGAGAAAGCAGTCCACCAATCAAGGCTTGCGCCATGTTACCACCGCCAATAAAACAAATATTTTTATTCAATGCTGTCGCCATGTCCTACTCGTCATATGATAAAGACGGATGAAAAAAGTCATCACTGTCAGAAATTAAACTTGGTTGCCAACCGCCCTGCTCTAAATAATCAGATTGCGCCAACCAAAAACCCTTTGGGCTAAAAACCCCAAGCATAACATTATCTACGACTAATATTTGAATTGTATGACGTAACCAAGGCAAAATCTGTAGCTCTTGAATGGCTTTTTTCAGAGGCCAATGTCCAACACGACCATAAAGATGAATTTTTTCACCCCCCTGTCGTTTAAGCAACGTTAACTCTCGTCCTAAAAGCCGAGATGAAAAACCAATTTTTTGAGTTTCAATCTTAAATTGTCCAGCCGCAACATTTATGGTTTCGCCCAGATCAAACTGTTGTGACGAGGTATCTGGAAAGGAAAATAATTTTTCTGCGTACAACTCATCGTGAGTTAAACGATATAACGTCTTCTGATAGCGAACGAAATAATGCTGATTGAGATGTAAAGTTGCCTGCGCATCTGGCTTTGCAAGAATGACTTCATGCTGCAATCGCTGCACCATATCATAACTCGGGCGATACTGATCCGAACCCTTCATCCAAGCAGATAACAATTGACGTTGTCGCGCAGCCGAGAGTTGCTGCAACTCGATCAGATCAAGTACACGCTCGGTCGCACATTGTTGCCAATCCATCTGTAACACGTCATCCAGTATTTCCGCAGCATCCTGCATCAGAGAACTGGTCCGTGCCACAGCTGCCTGCATTTTTGGGAAGCGTTTTTGTAAGACATCCCATAATTCTTCTCGACACCACGCCCGATCATAGTGTGTATCGTGATTGGTTGGGTCTGTCACATAGTCAAAATCAAGTTGCTGCGACCATTGTTCAATTTGCTCACGACTCACATCTAAAAATGGTCGCCAAATGGTCATGTCTTGACGAATATCAATTTGCTGCATCGCAGCCAAGCCATGCACACCGGCTCCAGAAAGCAAGCGTAATAATAGCGTTTCAGCCTGATCCTGCTGATGATGTGCCAAGACTAGAATTTCATTGGGTTGTAAATGCTGTTGATACGCTTGATAACGCGCTTGACGTGCTTGTTGTTCCAAATTGCCTGTTGCAACGTCTACTTGTTGAATAATACACGGGATATTTAAGGCATCTGACTGCTGCTGTACAACATGGCCCCATTCAGCACTCATCGTTTGAAGTTGATGATCAACATAAATCGCACGGGTTTGAGTCGGAAAAAGTTCAGACATTAGAAACAGCAACAGCATGGAATCCATGCCGCCGCTACACCCAATCAAGAATTGAGTTTGTTCAGAAAAATGCTGGGTTTGTGCTAAGACGCGATGCCTAAATTGCTGCTGCCAAACTTCATTAAACGTTGATAACGTGCGTCGCATCGTTCTTGCGCATCCATCGGTTGCAATTCATCTAAAGCTTGTTTTAACACATCTTTCAAATCATGCATGACTTTTTCAGGCTGCAAGTGTGCACCGTCACCTTCATCCACAACATATTCAACAATGCCTAAAGCTCGAAGTTTATCTGCAGTTAGAGAAAGTGCTTCACTCGCTTGTGCTGCTTTATCTGCGGTTTTCCATAGAATAGACGCACAACCTTCAGGTGAAATCACAGAATAAATACTGTGTGACAGCATAATCACACGATCGGCTACACCAATACCGAGAGCACCACCTGAACCGCCTTCACCAAGAATCGTGGCAATCACAGGAACTTTTAAACTTGAAAGTTGTGCCAAGCTGGTTGCAATCGCTTCTGCTTGACCACGTTCTTCAGCCCCTACACCTGGGTATGCACCCATGGTATCGACGAAGGTGAACACCGGTAAATTGAAACGTTCCGCCATATCGAGTAAACGTTGTGATTTACGATATCCTTCTGGATTACACATCCCAAAGTTATGCTGTAGTTTTTCACGTGTGCTGCGACCACGATGTTGACCAACCACCATCACAGGTTGTCCGTCGAAACGCGCCAAACCACCGATCATGGCACCATCATCACCAAATAAACGGTCGCCGTGAAGTGCATCAAATTCAGTAAAAATTTCACTGACATAATCTAGAAATTGCGGACGCTCAGGGTGTCGTGCAATTTGAACCGTAGCCCAAGCCTTGGACTGAGTCGCTTTATTTTTCATAAGTCAAGAATGGTCCATAATAATATGGTTAATCAACAAATTTGTCTGACTGAATATTTAACTCAATGTCCCAATGCTTAAATTGCACCTGCTCATCATGCAGGTCAGCAACCAATAAAGGCCATTGTTTAGCATCGCCAGAAACGCTGAGTTGCCATTGTTGATCATTTACAACACTCAGTTCAATGGCAGGAAGCATCTGATCACTACGACTATGGTTCAGCAAAACTGCAAGACGAAGTAATAAGCACAGGTAGATTAAATGACTACCACCGACCTTTAAAACGTCATTTTTTGCATCTGCACGTAACTTACGACGATGATGTGAAACCAAGTGCGAAAGATGATTTTGATCAATTTGTGAGAAACCCGGAATATCCGAATGTTGCAATAAATATGCCCCATGACGGTGATAACCACCATGGCTAATCGCCAAACCGATTTCATGCAGATAAGCTGCACGACGCAGTAAGTCACTGTCTTCAGTCGTTAAATTTAATGCATCAGCCACACCATCAAATAACTCTTGTGCGGTATTCACCACCCGTTCTGCTTGTTTTGGGTCTGCGTTATAACGCCCCATTAACGCCTGTACACTACGGTCACGAATATCTTCATGCTTAAAACGACCGAGCAAGTCATACATCACGCCTTCACGTAGTGCACCGTCAGAATATGCCAATTTGTCGATATCTAAAACTTCAAAAATGGCATACAAAATCGCAAGGCCGGCTGGCAAAACTGCTCGACGGTCTTCACGTAGACCTTCAAAATCAATTTCAGAAATATGTTTAAATTTAAGCAAACGGTCTTTTAATTTATATAAACCATCACGGGTCAGGTTTTCTTGCTCATCACTTAAACCGAGATTAACCGCAATCTGACGACAGGCTTTAATGGTTCCGCTTGATCCGACGACGGTATCCCAACCCACAGATTTATAAGTATTGGCAATCGCGGACATTTCTTTGCGTGCAGCAACCACAGCTTTATCAAATGCTTTGCTGGTAATTTCACCATCAGGGAAATAGGTTTTACTATAGGCCACACAGCCCATTTGTAAGGATTCGGTATGCAGCGGCTCAAACTCCTCACCGATGATAAACTCGGTTGAACCGCCACCAATATCCACGACTAAACGTCGACCACCATTGGCCATGGTATGTGAAACACCCAAATAAATCAGACGTGCTTCTTCACGACCCGCAATAATTTCAATCGGTTTCGGTAAAATTTCGGCTGCTTTTTGGATAAATTCGTGACCATTTTTTGCTTGTCTTAAGGCATTGGTTGCCACGATACGTAAACGATTCGGTTGTACTGAGCTCAAACGCCCAACAAAACGGGCTAAACATGCCAGTCCACGCTGTTGCGCGGCTTCAGTTAAATTTTTATTTTCATCAAGCCCAGCTGCTAACTGTACTTTTTCTGACATTGAAGCAACTTTCTTAACTTCACCGTGATCAACACGAGCGATTGCCAGATGGAAACTATTCGATCCCATATCAATCGCAGCAAGTAATTCTTCATCAATCAGAAAATCAGACATTATTCATATAAACCCATGCTCAATTCACGCATTAGAGTAATTCACATGCTTACAATTTTAAAGTCATTTTAAGCAATAAAAGTCGCGTATTTTCGCTTTTCGTGCATAAATGATTGTAGAAGTCGATGATCAACATCGTGAGCATCCATTAGACTTTTCATTTTCAAACTTGAATAATCAGAACAAACCCTTACATTGAATAAAGCGGCAATGTAATATTCATCGTGATGATGATTAAATTCGCACTTTATTTCTTAAATTTGGAGCAACCTTATGTCTGCGACTATTGTTAATACAACTGATGCTAACTTCCAAGCAGATGTTTTAGATGCTGAAACCCCTGTACTTGTTGATTTCTGGGCTGGCTGGTGTGCACCATGTAAAGCAATTGCACCTGTTCTTGAAGATCTATCAACTGAATATGCAGGAAAAGTAAAAATCGTTAAAGTTGACGTGACTGCATGTGAAGATACTGCTGTAAAATATAACATTCGTAATATCCCAGCATTATTGATGTTTAAAAATGGCGAAGTTGTTGCTCAACAAGTTGGCGCAGCACCGCGTTCAAAACTTGCAGCATTCATTGACCAAAACATCTAATTCGATTGTCACACGGTCAATACAAGAAATACGCGACTCATTGAATCGCGTATTTCTCCGTAAAAATTGACAATTTACTTGATTTCCTCTATATTTCTGGATCAAGAAGCTTTGAATGGAATCTACTTCATTGCGCTTCTTACAAGACAAAACATAAGATCGCCGCTCGGCAATAACAATTGTTTTCACATTTCTCTCTGAAACAATGAACCAGACTACTGAATCGTGGTTGTGTAAATACAATTACCTCAGCATGTATGTATGCGGTCGATTTTTTATTCTTTCCCTAACGTAGTCCTCCACTTATTCCATTCTGTCTGACCACTTATGAACTTAACTGAACTCAAGAAAAAACCCATTGGCGAACTCATTAAAATTGCGGAGTTTATGGGCCTTGAAGGCATGGCACGTAACCGTAAACAAGATATTATTTTTGCCATCTTAAAACGCCACGCCATGAACGGCGAAGAAATCTTTGGTGATGGTGTTCTCGAAATTCTTTCTGATGGTTTTGGCTTCTTACGCTCTGCTGCTGGCTCATATCTAGCAGGACCAGATGACATCTATGTCAGCCCATCACAAATTCGCCGCTTTAATTTACGTACCGGTGATACGATTACTGGCACAATTCGTCCACCGAAAGAAGGTGAACGTTATTTTGCTTTATTAAAAGTAAACCAAATTAACTACGATACGCCTGAAAACTCACGTAATAAAATTCTATTTGAAAACCTTACTCCATTATTCCCAACTGAGCAGTTAGTAATGGAATTGGGTAACGGTACAACAGAAGACTTAACCTCTCGTGTTGTCGATCTAGTCGCGCCAATTGGTAAAGGTCAACGTTCTATTATTGTTGCACCGCCAAAAGCGGGTAAAACAATGTTATTACAAACCATTGCGCAATCGATTGTCCGTAATAACCCTGAAGTATTCTTAATTGTGCTTTTAATTGACGAACGTCCTGAAGAAGTTACCGAAATGGAGCGTACTGTTCGTGGTGAAGTGATTGCATCTACATTTGATGAAGCACCAGCCCGTCACGTTCAAGTTGCTGAAATGGTAATTGAAAAAGCGAAACGTCTGGTTGAACACAAAAAAGATGTTGTGATTCTGCTTGACTCGATTACCCGTCTTGCTCGTGCCTACAACACTGTAGTGCCTTCATCAGGCAAGGTATTAACTGGTGGTGTAGACGCACATGCGTTAGAGCGTCCAAAACGTTTCTTCGGTGCTGCACGTAATATTGAAGAAGGTGGTTCACTCACCATTATTTCTACTGCTTTGATTGAAACTGGCAGTAAAATGGATGATGTGATTTATGAAGAGTTTAAAGGTACAGGTAACCAAGAGATTACCCTTGATCGTCGTATTGCAGAGAAACGTGTATTCCCTGCAATGAATATCAAGAAATCAGGTACTCGTCGTGAAGAACGCCTCATGAGCGAAGAGAATCTTCGTAAAGTTTGGATTCTACGCAAGTTATTACATCCGATGGATGAGCTTGCAGCGATGGAATTCTTATTAGATCGCATGAAAGAAACCAAAACCAATGATGACTTCTTCGATCAAATGAAACGAAAGGCATCGACCTAAAGTCCAAAGAAAAAGCTACCTTAATGGTAGCTTTTTTTATTTGGTTGACTTGATTACACAATATTTACATTTTTTAAAAAAAGTTATCAAAAACACTATTATGTTGATTTATTTGAATATTTAAAAAATAAGTCATTTTATTTCCACAACTTACCGATTTAAAATTTATTCTCCATAGTTATTTTCTATCAAAAAACAGCCAAATTCTGCCCATTTTTGTCGTTTTGTTGGACAGAACAGTAGTAATTCATGAATTGCTTTGATAGGATAGCATCAGACCAGTTAGGCTGCTCCCTGCGTTGTTACCTAAAGCGTTTAGGAATAATAAAAGCACAAACAGACTAACTTAAGGTTTTTTTTAATCTCACAATTTTATGAGAGTGATGCCATGTTATTCAAAAAATTCGCTGTTGTTGCTGCTATTGCTACTACTTTAGCTTTCGTTGGTTGCTCTAAGAAAGAAGAAGCGCCAGCTACTGACGCTACTGCTGCTGCATCTGAAGCTGTAGAAGCTGCTTCTGAAGCTGTAGAAGCTGTTGATGCTGCTGCTTCTGAAGCTGTTGCTACTACTGAAGCTGCTGCTTCTGACGTTGCTGCTGCTGCTTCTGACGTTGCTGCTACTGAAGCTGCTCCTGTTGAAGCTTCTGCTGCTCAATAATCTAGTTTTAGATTATCGAAAAAAGAGAACCTTTCGGTTCTCTTTTTTTATGCCTAACATTTCTATAAATAAAAGATTGGCATAAAAAAAGCAGATCAATCGATCTGCTCATTCCCAACGCGCTGTCTAAATTTCTGACCCGCTCTGAACGTGACCACTCGACGTGCAGAAATTGGAATTTCCTCACCTGTCTTTGGATTACGTCCTGGACGTTCACGCTTATCACGTAACTCGAAATTACCGAAGCCAGAAAGTTTGACTTGTTCACCCGCAATTAATGCTTGGCTAATTTCGTCAAAAAATAACTCGACCATTTGTTTTGCTTCGCGGCGATTTAAGCTAGTAAGCTCACTTAAATGGTCCGCCATATCTGCTTTTGTTAATGCTGTCATGAGGCCCTCAATGTCGCTTGGTAAGTGTCTTCCAACACTTGAATAATGTTATCCATACCAGATTTAATTTCAGCATCTTCAAGCGTACGAGTTGGATGTTGCCATAACACTGCAAAAGCTAAAGAACGCTTGCCTTGTTCAACCCCTTGGCCCGTATACACATCGAACAACCATGCTGAGTCGAGTAACTCACCACCAGTCTGCTCAATTAACCGCTGAATATCTCTTACCTCAATATTATCAGAGATTAAAAGCGCAATATCACGTCTAACCGATGGAAAACGTGATAATTCTGTAAAATTAGATACATAAGATTGCAAAACTGCCTGTTGATCCAGCTCTGCGACCCAAGTTACACCCAAATCAAGTTCATTTTCCAATGATGGATGCAGACGACCTAAATAACCAATCGATTGTCCATCCACCAAAATTTCTGCCGATTGACCAGGATGCAACCATGCACGCTCTGTACGAACAAAGTCAGCATTAATACGACCGGCAGCTAAAATCTCTTCAATCTCACCTTTGAAATCAAAGAAATCCATTGATTGAGGTTTTGCATGCCATGATTCTGCTACACGAGCACCAACAGCAATCAATGCTAAAGTTGGGATCTGTTTTAGATCATGAATGTTTTGCGCACCCTGATAATCAAAACGTAGCCCCAACTCAAAGAAACGTACACGCTGCTGTTGACGGTTTAAGTTGTACTGTACACACGGAATTAAGCTAGACAACAAAGTACTACGCATTGCAGCCAAATCACTTGAAATAGGATTGGCAAGCATCAATGGCTGTACATTTGGATTTAATTGCTTTTCAAGTTTTGCATCGGCAAAGCTAAAGCTAATTGCTTCTTGATAGCCTAGTGTCACCACAGTTTGACGTAATTGTGCAATTTCAAAACGGTCTTGGTATGTTTGCAGTTTTACATCAATTTTTGGCAAACTGATTTGAATGTTGTCATAACCGTGAATACGGGCAACTTCTTCAATTAAATCTTGATAGATTGCCATGTCATAACGATGCGATGGTGGAACAACACTCCACTCACCTTCAGCTTTGCTTTCAACCACACAGCCAAGACGCGTTAATGCATCCGCAATAAATTCACTCGCTACAACATAACCTAGCAATTGATCAACTTGTGCTTGCTTCAATACAATTGCTTCGCGCTTTGGAAGCAATTCTGTCTGTTCAGCAACAGTTACTGGACCAAACTCACCACCAGCAAAGGCTTGAATCAGCTCAGAAGCACGATGCATAGCAATCATTGGTAATTCAAAGTCCACACCACGTTCATAACGTTGTGATGAATCGGTATGCAAACCAAAACGACGCGCACGACCTGCAATCGCTAAAGGTGCAAAGAATGCACTTTCAAGGAAGATGTCTTGAGTATCATCAGTAACCGATGAGTCCAAACCACCCATGATCCCTGCAATAGCCAGAACTTTCTGATCATCCGCAATCACCATCATGTCATCTTGCAATTCAACGTCTTGATCATTGAGCAAGGTCAATTTTTCTTGTGGCTGTGCTTGGCGGACTTGAATCGAACCTTCAATTTTTGCCAAGTCAAATGCATGCATGGGTTGACCCAATTCAAGCAACACATAGTTGGTAATATCAACCAAAATACTATGGGTACGAATCCCTGAACGTGCCAATGCCTGTTCCATCCACTCAGGTGTCGGCGCTTTCACATTGACATTTTTAATGATACGCCCTAAATAACGAGGCGTACCTTCTGTGCTAATCGTTACTGTTTTCTCATCAGTAATTGATGCAGGAACAGCCTGAATATTTGGTTCATTTACTTCAAGCTGGTTAATTACTGCAATTTCACGCGCAATCCCACGAATACTAAAGCAGTCACCACGGTTTGGAGTGATACTGATATCAATGACATTGTCATCAAGCTTTAAGTATTCACGAATATTCATGCCCACTGGTACATCAGCAGGTAATTCCAACAAACCATCGATTTTGTCTTCTAAATCAATTTCAGAAGCACCGCAGAGCATGCCTTGTGATTCCACACCACGCAGCTTGCCCTTTTTAATTTTAAAATCGCCAGGCAATACCGCACCAATGGTTGCAACAGGGGCTTTCATACCCACGCGAACATTTGGCGCGCCGCATACAATTTGTAATGGTTCACCAGAACCAATATTAATTGTGGTTACACGTAAACGATCTGCATCTGGATGTTGTTCAACGGTTAGAACTTCCCCGACTACCACGCCAGTAAATGGTTTTGCTACAGGTGCTAACTCATCAACTTCCAAGCCCAACATGGTCAATTGATCAGAAAGTGCTTCGCTATCAATTGCAGGGTTCACCCACGTGCGTAACCAATTTTCACTAATTTTCATTTTGTTAAAAACCTATAAATCTACTTTTGATCCCCTCTCCTTTTAGGAGAGGTTAGGGAGAGGTCCAAATCTGTTTAGGCAAACTGGCGTAAAAAACGCACATCATTTTGGTAGAACATACGCAAATCGTTGATGCCATAACGCAACATTGCAAAACGCTCTACCCCTAAACCAAAAGCAAAGCCTTTGTATTTATCAGGATCAATCCCTGCAGCACGCAGTACATTTGGATGTACCATGCCACAACCTAAAACTTCTAACCAACGACCACGCTCATCCATAATATCTACTTCAGCGCTTGGCTCAGTAAATGGGAAATAAGAAGGACGGAAGCGTACTTTCAAATCTTTTTCAAAGAATTCATTTAACAGGTTAATCAATAAACCTTTTAACTCGGCAAAACTGGTGTTTTCTGCAACGTATAAGCCTTCGATCTGATGGAACATAGGCGAATGCGTTTGATCCGAGTCACAACGATATACACGACCTGGACACACGATACGAATTGGCGGCTGACTAGTTTCCATTGTACGAATTTGTACACCCGAGGTATGGGTACGAAGCAAATGCGTTGCATCAAAATAGAAGGTATCATGCATAGCACGAGCTGGATGATGACCCGGAATGTTTAAGGCTTCAAAATTATGATAATCATCTTCAACTTCAGGACCATACGCAATTTGGAAACCAGCTTTGGTAAAGAACTGGCAGATACGCTCTTGCACCTGAGTAACAGGATGAATACTTCCCATACGCTGACCGCGACCTGGTAAAGTAACATCAATGGTTTCACTTGCTAATTTTTTTGCAAGTTCAGCTTGTTGTAATGTTTGTAGACGCTCAGTCAAAGCTGTATTGATTGCTTCACGAACAGCATGAATCGCAGCACCTTGTACTTTGCGTTCTTCAGGATCCATTTTTCCAAGTGCTTTCGACTGCTCTGCAAGCTGGCTTTTCTTCCCTGTAAATTGCACACGGACTTGATCGAGTGCAGCAAGGTCTTGAGCCGCTGCAATGGCAGCAAGCGCTTCAGTGGTCAGGGCTTCCAGTGACATAGTAACTCTCAAAGCAACAAAATATAGAAATATAATAAAACGCTATAGTTTATCAGCTTTTTACCTATTTAATGAAGATAAACGACTGTTTAAATAGAGTACTTTTTCAGTTTTAATTTAAAGATAAAACAACAAGAATATGAAGCAGATGACTTAAATTTTCGTAAAAATTAATCAATAATTGAATAAAATGTATAAGATACCGATATCGTCAATGAGAAAGAATAACGATGGCGCTTGATCAAATCTGGAAACAACAGCTTACACTTGTGACTTATGGCAACGAGTTTCTTGCAGGTGAACTCAATTTTAGTCGTTGGATCGAACATCCGATTTTCAATCAAAATCGACTGATCTTTAGGGATTTACTCTCTCAACACCTGTTGGCACAACATTTCCAGATTTGGCTTGAAGGCTTAAAAAAACAAGGGGTTAAAAAACTCAGTCTACATTTATCTAGCGTACTTAATGATGAGCAGAATCCCAATGCCAATGTTGAGCTGCTTCCCTTTGCACATTTTATTGTAAGCCATCAAGGCAATAAAAAAACCGCATGGATTTGTGGACATGAACTGGCTGAATGGGATAACAACGATCAAGCCTTTGATGCACCCACATCCCAACAAACAACACTCCGCCAAGAAGTGTTTTGGCGTTATGAGTTGAATGATAAATACGCGAAAAAAATTGATGCTGACTTACAGAAGGTGAATTGGAATCAGGTTGTCATTTTCTTGGAGAAAGAACTGTTCGATAGTAAATATGCAGAACATTTTTCTGAGCCAGAACAACAGGACCTTCCTTTCTATGGCTATGAATTTGATTCGATCAGTACAACAAACCAGCAACTTGCATTGATTCCAACTGATTATCCCGCTGATTGTGCGCATCGCCTGTTACATCGTACTCAAGCTTTGGCTGATTATTTGGAACAACAAAGACAACATCCTTATCATGCGACAGGTGAATTGATCAGTCCTGAAGAACAAATCAATTTGCGTAATTTCGCCCAGAAGACCGATGATTTATTTGCAAAATTGATTGTGAAAACAGCAAATCATTACCAAACCGCCCAACTTACAGCAGAAGAACCTGAAATCATTGACCGGACCATGGAAATCCCGCATCAACTAGATAAAACCCAACATCATATAGTTGGCACATCAGGGGTTATTAAACTGATTATCCTAACGGTAATTATCTGTCTGCTTGCTTATTATTTTGGTCTGTAGCAACACCATGCATGAAAAAACCTAGATCACGCCATCTAGGTTTTTCTTTTATCGTTTTAGAAAGTCGGTCGAATTCTGATAATCACTTTATGCCCGCCATCATGCTGATTAACAATGTGATGTACATTTTCAATTTCACCTTCAACTTCAGCATCTGGCCCATAAAAAATTCGGATGGTTTCACCCTTTCTAGGCACAATAATCAGTTCTGTTTCAAATGCGCCTTGCTGTAACCCTTCTACGCTCACTAACATATTTTTATCCTGATGCTGTTTTCTTTACTGTAAAAAGATTTCAGTGTAAAAGTCTAATCGAACATGTTTGGGTTATGTAATCATTAGATAAATCAATAGATTGTCTTACTCATCATAATCTAAATCATCTTCATCCATATTGAGGAAATCAGGTTCAGGGGTTTGTTCAAATTGCACGGCGAAAATCTCTGTGTGTTGAAGTAAACTGGCTTTAGCGACACGATGCATCCCATCCATCACACGCCCTTGTGCACATAAGATAATCGGATAACTCAGATCAGCATCTTGAATCAGTTGAAAGTGCTCAATGATTTGTTGTGTTGTTGGATATTGATCTGGAAACCAATAGGCTTCGTTTAACTCTTGAATATCAGCCAGTAAAACCTTCTTAGGCATCAAGTTTTTGCTTAGCTCAAGCAAATGATGAACATCCCAAATATAAGTATCCGCTCCAACTTGCCTAAAGTGATATTGTCTGCGCACGTTTTAATCCATCATTAATTTCAGCTATGATCATAAGCTTAGCTTCCCACCAATAACAGCATACATAAAACAATGACCGATAATTACTGGACCTTTATCTTAGGCTTACAACATAATGCTCAACGCTATTTTGATCATAAAATTGCTGAATATCATATCGAACATGACTGGTGTGATAGAACTCATGACCTTTTTATGCTACGTGATTTAGAAACCAATGAATTACGTTACGATTCAATTTCTCATCTCATTGCCGATCTCAGAGATCAACAGATTCAGCGCTGCCAACTCATTCCTTTTGATCTACTCTTTCCTGAGTTTACTCAGCATTTTAAACAGTTCATTTTTGATATAAGCAATTATCCAGTAGCCATCTTCTTGGGAACAGATCAAAACTTTGCTTTAGTTAAAGTACATGCAGAAAAAGTAAAAAAATTTTCGATGTCTACGGATCCCCGTGAATTTAGTGGTTTTACATCCTCTCAAAACTATCATAAATATCTATTATTTACTCTAATTAAATTAGATAAAAAACAACTACAAGTTATTGATGAGTTTAAGAAAAACCTAAATTGGAAAAACCTACATGAGTACTTTCAAAATACATTTTTAGATAGTTCGTTTAATTTCAGGAAAGATAAAAGCCTTGTCTTAACCAATAACTTATTTTTAAAAAATGAAATAGCCGAATATCCTTTTCTTGATGAGCCTAGTCCTGAATTCAATCTGGCATTTTCTTGGATAAATAAGCTCTGTGATTTACAAGAGCAAATCAAAACTGAAGTGGCAATGGCACTAGCTTCAAGATCATTTTATGCTGATATTATTGATCAAAATTATACAGAAATAGATCTTTTCCAAGCAGATTTAAACAATGCATTAATCAACCTACTTTCACATAGTGCAAATAGCTATGAGAAAGCATACGTGAACGAAGATTTTTCCTATATTCCACCACAATCACGTCAACATAAACCCCAGATCAATATTGAAGCAAATAATGAGCTCAACAATGATCGAACGACAGAAGAAAAGCCAACATCTGTTACGGCCTCGACGCTTTATCTGATCTTCTTTCTAGCAATTGTCATTGGGCTACTCTACGGGGTGTTCTGGTTGGTTAACCATTATGAATTCGCCAAATTTATAGTAATAACGCTTGGCGTGATTACTTTTCTGATGATTTGGTCCAGAAAGTAAAATATAAAGCATAACAAGACTGCTAAAAGTGGCCTTGTTATTTTGTGCCTATAGCAACTGAGTGCGCACCTGCATGAGTGCAAAACCAAGTAAGTTTAATCCCTGCCATTGGCTCGGGTCTTGGATATGCTGGTGATCTTGTGCCATACCAATCCCCCAAATCTTATCGACAGGCGATGCTTCAACCAAAATACGGTCATGTGTGGCAACTAAAAAATCTCTTAATTCTGGATAGTGTGAGAATTTAGCCAAATTTGCCTGTACCACGATATCAAAACGCTTTTCCTGCCACAGCTGTTCGTCATAGTGCTGTATTTTTCGACCTAACTGTTTTGCTTCATTCGGATGTGTGACCTTCAAAATCTGATTAAATCTCTCATCATCGTTAAAGAGTTTTGCTTTTTGCGCCATCATATAATGTTCCGCCGTGAGATATTCAATACCCTCCTGCTTGAATGGCGATGGAAACCACTGGCTAAAACAACTTTTGTCGACATGATTGGTTTGCTTTGGGGTATGTCCCCAGAAATATAAATATTTAAATGAGCGACCTTGTTGGACTTGTTGAATTAAATCATTTAAAAATTGTTTATCTTGCATCATCTATCTCTGATTATTATCTATTATTGAAAATCCAATTCACTAAAAATAAAAAAGACCGCTAAAAAGCGGCCTTCTTTGAATCTCTAAGCTTATGCAGCTAATGCGCCTTTAGCTTTTTCAGCTAAAGCAGCAAATGCAACTGCATCATGCATAGCGATGTCAGCTAATACGCGACGGTCGATGATCACTTGAGCTTTTTTCAAGCCATCGATCATACGGCTGTAAGACAAACCGTTAAGACGAGCACCAGCATTGATACGCGCAATCCATAAAGCACGGAATTGACGTTTCTTTTGACGGCGGTCACGGTAAGCGTATTGACCAGCTTTGATTACCGCTTGGAACGCTACGCGATAAACGCGTGAACGAGCACCATAGTAACCTTTAGCGCGAGCAAGAATTTTTTTGTGACGACGATGAGCCACTACACCACGTTTTACACGAGCCATTTATAATCTCCTTAGATGTATGGGCACATACGACGAACTGATGCAACATCACTTACGTGAACCATTACACAGCCGCGCAATTGACGGATACGCTTAGCAGATTTTTTGGTCAAAATGTGGCGTTTGAACGCTTGTTTGCGCTTAAAACCGTTTGCAGTCGCTTTGAAGCGTTTAGCTGCACCACGGCGAGTTTTCATCTTAGGCATAACAACCTCTTTTGAACACCTGTTCGGAACGTTTGCACCATTGCAAAAACGACCTGCAGGTAAGGGAGCCAGTATTCTAAAGCATAGTAAGCTAAAACAAAAGTAAAATGCTCATTTTTTGATAGCAAATCGTCTCTTTTCTATAAACGTTATTTTCTATAACCAATTCTCAAATTACGAGAAACATCCATAAAATTAACACCTATAATAAATACAAGCTCTTAAATTCAAAAGAATATGACTATACAACATGATGCTTTCGCTGCATTGCGGTACCGAGATTTCTCTATCGTGACCGTTAATCAATTCTGCTTAACACTGGCAATTTTGATTCAGGAAATTATCGTCGCCTATTCACTTTATCAAATCACCCGTGATCCACTCACCTTGGGTTTCATTGGTTTGGCAGAAGCGATTCCATTTATCACGCTGTCTTTATGGGGCGGCTATTTTGCCGACAAATTGAATAAGCAGACCATTATGAAAATCTGCTTATTCTTTTCAATTCCTTTACCCTTAGTGCTTTGGGCGCTGTTCCACTTACATGGTTTAGAAAAAATTGGAATCAGCAGTCTTTCTTTGGGGATCTATGCCGTCATTTTTGCCTTAGGAACCATTCGAGGTTTTTATAATCCATCGGCAACCTCACTCAAACCTTTTCTGATTCCACGTGAACTGTATGCCAATGGTGCAACATGGACCACAATTGGCTGGCAAAGTGGTGTGATCATCGGTCCTATGCTCGGTGGTTTTATGCTAGCTTTTTTGGGACGTGAAACCAGCTTATTTGCTGTTACAGCTTTATTGGCCACCTGCTTTATCTTAATTACGCGTTTGCAAAAACGTACTTTCCCGAAAATGGAAACGGAGAATGTACTACAAAGCCTGACTGATGGTTTCCGCTTTATCTGGAAAACTAAAATCGTTTTATGGGCGATCTCACTTGATCTAGTATCGGTGTTATTTGGTGGTGTAATTGCATTATTGCCAATTTTTGCCGAAGAAATATTAAAAGTCGGCCCTGAAGGTCTTGGTTATTTGCGTGCTGCACCATCTATTGGCGCTCTGATCACCATGATTGCACTGACCAAATTTCCGCCAATGCAACATGCATGGCGAAATATGTTACTAGCGGTAGCAGGTTTTGGTATTTTTACCATTCTGTTCTCCTTCTCAAATCATATGTGGCTCTCATTATTTGCTTTAGCCATGACTGGTGCTTGTGACAGTGTTTCGGTCGTGGTTCGTCAAACCATCTTGCAAATTTTTCCACCCGAAAATATGCGCGGTCGCGTTGCAGCAGTGAATGGGATGTTCGTTTCGTCGAGTAATGAACTCGGTGCTTTTGAATCGGGTCTCGCAGCCAAATACCTCGGCACAATCACTGCAACTATTCTTGGCGGTTGTATGACACTTGCCGTAGTGAGTTATTGCTGGTTTAAAACCAATGACTTATTCAAAGTCGATATTACTAAAGGTTCGGATCACTAAATAAAAGGGAAAGAGCCATCTTTCCCTTTCTCATTAAAACAGCCCGAGATATAAAGCATATAACGTTAAATAACGCCCACCTTTGGCGATGGTAACAATCAATAAAAATCGCCAAAAGTTTTCCTTCATCAGTCCAGCAATCAAGGTAATGGGATCACCAATCACAGGCGTCCAACTCAGTAGTAACGAATAAAAACCATATTTATGATAAATCTGCTGTGCTTGTAACAACCGTTGTTCTGAAACAGGAAACCACTTTTTATCTTTAAAGTGTTCAATTTTTAGTCCTAGCCACCAATTCACACAGGAGCCCAATACATTGCCTACCGTCGCAACTAAGATGAGATAGAATGGATTAGAAAGCCCTTGTACCAGCAAGGTCATTAATACCGCTTCAGACTGTAACGGTAATAAGGTGGCAGCACCGAAGGCTGAGAGAAACAATAACAAATAAGACATCAAAACAAGGTTCTCTTAAACTCGGAGCCACACAGCATGAAGAGCAGACCATATAACGTGAACGCTATGGATTCAAGGTTAATTTTGCCCAAGTCGCTTCAAGCATCCCCTGCGAAATATCAATCCGAAAGACTGTTTTAATCACATCCTCAAACTCATCAAAAGTAGATAACTCTTTCTTATCAGAGTTTCCTTTGCCATGTGTTCTTAAAACACGATCTTTTAAGGTAATTCGCATTTCGGCATTGGCAGTAGATAACATTAAATACTGGGTAAATAAGGATTCAGGTGAGGTGGAAATATACCAATTCGCAATCAAGGCATCTGCGTCTGCAATCTGCTGTTGGGGGTTAATCGCATAGACATTGATCCATTGATTATGAATACTGACTTGCAGCATATATGTCATTTCCGTCAGCACTGTCACATCCAGACCACTCTGTGCAAGCTCAACAAATCTGAAAGGTTCGAGTGGTGTCTGCTGTGTTTCACCAATTTGATCAAGAGATAGAACCGTGGTCGGGGTCATTCCCCCAAATCCAGGATCATACAAAAACAATTGCTGATCTATACGTACCAGTGTGACCAAATGAGTTCTCACAGGCGTACTGACAGGCGAACTTTGATAATAGACCCGTCCTAGCACATTAAAGGCTTCATAGCCCAATTCAGTAAGTACGATTCTGGTCAAGGTACTCTGCTCGAGGCAATAGCCTTCGCGTCCATCAAGCAATAATTTCTGAGCAAGTTGATTGGGTTCTAAAGAGACCTCCTCTCCAAGAAAAGAGGAAAAATTACCGAAAGGAATCGTTTGCACATGGAGATTTAATAAGGTCTTAAGATGATCCAAGGTCGGTAAAAACTCGCCGTCAAAACCAAGCTTTTTTAAATAAAGGGCTGATATTTTTGCTTGCATGATGCTTGATCTTTAATGAACTTAAATCATCGTAGCTTGAACATGCATAGACCAGATGAAAAATTACACAATTATAAAAGAATCAAGCTTACACGATTGAAAGCATGACTTTGCCAAGGATTAGTTTTTGCGTTTAGCTGTTCTGGATCGAACAGAAAAATGCGCAACTGAAAAAATGAATGGAAAAAGAAATGCGATCCAAAATGTAAGATCAGACTTGACCATTTCTTGATACCACGTCAGTTGCATTTCCCCCGCAGAGACTGCTGCCCAGTCAATAGACACAGTAAGGTCAAGATAAATGTATAACAATAGATATACACTTAAAAATCCAACAAACACCCCTGTACTGAAAT
Source organism: Acinetobacter sp. Ac_5812 (assembly GCF_013072695.1). Classification (GTDB taxonomy): domain Bacteria; phylum Pseudomonadota; class Gammaproteobacteria; order Pseudomonadales; family Moraxellaceae; genus Acinetobacter. The sequence continues at coordinate 35,291 of NZ_LXUK01000025.1, forward strand.
ATGAGTTTCCAGTTTCAAGCTGTAACCAAGCAAATAAAGATGAAAAAATTAAACTGAGACTTCCAATAAAGGCGAAAACAATAAACCAAAAAATATCAATTCCAAGGAAATACTGCATTAGGCTGCATGAAATTGCTGTGATGAAGAGTAATCCCATTGCAATCACCCAATGTTTGAAATAGCAACGCCATCCAGCCTTTTGATTCAGACTCATCCAACTTTGATCGATAAGGCTTTTTGTATCGCAGGACGAGCTGTTAAGCGTTCAATATAATCTTGCACATACGGGTAGTCTTCAAGTTGAATGCCCTGCCATTCGTAACGCAATGCCCAAGGTAAGATCGCCATATCCGCAATCGAGTATTCACCTGCTACAAACTTTTGACCAATCAACTGTTTGTTTAAGACACTATACAAACGCTTGGTTTCATTCACATAACGATCAATCGCATAAGGAATACGTTCAGAGGCAAACTTATTGAAATGGTGGTTTTGCCCAAGCATTGGACCAAAACCACCCATTTGCCACATCAACCATTGTTCAACCTCGACTCGCTCTTGCTCATCGGTAGGATAGAACAAACCTGTTTTTCGACCTAAATACTGTAAGATCGCACCCGACTCAAATACTGAAATCGGTTCACCTCTTGGACCATTTTGATCGACAATCGCTGGAATTTTATTATTGGGAGAGATTTTTAAAAAATCAGGCTGGAACTGATCATTTTCCAAAATATTGATGGGGAAAATCTGATATTCAAGTCCCATTTCTTCTAAGGCGATTGTTATTTTATGGCCATTGGGTGTGCCCCAATAATATAAGTCAATCATTTTATATTGTCCTATTCATCGTTATCTTGACTGTTGTTGCGTTATAGCACACTTCCTACTTATTGATCAGTAGACAAGCACGAAAAGAAACAATAAAGCGGTGTTTTCAAAGACAATGTTGCAAAGATTTAAGCTTGATTATCCAAGAATTCTTGGGCTTTCTCTCCGACAAATTTACGGCCAGCATTATTGCCATTAATCCACTCTTCTACAGAGAACAAATCAAACATCCCCACTTTAAATAAGGTGGGCACCGCTAAGATCAACTCCTCTTCGACCACACCGCGAACGCCTGCATTATATAAATTAATATTGTGCAGCATGGTCGCGACGGTACCGGTTTGTACTCGACTGCCATCTTTCAATGTGACTTGTGGTAAAACCTCGCCTTCTTGTAGTACTTTTTGATTAATTTCAGAGAGTTGTTGAGTACCAGTAATTGTAGACATGTCTTGTTCCTATTTTTAAATAGTGTAATTATTAACACCCCCTATCATAGCTTGTTTTTATCTGTTCCAATGATGCTTAGAATTATTTAACAGATTTATCCCAGATTAGGTTATAAATTTTTAGGCATAAAAAAGCACCGCTGAGAGCGGTGCTTTTTTATAAGAAAAATTACTTTTTCTTTTTCGGACCAATTAACATGCCCATTTGACGACCTTCCATCTTCGGCGCTTGTTCAATCACGCCAAATTCAGCAACGTCTGCTTCAATTTTTTGCAATTGAGCCAAACCAAGCTGTTGATGTGCCATCTCACGACCACGGAATCGCAAAGTGATTTTTACCTTATTTCCTTCTTCAAGGAAACGTAAAATTGCACGCAATTTAATTTGGTAATCACCCACATCCGTTGCAGGACGTAATTTGATTTCTTTCACTTGCACTTGATGCTGTTTTTTCTTCGCATCTTTTTGCTTTTGCTTTAAGTCAAATAAGTGCTTGTTGTAGTCCATGATTTTACAAACAGGTGGTTCTGCATTCGCCACAATCTCAACAAGGTCAAGATTAGCTTCTTCTGCAGCACGCAATGCTTCATTTAATGAAACAACACCTTTTTGTTCTCCATCTGCAGCGACGAGGCGTACTTCTTTCGCACGGATCTCATCGTTAATTGCAGGACGGTTACTTTTAGCACCTTGTTGTTGGTTACGGTCAGGCTGTTTAATCTTTATTACTCCACGATATACCGGCCACGTTCGGCAACGGCAGATTTCACTAAGTCAATAAATGCATCTACTGACATAGTACCTAAATTTTTTCCTGAGCGAGTACGCACATTGACTGTACCTTCTTCAACTTCTCGATCACCGAGAACCAGAAGGTAAGGAATACGCTCTAGGGTACGCTCACGAATCTTAAATCCGATCTTTTCATTTCTCAAGTCAGAAATGGCACGAAGACCATTTTCTTTGAGTTTTGCGACCACTTGCTCACTTGCTTCCGCTTGTGAATCAGTAATATTCATGACACAAGCTTGGATTGGTGTAAGCCATGGTGGCATGAAGCCCGCATAGTGTTCAATTAGTATACCAATAAAACGCTCGAAACTGCCAAGAATTGCACGATGAAGCATGACCGGTTGATCACGATCATTGTCTTCAGTGACATAAGATGCATCTAAACGAATTGGTAAGTTGAAGTCACACTGGATTGTACCGCATTGCCATACACGGCCTAAGCAGTCTTTCAATGAGAATTCAATTTTCGGACCATAGAATGCCCCTTCACCTGGTTGTAGGTCCCAAGCCAAGCCAGCATCATCTAAAGCATCTGCTAAAGATTTTTCAGCCAAATCCCAAAGTGCATCATCACCCACACGCTTTTCTGGACGTGTAGACAATTTCATTTGCACTTCTTCAAAACCGAAGTCTTTATACACATCCAAAGTCAGCTTAATAAAGTCTGCAACTTCTTTACCAATCTGTTCTTTGGTACAGAAGATATGTGCATCATCTTGAGTAAAACCACGAACACGCATAATGCCGTGCAAAGAACCTGATGGCTCATTACGATGACAAGAACCAAATTCAGCGAGGCGAATTGGTAAATCACGATAAGATTTTAAACCTTGGTTAAAGACCTGTACGTGACATGGGCAGTTCATTGGCTTGACTGCATAGTTACGACTTTCAGAATGCGTCGTAAACATATTTTCAGCATAGTTTGCCGCATGCCCAGACTTTTCCCAAAGCGTAAAGTCTACGATTTGCGGTGTCTTAATTTCTTGGTAACCATTGTCTTGCTGAACTTTACGCATGTATTGTTCAAGCACTTGGTAAATAGTCCAACCGTTCGGATGCCAGAACACCATACCCGGTGCTTCTTCTTGCATATGGAACAAGTCTAATGCCTTACCAATTTTACGGTGGTCACGCTTTTCAGCTTCTTCAATACGTTTGATATAAGCAGCTAACTGCTTTTTGTCCGCCCAAGCAGTACCATAAATACGCTGTAGCTGTTCATTCTTCGCATCACCACGCCAGTAAGCACCAGAGATTTTAGTGAGTTTGAATGATTTTAAGAATTTAGTATTAGGTACATGCGGACCACGGCACATATCTAAATAGTCTTGATGGTAGTACAAGCCCATTTGAGTTTCATTTGGCATGTCTGCGATCAAGCGTAACTTGTATTCTTCGCCGCGTGCTGTGAATTCAGCGATCACATCTTCACGTGGTGTCATCTTTTTGATGACGTCATAGTCTTGGTCGATGAGCTTTTTCATGCGCTCTTCAACCGCAGCCATATCATCCAAAGTGAATGGACGTGGCATCCAGATGTCGTAGTAGAAACCTTCTTCGATCACAGGACCGATCACCATTTTCGCTTCTGGGAACAATTGCTTAACGGCATGTCCTACCAAGTGCGCACATGAGTGACGAATGATTTCTAAACCTTCTTCATCTTTAGGGGTAATAATCTGAACTGTTGCATCTTCTGTGATTAAATCACAAGCATCCACCAAGCGATCATTGATACGGCCAGCAACAGTATTCTTTGCAAGACCTGGACCAATGCTCTGAGCAAGTTCCATCACAGAAATCGGATGATCAAACTGTTTCTGATCACCATTTGGTAAAGTAATGATTGGCATAATAAAATCCTTAAGGAGTGATGCCCTCTACGAAGGAGCATATCACCGCGAGATTATGTATTGAGGCAAGCCTCAAAAAATAAAAAACGGCGGATAAAAAAGTATACAAGATTTTACACGGGTTTAGCTGTGGATGAAACCTCTGAACCAGAAAAACCCAAGATCAGTTGAGATTCATCTCCGACTAAAGCCTAAATGCTTTAGACTCGATGACAGACTAGCTTAATAGTAATTAATGAAAAGAACAGAAAGGAAGCAAGACACATGGTCAGTGCATATGACGAACTACCCAGAAATCCAGCAAATTTTGTTGCCTTATCGCCGTTACGCTACTTGGAACGGGCTGCTTATATTTATCCCCATCAAGCCGCAATTATTCATGGCGAACGTCAAATCACATGGCAACAGACCTATCTGCGCTGCCGTCAGTTTGCTCATCAATTAACAAATTTGGGTATCCAAAAAAATGATACCGTTTCAGTAATGCTACCCAACATCCCCGCCATGATTGAAGCGCATTTTGCAGTCCCCATGGCTGGCGCAGTACTCAACACCTTGAATACCCGACTCGATGCCAAAACCATTGCCTTTATGCTCGAACATGCGGAAGCCAAAGTGCTATTGGTCGATCCTGAATTTCGTCAAGTGGCTGAAGAAGCGCTCACGCTTGTCTCACAAGACATTACTGTGATTGATGTCTTTGATACTGAGTTTGATGGTGAACAAATTGCGATTGGTCAATATGAATATGAAGCATGGATAGCACAAGGTGACCCTGCCTTTGAATGGCTACTTCCTCAAGATGAATGGGATGCGATTAGCCTCAGCTATACCTCTGGCACCACGGGTAATCCCAAGGGGGTGGTCTATCACCATCGCGGTGCTTATTTGAATGCAGCCAGCAATATTTTGGCCTGTGGCATGAAACCCCGCGCGGTATACCTTTGGACACTCCCTCTATTTCATTGCAATGGTTGGTGCTTTGCTTGGTCAATTGCCGCCAGTGGTGGTACCAATATCTGCCTACGTCGTGTCGACCCCACGTTAATTTTCAAATACATTGCAGCATATAAAGTCGATTATTTCTGTGGTGCACCGATAGTATTGTCCATGCTAATCAACACGCCAAGCGAACAGAAAACGGCTTTTGAGCATCATGTTGAAGTCATGGTGGCGGGTGCAGCACCACCCGTGGCGATCATCGAGGGGATGCGCAATATCGGTATTAACGTCAATCATGTTTATGGTTTGACTGAAACTTACGGTCCTTCCGCACTCTGTGCTTCTCAAGCAGGCTGGAGCGATTTATCTATCCAAGAACAAGCGCAACTCCACTCACGTCAAGGCGTACCTTATCCATTACAAGACAGCATGCGCGTGCTCGATCCTGACACCATGCTACCTGTGCCCAATGATGGACAAACCATGGGTGAAATCATGTTCCGTGGCAATATCGTGATGAAAGGTTATTTGAAAAATGCTCAAGCCACGGAAGAAGCGTTTAAAGGTGGCTGGTTTCACACAGGTGATTTAGCGGTGAGTCATCCTGATGGTTATGCCAAGATTACCGATCGCTCGAAAGATATTATTATTTCAGGCGGTGAAAACATTTCCTCGCTCGAAGTTGAAGATGTGCTTTATCGCCACCCTGCTGTGCTCACTGCTGCGGTGGTCGCCAAACCTGATCAACGTTGGCAAGAAGTGCCGTGTGCTTTTATTGAACTCAAACAAGGTGCATCCGCATCAGCCGAAGAAATCATTGCACATTGTCAAAAAGAACTCGCTCGATTTAAAGTTCCGAAAGATGTAGTGATTACTGAGATCCCAAAAACTTCGACAGGAAAATTACAGAAATTTATTTTAAGAGAGTGGGCCAAAGAACGGGCGGCAGATAGCTCAACAAACTCATAATCAAAAAAAGAAGTTTCCAAGGAAACTTCTTTTTTAGTTTTAACCTTGCTCAGATAACAAAGCAACTTGTTGCACGTAATTCACAAATTTAAGCTTAGACGCTGCAAGCTCTTCTTCACTGACCTGCTGCTTCATATCACGGTGAATTCGCAATACATGCTGGCGCAAGGTATGGCGTTCAGATGCATTAAACACCTTGCTAAACTCATTGATGATCGGGTCACCCTGATCAATCATACGATCAACCCAACGCATTAATTGCATTTGTTTTTTAGCGCCTTGTTGCGGGGTTAAATACGATAAAATGATGGTTTCATCTTCATTTCGCAATAATTTACCAATACGTAAAAATTGACGGCGGCGTGCTTCATGCGCACTAATATTTTGTATTTCAAGTAAAGCATCAATGAGACGCTCATCAACTGGAAGTTTCTGAATCTGTTTTTTATTCAGCTGAGCCAATTGCTCACCTAAAGCTGCCATTCGCTGCACAGCTTTTTTTTGCTCAGTCCTACTCGCACGTCCTTCTAATGACTCAAAATCTTCATCGGTATAACGTTGGGTACCACGTGCCACTATTACTCTGCCTCGTAAAATTTTGCTGCGAACAGCGTTTGAATTTCTTCCAGTGCCTTATCTTCATCAGCACCTTCAATTACCAATCTTAATGTGGTGCCTTTACCTGCACCCAACATCAACAATGACATAATATTTTTTGCATCGACCAACTTATCGCCCTTACCAATTTGGATAGAAGAACGGAATTTCGTCGTCACTTCAATAAGTTTACCAGATGCACGAGCATGTAAGCCGAGTTTATTAATTACATCAATTGTTGTGTCTATCATGACCAGTGCTTCATTTCTCTATGTAAGATTTGGACAGCCCATTTTGCCTCAAGGGCTTGTTTGAGTCTATCTACAATATAAACCGACCGATGTTGCCCGCCCGTACATCCCACAGAAATGGTCATGTAATGGCGATGCCCTTCTGCAAAAGCAGGCAACCACTTATCTAGAAAAGTATAAATATCTTCAAACATTTCGTTGGTTTGTTGACTACCTTCTAAAAAGCGGCGTACAGGCTCATCTAAACCTGAAAAACGGCGTAATTCTAAATCCCAATGTGGATTTGGTAAATGTCGTACGTCAAAAACATAATCTGCGTCTAACGGAATACCATGCTTATAACCAAAGGACTGTAAAATGACGATTAAATTATCTGACTGCCCAAGCTTAGACAATAAAATATGTTTTAAATCATGAACACTTTTATCAGTGGTATCAATATGTACTGTGGAACGGAATTGTATCGGAATGAGCAATTGCTTCTCTTCTTGGATACATTGCAACAGACTATTAAAACGACTGGCCAAAGGATGTGGTCGACGCGATGCACTAAAACGCGCAATCAAATCTTGATCCTGAGTGGTCAGGTAGATCACATCGACCGAACCATGTCTTTTTAATTGCTCAAAGACATGATCAAACTCTTGCATATCTGCACGGGTACTTCGAATATCGACCCCAAGCGCAAGTTGCTCCAGATTATTTTCATGATCTAGTTTTGCCACAATTTCAGGCAATAACGCCAAAGGTAAGTTATCTATACAATAATAGCCCAAGTCTTCAAGCACTTGTAATGCAGAGGATTTTCCTGAACCGGATTGACCTGTAACGATAAGAATACGCTTCATGGCGTTTTGCCCTTCATTTTTTATGTTTTAAAGTCGATTTGTAGGTTATCAATCAACCGTGTTGAACCGAGCTTGGCCGCAATAAATAACACCAAGTTTTGGTCAAATTGTTGAATAGGTTGCAAGTTGGTTTGTCGAGCTTCCACATAATCCACAACAAAACCCACTTGTGTCAATTGAGCAGAGATATTTTCTAACACTTGTGACAAAGCTTGCCCTTCATGCAATTGCTGTTCGGCTTGTTTGAGCAACTGGTAAATCGTCGGTGCGACAGCACGTTGCTGTTCAGTCAAATACCCATTACGCGAGCTTAAAGCAAGACCATCTTCAGCACGAACAATCGGTACACCAATGACTTCTAATGGCATGTTCAAGTCTTGAACCAACTGACGAATTACAGCCAATTGCTGATAATCTTTTTGGCCAAAGAAAGCATAGTCTGGATGTACAATATTGAAAAGCTTAGTGACAACAACAGCAACACCATCAAAATGGCCAGGACGCGATTGACCACAAAGATCATCGGTAATTTGACCAATGCTGATATTGGTTAAACGCGGTTGAGTACCGTACATTTGCTCAACAGATGGTGCGAAAATAATATCGCACCCCACATCTGCCAATAAACGGCTATCTTGCTCTAAAGTACGTGGATAACTATCGAAATCTTCGCCAGCACCAAATTGAATTGGATTGACGAAAATACTGACCACCACCACATCACACAGTTTTTTTGCTTCACGCACCAAAGTCAAATGACCTTCGTGCAAATTCCCCATGGTCGGTACAAAACCAATTAATTTTTTTGAGCTGCGCGCAGGTGCCAATGATGCGGTTAAGCCTTGTATTGTTGTTTCAGTTTTCATGAATTAAAGCTCAACTTGAAAGGTATGTTCCTTGGCAGGGAACGACTGATCTTGCACTGCGGCATGATACGATTTAAACGCATCAACAATTGCAGTTTCACCCGCTTGCTCTTTCATAAAGTTGCGCACAAAACGTGCCACGCGACCAAAGGTCAAACCAAGCATGTCCTGTACCACCAGCACTTGACCATCTGTTTCATTGCCCGCACCAATTCCAATCACTGGCGTATTCGGGAATAATTCAGCAATCTCTTTGCCCAGTTGAGCTGGGACACACTCAAGTAATAAAACAGCAGCGCCCGCATCAACCACCGCTTGGCAATCTGCGATCAATTGATCCGCGGCTTCGCGTGTTCTTGCTTGAAGCTTATAGCCGCCAAACACGTGCACAGATTGTGGTGTTAGACCTAAATGGACACAGACAGGGATACCATTACGGGTTAATACCGTAACCAATTCGCTAAGCCAAGCCCCACCTTCGATCTTGACCATTTGTGCACCGACTTGCATCACAGTCTTGGCATTTTTCAAGCCATCTTCAAGCGTTGCATAGCTCATAAATGGCAAATCAGTCATGATTAAGGCATGTGCGTTACCGCGACGTACAGCTGCGGTATGGTAAGCCATATCTTCGACAGTGACAGGAAGTGTAGAGTCTCTGCCTTGAATCGCCATTCCTAGAGAGTCACCGATTAAAATCGTATCAATTTCAGCCAATTCCATCGCTTTCGCCATACTTGCATCATAGCAAGTGAGGCATGAGAACTTACGTCCTTCGGCTTTAAACTTTCTTAAGTCACTTAGACTAATCATGATGATGTCCTCTACAGGCGTTTCCAGAACGAAACAGTCTTAAGCACTTGCCCAAGACTGGTCTGCTATTACAGTCAAGTTTGCTTGCTGCACCAGTTCTAAATCTTTTAATGAATGTCCATTTAATTGTAAATGAGCATCTAAATCTAATAAGGGAATAATCACAAAATCACGTTGCAAGAGACCAATGTGCGGCACGGTCAAACGTTCATTTTGGATCTGCTCTTGACCATAGATTAATAAATCCAGATCAAGGGTACGCTCTCCCCAGCGTCGTAACCGGACACGTCCAGACTCTTGCTCAAATTGTTGTAATTGATCAAGTAAAGCAAGTGGTGCTAGCGTGGTGTCCAATTGAACAACGGCATTTAAATAGTTGGGTTGATCTTGCGGTCCCATCGGCGGACTTTGATAAAGTCGTGATACCTGTACAGCTCCCAAGGTCGCGAGCTTCGCAACAGCTTCACTCAGAATCTGTTGCGAATCACCTAAGTTACTCCCCAAGCCGATATAGGTACGAATGGTCATTGTGTCGGTCCGAAAACAACATGGCTTAAATCGCGTTGTACACGTTTACGCTTGAGAATCGGATGATCTGCATTGATTTGACCTGAAGTCGAAGATGCTTTTTCAATAAAGCGGCTGGCCGACTCATCAGCTCTAACACGCTCTTTTTTGCCTCGATGACTTCTCGGCTCAGGTACATTGACCAAAGGCTCAATTTCAGTCGTCTTCGGCTCATCCACTTCAGCTGCTTTACGACGTGTCTTACTACGTTGACGGTTGTATTGACGAATCACCGCTTCTTTTTGGTCTGTGGTCATTTCTTGGTAGGCTTCCCACCAAACGCCCATACCTTCAGTACTGCTATCACCTGATTTTTCCCGCAACAGCAGGAAGTCAAATCCTGCACGGAAACGCGCATGTCCAGCCAGTGCTTCGATTTGTTGTGGTTTTGGATTAAGCAAACGGGTTTGCATTTCCCAAACTTCACGAATAAAGGTTTCAGCAAAACGAGGAATAATGGTGCGCGTCGCTTGACGCTTCAACACATCCAAACCAGCTTGTGCACGCGCTTCCGCAGGAACAACCCCTTTACTTAGATAGGCGTCACAACGCTCTAAAAATGGCTTCCATAACAATACAGCATAGAAAAATGCTGGATTAATGGTTTTACCAACTTGAATTCGCTGATCGGTATTCCGTGCTGCACGCTCAATAAAGGCAGTAAGATTCGGTGGAATTTCAGCAAATAGCTGTTTCCAAACACCAAACTCAATCAACATCGGTAGAACACGGGTCAGATGTCCCATGGTGAATAGTTTTTGAGACTCATCATATAAACGATGTGGCGAAACATCACGCAATAATTGCGTCATCTCAGCATCAAAAACATCAAGAATGGATTGATCAATTTTAAAATTCAATTTTGCGGCAAAGCGCAAAGCACGCAACATGCGCACAGGATCTTCTTCAAAACGCTGTGCAGGTTCCCCCAGAAAACGCAAGGTCCGGGTATTGATATCATCTACTGCATGGCAGAAATCAAGTACAACCCCTTTTCGCGGCTGGTAGTACAAAGTATTGATCGAAAAGTCTCGACGAGCAAAGTCTTGCTCAATCGTTCCCCAGTTATTATCACGAAGAATCATCCCAGATGCACTGGTGACTGCTTTTTTCGGTGGAGCACGGAAGGTCGCGACTTCGATCAGTTCGCGACCAGAATAGACATGTGCTAACTCAAAACGTCGTCCGATAATTCGGCAACGTCGACCAAAAACCTCTTTGACTTGAGCTGGTGTAGCATTAGTAACCGCGTCAAAATCCTTTGGATTAAGACCTAACATCATGTCTCGAACACCACCACCCACAATATATGCCTCGTAGCCTGCTTTTGTTAGGCTATCAATCACATCTAGAATTGAGGAAGGGAGTTGAGTTGTGGACAAACCACATTTTGACGCACGCAAAGTTTGCAAAAGACACTGTCTCCTACGTCAGGACGTAAATAACAATTTGTCGCTAATCATAGCTCTAACACACACAAAGGGCAATTTATTCTGTTGGAAGTTTCAACAGTTCAGTCTGCCTAATCAATCCGATTTCTACCGTTCCAAGTTCATAACATGAGCCTTGCTCTATTTTTTTCAAGTAATTTTGGCCCAATGCCTTTGATATTCATTAACTCGTCAACTTGTTTAAAGCCACCATTTTTTTGCCGATACTCCATAATGGCTTGCGCTTTTTTCTCGCCAACACCATTTAATAGCTGTAATTGCAGCAAACTCGCTTGGTTCAGGCTTATTTTATCACCCTGAATATTTACAGATGATGGAACTTGCTTTGAAGTGTGCTGCTGCGTTGGTCGAGATAAATAATAATTATTGTCCGACTGCTTCGCCAATTGCTGATCACGCGCTTGCTGCTGTGCTTTCCATTGCTGATAAGATTGGTCAAACTGCTGTGCGTGGAGGTGTGAAGCACCTCCCAAGCAGAGAATGAAGCCTATAAAAAAATTAAGTTTGCTGCGGAGATGCGGCAACTTCATTGTCTTTCTCCTGAGATTTTAATTGTTGTTTAGCTTGCTCCCAGAGTTCGTCCATTTCAGCCAAACTCATTGCTTGCAAGTCTTTCTGTTGTTGTTGAGCTTGTTGTTCAATAAAAGCAAAACGGCTTCTAAATTTATGGATTGTTGCCAGTAGTGCGGTCTCACTCGACACCCCCAACTTTCTCCCCACATTGATTAAAGAAAATAAACAATCACCGAACTCTTCTTGAATATGATCAACATCTTGGCTTTTTATTGCCTGTTGTAACTCTTCTAACTCTTCATCTAATTTGGCATAAGCATCATCCACACTTTCAAAATCAAAGCCTAACTGAGCGGCTTTGCTCTGAATTTCATGTGACTGAACCAAGGCTGGCGCATGTTTAATCTCATCTAACCTTGACTGTATTTTACCTTGTTTTTCTTGTTGTTTGATTTGTTTCCACAACTCACTGACCTGCTCGGAATCCAAATTTTGATATTTTTCAGCCTGAAATACATGCGGATGGCGACGAATTAATTTTTCACTAATGGCTTCCACCACATCTTGAAAGTTAAATAATCCTTTTTCATCAAACATTTGAGATTGAAACACCACTTGTAATAATAAATCACCGAGTTCATTGCGGATTTCATTCACCTCACCAGAGCGAATTGCAGCCTCAACTTCATATGCCTCCTCAATGGCATATCGTGTCAAACTTTCAGGGGTTTGTTGTTGATCCCACGGGCATTTTTGTCTTAACTCTTGCATGATTGCCAATAATTTTTCCATGATGATCTCCAAACCCAAATAAGCAAATTGTTGCAGCACCAAGCTGCATATGCGTAATATACACGCACGCAAAAATTATCAATATAAAGCAAGGGAAAGTCATGCCATATAGTGTTTTTATTAGTGGCGCCGCACAAGGAATTGGCGCTGAAATTGCCCGTCTTTTTCATCAAAAAGGCTTTAAAGTCGGAATCTATGACATCAATGAAGAACAAGCACAGGCTTTAGCTGCAGAACTTGGAGTACATGCCAAAGCAGGTTACCTCGATGTGAGTAATTACGACCAATGGCAAACTGCATTGCAAGAATTTCAGAATTGGGCAGGTGAACTCAACATTTTGATTAACAATGCAGGCATTTTGTATTCTGGCGCATTTGAAAATACACCAATCCAATCGCATCACCGCACCATTGATATTAATGTTAAGGGTGTTCTCAATGGCTGTCACACCGCCTTAGTCCATCTACAACAAGCCAGCTTTGCCCGAGTGATTAACCTGTCCTCAGCATCCGCGATTTATGGTCAGGCCGATCTAGCTTCTTACTCAGCCAGCAAGTTTGCTGTGCGCGGTTTAACCGAAGCGTTGGACGTGGAATGGCAAAAATACAATATTCGTGTCTTAGACGTGATGCCCCTGTTTGTACAAACCAGTATGGTGAAAGATATGGATGCTGGGAGTATTCAAAATATTGGTGTCGATTTAACCCCTGCCGATGTCGCAAAACAAGTGCTGCATTTGGCGCAACAAAAAGACCATGCCTTGCTTCCAACCCACACCCCTGTTGGGATAAAAACCAAACTGATGTATCAGTTATCCAGCATGAGCCCACAGTTCTTAAACCGACTCACCAATCTCTTTTTAGCGAAGCGCTAAAAAAAAAGAGGCTTTAAATACATTAAAGCCTCTTTTTAATAACTTGAATCATTAATTGCTAAAACAGCCTAAACGGCAAATCGTGAAACCCACCCACTCACCTATCAGATGTTCATCACTTGAAACCACAACATCTTCAACCTGTAAAACCTGACAATCAACGACAACGGGATTCACATCAATAATTTGACCAAATGCATGATAAGCCCAACCGCTAAGATGCACTAAACCATACTTTTGTTCGGCGTTATTGTTGAATATTTCATCCCAACTTTCATCATCAGCACACTGTATCGACCAGTCAAAATCAAAACAGTGCTGCTCCTCGTTCTTCACCTCATCAAGGCTAAACTCATCAAATACATGATAGATCTGTTGATCAACCTCGATCACAGCAGCTAAATATCGCCCTCTAGTCGAGATTAACTTTGCACGAGGCATCGTATGATCATCCCTTCCGAAATATGATCAATTAGCTACCTTGAACCAAACGTCTGGCACTGATAATCCCAGGTTGCTGCTCTAAACGAGCCAACAAACGTGACAACTGTGCCAAGCCTTTGACTTCAATCAATAACTTCATATTGGCAATACCATCTGCCTCAGAAATGGTATTGACCTGACGAATATTGATTTGGTCTGAGAAAATCACCTGTGTCAAATCTTTGAGTAAACCACGACGATCATACGCTTCTACCACGATCTGCACACTCTGACCGCGGGTTGGCTGCATTTCCCAATCGGCTTCAACCGCACGCTCAGGTTCTTGCGTGGTCATACGTAAATAATCTGGACACGCAATCTTGTGAATGCTGACACCACGGTTCAAAGTAATATATCCGCCAATCGACTCACCATGTACAGGCTGACAACATTGCGCAATATGCAACTCAACATTATCCAACCCATCAATCAAAATCCCATGCGCCGATAAAGTATGGCTAGCACGTGGATTTAACGCAGGTTTTAACACCAGTTCTGGCTCGTCCTGATCCAAGTGCATCTGACGATTCACTTGATTCATCAAGGCATGCAGGCTGATATCACCACTGACCAAGGCAACCAGAATATCATCACCTGCTTTCAGATTAAAATGCGATGAATAATCTTTCAGGTCGATACTTTTCGGGTGAATCGCTAAACGGGCCAACTCTTTATTGAGCAACTCACGCCCAACTTCAACATTCTTACTGCGATCTTGTTGTCTAAACCAATGACGTAGCTTGTCACGTGCACGTGCGGTTTTGATATAACCCAGCGAGTTCACCAACCAGTCACGGTTCGGTTCACGATCTTTCTTGGTTAAAATCTCAACCTGTTCACCGGTCTTTAAGGTGTAAGTTAAGGGCACATAACGTTGGTTTACACGTGCTGCATAGCACTTATTGCCGACTTCGGTATGCACATGATAAGCAAAATCGAGAACGGTTGAGCCACGTGGCAACTCTTTGATGTCTCCATCACGACTAAACACATAGATCTTTTCAAAATTCTCAAAATCTTGAATTTGATCAATACCATTCGACTCGTCATCCTCACCATGTGGGGTGGTTTCAGTACGCTCTTGATAATGCTCAAGCACGGCACGTAATGAATGCAAACGATCATTAAAAGAATGATCTGTATTCTTGGCACCTTCTTTATAGTTAAAGTGCGAGCACACCCCAAGCTCTGCTTCGTTATGCATCTCAAAGGTACGGATTTGTACTTCTAAAGACTTATTCTCAGCAATCACCGCGGTATGCAATGAGCGATAACCATTGGCTTTCGGATTAGTGACGTAGTCATCAAACTGGTTCGGAATATGACGCCATATCTGATGTACGATACCCAAAGCGTGATAACAATCAGGGACACTTTTCACCAATACACGCACTGCACGGATATCGTAAAGCTGATCGAAGCTCAGATTTTTGCTTTTCATTTTTCGATAAATCGAATAAATGTGCTTCACACGCCCTGTGATTTCGGCCTGAATATCATAAGCCGCCAGTTCAGTTTTCAATTTATCGATGACAAACTGAATATACTGCTCACGCTCCAAACGTTTTTCGTTCAATAAAGATGCAATTTCTTTATAACGTTCTGGGGCTAAATAACGAAAGGCAAGATCTTCCAATTCCCACTTGAGCTGGGCAATCCCTAAACGGTGTGCCAATGGAGAATAAATGGTGAGAATTTCGCGTGCCACACGCTCCTGACGCTCTTTGCTTGCAGTCGCCAGCTCACGCAAAGCATAGGTCCGCTCTGCCAGTTTGATCAGGACAACACGAACATCTTCCGTCACTGAAATCAGCATTTTATAAATGCCATTTAAGTGTTCGCGCTGGTTATTATTAAAATGATCTTCTAGACGTTTATTCTTTTCAATCAACTCAGACAGTTTACCCATTGCAAGTGTGCCTTGAACCAAAGCCAAAACTTGCTCGCCAAACTGTTGTTGAATATCCTCTAAGGTAATCAACCCTTCACGTACACTACGATACAACACCGCCGCTGAAAGCGTATCTTCATC
Organism: Acinetobacter sp. Ac_5812; assembly: GCF_013072695.1. Classification (GTDB taxonomy): domain Bacteria; phylum Pseudomonadota; class Gammaproteobacteria; order Pseudomonadales; family Moraxellaceae; genus Acinetobacter. The sequence continues at coordinate 51,219 of NZ_LXUK01000025.1, forward strand.
GACATGTAAATGGGCCAGAATATCCGCCATGCCAATACCAGTACTAAAGGTATTGATACGATGATTTTCCGTTGCTTGTAACTCTTTTGCTAAGGTCAGCTCCGCAACCTGTTGAAGTTGCTTCAGCTCTGCCCCATCCAAAATACCACGCACTCGATCTAGCCAAGAGACTAGACTACTTTGCGCTTCAGCGGCATGTTCTACAGTCGCTTCCTCAGACAGCTCTTGGAGCCGCCCAGGTAACTGCTCACGTACTGTGACCATACCTTTCTCCTCTGGATATGTAACTCATTTTTTAATCGTTTATCTCTTCGATTTTTTCAAGCCGTTCAACTTTTTCAAACAGGGCAATCGATTCAACATGTTCAGTATGCGTAAACATGTCCATGACTGCTGCTTTCTTCAATTGATAGCCATATTGTGCCAGTACACCTGCATCCCTTGCCAGTGTTGATGGGTTACATGAAACATAAACGATTCTTTTCGCTCCAAAATTAGGTACATATTGCATAACTTCAAATGCACCTGATCGTGGAGGATCAATTAATAATGCATCAAATCCTTGTTTCGCCCAAGAATGATGCGAAAAGTCTTTTGTTAAATCTTGTGAAAAGAACGCTGCCTGAGACAAATGATTTGCTTGCGCATTCTCAGTTGCTCTGTTAACCATCTCATCACTCGCTTCAACACCGACCACTTGACCTGCCTCACCCACACAACGTGCAATCGGGAGTGAAAAATTACCCAACCCACAGAATAGGTCAAGTACTCTTTCCCCTTTCTGTAATTGAAGCAATTCACATGCCAAGTGAATCATCTGTGCATTTACACCACTGTTGACCTGCGTAAAGTCCAACGGTGAAAACGCGAATTTGACAGCAAAATCATCCAAACTGTAATGCAAACGCATTGCCGCTTGTGAATCATCCACGCGATGTAAGCTATCTGCCCCTTTTGGCTGCAAATACAACTGCCATCCTTTGAGTAACGTAAATTGACGTAATTGGTTGACATCCGACACATTTAATTCATCTAAGTGGCGAATTAATAATGCAACCTCAGAGTCTCCCATGGCTAATTCTATATGACCAATATGCGCTTTGCCTGTAAGACTTTCGAGTAGTTTCTTAAGTTCTGGTAAACATTCGGATAAGGTTTGATCAAGTACCTTACACTGCTGAATTTCAGTTAAATGATTACTATGATGCTCACGAAAACCCATCACCAAACGATTTTGCTTGGCAATATAGCGTACCCCGATTCGGGCACGGCGACGATAATCTGCTTTAACCGAACGAATCGGATCGAGCCATTGTTCTGGCTGTAAGCCTGCAAAATGTTGTAAGTGAGATTTTAAAACATTCTGCTTTAACAAAATCTGTTCATCAGGATGAATGTGCTGCAAGCTGCAGCCGCCACACACCCCAAAATGCGGACACATTGGATCGACTCGACTTTCAGCCGCTTCACTTTCCAGCGTGATCATGTCCGCCTCTTCTAGACGCGAAGTTTGATTGGTAATTTTTGCCTGCACCGTTTCCCCGACGAGGGCATAACGGATAAAAACTTTCTTGCCGTGTTTTTCTTTAGGATGATCTGGATGTGTTCCATAATGCGCAATACCACGCCCCTCATGAGAAAAAGCTTCAATCTGAAAGGTGTATGTTGGATATTGAGCTGGACGTTGTTTCGCTTTGTGTTTCAAAAGATGAACCTAATTTTTTGGCGCAAAAGTATCTGCGGTGAATACAGTATATTGCGATGTTTGCTGCCATACCTGTAAAAATTCTGTTTGTTGCGTTTGCGTTTGTAAATAAGCAATCGTTGATTGCAGTAACTGTTGGTGATCTGATTGATTCAATTGGCCTTTCAACAATAACCAACGAATATAGAGCAACCATGTATTCAACACATCGCCTTCACAATAACGGGTCAATTCTAACCATTGTTTGTTACGTACATATTCAGGCACGTGATAGCCAGTTTCACCGCGTTTCCCAGGGAACCCGAGTAAACAAGCCATATCATCCAATTTTTGGAAATTACGGCCATTAAACATTGCCATCACATCCATCAAATCAACATGACGATGGTGGTAACGGTTCTGATAATTATTAAAACGCTTTTGATGATCAATTTCACCTTGATCAAACAGGCTTGGTGCAGACAAACCATGATACATAGCGCGAAATAGAATGACAGGCAAATCAAATTGCGAACCATTCCAACTGACTAATGTGGGTTGTTTCTTGTCAAAGATCGATAAGAATTTTGCCAACATTTCAGCTTCGCTATGCTGCTCCTGACTAAATGAAAATAGACGAAAGCCTTTCTCATCAATCCACAATCCAGAAATACATACAATTTCATGCAATGGTAAGCGTTGAAAATCTACCCCTGACTCTTGGCGACGGATTTTGGTCAGTGCCTGTTCAACATCTGCTTCGGGTAAATCAAGATGATAAAGATGCGCACCTGCCTTTAAATCGGTCAGTGTCTCAATATCAAAAACTAAAATCGGAAAACGTAAATTCATTTTAGGAACGCCTTAAATCCCTCCCAACCTCCCTTTATAAAGGGAGGAGATCCCCCTCTTTTAAAAAGAGCGGGTTAAGGGGGAGATTCTAATCTTGTACTGAGAATAATCCCGTTGATAAATAACGATCACCGCGGTCACAGATAATGCAGACAATCACCGCATCAGGATATTCTTCAGCAATCTTGATCGAAGCCCAAACTGCACCACCAGAAGATGTTCCAGCACTGATGCCCTCAGTACGCGCCAGCTTACGCATGGTTTTTTCAGCTTCAATCTGTGGAATATCAATGATGCGATCGACACGGCGACGATCAAAGATAGTTGGCAAATACTCTTCCGGCCAACGGCGAATCCCCGCAATGCTTGAACCGTCTGAAGGTTGTAAACCCACAATTTGAATATCAGGGTTTTGCTCTTTGAGATATTTAGAGACACCCATGATGGTTCCCGTTGTCCCCATTGAGCTAACAAAATGGGTAATCTTCCCACCCGTTTGCTTCCAGATTTCTGGACCAGTCGTCAGGTAATGTGCTTCGACGTTGTCTGGATTACCAAACTGATTCAGCACAAAGCCTTTGCCTTCAGCCTGCATTTGTAAAGCTAGGTCGCGTGCACCTTCCATGCCTTGCTGCTGTGTGACTTCAATCAGCTCTGCGCCATAGGCCAACATCGCATCTTTACGTTCTTGGCTCATATTGTTCGGCATGATCAGCTTCATTTTATAGCCGCGCATCGCTGCAACCATCGCCAAAGCAATCCCAGTGTTACCACTGGTTGCTTCGATCAGGGTATCCCCTGGCTGAATCTGCCCACGCTTTTCCGCTTGAACAATCATGTTATAAGCAGGGCGATCTTTGACTGAACCTGCTGGATTATTACCTTCTAATTTTGCTAATACCGTGGCTTGGGTATGACACGCTAAACGTTGCAAACGTACTAAAGGGGTTTTACCGACATAATCGTCCAGTAAAAATTCATCTGCTAAAAAATCAGTTTGCGTATTCGTCATGATCGACACCGATATCAAGGTGGCGCCTATTGTATGAAAAAAATAGAGATACTGCACCTTTTCACTATGCTTTTTATTGGCAAGCAGATGTCCTTGATTTTCACAAAGCGTGCTAAGATGTTGCGCAGAATGATAAATCTGACCGTACTATGTCAAATTTCAATAAGACCATATCGAAACGCTTACGCCTCAATCATGCTTATGGGCAATTGATTGCACTGATTTTAGTGCCGATTGCCATCTTGACAGGTGTTGGTATTCTTTGGGTTTTATCCGAAACGACCAGCTCCGCAAAATCACAACAACGCTCTGATGCTTCAGCCATTTTGGCGCGCTACCATCAAACCGCGAATGATTTATTAAAACTGGTACAAGAACAACCCGATCAATATGATCGTGCTCAAAACATCATGCAGAAGATGTTTGATGAAAAAAACCTACAGCGCGCAGTATTGATTGATAATCGCGGTCAGACTTATTTAAGCGTTGGCTATCAAAACAATCGCTTTTGGCCAAACTTCCCAGAAAACAGCAACTTCTTTGGTCCAATTGCGCATAATCACAACAGCATCTATGGTTCGAAGCTCGACAGTGGCGACCCTAACGCTGTTTGGCTCATGATTGAATTAGACAATCAACCCCTCGAATTGGCTCGCTATAAAATTCTACTGTCTCTGGTCGTGACTGGGCTGATCACCATACTGATTCTGCTGTTCTGTTTAAACGTGTTCTCACGTCGTTGGCTCGCACCGTTGTATGAAATTCGCATGCAAATGCAACGCCTCAACGCCGACACCCTAGATCAGCATATTGTCGTGAACAGTACGGGTGAACTGCGTTTGCTGCAACGTGATATTGCCAATGTGGTAAAACGTCTGCACTTTAGTTTTTTAGAATTAAAAGAACATACCGAACAAACCGAAGAAGACTTACGTCGAACACTCGATACCCTAGAAGTTCAGAACATTACCTATCGTCAGGCACGAGACCAAGCGATTTCATCAAACCAATCCAAGTCGGTGTTTTTGGCCAATATCAGTCATGAACTTAGAACACCTTTGAACAGTATTGATGGCTTCATTCACTTATTACTGCGTCAGCAGAATCTGAGTAATGAGCAAAATCTTTATTTGCAAACCATCCGAAAATCATCTGCACACTTATTGGCACTGATTAACGATGTATTGGATTTCTCTAAAATTGATGCAGGCAAACTCGAACTTGAAACTGCACCGTTTGACCTTGAAGAAGCCATTTTCGATGTGATGGATATGCTCTCGCCCCTAGCGGCACAAAAGCATATCAACATGGCCTTCTATTATGCAGAGAATATTCCAAAACATGTGGTAGGAGATGCTTTACGCTTTAAACAGATTCTGACTAATCTAATTTCCAATGCAATCAAATTCACACCTGATGGTGAGATTATTGTGCGTGTACGTATGGAAGATGATGAAATTGGACAATGCCTATTGCACTTTAGTGTACAAGACAGCGGAATTGGCCTCAGCGGCACTGATCGTAAAAAGCTGTTTGAATCGTTCTCTCAAGGCGATGCATCGGTCACCCGCCAATTCGGTGGTACTGGATTAGGTTTAGCGATTTCCAAACAGCTGGTGCATCTGATGCATGGTCAAATCGGTTTTGAAGACAACCAAGAGCGTGCACCGACAGAGAAAGGCTCAACCTTCTGGTTCACCGCCTCATTTAAAGTTGAAGAACAAGATGAGTTTGTTGAACATCCTCATTTCGATCATCTGCAAGTGGTGTCATATCTTGCCCACCCTGCAACGGCCAGCGTACTGCGTTCATACCTTGAGAATTATCATGTCTCTCATATTGAGACACAATCCATTCTGGACTTATTCAGCCGTTTAAATCACCTGAATCAGCAGGAAAATACCTGGTTAATTGTCGATCATAGTGGGGATACAGAGGCCTTACTCAAAGAGATTCGTCAACGCTATCATGGCAACTTAGCGGTTTATGGTTACCAGATGAGTCTTGAGCCGAACATGCTCAACGAATATCGCGCTCGCCCGCTGTATCAACCATTGAGTCGTCGTGAGTTGGTCCAGTTACTTGGCAATGAACCTGTTTTTGAGCAAGAACCAGAAGACTTTAATGGCCAAGGTTTACACATCTTGGCTGTGGATGACCATCTGCCTAATTTGATTGTACTTGAAGCCTTACTCGGTGAGCTCAATGTCACCACCACCAAAGCCTTAAGCGGACAAAAGGCCATCGACATTATCCAAGAGCGAATCGAACAAAAATCGCCGCCGTTTGATTTGGTATTTATGGACATTCAAATGCCGGTGATGTCGGGGATTGATACCACTCGCGCCATTCGCTCACTGGAATCAACACTTGATAATGGGATGCAACTGCCAATTATTGCACTCACAGCACATGCTTTGGCCGATGAAAAGCAGAAACTGCTCAAAGTTGGGATGAATGATTATGTGACCAAGCCGATTCAGATGGAGCAAATCATTCAAATCCTGACCCATTGGACCAAAAATAACTTCAGTGCCCAACCTGCGAGCATTGAACCCAAGCGACCAATTGAATCTATTGATCCTCAAATCCTAAATTGGCAACAAAGCGTACAACTTGCAGCCAACAAAGAAGATCTGGCGCAAGATCTATTGAATATGCTGGTGGATAGTTTCGATACGGAACTGGCGGAAATGCAGCAATTGATTGAAATGGAAGATTTTCCACAACTCGAGCATGTCCTACATCGTCTTTATGGCGCGACCCGCTATGTCGGTACGCCAAACTTACAGCAAGTCTCAGGTGAGTTTGAACAATTTGTCTCGACCTTACGTAAAGAACGCCGTAAAGCGGATGATGTGTTTATTCGTGAAACCACGCATCGTTTCAATGAGCTCAGCACGGCGATTGAACAAGTGAGACAAGCGGCTAACTTGATCCTACATGCGCATGACTCGTAAAACTGTGAGTTGGGATATTGGATAGTCAATGATTAAAATACAGGCCGTCTTTTTGTGACTGCCCTGTCATGTTTCAACCTAAAGACTCGTGCTATGCTGCCTCATCAAACACAATAAGAGTAAGGCAGATGGCACTTTTACGCGTTGAAAAGAACAATGGAATCGCAACAGTTTCCCTAAACCGACCTGACAAACGTAATGCAATGAGCTTTGCCTTACTCAAAGAGCTGGTGGCAACTGCCAAAAAAATTGAAAAAGATCGTTCAATCCGCTGTGTCATTCTCACTGGTGAAGCACAAGTCTTTAGTGCAGGCATCGACCTTTCTGATTTAAACAATCCTAAAAATACTGCTTTTGCCGCATGGGAACTGATCAAACCAGGGCAAAGTCTGTTCCAAAAAGCCTTTCTGATCTGGCAGAACCTGCCGATCCCTGTGATTGCAGCAATCGAAGGCTATTGCTTTGGTGCAGGCATGCAGCTCGCACTTGCAGCGGATATTCGTATTGCAACGCCAAGCACGCAAATGTCAATCATGGAAAGTCGTTGGGGCCTTGTACCAGATATGGGGCTCACCCGTTCATTGAAAGGACTGATTGGCGTTGATTTGGCCAAAGAACTGACCTTAACTGCACGTATCTTTGATGCTGAATATGCCAAACAAATTGGTCTAGTCACCCATTTAGACAATGATCCATTAGCAAAAGCAAACATCATTGCGGAAGAGATTTTACAACGCTCACCAGATGCCATTATGGCAGCCAAACGGGTGTTAGATGCGATGGAGCACCAACCTGAAAAAGCATTACGTTTGGAAAAACTTTGGCAGCTCAAACTACTTTTAGGTAAAAACAGTAGTCTGGCACGCAAAAAGGACAAGAACCCAGAAGTTCAATTCCTGCCGCGCCAATACAAATAATTCCGACTGGAGAATATTCACATGCATGCGAATCAAAAAACACCAATCGCTTTCTTGGGTATGGGTTTAATGGGCACACGTATGGCCAGCCGACTCTTACAAGCAGGTTATCCTGTGGCGGTCTGGAATCGTAGTCCACTTGCATGTGAACCTCTGCAGCAACAAGGTGCATCACACTTAAAGCTAAATGACATCGGCAGCTACCCTGTTATTTTGACCTGTTTAGCCGATGATCAAGCAGTGCAAAATGTTTTCGCCCAAATTCAACCATATTTGAAAGCTGAACAGATCATCGTTGATTTCTCCAGCTTATCGGTCTCTGCGACTCAACAATTGGCTCAGTCTGCTCAACAACAACAGGTCACATGGATTGATTCACCCGTATCAGGCGGAACCATGGGAGCTGAACAAGGTACATTGGTGATTTTTGCAGGAGGTGATGCTGAGACGATCGAGCAGCTCACCCCGATTTACAATGTCCTCTCACAGCGTGTTACCCGTATGGGAACATCAGGTACAGGACAAGCGACCAAAATTTGTAATCAGCTGATTGTTGCCGCCAATAGCACCCTGATCGCAGAAGCTGTCGCCCTTGCCAATCAAGCAGGCGTCGACACCGCATTACTTGCACCTGCACTCGCGGGCGGCTTTGCCGACTCAAAACCCTTTCAAATCCTTGCTCCTCGTATGGCAACACATACTTTTGAACCAGTACAATGGAAGGTGCAAACCTTATCAAAAGATTTAAACAATGCCCTACTTCTAGCACAGAGTTTTAACTTAAAGATACCTGTGGCACAAAAAGCTCTATTACAGTTACAAGCTCACCAAGAAAATGGCTTTGCTGATAAGGATTTAGCGACTATCATCAAAATTACACAACAATAATTATTGATTCAGGGAGTCTGAAAATGAGCCATCTTGCAGTCAATTTATCCATGATCTTCACTGAAGTTCCTTTAATCGAGCGTTTCGCCTTAGCACACGCTCACGGTTTTCAGCATGTAGAAATTCAATTCCCCTATGAACTCGATGTGATTGATATTCGAACTCAACTTGAGCAACACAATCTCTCCCTCTGCCTGATTAATGTTCCTGCGGGTGACTTGATGCAAGGCGGCAATGGACTTGCAGGTGTGCCGGGACGAGAAATTGAATTTCATCAAGCGCTTGAGTTGGCCATTCGTTATGCCACTGCATTAGATGTTCCACGCGTCAACATTCTGGCAGGTAAACAACCGCTGGATGCAGATCTGCTGCCTTGTCTCAACACGCTTGCAAGTAATTTAAAACTGGCGTGTCACATGCTCACGGAACAAGGTATTGAACCCGTTTTTGAAATGATCAATGGTACTGATATGCCACGCTTCTTGGTTCAGAACATTGCCCAAGCCCAAGAAATGCTGGAAGCCATCAACCATCCCGCCCTGAAAATGCAATATGACTGTTATCACATGGCGATGATGGGTGAAGATGTATTAGCGGGATTACAGGAAAATATCGATCAGATTGGGCACATCCAATTTGCCGACTGTCCAGACCGGCATGAACCCGATACTGGAAATATCCCCTATAAACAAATCTTTGACTGGTTGCTACAAAGTGACTATCGAGGTCTAATTGCAGCGGAATACAGACCAAAAACGCAGTCAGATCAATCTTTTGCATGGAAAAACAAGTATTTTTCCAATGATGTGAATACATAAACTGTTACTGCTAAAATTTGAACTTTTTAGAGAAAAACGGTATATTTGACAATGAGCAATTGTCAGGAAAATATACCCTCTATGAATTTAGAACCATCGCCCAGCGCTTCTAATTCTCACGACCTAAAAATCAAAACAGCGAACAAAGATGTACAAGCGTGCCTAAACGTTGTACATGAAGCTCTCACTGATGTAAAAGCCAAAGATATTCTTGAACTTGACGTAAGTACGATCAGTAATGTTGCCGATGCAATTGTGATTGCAAGCGGTACATCGACTCGTCATGTTAAAGCCCTTGCAGACAATGTTGCTGATGAAGCACGTAAAGCAGGTTTCCGCCCAATCGGTGTCGAAGGTGAACGCGATGCTGAGTGGATCCTAATCGACCTCGGTTTTGTTGTGGTACATGTAATGTTACCAACCGCGCGTAAGTTCTACGACTTAGAAAGCTTATGGCGTGCGCCCGAATCTGTAGCGTAAAGCTCCTCAAAAAAGCGACCGAATAGGTCGCTTTTTTTATAGCGAATTCAAGTCAAAAATAGCCCTAAACAAGAACACGTAACAAGCCGATTTAGCCCTAAATTTCCGACCATTCGTTGTAAAATATAATCGCAGTGCTAGTATTAAATCCTCTCCTCAAGTACAGCTAGAATAAGATGAAAGATTCAGCCGCATGGATTGAAACACTCCATAAGATTACTGGATTGGCTCAATCAGGTTTGCACTACAGCAAAGATGTATACGATAAAGAGCGTTATGAGCAATTACTTGATCACGTCCGTACCCTGATTGAATTAAAAGAAATTGATACCACTCATTTTATTTCCAATGTCTTGCAAGATATTGGCTATGCAACACCCAAAATCGATGTGCGCGCTGTTGTCTTTAAGGACAATAAACTTCTATTAGCCAAAGAGACACAGGATGGCTTATGGTCTATTCCTGGAGGTTGGGCAGATGTTGGCTATTCCGCTGCAGAAAATGCTGAAAAAGAAGTCCTTGAAGAAACTGGGTTAGAGGTGAAAGCCGTTAGACTCCTCGCACTCACAGATCGTAGAAAGCACCCTCACCCTGCCATGTTCTTACACGTGTATAAAGCCTTTTTTTGGTGTGAACTGATTGGTGGCGAACTCAAACCAAGCATAGAAACCTCGGAGGTGGCTTTCTTTGGCAAGGATGAATTACCTCCAATTTCTACAGCGCGTGTTACCGAGGCACAAATCCATCAATTTTTTGAGTTACTACAGGGATTACCGGAGAATACTTATTTCGACTAACTTCTAATTTAAAGAACTCATCAAAAACATAATCCCCAAACAACAATATCGCTCTCACCAAAAGATGAGCAAATGTCGACCATCTCCCACCTTTAAATTTGACATGACAAATTGTCAAAATTGCAGCACTATACAGATTCTTGCAATCCCACCAATAAATAGCATAACTGGAGTACAGGAAGTGAAAATACTGATTACAGGTGCCAATACAGGCATTGGTTTTGCCACAGCAGAACAGCTGGTTAAACAAGGGCAACACGTGATTCTGGCCTGCCGAAACCCACAGAAAGCACAACAAGCACAAAACAAATTACGGGCGCTCGACCAAGGGCAAGTCGATCTCATCTCCCTCGACCTCAACAGCCTTGAATTAACTCGAAAAGCAGCAGATGAAATTGTAGACCGTTATGGCAATCTGGATGTGTTGATCAACAATGCTGGCTTATTTGCCAAAACCAAACAACTGACTGCTGATGGCTTCGAGCAACAGTTTGGTGTCAATTATCTCGGTCATTTTTTATTGACCCAAAAACTGCTTCCTGTTTTAAAACAATCGCCTCAAGCACGTATTGTCCATTTGGCCTCAATTGCACATTGGGCAGGCTCAATCAAACCCAACAAATTCCGCGCAGAGGGGTTTTATAATCCACTATTTTATTATGGACAATCCAAGCTCGCGAATTTACTGTTCAGCAATGCATTAGCAGAACAACTAGCAGATAGCTCAATTACCAATAATGCGTTACACCCAGGTGGCGTCGCTTCGGATATTTATCGCGATCTACCCAAACCTGTCTATGCGGCGATGAAATTAGGTTTAGTCCCAACCTCTGTTCCTGCAAATTTGATTAGCAAAATGGCAATTGGAGACGAATGGAAAAATCGTAATGGAGCGTATGTCAGTGCGCATATGCCAGATTGGAAATCTCCACATGCCAAAAACCAGCAATTGGCACGTGATCTTTATCAACAATCTATGCAATTGGTTGAAAAGTTTCTTTAAAAATAAGCCAAATAAAAAAGCCACCCGAGGGTGGCTTTTACAATCTTGATTGAGGCCAGATTAGTGACCACCACCATTGATTGCTTTGGTCATATCTTCCACAACTTTCTTGGCATCACCGAAGATCATCATAGTTTTTTCATTGTAGAACAAGTCATTGTCTAAGCCAGCATAACCTGTTGCCATAGAACGCTTGATCACCATGATAGTACGTGCTTTGTGTGCTTCAAGGATCGGCATACCGTAAATCGGTGATGTCGGATCGTCTTTCGCTGCAGGGTTCACCACGTCGTTTGCACCAATAACAAGTACCACGTCTGTTGCAGGGAAATCTGAGTTGATCTCATCCATTTCCAAGATGTCTTCATAAGCAACATCCGCTTCTGCTAACAATACGTTCATGTGACCAGGCATACGACCTGCAACTGGGTGAATCGCGAAGCGAACTTTTACGCCCTGCTCTTTCAAGATTTCACACAATTCTTTCACCGCATTCTGTGCACGACCTTGCGCCATACCATAACCCGGTACAATCACAACGCTGTCTGCATTTGACATCAGGAAGCCTGCATCATCTGCTGAACCAGAACGGTGGTTACGTTGAACTTGCTCACCTTTATCTGCTGATGCAACTGCTGCACCGCCCATTGCACCACCAAACAATACGTTGATGATTGAACGGTTCATCGCCTTACACATGATGTAAGAAAGAATCGCACCAGAAGAACCAACCAATGAACCCGCAACGATCAACATATTGTTTTCAAGTGTGAAACCAATACCTGCTGCAGCCCAACCAGAGAAGGAGTTCAAAAGTGAGACCACAACCGGCATATCACCACCACCGACTGGTGCAATCCATACCCAGCCAAATGCAAGTGCAAGTGCTGTCATTGCCCAGAATGCAGTCATATTATTCGTTAAGAAGAATATGATGCCTGCTGCAAGCATTGCAATAAAGATAAGCGCTTGAACAGGTTTAACCCATGCACCAGAAATGGTTTTTGCCCATTTCTTCGCAGCTAATTTACCGTAAGCAAATACTGACGCAGTAAAAGTAATTGCACCAACAAAGCAGCCAACAAACAATTCAAATAAATGAACCTTACTCATATGAGCATGTTGTACGCCAGCAGCAGTTAAAGCAGCTTCATTTTCAGCAAATAATGCCGTCAATTGGTTGTTATGCAAAATTGCAGCAATTGCAATTAATACCGCAGCCAAACCGACCAATGAGTGCATCAATGCAACTGTTTCAGGCATTTGCGTCATTGGCACTGTTCTCGCACGAGCGATACCAACAATACCACCTAATACCATTGCACCAACGATCATCCAAACGACAGGATGTTCTGCAACAAAGAACGTTGTTGCTACAGCAATCGCCATAGCGATCATACCGTAACGGTTACCTGCAATCGCAGTCTTAGGACCTGACAAACCACGTAAGGTTAAGATAAAAAGGACGGCACCGATCAGGTAGAACCATTCCGCATAGTCTCGAATAAATTCCATCGATTAGCCCTCTTTTTTCTTTTGCTTTGGCTTGAACATTTCAAGCATACGCGCAGTTACAGCAAAGCCACCAAAGATATTGATACTTGCCAAGAACACAGCAATCGCACCAAGGACACTGACTACGTTTACGCTTTGAAATGCAACATTTGCATCTAATCCAATCACTGGCATACCCACAGTTTGGATCATTGCTCCAACAACAATAATTGAAGACAACGCATTGGTTACTGCCATAAGTGGTGTATGTAACGCAGGTGTTACACCCCAAACCACGTAATAACCCACGAAGATGGCAAGGACGAAAATTGTAATCGTTTCAACCATGAGAACTCTCCCTTAACCGCGCTTGAGCAGTACTTGACCGCCATGTGTCACAAGTAACGCTTTTTGGATTTCTTCTTCTTGATTGATCGCAAAAGCTTTATCTTTGTCGAATAATGTCTCAAGGAAGTTAAAAACGTTACGTGCATACAATGCAGATGCTTCAGTTGCAACTGTGCCTGGAATATTTGGAATACCCAAAATCTTCACGCCATTTTCAGTTGTGACTGTTTCGCCTTCTTTAGAACCTTCAACGTTACCGCCCGTTTCAACTGCCATATCTAAAATGACAGAACCCGGTTTCATTTTGGCAACGGTTTCAGCTTTAATTAAACGTGGAGCATTACGACCTGGAATCAATGCAGTGGTGATTACGATGTCAGCATTTGATACCGCTTTATCTACAATCGCAGCTTGATCTTTAATGTATTGCTCACCCGGCTGCCAACCATAGCCGCTTTTCGCAGCTTCAGCAGCACGTTGTTTTTCTTCATCGGACATTGGCACATCAAGCCATTTACCGCCTAAAGACTCAACCTGCTCTTTAGCTGTTGGACGTAAGTCAGTTGCTTCAACCACTGCACCCAAACGTTTTGCAGTCGCAATCGCTTGAAGACCCGCAACACCAACACCCATAATCACAACACGCGCAGGTTTCACAGTACCTGCAGCCGTCATTAACATTGGGAACATACGTTGATATTCAGCCGCAGCTAACAATACAGACTTATAACCCGCCAAGTTTGCTTGAGAAGAAAGTACGTCCATGTTTTGTGCGCGTGATAGCGTACGTGGCAGTAATTCCAACGCAAAAGCAGACACTTGCTGAGTTGCAAACTGGTCTAATTCTGGATTGCGGTAAGGGTCAAACATTGCAATTACAGTCGTATTTGCCGCAAGCTTTTGAATTTCATCGCCTTTAGGGGCACGTACCTTCAAAATAATTTGGCTGCCTGTATAAGCATCGTCCGTAATGGTTGCGCCAACTTGTTCATAAGCACTGTCAATGTACGCAGCTTTAACACCAGCACCACGTTGAATGACAATACTATGACCTGCGTTAATCAACTTCTTAACTGTCTCTGGTGTTGCCGCTACGCGACTTTCACCGAGGATAGTTTCGGTTGGGATTCCGATCTGCATGAGCGTTCCTCAAGCTAGTTTTTCTTAAGTAAACATCGCAAATAGCAATGTTTCCCCCAGGAGTATTCTTTGTAGAAATTTGGATTCTAATGGAACTTTTTTAAATTTCCACCCAATATTTATTTAATAAATACCTATATTTTGAACTGATGATTCACATTTATATTTAGAGCTTGTATGATCCGCAGGTTTGCCTTTTGATCGAACAAGGCAGATCTTTCATCTCTTCTTCACATACAAATCTGACCGCTTACGCACTGAATCGGTTCATTTCTATACTGTGCCCTTCCTGATTTGGACGATCACAGCGGTATCTATTCAACATCTCTACTTCTCATCCTGATCATCAGGAGCGTTTAACCAAATCCATTTTCATCGACATTGGTTATTTCTTTGACGCTCTAGCGATGTATTGGTTGAATCGGCATCATAATCATGCAGTTGTGGCGAGGGATTGGCTTCTCTTCACTTTATATTGGTCTTTTCGGCGAGTTTTTATCAAACAATTTATAACAAGCCATCAAGAGAGCCTATAAAGGGAGGTTTCTCTTTATCAATAAATCTGAATTGAATGAACTAAGTTGCTCAGAAAAATTTAAAAGAATGAAAAAAACTTAAATAGGCATTTTTTCAAGTGATATTTGTATGGTTTTGTCTAGCAAAAGCCGCTTTATTGCACAATATTGGTGCAAATATTAAACACTCACTCAATTCATCGCTTCAATTTAATTTTTAAAAAAACCAAATCCGCAGAAATCGCTCATTTATTCTGACTTCTGCTCGCTTTAAGTTCAAAATATTCTTGACCTCAAGTTAGATTGAGCTTTGATACTGAGGCATCTCCACCTTCAATGTGATCTGTCACGATGAAACCGACCTTTAAAATGATCAATCCCAGTGAACTTTATGATCCACGCAGTAATGGCTATAGTCATGTGAGCATTGTTCCACCCAATATGCGGATCATTCATATTGCAGGTCAGGGCGGTGAAAATAAAAATGGTGAGCTCTCTAAAGATTTTGACCAACAGGTACAACAAGTCTTCTATAATATTCAACACGCTTTAACTTCAGCCCAAGCACAACTATCAGATATTGCGGTTTTACGTATGCTCGTGGTTGACCATAATGCGGAGAAACTTCACATCTTGGCTCAAACCATACAACACTTATGGCCGCAGCATGCCTTTCCTGTCTGTACCCTTATTCCTGTATCACACTTGGCATTAACAGGGATGCAAATTGAAGTTGAAGCAACCGCCTATACCGCATAAACCAGTAATAGAGAAAATTATGTCTGCCCCTCAAGATATTAGTCAAAATAAAACCTTACTTTGGTTTATGGCTGCAGCATGTGGTTTATGTGCGGGTGCCAACTATTATAGTCAGCCTTTGATTCACTCGATTCAGCAGTATTTTGCAGTGACTGAAGGTCAAGCGGCGCTTACGGTAACTTTTGCGCAAGTCTCTTATGCCCTTGGCCTGCTGTTTATTGTCCCAATGGGCGATGTGGTGAACAAAACCAAATTCATTCCGTTACTGATGGTATTTTGTGCTGTAGGTTTATTTATTAGCGCTTTCTCGGTCAACTTACCTATGCTTTGGCTCGGTACTGTCATGGCAGGGCTATTCTCCGTGGCGGCACAGGTATTAATTCCGCTTGCCACCATGACCGTGAAACCCGAAAAGACGGGTGAGGTCATTGGTATCTTGATGAGTGGATTACTGGTGGGTATTTTACTTTCCACCAGTCTTGCTGGCTTATTTTCTAATCTATTTCATTGGAAAGTGATTTATGTGGTCAGTGGCGTGCTCATGCTGATCTTGGCCTATGCCCTGAAAAGCCGCTTACCTTATGCCATGCGCATGAAAATGAATTATGGGCAAGTATTTGTCTCCATGGCGCAATTGCTCAAACAAGAGAAGCGTTTGCTGTTACGTGCGCTGGCAGGTGGCTTCGCCTTTGCTGCGGTCAGTATATTATATTCAACAATTGCGCTACTGTTGACCTCGGCCCACCATCTGCAAGATCTGTTGATTGGTATGGTGCCTTTGGTCGGGATCTTTGGTGCCCTCTCTACGCAATATATCGGTAAATATGCAGATCAGGGCTATACCAGCCAATTAACTTGGATGGGTTGTGCTTTATTTATCTTGAGTTGGATCTGCTTCTATTTTGGGCAAAGCTTCTTATTCAGTTATATCCTCGGCTTTGCATTGATTCAGTTGGCATTGGCCTTAGTGCATACCAGCAATCAGAGTGTGATTTTCCGTTTACGTCCTGATGCGAAGTCTCGTATCAATGCCATTTATATGACCGCCTACTTTACTGGTGGTGCATGTGGTTCGGCACTCGGTATTTTTGCATGGAATCATGGTGGTTGGAGTATGACTTGTTTAGCGGGAATCAGTCTGGTCTTTGCTTGTATGTTGTTTAGTTTCTTCGACCATCTTTCAACAAAGAAAAACCAAATGTCCACCTCTTAAAGATTTATCCTCACACTGAAAATTAAAGTGATGAGGATCAGCATTGGTGAATTGATCACAAAACTCGTATAATGCTGCCCTTTCTTTGCTTGTCCACATCCGAGATCTGTTTATGCAATCACTTGAATCATTACAGCCACGTATTTCCGTCGCGCCGATGATGGATTGGACAACCAAGGACTATCGTTTCTTTGCCCGTCTTTTTAACCCAAATGTGGTGCTCTATACCGAAATGGTGACCACAGGTGCAATTATTTATGGCGGTGCCAATCGTCATCTCGATTTCAACAAACAAGAACAGCCGATTGTGTTGCAACTCGGCGGCTCCAACCCACAAGAGTTGGCGACCTGTACCAAAATGGCGGAAGACTGGGGTTATAACGAAGTCAATTTAAATGTTGGCTGCCCAAGTGATCGTGTACAGAATAATAAAATTGGCGCCTGCTTAATGGCGGAACCCAATCTGGTGGCTGAATGTATTCATAGCATGCAAAAAGCAGTGTCAATTCCAGTGACGGTAAAACATCGTATCGGGATTGATGACATGCATTCTTATGAAGAGATGTTGCATTTTGTCGATACAGTTGCTGCCACAGGTTGTACCCATTTTATTGTACATGCACGTATTGCCATCTTGCAGGGCTTATCGCCAAAAGAGAATCGTGAAGTTCCACCATTACGTTATGAAGATGTCTATCGTCTCAAACAAGAACGTCCGCATCTCACCATTGAAATTAATGGTGGCATCAAGACCTTTGATGAAACACAGCAACATTTACAGCATGTCGATGGCGTGATGATTGGTCGCGAAGCCTACCATAACCCGTATCTATTGGCTGAAATGGGACAGCTCTGGAATTTGGAAGCAGTTGATCGTTTTGAGATCATGCAGCAAATGATGCCTTATATTCATCAACGTGTGGCCGAAGGTGCACCGCTTTCAATTATCACCCGTCATATTCTGGGCTTATTTCAAAACCTACCAGGTGCACGTAAATGGCGTCAGGCGCTGAGTGGTGGTAATGCCAAAACCATCGCCGATATTGAACATGCCATTCAAAATATTCAAGCTGCGATGCAACGTACTGAAGATTATTTAAAAGAGCATCAGGACTAATCTGATATGCTAACTAAGCATAACGTTTTTGCAATGGGACATAGCGCAAAAGCCGCTATGTTGCATCAGCATTGAACTTGCTATAAATCCAAACTTCTCATCCCCCTTGAGCTTAACAAATCGCGTTAACCGTTATGCTCAAGCACGGTTTCACAATTTTATCTTACAGAAACAACCGAAGTTGATTTAAGCTTTTTTAGCTAACTGAAACTCTTCATAAGAATCAAAAGGCATCTGCGTTTTTGTATCAATGATTTCAATCTGTTCATCACCTAACATAATCATATTCCGAGTGGGAACACCTTGTAGCTGAATCTTTAACTGATCATTATCCAGAAACTTAAATTGTCCTGCATAAATTTTAGCTGGGCGATTATCATTATTATTGCTTTGTTCCAATACAAAAGTTTGATCTGCGTTGATTTTAAGATCAATTCCTGTACCCAAACAGCCATCACAACTTGTCACGCATGTCGCACATGGAACGACACCAGAATAATGCCCGACCCATGCCTTAAGCTCAGGATGATTGACTGAATGTTGCTTATTTGAGTGTAGATCTGGTGTTTGTGCTTGCGCATTACTTTGATTTTTTGCCTCATTCGACTGTGAACATCCCAAACTGATACTGGCAAAAACAAAGGAAGTCAGCAATGTCTTTTTCATATCCAATTTCCCTCAAACTCAATATTTAAAATTCATTGCAGGTTCAATACTACGCGGCGCATCACTATACGTTCAGGCATGCGACCAAAGCAAGTGCTGCGATACTCATGTTAGCTAAAGGGATATTTATAGATTTCGTGCAAAAAACAATACGACTTAATGGCCCTGTTTTTTATTAAAAATAAGGTGATTTATATTGAAGTGTTCACAATCAAGCGTCGCAATATTGAACTGAATATTTTAAAGATGCTTGTATTCATAACAAAAACTTTGATACATGGCTAAATGAGTTGCACGATCTGATCGAGATCAGAAGATTTTTCTGAACAAAACACTTTCACCGTCCTACCAAATATAACGATATTAAACAAAAACTTATATAAACATCAAGTATCAAAGCAGATCTAATAGCCCACACTAACATGTCTATTTTTTAATCAAAAATGAAATATAATCTTACAAATCATTTTATCTAAACTAATCAACCAACAACTTACTGATAATGAAAAAGATTCTTAAATAGCAATTCAGCTAAGTGATCTGTACAACAGCTCAAATGTTATATTATTACGTTACATTTCAGTTTTTTTAAGATTTATCGCTTACTATGGGCGCCGTAATAAATTCTGGCACACGTTCAGTTGTTTTGAAAATGCGGTAGAGATGCACAATGATTTATGATGTACCTTCAGTTGATCACAGTATGATTCACCCACCCTCGCAACAGGTGGTTATTCCTTATCGAGAAATGCCGAAGCCTGCATCAGTGCCAGCAATTGATGTTGATAAATTCTCTCAGAAATTGGCAAAGCGTGCCTCTTATCGTAGTTCATCACAGTGCGCTAAATTTGTCAGAATCGCCCTACAGTCAGCAGGTGCCAATATTGTCCAGCATCCAGTGGCTGCGTCAGACTGGGGCCGCACTTTACAACAGATTGGTTATCAAAAAATTACACCTGCGTTTAACAACCCGCAACCTGGTGATATTTACATTATCCACCGCACTAAAAAACATCGCTATGGGCACATTGCTGGCTTTACCGGTTCACAATGGGTTTCTGATTTTAAGCAAACTAGTTATGACGTCTATAAAGACCCAAATGTCACCTATACCTATTACCGTTTAGCGCCGCAATATCCACAGGCTTAGTCAATTGAAATCTGATTTAGGTTCGGATTTTATCCAGTTTTTTTAAGACTTCAGCTACCGCCACCATGGCAAAGCTTGAAGTCACCACCACCGCCGAACCATATCCCCCGCAGCGCAGACCCGCACTTGGACAAACATCCGCACTGGAAAATGGGTTATCAATCGAATACACGCAAGTGATGCCAAATTTCTCTTTTGGCTTTTTGCAAATCCCCATAGAACGCAGTTGCGTGCGTAACTTTGCCAACATTGGATCTTGTTCGGTTTTGGACAAATCTGCCACCCGAATTTTCAGTGGGTCGAGTTTGCCACCCGCACCACCCGAAACAATTAACGGGATTTTGTTAAAACGACAATGCAGCATCAAGGCAAGTTTAGCTTTGACATCATCAATACAATCCAAAACAATGCTTGGCACTGGATTTAAAATCTCTTTGACATTTTCAGGCGTCAGATAGTCATCAATCACATTCACTTTCATGCGTGGATTGATCTGGCGACAACGTTCCGCCATCACTTCGATTTTTTCTTGACCTAATGTCGAACTCATCGCTGGCAATTGACGGTTAATATTTGATGCTGCTACCACATCCATATCGACCAGAGTCAATTCACCAATCCCTGTACGTGCCAGTGCCTCAACCGCCCAACTGCCAACACCACCAATCCCAATCACCATGACATGACTGTGTTCATAATGCGAAAAGGCATTTTCTCCATAAATTTTGGCAACACCAGCAAAACGGCGTTCATATTCATCATTTACAGGAACATCGGTCATCACAGTCGTGGTCTATCTTTCTAATCAAAGCACTATTTTAGCGTGTTTAAACCCATTTAGGTTAGCTTGATGAAACTTTGCTTGATGCTTGACCTTGGCGACTTAAGATTAGTAACAGAATAAAAACCATCAGGCTCATGCACAAAGCCAACAGGTTGGCATTGATCCAGCCAAGACCACTCAAAATCGGTGCAGGTAAAAATGCGCCTAAGGTTGCAAATAAGGCAATTCCTGTTTCATTGATGCCTTGGACACGATGTTTTTGCTCCTCGTTAAGGCCCGCTAACAAGGTTGATGCACCTGAATAAGCAAAATTCCAGCCTACACCGAGCACGATCAAGGCAGCATTAATATAGATCCCCACTTGTCCAAACATTGGAATTAATGAAGATAGCATCAGCAAAGCAAAACCAACATAAATCGTAGTATGCGTTCCCCAGCGTTGAATCAGTTTAGAGACAAAGAAGGACGGGATAAACATCGCCAATACATGTAGCTGAATCGAGATCGAAGCATAATGAAATGAGTGATGCTCCTTGAGATGTAAGGAGGACATAATCATCATCACATTCATAATATAGTAGGCAAATGCACCGCTGATCACCGCAGCAATAATTAAAGTGCTTGGCAGTTTGCTACGTTGAGTTGGTTCAATCAGCACTTGCTGTATCTGCTGGCGTTGGAATTTTCTGTTCCAAAGATACAAGATCGGAGAAAGCAGCAAGGCCAAGACACTAAAGATGAAATAGATCGCAGTGAAATCGGGTAAGCCTGCTACCTGTTGAAACTGAATTGCCAACATCGGTGCAATAACCGCAGCAACCACACCACCCGAAATGACCATCGCGGTAGCTTTCGGAATTAAATCAGTGGCCAAACGATCAGAGGCCGCAAAACGATAAAAATTAGCGGTGGAAATGAATAAACCCAGTGAAAAATGGCTCAGGCACAATAAATAAAATTGTTGCTGCTGTAGGGCCAAATAACCGAGAACACCTGCCAAGAACAGGCAGACGCAACCAAACTGGAAAACCAAATGCCGTCCGAGCTTTTTCATTAAAAATGAAAAAATAAAGGTGGTCAGTAACATCGCTAAAAACTGCAAACCATACGGCACTGTAGCTAAGGCCTGAGTTGGTGCAAGCTTTAAACCCACAATTGCAGCCACAGTAACAGACAGAACAGCGGCAATTAAATTAAATGCCTGCGCAGCCAAGAGATAATAAACATAGCGTGGTAACTGATTCAAAACCTTTATCCAATTTAAACGGGCCTGAATACCTTAACGCTGAATGCTTGAAATTCAAACAAAAAAAGATGAAAGACCAGCTTTCATCTTTGATTTAAGTGTGTGTTTCGTTATGCAGCAATCAGATTGCGTAATACATAATGCAAGATACCACCTGCTTTAAAGTATTCCACCTCATTCAAGGTATCAATGCGGCATAACACTTTGAACTGATCTTGACTGCCATCTTCTCGCTGTACCTGAATATCCAGCGTTTGATGCGGTTGGATATCATCAGATAGTCCATGAATCGACAATACTTCACGGCCAGTGAGGCTCAAGGATTGACGGGTTTGCCCATCCACAAACTGTAAGGGCAATACGCCCATGCCTACTAAATTAGAACGGTGAATCCGTTCAAAACTTTCAGCAATGACCGCTTTAACGCCTAAGAGATTAGTCCCTTTTGCAGCCCAATCTCGTGACGAACCTGTGCCATATTCCTTACCTGCAATAATCACCAACGGTGTTTTCTGTTGCTGGTACAACATTGATGCATCATAGATGGCCTGCTTTTCACCTGTTGGAATGAAAATGGTATTTCCACCTTCTTCACCACCCAGCATTTCATTCTTGATTCGGATATTGGCAAAAGTTCCGCGCATCATCACTTCATGATTACCACGTCGAGAACCATAAGAGTTGAAATCTTTCGGTTCAACCCCCTGCTGCTGTAAATAACGTCCTGCTGGGCTATCTTTCTTGATATTCCCTGCTGGAGAGATATGATCGGTGGTGACCGAGTCGCCCAATACCGCCAAGATTCGTGCTTGTTCAATATTGCTAATGGCCTTCGGAGGCTGGTTAATTTCTTCAAAAAATGGTGGATGACGAATATAAGTCGAATTATCCTGCCACGCATAAGTTTGGCTTTGTGGAATCTGAATCGCCTGCCAAGTTGCATCCCCATCAAACACTGCTGCATATTCTTTATGGAACATGTCGGTATTCACTTTTTGCAGTACTTGATCAATTTCAAACTGACTTGGCCAGATGTCTTTCAAATAAACATCTTGTCCATCTTTACCTTGTCCAATCGGTTGCGTGGTTAAATCAGTACGGATATTCCCTGCTAAACCATAAGCCACGACCAAAGGTGGAGACGCCAACCAGTTGGTTTTTACCAATGGATGGACACGTCCCTCAAAGTTACGATTGCCTGAAAGTACGGAAGCAACATTTAAGTCATGGCATTGAATCGCTTCTTCGATGGGTTCAGGTAAAGGCCCTGAGTTACCAATACAGGTGGTACAACCATAACCAACCAAGTTATAACCCAACTCATCCAAGTACGGCGTTACACCTGCAGCCGCTAAATAATCAGTGACCACTTTAGAGCCCGGCGCCAATGAACTTTTCACCCATGGTTTGCGTTGCAGGCCTTTTTCAATGGCTTTTTTAGCCAATAGACCCGCAGCTAACATCACACTTGGATTAGAGGTGTTGGTACATGAGGTGATTGCTGAAATCACCACATCACCATCCTTCAATGGATAAGATTTACCTTCAATGGTGCAAGAGGGCTCTTCATGCGCTAAATTCGCTTTCTTGGCTTCGACAGCCGTACCGCCGCCTTCATTCTCTAAACGTTCTTTGGCTTCTTTCGCTGGTTTTAAATTAAGCTCCATCAACGCATTAAAGGTTTTCGGAACATCGCCCAACAAAACCCGATCTTGTGGACGTTTTGGTCCTGCCAGACTGGCTTGTACCGTACTCATATCCAAGCTGAGCGTATCGGTAAAAACTGGCTCATCGCCTGCATGACGCCATAAGCCTTGTTGTTTACTATAAGCTTCGACCAAATCAATACGGTCTTGTTTGCGTCCCGTCAATGCTAAATAACCCAGCGTCACCTCATCAATCGGGAAGAAACCACAGGTTGCACCATATTCAGGTGCCATATTGGCAATGGTCGCACGATCAGCCAATGGTAAATCAGCCAAACCATCGCCATAAAACTCAACGAATTTACCCACCACGCCTTTTTGGCGCAGCATTTGGGTAATGGTCAAAACCAAATCGGTCGCAGTAATCCCTTCATTCAACTTACCTGTGAGTTTGAATCCGATCACCTCTGGAATCAACATTGATACAGGTTGCCCGAGCATGGCTGCTTCGGCTTCAATCCCCCCTACACCCCAACCTAAAACCCCCAGTCCATTGATCATGGTGGTATGAGAATCTGTTCCAACTAAGGTATCTGGAAAGGCAAAAACCTGACCTTCATCATCACCTAACCAGACGGCTTGCGCTAAATATTCTAAATTGACTTGGTGGCAAATCCCTGTCCCGGGTGGCACCACACTAAAATTATTAAATGCAGATTGTCCCCAACGAAGGAATTGATAACGCTCACCATTCCGTTGCATTTCAATTTCAACGTTCTCGGCAAAGGCATTTTCATCGGCAAAATGATCGACCATCACCGAATGGTCAATCACCAAATCGACGGGTGACAAAGGATTGATGAGGTTAGGATCACCGCCTGCTTGAGACATTGCGGCACGCATTGCAGCCAGATCGACCACTGCAGGAACACCAGTAAAATCCTGCATCAGTACCCGTGCAGGTCGATATTGAATTTCTTGATCTGAACGTTTGCTTTTTTGCCAATCGACCAGCGCTTGAATATGCTCCACTTTTACACTTTTTTGGTCTTCAAAACGGAGTAAATTTTCTAGCAAAACCTTTAAAGACTTCGGTAATCGTTCAATATTACCAAGGGTTTGAGCTGCTCGCGCCAAGCTAAAGATTTGATAGGATGTCGAACCGACGCTGAGTGTTTGTAATGCATTGAAACTATTGATTTTGCTATATCTGGCCATAAGGTCGCCCTCCCAGTATTGGCTGATGTGTTTATTATCAAATTGTTCTTTTAATGTACCCCTGTTTAGAAAAGCATGTGTTCCCTTTTAGTATCTTATTTTTAACGAGATTATTTGCTTATTCTCTTAAAATTTAAGTCGCAACGCAGCCAGTGAGTTGTGCCAAAGTTGTGCAGCCAGCTGTAAATCAGGCTGGTTAAGGGTCTGAGCCAAACTCTCCAGCACATAAGGTAGGTTGACAGGGGTATTACGGGTACGATGCTCGGTCGAAGTTTGGCAACACAACGGCGTCATATCTGGACAATCAGTTTCGATCACCAAGTTTTCACTGCCTATCGCTTGTACCACTTGATGCAGTTTTTTGGCATTTGGATTGGTAATTTGTCCTGTCACCCCAATTTTGAAGCCTAATTTCACCAAGGCCTTGGCCTCTTCCACCCCACCACTAAAGGCATGGGCAATGCCACCCAATTTAAATTTTTGTGCTTTTAAAATGGCAATCGTTTCTGCATGTGCTTTACGGATATGTAATAACACTGGTTTTTGATATTGTGTTGCCAATACCAATTGTTCAATAAAATAATGCTGCTGTTTGGCAAACAGTTCGGGCTGTTTATGTTGTTTTAAAAAAGTATCTAAACCAATTTCACCCACCGCCACACAGTCATGCTGCTGTAACATCTGCTCAAGTCGCTGTAAATGTTCTGGCTGATGTTGTTCGATATAAAAAGGATGTAAACCAGGGGCCAGATAAGAGCGTGGCACATTTTCCCAATATTGTAATTGTTGATGGGTGTGGGTCAGTTCATCGAATCGTGATTCAACAAAACCGATTAACACTAAAGCATCGACCCCAACCTGTTTTGCTTGTTCAGCCAGATGTTGCCGATCAATATCAAAATCGGCAACATCAAAATGGGTATGGGTATCGAACAGTTGCATTAACTTTGACTTGGCGTACTTGCAGCAGGGGTTGATGCTGCTGCTGGCTTATCTATTTTAGGTAAATACTCAGGCTTTAACACGCCTTGTAATTCGCTAAATGGAATGACTAAACGTGGTAATCCGACCACATAAGGACCAATTTCATATTCACCATATTGCAAAATTAACCCTTGCTCACCTAACAGGAAATTATCAGTGACTTGGAAAGGCCAAGCCTGTTCATATTCCTTTGGATCCGTTGCAAGTTTGGAATCAACAATCCAGGTTTTAAAGGCCTCATGTGCCAATTTGTCTAAAGTGGCTTTTTGTTTAGGCAACAATAAATCATGTAATTGAATCTGTTTTTGAGTGGTCAAATCAAAGTTGTAATAACGCTGTGAGGTCGAGCCATGCGCTCCCCCCAAATAACTGCTGCTATTTAATACAACTGTCGCCAATGTTCCTTTCGGTTGCAAAATTTTGGGCTTAATCATCAAGCTAATTTGATGGCTACTGCTGAGCGCTTTTAACTCTTCATCGATTTTCACAAAGGCATTGGCATAGGCTTGAGCCTGAGCATCCAAACTCGATTTATCCTCAGCAGTCTTAGGCGTTGAAGTCGCAGAAACATCCGCATCGACCACATCTAAAATCTTGCCCAATTGCTCAAGAATTTGCTGATCCAGTAATTGATCAATAAACGGGAAATTACTTTGTAATCGTTCAACCGTAAAATCAGGACAGGTATTGCCTTTACACTCAGGCAAACTCACCTGTAACTTCACGGTTTCACCGCGTAAGATTGGCTCGGCGGGTTGCTGTACCACAGGTGGATCAGCGGGTTTATCCTGTGATTCTTTCGGCTCTGATTTCGGCTGGCAAGCGGCAAGCAGAATTGCACATGCAAGGACGCTAAATTTATAAAATTTTTTCATTTAAAACCTATCAGCATTGTTATTACACAAGATTTTTAAATGCTATCGAAGTTAAAGCAAAACCGCTACAGGCACATGCAATTTCTATACGAAACTTAGAATAGTAGCCTCTGGCTCAATTAAAACATTTGCTGATATATTTCAGCCTGTAGCATTTGTTTGCTTTGTTCCGTAGTCAAATAAATATCTAGTTGTGGTGCATCTTTGCTGATTTCATTGGCACGATAATGCACTCCAATGCCTTCCCCATCAAAGAACCAATCGGCCTGTCCCCAATACAATTTTTTCGGCACTTGCTTTTTGACTTCTGCCGATTGCTTGTCTACCCATGTTTGATAGTGGCTTTGGATAATCTGGTTTAAGGCATTTTGCTGATTTTTCTGAATCACATCCAAAACACTGACACTCTTTTGCAGCTTACGATCCGCCACAAAAAAGTAGAAGCGATCTTTCACCGCAATATCTTCTTGTTGTGTATCCACACCCACTTGCAACAATACATATTG
Source organism: Acinetobacter sp. Ac_5812 (assembly GCF_013072695.1). Classification (GTDB taxonomy): domain Bacteria; phylum Pseudomonadota; class Gammaproteobacteria; order Pseudomonadales; family Moraxellaceae; genus Acinetobacter. The sequence goes on from NZ_LXUK01000025.1 coordinate 78,291, forward strand.
ATTTCGTTGCGAGGCAATACGTGTGGTTATATGCAGTTCATAGACTTTGTTTTTAGAATATTTATCTTGCCACTCATCTGACTTTTTCACGTAGGCATTAATCGCCTGTTGCAGGGTCAGGTTTTTATTCTGTTCTATTTGTTGCTGAATCACATTGGCCTGATTTTTTGCAATCCATGCATTCAGCCATTCATCTTGGGTTTTGACTGTCTGAATATCGAGATCAATACAGTTCTTCTTTTCACAGAATGGCAAGGCATAATCGGCCTTGGCTTCTTTCATATTTAAGTAAGGCAATACTTCAGCCTTTTCGACTGATGACGCAGCCTGTTCCTTGGTCTGCTCCTTAGTGCTTTCATTTTTATTCGGATGATCACATGCCGTTAAAGCCATTATGCCAATCATCATACTGACAGCTAAAAGTGGTTTTAAAGTGTTCATTGCATCATCCTTTATTTTTAGAGCATTCAATTAAAAACAGCTTCTAATTAGAAGCTGTTTTTGTGCAGTTTAGTGTTCTCGTGTGTTACGGAACTGAATATCTGGCCAACGTTCTTGCATTAACTGTAAGTTTACACGACTTGGTGCAAGATAAGTCAGATGACCACCGCCATCCACTGAAAGTTGGTCATGTGCTTTTTTCTTAAATTCATTCAGAATCTTGTCATCGTCACAATGCACCCAACGAACGGTATGTACACTGACTGGCTCGTAAATACAGTCAACCTTATATTCTTCTTTGAGGCGGTAAGCAACCACATCAAACTGTAGCACACCGACTGCACCGACAATCAGATCATTACTGATTTGTGGCATGAACACTTGGGTCGCACCTTCTTCAGATAACTCTTTCAGGCCTTTTTGCAGCTGCTTGGATTTCAAAGGATCTTTTAAGCGAACACGGCGGAACATTTCAGGTGCGAAGTGCGGAATCCCAGTGAAATGCAGATCTTCACCACTGGTAAAGGTATCGCCAATCTGAATGGTGCCGTGGTTATGCAAACCAATGATATCACCCGGCCAAGCCTCTTCCAGATGTTCACGCTCGCCAGCAAGGAAGGTTAAGGCATCACTGATACGCACATCTTTGCCGATACGCACATGATTCATTTTCAGACCTTTTTCATATTTACCTGAGCAAATACGCATAAAGGCAATACGGTCACGGTGTTTTGGGTCCATATTGGCTTGAATCTTGAAGACAAAGCCAGTGAAGCCTTCTTCATTGGCTTCAACAATACGTTCTTGCGTTGGATGTGCCTTCGGCTCTGGCGCCCAATTAATAAAGGTATCCAAGACATGATCTACTGCAAAGTTACCCAATGCAGTACCGAACAAGACTGGAGTTTGTTTACCTTGCAAGAATAACTCACGGTCAAGTGGCTCATTGGCCATTTGTACCAATTCAAGAGATTCCTCAAAGGATGACCATGCTAATTCGCCTACTTTTTCACGAATGTCGGCATGATCATAACCATCACGCACTTCAATATCAGTAATAGTCGAACCAAAACCTGCTTTATAGACATATAGCTTATTTTCAAGCAGGTTGTAGACGCCAGCAAAATCACGCCCCATACCTAAAGGCCATGTGATTGGCACACAGCGAATATTCAGGACATTTTCAATTTCATCGAGCAACTCTAAAGGCTCGCGAATTTCACGGTCCATTTTGTTGACGAATGAAATGATAGGCGTGTCGCGCATACGACACACTTCCATTAATTTAATGGTTCGTTCTTCGACACCTTTTGCACCATCGATCACCATCAAAGCTGAGTCAACGGCAGTCAAGGTCCGGTAGGTATCTTCCGAGAAATCTTCATGCCCCGGCGTATCGAGTAAGTTAATGGTGTGCTTTTTATAAGGGAACTGCATCACCGACGTGGTAATCGAGATACCACGTTCTTTTTCCATTTCCATCCAGTCAGACGTAGCAGAACGGTCAGACTTACGGCTTTTGACCATCCCCGCAACCTGAATCGCCTTCCCCCATAACAACAGTTTTTCTGTCATGGTGGTCTTACCCGCATCGGGGTGGGAAATAATCGCAAAGGTGCGACGTTGGGCAACCTGTGCCGCTAATTCATCTTTAAACATGCTAAAAAATCTACAATTTGTGCACCCATATGTATCTGCAAACAATGGCAAGAACAGATGGCATGCGAAAGAATTTAAAATTGGCGCAATTGTAGCAGATTTACAGAACATATTGATCGATTGTTGATATGTCTTAAGTTATCCACATCACAACTAAAATTACATAATTTATCTAACGCATGGATACTCGTTTTCATACACAAGATCATGCTTGAAGGCTCCTCCAATCCGGCACAAAACAAGCCATAGTGGTGATGATAAACACTGGTAACCTGATTTCATTCATCCATAAAATCAGCGACTAGACCATGTCCATCTCTGACCTAAATTGAGAATAATGGCTGGATTGAAAAGTTTTTTGACCCAAACAAAGAAGTTAATCCACAAAAGGTAGATACAATAAAGAGAATCATTATCGTTTAAGGTGTCTATCATGTACATTCAAAGTATCGAAAAATTCCCCATTGTGACCCTGAGTTATAAAGCTCAAGATCAGCAAACTTTAGATGAATTATTTGATTCATTTAATATCCTGCTCGCTAGAAATCAAAAATTTGTTTTTATTAGTGAAGGTGCCTTTGATGAAACCGAGCAAAATAATGACCATGAATCCAGAAAGCGAATAGCAGCGTGGGTAAAAGCAAAACGTGAAACCTTATCTGGTTTAATTTTAGGATTGGTACATACTGAATCAGATCGTGAACAACGCGCTAAAGCTGAACAGTTTGCAAAAGTATATTTACAGTTTTCAGGTTATCCAATGTATGTGGTTTCGAGTAAAGAAGAATCTGATCAACTTGTCCAAAAGCTTTTAAATTGCTAATGGTCATCAATAATTTTCAGGATATTCAGTTTTCGAATCCATTGAGCGATCCAATCAGGGTACTCAAAATTGATGCTGATATCCCCGATTGGGAGTTAGGTTGGCATCAGCATGACTACGGTCAGTTGATGGCAACCGTATCGGGTTTAATTACCATTTCGACAGATAAAGGCATCTGGGTGGTTCCCCCCAATACCGCGATCTGGATCCCAGCTAATATCCCACATTCATCTGTCGGAATTGGTCTTTCAACCTGCTTTATCGTTTTTACTCAAGAAAATCTGTTCAATCAGCACGATTGTCATGTCATTCAAGTGAATGAATTTTTAAATGCCTTGTTGATCAGAACGGAGAAAATCAAAGCTGAGTACACCTCCACTCCCACTGATACTCGTCTCATGCAGGTTTTAGTCGATGAAATCATTCATGCACCTCAGCAATGGCAATATTTACCACTACCCTCAGATAAACGTTTGAAGATGATTACGGATTCTTTGCTACAACAACCTGATCAAAAAACCAATTTAGCCGAATGGGCAGCCATGTGTTGTATGAGTGAAAGAAGCCTGACGCGTAGCTTTAAAGAGGAAACCCATCTTTCTTTAAATGATTGGCGTCGCCGGCTGCATATCACATTGGCTTTACAAAAAATGAATGAAGGCCGAAGCATTACCTATATTGCCAATGAATTAGGCTACGTTTCAGATAGTGCATTCATCACCATGTTTAAAAAAGCCATGAAATCTTCACCTAAAAAATTTTATGCCGAACGACAAATGTGATTGGAGAATCAAACATGAAGCCATCGAATTATGATCGTCACGAGCTTGCTAAATTTGAATCCATTTCAAAAAACTGGTGGGATAGGCAAGGTGAATTTGCACCACTACACCGCATTAACCCTTTGCGTTTAGGCTGGATAAAATCTGTTGCGAACGGTATTCAAGATAAGAAAATTTTAGACGTGGGGTGTGGTGGCGGAATTTTGGCTGAAAGTATGGCTCGAGATGGCGCGAATGTCCTTGGAATTGACCTTGGCGAGCAAAGTATCCAAATCGCTCGCGATCATGCACTTTTGGAAAATATCCAGAAGATTGAATATCGCAATATTGCTGTAGAAGAATTGGCTGCTCTAGCTCCTCAACAATACGATATCGTAACCTGTATGGAACTTTTAGAACATGTTCCCCATCCGGCATCCATCATTCAGGCTTGTGCAAAATTATTAAAACCCAATGGCTTGGCTTTCTTTTCTACAATTAATCGAAATCCAAAATCCTATTTATTTACCATTATTGCAGGTGAATATATTTTGAAATTAATGCCGAAAGGCACTCATGATTTCACCAAATATATTCGTCCCAATGAACTCAGATCTTTTTCAAAAACTGCGGGTTTAACCCAAACAGATACGATTGGCCTACACTACAATCCGATCACTCGATATTTTTGGCTAGCACCGGACATCACGGTTAACTATATGACGAGTTGTATTAAAAACGGATACTGAAGTGAGCGCTTTTTCGTCATTCTCATTAATGATCATAATCAATAGGTATTGATTGAAAAGAGTGTGTATACATTTGATTCTGAAAAGCCCATCACTGATCTTTCATCTAGCCAATACCACAACTTGAGGTTGGTTTGAGCGACTCAATAAAAAAAGCCACCATCAGATGGCTTTGGAACGAGATAGATTTAAAGTTCATCCCCTAAACCAAAACTCCCGAACAGAGAAGAATTCGTATTCTTTTCCTCCTCCAAATCAAACCCTCCAAAAATCGGGGGTTCAGAAGATGCTGTCGAATCCGTCTGCCCCAAATCTGTGCCATTCTCATTTCTTGGGTTTGTGGAAGGTGGTGCACCATCTCTTGTAGATGGATATTCATCTAACAACAAGATCGTGCTTAAAGGATCACATTGCGTTCTATCCTTTATACTTTCATCGTCATAACTTGAGCCCTGACTCTCTGCATAGAGTTTTTTAGAATATTGCGCCTGATAGCTTGCTGTCCAATTTTGTAAAATATTGGGCAAATTAAATGTATAAAAATACGTTCTTGATTCATTGGATTGATAGACATTCACTGTTTCATCATTTAAGCAGTAATCTGTTTGGGTTGTTTTTACAGTTTTGCTACCCGTAAGTTGAAAAGCGGCCTTACAACTATTGATATATTCATAAATTGGAGATGAGGTATTATTTTTGACAACCACTTGAAGCTTTAAACGTATGCGAGATGAATCATTCATCCCCAAAAGATCCATACGATCACCCATCACCATGGGAATATGAGGAGAATAATAGCGTACAAACTGAATAGTACGCTCTATTCCGCCACAGTTTTGAGTAATAGGATTTGGATAAGCAACTGCATATAGCAAACCATCTTCTTCCATACGATCAGGTTTAACATCTAATTGAGGTTTTGGTACAGGACTTTCCGTTCCTACAGGTGCTCCCCCAGTCCCAGTTCCCCCCAAACTCACCCCTACACTAAAATTACCATTTTCATCTTTACATCCAGTTAAAATCAAAACCCCAACCAAGATTAAGGAAGGTTTTAAATTTACGTGTCCCATAAACATTTCTCATTAAAATTTATTATCAATATTTGACAAATAACATCCTATTACCTGTTTTCTTGTCGCCTTGATATTTTAACAGATACCCAAATAGATAATACATTTTTAATTACGCCAAACCTCTATTATTTAAGTCATTTTCCATAAAAAAAGGTTGTCTTCATGCTGATAAAGAACAACCCAAGAGGAACTTCTGTTCAAGAGAATCCAAGTTGAAGTTTTGCCAATCAAGAAAACTCAGCTTCTCTTTACTTTATTATTTTTATTCGTCTACCATGTTATCTATAGTGATCAGTTAGAAGGCATAGCTCAGACCAATACGACTACCGACTTCATTGCCACCGGCATAACCAACAGAACCGCTCAATGAAACACGATTTGCAAAGAATGAAGTGACTAGACCAACCGAACCCGCAGTTTCACCTTCAAAATGACCTACCCCTGCAAATACGGCAACTTGACCTGCCCGAATATTAGGTACTGCCTGTTGTGCAGCCAAAGCAATCGCTACACCACGATACGCACTCTTCTCAATATCATCCAAACGACGGCTTGCCTGATCAATACGACCATCTAAACGCTTGACTTCAGCAGTTCGAGTCGAGGCTTCTAGATCAATACGCTTTCCTAATGCAGTATCACCTGCAATACGTGCATCTCGTTCAGCATTGACCGCTGCAATACGTTCAGCTTTGGTCATTGCATCACCCGCAATACGGTCTACTGTTTCTTGTGCATCTGCATTGCTACGAAGTACGGCTTCATTGGCAATCGCGACGACACGAGCATCTCTCTCTGCGGCATCCCCTGCAATACGCGCTTGTTTTTCTGCCGCATCTGCTGCTACACGAAGTTTTGCTTCGTTATCGACGGCTGCGATACGTGCATCTCGTTCAGCATTCACGACTGCGATACGTTCTGCTTTGGTCGCTGCATCGCCTGCAATACGTGCATCTTTTTCGGCATCATCTGCTGCTGCACGAAGTTTTGCTTCATTGCCAATCGCTGTTGAAAGGGCGATATCCGCATTAGCACGCTCTTTAGCTTCATCATCAACTGCTTTCTGACGTGCTGCAATCTCGACCGCCAGTTTATCGGCTAAATCTTTATCACCTGCGATACGTTCAGTTTTTTCAAGCGTCAGCAAACTATCTGCATGATCAATCAGTTGTGCACCTACGCCAATTTTAGCAATTTCACGGTTAAGCTGCGAGACGTTAATCGCATCCATATTGTCTACACCATCCGCCACTTGGGTAATACGGCGAATCGCACCACCTAACAAACCGCCAACACTGACCGTATTCTCACCGCTTGCACCTTGACCTTGTGTATCAGAGCCATAACCAATCGCAACAGAGTTTTTATCATCTGCAATCGAAGTTCCGGGAACACCTGCTGTCGCACCAACTGCGCCGCCACTGCCCGAACCCAACTGTACGACATTCTCAACATTTCCTGTCGCATGACTGCCAATCACCACAGAATTTAAGCCAGAACCCGCAGATTCAGCCCCCATACGTACCGCATTTTGACCGCCTGTTTCTGCGTTATAACCAAGTGTGGTTGCATTTTCAGCATTTGCCCATGTTTGGCTACCAACCGCAGTTGCACCATTACCACCACTAGCCCATGCCCAATCACCAAAAGAACTCGATTGGTTACCACGAACTTCACTATGCCCACCAACCGCAGTGGCATTTTCGTCATAGACATTCTGGCTATTACCCACAGCAACACTATTTGCTTTGTTTACATTAATTCCCGTACCAACAGCTGTACTATTCGTATCATTTGCATTAATCCATGAACCTACTGCAATACTGCTCTCACCTCTGGCATGAGCCTCAGCACCTATAGCGATAGAAGAATCACCTGTAGCCTCATTGTTTGTACCCGCAGCAAAACCATTTTTCCCCATGGCATTACTGTTATAACCCATACCAATACTGGTGTTATCTACGTCATTGAGTTGACCCAAAATAATACCGTTGGCTGTAGATGGAACATTGGCATAATTCGTTTGCCCACCTATTGCATTACTCAAACCAGAGCCTGTTCCTGTTGGCCCTTCCCATACAGGTGCTGCATAAGCATGGCTTACCATCAAGGCAGCAGCTATTATTGATAATTGAAAAGTTTTTTTCATTACATCATCCTTTTATTATGACTAAATCTCACCCAGTCTGTATCACCAAGTACGACTTAGTTCCCTCCGATGACATACGCTACGCCAGCACGACCACCTACTTTTCCACCATCAGCAACACCAAATGCACCACTTCCTGAGAAACGGTCACTAAATGAAGTCACAGCACCCAATGCACCAGCTGCTTCACCCTCGTAATAACCAACGCCACCAAACACGGCTACTTGACCTGGTTGAAGGCTTGGAATTGCTTGTGAAGCTGCCAATGAAATGGCAATACCACGGTTTGCTGTAGTTTCAACATGATCTAAACGTGTATTTAACTGATCCACACGACCATCTAAGCGTTTGACTTCTGTGACACGGGTTGCCGTTTCTACATCAATACGATTACCTAATGCCGTATCACCTGCAATACGTTCAGTTTTCTCAGTATTAATCGCTGCAGTACGTTCTGCTTTTTCGGCTGCATCACCTGCAATACGAGCCGCTTTTTCAGTCGCATCAGCATTCGCACGTAAGGTTGCTTCATTATTAATCGCTGCAATACGAGCATTTTTCTCTGCAGCATCCCCTGCAATACGGTCGGCTGTTTCTTGTGCATCTGCATTAGCACGAAGCGTTGCTTCATTATTGATTGCTAAGATGCGGGCATCTCTTTCAGTATTAATCGCTGCGGTACGTTCTGCTTTTTCGGCTGCATCACCTGCAATACGGGCATTTTTCTCTGCAGTATCTGCATCGGCACGTAAGGTTGCTTCATTATCAATCTTCACTTGTAAAGCATCATCACCTGCAATACGAGCAGCTTTTTCATTGTTCACTGCTGTGGTACGGTCTGCAGCTTCTTGTGCAATTTTGCCATCTAAAAGCGTATCACCGGCGATACGATCCGCTTTTTCAGTATCAATCTTAGTATTAATCGCATCCAAGTCTGCTTGTGCAGGCGCATTATTAATTTTGGCAAGCTCTGATTTTAACTGTTGCACGTTTACTGCATCATTATCGCCAATACCATCAGCCATCCAAGTCATTCGGCGTTCGCTTCCTGAGTTGCCAAGTGCAACAGTATTTGCTTCATTGTTGACCGTACCAGCACCGATTGCGACTGCACCCATTGCTGTTGCTTTTGCGCCATTCCCTAAAGCAATTGCACCTTCTGCACTGGCTTCTGTGGCATTACCAATCGCAATCGAATTAATACCGCTCGCTGCTGCAGCACTACCTGTTGCAATGGCATTTTCTGCGGTTGCTTGTGCTCCATAGCCTAAAGCAGTGGCTTTTTTACCAATTGCTTGTGATGTAGAACCCACAGCCGTCGCACCCTCACCATCAACAGTGACAGAGTCACCAAATGCACTGGCCTGATCGCCTTTGACATCAATATTGCCACCGACTGCCGTACCATTATTATCTGCAATCGTGATTTTATTTCCAACCGCCTGCGATGCTTGGCCATTTACAGTAATATCACTACCGACTGCTGTAGCATAATCTTTATCTGTGGTGTTGCCATTTCCGAGCACATTCGAGCGAATACCAGTTGTGCTGTTGCCATTTCCGATTACAGCAGACCAATGTCCATTTACTGTGTTTCCTGTACCACCAGTGAAACCTTCATTACCTGTTCCAGTATTGTCTGTACCAACCACAGTTGTATTCGCTGCCGCATTATTTGTACCGACAACCGTTGTATCTGGTCCAGTTGCAGTATTTCCTGAACCAATGTTTGTGATGCCCGCATACGCATTTGCAGCCAACAAAGCGGTTGCCATTATTGACAATTGAAAAGTCTTTTTCATTACACGATCCCTTCTAAATGATATTTATCTTATTGATAAGTATAAATTTTAATAAAGATTTTATTTAAACTCACAATTAAGCAAAGCAATTCAATAAAATCAATTTATATGTGTAATATGCACATATTTAAAAAACTAGCATAGACTTAAGCCGTTCGCAATAGTTGTGAAATTCATGTTGAATAATAAAAATATCAATATAATTTTTTGATTTATATAGATTAATAAATATAAATCGCATCTTTTTAAGAGAAACAAAATAAAAAAGTTTTAAAAAAATATGTTCAATATGTACATATTTTATTTTTAATGATAAATTTCTTGGCATAACAATCTTTTATTGCACCAGCCGATATGAATACCTCTTTTTAAGCACCCCGACTCAACATCCCCTCAAATAGTAAAGGAGCTTGCGGTAAATTCATGCGAGTATATTCATTAGATCTTCGTGAAAAAGTTATGGCTGCTTATCGTCAAACAGAGCATAAATCCAATGTCTGCAAGCAATTTGATATTGCAAGATCAACCTTAGATAAATGGATTAGGCTTGAAAAAAAAACTCAGGCATTAATTCCCTTACCTGCGATTCGCCACGGTCGGCCCTTTTCGATCAAGGATATGGAAAGTTTTGAAGCGTTTATAAAAACGACAAAGTTCAATCAGATTCGTGATCTGATTGAACCTTTTGAACAAAGATTTGGTTATCAAGTTTCCTATTCAGTTCTATGGAGAGGACTCAATAAAATTGGCTATACTAAAAAAGAGAAAAACCCACAAATCTTTTAATTTTATTAATTTTTTTATTCATCATACTGATAAATTCCCAGACGGAATCGCTTATTTGCATCTGGTAAAGCTTCATCATTTTTACAATAATCGATTGCGGCTGAAACAATTGCTTTTGACATCATATTCCATAAATCAGTGCTCAATTGATTTAACTTATCAACAGATTCTTGACTCAATTCATCAGCAAAAATTGCCTGCTCTAGAAAATTTTTATTTTTGGTTAAATTACTAATCCCAGCGGAAAGATGATCAGAGATATTTTGCGTGAATAATTGTTTGCTTTCATCAGCTTGCGGATTAGGTGTAAAACTTGATTTTTGAAGAACAATGCTCTCATTTTCTTCTTGTACAATTCCAAGTCGCTTCAGTTCTAATAAAATTGACTTTGGATGCTTCTCTGAGGAGATCTGCTTCACCAAACCTTCAAAACTATTCGTATCGCCATGCAAAGGAATCTTTAAGGGAAGTTTTTGATCAATCCATATCCCCACAACACGAGCTGGAACACTGATCGGTAGTTGAAGATTAAACTGATCAATTAAAACGTATTCCCCATACGTTTGTGAAAAAGCTCGTATATCTCTACGGTTTAGACCTGCTAACAAACTAATCGCGGAGTCCGTCTTTTTTTGCTTAATCTCATCTAATTCTTTGATTGCTTCATTATAAAACAATGTCTTCAGCGCTGTTGAAAATTCATTGTAACCAATACCAGACTGAATAAGCCAATGAATTAACTGAGGCATGATACTTATGACATGCTCTAATGTTGTTTCAGTAACATGAGACAGCATCGTATCTTCAGATTTTACTAAAGCTGATGTGTCTTTACTCATGTAAGCTCCAAGATTAAGCACGACATAGAAATTCGTCGCTACAAATGAGATTGATCCCTATTTTTTATTCTAGCCGAATTCATCAATTTAGAGGATTAAAATTGTAGCCTTTTTTTTAAAAAATTTTCCCATTTTTTTACTAAATAATAAAATTAAATAAAATTTACAAATATTTATCAACAGTTTAAATTGATTGAAATAATTTATAGTCGACTCCAAAACAAAAACCGAGATCAGAAACTTTCTATCATCAAATTTTCAATAGCATCGAATTCGATGTGTCATCCATTTCTGTTGTCCGTATGTCAGATTGATATTTCCTAACTCAAAAAAGTTATAAGTATCGAACTCCTTGCGAATAGGTACAACATCATCATGAGAAAAACCTCACTACGACGATCAACTACTTTAGCTCATACAAGGATTGCGTTAGGATGGGAAACATTGAAGGAACAATCCAAGCTTTTCTCACTGCTAAAAGAGTAAAAATATGTCACAACAAGATTATGAAAATGGTTTAAAAGTCCGTACCGAAGTGATGGGAGAATCATTTGTCAAACGCGCACAGGACAATACGGTCCCTTTTACGCAGCCTCTACAAGACTGGATCAATGAACATGCATGGGGTTCAACATGGCAGCGTGAAGGTGTTTTACCGCGTAAATACCGTTCTCTAATTACCATTGCTTTTTTAACAGCTCAAAAAAGTCCAACCGAGCTTAAAGGTCATGTTCGTGGGGCATTGAACAATGGTGCAACTGTTGAGGAAATTCAAGAAGTGTTACTGCATAGCCTGCCTTATTGCGGTGCTCCAGCAACACAGGAAGCCTTTCGGGCAGCCTTAGAAGTTATTAATGAATATCAAAAAGATGCTTAAATTTCATTTTCTATTTTCATATTAAGCGTTTAGCAAAAAATACCACATCATTAACGATGTGGTATTCACAATACATTGAAAAAACTGAGATAAGCCAACAAACCTTAAAATTGCGTGTGTCAGTCGCATCTTTTTTTAAATGAATCAATTTGACTTTAATTTATTAAAAAATTTTATTATTTTTTGCTTTAAGCTCGTCATTATGGGCTTTCGACTAATCTTATTTTCAACTAATTTTTCTGCAAAATAAATTTTTGATGCGTAATTTACGGCAGTAAATGCAAGGAATAAGAACATTAGCACCCAAATAATAAAACTTGACCAAAAGCTTTCAAGCGAATTATTCATAAGGTGTCGATTATAGATCAACTGATTTGGGTCAAGGAACTTCCAGAAGAAGAGAGGACCTGTAGCCAATAAAAAGCAAATAATATATAAGATTAAGGCTCCCCACTTTTTGGTTGCCCTAATCCACTTTGTCTTAAAACCAAAACTATAGTTAAATTTATCATCTACTTCAGAAAATTCAATTAATGATGAACTACGTCTATATTGATATATACGATTTGATTTGTCAGACTGCTTTAATAAGTTCTGAGCACACCTTTTATCAATCGAAGGAATACCGACAATCAGCTGATACTTCTTTGTTTCGGCTAAATCAATAATATTTACACGATTTAGATCTTTTTCATCTGTATTTTTCAGAACTAAAAGCAGAGCATCATAGTCCTCTCTCAATTGTTTCCGTCTATTCGCTGTAACTTCCAAGAAAAACTTTGTAATACCAAACAAAGCTGTAAAAACAGCTAAAACGGCTCCGATTGTGGAAACTATTTTTAGTATATCCATTAGTAACCTTTAATCAAATTATGAAATAAAACCTATTTGTACTTAGAAAATTTAATTTAAAAAATACTTAGCACACCCAATCAAACTTTGAAATAATGATTTTTAACAATCTCGATAAAAGCATTTGCCTCATTCATCCCCGCATGTTGAGACTTAATCACCCCCACTTGTAAAGAAATAGAAAAATCATTTAATTCAATCACTTCCAAACCTTCATACTCTAAAATAAATTGATCAAAAAAAGACTTGGGGTAAAGGCCTAGCCCCTCTCCCTTCAAAATACTTTGTAATTGGAGTTCAGTACCAAAAATTTCTTTATTAATATAAAACCCTAACTTTCTATCATATAAAAGCTGTGCCAAACTTTCTCTAAAACAGCAACCATCAGGATGCAGTACCCAACCTCTTTTACTACACATTTTCAAATTATTATATTTATAAGCCTCCCCCTTTTTGGCAACAATTACCAATGGAATGGTACCGATCTCAAAGAATGCAATATTCGTAGTTAAACCAAGATTAGAGGGAATCATTAATGCAGCTAGATCTAGCTCTCCTTCATAGACTTGCTTTACTAAACTACATCCCCAGCCACTATAAATATCAATTTCATGATACGGACTTAGTTTTTTAGACTCATGAATGACTTTGTCCAAAATATCATCAATAAATGTTTCAGCGATCCCAATTTTAATATATTTTTTGATAGTTTCATTCTTTTCACAATGAAAGCTCTTTAACAATTCTAATTGCTTCAAAATAAAGCAACTCTTTAAATAAACTTTTTGCCCTAGTCTGGTCAGTTGTAAAGGTCTAGTTTTGCGATTAAAGAGCACACCTTTGACAATCTCTTCCATGTTACAGATGCGTTTTGTCACAGTAGATTGATTAACACCTAACTTTTCTGATGCCACGGTTATGGACTGATGATCAACTACATATATAAAAGTTTTTAAATCTCTAATATCCAAAAATTTATCCCTCGCATTGGATTATTTTAAATACTTCCTAAACTGGCAGGGTGAACATCCAGTCCAACCCTTAAATGCACGAGTAAATGCACTATGCTCTGTATAACCCAATGTATATGCGATATCAGACAAACTCACATTTTCATTTTTCAATAAAATCAATGCCTTTTCATGTCTTTTTTGTTTTACTAATAATTTGAATTCTTCACCTTCATTTCTTATTTTTTTTGATAGTATTCGAGGGGTTAGTCTCATTTTCTTTGCAACTTTAATTAAATATGGCTCTCCTTCAGATAAAATATTACCGATTTGGATATTTACTTTTTCAAGAAAATCGAGTGTTCCTTCCCCCGTACGTGGACATGATGCAAAGAAAGCTTCAAAGCAAAGCTCATCGAACTTCTTACAAACTGTAATAGAGTCAAACAAATCACTAGAATACAATGCGTATTTATACGGATTATCTAAGCTAGGCTCGAATATAAAATGTGTATTTTTCACATTTAAACTATCCATTAAGCACTTAAATCCATTTAGGATATCTTTACTTAAAAAATCCTGATTCAACACCTCACACCGATATATTAAAACAATTCTAAAATGGTCTAACGACAAATTATTAATAAGTGAAAAAAACTTATCTATTTCTAAAAGGAAAAAGATAACTGCATGCTTTAAATCTTTATTTCCAACTTCAATAAGATGCAGTTTTATATTTTTTTCACAATGTGAAAAAGTATGAAACATATTATCCATCTCATATCTCAACTTTTTAGAGCATATCAAACTTTAGTATTGAATTTTTAACATTTTATATCTTTTAAATAATCATTTTAGGAAAATTAAACAAGCAGACAATAAATTATCTGCTCATTATTGACTAGAGGTTCAGTTTGGTATTTCCAGTGTCAAAAAGAAATTTTTTTCTGCTGGCATTATTATTCCGCTTCGCTCCTCAATTTCAATCAATTACCATTGGATATTGACACGGCGGTTTGGTGCTAAACACTGAACCAGTTGTGTATGACGTGCTTGACCAGAACATTCTTGATAAACACTTGTACCTCCACTAACTTGTAATTGAATACGTTTTGGATCAATGTCTTGCTGTACTAATAACTGTGCAACCGTATTGGCTCGACGAGACGACAAGTCTTGGTTATAGGCAAATTTACCCAGTCGATCTGCATAACCAGAAACAATCACAGGGTTTTGAGATTGTTGAATTGCACTCACCATAGTTGCAAGATTGGTTGAACTTGGTTCTATCGCATTACGATCTGAGCGATCAAATGCAAAGAACACTGTGCCCGTTTGTGGCGCAACCTGAATCGGTGCAGGTAAAACTGCAGGCACAACATTATTCACGCCCCATGTCATCAAGCCTTGACACTCTTCGCCTTTCCAAGACAACCGATTTGCGATGTATTGCTTGTCATAATCAATACGTAGTTGGCAACGCTTATAATCCTGTGTATTCGGCTCACGAATATCCAAAACATAGTTCCATGTTTTAACTGCAAACACCCCTTCACTAAAATGCGGATTGCCAAGAATATGGCGATGCTGATCTTTGTTCATACCCACATCTATACGCGCAACATCGTTATATTCGTAACGTTTGACTAATTTCAAATAGCTCTTACTGATCTCTGGAAAAGTGACTTCATCCGTCGTTTGTAATTCGACTTTGCCTTGTGCTTCTGTAACTGGAACTTCTGGTGAAGCTTGGGCATTCAATGCAGTGCCCATAAATGCCATTATCATTAAAGCTTGGATTTTATTCATCTCTATTCTCGCTTTATTCTTGTTTCAAGCAAGGAGAACCCAAAAGGTTCTCCTGAATTTAAATCAATGATTAGTCAAACACACCGCTTAAACCAACACGGAAACTTGGATCACCCTGTGAAGCGGCAGCCACCCCCGTTGTTAGCGACCAGCGTCCATTATCTGCGGTCTTACGCAGGGTTACACCCACGGCATTTTCACCTCCATGATAGGCTGCACCGACTGCATAGGTATATTTGCCTGAAATATAAGGTGCAGTTTCAAGCGCCATCGCTGCTGCAACACCAGCATTGGCCATTTTTTTGACATCATCAATCCGTTGATTGGTGTCATAGAAGGCCTGTTGCATTTGGTCACCGAGATTGGTAATCCGATCACCGAGGGCCTGATCGGCATTGTTTAGGGCATTAAGTGCATCACCGACATTGTCATGTTTGCCACCTGCAACCTCATAACTTGGTGGGGTCCAACCATTCACAGGGTCATAACCCGCTCCACCACCCAAAGCCTTGCCTACATTTTCATAAGACTTGTGCAATTGACTACCATTAATTGCATCTTTTGAATCTGGTGCAATTGTACCTTCAGCAACACCTGTGACTTTCTTGCTTCCTGCATCCACCCCTCCTTTGGTGATACTTGGTCCTTCCGCAATACGAACACCATCTGCTGCAATCGTAGTTCCACCAGCACCACCCACATTGACTTGGTTGGCAGTCACACTATCAACTTGAATGTCTTTGGCCAAGCCGACTTCATAGTCCTTACTACCATCAACTTTGGTCGTTTCAGTTACCTTGATGTTGCCATCTTTGTTGCTCACCGTTGATTTAGCAGCTTGTGCAGCTTTGCCTACAGCACCAATCGCATCGTTGATATTGTCTTGACCTGTACCACCAATGTTGTCACCCACAATCGTTCCATCTGGATTAATTGTGGTATTTCCACCCACAATGTTTTTCACACTGTCTGCAACACCATGGAGTTGACCACCATTAATTGCATCTTTAGAACCTGCGGCAACCGTACCATCAGCAACACCTGTGACTTTGTTATCGCCAGCATCAATGCCCTCTTTAGTGACACTTGGCCCACCAGCAATAGTTAAACCATCGCCATTGATTACCGTATCACCCGCGGTCACGCTATCGACGTTAATGTCCTTCGACAAGCCAACTTGGAAGTCCGTTCCACCTTCACTATTCGGACTGCTAGTCACCGTGACATTTTCATCGCCATCGGCTTTACTTACTGTAGTTTTAGCCTCTTTCGCTGCTTTACCTACGGCACCAATCGCATCATTGATATTGTTTTTACCGGTTCCGCCAATATCCTTGGTGATAATAGTTCCATCTGGGTTGACTGTGGTATTACCACCAATTGCAGTTGATACGCTGTCTGCAACACCTTTTAATTGGCTGCCATTAATCGCATCCGTTGAATCTGCTGTAATACGTCCTGGTGCAACACCTGTGATCAAGGTATTACCTGCATCAATGCCTCTTGCACTAATACGTGGACCAACGCTATTCCCCATCGGGTCAGCGAAACCAAGACCGTCTTGACCTAGAATGGTGGTATTACCATCCTGATCTTTCAAGCTGACACCTTTTGCATCCAGAATGGTTTCATTTCCTTCTGCATCCGTCGACGTGACACTGTCCAATTTCACGTCTTTCGCTGTTGCAACTTCATAGTTGGTACTGCCATCTGCATTGGTTGACTCAGTCACCACCATATTGTCGCCTTCGGTGACCGTGGTTTTCGCTGTCACTGCATTTTTACGCACTGAATCAATTGCATCATGGATGTTGCCTTCACCCGTGTTACCTACATTGCTGGTGGTCACTGAACCGTTTGGATTTAAGACGGTTTCACCACCAATTGAGCTTCGTACACTATCCGTAACACCGTGGAGTTGTCCGCCATTGATCGCTTCAGTTGAACCTGCTGCAACCGTACCGTCTGCAACACCACTGATCTTGCCTGTAGCGCCATCAATATTGACGTCACCGACCTGAACCGAATCAAATGACACATCATCCGCTGTCGCAACTTCATAAATGGTCTGACCATCTGCACCTGTACGGCTTTCAACCGTCATGTTCTTACCTGCTTCAACTTCAGTTTTTGCTGCGGTGGTTTCTCCTTGAATCGCATCGGCAACGGTATCGTAACCGTTATTATTGACGGTAAAAGGACCATTCAGCTTACCGCCTTCTTTGGTCACACCTCCGCCCAAGAGATCGCCTGTAGAGGCAATGCTGTCATTGAGTTGACCTCCATTCACGGCATCTTTGGAACCAGCTGCAATCGTGCCATCCGCAATATTGCTAATTTTGTTACCAGCTGCATCAATCCCTGACTTGGTGATGCTTGGACCATCTACAATCGTGATACCATCGCTATTCAGCACAGTATCGCCTGTAGTCAGACTGTCGACTTTCAGGTCTTTATTGAGGCCATATTGAATCGTATTGCCGTCTTTGCTTACTGTCAGATTTTCTTCACCTTGTACCGTGCCGATATCAACCGTATCGCCTGCTTTGACTGCGCCCGCATCTGCTTCGTTACTTTGTAGTTTCCAGCCTTTATCCAATTCAGTAATGGCTTCACCGACATTACGGACGGTTTCTCCATTTACTTCATAGTTTGGTGCTGTGACCGTGCCATCTGGATTGACAACGGAACCACCTCCCAAGGCATCTGATACGCTCTGTGCTGTGCCTGCCAGTTGGCTACCATTGATTACATCTGTCGAAGTTGGATTTACATCACCTGCTGCAACACCACTGATTTTGCCTGTCGTGCCATCAATGTTGACATCACCCACTTGCACTGAGTCAAAATCCACATCACGTGCAGTCGCAACTTCATAGTTAGTACTGCCATCTGGATTGGTCGACTCAGTTACAACGATGTTGTCTCCTTCTGTCACAGTTGTTTTCGCTGTAACTGCATTTTTACGCACTGAGTCAATCGCGTCGTGGATGTTGCCTTCACCCGTATTACCTACATTGCTGGTGGTCACTGAACCATTTGGATTCAAGACTGTTTCACCACCAATTGAGCTCCGAACACTATCTGCAACACCATGCAATTGACCACCATTGATCGCTTCGGTTGAACCCGCTGCAATGGTGCCATCTGCAACACCGCTAATCTTGCCTGTGCTGCCATCAATGCTCACACCATTTGGACCACCTACTGTGACATTGTTAAAGTCAACATCATCTTTGGTCGCTACGTTATAGATGTCTTGACCATCAGCACCTGTGGTTTTAGTCACTGTAACGTTCTTGCCTTCAGTCACTTCGGTTTTCGATGCTGCTGCTTCTCCTTGGATCGCTTCGGCAACTGTATCGTAACCTTTGCCACTCACGGTAAATGGACCATTCAGCTTACCGCCTTCATTAGTCACACCACCGCCCAAGATATCGCCCGTAGAGCCAACGCTGTCATTCAGTTGACCACCATTGACCGCATCTTTAGAGCCTGCGGCAACTGTACCGTCTGCAACACCACTGATCTTGCCTGTCGTACCATCAATATTGACGTCACCCACTTGAACCGAATCAAAATCGACATTGCGTGCAGTTGCAACTTCATAGTTGGTACTGCCATCGGCATTAGTCGACTCAGTGACCACCATATTATCGCCTTCGGTGACTGTGGTTTTCGCTGTAACTGCATTTTTACGTACAGAATCAATCGCGTCGTGGATGTTGCCTTCACCCGTATTACCCACATTGCTGGTCGTCACTGAACCATTTGGATTTAAGACCGTTTCACCACCAATTGAGCTCCGAACACTATCTGCGACACCATGCAATTGACCACCATTGATCGCTTCGGTTGAACCCACTGCAATGGTGCCATCAGCTACGCCACTGATTTTGCCTGTGCTGCCATCAATGTTGACATCACCCACTTGCACCGAATCAAATGACACATCATCCGCTGTCGCAACTTCATAAATAGTCTGACCATCCGCACCTGTACGGCTTGCAACGGTCATGTTCTTGCCCGCTTCAACTTCAGTTTTCGCTGCCGCTGCCGCTCTGTCTAATTGACCTTTATTCACTGCATCGGTTGCGTCAACGCCTGCGCCAACATTGCTAATCGGGTTGCCTGCAGCATTGATGCCATCTTTAGTGATACTTGGACCATTGCTAATGGTCACGCCATTATCATTAATGACAGTATCGCCCACAGTCACACTATCCACTTTCAGGTCACGGTTTAAACCGTATTGGATGGTGTTACCAGTCTTGGTTACCGTGAGGTTTTCTTCGCCATTCACCGTACCAATATCAACTGTGTCGCCTGCTTTGACTGCACTGACATTGTCAGAGCCATTGCTTTGTAGGTTCCAGCCTTTATCCAATTCAGAAATAGCGGCACCAACATTACTGACGCTTGTACCATTTACATCATAACTAGGTGTTGTCACCGTACCATCTAGATTGACAGTTGATCCGCCACCAAGAGCATCAGACACGCTCTTCGCTGTACCTGCCAATTGACTGCCATTAATTGCATCGGTTGAGCTAGGATTGACATCACCTGCAGCTACACCACTGATCTTGCCTGTGGTTCCATCAATACTGACACCGTTTGGACCACCTACAGTGACATTGTTAAAGTCAACATCATCCGCTGTCGCTACTTCATAGATAGTTTGTCCATCGGCACCAGTACGGCTTTCAACCGTCATATTCTTGCCAGCTTCTACTTCGGTTTTTGCGGCTGCTGCTTGCCCACGGACTGAGTTAATCGCATCATGAATATTGTTCTGGCCGGTATTCCCCACATTACTTGTGGTTACTGTGCCATCTGGATTTAAGATTGTTTCACCACCAATTGAGTTTCGAACACTATCAGCTACGCCATATAATTGGCTACCATTAATCGCATCAGTTGAAGTCGCATTGACATCACCCGCAGTCACGCCGCTAATTTTGCCTGTGCTGCCATCAATATTGACATCGCCTACCGTGACATTGTTAAACTCAACATTATCTGCGGTTGCAACGTTATAGATGTCTTGTCCATCTGCTCCCGTGGTTTTTGAAACTGTGATGTTCTTGCCTTGCGTGACCTCAGTTTTTGCTGCAGCAGCGGCATCATCCAACTGACCTTTATTGACGGCATCGCTATCATTCACGCCTGCACCAACATTACTGATTGGATTACCTGCGGCGTTGATGCCAGACTTGGTGATACTTGGGCCATTTGTAATGGTCACACCATTGTCGTTGATTAAGGTATCGCCTGCGCGAACACTATCAACGCGGAGGTTTTTATTGAGACCATATTGAATGGTATTGCCATCTTTGGTGACAGTCAGATTTTCTTCACCTTCAACAGTACCAATATCAACCGTATCACCAGCTTTAACTGCACCAGCATTGGCACCATTACTTTGTAAGTTCCAGCCTTGATCAAGTTGCTCAATCGCAGCACCGACATTACGAACCGTTTCCCCATTCACCTCATAATTTGGTGCGGTCACCGTGCCATCTGGATTCACAACTGAACCACCACCTAAAGCATCGGATACGCTCTTGGCTGTGCCCGCCAATTGGCTACCATTAATCGCATCGGTTGAAGTAGCACTCACATCACCCGCAGTCACACCGCTGATTTTGCCTGTGCTGCCATCAATGGTGACATCACCGACTGTGACATTGTTAAACTCAACATTGTCCGCGGTTGCAACGTTATAGATGTCTTGTCCATCTGCTCCCGTGGTTTTAGAAACCGTGATGTTCTTGCCTTGCGTCACTTCGGTTTTAGCAGCGGCGGCGGCATCATCCAACTGACCTTTATTGACGGCATCGCTATCATTCACGCCTGCACCAACATTGCTGATTGGATTACCTGCGGCGTTGATGCCAGACTTGGTGATACTTGGGCCATTTGTAATGGTCACGCCATTATCATTGATTAAGGTATCGCCTGCGCGAACACTATCAACGCGGAGGTTTTTATTGAGACCATATTGAATGGTATTGCCATCTTTGGTGACAGTCAGATTTTCTTCACCTTCAACAGTACCGATATCAACCGTATCGCCAGCTTTAACTGCACCAGCATTAGCACCATTACTTTGTAAGTTCCAGCCTTGATCAAGTTGCTCAATCGCAGCACCGACATTACGAACCGTTTCCCCATTCACCTCATAATTTGGTGCACTCACCGTGCCATCTGGATTCACAACTGAACCGCCACCTAAGGCATCCGATACGCTCTTGGCTGTACCCGCCAATTGGCTACCATTAATCGCATCCGTTGATGTTGGATTGACATCACCCGCAGTCACACCGCTGATTTTGCCTGTGCTGCCATCAATGGTGACATCGCCCACCGTGACATTGTTAAACTCGACACTGTCTTTTGTTGCCACGTTATAGATGTCTTGTCCATCTGCACCCGTGGTTTTAGAAACCGTGATGTTCTTGCCTTGCGTGACCTCGGTTTTGGCGGCTGCAGCGGCATCATCGAGCTGACCTTTGTTTACCGCATCGCTTGGTGCTGTACCATTTGCAACATTGCTGATGGGGTTGCCTGCTGCATTGATGCCATCTTTGGTGAGACTTGGGCCATTGCTAATGGTCACGCCATTGTCGTTGATTAAGGTATCGCCTGCGCGGACGCTATCGACTTTTAAATCACGGTTTAAGCCGTATTGAATGGTATTGCCATTCTTGGTCACTGTTAGATTTTCTTCACCTGTTACCGTACCAATATCAACCGTGTCACCGGCTTTAATTGCACCCGCTTTGGTACCATTCGTTTGCAAATTCCAGCCTTTGTCTAATTCTGACAGCGCATCACCAACGTTACCTACAGTCGTTCCGTTAATGTTATAGCTTGGTGCGGTCACTGTGCCATCTGGATTGACGATTGAACCACCACCTAAAGCATCTGATACGCTCTTGGCTGTACCCGCCAATTGACTGCCATTAATCGCATCGGTTGAAGTCGCATTGACATCACCTGCTGCAACACCACTAATCTTGCCTGTAGCACCATCAATGGTGACATCACCGACTGTGACATTGTTAAACTCAACATTATCTGCGGTTGCAACGTTATAGATGTCTTGTCCATCTGCTCCCGTGGTTTTAGAAACGGTAATGTTCTTGCCTTGAGTGACTTCGGTTTTAGCAGCGGCGGCGGCATCATCGAGCTGACCTTTGTTCACCGCATCGCTTGGTGCTGTACCATCTGCAACATTGCTGATTGGATTGCCTGCCGCATTGATACCTGACTTGGTGATACTTGGGCCATTTGTAATGGTCACGCCATTGTCATTGATTAAGGTATCGCCTGAGCGAACACTATCAACGCGAAGGTTTTTATTGAGACCATATTGAATGGTATTGCCATCCTTGGTCACGGTGAGATTTTCTTCACCATTGACTGTACCAATATCAACCGTATCGCCTACTTTCACCGCACCCGCTTTGGTACCATTCGTTTGCAAATTCCAGCCTTTGTCTAATTCTGACAGCGCATCACCAACGTTACCAACAGTCGTTCCGTTAATATCATAGCTTGGTGCGGTCACTGTTCCATCTGGATTGACCACCGAACCACCACCTAAGGCATCCGATACACTCTTAGCTGTGCCTGCCAATTGACTGCCATTAATGGCATCAGTCGATGTTGGATTAACATCACCCGCAGTCACGCCGCTAATTTTGCCTGTGCTGCCATCAATATTGACATCACCTACCGTCACGTTGTTAAAGTCGACACTGTCTTTTGTTGCCACGTTATAGATGTCTTGCCCGTCTGCACCCGTGGTTTTAGAAACGGTAATGTTCTTGCCTTGAGTGACTTCGGTTTTGGCGGCTGCAGCGGCATCATCGAGCTGACCTTTGTTCACCGCATCGCTTGGTGCTGTACCATCTGCAACATTGCTGATTGGATTGCCTGCCGCATTGATACCTGACTTGGTGATACTTGGGCCATTACTGATGGTCACGCCATTGTCGTTAATTAAGGTATCGCCTGCACGAACGCTATCTACTTTTAAGTCACGATTTAGACCATATTGGATGGTATTACCATCCTTGGTCACGGTGAGATTTTCTTCACCTGTTACCGTACCAATATCAACCGTGTCGCCTGCTTTGACAGCACCTGCTTTGGCAGCATTACTTTGCAAATTCCAGCCTTGATCCAAGGCCTCGATTGCCTCCCCAACATTGCTAACACTTGTGCCATTTACATCATAACTAGGTGCTGTCACCGTGCCATCAGGATTGACCACTGAGCCGCCACCCAAGGCATCAGATACGCTCTTGGCTGTGCCTGCCAATTGGCTACCATTAATCGCATCGGTTGAAGTCGCATTGACATCACCCGCAGTCACGCCGCTAATTTTGCCTGTGCTGCCATCAATATTGACATCGCCTACCGTGACATTGTTAAACTCCACATCATCGACTGTGGCAACTTCATAATTAGTACTACCATCAGCATTCCTTGATTCTGTGACCGTAATATTTTTACCATCAGTCACAGTATTTTTACCTGCCGCAGTTGCTGCATCTAATTGGTCTTTATTGACAGCATCTGTGCCCGCAACACCCGCACCCACATTGGTAATTGGGTTACCTCCAGCATTAATCCCTGACCTGGTGATACTTGGACCATTGGTAATGGTCACACCATCGGTATTAATCACCGTATCACCTGCGGTTACGCTGGTAAACTCAGGGTTGTCCGCCATCTCGATAAGTATTTTATCCTGCGTTACCACAGTTTGAAGGTTACTACCACTGTAACCACCACCCGTAGTAGAAGTACCTTCTACAGCAAGCGTACTCCCCAGTTGTTGTGCAGTGCTACCACTATTGCCAGTAAAGGTTAGCGGCTGGTTGACTGCTGTGTTCAGAGTATTAAGTGCATCGCCCACATTATTGGTTACGTTGACGGTATTAGCAGCTGGGTTGCTTGTCAGCGCATAGACGGGCTCTGATATAGAACCATCTGGATTCACTGTCGAACCACCGCCCAAATGATTTGCGGTTGAGTCTGCAAGGTTTCCTAAAGCCTGTTGGGTTGAATAAAGCTGTGAACCATTAATTGCATCGGTGCTCGTTTCACTGACACGACCCGCTGCAAGATTGGTGATTTGTCTTTCATTGCCGGCGCTTCCTACGCTGACCACACTGCTCGGACTGGTGCCTGCATAATTATAAGTAATGTCTCCAACTGTACCATTCAATGTTGGATTAGCTGCTTCAGTCACCGAACCTGCACCAAGCGCAACATCATCCGCATTGGTTGCCGTTGCACCAGAACCGAGTGCCACACCACGCGTCGCTTGCGCATTGGCTACATTACCAATAGCAATAGATTGATCCCCCGCTGCATTTGACTCTGCACCAAAGGCACTAGATAACTCCCCACTTGCAATTGCATTTGAGCCTGTTACGGTAGCACCTGTCGCCGAAGCAACAGCTTCATTCCCTAATGCAGTTGCAAAATCTGCTGTGGCTTGCGCCTGACTCCCTACTGCTGTTGTAAAATCAGCTGTGGCTTGTGCACCTGAACTTATCGCAGTTGCCGCTGAACCTGTTGCAGCACTGGCTTCACCGACGGCCAATGTATTTCGTCCATCTGCATTCGCCCCACGACCAATCGCAGTGGCGGTACGAATCAAGCCATTTTCCGTAATACCTTGTGCAGTTGCTCCTTGACCTAGTGCAATATCTTGTGTGTTCTCAGCCGTACTTTGCTTACCTATCGCAATGGCTTCACGTGCTGCGGCATTCGCTGTATCACCCAATGCGATTGCACCTGCCGCTGCTGCTATTGAGGTATTACCTAAAGCGACTGAACCCTGTCCAATCGCTTGGTTAGTGTTACCAATCGCCACTGCACCATTTGCTGCAGTTGTACCCGCGGCATTCCCTGCCGCGGTATTGTCTTTACCTAATGCAATTGCCCCATCACCATTAACGACATTAGGATCACCAATTGCCACCGCGCCATCACCTGTCGCGACCTGCCCTCGACCAATCGAGACTGCGCCACCATCAGTTGTACGAGAATTCGCGGTGGTACCATCTGAACCTATTGCAACATTTTGACCCGTTCCCCCTGTCGATACTTTATTACCAATCGCAACATTTTTACCATTTGTGCTAGCTTCTGTAGTTGCATCGCTTCCTATCGCAACATCAGCTTGACTTTGCGCCTTGGACATATGACCAACCGACACCGTCTCTTCTGCCGTTGCTTCAGCTAAAGTACCCAAGGCAGTAGCAAAATTAGCAGTCGCCTTCGAACCGTTACCCGCTGCTGTTGTTTCTTCTGCAGTTGCTGTTGAGAAATTTCCCAAAGCCAAAGCTCCAGCCCCATCTGCCTTTGAATTGGAACCAAATGCTGAAGACTCCCAATCAATACCATTTTTTATTCTACCTGCCGCATACGCGTTTACCCCCACAGCAGAAGCACCAACACTAACTGCATTGGCACCAAAACCGACTGCTGTTGACCCTCGACCACTAGCTAATGTTTGATTTCCCAGTGCTGTCGCAGCCTGCATAGAGGCGGTTGATCGAGAGCCAACCGCAGTTGAGTCATTCCCAGATGAAGTTGCATTGGCACCCATTGCAACCCCACCAAAGCCACTTGCCTCTGTACGTCGACCAAAAGCGACCGCACTATTTCCCGTTGCTTCGGCATAACCGCCAATTGCCACACTAAAATTTTGCGCGCCAGTTTTGCTATCATTACCGATGGCAATTGAGCCCGCTACAGATGTCTGTGCATTTTTACCTATCGCAATCTGACTGCCACCATTTAAAGGTGCTCCATCCGCTGTTGGAGAAAGTATATTTCCTGTTTTTGCATTACTGCCCATTGCAATATTATTGGGTGCTGTACTCGAATCAGCTCGTGAACCCATAGATATACCGCCATTGCCTGCAGCACAGGAACCATTTCCAATGGCAACACTATTGCCTGATTTCGTACCGCTCCCGACAACGCCAGCAGTACAATTATTATATGTCGAGCCACCACCTGCTTCGTAGCCTGCATAGGCATTATGACTAAAGAAAATTGAACTAAGTACAACAGTTAACACAATTGGGGGAAGATAATATTTTGTATAAAGAGAAATGGGAGGTTGTGAAATAGTTGTTACATCCGCTGATACATTACGTTTTTTCGATGTGCCACGTGCAAGTTCTGAAACAACCGTCCATAAACCTAAATATTTATTCCAAACTAAACGATATATTTTATTCATGATCCAGTGCCTTTCTTATTAATCAAGCACCATTTAATTTAGAGAATAAAATAAGTAACTATTTAACAGTTACATCAAAAAATTTAACATTTGATTTTATTTTTTTGTAAGTTTTAAAAACAAAACTAAAAAATAACCAATACCAACATTATAGGAATATTTAACCAACATAATAGGCGAGCTCTATTTACAATTGAAACATCTCTATAAGCCACTTTATACTTATATAAAAAATAATATTAAATTCTACAAACTATATTTTCTCTATATATCAATGAAGAAGTTTATAAAATCGTCAAAAAATATTTACTGAAAAATTCATTCCCCTCTATAATCTATATTCATTTAAAATCCATTAAAAAAGCCCATAGAAAAGGACAAACGTGAAAACAGCTTGCCCTTTTGTTTCGCCCTTAACTTACCATTGGATATTGACGCGGCGGTTTGGTGCTAAACACTGAACCAACTGGGTATTACGTGCTTGGCCTGAACATTCCTGATAAAGACTTGTTCCACCACTGACTTGTAATTGTATCCGTTTAGGATCAACCCCTTCCTGTACCAACAATTGCGCAACCGTATTCGCTCGGCGTGATGACAAGTCTTGGTTATAGGCAAATTTACCAAGCCGATCTGCATAACCTGAAACAAGCACAGGATTTTGAGATTGTTGAATTGCACTCACCATCGTTGCAAGATTGGTTGAACTTGGTTCTATCGCATTACGATCTGAACGATCAAACGCAAAGAACACTATTCCCGTTTGTGGCCCAGCTTGAATCGGTGCGGGTAAAACTGCAGGCACAACATTATTCACGCCCCATGTCATCAAGCCCTGACACTCTTCGCCTTTCCAAGACAAGCGATTTGCAATGTATTTCTTGTCGTAGTCAATACGTAATTGGCAACGCTTATAATCCTGTGTATTAGGTACACGAATATCTAAGACATAGTTCCATGTTTTGACCGCAAATACCCCTTCACTAAAATGCGGATTGCCAAGAATATGACGGAACTGATCTTTGTTCATACCTACATCTAAACGCGCAACATCGTTATATTCATAACGTTTCACCAGTTTAAGATAACTTTTATTCACCTCAGGAAAAGTGACCTCATCTGTCGTCTGTAATTCCACTTCGCCCTGTGCTTCTGCTACTGGAACTTCTGGTGAAGCCTGAGCATTGAATGTAATACCCGTAAGCACCATCATCATTAAAGTTTGAATCTTATTCATCTCTGTTCTCACTTAATTCTTGTATATGGAAAGGAGAGTCTTACGACTCTCCTAAAAGACTTAATCAATGATGGTACTTACACCAACTCGAACAAGTGGACTATTACCTTGACTACCCATCGCAGCACCCGTCGTTAATGACCAGCGACCATTGTCCGCTGTCTTACGGAAGGTCACACCAATTGCACTTTGGTCGTTGTAGTACGCTGCACCTGCTGCCATGGTGAGTTTACCCGGAACAAAAGGTGCATTTTCGAGTGCAGCCGTTGCCGCAATCCCCGCTGACATTTTGTCTTCCAACTTATCCATACGCTTGTTAGTATCGTAGAAGGCTTGTTGTAATTGATCACCCAAATTGGTTACACGGTTATCAATTGCACCCAATGCATCACCCACATTGTCATGTTTGCCACCAGCAACCTCGTAGCTTGGCGCTTTCCAACCCGTTTCTGGGTCATAACCTGCTCCACCACCTAAGGCCTTGCCAACATCTTCATAAGAACGATGTAACTGTCCACCGTTGATCCCATCTTGAGAACCACTGGCAATGGCACCATCAGCAACACCTGTGACTTTTTTGCCGCCAGCGTTGATGCCCTCTTTGGTCATGCTTGGTCCATCTACGATCCGCACACCATCTGCGGCAATCGTGGTTCCACCAGCACCTCCGACATTGACCTGATTCGCATTGACATCTTTAGCCGTCACACTATCCACGGTAATGTCTTTGGCTAAACCAACTTCATAATCCGTACTGCCATCTGCTTTAGTGCTTGGTGTGACTAAAATATTGCCGTCTTTGTTACTCACCGATGATTTGGCAGCTTGTGCAGCTTTGCCTACAGCACCAATCGCATCGTTGATATTGTCTTGACCTGTACCACCAATGTTGTCACCCACAATCGTTCCATCTGGATTAATTGTGGTATTTCCACCCACAATGTTTTTCACACTGTCTGCAACACCATGTAATTGACCACCATTAATTGCATCTTTAGAACCTGCGGCAACCGTACCATCAGCAACACCTGTGACTTTGTTATCACCTGCATCAATGCCTTCTTTAGTGACACTTGGGCCTCCTGCAATGCTTAAACCATTGTCGTTGAGCACCGTATCACCCGCAGTCACACTATCGACGTTAATGTCCTTCGACAAGCCAACTTCAAAGTCAGTACCGCCCTCGTTATTTGGACGACCTCTAACCGTGACATTTTCATCACCTTCAGCTTTACTTACGGTGGTTTTAGCCTCTTTCGCTGCTTTACCTACGGCACCAATCGCATCATTGATATTGTTTTTACCGGTTCCGCCAATATCCTTGGTGATAATAGTTCCATCTGGGTTGACTGTGGTATTGCCACCAATTGCAGTTGATACGCTGTCTGCAACACCTTTTAATTGGCTGCCATTAATCGCATCCGTTGAATCTGCTGTAATACGTCCTGGTGCAACACCTGTGATCACGGTATTGCCTGCATCAATGCCTCTTGCACTAATACGTGGACCAACGCTATTCCCCATCGGGTCAGCGAAACCAAGACCGTCTTGACCTAGAATGGTGGTATTACCATCCTGATCTTTCAAGCTGACACCTTTTGCATCCAGAATGGTTTCATTTCCTTCTGCATCCGTCGACGTGACACTGTCAAATTTCACGTCTTTCGCTGTTGCAACTTCATAGTTGGTACTGCCATCTGCATTGGTCGACTCAGTTACAACGATGTTGTCTCCTTCTGTCACAGTTGTTTTCGCTGTAACTGCATTTTTACGCACTGAATCAATTGCATCGTGGATGTTGCCTTCACCCGTATTACCCACATTGCTGGTGGTCACTGAACCATTTGGATTTAAGACGGTTTCACCACCAATTGCGCTTCGGACACTGTCTGCGACACCATGCAATTGACCGCCATTGATCGCTTCGGTTGAACCCGCTGCAATGGTGCCATCAGCTACGCCACTGATTTTGCCTGTGCTGCCATCAATGTTGATATCACCCACTTGCACCGAATCAAAGGAAACATCATCCGCGGTTGCAACTTCATAGATGGTTTGTCCATCGGCACCGGTACGGCTTGCAACGGTCATGTTCTTACCTGCTTCAACTTCGGTTTTCGCTGCTGCAGCTTCTCCTTGGATCGCATCCGCGACCGTGTCATAGCCTTTGTCATTCACGGTAAATGGTCCGTTGAGGCGACCACCTTCATTGGTCACACCACCACCCAAGATATCGCCTGTAGAAGCAACGCTATCATTCAGTTGACCACCATTGACTGCATCTTTAGAACCTGCTGCAATCGTGCCGTCTGCAACACCACTGATCTTACCTGTGCTGCCATCAATGTTCACGTCACCCACTTGTACTGAATCAAAGTCAACATCACGTGCCGTCGCAACTTCATAGTTGGTACTACCGTCTGGATTGGTCGACTCAGTCACCACCATATTGTCGCCTTCGGTGACCGTGGTTTTCGCTGTCACTGCATTTTTACGCACTGAATCAATTGCATCATGGATGTTGCCTTCACCCGTGTTACCCACATTGCTGATCGTGACTGAACCGTTTGGATTTAAGACGGTTTCACCACCAATCGCGCTTCGTACACTGTCTGCAACACCGTGGAGTTGTCCACCATTGATCGCTTCGGTTGAACCCGCTGCAATGGTACCATCAGCTACGCCACTGATTTTGCCTGTGCTGCCATCAATGTTGACATCACCCACTTGCACCGAATCAAATGACACATCATCCGCTGTCGCAACTTCATAAATAGTCTGACCATCCGCACCTGTACGGCTTGCAACGGTCATGTTCTTGCCAGCTTCAACCTCAGTTTTCGCTGCTGCAGCTTCGCCTTGAATAGCATCCGCAACAGTGTCATAGCCTTTGTCATTCACGGTAAATGGCCCATTCAGCTTACCACCTTCATTGGTCACACCACCACCCAAGATATCGCCTGTAGAGCCGACACTGTCATTCAGCTGACCACCATTGACCGCTTCAGTTGAACCTGCGGCAACTGTGCCATCTGCAACACCACTGATCTTACCTGTGCTGCCATCAATATTGACATCGCCCACTTGTACTGAATCAAAGTCAACATCACGTGCAGTCGCAACTTCATAGTTGGTGCTGCCATCGGCATTAGTCGACTCAGTTACAACGATATTGTCGCCTTCTGTCACAGTTGTTTTCGCTGTCACTGCATTTTTACGCACTGAATCAATTGCATCATGGATGTTACCTTCACCCGTGTTCCCCACATTGCTGGTGGTCACTGAACCATTTGGATTTAAGACTGTTTCACCACCAATTGAGCTTCGAACACTGTCTGCGACACCATGGAGTTGACCACCATTGATTGCTTCAGTTGAACCTGCTGCAACTGTACCGTCTGCAACACCACTGATTTTTCCTGTGCTGCCATCAATGTTGACATCACCGACTTGCACTGAATCAAAATCGACATCACGTGCAGTGGCAACTTCATAGATGGTTTGTCCATCAGCACCGGTGCGGCTTGCAACGGTCATGTTCTTGCCAGCTTCAACTTCAGTTTTCGCTGCTGCAGCTTCTCCTTGGATCGCATCCGCGACCGTGTCATAGCCTTTGTCATTTACGGTAAATGGACCATTCAGCTTACCGCCTTCATTGGTCACGCCACCGCCTAAGATATCGCCTGTAGACGCAACGCTATCATTCAGTTGACCACCATTGACTGCATCTTTAGAACCTGCGGCAATCGTGCCGTCTGCAACACCACTGATCTTACCTGTGCTGCCATCAATGTTCACGTCACCCACTTGCACTGAATCAAAATCGACATCACGTGCAGTGGCAACTTCATAGTTGGTGCTGCCATCTGCATTAGTCGACTCAGTTACAACGATGTTGTCTCCTTCTGTCACAGTTGTTTTCGCTGTCACTGCATTTTTACGCACTGAATCAATTGCGTCGTGAATGTTGCCTTCACCCGTATTACCCACATTGCTGGTGGTCACTGAACCATTTGGATTCAATACCGTTTCCCCACCAATTGCACTTCGGACACTGTCTGCGACACCGTGGAGTTGTCCACCATTGATCGCTTCAGTTGAACCTGCTGCAACTGTACCGTCTGCAACACCACTGATCTTGCCTGTCGCACCATCAATGTTGACATCACCGACTTGCACTGAATCAAATGACACATCATCCGCTGTCGCAACTTCATAAATAGTCTGACCATCTGCACCTGTACGGCTTGCAACGGTCATATTCTTGCCCGCTTCAACTTCGGTTTTCGCTGCTGCAGCTTCTCCTTGGATCGCATCCGCGACCGTGTCATAACCTTTGTCATTCACGGTAAATGGCCCATTGAGACGACCACCTTCATTGGTCACGCCACCGCCTAAGATATCGCCTGTAGACGCAACGCTATCATTCAGCTGACCACCATTGACTGCATCCTTAGAGCCTGCGGCAACCGTACCGTCAGTCACACCGCTGATCTTGCCTGTCGTGCCATCAATATTCACATTACCGACTTGCACTGAATCAAAATCGACATCACGTGCAGTGGCAACTTCATAGTTGGTACTGCCGTCTGCATTGGTCGACTCAGTCACTACCATATTGTCGCCTTCGGTGACCGTGGTTTTCGCTGTCACTGCATTTTTACGCACTGAATCAATTGCATCATGGATGTTACCTTCGCCTGTGTTCCCCACATTGCTGGTCGTGACTGAACCGTTTGGATTTAAGACGGTTTCACCACCAATTGCGCTTCGAACACTGTCTGCAACACCGTGGAGTTGTCCGCCATTGATCGCTTCGCTTGAACCTGCTGCAATCGTGCCATCAGCAACACCACTGATCTTGCCTGTGCTGCCGTCGAGGTTGATATCACCCACTTGCACCGAATCAAAGGAAACATCATCCGCGGTTGCAACTTCATAGATGGTTTGTCCATCGGCACCGGTACGGCTTTCAACGGTCATGTTCTTGCCAGCTTCAACTTCGGTTTTCGCTGCTGCAGCTTCTCCTTGGATCGCATCCGCGACCGTGTCATAACCTTTGTCATTCACGGTAAATGGCCCATTGAGACGACCACCTTCATTGGTCACGCCACCGCCTAAGATATCGCCTGTAGACGCAACGCTATCATTCAGCTGACCACCATTGACTGCATCCTTAGAGCCTGCTGCAACTGTGCCATCTGCAACACCACTGATTTTGCCTGTCGTGCCATCAATGTTCACGTCACCCACTTGCACTGAATCAAANNGCTTCAGTTGAACCTGCGGCAACCGTACCGTCAGTCACACCGCTGATCTTGCCTGTGGTGCCATCAATATTCACATTACCGACTTGCACCGAATCAAAGGAAACATCATCCGCTGTTGCGACTTCATAAATACTTTGTCCATTCTCACCGATCGTCTCGGTCACACTTATGTTCTTACCTTCGGTCACTTCGGTTTTCGCTGTCGCTGCTTCTCCCTGAATTGCATCGGCAACTGTGTCATAGCCTTTGTCATTCACGGTAAATGGTCCGTTGAGGCGACCACCTTCATTGGTCACACCACCACCCAAGATATC
>NZ_LXUK01000025.1:112057-172477 GCF_013072695.1 Acinetobacter sp. Ac_5812
GCTTCAGTTGAACCTGCAGCAACCGTACCGTCAGTCACACCGCTGATCTTGCCTGTGGTGCCATCAATATTCACATTACCGACTTGCACCGAATCAAAGGAAACATCATCTGCTGTTGCGACTTCATAAATGCTTTGTCCATTATCACCGATCGTCTCGGTCACACTTATGTTCTTGCCTTCGGTCACTTCGGTTTTCGCTGTCGCTGCTGCTTTATCCAACTGACCTTTGTTTACGGCATCACTTGGGGCTGCACCATCTGCAACATTAGTAATTCGGTTATCTGCGGCATCAATGCCATCCTTAGTGATGCTTGGACCATTGCTAATCGTTACGCCATTATCATTAATAACGGTACCGCCAGCGGTCACGCTATCTACTTTCAGGTCTTTGTTTAAACCGTATTGAATGGTATTACCCGCCTTGGTCACCGTGAGGTTTTCTTCATCATCAACAGTACCAATATCAACTGTGTCACCTGCTTTAATCGCATCCGCGTCAGCACCATTCGTTTGTAAGTTCCAACCTTGATCCAATGCTTCAATTGCATCACCAACATTGTTAATTGGGGTCTCATTGACGGTATAGCTAGGTGCTGAGATTGTGCCATCTGGATTGACGGTTGAACCGCCACCCAAATGATTTGCGGTTGAGTCTGCAAGGTTTCCTAAAGCCTGTTGGGTTGAATAAAGCTGCGAACCATTAATCGCATCAGTGCTGGTTTCACTGACACGACCTGCTGCCACATTAGTCACTTGACGTTCATTGCCCTCACTCCCGACACTGACCACACTGCTTGGCGTTGTGCCCGCATAACCATAAGTGATACCGCCCACCGTACCATTGGCAGTTGGATTAGCTGCTGAAGTGACTGACCCTGCACCAAGCGCAACATCATCCGCATTGGTTGCCGTTGCACCAGAACCGAGTGCCACACCACGTGTCGCTTGCGCATTGGCTACATTACCAATAGCAATAGATTGATCCCCCGCTGCATTTGACTCTGCACCAAAGGCACTAGATAACTCCCCACTTGCAATTGCATTTGAGCCTGTTACGGTAGCACCTGTCGCCGAAGCAACAGCTTCATTCCCTAATGCAGTTGCAAAATCTGCTGTGGCTTGCGCCTGACTCCCTACTGCTGTTGTAAAATCAGCTGTTGCTTGTGCACCTGAACTTATCGCAGTTGCCGCTGAACCTGTCGCAGTACTGGCTTCACCGACTGCCAATGTATTGCGTCCATCTGCATTCGCCCCACGACCAATTGCAGTAGCAGTACGAATCAAGCCATCTTCCGTAATACCTCGTGCAGTTGCTCCTTGACCCAGTGCAATATCTTGTGTGTTCTCAGCTGCACTTTGCTTACCAATCGCAATGGCTTCACCTGCTGCGGCATTGGCGGTATCACCCAATGCAATTGCACCTGCCGCTGCTGCTATTGAGGTATTACCTAAAGCGACTGAACCCTGTCCAATCGCTTGGTTGGTATTACCAATCGCAACCGCACCACTCGCCATGGTTGAGGCAGCAGTATCACCTGCGGCAGTGTTGTCTTTACCTAAAGCAACCGCACCACTACCACTGGCTCTGTTTGGATCGCCAATTGCAACCGCACCATCACCATTGGCAATCTGATCACGTCCAATCGCAACCGCACCACCTTCGGCTGTTTCAGAATTGGCTGTGGTGCCATCTGAACCAATTGAGACATTTTTTCCTGTTGCACCCGTAGTGACACCATTCCCCATCGCAATGTTGTCACCCTCTGTGCCCTCCGCTGTAGCCGCATTACTGCCAATCGCAATATCATTGCTACTTTGAGCCTGTGCATCCGTTCCAATTGCCGTTGCATCATCTGCTGTCGACTGTGCACCTTGTCCAATGGCAGTCGCTCTCAAAGCATCAGCCAGTGAGCGATGACCAACTGCAGTTGCACCATCAGCCGTAGCTCGTGCAGACAACTCTTTGGCATTGCCAGATCCAATTGCAGTAGAGTCATTGCCTGACGCAGTCGCATTTACCCCCATCGCTAAAGAGCCATGACCTATCGCTTGTGAAACGGCACCAAAAGCAACGGCACCCAGCCCAGCTGCGTTAGCCTGCACCCCAAAAGCAGAAGATGCTGTACCTGTCGCTTTAGAGGTTAAACCATAGGCTGATGAAAAGTTCCCCGTTGCAACCGCTTGCACCCCAACCGCAGTCGCTCCCTGTCGAGCTTCCGTGGTTGGATACACATTTGCCACCAAAGTGCCGCCTGTGACTTGCGTATATTCAGCACTCAGTGCTGAGTTTTCAGTCAAACGATTAACATCATCACCACCAATAGCAATGGAGGAGTCACCGACTGCACGGGTATTGGCACCTAATGCAACGGATTGATCACCACTTGCCTGAGCAACCTCACCTATCGCAATGCTTTGAGCATTTTTTGTATTTGAAGATGCTGTTGATGCTTCAGCACCAATTGCAATAGCACCTTTATTGGCTGCATTGCTTTGCCGACCAATGGCCACTGAGTCATTCGCTTTACCTGTTGCACGCGTTCCCATTGCAATTGAATCAACACCCGCAGCATGTGGCGATGAAGCCAAATCATAATCTCTGGTTGTTGAATCACTACTTCCAATAGCAATTCCTCGCGCCCCACTGGTTGTAGCAGAATAACCGAGTGCAATTCCACCTGTTGCACCAGTATTGACTGTCGCAGTATTTCCTTGAGCAATCGCATAATCAGCATCGGCATAACTCTGGCGACCAAAAGCAATCGCGGTCTGACCTGTGACACGATTGGCAATACCAATCGCAATACTGTTAGTCCCTACACCAGTCCCGTCTGAAGTTGCATTCGCAGCATCCACCACTTGGTTACCAGCCCCCATCAAGATATTGTAACCACCCGTCCCGACAGCGCTATTTGCCTGTCCCACAAGCACATTATGAAAATTACTGCCACTTTGCGAAACATTCGCAGCCCCAACTATGGTAGCGCCGCCCACCCCACGAATGGTATTTTGTCGTCCGACGGCTGTCGAAGTACTATTTACTTGATTAGTACTATTTTTAGGAACTCCAGCGCCAAGTTCAACATTGCCATCACCACGACGATTGACAATGCCCTGCATATATGACGCGTTAGTACCTGAGATATCATTACCACACCCCACGGCCGTACCATTACCGCCATTGATAGTGGCTTCATTCACCCCAGTACCACATTGTGATGAAGAAGGCGAAATGGCCATACTGGAGCCGTTATTTGAAGTTCCGCCACTGGTATTCACAGCAGCAAAAGCCCCTGCGCTCCAGAATACTGAACTAATCGTAAGTGCAATTAAGGTAGGTTTAAGCAGAGTTTGTTGATATGTTGAAGCAGGAGAGGCTATTTCTGTTTTTATTGATATACTTGCTGCTACATTACGTTTTTTTGTTGCGCCACGAGCATTTTCAGAAACGACTGTCCATAGACTTAGACTTTTATTCCAGACTAAGCGATATATTTTATTCATAATTAGGTGCCTTTATATTAAAGCAAGTTAAACACCTATAAATTTAATAAAACAAAAACAACAAACACTTAACAATTTATGATTATTTTTAACAATTAGTTCACATTTTTCTATAATTACGCGCATTATTCCCAGTAAGCATACTAAGCAACAAAATAGGACTTAATAATTAACATAATAGGACTTTTTAAGGCTAAACTACGATTGTATATTTAAGCTGAGTTATAAATATGTTTAGCTCAATCTATTGAATTTATTCTCAAAACATATGAAAAAACAAATGCTTAATATTCATAATGATTATCTAAAAATACTGGTAGATACTGCAACCACATTTGGTGTCCCAAAAGCTGAAGTTATTCGTCATGGTCAAATTCCTTTATCTTTACTGACTGATAATAATAACTATGAGCGTATAAGCTTTGACCAATGGACAGATATTATTATTCGACTATTAGAACTTTTACCAGACAAAGCAGTCGGCTATCAGTTTGGTTTAAATTGTAAACTCACCTCGCATGGTGCACTCGGTTTTGTCATTATTACCAATAGTTCGATTGGTAAAGTACTGGTAGATTTACAGAAATACTATAGTATGCGTATCCACAAAATGGATTTATCGGTACTCAATAAGAATAATAAAATTATCATCCGCTTCAACCCACTTTACCAACTTCCTACGCATTTGAATGAAAGTAAGAAAAATACTGTAAATAAATTTTTTATTGAAAGTGCTTTAATTGATATTGTTAATAATCTACAAATGGTTACCAACTTTAATTTAACTGGTGTCAATGTTCATGTGACTTGGGATAAAGATGCTTATCATTCACTCTATGAAAAACGCTTACCCAATTTTCATTTTAATCAAGACTACAATCAGATTACGTTTGACCAAAAATGCTTAGACCTACCACTGACCTTTAGTTCGAATAGTGCCTACCAACTTGCAATGGAAATGGTGAATAAGGAATACCTTTTCTATCAAGATCAGGATAATAAAATTATTTTAAAAGTGAACCAACAGTTAAAATTTACCCCGGGCTTAGGTTTTCCAAGCCTGACCGATGTTGCAGGTAAATTAAAATTATCTGAAAGAACTTTAAAAAGAGAGCTATCTCTTGCCAATACGACCTTTTCTGCTCTGCTGCAATCAAAGAAATTTGAACTTGCAAAAAAGCTGATTGACTCGAATCGTAATATCCAAGAAATTTCCGATTTACTCGGTTATAGCCATATCAGTGCCTTTTCTAGAGCATTTTTAAGTTGGACAGGGAAAAAACCGAGTGATTATATTCGGGAACAACGAGTTTCAATTAAAAATTTTTATATACAGCAATCCAAGAAACTATATAAAGAATAAGAAATTTTAAATATTAATCAAAGCAGCACTCAACATCATTAACCACAATTTTATACATAATATGCATTTTTCACCCAAACTATTCCATTATCTAAAAAATGAAGATACATTATAAAAACTGAGTTTCACCTCAGTCGTTGATACCCCGAATTAGGCGACTGAGGCTTTTTATTCAAAACATAAATTAATAATGAATTGCATTATTTATTATTAAATAAAATTTGCTATTTTATATAGCCCCCAGTTTACCCTCAGTTGTCGATACCCCGAATTAGGCAACTGAGGCTTTTTATTTTTTAGCCTTATCAATTTATACTTTAAATATAGTTTTCTAAATGATGTGCGAATCTAATCTATTGGAAAAATATTTTTTTCTTAACCACAAAGACACACTAACCAGCGCAATCAACACAGGGACTTCAACCAATGGCCCAATCACCGTGGTAAATGCCACGGGTGAAGCCAAACCAAAGGTGGCAATTGCAACCGCCAATGCCAACTCAAAATTATTACCTGCTGCGGTAAATGAAATGGCTGTAGTTTTGGCATAGTCATTGCCTATCCACTTACTCATAAAGAAACTGATAAAGAACATCAAGACAAAGTAAATGGTTAATGGAATCGCAATACGAAGCACATCCAAAGGCAAGCTCACCACCTCACCACCTTTCAGGCTAAACATCGCCACAATGGTAAACAGTAAAGCCAACAAGCTGAGCGGGCTGATCTTGGGCAAAAACACATGCTGATACCACTCTAAACCTTTGGCGCGTACCAAGATCAAACGAGTCAGAAACCCAAGCAAAAATGGAATACCCAGATACACCAAT
Organism: Acinetobacter sp. Ac_5812; assembly: GCF_013072695.1. Taxonomy (GTDB): domain Bacteria; phylum Pseudomonadota; class Gammaproteobacteria; order Pseudomonadales; family Moraxellaceae; genus Acinetobacter. The sequence continues at coordinate 117,757 of NZ_LXUK01000025.1, forward strand.
ACCGCATGGCTAATGGTCCAAAAATCAATATGGATCACTTGCCCTGCAATACCAAAGTACGGCGGTAAAAACGTGAGGAATAACCAAGCATAAGTACTAAAGAATAGAATCTGGAAGATACTATTGAAAGCAACCAAGGCTGCGACATATTGATTATCACCACAAGCCAAGCCATTCCAGACCAACACCATCGCGATACAACGGGCCAAACCAATCAGAATCAGTCCTGTCATATATTCTGGATAGCTATGCAAAAAAATAATGGCTAATGCAAACATCAGTACAGGCGCAATAATCCAGTTCTGCACCAATGATAAAGTTAAGGTTTTCTTATCTTTGAACACTTGCGGCAGCGTGGCGTAATCCACTTTGGCTAAGGGTGGATACATCATCAAAATCAAACCGATTGCGATCGGGAGATTGACTGAATCGACACTCATCTGGTTTAAGCTGACTGAGGCTTGTGGCATAAAAATACCAATGGCAATGCCTACAGCCATGGCGATAAAAATCCAGAGCGTTAAGTTACGATCTAAAAAAGAAAGTGTTTTCATGGCATTTTAATCACAACAATTTTTGGGCGCTAAGCTCTGCAATTCTGGAAATAGGGTCACAGCTTGTGTATCTAAAACCGATAAAATCTCATGCCCCCAAGCGGGCAGTTGTGGATTGATGCGGTAATACACCCATTGCCCCTGACGGCGATCTTGCAACACACCCGAAGCACGTAATAACGCCAGATGACGCGAAATTTTCGGTTGGCTCAATTGTAGTTTTTCAGTCAGATCACAGACGCACAACTCCTGATGTTGGGCTACCAACATGACAATATTTAGCCTTGTTTGATCTGATAAGCATTTAAAAAAATCTACAGCTTGCATTGCTCTCCCCCTTAAATCTGTAATTTCACGGCACCTATTTACTGAATCCGTTGACCATGTTCATCAATCACCGGTTCACCATCTTCTTTGCGAAATGCACCCTTCTGAGGGAATGGCAAAATGTCGAGTACACGTTCCGACGGTCGACAAAGACTTGTGCCCAACGTAGTAACCACAAAAGGACGATTAATGAGGATAGGATGCGCAAGCATAAACTCAATCAGTTGAGCATCGCTCCAATCTTCATGATCAAGTGCCAAATCACGATAAGGCTCAACATTCTGGCGAATCGCCTCTCTGACAGTTAATTGTGCATCCCGAATCAATTGAACTAACTCATCATGGCTTGGTGGAGTCACAAGGTATTCAATCACGGTTGGCTCTACCCCTGTATTTCGAATTAGAGCCAAAGTATTGCGGGAAGTACCACAAGCAGGATTGTGATAAATGATGATGTCCGTCATGACGTGTTGATCTGATAAATTGAATAAAACCAATATATATGATTTACCATATATATGCAAATCCATATATTTAAATCAAATAATGGTATCTAAAAATATATTATTAAAATCATATGGATAAGGTTTTATAAATTTTCAATTGTTGTTATCAGGCAAAGAGCTCTTTAGATGGATAAGGCATTAAAGCACATCCTAAAACGAGCTAAATCGTTCTAATTCATCAATAAGTTGCTTCTTTAGTTCATCATCATAAAGTTTGAATTTTAAGGCTTGGGTATAATTATCAACAAAGATGAGACGGCTAAATTCACTGTTGACCAGACCTTTAGCAACTAAGAAAGCCTGATAAGCCGAAAGTAACACATTCAAACGATGATTCAGCGGTTTTTGGTCTCGTATTGTGGGCACTTTATTCTGCATATAAACAACTCCTCGATTTTCTAAGTCCCGCCCCTTTATTTAAAATAATCTAAAGTTCTTTGGATAAGTCATTCTCAATTTTTGTTATTGCAGTTTTTATTATATAAATCACGATAATGTTTTTAGATGACACTTTTATGACAGCTCTAACTTTCACCAAAAATCAATGAACATCAGCTAGATAAGTTTTCCTGTATAGACTATGCTGCTTAAGCTATTTAAAAGCGATATCTCACAATGAACGATACATGTCTTTTAACAGAATTAGATCTCATCATTAATTATTATGTGACGAGAAATGGCTATCGGCCGACCCGAATTATTCTAGGTTATAAGACCTATGGCGCACTGATGCAGGATCAGCGTTTTGCCGATGAGGTCATAAACTCAGCCCTTGATCCCAATAAGCGTAAATATAAGAAACTGAAAATTAAAGTCACCAAGGATGATCATCAACTCGAGTTAGAATAATCTAAATCACCCAGCTTCAATATCATTTCCCTATCGGAACCGAAGTATAGAAATTCCGAATCAAATAGTAGAAAATTGACAGCTCTAAATGTTTTAAATGTAGTCACGATATGATTATCAAAGCGTCTCAGGATGACCATCTCACTTTATTAAATGTTTGGGAAAAATCAGTCCGAGCGACCCATGATTTTTTACCTGAAACCATGATTGCTGAATTAAAACCTTTAATTTTGAATGAATATTTCCATCATGTTCTACTGAATAAATACGTGATTGATCAACAGATTGTAGGATTTCTAGGTACCAGTGATGACAATATTGAAATGTTGTTTATTCTACCTGAGTATCGAAGATCAGGGATTGGTAAGGCGTTGCTCGATTTTGCAGTCAAACAACTTCAGATCTATAAAGTCGATGTGAATGAGCAAAATCTACAAGCGGTTAACTTCTATCAGAAAATGGGATTCCATACTGTGAGTCGTTCCGAACTCGATGGTCAAGGCAATCCCTTTCCGCTCTTACATTTAGAGATCAGCCCTCAAGAGCAAGGGAATTACTCTTCTTCATAGCTAAATATCTGTTCGATGCTGCGATCAAATGCATGTGCGATTTTAAAGGCTAATGACAGACTGGGATCATAGCGATCCTTTTCTATGGCATTAATGGTTTGCCTCGACACGCTGACATAATCCCCCAAGTCGCTTTGCGACCAGCCTTTGCCTTTTCTCAATTCAGGTAGATTATTTTTCATCTATATTTCCAAGTTCCAACGGCTGTGGCAATCGACCAAAGCATTGCCATCATCGGCCAAATGATAAACATGGTTAATTTTGGAAATCCAACATTTTCTAGAAAACCATAACTAAACGTAATCAAGGAAGTTCCTACAAAGCTAATCGCCAGAGCCTGCAATTGTATCTTTTGCTGCAACTCATCAAAACGTTTGAATTGTTGAATAATGATCAATGCAATCATCAATGCAGGCAATATGGGCATTAATGAAACAATAATTTTAAGCCATTGTATCTCAATAAAATTTAATGCCTTTAATGACCCCACTAAAACCACGATATACAGCGCAATTGCAGCAATCAGCTCAAATAAATTCCGATAGTTTTTCATAACTCACCATGTAAAGTAAACTTTACATTAATATATGAATTAAACCGCAAAATGTAAAGCTTGCTTTACTTTTTTTTATTCTTAAACAAAAAACTGGTCATCTGGTTCTAACCGAATTGATCATTTTGAAAGACAAGTTAAGCAAATGAGTCACTGAGCAAATTTACTTTTTCTTCTAATATGCGCCTACTGAATAGTAACCTTCGAGCTTTAGGTTCACATGACTCAATCGCCAAAAGTTAAACGTAGTTTTCTCAAAACAGAAACCGCGCAGAAAATGCTGAATAGCCCTGCGAGCCGTCAAGCACGCAAAATCCTCTCTAATGCGCGAGATCGTATTTTACGTGGACAGCAGCTTGCACTCTCAGGCAAAACACCTTTTGATATTGTGTACCAACGTGAAATTATCAGCCTACGTCACTACACAGCTGCGACTGACAGCACGGTCAAGCATCGTATTCCCTTGGTGATCGTGCCACCATTGGCAGCCAATATGCTGATCTACGATTTATTTCCAAATCGCAGCTTAGTCCGATATTTTCTAGCGCAAGGTTTCGATGTTTATCTGATTGACTGGGGCACGCCGAGCCTACGCCAAGCCAAATATAATCTTGGCACTTACGTTAAAACTTTTATGCCAGAATTTATCGAAAAGATTCGAGAACACAGTGGTCAACAACAACTATCACTGTTTGGCTGGAGCTTAGGTGGTGCGTTATCGCTTTGCTATACCGCCTTATCACAAGATAAAAATATTCAGAACCTGATGATTTTAGCCTCGCCGATTAACACGCATAAATCAGGTTATATGGGCAAGTTTTATCAGCGTCTCACCGTGCCAGCACAATGGATTCGCAGTAATACCAAATTCCGTATTCACCAAGTACCCAGCCGTGTCTTTCATATTCATGGTTGGCAAAATACCTTGGGGTTTAAACTCACCGATCCAATTGGAAACTTTAAAAACTATTGGGAGTTGTTAAAGAACCTCGATGATCGTCAATTTGTAATTAACCATGCCACCTCAAGCTCATTCGTGGACAATATGCTGGCTTATCCCGGTGGTGTGATGCGCGATATTATTCTGCGTTTCTGGATTGATAATGAGTTATCGACAGGTTCTGTTCAATTTGGTGAGCAAAGCGCGAATCTAAAAGACATTGATTGTTCTGTACTTGCAATTGGCGGCAGCAGCGACATTATCGTTACCGCAGAAGCAGTGCGCCCACTCATGGATTTAATTGGCAGCAGCGACAAGCAATTTGAAATTGTGCCGGGTGGTCACATGGGTCTGGTCTCAGGCAGTCAAGCACCACAGTTGGTCTGGCCTGTAGTCACACAATGGTTAGCACCACGTTCTGATTAAGCGACGTCATGCTAAAAACCAAAAAGCTGCCATCATCGGCAGCTTTTTTAATATCGATCTCGCTTGATTATGCAAAATGCTGATAACGATGCAGTACCAAACCTTCGACATTGACTGGTGTGCCCAACAAATAGCCCTGTAACTGGTTACAGCCGAGACTGGTCAAAATATCTGCTTGCTGTTGGGTCTCTACCCCTTCTGCAGTAACAATTAAACCCAATTTTGCAGCCAAATGGATAATACTTTCCAGAATCGCTTCTTCTTTTGAATTTGGTTTGAGATCAATTAAGAAACCACGATCAATTTTAAGTTCATCGACAGGTAAATCTTTTAAATATAAGAAGCTTGAATAGCCTGTGCCAAAGTCATCAATCGCAATGCGGATGCCAAGCTTACGCAAACGCTCCAAAGTACGAATACTGGAATCAATATGATGCATAGCTGTGGATTCAGTAATTTCAAGAATGAGATGATGCGGTTGGATTTGGTATTGTTCTAATAATTGTTCGAGGACACTAAATAGCTTTTTATTTTCGAATTGTAATGCAGAGAGATTAACAGCAATTGGATAAAACGGACTATTACTTCGTTCCCATTTCTGGATTTGCTGACAGGCTTGTTCCAGTGCCCAATACCCCATTGGAATGATCAAACCCGTTTTCTCTGCCCCTTCAATAAACATTTGCGGGGTCAGCAGTCCCAGTGTTGGATGCTTCCAGCGAATCAGGGCTTCAACACCACAGACTTCATAATTGCATGTAAATTTAGGTTGATAGAACAGTACAAATTGTTGCTCATCGACGGCTTTGTACAGATCATTGATCAGTTTAGACTGACTACGTACATCTTGCTGATCTGACATCGAATGGAACATGGTATAGGTATTACGGCCCTGATCTTTTGAGATCAGCATGGCAACATCAGCATTAATCAGTAAATCTTGAACATTCGTGCCATGTTCAGGATACATGGCAATCCCGACACTGGCAGAAATATTAATATCTTTTGCCGCAATCAAATAGGTTTCTTGGATGCAATGCAAAATATCTTCTGAAAGCTGCATTGCTTCATTGAAATCGGTATCTTCCGAAATTAAAACAAACTCATCACCACCAATACGAAACAGCTTATGATTATCACCAAGCTTAGTGTATAAACGGTTTGCCATCTGAATCAGTAATTGATCACCAATATGATGCCCAAAAGCATCATTCACGGATTTAAAACGGTCTAAATCAATATATAAAAATGCTGCTTTCTGACCATTTAAGCGATGATGATTAAACACCACTTCGGCATGTTCAGTCAGGTATAAACGATTCGGTAGCTTTGTAAGCGTATCATGTAAGGACTGGGTAGCAAGCTCTTTGTTGATGAGTGTAAGTTGCTCATTGCGTTCTTCTAACCGCGCTTCGAGTACGGCAACCGCAAAGCCTGCAACCAACACCAGACTGGTAATAAAGATAATCGTGAATAATAAGACACTTTGCTCTGTCTGCTCAGAGATTAGGATTTGCGCTAGGCTTTCATCAAAATAAGTCGCAGCCATACCAGTATAGTGCATGCCAACAATACTTAGCGCCATTAACACGGCAACCACGGCTTTGAGTAAAGTACGATAGGTCACTGCGGTTTTATATTTAAAAATGAAAAAGAAACTTAAACCTGAACCGCTGATCGCAATCAATACAGAACACAGCACCAGTAAGGGATCATAATGCATGGCATGATTTTCAATGCTCAATGCGGCCATACCGGTATAGTGCATCCCCGATATACCGAGTCCCATAAATACAGCACCAAGGATTAAGCGTGGTATCGGCAAAGTCGGTCTTGAGGTCAGCCAAACAGCAAAAATAGAGGCCGCTGCACCAATCAAATAAGAAAGTACAGTTAAATTAACATCAAAGTGATAGCCTTCCGGCAAATGGCTAGCCAGCATTCCCACAAAGTGCATTGACCATATCGCTAACCCTAAGATTAGCCCACTCGCAACCAAAATGCTTTTTTCAAACTTTTTATAAGCACCTTTAAAAACGAGTTCTTCCATCGAAACTGCAGCGTAACATGTCGCGACTGCAACCAAAATGGAAACGATGACCAATGTGCTATCGTAATCAACGTGAACCATAAAGGACTTCCATGATTATTCAGTACTTTTTTTTATATGATGAGCAAAATGCCCGAAATCCGAACGACGTTTTACACCCAAAGAAGCCATGAATATGGTATTCATAAACTTTCCTTAACAATAACATCATCTAGCATAAGGTCAAGTCTTTTTCACTTTATAAATCAATAGAATAAAAGCACATTTTCATTTCAAACCAATGAAAAGTCTTGTTTTTTTATTACATTTTTTTTACCAAAAGACTCATTTTATTTTGCTAAATCATTTTAATTTTTAAGTTATTTCAATTTGTTTGTTTTTAATCGTGCAGACACCCCAAAGCATGCAACACTTTTTAGTTTGAATCAGTGCTGAAAATGAGCAGCAACATGATCAAAACATAAACAATATAAGCTTATTTTTCAAGCTACATTGTTATAACTCTGTTATCACAGCCCATAAAAAAGCCCTTGTTTATTAAAAAAGGTTTTTGAGCCTAAAAGTGAGACTCGAGCTTCTTAGCTTATTGTAATTTCTAAAATTAACATCAATAAACTATAGAGTTAATGTTCTTTCTTTCCAAAGACCACATGTCATCGTTTCGATCAATTCTATAGGCTGACATCTTCAGACATCTAACCAAGTCAAATAACTTTTCAAGTTTATTGATCTTAATTGAATTAAAGTCTTGAGTTTCATTTTCTTGTAAACGCTTTAATTCTTTATAAGAAGCTAAACCTAGAGTGACATCTACAAATGCTTCTTTAGGTATTTTAATACTATATATTGGTCTAGTGGGAAGCTGTATTCGATTCCAGATTTGTCCATCTATCTCAAACTCTTTTCTCGAAGAAGAATAATGATATCCAATATTCGCAGGAGAGATATTTTTTACAATCCGAACCTCTTCTTCATAAGCCCACTCTTGCATTTTATAAAGTAGAGCGTGCTTCAACAGCTCTTCATTAATTTCCCAATTTAATAAATTAGAGTCACCTACTGATACTAAATTATCAATATTAGCTTTGTTAATATCTTTAGGGCATGTACGTAAATATCTAATCTCACCTTTCTGTACAGGAATTATATATTGCCCAATATTTTCAAAACCTGCTTTTTTTGTATCAATTCCAATTACAACACCTTTATAACTATCACCATAATGAGACCACATTAATGGATTTAGAGCTGTTCTGGTTAAACACAAGATAATATATTTTCTTGAGAATCTGCTCCTAAATGCATTTGTAGCAACGCTTAAAGGCACATCGAGCCCATACAATCCTAATCCGGTACACTCAAAAGGATCATTAAAATCTTCAAGATGTGAGAATGCTAAAGTTTGCTCTTCTAATATTCTTATTGCATCATCAAAACGTACATATTTATATAAAATCATTCTTATCAACCAATAAAAAAACCTGTTTGCACAAGGTTTTATAGCATATAAATTATCTAGGTGAAGGATTAGCCCTTCTCTTTATCTACGATTTTGTCCGCTTGAATCTAAGATATGAACGAGGATTAACAAAGGATGAGAAGTATCGCTTCGTAAGCTCCGAATGCAAAGGTGAAGCGATACTGCGCTAACGCACATCGAATCAACATGACACAATAAAAAAGCCCCTGTACAAACAAGGGCTTTTTAAAGATTAAACTAAAACTTAGTTCTTCTCTTTGTCTACGATTTTGTTTGCTTGGATCCAAGGCATCATCGCGCGTAACTTACCACCGGTTACTTCAATGCCGTGTGCAGCGTTTTGACGACGACGAGCAGTCATTGATGGATAGTTCAACGCACCTTCTTGGATGAACATCTTCGCGTATTCACCAGATTGGATACGTTTCAATGCATTACGCATTGCTTCACGAGACTGTTCGTTGATGACTTCAGTACCAGTCACATATTCACCGTACTCAGCATTGTTAGAAACTGAGTAGTTCATGTCTGCGATACCGCCTTCAAACATCAAGTCAACAATTAACTTAAGTTCATGTAAGCATTCGAAGTAAGCCATTTCTGGTGCATAACCAGCTTCAACCAAAGTTTCGAAGCCCATTTTAACCAATTCAACAGCACCACCACAAAGAACTGCTTGCTCACCGAATAAGTCAGTTTCAGTTTCTTCACGGAAAGAAGTTTCGATGATACCTGTACGACCACCACCTACGCCTGAAGCATAAGAAAGTGCAACGTTACGTGCATTACCAGATGCATCTTGGTGGATCGCGATTAAGTCAGGAACACCTGAACCACGTTGGTATTCAGAACGTACGGTGTGACCAGGTGCTTTCGGAGCAACCATGATTACGTCTAAGTCTTTACGTGGAACAACTTGGTTATAAAGAATAGAGAAACCATGAGCAAATGCTAAAGTTGCACCTTCTTTGATGTTTGGTTCAATCACGTCACGATAAAGTTGAGATTGGAACTCATCTGGAGTCAAAATCATGACTAAGTCAGCTTGAGCAACAGCAGCTGGAACTTCAGAAACTTTAAGACCTGAGTTTTCAGCTTTTTTCCAAGAAGTAGAACCAGCACGTAAACCAACAGTTACGTCTACGCCAGAATCTTTCAAGTTAAGTGCATGTGCATGACCTTGTGAACCATAACCAATGATTGCAACTTTCTTGCCTTGGATGATTGATAAGTCACAGTCTTTATCGTAAAAAATTTGCATCTGTTTTCTCCGCTAAAATTTTTGTCATTTCCCTTGTTCTGCAAGGACAGATCTTTTGTAGGCTCCCCCATGATTACCTTTGAAGGTGATCCCCCTCTTTTCAAAGAAGGGCTGGAGGAGGTTTTTAAATTGTTAAAACTTTTTCGCCACGCGCGATGCCTGATACACCAGAGCGTACAACTTCAAGAATGGTATTTTCTGCAAGCGCATCAATAAAACCATCAATCTTGTCCGTTGTACCTGCAATCTGAATGGTATAGGTCGTTGGTGTTACATCAACAATTTGGGCACGGAAGATGTCAGCTGTACGTTTAATTTCCGCACGTGCTGCACCCAAGGCTTTCACTTTGATCAACATCAATTCACGTTCGATATGTGAACCTTCTGACAAATCAACCACTTTTACCACTTCAACCAATTTATTCAGTTGCTTGGTGATTTGTTCAATTTTGTGATCATCGCCATAAGTCGTTAAGGTTAAACGAGATAAGGTTTCATCTTCAGTTGGCGCAACATTCAGTGTCTCAATGTTGTAATTACGTTGAGAAAACAACCCCACCAAACGAGAAAGCGCACCTGCTTCATTTTCAACGAGTACAGAAATAATATGTCTCATTATGTACGCTCTCCTTTGCCTAACCACATATCTTGCATTGATTGCCCAGCAATCAGCATTGGATATACATGTTCTGTACGGTCTACCATGACATTAATGAATACACATTTATCATTAATTGCCATCGCTTCAGCTAACTTAGATTCCAGCTCATCCGCATGATCAATCTGAATACCAACATGACCATAAGCTTCCATTAACTTGGCAAAGTCTGGTAATGAATCTACATAAGAACTTGAATGACGTCCTTCGTAGTTCATGTCTTGCCATTGCTTTACCATGCCTAAAGCTTGGTTATTTAAGCAAAGGATCTTCACATTCAAGCCATATTGCTTGCAGGTCGATAATTCTTGGATACACATCTGAATTGATGCTTCACCTGTAATACAAACCACTTGCTGGTCTGGGAATGCAAGCTTTGCAGCCATCGCATAGGGTAAACCAACACCCATGGTGCCTAAGCCACCAGAGTTGATCCACTGACGTGGACGTTTGTATTTATAGTAGTTCGCACCAAACATTTGATGCTGACCCACGTCAGAAGTAATGATCGCTTCGCCATTGGTCACACGATCTAATGCTTCAACCACTTGCTGAGGTTTCATTACACCATTTTGACCTGCTTCATAACGTAAGCCATGTACCTTACGCCACTCATTAATCTGAGACCACCATGCCGCAATTGCTTCAGGGTTTGGCTTAGATACATTCATTTGTTTCAGTTGTGCCAACATTTCTTGAAGTACTGGCTCTACTGCACCCACAATCGGGATGTGCGCCATAATGGTCTTCGAAATGGTTGCTGGATCAACATCAATATGAATCACTTTGGCATTGAGACAGAATTTTGCAGGGTTATTGGTTACACGGTCATCGAAACGCGCACCAATGGCCAAAATCACATCTGCATTGTGCATTGCCATGTTAGCTTCATAGGTACCATGCATCCCTAACATGCCCACGAATTGTGGATCGTTACCCGGGAAAGCACCTAAACCCATCAAGGTATTGGTAACTGGATAACCTAATAAATGTGCAAGTTCTGTCAATAAGCCAGATGCATTACCTTGAACGACACCACCACCCGTATAGATCATTGGGCGTTTAGCCGTAATCAACTCATCAATCGCTTTGCGAATTTGACCTGAGTGACCACGTGAAGGCGGTTGATATGAACGCATCTTCACTTTTTCTGGATATTCGTAGGCAAATTTTTCTGCAGGGTTGGTCGCATCTTTCGGAATATCAACAACCACTGGACCCGGACGGCCAGACGAAGCGATATAGAATGCTTTCTTAATAATTGCAGGAATTTCACTCGCGTGACGCACTTGGAAACTGTGTTTTACGATTGGACGAGAAATACCAACCATATCTGTTTCTTGGAACGCATCCTCTCCAATAAGATGGCTTGCAACCTGACCAGACAAAATCACCATTGGGATTGAGTCCATGTAGGCTGTTGCGATTGGAGTGACGGTATTCGTCGCGCCTGGTCCAGAAGTGACCAGTACCACACCTGTTTTACCTGTTACGCGTGAGTATGCATCTGCCATGTGACCAGCAGCTTGCTCATGACGCACGAGGTAATGGTTAATTTTGTCTTGTTGAAATAGCGCATCATAAATATGTAATACAGCGCCGCCTGGATACCCAAAAACATGCTCTACGCCTTCGTCCGCAAGCGCACGAACGAGCATTTCACCACCAGATAAAAGTTCCAACGTGATTCACCCTAGTATTTTGCACAATTTATGGGAGACATAAATTGTGTTCATTCATTAACTTTTGCACTTCTTATAAGTGTGCGTATTCTACTCGTTTTTGCTGCAATAGGAAAAATTTTCTGAGACTCATCAGCCGTATAAACTTGATGACATCTCGAATCAAAATGTGCTGGGATAAGCATATTTCAAAAAATCATTCTCTCGGCTAGAAAGAATGTCCATTGCAAGCCATGACATTTATTCGAAGGGTGATCAAATAAACACATATAAAACTTGAGAAAGCATTCTTGTTTCTTTCATAAGCAATGTCAAGAACAAAGAAAAGGATTTTAACGAATATTTTTTAGCTGCCGTTTTTTTAAACACATTTCACAGAATAATTTGGTCTTGTTAAACGCCCATTTATCAAAAAACTATTTTCTTTTTGCTTTAAAATAGGCATTGTAAACTGCTTATTTAGACACTTTGATCGAATATATTCAGCATTCTCTTGGGGAGATCAAATATGAAGACATCTTATTTAAAAACAATCTTATACACAATTTCAGCCGCTACTCTATTGCTTTGTTCTAGCCAAAACTATGCACAACAATATTACAAATGGGTCGATGCCAATGGTTCTACTCATTACACCACCACGCCGCCACCCAAAGGTGCAAAGCGTTTGGACAAAGTTTCAACGTATGGCAATAGCCATCAAAGCACCAATCCAACGAATCAACAAAGCCATCCAGTGAATCCTGAAGCCACACCGAATGTAACACCGCAAGCACCGCAGACAGCGCCATCCACACCAGCGAACTCAGTTAAACCACAAAGCCCTCCACCTGCACCAGCATCATCAGAGGGCTAAATTGCGATCTGAACCTGCAAGGTCAGCTTCAATACGGCGGCCTTGCAGATAAAATCCCGATCTAAAAACTGACATTTCCTACAATTTTGCGCTATGCTGTGCAGCAATCTTAACTTTACTTTTTTGTTGTATCGCATATCCCTATGACGACTTCTCACATTGACTCCGAATATCAAGCAAGTGCCATTGAGCCTCAAGTTCAACAAGACTGGGACAATCGCAAAGTTTTTAAAGTTGCAGACACTGTAGAGGGCAAACATCGCTATATCCTGTCGATGTTCCCGTACCCAAGTGGCAAACTGCACATGGGGCATGTGCGTAACTACACCATTGGTGACGTGATCAGCCGTTTCCATCGTTTAAAAGGTGAAACAATATTACAACCCATGGGTTGGGATGCATTTGGTTTGCCGGCTGAAAATGCAGCGATTGCACACCAAGTTGCACCCGCAAAATGGACGTTTGAAAACATTGCCTACATGCGTGACCAATTAAAAAAATTGGGTCTGTCTGTCGACTGGGATCGAGAGTTTGCAACCTGTACACCAGAGTACTACCACTGGGAACAATGGTTATTCGTACAACTTTATAAGAAAGGCTTGATCTATCGTAAGTTATCAACCGTGAACTGGGACCCCGTTGACCAGACCGTACTTGCGAATGAACAAGTTGAAAATGGTCGTGGTTGGCGTTCAGGTGCATTGGTTGAAAAACGCGATATTCCAATGTACTACTTCCGCATTACCGACTATGCACAAGAATTATTAGACGATTTAGATACGTTAAAAGATGGTTGGCCACAACAGGTCTTGACCATGCAACGTAACTGGATTGGTCGTTCAACGGGAATGGAAATTACCTTCCCTTCTGCGAATCCAGCAATCTATGCAGATGGCCTAACCGTTTATACCACGCGTGCTGATACCTTGATGGGTGTGACTTATGTTGCTGTTGCAGCAGAACATCCAATGGCGCTGAAAGCGGCTGAAAACAATCCTGAACTTGCTGCATTTATTGAAGAATGCCGTATGGGTTCAGTTGCCGAAGCGGATTTAGCCACGGCTGAAAAGAAAGGTATGGCAACAGGTTTATCTGTTAAGCACCCAGTCACAGGTGAAGACCTCCCAGTTTGGATTGCTAACTATGTATTAATGTCATACGGTTCAGGCGCTGTAATGGCCGTTCCTGCACATGACGAACGTGATTTTGAATTTGCCAATAAGTTCAACTTGCCAATCAAACAAGTGATTGATGCCAAAGGTGTTGAAGATGCTGAATACTCAGCTGCTGAATGGCAAGAATGGTACGGTTCTAAAGATGGCAAACTGGTTAATTCTGGCGAGTTTGATGGTCTTGTATTCCAAGCTGCTTTTGATGCCTTCCTTGCAAAATTAGAACCACAAGCCTTAGCTAATTCTAAGGTTCAATTCCGTTTACGTGACTGGGGTGTTTCTCGTCAACGTTACTGGGGTTGCCCAATTCCAATGATCAACTGTAATAGCTGTGGTCAAGTCACCGTTCCAGAAGATCAATTACCTGTCGTTTTACCGACCGATGTGGTTCCAGATGGTTCAGGTAACCCATTGAATAAGATGCCTGAATTCTATGAAACCAAATGCCCAAGCTGTGGCGGCGATGCGCGTCGTGAAACAGACACCTTGGATACCTTTGTAGAATCCTCTTGGTACTACGCACGTTACGCATCTCCAGACTTTACTGGCGGTATGGTGAAACCTGAAGCGGCGCAAAGCTGGCTTCCTGTGAACCAATATATCGGTGGTGTTGAACACGCCATCTTGCACTTACTTTATGCACGTTTCTTCCATAAATTGATGCGTGATGAAGGTGTGGTACATGGTAATGAACCCTTCACTAACTTGCTCACCCAAGGCATGGTGTTGGCTGATACCTTCTATCGTGAAGCTGAGAATGGCAAAAAAACTTGGTTCAACCCTGCTGACATCGAATTAGAGCGTGATGAAAAAGGTCGTATTCTTTCGGCGAAATATTCAGGCGATGGCCAAGAAGTTGTAATCGGCGGACAAGAAAAAATGTCGAAGTCGAAAAACAACGGCATTGATCCGCAAGCGATTATTGATCAATACGGCGCAGATACGGCTCGTGTCTTCATGATGTTCGCTGCACCACCAGATCAATCACTCGAATGGTCTGATGCCGGTGTTGAAGGGGCTAACCGCTTCTTGAAACGTGTATGGCGTTTGGCTGCTGGCTTCTTGGAAAAAGGCAACCCAGCAACGGCAATTGATACTGCAAACTTATCGAAAGATGCACAAGATTTACGTCGTAAAACCCACGAAACCATTCAAAAAGTGGGTGATGACATCGAACGTCGTCATGCGTTCAATACGGCAATTGCAGCATTGATGGAATTGCTCAATGCCAGCAACAAGTTTGAAGCAAAAGATGACAATGATGTTGCTGTTGCACGTGAAGCAATCACCACCTTATTGACGCTACTTGCCCCATTTGCACCACATTTGAGTCAAACGTTGTTAACTCAGTTTGGTTTGGAATTAACAACGATTGAATTCCCACAAGTGGATGAGTCAGCGTTAACCCGTAATACGCAAACGATTGTTGTACAAGTGAATGGTAAACTTCGTGCTAAGTTAGACGTCGCAGTCGATATCTCAAAAGATGAGTTATTGGCTTTGGCAAAAGCATTACCAGAAGTGCAACAATTCTTGACTGGCCCAACCAAGAAAGAAATTGTAGTACCGAATAAACTTGTTAATTTAGTGGTTTAATGTGCTGCTTAAATTCCCCTGCGACTAGCAGACGGAATTTGTAGAAACAAAACCTCATCAAAGCCCGCTGTCATTCATCGGGCTTTGATTCTAAAATGTGGTCAATTTATCAAGATTAAATCTTCCATATTGAATGGAATATCATAAAGGACAAAGCATGCATTTAGCTCAACGTTTAGCTACTATCGTTTTAACTTTAGGTCTAAGTGCAGGCTTGGTCGGCTGTGGCTTTCATCTAAAGGGAAGTAACCCGACAGCGGCACCTTTGGTCTACAACAAGCTGACTTTAGTCCTACCTGACAATACGGATCAGTTTGAAAACCAGCTCAGCATTTATCTTGGTGCAACGGGCGTACAACTCAGTAATGCCAATGATGCCTATGTGCTTCGTGTGCTGGATTACACTCCACGCCGTCAACTGTTGAATGGTAAATTGACTGAGGCCTTATTGCGTTTAACCGTGACTTTCCAGATTGAAGACCGCCAAGGTAAGCAAATTACTGAACCGCGTACCTTAACTGCTTCTCGTACCTATCAATACGACGTGGCAACGGTGAATACCGATAATCAACAAGAAGCATATTTGAATCGCATTCTTATTGATGATATGGCACAGCAAATCACGCGTCAGATTGCAGCCAATCGTTTGCCGAAAGCACAACCTTAATTCATCATTATGAAACTGGATTATGTGCAAGCCTTAAAACGGGTTGATGAGGCTCGCGGTGCATGGATCATGCATGGACAAGAGCCTTTGCTTGAACAAAATCTGCTCGACACTTTCCGTAAAAGCTGGCAAGAACAAGAAGTTGAACGGCAACGTTATGACATTAGTAGTGTCAATGACTGGAAAAATGTCTTTAATGCGCTCAACAGTTTATCGCTATTTTCACAACAACTTGCAATTGAAGTGCATGGCAATATCAAGCCCGATGCTAACGGCTTAAAACTGCTTAAGAGCTATATTCAACATAATGAGCATAACCTCTTACTGATTGTTTTACCAAAGCAAGACAGCAGCAGTTTAAAATCGGCTTTTTTTCAAGTGGTCGAAGCCAATGGTGTTGTGGTTGCGCTGACGGCGACCTACCCACAAGACCGACAACGCATCTTAAGCATCGAAGCCGAAAAACTGGGGATTCAACTGAATCATGATGCTTGGCAATGGTTGATGCAGCATCATGAACATAACTTGTTGGCTGCTAAAAACAGTTTAATGCGTGTTGCGGATACGTTCCCCGATATCCAACAGATCCAGATTGAACAATTGTATTCCTGCTTACAGGACCAATCGCGTTATACGACTTATGATTTAAGTGATGCCTTGCTTGCCGGAAACTTGGCGCAATCCGTCAAGATTTACCAATATCTGATCGCTGCGGGTGAGCCTGATAGTTTGATTTTATGGACCCTAAGCAAAGAAATGCGCTTATTGATGCAATTGTTTGAACAGCCACATAATGCGATTCAACTCGGAATCTGGAAAACCAAAGTATCACAATATCAACAAGCTCTACGTCGTTTAAATCCGAGACAATTCCTAACTTGGTCTGATTTATTGTTGCGTATTGATGCCGCGATCAAAGGTATGTCCAAAGAAAATCCAGAACATCTAATGCTACAAGCCTTAGCTGAACTGTGTGGTACGACACTGTTTGCTCAACCTGCTTAAAGCATTCATCTCCATCAGATAATAAGAATAATGGATCAACGCATGTCATTCCATTTAAACCCCAACCAAATCAAGCAGATCAAAAGTCTATTCCAACATGCTGACAGCCTGATCATCAGTGCGGGTGCAGGTATGGGCGTCGATTCAGGTCTACCTGACTTTCGCGGTAATCAGGGCATGTGGCAAGCCTACCCTGAACTTGGCAAACAGCACATCGATTTTACCGAAATTGCCAATCCAGCTGCGTTTAAACGACATCCACGTTTGGCTTGGGGATTTTATGGGCATCGATTGGCACTCTATCGTCAGACCACGCCACATTCAGGCTTTCAACAACTGAAGCAACTGGCTGAAATATTAGAACTGCCCACTTTTGTATTTACCTCGAATGTCGATGGCCAATTTCAAAAAGCAGGCTTTGCTTCTGATCTGATCTATGAATGTCATGGTTCAATTCACCATCTGCAATGTCTGGACGCGTGTACACCGATCATTTGGCCAGCAGATGAATTAAGGCCAGAAATCGATCATCAAGACTGTCAATGGCGAGGACAGTTACCACAATGTCCACACTGTGGCGGTCTGGCACGACCGAATATCTTAATGTTCAATGATATGAATTGGTTAAGCCATCAACATGATCAGCAGGCAAAACGCTTAAAAGCTTTTCTAAAAGATCATCAGCGTCCGGTTGTGATCGAAATGGGCGCTGGTACAGCCATTCCAACCGTGCGTTATTTTAGTGAGCAATTTGCGCCAGGTCTGATTCGAATTAATCTACGTGAATATACTCTCCCTGCACAAGGGGGTATCGTCCTTGCAACAACTGCCGAACAAGGAGTGCGCAGTATTTATCAGATTTTTATAGAATAACTTATCGGCAAAAAAGCAAATAATTCTCATTCTAGATTAAAAATATTCACGCTTTATCCTTATTTCACTTTTATACTAAGTCCAGTTTTTCACTTTTGACCTGCTGCCATGCCAAAAACAAACGCAAAAAAAATCCAACCTCGTAAAATCATTATGATCGCTATCGGGGTGCTGATCATTGCAGCGCTCGGATGGATGTTCTTCAAACCTAAAGCCCAAGCACCACAGTATATTAGCGCTGAAGTCTCTCGCGGCGATATCGAAGATTCGGTATTGGCAACTGGGGTACTGGAAGCCACCAAAATGGTCAGTGTTGGTGCGCAGGTATCGGGTCAGGTGAAAAAAATGTATGTGCAATTGGGTGACCAAGTCAAACAAGGTCAGTTAATCGCACAAATTGATTCAATTCGCCAAGAA
The DNA here is from genome assembly GCF_013072695.1 of Acinetobacter sp. Ac_5812. Lineage (GTDB taxonomy): Bacteria > Pseudomonadota > Gammaproteobacteria > Pseudomonadales > Moraxellaceae > Acinetobacter. The sequence goes on from NZ_LXUK01000025.1 coordinate 136,198, forward strand.
AACGAACTCAAAACAGCCGATGCCAGTATTAAAAATCAACAAGCGCAGCTGGCAGTACAACAGGCCAATCTTGCTAAGGTCGAAGCTGAATACAAACGCCAGCAAGCCATGTTTAGCCAAGATGCAACTTCACGTGCTGAACTTGAAACAGCATTGGCTAACTTTAAAACAGCACAAGCTCAGATCACCTCGATCAATGCACAAATTGAACAATCTCGCTTAACACTTGCAACTGCCAAAGAAGATTTGGGTTATACCCGTATCGTTGCACCGATGGATGGCACCATTGTGGCGATTGTGACGGAAGAAGGTCAAACCGTAAACGCCAATCAAACTGCGCCAACGATTGTAAAATTGGCTAAACTCGACACCATGACCATTAAAGCGCAGATTTCTGAAGCCGATGTCATGAAAGTTGAACAAGGTCAAACCGTGTATTTCACTACTTTAGGCAATAGCGATAAAAAACATTACGCTAAATTGCGCCAAGTGGAACCTGCACCAAACTCCATTAATACCGAAACCAGCAGTAGCAGCAGTTCATCAACATCGAATGCTGCGGTGTACTACAACGCTTTATTTGATGTACCGAATGAAGACGGCAAACTTCGTATTGATATGACCGCACAGGTTTATATTGTATTGGCAGAAGCAAAGAATGCACTAACGGTTCCAGCGGCAGCCATCCAGACTCAACGTGGTAACCGTGCTAAGGGTAGCCAAGCCAATGGTGCGTCATCAGCTGAACAAGCGAAAAAACCGGATGCTGACAAGACACAACGTCCAAAACACCTAGAGCTAAGTGAAGAAGAAAAGGCACTGGTTGCACAAGGTAAAGCTTCAACAGGTATGGTGCGTGTGCTACAAGCGGATGGTACGGCTCAACCGCAACCTGTGTTGATTGGTCTGAATAACCGTGTCACCGCACAAGTGCTGAAAGGCTTAAAACAAGGCGATCAAGTGGTGATTGCAGATGCCTCTGACAGCTCAAATGAAGCAGCCAAACGTAGCAATCAACGTGCAATGAGAATGTAATATGACTCAAAATCAAACACATTCATCTCAACCACTACTTGAGGTCAGTCAGCTCACCCGTGAATTTCCTGCGGGTGAAGCAACCGTACAGATTCTCAAAGGCATTGATTTAAAAATTTATGCAGGTGAGTTGGTTGCGATTGTCGGGCAATCAGGTTCGGGTAAATCCACCTTGATGAACATCTTGGGTTGTCTTGATAAGCCCAGCGCAGGGAGTTACAAGGTCAATGGTCGAGAAACACGCCAACTAGAACCAGATGAACTGGCACAATTACGCCGTGAATATTTTGGTTTTATTTTCCAGCGTTATCACTTACTCGGCGATTTGAGTGCTTCTGGTAACGTTGAAGTTCCTGCCATTTATGCAGGCGTCGACAGCCATCTTCGTCAAGAACGCTCTGCCGAATTGTTATCCGAACTAGGGCTAGAAGAACGTTTGCATCATCGACCAAGCCAACTCTCTGGTGGTCAGCAACAACGTGTATCGATTGCACGTGCGCTGATGAATGGTGGCGATGTGATTCTTGCCGATGAACCCACAGGTGCATTGGATAAGAATAGCGGTATCGAAGTAATGCGCATTTTGCGTGAGCTGAATGCCAAGGGCCATACCATTATTCTGGTCACCCATGACCTGAATGTTGCTAAAAATGCGACTCGTATTATCGAGATCAGTGACGGAAATATTATTTCAGACCGTGCCAATGAGCCTGAACATGGTGATCCAGAACTTGAGCATCAAACCCTTGAACGTAACCCGCAGAAGAAAACCTCTGCTTGGCGTTCGTTCTTTGACCGTCTTGGTGAAGCATTCCGCATGGCATTACTCGCCATGAACGCGCACCGCATGCGGACCTTTTTGACCATGCTCGGGATTATTATCGGGATCGCATCCGTGGTTTCGGTAGTGGCGCTGGGGAATGGTTCACAGAAGCAAATTTTGGAAAATATTAGTAGTCTGGGCACCAATACCATTACCGTCTATCAAGGTCGTGGCTTTGGTGATAACTCACGGACCTCACAAGTCAAAACACTAGTACCTGCCGATGCCGAAGCACTGGCCGAACAGCCCTATGTGGATGGAGTGAGTCCTTCTGCCAATACCAGTTTAACCCTACGTTATAAAGATACCGAAGCCGCAGCAACTGTCAATGGTGTCAGTGCTGATTTCTTCTATGTTCGTGGTATGACCTTTAAATCAGGGCAACCTTTTGATAAGGCAAGTGTGACTGAACGTGCCCAAGATGTGGTGATTGATACCAATACTGAAAAGACCTTCTTTGCAGATGGTACCAATCCTGTGGGTCAAGTGCTGCTATTAGGTAGTGTTCCAAGTCGAATTATTGGCGTGATTGATGCCCAGCAAGGCTTTATGGGAAATTCAGACAGCCTCAACGTCTATCTGCCCTACTCGACTGTCATGAGCCGTATGTTAGGTCAATCCAATGTACGTAGCATCATCGTGCGTATCAAAGATGAATACCCAAGCAGCGCGGCTGAAAATGCGATTCTGACCTTACTGGAACAGCGTCACGGCGCACAAGATGTATTTACCCAAAACTCTGACAGTATTCGTGAAACCATCCAGCAAACCACTGCAACCATGACCTTGCTGATTTCAGCGATTGCGGTCATTTCCTTGGTGGTGGGTGGTATTGGCGTGATGAATATTATGCTGGTTTCTGTGACCGAACGGACGCAAGAAATCGGGGTACGTATGGCGGTCGGTGCACGTCAAAGTGATATTTTGCAGCAATTCCTGATTGAGGCGATTCTGGTCTGTTTATTGGGCGGTATCTTGGGTGTACTGCTATCTTTAGGGATTGGACAAATTATTGGACACTTTGCCAAAGGCATCATTGAAATGAGTTATTCGACCACTTCGATTGTTGCAGCCTTTGTCTGCTCAAGCATGATTGGTATTGTATTTGGCTTCTTGCCAGCACGAAATGCAGCACAACTCGATCCAGTTGCTGCTTTAGCGAGAGAATAACCATCAAAAATTGATCTCAGAAATAAGATACTCGGGAATGTCATCCGCAACCTGCGTGGTATCAACAAGATATTGTTTCTGTGAAAAGTTAGATAAATGAAAAAATAGAACAGGTTTTGCGGATGACGATGGTTTTGCCTACTTTTCCCGAAAGAAAAGTAGGTCGAGCCGAAGGCTTAAACTGAAAATGGATGAGAACTCGATAAGACACTGTCTCGATAATCATGCTCTTTCAAATTATTAAGGGAATGACGATCAATGTTATTCAAACAACATAAAATCGCACTTGCACTTTGTCTCAGCACATCATTAGCTGGCTGTTCTGCTGTCGTCAAAACACCCTATAACGCACCAACTGTCCAAGTGCCACAACAGTTCCAATACGATGCACAAAAAAGTAAAAGCATCAATTTAACTGATCAGTGGTGGAGATTATTTAATGATGCCCAATTAAATCAATTGGTCGATCAAGTGTTGGCTAAAAATAGTGATTTAACTGTTGCAGGCATCACCCTGCAACAAGCTCGACTACAAGCAGGTCTCGCTGAAAATAAACAAGGGATTCGAACCAGTTCTAGTGTTTCCGCAGGCCATAATATTGATCTGCGTTCTGGCGATGGCTCTGATCGTGGTTTATCGACTAGCGTTGGCGTTAGCTATGAACTCGATTTATTTGGCAAGCTCGCCAATCAAACGGAAGCAAGCCGATGGGAAGCCTTAGCCACTGAACAAGATTTACAAGCGACTGCACAAAGTTTGGTTGGCACGACAGCAAAGCTGTATTGGCAGTTGGGCTATCTGAATGAACGCTATCAAACCATTCAGCAAAACTTGGCTTCGACCCAAAAAACCTACTCTTTGGTGCAATCACAATACAAAGCAGGTGCGGTATCTGGTTTGGATTTAACCCAAGCGGAACAATCCGTGCAAAGCCAAAAAGCCAGCCTTAGCCAGATCGAACAGCAACGCGTCGAAACACGTACCGCGATTGCCGTTTTGCTACATGAACCCGTACAACAACTGAACATTCAAGAGCCTGCGCAGTTACCTCGCAATGCCCTGCCGAATATCGCTACTGGACTTCCTGCTGATATTCTATCGCGTCGCCCAGACCTACAAGCGTCTGAATTACGTTTGCGTAAGACCTTAGCCAATAAAGATGCGACCAAAGCCAGCTATTACCCTTCAATTAATTTGACCGGGAATGTTGGTTCTTCAAGCACCTCTTTAACTCAACTGATAAAGAATCCGGCTTTAACTTTGGGTGCGAGCTTGAGCCTGCCCTTCCTTCAATATAATGATATGAAGAAAGACATTGCGATCAGTGATCTTGAATATGAAAAAGCCATTACCCAATACCGTCAGACGCTGTATCAAGCTTTTGCTGATGTTGAAAATGCGCTATCAAATCGCACTCAGCTAAATCAGCAAGTGCAGTTACAGCAACGTAATGTTGAGCTGGCAGATAAAACTGAACGTTTAACCGAAGTGCGTTATCGCAATGGTGCAATTGCATTAAAGAACTTATTGGATGCGCAGGAAACCACACGTAATGCACGACTCAGTTTGGTTGAAACCAAGCAGAATCAATACAATGCCTATGTGACATTAATGCAAGCTATGGGTGGAAGTCCTGTAAAAGAACTACCAAAACAATAGCCCTAGCGCTATTGTTTTGCGCTGTTATTCTTTCACCAGATCAGGATTATTCTGGATCTGGTGAATACGTTTGATAAATGTGTTTCCCTTGATTCATTAGAATTAGCCGAAGATTTTGCTATCTACTTACATGAGCTCTTTAAAAAAAGAAAATATAATTCAGATTACAGAATTGAATTAATCGTTGAGACTACCTCTAGCCGTAGGCCCGTATCTCGCTGGAAAGAAATTGACTCTAAAAAGGTAAGAGAAGTACTTTCGTCATAAATACATACCAAGATAAAATATTTAACTAAAATTTGACACGCATAGCATTCGCTCAAAAATGAGATAGGAGAAAATCCTATGGCAGCCTGGCAATTTAAAGCCTGCTTAATACCCAAAAGCTGGTTCGATACCAATGGGAAAGAAGTGTCGAGCTTTTATAATTCAGAAGGTCATTATGATGTCTCTTTTACTTGGAAAAATTCAACAACAAATGGAGTAAAAGAAGAAATTATAAAATATTACCCATTATCTGAATCATGGCATGAAGACTTATTAAGTTTTGGTTGTGAAAAAGGAACTGATATTCAAGTATGGAATAAAGAAGGAAAGTTAGAAGATATTCAGTTCCGAATAGATATGCAGGGACATTTTGTTTTAGATATTGAACAAATCGTTGCTATTGCACAAAAGCTTTCTTGTGTATTTTTTATACCTGAACAAAAGTGCATAGTTGAACCAAATGTATTCGAAGTAATCAGTCATCTAAAGAAATCAAATGCGTATTTATTCGCTAAAGATCCTGAACAATGGTTTAACGGTATAGAAAAACATAATAAGTGAGTCCAAAAGATAGGTTATATTTCTTTAAAATTTTACCTTGTTAAAAAACAAAGCCGCTCTAAAAGCGGCTTTATCAAATAATTTAGATCAATCTAATTATTCATCATCCATCATCGACTGACTCATACCTACGGTATTAAATCCACCATCGACATACATGATTTCACCAGTAATACCCGAAGCCCACGGCGAGCAAAGGAATAATGCAGCATTGCCCACTTCTTCAATCGTTACATTACGTTTAAGTGGAGAGATTTTTTCATTGGCATCTAACATTTTACGGAAAGACTTGATGCCTGAAGCTGCTAAAGTACGGATTGGGCCCGCAGAAATTGCATTGACACGGATACCATCTGTACCCAAGCTTGACGCCAAATAACGTACTCCTGCTTCTAATGATGCTTTCGCCATTCCCATCACGTTATAGTTCGGCATCACACGCTCAGAACCTTGGTAAGTCAAAGTCAATAAACAACCTTGGCGCGCTTGCAATAATGGTTTAGCCGCACGTGCCATCGCGATAAAGCTATAGGCACTAATATCATGCGCAATTTTAAAACCATCACGATCAGTCACGTCAGTAAAATCACCATCTAAGGTATGCGCAGGTGCAAAACCAATTGAATGCACCACACCGTCTAAACCATCCCAGTGTTTTGCCAATTCAACAAAAGCATTGTCAATTTCTGCGTCAACAGCAACATCACAAGGAAAAACCAGTGTTGAACCAAACTGTGCTGCAAAATCATCGACACGTTTTTTCAGCTTTTCATTTGGATAAGTAAACGCAAGCTCAGCACCTTCACGGTGTAAGGCAGAAGCAATACCGAAAGCAATCGACAATTTACTTGCAATACCGGCAATTAAAAAACGTTTACCAGCTAAAAGTCCTTGTGACATCTTATTCTCACTCGAAAAATTTTCACCACATCATGCCAATATTCCGCCGCTTGCGGAATTGCATAATCCACCTTTTTTACAATCTTGCATAAAAAAATCGCCTTCAAGAGAAGACGATTGGTATTTTATCTTGCTTTGGGCTTAGTCATCGCCACGAAGCAAACTGAGTAAACGCAAGAATGAATAATACATCCACACCAAAGTTGCCAATAAGGCAATGGCACAGATCCATTCAAATGCTTTTGGTGCGCGTTGTGCAGCCGCATTTTCAATCAAGTCAAAATCTAAGATCAGGTTTAATGATGCGATGACCGCAACAAAGGCAGCAAAGCCAATACCCAACCAATTGCTTTCAAAGATATAAGGAATGCTTGAACCAAATGCTAAACGTAAAATGATCTGTACGACAAACACCAAGGCAATCGCAATCGAAGCTGAAATCACAACTGCTTTAAACTTTTCAGTGGCACGAATGATCTGAAATTTATATAAGGCAAATAACACCAATGTGGTCACGAAAGTCGCAAGCAATGCTTGTAAAGGAACACCTGGATACTTCAACTGGAAAATAAACGATACGCCACCTAAAAATGCTCCTTCAAATAAAGCATAAGGAATGGCTAAAGCTGGTGCAGTATTGGATTTAAATGTGGTAATCAAGGCAAGGATTAATCCACCCACTGCACCAATAATCGTTGCAGCATAGGCAATCGACAGATTGGCTGTCATCGCACAGTAGAAAAATAAGGCCATACCTAGAACGGCAGCAATCACGGTTAGAAGTACAGATTTTTGGATCGCACCCTGAATGGTCATGGGCTCAGCCAAATCCTGATAAGTTTCTACCCGCGTTAAAATGGGGTTAGTACTTTGCATGTACGCTCTCTTTTTATAGTTTGCAATTAAAAGCCGAGTTTAAGCGATTTTTTGAGCAAGCCCAAATTTTTTCACATATTAAAAAAGGAGCATACGCTCCTTTTTATACATTGTTCATAAACTGATTACTTATCGTTATTCATGATAAAAAAGTATTCGCGGTAGTATTTCAATTCTGCAATCGAATCACGGATATCATCCATCGCCAAGTGGGATGCATTTTTCTTTAAACCACTCATAATTTCAGGTCTCCAGCGTTTCGCTAACTCTTTCACCGAAGACACATCTAAATTACGATAATGGAAGAATTGTTCTAACTCAGGCATTAAACGATGCAAGAAACGGCGATCTTGGCAAATCGAGTTACCACACATTGGTGATGATTTTGGACTCACCCATTTCTTTAAGAACTCAAGGGTTTGCTGTTCTGCATCTTGAGCCTTTAACTTACTGCGGCGTACTCGCTCAATCAGACCCGACTGGCCATGTTGCTTAGTATTCCACTCATCCATCGCATTTAGAATCAAATCAGATTGATGTACCGCTAAAACAGGTCCTTCAGCCAAGATATTCAAATGGTCATCTGTAATAATTGTTGCAATTTCAATAATCTTATCATTATCGGTATCAAGACCTGTCATTTCCAGATCGATCCAAATTAATCGTGTATCAGGGGTGCTACTCATGGATGGCGATTCTAAAGTGCTTAAAAACATCAATAGTAGCAAATTAATTACATCTTGGCTGTAATTCTATAGTGGCTTCGTGCTATTTTTGCGGTCTTCAAAGTGTGGATTTTTTGGGATATGAATGGCTTTAATTCGTAAGCGTCGTTTAACCGAACAACAGCAACGTCGTATTGAGAAACAGCATAAATCACGTCAAGACGACATTGATACATCGCAAGATCTGGATGGACTGGTTGTTCAGCATTATGGTCGTCAACTCGAAGTACAAGCTTTATCTGTGCCTGAACAGCACCCTGAAAAACCACACGTGGCTGAAGGCGAACCAGAACCGTTCTGGAAACCAATTGAACTCGACAGCGTTTGGCGTTGTCATACCCGTACCAACCTAGAACTTTTGGTCACAGGCGATCGGGTTAAATGGCAGGCTGATCCAATTACGGGCTTGGGCATTATCACCGCGATTTATCCAAGACAATCTTTACTGACTCGCCCCGACCGTTACCATAAGGTCAAACCTGTCGCAGCCAATATCAGTTTAATTGTGATTGTATTTGCCCCGCTGCCAGAACCAGCACCGACATTGATTGACCGTTATCTGGTCGCGTGTGCCGATGCCAATATTCCCGCGTTATTGGTGTTGAATAAATCCGACTTGCTCACTGAAAATGACCCGATTCTGACCTTGCTCAGCGAATATGAATCTTTAGGCTATGAAACCTTGATTTGTCATTCACAAGGTGACTTATCTGTGCTTTCAAACCGCATTGATAATGAAACCGTGGCTTTCGTGGGACAATCAGGTGTCGGAAAAAGCTCACTGATTAATACCATCGTTCCTGATGCAGCACAGAAAACCAATATCATTTCTGAGAACTCGGCACTGGGTCAGCACACGACAACCTCAACACGTTTGATTAAATTTGGAACAAACGGTGCGTTGATTGACTCCCCAGGGATTCGTGAATTTGGGCTGTGGCATCTCAGTTTAGAAAAGGTTCGTACCGGTTTTCCAGAGATTGAAGCGCATTTAGGGCTGTGCCAGTTCCGTAACTGCACCCATACGCATGAGAAAAATTGTGCGCTGAAACAAGCGGTTGATGATGGCGAAATTTTGCCGCGCCGTTTAGACAGCTATTTACGTTTACTGGATGAAATTCAGGAAGCACAGCAAAAAAGTTAATTTTCTTCGCTGCTTGCCCTTGAACTAAAGATTTTGATCACCATTGAGATAAGTTATACTCAGGGTCAATTTTGATTTTAACTTTAGGTGACTTGTGGAACGCTGGTTAGAGTTTATGGGGAATCACCCCTTCTTATTTGGTGCGCTCGGCGTGTTAATCGTGTTGTTCTTTATTTTAGAAGGGCAACGCAATGGTCGTAAAATTTCACCACAATCTCTAGGTATTTTGGTCAAGGCAAAAAATGCCATCTTGATCGACTTACGTGATGGAAAAGATTTCCGTGATGGACACATCAGTGGTAGTCGTAACATTCCATACAGCCAGATTACAAGTCATATCGATGAATTAAAAGCAAGTGATCGTCCACTGGTCTTCATTTGTAACTTAGGTCAGGTTGCAGGCTCAGCATTGCAGAAAGTTGGTCATACCGACAGCTACCGCTTAGACGGCGGTATTAGCAACTGGAAAGCTCAAGGCTTACCTTTAGTGAAAAGCAAAACCAAAGCTTAAGGAGAGATAAAATGACTACTCAAAACGTCACCATTTATTCAACGCTTTCTTGCCCATATTGCGTACGCGCAAAACAATTACTTGAGCGTAAAGGCGTTGCTTATAAAGAAATTAATCTTTCTAATGAAGCACCAGAAGTTCGTCTTGAGTTAATGCAACGTACCAATCACCGTACGGTGCCGCAAATTTTTATCAAAGACCAATTTATTGGCGGTTTTGATCAACTTTATGCTTTAGAGCGTGAAGGCAAACTCGACCAATTATTAGCTTAACAACATCTAAATCCAAGATTTAAGGAAAAACAATGAGCGAAGAACAAGTTCAACCACAACTCGCGTTAGAACGTATTTATACCAAAGACATTTCTTTTGAAGTTCCAGGTGCACAAGTTTTTACCAAGCAATGGCAACCTGAACTGAACATCAATTTATCTTCTGCTGCAGAAAAAATTGATGCAACCCACTACGAAGTGTCTTTAAAAGTTGTGGTTCAAGCCAACAACGAAAATGAAACTGCGTTCATCGTTGATGTCACTCAATCAGGCATTTTCTTGGTTGATGGTGTAGAAGAAGATCGCCTTCCATACATCTTGGGCGCGTACTGCCCAAATATCTTGTTCCCGTTCTTACGTGAAGCAGTAAATGATTTAGTAACTAAAGGTAGCTTCCCACAATTGCTGCTTACTCCAATCAACTTTGATGCTGAATTTGAAGCAAACATGCAACGCCTACAAGCGGATGCAGATGCACAAGGTCAAGCATAAGCTTTAATCGCGAAGCAAAAAAGCCACAGCAATTGCTGTGGTTTTTTTATCATAATAAAAAAGATCCGAATAAAACGAGAATAAACCATGACCACAACACTTTATCCGCTATGCCAGCAGGTCTTTCCTGAATTGACACAGGTTCCTTATCCTGCTCATGCACACGATTTTCATCAATTTATCAATTGGGTCAATACCTTACATTCCAACATTCAATATGTTGAGTTAAAAGAATACTATGACAATGACACCGACAAGTGCTATCAACTACAACAAGCTCAAGTCGATATTGAACAACTGAATAATCGTATTGAAACTGAGGTTGAACAAGTCTTTGCTGAATATGCAGAGAGCGCTCCAGAACAGCAGAATGAAATTGATTTTGCTGAACATATCTATGCGATTTTATTTGACAATATCTATGCCGTTGCAGAACAACATGGTTTGGCCTTGTTATTGATCTCGAATGAAAATCCTTATTGGATGCTGGTTCCCGACCAAACTGAACAGATTAATCACCTGATAGAAGCATTTAATGCAACGTTTTCTGATGTTGAACTTTATCACTATGTCTAATCTGAAATAGGCTTATTCCACAATGGTTCTAAAGGTCAGATTCACCCGCGCCGTACTGACTTTTTTGGTCGGTGGTAAGCGATGCAACCAATAGGTCTGCGTGGTGTCTTTCATCACCAATAAGCTGCCATGTTCTAAATAAAGTTCGACTTTTTCTTTGCTCTGCTTATGTTTAAATGCGAATTTACGCTCTGCGCCAAAACTAAATGAGGCAATCGCACCATCTTTTTTTAAATCCGTTTCACCATCACTATGCCAAGCCATCCCTTCTTCACCACTATGATAAAGATTAAGCAAACAAGAGTTGAATGTCTCCCCCGTTAAACTTTCGGCCAGTTGTTTTAACTCCAGTAATTCCTGTGTCCAAGGCAAGGCATATTTATTCATATTGGAATAAGTATATTCAAAGCGTCGATCTCCATACCACGCCACCTTACGTTTAGTCGTCAATAACTTTCCAAAGATCAGCGCCTGATCATTTTCCCATGCAATGCTTTGCATCAGTTGATCAAAATAATGATCTGCCGCCGCGGTCTGCACCACTTTGCCGTAGTACTGTACCGTGCCATCATAAGGCAAATAATTCTGCTCTGGGTCAGCTTCAATATCAAATAGTTGCATCTTTCCACTTCTTATAGGCCTGCCGCATACAATGTCCACAAGGTCGATAGCCCTGTGCAATCGCTTCATGCTCATCGACAAAAAAGACCCGATTCTTTTTCAGCATGCGCTTCCCTGAAGCACAGGTCAATCTGCCATAAATCTTAAGCTGTACATTGCCTGCAAATACAATTTGTTGCTGTTTCAGTTTCTGGTGTAACTCGGTCTGTGTTAATTCTAGATGCCGCCACATCAGATTAACTCACCGCATCATGGAAAATAATCCCGAGGCTATAACGCTCCCCTTGATGAATGGGACTGACACCATGTTTCATATTGACCCGATAATAACCCTGACTGCCTTTTTCAGGCTTAAATTGGGTGGTGAAAATCAACAAATCACCTTGCTGTAGCTGCATCACCATGGCTTTAGACTGCGCTCTTGGGTTTTGCTGAGTGAAGACCAACTCGCCACCACTAAAATCCACATTCGGCTGACTCAATACAATCACCAACTGTATCGGGAAATACACCTCACCATATAAATCCTGATGAAGCGTATTAAAGCCGCCTTGTCCATATTTCAAAATCAATGGCGTTGCCAGCCTTTGTCCCTGTTGATGGCACTGCTGTAAAAACTCAGCATGGGAGGATGGAAAGGAACGTTCTAATCTCAGCACCCGAAACCATGCATTGGCAATCGGTACCAAATATGGATAAATCTCATGCCGTATCCGCTCAATCAGATTCGGTAAGGGGTAAGTAAAATACTTGTATTCACCTCGACCAAAACGATAACGCTGCATCTCTACGGTTTTACGATACAGTTCTGTTTGCGGATATGCCTGTTTCAGCATTTCACATAACTCGGTCGATAGAACCTGCTCGATCAGGGCAAAGCCTTGTTGGTGCATTTGCTCAGTGATGGCCTCCCAATCAGCAGCTTGAATCTGATCGATCACCGCTTGGATTTGTGTCAATTCAGGTGGCTGCATGGGTGTGTGCACCTTCCCAACCAATCAATGCTGTTTTACGCAATGTTCCCCACTCATAGCCACCAAAAGCACCTGTAGACTGAATCACCCGATGACAGGGAATCAGGAATGCTACAGGATTACTGCCAATAGCGGTGCCTACTGCTCGTGCAGCTTTGGGATGCTCAATCGCTTTGGCCAACTCACCATAAGTAGCGAGCTGCCCCATCGGAATCTTGAGCAGGCTTTGCCACACTTTGAGCTGAAACTCGGTGCCTTTTAAATGTAGTTTAATCTCTGCCAATTGCGGTTGATCCTTTTGAAATAAGGCTAAAGCACTGTGTTGAAATGTATCGATCTGTTCAATAATCACGGCCTGAGGAAATTGTGCTGTTAACTGCTGCAAGGCATCAGCCCGATTGTCCACAAAACTCAGTGCACAAATACCTTTATGTGTGGATGCAATCAACACTTCACCAAACAAGGTCTCTGCGAATTGATAGTGAATCGTCAGGCTCTGTCCACCATGTTTATATTCAGCAGGGGTCATCCCTTCGATCTGAACAAACAGATCATGTAATCGACTGGTACTAGACAATCCTGTGGCAAAGGTTGCATCAAAAATGCTGCCCTGTTCTTGTTTTAAAATCTTCTTGGCATGTTCAACACTTATATACTGCAAAAATTTCTTCGGACTGGTGCCGACCCATTCGGTAAATAAACGCTGAAAATGTGCTGGGCTTAAATGAATATGTGCAGCGACTTCATCCAGTTGCGGCTGTTGCTGAAAATTCTGTTGAATATACTGAATCGCTTGAGCAATGCGTTCATAATTACGTTGTTGTGAGGACATATCATCACCTCTCATCATTCATGTTTTCACTGTAGCAACTTTGCCATTCTGTGAAAATCTGAATCATGCTCAGTCTTCGTTTTGTCTTGCTATCGTCTCAAATCCCAATAAAAAAAGCCGTACTTTTTGAAGTACAGCTCTCTCATTTCGATGACCAATCTTTATAGATTAATGGGTGTAATACTTATGTCCTTGGTCACGTAATTCAGCAATCTTTTTGCCTTGTTTTTTCGCCTCATCCAGCTTGCCTGCTTGCACCAACAGTTTAGTCTTATCAATCTCCACGACAATCTGATCAAATAAAGCAGTTGATGCTGGCACTTTTTCAGTGGTATTCGGCGCTAATTTATACTGTTTTGAATGGGTCGCAGCAGCACGCATATTATCCAAAGCAGCTGTTGCAGCCTGTGGCGTTGCAGCTTGGTTAAACGCTTTATAATTTTTTCCCAGCGTTTTCATGTCATCTTCTAAACCCGCAGCCATTGCCGTATGGCTCAATGCAAACGCGGATAACATCACAACGGTGGCTAAAGTTTTTTTAATCATTAGGATATCCTATCAAAAACTGTGGCTATGGCTTAATTTCTTGGCGCAAAACATCGTGCTTTGACTTTAGAGCATCAATGGCAATTGCTGATTTAGCATACATAAAAAATGCAACGAAATCGTTGCATTTTGATAAAAAAGATCGCGTTCAGACTTTATAGGCGACGGCGTAAAGCATCGGCAATCGACTCAACCAACTGCTGCGAAATCTCTTGTTTTGATGCCTTTTCCAGCTCACGCTTTTTCATGTGATAAGACTGGGCAAAGAACACGGTCATGGCATTTTCATCTGAGGCAAAACCGATATCTGGACGTGACACATCATTACAGGCAATCATGTCCAGTTTTTTCGCTACCAGTTTACCAGCAGCGTATTCTTCAACATTTTGCGTTTCAGCAGCAAAGCCAACCATGAATGGACGTTGTTCCTGCTGTGCAATGGTCGCCACGATATCTGGATTTTTGACTAACGCCACCGCAAGCTCATCACCTGCTTTTTTAATCTTGTGCTCAGCCACTTGTGCCACACGATAATCCGCCACTGCTGCGGTTGCGATAAAGATGTCACAGCCGTCTTTCAGTTGGTTCATGCTGACATCAAGCATCTGCATGGCAGAACTCACATTCATACGTTGCACACCATTCGGCGTATCCAAACTGACAGGGCCTGCCACCAACGTAACTTTTGCCCCTGCTGCATAACACGCTGCTGCCAAGGCAAAGCCCATTTTGCCAGTACTATGGTTGGAAATATAACGTACAGGGTCAATCGCTTCACGGGTCGGGCCAGCGGTAATGGTGACGCGCTTTCCAGCTAACAAACCGAATTTTTCGGCCAAGGCACGTTGCGCTTTATGGAAGTAGGCTGCAACTTGGCGCGCTAGATCTTCAGGTTCAGGCATACGCCCTAGACCGACATCACCACAGGCTTGCTCGCCTGCATCTGGCATGATCACATGCACGCCATCTTCAACCAAAGTTTGCAAATTGCGTTGTGTGGCTTTTGCTGCCCACATTTGCTGATTCATTGCTGGTGCAACCCAAACAGGTGCTTTGGTGGCCAGATATAGTGTACTGAGCAGATCATCCGCCAAGCCATTGGCAAATTTTGCAATGCTGTCACAGCTGGCAGGTGCAACCAGAACCAAATCAGCCCAACGTGCCAATTCGATATGTCCCATGCCTGCTTCAGCTTCAGGATCAAGCAATTCGGTATGCACAGGATTGCCTGAAAGTGCTTGAAAAGTGAGTGGGGTAATAAATGCTTGTGCGCCATGGGTCATGACCACACGGACATCAAAACCGAAATCTTTTAAACGGCGCACCAAAATGGCACTTTTATAGGCAGCAATACCACCTGTAACCGCTAAAATAATGTTTTTATGGGGAATAACACTTAGATCGAAGCTCACAAACAGGATACCTTACTGTTGCAGTGGCGCTCACAATAGCATTAAATAAGTGGATACCCAAGTAGCACCCTCAACATTTCAGCGCTGACGATAATCGAAAATCGTGTTGACATGACACAATATAAAAGGAAAAGACGTGCAATTATTTTTGCCCGTTAAAAAAATAATCACAATAAAATCAAAGGAAAATTAACGATTGAATCAATCTATTAAAACTTGGCCTGAACAAGAGCGCCCAAGAGAACGACTTTTATCCCAAGGCCCACAAAGCTTATCCGATGCTGAACTGCTGGCAATTTTTCTGCGTTCAGGTTCAAAACAGCACTCTGCAGTGGAATTGGCGCGTATTTTGATTCAACATTTTGGCGGACTTAATTTGATATTTGATGCCAATTTTGAAGATTTATCACAATTTAATGGCATAGCCTCCACTAAATATGCACAGCTGATGGCCGTGAAGGAACTCGGACGGCGTTATCTGAATAATCATTTCCAGCAACAACGGCTTTGTCTGGATACTTCAACCTTAGTGCTCGACTATTTACGTTATGAACTGCAAGGTGAAAAACAGGAAGTTTTTGCAGTGCTGTGTTTAGATGCCGAACTGAGAAAATTACATTTTAAAAAGCTATTCTTTGGTTCACATCATTCCTGCACTGTTTCATTGAACCAAACCTTACGCTATGCCCTGCAACAACAAGCCTGCCAAATTGTGGTGGCACACAATCATCCCTATGGCACTGCCCAACCATCAACTGAAGATATTTATCTGACCCAACAACTCAAACAAGCCTGCAAACTTCTGGAAATTCACTTGATTGATCATTTTATTATTTCAGCTGAAGGCTATTTTTCATTTTCTGAACAACAACTACTCAACCCTATTAAAACCAAGCAATCTCGCCTTGACAAAGCTTAAATCAAACAGGAATATCAAGACATAAAATTAATGATTCAAATAACATGATTGTCCGTGACCAGCCGAGTATTTTTAAAGTTTTATTCTCATGGCGAGGAACGATTTTACCCAAAATTTTGCCCTCTCTTGGTTTCGTCATGCTGATCTCTGCCATTATTGGTGGGGTCGAGTACGTCAATCTGTATCGCTTCCCTGAAATTCCCTTGGTCGGGTTCACCTTAATTGGTGTGGTACTGTCCATTTTCTTGGGATTTAAGAATACTGCATGTTATGACCGTTGGTGGGAAGCCCGTAAACTCTGGGGTGTGTTAATTGCTACTGCGCGTCATTTTGACCGTGATTGCCGCGTCCTGACCCAGGCACGTCGTGAGCGTATTATTCAAAACGTGATTGTGTTTGCCAATGTGCTGCGTGATCGTCTGCGTCATCAAACCGCCAATCCAACCGAGCTGACTGAAACCAGTGGTCTGAGTCAACAAGCACTGACCCAACTTTATCAACAGCATAATGCGCCGCAGTACACCTTGAGCCTGATTCAATGGGAACTGTTGCAGGCCATGAAAGAAGGTGAAATCTCGGATATTATTTATACCCAGATGAACCGCCATGTGGCCGCGTTAAGTGAAATGCAAACTGGCTGCGATCGGATCGCGAATACTCCAATTCCATTCGCCTATTCGGTTTTACTGAATCGTACCGTGTACTTCTTCTGCTTTATGCTGCCATTCAGTCTTGGCTCGTTATTGGGCTTGGTGACACCGTTACTGGTGGGTATTTTGGCCTATACCTTTTTAGGTCTGGATGCTTTGAGTACTGAAATAGAAGAACCTTTCGGCACACAAAGCAATGACTTACCGCTTGATGCGATGGTACGTTCAATTGAAATTGAATTACTTGGAACTTTAGGTCGCCCAACCCCGCCGCCAATTCAGGCGCATGACCATAACTTACTCTAATTTCAATGCCCTGCAATGAGGGCATTTTTTTCAGCTTAACATCACTTAAATAAATTGTGATGGGACGATGGACTTAAAGCGTTCAGTGAACTGTCCATTCCAATAGGGATAATAAGGATAGGGCGGATAAATCGCACTGACCTGATTCAAGCGTTCAGTCTGTTCAATCGACAGCTGAATATCTTTGGCAACAAGGTTATCTTGCAGTTGAGTTTGATTACGCGCGCCAATCAATACACTCGATACAGTGGGTCGCTGTAATAACCAGTTTAAGGCAATTTGCGGAATCGTATAGCCAGTTTCGACTGCAATCTGTTTGAGCACATCAATCACAGCATAGAGATGTGCTTCGTTGACTGGTGGCGCAAATTGCGCTGTATCATGTAAACGGCTCTGTGCTGGAATGGGATTCTCGCGATCAAATTTCCCCGTCAATCTGCCCCAACCTAAAGGACTCCATACCACCGCCCCAATCTGCTGGTCATCATTTAAGGGCATCAGCTCCCATTCATAATCACGACCGATCAATGAATAGTAGACCTGATTGACCACAAACTTTTCATAGCCATATTGCTCCGCAATCGCCTGCGCCTTCATCAATTGCCAACCTGCAAAATTTGAAGCACCGATGTAGCGTACCTTGCCACTACGAACCAGTTCATCAAGTGTTTTCATTAACTGAGGTAATGCAGTAAAACTATCAAACTGATGCAGCTGTAATACGTCAATATAATCCGTTCCCAATCGACTTAAAGACTGTTCAACTGCGGACAATAAATAATGCCGACTAAATCCTGCATCATTGAGATGTTCTGAACTACGAATACCGATTTTGGTCGAAATAATAGTATGCTGCCGTTCTGATGCAAGTGCCTTGCCGAGCATTCGTTCAGATTCTCCATCTGAATAGACATCTGCTGTATCAAAGTAATTAATGCCTGCATCTAAACCAGCGCGAATCATCTGATTGGCTTCAGTTTGACTGGCTTGTCCCCAAGCTGCAAAGATTTGTCCCTGCCCGCCTAAGGTCCCCGCACAAAATCCCAACTCTGACACTTTTAAACCCGAGTTTCCTAAGAAGTGATATTTCATGATCTGTCTCTTCAACCTATGATGGCTTAGATACAAAAATACCCCTAGGGATTTGTTGGAAAAACCACGATAATCAAGAAATACTTTTCTGATTTTATTGATAATGAATACAGAAGATTTTCAGTTTTTTATTCGTGTTGCAGACTTGGGTTCAATCAGTAAAGCCGCACAGGATACAAATATCTCAGTTTCCGTCGCCAGTCAGAAATTGCAGCGCCTAGAACAAAACCTACAATTGCGCTTGTTTCATCGCACCACGCGGAAACTGACCTTAACCGATGAAGGTCGTGCTTTGCTTGAACATGGTCGGCATTGGATTGCTGATTTTATTCACTTGCAAGAATCATTAAAGCTTAAAGATCGGCCGCTCACAGGTACACTTCGGCTTACCACCTCCGCGACTTTTGGCACAAAAATTTTGATGTCGGTGATTACCGAGTTTGCACTATTGCATCCTGAACTGAAAATTCATTTAGATCTGAATGACCAGAACATCGATCTTATTCAGCAAGGCATGGACTTGGCCATTCGGATTGGTCAGTTAAAAAGTTCGAGCTTGATTGCCAAACGCTTGAGTACCAATCCTCGTTTACTCTGTGCTTCTCCAGCCTATTTACAACAATATGGTGTGCCAAAAACCTTGTCCAATCTGAAGTTACATCGTTGTATCTTGCAGCAGCATGGTCATGGTCTCACCGATCAGTGGCATTTGATCAATGCAGAAGGTCAAGTCGAACAGATTCATGTTGAGGGATATTTTGCAACCAACTCAGGTGAAGGTGTTCGACAAGCGGCCTTAGCCGGTCTTGGTATTTCCAATCATTCGATCTGGCATGTGGCTGAGGATCTTGCTTCAGGAAGATTAGTACCAGTCCTACCCGACTATCCTGTAGAAACAACGGCAATTTATGCAGTATTTCCGCATCGAGAGCTGATCGCGCCTAAAGTACAACGCTTTTTGGATTATTTAGTCGATTACTTTCAACAGCGTGAACAATAAAATTATTACTTCAGGCTAATCTTCACCTTGCAATATTGATTACGACATCCCTGCAAAACCATGAAACATCCATTGCACGCCCCATACAAGTAGAATGAAAAAAACAAGGAGGAGGCAAAATTCTAATTTTTTCATATCATCGATGACTTAAAGCGTTCCCAAATCCCTTTCTGCCCTTCTTTCACATGTGGGGTTTGTCCCAATTTAATCCACGGCATATTCTCGCCATGAAAATCACTGCCGATCGAAACAGCTAAATCAAACTGTTGAATCATCCGATCCACCATTTGACGTGTCGAAGCTGGTTCGATACTCGGTGGTAGTTCCACCGCATCACCACCTGATTCAGCAAAGAGCTCAATCAAATAACGGATATTGGTCGCTGACAGGTCATAACGGGTCGGATGGGCAAGCACGGCGAAACCCTGACTGGCATGAATCACATCAATGGTTTCTTTAAGGCCCATACCTTCAAATTTCACAAAGGCTTTTTTGCCTTCTTTCAGAAAACGGTCAAAGGCCTGTTGCGGGCGACTGACAATATTTTTTTCGACTAAGGCTTTGGCAATATGGGTTCGAGTGATTCGATCTGCCTCCCCATCGACTTGGGCAATCACATCAGGATAAATATCAAAATCAATACATTTTTCTAAGAGCTGACAAATCACTTTTGCCCGTTCAGCACGGACTTTTTTCTGCTGTTCCAGCATGGCTTTGATCGGCGCGTCATCTTGCATATTCAAGGCAACAATATGCACCCCATAACTCTTTTTGGTATTCGGTCGAGACCACTGGCTGGAAACTTCTACCCCAGAAATAATTTGAATATCATGTGCTTGTGCATAGTCTTGTGCTCGCAGCAAGCCATCCATGGTGTCATGGTCTGTGATGGCAAGAGTATGAATTTTTAAGTCGACAGCCGTCTGTACCAGTTGCTCTGGAGAGAAGGTACCATCGGAAATGAGTGTATGTGTGTGTAAATCGACACCGAACATGGTTTGTATTATGCTATCTGACCTATTTCATCATCGTACTGTAACATGAAAGCGTTGCTCGACTATCTACCGATTATTATCTTCTTTTATTTTTATAAAACCACCGATCCTAAAGATAGTCATCATCCTCTGCTACAGTTGGTGGGTAGTTCAGGAAATCTCGATCAAAATCACATTCTTGTTGCAACTTGTGCATTACTGATCTCGACGCTTGTGGTGTATGGCTGCCTGTTCTTTTTCCAAAAATTTAAATTGGAAAAAATGCAGTGGTTTATTGTCGTCATGTCGGTCGTTTTTGGTGGAATCACACTGATTTTCAGCGATGTGACCTACATCAAAATGAAAGCCATCATTATCAATATCGGCATTGGATTAGGCTTCTTGGTGACGCCATTATTTAATAAAGAACGTATGCCAATTATCCAAAAACTTTTAGGCTCGTTATTAGAACTTAGCCCAAGAGGTTGGATCAAATTGAACTGGGCGTGGTGTGGACAATTCTTTTTGCTTGCAGCTTTGCATTTCTTCTTTGGTTTTGTCTACATGCAAGGAAAATATTGGGGCGAATTCACCGCTTTCGGCGATATTATCGTTTCTATCAGTTACCTAGCTGCTATACTGTTTTTCTTAAGAAAGCATTTTAAAACCACTGAATAGATTTTAAATCATCGAGCTACTGCCATGCCATATTTTGTGCTGACTTGTACTGATCGCGAAGGTACTTTGGAAAAACGTTTAGCCACCCGCCCACAACATATTCAACGTCTGCAAAAGTTAGATGATGAGGGACGTTTAATTGCGGCAGGTGCACATCCGAAAGATCCAAATGATCCACAAGCTGGTTTTTTTGGCAGTACTATAATTGTCGAGTTTGATAGTCGTGAATCCTTAGATGCTTGGATTCAGGAAGAGCCATTTTTAAAAGAAGGGATTTACTCAAATATTGAGGTAAAACCTTTCAACAAAGCTTTTCCAAAAGGGTAAATCATGCAAGTTGTCTTAAAAAGCGTATTGGCTTTATGTTTATTTAGTTCTCCTGCATGGGCAGTTGAGCCAGCAACACCTGCGGCTCCAGCAGCCAACACAACCCCAGTGCAACCCAATGCCACAACCACTGCACCAGCCAATGCAACTACCGCAGTAGCCAAACCGTTGACCGCTGAACAAATTGCCAAAGCCAAACAGCAGCAAGATGCAAAAGTCAAAGCCATGATTCAAGATCAAGCTAGCCGCTTGAAACAACTGGAACATGCCAATTTAGAAGCACTTTCACAGAACCAAGAATTACAGTTAAAAAATGACAACCTGACTGTACAAGTTCAAGTGTTACAAAGTGAACGCAGTGCGCAAATGTTTTTATATGGCGCAATGACCATTGCTGTGGGCGTCATTCTCGGCTTCTTAATTGCCAGTTATGTTCACACTAAACGTCGTCGTCAGTGGTAAATCCCAACATTTTATTTATGTCTCAATCTGCAAAATTACAAACAGCCGAATTAGACTGGGAACTGGTCGATGGCATCGAAGTTCCCATTTCTAAACAGTTTGGCGATGTCTACTTTTCCAAAGATAACGGTTTACTTGAAACACGCCATGTGTTTTTAAATGGTAATGACCTAACTGAACGCCTATCAGAACTAAAAGATTTTCAATACTTTTGTGTCGGCGAAACTGGCTTTGGCACAGGTTTAAATATTCTAACCTTGTGGCAGCTGTGGCAGCAGGTTCGTCCAGATAATAACAGCCACTTACATGCCATCAGTGTTGAAAAGTTTCCGCTGAGCAAAGTCGATCTGATCCGTGCACTGAATGTCTGGCCTGAACTTAAGCCACTTGCAGAACAGTTGATTCAGCAATATCCCCTGCCTATTGCAGGCTGCCATCGCTTAAGTTTTCCAGAAGAACGCTTTAGCATTGATTTATGGTTGGGTGATGCACAGGATATTTTTCCAAGTATCCCGAAAACCCAAGCCGTGAATGCGTGGTTTCTCGATGGTTTTGCGCCTTCATGTAATCCCGATATGTGGCAGGAAAATGTACTCAATCACATGGTGCGTTTATCTGAGTTTGGAACGACCTTTGCGTCCTTTAGTGTTGCTGGTGTGCTGAAACGTGGGCTGAAACAACATGGCGTACACATTAGCCGCCCACGAGGTTTCGGTCATAAACGTGAAATGTTGAAAGCCATTTGGTTAGATACGTCATCCACAACATCTGACCAAACTGATTCAGAACAAAATCATGCAAGCTCGCAAGCTGTATTGAAAACAATACCACGCCAGATTGCGATTATTGGCGCGGGAATTGCTGGTTTAAGCGCAGCATGGGCATTTGCCCAGCGTGGCCATCAAGTCACCGTTTACGAGCAAAATGAGCCTCTCTCAGGCGCATCAGGCAATCCCCTTGCTCTACTCAATCCGAAGCTGTGTCCAATTGAACAAGCACATGAACACTTGATGACCTTGAGCTGGCAACATGCATTGAATTTTTATCCTAAATTCAAAGCATTTAGACCCATTCAAGTCCAACAAATAGCTTTAAAAAATGCGGATGAATTACTCGGCTTAGCGGATCAGTATCCTGTCGCGGTGTTAACAACTCAAGATCAGCAGGATGTAACACCTGAAACAGGCTATCCAAGCTTGACGCTACATCAGGCAGGGGCTGTTTCTCCACAGCAACTACGTGATGAAATTTTGCTACATCCGAATATCAAAATCGAAAAGGCAAAAATTTCTCGCTTAAATAACGTAGACAAGCAAACTGAGCTTTGGCAAAAACAACAACTCATCGCAACAGTCGATGATGTGATTGTGTGTTGTGCCAAGCAAAGTGCTGAGCTATTTGAAAACTACCCCGTGTTAAAACCAATTCGTGGACAAGTCAGTTGGGTTGAAAATCGCGAGCAAGCTTTAGCTTTAGATCAAGCCTATAGTTATGGCGGTTATTGTATGCAACTGGATGCCGCGCAACTGATCTTAGGTGCATCTTTTTATCCCAATCGAGAGGATGTTGAAGTATTAGCAGAAGACCATGTGCATAACTACGAACTTATCCACAGTGTCTTCCCTGAATATGCACAACAGTTAGCATCCACTGAAACATGGCAAGGCCGTGCGTCTGTGCGTGCACAAAGTCTGGATTACTTTCCGTTGCTGGGAAAAATGCAAAATCACCAGCAAATCTATACTTTTGCAGGTTTAGGTTCAAAAGGATTCTTGTTTGCGCCCTTGTGTAGCGAAGTATTAGCGGCTTTAGTACTCGGAGAACTTTGTCCAATTCCGCAATCATTATTGGATAAACTCAATCCACAGCGTTTTCAAAAGAAGATTAAGGCAAAGAAACCGTATTATTCTGGTTAAATATTTTTTAATTTTAAAATAACTAAAATCTAAAATTTTGAATTGGCCAAAATACAGCTGTATTTTGGCCAATCTTTTGAGTGCTTTAAGCGCCTTGTTCTAAAGGCAAGCCTGCATCACGCGCTGCGCGTGTGCCACCCATTAACACAACATATTCACGAGAACCATCCATACCGTCTAACAGCTCTGCTGCACGCGGTGCTTTACTTCCGCCACCACATAAAATATAAATCGGCTGATCCGCTGCAACTTGAGTCAAACTATCCGCAGTGATATCAGTAATTGGACGATTCACCGCCCCTTTAACATGAGCCTCTGTATACGCTTTGGTATCTCGGACATCCCAGATGACAGCGCCTTCTGGGAACTCAAATGTTGTAATTTCTTGTTTACGGATCATTGTGCACTCCTTTGATGTAAACAACACTTGGCAAATGAAGAAAACCCCCTTAGCATCTCAAATATTCTTTCCCTTTGTAAAGGTCTAACCATGCCTTCTTTTGATATTGTTTCTGAATTAGAGTTATTTGAAGTTAATCACGCTGTACAAAATACAGAAAAAGAGATCGCAACACGTTTTGACTTTCGTGGACAAGACGTTTCAATTGAGTTAAATGAGAAAAATAAAGAAATCAAAATCTCAACTGAAAGCGATTTCCAATGTGAGCAAGTTTATACCATGCTTGAAAATCACTTCTATAAACGCAAAATTGATGTACAAGCTTTAGATCCACAAAAAGCGACTGCTTCGGGTAAAAATGTCGTGCAAGTGATCAAGTTAAAAGATGGACTTGACTCAGATACCGCAAAAAAAATTAATAAAGCCATTAAAGAAAGCGGCATCAAAGCGCAATCTTCTATCCAAGGAGACAAAATCCGTGTCACGGATAAAAAGCGCGATACTTTGCAACAAGTCATGAACTTTTTACGTGAACAACAATTTGGTCTGCCACTGCAATTTAATAATTTCAAAGATTAAGCAATAGGTTCACTATGGCAAAAGATAACCGCCTTTATAAGCTGGTTAAAACCACGTCTAAATTTCCAAAAGGCATCCGTAGCACGCTCTGGAGCAAAGCTTTTGGTCGTGTGGTTCCAATGGTTGGAACAGCAAATATTCGCTATTTAGAAGTGGATAAAGACCACGTCACTGTTCGCATTGAAAACCAACGCAATATGCAGAATCATATTAAAGGTGTTCATGCCGCAGCGATGGCTTTATTGTCTGAAACAGCAACGGGCTTTTTAACCGGTTTACATGTACCAGACGATCGAATTCTGTTGATCAAATCATTGCATGTTGACTATTTAAAAGTTGCTCAAGGCGGTTTAACAGCAACTGCAACATTATCAGCAGATCAACAAAAGTTTATTGCAGATAATGATAAAGGTGAATTATTGGTGCCAGTGACCGTGATTGATGATTCAGGTAATGAACCGATCCAATGCCAAATGCTGTGGGCTTGGTTACCAAAACGTAAAAAATAATAACCGATCTAGGCTACTCTAGTGACCGTATTATCATCAGGATGCAAAGATCACTCTTTGTATTCTGATGATAAAAATGAAAAAAATACTCTTCCTTTCTCATTTTTTTATCGCACTCAATCTAGCAACATATTCTAGTCAAGTGCTCGCCGCTGATTCTTCAACTCCAACGCACTCAAAACAGATCAATTCTTTCGCTGAACAAAACAAGAAAATTGTCACTGATTTTTATGAAGGTGTTTTCTTGAAACACCAAGTAAAACAATATGCCGATCGTTATATTGGGGATCAATATATTCAACATAATCCAAATGTACCTGACGGTAAGGCACCTTTTGTAAACTTCTTTAGCCAAAAATTTAGCACTAACCCTCAGGCAAAGAATGTCATCAAAAAAGCAATAGCTGAAGGAGATTTAGTCGTCCTACATGTACATTCTACAGAGAATGACAGCGATCGAGGCCGAGCGATTATTGATATATTCCGTGTAAAAAATGGAAAAATTGTAGAGCATTGGGATGTCATACAAAATATCCCTGAAAAGAGCCAGAATTCCAACAGCATGTTTTAAACAGCACACAAAAAAATAAAGCCCAAACTGATTTGAGCTTTATTTTTTTAAATACTTAAATAAATTTTTCAATGATCAGCATCAGCTGCTGCAAATATTCCGCATCAATCTGATCAAACTGATTCAGCTCATCACTATCGACATCCAACACACCAACACACTGACCATTTTTCATGATTGGCAAGACAATCTCCGATCTTGATGCAGAACTGCAAGCAATATGCCCTGGAAACTGATCCACATCAGGTACCACGATCACTTGCTGCTGTTGCCAAGCTGCGCCACACACGCCACGACCTTTGCCAATACGGGTACAGGCAATTGGGCCTTGGAATGGGCCTAACACCAATTCATTCTCTTTGACTAGATAAAAACCAATCCAAAACCAGCCAAATTGCTGTTTTAACGCCGCGCAGATATTGGCGAGATTGGCAATCACATCACTTTCATCTTCAACAATTGCCTGAATCTGAGGAAGGATACTTTGATATTGCTCAATTTTATGACCTTGCTGTAAAACTAATTCTTCTGCCATGCTTAGAGATACTCAGTTATAGTGTTGCGGCAAATGCCTGTTTAATCTCTTCTGAGATCAAACGTTTCTTGCCATTCACATCCACCGCAACAAAGGTAAATACACCTTCGGTAATACGCACTGGCTCACGAGAATCATCATGACTGTTCCATACCTCAATTTGGACTTGTACTGAACTACTGCCAACTTTCAAAATTTTGGTATAACAGCTAATCACATTCCCAACCTTAACAGGTACCAGAAAGGTCATCTGATTAATCGCAATCGTCGCACAACGACCTTTACTAAAACGCTCCACATGAATCGCTCCTGCGAGATCCATCTGAGAGACAATCCAGCCGCCAAAAACATCACCACTCCAATTGGTATCTGCTGGCATGGCAATGTTTTGTAGTGATAAAGTCCCTTCTGGATGAGTTGGGCGTTCGCTCATGTTAATGTCCTTGGTGTTGCTGTAATTGCTGGTCTAACCATTGCTGTAATTCGGGTGCACGTAATGCCCCACTGATTCTCGCCAATTCGGTGGTCTTATTCATCAAGACCAAAGTCGGAATACTGCGCACATTAAAAGCAGCACTTAAACGCGGATTGGCTTCGGTATCAATTTTGGCAAAAACCACATATGGATTTTGCTTAGCGACCTGAGCAAAGTGAGGTGCCATCATTTTACAAGGACCACACCATTCTGCCCATAGATCGATCAGTACCGGCAGATCTGAATTGCTGATGAAGTTACTGAAATTTTGTTCATTTAATTCAATCGGTTCTAATAGCAATAACGCTTTATGACATTGCCCACAATTTGGATGAACCGCTAACTTTTCTTCGGGTACACGATTTTTTGCACCACATGATGCACAGACAATAATCATCTACATCACTCCAATATGTTGATGTAAAAATTCTAATTGGGTTGTGACTGCTTTTTCAAACCAAGAACCATGATAAACATCAAAATGTTTCATTTCCCACTCATGATAGCTCACAAATGGCGCAATATTGGTCGCAGCTTCCCGACTCGATGCGATTGGAATCAACGTGTCATGCTTTGCTGCAATAAATAAAACAGGGATATTAATTTTCCGTACAAACTGGATTGGTCGATAACGCATTAAATTAAAGAAGACTCGCGCAGGAACTTCCCCACTCCAGTAATAATCTGGATTTACAATCGAGTGATATCCGTAGTAACTGTCTGAGGTGGGTAAGAAACACAGCCGATATTGATCGACGACAGGTAAGGTTTTAGGTACCAAGCCCATCTTAGAGCCCATATAATCCTGACTGGAACGCTTTAATGCTTCAGGATAACGTTGTAGAGGGTAAAGCTTGGCCGTCTCAGCCCCATCAACATAGGGGACTTGCACCATGACCGCCTGAATGTTTTTCAGGTCTGTTGCTAGACTTAAGGCATATCCACCACTGAGTGAAGTTCCCCATAAAATAATCCGTCGACTATCAATCAGTTTGCAATTCGAAGCATATTGAACAATGGTTTTCCAGTCATCAAGCTGAGCACTGAGTGAAACCAATTCACGTGGTTTCCCTGTACTACCACCCCAATAGCGATAATCAAATAAAATCACCGCATAACCTGCTTGAGCAAAACGCTGCGCATATTGAACCAGTTTAAATTGACGCAAACCCGCAAAGCCATGCGCCATGATAATCACGGCAGGTTTAATATTAGTTTTGGGTAGATAGAAATCCGCAGCGATGGTTTCATCACCACTTGCAACATACAACGGCTCAACGGTATAGGTATGCATGCGCGCTCCATTGCCTTATCTTTTAATTATCATCACTTATTTACTATAGACATTTAAACTCAAGATCGAGCTTAATGCTATGATAGAGCATAAAATGTTTTGTTTGTTTTTGGAGTGACAAGATGACAGAGAATGTTGGTTTTGCAGGTCAAATTGGCCCTGAGCATGTTGAGCAAGTGGTTGAAAAAGGATTTAAATCGATTATTAATAACCGTCCAGATCTGGAAGGTGGTCCTGAACAACCTACAAGTGCCCAAATCGAAGAATCTGCGCGCAGTGCAGGTCTAGACTATGTCTATCAACCCGTTGTTGCCGGGCAAATCACTGAACTCGATGTCCGTACATTCGCCAATCATTATAATGAACTGCCAAAACCAATTTTAATGTTCTGCCGTACTGGTAACCGTTCAAATAATTTATATCAGATTGCTAAACAAATGGATTTACTGGACGATTAAATTCATTACATTTTATTACCTGATCCAAATAGTTAAACCTTTGTATTTATAAGATGATGGTTCTTTTTCAATAGATCAAGAACCATGTCAAAACTCGCCATTGTCCTGTTATGTATTCTCTCTATCTCAGCTTGTAGTTCTTTCCAAGTTCGCCCGACAGCGACAGTGAGTGTAGGTACAAGTTTATAAAAAAACAGCACCGAAGTGCTGTTTTTTTATAAACTTGCTTAAGAGCTTAAGAAATTTCTTAGCCTCTTATTTCCCATGCAAAAAAATTGCTGGAGTATAAAAGGAAGCTCGAAAGCTTCCTTTTTTCACTAGACCTTATGGGCAAGTGAATAAGGTTCCATACGGGCTAAGCTCATTTGGAGAATAAGTACCATCCGTTGAATAGTCACTCGATAAAGGTGCTAAACCTAAATTGTAAGTGGTTCTATTCGGCAATGATGCCACTGTAGAAGATGCCCCAATCTGTACATTGAGCCATTGTGCGTAAATTTTTGGATAACGCATTGCAAAGTCAAACTTACCATTTGCATCGGTGGTAAATGTATTCTGAGTATTGCCAGATTGACTTATAAATGTCACAACTTTAACCGGTGTATTATTTGCACCAACAGCGGTCCCACTTGGATCTGCAACACACGCATGTACATTATTTATGGTGGCACTCGCAGCAATATCATCCGTAAAGTCAGTTGGTGTACCCATGTTATTCATTGGCTTACCTGTCGCATCCAAATAAATATTTGGAGAACTGAGATCAAAGTACTGCTCATTTGCAAATACCCATTTCTTCGTTGGTGCAGCACCTGGAACTGGCGCTAATGCCCATAAATTACGGCCTTTGATATATGTCAACGGAGTTACATCCAATGTCACTGTTTGATTTGCCAATGGCTTACCATCAAAATCAACCACGCTGACAGACAAGTTTTTGGTGTAATACACACCATCACTTGATGAAGCAACTTCCGTTGGGTTAACACCAATCACAATCGAGGCTTTCGGAGTTTGTACAACCGCTGGCACAATATCAATTGCAAAAATCTGCGTTGCTTCCACACGTCCAGTTTCATTGAAGTGAGCGGTCAAATGCAGATCATCATTGACGAAATCAGCCGCTGTATAATTACGACGCGTTGTTTCATCAACTTTAAGTTTAAAGATAGCTTGGCCGTTCGCATCTGTTGTGAGTCCTGATGGGCCAACAATAATGGCGCCATTGCGAGCCAGATCATCAATACTCAAGCTCACATATTGGCCTGCAACACCGCCGCCATTCGCATCAACCAAAGTGATGGTGACATCAGCGGTATCGTCACGTACATTCATGGTTGGCTTAGATGAAGCTAAACGTAAGCTATAACGAGCAGGTTGTAAGGTTGGTGTACTTGAATTATCAACCGTGCTAATACGATAAACTTGTGTAGCTTTAGCACTATTTTCATCTGTATGACTGGCAGTCAGCTCAATACCACTTGCCAACAGTAATTGTTTATCGACCGTTGTACCATCAATCGCAACAGAGAAGAAAGCATTACCATTCGAGTCTGTTTTTACTGTTTGGGGAGTACCGCTTGTATTACTTGGCGCACTACTACCCGGGTTTCCGATAATAAGCCCAGCAGAATTGTTCGCCGCAAGGGTAACATCTTGATTACGCACTGGCTGGTTATTTTGATCTAAAAGTGCCACCGTCACAATGGATTTATCTCCATTGACATCCATTTGTGATTTGCTCACATTGCTAAAAGCTAGATGATACTTACTGAAAACCTCATTCACATTAAAATGAACTGTTTGGGTACGGACAACACCATTTGGCAAGGTAATTGAAGCACGCACGGTGACACCATTTGCCAATAAATCCGTGTATTGTTTACCTGTAACTTTAGTCAGTTTCAAACTCGCTTTTGCATTACCACTGGTATCAGTTGTAATAACGGATGTTTCTTGACCATTGATCGTCACACCATTTAATGCAGAATCAATCACAGTAAAAGTTACCGGATAACTCTTGATCCCTGTTGCAGTGTTATCAATCAATTTGGCAAAAACATCTGCGGTATCCCCTGTTGCCAATAAATCATCCTTGGATGCATTCATGGTGAGGTTCATTGCTTCTGTTGGCACAGAGATATTCACTTTACCAATCTGTGTAACAACAGGTTGTGACGTACTGTTATTGTTATAGGTTGAAACCGCATAGGTAATGCCTTTTTCAACCAACAGCTGATCAATGTTATCACCATTCTCTACCGTCACAGTAAAATAAGCGATACCATTCGCATTGGTTGTCGCACTGGTCTTATCCACTTTGACTCGTGAACTTAAACCTGCTGCTAGGCCAAAATTAATTTCTTTATTTGCTAAAACACCACCCTTGGCATCAGTCGCTTTAACGGCAACAACAGTTGTGCCACCTAATACAGAAATCGATGGCTGAGAAAGTGATGTTGTTAACGCTTCAACATCTTTCGCTACAGGTGCTTTTACCATCACTTGTGTTGTTTGACTGAGTTTAGAACCATCAGCTTGCACTACAGATGCTGCAAGTGTAATCCCGTTGGCAACCAAGTTTTCAATCATCTGGTCATTGGCTGCTTTTACATTAACTATAAAAGTAACCTCGCCATTGGCATTGGTCTTTTTACTTGCTGCACCAACAAAAGTAACCCCATTGGCAACAGCTGCTGCATTCAAGCCAAAGCCAACTAATTTATCCTTGAGTGGATTACCATCTTTGTCAAAGACTTTCGTGGTAAAGGTAAACGTATCATTATCCGCAAACACAATCCCTTTTGATGTGACTAACTCAATACGTTGTGCATCTTTTGCAATCTCAGCATCATCAGCCACAAATTGTAATACGGTACTTTGCGTGATATTTGTACCCGCTTCAGATGTATAGGTTGCAGTGGCTTGAATCCCAGCTAATAAGCCTTTGATTTGTTCAGCCGTTAAATTGGCTGGGGCAGTATAACTAATCGCAAAGTTTACTGAACCATCGGCTACCGTCACTTGGCTTGATGGCGTCACTTTGATATTTAAACCCGCAGGCACATTGCTTAAAGCCAGTTGAATCAGCTTCCCAGCAATGGCTTTCCCCTTATTATTAAAGGCCTTGACAATAATATTGGTTGAGGAACTACCTGTTGTTGTTAAGGCACCTTGCGTATTTTCCGCAGTTAAATAACTAATCTCATTTAAAGTTGCAGCCGAGCTAATGGTAATTTGGGTTTTCTGGGTAATGACTCCAGTTCCGTCACCTTGTACCGCTGAAGCACTCAGGCTAATTCCAGAAGCAACCAAAGCATCGACCGCTTCTTTACTCGTTGCCTTTACTTCCAAGGAAACTTGAGCCTGTCCCAGATTATTGGTTTTAACAACGGTAGAACCACCAATAACACCTTTAAAATTAACACTATTTTTAATGATTTTATTGTCTACAGACCAGTTATCAATCGCTAAAGTCACTTGGCGATTTTTAATCAATTGACCATCTTTATCCTTCAGTGTAACCGTGGTCAATACCGTATTAAGATTGATCGTA
This sequence comes from Acinetobacter sp. Ac_5812, assembly GCF_013072695.1. Lineage (GTDB taxonomy): Bacteria > Pseudomonadota > Gammaproteobacteria > Pseudomonadales > Moraxellaceae > Acinetobacter. Next base: position 168,294 of record NZ_LXUK01000025.1, read on the forward strand.
TCTAAGATCAAACTCGGTTGATTAACGACTAAGTCCATACGTTGGATATTCACTTGATCAACAACAAATTGTTGAGTCAGGTTTTGTGTTGTATCCACTCCTGCACTATTTGTATAAGTCGCAACAACCTGAATACCCGCTAACAGCCCTTTGATCTGTTCAGGGGTTAAAACTTTAGGTGCCTTATACGTTATAACAAAATTTGCAATTCCTTTGGCATCTGTCGTATGGGCCACAGCATCAAGCTGAATATCCAAACCGGTTGGGACATTCTTTAATGCCAGGTTAATAGTTTTGCCACTTAAAGCCACCCCATTACTATTAAATGCACTGACTGCAATCGTTGATTCGCCGCCCGTTGTTTTAATGTCATTTGAATTTTTTACAGTGAGATAACCAACTTCGTTCACAACAGCTTGAGATAAAATATTAACTTTCGTACTTTGAGTCTTATTTGAGCCATCCGCTTGAACAGCAGAAGCCGTAATATTAATTCCTGAAGCAACTAATGCAGAGACAGCAGAACTGTCCTTAGGATTAACCAACAAAGTAAATTCATATTGACCATCTACATTGGTCGATACGGTAAATGTCCCTGATTCTGGCAGTGCACCCTCAATAGCAACACCATTTTGCAACTCTTGAGAATTAATGGCTAAAGTTACCTGACGTCCAGCAATTGGTTTACCAGCATCATCTATTAATGTAACCTTTGCCTTAACCTTCTGTAATACCTTTTGGGCAACTACAAGAACAGGCTCATCAACGGTTAAATCCATACGCTGAATATTTTTAGCTGCTTCAAAATAAGACAATTTGATCGTTTGTAAAATATTGCCATAGCTCGCACTAAGCTCTAACCCATCATTTAATAGCTTGTTCTTGTCTGCTTCTGTGGTATTTACAGCATCATAGACTACCGTAAACTTCACCTCACCTGCACTATTGGTGGTCAGAACCGAACCTTCCTTAATACGAATACCAGGATAAGATTGAGCGAAGCTCAAGCCAATATCCTTATTCGCAATAACGCTACCGCTACTGTTATATGCTCTGACGGTTACGCTTCTTTCTGCATTATTAGCCACATTAATTGCATCAAGTTGCTCAATCGCAAGATAAGCAACATCAACTGTTCCCTGCGCTGAAGCCACCACCATCACTTTTGCTGTTTGAGAAATACTTGCCCCACTATTTTGCTGAGCCGTTGCCGTGACCAATACCCCTGCGGCAACCAACGCATTGACTGCATCTGTATTTGGGGCTTTGAGCTGAATGGTAAATTTCGCCTCACCATTCTCAGTCACTTTTGCTGGTGCTGTAACAATTTGTACCCCATTATTTTTAGCAATATCGGATAGAGTAAGATTAATTTTGCGGCCATTAATCGGCTGACCATTTTCATCGACAGCCTTAACAGCAACTTCAAAAATATCATTCGAAGCGACAGCAACGCCTTTCGCCAAAGAAATCGAAAGCTGTTTGACATCAACATCACTGGTTTGATCGTAATAACGAACATATGAAGTTTGAGTAATCGCTGTACCCGTAGTCGGTTGATAGGTTGCCGTTAACAATACACCTTGTGTTTTTAATAGATTTAAAATGGTTGCATCTGTGAGGTGACCATCATATTTAATGACGAAAGTCGCTTCGCCTTGAGCATTGGTTTTCGCTTTTGAACCCGTAAGAATGGTTAAACCATATTCTTCAGCTTTATCAATATTTAAAGTAATATCTTGATTCGCTAATACACCACCATTCCGATCTACAGCACGAACTGTTACAGTGGTTTGACCTTTATTGGTATTAATCATTGAATCAGAGCTGATACTCAAATAGCTCACATCAACAGCTTGTAATGGTGCAGCCTCCACCATAATTTGCATATTTTGTTTTACAGAAGAGCCATCCGCTAGCGTTGTACCAACGGCAATGGCAATGCCCGATTTTACAAGATTATCAATTGATTGCTGATTATAAGCATCAACATTTAGTGTAAAGGTTGCATAACCACTTGCATCTGTTTTCTGAGTAATTGCTTTGTCACCACCAATTGTGACTCCATTTTCAGTCACTGCAGAGGCAAGACCAAGCGTTACTAATTTATTTGCAACAAAACTACCATCTGCACTAATCGCACGAACCTTAACTTGTACGGTATCATTCTTAGCAGAAACAACACCCTTACTTGCTGTTAATTCTAAACGTTGGACATCTTTCTCTAAGATGGCATTTTTATTAGTAAAATTCAGTCTAGTCGTTTGCGTTAATACGGTATTGTTAACTGTCGTATAACTTGCTGCAACAGTAACGCCATTGTTTAGCAAATTATTAAGGTCATTTAGTGAAACACTATTTTTATCAAATTTTACTGTAAACTGAGCTTGTCCATTGTTATCAGTATTGAGTTTAGAACCTTCAACAATAGTTAGCCCATTGGTTTGGCTATTCGGAACGGTCAAACTGATTTGTTTATTGGCAACAGCTCCGCCCTTGGCATCTTTTGCCGTGACAGTAACGATTGCCTGCCCACCACTCACGTCGATCGAATTAGAACCCACCGCAGTTAAATAAGCCACATTTTCCGTTGCGACAGAAACAACCGAGATCGTACTTGTTTGTGTAACAGCAGAACCATCCGTTGTTGTTGCTAAAACTTTAATCCCATTATTCACCAATAATTGACCTGTTGGATTTAAGCTATTGGCTTCGGTCTTAATGGTGAACTTTGCCTTACCATTGGCATCAGTTTTTGCTGTTGAATTGACTAATTTTGCGCCATATTCAAGCGCTAAATCATCTAGTTTCAAACTAATTTCTTTACCTACAACCGCCAAACCCTCAGGGTTTTTAGCCGTAGCCTCAACTTCAATCGTTCCACCGATCGCATCTACTTTATTATTCGATGAAGTTGATAATGAGAGGCTGCTCATGACATTTTTAACAGATGCCACTTGTGCTATAGAGGTTTGAGTTTTAACTGCACCAGATTGTTCAGTTAAAGTTGCCTCAAGTGCAATACCCGATGAAATCAAGGCAAGACGATCAGCCTCTTTACCTTTAGGTAACACTAAAGTAAATGAAACATAACCTTCATTATCCGTTACCGCAGTAGAGCCACCTTTGATTGTTACACCATTGGTTTTAAAGTCTTTTACATTAAGTGCAACTGTTTCATTTGGAACACCACCGCCATTGGTATCTAATGCTCGAATACGAACAACTGTTTCCCCACCAGAGACCTGTAAAGGACTCACATCATCAAATTTCAATTCATATTGACTTTGAACAACAGTACCCGCCCCTGTTACTGTCGCTTTGGTCTGATTTTGAATTTTGGTATCAACAACTGTTGCTGTAAATAAAAGTTCTGTCAAATTTTGATTAGAACCATTTAATTTTACGGTAAAGGTTACTGTTCCATCATCACCTGTTGTTTTAGTTGAAGCATCACTGGTAGCACCATTTTTCTCACCATCCTTAATATTTAGATTAATCTTGGCCCCTGCAACACCACCACTATCTTTATCTACTGCCTTCGCTGTAATAACCAGTTCATCCCCTTGAACTTTTAAGGTACCTTTACTTAACTGAAGTGTAACACCAGCAACCTCCTTCGTCGTTGTTGGTGTGCTAGGATTACCAGAATTACCCGAATCTGTACTAGAACCTGTATTCCCATAATAGCCACCCCCCCCTCCACCACAAGCGACCAATGCAACAGAAGTTGCCAATACTGTCGTATTTACCCCGATTTTTTTTAAACCCTTGAAATATGTCATAACAATAATTTCCATCTTATTTAATATTTAGCCTTACAATACGATTAAGACTTTTGTACAAAAATTTACTCGAAATAATATATTTTATCAATTCGTAAAGCCAGCTTTATTCCTTAGGAAAGTGAACTGCTTAACATTAATATGTTTAATTTTTATCTAATTTTCCTCCCCACAATAAAAAACACCCCCTCTGCGTAAGCGGAGGGGGTGTTTAGAATTAAAAGCTGGCGATGACTTACTCTCACATGGCAAGTGCCACACTACCATCAGCGCTAAGAGGTTTCACTTCTGAGTTCGGGAAGGGATCAGGTGGTTCACTCTTGCTATTGTCGCCAGCAAACTGTTGTGGTGCTTTCGGGTCTTAATCACGATGTATTCATCGTATGCCTTACTTACGGT
>NZ_LXUK01000026.1 GCF_013072695.1 Acinetobacter sp. Ac_5812
ACAAACCCGGTACGGTTCACATTGATTAATGCTCGCAGCTTGTCAAGATGAGCGCTGATGTTTGCCTTTGACGGCTTGATCAGTAGCTTGCCGTTGTACTTACGTACGTTCCAGCCAAGAAAATCGAACCCGTTCCCTATGTGCGTGATTTTGGTCTTTTCCTGAGAGAGCACGAGACCGCGCTGCGCCAGAAATTCAACCACGGCAGGACGAACTTCATTTTCGAGCCACTCTTTAGAATACCCCGTGATGATGAAATCATCCGCATACCGTACCAGTTGCAGCTTTTTGCCTGTCCATTTGGCGTTAGAGAACCTCTTCGCCAGCATCGTTTCCAGTCCGTCCAAGGTCATGTTGGCCAGCACCGGGGAGATAATACCTCCTTGCGGTGTTCCGGAAAGACTGGGAAACAGCTTGCTTTGGTAGACGTAACCGGCTTTGAGCCATTTCCGTAGAATCACCTTGTCCATTGGGAGGTTGGCGATCATCCAGTCATGGCTGATATTGTCGAAACAGCCTTGAATGTCACCCTCTAGCACCCACTCCGCACTTACTTTTCTTGACAGCACACCAAAGCACTGTGCTGCAGCATCCGCGGTTGAGCGTTGCGGTCTGAACCCATAAGAGTTCCGATCAGCGATGGTCTCCGCGATGGGTTCCAAAGCCAGCAGATGGAGCGCCTGCATGGCCCGGCATTTCATCGTGGGTATCCCGAGAGGTCTCATCTTGCCATTTTTCTTCGGAATAAGGACTCTCCGAAGCGGAAGGGGCGTGTAACCTCGCCTCTTCAACGACATCATCGCACCGGTCTTGGCCTTGGGTGTATTCCAAGTCACCTTGTCGACCCCAGCCGTGTTTTTGCCTTTGTTTTCAGACACTCGTTTGACGGCCAATGCTTTGCCACTAAACGAGTGAGTCAGCAGCCATTGCAAAGCTTTCGCCTTGTTATGCCTGCCGTCTTGTACCGCCTTCACAATACGCGCTTGCAGCCCTCTGACATGACGCTGTACAGCAATCCAATCGATGCTGTCCCACGATGTGCTGGAAGGTGCACACGCTGATACTGCTGCATTCATTTGCTCTCCCTCCATTAAAAGGGTTCTACACACTCTCTTGTGATGAGAGACCATAAGGACGTCAGCCCGCTTTCGCGTGGGGTAATGTTTCAACCTCTATCCAACCCATTACAGACTGGCATTCGCTTTTTCCTCGTTCCTTCGCCCGCATCACCATGGGCAGTTTTTGCAAACTGCTTTCCCAATGGGAGTAATACGGGATTTCCACGTTCCGCTTACTGAAGTACATCGGCTTAGGTGCCTGCTATCGACCGGGAGGCGTATGGGTCACGAATGCGTAGTCGAAAGACGCAATTCCCACCTCCATTACCGTTTTGGTTCGAGCGTATCAGCCATTTCCGCTCGTTCAACTTAACGATCGTTACGCAGATTCACATGTGTTCACCATACCGATTATCTAGCCCTTGTCCGGCTATGGCTGCCAGAAGGGTACGCCTCTCACGATTGATACCCCGCACCTTGCGGTGCCTCGTTACATTGTTGAAGGCGCTCTTTATTCAGCCTTCTAGATTCACCCGGTGACACGGGTGGTTCCCGCAGGGGGGAACAACTTCATTAAGCGACTTCGTGTCGCACCTCGACCCAATTATTGTCAACAGGCAAATTGCCATCATCCAGATAGCGGCTTAAGGCTGGCCAGCGCTTCAGACTGTAATTGATTGCCTTGGCGGTGGCTGAACTTGATGGCACCGTCAGATGATGTTGGTTGAGCCATTCATATAGTTGTTGCATGACCGGTTGACTATGTTGTTGCCGGTATTCGCAGCGTTGTTCCGGCGCTGTACCATCCGTCTTTTTCCTGAGTTCTGCTTCTATCGCATACAGTTTCTGAATCAGCACTAATGCCTGTTCAGCGATCTGACTTTTCCCGGTCACATGCAGTTCATGGAATTTACGACGTGCATGTGCCATGCAGCCCACTTCAATGATCTGACCAGATTTAAAGCGTGCTTTATAACCACTGTAATCATCACAGACCAAATGACCCTGCCAGCCTTTCAGGAACTCTTCAGCATGCTGACCTGAGCGGCTATCCTGAAAGTCATAGATCACCGCCTGAACCGGATTATCCTGGGTGGTGGCATAGGCCCAGACATAACCTTTCTTCGGTTTTTTCTCATCATCACCCATCTGCATGATGGTGACCGGGGTTTCATCTGCATGGATCACACGCTGCTGCAGCACCACCTGTTTTAAGGCATTGGCTAGAGGCTCCAGTTCCACACCACAGCGACCAATCCAGTCAGATAATGTCGATCTGGACAGATCAATTCCCGCACGTAGAAAAATCTGGCGCTGACGATACAGCGGTAAATGATCGGCATATTTGGACACCAGCACATGACTCAGCAATTCTGCACTGGCAATGCCTTTATCAATCACATAAGCAGGCATCGCTTGCTGAGTCAGGGTGTCACACTGATCACAGACCCATTTGCCACGCACATGCTGTTCCTTGTAGAACTGTGCCGGTCTGAAATTCAGTTTTTCACTGATATCTTCGCCGATACGACGTAACTGGCAGCCACAGGCACATTCTGTCGATGCAGGTTCATGCTCAATACGGAGGGTTGGCAGGTGATCAGGTAGTGGTCGACGTTTAGGTTTATTTACTATGGCTTTCTGCGCGGGTGCATCGGTTTTAGCTGCATTTAATCGTTCTAATTCCAGATCAACAGCGGCAATATCTTCTTCGACTGCTTCATCCCAGAGATGGATTTGTTTGGCCGTTAAGTGTTCATTCTTTTGGGCGAACTTGTGCCGTTTAAACAGTGCAAGCTCATGTTCGTATTTTTGAGTAAGAATCGAGAGATGTTGAACTTTGGCATCTAATTGTTGGTTTGATACTTCCAGATGTTGAACTTGAGCATCTAATTGCTGATTTGATTGTTCCAGCTGCTGTTTTGATTGAGCCAGAGACTGATGCTGCATCGCCAACTGTCTGGTGAATTCCAGCAGTTGTTCATGGGTCAGTTGGCTTAAGTCAGGCAGCGTATTCATGACCGCAGTATGCCTGAGGTCATGAGGAGAATGAAATAGAACGTTTGGAGGATGGCAGAATGGACTGGCTTGGTTTAGAGCATATTCACTACCTGCTGCAACCCAATTCTCTGCCAGGGCAAACCCTGGATCAGTGCCTGTAACTGTTCTGGACTGATAGTCATTGTTTCACCCTGGTGAACCTGAGCCCAGTGAAATTTACCCTGTTCCAGCCGCCGAGCACACAGCCAAATGCCCAGTCCATCATGCACCAGTACTTTCATGCGATGGCCACGTTTATTACAGAACAGATAGGCACAGTGTGGTTTGATGTAGCCAAAGGCTCTCAGCACCTGAGCCATGGCAGTATCCATCCCTGCACGCATGTCCATGGGCTGGGTAGACAACCAGATTTCATCGATACGGATCATTGAGTCAAACCCTGGATCAGCACCAGTAATTCAGTTGCAGATTCCACAGGCCAGTCGATTTCGATCACCTGATCTCTTGCGGAACCTCGTTCCTTATGCACTGGAATTCTGATATGAGCGACAGCTTTCTTCTCCGGCATAGGTGGCGGAGGTGCATCTTGTTTGACTGACGTCGGGCGAACAATGACGGGCAGAAAGTCAGTCTGTGGATTGGGTAGACTTTTTAGTGCAGGGGGTATGAATTTGGACTGACGAATCCATTTATGCAGCAGATTGGCATTGATCTGATGTTGCATTGCTACCTTGGCTACCGATGTGTCTGGCTGCTGGCACAGCCCCACCAGGTGCTGTTTAAATTCAGCTGTAAAGATTCGGCGGGGCTTTTTTAGTGTTGGTGTACTGTCTGAGACTGTCTTTAAATCCATAAATAGGTGTCCACTTAAATTTTAGTGGACACTATCGCGGTATTAATAAGTTAGAAAAAGTGGGGTTCAGCGGACGCTTACAACCAATCTACCCAATTTAGTGTCGCAAGTTGTACATCTGCTAAACCTTGCCAATCTGCTTTTAGATATTCAATCACCTCTGTTTTGTATAAGCCATTCACCGTTTCAGCCAAAGCATTATCGTATGAATCACCAGTCGTACCGACTGATGCTCGTAAATTTGCTGCTTCTAAACGATTGGTATAGCGAATGGAAAGATATTGCACACCTCTGTCGGAATGATGAATCACATTCTTTGGCATGCCTCGATCATGCAATGCTTGCTCCAATGCATCGAGCACCATATCTGTATTCATCCGTGTCGATACTTTCCATCCAACAATTGCTCGTGAGAACACATCAATAATAAATGCAGTATAAACCCAGCCTGAATTTGTTTGAATATACGTAAAGTCACTCACCCACAGTTGGTCAGGATGATCAGCTGCAAAATCAACAACTACTTGGACACCCATTCTTGTCTTAGTTGGACACTCTAATAAGCTTTTGGCAAACTAGAGTGTCGCTTAACTTGGACAGTAGACTATTAAATATCTAAGACTTTCCTACCTCGTTTTTTCCGCATAGATTCGCCCTGTAGATTAAATACATGAGCACGGTGAATAATACGATCAAGTAGTGCTTCGCCGACAGTTTGATCTTCAAAATGATTTAACCAAATGTTAGTCTCATACTGGCTTGTAATAAGAAGTGAACCATTGTCACTATGTTTATCAATCACAGTAATAAAATGGGCCATCCAAGAGTTACTAACCTGTGATAAACCAAAATCATCAAGAATTAACAATTTACTTGAAAGTAACTTCTTTTTTAGAATCGCAATCGTCCCTAAATGCAAAGCCGTTTCAAACTCTTCAAATAACTCAGTAGTATTATAAAAAAGAACCTTAAATCCTGACTTACATGCATTTGTTCCGAATGCCGAAGCGAGCCAAGTTTTACCAATCCCTGTTGCACCAGTAAAAATTAGATTCTGTTTGGACTTTATCCACTCACAATCTGAAAAACTTTGTAAAATATCGCTAGTTAATCCTTTTTTATTGGAACAATCGATTTCTGTAAGTGTGCTTGTTGGATAACGTATATTCGATTTATTTAACAATGCTAAAACTTTTCGATTACTAACAGCATTCTGTTCAGCGGTGAATAGTTCATTCAAAATCTCTAATGAAGTTTTTTTTCTATTGATCATCTCATCGTAGTGATCAACAAAATAACTTAAGCAACCTGTTAGCTTTAATTCTTGCATTCTCTGTGCCACAACACTCTTTGTAATCATCATGCGTTACCTGCAAAATAATTAGCACCACGAAGATTTATATGTGTTGATGGTGAGATCATTTGATTACTATCTATGATTTGAATATATCTTTTATTCTTTAAGACATACAATAAGTCGGTAACTGCCAAAAGCTTGTATTTCAAAGCATACTCGCAAGCTTGATTAAGTACAGAATCCAACTTATGTTCCAAAATATAATCTCTCAATTTGTTTAATGAATTTATATTACGAGCTAACTGTTTAGACTTACTTAATATTTTCTCTACAAATTCATAGACAAAACTTCCAAGTGATTTGGCCCACTGCTTGATACTCGCAGGGCTTAAAGTATTATAGAGTCTATGGTTAGCTGGCATGTGCTCATCAAGAATACTTGCTTCTCCATGGCCAATTAATAAGCTATGAGAGCCTATTAGTTCATTTTCATAGAAGAACCGTACTTCACGGCTTGTAATACCAATATCTAACTTTTTACCAATAAAAATATGGGGGACAGAATAAATGTTTCCATCGACTGTAAACTGATAAAATTCAGAAACCCTTTGTTGAAATATCCATTTTGTAAATGGATATGGGTGCTTTGGTTGTGTTAGTAGTTTACTTTTTTCAAAACGCTCAAATCGATCCCTTCTACTTTCAGGAAACCTCTTTGTAATTCCGCGGTTAATTCTGTCAACTTCCAGATCAAGAGCTTTTTGTAATTCATCAAGCGAGAAAAATTTTCTATCTCGTAATTTGACTAAAACTGAACGTTGAATAATTTGAACAGAAACCTCTGCTAACCCTTTATCTTTCGGGGTACGTGGACGAGTATTTAAAATTGCAAAATTATGATAATCAGCAAATTGTTCAAATGTTTTATTAAACACTGTGCCATTTCGACCCGTTTTAATAACTGCCGCTTTTAAATTATCAGTGATTATTTCTTTTGGAATACCGCCTAAGCGATCGAATGTAGCAGTAAAGCATTTCAACCAATCGTGTGTTTGTTGTGTTTCAACAGCAATTACAATGATTAAACTAGAAGCGCCTAGCACAGCAACAAAAATTTGAACATTACGAACTTTATCATTAGTAATATCATGTATTTGCATGGTTTTCCCACAAAAATCCACCAATAACGTTTGTCCAGCTCTGAAATGTTGACGCATCGATGGGTGCAATTTTTTTAACCATTTTCGGTACAAATATGCAAAACGAGAGTATGAAACACAATTAACCACACTTTCTTTAAACTCAATCCACAACTGCTTTAGGGTCATATCTCGGATTTTCATTTGATCATTTATATAATCAAACTCAGGAGTTGGTTTACAGTTTTCAATATTTCTTGCTATGCCAGTTTGTAATATATCTACAAACTCTTGATTTGACAGTAGTAGTAATTCATTGATAGGAATATCGATTTCTTTTAATTTATTAGCAAGAACTGTAACAGTGGTTGGTGAAACTTGCATTCTTTTTGCAATTTGGCGAAAAGAATGGCCTTCTCCAAGTCCTGTTAGAATCCTTTTTTGAATTACGGGGTTAAGCTTCATATAATATCTACCTTATTAAAAAATTAAGGCAGAAAGCACCCTTAACATTGATAAAAAAATCAATGTCTTTTAGAATGAATTTGTCTTGCACCTCCAAGTAAAAGACAAATTCATAAAGGCTCATCCATTTTTAATGTTTGGGTCTTTATGCTTTCTGCAGTTAAATAAAAGAATTAAAATTATTTAAACCATATCTTTTTGCTCCTTTATACCTAATTTGACTGCAATTTTATGACTCTCACCACGTTTTGGAATTTTATTATTTTTCAATATTCGATATACAAGATCTGGTGAAAAATTATTATCTCTTGCCCATTCAGCTATAGATATTCCAGAGTTGGAAAAATCATCTCTAACTTGTTTAATTGACTTGATCATATCAGACGAATTTTGAATAAATTTGACGAAAAAATATAGTAGAAAAGCGCTCAGGTCAAGCAGAAAAACATTACATTAACATTATGATTTTATTATTATATTTTTCATAATATCTATTTTATTAACTCATAATATCTTTCATTAATCTAATATTTGAATGCATATTTTTTATATCATTCTCTAATTTTTCTTTATGGTTAATCAAATGTTTCTCTAATGTTTTATCATCTGATAATAATGATTCTATAAACGTTAGATTATTTTTTTTATCGTTAATTTGATTAATAAACTCAGTCTCTTTTATCAAAAAAACATTTTCAAGTTTTTGTTTTTTATATTGATTTCTTAACTCATTTAGTCTCGGAGTTTCATTATAGCTAAATGCTTTTTTTGTAGACCTATTTGCATCAACTTCCAAATATTGGCATTTAAGTAAGACTCTTAACCCGATATACATTAATTGCTTACAACGTTTAGCCCTATAACGTTGATTAAGTCCCATTTTTTCCCAAAAATGTTTTGCTTGCCAATTGGTGATTTCATTATCAATAAAAATTTTCAAAAAATCATCATATAAAGGTAAGTTGACAGATTTTGGCATTTTAAATTTCTACAAAACAAATGAGGATTATAGTCCGTGGATAAGTAGTCCTCAAATAGCAATAGTCTTGATATTTGAACAAATGAAATCAAATGTCAGATTTATCTATAGCAGTTGGTCAGTTAATACGCAATTCTAGGCTCAAGAAAGAAATCAGTCAGGAAAAATTAGCTTTAATCTGTGATATAGACCGTAGCTATTTAGGGCGAATTGAGAGAGGTGAGGTAAATATCACAATAGAAAAGCTGTATGAACTTGCTACTGCTTTAGAAATGGATGCTAAGGATAGAGGTGGATCAGGAAATTTGAACAACACTTATAAGTGATATTTTGCTCCCCAAATGATGTTATAAACATCAATATATGGAGTATTTTATGGCACGTAGACCAAGAAGAAATCATTCAAATGATTTTAAAGCTAAGGTAGCACTTGCTGCGATTAAAGCAGAAAAAACACTTGCTGAATTGAGTGCTGAATTTGATGTTCATCAAAACCAAATTATCGACTGGAAAAATCAACTGATTTCAGCTTCCTCGCAAGCTTTCGATCAATCAAAAGCTCCAACAGAACCACCCATCGATCTAAAAAAACTACATGCAAAAATCGGTGAGCAGGCATTAGAAATTGATTTTTTAGAAGGTGTGTTGAAGAAACTGGGCCGCTTCAACCACAAAAGTTAATCGATGACTCACTTCAGATTTCAGTATCTAAGCAAGCTCAGCTGCTGAAAGTCTCCCGTGGTTGTTATTACTATCGCCCAAAACCTGTGAGTGCATCAGATCTGAAGCTAATGCGGTGTATGGATGAGTTACATATGCAATACCCTTTTGCAGGTAGCCGGATGATGCGTGATTTGTTGAATCGTCAAGGACATCATATAGGACGACGTCATACACGTACTTTAATGAAGAAAATGGGCATTAATGCGTTATATTGCAAACCAAATTTAAGCCAGGCTAATCAAGCTCACCGCAAATATCCATATCTGCTCAAAGGATTGGCTATTCAGCGCAGTAATCAAGTGTGGTCTACGGATATAACGTATATCCCTATGGCAAAAGGCTTTGTTTATTTATGTGCTGTGATTGATTGGCATAGCCGCAAGGTACTTGCGCATAGAGTATCGATTAGTATGGAGGTTACATTTTGCATAGAAACATTAAATGAAGCTATTGAAAAATATGGTCGACCTGAAATATTTAATACAGACCAAGGCAGTCAGTTTACCAGTGATGCATTTATTGATGTATTGAAATCAAATGGCATTCAAATCAGTATGGATGGTAAAGGTCGATGGGTTGATAATGTGATGGTTGAACGATTATGGCGGAGCGTTAAATATGAAGAGGTGTATCTCAAAGCCTACAGCAATGTTTTGGATGCGAAGAAGCAATTAAACGCATATTTTGAATTTTATAATTTGAAACGACCTCATTCGAGTCTGGACAAAATGACTCCAGATGAGTTTTACTATGACCAGCTACCACAACAAAATAAGGTAGCTTAACTAGAGCAGAGTATCACTTATAAATAAGCTTTTAGTTGTTCAAACATGTGGGACCACCTCTGATTTACTGCCCTAATTGAGCGTCTAATTATGTCGCGATATACTTTCATATTATTGTTTTTTTAATATTTTCCTTTATTGTAATTCATTTTCACATAAAGGAACTATATGGCTATTTCTCTAGACACACTAACCAATCACTCAAGACGTTTCAGTGCTAGTGAAAATCTCTATAAATCTAGCCAAAGATCTAGAAAAGCCTTTTTATGCCATAGCCATCTTGATGCTCAATATGTCAAAGGTTTTATTCAATTATTAAAAGAAGAAAATATTGATGTCTATGTAGATTGGCAAGATAGCTCTATGCCTGAGAATACCAATCGTGAAACAGCTGTTAAAATTCAACAAAAAATTAAAGAAACAGATTATTTCTTTTTTCTCGCAACACCGAACTCTGTTAAATCAAGATGGTGCCCTTGGGAAATTGGTTATGCTGATGGAGTCAAAAATTATGAATCTATATTCATAATTCCAACACAAGATCGAAATGGTTATTACTATGGGAATGAATATTTGCAGTTATATCAAAAAATTGACCGTTCAACTCATGGGATTTTATGTTTTTGGAAACCACATGAGCAACATGGGAAATTTGTATCATCTTTATAATTCTTAAAAAACAAAATGGTAAATAAATATGGCACGTAGAACATTTTTTTCATTTCATTATCAAAATGATATTTGGCGAGTTTGGAACGTTAGAAATTCTTGGGTAGCTAATGGTACCAGGGAAGCCTATGGCTTTTTTGATGGAAGTGTTATTGAAAAAAAGAAGAGAGAGTCTGATGATTCGCTTAAACGTTTTCTTAGAGAGGGCCTAGATAACACTTCGGTAACATGTATTCTTGCTGGTCAATGTACTCATCAAAGAAGTTGGGTAAGATACGAGATTGCTCAGAGTATGGTAAAAGGCCACGGTTTATTATCAGTTTTTATTCATCAATTAAAAGATAAAGATGGATATACTTCAAAAAAGGGAATAAACCCACTAGATGAAATGGGGGTATATCTTGCAAATGGATCTTATTATTTAGCCGAATGGCATGATAGTAAATGGATCAAATATCGAGATTTTTCAAATCCCATTACTTTAAATTCTAAATTTACTCCAAAACCAAACTCTAACTCAGTAGTTAGACTTTCAAGTTTTTTTAAAACGTATGACTTTATAGATAATAATGGCAGATCCTCATTATCTTCATGGATCGAAACTGCTGCCAATCAAATGGGTAAATAATTGTGTCTGAAAATTACTATCAAATTATAGTTCTAGGTACAGTCGATGAAAGGCTTACGAGTATAAAAGAAAGTTTTTTCTCAAGGTTAAAAGATTTTAATATCAATCCAGATTTTATTAAGTTTATACATAGTGCTGATTATGCTACTAGTAGGGATGCTAAATATCCAACAATCGTAATATATTTTGGTGGTGATAAATCTAATAGGCTACATCTATCAGATCTTATTGAAGAATCTTTAGTCATCATTCCTGTAGTAAAAAGTAACGAACTCGTTCCGATAGAACTACCGGATGAAATCAGTCATATTAATGCGTTACCAATTAACGAAACTAGTAATAACACGGAACGATTAGTTTCTATTATCTTTGAAAATTTTAGATTTTTAAGAAAGGAGCGAAAAGTTTTCATTAGTTATAGACGCATAGATGCACAGGGTGCTGCAGATAAGCTGTATGACCTTTTAGATGCCAATGGTTTTGACGTTTTTCTAGATACTCGATCAGTACCACCTGCACAGAATTTTCAAGATCAATTGTGGCATCGTATGACTGACTCAGATGCAGTAATTTTATTAGATACTCCACGCTTTAGAACAAGTAGGTGGACCAAAGATGAGTTGATGTTCGCAAACGAAAATAATATTCATATTCTGCACATTCTGTGGCCTCAGCAAAAGGAAGAAAACATTGCTTCTTTTAATTCATTTATTAAGTTATCCCCTAAAGACTTTAGAATGAAGAGCCTTAGTAGAACTGGCATTCCATATACAGGGAAAAATATTACAAGCAAGACTCTTAAGAATATTGTTCTTAAGACCGAACAGCTCAGAGCAAGAGCAATTTCTCTTAGATATAAATATCTCGTTGATAATTTCTGTGATGCTGCTAGAGATGCAGGATATGATCCAAGTGTACAGATAGATCAATGGATTTCTATAGCTGATTGGAAAACTAATGGATTAGCCGTGATACCAGCCATAGGTGTCCCTACAGCTGATAGGATTAATGACATTTACAATGCTGTAGAAGATTCAAAATTTAAAGACAGTGAGAAATGGATTATTTATGATAACCGAGGAATTTTGAAGCAATGGTTAGAACACTTAGATTGGTTGGATGATCATCTCCCGATTAAAGCAGTAAATATGACTAAAGCACCTTCATTACTAGAAACCAAGTGATAAAAAATGTTCAATATTTTCCTATCAGCAAGTATTCCTCTCTCTGATCGAAAAAAATGCTTTTACGAGACGGCTGATGTCCTTGCTATTAAAGAAGCGGTTCGATCGCTCGTAGAAGTGGTTATACCTAATGGTCGTATTGTTTGTGGAGGACATCCAGCCATTACTCCATTATTGGCTATGGCAACCAAAAATAGTAAAAAAGACATAAATTTTATTTCTATTTATCAATCTAAAATTTTTAAGCCAGATTTTCCTGAAAGTGTCTATGATTTTATAGATTTAACTTTAATAGATGGTAATCCTGAAGATCTTGAAGAAAGTCTTAAAATAATGAGACAAGCTATGATAGAAAGTCAAAAATTTGATGCAATAGTATTAATTGGTGGAATGGAAGGTGTAATAGATGAATTAGAAATGTTCTTAGAATATCATCCTAATGCTCAAATAATCCCCTTAGCATCTACAGGTGCTGCATCAAGAATAGTTTATGAAAATGAAAAAAATAAACTGAATCCAAGATTTGAGTTAGATCCAAGATTTGAAAATGACTACACGTATTCTAGTCTCTTCCGAAGATTGTTTCGTAACCATCTTAAAAATTAACATAAAGTAGTAATGAATTATGTATAAAAGTATTCAAGTTGAAGATTTTGATTTTTCAGTTTTCCCAGAAATTAGTAGTCAAAAAGTAAGGGAATACAAAGAGAGAAATGGAAATAAATTAATCAAAATTCAAGATTACCTACTTGATAGGAAAAACACACTAAGTGTTGATAAAATCACTGAAAATCTATTTTTAGATATCAAACCAGATATATTTTTATCACACTCACATGCTGATGAAGATGATGTTATACGATTGGCAGTTTTAATAGAAAAAGAATTAAATTTAAGTGTATTTATCGATTCTTGTGTTTGGGGAGATGCATTCAAACTTCTAAGAAAAATTGATAATAAATATTGTCTCAAAGGTGATACATTTAATTATCATATACGAAATCATACAACTTCAAATGTTTTTATGATCCTAAACTCAGCTTTACACAGAATAATTGATAACTGCGAAGCTTTTGTTTTTTTAGGCACAGATAAATCAATTCCAATAACTGATACGTTCGAAGATGAAAAATATCTTTCATCACCTTGGATTTACTCAGAACTTCAATTTGCAAAATTAGTCCGTAGAACTAAACCGAGACAAATATCGCTTGAAAGTACAGATATAAATCTACGAGAATCAGCTGCTTTTGATAGTGCTGTAGATTTTGCTTATTCGATTCCAACGACAGATGCTATTTTAAGTAATCATAAATTAAAAAGATGGATTGAATGCTCACAAAATGATTATATAAATCGTAGCCTTCATCCTTTAGACGTCCTATATAAAACTATTTCACATCGCTAATAATCGGAAAGTAAATCATGGCTGGTATTGCTAAAAGAAAGTATATATCTGAAAATATTAGGATATATAAACAAATGACAAATCAGCTAAATTCTATTAAAAAAATATTACCTGAGATCTACGATGGTGATATTTTGTTTGATTTATATTCTGAATATTTTTCCACCACAATGCATATGCTAAATGAAAGATATGAATACTATAGATCAAAAGACATTTTTTTAAGATCTGTAGGAAAAAAACAAAGATACAAGATATTAAACTCTAAAGATTTTTTCTTTAGCTCACAAAAAGTTAAACATATGCTTTCATATGGGCAAAGATTAAAGCATAAACAACAATACAGTGAAAATTTTAAAACTGACTCTTTAATAAAATTAGAAAAAAAATTAAATAAAAGCCTTAACAAAAAATTATTAATTGCAAAAAATTGTGAACATATTCAAGATATAGAGCCGATATATATTGATATTTTTATTCAAATATATCATAGAGCTACCCATTTGGAAAAAATACTAATATTTAATGAGCTTAAGAAATTTAATAGTGATAAAACTATAACTTTTTTTTATAAACTTAATGATTCAGAAAAAAATAATCAAATTAGAAGAATGGCTTTTCAACACTTACAAAGTCTAGGTAAATATGTAAGGTTGAGAAAAAACTTTAAAGGAAAGAAAAAGCCATATCATATTGATGGTACTTTACCGGATTATAGTCCACAAGAACTTGTGAAATTTCTCAATTCAAACTCAGTAGAGTCTAAGAAAAAGTACGATATTTTTATATCCCATAGTTATGTGGATCAAGATTTAGTTAAAAGCACCAAAAATGCTTTAAATATTCAAAATTTATCGTGTTATTATGATTGGACATCAGATCAGGATTTTCTAAAAAGAACTCTAATCAGTGATTACACAAAAGAAGTCTTAAAAAAGAGAATAGAACAATCTGAAATATTCCTTTTGTTAATTACTCATAATGTAATCGCTGAAGATAAAATAATTTCTGAGTGGGTAGAGATGGAAATTGAGTACGCTAAAACTGTAGGAAAAAAAATATGTTGTCTAAATTTTACTGATTTAGGACATCAGTTTATTAATATTGAGTTTCAATATGAAGAGAACTCCATTTCTATTTCTAAAAATGGAGTTCAAATACTAATGAACCTGTAATCTTTTTTGTTCAAGTTCTTAATTTTCTTTCCTTATTTTAATAGCTTCTTCAATCCAACTATCAATATTATCTTCAATATACTCATAAACAAATTTACTAGTTGAGTATGGTGGGTCATAAGCTTTAGCAATTTCAGATAGTTTTTTTCCAGTAGGTCCATGTCTTATGTACTCTAAAGGATTTCGTCCTCTATCTGATTGTTCACCTTGTGAATTTTTTAGGTTATGAATGTAAATTACTACAACACCCTTTCCGTTATCCCAAGACTCAACGATCTCATGATTAATCCATTTTCTATTAGCTGTATCCTTACCAGCGAGAATAACTGTGCAAGTTCTTCCCACCATTTGATCAGATATCCATTGTTTAATTTGCGTATCACCACCACCCACAACTGTTTCCCAATCATTATCTTTGGCTGGTTGGTTACCCTCAATTACGCCAATGTTCCGTACTTGAGATACTCTCCAATTATCAGGTTGATAATGAAAACTAAAAAATACTTTTCTAGCCATAAATTTTCTCCAATTTAAATTAACTTAATTACATCATGAATTTTTGATAACAATTTATTTGGTTCATCGACTTCTTCATTTAGTTTCTCAAAAGCTTCTCGAAATTTTGGTGTGGAATTTGGATAATATTTATCGAAGTCAGAAGTTATTTGATTAAATAATTCTTTTGCCTTGTATCCACTTGCACCAATTGGTATTAGCTTTAAACCTAATTCATGTGCTATTTGAAATTCTTCATCCATACCATCTGCCAAAACAATAGTTTGTTTGCCTGATTTAGGATCTGTGATAATTTTATTTCCCATAAAGAAAAGAGCAATTCCTGTCTGACTTAATAAATCTTTTCTCCATACTGTCCAAATATTTTTTCTTTCTGTAGGATCAGCTACAAACTGAGGAAATACCTTCATTGTTAAATAGTCATCAATTTTTGTATATTTTCTATTATAGATTTCTTTAATTGCACCACTAATAAATGCATTACCAATACCCAAGCCTAAACCTGATGTAATTTTAAAACCTTCTTGGATTAGAACTTCTCCTAGTTTGGATAGAAAAAATTCCGTTGCGGTTTGATCCCATGGACTAAAGTCATGGGCACTACCTGATAAGAATACATTTTTACATCGAAATTTTTTTGTAATTTCTTCTAATATACGAGTGAGATCACTCCATGAATCAATTAATACAACTTTTATACTAAAACGAGCAAGGTCTTTAATAACAAACTTTTGCTTTAAAAGATTATATGAAAAATCTTCATCATTACTGTAGTCGGCACGATTAACTTTTCTAAAAATACAATAATGTTGTCTTTGATTTTGTTCAAAATGAATTCGGATTCTGCTTAGAATATAATCTAAATTTGGATCATTAAAGCTAAACCCTAAGAAAAGAAAGGTTTTTGAAACCAAGTCTCCTGACAAAGCTGTTACGAATGGTGCAAAGTGCAACGGATATGATTCGTATTGATCTTTAGTAATAATTGCTTGATCAGGAAGACTTGCATCACCATGCATTTTATAGACAATGGCGGAACGCCCCTTCTTAGTTTGAGATAAATGATTTTTAGTAAATTTTTTATCTGCTATTTTACCTTCATTATCTAAAGATTTTTCTATTAGATCATCATAGTTAGTTGTCCAATAGGTTGATATGGGTAACTTAGCTAAAATCTTATGATTAGTTGTCGGTTCTCGAGCTATACCAACTTCATCGATTAACCTTTCAGTTAATCTGCTACGACCATGATTTTCATTGACATAATACTGGGCTAAGGAAACTAAATCAGTTTCCTTATCGATATCTAAATTCAATTCAATAGATAAGGGGCGTAAGAGTTCTTTCCAATTTACATACCCCGCAGGGGCTGATAGACCAGCACCTGCAAATATTGCAAAATTATTTTCTTCTAATTCTTTTACAATACGATCGATCATAATTTTTTGTTCATGGTCGAACATAAGCATCTCGATATAATTAACTTTAAGAATATATTGCGGTTTTATTTATTTATTTCAAGTGCTAATGAATTTTTATGTAGCTTGAATTTTATTTATTTTTTATCATTGTTCTTAAGCTGCTTAAGCACAAATAATGTCAGCGAAAATACTTCAACTTAAAGTCTTGCTTAAGGGCATATCCTATATGTTTTTCTTATTATGAATAAAAATGGTTGAATAATTGCTCAGAAAAAATTAAAGATAATATTTCCTATAAATGGACGTAAGTGTCCAAGTAAAAGAAGAACAGGTGTTCATGTTTAGATAAGACTGCTTGTCCAAGTTATCAAGAATATGCAGTACTCATTTCTTTATAGGTGAAGTCTGAGATATAAGCATAATTTTTTGCAAAATTACATTGTCATTGACAATGTGTAATTGTTTTAATAGTGTATATTTTGTTCACTTTTGCTTTATTGGAAATAGAGTTGATGGATAGATAAGTATCTAATCATTATAGTGATTTTTAGAAATTATAATTCAAGGATTGAGCATGAAAAAAAATGTAAACATAGACATCCCAGTTGTAATGTCATATTTGCCAGCAGTGAGAGAAATTCGGCGAAAGAATAGATTCGGTCATTCATGCCCTAATATTTGTCGGATAAAATTAGCACCAATTGTGTTCAGTATTGTTGGTTTGCTTTTAAGTGGACATGGTAAAGCTTCAGCACTTGACCAGTCTGGGCAATCGATCTTGCCCTTTTTAGAAAATGGAAACTATTTTGAAGCGAATGCATTTGCTGTTGATGCTTCTATTTCTGGTGTAGTTCATGATCGTCCGAATCTTGCCCGAGAAAATCAAAGTCGAGATACAGGAGATATCGGGCAAAATGTTCAATTTTATACGGCTGCTTTAAAACTACAACTCACAGACCAATTCAGTTTTGGCATACTCTATGACCAACCGTTTGCCGCAAAAACAGCATATCCACTTCGCCCAAATAATAGTTATTCTGATAATGATGTTAGTCATGAAGGTACTTCTGTAAATATAGAAAGTCAGGATTTAAGCTTCATTTTAGGATATTCACCTTTTACAAATTTTCAGATCTATGGTGGGCCTGTTTATCAAGAGGTAAGAGGTAAAGCTTCTTTACGAGGAATGGCTTATACTGAAGCATTTAATGGTTATGATGTCCATTTTAAAGAAAAAGGAGAGCTTGGTTGGCTTGCTGGGGCAAGCTATCAAATGCCAGAGATTGCGCTAAAGGCTGCTGTAACTTATCGTTCAAAAATCAAATATAATTTTCAGGCAGATGAAAATATATTTGGTGAACCTTTGCAATATGTCGAACCTGCAAAAACAAAAATCGAAACACCTCAGTCAGTAAATATTGATTTTCAAACGGGTGTTGCTGAAGCTACAGTAGCTTATATGAATTTAAGATGGGTCAATTGGAAAGATTTTAATATCCGCCCAACACAATATAATGCACTTACAGCGAGTATTCTAGATGAACTCACTGGAGGTGCGTATAAAGAAGGCGTGGACTTAGATTCTTATCAAAAAGATCAATACACTGCAATTATCGGGGTAGGTCATCAATTGACAGAAAAATGGGGTGTTGCCACTGATGTCGGTTGGGATTCAGGAACAGGTAATCCTGCTTCGACAATTGGGCCAATGAAAGGATCATGGTCATTGGGTGTTGGCGCACAGTTCAATCCTGCTCCAAATTATTTTATTGCAGCTGGTGTCAAATATTATTGGTTAGGGGATGCCAAGGGTGAAGATGGTGCATATTATTTACCAATTGATGGTATTAAGGAAATTGCAGAGCAGTCTGAGTTTAAAAATAATCATGCAATCGCATATGGTCTAAAAATTGGTTATCGTTTCTAAATAATTTCTAAAAAATGAGCGGTCATACCGCTCATTTTTTTCTAGTGTGTCATTTTCCCAAAAATGAATTTCTTCATTTAATCATTAGAAAGGTAAGATTTTCCCTTTTTAGTTGTATAAATCTTAAGGAATATTTCCGCAGAATAACTAGATATTACCTAGTTATTTTTCAATTTATGGATGTGATTTATTCTATTGATGACAGCCATTTCTTCGTGAATTTTCTTTACATATTCTATTCATCAATGTTGTTCATTGAAAACTACATTGATGAAATTCGTATTAATATTTTTCATAGTTTTAGCGGAAAACATTAGGATCATTTACAAGCTCACATAGTCAGAACACTTTGATTTATTGTGTGGATTAGACGGAATCAAGCTTTGTGAGGTCTGAGGTTAGATTGTTTAGTAAGGTGAAAGATGTGGGCTGTCAGTACTTGCAGAAATAGAGATAGCGCTAATGAAAGATGAATACACCGAGATTCTATATTAGTCACTCAAAGAGTTTATATGTAACGATGAGGTTAGATCGTTTCATGGCAATTTTGAAAATTATACCAATTAAGTATGCTCAACGTAAAATTCAATGTTCTTTGGATACTATTAAAGAGACATTCACATGGAGATGAGTATGCTGGATGTGATCGTTGTAGCCCTTTGCACTAAAAAGTGATAAGGGCATACATTATGCTAAAGAATTCCTTATACCACTGAACTTGTATTTGTAACACGCGCTTTGCGATCGATCCAACTATCGTAGAACCCTGCTGCTGTGAATGCAGTCTGAAAAGCACACCACTGGAATGGTTCAGGTAGTGTCGAAGGTGTCTTGTGATACAAAGCAGTCAAAATAGGGTTCTCAGTTCCCATAATTTTCTCTGCAAGAAGTTGACCCATTAGAGATTGAGTGGCAAGCCCATGACCTGTGCATCCAGCTGTATAGATGATATTTTGATGTGCCCCAGTCGTACCAACTACAGGCAGAAAGTCATATGCAACACTGACGTAACCACTCCAGCAGTGTTTAATCCCAAGACCTCGCAGGGTAGGGTGACGCTCGTGTAATGTTCGTGCTAAAGCAGTATATGCATGATCGTCTGGTATGTTAGGTGTCTTAGAGCCATAGACGTAGTTTAACTTTTTCACGGTTAATACCATTGTATTGTGAGCTGTTAAACGGTGACTTTCCATTGTGAGATGTGGCGTGATAATACCTTCTCGACCATGCCAACCTAGTGATGCTAATTGCTGAGGTGATAATGGCTGTGTTTCAATGGCTGAGACTCGTATTGGTGCAATCTTATCTCGAAGCAATCCTAACTGTGGAGTAAAAGCATTTGTAGCTAAAACCATGATTGGTGCAGTTGCACTACCATGAGCAGTTTTACAGGTGATTGTTGATCCCTCACTATATGAAAGTAAAGGTGTTTTTTCATAAATTTTAACACCTGCTTGAATTGCAGCACGTCTTAAACCACTGACATATTTACCAGGATTTAGCGTGCCACCACGTTGCTCGCTCCCAAACAGAAATGCTGGTGGAATCCCTCGAGCACGCATTTCATCCTGATCTACGAAACGAGTTATTGAGCCTAATTCATGACCAACCTTCATACTACGTCGTAGCCATTTTTCTTGTGATGGATCAATAGCAGCGCGGATAATCCCAGAAGGATTGTAATCACAATGGATGTCTAATTCGATCATTCGTCTCTCGACATAGCACACTGCTTCATCGTAGAAATTGACAAATTTTTTAGCATGTTCAATACCGACACGCTTAGCAAACATTTCAAATTCAATTCCCATGCTGCCTAGCAAATATCCTGCATTACGCCCACTGGCACCAAAACCACCAAACTCTTGCTCAAGTACGACGACTTTTGCACCACGAGCAGTTAGCTCAAGCGCTGTAGATAGGCCTGCAAACCCAGCCCCAACTACGATCACGTCGGCTGTCATCGAACCTTCAAGTTTGGGTTGAAGATCACTTGGTTGTTCTATCCAGCCTCCAAGAAGTCGAAATGGTAGTGGTGAAGGATTGCTGTGATTCACTTGTTCATTTGTACGATTCATTTAATATCCCTTTCAGTCATTACACAGTAATAAACAAATTCTTGTGATCTTATTTTTCTAACGAGCTGGAACAAAAGATTGATTTGAAACAAACTGCGAACGCTCAAGGGCAGCATAGGCGTAATACAACTGAATCCCCGCATAAGTCCAAGTAATAAAAGCCCAAGTCATAAAAATCATGAAAGTGTCATCGCCAGGTATCGGGAAAAAATCATAGACAATCGCCACTGCTAGACCGAATACTGCTGTAATCGTTGTAGCGAACGCATGCAACTTTTCTCCAGCCTGTGCTAAACGGAAAATGAAATAGCAGAGATAGATTGTAAAAATTGACCACATAATGACGTAAAAGTAAGGACGTAATTCATTAAAGAAATCAGCGGTAAAGACAACAAAAGTACCAGCGAATGCGACAGCGAACAGTATGACTTCATTGAGAGTAGATGGCTTTAAATTATGGGTAAGTGCCATCAGGCCAAGTACCGCAATAATTGGCATACCGAAACTCCGTGAGAATGAATCAAGAAACATCGTAATGGAATAACTAACTTCCCAGCCGGTCAGCATGTAGGAAACAAAGTTCGTAGCCGAAAAAGCAATAATCCACCACTCTAAACCAAGAAGAAAGTTATTCTTCTTGATGAATTTAGCACCGTAAATCCAGCCTGAAAGTGCTAGCACAATACAGGCAACTAGCCCACAGATATTTATAATTTCCATAATAGCGGCATGTATCATTTCGTTGTTTGTTAAGATTTTTGCTGCTGTAGCTTCCATTTCGCTACCAGCATCAAGTCCGAGAATTTTCATAATATGACTTCCTGTCTTTAATTGACTATCATGACAGTAAAATAATATGATATGATTAATTAGTAAACAGCTTTTTTAAAAAATTATGACGATGATAGAAAACAAGATCGGGCGACCGAGTAAAGTGCATGAACGGTCTTATCAAATTCTTCAAGCTGCCGTTTCGGTTGTTGCGAGGGAGGGTTTAGAAGGAATTACTTTTGTCAAAGTAGCAGAAGCAGCAGGCATGCAACGCACACTAGTACTTCATTATTTTTCTACACGTGCAGAGTTAATGAATGCTTTTATTGAACACTATATTGCGAAAATGGGAACTGAAATTCTTCATCGTTTTAGTGGAAAACCATTAAGTGAACAAATAGTCATGTTATTTACACCTGAAGTTTATCGGAGTCACGATGATTTGATAGTGTGGTTCGAGTTGGTTGCTCAAAGTGCTAGAAATCCTTTTATTCAAAAGTTGCTTCATAATCTTTGGACGCAACATTGGCTTCCAGATTTTGAGAATCAATTAGCTCAAGAGTTTCCAAATGCAACTTTAGAGGCAATTAGTTCAGCTGCGTATGTACTAGTTTGTTTATTTGAAGCTTATTGGGGGTTCAGCCTTCAAGGTGTCACGGATAAACAAAGACAAAAGCAAATAGAGCAAGCAGCATTACTAATTTTGGATGGTTTGAAGTAGATTTGTTGGTAATAATTATTTAAATTCAATATGATATTAGAGTTCTTTCATAAGTCATTTTTTACTCAACTCAAAGTTATAAATTCCAGCAATTAAATTGAATCTCAAACCGAGCCTTTTGCCTCGGTTGCGATATCGCTCAGCAAGGATTTTGAAGGTTTTCAAACTGCCAAATACATGCTCAATTCCAATTCTTCTTTTGTTGATTTCCTGATTATAAATCTTGAGTTCAGGATCCAATTTACAGCGTCTTTTGGCTTTTAAGGGCAACAGGCTATTCGGATTATAAATCCCTTGATAACCTTTATCCGCAAGAACAAAGGTTCCTGCAGGAATCTGATTCAAGTTACGTTTGAAGAGTTCGAAATCATGTACTGCTCCACGACTCGTGCATAAACTCAGGATTTTTTGAGTTTGATAATGAATGATAACCTGTACTTTGAAGGTGTGAGTCTTTTTCTTGCCACTATAGCTTTTCTTCTGTTTTTTTAGGCCTTTGCATTGGAATTTCTGTGGCATCTACAAGCACCACATTCCAGTCAATGCCTTCACCTTCAGGCAAATGCTTTGGTAAATTAAATAATTTGGACTGAATCAGGCAATCCTCTACATGGCGTACGATTCTTGAAGCAGTAGGCTCTGAAACGGCATAACTTGTTGCGACATGGAACAATGTTCGGTATTCACGCCAATAACTTAAGCAAAGGAGGATCTGATCCTCTAAGCTCAATTTAGGTGGCCTGCCTTTGGCAGAAACATGCATTTTCAGTTGCTCAACCATTAAATTAAAGGTTGACCAAGAGATGCCAGTATATCGCTTGAACTGTGTTTCAGAAAGCTTCTTTGAATCGATATATTTCATCCGCAAATTATGCACGAATACTAAGAAATCTGCAGTGCAAATATTAACCCAAAAGAAGATCGTTTTTTGATTTATGAAAGAGGTCTATTGATATTATTTAATTCTGTAAGATAAATTTTTTTTAATTCACCTACCCTAGTATCACTAATCTTTAGGGATAGTAACTTAAAATGGGGGAGTTTAAATATTTATACTTAAATACAAAATTTAGCGTATGAGTATCGATTTTACTTAAACCATCTATACATGGGCTGAAGATTTTTAGACTTGTTACCCATTAATGGAGATAATGCCAGTAATATTAGAAATTTATAATTTATGGCTTTTATGAATAAAAAATCAAAGCTTAATCAAGATACATTATTTGTTAAATTATTATTTAAGGCATCACATGAAGTGACCAATGATGAGGTTGATTATTATCGAAAATACCGTGATCAAATAGAGCAAGTGACTCTCCAATCAATATTCATAAAATCTTCTTATGGACTGGATCATTGTTAGGAATAGTAGTTGTTGCTATTGCTAAATTTTTTAAATTCTCTGGTACTTTAGATTTCTTGTCAGAAAGTATATTGGAGTTCGTTCTGGATATTAATTATGAAAGTGGCATTGCATTAATTGGTGCAGCAATCACTGCTTACATGCTTGGAGTTCTCCTCAATAAACAACAAGAAAACGTATTAAAATGGAAAAAAGAAATTCGTCGCAAAATAAAAGAAAGTAGTTGATCTAAGTTAATTAGATATTAGTTCTTTCAACTGAGAACAATAATCTGACCATTTCTGCATCATCTCTTTTCTCTTATCTAAATGCTTGGTACGGTTATAAGCTCGACCATGCATATCTTTTACCTGATGGGCAAGCTGTTGCTCAATCAGTTCAATCGGAAATTCTAAAACCTCTTCTAAAATTGTACGTGCAGAAGCACGGAAACCATGTCCACATGCTTGTTCACTGGTATAGCCTAAGCGACGTAAAGCTTGATTGATGGTATTTTCTGACATCGGCTTTAAGTTTGAAGTGGTCGCAGGAAACACATATTCACTTTTGGCTTGTGTTATTTGGGCAAGTTCAGAAAGTAAATAGATGACTTGAGTTGATAGCGGGACAATATGCTGAACGCCTGTTTTTGATTTTGTTTTTGGAGGCGTGTAACTCCATAAGCCTTTTTCAAAGTCGATATCTTGCCACTTAGCATGTCTTAATTCGCCCGGACGAACAAAAACCAAAGGGGCAATACGCAGGGCATATCGTGTGATTGCTGAACCTTCATAATGATCAATATCGCTTAAGAGCAAGGCAAAATCTTTAGGTTCTATCAAAGCAGCCATGTGTTTGACTTTAGGAGGAGAGATGGCTCCCTTTAAATCTTGAGTAATATCACGCTCACAAAGCCCTATAGAAACTGCATAACGAAGAATTTGACCACATTTAACTTTAACCTTTTTAGCCGTCTCTAACTTTCCTTCTTTTTCGTAAATCCGACAAACTTTAAGGACATTCATAGCTCTAATTTCATGAATTGGAATTTGTCCAATATGCTGATTAATTACTTCTAATAAGCGTTGTTGTCCTTTAATTGTTGATTCGGCAAAGTCTTGTTTTGCCATCCATTCATTTGCAATATTTTTGAAAGTATTATTGTTCGCATTTAATATCTCATTCTTAACTCTGACCTTTTCGACATGTGGGTCGATATTTTGAGAGAGAAGGGTACGGGCTTCATCTCTTTTAATCCGTGCTTCAGCGAGGCCAGTCGTTGGATATATACCAAAACTAATGGTATTGCGTTTTTTAGTGTATGGACGACTATAGTCAAATTTCCAATATTTATAGCCATTTTTGTGAATGAACAAATAAAGACCCAAACCATCTGAAATTCGTTGGTGTTTGTTTGGATCAGCTTTAAGGCTTTTGATCTTACTATCAGTAAGGCTTTTGACTATTTTTGGCATTTTTACAGTACAATTTTTTGTGTATAAAAGTTTGTACTGTAATTTATACTGTAAAAAATATTAGCTCACAAGAGAATTTATAAGATTGATTTAGACTTTGTATTTCTCATTTTATTGAATTTTATCTTTGTACACGACAAAAAAAGATAACTCATTGAAATAATGGCATAATACTTGTTTTCTGACGACGAATATGATGACACATTTCAATGAGTTACATCTCATCTTAAACAAATATCTAAAGTGGAACAAGTCACATGCAAAATGTTTTACACTGATTATGCTTGCATTAATTGTAAAACAGACATGTAATCTTTCTTCTGCATCTAAAGCCTTACCCATCAAGTGCTTACCACAATCATTTTATCGACGTATACAACGCTTCTTTGCAGATCAGTATTTCGATTATCGTCAAATTTCTCAGTTAATTTTCAATATATTTTCATTCGATAAAGTCCAATTAACTTTGGATAGAACTAATTGGAAATGGGGAAAACGAGATATCAATATCTTGATGTTAGCCATCGTCTATCGTGGAATAGCCATACCTATTGTTTGGACATTGCTCAATAAACGTGGAAATTCAGATACAAAAGAGCGTATTGCTTTGATTCAACGCTTTATCTCTATTTTTGGTAAAGACCGTATTGTGAATGTGTTCGCAGACAGAGAATTTATCGGTGAGAAATGGTTTACATGGTTAATTGAAAATGACATTAACTTTTGTATACGTGTTAAAAAAACTTTATTGTGACCAATCACTTAGCCAAGAATCATAAAATTAGTGATTTATTTCGTCATCTTCAAGTTGGTCAAACTGAATGTCGTAAACGACGTATTTGGGTTGGTCGAGTGAAACTGTATATTAGTGCGCTACGATTAGAAGATGGAGAACTTTTACTTGTTGTTTCTCCTATGTTTAATGCTTCTGCTATTCGTGATTATGCATTACGCTGGGAAATCGAAACGTTATTTAGTTGTCTCAAAGGACGTGGATTCAATCTTGAAAATACTCGTTTAACAGACCCTAGACGAGTCAAGAAATTGATAGCAGTGCTAGCTATCGGTTTCTGTTGGTGCTATTTAACAGGTGAATGGCAACATGATCGGAAAAAAGCGATAAAAATAAAGAAGCATGGACGACTTTCAGTAAGTTTATTTCGCTACGGTTTGGACTATGTTCAAATGGCTATTCTACGTTTGATTGGTTTTGGAAAAAAAGAAGAATTTAAGAAAGTGCTAGCAATTTTAAGAAAGAAAAAGCCTGATAGGACAAGGGTCCTATGAAATTTGTCGTGTACAGAGGAATTTTATATATTTTCAATATTAATATGGAGTATCGCAGATCAAAATAAACTATAAAATGGTGCGCTCTGCGGAAGTGAAGTCGACGGTATGTATAAGAATGGGCGTGCGGCTCCTGCCAACGATGCAGAGGCTTTCAAGTGGTACCGCCTCGCTGCCGAGCAGGGACACACGCAGGCTCAAGTCAGGCTGGCCCAGCTGTTTGCAAAGGGTCTTACCGACATCGCGCCCGACCAGGTGCAGGCATACCAGTGGATGAGTCTGGCCGCAGCGTCGGGAGAACCGACAGCAGCAAAAGTCGTTGCAGACTATGCAGCTCAAATGAAGCCCGAACAGTTACAGCAAGCCCAGCTGCTGGCCGAGGAATGGCAACGCCGGCAAGGCACAAAGTAATTCGTCTTTTTTAAGCGCAGGACGTAACCGCCGAGTAAGGTTTATCTCGGTTGATCGCTGCCCGATATAACAGGTGGAAAATGGACAAGACTATTTATTCCAAAAAGATTGCCGAAAGCCTTTCATCTGGCAATCATCCTAAAGAGTTCGCAACGCTCTTTGTCGCGCTGCTCCGACAGCTAGCGATGGGGGGACCTGTATCACGCGAAAAGCTCGCCGGCGCACTCGGATGGTCTGGAGCGAGAGTTGCAACGGTACTTGAGCAGGCACCTGGTACGGAATATGACGACGAGGCCAATATCATTGGACTGGGCCTGACGCTACGCGAAACCCCTCACGTTTTTGAAGTGGATGGCCGCCGTTTATACACCTGGTGTGCGCTCGACACCTTGATGTTTCCCGCTTTGATTGGCAAAACAGCCCGTGTCACGTCGCGCTGTGCTGCCACCGGCAGGCCGATTACGCTCACAGTTGCGCCAGAAGCAGTGCTTCATGTCGAACCGGCAGAAGCAATGGTTTCACTGCGAACTCCGGATGCTTCACCCGACATTCGCTGTTCCTTTTGCTGTCATGTGCATTTTTTTGCATCGCCTTCTGTTGCAAATGCATGGGCTTCGACGCACCCGGGGATAGAGCTCGTGCCTGTCGAGAATGCATTCGGTCTCGGACATCTGATCGCGCATAAGCTGTTAGAAGACAGCGAGCGAAACACGGCATGAATGCCTACTCGATTTCGAAGCTTGCTGAAGATGCAGGCGTAAGCGTGCATGTTGTGCGCGACTACTTGATGCGCGGGTTGTTGCATCCCGCCTGGCGAACCGAAGGTGGCTACAACGTTTTCGATGCCAAAACACTGGAACGGTTGCGTTTCCTGCGCGGGCACTGTTGCAAATAGGCTGACATGATAAGCTAAATATCTTATTTATTTCGAGATACAGCAGATGAATCCCTTCCATGGTCGGCACTTTCAAGGTGAAATCATTCTTTGGGCTGTTCGTTGGTATTGTAAATATGGCATCAGCTATCGTGAACTTCAAGAAATGCTCGCTGAACGGGGTGTGAATGTTGACCACACCACAATTTATCGTTGGGTTCAGCGTTATGGGTAATCCCCCCTAAAAATAAAAGGATCTAAAAGTAGAATTTTCTCTTAAGATACGAGCAGGAGATTCTGCATGAAAACATCTAAATTTACTGACAGCCAGATCATGTCCATTTTAAAACAGGCGGAGTCTGGCACACCTGTAGCCACCCTTTGTCGTGAACATGGCATGAGTAATGCCACGTTTTATAAATGGCGTGCCAGATATGGCGGTATGGATACCTCATTGATGGCTCGACTGAAAGAGCTGGAAGCAGAAAATACCAGACCTACAATCCGAGTTATTCGTACGTTGAATCAGTTGCTGGAGTGGCGAGAAAAGCCGTTAGTTATTCGGTGTGACAATGGCCCGGAGTTTATCAGTCATGAATTTGTACGCTGGGCTACTGAGCACGGTATTCGTATTGAATATATTCAACCAGGTAAGCCACAGCAGAATGCGTATATTGAACGTTATAATCGGACTATACGTTATAGCTGGCTAAGCAAGCATCTATTTGACACACTGGAAGAAGTACAAGATTATGCAACAAACTGGTTGTGGCATTACAACCATGAAAGACCACATCAAGCTAACAAAGGAAAGCCACCTCTAAGGGCTGCTTAACCTCTACTTTTAACTTCGGTTATTTATGGGAGGATTACCATAACTTAAAGCAGAATAGGGAGGCTTTAAGGATGTAAATAAGATATGTGAAGGAATTTCTTTTCGGATTTCATTTATATAGATTTGAAGAATTCTGTAGTCTCGTTCCTGCAGTTTAATTACTCGGTACGAATATTCATTTTTGATTTTTGGCTTTTTTGATCGATCATCGAACTCATCATCTGTATTTGTAATAATTAAACTAAAACTATGATTCTGAATTGATTTTTTAATAGAGTTGGTTGTTAGTAGCATAAGCTCACCAATTCTAAGACCATAGTTGAGCATGAGATGTATGATCAGAAAGTTTCTGAGTTGTACATTTTTAGATCTAAAAGGATTTAATTCATTGTATTTATTAGAGTTACTTGGTGAAATGACTGAATACAATCCTTTAATCATTTCCTGATTCATGCTCTTAAAATTATGATTTATCTCACTTTTAATTGTCTTATTGGCTTTTGAAAAATTATTTATAATTTTTTTCTTTATTGTCATATATTTATTCAAGTTTTCTTTAATTTTTTGAATTTCCTTCAACGTAAGTTGTGGCTGTGATTGCATGCTTAAGTATTCATTAATCAAGAAGTTGTAAAACTTTAAGAAGGATCTAACTCTATGACCAATTGTTGTGTAATTAATATGTTCTGAATTGCTTAGCCGTATAAGATTACTTTCAAGTTTTTTATTATTTTCTAAGTAAACAATGAAATTATCAATTTCACATTGAATGATCTCAAAATTATAGGATGTCGAATAGAACGACTCACAAAAGGACGTGGCAAACTTTTCAAACCAAAATTCATACCAAAATTTTATTGCGATTAAATCTGCATGCTGCGTAGAGATACTTTGAAATCTAAGAAATTTCATGGTGTACAGCATAGGGTACATACATGGACAGAATGAATCTAAATCAAATAAAAGAATAATTTGATTTTCGTTTGAGACTTTCTTTTCTAAATGAATTGTTTTTAAAGCAAACATAGTAAAGTTTATGAATTATTCTTAAGGTCAACATATCATATTTTATGATTGAAATAGAAATTAGTTAAGTTATTGAATCTTAGTTCAAGAAAGAAAAATATGAAGTTATTGTTAGGTGTATCGGAATTGTCATAATTAAAATTCTCAACGGAGTAGAAAAGGCACTACCCCACAATTTTTTTCTCTCAAAATGTCATTCACTGTCATTTTTTAGTGGCAAGTACCAGGTGCAATTCTTTTTACGGTGTATTACACCGTAGATGTTTTGAGTGAGCTTAGCTGGCACCGTAAAAGTTTTGATCGACAAAATATCCAAAGTCAACTGGACTGTTAATCCATTTGCTAAACAAAACGTGAAACAGCAAATTATTGTAGTCTATATATTTTTCATAATTGTTCACGATACCTAAGTTCAGCAAGTTTTTTTCAAACTCAATGCGTTCAATGGGTTCTGATTTCACAAATGCATGGATGGATGCTTTGATTACATGATAATTATAACTTTCTGATGGACATTGACGTTCACATGAAATAATTCCAGCTTCAATGAACAAATTAATATTACGCTGCCAAGAACGTCCGTGAATGTGGTAATTCAGGCAGTCACCAAGTTTTTGCAGATCTGACAATTTAAAGGACTTGTTTTGGCAAACTGCAAAATATGTAAAGGTAAAATAACGATATGAAATATCTTTTTTTAATGTCTTAAACTTAGGATTGTCATAAAAGTTAACATTAGCATTCGTTCTATATATTTTAAGGAACAGCTCACCATACTTACTTAATCTATAATATTTAGATGAGCGACAAGTAGAACGCCCTAGATCCTCTATCATCCCCAATTGGACCCAATTTTTAATAAGACGCTGAATAGAACGAACGAGCCATTTAGACTTATAACCCTCTAATTCATCTATATAGGTGCCTTTCAGGAAGTGAACACTCAATGGTCGTGGGTGATGTTCTACAAACTGAGTGAACAGTCGATGTATAAATTTTATATCCAAAATTGTATTTAGAGCTCTCATGATAAGTACTTTAAAACCATCTTAAAACCATTTTAACAAAACCTTTTAAACCTTTTAATTTTTTTTAAATTAAATATACTTAAAACCA
Source organism: Acinetobacter sp. Ac_5812 (assembly GCF_013072695.1). GTDB lineage: Bacteria > Pseudomonadota > Gammaproteobacteria > Pseudomonadales > Moraxellaceae > Acinetobacter. The sequence goes on from NZ_LXUK01000026.1 coordinate 30,168, forward strand.
TAATAATAGCTTAAAGGGTTTTAATTGTGCTAAAGCTAAAATGTATATCGATATTAGCAATGTCAATCATTACACAATCTATCTTTGCTGAAAATTCAGTAGTACTTGATGTTGGCCATTCACCAAAACAAGCTGGATCTACTGCAGCTAACGGCTATCCTGAATACACTTACAACCTTAGCATGGTCAATTCTATTGAATACTTTCTTAAATCGCGTCATGTCCAAGTGCTCAGATCTTCAGTGAATGAAGATAAAGTCTCACTGGTTCAACGTGCGACCAGATACCCTAATGCTAATCTTTTTATTTCGGTGCACCACGACTCAATACCTACTGAGCTGACCAAGTACAAGAATCAACTCAAAGGTTTTTCAATTTTTGTATCAAAGAAAAATCCAGAATACGGAAAAAGTTTGAAATGCGCCAATCTCATTGGCCAGAACCTAAAATCAATTGGTGAAAGCCCTTCTACTTACCATGGCATGAATATACCAGGTGAAAACAAAAAGCTTTTGACCTCAAATGGCGTATATCAATATGACAATCTAGTGGTCCTGAAGAAATCACAAAAGCCGGCGGTTTTAATTGAGATCGGCGTGATTGCCAATCCTGAAGAAGCAAATCGCTTATCTAATCAGAAAGTAATCTGGAAAATATCTGAAAATATTGCTCAGTCGATACAGCAATGTTTAAACCAATAAGGTGCATGCTGCAGTAATCAATATGCACCCCTCTAGAATTAGAATCTTATGCCGACCGTTTCACCATCATCATTGACCGCACCAGCATCATAAGTGTTATGCCATACGCCATTAATCATGACCAAGTGTGGCGCCCAAAATGACACTGTTTGAATATTATGCAAAACATCATCTGGCGTATCGAAACTAGAAGCACCTATATAGCGGAAGAACATCAAGTTTTCGCCTAGTTCTTCAATATACATTTCAGGATCAAAGTCATCCAAAAACTCTTTATCTTCACGTATCACTTCGTTTAACTCAGTTTCAACGAGTTTGAGTAAAGCGGTAGGCGTAGGTAAACCATCATAAGCCCATTCAGACTCTTTACCTTCAAGTTCTATCCCATCTTTAATATCAAATGCAGCGACATATCCAGTAAAGTAATTTTCAGCTTGCGAGAAGTTATTCGGCATGTCTTGATAGTATCCATCAAGTACGGTCTTAATCTTTGCCAAGGTTGCATCAATCGTACTTTGAATTGCACTTTCAGCACGTTCTTGAGCTGTACCTCTTTGCTTAGCTTGCCCCATGTGTACCCCCTGATTATTCACATTTTGACTAGTATTTTATTTCTAAAGCCTATTGTTTCAGCACTTTAAACCGATTCAGTATATACCAAAGGTTTGCTATTTATATTTCATATATGCGATAAGTCTCAAATACTACAAATGGCTTGGTAGCTAAGTGATATAACATGTTTTTGTGCTTCAGGCTTTACAATGCTTTTCTCAGATTATCTAGACCAACATGCCGTTATTCTTGCGCTATGTTTGGCAATCTGCATATCTTCAGTTGTGGTTTATACAAAGTATAGAACTCTACGCGCCGTTTATCTTACTGGTGCATCCCTATTCACTTTAACCGCCACAATATTTCTATCGATCGGATTTTATTTAACTACATTGGATGTATCTGCTTCAGATAGAAAGGAGATCCAAAGCATTATTTCTCAAGTGAGCCAAGACAAAAATATCGCTTCAGCAATTGAACTCAATCAAAGAAATAACTATGAATTATTGGTTGCAGTATCTCAAAAGAAAAACCTTACCTACTCAGATCTAGGCAGTATTCAATATGGCCAAGTACGTGACACAGTAAATTTGACGAAATATTCTCAATACAAAACTTTGGTGAATGCTGAGTACTAATTTTTATTGTTGTTTGCGTTGTTCAAGAACACTGATTTATGCACTACTCGTTGTTCTTCCTCATATCGTATCACTTCATGAGCCACGCAATATAGAGATATATTTCTTAGACATTGTTTCCATAAAAGTTCTGGATAGAGTTTTGTATAGGTCAGGAATGTTCTTTTCCCAAAACAACAATATTTCACCCTTCGTTTTGCATAATTTAAAATCATCGGTATTGGTGAGATCCTTTACCTGTTGAATCATCACTTCCCTTTCTTTTTCTTTGGCTTGTTTTTCTAAAACTTTTTGTTCCTTGATTTTGTCTTGTTCAGACAAAAAGTTCCTACTTTTCTCGCGTTTTTCACTGTCAGTAATGAACTTAACCAAGTGGAATAAATGTTCCATCCATTCATCCGTATGGGTTAAGCCAAGTATGCAACCATTTAGATTAAAGCCAACATTAACCAGGCCTATATCTGATGATGTTTTATTTCTGATATTCAAAATGACATCTTCATCCAGTTCATTTTCTGCAATGAATTCGTCTATATAGTGTTGGTACTCTGGAGATAGAAAACCGTCAAAGGTATATCGAACAACTTCTACCAGTAAAAAATTAACCCCGAAAAGTTCAATGTGTTTTTCAATCTCTTCAACAGGGATTTCCAACTGCATTGTAGATACGAGGCTTTCTACGTGGACCAGTGGCTTACCAATTTGCTGTAACTTTTCATAAAGCTCATTTGCATTCATGGGTTGGTTCAATCCGTTTTTTATATTTTATTCAGCACAGCCAATGTCGCATTGAGCATATCGACTGAAACCTCTAATTTTTTTGCTAAACGGGCCATGTGGCCGTCATCAAGTATTCTTAATGCCTTATGTAATGAAGTATAGTTTTTTAGCTCTGAAAACTCTTCAATTTTTTCATTGATATAGACATCATCTAAACCAGCTTCTTCAAAACACTCAATTACAGATAAGCCAACATATGAAAGTTTCTGTTTTTTAACATATGTTGATTGTTTTTGGTCTATTAAACCAAGTTTCACAGCAATTTTGTGGCTTTCACCACTGTCAGTTCCATAAATTAATTAGAGTGACTGAACATACAATCAATCAGTTATCATTCAAATTTCACAGCAATAAATTAGAGTAACAACCGAAATAAGCAAGATTGGCTTGTAAATTCACACAAATAAATAAGACTAGACGTAATATTATTTATTGTTATCCCTCCTAATTGTAAGGCAATTCATGCAAACGATAAGTTTGTAAGCTTTTTCATTTTCAAGATTTTCACTATATTTTAAGTTTTCAATTGTATACAACTCATCGTTTTTGCAAAAATTGCAAGCGGTACTTTTTGAGGTAGGCATTTGATAATAGTTTTCAGGAAATTCTAATTCATTTCGTCCAAAAACTTTGGGTAGCATAAGTGATTTGGATTGCAGTAGTCTATAAATTAAATAGGTCTGTCTTACGTCTGAAAAACAAGCTTTGGTTAGCTCGTCCATATTAAGAGACTGCATATCACGCCCCTTTACCATCTTTTTATCACCAAGATTTAGGCGAGCAAGTAAATCTAAAGAAAATCGTTTTCCTGTTTTAAGATATAATTCTTTAAGAATATCAAAATGAATACCTTTGTACTTAAAAGGGTTTTTAAAACCTAATTGCTTTTGAATTACAGGAAAATCGAAATGAATACCATTGAAAGAAACAACTTTATCAAATGACCTTAGTAGCTTTAAAAAGTCTTTAACATTATTAATGTCGAATGAGTATTCAGTAATACTATTATCTTTAATACATATACAACAGATAACCCTTACACTTGGATAGTAAAGCTCAAATCTTTTATCATTGCATTTTTGATATTTAATAAAATTTTCACAAAAGTTGTTAGTTTCCACATCGAATATAATTATATTTTCAGGTTCGGTTTTCGCTAAGACATGAAAATCGGCATTCTTATATTTATCGTAAAGCTCACTAAGTTGAAGTCTGTTGTTTTCGTCTAGGTTGAAATTGATGAAGTTTTGCACAGTATGACTAACAGGATAGAACCACCCGCCAAAACATTGTTGACTTATATCAAATATATTTGTTGCAGTATAATTTAAACAACAAAATAAACTGCTATCATGCTTTGAACCGTACCAGGTTTGTCGGAGACTTTTTTATTTAAGTTAGGCCACCTGACCTAACGGGTTAATCTTATCATAGTACATTGCTTCAAACTCAAAAGGCGATACATAACCCAGTGCACTGTGTACACGCTTTTTATTGAACCAATCTACCCAGTTTAGTGTCGCAAGTTGTACATCTGCTAAACCTTGCCAATCTGCTTTTAGATATTCAATCACCTCTGTTTTGTATAAGCCATTCACCGTTTCAGCCAAAGCATTATCGTATGAATCACCAGTCGTACCGACTGATGCTCGTAAATTTGCTGCTTCTAAACGATTGGTATAGCGAATGGAAAGATATTGCACACCTCTGTCGGAATGATGAATCACATTCTTTGGCATGCCTCGATCGTGCAATGCTTGCTCAAGTGCATCGAGCACCATATCTGTATTCATCCGTGTCGATACTTTCCATCCAACAATTGCTCGTGAGAACACATCAATAATAAATGCGGTGTAGACCCAGCCAGAATTGGTTTGAATATACGTAAAGTCACTGACCCATAATTGGTCAGGTCGATCAGCACTAAAATTCCGTTTCACTAAATCACCTGCCCGTTTTTGATCATCTCGGCTGCGGGTAGTTTGTTTGTTCTTACCACGCCAAACACCTTGTATATCTAGCTTTTGCATCAATCGAGCAACTGTACAACGTGCAATAACATAACCCTCACGTTTCAATTGTTGCCAAACTTTACGTACACCATATCGACCTGAACTTTCTTTCCAAATACGTTTGATTTGCTCTGCATGATGTAAATCATGCAGAGCACGTTTCGCTCGATGTTCTGGGTTATCAACGAGATCTAAAGCCCGATAATAGGTCGAAGCTGCAATCGGTAAAATTCTACAAATCGCTTCAACACCATATCGATCTTTATTGTTATGGATAAAATCCACCATTATTTGTGTGGGCGGTCGAGCTCCGCCTGGGCGAAAAAAGCGGCTGCTTTACGTAGAATTTCATTGGCACGTTTTAATTCTTTAATTTCACGTTCCATTTGCTTCATTTTTTCTTGATCAGATATCTGTTGTACTTTAATAGGATTTTGCTGATCTAAATGCTTTTGATGCCAGGCACGAAGTGTTTCAGGAGTACAACCAATCTTAGGCGCAATTGCTGTGATTGCAGCCCAAGTAGAAGGATAATCTTTTTCAGATTCAATCAATAATTGAACCGCTCTTTCTCTGATTTCAGGGGTATATTTTAATTTTGTCATCGGGATAGTCTCTCAGAATATTGACTCTCCGACAAACCCGGTACGATTCACTTCTTATAAATCAGACAAACAACTTTATATTCTTCACATTGCTTTAGAATTGCAATTTTTGCATTGTATTTGTAGCAAATATCACCCCACTTTAAATTTATCTCATTACTTAAAGATTCAAATTTTTCCCAATCTTTATCAAGTTTTAGATTATATGAAGAACGACCAAGAATATTTGATGTAATTTGTTCTGTTATACTTGAGAAGTTAAAGCTATATATATTGTTAGTAAAAATAACTTTCCCTTTAATTTGAACTTCATTAACTTCTGTTTTTAAAAAACAATCAATAGTGTTACCAATTTTAAAATTTATCATCAATTTACTCTGATCTATTTGTGTAAACTCTCATTTATTTGTAGAACTGACAACCACGCTTAGGTAGTCGATTGTTTGTGATGACCCTTGTATTGAAAAATTCTTTTTTTACTTGTTCAAAAGTCTTAGCCATTACGGGCACCATCAAAAGTTAATTATTTCGATCGTTTACGATATATCTTTAGAAGTACAAGAAGCGAATAAATTATTAATCTTGGTTCGCTCTAGCGCGTGGATGTGCATCTTTATAAGAACTAATCAACGTTTCGTGATCTACAAGAATATATACTTGTGTCGAAGATAGTGATTTATGACCTAGCATTTCCTGAACGGCGCGAATATTTTTTGTTTTGTTATACAAGTGCGATGCAAAACTATGTCTCAAAGCATGAGTACTACCAATATGTCCAGAACCATGCGCCTTTAACAGAGCTGTAATGCATGCACCTAAATGGTTTTTCGCAATATGTTTGCCAGATGGTGCAATGAATAAATATCCGCAGTCTTCTACTCCAGCTTTTGAAATCCAACGATTACGAACTAAAAGCCAAGTAGAAATAGCCTCTAGTGATTTTTTTCCTAAAAAAACAATCCGTTCATTATTTCCTTTACCCAATACCTTTAGTTGCATAGCACTGAGGTTGATATCACTTAGTTTGATGGCATGTAATTCAGAGATACGTAAACCGCCAGAATAAGCAATTTCTGCAGCTGCTAGATCTCTTAACTTTTGATTATTGTATTTCGGATTTAATGGCGTCTTGTTATCAAGTATCTCATTCAACGTATTCACGGCGATCGGGCGCGGTAAGCTTTGATTTTTGAACTTAACCCGAATGTCAGAAAAGAAGTTTTCAGGTATATATTCCTTACGCAGACAATAGTTCAGGAAGTTTTTTAAAGCTGATAAATTTTTGTTGAGTGTTCTTGCAGAAACAATATCAACATCGATTCGATGCAACCGAAATGATGTGATGTAATCGCGGTCTAGTTCCAATAGATGTTTACCTTTAAAAAAAGGCATTTCTAACATCAAAAGTAAGCTCTTTTTGTATTCATTAATTGTCATGTCGGACTTATTTTCAAGCTTCAGGCTATCCAGCCATTCTTGAATCAATTCCTCATTCGTCATGCTATGCATGGAAAGGTTTTCCGACATAATAATGCTTAAAGCTCTTGGATGGTTTTTTCTAGCTGAACCTGTTCGTCAGCCTTACTTAATTTTATGACATTTTGCACAATATCCATATATTCTTTTACTGATATTTTGCCATCTGCTTTCGCTGCGTCCACAGTTTTGCGTAAAAATGGATTATCTGAATATTTTTGGAATAAAGTGAAGGCTTTAAGGTCATTCAACGCGTCTGCATTAATTGAGCCATTAGAATGTTTAATGATGCAATTTTTCACCTGGTTTTCAGGTGTTTTGATGTAAGTAACTTCGGGCATAAATAGTTTGTATTTTGTAACCAATTGCACCTCATTAGAAGCTAAGCAACTGTATACAATTTGCGATATTGGTTCTTTTGGACCACTAACACTCCACCCTCCCGTAACCATTAAAAATGGGATGTTTGAATACGGGTATTTGAATGTATCATCAACCAGCTTATTAAACTCATATGCTGTCGATAGGTAGCGATCGTTTGTAAAAACATCAACATGTGACATATCCTTCGGAACTTCTGTGCATCCCCCGATCATGATTACAGATGCAATTGAAAGAAGTAATTTCTTCATAGTTCTAACCTTAATTAGATATCCTTTCTAAGTTACAAGTAACTTTTGCTTAGGCTACGGTTAATATTTATCCAGGAACAAAATAAAGCGGTCGATAGTGACCGCTATATACATTAGAAATTGAATTTTTCAGTGTTGTACGCATAGATTTTATTAATATCAATGCGTTTACCTTGCATGGTTGTTATTGCAGTTGGTTGGAATTTAATTGCAAGATCTTTAATTTCAACGTCTTTCCATTCTGGCATGGAAGACGGTATATCAATAGTGCGGCGCTCTTTGGTACGGGTAGCTGGTATCCAGTGGTTTAACTTAACCATTGAGTCACCTAACAATGTACCTCTTTTGCGATCAACAATGCGTAAGTTTCCTTCCACCGAACGTATTTTTAAACCAGAATAGTTATCAATTCCATAAGTAAATGTGTTTTGGTTTTTACCGTAAAAACGTACTGTAAATTGATCGCGCATATAATAATCGTAATGTGCTTTTAATACCTGAAGCATAGTTTCACGATCTACAACATTTTCGACAATATCTTTGTCAGTACGTAAGGACTGCAGTTTATTAAGTGCTGGTTCAACATTCAATTGTTCGTCTGATACGTTTGGATTAACTAAAGGGTTACGTTGAGGGTAGAAAATATCGTTTAAGTAAGCTGTGTGCTGAACTAATAAATACATCGCTCGTTGTCGAGTATTCATCTGTTGATAAAGGTGAGCTGTCGCTTTGTATCGTTGATTTGAATTGTTCTCAAAATAGCTATCAGACAGTTTATATTCGCTGATTTCAGGTGTAAGGCCACCAGCAACAACATTAAAGTTTTTAGATGGCGTTAAAAGCCCCACGTAAGCTTCTTTAAAGTTTGGATTTGGGGTTGGTACATCATCATAAGCAAAAGCAGTATGTGCTATTACAGTACCAAGGATACCCACCATCGCAGTTTTTAATAGTTTCATTCAGTATTCTCTGTATAACTTTAAAAGGGTTTTATGTTTGAAAGTATAATACTTTATTTTTGTGCATTTAAAAAACCACTATTTAAACTTAAAGTAAAAATAATAATATTCCTTAAACCTATTTAACGCCATTCGTTAAACTATCGCTTAATCTCATTAGTCTTTTAAAGGTCAGGTAGTTTTTTGGTAGTAGTTTAGAACTAAGCGTTAAATTTGAGCATTGATCTAAGTCAATTTGGGCATTTTGATCGATAGGAAAGAGTTGTCCTTGATATGCAAAACCAGTCGAATTTTTAGCGATCGACTCAATCAAAAATACACCGTATTTATCTTGTTCCGTGGCCACTGTACTTAAACCACCTAAGGATGTAATCAGGTTTTTAAAATATCCTGGTATTGCGTTCTTAGTGCGTAAGAATTCTATTTGATTTTCAAATGCTTCAGGTGTGAGACATAACATAAAAGCATTTTTCTTTTCTTCTGGCGTTTCAAATACCTTGCCATTGGTCCACGACAGGATATTCGGCTTGAATACATGCAGTACTTCAACCGATTTAAGAAGATCCGCTACATTTGTTTTATGTTGTTCATCGGCTTCAGGCACAAACTGATTTTTGGTATATACCGCAGTACAAAACCACTCATAATCAATTAACTGATTATCGGCATCTAATGGTTCATACAGCAAATACACGGCGCTATCACGCTTAATGGCCAACAGTGGTGATACTGCATATTGTTCTGCAAACTGAGTGATTGCATCCAAGAGCTCACTTGATATGTTGAGTTTTTTGGCATTGAATTCATCGCAAATTAACAGTAATTCTTGAGTGAGTGTTGGTACCACGTTTAACGGCGAACCAGTCTTGTTCAGCATCTCGTTAATAGCATTCTCAATTGCCCCTTTTGTTAGGCTATTGATGAACTGCAGCTGCTCTAATGAGATCCCTTCATGATCCAAAGCCTGTATGACCAGATCAAAAGCATGACGAATTTTCTTCTCAAAATGGTTTGCGTACGATAATCCCCAAGCGTCAGAAAAAAATGAGACTGTTTGTTCTGTATAGCTGGTATTCATTAGGGTTTTGGCAAGTTGCGCGTTACCGATTAAGTCACTTTCATCTTCTAATTTTTTACGCAAGTACTTCTCAATACCTTGTTTGCGAACGTACTGGATCTTCTTCAGGTTTTGACTTGATAGCCAAGTCTTATATTGCGATACAGCATATTGAATGTTCATATCGGCATATGCAGTAATACGGCAAGGTATACCATCAAAGAACGTTGGTAGAAGCACCTGTAAGAGCTCTAAATCACAAAGAGAAGCATAGATAACGCCGTCAGCCACTTCAAGGTCTGTAATCTTCACTGAGAATGAGTGAATACCGACTCGAACCAGTATTAATTTATCGGTATTTATTAGCACCGCATCATAAGAACTTTCACTGGTGATATTGTTTGCTTTAACCCATTTTTCCCAATGGTTAACGATATGGCCAGAAAGCGCTTCACGAGTATCGAAAGGTTGATCTAGATCTGCAGTTGCACTTATGAACGTATCTAAGCTAAACGCATATCGTAAAGGCTTTAGCTCGATATATGTCTCAATCGCTGTTGTATGTTGCTGAATACCATTAGTAATGCTTTGGAGCTTCAGTGCATAGTTCAAAGCCTCAAGCTGGAGCACTTCATCATCACCGATCTGCTGAAACACCGATGTAGCATATGAAAAATTAGTTTGTTCGCCGTGAATATAACGTCTTTCTTGCCCAATCTGCAGATACAGATTTTTGGCATCAGATTGGACTAAATCTAGGTAATTTTGTGGCTGAAGATCCTGAGCAAGTTGCGTAAAAGGTATTTTAATTTTTGATACTTTAGGTGCTTTTTTTAAACCTTCAATTGATGTCGGAAATTCAATAACATCTAAAATAAAATCTAGGTTTAAAGTTTTAACATCTATGATCAAATGGTTTTTATAAAAACGTCCAATCAGGTTATTAAAAAAACAAACTTGGGTTTTATGGTTTAGCATAAATATACCTTTATGAATCTTAAAGATCATCTTATAATAGTAGTATAAGTTTTAATACTATTTATCATGTGGTATTTTTAAACAAAGATAAAACTTTTAGTGAGTTGTTTCATGACAGAATCAGTTGTACCAAATAATAGCGCTTCAGAGAACGCACAAATACCAGGTACGATCGGAACATCAGCCGTTGCAGAACACAAGGGCGATAGTTTTAACGGCACAAGCATCATCACGATTGGTCGAGTTGACTTAAGTAGTTCTATTGAGCCTCTATTTGTACCAGTCTCAACATTGTGGTCCATCACACCGGGTAATTATCCTTTAAGCGCAGAAAATATTAAAAACTGCACGGCAGTACGATTTGAGGGTGAAGAACTACTTACCCAAAACTTCGCATTAGGCTCAATTGTGGTTTATAAAATCAATGGTGTTTTAGGGAACCATGTAATTGTGGTCAGTGAGGATCGAGACGGCGGTAACGATAACCGTGCGATTTACTGCAATAGCTTCAATACAACATGTAATATCTTATCTCAGTACGGTATTGCCTTCGCTGAGCTATATCGCCGCAAAGTATTAGAGCTTGATCAAGTCCTCTATACCAACCTCAATAGATCCCTTTTACAAACTCTCTATGCAGAAAATGAAACTGACGTTATTGATTTAGAGTGGAATACAAAGCACCACCCTACTCTATACGTTCATGCGTCAAACTTAGTTGCATCTGAAGAGCACGGTTTTGTGAAATATGATGGTCGTATGGCTGGTATTGGTACCTTTTCTACAAAATGTCTAACTGCAGACCGTAACGGCAACTTAATTAAACCAGAGCTAGCCTTCCTCAATAACATTATTGAAATTAATGTTACTGAAAAAGATGCGTTAGAGTTCTTGAATTGCTCTATTACGAATAACCGCTTCTTTTCGCGTATGGTTGATCAACTCAAAAGTGCTGGTCGTAAAGAATATGACTTCATCACGAACAACATTGATTTCTTCGCCGTACATGTGAAGCTTAACCTTGAAGAAGATCGTCCTAAAATTACGCGAATGGTTTTAGCACCAGATTTACCAATTCTGGAAAACTATTTGTATAAGCAATACGATCCAACCTACCTTGGTGAAGCCGTTGACGACTTAATTCAGTAATACAGATCTAAAAAAGCTAAAAGCCTACAATGTAGGCTTTTTTAATGCAAAAAGGAAAAGGCTTAATAATTACGGAATCCCAACCTGAATAACTGATATTTTTAGCGACCAAAGATCAAACTAAATAAGTACCCAACCCCTTCACCTTTCATACCATTAGCAATATGAAAAGCAATAGCTAAACAGATGATGACCGTTCCATAGAAAAATAGGTACGGTGCTAAAACACCTTTGAATTTCTTTTCCATTTGATCATGTAATGTGTATTTGATCGGAGCGGAACTTTGATTACGACTATTATCACTTGGAGTATCACGATCTTCTGACTGAATAAGATTGCGAACTCTAGGAGCAACACCCTGATCCCAAGAATATTCTTTAAGTTTTAACTTGTTTACTAGGTATACAATATCATCACTAGCAAGACTAATCCCCTTGGTATGGAGTCTAGACAAAGTATCCACTGAATTGGCAATATCGGTAACATAAAACCACTTTCTTACCGAATGAGACAAATCCATTTGCGTACTAGATAACTCATTCAGGATGATGCAACCACTAATAAAACCTAAGTTTTGGTCGGTAAACAATTCAGCACTTTTGAACCACTCTAAAACAGCAAATCTGTTCTTCCGAATCTGAACAAATGGATTAATCTGAGAGCCACCCTGAACCTCAAGCTCACCATTAATCTGCCATTCCCCATTTTCCGACCCAACCAGATTGCCTGAATAGTTTTTTAGGTCAATAACAACGATTGCTTCCTTGGTGAAAGCAATAACATCAATTTCCTGACCTGACCACATTGTGTTATAGAACAAATAAATCCAATCTTCACTATTACCCCAATGAAGCTTCAATTGGGTTAATAAGTCTTCAAACATTTTTTGTTCATTTTTCAGGTGGCTAACATCACCATAATACGCATGAATAGTCATTATTAATCCTCATCCGTATAAAACAAAACTTCACCGCATTTAGCACAAGAGTTGCGAATTTTGTAAGTATTGTTTTTTAAGGCATATCTGCGAATTGATGTACTTTCGCAAAAACAACATTTCACGATATTTGTAGTCACAACACATTGAGGGTATTCAGTCTTATACCATTCAAGTGTTTGCGTGTTACGAACAAAGCGCTGTCTCTGCCACCCAATTTGCCCAATTGTTCCGTGGTAATGGAAATACAATCCTGCTAGAGAGAAACCACCACCCCAAACCAAAAAGAACAAACCAGAATTACCACCCATCAACACGTAGTTATAAATTAGCGCTGTGAAACCCACCGTCATAAAAAGACCAGTGAATATACTTGAAAAAATCACCTTTTCATTCCACCTAAAGTTTAAAAAATACTGCTTTCAATTAATTTCTAATAACAAATTCGAAATAATCACATCAACCCAATGCTTCTAATTTTCGAGCAATATATTGGTTGATTAAAAGTCAAGTTCCGAAATTTATGGTTTGAGCAATTTCATGATCCAACTATTGCTGATGCTGTAATGGACCCCCAAATGTCAGTTCCAATTTACTAAGCGACAGTTTTATAAAATATCAATAAAATACATTCAATATTCTAAAGAACTGTGCGACAAATTTACTAATCAATGTTGCGATAAGACCAAAAAATTACACTTAACTATGCGACAAAAATAGCAACAGCTAATGTGCAAACAAACACTAGCGTATATTTTGTCGATGTATAAAACCATGAGTAAATAAGCTCATTTTTCTCAGGTTTATTGTTTAAGAGCTTTGCTAAACCGAGCAATACACAAATCAAAGTGGTAGCAATAGTTGCAAACCACAGACCTACCTTAAACCCATAAAACAACATTGATAAATTTGTAATTTCAGCATTTGAGTGAACATAAGTCATAAGAAAACTAAAAAAGAATAATCCAATTACAAATTTCCAAATGAAGATATGGACATTTGTTTTTTTCATCTAAATTCCCTTGAGCAAGCCTTATCGCATGGTTTGCAAAATACTGGATAAAACGACCACCTGTTCCTGTTCGTACCATACCAGTCGTTCCTGTTTCTCAAACCACTGGATATGAGAAAAATCTCATATCCTTAAAACTGCTTACATCGCTAATTTTGCAGATACTAAACGATTCATGCTTACACCACGTTCTGCTGCTTCCAAGGCTAGTTTTTGATGAACCATTGATGGAACACGTACAGCAAAACGACCACTGTATTTCTTCTCTGAAAGTGGTACTGGTACTTTTTCATTATTGCTGATCATGTCGGCTACAACCTCAGCAACAACATTAACAATGCCTGAAAATGCTTTAGATTGATCTGCATCAAGCCAAGATAACGATGGAAATTCAGCACATAGTCCAACGTATTCATTATCTTCTGCTGACCACATAACACGGTAAGTATATTGCTTACTATCCATTTCCCACCTCACAATGCATTTAGTTTATCAAGTGCAGCCAAAACTTGCTTCACCTGATACGGTTTAGCTTTTCCACTATCATCTTGAAGATTTATACGAGGATCGCCTTGCCACGGTGTTTTAAATACGGTGTGACTACCACCTGTTTGCCTTGGCTCACCAAAATACTGTTTGCAAACCTTGAGTAAATCCACATACCGAATATTTTTTGGATTATTCCGCATTTGCTCTATGAGTTGATCAATATCAGCCATTAATATGCTCAATAATTCCAATCCTCAAATAGTATCAATAATGATACTATTATTCAAGAACTGATTTCACCATCGCCATGTAGAAGCCAAGACGGATTAACTTTTAGATACTTTGCTATCTCTCGAAGTTGTTGGAAAGATGGTTCATGTTTACCTTGTATCCAGTCTAAGACAAGTTCAGCAGTTTCATATCCTAGTTGTTCAGCAATGTGTGTATATTTAATTTCTTTTGCCTGTAATGAATTAAAATACTCTATTGCTTTAATTAAGCGATTTGACAGTTCTTTCTTACGATCAAGAAGTTGATATGGGTTCAATACACTATTATTGTCTAATTTTTTAAAGTTAAAGCTATTTTCTAGTCGTGCCACAATTTCAGCATTCATGGATCGCTTCAAGCCTTGAGCTTCATTTTCAATTTTTAACTTTAAAGATGTTGGTAATCTAAGTTTAAATTGTGCTTCTGCTATTTGTGGTTTATTCATTTTTGGCTCATTACGAATAGGAACGACTGGTATGGTACGAACAGGAATAGGTGGTATGTTTATGTAGGAATATGCAATGGTTGTTTGGAATGTCGCATAGTTAATTAGAACTCACACCAAAATAATGAATAAAACACCCAATACCATGAGGAAACATAAAAAGGCGAATACATATAGGAACAGGTAAAAAATAACTTTAAAAAAATAATATAGTTTGTTCCTAAATATTCCTTACCTGTTTAGTGATTAAGGCGCTTTAAAATTCAATTGGATTTTATAAGTGTTCAAGACATCTGCTATAACAGTACCTTCAGGGATCTCAATCTTATCCCCTACTTTGTATGTGTTCACAAATTGCCAAAACACCGCTTTTTCTTGTGGATCTAAACGAGAAAGGATGTATAGATAAGCAGATTCAAGCTGTTGTTGGCTTGCATAGCTATCTACTGATACTACTGGCGTAGTTGCGAAGTTATAGTTCAATTCATCAAGAAGAGCTTCATATACAGTCGTACTTGCATACTTGCTGTATTTACCCTTGTTTTCAGGAACCGTATAGCCGTGGTTGTAATTGATCATACGAGCAACGTAACTGGCCAATAGTTCCGAGTTTTTAGGGTTTTGCTGTAAATAGTCTTCCAGCTTGGATTTATCAGCTTCGTGCGCCGTTAAAACCACTTCCCCGTTATTAATAACATTCAAGTTAAGTTTAATGCTCTTAATTTTACGAGGCGGTTGTTCAAATTCCGCACCATTAAAGCGATGTTTAACATTGATATAGTATTGTTCAATTGCATTCGCTTTAACTAAGGGAATTGGTGAAGATGATACAATTGGAGTTTGTGAGACTTTAACGGTTGTGTTGTTGGCATAGAGGTGTGCTGATAGCGAGATTGTACCAATCAGTAAAGCTAAAGTACGTTTATTAAATACCATTTTAAACTTTTCCAGTGAAATAGTCGGTGTTATTTGTGAGAACCAGTTTTACTTTTAAAACTACTTCTAAGCTGTCTTTACAAGATTATACTATTTTTAACATTGCATCACTAATAGTCCTTAAACATTTTTAGTTAATTCGTATCAATCACCGTTAAAACTATCTAATATGTTTAAGAAGTTTAAGCACCCTTTAAAATTTGTTGTGTATTAGGTTTATGGAAACGATTTTAAATTCCTTTTTGTTAAAGTCCATAATTTATTCATTATTGTTTTATATAGTGTATAAGTTTGTTTTTGCTTTATGTGGCGTATTTCGCAAACCTAAAACTAAAGCCAAAAAGAATTCAAAAAAAGGCTATCGTAAGCCTCAAAAGAATCAGGAGCTTGTATCTAAAAAAGTCCTTACAAAAGACGAGATTATAATGCTTGATGCACTAGAACAGGTCATTCCATCACGCAACATTTTGGTGCAAGTAAGCATGAGTGCTTTTATGACCACGCAAAACATAAGTACCCGAAATCAGTTTTCTAGGCTTTACGTGGACTATTTGATTGTTGATGAAGACTACAATCCTATATTATCTATTGAGCTTGATGGGCATTATCATAAATATACCCAGGATAAAGATAAAAGGCGTGACGAGCTTTTGAAGAGTGCTGGCATTCCTGTCATTAGGTTTAAGGAAATTCCCGACATAAAAGTTATAAGAAAAACCATTTCAAGGTATATTTAGGTATAAATACGATTAACTCTAATTGATTTTAATAATGTAAATGTGTAAAAATGGTTTTGTCGTAAGAGATATTTTGAATTAATTTTCAAATATATTTCTAAAGGTTTAATCATGAACAACTTAACTCGCAATACTGGAACTAATGACATGTTAAATGTATCAAAACCAGAAAATGTTGCTCAAATGTCACCTGTTGAACTTCAGAATTATATTGAAGAACTTCAACAACAACTAGTCGTTAAAGAAAATAAAGCTTTTCACGATGCTGTTAGTGCCATTAATGCAATCATTTCAGAAAAAATTACTGCCGATGGTGTTGTGGACATCCATACACTTAGTGAATATCTAAAAAACAACCACATTGATACCACAAAAGTTGAGCCTGTAAGACGTCAAAAACGTAAGCTTACGCATGAATGGGTTCACCGTGAAAACAACAGCTTACGTTGGGCTGGTCGCGGTCAAGTAATTAAATGGTTACGTGAAGAAATGATTGAAAAGGGTTTAGATCCTTCAGATAAAGAAGCTGTACGTAGTTATTGCGAACAAAATCTAGACCTTAAAGAGATTTAATCTTTAAAACTAGTGAAACCACCGTAAAAGGTGGTTTTTTTTTGCCATTATATAGTGTCGTTAAGCGATACCCTATTCTATTAGCTTTCAGCCGATAACAAGAAAATTTGCAATTGGTATATACTTAAACCGTTTTTATAAAGGTCACGTTATACAACGGACTAGTTTTAGTTAAATTTTGGTATATACATTATAAGTATATGTGACTATACCTTTGCTTATGTTTCGCTGGAGGCGATTAAATGTCATTCAAAACTCTATTATTAACTGGCTTATTATCTGTAGGTTTGGTTTTAGTTGGTTGTAGTAAAAAAGAAGAATCAACATCTCAATCAAAACCTATTCAACCAGATGAACAAATTGACAAAGTAGATCCATCTGCAGACCTACAAGCAGCGCGTGAAGCTTATGTCGATAATGAAAAACCTTCAAAAGTTGAGGGCCACGATTTTGATGCACATCAAAAAACTGCAGAACAAAATCCACCAAAAGAGGACGAGCAAAATGATATGTCTTCTATGCTGAACGCTGCAGCTGCAGATGCTCAAAAACAAGCAGATCAAAACAAATAACAGCACATAAGCTTGGTACATCTTTAAAGGGGATTCGTTATCCCCTTTTTTAATGCGCCTTTAAAATACTTTTTAAATTCCCTTATTAAAACTTAACTAAAACAGTGATTCATTTTAACTAAAAAAACTTTATACCCCACGACTTAGTTATAATTAACCAGTTAAAACGTAATTAGATAAATGCGTTAAGGAGTATTAAAAATGGCATATGAATATAACTCGCAAGATAAGCGGTTTGAATTCCCTAATCCCTACCGAATAGAAAACATTTTTAAAGTGATCGGTGCCATCGTTTTTATGCTGGCTGGCCTAAGCTTAATTTTCAGTGCAAAAGGTCTATTCAGTAACGGTGTATTTGTTGCACTACCACCGCTTATAGTTGGTCTAGCAATGTTCAGTTATGGCGCTCTACTGCTGACCACAGGCTTATCAAACCTAAAGTTCTACTTTGGTCGTGATCAACCAGCCGGACTTGCACAGGAGTTATCCATTCAAGAAACTGGTGCTTATCCTGGTGCAACCGATATTAAAGAGATCCTACGCCAAAGCGCTTTGATTTATGAAGAACCAAAAGGCTCAGTGAACGGGATTCTATATTCACTGTTCCCTAATCTTATTTTTTCGCCATTATTCATCCGTAACGCTGCAGAAGCTCAATTTCAAAATGCGATTGTTTTTCTGATTACCTTAGTGAGTGCTCTAATCGCGTATGTGGGTGCATCACCCAATACAGGTGCTTGGCTTGGGATTGTTTACAACGCCATTATTTTGATTGTTTTATTGCGTCCTATGGCTAATCCGAACTCAGGTGCACAAGAAATTGGTTTATCTAAAGTCATTGGTTTGGTTTTAGTCGCCATTCTTGGACCTGTATTGGTTCCTATCCTTACCCAACATGCAGTTGCACCTATTTGGTTGCCAAGCATGGATAAAGCAATTTTTACGTTAATTGCAGCGCTGATTGCGATTGCGATATTCTTCTTGGCCGTGATTGCTCAAATGGTAAAACAGCCACCACAAGCCAGTGCTGGAGTCGTTCAGGATAGTTTGAGTATGAATTGCCAACCAATGCAATTGTTTGATGAACTTGAACGCCATCTACAAAAGAATTGGGAAAGTGCTATTCCTAACAGAATCTATTCACGCCAGTTGCCAGTTATCAACTCTCGCAGTAAAAACGGTGCTTTTGAGGGTGAGATCTTAGAAGAAACTCAACCAGTGCCAATCAATACCCTTCGTGATATGACATTGAGCTCATGCTTCAAAGAAGAAAAGTATCGCTGGTTAGCCATCCTCAATAGTTTTGGATTGTTAAGTTTTATTGCTTCAGTCGTATTAATGACTATTTTTGCCAAAGGTCTATATAACGGAAGCTATCTGGATTTTAGCGACTTCACTTATGGTTTCTTTGGTGTATCGATGTGGATCTTAGGGAAGTTTTGTTTTGAGCACGGTAATTACCTATGGAGCCGTTTTGACTTTGTATCAAAACTAATATGGGTTGAGGCTAAAGGTAGCTATCAATTGTCTCAAATGAACTTTGGCCGTTACCTTGACGACAGCGTGAAATCACAAAAAGAAGTCATCAATGTTGAAACCATGACGTTACGTGTCTGGTACGCTGAAATTAGCACAACGACCTTCGGTAAATATCAAAACCGTGCGATCTTGAGCATGACTGCTTGTACTGATGATGCTGTTGTACTGAAAGAGCATTTAGCCGACTTTGCCAAAAGCCAAAGCATTGTGGTTGCCCCAACGTCTGAAGTAGATATTAACCGCATGTCATCTATGAACCAGATGAATAGCGCAATCAATAAAAGCTCACCAAGAACACATGGTACACATCTTGGATTGATGAATAACCCTGAAACACACAGTCAGGATCTATCAGATCAAGTACCCGTGATCATCAAACCGAAAAAGAATATGTTTTGTGTGAAATGTGGTGAACCACTTCAGGACAATATGCTGTTTTGCCCTCAGTGTGGTACCAAAATAGAAAGTTAATCGTTAAAGAAAATAAAGGAATGGATTACGAATGTGGTCCATTTTTTTTTGACATCAAAAAAATAATTAGAGCTCTAATATTAAGAGTTTAATTGAGCGTTGACATATTCTTCGACAGAAAATCCCTTTACGCCAGTTTCTATAAGTGCATGCACAAAGTCTGAGAACGTCACTGGAATGTACCCTACTTTGAATAGTGCCTCATTCAACTCTTTGTACTTCAGAAAAACTTCTTCTTTATGTTTTTTCTTCAGCTTAAACGTGGACGGCAAATCTGCCACTTGCAGATCTTGAATTTTGGTTGGGTTGTTCATAGCGTACCCGGTTGCTTAAAAGTTGCGAAATTAAACTATTGTAATGTGAAAATTAAAAAATGCAGAATAAATCTGCATTTTATTGTTTCATTTTTTTAAGATCTATTTGATAAACAGATGCTTAAATTAGTATTCTCAACCAAAAGCCAATTAATAGCGGATTAACCAAAATCAATCCGTTTCTTATTAGTATGTTTAATGTGTTGCTACTGGCGTACCAAATGCATCAGGATGTTGTGGTTGTTCACCACCACTTTGTTGAGCTTGACCAGGTTGACCAGGTTGACCAGCTGGAGCAGTTGTCTTACGTGCAGCTAAGTCCTTCATGATGTCTTGACAAGACATGCCCCCTGTTTCGTATAAGTTGTACGCAACAGGATCTTTTTTAGGATCTGGCGGTACACACTCCAATTCAGGTTCACTAGCAGTTGCAGAATCGGCATTCATTTTGTCCAGTTCGGTAGTAATCAATGTCAGATCGATGTCACTTGGCGTAATTGGACGACTGCTGATCTGCAAGCGATAAGTCATAGACGGCGTTAGTAGCGCATATAGTTCGCGGATCTGATTGGCCATAAGCGCAGGATTTTTCATTACGATTTTTTGGCATAAGAAAAGGTGCACGTTGTTCGGGCTACAAACACTTCCTTTACGCTGACTTGATTGTGGGTTTTGGGCATCCACTTTCAAGGGGTAGACTTCAATGTAAACTTCATACGGCGTATCTGGCTGAAATTGGAAGTTCTGCAAACTAGCAACGACAGTTGAATACGGTTCTGACGTATCTTGTGCATGACAGAATACTTGTGGTGCGTTACAGTCAAAGTTACGACTAATACGGTCGATAATTTCATTGCGCTGAGCAGCCAATTTCATACTTTCTTCTTTTACTCGTCTTGCAACTTCACTCTGCAGTCGAGCTTCAAGTTCAACATCGCTTTGTTGTGGACGTTCAACTTCGATGTTTTGATTGCCAAAAATAACCACAGCAAATAACAAAAAGAAAAGAACACCACCGCCAATCAAGATTAGCTTTTTATGATTAGCAACAAAGTTTTCATCAATGTTTACTTTTTTGCCCTTCTTTGCTGTCTTGGCTGGCTGTTCAGGCTCACTTACATGTTCATCATCGGGTTGGATTTTGATCGCTTCTTCAGCTTCCTTCCCGATGTTGTCCATATCATCTGGTTCGTGATTACTCATTTATTCACCTATTCAATTATTTACTTGATTTAGCTTTTGTAGAGGTCGATTTAGACTTGGCTTTCTTTTTGCCACGTTGAACTGGCTCACCGTTGTTGTCGTATCCACTTGCACCACAGCTAAAGCAATCCCATTTATACTTACGTTCACCACGTAAATTAAATGCAGACTGAATCATGGTCTGGCCACACTCAAAACACTTGGCTTCGTTGCCAGTGCGAGATTTTGTAAGTTGGGTATCTGGTGATCCATCTGGCAATATGTCGAAATAACGTTTACATGATGCAGCTTCACAACTGTATCGCTCTTCGTAAACACCAGGTTCTTTGCGGTACTTGGTATGTACAAGAGGCTTTTTACAGATACATGGATACTCTGTTTTGGTCACTTGGAATCTTGGCTCGTAGTTAGGACTACCATCAGGGAACACCTCTAATGGACCCGACTTACATTTTTTGCCTTTCAGGTTTGGATTGGATTTTTCACAAGAAAAGAAGTGATACGGCTTACCTGAAGAAGTTGAAATACCTTTTAACTCACGCAACCAACCGCCACACCCTTCAAGCTGACATTTGTATGTATGGTTACGGCGATATTCGTCAAAATCAGGAACCAAGTTACCGCTTTCGTCATTTGTAGAACGGTATGTTTCTTTACAGGTGCCATCTACGAACGCACGTTGAGAGCACTCAAAAAATACAGATTTATCAGTTGTAACCTGAGTCAGTGATTTGCCACATAAACATAAATGAGCAGTTGGCTCACGTACAGTTGGCTTACCCGGTTCATCTTTACCATCAACATTTCTGTTTGGCGCTGAACTTTTGCATGAATTACATGACCAGTAGACCGATGTTGTTTTGTCGCGATTGGTACCGATTTTCGGCAACATGCGTCCGTCATCACAGTTTTTACATTTGTAGACAGGGAATGAATCAAGCCAATGTTTTGAGAACTGTCCTAATTCACTTTCAATCCCTAAATGGAACTTTTGGAGTTCTTGTTTGTAATCGGCATCACCAGTAGCGATTAGATCCAGTGTTTCTTCAATTTCTTTGGTGTAAAGCGGATCTGCAAAACTAAACTTACCTCTAATGTTTTGAATCAACTTCAATCCATGCGGTGTAACTTCAATTTTCTTTTTAACAAGCTTGATATAGCCGTGCTTGATTAACCGTTCAAAGATTGATTGGTAAGTACTAGGACGACCAATTCCTTTTTTCTCAAGTAATTTGACCAATGATGGTACGGTGTAGCGTGAACGTGGTTTGGTTTTGGTCGCGATAACTTTACCAGCAATAACATTGTGGTTTTGACCGACTTCAATATCTATAGGTAGCGTATGTTCAGGTTCTTTTTCTGAATCTTCTTCACCGTCCACGTATTCAAGTGCATTTTCATCAATACTGTAGGTCTTTAATAAGCCCAACCAGCCATCTTCTTTTAAGATACGGCTAGAAGCTTTGAATTCAGCATCTTTAGTAATGCTTTCACCATCTACATTGAGAGTGACATCTTTATAGACACCTATAACGGATTTAACTTCGTATTCAGCTGGAGCCATTTGCGATGCAACAGTACGCAACCAGATTAGACGGTATAGATCCTTTTGAACTTGGTCCTTACCAGCTTCAAAGGTAAAGAAGTCACTAGGACGAATACATTCATGTGCTTCTTGAGCACCATCGCGAGATTTGGTTTTATTGCCGATAATCGCAATGCCCTCTCTCTCACCAAAAGCTTCTAGAGCTTGCATCCCCTCAGGCGAAATTACAGCAGCATCAGTACGATGGTAAGTGATATAACCACCTTCATATAACTTTTGCGCTGCTTCCATAGTTTGTTTTAGATCCAAACCAAGACGCGCTGCAGCTGCAGCTTGCAGATCAACAGTAATAAACGGCGCTGGAGCACTACGGAAAGATGGCTTAGTTTCAACACTGGTAATGGTTAAGTCTTTTTTATCAATTTCGCTTTGTAGACGGGTAATTGAAGCTTTATCTAACCACTGGTTATTGTGCACATCCTTCATTTCAGGATTAAGCCACTTAGAAAAATCCCATTTCGCAGCCCAACCTTGTTTTAGAGTTACTTCAAGGTTGTAATGTTCATGTGATTTGAAGTTTTTCAGTAGATCTTCTAAATCACCAAGCACAACGAGTACGGCAGATTGAACACGGCCAACAGGAAATTTGCCTTTTAAAATATTTGAAATTGGCTCATACAAGTAAAAACCGATCATACGGTCAAGGAAACGGCGTGTTTCTTGAGATGCCACCATACCTTGATCCAGCTCTTCACCATTTTGAAGTGCATTAGCGATCGTAGTTTTATCAATAGCGTTATATTTGACGCGAATATACTGATCGTCAGATAAGTTCAGGATACGTTTTAAGTGATATGCAATGGCTTCACCTTCACGGTCCAAGTCAGTTGCGAGGAAAACCGTATCTGCATTTTTAGCAGCCTGTCTTAATTCTTGAACAACGCGTGTTTTATTTTGAGATATTTCGTATTTAGGAACAAAGGCTGGATATGAGAAACCGATCTCATGATTAGGTAAATCACATACATGGCCAACTGAAGCGCGTACAACGAATTCGTGCGGATACAGGTCATCCAAGATATGTTGAATTTTTTCGACCTTTCCGGGTGACTCTACTATGAACAAACTACTCATTAAAATTCATCCAATTTTTAACTTTCTTTAGTAATAATTACTGAAGTTAATCTAGTAATGGTTTAAGTATATACAATTTTAAAATGTTTAAATAGGTTTAAGGGTTGATAAACAAACACTTTTAAGGGCTTATTTCTTAATCTTTAGTTGGATGAACATTTCAAGTGGTTAAATTACTTCCTGTTTTCAATAATCTACGCGAAAAAAGACAACAATATTTATCTAAAATTATGGGAAAAAATG
Source organism: Acinetobacter sp. Ac_5812 (assembly GCF_013072695.1). GTDB lineage: Bacteria > Pseudomonadota > Gammaproteobacteria > Pseudomonadales > Moraxellaceae > Acinetobacter. The sequence goes on from NZ_LXUK01000026.1 coordinate 54,129, forward strand.
GCTTAATTGCTTGAAAATGCACTGTTTAACCGTCACAAATTAAAATTCCAAAAATATTATTTAACGAATTAATGTTGTACTATAAAGGTATCGTTTGTTTTAAGCTAAAACCATGATTAAAAAACTTATAGTTTTAAGCACCTCATTGTTAATCATCGGGTGTTCGTCTACGCCACAAGAGAAACGCTTAGATCAATACCTTGAAGATACGAAAACTGATGCAAAGGAACGTAGTATTGACTGGTATTACAAACATGATTACGAGCGTAGTAATGTTTTAAATATTTGTTATTCCATTTATATAGATTCTGCTAAGAAAGCTGGTTATTACAGCGATGATGTTAGTGATGGCCGAGAAAAGTATTTAGACGATAGCGTACAAAAAGAAATGTACGCCTCAAATGACGAATGCAATAAGGCATATAAGGCTCAGGATATTCTAGATAACTTTGTTGCAAGCAATAGCCTTCCACAAGAGTCTTATGAAGACAAGTTAGATCCACAACAAGAACCAAATTCAACACCAGAAGTATCACCTGAAGTACCAGAAGTGTCACCTGAAGCACCAGCAAATGAACCAGTCGCCACAAAACCACCAACACTGGAGGAATTAACCAATGCGAATCCGCAATAATGCGCTCATATGCCCAGGCCAATTTTTGATTCGATCTGCATTCTTTTTGCCCTAGCCATTTTACCTATAATAATTATTGGTATTGGCATACAGCTCAAAGAGAATTACGAGCGTAAGAAGCTCACTCAAAGCTATATGGATCAGCACTAAAGAAATGCAATAGGCAATAAAAAAGCAGCGAAATCGCTGCTTTTTTTATTTCTAATGAAGTTTACGAATAGGTTGAGTATAGGGGGAATCTTCTACTCGATGCACATGCATTGAATTGGTAATGTTCATTAAAGGTGAATTACTAGCCACTGAATGAGTCGTTGATGCTTTATGTGTGCGGTAGTTATTCAAAAACTGATCTACTACTGGCACATTGTTAGGCAATATTCCGATTTCGCGGTTAGTAATTTTAATCGTTTCTATTTGGTCTACATGGCTCATAACTAAGTCCACTACAATGATTAAAACTATGAGCATAATTATAGCTTAAAATTGAAGAAATTCCATTTTGGGATTTAATATTTGGTTTTTTTATGCACAGGTTTTTGTGGATAGTAGTGGGTATAAATGGCTAAGTTGCTGATTATTTAAGCTTTTAACATTGATTAAAAATTAATCAAAATAACGAAAAATAGAGTAAAATATGGAGAAATATAGCAGAAGCTATAGAAGAAAAAACAGGAAATGTCAAAAAAAGGGCAAAAAAAAACTATTAGAACAATCTCAGTCTAATAGTTTATTAAATAGGGTAATATCCCTTGATTCGTAATATAACCGATCTCTAATAAGTTTTAAAGCTTTTTTAATCATATTCACGGAAATTCCACAAACTATTATCTCATGCTGAACAAAAGTAATGATTAAGCCCTATACTCAGCTCTACCCTGATATATTGCAGATTAGTTAAACTGTTGTTTAGAAATCGCAAACAATATGATGTTATATTTGAGCAAGGTTAGAATTATGTATGAAATGTGAATGCTTTAAAAACTGATATATATTATCAACTTTTTAGAGTTTTACGCCTTATAGAATACATACAACTTGTTAGAATGCCTTATACTAATTAGCCACCCTCACACACCTTTTATGGAAGACCAGTATAGTGAAAGATTCAATCTTTGCTGATGTTATATCAAAGTTGAATGCGGAAGTTTTTACGCAAAAAGCTGGTCGCTTATACCCTCCTGTCAGTCAATTATTGGCACTGGAGAAAAAGTTAGCATTATGTACAGCATCATTGGTTAAAAGCGAAGACATTCCAGACTATAAACAGCTAGAACGCCTGTTTTGGGATAACGTAAATCATACCTATGGCACTGGTTATTTTGCGGAGATTCCTAAGTGGGGTTCCAACATCTTTATCCCATTACAGGTATGGGAAAGTGTGTTACAGCCTTATGCATTGTTCTATAAAAATATGAACCCTGAGTTTAACTTTTATGACTTTGCATTTACGACTGCAGCGTTGAGCGCTTGGCGGTACAGCCAACCCGTGCTAAAGCTTGAAAATGATGTATATCGCACCCTATTGAATGATGAAAACGGTCGCTATGTCGATGGTCATTTGCTGAATTACTACTTTCAGTGGACCAACTTTATTCATACACCAGGTCTAGGACACAACGACAAACCTTTATATGGTTTTTTCGCGCATCAAAACGAAGTTTTGTTTAACGGCAACAACGTTAAAGTATTGATCATTGTGTTTTGCTATGAAGATACTGAAGCCAACATATCTGATGAAGATGCTTTAAGCTTAACCTCTAATTGGGGTGACTATGTGGTTTTAGAGTATCGCACGGATACTATTAAAACTATTAAAGATAGTTTGATTGGTACCAACCTTAAAGGTAGTCCTGAGCTATTAATCTTACTTGGTAAAATGCTTAGCTTATTTAATTTCTCTATTCATCCTAAAACTGACATCTACAATCACCGTGGCTACCTGATGCAACCCACGTATAACGATACGATTGATTCATTTCTCAGTAGTTATAGAAAGCACAAAGGTATGCCAGTACGCCGTGGCGTAGGTAAATCACCCTCTAGCAATCAACGCCGTGAAGTCCTCTATCATGTCCACGCACCAAGCTGTCCACGCCTGTTTGATACTGGTCTGAACACTGGTTTTGTGTCGCGCATGCACAAGAGTAGCCATATCGCTAATGACCATTTTAATACACTACATTGGCTTAAAACTGATACTGGCTTAAAACTAATTTCAGGTAGTTTATATACTCAAGAAACCGAAACTAAACTTATTAAATCAATTCAAAATTACTTTTATGGTAATAATACTTAAAGGTTTTCATTCTTTTTTCCTTAAACCTGTTATATACTTTTAATACCCATTTCAATCAATGAAGTATTATGCGTTTCGAGTTCGATCCATCATTTATATCTCATGTTGCAGTACGATTAGATGGCACTTCCTTAAAATCATTTTTAGACAACCTTGGAAACGTATCTTTTCAAGAAGCTGAAAGTTATTTAAGCAATCTAATTAAAGGGAATTATGAGCAAGACGATTTTACAGTTGGATTGAAAGTTAAACCTAAAAACCACAATCAAACAGAATTATTAGGGCATCTTTATAAAAATAGTGCCTTTCAATCGGTTTCAACTGAAGTATCGGATCTCGACACCCAAAACATGCACAATGACATCGCTCAATTCGTTCAAAGCTATGCCAATGTTGCAGATCTTCAGTACAACAGTAATTTCTTGGACAAGCAGACGTTTAAGCATGAAAAAACGTTAGATAGCTATATCTTCACAGAATTAATGCTGCAGTTCACCAACAATAATACCGTGAAGTTTCGTGTGGACGGCGAATATGTCACAGTGATTAATACTGAGCTAACCTCTAAATACATCTATTTTAACGACAACAAGAATAAGCGGATCTGTAAGTTTTTAAGTAAAAATATGCATCCAGCTTATTTAGAGTCATTCTTAGAGCAGATGCATATTATTAAAATTGATTCTGAGCAGTACTTTTATAATGCAGTCGTGAATAACACAATAAGTTATGATGCTGACGTTAACGCCTTTATGGACCAATCTCAGAATTTTTTAAATACCCTTGTGAAAGGTTATAAAAAACTGATCTTAAACAACGTGCGATTTAATCTTTACGAATTCTTAGAAGACGACCTTGAAAGTGTCATCCTAAACCGTATCACTAAGGCATGGCATTACGCTCATGAAATCACGTTGCAAACCAACAACCCATCAAAATATGTAGTCGCTCAACCGCTGGTTATAAAATATTTATAAGTGAGTTTCTTTATTTATGAACCCCCTCATGATCAAGTATGGTATCGATATTGGTACGCTATCTAAAATATTTAGATCGCATCTTGAAAATGAGGGCATTGTATTTGATCGTGAGAGTGACTTTCAGCTTGAACGAAGCTCTAAACGTATTTACCTCAGAACCAATCACCACAATGACGCCACAAAAAATAAGAAAAAAACGGCCTGGTATCTTGTAGATCTAGATAACGCACGTATGTCTTATGGTTGGTTTCATGCTGGCGGTGCAAACTTCACTTACAGCTTGTATGAATACATTCAAGAAATGGATCTGCAACCTGGTGATACCGTATATACCAAGGAACAGCAAGAAGAAGATCTTAAACGCTTCTTAAGCTCATGCAAAAGTGCTGAGAAGAACAAAAAAGACCAAGAGATATTGGCTCAAATCTATATGGGTTTTGAATGGGCCAGAAGCCTACCCTTACCAAACCGTCCACACAACTACAATGTGAAAAAGCAGATTAGCTTCAGTCATGCTAGATTGTACAATCCAAGCAACTTCACTAAAAATGAGCTGATTGATTATGTCAGCCAGTACTACCCTCAACACAAGAACAGCACCATTATTCTGAACCGTATTATTGATCTGCAACCAGATCTAGATCAACAGTCGCTACGTCAGAACAAGCTTTTAGTTGAGGGGCAAAACCTCAAAAATCAAATCATTTTCCTTCAGACCATCGCTGAACATAAAAACAAGCGTGGTGAAGATAAGTTTACATTACGTGGTGTACTTGCAAACGGCGCTTTCAAAATCTTATTTAAAGATCCATTGGATGCATGGAACCAAGATCGGATAATCTTTTGTGAGGGCTACGCCACTGGTGAAGCAATTGCAGAATCAATTCAATACTCTATTCCAGTCATTGTCGTGTACGTGGCTGGCAACATCATGAATGTAGTACGTGATTTCCGTGCCGAATTCCCGTTTTCACGCTTCTATATCTTCAATGATAATGACCATAAAACAGCATTAGAAAGCAAAATAAAGCGCAATCCCGGTATCTATTACGCAACAGAAGCATGCCGAGCTGTAAACGCAGCCATGATTGGACCTGAATTTACTGATGAACAGTTAGATCTAAGTGACTGGAACGATTTTAAGTGTTTGTACGGCGTTGAATACACGCGTGATGTAATACGTCATAAAATGCAAAATGCCGTGTGGACGACTGCAGTTCAAAGCACGGTTAACCCGAACTATTCTATCAGCGCCCTATTCTTTGGCATCAAACAACAGTTGGATGATATAGGCCTCTATCCTGATAGCATGACCAAAAAGAATTGGTTTAGCTTGGTTTTACGTGCATATGCTTTGCTGACTCAACAGGGATTTAGTCAGATCCACCCGATTGAGCTGGTCAAAGAACAATTTATTGAAATTCTTGGACAGATCAGCAAACAACCCCGTAAAGTCACTGGAGCTGAAGAACCAGAACTCCTTCAGGCCTACACAAAACTTGTAGAAATGATCGCACGTAATGATTCAACAACAGCACTGAATCAACAGATTATCGCCGTGATTAATTTATACAAAAATGCAGATTATCCAATTGAATCATTAAAGGTTTGGCTCAAAGATATTGTGAGTAAATCGAACGATCCTGAATGGTCCGAAAACTTCATTAATAATATTTTTATTTCGATAATTTGAATGTCAAACATAAACCCCCAAAGGTAGCAAACTTTTGGGGTTTGTTTTTCTCTAAACTTTCATTGCACTAGGTTTATCGACCTATTTAAAACTAATGTTTCCTGAACCAGTTCGGTTTTGTGACTTATGGATTGGTTTGCCATAAACTTTAACGTTGCCTGAGCCTGAAAGCTGTACTTGAGCAGAATTGATAGCTGTACAAAAGATATTGCCTGAACCAGATAGTGCCACTTCTAAATTGTTGCTTTTCAATGGTAATGCATCAAAATTGCCTGAACCTCTCAAAGATAAGACACAGTGTTCAACGGTACCGTCTAAATCCATATTTCCAGATCCACTAATACTTGCTGTGAATTTATCTTCATTAAGATTTAAGACCTGAATATTGCCTGAACCTTTTAAATCAATAGCTTTTAAATTTGGGTGACTGATCGATACTTCTAACGGTGAACAAGTACTAAAACTTACATTGTCCTGAATAGCTAAAACCAATACACCCCCCTGAAAAGTCGCACTAATAAGATCTACAATATTGTCGTCTGCAGTAATTTCCATTTTAGAAACACTTGAAGCAAAAAACTTCAGACTCATTGGACCTTTCATACAGATTTCGTTAAATGGGTTTACAGGTACTTGCTTAGTCACTGGTTTGCCACTTCCAACGATTTGATAGTTGGAACCTGAACTGTATACATTGCCGTTGCCATTGATTACAACAGAACCCAAAAAAATATGTTTTGACATATAAAGCCTCAAATTATTAAAAGTAATTTAACCCTAAATAAGTGGTCATTCATAACCTATTTAATATCTGTAAATTATAACATTGAGGGCTTAAACATTTTTTATTAAAATAATAAATTAAAGCTTTTAATTTTTCTTTAAACCTTTATTAGACATAGCTTATATTAAAGATTAAACAGAAATGTTTTTAGAATCGGTATATACTAAAAGTATAAATTTTCTTAAGCATATGATTAATAGTCCTATGCAACCTGGGTAGCACATTGCACCTAAATATATATTAGAAATTGGAATTGTTATGGCTGAGAAAGTACCGAGCGCCCGACATAATTGTGATTTAAATACGATGTTTCAGTTTTTCCAAGAAGAACTGGAGCGAAACTACGGATTCGTATTCAAGTCATCTGGTAAATATCAATTCGTGACCGTATTTGATGAAAAAGTGCCTTGCCTCACCGAATCAGATAACCCTAGTAAATCAAGTAGCAACAATGTCAAACCACGAGGGATGTATTGGATCTATCCAAACATGAACCGTGATACTGGTGAATACTGGCCAGTACTCAAAGGACACCGCTTTGGTGTAACTGACATTGAAATCTCAATTGCTTTTGCTGACCACTATAAGAACGTAATCAAGCCTCAACGAGATTCAAACCCTAACTACAAACCACCAAGCAAAGAAGATGTTGATCGCCGTGTACGTGAGTTTGAAGAAGCTCAAAAGAAGCATCTACTTCAACAAGAAAAAGAGCTCTTAGCTGCACAAATCGCTATCCGTATTGAGTGGCAACGTGCTGGTAAAATTATTGACGATTCATTTTTTAATAATAAAACTGGAAGCCTTCAGACCTTTAAACGCGACATTCGACAAATGCCGTATATGGTTGAAAAGAACCTAGAGCCATACGGCGCTAAAATCATGCGTAAAGATAACTTTACCCGTGATGAAGCCATTGAAGCAGTAAAGCGTGAACTTCCTGAATCAGCTACCAATCAACAGCTTCTCGTTGAAACAGTAGAGAATGTATTAGCGTATCAAAAGCATTTCATCAACTTTGAACCTGAGCTTGAGGGCGAAAAGAAAAAAGGCTTTGATTTACGTAAAAGCAGAGCTGTCATTCTTGCACCGTTAATTGACACCAATAACAAAGTCGTCAATTTACAGCGTATCACCCACCATCGCCAAAAAAAGCGCAACAAAGAAACCAACAAGCTTGAAGAAGTACTGCATAAGGGTAAGTACTTTTTTGATAAAGCCAAAACGAAAGATGCATTCTTGCCTGTTAGCAAAAATCCTGATGTTGGCTATGAAGTCTTTAACCCGAATGCAAAGAACTATTTGATCAAGGAGGGTTGGGCAACAGCGATCAGCGCACGTAAGGCGTTGGATGCTGGTTTAGAGCTTGGTTTATTGGGTGAGGGTTTTACTGCAGAAAACACACAAGTTTTAGCGTCATACAGTAAATCCAATATCTCAAGTGTTGCTGAGCTTATCTGCAGTATCAATCCTGAAGCCAATATATTTGTTGGTTATGATAACGATGCTGGCCAAACGCTTGAGTCTGGTTTGAATCCTGGCTTACAAGAAGCTTGTCACAACTTTTCATTAAGTGGTGTGTTAGGTGATGTGAGCAAACATGAAAATACACGTATCACCCTACCCCCGGTTTTCCAAAATAAATTATCTGTTTCTGATTGGGATGATGCTCGTCAATATTTAGGTGTTGAACGTTTAGCTGCAGAGTTGGCAAAAGAACTGAATAACGCCGTCAAACGTATAGACAACAAGATCCCTGAAGTTGCGTATGCAATTAACCGCTACAACCGTCAACGCGAAGCTTATGCAACCAAGTTCCCTAATAAAGAATACCAACCGAATTACGGCATTGTGATTGCACAATCAGATGAAAAATATCTGGAATTGCAGAACATACGTGCTAAAAACCAAGCAAATATTGAAAATTACAACGCAAATATTGAAAAGCGTAAACAAGATCTATCAAAAGCTAACTATGATGGACCAGCTGGTACAGGTAGCACGAAATCCTATGCAAAACCAAAGTACCAACCGCCGTCATTTGATAAAGCATTTGATGATAAACCAACTCCAACCGCTACGGCACCCGTATCTACGCCCGTCATGACTCTTGAGGGCATTAAGTCTTATATGGAGATCCTTTCTGAAATTGATGTCACCAAAGTTCAAAATGATGTTTTGAAAGTTGTCGCTACTGCAGATGGCCATCAAAAGATTAAAGCCGGTGATATTGAATTCGAGAAAATGGGTGCCAAAGAACCAACCAGTAGCACAAACCCAAGTATGGATAGCATGCAAAATACCAAAGTACATATTGATGTATCCAAGGACATCAACAAAGATACAGTTAAATTGCAGAGTGTGGATCGTTCGACCATTCCCGAACAAAATCTTCAGCAAGGTATCGATCATCAAAGCTACGCTAAGTCAGCTATCTTTACCGCTTTTTGGCTTCATTCAGCAGAAATGTATAAAGCTAGAAAGTTAATTCATGAAGCTGGTATTAGTACTGCCGATGTTGAGGGTTCAATTGCTGTCGCTGAAGATAAGCTCAATAAAGCTCAGGAAGAAGTTTCTAAGAAGCGGTCGTATCCTGAACTTTTTGTGATTAGTGCGTCTGATAGCGAATACCGTGCGTCAATCATGAAAGTTTTATCTGATTTAGAGGCTGCACATCCAGAGTGGCAGAATCTCAAAACATTTAGAGAAAATCTTACTGATAGGACCATTGCATTTGATCAATTGAATCTGGATACATTGAAGATCAAAAACAAAGTAGTGCATTTGATTGTCAGTAATGTGACCAATGATCAAAACTATCTAAAGGTTCAAGAAAGCCTCACCACCCTTTTAGATACATCGAACAGCTTGTCTTTGGACCGTCAACAAAAGTTCAATCTTGTGAACAGTCTAAGTAAAACATTAAACAACATGGCCAAACTGTTAGATGAACCACCAGTCTTCCAAAGACTGAACGATTTCTTTACTCGTTTTGAAAAGCGTGTAGATGATCTCGTTCTAGGTGATGGTCTAAAGCTGTATGGTATAGAACCGCAGAATTTAAACAAAACTAACGAACGTGGACAGTCGTTCGATATGTAAAAGCAGATATGAAAAAGCCCCGAATATCGGGGCTTCTTTTTGAGTCAATGTTTTCAAGATTAGTGTGGCAATGTTGCCCTAAAATCCAATGCAAAATCAGTTTCACCACGAGGATCGCTATTAAAGAACTTGAAGCCTAAACACTTAATCTCTTTATAGCCCATACTCTCCACCTCTTTTAAGAAGCTCTTATAACCTTCGTCATCCTCTTCATCTGGATCAAAAATTACAGAACTCTCGTCACTCAAGCTGATCAGTACTTCTTCCTTCCACTCGTCATTCACCAACAAATGACCGCCTTTAGGCTCAATCAAACATTGATAGTACATCTCTTGGTTCACCGTATCATTCACGATCAACATATAGTCTGGACTGAATCTACGGCCATCAATAGGACTAAATAACCAGTAGTCTAGCTCATTACGTATTAAGTAAATTTCAGCATCTTTATATTGACGTTTAAGGGCATCAATTTGAGTCGAAATGAATTTTACGAATAGCTTCTCTTCACTCGTACCGTAGTTTTCACTATAAGCATACCAATCGGCACCCTCAACATTAAACTTCAGTTGTTCATTTGGGTGCAACGATTGTGCGATCGCACGTTCGTCTGGAGCATTGACAGTGATTTCACCCGTATCAGGATTTTCAACAGGGAAAGCAACCAAGTAAATGTTTTTCTCTTGCTGAAAAACAGTAGACAGCGATTTAGGTTTAAAGGTTTTACTACCCGTGATACGTGGCATATGACGATCAATAGCCTTACGTACCTCAGGTAAAATTATGCCCAAAAGTAGCTGATATTTTTCATCAATGGTCAGATCGTGAATATCCTTATCTTCAGTATATGAATAGCGGATCTGATAAAGCGGTAGGTAGTTATCGATTAATTCATCCATACTATCTAACCCAACGATATGCTCTCTTAGATAGTTAAATCTAAAAAAGTTCCCTTCAGTCGCAACGAGCGCCTTTTTCAAGACCGGTCGGCTAAAGTATTCTTCAGTCAGATCGATGGTTTTATGGTTAACTTCAGCTTGGATCTGATTCTGTTGCTTGTCGGTCAAGCTACCAGCATGCAATTGGTATGCACTGGCTTTGATTTCACGCTTAAAAGTCGTATCAATCTCAGAATCAGTCGTTTTATTTCTAAATTCTTGCTGATTGACTAAGACAAAACCTTTCTTATATGTCTCACTGTTCATAAAGTCAGATTTAAGCGTGATTGTGTGCTTTTCAGTGGATTTATTAATAATCCCTTCACCTAGAAGCTCTAACTTTAAGTTGTCGTAAAACGTGCCAGTCTTAACAAAGTGGTACATGAACGTTTCAAGTACACGCCCGTATTCATCAATCGCATTGTCAAACTTACGTTTGTACTGGTCAAACTCATAGCCATGTTCTTTATCAAACAAGTCAAGGTTATCATTATTCAAACGATATGATTTATGCAGTTTATATGGGCATAAACGAGCACCACGGCCAATCAACTGAATATCTTGCAGCGATACTTTTTTCGCTGCAGAAATATCAAAGTGAATGATGTCATAGAGACTTAAAACATCCCAACCTTCTGTGAGTGCATCAACTGAAAATATCACCCGATTATAGTTTTTAGGATCATCTAAAATCGGCAACAAAGTTGAATTGGTTTTATCCGTTGAGTTGTAAACAAACGTGTTATCTGAAGAAAAACGAATTTTAATTTCAGAAATAAATGATTTTAAACCATCTCTATCGCTGATCGTGGATAGACCAGACTTCGGAGAGGCAATCCAAGCAAACATTTGACGCAAGAAACGAAAGCTATCTTCAGCGTCTTGCAAATTAGTCTGATTGGTTTCACTTAGCTTTTTCAGATAATCTAAATCTTGTGGCTTAAGTGAATTAATCACCTTATGGAAAAATTCACGGTCTAGCTTGCTTTGTTTAATGTTGGTTGATTTCACCAATATAATTGGGTTGATCGTGACTTGCATATCACGCTCAGCGAATAAACGTCTGTATTCACTCAATACAACGGCATTAATCACCAATAAGCGTTTTTGATCGGCGATCTGAGTTTCAGTGTTGTAAAGGAAGCAAACCGCTTTACTGTAACCTTCCTTATTGAATCTCAAGAAATCGTATTTATAGACTAATTTGTCCTGATACTTCCTATGGATGGCACTATTGCCCAAGTCAACAGTAGCAGTAAACTCCAGCAAAAGATTATCTGGCCGTGCCTTGATTGCAGTATTGACCGAAGTTTCCCAATTGGTAATCGCTTCATCATCTTCTTTTATCTTCTTACGTGTATTCACGTTAAGTCGATGCGCTTCATCTGCAATCAGAACAATTTTATTATTCAAGAAATCTTCTGCAGACAAACCATTTTCTACCTCATTCACAAGTTTGTTGTAGAGGAACGCCGTACTTAAAAACATAAAGTTAATAGCGTTGCCTTGTGAATCTGGAAAGAGTTTGATTTCTTTAACAGGAATAGAACGTCCATTGATTTTCACGCCGTTCTTATTGAAAAGATACTTTTCAAATTGCGGATCAATAAAGTTCATATAGGCCTGTTCAATAATCTGCAATTGATGGACCATAAATATGAAATTACGGTAGCCTTTCTCATATAAAAAGAGAATAACAGCAGCCATGGTGAGCGTTTTACCGGCACCAGTTGACATATTGAAAAGTAAGTGTTTGGCTTTAGTCGGATCTTGATCATAGATCCAGATAAAATGCTTTACAGCCTCTTCTTGATACCCCCTTAAAGTACGCGACAAGTTATCAGTGATATAGCGAGGGATAGTAAAGTTTTTAGCCCACTCAATGTATTCACTGTCGTTTTCAATACGATAATATAGGAAGTCTTTTAAGGTATCTTTTACCAATGTTGGGCTTAATCTAGACATTAGGTGCACCATAAAACTTATCAGTGAGCGCAATCTCTTCCTGAGTGACTTTGAATTTTGAATCCAACATATCTGCATGGTTTAGATATAGCTGGTTTTCATCCAAAACTTGCAATAAAAGCACTTTACGATCGTCTAGTGATAAAGCCCTAAATGATTCCTCACGCTCAAAGTCTTTTTTATCAAACCAAAACTTTAAAAAGGCATTCTGAGCCATTTCATTATAAATACTGTCCAGCTCACCTTTACTTGTTGCAGCCAAGATTCCATCTTGATAGGCCTGGTTATAGCGCTTCAGTTCAAAATAAACAAATGAACCGCCACCATTCCAATTTACAAGTTTAGAGATACCGCCGTCCTCACCGTTTATTACGCGTTTTAAGCGTGTTTTGGTGATTTCATCAATATAGTCCATCTGCTCAATCGCAATCCATTTGCGACCCAATTTATGCGCCACAGCAGCCGTAGTACCCGAACCTGAGAAAAAGTCGAGCACAAGATCTCCTTCATCCGTGGCGATCTCAATAATACGCTGTAAAAGTAGTTCTGGTTTTTTCCCATTCGGGAACAATACACCACCCTCTTTTGTTAAATTGTTCAGCGGAAAGCCATCCCAAAAGGTGCCAGCTTTTTCAAGCTTGAAGATATATTTCCCTCTTTTGACCGCAATATCACTCAACCAAGCAATTTGATCGCACTTGGCACCCTTGTAATAGACAGTCGTTACCTTATTTTTGTTTTTTCCAGATCTAGGCACATATTCAATGCTTAATAGCTCATGATCCCCGGTTACACCTTCCATCACGCGTGTTCTAATTGAGCTTTGAGCATTCGTGTCGCGCATAATCTTATCAAAGTACTTCAGATAGCATTCAGCTTCAGTCAGGTTTTCTTCTTCCATCACCTTTTTGATCGGCTCTAGAACCACACCTTTATGCGTATAAACCTCAATCGGCTCACCTGAACCATCTGTTAATGTCTTAATGTGCTCTTTGGTACCAACGCTTTTTAAGATACGCGTATACTTCCAGCTCTTTTTAAGCTGCTTCATGGTTTCTAGATATTCAAACAATTCTACTTCGTCATAGAAATCGTTGAACTTTTTAAAACCATTCTCACTATTCATATTTTTGGTGTAAATCAAAATATATTCGATATTTTTCTTCAGGCGCTTGTCTTCGCCACCACCAGAAGCACCAGACGTTTGTTTCATTTTTACTGAAACTTGGTTTAAGTAGTTTTCACGACCAAAGACTTCATCTGCTAAAACTTTTAGATATGCTTGTTCATTGTCATCACATTGAATGAAAACCAGGCCATCTTCTTTGAGCAAATCCTTTACGACTTCCAAGCGATTTTTAATAAATAATAACCAAGAAGAATGTGTAAATGTGTCGTTATATTTGAATCCATCGTTCTCAGTATTGTATGGATATATATACCTATATTTAATAAAAATTAAATAATTTATTGTTTTATAAATAAATATAAATATTAAAATTACATAAACAGAATATTACGTTAAATTAATAAAAGATCTATGGCTATTTTGACCGTAAATTTACACTGATAGTTTTCTAAAAACAGTAATAAATACAAATAGAATTTTCTCTCGAGATACTAGCAAGTGATTCGAGGTGAGAACATCTAAACATCTGACTAAAGTTCAGTGATTGACCTAAGCTATTCAATCATTTTAGTGTACTAACACTGCTTTGTTAAAAATGATGATTAGGTCGTATAAAGTTGTTTTTTTAAGCGGGCTATGCGGTTTCTAAACCCTTCTATACTACGTTCTAAACGTGCATAGCTTGCTGTATTTTTATCTTTGCGACATGTTTGGATATAGCTAAATTCTTTGAGTTCTGCCTCAAGTTCTTGAATTTTTAGTACCGTGGCAAGTTTTTTATCCCATTGAGCTAATAAATTGGCTTCTCTGTATTTGAAATAGTCTTCATCGATCATTGCCGTCCTTCTTTTAATTCGCTCATAAAATAGGCATATCAACCCAACCCTACGATAACATAAGCAATTAATTAATATTTCATTATATATGCCGGCAATAAACCATGACTAGCAATTAACTTCAAATAATTACATAACACGCCCTGTATGAGTTTGTAAAAAATTCACCATTAGCAAGTGAAATTCGTGGGTACAAGTTCGTTTTGATATTGGTGAAAAAATACAAGAACTTCTTTCCGTTGCCGAAGATCAATTTGAGCAATATAAATCAAAACGAACAACTATTTGGCGAAATAAACTGATCAATACTATGAAAGGTTTATTGAATGAATGCTTACCTCAAGCTCAATATTCAGCTATATCATCTACTGTTACCTTATCTGATGATATATTCAAAAATATAAAACAAGGTATGGAAGATGAAGGACTGTGGAATGAGGAATTAGAGCAAAAGCTTTTTTTTGCATCTCAAATACAGCTTTCATATTTGTAATCTATAAGGGAGATATTAAATTTCCCTTTTTATAGCTTACGATAGGCTTACATTGCACAAACTTCCTGAAAAGCCATTCATTGATATTTTATGTATAAGTTGCTGTTTTGTAATTACAATATTTTAAATTTAAGCTCACTTATGCCACATACCTTAATCAGTTTATAAATTATATGGAAGAGTTCCCCCTTACCGAATTTCCACCGCTGAAACAAACTTGTTATAAAATATCAAAAAACTTCACAGCCATGTTATCTAATCTCTCTTTCACTACCTCCCAATCAGGCATAACTTGATTCAATAGTTGGTAGAAACGCTCACTATGATTATGTTCAACCAAATGACAAAGTTCATGCAGAATCACATAATCAATGCAGATTGTAGGCGCTTTAACTAGATGAGGATTGAGCGTAAGTAAACCTGATGGGGAGCAGTTTCCCCACTGTGTTCGCATGGTCATCAAACGAATATCAGGGTAATTTTCAACCCATAAAGCTTGTTCTAGAATATGTTGCAAACGTGCTTCGAATATGACTTTTGCTCGGATTCTATACCATTCATTTAAATAAGATTTAATACTTTCAAGACCCATATCCAAGGTGTTTACTTCCAATCTTCCTCTTAGAAGTTTTACACCTTTTGGCTTGGTATCATCATGAATCACTTTCAATTGATATTGTTTACCTAAATAAAAGTGGCTTTCACCACTTTTATATTTGCGAGGCGTGATAAATCTACTTTGTTCACGGAACTCTCGTAATTGTTTATAGATCCAACGACTACGCTGCTTTACCGCTTCAATAATTGTTTGATCATCTGTATTTAACGGTGTTGATACAACCACCCGACAATCAGCATAGACTTTAATCAGTATCTTTTGAGTACGACTAGGACTTTCAAGCACCTCAAAATCAATAATTTCATCACCATAAACAATGCTTAACTTTCTCTCTGGCAGCGTATTCATCCTAGAGCCCATTTAAACCAACCCGAGTAATTTGTACGATCATTTCTACAATTTTTTTTGCTTGATCCATACCACTCCCAATGGATTTACATTCACGGAACATCTGAGGTAATAATTTTTTACGGATATCCGCTTCAATATTTTGCGGATTGATGGAGTTTTCAGCCACAGAGCTCATCACAGAACGATCAACCTCGAAAGCGAGTTCAATCCACTTATCTTGATTCTGTTGATTTGTTATCGAGAATGCTTCAGGTAATAGCTTCTTAAAGACCCCGTAATAAGCTTGAGCATGCTTATTACCACTGAACACATCGGGAATTTCATCTAAACGACGAGCTTCAACTTGTTCTTCAAACTCTCTAAACAACATGTGTTGCTTCAATGGGTGATCAAACTCTTTCTCTGCTTCTTCAATGACTTGACGTAACAGCTTAGAGAAAGCCTCCTGAGCATAAGGATCATCACGCAATTGTTGCTCAATCATCTTAGTTACACGAGTTTTAATGATATCCGTTTCATTACGTGTTTTCTCTTCACTCCAATCTTCAGGCTGAGCTATTTTACCCATCTTGCCAACTTCATAAACCCCATCAGGGTCCTTAACTTCAATGCCCACAACATGCTTATCAATCAGTTTTTTGACTTGCTCTGCATACTGATCGTAGTCAACAGTCTCCCCAGCATCTCGTTTCACAATTTGACGCAAGCTTGTAAATAGTTTGACTGTTTCTTTGTAGTGCTGACGATCTGCATCAGAAAAGCTTTTATCTTCAAAGAAGGTTGCTGACTGCAACGCAACTTTTAAACAACTTGCAAACTCTGTAAGTGCTTCATAAAAATCATCACGAACTTTTAAGTGAATATCGACTAACTCACCCTTACGTTCTTCAATACGAGGAACTAAAACTTGGCGTAACTGCTCTGGATCATTTTTATTTTTAACATCAGCAAAAATTGCCC
Source organism: Acinetobacter sp. Ac_5812 (assembly GCF_013072695.1). Lineage (GTDB taxonomy): Bacteria > Pseudomonadota > Gammaproteobacteria > Pseudomonadales > Moraxellaceae > Acinetobacter. Next base: position 70,909 of record NZ_LXUK01000026.1, read on the forward strand.
AAAGTGCTTTATACAAACGAGGTAATCGTTTGTATTCAGAACTCATTTGAGTATATAAGCCTGTAAGATCGTTAATATCATAACCACCTTGGGTACGAGCAGCGAGATCTTGGTAATCAAGAATTGTGGCATCCAATTCTTTTAAAATACCGCGATAATCAATTAATAAACCAAACTTTTTCAATGGGTGAAGTCTGTTTACACGCGCAATTGCTTGAATTAAATTGTGCTGTTTTAAATTTTTATCAATATAAAGAACAGCATTTTTAGGTTCATCAAAACCTGTTAATAGCTTATCTACTACAATCAATAACTTAAGGGATTCATCTTTTTCAAAGCGTTCGATGACTTGTTTTGTATAGGATTGTTCATCTTGAGTACCGACATTCTCTTTCCACCATTGAGTCACTTCAGGGGTAGTTGATTCATCAACATCAGTATTACCTTCACGACTATCGGGTGGACTCATGACCACTGCCGATTCAAATAGACCAGCTTCATCCAAATATTTTTTATATTTAATCGCTGAGGCTTTACTGTCACAAGCAAGCTGACCTTTTAAACCATCATCAATATTTATAACAAAATGATTGGCAATATCTAATGCAATCAGGCGAATACGGTCATCAGCAGTATAAAGCTGACCTTTTCTCGCAAATTTACGTTTTAAATCTGATTTTTGCTGATCATTTAAACCTTCTGTAATGCGCTCAAACCATGTATCAATAGCACGTTCATTTACATCTAAATCAGGAATGCGCTCTTCATATAGCAAAGGCGTTACGGTTTTATCTTCTACGGCTCTTTGCATTGTATAAGCATGAACAATAGGTCCAAACTTGTTAACGGTCTTTTCATCTTTAAGCAATGGTGTACCTGTAAATGCCACGAATGCCGCATTTGGCAGTGCGAGTTTCATACGTACATGGTTTTCACCACCTTGGCTTCGATGCCCTTCATCAATCAGGACAATGAAGTCTGAACTTGTGTTAACACATTCAGGAAGCTTGGTTGCAGAATTAAACTTCTGAATCAAAGAGAACATGATTCGTTCTGTACCCTTACCAATTTGTTCAGCCAAGCGTTTGCCTGAAGTCGCCATGGCATTTTGCTTGTCTTTTTTTCCTGCCAGTTCACCACCTGATACAAAGGTTTTACTCAGTTGATCTTCTAAATCGACACGGTCAGTGACAACCAAAATACGGCATTTTTTTAAAGTTTCATGTAAGATCATGGCTTTACTGAGAAAGACCATAGTAAAAGATTTACCTGAGCCTGTTGTATGCCAAATCACACCACCTTCACGACCACCTTTGCTGTTCTTCGTACTAATACGCTCAATAAGTCGTTTGATACCAAAGATTTGCTGATAACGAGCAACAATTTTTCCTGCTTTCTTATCGAAAAGCGTATATAGGCGAACCATTTCAAGTAGGCGTTCAGGCTTTAATAGACTAATCAGCAGTTGATCTTGACCTGTAACAGCTAAGTCTCCACCTGCAATTAGGTTTTCATACCAATTTAAGTCATCAACTGGACGATAAGAAAATAGGCTCTGTTTTTGAGAAGCACTTAATTTCTTATTTTTAAGCGCATACATTTCTGCATCAGAAATATCTTCTTCTCGCCATGCAGCCCAAAATTTTGCAGGGGTATTACATGTGCCGTAACGACCTTCATGCCCATTTATAGAGAGTATCAGTTGGCTATATGCAAACAGATGTGGAATTTCATCAGGTCGCTGATTACGAAGTGTCTGAGAAATACCTTCATTAATTGTTGGACCTTTCTTTGCCTGACTGTCAGGGCGTTTTGCTTCAATCACAACTAAAGGAATACCATTTACAAAGCAAATGATATCGGGTCTACGTGTATCTACTCCACCTGAACGTGTTACAGCAAATTCTTCTGTATATGAAAAGTCATTATTATGGATGTTATGCCAATCAATCAATGGAATCGTTGGGCTAACTTTTTTTCCATTTACAAATTCAGTTACTGGAATACCGTAGAACAAATGGTTATACATTTTTTCGTTAGCGGTCAGTAGCCCCTCATTCAAAGCTGGGCTACAGATTTCAGCAATTAAGTTGTCTACCGACTTTGCTGAAAGTGGATATTCTTGACCCGCAAATGGAAAAGTACGTTTAGAGAGCTCTTTACGTAAAATTTGGCGTAATACCACTTGGTCTTGTTTACCATCACGGGCAACAAGTGCCTGTGATGGCGGTAAAAACGACCACCCCAGATTCATTAACAATGTTAATGCGGGAATCTTAGCACTGTATTCTTCTTGAAACTTAATTGAGAGACCGTTCATATCAAACCAAAACTTTTAAAATAAAACTGCGAAACATGCACTAAGATTTGCTTTATAAATAAAGCAGATAGCCATAACAATTAATACCACCAAGAACATATAAAAACTTAACGGCACTTTATCCCTAAAAAAACTAAAATTTTTCTGCTCATCAACCCATTCAATCTGATGTTGCCAAAAGAATTTATAGTGTGCATACCAATCACTGAACAATATTTGCTTACTCAGACCTACTGAATAATACTGACTTTCTAACTGCTGATATTCACTAATCAAATTTGTTAAATCATCAGAATCACTTTTACTTTGGACTGAGTAATATAAAGCTCTAAGCTGATTATAAATTTTAGTCAGCTCAACACCTGCCTTTTCATAATCACTTTTTTTTGCATCATACATACTGACATAGAGACCAACCACGCCAAGCACAGTGAAAGATGCTGAAAGAAAGCTTGTTGAAAGCTCCTTGAATGCTAAAGAATAAATACCGAAAGCAATTGATATAAAACTAATCCATCCTGGGGATTTTTCAACAAGATCATAAGTAGCGAAGTGTTTTTTCGCTCCAAATCCTACGTTATAGCCAGTTTCAGCGATACATTTAAGAAAATCAGATCGATTCATATTTAATCCTCAATTGGCACATAAATGCGATCACGAGCTACAACCACACCATTTTGAATGATGTAGCACTCCACTAGATGTTCACCATTAAAACTTGAATATTCATCAATGCGTTCTTTTCCATCATCCAACACAATTTGACCACGAATACAATTACGTCTTTTCGCTTCTTCACCTCTATTCAGCACTTTCCACTTCACAGAATAGTTCTGTAAATTTTTTGGTGTTGTATTTTCTTCAATATAAAAACTTAAACCACGTCCATGATTTAACTTTTTCTTTCTACGTTTAAATCCTCTTAGCCAATCAATCGTTTGACCATCTTGAGTAACTTTAGACTCAATTTTTAGCTTATATCGAATATCAATTGGATATTGATCCTCAATAAACTGCTCTGTATGTTCATAACGCATATCTTCAATGCGTATCGACATTTCTGCTTGTTTACTTGGTGCTTTAGGAAACTGTCGTCCATAAATCATTCGCCACTTACTATAAGCTTTATCGTCAGTACCTAAATCAATAGCCTCTAAACATAAATCATAAGCATCTTGTGCAGCATCTTGGAATTTAGCTTTAACTTTAACATCCTGATTACTGCCTAAAGCTTGATAATGATCACGATCAGGTTGATCAGCTAAAAATTTAAAAAAATCTCGGCTTAACCAGTCATAATACATATAGCTTTTATCATCATAGTAAGTCGTAGATTTCATGAAGTTATAGGCAAGTGTATCAATCAGTAAGCCCCCCATTGAGACACCATGCTTATTTTTCCAAGCTCTAGCCATCTTGCATAAACGACGCAAATTTCGATTTTTTGCATTATTCATATTTTGCATTTCATCAAGTTCAGCTTGCGGTTTTGTAATCTTCCAACTACCGCCATTTTTAGTATCTGGATATTTATATGATCCATCCTCTTGCTTAAATACAGGCTGTACCTCTACATGAAAGTTCGTATATTGGACACATACGACTAATCGATCTACAAACACAGTGGTTCGAGGATAACGTGCAAGAATTGCATCTTTTGTATCCTTTAATAACTTTGATTGACCTCCATTTTTATAATCCTCCCATTTTGAAGATGGCATGATGTACAACATGTCTAAATCTGAAATACCTTTAATCGCAGTCCATCTGCCATAGGAACCAACTTGTAATTGATTTGATGTTTTTGATTCGGTATCACGAAACTTTTTGTTCAACGCACATGTTATCTCTTGATAACGCAACGTGATTTGTTCTTCATTCGCAACCTTAATATTGCTTAAAAAGTCTTGAAACATTTGGGAAATTGACATTACAGCCCTCAAATTTTAATTGTTGATAAAGTATTAAAAACGTCCTTGTTTCTAACAATACATTTAATATTTTGTGACGCCAAACATGATCAATCAGCGCCAAATTTCACTTTTGCATTAGCTTTTATTGAGCTTAAAACTCAACTGATAACGATAAAACTCAATATTCTGAGCCACACTCAAAGCACGACGAATTCTTAGGTCATCTTCTAAGGCAATGATCACGCCTTTCACTTGCTGATCTGCCTCAGCCAACTCATCTTTGACATAGCCCATATAGCGTTGAATTTGCCCCACAACACGATCACTTGCACGACCACGTTTTAACTCAACAACAAGCAATGTCTTTTTATCCTTACTGATTGCCAAAATGTCGATAGGACCTGTATCCGATGGATACTGCTGACCGACCAATTGACCTTCTTCAGTATAGATATCGTATGTTGCCCCCAACTCAGTTTTAGACCAATTCTCTACCAAGAAATGTTCTAAATGCTTTTCTAAAGCAAAAGCCGTTGGGTCTTCGAGCACTTCATCAGGCTCGAGATGCTCAACTGTTTCTTTACCATCAATAAGCGTTTTAAGCTCTTCTGCATACTTGGTGATATTACAAACCGCACCTGCTGATCCCGATGAATTTTTCAACTCTTGAGACATCATTTCTCTAGGTAAAGTCTGTTCAAACCATTCAACTTTTCTGCGATGGCTTAGTTCACCAGAAGGCACGTAGTAATAGTCTGAAATGACTTTACCCACTAAGTAATGACCATCCCCACGAGGTGTAAGAATGATGTCTCCTTGTTTAATCCCTTTAGAAAGGGTATGCAACATGCCACATGCTAAGCCTGCTGAAATCTTAGTTTTGTCAGGTAAAGCTTCAAGATAAACAGGAATAAAACGATGATTAAACTCACGCCAATCATCAGGTAAGTCATGTGTTAAGTCTTGGTCAATGTTCCAGTTGGCGGCAATAAAGCCGCCCTCTAGAAACTCTTGCGCAAATACAGACTTCGCACCTGCCATAATGCGGTAATAGCCAGGATTGATTTGCATCATTAGGCAGCCACCTTGACACGTTTTTTACCTGTCAAAAGTTGTTGCATGAGTGCTTTTTTCTCTTGCTGTAAACAATCAAGTTTTTTTTGCAAGGTTTCAATTTCTTGATCCGCTAGAGAAAGAACTTCCGCAATTTGTTGTTGTTCCTTCTTATTTGGTAGAGGAATTACCAAATTTGAAAAAATTGAAATCCAATGTCGTTGATGCCCTCCAACAGTGAATTGCAACATTTGCATTGCTTCAAATACAAATTTAATTGAAACCCCTTTTTTAGCAGTCAAGATTTTCATGGCACTTGATTTTGCTTTAAATGGAAAGTTCACATATTTACTATCAGTTGTAAAATCATCAAATATAATTACAGGCAATTGATCTTGATAAATCCCTGAACTCTCATTGGTATAACCCAAAATAAATGTTTTACCTGCTGTTAAAACAGGGGTTTCATAACTATCACTATAAGCAGTAGATTCCACCAAATAAGGTGTTGGCTGTTGATAGTCAAGAAGTAAGCCTAATTCAATACGTTGCCATTCATCACTGAACTTTACCCCATTTTCATCAAGCAAACGCTTCTTACCCGTCAGCAACTGTTGCATCAACGCTTTTTTCTGCTGTTGGCTATTTTCAAGCAATCTTTCAGTAGCCGAAATCGCTTGATCCCAACTGGAAATGATTTCGGCAATTTTTTGCTGTTCTTTTAGCGGTGGAATCAATCCAATAACCGAACAAAGTCTGTCAGGTGAAGTATGTTTAACTTTTGTTCCTGTTGATTGTTCAGTAATTTGCTTCCTGATCGAAGGCGAATTAAAAAATAAATACAGAAAGTCTTTACAAACTTTTTCTTGATTTAATATTTGAACCAAACCCAATCGCTGGTTATGCAGATAACGATTATTCTCAGGAACGAAAAGTGCACTACCTAGCAGTCCTTCAGCTTGTTCAGTCATAGCTAAAAGCATATCACCTTGGCTAAGTATGTACCCATCAGGAATATCTCCGATATAGTACTTTGTCTTACTTCCTTGATCACGAAACCCTCCAGTTTCGTAGAAACTACCTGGTGTTAGTAAAACATATTGCCCTTTATCAGAATAAAATTCACTTTTGAATGCAAAGCCGTGTTTAATAGTGATTAAATGTGTGAGATCACTTTTCTCCCATCCATTAGGCACCATAACCCAACTCCTCTAAATACTTCGCCATTTGAACTTCAAGCTCAGCAAGTTGAGTCTTTAACTGCTCACGCTCAGCACGTACAGCTACCAAATCAATCTCAGCTTCTTCTTCAAAGGTATCCACATAACGAGGAATATTCAGGTTGTAATCGTTGTCTTTCACTTCCTGCAAAGTCGCTAAATACGCATACTTATCTACACTTTCACGAGCACGATAGGTTGCAATAATCTTGGCAATATTGTCTTCAGTTAAATTGTTTTGATTTTTACCTGACTTAAACTCACGGCTTGCATCAATAAACAAAACCGAATCATCAGACTTTTGCTTTTTGAAAATTAAAATCGCAGCAGGAATACCCGTACCGTAGAAGAGCTTTTCAGGTAAACCAATCACCGCATCTAACAAGTTTTCGTTTATCAACTTCTCACGAATCTTCCCTTCAGACGAACCACGGAATAACACACCATGTGGAACCACAACACCCATACGACCCGTAACAGGTTTTAGCGTTTCAATCATGTGTGAGATAAACGCATAATCACCTTTGGTCTTTGGTGGTAAACCACGACGGAAACGATCAAACTTATCATTTTCAGCTTGCTCATAACCCCACTTGTCTAATGAGAATGGTGGGTTTGCGGTCACGATATCAAACAGCATCAAGTCGCCATTTTTATCCAATAATTTTGGATTACGAATGGTATCTCCCCACTCAATTTTATGATTATCTTCACCATGCAAGAACATGTTCATCTTCGCCAATGACCAAGTTGAACCAATCGCTTCTTGCCCATAAAGTGCATATTCTTTGCTATCGTGATTCGCTACAACTTTACGACCACATTTCATTAATAGTGAGCCAGAACCACAGGCAGGGTCACAAATGCTGTCGCCTTTTTGTGGGTCAAGTAACTCTGCAATTAAGTCCGATACTTCAGGTGGTGTATAGAATTCACCTGCTTTTTGACCACCACTCGCGGCGAAATTTTTAATCAAAAACTCATAACCGTTGCCAATCACATCAAGTAAACCTACACGGCTTGGTTTCAGATCTAAATCCTTAGAAGCAAACACTTCAAGTAAGTCTTTCAGAATCGTATTCTTTTGTTTTTCTTCACCCAATTTATCGGTATTAAACGAGATATCTTGGAAAACGCTTTTGCCTACATCTTTGAGCTTTGTACCATTGGCTTCTTCAAGTGCATGCAAAGCCATATCAATACGTTCACCATTGCCGGGTTCAAAGCGACGCTCATGCAAGGTATAGAAATTTGATTCACGAGGCAGGACAAAACGCTCGCTTTTCATTAATTCTTCGATGAGCTCAGGTTCATCGCCATGTTCATTTTTATAATTATCGTAGTGATCTTGCCATACATCAGAGATGTACTTTAAGAATAACATCGTCAAAATATAGTCTTTGTAGGTATCTGCACTCACCGTGCCACGGAATACATCACATGCCGACCAAAGGGCTTTATTGACGGTATCTTGATTGATTTGAGTAACCATTATTTGTTTCCTTGGAGCAGTTGTTTAAACATGCCCATCATCATTTGTTCACGATTTTTAAGTAATTGTTGGGTCAAGATCTGCTCTTGCTCCCAAATACGGTTTAATTCGATTATGCGTTGCTGAATATCCAAGCTAGGGATTTCAACTTCAAACTGGTTGACTGTAGATACGCTAAGCATTGGCATCTTAGAGCCCTGACTTTCTTTCCGTAACTCGTATTGCACATGAGGTTGGTTTAAGTACCAGCATAAGTATTCAGGCACTACATTTTGATTTGGCATTATTATCAAAAACTGGCTACTCACAATTAAGGGTAATGCTTTTGATTGATCTTGATTGCCTACAAAATAATGTGCCTTGAGATACTCTCCACGACAGGGCAGCAACACAGACTCAGGCGACACGATTGCGTTATCTTTACCTTGCCAATCAATTTGCGGTAAAGCATCTGCAAAAAGCGTATAACTACATGTATCCGTTGCTATGTTACGAATGTCTTTGATCTGCAATACGTGGGCATTGCCAGACTCAACTTCCTCGATCTTTTCTCGAAATGTAAAGCCTGTACGAATCTCTGTAAGGTCGCTCAGTTTTAAGAATCTCTTTAACTTTGCCATAAATATTTACTCAGAAAGGGATTGAGCCATCCTTGGCTCACATATTTAAGAAGCTTTGCCTAAGTTTTCTTTAAGCCAAGTAGTAACATCTTTCATTCCCTTTGAATCAAGGTTGTACCAAGCTGCCTCATTTTGTAAGCGAGTCACTAATAAGCCATCATTACCATCCATGACTTTGAATAATTCCTCTGCAATTTGTGATGGTGTTTTTTCAGAGACAATTAACCAACATGACTCCAGTGGATGACACCAATTGCCTAGAGACCTAATTTTTTCATAAAGCTCATCATAGTTACGTTGTTTACGCAGGTCATAATTGATCTGATATACTTTCATTTGTTCTGAACTCCTAATATTTAGTCGTGTTAATGGTTTTGAACTCGATGACAGGCGGCCACCTGTCATCCTTATTTTTTGCAGTAGAACATCTATTCAAACCAGCTAAATAGCATATTATGTTGCTGATAGTACTATGTCAATTAAAATTACAGTAGATTATCTACGTTTTTTATTTAATTTATAACCTTTTGTTAAATAATTAATTTTCTAAAAGTTCGGTAATAAGTGTTGAGGATGAATCTTCAATATTTTTGCAATCTCATATAGTTTTTCGACAGTTAGATTTACTTCCCCACGCTCAATTCTTCCCATGTAGCTCCTATCTATAGAGCACTGTAGGGCCACGAACTCTTGAGTCATGTTTAACTCTATTCTTTTATTACGGATTAATTTCCCAATTTTTATAGATAATTCTGACATGTTCGGCGTCAACTATCTTGGCCGGTTCGCGTCAATTATGATGGCCGGTTAGGTTTTCTCATTTTTCCTACTTCCAGCTTGTTTTAACTGATGTTGTTTTCGATAGCTTTCTCCTTCTAATTCTATAATTGTCGCGTGGTGGATCAGCCGATCTATGGCCGCTACCGTCATCATGCTGTCTGGGAAGATCTGATCCCATGCACTAAACGGGTGATTGGCTGTGATGATCAGGCTACCGCTTTCATATCGATGCGCGATAAATTCAAACAGTACCTGGGTTTCTGCATCGGTTTTTTTCACATAACCAATGTCATCAATGATGATCACCTGATACTTATCCAGCTTGCTCATCTCGCTCATCAGATCCAGTTCGCGCTTGGCTTGTTGTAACTGTTGTACCAAGCCAATGGCTGGAAACAGTTTGCAGCGTATGCCTTGCTCAATCAGCCGGTAACCCAATGCATTGGCTATGTGTGTTTTGCCGGTGCCACTGGGGCCAATCAGCAGGATATTATCGGCGTGATGTGCCCAGGACAGGTCTTGGTGCAACTTGGCGATGAGCGCTTGATTTGTCCGGCTGAGCACGCTGTTATCCAGAGTGCTTAAGGTTTTTCCCGGTGCCAGCCTCCCTTCGCGTACCCAGCTTTGTGTGCGCCGTGTAAAGCGCTCTGCGAGCTCGTATTCGCATAATGCCGCAAGGTAGTCACTGTGCGACCAGCCTTTTTCTACCGCGGTTTGCCAGAGTTTTTCATAGTGCCTGACGAACGCCGGCAGCCTTAATTCTTTGAGCAGTAATGCAACGGAGGAAGTCAAAATGGCACCTCCACATCGTGTTTCGCCTGTGCCTTTAATGACGTTAGCAGTGCATCATAACTTTGCAGGTTATGTTGCTTTGTCTTAATGTCTGGTGCGCTTTGCGGGGTGTAAAAGCGCTCCTGAATGGTTTTGGCACTTTCAAACAGACCGGCTCTGGCCTCTTGCAACAAGGTCTCTCCCAGCTCTTGTTCGCTATCGTATTCGCTCGCCAGCCATAACACCGTGACTATCCATTTACAGGCATCCTGTGCTGGTAACGCATCATCCACTAACTGCCACAACTGCCGGTAATTGTCGTCAGGTAAGATATCATCCCGCAGTTGCGAGTAACGAAACGCCTGCGGTTTAGCGGCCAGTGAGCGGATAATATGCCGGTAGTTGATACAACGTGCACGGCTTTGGCCGAGGGCCGGGTAAATTCGTGGCAAGGTCAGCGCCACTTGCTGGCCCACATAGAGCACCAGTTTGTTATGATACAGCCGTACTTGCAGGCGTTCGCCAATCAGTCGTGATGGCACGCTGTACACCACCCGGCGCACTTCAATGGTGGCACTACGGGTGACTTTAATGCTCAGCAAGGTGTAATCAACAGCATCATATTCCGGTAAGGCTTGCAGGGTTTGCTGTTCTTCTAAAAAGCGGCTGCGTGAGCGCTGGTTTAGCTTGCCGACGATTTGATCAATAAAGGCCTGGTAGGCTTCGATACTGTCAAAGTCACTGTGGCCGCGAAGTAGCAGGTGCTGCGCCAGACGGCGTTTAAATGAGCCATTAGCGCACTCCACTACGCCGTTCTCATGCGATTGCCCCAGGTTATTGCGCGTTGGCGTCATGTTGTAATGCTCGCACAAGTCCTGATAGGCATCTGTCCAGACATTTTGCGTATTGTTCCTGGCGGCACTGAGGCTATCGGTGCGATGCTCCACCGGACAGCCACCAGCCTGCGTCAGCGCACGCTGTAAACCGGTAGATAAGGCAGAATAGCTCTCACCACCCTGAACCACAGTGATGGAACGCCAGCCGCTATAAGCGAGGCGGAACTGATACAGCAAATGAGCAAAGGGTTGCTGCTTAATGGTGATCGGGCTATCAGGATGAGTAAAATCAGAGAAGCCCTGTAAACCGGGTTGAGCTTGCTGGCGGAAGATGACATCTTTCTCCGGGCCATGTAGTGCTTTCCATTTCTTAACCCGACGCTGCAATGTTCTCAGAATTCGCTGGTCATATTGGTTTGGATAGAGCGCCTGCAAATGCTCCAGCAAAGTAATAGGCGTAAGCTCTGGTTTAGCGTTTAAAAGAACAACTAGATCGGTTTCCCATACGGCTTCCAGTGGATCTTAGCGGGTGCGCCAATCTCTATCAGCTTTAGCGCGGGGTAAGGTGTTGGACTGCTCAATACGTCGGGCAGTGCGGGGGGAAATGGCAGACTTCGCAGCAGCGATTTCTTGAGTCATGCCTTGTTGGCGATGCTGCATATACAGCTCCTCTTGTCGGTGGGTGATATGTTGTCCAGGCACCTTGAACTCCGAACAGAAAACAAGGTACCTATTGTGACACCCAACCGGCCAAGATAATTGTCGTCAACCGGTCATCCTAATTGTCGCCGAACACAATAGTTCGTATAATGTGACTTATTAGACAGTTTACGTAGGGGCTATGTATGGATGCAGACTTTGGATATCAGATTAAAAGAGTTGTGAAATTAAGGGTTCACGAAAAACTGCAAATATAGGGCAAATCAGATTGTCTATACCCATAATTTAGAGCGCCCGAGCATCAGGAACTCACTGAAAGCAGACGTTTCTGAAAATAAACAAGGCACAGCGCTTGAAAATTTCGAGACATCAACGTTTTGCCAAAAGGCTAAAAATGCGTGCACTACTCATTTCGCATTTAAAGAGAGCATCGGTTATTAGGCAATAACGATGTGGCCAAAATTTGTCGACCACTACACTATCTCGTAAACGAGTTTGATAGACGTCAACTAGTACGTATTTTTAGTGTAAGGTCATATTAATGCACGATGCTAAACTCTGCTGTGAGCTAGGTAGGATGTATAAATACCATAAATATTTCAATGCTTTACTTTTTAAAGCTCAAGTGAGTTACTCAGTTCCGACTGTTGGTGGCAGATTTGGAATCTCGCGATTTGTCTTAAATGTCAGCCAAGCAAGTCTCTCGCTAATAAAGTGTTGACTATCCCTGACAAAGTAACAATTTCTTGCCATAATCAGACTTAAGCACTTTACTTAGAGTGTATGTGCGCCGCTTAATGCATCAATGCTGCTAATTCCCTGATTGACATCAATCACTTTGTTTCCTGTTTGATACTCTGAGATAAACAAGATCGAATGATGCAAAAGGGGACTATTTAAATACTGAGGGAACAAATGGCAGTAGATTTGAGCATAGAAACCGCTCTGCTCCTAGAGCGCTGGCAAGGCATTGTAAACTCGATGGCTCAAGTCGCGGAAGTGCCTTGTGTGCTGATTAATCGATTAGATAAAAACGAAATTTGTCAGGCTGTTGGCAGTGTGTCAGTACGGGGTTTGGGGAGCAATGGAA
>NZ_LXUK01000027.1 GCF_013072695.1 Acinetobacter sp. Ac_5812
AACGTCTCGGCCATATTGCGCTATAAGCACAGCATCCAAAATCATGTTTGCACATGGATTGCATAAAATAACTTCAGGGTGAATTTTGCTGTAATAATCAACCGCATACTCTTCTTCGCAATATTGGCAAATCACAAATTCATTTTTCATGTTGTAGCTCCTATAAAATTAGCTTTGATTACAACATGAAAGGTATTCGGGGTATATTTACTCATACCTCACCACCCTGGTCTTTCACCTGTATAAAGCGGCCAAACATAAGGATTTTGTCAGCACGATGCAGACTGGTGATAACCAAACTGGCATCGCCATAGCTCATACGGTGATGCTGATGTAATGCCTCAATGAGCTCATCTCGCGTTACTGCAGCATTGGCCTCATCACGATTGATTTTTCGTAAATTGGCTTTTCGAACATCTAACAAATTATTTAATGTTCTCAATGCTGGTTCATACCAAGACTGGATTGCTTGGATCTGTTTGTAATCTGGAAGTCTAGATGAACTATTCATGAGACCTCCTTTTGTGCTGCAAAGGCCTTGCTTAAATGAATCTGCTCATCATTGGAAATATTTTCACATCTGGGTGAGATGTGATTTTCAATGTGGCGATCATCCCCAAAGCCCAGTACTTCAAAAAGATCATCGATAGAAGTGGTATGGCGCTTTTTTTCCAGCACTTCAAAAACCGTTGCGTGTCGAATCAAATGGTTAAGAGCAAAGCTGTTATTCCCATTGAGCAGGACGCCGTTTTTTTGCACTTGATAGACGATCATTAAGTGATCGGGTTTGGTTGCATCTATAAAAACAACTGTGTCGCCCACTACAAAATCACTATTGTTTGCTTGCTTTGGCTTTGATATATTTGTCATGTTCTAAGATTTCCTTGATTAATGAACACTGCTGAAAGCTCGAATTGCAACTTCGGGCTTTTTGCTTATCTGGAATACGGAAATAATTGTTTTGAGTACATTCATGTATTCGCTTGAATACTTTGTATTCTTTGATTTCTTTAGCAATTCGATTGATGATTGGCCTAAATCGATTTGAAGTTTTAAATCAATGGCCTCTCTCATCCATTTCGCTCGATTACCATCAGCCAGATCATCTACTAGCTGCTTTATTTCGATAGGTACGCGTGTCGTCAAAGGTTCTAAAAGTTTTGGTTTTATGTTCTGCATTGCTGCAACTCCACAGTCGGGGTTTGGAATTCCTTTAGGGATGGGCATAAATCCACTGCTTTGAATTTCCCATCTGTAGCCTTTTCAGCACGGATCGCTACAAGTTCAGACATGTTTTTATTTTGTCGTACCCATCCGGATACTGATGGTTGGGAGACTTTTAGGGCATTGGCTGTATTTTCTTGCCCTCCAAAGTGATCAACCAAAGATTGATAGATGTTTTTCTGTAACTCACTCATGGTTATATCCTGTGTAAAGATATAGCCATATTATAACTATAGTTATTATCAGTCAATAACTATAGTTATTTGATTACTTATAACCAAGGTTATATATTGATGTAAAAAGGCGATGCGCGGTTTATGACTACACTCAAAGAGAGATTAAAAGAATCTCGAAAGAAAGCTGGAAAGACACAAGCTGAAGTAGCTGAGGCAGTAAAAATGTCTCAACCTGCTTATCAAGCACTCGAGTCGGGCAAAAATCAAAAATCTTCTTTTCTACCTGCTATTGCTAAGTTCTTAGGCGTTGACGCATATTGGCTTCAAACTGGAAATGGGGAAGATCAGAGAAAACCCCAGCACATGAACTTTGTTCCTCCTATTGATTTGACTCCCAATGAAAGCCCGCGGCAAACACCCGTTTTATCCTGGGTGCAGGCTGGCGACTTTAGCTATGTGCTGTCTAGTGACCTGTCAAGCGCCATCGACTGGATACCTTATGATTCAAGAGCGGGGGCAAATGGCTTTGCACTAATTGTAAAAGGTGCGTCTATGGAGCCTGATTTTAAGGCTGATGAATTTATCTACATTAACCCTACTTATCAAATAGACGAACTAAATACTGGTGCTTTAGTGGTAATGGCTTGCAATGGGGATAGTGAGGCTACTTTTAAAAAGCTTATTTCTGAAGATGGGGATTATTACTTACAGCCATTAAATCCAAATTGGCGACCACAGCTTATGCTGCTTGACCACACATGTCGGCTAGTTGGAAAGGTGGTTGGTAAATACACGAGATATTAAAGGGAGTCTTAATCATGATCGCAACACTCAATAAATCCAAAACCACCCTATCTATTAACAAGCAAGAATTTAAGGCGGCATTAGGAAAAATAGGTGATGGTATTGATAAACAGATAGCTTCACTTAAAAAAGCCAAGCAAAGTTATGACGCTGCTGAAATGGCACGCGAAGTTATTAACGAAGCAAATATCTTTGAGGCAATAATTGAAGGATTTAACGAAGCGGAAGAGACCAATCTAAAGCTGGCTGATATAAGTAATTTGGAGCAGGCTGAGAGTTGGATTGATGAGTTTTTAGAAAAGTATTCAAAGGTTTAAATAGCTCGTTATTGGCGTGATGAATAGTAAAGTCTTGAACCTAAAACTATTTATTTGCGCCGAGAAAACAACATCCCACTACCGCACAAAAAACCATATATAAAAGTTAGTATCGAATTACAGAGAATAGAATGAGTGAAGTAGAAGCTAACGATTACATCAAGCACATACCTTATATCATCCCCTTCATCACTCTTCTTATCGGAGCTTGGATTGGTAACAGGAATGCTATCAACAAGGATCGTCGAGCCGAGTTTCTGACTATCTCGGCTCCTATACATGATACTCTGATCGCTCAATTGCATGCCGAGGGCGATAGGATTTTCAGCAATCCTGTCAGCAAAGCTGATTTGTTGAGATTGCGAAGCCGCTACTTCCACAGAACTTGGTTTGATCGAATCAAGGGTATTGGCTTTGACAGGGCTGTTAAAGAATACCAAGAGCAATATAAAAAGTCCTACCACATTGACTCTTCTGGCCGAGCTGTTTTTTCTAATCATAATAGTTACCGCCAAACAATTAATGCACTTTTAAAATACACACCCATAAAATAATTTACTGTGAACCCGACACAGCCCTTAGAATGATCGGGTGGAGAAACGTATGAATATGATTCCTGTAAGATCAAGCGCTATTGATGCTATCGGATATGACGTAACCACAAAACAACTTGCTATTAAATTTATAAACAATCCGATTTCTTACACTTTTTACAATGTACCTTTCCAGGTGTTCAATGAGCTTATGGCCGCACCATCTAAGGGTGCTTATTATCACAAGTATATTGAGGGTCGCTACAGAGGTTAATCCCCAGTATACTAGCTATAGCTTCTACCTCATTAATTTGCTTAGTGTGGTCAGTACGCCAATGCATATCATCTTCTTTGGCTGATAAATCATCAGTGGCAATAACATTATTATTTGAGCTCAAGCTCATCTGTATACTGATCAACTTTTCACGAATATTTTTTTGCTCAGATTTTGTTAACATAATAAACCCCTTCCAACCCACCCACTGTGGGTTTTCTTTTGTCTATTAAAACACAATTATAACTAAAGCGATAATTTTATAATTATATTCTTGACTATTAAAATAACTATAGTTATATTTTACTTCACAGACAGCAAAAAGCCCTGAACACTTACCACGGCGAACAGGGCTCTTCACAACATGAGGTTCATTATGGAACAAAATGTTTTAAACCACAATCGCAACTACGCAATGGGCAAGAGCTTGTTAAAAAATTGCACAGTTGCAGCTCTTGGAATTGGTGCTTTGACTGGTGCTTATGCATTGGTTACTAAGCCAGTCGAAATAGCCCCTTCTTATAACTATGCAAATACACAATCAAATTATGGCGTGTTAGCTGTTCAAATCACACCTGACCAGCGCACTGGCCAAGCAGTAATCAACCTTGATGGTTTCCGAGTACATGCAAGCTTTGATTTTGAATTTGTTGCAGATGATAACGGCCAGTTAGGCAGCAATGATGAAGCTGTATATATCTATAATT
This sequence comes from Acinetobacter sp. Ac_5812, assembly GCF_013072695.1. Classification (GTDB taxonomy): domain Bacteria; phylum Pseudomonadota; class Gammaproteobacteria; order Pseudomonadales; family Moraxellaceae; genus Acinetobacter. Next base: position 4,036 of record NZ_LXUK01000027.1, read on the forward strand.
TTGCCGTAGACCAGGTATTCACCCCTAATGGTGATAACTACGGCGATTTCACAAACGCTGATGATATTCGGAACATGATTTCGATCATCACCGCCCACATCGAAAAAAATAAAATGGTACGGGGTGATCATGATTACTAAATTCACTACCCCTTTTAGCCAGTACCTTTGCAAAGACAAAGATGGTTTTTACAACGTTCGCCTTGGTCCAAAAATCTACTTGGCCAAGCTTTCATTGAACTATACACCAGACTTTGACAATGAGTTCTTTGGCGGTGCCCAGGACCTAAAATTCGATTGGTATTCAATCCGTGTTCGTGATTCACAAGATGGCGAACTTCGCCAGATCACTACAGATGATCTATCTAAGACATGGTTTAAAGGTGCATTAAAAAAGGTAATTAACTATCAAAGAGCTATAGAACGCACGGCACGCAACAGCCAAGGTTCACGTTATAGCGCAAATCAACGCACCTCATACAACAACGCACAATCTAATTAAGGGGATCTGTCATGACTCAACAACAATCACAATCTGCTGAATTAGATGTGTTACGCACCATTCAACAGGATTTAAAGGCACCAAAAAGTAAATATAACAAGTTTGGTAAATTCCATTATCGCAGCCTTGAGGACATCTTAGAGGGAGTAAAACCATTTTTACTTCAACATAATGCAACCCTGGTCCTAACAGATGAAGTTCAAGAAATAGGTTCTGTGGTTGTACTAACAGCTAAAGCCGTTTTTACCGATGCAAATGGCAAGCAAACAGTAGTAACTGCCCATGCAGGTGTGGACATTGATAAAAAAGGAATGGACGTAGCTCAAACCTTTGGTGCTTCAAGCTCATACGCACGTAAATACGCATTAAATGGCCTATTTCTGATTGATGATACCCAAGATGCCGATACGGATGCATACCAACAACAAGCTGGATCACAGGGTCAAAATAACCAGCCAGGTAGAGGCCAAAACCAACAAAGTGCTAATGGCCGGAACAACCAGCGTGGGAATTACCAGCAAAACCAAAACACATCTCAGCAACAGAATCAGCCTGTTCAAAAGTCTCTTGGCCAGCGCTTTCAGGATGCCTTGGTATCAATCAGCAAGGCAAATAATCCTGCAACTTTAGAAAAGGCATTGAGTACGTTTAACGGCACTAATTTTTATGCCGGTATCAGAAAAGCATGCCAGGCGCGTGCCGACCAGCAAGGCTGGGAATTACCAATGCCTTCACAAGTTCAAAATCAACAAACTAATCAGATGCATCACTAGGACACGGCTATGAATAATATTTTAAATGCCCAAGAGGCTTTCGCTGCTCTTCAAAAGGGTAAAACAGTACTGTGCCGTTATGCTGGTGATGGCGTTCTTCATGCAGATAAAGATTTCAACACTCTGGACCAAATGCCTGCGACCGTTTTTGGCCTACCTAATTATGAATTTTGCATTCAATTAGAAATGTTGGAATTAGCTGGTATTAAATTTACAAAGCCACTTACGGTTGATGAATATCAAGAAGGGCAAGATGTATTTGTTATTTGTACTTATGCCCCTTCAATCTATGTCATGAACTTCAAAACCAGTGCGCTTGTTGAATCTATTAATAGTGGTTTTGTTCAACGTGACGCTGAAAATGCTGAGCTTCAATTAAAGGCCATATCAAAAGCATTAGGACGTGAGTTTAATAACGATGTAACTGTTACTCGTCTTGGTAAAGAGCCTAGTAAAATAAAACGCAAAAAAGAGCCGCAAGAAAATATCACAACTGCTGATGCTCAAAAGGAAAAAGTCAAACAAATTGAACACAACAAGGATCTTGTTATTGATGCGATCGCTACTTGTTTGACTGCAGAGGAAGTTGAAACCACTTGTTATGGTTTAGATGGAAACGGTTTTAATGAAGCGCAACTTGAAGCTATCACTGGTGCCAAACTTGCAAAACTGGAACAGTTAGCACAAGAAAAGGTTGCAGCTGAAAGCGAAGATCATGAGCTGTTTATCCAGGACAAATCGGAACCAGAGTTATCTGTTTTATGTGAGGCATTTATCGGGGAAATAATGGAAGCAACCACCCCCGCTAAACTAAATGTTATTCATGGCCGAATTAATACAAGCACTGGATTGGAAGAATATGAGCATGAAATTCTAGCCAAAGAGCTTGAATTAAAACTTACTTCATTTTCAACACAGCAAGCACCAGTTGATATAAATGTTGTAGCAGCTGCAGCTGTTGCCCAGGCACAAAATATAGATGTTGAAACTGTGCAAAAAAACAATGAGCGCAAGCCAATCGAAGAAGAAGAGGAAAAATACCAAAGCAAACTTATTGAATTAAAGAAACGAGTTGATGAATCTACAACGCCTGATGAGGTTAATACAGTTATTAAATCAACTAATTCTTGGTCAGCAGATCAGCGTCAACCTTTGCTGCAGTACATGCATAAACGCTTAGAAGTACTTCAAAACGAGAAAGCGGATAAACAACCATCTTTAATGGCACAAATCCAAAATGCACCTGATTTAACTGCACTGGATGCACTTGAAATCGATGTGTCTGCTATGGACCCAATAGCACAACCAGAAATGATGCGTTATGTCAGTTCACGCAGAGCAGAGTTAGAACAATCTGCATCAACTTCCATTGATGAGGATCTGCCATGAGATTCAACTACTCAACCAAAACCCGAATACTTTACGTATTCGGGGGAAATATGACGCACATTTTCCAAAATGTGAATGAATCAGAAATAACGGATCTGGTGGCCAACGCCAAATTTAAAGAATCGATTTGGAGAAAGTGATGTCAAATCAAGATCAAGAAAAATTTATTCTTATGCCTGCAGAGTTGAGCTTAGAAACTGCCACTAAACGTGCAGAAGAACAATTGGCCGAGAACTTTGGCATCTTTAAAAACATGAACCGGTATTGTACAGAGCAAGAGCTCACACGCCAAAAAAGTCGGTGGATTGAGAAACGTGCTGGGGAATTACAAGATCAATACCGCGCCCTGGTTAAAGTAGTTGGGAGAACATCATGCTAAATATTAAAGTTGAGCAAGCATACTTTATGGATCATGTTAAAGCTTTAGGTGTGTTGAAAATTGAATGGGATCAGAAAGGCAGTATCCATTCTATCCAGCGTGACACAAACTGCATTTTTAGATTCGATCAAATTGTAGTTCTTTGGGATACCTGGCTAAAAGCTAAAAATACAGGGATTGTTCTTTGTGAGAATGATATTGAATGTGCAATTGAGGTCGAAGGTACGGCGGTTAAAAGAATCCTATCGCATATTGAAATGACCATCATTCAAAAAGCATTAATTTATAGCAAAGGTAATCAGCGTTTAGCTGCAGATCAGATCGGCATGAGTCGCACCAAACTCGGATACAGAGTTAGAGGCATTAGATCCAATACAAGCGTGAGGGCTGCAGCATGAATGAATTAACTGCAAAAGCAGCTGATGCAATTATTGCAATCTGCAATGACCTAGTGATTGATAATATCGAAGGTGAAAAAGCTGTTCCAGAATGGCGGTACCAAACTATAGAAAAAATTGAATCTTGGGCGAAAGCTATACGCGATGCAAATAGAAAAGAAAATGTGGAGAGCAAATAAATGGCTAGTTTTCAAGGTATGACAATTGAAGAAGCTTTGAAGTCTGAACCGGTATTAAAGACTGCAGATCTAGAGCAAATTCTTAAACGCTCATCACGTACATTATGTCGCTGGCAAGATGAGGAAGAATTTGAGAACCCTATGCCTAAGCCATTCTCAGCATGCCGTAATTCAGGCAACAATTATGACTCAGGCAAAATCCTTACATGGTTTCAATCGTTGCCACTCCGCAAAAAGAAAAAACGCTAGTTCGCTAGCGTTTCATCTATCCAAATATTTTCTAACCGTTCTACCCACTTCGTATAAGCTTCATATTGCTCATCTAAATAATCATGCTTATCGTATGTTCCCCAAATTTTAGGCAATGCATGCCCTAGCATGATCTCACATACGTGCGGCTGTGCAATCGTAGACATGTTTGTTCTCATGGTACGTCTCAAGTCATGCACTGACCAGTGTTGAATCTCAATCCCTTTATGCCGCTTTAACCATTGAAAAATGTTATATGGCATTGTCAGGTGTGATGATTCACCAAGTGGCTGATCTGATCCATCTGCAGTGAATAGATAAACTGATTCAGGTGATAACTTCATAACTTGCATCAAATATGGCTTGATGTTTTCGGTAATTGGCCTGATTAAAGGTTTTTTAGTTTTTTTGCCAGTTTTATGGTTTGCTGCTGGTACTGACCAAATATTCTTTTCAAAATCAAAATCTGATTTCTTGGCTAATTTTAACTCTCCTACTCGGCATCCATATACCAATAGCATCGTTAAAAATAGCTTATTCTTTTTGGCCATTCTTGTATTTTTCAACGCATCAAATGAGATATGAATTTCATAATCACTTAATGCCCTCTCTTTTACGTTCTTCTCGATTCTAAGGTCATGTTTTGCTGAGACGTTGGCAAGGTGGTTCGTAGTAACTATACCCCGCTTACCGCCCCATTTTAAGCACTGGTTAGCATTCAAAAGTAAACGTGCTGCAATTGATGGGCTATGACGCACGACATCCTCTAATAATGAAATCCATTGATAAGCTGTAATGTCATCACTATTTTGGCTTCCAAATTTCGGCAGAACATAAATTTCGAATGAACGCTTAATATCATGATGACTAGCTTTGTTAGGAAAACAGAATTTTTCATACCATTCAGAAAATAGTTTTTCAAATGTATAGGCATTCTGAATGCTTGAAAGCTCTTTTAATCTTACTTGTTTAGGGTCATGGCCTTTTTCCAATAGAGCACGTAAACGATCCGACTCTAAACGGGCCTCTTTTAAAGTGATGTTTGGATATGAGCCAAGATCAAGTCGGTGTTGTTTCCCGTTATAGCGGTATCGTAATTGAAATATAACTTTGCCCTTGGGTGTGATTCTCACCCCCATGGCATCACGATCTGAAAATTCTTCTAGCTTATCTCTATCCCTTCCGAGCTGCGCTTTTAACCAAGATTCTGTAAGAGCCATAAATACCAACACTAAACTGAAGGAACAGTGAAAAACCCTCAAATATGTACTCATTTGTGTACATAATTTGCTTTGCTTATAGGTTCGCTTAGTGTCTGATTATGTCCGATAGTGACCGTGAAAAAAAGCCCAACATGTGGGCTTTACTTGATTTCTTGACTTATTGTGTCCGATAGCGACTTTTAGCTACTCCACTTCAATCATAAATATGAGCAATGATCGAGAAATTGCGTATATTTTTGATATCTACGGATTTTTTAGCTTGCGCCATGGGTTACCTTAACAAAATAGAACGCTCTATACTTTCAAAAAGTAGTGAGCCAAATGGTTTAATAAAATTGCCCGCGATTATAACAGAAGGTCGGTATGAAGACGAAAGAAATTTATGCCTAGACGTTTTATGCGGTATAGCATTAGGCCCAAATAACTCAATATCAAAATAACGACAATCGAAATTGCAAGAATGTTCGCCCCATTTCGACCACAGGTTGAATTTGATGAAATTCTAATTTCTGTAATAGTCGTTGTGATTTAAGGTTTTGCTGCATGACTTGTGCATCTACATGGCGAATTTTTCGATCAAACAACAATTCAGTTCGAATCAAATTTAACATCGCTGTAATTGCCTCAAGCATATAACCATTTCCCCAGTAATTCGGATGTAAGTCATAACCAATAATCGCACGATGATCACCACCCTCCTCAATAATGCGATTAACACCACAACCGCCAATCATTTCACCAGTCTTAAAACGTATCGCATAACGAAAGCCCGATGCTGAACAATAACGATGATGCATTCGATGAATCAGTGCTTCCGCCTGTTCAATCCCAGAAAAAGCATCTAAATCATAAAATTCGAGTACTTGAGCATTTGAAAACATATCGAGAACAAATGCAGTATCATCTAAATGTAGGCTATTTAAAATCAAACGTTCTGTTGCTAATGTCTTCAATGGTTGCATCAAATACGCTCTCATCTGCTCGAAACTTAATGCTTTCTATTCAAAATAGTTCACACTAAAATCCATAGGATCTAAGTCTGCAGCAATCGGTTGATAAGCTTGGGTAAAACTCGGCGACATTCGCTTTGGTCGCCCTGAATCAATTTCAATACACGCCCATTTAGTATTACCAACAAATAAAACACTCTGATCTTTAGGTCGATAGAAGGCGTACTGACGGAACGAGTAAAGTGCATTAATATCATCTAGCCATGTCCGCAAGATGACTTCCTCACCTTCCAGTGCTGCCTTACGGTATTGAACATGATGTTCAACCGCGACCATAGCGTGTTTCAGTTCTAAATATTGTGCCAAACCTAAACCCAATGTTTCGATGTGTGCTGAAGCAACATCTTGCATCCACTGGATGTACATCACATTGTTCACATGACCCAATACATCGATATGCTTGGGCTGGACTTGTATTTTTAAATCAAAAATCGTACTCATAATATTGTATATTTCATCAAACAATGTGCCACTAGCTACACTAGTCTAAACACGAAAGTATTTCAAAATAAAAACCACCCTAATCTAGAGTGGTTTTAGCAACATAGCCTTCATGCCAGCATTAAGGTAAACGTAATCCAAGGATTGCACGTTGACCTTGGCGAATAATCGTTACACGCGCAACACTATTTTTTGGTAAGGCAGAAACAGTTTTTGCAAACTGTTGGCTGTTGGTAATCGCTGTACCATTCACCTGCACTATCACATCACCCCCAACCAGATTTGATAAGGACGCAGTACCACCACGCTTCACATCTTGAATCAAGATACCACCACGCACATCTAAACGCGCTTGCTCAGCTGCAGTTAGATCACGGATACTCATGCCTAAACCACTGGTTGGGTTATTTTTCTCAGCATCAGCAGCAGTGTCATCTGGTGCAGTACCCAATGTTGCAGAAATTGTACGTGTTTTATCATCACGTAGAATTTCCAGTTGAACAGTTTGGTTCGGCGCAATACGATTTAGTGAATAAAGCAAATCGCTGGTACGCGAAATTGGCGCACCATTGGCTTTTAAAATCACATCACCAGATTTTAGACCTGCTTTTTCAGCTGGGGACTTTGGTGCAACCTGAGTAATCAATGAGCCTTCTGGTTTCGGCAGTTTATAGGCTTCTGCCAAGTTACGATCAATATCCTGCATCATAATACCAAGATAAGAACGGGTGACTTTACCAGTGGTTTTCAATTGTTGTACGACATCCATCGCCACATCAATTGGGATCGAGAATGATAAGCCCATATACCCCCCCGTACCACTAAAGATACGTGAGTTGACACCCACCACTTCACCACGCTGGTTAAACAATGGACCACCTGAGTTACCTGGGTTTAAAGCCGCATCAGTTTGAATAAATGGAACCGAAGTTTCCCCACTCATATTTCTTGATTTTGCACTGACGATCCCTGCCGAAGCGGAATAATCAAAACCAAATGGTGAACCAATGGCGAGTACAGGCTCGCCTACTCGGAGTTGATCTACATTACCAATTCTTAATTCTGGAAAATTATTGCCACTCACTTTAAGCAATGCAATATCTGTACGCTCATCACTTCCTACAAGTGTCGCATCCAATTCACGACGATCATTTAAGGTAATACTGATACGTGAAGCATCTGCAATTACATGACGGTTCGTGAGTAAGTAGCCATCTTTCCCGATAAAGAAGGCACTACCATATGCCGTTTTTTCTTGAGGTCCCTGCTGTTGAGGGATAATCACTTGGTTACCAAAAAAACGACGTAGAATTTCAGGGACTTGTTGCTGTAATAACTCTTCCTGAGTCATTTTCTTAACAACATTGACACTCACGACCGCAGGACTGACCTGCTCAACGAGATTTGAAAAATCTACTGGCGATGCAGCATTGACTTGAGATGCTGCTATCGTAAATACCGCAGCATACATTCCTTGTTGTAAATAGCGACTTTTCATGAAGCAAGAACCTACATACTGATAATTAAAATGAAATTTAGGTCTATATTTCTAGCACACACCCATCATTCTTTTCGTAAAAATATGTTTATATTTTCAATGCATACAACGATCTAGAATGATGAAATGTGAATAAACTATGGAGAAACACGCCATACTTTACCCGATAGAAATGGTTTTATCCTGAACAGCTTAACGATAGATTAAAACAATGTACTGAAACCTAATCATTTTCTCATTCATACAGATGAGGCAAAAAATAATCGGCAAATAAGTCGCATTCGCTAAAAATTCACTCAATTCTAGGCAGATTAGCCCTTGCCTTTTTGATAAAAAAGCGGTGTCATTAGCGAACGTTTAAAACTGAAGCAGATTGACATGCCTGATTTAAAAACAATTCACCATTTTGATGTGATTATTGTGGGCAGTGGCGGTGCAGGTTTAAGTCTTGCACTCTCTTTACCAAGTCATTACAACATTGCAATTTTAGCCAAGGCAGCGCTGACAGAAGCCAGTACCTTCTATGCGCAAGGCGGTGTTGCTGCAGTCTTAGACGAAACAGATTCTATTCAACAACATATTAATGACACTATGATTGCAGGCGGTCATCTTTGTGAATTAGATGCCGTCAAACACACCGTCGAAGGTGGTAAACCTTCGGTTGATTTCCTGCTCAAGCAAGGTGTGCAATTTACGCTAGATGATGACGAGCAGTTGCACCTTACCCGTGAAGGTGGACATTCACAACGCCGTATCATTCACTCTGCCGATGCAACAGGCAAAGCCATTTCAACCACCTTGGTTGAACGTGCGAAAGAACGACGAAATATTACAATTTTTGAAAATTATATTGCGATTGATCTGATTACCCTACACAAGCTTGGGCATCAAAACCAAGCCAATCGTTCAATCGGTCTATATGCTTTAGATGAAGCTAATGAACAGGTTCATACTTTCCTCGCGCCATTCACCGCACTTGCCTGTGGTGGTGCAATGAAAGCTTATCTCTATACCTCGAACCCTGATATTGCGACCGGTGATGGTATTGCTATGGCCTATCGGGCAGGTTGCCGTGTGGCCAATATGGAATTTAACCAATTCCATCCGACCTGTTTATACCATCCAAAAGCGCGTTCGTTCTTGATCACCGAAGCGATGCGTGGTGAAGGTGCTTATTTGCGTTTACCAGACGGCGAACGTTTTATGCTACGTTTTGATGAACGTGCTGAACTTGCTCCACGTGACATTGTGGCACGTACCATCGACCATGAAATCAAGCGTTTAGGTATTCGTCATGTTTGGTTAGACATCACGCATAAATCACCTGAGTTTATTACCGAACACTTCCCGACACTATATGCACGTTTGCTTGAACTCGGTATTGATATCACCAAAGATATGATTCCTGTGGTTCCAGCTGCACATTACACCTGTGGCGGTGTGGTGGTGGATGAACATAGCCAAACCGATTTAGATGGTTTATATGCCATTGGTGAAACCTCATATACTGGTTTGCATGGTGCTAACCGTATGGCAAGTAACTCACTACTTGAATGTTTTGTTTATGGCATGAGTGCAGCAGAAGATATCGAACAGAAATTTGATGCAGACTTTAAATTGCCCGAAGTTCCTTCTTGGGATGAAACGCAAGTGACTGATGCAGATGAAGATGTGGTAATCCTGCAAAACTGGGATGAGCTACGTTCTACTATGTGGAACTATGTGGGTATTGTGCGTACCACCAAACGTTTGCAACGCGCCTTACACCGTATTGAAATGTTGAAACGTGAAATCACTGAGTATTATCAGGATTATCGTGTCAGCAAAAACTTGATTGAATTGCGTAATCTAGTTTTAGTTTCTGAAATGATTGTACGTTGCGCAATGGAACGTAAGGAATCACGCGGTTTGCATTACACGCTAGATTATCCTGAACTCTCAAATGAGATTCGTAAGACAGTACTCACGCCACCAAATTTTAAAGTAGAACAGCCGTTGGTGAATGAATAACACTCAATTTATTCACCTATTATTTTTTAATTGGCACTGCCTCATATAATCAGAATAATTAGATGCTGTTTGTATAGGCAATACATTACTTTGAAGGATCAAAGTAATCAAAATCCCTTGTTAGACAGAGGGTACATCCTTGTTACCCCTGTCCAACTGGCGGCATCCATGCCGCCAATCTCGATAGTAAATAACAACTTGAATTCAAATACTAAAAAACAGGCTATTTTTCGGACTGGATATTACTTAAGGCCTATTTCAAATATTGCAAAGCATCTTCAAACACAAAATCCGCATTCTCTGTTGCATCCAAACGCTTCATCCGTTCAGGTTCTGCGTGCCATAAGGTCTCATAACCTGCACGAACTTTAGCAAAGAAACTTTATTTCTCGTGCTCAAAACGGTCCAATGCACCATGCTCGCACGCACGAGTCATCCCCAATTCAATCGATGCATCAAACTCTTTTAAATATTAGCTTTTTATTATTTAATTCTAGTTAGTCTCAAGTTCATATCAGACGGTAATAAGATTCGATATTCTGCCTCCGCATTTGGCTTTAATGTCGTCTCTTGCGAAGTCGCAATATTTGGGCATATGCCACCACCAGTTTCTAATCTAAAAATGTAATAATCTGGTTTCAGATAAATAACGCCCTTTTCATTAGGACGAATGGAGAATACTTTAGTATTATTTACATAAATATCATGCGAACAACCACCTCCAGTAAACCCTTTATCTCTTAAAAAGGTTACTTTTGCTTGATCTGGTGATTGTTTTGAAAAGTATTCAGGATTATAAATTCAATCCATTGGAAGATTTTTAGCTGAATCAGTCGTTACAGGTACTGTTGAACAACCAACTAAAGTAAAAACAAAACTAAAAAATAATATATTTCTCATTAATATCGACCCCTTACTATTTGTCGCTGTAAATTAACAAAGAGTCAAATACTTCGCAACATTCATTTAAATTAAAAAATCCTCTTATTAAAATTCCAAGTTAAATATATAAAAAATCCGTGAACTATAATTAGTTTTAAATCTTATTTATAACAGCGCATATTCACTTATTACCTCTCACCTTAGAAAAAAGACAAGAACAATATGACCTAATGCATTGCCACAAAAACTATGTGGCAATGCAAATTTAGAATAAAAATCTTTATTTCAAATATTGCAAAGCCTCTTCAAACACAATATCCGCATTCTGTGTTGCATCCAAACGCTTGATCCGTTCAGGCTCTGCTTGCCATAAAGTCTCATAACCTGCACGAACTTTAGCAAAGAAACTTAATTTCTCTTGCTCAAAACGATCCAAGGCACCACGCTCTCGCGCACGGGTCATGCCCAACTCAATCGGTGCATCTAACCAAAAGGTGATATTTGGCATTTTCGCCACAAAAGTTTGATTTAACAATTGCAGCTTTTCCTGACTTAAACCGCGTCCAGAACATTGATAAGCAAAGCTGGCATCGGTAAAACGATCACTCAGCACAATTTTGCCTGCCTCTAATGCAGGTAAAATCACTTGCTGTAAATGCTGTGCCCGTGCTGCATAAATCAATAACAGCTCGGTATCATGACTCATTTGCTCTTCATGATTCACCGCCAACAACAGTGAGCGAATCTGCTCAGCCAATGGTGTTCCACCCGGTTCACGGGTCAACACCACTTCTTTACCTTGCTGTTCAAAGTACTGATGAATTTTACGAATCAGCGTAGTCTTACCAACACCTTCCGTACCTTCAAAACTAATAAACATTATTCGCCCTGCTTTTTCTTTGAACGTAGTACAGTTAAATAATCTTGCACTGCACGATTATGGTCTTCTAAAGACGCGGTAAATTTATGCCCACCATTGCCCGTGGCAACAAAATAGATATTTTTGGCATCATCTGGATGCATCGCTGCTTCAATTGCTTTTTTACTTGGTAAAGCAATTGGCGTTGGTGGTAAACCGTTAATGGTATAGGTGTTATACGCCGTTGGCGTACGCAAGTCATTACGGGTGATATTGCCTTTATAATTCTCCCCCATACCATAAATCACGGTTGGATCAGTTTGTAAGCGCATCCCCATTTTCAAACGACGGACGAAGACACCTGAAACCTGTTCTAACTCACTATCTAAACTGGTTTCTTTTTCAATAATCGAAGCCATGATCAAGGCTTCATACTTATCTTTGTAAGGTAAATTCGGTGCTTTCTTGGCCCAAGCCTCATCCAAAGATTTCATTTGACGGCGATACAAATCAGTTAAGATTTTTTTATCCGTTTCGCCTTTGGCAAAGAAATACGTATCAGGTGCAAACAAACCTTCTGGATGTGTAAAAGGAATATCTAATTGTTTTAACAATTCAGTTTGAGGAAGATCAAGCAATGTATTGGTGACATTCGAATCTTTTCGCAAACTCTGAATCAACTGTGAAAAGGTCGTCCCTTCAATCACCAGAATACGGTTCATCTGCGCATTATCTGCATCAGACAACATATCCATCACCTGACGAATACTCATGCCTTCTGTGATTTCATAGACACCCGCTTTCATGGTGTCATGAATCATAAACTTCTGATACAACTTTAAAACTATTGGAAAATTCACTTTATTTTCTTTGGCTAAACGGTCAATAAATCTTGAATAGGTATCACCAGAAGAAATCACTAAAAGCTGTTTTTTACTGTCTACAGGGTAGTTTTTAAATAAACTCGACCATACAATGCCAAAGATCACCAAAACAAAAATAACAATGGCGATCAAAAAGGCTTTAAAAAAAGAAAATCTGGATTTCGGTTTCGCTTTGGGCTTTTTCTTACTTTTGCTGGAACTAGGCGGCTTTGGCATATTAATCAATCTGGCTAAGTTTTAAAGTTTCAAATAAATCAAGATAGGGTTGCTGCGCTAAGGCCTGATCATTAAATCGAACAACCGCTTTCATTGGATGTAACGCATTGCAAAAAAATAAACTTTGGATATGGCCAATCTCATTCATATCGATACAGCGCTGCTCACATTCAATCTGATATTGCTGCATTCTCGACAAGATTTTGGCTCTCATCACACCGTGGACGCCATTATAACGAAGTTCAGGCGTAATCCATCGATCATTTATACGAATAAAACAATTACTGCTCACCCCTTCAACAATATAGCCTTGTACATCACTAACGAGGGCTTCTAACCAACCACGCTGATCAGCTTCTTGTTTTAGTAAAACTTGTTCTAATCTGTTCAACGTTTTTAAACCCACTAAATGAGGCATATTCAAACCCAAAGCATGATTTAACATGCCACTTTCAATCCACTCAGGCTGAAAAACCTGTGTCACTCTTGGGTAATACCATACATAAACATCAGCCGCATGTAATGGCAGACTATAGCCACGATCACCTTCACCACGGCTAATCACGACTTTTAAAGTGCCATTCAGATTTGGATGTTGCTGTTGTAAGTGCACAAAAGACTTTTCAACAAAGGATAAATCTGCATCAAGACTGAGGCTATTACACGCCAATTTTAAACGTGCAAAGTGTAGTTCTTTTAGCTCAAAATTTCCGTGAAAAATACGTGCGGTGGTAAAGCAACCATCTCCATAGTGAAAAGCTCGGTCTAATAAAGGAATGGAGTCAATCAATTGTCCATTTTTATAACACTGCATGATTTAAGTACCTATCCACTCTATATAAGACCTACCATAAAAACAAATAAGCCATTGATTTTAAATAAGTATAACAACTTAAACTGAGAATTAAAAATTTCTTATTTATCAATAATTCAGCAAAGCTTATCTGTTTTATCTATTTCTATTTTTTTCATAACAAATTCGATTTTTATTATTTTTTTTGCAAAAAAACTGGCGTTATGCTGCGTACATATTCCAAACAGTGATTGAAGATCTGCTTATAACAGATCAATTTAAAGGGGTTTTCCATGCGTTTTTCTCAAGTTAAAGTCGGCGTCATTGCCGCATTGCTCTCAGTTTCTTCATTTGCGGCACAAGAATTCTTAAACGTTTCTTATGATCCGACTCGTGAGTTATATACAGATTTTAACAAACAATTCGGTACATTCTGGAAACAGCGTACCGGTCAAGACATCGACTTTAAACAATCACACGGTGGTTCAGGTAAACAAGCCCGTGCCGTGATTGATGGTTTAAATGCTGATGTAGTCACACTTGCACTTGCAGCAGATATCGATGAGATTGCGGAAAATGCAAAACTACTTCCAGCAGACTGGCAAAAGAAATTACCGAACAACTCTACGCCATATACCTCAACAATTGTATTCCTTGTTCGTAAAGGCAACCCAAAACAAATCAAAGATTGGGGTGATCTTGTTAAGCCAGGTGTAGAAATCATTACACCAAATCCAAAAACATCGGGTGGCGCACGTTGGAACTACTTAGGTGCTTGGGCGTGGGCGAAACATCAAAAAGGTGGTAACGACGCTAAAGCTCAAGAATTTGTTCGTCAAATTTATAAACAAACCAAAGTACTTGACTCAGGCGCACGTGGTGCAACCACAACATTTGCTGAACGCGGTATCGGTGATGTATTGCTGGCTTGGGAAAATGAAGCTTATCTTGCCGTACGTGAGCAACCAGGCAAATTCGAAATCGTCACACCTACTCTTTCTATTCTTGCAGAACCACCAGTGGCTGTCGTTGAAAAGAATGCTGAGAAAAAAGGTAATCTACAAATCGCTCGTGGTTACTTGAACTACCTGTATTCACCAGCAGGACAAGAGATTGCCGCACGCAACTTCTACCGTCCACGTAATGCCGCAGTATTAAAGAAATACAGCAACGTGTTTAAACCACTTAAATTGGTGACGATTGACCAAGAGTTTGGCGGCTGGACTAAGGTGCAAAAAACTCACTTTGATAATGGCGGTATCTTTGACCAAATCGTCAAGATCAACAGTACAACAAAATAATTTACTCAACGGGTAAATAGGGAGAGCGGACATGATTCATACCGTAATTGTTCCAGGTGTAGGTGGTAGCGAAGCGCAGCATTGGCAGTCTTGGTTACAACAGCAACTCGTGTCTAGCTCTCGCGTTCAACAGCAACATTGGGATCGTCCTGTGCTCAGCGAATGGGTGGCGCAATTTGTTAAAACTGTTTCAGCCGCTCCAGCGCCTGTTCAAATCGTTGCACATAGCTTTGGCTGCTTAACCAGTGTAGCAGCGCTGGCTGAACACCCAGAACTCAGAGCAAAAGTTAAAAATCTGATTTTGGTTGCACCGGCGAACCCTGCACGGTTTGGTGAAGCAGGTTTTGCGCGTCATAGCTTGACTGACTATAAGCAGTATTTTCAGCAGCTCAAAATAGAAGTGCCAACCACATTATTGATTAGTGAAAATGACCCTTGGTTGGGTTATGTCGATGCCTTGCAATTGGCTCAGGCATGGAAATTAACACCGATTAATTTAGGTCCAGTTGGTCATATCAATGTCGCATCTGGATTTGGCCCCTTCCCTGATATCCTGAACTACTTGCTCCCTGAAAAAAAGATGCAGCCTATCGTCCGAATGAGTCAGGCAAATTTTAATTTGAAATTTGCCTAACCCCAGCTTTCCGTAATTCTAGTATTCGCATTATTTATTTGCTTGTTTTAGCAAACATTTCTCTTTGAGGAAATATCATGTCGCAGCGTTCCCGAGTGCTGCCTGGGTTTGGTCTCTCATTAGGCTTCACCCTCGCTTACGTGTCTTTGATTGTGCTTATTCCTTTATCTGCTGTATTTATCAAATCTTTTGGGATTGGATGGGATGGCTTATGGGAAATCTTAACCTCAGAACGAATTTTAAAATCCTTACAGCTTAGCTTTAGTGCCGCACTGATTGCCGCTTTAGTGAACGTTATTTTTGGTTTGTTATTGGCTTGGTGTCTGGTCCGTTATAACTTCCCAGGCAAACGTATTGTCGATGCTTTGGTGGACTTGCCGTTTGCCCTACCGACTGCTGTTGCAGGTATTGCCTTAACCTCTTTATATGCCCCAACAGGCTGGATTGGACAATACCTTTCTCCACTCGGGATTGAAGTGGCTTATACCCCGATTGGGATCACACTTGCTTTAATCTTTATTGGTCTTCCCTTCGTGGTTCGTACTGTACAACCTGTACTCAGTGATATTGAAACTGAATTGGAAGAGGCCGCTTCAGCATTAGGAGCGAATCGTTGGCAAACCATTACTAAAATCATTTTGCCGATTTTATTCCCTGCTTTGCTAACAGGTTTTGCCTTAGCATTTGCACGTGGCGTTGGTGAATATGGCTCTGTTATTTTCATTGCAGGCAACCAACCTTATAAAACAGAAATTGCACCTTTGATGATCATCTCTCGCTTAGAGGAATACGATTACGCAGGTGCAACCACCATCGCTGTGGTTATGCTCGTCCTCTCTTTTGGCATCTTATTTTTAATTAACTTGGTGCAAGCATGGGCTAGCCGTCGTACAGGGAGAGTTGCACAATGAGTTTAAATACCAATGGCAATGCTTTAGCACTCAAATTACAAACTAGAGATGCAACCCGTGAACCGACTTGGGTTCGCTATACCTTGATTGGTGTTGCACTGATCTTTTTCCTGAGCTGCTTAATCCTCCCGCTGATTTTGGTTTTTGTTGAAGCATTTAAACAAGGTCTGACCGTTTATATTAATGCTTTAACCGATTCAGATACTTTATCAGCCGTCAAACTGACCTTGCTCACTGCCGCGATTGCAGTACCCATTAATGTGGTGTTTGGTGTCGCAGCTGCATGGGCAGTTGCAAAGTTCCAGTTTCGTGGTAAAGCCATCTTAACCACCATTATTGATATGCCTTTCTCAGTATCACCAGTGATCGCAGGTTTAATGTTAGTTCTGATTTTTGGTACACAAGGCTGGATGGGCAGTTGGTTAATGGATCATGACATCAAAATCTTGTATGCCGTACCTGCGATTGTACTCGCCACTATTTTCATTACTGTTCCCTTCGTAGCACGTGAGTTAATTCCTTTAATGGAAGCACAGGGGACTGAGGAAGAAGAAGCTGCGATTGTACTCGGTGCTTCAGGTTGGCAAACCTTCTGGAGAGTGACTTTACCTAATATCAAATGGGGTCTGATTTACGGCGTAATTCTGTGTAATGCCCGTGCAATGGGTGAGTTCGGTGCGGTATCCGTGGTTTCAGGTCATATTCGCGGTCAAACCAACACTTTACCGTTACACGTCGAGATTCTTTATAACGAATATACCTTTAGTGCTGCATTTGCTGTGTCTTCATTACTGGCATTTTTAGCGATCATTACATTGATTTTGAAAACTTGGCTGGAAATTCGTCAAGAGCAAGCAAATAAACATCAGCCGAATCACTAAGGAATAAACACATGAGTATTCAAGTTAAAAATATTGAAAAACACTTTGGTGCATTCCATGCGCTGAAAAATATCTCTTTGGACTTTCCTGAAGGTGAATTAGTTGCCCTACTTGGTCCTTCAGGCTGCGGAAAAACAACCTTATTACGCATCATTGCAGGATTAGAATCTGCAGATGGTGGTCAGGTTTTACTTGAAGGTGAAGATGCAACGGACATCCACGTGCGTGAACGTCAAGTTGGTTTTGTTTTCCAACATTATGCCCTGTTCCGCCACATGACTGTTTTTGACAACATTGCCTTTGGTTTACGCGTTCGCCCGCGCGCAACACGTCCATCTGAAGCTGAAATAAAAAAACGTGTGACTCGCTTACTGGATTTGGTACAACTGGGTTTCTTAGCGGATCGCTATCCAGCTCAGCTATCTGGTGGTCA
Organism: Acinetobacter sp. Ac_5812; assembly: GCF_013072695.1. Taxonomy (GTDB): domain Bacteria; phylum Pseudomonadota; class Gammaproteobacteria; order Pseudomonadales; family Moraxellaceae; genus Acinetobacter. The sequence goes on from NZ_LXUK01000027.1 coordinate 21,880, forward strand.
ACGTCAACGTATTGCATTAGCCCGTGCACTCGCAGTTGAACCACGTGTTTTGTTACTTGATGAACCATTTGGTGCACTTGATGCCAAAGTACGTAAAGAATTACGCCGTTGGTTACGTACCTTACATGATGAGCTGCATATCACTTCAATTTTTGTGACTCACGATCAAGAAGAAGCTTTAGAAGTCGCTGATCAGATTATCGTGATGAACAAAGGTGATGTTGAACAGATTGGTTCACCACGTGAAGTGTATGAAAAACCTGCAACCCCATTTGTTTTTGATTTCCTTGGTCAAGCAAATCGTTTTGAAGGTGAGCATACTGGCGGTATTATCCGTATCGGTGATGATCGTATTCAGCTACCAATGCTATTAGATGCCCCGCAAGGGAAAGTGATTGCATTTGCACGACCAAATGAATTACATATTCATACCCAACCTCAAGCCAACACCATTGAGGCAACGTTCTTACGTGAAGTGTGGATTGCAGGTCGAGTTGTGGCGGAGTTACAAGATCGTAGTGGACGTACTATCGAAATTTTATTAAGTGTAGAAGAGGCGAACTTACATCAATTCAAACCAAATCAAACCGTTTGGATCAGTGCAGCTCAACTTCATTTATTCGCAGATCAAACAACGCAAGTTGCTTAAAATAATATTGATGGGGTAAAACACGCCCCATCCTCTTACGAGGAAAAACTTTTATGAACTTCCAACAACTCAGAATTATTCGAGAAACTGTTCGCCAAAACTTTAATTTAACTGAAGCATCTGCGGCACTTTATACCTCCCAATCTGGTGTCAGTAAACACATTAAAGACTTAGAAGATGAATTAGGTGTACAGCTATTTGTACGCAAAGGTAAACGCTTATTAGGCCTCACCGAACCGGGCCAATCCTTATTAAGCATTGTAGAACGGATGTTGGTCGATGCTGACAATATTAAACGTCTAGCCGATGATTTTAATAAAGTTGATGAAGGTACACTGACTATCGCAACCACACATACTCAGGCACGTTATGTGCTGCCCCCGATTGTGAATCAGTTTAAAAAGTTATTTCCAAAAGTACATTTGGTATTACAACAAGCCAGCCCTGTTGAGATTGCAGAAATGCTACTCCAAGGTGAAGCAGATATTGGTATTGCAACTGAGTCTTTAACAACAGAAGATAACTTGGCAAGCGTACCTTATTATGAATGGCACCATAGCATTATCACCCCAAAAGACCATCCTTTGGCAAAACTAGATAAAATCAATCTGGACGTCTTAGCTGAATATCCATTGATTACTTATCATGGTGGTTTTACAGGGCGTTCTAAAATTGATAAGGCCTTTGAAGATGCACAATTGCATGCTGACATTGTAATGTCTGCACTTGATGCCGATGTCATCAAAACCTATGTTGAACTAAATATGGGTGTCGGAATTGTCAACGATGTCGCTTATGACGCAGAGCGTGATTATCGTTTACAGCAAATCAAAACAGATATATTTGGTGTTAATACCACTTGGATTGCGGTACGCAAAGGACACCTACTCCGTGGCTATGGTTATGAATTTATTTCGCTCTGCTCACCAGAAACAGATATTAAGGCACTGAAAAAAGTGGCTTATCCAGAAGAATAAATTATCCAGAAAACAGAAGGCTCATCATGAGCCTTTTGTTTGACTTAATTAAAGAGCATAAAAAAACGAGCATTAAGCTCGTTTTTTTATGCTGAATGCATGGATTAGAACTTAAAGCTCACACCCACTTTTGCAACTGGCATCCACTCATATCTGCTTTTGTTTTCAATATTGCGTTGTTCTTTATCAACAGCGCTTTCTAAAGTATTACCATTACTACCGATGATTTGGTCATCGCCAGAAGTTTTTAAGTTAACAGTTGGATTACCTGTGTAATAAGCACCAACTTCACCAAACACGCCTATATTTTTATATACAGGAGCATTTAAACCAAGACCTAAGTATGGTGCGATATCATTATCATAATTCATCGTACCATCAATTTGTGCACTCTGAGTGTTGGTTGTTGTAAAACGCTCACCATTAACCTTAACTAAACTGTTGCCACCAACACGTTTTTTCAAGTTATATTCGTTGTCTAAATAACCAACGCCTGCTGCTACATAAAGAGCACGAGCAAATGCATTTTGATTAGTACCCCATGGATAAATTTCAGCATTTAAATATGCTGTTTTATTGTCCATGTCCATATCATATTTCGTGCCATCAATTTTTAAACTGTCTGACCAAGAAATATCGCCACCATTATAACCAAGGCTTAAGCTCACGTATGGATTGACTCGATATGAAATTGCACCACCGTAGCCTGTAGTACCTACCTCAGCACGAACTGAAACTGGATCTAAGTATGAAGGGAATGCATAAACTGATTCCTTCACCACTTGTTCATCTGCTGCAAATGCAGTACCTGCAATCGCTGTTAATGCACCTGCTGCTAACATAACACGCAAAGCTTTCATTGAAGTCTCCTCAAAAAACGCTTTTATTTAAATAAATGTATAATTGTTGCTTGTGGAATAAGCATAAAAGAATGATCGCTAACTTTTTATACAGAAACTGATTACTTTTTGTTATTTTTTGATACAAATTCGAATGAATTATGTATTTATAAATTATAGATAAAAAACAATGGTCTCCATTTTTATTACAGTTTTGTTGCTCAAATTTAAAACAATATATTGTAACTTCTTTTTTCAAAGATTCTGAGAGTCTGCCGCCACTTTATCTATGCTTGCGACATAAGCCGTACAGGGTGCAAGATTTCTTAGGCGATAACAAGGCATTACTTGTGAAATTTAGCCACTCTAAATGAACAAGACATCACGATGTAGCGACAAAAATGTCCATATCATTAACCTTCGCCATGCGTTGCAATCAAAGTAGTGCTTTGCTCTTGCTCGGGTTATGGCTTAAATTCCCTCATACTTCGTTATGAAACTTGGCAAGGGAATAGCCATTCCCTGCGTTTAATACCTCGTCTGATAAAATTTAAGCCTATAACGCAACCTATTTATAAAATGGCAACAGACCCTAGAAAATTAGTGTAAAATCTTCAAAATTTTTTTGGAAGAACGAAGATCATGTCTCAGCTTTCTACAATCATTGAGCAAGCATTTGAAGACCGTGCCAACTATAGCGCAACGGACTGCCCAACAGAAATCCGTCAAGCTGTAGAAGAAGCATTGACTGCTTTAGACAACGGTACACTTCGTGTCGCGGAAAAAATCGATGGTGAGTGGGTTGTTCACCAATGGTTAAAAAAAGCAGTTTTACTTTCATTCAAACTCAATGACAATAAACCAATTGAAGCTTGTGATCTTCGTTTCTATGACAAAGTAGATACGAAATACTCAGGTTGGACGGAAGAGCAGTTCAAAGCAGCAGGTGTACGTGTTGTACCACCTGCTGTAGCTCGTCGTGGTAGTTTCCAAGCGAAAAATGTGATTTTGATGCCGTCATATGTCAACATCGGTGCTTATGTAGACGAAGGTACGATGGTTGATACATGGGCAACTGTAGGTTCATGTGCACAAATTGGTAAAAATGTTCACTTATCTGGTGGCGTTGGAATCGGTGGTGTTTTAGAGCCATTACAAGCAAACCCAACCATTATTGAAGACAACTGCTTCATCGGTGCACGCTCTGAAATTGTTGAAGGTGTGATTGTTGAAGAAGGTTCTGTCATCTCAATGGGCGTTTTCATTGGTCAATCAACCAAGATCTTCGATCGTGAGACTGGTGAAGTTCATTATGGCCGCGTACCAGCAGGTTCTGTGGTTGTTGCGGGTAGCCTTCCATCTAAATGCGGTACTTACAGCCTTTACGCTGCAATCATCGTGAAAAAAGTAGATGCGAAAACTCGCGCTAAAACCAGCTTGAACGATTTATTACGCGCAGACTAATTTGTAATATTTATTGCGGAACTTGATCGTTCCCCGTCTCTACGATCAGTCATGGTCGTAGAGATTTTGTTTTTTATGTAGCATGCTGCTTGTGTAGCAACTGTTTGTGGTAACTGTTTATGGCTTCCTTACGTTCCTCTGCAATTCCTGTCTCCGATCCTTCGGCGGGTTTACGCATCACGGAGATCTTTTACTCTTTGCAAGGCGAAGCGAATACCTTTGGTCTACCGACCGTTTTTATTCGTTTAACAGGTTGCCCTTTACGCTGTAGTTATTGTGATACGACCTACTCTTTTGAAGGTGGTGAGCGTTTATCGCTTGAACACATTATCGAAACTGCAAGCCAACATAAAACCCCTTATATTTGTGTCACTGGCGGCGAGCCACTTGCTCAGCCCAATTGCCTGATTTTATTACAGCGCCTATGTGACCTCGGTTTTGAAGTTTCCTTGGAAACCAGTGGTGCCTTAGATGTATCTAAAGTCGATCCACGTGTTTCCAAAGTACTGGATTTAAAAACACCGACCTCTAAAGAAGATCATCGAAATCTATACAGCAATCTTGACTACTTAACGCCACATGATCAGATTAAATTTGTGATTTGTAATCGTGAGGATTATGAGTGGTCAAGACAACAACTTGAACAATTTCAGTTGCAAGATAAAGTAAGTACCGTCTGGTTCTCACCTGCTTTTGCAGTTGAAAAAGGTGCTGTCGCCCTGCCGGCCTTGGCGCGTGACTTAGCCCAATGGATTCTAGAAGACCATCTCCCTGTTCGTTTCCAATTACAGTTACATAAGCTGTTATGGAATGACGAATCTGGTCGTTAAAATACTCACCATATCCGTTCTGCAAAATAGATCGGCTTTTATCAAATTTTATTTTTAGGTTGAATCATGGAAAATAATATGCGTTCTCGTGCCATCGTATTATTGTCTGGCGGCTTAGACTCAACAACGTGTCTTGCTTGGGCACAGGCAAATTATGAATGTATCGCTTTAAGCTTTATGTATGGTCAACGTTCGACGACTGAACTTGATGCAGCAAAAGCACTTGCACAACGTGCAGGCGTAGAGCACCGTGTCATTAATATTGATTTGGGTAATTTAGGTGGCTCTGCACTTACAGATCATAACATTGAGGTCCCAGAACAATTACAAGAAGGCATTCCTGTAACTTATGTTCCAGCACGTAACACTATTTTCTTATCTTATGCACTTGCTGCAGCCGAGGTTTTTGACGCTGCTGCCATCGTGATTGGAATCAATGCTGTTGATTATTCAGGATATCCGGACTGTCGCCCTGAATTTATTGATGCTTTTGCCAATTTGGCTCGTCTGGCAACAAAAGCTGGTGTGGAAGGAAAACCCCTTAAAATTGAAACACCTTTGTTACATTTATCCAAAGCGAATATTATACGCTTAGGCATCGAACATGGCGTAGACTATAGTCAAACGGTATCCTGCTATCAGGCAGATGCTCAAGGACGTGCATGTGGCAAATGCGACAGCTGTCGTTTACGTCAACAAGGTTTTATCGAAGCAGGTATTGCGGATCCAACGCGTTACGCTGAATAACCGATATTAGGGTAAAAATTAGGTACATTATATGAAGTTTTCTAAATCAAATCTTATTCTTTCTACAATGATGTCAGCTGCTGCATTATTTGCAACTGCAACTCACGCAGCTGATAATCCATTACAAACTGCGTATAAAAGTACCAATGTAAAATCAGCATTGGTCAATGTATGTAAAGACCAAACTGCAAAAGGCGGTAAATTAACAGCAGCGGAAGTGAGCAAATTCTGTGGTTGTCAAATTGACGCGCAAGGTAAAGTAACTGAAGCACAAAAATGGGAAATCCAAAGCGCAATCAATGCGAAGAAAAGTCCAAGTACTTTAGGTTTTGTACAACAGCAAAATAAAGATTTACAAGCTTGCTTAGGTGCACCGCTTGTGAGCAAGTTAGAAAAGCTCACTGAAGAAGCAATGAAAGCTGCTCAGCAACAGCAGCAACAAGCACCGAAAAAATAAGCTTGTCTTGCTCAAAATAAAGCCTGCATTTATGCGGGCTTTTTTATTGGGTTTTGTTAAAATCTCTTTTATTTAGAATCGGTTGAATCACACCATGCACGACCCATGGAAAACCAATGCTAATCAAAGGCAATCAGTTGTCTCTTTTAGTGGTGGCAAAGACAGTTCCCTCGCCTTATACCATGCCATGCAAACTGGTACTGTGATCGGCTTGATTATGATGCTGGAAGAACAAGGACAACGTTCTCGGTCACACGCGATGCCGCTCGATATTATCCGCGCCCAAGCAGATTCAATTGGTTTACCCGTGTATATGACGTCATCAAGTTGGGCTGATTATGAAACAAAGTTTATTGCGCTGCTGAATCAAGCCAAACAACAAGGTGCTGAAGTACTGGTAACTGGTGATCTGGATATGCCTGAGCATGGCTGCTGGCATGATCGTGTGACTCAGCAAGTGGGACTAAAATTAGGCATGCCATTGTGGTTACGCCCACATAAAGTAGTGGTAGAAGAGTTTATCAATCTTGGTTTTCGCAGTGTGATCGTCACTGTCAATCTCAAACTTGGTATGAAAATTGAAGATTTAGGTAGAATCCTTACCCTAGACTACATCCAAGAATTAGAAAATCGTGGCATTGATCCATGTGGTGAAGGTGGTGAATTCCACACCACGGTGATTGATGGACCAATTTTTAACAAAGCTATTCCTGTACGCCAAGGCGATATTGTTTATCATGAGGAATATGCTTTTTTACCGCTTGAGCTTGAACAACATTAATTTTATCGAAGGATGAACAATGTCTGAGAATATTCAATTACCGAATCACAGCTTCCCAACTACACAGGGTGAAGTGAATCTTGCAGAGCTGAGTAGTGAATGGCTGGTGCTTTATTTCTACCCAAAGGATTCAACCCCAGGTTGTACCACTCAAGCTGTTGGCTTTTCTTGCTTAAAAGACCAATTTGATGCGTTAAACTGTCAAATTATTGGCGTCTCACGTGACTCAGTCAAAGCGCATCAGAACTTCACTGAAAAACAGGCACTGACGATTGATTTAATCAGTGATAAAGAAGAAGTGTTATGCAAGCATTTCGATGTGATCAAAGAAAAAAATATGTATGGTAAACAAGTGATGGGCATCGAACGCTCAACTTTTATTTTCCATAACCAGCAATTGGTCAAAAGCTATCGTAAAGTCAAGGCTGCTGGACATGCAGAACAAGTGCTTGAAGACTTAAAAGCATTACAATCAGCATAATCATGTTAAGTAACAAAAAAGCGAGTTAAAGACTCGCTTTTTTTATGCCAGCAAATTGCCCTTAGCTTTGCGATTGACGTATGATAAATAGATTAAAAGAATTAAATTAAAGACATTTAAAATGATTTATCTCAATGCTTTTTTGCCCCTATCCTTGTTATTTTTTCTGGCAGCATGTAACTCCAATGCCCCTACTACTTCTCAAGATTCTGCCCCCTTAGTCGCACAAATTCAAAAACCAGCGACCGAAATACGCTGCCAAGACCTACAAAACCCTGCTTATCAACAAGTGCTTCTTGATGCAATTAATGAAATTCGACAACACCCCCGTCAATGTGGTGGACAGTATTTTCCCGCAGTTGCACCACTTAGATGGAACAATCACTTATATCAAAGTGCCTTAGCTCATGCCAAAGATATGGCGCAGTACAGTGTGCTTGGACATGTCAGTAGCACAGGTCAAGATTTTAGAACTCGTCTAAAACAAACACAATTTAAAGGTCGAGGCGGCGGTGAAAACGTAGCACGTGGACAAAAAAATTTAAATGTTGTGATGGCAACATGGCTTGCCAGTCCTGTGCATTGTCATAATTTAATGCATCCCAAATTTACAGACTACGCGCTAGCCTGTACAGTCGATGCCTCAACCAAACAAAAGAGTTATTGGGCTCAACAATTTGGTGTTCGCTAAGAGGAAGAACCATGCAATCTGGATCAATTACCCCGATTTTTCGTATTTTTGATGTTGAACTTGCTCAAGCATTTTATCTTGAGTATTTGGGCTTCCAATTGGACTGGCAACATACTTTTGGGGATAACTTTCCTATTTATCTACAGATTTCCAAAGGCGATTGCATTATCCACTTATCTGAACATTTCGGTGATGCCAGCCCGCATAGTGCCATTCGCATTTATTGGGAGAATCTCAGTTTGCTTCATGCAGAATTGGATGCAAAAGACTATAAATTTGCAAAGCCTCAAGTAGAGAAGACCGATTGGGAAACATTGGAGCTGAGTATTACCGATCCATTTTCCAATCGAATTATTTTTTGGGAAGATGCTTAAGCAATATAAACTCAAGCAGCTTCCTCTTTATGCTTAAAGGATTTAGGGCTATACAATTTCATAATGAAAAACTTTGCTAATAATTTTCCATTGTTGATGTTCATATATCAATGTTAATGCATCATAAAAATATTTTGGCTGAATTGCACATTCAACATGCACAATTGCCAATCGTTCGTGAATCAAGTTGATGGAAACCACTTTATCTTGTCTTAGTGCATTTTGAGAAGCGGGTGAAATACGCTTTTCCACAATAGAAAAATAGCTTGCCATCTCCAGTTTTAACAAAGGATGATCCGTTGCGTTGATATAAATGGCATCTGAATGAAATACTTGTTGCAAACGGTTCACATCACAAAAATATAAAGCATCAAAATATTGCTGCAGTTGCGAATGAATCGCTGAAATTGCATTGTTAACCATATTGACTACCTCCTCGCCTCACCATTATGGACGGGTTGCTTCAGTCGTCGCATGGATACTGTCTCTCCCGCGACTCCCCAATTATCTGTATTCACTTCATCAATCACCACAAATGTGGTTGCAGGGTCTTTATCCAATACCCGAACTACAAGCTCTGTCGCTTCTTTAATCAATTGCTGCTTTTGCTGTACTGAAACATTCTCTTTGGTAATTTGAATCAAAATATAAGGCATGATTTTTCTCTTCTAAAATGATTTTATTGAGATTAATGCGCTAAGCGGCTTCGGCTGCAATCGCATTTTTAACACTCTCACGATTGGCAACTCGCTGCATAAATCTGGTCAAATGTATGCAATCTGTTAGATCCAATTCAATAAAGGCTGCCCAGCGTGTCACCACAAACAGATAAATATCTGCAATCGTAAAATCTTGTCCAGTTAAGTAATGCTGCTCAGCGAATTGCTGATCTAGCCATCTATAATGCTTATTTAATATTGAGCTAAATACTGCTTTACACTGATCAGCATAGCTGTCATGAAAAAAAGGCGTATATGCCTTATGAATTTCTGAAGCAATAAAATTCATCCACGCCAGTACCTGATAACGTTGAGGTGTATTGATTTCAGGTAATAGATCTTTTCGCCCAGCTTGATCCACTAAAAACTGGCTGATCACACTGCCTTCCGATAAAAATGATTCATCATTCAACTGGAGTAAAGGGACTTGTCCTTTGGAATTAAGTTGATAAAAATCGTCGCCCAATGCAGTCAAATGCTGCTGTAGATCGACTTTGATCAATTCAAATGGAATTCCAAGCTCTCTTAAAACAATATGCGGGGCTAAAGAACAAGCATTTGGTGAATAAAATAGTTTCATACAATCACTCCATCACAAGGGATGAAGCTATCTTATTATTTACATTTATGTGCTTAAATAGCATACAACTCAAATCATTTTTTACATGGTGTAATGAATGTCACAGCAACTTAGACGAATGATGCTTAGCAGCGTCGAACTATTTTGTTTAGTTGCTGAATACGAAAGCTTTTCTAAAGCGGCGCTACATGCAGGTGTTAGTCCAGCAGCTGTGAGTCGTTCAATTGCACGTCTTGAAAAGCATTTAACCCTTCCACTGTTTATCCGAACGACACGCCAAGTCCGTTTAACCCCACAAGGAAAAATCTATTTTAATGAATGCAAACAAGCATTAGATCAAATTCTTGAAGCAGAACAACAATTAAAGAATCAAAATCAGCAACCAACAGGTCTCATCAGACTCAGTGTTCCCACACCTTATGGGCATTATCGAATATTGCCTTTACTGGCAAAATTCTCACAACAATATCCAAAAATTGAAGTTGATGTACAACTCACCAATAAAAATGTGGACTTTATAGCAGAAGGGTATGATTTAGCGATTCGTGGCCGACAATTCGCTGATTCGAATCTGATTGCACGTCAACTTGAACAAGCTGAGTTGATCGTAGTTGCATCACCAGAATATCTAAAGCAATTTGGTACCCCTCAATACCTTGAGGATTTACAGCATCACCAATGCATTCAGTTTGTATTACCTAGCACAGGAAAAAATGTTCCTTGGCTATTCAATCTAAATCGCCAAATTGTAGAATATGTAACGACTGCAAAAATACGTTGTTTGGATGATATCTTAGGCACGGTTACTCTGGCCAAGCATGGTGCAGGTTTATTACAGACCTATCGGTTTATTGTTGAAAAAGAAATCGAAAATCATACGCTTGTTGAAGTATTAACTGAATTTTCTGGTGCATCCCGCCCTTTTTCTTTGGTTTATCCATCGAAAAAACACGAATCTTTTCATCTCCGTGTTTTGATTGATTTCCTGATCAACGAGTTAACAAACGTCAATTAAATTATTCAATATTGCTGCGATCATCCGTCAAATATTTTTTCTGTAATTCAGCGTAGATGGATGATTTTTGAAACTCATTCAGAAACTGGATCGTCCCTTCAGGAAAAAATTCAGTTTGAATCTCCCCCCGATAATAAGCTTCACGCATTGGCGTAGCTGAAATTGAATCTTTCAAACTATCTAATTCAACCATCTGCCACTCGGGGAATAAACGTAAATAATACGAAGACTCATCCTTGAAATGGCCAATTAACCCCACTTTCGCATTGGGTTGAATGACTGCATTGACCAAATCTTTAACTTGTTTAACCCATTTTTCATCGTTATACACATCGACGACATGCACAAAATGAATCCGTTTTTGATCTTGTGCAGAAAAATTCGATAAAATCATCTGTTCACGTTCAGTGGCTAAAAAGGGATTTTTGATATTCCGTTCAGATTGAGCCGAGCCCAAAGCCAAGATCACGTTCTGACTTTGCTGTAACGCAATTTCAATGGTTTGCATATGTGCCAAATGAAAAGGCTGAAAACGTCCAATAAAAACAAGATAGTCAAATGTATACATAGGCGTAATTTCACTTTTTGTGAACTCATCAGTTGTGTCATTCAGAAAAATATGCGACATAATGAGGGCACTTAAAAATCAATCTGGATTAAAGCAAGGATAGTACGATGACGCTTAGCTGTATTCAACAACCTCATCAACATTTGCAAGCAAATTTAGAAGATGGCGTACTCACCTTAGCCATTAACCGTTCAGAAGCAAAAAATGCACTCTATGGCGAACTTTACCTTTGGATCGCAAAAGCTTTGGATGAAGCAGATGCGGATAAAGACGTTCGTGTGGTGATCTTCCGTGGTGCAGAACAAGACTTTACTGCGGGTAATGACATGAAAGACTTTATGGGCTTTATCCAAAAGCCACATGAAGGTAAAGCTGGCGATCAACCTCCATTTGTATTGTTAAAAGCTGCTGCACGTTTGTCTAAGCCATTGATCATTGCGGTCAAAGGTGTAGCAATTGGTATTGGTGTAACGCTGCTATTACATGCTGACCTCGTTTTCGCAGATAATACCGCCCTGTTCCAAATTCCATTTGTCAGCCTTGGTCTGTCTCCTGAAGGTGCTGCAAGTCGTTTATTAGTCAAACAAGCGGGCTATCAAAAAGCTGCTGAATTGCTATTTACTGCGAAGAAGTTTGATGCAGCAACTGCGGTGAAAGCCAATCTGGTGAACGATGTGGTTGAAGATGTCTATGCCACTGCGCAACAAACAGCTCAACATTTAGCTGCATTACCATTGGCTTCGATCAAACAAAGTAAGGCACTAATGAAGCAAGACTTGGCTGAAATCATTCAGTGTGTTGATGATGAAGCTGAAATCTTTATGCAACGTGTGCGTTCTCCTGAAATGATGGAAGCAGTACAAGCCTTTATGCAAAAGCGTAAACCTGATTTTTCTCAGTTTAATTAATGCGATAGTCGTTGATTAAACCAAGCCACTGAGTTGCTACTTAGTGGCTTTTTTATTTTTGTCATTCATCTAGATATTCAACATTAGACAGACTAAGCTCAGGTCAGAACAAGATAAAGTTACAAACAATTATGAAAGTTGTGATTGCCCCAGATTCCTTTAAAGACAGCCTATCTGCACAGGAGATTGCTCAAGCAATTGCTTTAGCTTGGCAACAGGTCTTTCCTAATGCAGAAATCATTCAATGCCCCATGGCGGATGGTGGCGAAGGCTCTATCGAGGCTGTCTTAGAAGTCTGCTCGGGACAATGGCGTGAGCAAATGGTACAAGGTCCGTTAGGTGAACCTGTACTGGCTAAATGGGGCTGGTTAGCCACAGAAAAAATTGCCATTATTGAAATGGCACAAGCCAGTGGTATCCAGTTGGTGCAACCTGCTGATCGAGATGCATGTATCAGCAGTACTTTTGGTACAGGTGAACTGATCCTCGCTGCTTTGGATGCGGGTGCAAAGGAAATTGTACTGACTGTCGGCGGCAGCGCAACCAATGATGCAGGTACAGGCTTATTGACGGCATTAGGGGCAACATTTCTAGATGCAAAGCATAATCCCCTAGCCGCTGGCGGCATTGCACTGCAAAACTTAGCTAAAATCAATTTAGATCAGCTTGATCCACGGATTCAACAAACCCAATTTCGATTAGCCGCCGATGTGACCAATCCTTTATGTGGAACCAATGGCGCTTCTCATATTTTTGGGCCACAAAAAGGGGCTTCACCTCAACAAGTGTTAGAGTTAGACCAAGCCCTCTCCCATTTTGCCGATGTCACCACACAATTGCTTGGCGTCGATCAACGAAATGAAGCTGGTGCAGGAGCTGCTGGTGGACTTGGTTTTGCTGCTAAAACATTCTTAAAAGCCGAGTTTCGATCTGGAGTCGAAGTCATTGCTGAATTAAATCAGCTCGCTGCCAAAATCCAAGGTGCAGATTGGGTGATTACAGGTGAAGGCAAGTTTGATGAGCAGACCTTGAATGGTAAAACCCCATTTGGTGTCGCCAAAATTGCACAAGCCGCCAATATCCCTGTGATTGTGATTGCAGGAACACTTGGGCAAAACTATCAAGCTTTATATGAACATGGTATTACGGCTGCTTTTTCATTAACCTCAGGCCCGATTAGCCTAGAAGAAGCTTGTACTAATGCAGCTGAACTGGTGAGCGCACGAACAACGGATATTGCTCGATTAATTCAAAGCAATATGCTTAGAAAAGAATAAAGTTTATTGAATCTCTAAAATCTGAATAAACTCAAAAGCAGGTTCTTCATAGGGATGGCTTGCCTTTAAAGCTTTTGCCACAGCACTTGCCTTTTCTTCAGAGACAATGGTTTCAACTCGCCATTCTTCGAGTTGCTCTAATTCATCTAATTGCCCTAAAAAGGGATTTGCACCTTTTACAGGCTTAAACTGACCAACACCCTTTACTTGCCAAGCACAATGTTCGTAATTGCCAATACCACCTGCTCCTGCTTTAAAAATGGCAGATTTTGTAGATTCAAGGTGAGATTCTGGCACGTAATAAATCAGTTTTAGCATTATCGAAATGACTCAAATCATGGATAATCAATTCATGAATCATAACGCTAAAAAAGTCTAAAAATCAAAGTGAAATATTCATCATCAAATAGCTCACGCTTATCAGTACGATTTGAATAACGACGGTCGAGCCAAACCAAAACCAACCTCGATCTTTTGTATGCAATGTTCTTAAATAATTTTCATGTTTCATTATCCGATTTCTCATATTTTGTTCATTTTCAAAATATAAGAAGCAAGAATTGAGCCACTGAAAATTGATCTTGAAGCTTAAAAATGCTGATTATTCATCATTTATTTATTCTTATAGAAATAATTTTTCAAAAAATGCATGGTCCTCGGTGAGATCGTGTCAGATAAACCACATTTTTCACGATCCCACATCAAGTGAGGAAAACAATAACCATAACGTTCTTGTTTATACATCCGATCATAAATGGTCATGATCTTAACCTCGACACTGTAAATATCTCCATACAATACATTTCTTTGTGAAAGATCATATTCAATTATAATTTTTACAGCTTTTAACTGCTCTAAATTTAAATTATTTTTATCTAAATAAAACATGAGTATTTTTATTAAATCATTCAAAAAATGAATCGAATTTTTGCTTTCTAAACTAGACGTTTGATGAAGTAAATCTAATTCAATTCGAGTCGTATTATACTGTAAACAATCTGAATAAAGGACTCCTATGCCCCAAAACCCATTATAGTCATGGTAGCGATTTGTGATTTTTTCAGCCAATAAGTAGACAACATTCTTTAATTTGTTCACTAAATTATTTTCTGCCTACAATCAGACTATTTAGAAAACCTAAGGCTTCTCTAAAGGTTTCATGCCAATGATCATCTGGTTGTTGATCTAAAGGATACCAAAAGAATTTGAAATCTAACCCACCATCATCCTGACAATGATGGTGCCACGTTTCAGCCAATTCGCAAGTCACTTCACATAAATAGAAATACCAGTTTTGCTGATTAACATTCAGTATGAGATCACCTATAAACTTGGGATTAGGCTGAGCAATCAAGCCTGATTCTTCAAATAACTCACGGATCGCAGCCTGTTCATATTGCTCATCATGTTCAATAGTGCCCTTAACCAATTGAGTCCCAGCAAGCGGATGATGAAAAGCCAATATTTCTCGGCCTTGATTTGAATGTCTTAAAATTACAGGAACAACTTTTTTCATAGCACGGCACTTTTAGTCGCTCGAAGTTATATATAAAACTTTTAGTTTCAAACCAATGACTTAGTTTAACAATCTTCCCGTAATATATTGTTTACCCTGTTCAAAGTTGACCGATTTTTCTCCAAACCGTGCTTGTTTAGTCTCATATTCTACTAACCATTTTAAATATTCTAAAAGTGTAGATCCAGTACGACTAAATTCAAATTCTGGTTGTCCATCATCCCATAACCAAACATAATCATTCTTTAAAGCAGTCGCCAGATATGCAAACTGATTGCCTTCATTTTCATTTGTTAATGGGAAGAGTTTATTTTCAACTGCACTAATCCACCCATTAGGTTTATTTATTTCATCTTCATCATCTAAAACTTTTTGATAGTCTGTATAAGCCTCTTTATTCCATGAATATCTGAACATAGATACAGAGCCCCACAATAAACCACCTGAGCATCTTCCCATTTGCAATAAAAACTCTCGGAACTGCCCATGTATCTCTAGATTATAAATTTCAGCAATCTGGTCAAGTTCTTGCTCTGTATAGCCTTGAATATGTTCTGGATAAAAAGGCAAATGCGTATCTTCATGTCGACAGCTTATCAACTCAGAAATAAAATCAACCATGTATAAGAATCTCTAATGCCTTAATTATGCTGATCATTATATAAAGGATCATCTAGTATGCGCTTTTAAATTAATGAGTTCATATACACTTTTATATTGCTGATTTCCAGATACTCTATTTACAAAAGCCTTTTACTGAATCTGTTCAGGAAGACTACAGCCTGAATAGTAGACATTACAACTTCCACCATTCTTCTCACAAGAGCTAATTACATCTTTCACGGCCAAAACTTCGCTCGGTGCTTTATTAAAATTAGACCCTGTTTGTCCTGTGGCAATGGCTAAACATTGATTATGGAAGATTGTTATAATTTTACAATTGCCACCACCTCTCTCTTTACACTGTAGAATTGCCTTATCTCTTGCTTGAGCTTTAGAAGACAAACCAGTTACTATCCCTGCAATAGACCCATCTCCTGCGAACGCTCCCCATCGATCTGCCCATTTTGGTGCAGCATGAGCATACCCTACGACACCATAAGGTGAACTTGATGAACCACCACTCGCATTCCCACCATTACATGGCCCTGCTTGTGCTGCACCATCGCAAGCATAAACACCAGGGGCAATCGGAACCTGTGCTACAGAGAACGGAGTTAAGCCAGCAAAAACCAATCCAATAAATAAACCATAATTTGCTTTCATCTCTTATCTCTCTTTGTTAAAAAGTGAATTATCTTCAAGATTACTAAATTCTGAGAAGATGAAAACAACATTGAAAGTCAAACAGAGAAATTGTCCCAATAAGTTAAATCTTTATAAAAAAAGTGTAATCAGATCTTTATATATTATTATTTAAAAAGTACCCATTTAGAAATTGAAAGGTCATATTATCAAACACCTTATTCTTTAATAATAAACATCATAGGACAATTTTAACTATTGATCATCTTATGATCTTTTAACCTATGTTAAAAAAATATATAAAAGACCAATCAGGATATATAACGCTCAGTCAAATATCCCATGATTCGCTCAATTAGATTTTAAAGCGAGTAAATAGAATTTTTAAAACTAGAATGCAAAGCAAGAGTATTTATATGCCCCATAAACCTCTAATGACCCTAATTTTCACTTTTACTGCTTTAACAGAATCAACCTTTCTCTATGCAAATGAGTCCACTCAAACTGACTCAAATTCACACTACTCATCAACACCCTCTAAAAACATGAAACAAATTTATCAAGGTGAACATGGAATCTGGTTTCTCTCCAAATACAGAGGCAGGAAAGGAGGATGTGCTGTCTCTTATAATTCAGGATTAAATCAGCTCACCCTCTTTGGCCCGACAGAAAAAAATACAGGAGCGTTACTTTTTACTGGTCCTCATATACCAATCACCACCAGCAATCAACAACTCGATATTGTGATACGAACAGATCATTCCGTTATGCCAACTGAGGCGACTCTACTTCCTAGCCAAAACAAAGGTATGCTGTTCGTTCCTGTAACTATGGTACAGACGGCTCCCCAGCTGGATGATGTTGGCGCAATGGAAATTCTATTGCAGGGCAAAACAATTTACGCATCCTCCATTAGCGGTGGATTCAGAGCGCGTGATGCATTAATGAGTTGCATCAAAAGCTAAATATAAAAAGCCATCTGATGATGGCTTTTAAACAGATTTCAGTGCAAAAATCAAACCATAAGACTTAACTTTCTAATTTAGTTAACTGCCTTTTTTCATATAAGGTCAGCGCAAATGCCAAACCACATAAAATCACAAAACCACTGGTCATTGGAATTAAAGTTCCGTTATATAACTGACCAATAATAGAAGCGAGAATCAGCGATAATACCGAAGACGATGCGCCAATAATGGCAGAAGCCATACCCGCAACATGCCCCATGGGTTCCATTGCAATCGCATTGAGATTGCCAAATAAGCTACCAAACAATAAGTACAAAATGCAGGTATACAACATAAACATCCAGAATGAGATGGATACGCCAGACAGCTGAATGATGAGGAACAGCAATGAGATTAGACTTAAACCAAGAAAGCCATAAATACAGATAGGGCGCATACCAAACTTCATGACAATTCTTGAATTAGCAAAGGATGCAATCCCCACCATACCTGCCTGTAAAGCAAAATAAGTGCTAAACTCCTGCCCTGTTTTGCCAAATTGCTGCATAAAAATTTGTTGTGAGGTTCCGAGATAGCCAATAAATCCACCAAAACAAAAGCCTGCGCATAACAAATAGCTCATAGTGGTTTTATTGCTCACCACTTCCTTAAAACCATCCTTAAAGGCTTGTACCCGCATTGGCAGACGATTTTCAGGTACCAAGGTCTCTTCCAAGCGCAAAGCCACCCAAGCTCCAACAGCTACCGCATAAACCATATACAACACAAAAATATCGCGCCAGCCAAAGAAATGGATGATCAGCTGACCTAAGCTCGGTGCAACTGCAGGTGCGACCATAAACACCATCATGATCAGTGACATGATCCGCGCCATTTGGGCACCACTGTATTTATCCCGAACAATCGAAATCGAAGCCACATAAGGCCCTGAAACACCAACACCCTGAATAAAACGTCCCAGCAAGAACCATTCAAAACTTTGGGTGGAATAGCATAATAAACTACCTAAAAAGTAGATCACGATGCCTGTAAATAAAATCCGTTTCCGTCCAATCGCATCGGACAATGGCCCTGCAATCAACTGCCCAATGGTCATTCCAGAGAAAATACTGATGATGACCCATTGTGCCTGATTATTATTTTGCAAAGTAAAAACACGACCAATTTCACCGAGTGCAGGTAAAACAGCATCAATTGAAAATGAGACAATGGACATCAGTAATGCCATCAGCAGTGCAAATTCGTGGAAATGGATTTTTGATTTCATTTTTCTTGTCCATTGATGATTATTTTATACTGAATGAAATAAGCCACCTGACGGTGGCTTATTGC
Organism: Acinetobacter sp. Ac_5812; assembly: GCF_013072695.1. Lineage (GTDB taxonomy): Bacteria > Pseudomonadota > Gammaproteobacteria > Pseudomonadales > Moraxellaceae > Acinetobacter. The sequence continues at coordinate 40,298 of NZ_LXUK01000027.1, forward strand.
ATGGGTTTAATTAACCAATAAATTTACGTGCGTTACGGAACATACGTAACCAAGCACCATCTTCAGCCCAGTCTTCTGGCTTCCAAGAATGCTGTAAGGCACGGAAGTTACGCTCTGGATGCGGCATCATCACAGTCGCACGGCCATCTTTAGAAGTTTGACCTGTAATCGCCTCAGGTGAACCATTCGGGTTCAATGGATAGTGTTGAGTTGGATTACCCAAACTATCCACATAACGTAAGATCACTTGGTTCTCAGCATTTAAAGCAGCAATTTGCTGTTCAGTTGCAACTAGACGACCTTCACCATGCGCAACAGCGATTGGCAAAATCGAACCTTGCATATCTTCAAGCAAGACCGAAACTGATTTTTCTACACGAACGTTCACGGCACGCGCTTCAAATACTTCTGAAGTGTTACGGTGGAAACGGCCCCAATGCTCTGCACCTGGAATCAGTGGTGCAAGTTGAGACATCATTTGACAGCCATTACATACGCCTAAGCTGAATGTATTTTGACGATGGAAGAACTGCTCAAACTGGTCACGTAATTTGGCATTGAACAAGACTGATTTCGCCCAGCCACCACCAGCACCCATCACGTCACCGTATGAGAAACCACCACACGCCACTAAACCCTCGAAGTCGCTTAAGTTGACACGACCTGCAAGTAAGTCACTCATGTGTACGTCGATGGTATTAAAGCCAACTTTGTCAAAAGCAGCGGCCATTTCAACATGACCGTTAACACCCTGCTCACGCAAGATCGCCATGTTAGGACGACGTGTATTGATAAACGGCGCTTCAACAGGCTCATTTAAATCATAGGTTGCTTGTGCAATTAAACCTTTGTGGTTTTGATCTGCAATTAAAGCAAACTCTTGATCCGCAGTTTCTACGTTGTCACGTAAGCGTTGAATTTGGTGTGATACTTCTGCCCATGCTTGTTGTAATTCAGCACGTTCTAAAGTCAAACCATTGACAGCCAATTGATCGGTTGTATTGACACGACCCACAACTGCAATTGCATCTTTCAGGCTTGATGCTGCAACTTCAACTTCTAACTGAGCCCAATCCGCTGCTGTGATTTGCAGCACAGCACCAATTTCTTCAGCGAATAAACTTTCAGTGCTTTGATTTTCTAATGCCACACCTAAGCGTGAAGCAAACATCATTTCCGCAACAGTCGCCAATAGGCCGCCATCACCGATATCATGGTAAGCCTTAATCACACCACGATTGTTCCAGTCTTGAATCAAGGCAAAGAATGCTTTGAAGTCATCAAAACTATCGACATCAGGAGTCACTGAACCAATGGCTTTATACACTTGTGCAAGGATCGAGCCGCCTAGGCGGAATTGACCTTTAGATAGATCAATACGAACCAATACTGAATCAGCTAAATTTTTCAATTCAGGCGTTAAGGTTTTACGAACGTCTAACACTGGTGCGAATGCTGTGATCACACCGGTCATTGGCGAAGTCACCGCTTTGTCTTCACCATCGTTCCACGTGGTACGCATTGAAAGTGAATCTTTACCAACTGGAATTGCAATGCCTAATGCAGGACACATTTCCATACCAATCGCTTTCACGCCTTCAAACAAGGCTTGGTCTTCACCTTTTTGACCTGCCGCAGCCATCCAGTTTGCAGAAAGCTTGATGTCACTGATTTGTTCAATGTTGGCACAGGCAATATTGCTAATCGCTTCAGCAACGGCTAAACGTGCAGATGCAGCAGGGTTCAATAATGCTACTGGTGGGCGTTCACCCATTGCCATTGCTTCACCTGTAAAGCCTTGCAAGCTAGTGGTGGTTACTGCTGCATCTGCAACAGGCACCTGCCAGCGACCCACCATCTGATCACGTGCAACCATACCCGTAATCGAACGGTCACCAATGGTGATCAAGAATGATTTAGATGCGACTGTAGGATTCTTCAATACGCGGAAAATCGCATCTTTTAAATCAACTTTTGCAGCGTCAAAGTCATTGCCTGTACGCTCAATCGTTTCATATGAACGTTGCATACGCGGTGTACCGCCTAAGATCACCTGCATTGGGATATCAACAGGCTTGTTCTCAAACAACGGATCTTCAACCGTTAAGTGACGCGCTTCAGTCGCTTCACCCAATACTGCAAACGGACAACGTTCACGTGCACAAATTTCTTCAAATTGTTCTAAAGACTCTGGGCGAATGGCAAGCACATAACGTTCTTGCGCTTCATTTGACCAGATTTCCATCGGGCTCATACCTGGCTCTAATGATGGAATTTTACGCAGGTTCAGCACTGCACCCAACTCATGATCATTCACAAGTTCTGGCATAGCATTAGATACACCACCTGCACCCACATCATGTACAGACACGATTGGGTTAAAGTCTTCTAAGCGCCAGCAGGTATCAATCACTTCTTGACAACGGCGTTCCATTTCTGGGTTTTCACGTTGTACCGAAGCAAAATCTAAGCTCTCACCCATGGTACCGCTGTCTACAGAAGACGCTGCGCCACCACCAAGACCGATCAACATTGCAGGACCGCCCAACACAATGAGCAAGTCACCCGGTTGAATTGCATCTTTTTCAACATGGTCAGGACGAATGTTGCCGTAACCACCAGCGATCATGATTGGCTTATGGAAGCCTTTCACTTCACCATTGACATTCTGTTCAAAAGTACGGAAATAACCATTCAATGCTGGACGACCGAATTCGTTATTAAACGCAGCGCCACCCAATGGACCTTCAATCATGATTTGTAATGGCGAAGCCATACGTGAAGGTTTACCGTAGTTATCTTCCCAAGGCTGTTCAAAACCAGGAATATTTAAGTTCGAAACAGTAAAGCCTGTTAAACCCGCTTTTGGTTTACCACCACGACCCGTTGCACCTTCATCACGGATTTCGCCGCCCGAACCTGTTGCAGCCCCAGCAAATGGAGCAATGGCAGTTGGATGGTTGTGTGTTTCAACCTTCATTAAAATATGAGCAGCTTGGCTCTTATATTTATAAACGAAGTGACCATTTTCATCCGCTTTCGGATAAAAACGCATGGTGTCATAACCCACGATCACAGATGCGTTATCTTTATATGCTGATAACACATCGGTCGGAGATTCTTTATAAGTATTTTTAATCATCTGGAACAAAGATAATGGTTGTTTTTCACCATCAATTGTCCATTCAGAACCAAAGATTTTATGACGACAGTGTTCAGAGTTTGCTTGTGCAAACATCATCAACTCGATGTCATTTGGATTACGACCCAACTTGGTAAATGCTTCGGTGAGGTAATCAATTTCTTGCTCAGATAAAGCAAAGCCAAACTCATTGTTGGCTTTGACTAATGCTTCTTTTCCTTGACCCAAGATATCAATTGAGTTCAATGGCTTCGGTGCTGTTTCTGAGAATAGAGCTTTTGCATCATCAATTTGAGCAAAAACACTCTCTGTCATACGGTCATGTAAGGCCAATTTCACTTCGTTCGAAATCTCTTTCACACCTTTCAGTGTAAATAACAGACCACGCTCTAAACGGTGAATGGGTGTATTACAGTTTTGGAAAATATCGGTTGCTTTAGATGACCACGGCGAGATTGTCCCTACACGCGGTGTGACTAAAATCTGGATTTCATCACTTGCAGCTTGGCGAAGTTCGAAAGATTGACCATCGTTTAAAAGTTGTAATGCCGATTGATGTTGCTGCTCGTTGAGCGCTTGATCAAACAAATAAACCCACTGGCTGTCAAAAGATTGAACAGAACTCATTGACGTTAATCGGTTTAAGAGTTGAGCTTTCTTGAAAGAAGAATGTGCTGATGCACCGGCCACGATAAACATGTTGACTTTGGCTCCACGGGTGGGTCTAACGAACCTACCACAATGTGACTTATGAAAGAGCGCATATTCTACTGTGAAAGGCTCATTTCAGCTAGCCATATCTACCTTAAAATAATCAAAATTTGTTTGATAACAGCCTACTGTTCATCGAGTAAAATTTGATAAGTCGATGAATTATATAAATAGACTTTTTTATTTTGATCGAAATACAAACTTACGATCTTATTATTTGGTTTTACAGCACCATACCGATTCATTCTTGTACCGCTATACTTTATTTCGATTGGAAAATATTCTTGATCTTTTTGAGCTAATATTTTTAAAGTAGAACTAAACTTATAACGTAAATTTTCAGCAACATTTTCTGTAAATGTATTCTCTCGTGAAAGATCTAACGCAAAATTCTGAATAAAATCGTCTTCTGAGAACATCAAAATATCCCATGATGCTATAGAGGGGATGGGATATGAAAAAAGAGAATAGATTTTCTCAAAATAACTTCCCATCCGGTTTAAGCCGAGCGGGGTGATATTCTTGACTAACTCATCATAGATCAAATCAAAATTTTCATTTTCAAATCCATCATAATGCGGGGGTGTCCGACTTACTAATTGGAATCCGTCCGCCCCTGTCTGCTGGAACAGAAAAAGCTCAATATACGGGTTTTCGAAAAAAACACTCTTGTTTGACTCAGTAACTTTCCATAATTCAATTGGAAGCAAGTATCGTTTATCCCCAGATAAATTTTGATATTCAATGACCTTTTTCGGAATGATTAATCTTTTCTCTTTAACCTGTAGCACCTTACCTGAACATTCATCAGTTTTTGTGGCATCAACCCAAATGACTGAATATGGAATTTTATTAAGACGATCTGCTGTCTCCTGAGGTAACTTAAACCCTTCACTCACCCGATTTTGATAAAGTACTTTTTCAATATTCAAAATATCCATGCTTTTTAATTTAATTTTCTCCATTTCACTTTTGTCAAATTTCTCCGTTATATTTTGTTTTTTATTTTCAACCATCATCGTCGTAATGAGTTCAGATGGATTTATGTTTTGCTCTGGCTCTACGACTAGCAGATCTTGAATATCTTTAAATGCCAAATCTGCAAGCTCCTGAACAGAAAGTTGTTCACATTCAGCCATGACATTCGCATTTGCCAGCAAGACAATTAAAAAAAGACAAAAGTTTTTTTGCTTACCCATTAAAATGTCCAATCATTTTCTATATTTATTGCCGTTATTATATAAACTATTTTATTGTGCAACCAGATGAGCCCTGCTTGTACCTTTTTAAAAGACAACTTATGTCGCCCTACTCTAGTGCTTTAATCTTTTTTTTGGCATCATGATCCTGAACTCATAGTGAATAATGATGAATGGAACAAATGCGTTGGGTAGAATTGCTTTCTGCAATTCGTTTAGGTAGTAAAAAAAGTAGTACTGAATTGGCTCGAAGCCCTTTCCATAAAGATTACGATAGAATTATATTTTCCCAAAGTTTTCGCCAGCTAAATAGAAAAACACAGGTTCACCCACTGACTCAACATGATGGGATTCACACCCGTCTAACACACTCGCTTGAAGTTTCTTGTATCGGTCGTTCACTCGGCATGCTCGCCGCAGAAAAAATCAAAGATGAATTACCGATGTGGATTTCACCTGCGGATGTTGGTGCGATTATTCAAGCAGCCTGCTTAGCACATGATATTGGCAATCCTCCTTTTGGCCATGCAGGTGAATATGCCATTCGGGAATGGTTTGATGATGCTTCACATCGCGACTTTCTGGCTAGGCTCACTCCAGAAGAGGCAGCCGATGTACGCCAATTCGAAGGCAATGCTCAAGGACTTCGCCTTTTAAGTCGTATTGATTACCACCCTGATGATGGTGGCATGCGTTTAACCTGTGCCACCTTGGGTGCTTATTTAAAATATCCATGGCTCTCAAAAACAATTGAAGAACAAGGTGATATGCCCTCGCATCAACGGGCAAAATTTGGCTGTTATCAATCTGAAAAAGAAATTTTAAGACAGTTGGCAGAACAGCTCGGTCTCATTCAGCTTGGTGAATACCATTATTGTCGTCATCCGCTGACCTATTTATTAGAAGCGGCTGATGATATTTGTTATGCCCTGATTGATTTAGAAGATGGCATCATTCTCAATATGTTGAACTATGCTGAAGTTGAGCCGATTTTTCTGAATTTGATTGCTGATTATGGTTATCCAGAAGAATTACATTTACCGCATACCACTTGGCAGCAAAAGATTGCAGCTTTACGCGGTCGTGTAATGAAGCGTCTCGTCGATGAAGTCACCACCGCTTTCGCCAAGCATCATTATGAAATTTTAACCGGCCAGCTTAAAGGTAGCCTATTACAATATTGCTCACCCGATATTGAAGCAGGCATTCAAACTGCAAAAAATCTGGCCAAAGACCGTATTTTTGAGCATCCTCAAAAATCTGGTTTAGAGATTATTGCCCATCAAAGCCTACAAACCATTCTGGATGCCTTTATCCCACTGACCATGCCACATAAAACCTTAAGCTTTAAAGAGCAACGCTTAATGTCTATTTTGCAACATTCAGGGGTAAATCTGCAAAACAACCACTATAATAATATTATGCAAGTTCTCGATATTATTAGTAAGTTCTCGGATCATCAGGCTTATAGTCTGGCTCAAGAGTTGCAAGGCAATAAGATAGGGTTCTTTTAATGCTGGAGCGGCATGTAGATAATGGAGTTTATCTATCAAATTTTATTTATCTTGATCAATGGGTTAAATGCCCTAAGTGCAATCAGCCATGTATTTTAAAATACAAAGAACCACAAACACCTAAAAAAAATAGGTATCAAGGTATATTTTTATTGAGTTGTTTACATTGTGCTTACCAAATTAATCCAAGCCAAAGTGATACTGCTCAGCTTCATAATGGTCATTATTACGCTACAACGTACAAACGTTGTCAAAAATGTGGTGGAGCATGGTTAAGCGCAAAGCAAAAGCTGCTTAATGCAGGTTCATTACCACCATTTATTCAGGCAAGATGCCACCTTTGCCAACATATCTCAAAATTTGACCAATTTGGGCTTAATTTTATTATGGATCAAAATATGGGCCGCACAATCTATGGCTTAGAACTATATTTAAAAACCCCAACTCGGCATGGGGAGATTTCCGTTTATAATATTGAGCACTTAAAAGAGCTAAAAACATATATTCAAGCTGGGTTGCGAGAGCGAACCTCTCAAACAGGAAATGGTAGTTATTTTTCCCGTTTACCTGCTTGGATAAAATCCACACGAAATCGTAAAGAAATTCTCAAAGCCATTTTGCGTTTAGAACAAATGGCATCTACTATTCAACCATTAACAAATAAGTGAAAAGACTCAATGATCGGATGTTTAATTGGCGAAGTGTTTGCCCTAGAAGCCCCAACCGTATTACTCAACGTAAACGGCGTTGGCTATGAAATTGACACACCACTTTCGACATTTTGCCAATTACAAAAAGGACAGAAAGTCACTTTATGGACGCACTTAGTGGTTCGTGAAGATGCTCAGCAACTTTATGGTTTTAGTGATGCACAAGAAAAAACCATTTTCCGTACACTACTCAAAGTGAATGGCGTTGGTCCTAAAATGGCTTTGGGCATCTTATCGACATTAAGTGTTGAGCTACTGATTCACACGATTGAACATGATGATATTAATACGCTGATTAAAGTCCCTGGCGTGGGCAAGAAAACTGCAGAACGCTTAATGATTGAATTACGTGATCGTTTCAAAGCATTAGCGCATTCAACCGGCGGTACCACGAATGCAGCAGTTGCTCAAATTCAATTTATGGCAAATTCACCAGTTGCCGAAGCTGAAGCCGCTTTACAATCGCTGGGTTATAAACCAGCAGAAGCACAAAAAGCAGTGGCAGCAGTCAAAGCAGACTATACTGAATCGGCTGACATTATCCGTGCTGCGCTCAAATCCATGATGAAGTAATAGATATATGCAAGATCGTCTTATTAGCGGAACAGAAAAGCCTGAAGATCATTTTGATCGTGCCATTCGCCCAACCTCATTGGCTGACTATATTGGTCAGCCCGTGGTTCGTGAGCAAATGGAAATCTTCATTGGTGCAGCGCGTGGTCGTGGTGAAGCACTGGATCATACCTTGATCTTTGGTCCACCAGGTTTAGGTAAAACCACGTTGGCGAATATTATCGCAAGAGAAATGGGCGGTAATTTAAAATCAACTTCTGGCCCGGTATTGGAACGTGCAGGTGACTTAGCCGCAATGCTCACCAATCTAGAAGAAGGTGATGTGCTGTTTATTGACGAGATTCATCGTCTTTCACCCGTGATTGAAGAGATTCTCTATCCAGCCATGGAAGATTACCAACTGGATATTATGATTGGTGAAGGCCCTGCGGCTCGTTCAATCAAGCTCGATCTGCCAGCCTTCACTTTAGTCGCAGCCACAACACGTGCAGGTTTGCTCACCTCCCCGTTACGTGACCGTTTTGGGATTGTACAGCGTTTAGAGTTCTATTCAGTTGAAGACCTGACCCATATCGTGACCCGTTCAGCGAACCTAATGGATGTGCCGATTACTCATGAAGGTTCAACAGAAATCGCCCGTCGTGCACGCGGGACGCCCCGTATTGCCAATCGATTATTACGTCGTGTCCGTGACTATGCCCAAGTCAAAGGCACTGGTGAAGTGACTCAGGATATGGCGCAACGGGCTTTGGACATGCTCAATGTCGATAAAGCTGGTTTAGATACGCTCGATCGGCGTTATCTCAGTATGTTACTGGAACGCTTTGAGGGTCGACCAACTGGTGTTGAAGCCTTAGCCGCAGCCATGGCAGAAGACAGCGGCACACTTGAAGACGTAATTGAGCCCTATTTGATTCAACAAGGTTATGTGATGCGTACCGCACGTGGCCGTATTGCAACCAATATGGCATATTTACAATTTGGTATGACACCACCTGAATCATAAATATAGATAAATCATGACTCAAGCCCTAGATGAACAACAACTTATAGAAAGAATTAAAGTATCGTATCAAGACGTTATTTCTGATTTACCGCCTATCGAAGAGTTGCCTCGATATGTGATGTTTTCGGAATATCGCCAAGAACAAAGACAATTTTTAGATGCTCTTCTCCAAGCTCATTCTGCATTGTCACTCTCTTGTCAATTTGTCGATTCAACACAACAAGCTGTTTCCCTTTCTAGTGAGCAGCTTGAACAATTCAACACTACCTCACATTTGAACTGGTCACTCACAAGCCTTGCCTTTGACCATACACACGCTACAATCTTTATTTCATTATGCTTTCAAGACGATCTAAAGCAGATGGTCGAGGAACATCGCCCACCGCGCAAACCTATACTGACTTTGAAAAACTTGGCAATTCTATTGATCAGTTGCTGTATGCTCGGCATTTCACTTTACTTATTTAACCAAGCCCCAGAATGGTTGGTATTTATCATTTTTGCAGTTGGTTTTTTAGGTTTATGTATGCTATACGACCGTGTAAAAGATTACATTCAATACAACAAAGTAAAAGATGATCCTCTAAAAACCTTGATTGTTGCAGGCTATTTTGCTGAACATTTAGAAGATTATGCAACGCAGACTTTAATCTTAGATAAAAACTCAAACGAATAGCTTGCTTGATCTGTTGTGCCATTTGCCCCAAAAATCAATATGCTAAACTGCGACACTATTCAACACCTCGTATCAAGAATGGATTTTTATCATGGCAAATCATTTTGAGTTCAACATTCGCGTTTATATCGAAGATACAGATGCAGGCGGTATCGTTTACCATGCCAATCATATCCGTTTTATGGAGCGTGCTCGTACCGAATGGCTACGTGCAGCAGGTGTTGACCATTATTGGCATCAAAAAGATTACAACTTCGTAGTACATCAAATTGCTGTTAAATATGTACGCCCAATATTAATGGATGATTTAATTACCGTTACAGCACGTGTTATTTCGTGTAAAGCCGCATCTTTTGTGTTGCAACAAAATATTTATCGTGGTGAAATCTTGCTGGCTTCAGGTGAGGTTGTGTTGGCATGTTTAAACAAAGAGTTAATGCCACGTAGACTTCCTGATGAAATTCGTGATCTGATTCAAAAAGAATTAGCACAGGACTAAAATAAACTTTCGGCACAGCAACTTATGGCAACTAACTTAGAATCTTCCCTGCATATTTCTGACCTAATTTTACAAGCAAGTCCTGTTGTACAACTGGTCATGCTGATCCTGCTACTCTCTTCAATTTATAGCTGGTATTTAATTGCCAAATTGTATATGGGCTTTAAAAAAGCAGAACAAGAGGATGAGCATTTTCAAAAAATGTTCTGGTCAGGTGCCGAATTAAATACGCTTTACAATAATGCTCAACTGAACTCTAAACGCCGTGGCCTAGAAGATATTTTCTATCAAGGCCTCGGTGAGTTTTTTAAGCTACAAAAACGTAAAGCAGATACCACTCAAACCATCGAGGGAACTGAACGTATCCTGCGTGTAGGCTTAAGCCGTGATCAAGGCGGCTTGGAAGTCGGTTTAGGTGCGCTTGCCAGTATTGGTTCAGTTGCGCCTTATATCGGCCTGTTCGGTACAGTTTGGGGCATCATGAATGCCTTTATCGGTCTTGCTGCTGTTGACCAAGTGACTTTGGCAACTGTTGCACCTGGTATTGCAGAAGCCCTGATTGCAACAGCGATTGGTTTATTTGCAGCAATTCCTGCTGTACTTGCGTTTAACCACTTTACCGCTAAAGGTGAAGCAACTTATTCAGATCGTGCATTATTCGCAGAAGAAATGGTTGCCCTTTTACAGCGTCAAGCGATTGGAACGACACAGGAAGATGCATAATGGCGATTCAACGATCTGGACGTTTTGAACGGATTAAAAAACCACTGAAAAGCGACATGAACGTCGTTCCTTATATCGATGTCATGTTGGTGCTGTTGGTCATTTTCATGGTGACAGCACCCATGATCACCAGTGGTATTAAGGTCGATTTACCTCAAGCAAACAATCATCCAATTGAATCCAAAGATATGCCAGCCATGGTGACCATTGGTAAAGATGGCAATATCTTTTTGCAATATCAAGAGTACAAAGGCAGTGATCCCCTTTCGCTTGAACAACTTGAAACTGTTTTAAGTGAAGCCCAGACGCAAGCTGAACAGGACAATAAACAACTGACTGTATTGGTCAATGGTGATAAATCTCGTCCTTATGGTGAAGTTGTTTCACTGATGGCGAGTCTACAAGAAGCAGGCCTTACTCAAGTTGGCTTACTGACAGAGCCGTTAAAATAAGCTATGAAAAAATTTCAAGAGCCACCTTTTAAACAAAATGCGATTGCACTGGGTTTCACACTCGGTGTCCATGCAATCGCAATTGTTGGCTTACTGTTTTTAGGCTTGAGTAAACCCCCTGAAGAACCTAAAAAACTGACCACTATTTTGGTGAAGCCAGAAGATTTACCCCAGTCTTTACAGCAACCTGAGCAACAAGTCTCTGCTGAACATCAGGCAGAAGAAGTGCAAAGCCCTGTCGTGGATACAACACTTCCTGAAAATATTCCTGTAACCCCTCCGCCACCAACTGCACAACAACTTGCGGCTGAAAAGCAAAAAACTGAACAGGCACAGCAAGCCAAACTTGCTGAGCAAAAACGCAAAGCAGATGAAGCTGCTCATGCACAGCAAGTTGAAGAACAACGTAAACTTGCAGAAGCTCAAGCACAAAAGCAACGTGCGGACGCTGAAGCGAAACGCCAAGCAGAGGCAAAAGCGAGGACTGAAGCAGATACGAAGCGTAGAGCTGAACAAAATGCCAAAGCAGAGGCTGAAGCTAAGGCGCGCCAAAAAGCGGAGCAAGATGCGAAATTAAGACAGCAAAAAGCTGCCGAAAACGCAAAACTTCAAGCGCAACAGGATGCTAAACGCAAAGCTGAGGCAGATGCCAAGGCGCGTGCTGAAGCTGAGGCAAAACGTAAAGCTGAGACCGACGCGAGAGCAAAAGCCAACGCAGATGCGAAGCGTAAAGCCGATGCTGATACAAAGGCACGTGCTGAAGCCGATGCAAAACGTAAAGCTGAGGCCGATGCGAGAGCGAAAGCCAACGCAGATGCGAAGCGTAAAGCCGAAGCAGATACCAAGGCTAAAGCTGAGGCAGATGCGAAACGCAAAGCGAATGCAGACGCCAAAGCAAAAGCTGATGCAGACGCTAAACGTAAAGCCGATGCTGATGCGAAGGCAAAAGCCGATGCTGATGCAAAACGTAAAGCAAATGCCGATGCAAAGGCAAAAGCCGATGCTGATGCAAAACGCAAAGCAGATGCAGACGCAAAGTCCAAAGCTGAGGCAGATGCCAAACGTAAAGCCGAAGCTGAAGCAGATGCCAAAGCCGCAGCTGCCAAAAAAGCTGAACAAGAAGCGGCTCAGAAAAAGGCCGATGCAAAACGCGTTGCATCAACTGCGAAACGAGATTTTGAACAAAAAATCTATCGTGCGTGGAATATGCCAGCAGGTTCTTCAGGTCAACGTGCCAGCGCACGCGTGACATTAAGCGATAGTGGTTCAGTTTTATCAGTTGTCGTAACAGCAAGTGACCCAGACGTTAAAGCCAGTGTAGAGGCTGCAATTCGGGCTGCTGCACCCTATCCAATGCCAGATGATCCAGTTGCTCGCCGTGAAGCTAGAAGCTTTACTTCAAGTTTTACTGCAAAATAGTAATGAATAGTTAACGTTACAGGCTTTTAATAGCACAAAGCCTGTAACTATGTTAAATAATCAACAGCCACAAAAATACGAATGCAAGTAATTGTAACTATGGATAAGACTCGTAAACACCTACTCTCCTTAGCAGTTTTCGCAGCAATTAGCGCAGTTGTTCCAACAGCAACATTTGCGCAGTTACAGCTTGAAATTGCCAAAGCACCTGAACAAGCGCCGAAAATCGCAATTGTACCGTTTGCTAATGACAGCGCAATCTATCCGATTGTCGAGCGTGATTTAAATCGTTCAGGCCGCTTTACCAGCGCATCTCAAAATTTACCAGCAACCGCAAGCCTTAATCAGGTTCAAGCGGGTGATTGGCAAAATGCAGGTGTACCTTATGTTGTCGTTGGGCAAATGAAAGCCGTTGATGCCAACACATTTGAAATTCATTACCAACTTTATGATGTACAAAAACAACAATATTTACTCAATGAAGTGCTGACTGTACCTAGCTCACGTATTCGCCAAGCGGGTCATATGATCAGTGATACCATCTATCAAGCATTGACAGGTATTGCAGGTGACTTTAGCGGTCGTATTGCCTATGTACTGCGTAATCAGGCCACGCCTGCTCAGCGCTATACCTTACAGATTGCAGATACAGACGGCGAACAGCCTAAAACTGTCCTGACCTCACGAGATCCTATTCTGTCTCCTGCTTGGACACCAGATGCCAAGAAAATTGCATACGTGTCATTTGAAACTAAGCGTCCTGCAATTTATTTACAAGATTTAGCCACAGGCCAGCGTGAAGTTTTAGCCAGCTTCCGTGGATTGAATGGTGCCCCAAGCTTCTCACCGGATGGTAAATCAATGTTGTTCACTGCTTCAATGCATGGCAACCCTGAAGTTTATCAAATGGATTTAAGCACACGCCAAGTTCAACGCATGACCAATGATACTGCGATTGATACCGAAGCACGTTATGCACCCGATGGTAAATCATTTATCTTTACCTCGGACCGTGGCGGTTCACCACAAATTTATCGCTATAGTTTTGATGACAGTTCGGTCAAACGCTTGACCTTCAAAGGTGCATTCAATGCACGTGGAACCTTAAGTGCTGATGGTAAAAAGATTGCGTTAGTTCACCGCCCAAGTGGCAGTAACTACAAAGTTGCAATCCAAGATATCAATACCGGTATCACCAATATTCTCACACCAACCAGTTTAGACGAATCACCAAGCTTCTCACCAAATGGACAGATGGTGGTTTATGCAACGCGTGAAGGCAGCCGTGGTTTATTATCGGTTATGTCTACTGACGGCCGTTTCCGCATGAATTTACCAAGCGAACAAGGTGAAGTTCGTGAACCAGCTTGGGCACCAAAATAAGTTTAATCGATTGGAGAATCATATGAACATTAAATATCTTACGCTTCCGCTGATTGCTGCTACGCTTGTATTCACAGGTTGTGCAAGTCGTAAACCTGCTGCTGATATTACCACTGGTACCAATCCAAATGGCTCAACCACAGTCAGTACAGATGGTTTAAGTGAAGATGCAGCATTAAACGCGCAAAACTTGGCGGGCGCATCTTCAAAAGGCGTCACTGCTGCAAATAAAGCCTTCTTGGCTAAGCGCGTTGTTCACTTCAACTATGACAGCAGTGACTTATCGAATGAAGACTATCAAACCCTTCAAGCACATGCTCAATTCTTAGTTGCCAATGCTAACTCTCGTGTTGCCCTTACAGGTCACACCGATGAGCGTGGTACACGTGAATACAATATGGCACTTGGCGAACGCCGTGCAAAAGCGGTTGAAAGCTTTTTGATTACCAATGGTGTAAACCCACAGCAACTTGAAGCAGTTAGCTATGGTAAAGAATCACCAGTGAACGCAGGTCATGATGAAGCTGCATGGAAAGAAAATCGCCGTGTAGAAATCAACTACGAAGCTGTTCCACCACTATTAAAATAACCGTGGTTCCGCTTTAAATAAAAATGCTCACTTCATGTGAGCATTTTTATATCATTCATCAAGACGAAGATTGAGGGTCAGACTTGTTTTGCATCGACTCAATCAAATCATGCTTGTTAAACTCTTTGTATTCTGGCTTCGCCTCATACTGTTTCCATGCATCCTGCACATTTTCTTTGGAAATCGTATCTAAGCTAATCGGTTCGCTCGGCGTGGGCGTTGCCTCAAAATTCTTGGTTGTCATATTTAACCTCCAAACATCCTGTTTAGTATCTATGCAACATAGCATGTAATAACGTGCTTGTAATCATAAAAGCAACATAAATAAAGTAAGATAATTTTTATTTTTGCACGATCTCATCTAGAATACCCTCATTCTTTTTTATCAATTTTTGACGCGGCTAAATCGGAGCTATTCAATATGTCAAACCTTAATTTGACCCAATACCTAGAACAACATAATGGGAATTTGACTCCAGAGTTGGCACAAGTGATCGAAACCATTGCTGCTACATGCCAAACCATTGATCAGGCACTTCAAAAAGGTGCTTTAGCTGGTATTTTGGGCAGTGCAGGCAACGAGAACGTTCAAGGCGAAACACAAAAGAAACTCGATGTTATTTCTAATGATTACCTCATTGATGCTTTAAAAGCACACCCACAAGTCGGCGGTCTAGCTTCAGAAGAGTTAGATGATTTCACCCCTGCTCAGGAAAATGGTAAATATCTCGTTTTATTCGATCCACTCGATGGTTCAAGCAACATCGACATTAATATGTGTGTGGGTACGATTTTCTCTATCCTTCCTGCAAAGAATGCTGTGACTCAATCTGCCGACTTTATGCAAGCAGGTACTGAACAAGTTGCTGCGGGTTATGTGCTTTATGGTCCTTCGACCATGTTAGCGCTTACTGTGGGCGCAGGTGTGGTGTTCTTTACTTTCGATCCAACCACTCAAAGTTTCTTATTAACCACTGAACAAGTACAAGTTGCGGCGGATACACAAGAGTTTGCAATTAACTCATCAAATCAACGTCACTGGGAAAACCCTGTGAAACGTTATATTGATGAGCTTTTAGCGGGTAAAACATCAGTCCGTGAAAAAGATTTTAATATGCGTTGGGTTGCATGTATGGTCGGTGATATTCACCGTATTCTATGCCGTGGTGGTATTTTCCTTTACCCTTACGATTTAAAAGATCCGAAGAAAGCAGGCCGCTTACGTTTGATGTATGAAGCAAACCCAATGAGCATGCTGATTGAACAAGCAGGTGGCGCATCTACAACAGGTCGTGTTCGTATTATGGATATCCAACCAACAGAACTACACCAACGTGTTCCTGTTATTATTGGCTCTAAAAACGAAGTAGAACGCGTAACAAGCTACCACTAATTACTTTTTATAATCAGGGCATTATAAAGTTATGATGCCCTTTTGGATGTTTATCTTATGGCGGTTATTTTCCTAGAATCCAAAGACAATGCAAAAATCAAACATTTGCGTGGTCTGATCGAGCTCAACAGTGCCCGAAAAAAACATCAGCAAACCGTTCTAGAAGGTACACATCTGTGCTTGGCTTGGTTGCAACAGCAGAAAAAAATATTTTCTCTTTTTACCACCGAACAAGCCTTAGAACATCCAGATTTACAAGAGGTGATTGAACTCCATCAAGCTCACATCTTCGTTATCAGTGAAGTCCTGTATAAAGATTTAAGCACATTAGGCACAACCCTTCCATGTCTAGCGATTGTCGACCTGCCCAAAACTGCTGCTACCATTGATTTTAAGGCCGACACTTTAATTCTAGAAAATGTTCAAGATCCTGGAAATGTAGGTACACTCCTCCGCTCTGCTGCCGCTGCAAATATCAAACAGGTGATTTGTACACAAGGTTCAGCTGCACTGTGGTCTCCACGTGTGCTTCGAGCAGGGATGGGTGCTCATTTTAGTCTTCAATGTTTTGAAAACTTCCAGCTCACGGATATTCTTCCGAAATTTCAAATTCCAGTTTTTGTGACCAGTTCACACCGCTCAACCAGCTTATATAGCCAAGATTTAACTCAAGCATGCGTCTGGATTTTAGGCAACGAAGGTCAAGGTGCGAGTGACTATGCACTTGAGCATGCTCAAGCAGTGGCGATCCCTCAACCTGGTGGACAAGAGTCACTTAATGTCGCAATTGCAGGCTCAGTATGCTTTTTTGAAATGGTTCGTCAACGTCAGTAAAAACGTTAAATTATTTTAATTACGATTTTTTTACTGAGAAAATCAATTACACTACTAAAAATAATTGCTTAAGTTGTCAACGCGCCCACCATTTTCAACGTTATATGATTAATGAATTGGAATTAATGGTGGGTATCCATGACAGGATTTTCCATCTCTATGGATTTAGCACCGAAACAGGCTCGAACCGAAAACAGTACTGATCGCAGTACCGTTGAACAACGTCTGCGTTTTTTTATGCAAGACGTTACAGGTCGTGCCTTGGTTATGATGGAAAGCGCAACGCAGGGACAACAAGGCATTGCGATGGATTTAGTGCAAGAAGCATTTATTTCATTGCACAAGTCATATGCTGATAAAAATATAGAAGAATGGTATCCCCTGTTCTACACCATATTAAATAACAAACTTCAGGATTGGCGACGTAAAGAAGCTCGTCGTGCTAGCCCATTTTCATTATTTAAAAAAATTAGTTTAGATGATGACGAAGAAATCATTGATGTTGTGGATGAATCGACCCCTAATCCGTTTGAATTTCTTGATCAAGAAGTCACGATGGAGGAAATTCAAGCTGCAGTCAATCAATTACCCGTTCGTCAACAACAAGCATTTATGCTAAGAGCATGGGAAGGTTTCGACACCATGACCACAGCACAGATTATGGATTGCAGTGAAGGCAGTGTGAAAACACATTACCACCGTGCGATTCAGGGACTCAGAATTGCTTTAGAGCATTTAAACCCGCACACGGGAGGATCATCAGATGAAAAAAGATGAGTTCACGAAACATGTGACATCCAGACTCGACCAACTTGCGAAAGAACAGCACCGCAATAAAATGATGGTGATGAATCATGTTCTTGATACTGTACAAAAGAAACCAACCTCTTATTACAGTATTTGGAAAATGACTGGTTTTGCGTTTGCTGCTGCCCTCATGGGGATTGTGGTTCTGCCTAGCTCGTTGCAATTGGCGGACCAACCTCAAAATCAGGTTGTGGTAAATCCAAAACTTTCACCGCAAATGGTTGAAGATATGGAAATGTTATTGGTCTTAGGTGAGGATAAAGTTCCACATGGCAGCTAAAAAATTAGCACTTGTTGTGTGTACACTCGGCTTATTACAAACCAGTTTTGCAGGTTCAGAACGCTTTTGGGTATTCTCTAAACCGAATAAACCGGCAGCTGAAGAAGCTTGGGATGACTTATCACCTGAAGAGCAGCGTGTTTTAATCAAACGTTATCAAACCTTGAAAGAAATTCCGACCAACCAAAGTTCCCAACTGCAACAACGGATGGAATGGTTTACGCAACTACCTGAAGATGAAAAACAGAAAATGCGTGATGTATGGCAAAAAATGAGTATGCAAGAACGTAACACGCTACGTAAACGCATGCTAAATGCCAGTAACGAAGAACGTGTCAATATCAGAGAAGAATATCTTACTAAATATGCTGAACACTAATTTTTAATTTATTTATAAAAATAAAAAATAGCGCCTTTAAGGCGCTATTTTTTTATGTTGGGTCAGCTTATTTCTTAAAGCGGCGATAAGCTAATAGTCCCATTAAACCAAATATCGAATAGAAACTAATGCTTCCTCCACCACTGCTCGCTGGACGAGTATCATCAGTCGTGGTTGCTGTACTAATGGTTCGTACAGTTGCAGTATTCGACGAAGCACCATCAGCATCATAAACTTGGTAGTTAAATGAGAAGTTAAATGGGTTAAATGCATTTACTTCCTGAACATAAAGATTTCCACCATAACAAGTTTCTTTCTGGTCTGGTTCTGGACATGGCCCTGTGCGATCTGCTGTCACACTAAGATCCTTCGTAGGTACATTCGTCAAACGAATTGGTAACTCAACACCATCTGCATTTTTCCAAAACTGTGATTTATTTGGATTACTTTCTGGTCCGCCTCCACTAACCCCTGTATCGCCATTATCATTGGCATTGTTTAATAAATTCAGACTTAGCTTTTGTTTTTCCTTATATTTAAAAGTCAAAGATGTATCAGTTGCAACAGGTGGAATATTAACAAACGCAGCTCTAATTAAGCCTGAAGAACTAACATTTGGATTAGCTTTAGAGGTAATCGTGTATTTACAAAAAACCTTATCACCTGCTTGAGTAACACTATCATCTTTGCGATAAAGAATGATTTGCTCTAAATCTTTGTTCCAGCTACAAACTAAATTTTTCTTATCACTCTCATCAATATCAGTCGCTGTGTCATTAATTTGCCCTTTACCTAAAGGCTCCGTTGTAACATTATACAAATCTGAGCTAAAAAACTGTAATTTATAACTACCGTCACTTTGTTCTAAATCTTCAGGCAGTGGTAATTCACTATTTCTTAAATCTATATATATTGCACGATAATTCAAATTTTCTTTAGTATATTTTAATAGTTTCTGATATTGATCCAAACGAAATTTATAATAAGTAACAAAATCGGTGTTGTTTGGGCTTTTAACCATATTATCAAAAAAATCAAATTGTGTTTGATAATCTGCAATTAATGAACTAATAGAGGTATTAGATAAATCCTGTAAATCACCTGCAGTGAACTTCATTAATTCAATTGAGCCAATATCACAGGTATTTCTATTATTAGGATCATAATATAATGTACCATCAACAATACGAGACAACCCACGTTGATCTATTGTGGTGCAACCTGTACTACCGGTATCTAGCAAGCCAATTAGTTTTTTATTTCCTTTTTCATCTACAGTTTCTATTGTATTTCTTTTCGGATAATAAATTGGTAAAAAAGCAGTATATTGTGACGCAGGCTGCAATGAGCTTAATATTGTCTGAATATTTACTCCATCAACATTAAAATTAGTTTTATTATCTTTTAAAGATTCTTTTGGTAGATCACATTTATTATTAATTGTTTTTTCAACATCTCCATCCTTGAATGAGAATGCATTATAACCAACAGACAAACCGACACCAATTTGAACTGATGCATCCCCCAATAAATAACGACAAGCATAACTATTGGCATCACCATTATATGCTATAACATTATAGTTTAATAATTTACCACCTAGCTTGTCATATAAAAATGTAGTATATGCCGAATTCTCCACAATAGTATTACTTGACAAAGTAATATTACTTGCATTACTCAAAATACTTGACGTGTTATCGACAGCAGTTCCAGCTTTAGTATCACCGGAAAACTTAATTAAATTACCACTAATTTTACTTACAATGTTTTTAGCAATTGTATTCGTATTAATAATTACTGTAGGTTCACCACAAAATTCAAACATACTATTTGAATTTTCAGAACCATTATTAACAAAGCTATTTGATGCTATATTGATATTATGTTTAGCATACGTAATATCATTAAAACAACTCATAGCCAAAACACTACCTTTTTCAGCTTGGTTACCCTGTATCAAGCTTTTTGATAAAACTAAAGATGCTGATGGTCCTGCTAAGAAAATTGCCCCGCCTTCTTTTGCTTTAGAATTTAGAACTTGTGCGCTTTCCAATGCAATATTAGCTCCCGCATAGATTGCACCACCGCTATCAATAGTATTTCCACCTGATAAAATTAGATTACGGAGACTGAGAGATTTCGCCCCAATTGTTGTATTAAAAATACGGGAATTATCAGCCTTAATAGTCGTTTGCAAAGTAAGCTGTGCTGGATATTGATTCACTATATCATTTATTAAAACATTTTTTTCCTGCCAATCTACTGGACTAGCTCCAATAATTAAGACATCTACATTAGGCGCCAGTTCTTTTTTAAGTGTATACGTCCCTTTTTCAAGCTGGATAACCTTTTGCGTTGTTGATAATTTATCCGTTACCGTACAACCACCATATGAGATACGTGTTTCAGCTGTTTTTAATGCTTCACGCAATGAACAGGCGTTTAGATTTTCACCATCCTCATCAATAAAAGTCGTAACTTTAATTGGCTCACTACTTGTTGCAGCCAATAACGGCATAGTTGCCATAATCATAGTTGCCAATAACGTTTTTTTATAATTTCTCATATCCTCATCCCTGATCATGACTTAAAACGACGTAATCGAGCCAAACCTAATAATACAAAAATTGCTCCTATCCCTAGACTACCACCACTCACATTAACCGTTTTACTTTGAAAATTATTCGGCGGGTCTTGTACAATCGTTGCTGGTATATTAATAAAATAATTTGACACATCATTAAAACGGGTCGTTGTTGTCATTACTCTTAAATTAAATTTATCTGCACCATGCCAATCTCCATTTGGAACATAAACCACATTACCATCTTGATCGATTGTTAATTTTCCTTTTGATGCAGTTTGCGTCTGTACAACCTCCAAACATCCAACTTGCCAAGGCTGGCCATCTGGTCGCTTACCTAATTGAGCCTCACATGTAGCAGGATCTAATAACTCTCCATCCAATAAACTATCAGCAACACTAAATTTTGCAGTCTGTCCATAAAAAATATCTTGTCCAACAATCGGAATTTCTGCACGATTAACAATTAGCTCAATTGCCCCAAAATCGCATAACTCATCATATCCACTACGGCTTTTACCTCTTTGATCACTTCCTTCACAACCACCTAAATTATAATCTGTACGATCACTATAAATCCGCCCTCGATTTACAATAGGAGAATTTGTTAGTTGCTTATAAGACACTAATAAACGAGGCTTAAAGAAACCAAGCATTTGATCTTTGGGTGTATAATATGGACATAATAAGCCCTTAGCTGGTGGAGCTGTACAAATACCTTCATCTTTGTCACCAGAAATTAATGTCTGTTCTGGATTATTTTGATCCCAAATTACGTTAGGCAAACATTTTATTTCATTATAACTTTTACATTCTATCGTTGTGAAATTGCTTTGCACAATTGTCGTATCATCTAAACTACTACTAAAATCATTATTTCCATTTGCTACAATAATACTATTCGAAACATAGGAGCTTGGAAATTCTTTAACTACCTCTTTTTTCTCCTCACCTATAGTTTCTTCTATAGTTTTCTTCCATTTTAATGCTTGCAAATAAAAACCAGCTGCATTCTTAACTACTGTAAGATTATTTAATAGCATTCCTTCACGAATATTTGCAATATACCCGCCCTTATTATTATAAAAAGTACTATTCTTAATCCCTGAACTTCCTTGAGCTAATGCACTACCGATCGTATCATCATTAAATCCTGTTTGAACATATAACAATGCACCATTTGAACCGGGCATTCCTTCATTATTACGAACTACAGATTGTGCTATCTGATATAATGGCATTTCACTATAAATAACAGCTCCTTGCTCTGCCTTATTATTTTCAAGAAGACTATTAGTAACAGAAACAACTCCAGCAGTCTTTTGTTCTTCCGATCTTATACCAGCATTATAAATTGCTCCGCCCCTAGTAGCACTCCCACCACTTAAACGGGAATATTGAATAAACAAGGCTTCACGATTAAGAATCAACCCCCCATCATTAATTTTACTTAATGATCCTTTAAAATTTATTTCAGAAAAACCAACTGGAATAAGATTATTTTCAACACTTCCATCATCAATAACAAATAAACGATCATTACCCATTATTTTAATGGTTGCATTATGCATACCTTTTTGACTATCATTAAAATCACCACTTAATGCAGTACTAATATTAGCAGTCGCTTTTATCGTAATTGCAGAGTTGAGAATATATTCTTTTTCGCGTTGTAAAATAATATTATTACTTGCATCTTTATTACCGCACCCGTGATAACCATTTTCAAATTCTTTTTGGCTTCTTTTATTTAAAAACTCAACGGCTTCTCGTAATGAACAAACGGCATCATCTTTGTCTTCATCAGCCAATGTTGTAACTTGAATATCCGCAGAATATGCATGTCCAGTAATCGCAAATAAAGCGCAGGCAAGCGTCCGTTTGAGCATACCGATCTCCTTCTATTTTTCATTTTTCTTCGTATTACAAACTCAGTGTTTGTAACCACATTCCTTTGTGCGTACTTTGTCATAGCTCTCGAAATTACTCAAGAAATTTTATGCTATTGGCGATATTCATCAATCAAAGCATAAATCTGCTTAAGTGTTGTATTTGAAAGCTTAGTTTTTTCGCCCTTTAGCATTTTTTCGAGCTGAGCCAGTGTTTGTAATAAAATTGATGCTTGATGCGGACCATTGCTTAACAAGTAATCTACAATCTGTTGATCAAAATGAATACCACGTCGAGTCATAACTGATTGTAGTAAAGCATGCCGATCAATATAGGAACTGCCATTCGGCACTTTTACACTGACAGCCTGGGTCAACCTTGACTGTAAATCTGGTAATTCAAGCTTTAACTCAATTGGCGCAACACGAGAAGAAAAAACCAACTGCCCTTCATGATTATTCATTAGATGAAAAACGGCTTTCTGCCAATGCGGAACCCCACTAATCGAATCAATATCATCTAATGCCACTAAGTCATAAAATTCTAAAGACGTAATTGCTTCGATGGGTGCGTCTAATAATTCTAACAATGAAACTTTTATTGCAGGTCGACCTAACTCAAGATATGAATCACAGATCGCTGAGAGCAAATGACTCTTGCCTGTGCCGGCTCCCCCATAAACATAAAAACGATTGACTAAACCTGCATGTAACTGCCGAACTGCATCAACCACAGGTCCCCATCCCGGTCCCGAAAAATCACTGATTCGGGCATCGAGTTGAGGTTCTATATCCAGTTGTAGTTGACGCATAGATTTAATGTGTTCCTCAATTACTTTAAGTCATTCGAGTTTGAAGTCTCTGTATCTTGAGAGTTTTTAATTTGAATATCAAGCTCTACATGGCCAGTTTCAACATTTATGTGTTGAATTTCCCCTTCTGCCAACACAACTTCTGTTGGTAATCCATATAAGCGACTTTTTTCATAATTATCACGTGCATGTTTTAATAATACAACAATGACAGCAGCCACAGGTAAGGCAATTAACATTCCAAGGAAACCACCAAGTTGTGCACCAGCCAATACTGCAAAAACAACGGCTACAGGAGATAAACCAATTTTATCACCCAATAAGAAGGGTTGAAGAATATAGCCTTCGACCATCTGGCCAATCATAAACACAACACCAACCAGAAGCAGCTGTGTCCAATCTAAGCCAAATTGAAACAGGGTTGCAATAACAGCAGCGATAATGCCGACACCAAAGCCTAAATAAGGAATAATACTGGCTAAACCGGCAATCATTCCAATAATCAAGCCAACCTCAAGACCAATCAGTTGTAAGCCAACAGCATAAACAATGCCTAATAAAAGCATAACGAGGAATTGACCTTTTACAAAAGCACCTAATACACTATGACATTCACGAACGATGGTTAACGTTGACGCTTCATAAGGACGTGGAATTAAACGTCTAAAGCTTTGTAGCATTCTCTCCCAATCAAGTAAAAAGTAGAAAGAGATAATTGGAATTAAAATCACCACACCACCCAACTGAATAAAGTTCAATCCAGATTGGGCAACTCTTAAAGCCATGGTTTGAATACTGTCAGCACTGTAGTTGGTCTGAATATAATCCATGAACGCTTTGGTAATTTGTTCAGTATCGATTTCCATCGGCACCACATTAAAAGTATGTGATACCCACGGTAAGAAGGTTGCATTAATCCAGTGAATTCCCGCAGGAATACTATCCCGCGCATACATCAATTGCTTCCAAATCAGGGGCACTAAGAACCATAAAACCATGGTCAAAGTCACACCAATACCAATAAACACGATACTAATTGCGAGCCAACGGGGCAATTTAATTTTGACAAGAACATCCACAAGCGGGCTAAATAAGTAGGCAATGAAAAAAGCACCTACAAAAGGAATCACAATGGGCTTTAATAGATAGAGCACCCAAAGAAGTAATGCGAGCCCAGCGAGGATAAAGATACGACGTAGTACCTGATCTTGCATAAAATCTAGCCTTTTTTCGTGTAATCGTTATAAATGGAAAAAAATTTTAATTAAAGATAGCATTTTCGAGCATAAATAACATAAGAGTTTCGTATATTCAGGTTATAATCTGCCGCCACTGCGGAGACTTCACTATGAGCAACTCAACTTCTACCCCAAATACTGGTTTAAGCTATAAAGATGCTGGCGTCGACATTGAAGCGGGAGACGCATTGGTCGATCGTATCAAATCTGTCGCTAAACGCACCACTCGTCCTGAAGTAATGGGCGGTCTTGGTGGTTTCGGTGCCTTATGCAAAATTCCAAAAGGTTATGAAGAACCTGTTTTAGTATCAGGAACAGATGGTGTAGGGACTAAATTACGTTTAGCACTAAACCTAAACCGTCATGACACGATTGGTCAAGATCTCGTTGCAATGTGTGTAAACGACTTACTTGTTTGTGGTGCTGAGCCATTATTTTTCCTCGACTACTATGCAACTGGTCATTTAAATGTCGATGTTGCAGCAGATGTAGTGACAGGTATTGGTAAAGGTTGTGAGCTTGCTGGTTGTGCATTGGTCGGTGGTGAAACTGCTGAAATGCCAGGTATGTATGAAGGTGAAGATTACGATCTTGCTGGTTTTGCAGTGGGTGTTGTAGAACACAGCAAAATTATCGATGGAACCAAAGTGAAGTCTGGTGACGTACTTCTTGGTGTTGCATCAAGTGGTGCACACTCAAATGGTTACTCATTATTGCGTAAAATTTTAGATGTTAAGAATGTAGACTTAACTCAAATCGTTGATGGTCGCCCACTTGCAGATGTCGCAATGGAACCAACACGTATCTATGTAAAACCAGTACTTGAACTGTGCAAACAAGTTGATGTTCATGCCATGGCACACATTACTGGGGGCGGTTTACCAGGTAACTTACCACGTGTTCTTCCAAATGGTGCACAAGCGGTCATTGATGAATCAAGCTGGGAATGGTCTGAATTATTCCAGTTGTTACAACGTGAAGGTAACGTAGAACGCTTTGAAATGTACCGTACATTTAACTGTGGCGTAGGTATGGTCATTGCGGTTGATGCAAGCGAAGCGGAAAAAGCAATTGATCTCTTAAATGCTCAAGGCGAGAAAGCATGGAAAATTGGTTATATCCAAGAAAATGCTGAATCAGTTGAAGGCGCAGACGAAAAAATTCGCGTGATCTTTGCATAATGAGAATTGCTGTCCTTGTCTCTGGCAACGGTAGCAACTTACAGGCCCTGATCGATGCAAATCTGTCAGGGCAAATCATTGGTGTCTTATCTAACAAAGCAGATGCTTATGCATTGCAACGTGCCAAAGATGCCAATATTGCGACCGCTGTCATTTCACATAAAGATTATCCAAATCGCGAAAGCTTCGATGAAGCCATGCATCAGCAATTGTTGGCATGGCAAGTTGATCTGGTAATCCTTGCTGGTTTTATGCGTATTTTAACACCAAACTTTGTCAGTCAATGGCAAGGCAAAATGTTAAACATCCATCCCTCACTCCTACCTTTCTATAAAGGTGTTAATACACATCAACGTGTATTAAATACTGGAGATCGTTTGCATGGCTGTACAGTTCATTTTGTCACTGCTGAATTGGATGCTGGACAAAGTATT
Source organism: Acinetobacter sp. Ac_5812 (assembly GCF_013072695.1). Lineage (GTDB taxonomy): Bacteria > Pseudomonadota > Gammaproteobacteria > Pseudomonadales > Moraxellaceae > Acinetobacter. Next base: position 66,728 of record NZ_LXUK01000027.1, read on the forward strand.
GCACAATCGGCAATTCAAGTTGGTTTGCATGACTCTGTAACAAGCTTGGCACAACGTGTGCATGAACTTGAGCATTTTATCTATCCTCAAGTTGCACAATGGTTCTGTACAGGTCAACTGATCTGGCAAAACGGTCAAGCCTATTTCAATCAGAAACCTTTAGAACGGCCAATTCAATTCGCACAATTCTAAAAAATAAAACGCATCCTCGGATGCGTTTTTTATTGATTTAAACCACTAAACTTTTAATTTTCTCAACTGTTTCCATCGGATGTTCTAATGGGAACATATGCCCGCCATCCACAACAGAAAAAGGAATACCCAATTTCTTTTTCGCCACTTGCGGAAACTTTTCTTTTAAGAAAACACTGTCTTGTCCCACAACCAAATGTACAGGTACAGGAGGTTTTGGCATCGGTAACCACCACATAGATGGTGTAGTTCTAAACATAGCCACTTCATCCTCTTTAGGAATCGTTAAAGTCACCCCACCATTTTGATGATCATCCGTCAAAGCATGTGCAATATAGGCTTGGAAACAATCAGGATCAAAGTGCTGATAAAAACCTCTAGAACCTAATAGCTCTGCAGCTTGCTCCCGCGAATCCCAATGATCACGTCGGCGTACCGACAAACCCGCTGGAGTGATTTTATCCACTAATTTAGGTTTAAAGATTTTAGCAAGATGAAAAATAAAAGACGACTTACCAATAATTAAAGGTGGATCAAGCATAATGACTTGTGAAAATAGTTCTGGACGGCGATAAGCGGCCATCAGTGTCAAGACTGAACCCAATGAATGTCCCAAGCCAATCACTTTACGCCCTTGTGCTTGCTGTACAATGCTATCAATAATCTGATCGACTAAGTGTGTCCAGCCATGGGTAATTGGATAACGTTTGTCATTTCCAATCTCAGCAACATAAATAATGTCGTATTGATCTTTTAACTGATCAAACAGCTTTTGATAAACTTTAGACGGAACACCATTGGCATGGGCAAAATGAATCAAAGGTTTCATAAGCTTGTCTTTTATTTTCACTGATTGGTCAATTATCCTGCTCTACAGATGTATTGCAAATTAAAAGGATAACTGTCCAGTTATTTTTCGAATAAAAAAGGCTGTGATATACACAGCCCCATTAAAATCAACGTAGTGCTTTGATCAAAGCATATATGTTATTGTATTTTCGCGTTCTGCTGAGTCTCAAGTTGAGCCGCAAGCGAACTACTAATACCTGCACCAAGCTGCGCACCCATACGTCCTAGAATTGATTCTAAAGGATTACGTTGCACCGTATAATCCACTTTTTGCTCAATCTTCAGATCACGCATCAATGTCGTTAAACTACCACTACGGTCAGCAACACCTAAAGCAACAGCTTGTTCACCTGTCCAGAACAATCCAGAGAAAATCGCAGGATCATTTGACTTCAAACGTTTACCACGCCCTTCTTTCACTGCATTAATAAAGTGAGTATGCACATTATCAAGCACCGACTGCACATGTTGTTTCTGTGCTGGATCAAGTGGCTTGGTCATGCTTAAAATATCTTTATTACTACCTGCAGTCAGAGTACGGTCTTCAATGCCTAACTTCTGCGCCAGTCCACTCAAACCATAGTTCGGCATAATCACACCGATTGAACCGACGAGGCTTGATGGATTGACAATGATTTCATCTGCTGCTGAAGCAATATAGTACGCACCTGATGCACCCATATCACCAATCACCGCATAAACTTTTTTATCTGGATGCTGTTTTTTCAAGTAACGGATTTCTTGCCAAATTTCATCCGACTGTACTGGCGAACCACCAGGTGAATTAATATTCAAAGCAATGGCCTTACTTCCACTCGCCTCAAATGCACGTTTTAAGGCTTTGTTGGTATCTTCACTATTCACTGTAGATTGACCAGCAGATGAATCGATGGTTCCCACAATATCGACCACTGCCAAGTGATTACTACTAATACTTGTGGTGGTTTTATCTGATGAGGTAGTACAGCTCTTGGTCATTGCTAATAATACAATCAGTAGATATGCAAAGCCCAAACATTTGAAGAAAATACCCCAACGACGGCTACGACGTTGTTCTTCAACAGAAGCAAGAACGGCTTTTTCTAAAATCTGCCATTCTTTGCCTGTCACATTATTACTATTTGTAGATTCGTTTTGTGGTTTTGGTGGCCAATCGGACATAAGATTCCAATCCAATATATTTTAAAGTGACTTTATTATATACGTGGATTTGAACAAAACTGTTTAAATAACTTGTCTTAACTTATAATTATTTTTTGCTTTATACTTCCCTTTGTAATTTTTTCTAATTATTGATACATGACTCAGCCTAAATCAAGCAGCACAAGTTACCGTCTTATTCAGTTTGTTAGTCGCCAGCCGATTCAATTAGGGCGCTTCTTTGCACGTATGGTTGCAGCCTTGGTCACTACTCTTCCACTGTCCAAGCTTTCCAAAACAATTGGTTTGAATATACAAATTGCTTTTCCAGAGATAGATCAACAGTATAGGCAACAAATCACCAAACAAGCCATTCGAAATGAATTGAGTTCTTATTTTGAATTTTTTAGTATTTGGGGCTCAACAGATGCCAAAAATATTCAGAGAATCCAAAATATTCATGGTGAACATTATTTCCATGAAGCTTTAGCAGAAAAAAAAGGCGTCGTTCTGATTATGCCTCATTTGGGGACTTGGGAAGTCATGAATGCATGGTTGGCACAACATACTCAAATGACAATCCTATATAAACCTGTCAAAAACCCTGATGCTGATCGTTTTGTTCGTGATGCGCGTAGCCGTAATCAGGCAAATTTAGTACCTACTGATGAAAGCGGGGTACGACAGATCTTCAAAGCATTAAAACAAGGTGGAACTACCGTTATTCTTCCAGACCACACCCCCGATCATGGTGGCGATATGGTCGATTATTTTGGTATTCCATTAGCTTCTAGCAGTCTCAGTGCTAAGCTCATTCAAAAAACCAAGGCTCGAGCTTTATTATTTTATGCCATCAGAAATGATCAGGATGGCTTTGATATGTATATCGAGCCGATCAACCCTCAAATCTATGAAGGCAATGCTGAAGATGGAACTTTGATTGTTCATCAAACCTTGGAACAGCTGATTCGACGTTACCCAGAACATTATCACTGGAGCTATAAACGTTTTCGCGCTAACCCCGCTTTAAAGAAAATCTACGATATTGATGAAAATGAAGCGCTGGCAAAAGTGGCTGAAGTACGCCTCCAAACACAGCAAAAAGAGAATGCTTAGGCTATTCTCTTCTCAACCACTTCAATTGTTGCCTCTGTTGTTTTAACTTTACAGTGTCACGGTCAAAAACAAAACTCAAACTGCCTGTCTGCACGGTACTCAGCAAAGGAATATTTAAGGCCTGAAGACGACTTTGTAGTTCTTGGCTTGGGTGACCATAACGATTATTAAACCCTGCTGAAGCAATCGCTAGTTTCGGTTTTAAAACAGCTAAAAAATCATATGCAGAGCTATTTTTACTGCCATGATGACCAAGCACCAAAACATCCACTTTTAAATCAGGATACTGACGTAATAACTTATATTCAGTTTCCCACCCTGCATCCCCCATAATCAGAAAATGTTGATACGGTTGAGCATTTAAGAATTGCAGATATACCACACAAGACTGTTCATTTTGCTGATCTCTTGCAACTGCTAAACCTTCCTGATCAGGTGATAAGATTTCTATTTTTAGATTTGGGTATGACCAAGTTTGACCTTGTTGGCACAATGAGAAATTATTTTTGAAGGGTATCTTTTCATTATGCTCATTGGACTGCACTTGAGTGATTGCAAAAGCATTTTGGATTGCTGCAAATGCACCACTATGATCTTGATCTAAATGGGACAAAATGACGTGATCCAATGTTCGTATCCCTTGCTGTCTTAAAAAAGGGATAATGACTCGCTCCGCTAAGCTAAACTTACTTTCATCATATGACCCACCCGTATCAATCATTAGGCTCAGTTCTGGATGCTGTAAAAATACGGCCTGTCCCTGTCCGACATCAAGAATAGTGAATACCGTTGATTGGACTTTTATTCCAAGAAAAATCGGTAAAAAGCACACCAGCGACCATAGCTTGGGGACTGTGCCTCTTGGCAGAAATAGAATGACGATACCAACCATAAAGCCCAGCATCATCTGGGGTGTATAACTGACACCATATAACTCAGGTGAAATATGTTGTAGGCCATTGAGTAGCCATAGCAAAAAAGCCAGTAATCCATCACTCAACTGAAATAGCAGTTGTCCAAGTGCAGGAATCAACAACCAAATGCATGCTGCGATAATCCCAATAGGGACGACTAATCCACTGAGTAATGGAATGGCAATCAGATTACTGATTGGTGCAAGCCATGAAATCTGCTGAAAGAAAATAAGCACCAAAGGCAGTAATGCAATAAATATTTTCCATTGCGACTCAATCAGAAGCTTCACCGCTAGACGTAATTTTTGAGTGCTTGTGATGACTTGTTCTTGAGGTATATCAATAATGGTTTGATAGATGTGCAGCAGCATAAAGCATGCCCCATAGGACAACCAAAATGCGGTAGACAAAATACTGAATGGATCAAAGATCAGCAATAAGCTTGCGCTATAAATCAATAATGCGAATGGCTGAATCAACTGTCGAAACCATAGAAAAACACTTGCAAGCAGTACCGTTAATAAAGTTCGTAGTGCAGGAATTTCAAAACCAACAAAGGCCACATACAACAGTACACTGACTCCAAAAGGCAACAGTACTAGAACCTGTCGTGGTTGCCATAAATATAATTTTGGCGCATAACGCTGTACGATGCACGTCAACACCCATGTCAGCATCAGTGCAAAAACCAAGACATGCGGACCAGAAATTGCCAATAAATGTGAAATACCCAATTGTTGGAATTGTTGTTTTAAACGATTTGATAACAAGCTTTCGTCGCCTGTCAACAAAGCCAATAACAACCCTTTGTGCTGTAGCGTAGTACTCTTTTGCAGCATTTCACGGAATGACAAGCGCAGCATTTCAACATTGAGCAGAAATTTTTCTTGTAGTGTTTGTTGTTGCTTAAGATGCTGGTGGTAGCCCAAACGATAGATCTGATCTTGACTTAAATACTGAATGTCGCTGACTTGATAGGCAGACATGACATTTTGTTGTAAAAACCATTTTTCCTGATCAAATGCACCTGCGACAGCATAGCTATGTGCAGGTTTAATCCTCCCAGATAAACGATAATAATGACCCAACTGTAGGTTTTGCTGCTGAACAATTGGATTATTTTGTTTTTTTATATAAAGCAACCAATCAACGGGCTGCGTGTACCGATTGAGCACTTCCGCGATTTGTTTCTGCCCATCTTCGCTTAGCTCGTCGATTTTTTTGATATATACAATTGCTTCAAAGGGCTGCACTTCAATTTCTTTGAATTTTAGCCGTTGCTGTAGGACTGAATCGGCATAATAAAAGCCGGTACAGAACAAGGCCCAACTGACACTGCATAAGAGTAAAAAACTATAAGCAACAGATTCAGAATATAACGTTCTTTTATATAAACCCAGACCGAATATCACGCTCGCTAACGCTAGCCAAATCCACCAAGTCTGTGCGGCAAAGCTAAAATCATGTCCCATCAGGGCAATACCAGCAATCCAGCTGATTAAAACAATTTTCAACATTTCTTAAAATTAGATTTAGTTTTTCTAAAGACAAAATTAAAGCCCTTTTTCAGGGCTTTAACAAGAGGTCTAATTCAATATTTATAGACTATTCATAACGTAATGCTTCAGCAGGTTGAACTTTTGCTGCGCGTAAAGCGGGGTAAATTGTTGCAAGTAGACTTAACAGTAGTGAGACACTTACAACAAGCAAGACATCTTGCCAGCGTAAATAGGAAGGCAGATAATGTACAAAATATGCATCGAGTAGATTCAAGCCAAAGGTGGTATTGATCCAAGATACGATATTACCAATGCTTAAAGATAAAATAATACCTAAAACAGTCCCTAAACCTGTTCCAATCACCCCAATAATCGTACCCTGCACCATGAAAATTTGAGTAATCAATAAGGGGGATGCCCCTAAAGTACGTAATATTGCAATATCTGATTTTTTATCCGTGACCAACATCATCAAAGATGAAATGATATTAAAAGTCGCCACGATAATAATCAGTAAAAGTAATAATCCAACCATATTTTTTGCCATTTGAATGGCACTAAATAAATTACCTTGGGTATATGTCCAATTAGAAGCATAAAAATTACTTGGTAATTTTTTGATAATGCTCTCAGAAATTTCTGGTGCGGCAAAAATATCATCCAGCTTTAAACGTATGCCCTGCGCACCATCTGGTAAGCGTAATAAAGTTGATGCGTCATTGAGTGCAATATAACCCACCATCGAATCGACTTGAGTCCCGATTTTAAATATTCCAACGACTTCAAAACGTTTAAATCGTGGCACGACACCGGCCGAGGAACTCGTCGCTTCTGGTAAAACCAGCGTGACAGGATCATTCAGTTTAAGTCCCAAGCTATCTGCTAGATCTTGCCCCAATACAATGCCATATTTCCCTTTTTTAAGCGCATCTAGGCTGCCTGCTTGCATATAATCATGAACAATAGAGACTTGTTTTTCATATTTTGGCTCAATGCCTGAGATCATAATCCCAGTCACTTGACCATGTGCCGTTAACATCCCTTGCAATTGGGTATACGGCGCAACAGCAAGTACATGGGGTTGTTTAGAGATATCTTTCGCTAACCCCTCCCAATTTGTCATAATCTGAGTTGAGGCAATGGTCGCTTGCGGCACAATACCTAGAATACGGTTTTTCAATTCTCGATCAAAACCATTGATGACGGATAAAACCGTAATCAGCACCGCCACACCCAAAGTTAGACCAATCATTGTCATCAATGAAATAAATGACACCAGGCGGCTTTTTTTTCTCGCTTGTGTGTATTTCAGCCCAATGTAAAATGAAATGGGTTTAAACATGCTCACCCACCCATATACCATCTTGCATATGCAAAATTGAATCTGCTGACTGTGCCAATTGCTCATCATGTGTCACGATCAACATCGCCATGTTGAGCTCTTTTTTCAAATCGGTGAGCAATTCAAAAATATTCAGCGCTGTTTTACGATCAAGATTACCAGTTGGTTCATCTGCCAACACCACAGCTGGTTTCGTCACTAACGCACGAGCCAAAGCCACACGTTGTCGTTCTCCACCCGACAATTCGCCTGGTTTGTGATCCATACGATGGGATAGACCTACACGATCCAGCAAATATTCTGCTTGCTTCTTCACGTCCTTAAAGTTGCTTTCTCTGCGCAACATTAACGGCATCGCCACATTTTCTAAGGCTGAAAATTCAGGGAGTAAATGATGGAACTGATAAACGAAACCAAGGTACTGATTACGCTTATAACCACGTTCTGCCTCGCCTAAATTATCAAAGCGTTGGCCTTGTAAAAACACATGTCCTTGTGAAGGTTGCTCCAAGCCACCTAACACATGCAATAAGGTACTTTTACCCGAGCCACTTGACCCCACAATAGAAACGAACTCGCCCGCATTGACTTGAAGGGATAAGCCTTTGATCACTTCAACTTTACTTTTGCCATCATCGAAATGCTTAAAGATATTTTTTGATTCTAGAACGATCTTACTCATAACGTAATGCCTCAGCTGGTTGCGTTTTCGCTGCACGAATAGCGGGGTAAATTGTTGCTAAAAAACTGATAGATAACGATGCTGTCACAACAATCAATACATCTTGCCAGCGTAAATAGGAAGGCAAATAGCCAATAACATAACCACTAAATAAATTCAGTCCAAAGGTATGATTTAACCAGCCAACCAAATCACTGATGGTTAATGCAAAACTGCTTCCTAAAATAACCCCGATCACAGTACCCACAACACCAATAATGGTACCCTGTACAATAAAAACAGACGTGATAAATCTTGGAGAAGCACCTAAAGTACGTAGAATCGCAATATCGGCCTTTTTATCGGTGACCACCATCACCAATGACGATACGATATTAAATGCTGCCACCACAATAATCAGAAATAACAGCAACCCGACAAGGTTTTTTTCCATTTTTACTGCGCTGAATAAACTCCCATGCGTTTCCTTCCAGCTTGTTGCATAAAAATTATCAGGTAATTGTTTAACAATCTGGTTAACTACTTCAGGAGCAGCAAAAATATCGTCCACTTTAAAGCGTATACCTTGTGCACCATCTGGTAAACGCAATAAAGTAGAAGCATCATTCAAGGCGATATAACCGACCATTGAATCCACTTCAGCACCGACACTAAAAATCCCCACGATTTTAAAACGTTTGAAACGTGGTACTACACCTGCAGGTGACGGTGTCGCTTCGGGCAGCACTAAGGTCACATTATCATTTAAGCCAAGGCCCAACGCATCGGTCATATCCTTGCCAAGGACAATCCCAAACTCACCTTTTTTCAATGCATTTAAATCACCTGAAACCATGTGGTTCTGGATAATTGAAACCTTCTTTTCATATTCAGGATCAATCCCCGTCACCATAATGCCTGCAACTTGACCTTGCCCGGTTAACATCCCTTGCAATTGAGTAAATGGTGCAGCACCAGTGACATGCGGGTGGTTCTCAACTTTTTTTACAAGCTCAGGCCAATCTGTTAGAATTTGAGTAGAAGAAACAGTGGCTTGTGGAACCATTCCAAGGACACGATTTTTTAATTCGCGATCGAAACCATTCATAACAGATAACACTGTAATGAGAACAGCGACACCAAGTGTCAAGCCGATCATGGAAACTAAAGCGACAAAAGAAATAAAATGATTACTCCGCTGAGCACGAGTGTATCTCAACCCTATATACAGCGAAATTGGCTTAAACATACCATCTAGTCCGAGGTGATTTATTATGGAAAATTCACAACATCATCTTGTTGACGACAACACTGAACGTCGAGTGATGTCTCGTATTGATGCTGTGTTGAGAATCAACTATCAAATCATTCCAGATGATGTTGCGTTGAATGACCCGTATGATTCCCATTTCGTTTTGCCTCGCTATTTTCTACTACTTGCAGAATTAGATCAATTTGATCATGCGTTTCGCTACGAATTAGAACAATTAAATGAAAAAGATCAACAAATTGCTCGCATCTTATCCCTTTTTAACCAAAAATTGAATCTGATTACAGGCTCTTTTTACGACAATATCGTGCAATCCCTATTGCCCGTTACTGAACAAGTAAATTTTTCAGAGAATGGTTTAAGTTTCTATAGTTCACAAGATATTATTGAAGGCACCTATATTCATATTACCTTGAGCCACCCAGAAAATTTCTTCCATATTGCGGCAACAGCACAAGTGGCACATAGCACGGCAGACGAACAAGGTAAGTTCCGTATCGGCGCTTATTTCATTACTTTAAATCCGCAAGACCGGGCTAAACTAGCGGCCAGTATTCAACAAACACAACAAACGGAAAGCAATTAATTCCCACTTTTTTCTTATATTTTTAAACGGCGATATGCTCTTAAATCTTTAAAGAAATAAAGCAGTAATCCAAATAAAATAATACTCGCCCCAATAAAGACCTGAGCGGACAATTGTTCATGATTCAGGTATGCTCCGATCAAGATCGCCAACATTGGCGTCATCACTGTTGTTAATGACAATGTCGTTGCTTTTAGATTTTGCACCAACTTAAAGTAGCAGAACATGGCAATCAACGATGCCATAATCACCGTATAAGCCAATGCCAATAATGATTTGGCTGACGGGAAATGCGTTGGAACATATTGCCAGATCCACGGGATTAACATGGTTGCCAATATTGTTGAAACCAGAATTGAACCCGTTGCCTGTGCCATGACAGGCAAATCTGCATTAATCTTCTTCACTAGAAAAATTGACAATGAATAAGAAAAAACACTGATCAGCATTAAAATAATACCAATCGGCTGCACATGTTGCTGGCTACCACTCAGGCAGATCATGGCCAATCCAACAATCGATGTTGCCATACCTAACCACTGTAAACCCGCTAGTTTTTGCTGGAAGCCAAAGCGCCCAATTAAACCGGCCATAATCGGCGCCAAACCAAACATCAGCGCAATCAATCCAGAACTTAAATAAGCTGTTGCCGCATAGGTAAAGATTTGCGATCCAATCAGGCTTAATGAACCCGCGGCATAACTTAATACTGCAATTTTATGAACTGGGAACTTAACCTTCAATAGCAATAACACCGTTACAGCCAAAGGCAAAGCAATAAAGAAGCGGATCACCAATGCCCACATTGGATGCAGGTCAGAGACGCTCCATACAATCGCCAAAGGTGTAGTTGCCCAAATAAAGACTAATAGTCCATAAGTAAGCATGAGGTTAATACGTGATGGCATAACCGACTCAAGAAGCTGTCTTACGTTTCTGTTTTAAAATGGTCTGATCAAGTGAACTTGAAAACTCTCGTTTGTCTCGTTCTGAGATCGGAGGTGGCCCACCGGTTTGCACCCCTGCACCACGTAAAGTATCCATAAAATCGCGCAAATGCAGACGCGCTTTCACATTGGCGGTGGTATAGATTTCACCACGTGGATGAATCGCAATCCCACCCTTTTCAATCACTTGTGCTGCAAGAGGTATGTCCTGTGTAATGACAATATCATTTTCTTGCATCCGATCTACAATTTCTTGGTCAGCCTTATCGGCGCCACTCATCACTTGAATGGATTTAATCCGCAATGACGGCGTAATCCCAACATTTTGATTGGCAACAAAAATAACTTCAAGTTGATAACGATCAGATGCACGTAGAATTACTTCACGTAAAATTTTAGGCAAAGCATCAGCATCTACCCACAATTTGAATGGCAGCACGTTGGCAAAAGCTCATGAAAGTAAAAAATATAGTGTAACAGATTACTGGAAAAGTAGAATTAAGATCATCCAACTATTCACATCGCTCATCCTTGTCCAACACACTTAAGCAGCATATTGATATTTCGAGCTAAAAAGTAAATTAATTGTAGAGAATTACAGATTCAGACTTGAAATATGACAGTTACCCTCGATTTAATAGAGTAAGTTCAATCTTTTTAGCATTACGCTTTATGAAAAATCAAAACAGTCCAGAAATCATTAAAATTCAAGATCAAAATTTCGGTAATCATGTCGAGCATTGGAACTTACTGACAGATACTCCCGAAACGGATGTTCCCAAATGGTTAGGATTGGCTCTTGATGCACCGGTAATGCCGATGGGTCTCTGTCAGGACGAGCATGAGATGGATCAATCATTTTGGTTGATTCAGGGTCCGAGTGGCGAAGCTGTTTCGATTAATCAAATTATTGCGGTTGAAGATCAAAAACCCCGTGCATTAAAAACTGCATTTCCAAGTTTTGATAGCCCATATAAATATGATGCGCAAATCGAGCGAATTATTACCTGTGATTCTTCAACTCAAGCCGTATTACGTTTGAACTTAAATAAAAATACCATTATTTATGCATTCGATAATTTATTCAGTGTAAATAGCTGTCAATATGACAAGAATCAAACCTATCAAGTTCAATTTAATGCTTGGGCCTATGAATTAGAAACAGTTTCGGCTGATGAAAAAATCATTGTTGATGACCCGGCTTCAATTAAGCATCACCGTGCATTAAATGCGATTTTGACAGAGCATAATGGAATTGCCCCAGACAATTTACAAGAATTGATTAATGACTGGCAACCAAAAACACCAGAAGATCAAGAACCTGTCACTGTCGACTTTTCTAAAATGGTGGCTTACTTATTTGGTGAAACATTAGGTCAAGAAGATGAGGCTTGGTTCCAAGGTAATATCGTCGGCAAAACTTCTATGCAGTTTATGCAAGAAGAATATACCCTTTATGATGTGACGCTGGTATTAGAAGATGATTTACCTGCGATCTTGATTCGTATTGCAACGAAGAATGAATTGTATAAAAACTTTAACATTGGCCAATATATTCGCGGTAACCTATGGATTCAGGCCAATATTTATGCTAAAACCCCTAGTGTTTAGGTGTTTTTAAATTAAATATCAATGCTTTAATAAAAATAAAAGCATTCTGAAATCCAAATATGTACACACATATGTACACAGTAGATAAAAGCCCTTATGGGCTTCTACTTTTTGGAGAATCTAAAATGCGCTACTTCTACATAAAGAAAGGCAGGCAATATTTGCATATACAGCACTCACTTTTTGAAGATTATCAAGACTATTCAGATATCAATGCAATGGTCACCCAGCAGTATGTATTTTTAGATACCAAAGATGATGCAAAAAAGTTTTTAGAAAAACGAGAGGCAGATAGATTCATGGTGACCAGAGGAAGAAAGCTGAAAGGTGTAGAGGTTGTGAGGGAGTAAGCTTGCTAATGCTGAACACACTGCAAGCAAACCGAAATACTGACATTTGTTTTAATGCTATGAGCTGTGCATCCAGAAAATAAGAGACACAGCACTGTGACAAGCGAAGCAAGTTTGGATCGTTGGCACATATAAGTTACTTCTTTAGAAAGAGTGCTCGTTCTGCAGCGCGACGACGAACTAGGCCTTTTAACACTTTTCCGCCACCTTTATTCCACTCAGGAAACTGGTCTGCGGCACCTTGATAATCCTTAGCATTTAGTTTCTTCAAAAGAGTTGATTTGCTAAATGCTGTTTGGCCAATGTTATAGACAAGACTTACAAGCGCATCAAACTGGTTTTGAGATAAAGGCACTTTCACCAAGTTATTAACTGATGCTTCAAATCGCTTTAGATCATGTGCAAAGTATGACTTGGCTTGCTCAAGTGTACAAACATCGCCTTTCTTCACTTTAGTACCATTCGGATAAACTGTGGTGCCGGTGCCAATAGTCCAAACACCCACACCATCATCATAGGCTTCTAGCTCGGTGTCTTCAAAGCTTGTGATTAGTTCGATACCAACTTGACTGGTTTTCATGCCTATCATTTGCAAATTGTCAACAACGTCATTAAGCCTATCAACTTGAGATTGTGTCAGTTTTCCGCCTGCAATCTCTCGCGCAGCATCGAAAAACGTTTTAGTTGTCATCACCCACCCCACTTATTCACATTTTTCTTCAAGTACTCTTCAATAAACGTACTTCCTAAGATGCCGAGTGCACATGCAATAGCAACCAAAGCAATCGGGCTTAATGTTGGAAATTGGATTAAAACAACACCTGCAATAGATGAAGTTGCTGAACCTAGAATTGTCCGCCCAATAATCAAACGCACTGATAGCGGATCGCTTGAAACTAAGAGTCTGCTCATACCGATAAGCCCTCCAACTACAAACAAGGTTAGTATTGTCTTTTCATGATCTTGCATTCACTTTTCTCCAGATAATAAAAAAGCCCCAAACGGGGCTTAGCTTTGTAATTTATTAAAGGTTCACTACATCAAGCGAACAGCTCGAGATAATAGGTCTATCTTTCGTTCTTCTTCTTGCGTAATAAACACATATGATTCTTGCAGGAGTTGTTTCAACAACAAATGGTTGTCCACCATCAGTAGAGAAAATAGGAGCAATACGTGTCCTAAATGACCAAGTAGAGCCGCCATCAGTGCTTCGAAACACGGTTACTCCAGTTGTATTTGTTCCCCATATGATGTCGCCAGCAGATCCTGCATGACCTGACGAACCACTGCGGTCACCAGTTGCTAGAATGATTGAGCCATCAGAAAGCTTGGTTAGATTTGGCTGGCGACCATCCATTAACAATACATCTTGCAAAACAGGCGCTGACCATGTGGCACCATCATCAGTTGAAACGCTTTTATAGAGTGGGTTTGTGGTTGATGAAGAATCTTCTCGGCAATACGCTATCCATGTTGTACCTGTTGTATTCACAAGATCAGCTTCAGTATAAATCTTGCCAGCACCACTGAACATGATTGACTTGAAAGTCCAATTCTCTTTATCAGTAGATGTAAATAATGCTGTCTCACTTACGGCATTTACAGAATCATAATAGTAGCCAGTCCGATACCAAACTCCAGCTTTAACTTGTGGTCTGGACCAGACAGCATAGTTTTTGCCAGATGCCGAGATGTATGGATTAATGGTGGCTGATATAACATCATTTAATCGCTTAATTGTGAATGTTTTAAGTATAAGAACATCACCATTACTCATCACAGTTTCAAGCAACGAGAAATCAAACTGCATAGTTGCATTAATAAAGAAATTTTCATTAACTTCCCATGTAACGCCATTGTCTTTGGAAACATACATTGTTTGTTTTTCGGACTGCGCATGGGCGGGTCCTTCTGAGCAAATACCTACAATTGCGCCATTTATCTTATCAACAAATGGAAATGCAGAGTATTCAGGTGTAACAACAATATTCTTAGTTCTAAAATCGAAAGCCTGAACAAAAACGTGATTTGACGGCAATCTTGGGAAAATACAAGGATCACCATTTAGGTCATTTCCAGTAAATTCATACTCTCTTTTAACACCTACAATAACTGGCATTTTCCCTCTCCTAAAATATAATTTGAGCAGTCCAGTGACACAAATAACGATGACCTGCCACAATTGATCCACTATTTGTTGTCACACTTACCCCGCTTTCACTAAGATTGAACGCAAGCCCTGTTACTGTTGATGCGGAATCCTTATCTAAAAACCGTGACTCTTGACTGCTAGTTGGTGCTTGAAACATGAACTGAGGAGGAATAAGCATTGGAGGATTAAATTTAATGTTCTCTGAAAATGCCCAATTCACATTTGAATTGACAGCAATCATCTGAATAGAGCCTTGCTCAGTATTTACACCCCGTGGTGCACCATATGGATATGTAGTTTGATAACGAGTCATAGCCTTTTCTAAAACATCATTTTTTTGAAGTTTTAAAGTTTTCACATAACCATCAGACTGCGTAACTTGAAGGCCTTCAAACTCCAAATAATCATCAGCAAGCGCTGTAGCATTTGTGAATTTGATTGTGAAAAGGACAGCAATTTGTGTGAAGTTGAAAGGTAAATCAAAAACAAGAGAAAACGGGTTGTCTTTGCTTCGTGCTTCAATTGTGAAATCTTGACTAGAAATTACAACGTTTCCATTACTGTAAATCCCATCAGATCTAAGAATTGGCTGCTCCAACTCTTCTGAGCCAAGTATTTTTACATTCACACTGGAGGCAGCATAGTCAGCACCTTTGAACATGTGCCAAGCAAGACAACATTTATTGCCAAATAAATGCTTTGCTTCATCAAATGAAAAATTAATAACAAAATTGTGGTCGGATGTACTGGTATTCCCTGCTGTGCGTTGAATACGCATTGCATCCTGTTCATATGTACCATTGACATGGAATATCGTTGTTCCGCTGCCAAATCCAGTGCGTGCGTGTGTTATACCCACAGGGATTTGTCGCCTTTGAAGTGGATCTACGGATAATGCGTGGCCCATTTGCCATGCAGAAAGAGCACCTTGCCACATTTGATTGTCATAGTAGATTTTTGAAACAGCTCTGTTGTATGCATCATCAATAGCTTCATAAATCTTTTCGTTTTCACTGCTAGACATCCATGATTCGATGTAATCGATTTCTTCTACCAACACATCTTTACAGTCAAAGACTCGAACACGATATGCACCATCCAAAAAGATCCGTGCTTGGCCCATGCTATCCAAGATAACTGGATTTGTGTTCACAGAATTTTTCTGAGAATCTGTATATGTTGGCTTGAAGGTAGTTGTGCCAACTTCATAGGTAAAAACTTTTCCACCAACTAGAGGGCGTCCACAGCGATCATAGAAGCGTGTTAAAGCTGAGCTTAGAGAAGTTGCCATAATTCCTCCTGACAACAAAAAACCGCCGAAAGGCGGTTTCTTTTTGGGTTAATTTAATTAGTCTTTAGAAGCGTTGGCACCTGTGACTGTAGATAATTGCTCGGCTTGTTTTAGAAGATTTGCAAGCTTTGGTGAGTTTGGTGGTAAATCTTTAGCTGCTAAGAGAATGCGTTTACCTGCTGATGTGGTGAATAGTTTTGACATCCCATATATACCTGCAACACCAAATCCTGTTGAAACAGGTGCGGCAACAGCAGATGCCCCAGTGGCTAACATTGCTCCAGGCATCAATAATCGACTTCCATTTGCTGGATTCTCAGCATATTGACCTGCACGCTCAACATGCCTCATTAATTTAATGAAACCATCCATTTCAGCCTTATCTGCACCTGTAAAAATGTTTTTATAAGGCTCCCCGAGTCGTTCAAACTCATTAGCAAACTTTGCTGGACTAAAAACACCTGTGCTTTCATTGGTTGCTTTTTCTAGCGCTCTGTTTGCCATTTCAAATTTGATTGCAGATTGCCCTTTGGGGTCTAAGTTTTTGTAGAAATTAGCAGCCTTGTCTCCTTTTCCAAACTGTACAAATGTTCTGTATATTTGATCTGGTTCGCTGCTTCTCATTGAGTTTGCCAAAGCCTTGTCTTTATTGCTTTGTAATTGCTTGTAGAATGCATCAGCACGACGATATTCACTTATCAGGCCTTGTTTGCCAGAGCCCATAGCAAAGTCTTTAATATCATCATCAATAGCCGTTCGGATTTGCGTAAGTCCTGATGTACTCTTGCCTTGTCTTCCCCACTCATCGACTAGCTCTCCAAGTCTAGAACGTGCAGCCCTCAATTCACCAAATGATGTATTGATGCTCGGATCATTAAGCTTTGTTTTTATGCTTGATATCTCTTTGATTAGCTCTTGGTTGGGAACAACCTTTGAGTCCTTTGAAATCACATTGTCAATTGCAGTGATTGTTTTAGATGGGTTGATAGTAGTATTACCAGCCAACGCTCCAACTCGGTCATACATTTGTGAAGCTATTTGTGAACCGCGCCAGTTCTTGATTTCTGCTGCTGCTTGCATAACCTTTCCAGAATCATCTCCTGCATTGTTAACAATACCTAAAATCCGAGTTGCGTTTTTATCGCCACTTGCTGCTGCAGCTTGGATTTTACCTAAGCTTTTAAAATCAACATCTGACATTTCTTGCCGAAGTTTATCAACAACTTTGTTTGCTGCACCTTTAACCTCAGCTTGTTGTGCAGATCGGAATCCAGATGTACCAATAACAGGCACTTGATCTAGAGCACTTTCTGCTCGTTGCACATGAGGATTTCGTCCTGCGTCACCAACCGATGTTCGCACACCATATTTTTCACCAAGATCAGTTATCTCTTTTGCACCTTTTTGGAGGTTGTTTTTATAAACATTAATGGCTTTTGTAGCCCCCTTACCTATGAGTGTGCCTAATGCCCCACCAGCAGCACCTCCAACACCTCCTAATGCTGTATTATTAAATCGCTCATTTGAGTCTTTAGCATAGGATGTTGCACCAATTGTTCCACCTGTTAAAGCCCCACGCCCAACTGCAGCCCCTAAACCTCCTCCACCAGTCATGACTAAGGGTAAAGTACTAGCAACTTGGCCTCCTAAGCGCCCCCAATCAAAACCTTGATTATTTGCTTGCCTACGCAAGTTGTGCCAGTCATTAATTTCTTTCCGTTGTTGGGTAACTCGATCATAAGAATTTGTGTCGAGATTCGTTCCTAATAATTTATTGATGCCCGAGCTAGCCACATCAGCCACTTTACTGAACCCTTGAAGTACACCAGCGCCCAAGTCTGAACCACCCAATAAAGATGATTGGAATGTATTTGTAGGTCCTGCTTTCTTGGCCTCTTCCTGCATTGCTTTTTGTTGTTCAGCTTTCCAGTCGTAGGGCTGTCGAGTGGCTTGAATCTTGATCGGCTGTTGAGTTCCTAAATCTTTTTGAATCCCAAGTCCAAGGTTTTGTGCAATTTGCGCATCAGAAAACCCCTCCCTCTTTGCCATGGTTATACGTTTGCTAAATTCGGGGTTGTTTGCCAAAGTGGAATAGATTTGATCATCACTAAATCCTGCTTCTTTGGCTGTTTGAATTCTTTTTGAAATATCTTCTTGAGTAGCCATATTAGCCTCTGCTTAGTTGTGGCAAAACCTTTAATATCTGGTCTTGAGATAAAAACCGATTTGAGCTTGTTTGGGAGATTTGAGGTAATAATTGATTCACTTGATCTTGTGATAAGTATCTTGATTTATTCTGAGCAAGTTGAGGAAGAACTTTTGAAATTTGATTACTATCTAAATACCTTGAGGTCGGAACTTCCCCACCTAATCTTTGCTTAACAAAATCCCAAGAACGTTTTCCTTGAGCATAAGTAGAACTTGGTAATGAGGCCCACTCTTTTCCTAGTTTCTGTACTGCTGATGTGTAATTGCCTTTTAGAACATCATCCAACGCACCTCGACTCGCAATGAGTGCAAGAGCGCCCATATCTTGTGCCTGAGGCGAAAAATCTCTAAACCCATACTGTTTAGCCAAACCATCCCATGTGCCTTTTAGGAATTGATACCGACCAGCTGCGGTGGTGTAGTTTGTCGTACCATCTGTTTGCTTGAACGCTTTTCTCACATTAGGGTGAGCAGATAGATTGTCAAAACGCTGATTGCCAAATAAGGTGTTATAGCCATTCTTCACTCCTTCAGCATCAGCAATAAAATCTAAAAACCGCTTTGCATTTGGATTGCTATAAGCATCATAAATCTGTTTGAGAGTGGCCATAACTTTTCCTTGGGTAATAAAAAACCCGCCGAAGCGGGTTTCATGGTTTTTATTGTTCGTCCTCTGGATTATCTTTCCATTCCAAAGGCAACAATGGGTTGATCCTACTTTTTAGGTCATCAACTTTCTGTTTGGCTTCTGGCTTATATTTACGCCCAACCATCCGCAAAGTACGGCCAGCATTGGAGGCAATATCTGTTAGTTTTTCAAACTCAAGCATTGCCTTATTAAATTGGTTTAATAATCCATATGCAGATTGTCTCAGTGCTTTTTCGCAGTTAATAAAATATCGTCTTGCCAATCTGCCCTGATCATTATTTTCCACCATAGAAAGTTCTTTTGCCATATCCAATGACAATGCATATGTTTTAACCTTTGCTTTACCTTTTCTACCTGTCTTAGTTTGGGTTTGGGAAAACTCCCAATAGCAAACATAATCTTGATTTTCATCAAAGCCATACTTTTTTATACGTCCTATGATCCATTTTGAGAACATTTCACCAGACTTTAGCCACTTATGTAGTTCTCGAGCATCGACACAAGGTTGCACTTCTCCACCAATATCCATATCTACTACTGGAATTAAAGAATCTTGATTTACTAACATATTCATGACATCAACCCTCCATTTCCTTTCGAGATTTTATTCATGTTGCTAGCATTTAAAAGTGCTTTGGCTTCACCTTCAACCCGTTGTAGAGCTACTACCTGCTCCCCTAAAGATTGAATCAACCAACCAATATCGTTAAAAGTTTCAAGCGGAATTTCTTCATTTGCATTGGCTAATAACACGCCAAT
Organism: Acinetobacter sp. Ac_5812; assembly: GCF_013072695.1. Taxonomy (GTDB): domain Bacteria; phylum Pseudomonadota; class Gammaproteobacteria; order Pseudomonadales; family Moraxellaceae; genus Acinetobacter. Next base: position 86,264 of record NZ_LXUK01000027.1, read on the forward strand.
TGCACTTAATCCTTTTAATACAGGTTCATTGGCATTCTCAGCAGCACGGCTAGCTTTCACTAAAAATTCTTCCTCTTCTTGTGAAACGAATTCTTTTTTATCTGCAACCTTTACTAAAAGGTCGATTGGCATACTCGGAAGTAAGTCCTGAAGATCAGGAACCTTGTCATTATTGAATTCGAATGGTATATTCATCTTAGTTACATCTCCTTTGTGACAATCAATTAAGCCCGTCGCCTGCAAGTGTTGGGCTTTTTTGTTGTCTATTGATTTCATGCTTTCGCACTCTCTTGTAAAAATCTTTTTATTGCTTGATTGATTAGATAATTAAGTGATCTATCTTCTTTCTTACCTATCTGCTTTAAAGCTTCATGATCCTTATCATCTAAGAATCGTAGTTTATATTGCTGGCCTTTCTGATTAATGCTCATATCTTCTCCATAACATCAATTAGGTACGTTTCTATAATGTACCTCTTTTATGGCATTGTCAACATCAAAGAGGTACTTTATGATGAGTATGTTATTTTTGCGGTATATGGTTTGTTTTAATGAGTGAAAATCAAAAAGAGCCTCAATACAAGTTGCGTTGGAGTGAAGAATTGCGTGACAAGGTTATGAGTTCAGCTAAAGAAAATAACAGATCAATAAATCAGGAAATTGTGTCCCGCTTAGAACAAAGTTTTGAAACACCATACATTGATGCTGTTAGTGATGCTGTAATTGCTGACTTGCTAGAGGGTACTGTTAGTAAACTCTTAGGTGCTATAAAAGATCAGGGTGTGACAGAAGACAAAATACATGGGGCACTTCAAAGTTTATCTAGAGCAAAAAGAAAAGCACCCTAGGGTGCTTTAGTCTAAATCAGTTGATCTTATATTTTTGCTTTAGCTTTTGATTAATGAAATTAGTATCAAAAATATTTTGAGATGGGTCTGCTTCAGCCTCAACACATCTTACATCAATTGTTGTTTTAGCACGATGAACACTTTGCAAGCCACCACCATAACTTGTCGTTGTTGCATTGCCAGTGGCATAATTACCATAGCCATACACATTTGCATTTGTTGTAGTTGTTCTTGGCAAATCAACATATGAAGTGCTAATTGAATCTTTCCCATTAAGCACTTGGAAGCTTTTACATCCTTTTGATTGCATCAAATCTGATGCTCTCAATAAAGCAAGATCACTTACTCTTTCACTTGAAGTAACTCCATTACCCTTAAAAGTTATTCTAAAATAACCTGGAGATAATTCAGTATCCTCAAATCCACCACCAAATCCACTGTTTTTATATCCTGTTGCACAAGCTGTTAATAAAAAAACAGACAAGATTAAAAATACTTTTCTCATAAATCCCCCATTTGTTATGAGGGATTTATAGCACAATCATCGACCAAACAAAATACTGTTTAACTTTCCTTGGTCAACATTACCTTCTTGTTGCGTTGTATTCCTATATGGAATAGTTGTCTGGTTTTGACTGTTCATCTCAGCATATTTATTATTCAGACTTCGTATTGTTTCAAGAGCAGCCTGCCTAATTTTTAATGGGATTGTTGCATCATCTAATTGCCCTGCCATTTGCTTATACATCGCAACATCTTTATCAGATTGTGGACCAGACATCTTTGGCATTAATGCAACCAATTGCCCCCCTAAAGTTCCTAGTTTGCCAGACGCAATGTCCCCTGGAGTTGCGGCTCCCACTCCACGAGCCAGATAATCAACCCCCCTCCCTAAATAGCTTGATGTGGATTGTGGGAGAATATCTTCAATCTCATTTAGGACAGCATCAACACGATTTATACGCTGTCTTTCTTCACTTTGAGGGTTATTTGTCTTGCCTTGAAGATTTAGATTTGCCCCTGAGCTCAACAACAATGGTTCAACACGTCCATCTTTATAAACGGCATAAGCCTTACCATCAGTACCCGTCATTGTTTCAAATTCACCACGTTTTAATGCGAGTTCTTGCTCTTTGATGATTTTTTCCTGTGCAAGATCATTTGCTGCAGTCTGGGCTGAAATGTCCTGTCCACGTCTTGTTGTTTCAGAGCTAATATCCTGACCACGCATTGTTGTAGCATTATCAGCAGCATTGTTTGCGGTTTGAAATAGATAAGGGGAAACATCCTTGTTACTTGAAGCCAATCCGCTTGCATATGTTTTGAATTCATCTGGTGTCATAGCTTGAACAACTTCAAATTGTTGTGAGTATTCCTCAGGCGTGATTGCTCCTGCCCGTTGCAATCCATTTAAAGCCAATAAAGCAGTGTTTTTATCTCCACTTAATGCTGCTTGCTGGAAAGCACCTTGAATTGCTCCAAACTTACCTAGATTTGTCTTTTGACTTGTATTGCCAGCATTAGCATTTCTTTCAGCCGCTTGGGCATTAATATTGCCAATCTCCGCTTGAGCTTTTAATGCATCTTGCTCTGCTTTGGCTGCTGACAATTGGTCTGCCCGTAACTGCGCATTAAGCTCACGTCCAAACATAGAGTTGTTGGCAAATTCCTTTTGTGCTTCTGGAGTCGACAGTTGTCTCATCCTCCCTATCTGTCTACCTGCAATAAGTTGGCGCAAGCCTTGGCCAAGTTCAATATTGTTCGCTAATTGATTAAATGGATCTTGTTGCTGACTTCCCACAAGAGGGATTCTAGGATCAATCATATCCGCACCTTTTAAATAAATAAGCCAGCAGCCAACCCGCCTAAACCTAACATTTGTTGGAAGTTATTGGCATTACGATTACCTGCTGCAATCTGCCCTGCGGCTGTTGTATTAGCACCTGCCATGGCATTATTTGCCATAGCCTGACCTGTTTGTAATCCTGCATTGCCAACGCCTGCTGCTGCGTTTTGACCCAAACCAACAAGGTTTGATAAACGATTATAGGCATTCCCATATTCGTTGCTAGCAGTGTCTTGCGCGTAATTATTTAGGGCTTTGAGTGTGGCACCACTTAATAAACCACCTCCAGCTGCCGCACTTGATTGAGTTGCATCTAATCCTTGGTTTAATCTGAATTGATAACCAGGATCACTGTAAAGAACATTCCTTGTATCTTCGTTATTTAAACCAGAGAGTCCTAAAAGTTTTTTTAAGGCTGCTCCACCGGCATCCATATATTGCTGCTGATCTTTTCGTGTTTGATCAAACATTTGCTTTTGAATGTCTGAAGCATACTTTGCAGAATCTGCTTGAGTGCTAGCAGCATTTTGAGCTGCTTTGGCTTGGCTGTTTGCTCCAGTAATTCCACCAATTGCTTTGCCTACAAATGACATGGTGCTTCTCCTTAATCTAGCCGATGACCGACAGCAACTTCTTCTGCAGTAGCAATTCGCCAACGGTGTGCATCATCTTTGTCTACAAATCCATTTGGCGTGATGTAGTCGCTATCATCTTCTTCAGTAATCAACAGAACAGGCATCGGACGACTGTCATATGACGCTTTTAAAACAATGTAATCACCAACATTAAACATGGTTTAACCTCATAATTTCTTGAACATTATTGTCTCAATGGGCTTAAATCCTTTTCTTTCCCACATTGGTTTTCTGTCCTCGGCTCTTAAGTTTGCCAAAGTCCAGAAATCTGCTCTTGTTTTGATGTATTGCTCTGAGAACTCAAGCAATCGTTTAGAATGAATACGGTGTTCAGGATCTACAAATATTGCATCAGTGTGCGCATGGTTTTTACCCTTATGTCGTGGCATGGGGCTTATCACAATCCAATGGAACCCAATAGGTCGCCCATCCTCACGCATCACAAGGCAATGGAAAAATCCAAACTCTTCAGATTCGATATACATGTCTGTATCAAAATCAAGTTGCAGTCCTGTAAACTTGGCTTCTTCAAGATCAAATACTTGTAGGCAAAGTGGCATAATCTGATCTATACAATCTATCCACTTTTCACGCCTTACAGTAATCACACTGGCTGCTCTGCAACTGACAATTTGGCATTAACACCTGTTCCTTTTAAAACCACCCTCTCTCCATCGACAAGATTGTGATTAATTACTTCAGGACAAAGATAGGATTCATTTTGGGCCAATGTCTTTTTGACTAACCGCTGAGCATCTGCTGTTGTAGCAACACCAGTGGGTATTACATACACTTCTACAGAAATGTTCCCTGCAGTCGTGTTATGAAATGAAAGAGCTCTAATTTGTGTAGCGGTGTTTGCTGGATTTGTATAAGCCAAGTTATCCCCAGCTGCTAAAGCTTGAGTCTTGAATGGTGATAAATACTTAATCATGAATAATTGCTCCTGATGTAACTTGAGCTAACTGGATATATGGTTCAGGGCATAAAAAAACCGCCTGCAATGGCGGTGATTCTTCATTCTGAATGCAACATATGGGCACCAAATCAAAAGTATTTAATGTCTCAATTTGGGGTAAAAAGCTCTGTTGGAATTGATTTTGTAAATCAGATATTGCGAAACCTTGTTGCCCTTGTGTCGCTTGTGATGGTAGCTCTGCTGCCTTTTGCGCTAACTCAATCAAGTCTATGTAATCATCAGTGTTTGTTAGTGCGGCAAGTTTCTCAAAAAAATCAATCCAAACCTGATGCATTACACCATTCACATACATAGGTTGACGAATTGGCACTTGAGAGATTTTTGGAATAATCATTAACGCACCCTCGCTTTTGCTCCTAGTAGTACCAATCTAGCGGCATCTGTCATTCTCACTCGGAAAACACGATTAAAAGATTGCCCAAGTCGTCTGAATATCACACGCTTTTCATATTCACCAATCCCCCCAATACTTTCTTGGCGATCATTAGACCATGTTCTCCCCCCATCATCTGACCAATCAAACATCACCAATGGATTAACATCACGGTCTTGTCCCACTTGGCAAATAAGCTGCACCTCATCAAAAACAATTCGAGTTGCTTGTGGATTCAAACAAGGTGTTGTTCGTTCTCGCATTATTAATGAGCCATCATCTGTCTCATACTTCGGGCTTAATGAATAAACTTTGCCATTTTCTCGATCACCAACTAGATGCTCATTATTAAAAAAACAATGAGTTTGTGCTCGATGGTGTTCATGTGTTGCATTTGCTGGCTTGTAAAAACTTCGTTCATGCCACATATTTGTTGTTGCATCAAACACCCATGTTTTTTTTGCACTCGGGAATGAGATCAAATAAAACCCATGCCCATTTTGTTGGTATGAAAAAGCATATGCATCATTGGTTTTGGGATAATTTGAAATTTCAGTTTCAATTGCATGATTACTGATGCGCTGCATTTGATAGCCTTGCGTCATCATAATTTGATTTTCACCATGCTCTGTTTGAGCAAGCCAAATTAAACTTGATCCAAATACAGATATTGAGTTTTTTGCTGCACAACCTACTGGAATGTATGCGCCTGATTGCCTTACATAAGGGCGATCAAGTGACTCTGTACTGTTCCAAATCTCAGTTGTATTTGTACCTATCAACCACAATTGTCCATTGCTTGCTACAACTCTGACTAGATCATCACTTTTGGATTCAGCAGTTGAATAACTAAGTGCAGTTGTATCTGTGCTAAGTAGTTTTGACCATTGAATACGACCAGAATTTGGGACTGTCCATATAAAACGTGAATCCAGAAAGGTCACTGAAGATGCACCAAAGAACCCAGTATTATCATCAATTGACAACTTTGATAGAGTTCCATCCTCAATAGCATATTTATATGAGCTCTCCGCTGAAATCATTACTTGCAAACTATTATCTGCAAACGTGACCAGATCGGTTCCATCAATGCCCCCTATTTCGCTCGTAATAGAATTTTTTATTACATGAAGCTTTGAGCCAGCCACAACAAGAACACGATCTGAGAGAGCATACAAGCCACGAATAGGCCCACTAAATTCATAACGCTTGAAAAGACCCTCAGTTGGGAGTAATGCTGATACTTGTGGGGCTTTTCCACTCTCAACTACTTGTGGGTAAAGATTTAGTGTTCTTTGGCAATCAATAGCCCAATCTTTTAAATGATATGATGGACCAACAATTGGAATATCAATAATACCTGCCATAATGCCATCCTCGACAAATACCTACTGGCAAGTCATTTTTCGCATAAGTTGGAGTTGAATTGCTTCTTTTAAGGAGGTCAATTGCACTGTTTTGATTTCTCAAGAGTAATGCACTTGGCTCTACCGCAAACATTGGGGCTATTTCCAAAGCTAAGCTAAGAATCAGTGCTCTTTGATATTTATCAGGAAACGTCAACTCATCAGTTGCACATATATCAGATGGCAAAGAATAGACTTTGATCTTCAGATTCTGCGCATCATCTAAAACATTGAAAGTCCAAAAAGGCTTATCTTCCTGATAAGTCACTTTGATGTTGATTCCAGTGTTGTTCAGATCTCGGATGAGTTTAATCTCACAGTCATCCAACCAAGCTTTTTCCGCTACCAATGAAATATCTATATCTAAGTCGGGAATAGGGCCTGTATAGCAATTATCATTCTGATCACAACAACACTCATCAATTGATCCAACTAAATACGCTCCTTTACCCCTTGTCAGCGGCATGACTACAGTTTGAGCTTTATATACAAAAAGCCTGTCAGTTGCCCATTGCGCCAAGAGTCCGCGAAGAGAATCTACAGCATCAGCAACTTCATCAGATTTTGCATTTTCACCAGCTGCTAATACACCCAATTGCTTTAAAGCTAAATCTACTAATTTGCTGACCTTCATAGTGTTTACTCTTTTGTTTTGGTGAGATATGAAAGCAGCGTATCTTTACTGTCTCGAGCTAACCACTTAATACCTTTTCCATCTAGGACTGCGCGGATTTGGTCTGATGTCATTGAGCTATAATCTGGTAATTCGCTTGATTGCCCAACGTAGGTATCACCTTGAAGTTCTAAAATTCGAGATTTCATGGCTGGCACATCATTAATAAAGGCAATATGTGTGCCTTTAAAATCTGCCAATTCTTCTTCAAGTTGAGCGATTCTATCGTTTGCGGTTTCTAAATTTTGGTTAGATGATAATCCATCACCATTTGAAATAGCATTGACTGGTTCTGGCTCAAGCAAATCATAAAAATCTACATAACCATTCCCTCGTTGAGCTTCTTCTTCTGAATAATCTTTAACAAAAGTCACATTATGATGTTCTGTATCGCCAAGGTATAAAGCCTTTGGATATTCCATTTTGGTCTCCTAAAAACAACGACGCCCGCAAAGTGCGGGCATTTGTCGTTGCTGGTTGGGTTTAAGATTGGGTGATACGGCACGCATGGATACCACGTACAGCTTGGAAGCCATACAAGACATCAATACGAGTACGTTCGTAATCGTTATTGCCATCACCAAAGGTCATCACTCGGACTGACACACCGCTTGGCAAACGCGCAGTGTAACCTTCACAAGATGCAAGAACTGGCAAAGGAGCAAAAGCAGTTGTGAATGCATCCTTGTGGAATTCCAAGCTCTGGAAACCATTTGTTGAAACCACTGTTACCGCTACGCCACTTGCAGGACTTGCACTTGTGGTTTTGTTCGGAGCTGTTGGGTTGATTGCAGGGTAAATTGGAACCGCTGTTCCTGTTGTTACATTTGTTGTTGCAGTCACAACGAATTGTTGCAGAACGCCAGTATCTTGGCCTGTTAATGGATGCACCGCATTAACACCTGAGATTGTGATAATTGTCCCTTGGGTTAATGTTCCAGGCGTGGATGCAGTCATTGTTATTGATTTGCCTGTCTGTCCTGCTGCAGAAACAGTCACACCTGCTGCTGTACCATTATTAAAGACTGCAATTGACTGGTGCTCATACAAATCAGCACCAAAAGCAGTTGCAACATAACCCTGAAGATAAGCCTTTTCACTTGTGCGTGTTGGGTTATACATACGTGATACTTCGCCACTTAAAGCTACGTTTGCCTCACTTGTAAGAACTGCTGAACGCTCACCTGCTGGTGATAAATAGCGGTTCAGTTTTGCACGAGCTAAAGCAAGTGCATTTGAAGGATTGGTACCTGATAAGCTCATTGCAACCTGGTTTGGAGTAGCAAGAACAGCACGGCCAATCAAGTCTGCCTCAACAACAGAAGAAAGTGTTTGCATTTGAGGACGAAGAATACGCTCACGGAAATCGGTTAAATCAAGTAGCTTTTCTTTTGCTCCAAACTGCAAAGCAACATGCTTTTGAGTATCCAATTTCAGATTTACAGATTCTTCAACAAATGCTGATGCACCGTTGCCTTCAGCAAAGATTGCACCATTAAACACTTGCCCTGCAGTAGGGATTTTGATTTTTACTGTGTCACCTTTTTGATAACCCTGTACATCTTTGCCGAACTCGTCCTGACGACCTCGGTTAATGTTTGCTAAAAACGGTGCTTCTTCTTCAAGCATTTTTGCTGCTTCACGAGCAATCATTTGATGTGTTAAAACGGTATTAGCCATAAATTATTTTCCTTTTCGTTTATCTTTTTCAGATCGATACCACTCGTCATCACTCATCTTTGATGGATCGCGAGTAGTTGCCGCATTGGCCTGTACTGGAGTAATTGGTTTAGGTGCTTTGCTGACAGTAGGTGGTTTTTTGGTTTTACCGCTTTCAATGATTTGACCAATCTTCGCAGCTGCTTGAACTGGGTTCATTCGAGATAAGGAAATAAATACTTCCTCGTCATCTAACAAATCAGCTGCTAGTTTTAGGGTATCTTTTGCGGATAGCCCAAATTGGTCTAATTGAATTGGCAATGGAGGTAACTCATTTGCACGTTCAATGTATTTGTTTACATCAACGCCTTCTGACTCAAGCTCAGCCACAGCACTATCAAACGCAATTTGACTATCAATTTGCGCTTTATCCTGCGTTGACTTCCCTTGTTTTTCCTCCATTCGGCGCATGGCCTCATTAATGCGCCACTCCTCTTGAGCATCCTCAAACTCGGACCATGATTCAAAGTCTTCTACTTTTGGCTTCTCTAGAGGTTTTGGAGCATTCTTTTGAGCTTTAAATTCAGCAAGCTTTTGTCGGAGTTCAGCATTTTCACGTGTTGTTTGTTCAATACGTTCCTGTGCTCGACTTTTCTTTGGTTTCTCTTGTTCGTGAGTTTCTGTCTCCGTCTCTTGAGTTTCCTGTTCTTGCTGCTGCTCTTCTTGATTCTCTTGACTGTCATCGCTGTTATTTTCCGTAGTAGCTTTTTCTACGATGTCTTGAGTTTCACTGGATTCCACTGTCATTGTTTACACCCTCAATTGATGGCAATAACTGCTCATCAGTAGCCATTGCGCTGTCCCCGAATTGGCTAGGTTCAGGAGCGAAGTTTTGTTGATCCGAATTTTCAGGCATTAAAAAACCCTGCTCGTTGGCAGGGCTTTCTTCTGTCTGTTGCGCAATCTGATCAGGTGGATCAATCCTCACCTCTTGCGAGTAATTTTCTTGTGGTTCAGGCTGGTAGTTATTAACATCCTCGCCATTCTGAATCCAGTTTCCAGGCACTTGACTGATATTCATATTTTGCTTAATCAAATCAACTACCCCGCGAAGCTCTTGCACATCAGCTCGACTTGCCGCATTAATTTTTGCAACCTCAATATCCTTCTGGGCTTGTAATTCAGCTTTGAAAGTCTCTAAATTGCGATCAGCATTCTTGTCATTTAACGCTTGTTGAAGCATCTCAATATCTTGGGTTTGCTTCTGAACAAGTTGATCAAGCTGTTGAATCTGTGCTTTTGCCTGTTCAGGATCAATCTTATCTTTGCCAAGTGCTTGAGGTGGAATGAGCGTTTTCACTCGTTCAGCAATCTCTTTAGCATTTAGCAATGGTGAGTTGATAACAATCAAATCTGCGACTAAGTTGAATAGATTCGGGTTGCTCTGAACTAGCTGCATCATTAAAGCAAATGACTGCTCACGTTGTGTATTGAATGATGGGCCTGTGTCCATACGAACATCAAAACGACCAATAGACATATCATTTAGAATGCCATTGATTGCTCTGTCTTCTTCCTCTTGGTTTTCAGGTTTTGCATTCAATCGAACAAGCTCACTATCACCATCTGCGCCAATTACCCGTCGTACCATTTCTGTGTCATAGAGAATTGGGAACAAACCAATCAAAACACGCGCTGAATGACGAATAGTTTTATTGACGTTATCTTGGAAATGGAACTGTGCTGTATCTGCTTGACGTTGAAGCAAGCCTATTGCTCGTCCTGACTGTTGATTTACATCCTGCCCCATCTGTGGCGCATGCATGTTTAAAATGTCAGGAATAAGAGATTTAGCCGATTCTGATGCATTCAAAATGCCAACTGGTGGAGCAGCTGCACCCAATCGCGTTGGGTAAGGGATTTGCTTCCCCTGCTCATCAGTTGCTCTGAATCTTAAATACATTGCACTTGATGGGTTATTCCATTCATCAAAGCCAGCAATACCTCGATCATCAACTATCGTCATTTCATCTTGGTTTTTCTGCAAAATGTGTGCTTCGGCTGACTTCCAATAGTTGAACAGTCTTTGAGCATCTTTTGCAAAATGGACTAATGAGAAAATATGTCGACAATTCTCAATCCAAGTAACTTCGCCATAAACTGGAAAGATTGGAATGTATTTACCAGGGAACACGCCCTTTTCTAGTACTTTGCATCCCGTCAATTTAGCCCACTTTATTTCGGTGCGAGTTGTTGCACGTTCATTGACTGTAATGTCTTTGACTTCATCTTCTGAGAATTGCTTTAATAGATCAGACTTAAACTCAGTTGATCCATCTTCTAACATGATAAGCGTGTCTTTGACCTCTTCCTTGTAGAAATACTCAGCAACACATACAGTCTTATCTGTGTAATTGTACCAGTCAGTATTTCCATCCATTTCAAAATCAGAAACAGCGTCTTTTTGGTACTGCTTTTCGATTAAGTCTTTAGAAATCCACTCACACACTAAAGCTTTGCACATGTCCGAGCCATCGAGTGCTTTTGATAATGGATCGATCAAAACAGCTTGTGGATTTTCTACTGGCTTAAAGCGTGGTTCTTGATTGAATGATTTCTCGTCAATGTAGTCGGTGACAATTCGATAAAATCCGACTGCTCCATGCACTTGATTGGCTGTGGCTGTATCTAAAGCATCTTCAAAGTTTGACGCTTCTTCCACGTCCTTGATTAACCCTTCAAGTAGCTTTGCAGTTTCAGGATCAGCACCATTATCAACTGGCACAACTTTAGCTTGCGGCCTATTCTGACGCATAGTGTTGATTTGCTGCTGCACATAAGCTCTTGATAGATTGATCTCAAGCGTTGGTTTGCCATCTTTATCACGTTGATGTTTTACATCACGATGCCACTGAGCACCCTCAAGGGTCACAAACTCTTTATCTTCTAAGCCTTGATCGTAAATTGGTTGCCAATAATCTTGAGCTTCATCTCTGAATTTTTTTGCAGCATAAAGGATGCCCTGATCATCTTTTTGATCTTTGTTATCTGTCATGTTTATCTTCCAAAGTTAAAGATCAGCGCGTCTTCTTGGTGGTGGTGGTGCTGATTTAATTGGCTCACACATTTTATTGATGCTCAATGCACCTTCACCAAATGCATCAGAGCCATGTGATGCCCAGTCATGCACAGGAGTAGCCTTAAATTGCTCTAGTTTGTCGTTAAATTCACGACGATAGTTTTGTAGTGCTCTAATACCATGTTTGCACTTTTCAGCGTCAAACCAACAGTTTTTTAGCATTTGGCGTGTTGCCTCAATTCGATCTTCAACATTAAGTCTTGCACCCTTAGTTACACGATAACCAAGATTAGCCATTGTTTCTTCACGACTCACACCACTTGAAAAGTCACGTGCTGCGATATCATGTGGCGCAAAGTGTTTGCTGTAGTTATAGCCATACTTTTGTGCCTTCTCATCAAGAATCCTTGCGTAGTGCGCCAAAGGCTCATTGTTCGCTTCGTAGTAGTCAATTACTCGAACCTCTTTGCCAAATACTTGAAAAAACCAAATAGCAGTTGGGTCTAAAATTCCTAAATCCCATGATGTGTAAACAGGAAGATTAGGATCATGAGGTACTTTGCAAATCCTGTTTTCACGTTTGATTTGCTCAAACTCAGCCTTATAGATTGCTCCATCTGCGATTTCTTTTGGTCGACCTAGATAAATATGCTCATACTCATCGTAATCAGAGTCTCGCATCTGCTCTGCTAATTTGATTAGGTCATCAGGGCAATGCTTGTTGTCTGTGTAATTGATCTGCACCACCACAGTGTCATCCCGCTCTACAGTCACATAATCTAGATAAACTGCATCACTTGGCAGTTTCGGGTTCATAGACATGATGATCATGCAATTGGGAGTACGGACTACTGTTGGAATAAGAATCTTGAGTGAATAACCACTTACTGTTTGAGCTTCCTCAATCCATGTAATGGTTGCACCTTCAAAGGATTTGACGGAATCAACTGTATGGTTTTGCAGACCTGAGAAAGAAAATTCAGTGCCGTTTGCACCTCTAATCTCAGTATCAAGGATTTGATAAAAGCTTTCCAAGCCTAGTGAAACAATCCGATCTGATAAGAGCTTGTGCACAGATTGCTTGATTGATTTCTGAATTTCACGACAGCATAGGATTCGATGCTTTCTCTGCGCCCCTTCAATTAGTAAATAGTCTGCAATTTCCCATGACTTACCACCACCACGACCACCATGGTAAACATAGAAAAGCTTGTCATTTGTTAGGTGCGTATATAGCGGCTTGAACTTACTTGGTACTCGCTTCTCCTTCATCTTCGAATACCACCTTTAAATTGAGATCAACGTTACCACTGTGTTTGTGATCAATACTTTCTTTAAATGCACCCACGGCAATATGCTTACCAAGAAGCTCCAGATTCTTTACCTTATCAGGCCATTTGATCTTTTTGAGCCAGCCTTCACCATCAGACAATTCGACACTCTCAACATTATTGATGTATTGGCGCCAAATCTTAGGCCATTCTTTTAACTGCTTGTAATTACCCTTGTCATCCAAGATATCTAAGATGTCCATTTGATCAATTTCGGCTAATCTTTTAAGCACATAATCCGCATCAACATCAACACGGTTTAAGCGCTGTGTATTGAGATAAGCAATACGTTCTTCAACTTCTTCACGTTGCAGTACTTCCCATGCATATTGACGGGTTTTGAACTCTACAGCTTCGCCTGCTGCCTGTGGACTCAACGTTTTTAAATATTCGTGGCAGAACTCTTCGTGACGTAGATTTTTTAAAGGTTCTGCGCCTTTGATTTGTTCCATATTTACCTCATTAAAAAACCGCCACTTGGGCGGTTTAACTCAAACTGAATATAATACTCTTGTGTCTGGATGATAGAAGCTTCCATCAACACCTACCTTAACTTCATGACCGTCGATAAATACAACCTTAACAACCTTGATCATATTTCCTGCATCACCATCTAAATTGGGTGCACTTCTTCCAGTTTCACACAATGCTTTTACAACTTGTTCATTACCTTTATCATCTTTAATAGTGATTTTATCTTCAAATAAGCTCATGTTTATACTCAATTAGTTTTTGTTGAGCCTAATATTTAACACAATATCACTCTCTTGCCCACTTCAAATCTTCAGGCGTTTCTAAATAGCAGCCTTGTTTCAAACAAAATACATGTATGTCGTTTAAGTATTCGGTGAATTGAGCAATCGATGCATCTGGATGCTGATCAACAAGTTCGTCAATCTTCTCAACTCGATAACTTAATGCTTCTTTTACATCTTCTGGGATACGTGGATCGAATTGCATGCCACGCATGAAATTAGCAACTGATTCAAGCTGCCCTAGTAATTCCTCATTTTCCATTGTGTACACCTTTCAAATTCTGTTTGATGTTTGAGATTTGAGTATCGATATCTCTAACTCGGCGTTTGCAGTCTTCTTTGAACTGATGTGTCGCATTGAGATGATTTAAATTTTCTAATTGGTATCTATCAGCATAAAGCAGATCAAGATTCTTCTTCGCTTCGATTGTGTCCATATTTAACCCATTATTAATCTATATGCGCCATATACAGCCAAACCAAGGACAATAAGAATAGAACCTAAACACATACATCCATGTATATCTGCATCACGGTCAGCCTTTCTTATTCTTTCTTGCATTCTTTTTGAATAGTCATCCATTTCGATGCTCCAATAAAAAAGCCCCACCGAAGCAGGGCATAAAGAGGAAACTGGATTGCCACAGCCTTATCAGTACTGTGGCCTACTGCTACTCAACACTACTTACTTATCAAAGTTAGCTATTGATTGGCTTTTGTGTCTTTCGTTTGCTTTGGGCGGGGTGTCACCCACAACTTAGGGCTCTGAGGCTAACTCAATCTGTGACGAAATCAGATTGGATTCAAACCATTTACGTTGGTTTCTGCATCTCACGTGCTGTCTTTTTACAGACAACAAAAAAGCCCACCTTTCGATGAGCTTTTAAATACTTAGTGAATTACTATAACTTCGTCCACTATAACACGAATATGCCATATACCTTGTACAAGGTCAAGCTACTTATATTTAATGAAACTGTATCTGCTATGTAATGCAGCTATTCCACACTTAACATCTGATCTCGCATCGTTCTGAGAATAAACAACAACCAAGTCACCAACTGGATTCATGCTAGTTACAGCCATTTCAGACCATGAATTGTTATAAAAATAACGGTTGATCACTGCATCAAGCCACTCATCCAACACTTCGGACTTCCCTTGCATATCGAGAATCAAACGTTGTACAGCTCGCGCCTCATTGTCTGTGATTTGGCAAACAGACTGAGGGCGCTTTAAGCTAAGATTCGGCTCTATTTCACCGCAAAAATAGCCTGCAATAATGTCTTTTTCAGTCAAGATTGATAGTTTTTTCTGCTTCGCTTTCTTTGCGGCAGTATCCATTGCGACAGCAATCGGGTTTATGCACTTACCACAAGTTCCAGAGTTTGAATGCATCCAAGCACCAAACTGATAAAGCCACTCTTCAAGACTAAAACGAGTCCAGTCCACTGTTTGCATAATGTGATTTACTGCCGCATTCATACCGTCACCTCAAATATTCGTAATTGCCAATTGTTTTTCTAAAGCTTCAACCCTTTCAGTCAAAGCTTGGATTTTTGTCTTAACATCTTTCTTGAAGCATTTACCCTCGTAGTGACAGTATTGATCTTGACCACAAAGACCAAACGGATGCTGACACTTCATCATTGCTTCAGCGAATTGTTCACCTGTTGCGCTGTCTTTTAGCCAAGATTCTCTACACATCACCCACCTCTCAACCGTTCAATAAGCTTCTCAATCCATTGGATGACTAATCCTTCTTTGATCTGTGCTGTAGTGCCACGAATCACGAACCAACCGTTTACAGCTGCTGCTGAATACTTCTCGCAGTCTTTTGTGTAGCCTTCACCTCTCGTGTGTCTACCATTGCTGAATACACCACCTTCAACCTCAACCAAGATAGGCATGTCATCAATTCTGAAATCTGCCAACCATCTGCGCTCAGGATGAAACCGGTACTCTTTCGTGAATGGAATCTTTAGAGCATTGAGGTGATTCTCCAATAGAGCCTCACCCTTGCTGACTGTCTTTCCAAACTTCCGTGACACGCTTGAACGCGCCACAGGTTTTGATCTACTTCTTTGAGCCTGTTTGAATGTTGTGTTCATACGCACCACCCATTTTCCAAAATCGCATAACTTAGGCTTGGTATTGAATAACCTTTAATACCCATTTTCTGTCTGAACTTAATAGCATCTCTTCTTGATATGCATTTACTCAGATTGAAAACTTTTACACGATGATCTGGGTATCGAAATACAAGTTTGATAACATCATTCATGCTTCACCAACCCTTTCCAAAATAGTTTGGATTGCCTTAATCGTCATTTGGTGGTTTTCACTTGGAACGACAAATAAACTCGCTATAGATTCACATTTGCGTCTGTACTTTTCTGCTCTTGCTGCATGATGCTTGTATTTCTTATCAAGACTCTCATTAAACTCAAGCAACTCAGCATGTTCTTGCTGAAGCTGCTCAAGAGTCATTTGCATGTAGTCACTCATTTAAACCACCCTTGAGCGCTTGCTCTATCCCTAGAATCTTCTCAATATCATCTGCCTGACTTAATAGGATGTTTTGCTCTCGCTCTGTATATACATAAGACTTAGCAGCCTCTCTCAGCATGACAGTGTGTTCTTTAAACGCATCCACCCGCTTTTGCAGCTCATTAGTGCTATTACTAAGAAACTCAATTTTCTTGTGATCAATGCCAGCACGACTTACTAGCGATTTAATTTCTGTTTGACTTAATTGCAATTCCTTTTGCAGCTCATCCACCTCGGTCTGGCGGTGTTGCCATGTTTCAAAAGCAATCTGAACTCCGCTATGAATATAGCGCTTGTAGATTTCATTAAACTCAAATAGGTCAAGATCGTAATAATTGGCCTCTTTAAGAATTAAGTATGACCTTGATGTCTTAAACCACTTCTCAAAATCACTTCTCATCACTTCACCTCGACCTTCTGTTCAACCAATTTGTAAATCTTTCCATTGATCTTGATGATGTTGTCCTTCTCGACATCCTCTTTCAGCGTTGAGTGATAAAACGCAAAGCCCCAGATAAAGCAGACCAAGCCTACAAACATTGCAAACCAAATAGTGTTCATATCATTCACCTTTCATATTTCTTGCAATTTGGAGATGTGTAATCTTCTGGAAAGTCTAGGGTTTCTGTAACTGGCTTTAGTTCATGTGCGAAGTACCAACCCCAATGACGAGTGCCACATAAATCAAACTTGTTCGTATCTGATCTATAGGCACCAATTCGGCCTTCACACCATTCGATTTTCCCTGAGTGACGAACAGGAAACAGAGCTTTATCCCCGACCTTAAACATGCTCACCTCCATAAATCAACTCGTAGTCAGCTACAGCTTCATAAATCATCTTAGCTCTATGTGTCATATCTGCGTATTCGTAGTAGCGGCAGTTGTGCGCTTCTGTTTCCGCACCTTTCACTCCACCTAAGCTTTCAACTAAATCCACACTCTCAACTATGCTCTTGAGGTCGGAAAGATCAAACATCAAATAATCATCAGCAGTCAATTCAACCCTCCCGAAATCAGTTACTTCAGGGAATGAACCTT
Organism: Acinetobacter sp. Ac_5812; assembly: GCF_013072695.1. Taxonomy (GTDB): domain Bacteria; phylum Pseudomonadota; class Gammaproteobacteria; order Pseudomonadales; family Moraxellaceae; genus Acinetobacter. Next base: position 103,437 of record NZ_LXUK01000027.1, read on the forward strand.
TAACTTCTTTGTAGTAAATTAGGTTGCCTGATGGAGTAATTAAACAAAGGTCGGCAACGAACTTGTCTTTAGCAACAACTTCCCTCGCCTTCTCAACACCGTGCTGCTTTATAAAGGTGATCGCGTTCATTTCCCATATCTCCGCTTGTTTTCTTCTCTTATTGCAGCGTGTAGATCAGGATCAAGCTCTTTAACAACAAACGACAGTAAATTAGCCGTTTCTGAGTCACTAGCATCATGAGCAAGCACTCTTTCAACAACCGCATCAATAGATTTCAATATTTCTGCCTTTGTCCTTGTTTTTGCATTCATCGCCCTTCTCCGTCACGCTTGGTCACGTTCTCTAAACGCTTGATCTCGTCATTGATGTACCAAACTGCTTTCTGTAGGTCTTGTACTTGGCTATCTGAATCTTTAAGACCTGCGCGCCATAAATATTTGATAGCATTACCAATATTAAAGTTACGGTGTCTTGTAATCTCGATACACTCAACACCACTTGGATCACTTGTGTAGTGCTTTGGATGATTCACGTTGTCGTTCATGCCATCTCTCCAACTACACGCTGCACTTTGCCTTTACCGCGCTGATTTGCACGTCTACGATTACAGGCAACGCAATTCATGTTTTGGACATAGCGATAAGTGCTCTTGCAAACTGCGCACTCTTGACCGTGATAGAAGATTTCGCCTTTCTTCTGAGCTCCCTGCGTGCTTCACCTGAAAGGCGCACACGTTTAGTTTTCTGTTGTGTGTTGCCATTGAAAGTTTCAACATGAAAGCGTTGGTCCATATTCAAATCTTTGATCTGACCACCATTAGCCAACCAAGCTTCAATTTCAGAATTAAGCTCTGCACTTAAGGCCTTCTTGTTTTCAATCATTCCGCTTTCATTGCTAAGTGCTTGTTGACGTTTGACGCACTGGATTAAGTCTTGTCCGTTCATTGCTTATCTCCAAAAAGCTGCATGGTCTTATCAGTTGCAAAGTAGAGATGGTTACGCCCAACCTTCTTGTAGTCCAACCATCCAGATTCTTTTAATGCCTTTGTAATTCGTTGTACTGTTCTTCTGCTCATTCCCAAGCGATAAATGATTTCATCTGTGTTTAAAGCTTTATTGCTTTGAGCAAACTGACTAAGCACAAAGACCATTGAATCGAATATTTCGGTGTAATTGCTCACGCTGCACCTCCAACTTCTTCCTTAATCGAAGCAAAACGACAGATATCTAAACGGTCTAGAACACGCACTACTCCGCGCTTGCCATGTCGGTTTTTCGCAACAATGATTTCTGTAATGCCACTTGGTAATTCGTCATCTGAATGGAGAATTGGATGAGCCAAGATGATTTGATCTGCATCCTGCTCAATCTGACCTGACTCTTTGAGATCAGAAGCCTTTGGCCGCTTACCCTTCTCTGATTCACGGTTTAACTGAGCCAAAGCAATCACTGGGCAATTGAACTCCTTAGCCAATGCTTTTAAATCACGGCTAATTGAGCTTACTTCTTGATAGCGGTCTTTTTTGCTTGGGTCGCGTACTAACTGCAAGTAATCAACAACAATGCACCCAAGGCGCTTATATTTGCGTTTAGCCTTACGTGCATAAGAATGGATTTCAGCAATCGTTGGCTTCTGCTTATCTTCGATATGAATTGGTAATTGGCTGAAACGCTTTTGAGCATCCGCAAACTGGCCTAACATCCCATCAAACAGCTCTGCATTGTGAATATTGTCATACGGGATATACGTCAAAGCTGAGATACAACGATTTGTGAATGTCTCAACATCCATTTCCGCTGATACCACAAGGACTGGTTCTCGGTACTGGATTGCAGTCTGGATCACAAGCATTTGAGCGAGTGTTGACTTACCTGAGCCTGGACGACCTCCAACGACACAGAAGTGACCCTTTTGAATCATCCCTATCAGGTGATCAACATGAGTAAGGTTGAATTGCACACCAGTATATTGCTTGTTTGCCTTAGCCTCAGCCTTTTGGATCAGCCGATCAGTCGCGCGTGTGATAGCTTCCTCAAATGTGAAACTAGACTTCTCAACATCATTTCCAGTCTTTTTCCCATCAAGAATCGATTCAGCTGCAATGTGAATATCTGGAATGGTTAGGTCTTGCGAAATTTGAGCGATACTTTCACCCATTTTCTCAACTTCACGGTGAGCTTTGAACTTATTGAGTTCAGCCGTATACGACTCAAGATTGTAAAAACTCGAAGGTGCTTCACTGCTCATTTGAAGCAAGTATTCAGAACCACCCATCAAATGAATTACATTTTTCTGTTTAAGCTGTTGTTCAACCATTACGAAATCATACGGTTTGCTTTCATTGGCCAATTCAGCAATTGCTTTGAAAATTTGCTTATGACGCTCTGGGAAGAAGCATTCTTCATCAAGATCATTGCTCACCACATCAAACGAGTTCGCAACTGTCATGAGTGCTGTAAGTACAGCTTGTTCCATTGGGATATTGTGGATATGACTCATTACCAATCCCCCATGTCAGCTTCAAAGCTTTCAGGATTGATAGCTTGTGTGTTGTCTTGTGCAGCTTGTTTGAATAGTTTTTCAGTGAGTTTGAAATCTCGCTTCACCCACTTCACGAAGTTTGAATACATTTGGTTTGGTGTTACTGCACCAGTATGGATTTTGCTTTCGTAATGAGGATTAATTTCAAGTAGTAATTCTTCGACCTGAGCTTGATTGATTTTTGGCAACCCTGATCTTTGCATCCAAGAATTGAGTTGATGTAAATCTGGTTGCCAAATATTTAAAACTTCATCGACTGGATTTCCATGCTCATCACTTTCTTTTAAGTTTATTTTCTTTTCTTTTACAGAGTGACATTTGATGCTACTAGTTCCAGTATCATTTGATGTTACTAGTCTAGGTACATTTGATGTAACTACTTTTAATGCACCAGTATCATTTGATGTTACTAGTTCAATAGAAAATCTTGACTCAAAAGTTACTTCATAGCTTTTAGATTTCCCCAAAGTTTTTGTGATTTTTACAAGGTTGTACTTTGCTAAATCAGACATAGCTTTTCTGACAGTTCTCTTGTCTTTAAAGCCTGCTAATTTCAAGATTAATGATTCACCAATAGCTTTGTTTTCTTCATGAAAGCCCTTGATATGCCTATTAAGCAAAACTAGACACTTGATGGCCTCACCACTTAAAACAGCTAAATAACCTTCATCACAAACAAAATTAGGCAATGGTGTATAACCATCTTCTTTTTTGGACATGGCTTTTTGCTCATTCCTTTTTGCTGTGCTTGGATGAATGTCTACATTCTCCAAAGGCATAATTTTTAATGCACTCATCAGCCACCCCACACAAAACAAGCCAAGTCAGCTTTAGCTTTTGCCAAAGCAACTGAATTTTCGAGTGTCCGATTAAGCGTGTAAGCCTCAACCGCTTTCTGAAACAAACTAATCTTCCGATTTAGTTCAATGTCTGCTAATATTTGATAGTTCATACAGTTACTCCTGTGTGAATGACTGCCCTTAGTTACCGCTAAGGGCTTTTTGTTTTTTTGCTTTAGAAATATTTCTATTCGGAAATTTACGCACTTCATAACAATGATCAATTTGCGAACCGTCTTCTAAAACTGCGTACACTTCACGATTATTTTTTAAAACATGATTTATATTGGTTAAATGGCAACCAACCATTTCAGCAACTGCCTCACGCCCATGTTTATCAATCAAAGTGTTTAAAGGAACTGTTTCCATAATAATAACTATGCTAGTTAAAACAATTAAAATAATAACACTGCTATTTAGTACTTGCAATAACATTGTTATTTGTTATTTAATAACGCTGTTATTATGATTTGACCATCAAGGGCTAAAATTAGAAATGTGCATAATGGCTAGAAGACCACTATCGCTGGAACGTCAACAGGATGCAGACCGATTAAAAAAGGTTTGGGCTGCTTTTCGTGAATCACAAAAGTCGGAAGGCAGTAAAGTAACGCAAGAAGATGTTTCTTTTGCGTGTGGATGGGGAACGCAAGGAGCATTCAGTGCTTACTTGAACGCAAGGACTCCATTAAACCTAGACGCTCTAATTAAACTTTCAAAATATTTTGGTGTTAATCCTGCTGAGATTAGCCCATCACTTGCCACAGGCATAGAATCTGTATCTATAGAACAAGAAAATAACGATAAACAAATGATTACTACTAACAAGAGGGCTGGGAGATGGGTGCCAGTAAAGGCTTACAGCAAAATGGGCGATGACGGTTACTATCAGGATATGGGCTATTTGGGTGATGGTGGAGATGGGTTTGTACCATCTTTAACAGCTGGACCAAATGCCTATGCAGTTAAGGGTAACGGATTATCAATGTATCCAGAGATTAGGCACGGATGGTTTGCTGTATGCGATCCTGACGAAAACCCAGTATCTACTGAATTTGTTGAAGTTCGTTTTAAAGATGGCCGCAGAACAATTAAAGAATACATCACAATTGTAAATAATGTTCTGCATCTAATTGGGGTAAATGGAGAGGTTCGGCTCACCTACGATATGAATGAAATTGAAGCTATTGTTCCTATCATTGATATTGTTCCGCCAAGTCGACATATGCACGACATTCCACTAAGAAGTTAATAACAATTCTATTGAAACCCGCCTTGTGCGGGTTTTTTAATAACTAAAAAAAGATGTGTTAGTAAAATAATTGTAAATTTAATAACAATGCTATTGATCTAAAATAATAACATCGTTATTATAAATCTTATCAAGTCACAAAAAAGCCCTTCCAGACTCGACATCCAAAGGGCTTTTACTCAAAGAGCGAGATAAGTATGAACATAAAAAACAGTTTGGTCAAATCCATCGGCTTTGCAGGCGTAGTAAGTGCATTAACAGCAGCTTATGCGTTCCAACCTGCTAAGCCAACTGAACCAGTCTATGTAATGGCTCCTTTCACTTTCGTTGAATTCGAGAAGAAAGATCAGGCTGTATTTGAGACTGCTAATTCTGAGTATGTCTTAGAAGTGGATTTTGAATCTACATACACCAATCACAGCAATGGCGTAGGTCACAACTGGGATGAAGTAGAAGTCCACCAGATTAAAGACATCCACGTATACAACGAAGATGGCGAAGTACTAAACGCCTATGTTGATCGTCTTGATGTGCAAGAGATCGTCCAAGTAATCGAACAAGAATTGAGAAAGCCCGCTTAATGGCTTCGGAGAAGAAGAATGACTACTAAATATGATTGGTCAAAGGTTCCACACAAGGTCAATTTTATTGCTACTGATGCAAATGGCAGAAAACACGGTTATGTGGTTGAGACTTTTTTAATGATCCTTGCTAATTGCTGGCACTCTTTTGATAAAAGCATCCCACTTGGTTTTTTGGATTCAGATCTAAATGGTTGTGCGATTTGGGAAAACACTTTAGAGCAACGTCCTACAGGAGAACCACAATGATCGACCAACAAAAATCAATCAAAGCCTTAATGGTTGTGTTCTTTATGGTGTTTATCGCTTTCCTTTATGTTCTGTATGCGCATATCTGCCCTGCTGTGATGGGAGTTTGAGATGAAAACTAAAGCTCATTTAACAGCTCTAATCATGAAGAAGTGTGTTGAGTTGAAGGTGGAAAAGAAAATTGATGCCTTCTGTAACTTCCAAGCCCACTGCAACCTTCTAGAAATTGAAGTTTATAAAAACTGGGATGTCGACAGTAAAAACACATTATATCGAGCAAGTATTCACATCGATGGAAGTTGGAATACAGATGATCATGCAAGCAACTTTGAGCAAGTTATTGAAGATCTGAGCGCCATTTATCTTGGTCTTGGAATTGAATAGGTGATTGAGATGAAAAACTACAAAATCAAAGCGAATGATGAGGCTGAAAGTAAAGAGGCTCAGGAGTTGTTTTTTGCCATTGGTGCTGTATGGGCTAGTGGAAGAACTTGTTTTTTTGATGAAGTGAACAATGGTGAATTTATTTTTTTTGATGGTGAGCATCTGACTACGGGCACAGGTCTTTGCCATAAACAAGAATATAAAGAACTCACCCTACCTCAGCTTCGCGACCTTGTTGTTTTGCATCGTAATGATGTGAAGGATACGACTCATGAAGCAGCTTGTGGAACGTATCTATTCTTAGATAGCTCTGGCGATTGGCATTTCTTTCATAAGCATGAAGCAGTGTTTTATACGATTGATGGGGATATCTCAACTTTTGTTGATATGCCAATTACATTAATCAAAGAACAAACCCAACAACCAACAGAACCAGAACAAGGCCTGATTAGTGGAGCTGATGCGTTAAGAGCTTTGGCGGATGGGAAAGAGGTTGAGTTTTATAACCCATCTAAAGGTAATCAAGGTTGGAAAGATACCGCAGACAGTTTGAGTGCAAAAGAATTTTTTGGTGGTTATTTCGTTTGTTCAGACGATGCCGAACGTATCAACACAAAGTTCCGTCTCAAACCCCACACCATAACCCTGAGCCTAGAGATTCCAGCTCCTTTTGAGCCGAAGGAAGGCGATGAATTTTATGTAATTCAGCCATGTAATGATTCTGGGTGGATGGGCGATAAGTTTGGCTATAAGAAAGGTACTTTTTCCGATATGTGGATTCAATTCGGAGCTTGGCGCACCGAAGAAGAAATCAAGCAAGTTGTTGCAGCGCTGAGGGGGATTAAGGGATGAACATTCACATTAATCGCCCTCGTTATGCAGCAAAAGACTGCTATCGATTTGAATGTCTGGACTGTAAGAAAAAGACTTTTGCCCTAGCATTCTTTCAGCATTGGCATGGGTGGCATACCACTTGTTTAAATTGCGGTAGACAGTACGACGATGGCCAATGGGTGACTCTAGAGTTTTGCCGTGGCATTCGCAAACAAAATAAAGATTGGGCGAAAAATACTTGGCGCTCTCTTGTTGGTGTAACCAAAACTATTGATATGAAAGGAGTTTGCTAATGAACGCTCAATCATACATCAAAGAGTTGTCACAGAAAGATTTCAACTCACTTGAACAAGTAGTCGAGTTCGCTTTTCAGTTCAATGTGATCAGCTCTCAAGAATACCGTGAATGGCAAGAGACTATCAGAAATGTCGAAGCCAAAAAAACAGAACAACTTTTAAAAGTTTTAGCAGCTTAGGAGATAGTTATGAATGCGCCAGTCTTGGTTCATAACATGTCTAATGCAGCTTATCACGCTCATTCGGCTGTTAGTAGCTCTCAGCTTAAAACCATTTTACGTTCTCCTGCACACTTCTTAGCAGAACACATGGCAGAGAAAGAACACAAGCAGACTCCAGCAATGGCACTTGGCACGGCTGTGCATGTTCTTTTCCTTGAGCCAGAAGCTTTTAATGATGAGATAGCTATAGAGCCAATTGTCAATAAGAGAACAAATGCAGGTAAAGAAGCGATTACTAAGTTCTTGGTAGAGAACGTTAACAAGTCGATCATTACAGAAGAACAATATCAAGCAGCCGCTAAAGCTGCGGAAGCAATGAAACGCCACCCAATGTACAACATGATTTTATCGGGCGGTATTCGTGAAGCTTCTATCTTTTTTTATGATGAGGAAACAGGTCTTGAATGTCGTATCCGCCCAGATTGGCATGTAGCACCTGAAACAAGTGAGTTCTTCCCTAATGGGTTAATTGTAGATATTAAGAAGACAACTGATGCTCGTGCAAATGCATTTTCACGAAGTTGTCAGAACTACGATTACTCACTTTCTGCAGCCATGTATATCAATGGTTATAAAGCTTATTACGGTGAAGATTACAACCCTTCTTTCTTATTTTTTGCAGTGGAAGAAGACAAGCCACATGAGTCAATCATTTATTACGCAACTGAGGAAATGCTGTTTATTGGTGAGCAAAAACGCCGATCTGCAATGCTAACTCTACTGCAATGCAAAGAATCAAATGAGTGGCAAGGCTATACAAAACAGATTCAACCAATTGATTTGCCTTTATGGGCTAAGAAAGAATTTCTAGGAGAATAACAATGAATATGCTTGCAACATTAAATCAAGGCATTGTTCCTCAAGCTGAAACAGCGGCAAATGTACTTGCAGCTCAAGCAAAGGCACAAGTTGAAGCACGTTATATGATGGCTATGCATCGTCCTAGAAATTGGGATGCTGTGCGTCAAGACCTTTTAAAAGAATGCCGTCGCCCGTCATTTGCTGATAATACATCTACCTACTACAAAAAGCCTGTTGGCGGTGGCTCATCTGTGACTGGTTTAGGTATCCGCTTTGTTGAAGTAGCTATTCGCTGTATGACAAACATCCTTACCGAAACCACCATGATCTTTGAAGATGATCATAAAGAGATTCACCGGGTATCTGTCACTGATCTTGAGTCAAATACCACTTACCCTCAAGACATCAAAATTAATAAAACGGTTGAACGCAAATCTAGTGCAGGTCGTGAAGTTGTCAGTGAGCGTTTGAATAGCTCAGGGCAAAAAATCTTTGTAGTAATTGCTACTGAGGATGAAATGCTAAATAAGCGTAATGCTGCAATTTCAAAGGCAATTCGTAATGCCGGTTTGCGTATTATTCCTGGTGACTTGCAGGATGAAGCAGAAAGCTTAATTCTCCAAACACGGCAAAGTGGCATCAAAGAAGATCCAGAGAAGTATCGCAAACAGATAGTAGATTCATTCAACAACATTGGCGTTAAAGCGCAAAACCTTGTTGATTATATCGGCTGCCCTCTTGATCAATGCTCACCTGCTCAAATTGATGAATTACGCGCTGTATTTGGTGCAATCAAAAACGGTGAAACCACATGGCAAACCGTCATGGCTGAGAAGAACGAGCAAGAGTTATCAGAAGGGAAAAAAGCACCTTCAAATGACATCAATGCAGTAAATCTAGCAATTCAGCAACAAGGATAAGGTGGCAGCATGAATATCGATAAAGAACGAGAGGCTTTTGAGGCTCTACCACTTGCCAAGCTTGCTTTGGATCAGGATTGGGTTAGGTACTCTGAAGATACTAATTCGTATTATCCAAATGAGGATTTTTGCCCAGACTCTGCCCCAGAATCAATGAATTTTGCATGGGAATCTTGGCAAGCCTCTGCCATTCATGCAGAAGCAAAACTTGAAGGCAGCGTGGTGGTGCCTGTTGAGCCGACAGAAGATCAATGGGGTGGCTTAGCCCGTATCCTTGGTCGATATATGCAAAACAAAGATAGATATTGCCCTAAAACCCTTAAACGTCATTTGGATATGTTTGCGGATGAAATCCCTGAATGGCTAAACAAAGAAGTACCAAATTGGGAATCAGAGCATGCATTTGCAACTGCTGATTTACCAGTATTCATTTATAAGGCAATGGTAGAAGCAGCAAGGGGCGGAAATGAGTAAGCGTGAAGTAACAGAATTCGATCTGCGCTGCCCTGAGTTTCAGAATAGAGATCTAAAGCCAGAGCATTTCGAATTTAGAGATGATGGCAAGATTGTTCGGAAAGATCGCTGGGAGCGTGGCATTTATAAAATACATGGGCATTTATGCGGTTTATTCGATGTCAGTTCCCGAAAAGATTTTGAGATCGACGACATTGTAAAAGCCATTGAAGAATTAACAGATGCAGCTAAAAAAGCAAAAGCGGATGCGGAGAGTGCAACGAATGGCTAAATATATTACTTCAAATAAAGTGTGCGAAATGTTTGGTATTGAAAAAGTCACACTTTGGCGTTGGGAGGAAAAAACACAATGGGGAATCCCATTCCCAGCGCCTGCGTTTCCCTCTGTTGGGGGTTCACCAAAACGTTACTTGCAATCTGATGTAGATAACTGGATAAAACAGTGTACAAAAAAGAAAGCGGCTGCATGAGCCGCTTTTTTTATCCCTTCAAATGTTGTAACTTCTCAATCCATTTTTCATAAACTTCCGCTTGCTCCAAGACATAACCATATAAGTCATATACCTCTTGGTTGTTGGGTAGAACATGCCCAATCATAATTTCGTGAATATCTCTATTTTTTGAGAATGCACTAAAGTTTGTGCGTGCTGTTCTGCGTAGATCGTGTAATGACCAATGCTCCATCGTTTCTTTTTTGAATCGCTTCACCCAGCCGATCACACTGTTAGGCAATGCTGTGGATGCTGGATCAGTCAGATATTCGTCAATGTTTTTGCCATTGCTGAATAAATACTTACCCTCGCTTAGTTCCATCGCCTCACGGATCAAATCTTCCATATACGGCAAAATAGGACGTATCAGCGTTTTATCGTTCTTGTACCCTGTTTTGTGGTTTGATGGCGGCACCTTCCAAATTTTCCGCTTTAGATCAAAGTGTTTCTTTTCCGCCCTTCTAAGTTCGCCATTACGACATGCAAAGATCAGGCACAATTCTAAAAAGATTTTATTTTTAGTAGTCAATCTCGACCATTTTAAGCATTCATAGAAAACCACAATTTCATCGTCAGTTAAAACGCGCTTTGTTGGTATCGATGTAATATTAAGATCGGCTTTAGGGTAAACGTCAGCAAGAATATTGGTTTGAATATATTTGCGTTTAGCGGCCCATTTCAGCATTTGTTTTGTGTTCGATAAAAGGTTTTTTGCTGTGCCTGGTATACGCCCTGCTAATTCCTCAAAAATCCCTAACCAATCACTAATATCGATTCGATCTATAGGGTGATTACCCAGCTTATTAAATAGATGATTCTCAAACATGCGCTTAATGCTTTCATGTTCTTTTTTATTTTTAGAGCAATATGATTCATACCACATTAAAAAAACTTCTTTGAATGTGACGGGGTTTATATTCTTTTCTTTCTCTACCAGCAATTCCAACTTTGGATTTTTATTCTGATCTAACAGGCCACGAAGCCGTGTAGCTTCCAAGCGTGCATCTTTGAGGCTTATGTGTGGGTAGGTACCAAGATCAACCCTTTCTTGTTTATTATTGAATCTGTACCTCAACTGGAAGACAATCTTACCTTTCGGTGATATTCTTACACTCATAGAGTCACGGTCGGCAACTACTTCAACCGCTTCTCGCTCTTTACCATTATTTGCTTTTAGCCAAGCTTCAGATAATGCCATTTCAAACTCTAAAAATAATATGTACACACAATCGATTTAAAAATCGTAATAAGCCATTATGTACACGAATATGTACACAAATGACATGAAATAGAGTGTTGTATTATGAAATGGTTGGTAATGGTGAAACAAGCTGAGAATTGAAGTTTATATGTTTTTTGTGAAATGGTATGTAATAAAGTTAAATTGATCTTTATTCATACTAATATTTATGCTAAAACTGCACATAAGTGACAAAAAATCACATAAATGGCATTTTAGGCGTTCTAATGAAAATTATACCAGAACAAACGACCACCAGTCTGATTCATTCGAGTGATCAAGGTCTTAAACTTGATGTTGGTGCTTTTTGCTTTTTTTTACTTGGTATGTTTTTAGCAGCACTCATGTTTCATCGAATTGGCTTTTTTTAAACTTTTTGACCACTACCCTATTCGCAAATAAAAGCCCTCAATGTTGAGGGCTTTTATTTTATCGATACTCTATGGCTTAACCATGACGTTTCGCAAAATCATCCATAAAGTTCACCAATGCTTGAACACCTTCTAAGGGTACAGCATTGTAGATACTTGCACGCATACCGCCCACTGAACGGTGGCCTGCCAAGTTCAGTAAGTGATTTTGTTCAGCTTCTTGCAAGAAGATCTTTTCAAGTGCTTCATCCGCTAAAGTAAAAGGTACGTTCATCATTGAACGGTTTGGAATGGCAATTGGGTTGTTATAGAAATCGCTAGAATCAATATAACCATAAAGCAGTTTGGCTTTCTCTTGGTTCACTTTATAGATCGCATCTACCCCACCCTGCTCAAGCAACCATTCAAATACTAGACCAGATAAATACCATGCGTAGGTCGCAGGCGTATTCACCATTGAACCATTTTTAGCTTGATCGGCATATTTTAAGATGCTTGGAATTTCAGGTTTTGCTTGATCTAATAGATCATCACGAATGATCACAATAGTTAGACCTGCTGGGCCAATATTCTTTTGTGCACCCGCATAGATCAAACCAAATTTGCTGACATCCAATGGCGCAGACAGAATACTAGATGAATAATCACAAACCAACGGTGCATTCACATCTGGAATAGCCGCGAATTGCAAGCCACCAATAGTCTCATTATCCGCATAATGCACATAAGCAGCATCGTTTGAAAGGTTCCAAGTACTCTGTTCAGTAATTGCATGTTTACCATCAATTAAAGTCCCCGCTTCAACGATATTAATATCGCCATAACGTTTGGCTTCTTTGAGTGCTTTTTCAGACCAAATACCCGTATGGATATAATCCGCCTTGTTGTTTTTACCCAATAAATTCAGTGGGATCGCTGAAAATTGCAAAGATGCACCACCTTGTAAAAACAAGACTTTATAATTTTCAGGAATGTTCATGAGCTTACGTAAATCAGCTTCAGCCTTCTCTGCCACAGCAACATAGTCATTGCTACGATGACTCATTTCCATGATCGACAGACCTTTGCCCTGCCAATTCAACAATTCTTGTTGAGCTTTTTCTAAAACGGCAGTAGGTAATGCAGCAGGACCAGCGCAGAAATTATAAGCACGCATGAGTTTTTCCCTTGTTAAAGTGGAACAAATTGGAATGGGAATTTAACCATAGATTGGCGAAGCTTGCAGCAGCTTATCACCTAAATATTTCAATTTAACCGAGAAAATAATATTAATTTTTCAATCCTGTTAGGTTCATAAATAATATTTTAGGCCAAGCCTCAACAGTCGATTAAAACAGCTCATTTTCATGTTTTTTCTGAGGTTTATTTAGATTAAAAACTCTACTTTTTACAATTTCACTACACCAAAAGTGTCGATATAACTATTTAATTAAAAACATATTATTTCAATTTTATAAAAAGAATTTAGACTTACTCAGGATATTATTAAATTGCGACATAACCAAATGTTGAAACGACATGATCGACCGAGTTTTAAGGTCCAGCGCTTTCCTAAAATGTTAAGCTTGAGTATAGGCTTAATCAGCTGTGCCCTATTTCCTACGGCCCTATTTGCACAAACATTGAGTTATAGCCAAGCTGAACAATATGTTGTGGAAAATGCCTATTCAACACAAGCTCAACAGGCCTTACAACAGGCCTCCCAACTTGAAATGGAAGCTGTCAAACACCTCGGTTTACCTCGTATTGATTTAAATGCCCGCGCCTATTCATTTCATAGCGAAACCAGCGTGCCCTTAGAATCAAGTAAACGTCGACTCGAAAATTCACTCACTCGCGGATTTGACGACAAATTATCACAATGGGGCAATGTGCTTCCGCCAGAAGTGATTGATCAAGTCAGCCAAGGTTTTGATCAGACGGTCCATGAAGGTTTAAATCAGGTACCCAACAATCTGGATGTCACGGTGAAAGACCATGATGTACGCACTTCAATTTCAATGGTGATGCCACTCTATACTGGCGGTAAAATTAACAGTGCCAAACAGATTGCCACCATTCAAGCACAACGCTCAAATATCAGTGAAAAACAACAACAAGATTCACAACGCTTTGAGATGATTCAATCCTATTTTAATGTGCAATTACAACAACAGTTACTCAACGCCAGCCTGTTTAATTTAAATGCGATGCAAGAACACTATAACAATGCACTTAAATTAGAGAAACAAGGTTTTATTAATAAAGGGCAACGTATGCAGTTTGAAGTGGCGCGCAATAATGCAGAACGCACCTATCAAAATGCGCAGTCGAATCTGCAAGCGAGTCAGTTTAGTCTCAAAAACCTCCTACAGAGTAAAGAAGTTTTAAACCTAAGTACTCCCCTGTTTGTAAATACGAGCCAAAATCACTCTTTGGATAAACTGCTCGCAAATTACGATCAAAACTCAAGTTTGATTAAAAAGCTGCAAATGGACACTCAGCTTGCCAATGAAAATATCAAAGTACAACAGTCTGCGAAAAAACCAAGCCTGTTTGCCTTTGGTGAATATGGGTTGGACAATAAAGAGAATTGGATTGTCGGTGTGATGGCCAAATACAATCTATTCTCGGGCATTGATAACAATAAAAATATTCGTGCTGCCGAACTGAAAAAATACGCTGCAGAATTGATGACAGAGCGCACCAAGCAAGAAGTCGAAAATGTGCTGTACAAATCTTATAGCGAATTAAATGCGTCTCAGACCAGCCATCAACTGTTAACCCAAAACACCAAAGCCGCACAAGAGAACTTACGTATCCAACAGCTTTCATTTAAAGAAGGTATGGGCACTGCGACTCAAGTGATTGATGCACAAAATGCCTTCAGTGCATTAAGAAGTGAGATGGCGATAAATTCCTATAAATACATCTTATCTTTAGCGACTTTATTACAAAGTTACGGCTCGATTGATGAGTTCAAACTTTATGTTAACCAACCACGTACTGACTATATCCGTTAATTGGAGAAATTTATGAGCCAAGATCAATCAGCATCCAATTCAGAACGTGATACAGATCAAGTGGAAAATAAGACTGAGACTCAAGCTTCTGAACCATCTCAAGCACAAGTGACCTCTACAGAAAAGGTAGAACAGCCGAGATCTGAGACCTCAAACTCAAATACACAGCAACCACCTACCGAACCACCCAAAAAAGGCAAGGCAAAAATCATCGGCTTAATTATTTTAATTCTGCTTTTAGGTCTGATTGCATTTGGTTTATGGAAAGCCTATCAACCGCAAGCAATTGAGTTACAAGGTCGGGTTGAGTCAGAAACGGTACATATCAGCACCAAAGTCCCGAGCCGAATTGAAGAGTTTTACGTATCTGAAGGTCAAGCTGTTAAAAAAGGTCAAGCACTGGTTCGTTTTGTCAGCCCAGAATTAGAAGCGAAAAAGGAACAGGCACAAGCGGCACTACAAAGTGCAACTGCCTTTCACTCAACCGTATATCGTGGTGCACAACAAGAGAATATCGAGACGCTATATGCCAATTGGCAAGCCCTGAAAACTCAAGCGGAGTTAGCAGCAACAACTTATAAGCGTGGTGAAACCTTATTTCAACAAGGTGTAATCTCGCGTCAACGCCGTGATGAAATGCTCGCAGCACAAACCTCTGCCCGTGAAACAGCCGAGGCAGCTTATCAACAATATGCCCGTGCCAAACGTGGCAGTACTGAACAACAAAAATCAACTGCCGATGCACAAGTTGCGATGGCGCAAGCCGCAGTAAAAGAAGCCAATGCCTTAACTGAAGAAACCAAGCTGTATTCACCAACAGATGGAACCGTATCTAAGACTTATGGTAAACCAACAGAATTGGTAGCAACTGCAGTTCCTGTGGTCAGCATTATCGAAGATCATGATTTGTGGGTCAGCTTAAATGTCCGCGAAGATCTGTATAGCTCTGTTTATAAAATGAAAACGATAGAAGGCTTTATACCGGCCCTCAATCGAAAAGCCACGTTTAAAGTCAAAAATATTGATGCTGAAGGTGACTTTGCAACCATCAAAACCACGCGCCAAACTGGTGGTTATGATATTCGCAGTTTTAAGTTCCACTTGGTTCCAGAGCAAAGTATTCCAGATTTAAAAGTCGGTATGAGCGTACTATTCAAAATTGAAGAGGCAAAGTAAGCGATGTTTGCAGTGATGCTGCGGGAATTGCGCTATTTAAAACGCCATAAAGTTGATTTGTTTATGGCAGTTATTGCTCCTTTGCTAGTGATTCTGTTATTTGGCAGTATGTTTTCCGCGGGTAAAGCGGAACATTTACCGATTGTGGTGATTGATCAAGATCAAAGTGAAATGAGCCGCAAGGTAATTCATGCACTCAGTATCAATCATACCTTGAAGGTTAAAACAATTACCGCTAGCCAAGATGAAGCCGAACGACTCATCAATAAAACCGAAGCTTGGGGATTCGTGATGATCCCTGAGGGGGCTGAGCAACGTCTGGTCAAAGCCCAAGATGCGCAGATCAGTATTGCCTATAACCAGTCTTTTTTTAGTATCGGTAATACCATTTCCTCTGCCATGTTGATCAGTACCTTAAATGGTCTGGCTGATTATATGGGGCACAGTTATTTGGCCAATACGATTCCCTATTTGGATATGCCAACACCGCACATCAAGATCTCAACCTTGTATAACCCAAGCATGAGTTATGAGTTGTTTCTGGAACCTTTTATGGTGCCAGCAGTTTTACATTTACTCCTATGTTGCTGTGTGGCTTTTGCCATTGGTCAGGAATTTAAGCGCAAGACCGTTGGCGAATGGGTAAACTCAAAACAAATTATCTCCAGTCTACTCGGTAAAATTCTGCTCTATGTCTTTATTTTCTGTGCATGGACGTGGTGCTGGATGTTCTGGCTCGCACATATACGTGGTTACTTTATCGCGGGTTCACTGATGCTCATTCTGGTTGCACAGTTTTTGCTGTATTTTGCCTATGCCGTGATTAGCAGTACAGTGGTGTTAGCTACCCAGAATTTACCCAAAACCTTTGGTTTTATCGCGCTTTATGGTGGATCATCGCCAAGCTTTTCTGGAATTACATTACCACTGAATAATGCACCCGCATTTACTCAATTCTGGTCGATGATTATTCCCTACACCCCTTATGCCAAACTACAAACCGAGCAATGGATTATTGGCAGTGATCTGTATGTTTCACTGGTTCCATTAGGGGTATTACTGATCTTTGCAGGCTTATTTTTTGTGCTAAGTGTCCGTCTGTTAAAGAAAAATACTCAGGAGCTATGCTCATGAAATCATTTTTCGGCTATTACCTACAGACCTTTAAAAACATTTTTGCCAATAGCTCGGTGTTTACCACCCTGATTGCGGCGATCTTACTCTATAGTTTTTTCTATCCAACTGCCTATAAAGCACAATCGGCAGAAGATATTCCGATTGTGATTGTGGATGAAGAACAGAGCGTTTTGACCTCAAAAATCATCGGCCAAGCATCGAATAGCCCACATATCAAAATCACGACGGTGACAGATAACTTTCTCGAAGCACAGCGCATGGTAAAAAACCAGCAAGCTGAAGGTATTTTGTTACTCCCTGAAAATCTCACCAATAGCTTAAAACGTGGTGAGATGGGCGGCATTGGCTTATACTTGAGTACGGCTTATTTCATCCGAACCAAAGAAGTGGGTGTAGGTTTAGCAGGTTCTATTGAATATACCTTAAAAGAGCATCTGGAAAAATTCGGCAGTGCTTCTGCTTTTGAACCAGAAATTTCAATTCATCAAATTCCTTTGTTTAATACCCTGTCGGGTTATGGCAGTTATATTTTTCCTGCTGTCGCCAGTTTGATTATTCATCAGACTATTCTACTGGGTCTCGCGATGCTGATTGCCAGTTACCGTGAACAAGGCTGGGTGGCAGAACCCATCGAGTTCTGGGCAACTTTTGCAGCCATCTTTACCACAGGCTGTTTGGGTTGCCTGTATTTATTTGGCTTTACCTTCTGGCTATATGAATATCCACATGGCGGCAATTTCTGGGGCATGCTACTTGCCGTACCGATTTATGTCAGCTGCATAATTGGTTTGGGTATGTTGGTCGGTTCACTGGTTGATATGCCAGAGCGGGTTGGTCATTTGATTGTAGTGACTTCAGTACCCTTATTCTTGCTGACAGGTACCGCATGGCCACATGAAGCCATGCCGCATTGGATGCAATGGTTTGCATGGACACTGCCTTCAACGCATGGTGTACAAATGTTTGTACAACTCAATCAGATGGGTGTACCTACATCCATTGTTGTGCCAAAACTGATTTATCTTGCGACAGTCGCTGCAATATTATTGGCAATTTCTTATTATCGCTTAGTCATGATCGAACCAATAAAAAAGGAAGCTGAATAGCTTCCTTTTTATCATCAGATACCAAATTGCTTTTTGACAACGTTTACTAGTTTTTCTTTAGCTGCGTTTTCTAGAACTGTGCCATGTGCTGCAACTAAATGCTGAAAATCGAGTCGCAACAAGCGATCAAAATCACTTTTCAAGCTTCCATGCTTAGGGGTAACACGTTTTAACCAAGGCCCACCAATAAATAAACCGAGTCGAAATCCCATAAGGTAAATGATGATTTTGCTCAGTAAACTAAAATATTTCCAATCACTCCAGTATTGAATGCTATCCGTCGTGATTAACAGCTTTTTATCCTCTATATATAAAATCGCTTCAGGACAAGTTGCTTGTTCAAATATAAAGAATTCAGCATTTTTAATGGGTGGAATAGCATCTGATTGAATAGTCTTTGTCGGAAATAAATCTGGATAGTTCACATGGTGTGGTTGACTCCAAAATGTTACCTGATAGCGATCAATATAAAATTGATCATCTAAGCCATGAAAGTCACCTAAGCGAATAATATGTTTAACCGACCCTAAGGCTTCCAGTTTTTCTAATTCTGTTTCAGACATCCTAACTGCATTGATTAATGTCAGCTCATTGTTTTGCTTAATAATAATCATATTGCGATTCATGGAAAGCCCAATTCCAAGCCTGATACTTCCTCTTAATAAATAAATATTTTCAAAAATTTCAATAATCGGGTCATGAGGATAGATTGGTGCATAGTTTTTTTGCATTTTATATTCCCTTTATTTTTTATCAATATATCTTATACATTCAAATTAAAAATATTAGATTGACCAATATATAGAAAACAAAGTCAATTTCGTAATAAGCATAAAAAAACCCAAAGATAACTTTGGGTTTTTTAAAAAATTATTGCTTACGCTTCTGGCGTATCATCTTTCGGTTCAACAGCGACTTGTTCAGAAGTGATTGCTTCAGCTTCGGTATTTTCTACTTCATCAATAGCATCTAACTCTTCGTCATCTTCTACCGCTTCAATCGAAACAACACCAACTAAAGTTTCAGCATCGCTTAAACGGATCAAACGAACACCTTGCGCGTTACGGCCTGTGGTTGCAACTTCAGCAGCACGCGTACGCACCAATGTACCACCGTCAGAAATCAACATCAGTTCTTTGCTTTCATCAATTGATACTGCGCCGACAAGCTCACCATTACGCTCACTGGTCTTAATCGCAATTACACCCTTACCACCACGTTTCTTGGTTGGGAAGTCATCAACTGGGGTACGTTTACCATAACCATTGGCACATGCACACAGCACTTCACCCGTTTCAGGCACAACGACGAGTGAAACAATGCGGCTGACTAAGTTTGAATCTGATGAATCATCATTGTCATCGCTGTCATCATTTTCAACATCAGCATCTTCAGCTTCGATCGTATTGCTGGCGAAGCTGACGCGCATACCACGTACACCTTTAGCAGTACGACCCATGGCACGAACATCAGTTTCAGCAAAACGGATTGCCTTACCTTCATTCGAGAACAACATGATCTGCTGGTTACCATCGGTAATCGCAACGCCAATCAAGGTATCTTCTTCATTCAGTTCAATCGCACGTAAACCGTTTGAACGAACATTACTAAATTGTGCAAGTTCTACACGTTTGACCGTACCTGACGCAGTTGCCATAAACACATAATGGTTCTCAGGGAATTCTGTCAGCGGTAAAATTGCGGTTACGGTTTCATTCGCATCCAATGGAAGCAAATTAATAATCGGACGGCCTTTTGCACCACGAGACGCCTGAGGTACTTCAAATACGCGTAAGCGGTAAACTTTACCCACATTGGTAAAGCACAGTACTGTTGCATGGTTCGAGGCAACAATTAAATGCTGGATGATATCATCATCTTTCATTGCTGTTGCAGACTTACCACGACCACCACGACGTTGCGCTTGATAATCAGAAAGTGGTTGAGTTTTTGCATAACCAGTTTGAGAAACGGTCAATACAACTTGCTCTTCAGGAATCAAGTCTTCACGGCAGAAATCAACACCAGACTCTACAATTTCAGTACGACGACCATCACCATATTGTTGCAAGATCAACGCAAGTTCTTCACGAATCACATTCATCAACAAATTAAAATCATTCAGAATTGCAGTTAATTCAGCAATTTGACCTAAGATTTCAGTATATTCTGCGTGTAACTTGTCTTGTTCCAAGCCCGTTAAACGGTGAAGACGTAATTCTAAGATCGCGCCTACTTGTGTTGGTGACAAACGATAGACGTCACCAGACAAACCAAATGGACGCGCTGGGTCTTCGCCTTCGATCTCATCTGGACGAACAGAAATCGCACCTGCTTTTTCGAGCAATGCAACCACACCACCGCCTGACCACTCACCTGCTTGTAATCGCTCACGCGCTTCAGCTGGGTTAGCAGACGTTTTGATAGTTTCAATAATTGCATCAATATTGGCTAATGCAACCGTCAAACCTTCTAAGATATGACCACGCTCGCGTGCTTTACGCAATTCGTACATGGTACGGCGCGTGACCACTTCTTGGCGGTGACGAATAAATGCCGCAATAATATCTTTCAGGTTCATCAACTTTGGCTGACCATTGTCTAGGCAGACCATGTTGATGCTGAACGAGTTTTGCAATTGCGTATGCAAGAATAAATTATTTACCGCAACTTCAGCGTTTTCACCACGCTTCAAATCGATGGCAATACGCATACCATCTTTATCAGATTCGTCACGAAGCTCAGAAATACCTTCAAGTTTCTTTTCTTTGACTAACTCAGCAATACGCTCAATGGTTCTTGCTTTGTTGACTTGATATGGAATTTCAGTGAAAACAATCGTGGTACGACCTGTTTTTTGGTCTTCTTCGAAGTGATACTTACCACGAATATGTAAACGACCTTTACCCGTACGGTAAGCATCTACAATGCCTGATTTACCGTAAATAATACCACCTGTAGGGAAATCTGGGCCCGTAATGTGCTCCATCAAACCTTCAATAGAAATATTCGGGTTATTAGCATAGGCCAAACATGCATTGACTACTTCAGTCATGTTGTGTGGCGCCATATTGGTCGCCATACCTACCGCAATACCTGTCGTACCATTAATCAAAAGATTTGGAATACGCGTTGGCATCACCTGAGGAAT
The DNA here is from genome assembly GCF_013072695.1 of Acinetobacter sp. Ac_5812. Taxonomy (GTDB): domain Bacteria; phylum Pseudomonadota; class Gammaproteobacteria; order Pseudomonadales; family Moraxellaceae; genus Acinetobacter. The sequence continues at coordinate 124,504 of NZ_LXUK01000027.1, forward strand.
ACGTTCAGAACCGTCGTAGTTATCTTCCCAATCAACCGTATCTTTTTCTAGATCAGCTAAGATTTCATGGGTGAGTTTTTGCATACGAACTTCGGTATAACGCATTGCTGCCGCGCTATCCCCATCGACTGAACCGAAGTTACCCTGACCATCAACCAACATGTAACGCAAGCTGAAGTCCTGCGCCATACGAACAATTGTTTCGTATACTGCACTGTCACCATGAGGGTGATATTTACCGATCACGTCACCGACAACACGAGCAGACTTTTTGTACGCTTTGTTATAATCATTGCCCAATTCGTGCATCGCATATAATACGCGACGATGAACAGGTTTTAGACCGTCTCTAACATCTGGCAATGCACGAGATACGATTACGCTCATCGCGTAATCTAGATATGAATGCTTGAGTTCGTCCTCAATGGCAATCGGTCTGATTTCCGATACGCTCATGCATACTCCTTGTTTACAGGTAGAGAGTTGTACCTGTTTTTATGTCTTCAATCTTGCAAAAATTTAGCTCAAGGGCTTGAACTAAAAATAAAAAATACAGCGAAAAATTATAGCACAAAGCACTCACTAACTGTGAGTTTACACATCTAAAAATAGCATTTTTTTACAATAAAAAAATTATATAAATTAATAACTTAAAATTACCAAATCAAAACTCAATCGATAAAAGTTGAATCTTTCTTGTTTTGGGCAAAAGATCGTCAAGTAATAGAATAAAAGTGTTGAATTAAATGAGATTTATCTTTTTCTTAAGATCAATCTCATTACCCCCCATAAATGCAGAAATAAGGATTCATATTATGAGAATGCGTTGAAGATCCCACAGTTTAGTTCGAGAAAAAATATCAAACAAAGCAAAGTGCTTCCGCTAAAAGAAAAACATAGTACATCTTTAATAAAAATCCTGCATACCCATAAGTCATCCCTCGAATATTCACGACTATTTATTATCTCCCCCTTATAGAGCCACTCCTTTGATCTACTAATAATTTTGACTATATCAGTAGTTGGTGTATAGGAAGCCCTGTATCGCTCGTATAACTTCAATGCAATACACATGAGAGCATATATGCACTCTCTTCAATGAAGACAAGAACAAAAACTAGATAGATGTGCCAAGTGAATACAACTTAGCTTTTTAATATCTCCAGATATTAATAAAACAAAATTGATGTCTTATATTAAATCAAATATCTCAATCTTTTTTAACCACATAAAAAAACGCCCCTTTCGGAGCGTTTTTCAAACTTGATTCACAAAGAATTAAAGTTTAGATACCAATTCAGGCACAACAGTGTTCAAATCGCCCACTAACCAGTAGTCAGCAACGCTGTTGATTGGCGCTTCTTCATCTTTGTTGATTGCAACAATAACTTTAGAATCTTTCATACCTGCCAAGTGCTGAATCGCACCAGAGATACCAATCGCCATATAAAGATCTGGAGCAACGATTTTACCCGTTTGACCCACTTGGAAATCGTTTGGTACGAAGCCAGCATCTACCGCAGCACGTGAAGCACCTTGAGCAGCACCAAGCTTGTCAGCTAATGGGTCAAGTACTTTGTGATAGTTCTCACCAGAACCTACACCACGACCACCAGAAACAACGATACGTGCAGCGGTTAATTCTGGACGATCTAGTTTCACGATTTCTTCGCTTACAAACTTAGAAATACCCGCATCTTTCACTTCAGCAACAGCTTCAACTGTAGCAGAACCGCCTTCAGCAGCAACTGCATCAAATGCTGTACCACGAACTGTACCAACGATAATAGCTTCGTCAGATTGAACAGTTGCAATCGCATTACCTGCATAGATTGGGCGTTTGAACGTGTTTGCAGATTCAACAGCAATGATGTCTGAGATCATGCTTACATCAAGAAGCGCAGCAACACGTGGAAGAAGGTTCTTACCCGTTGTTGTAGAAGCAGCTAATACGTATTTGTATCCACCTTTCGCGATGTCAGCAACTAAGCCAGCAACGTTTTCAGCCAATTGGTTTGCATAAGCAGCATTGTCAGCAAGTAATACTTTGCTCACACCAGCAACTTTAGCAGCAGCATCCGCAACTGCTTGAGCGCCAGAACCAGCAACTAATACAGTAATATCACCACCGATTTTTTGAGCTGCCGCAACAACGTTTAAAGTTGCACCGTTAAGTGTCTGGTTGTTGTGATCAGCGATAACTAAAATACTCATGATTTTATCCTTCTGTATTAGATCACTTTCGCTTCGTTTTTCAATTTTTCAACAAGCTCGTCTACAGACTTCACTTGCACGCCAGCTTTACGTTCAGCAGGAGCTTCAACTTTAATTGTTTTAAGCTTAGTGCCTGTTGCAACGCCATAATCAGCAGGTGACTTAGTATCAAGCGGTTTTTTACGCGCTTTCATGATGTTTGGAAGAGCAGCATAACGTGGCTCATTCAAACGTAAGTCAGTGGTGATGATTGCAGGAAGTGCAAGCTCAACAGTTTGTAGACCGCCGTCAACTTCACGAGTTACTTGAACTTTACCGCCATCAACTTTAACTTCAGATGCGAAAGTACCTTGACCAGCACCAAGTAAAGCACCAAGCATTTGACCTACTTGGTTAGAGTCATCATCAATTGCTTGTTTACCAAGAAGAATAAGTTCTGGTTTTTCAGCATCAACAACGCCTTTCAAGATTTTAGCAACTTCTAAAGCGCCAACTTCATCAGCAGTTTCAACTAAAATACCGCGGTCAGCACCTAAAGCCATTGCAGAACGAATTTGTTCTTGAGCGTCTTTAGAACCCACTGAAACAACAACGATTTCAGAAACTGTTCCTTTTTCTTTTAAGCGAACCGCTTCTTCCACTGCGATTTCACAGAATGGGTTGATTGACATCTTAACGTTGGTAAGGTCAACCCCACTATTGTCCGGCTTAACACGAACTTTTACGTTGGCATCAACCACACGTTTTACAGCGACAAGAGCCTTCATGTAATCCTCGGCTGTTCTAAGCAAGTAAATGTAATGAAGAGCATTCTAACTCTTCGATTGAAACTTTTTAGGTGCCCTATCTTGCAATGTATTTGGCATTTCGGTCAAGTCACAATTTCCGCTATGGCAATAAAAAAGATGAAACGCTCAGTTCACATATTGAAAATAATTATTGGTGCTACAAATTTAGTTTATAAATGTGATGAATATTAAACTTTGATTTTTTTAATATTTTATAAAATTCAACGATCTAAAACAGGCATTTTGATTTAAATAAGGATGATCTGTAACGGATCGTTTCTAGCAAAATTACAAGTGTTTTGGATTTTACAAAAACGTGGCAATTAAGTAAGAACAGCAATTAAACGAATACCAGAAATAAACGGGAAAAGTAGTCGACTATTAAACGCTCAATTTTGCAACATAATATATCAAGATTTAGCTTTTTTGCGCACGTGGATGGGTCTGATCATACACTTTTGCCAGTTGTTCAAAGTCAACATGGGTATAAATCTGGGTAGTCGACAAATTACTGTGTCCAAGCATTTCTTGTACAGAACGTAAATCACCACTGGCGGATAGCATATGGCTGGCAAAACAATGTCTTAATAAATGTGGATGCAAATCGACATTTACACCTGCACGCTGAGCTTGCAGTTTGACTCGATTTTCAATTTGACGCGGTGTCAAAGCATTACCACGCTGCGAAATAAAAACAGCTGAGTCGGCATTAAAACCACCTAGCCAAATTCGATAGATTTTCAACCATTCAACTAAACTGTCTTTGGCCTTCAAGCCAAAAGGAACAATACGCGTTTTATTACCCTTACCTGTAATCCGTAAAAGCTGTCGGTTAAAGTCGACATCTTTAACAGTCAGTGCTTGTAATTCAGCCAAACGTAAACCACTAGAATAGAGCAATTCGAGCATGGCTTTATCACGTAACCATAATTGTTGTTCGATCGGCTTTTCTGGCGCTGCTTGATCTAAAATTTGGTGGACCGTTTCAATATCAATCATCCCCGGTAAAGGTCGTGGTTGACGCTTTAATTTAAAATCTTCGGATGGATTCTGCTCCAGATATTGACCTTGTTCCGCCCACTTCATAAATTGGCGAATTGACGTTAAATGACGCTGTAAGCTACTGCTACTCAGTTGATCTCGCTCAACCCTTGCAGCCAGATATTCCCGCAAATCAGAGGCTTCAACATCTTGCAGTTGCAGTTGCTTGTATACACAAAACTTAAAGAATTCGGTTAAATCACGCTGATAGGCTGCAATGGTATGTTCAGACTGATTTTGAATGATCCGTTCTTTTAACCACATGGACAGCAGTTTTTCAGGGCTTTCCAAGTTGCTCTCCAGTGTTATGCCGATACCAACAAAGACAGTCTAACAAATTTTACTTCTATTTATCATTAAACAAATATCGAAGAATCTATTGCTCTGTACTACAATCATTTTCAAGTTTTATATGGTGCTTGACCGATGACAGCCATGCTTATTCCTTATCTCATTGCAATTACCCTGCTCACGCTTACACCTGGTTTAGATACTACGCTGATTATTAGAACCGCTACATTAGAAGGTAAAGCCAAAGCATTCCAAGCGGCTTTAGGGATTAATCTCGGCTGTATTGTATGGGGAATAATTGTGGCTTGTGGTTTAGGTGCATTACTGATGACTTCGGATCTGGCCTTCAATGCCTTGAAATGGATGGGTGCAATTTACTTGACATGGTTAGGACTTAATCTCCTTTTAAAACCCCGCAGCCAACTTGCGAATCTAAATGATTCAACAATGACAACACAAAACTGGTTTATTAAAGGTTTTTGGGGCAATTTACTCAATCCCAAAGTCGGTATTTTCTATATTTCTTTCCTACCTCAGTTTATTCCACAGTCTTCATCTCCAATTATTTGGACCATGGGACTGGTGATGATTCATGTCGTAATCGGCTTGATCTGGTCAATTTTTCTGATCGCTGCGATGCAGTCCATTTCTGCTTATTTAAAACAACCTAAATTTATTCGCTATATGGATCGCATCACAGGCAGTATTTTCATTTTATTTGCACTCAAACTTGCATTGAGTAAACGATAAACAATATAAAAGCGTGCTGTGATCAGCACGCCCAATTTCAATTACGCTCTAATTTTTTTAAATAATCGTTTATCTGTATGCCGACTTCATCAGCGCATTGCTCTGCCAACTGATGATTACCACCTTCAACAATATAGAGTTCAGATTTTTGCAAGATCTGATTTAAATATTGTCCAACCTCAATCGGACTAATCGGATCTTGATTACCCCAGATTAGTAAGGTTTCTATCTCTACATCTGGTAAATTTTGCTCATAGTCGACTTTCGTTGTCACGAACCAGTCAGGATATTCAATATATGCTTGCTGATAAAACTGACGCCAGTCTTGAACTTGAAATCGGTCTAAATTAATTCCACCAGAAGTTGCAATCAATACCAAACCTTTAACCAGATCTGATTTTTGTAATGCTGCTGCAATCGCAAAAATTCCACCCATTGATTGTGCAATCAGAATAGAAGGTTGTTGAATTTGTGCAAGCACATAATTGCTCAGATCATTAAAACTGTGAATATCAGGGTCTGTTGCCACCCCATGAAACCCAGGGTAAGCAATCACCTGTTTCGTATAATTATGAGGAAGCTGTGCAATCAGCGAATTCCAAAATTGTGTATTGCCTGATGCACCAGCAAGAAAGACGATGTTCATCTCATCAGTCTTCTATCAATTGTGCAAGCAAAGGCTCAACCATTTCCTTGGCTCTTAACTGTTGTAACCATACAGCAGGAATATCCTCATACCCAAAAGCAAGTCCTGCCAATCCACCAGCCACACATGCTGTTGTATCCGTATCACGCCCCAAAGAAATTGCTTTTTTTATCACGGCTTGGTAGCTGGACTCTTGTAAGGCTAAATAAGCTGATTTGAGGCAATCCACAACATAACCGCTTCCCGTTCCTCCCTCCAAATCATCAGGGCGGATGAAAAATTCTAATTGCTCCAATTCATCTGGTCGATTTCCATAATATCCTCTTAAGATAGTCACAGCATGTGACCACGCTGCATTAACCGTCATTCCTTTTAAAATATATCTCGCCCATAAACAATATAAAGCACAACATACTTTTGAGCGTAGATGCGCATGCGTAATATGAGATTGTAAATAGGCAGCTAAAATTAATGCCTCGTCTGTCCCTTGATGCCACAACGCTAATGGTAGAACTCTCATCAATGCCCCATTGCCGTTAGCATGTTCATCATCAATCGCGACTTGCATAATTGGCGTGCCTTGTAAATATTGCCGAATGGCTGTTGCTGTCTGCACACCCACATCAAATACATGATAATCAGGAGCCATATATCCAAACTGATACCAATTCGCAATGCGATTCATTAAATCAACTGAATCTAACTTTTGACAATGAAGTAAAGATGCCAATAAACACAAAGCTTGTGCTCCATCATCTGACCATGTGCCAATTGGAATATCAGGATAGGTTCGACTAAAATTTTTAGGCGGAATCATATCGATATCAACAATATGAGGGAGTTGTTCAGGTAAGTTAAATTCATAAGGCACACCAACCGCATCTCCGATTAATAAACCATAAATAGCACCACGAATCTTATTTTTCATTTTCTCTCATTTTATTATTGTAAAAATAAAAGGTAAAAAGTCTAATTTCAGACTTTTTACCTAGAATCAGCCTAATTTAGCCTTGAAAATATCGTAAATCCAAACGGGCATCATAAACATGCGTGGTTGGACCAGTCATCCACACCACATCACCTTCACGCCAAGCGATATGTAACTTACCACCTGCAAGCTGAACTTCAACTTCATTTGCTAGCAAACCACGGCGCATACCACTGACCGCTGCGGCACAAGCCCCTGTACCACAAGCCAAAGTCTCACCTACACCACGTTCAAACACACGTAGACGGATATGCTTTTCATCCAGAATTTGCATAAATCCAGCATTCACACGTGCAGGAAAACGTGCATGTGATTCCACTTGTGGACCAATTCGCTCAACATCCGCAGTCAATACATCAGGAACAATGGTGACCGCATGCGGATTACCCATGTTCACCACATCAATATTAATGCTCTGATTATCAGCAAGTTCTAATGCGTATAAACCTTCAATATCTTCATGTTCTTGGGTCACAAATGGAATTTCTTCTGGAAGAAATTTTGGTGGTCCCATGTTGACGCGAACCCAACCATTGGCACCCAATTCAGGTTCAACTATCCCTGCTTTGGTTTGCACGCGGATTTTAGTTTTGGTCGTGAGTTGACGCTCATGTACAAAGCGCGCAAAACAACGCACACCATTACCGCACTGCTCGACTTCAGAACCATCGGCATTAAAGATTCGATATTTAAAATCGACATCTGGCAAATCAGGCGGTTCAACAATCAGTAGTTGATCAAAACCCACACCGAAATGACGATCAGCTAAACGCTGAATTGTGACTGTATCTAAATAAGTTCGCTGGGTCACAAGGTCAACGACCATAAAATCATTGCCAAGACCATGCATTTTGGTAAATTCTAAATACATCTTAATTTACTCCTCAGGCAACAAACGCTCTTTTTCCCAGAGTGATTCTATGGTTTCACGTTCACGAATTAAATAGGCTTGATCACCACTGACCATAACTTCAGCGGCACGACCACGGGTATTATAGTTAGAGCTCATCACAAAACCGTATGCACCCGCACCCAATACCGCCAACACATCATTTTCCTGAAGTGCTAAATCACGCTCTTTCCCCAAGAAATCGCCTGTTTCACAGATGGCACCCACCAAATCCCAAGTTTTAACTGCAACATCAGGATTTGGATTGACCGACTGAATATCCATCCATGCTTCATATAAAGCAGGACGAATTAAATCATTCATCGCCGCATCAATAATGGCAAAGTTACGATGGTTTGTTGGTTTCAATAAATCAACTTTTGTTAATAATGCGCCTGCATTGGCAGAAATACTACGCCCAGGTTCCATATAGACTTTGAGACCCAACTTTTCTAAAGCTGGACGCATCGAATTAGCATATTCTGCAACACTTGGCGGGGTTTCATCTTTATAACGAACCCCCAAACCACCACCGATATCAATATGTTTGAGGTTGATCCCCAAGCTTTTCAATTGCTCAATCATCAAAATGACACGATCAAGTGCATCCACAAAAGGCTTGGTCTCGGTCAACTGTGAACCGATATGACAATCAATCCCGATGATTTCAAGATTTGGTAACGACGCTGCATATTGATAGGTTTCATTCACCGCATCACTTGGAATACCAAACTTGTTTTCTTTCAACCCTGTTGAGATATAAGGATGTGTTTTGGCATCTACATCTGGATTCACACGTAAAGAAATCGGTGCTTTTTTGCCTAATTTCGCTGCTACTTTTTGAATGCGATCTAGCTCGGCATGTGATTCTACATTAAAACAAGCAATCCCAACATTTAAGGCTTTTTCGATATCTGCTTCAGATTTACCTAAACCAGAAAACACGATTTTCGAAGGCTCACCACCTGCCGCCAGAACACGTGCTAATTCTCCACCGGTCACAATATCAAAACCCGAACCGACTTTTGCCAATACACGCAGAACAGCGATATTTGAGTTTGACTTCACTGCAAAACAGATTTGATGATCAATAAAATCAAAAGCACGGTGCATATCCAAATAATGCTTTTCAAAAGTTGCTTTTGAATACACATATAAAGGCGTGCCATATTGCTGTGCGAGCTGATCCAGTGAACATTGCTCAGCGTGCAATACTCCATTAATGCGAGTGAAACTCATGAAGATGTCCTTATTTACAAACTTAAGGTGAGATGGTCTGTGATTGAGTCGTTGACGATATTACTTGGCGTTCTACCTCTGCTTGATCTGCTTTTGCGTCAGATGAAGCCTTAGCCTGAGGTGCTTCATTTTTATAAAGCAGATATTTAGCGCGCTTATCCTGATTTTGATCAGACGGTAATTGCAATGCACCTGACTGACCACATGCAGTTAAAATAACGCTGCTCAGCAACACACTGATAGAACAAATGACTTTAAGCATCTGTGCACCTAACTTTTACAATTCGGAGCAGTATAGCGTGATCATTAGATCGGCTAAAGTCTAAACTTGAACGATTCAAACAATAACCATAAAAAAACGCCGACTTTGAAGTCGGCGTTTTGGATTAAATCGGCCAAATAATTACTTTTTCTTCTTATAGAAGAAATAACCAATCGCCAAAATAACGAACCAGATCGGGCTAACTTTAAGTGATTCCAACGTCGTTTCATCCAAGGCAAGGAAGTAGATCGTTGCAAGGAAGAAAATAATCACCACCCAACAAGTAAACACGCCGCCAGGTAATTTAAATGTTGATTGCGCATGTAATTCAGGACGATTTTTGCGGTAATTGATATAACTCCACATAATGATCATCCATACACAGATGAACAGAATCGTAGAGAGCGTTGTTGCTAAGGTAAACGCCGTCACTTCATCATTGGTGCCCGTTTGTAATTTATAAACAAACTGAACAAATGCACCAATAAAGATACAGATTGATGAGAAAATCAATGCTTTTGCAGGAACCGCAGATTTAGAAAGCTTCGCAAATAGTTTTGGTGCTTGTTGATCCCCTGATAAACCAAACAACATACGGCTGGTCGAGAATACACCACTGTTCATTGATGACATGACTGACGATAACACCACCAAGTTCATGATAATCGCGGCAGAAGCAATACCTGCTTGTGAGAAGATATTGACGAATGGACTGACTTTAGGATTGATCTGATCCCAAGGGGTCACACACATCACCACGAACAATGCCAACACATAGAAAATGATGATACGAATTGGAATCGAGTTAATCGCTTTCGGTAAGTTACGCTTCGGATCTTGTGTTTCAGCAGCCGTGGTCCCAACCAATTCCACCCCAACAAAGGCAAAAATTGCAATTTGGAAACCCGCCAAGAAACCATCTAAACCTTTAGGGAACATGCCGCCATGTGTCCAAAGGTTAGATACACTTGCAACCGTACCCGTAGTGCTAGTAAACCCAGTAAAGATCATCCATAGACCAACAGCAATCAGGACAATAATCGCTGTGATCTTCACCATCGCAAACCAGAACTCCATTTCACCGAATAATTTTACGGTGACTAAGTTCAAGCCAAGCACAAAAGCAATAGCGACAGTACTAATCAGCAAACCACCCAATGGTGTAAATGACTCACCGCCATTAAAGAATTCTAGATAGTAAATAATGGCTGATAAATCTGCGATACCAATCGTGACCCAACAGAGCCAGTAGGTCCAACCAACAAAATAACCTGCCCACGGACCAATTAAATCCGTCGATAAATCGATAAAAGATTTGTAGTTAAGGTTGGATAGTAACAGCTCCCCTAATGCACGCATTACGAAGAACACCATCAAACCAATGGTCATGTAAATAAATAGAATTGATGGTCCAGCTAAACTAATGGTTTTACCAGATCCCATGAACAACCCTGTTCCAATGGCACCGCCAATCGCAATCAACTGCAGATGTCGATTAGATAGACTACGGTGAAGTCCGCTTTGTTCAGCAGCCTCACTCAGATTTTGATTCGACATTTTACAAAAACTCTCCAGTGTTTTAGTTCATTAGCTGAAACAACGCCTAACAACGATTCGTACCATTTTCAGTATCTTTTCTCGTTATTCATGAGTTGGCTTGCTTTAGCTAAGAAGTGTTTTACCTGTATTTTTTTCAAGTGAAATACAATCGAATTCGATCATACGCACAAGGCCAAAACAATACAATGAACTTATGAGGGCAACTCATCAGTCATAAAAAGGTACTTCAAAATTAAAGAGTGGCGATTTAAGCCACTCTTTTTCTACTCGAGAAAATATTGATTTATAATTCAATCATTAGAAGTTTGCTTCTGTTTATTTTTAAGACGCTCCTCCCAAAAAGTTGCATTGCGGATACCCAATTTAATTGGATCAAATGTAAACTCCTTAACTCCTGCTTTTTGTTGTTCTTCATAGTCACGTAAAGCCTTAATGGTCGGTTTCCATACAAAATAGGTCACGATAATACCGATGATATTAATCCATGCCATCAGACCGACCCCAATATCACCGATCCCCCAAATATAACCTGTTGCGCTGAGTACGCCATACGCCACAGAAATCATAATGAAGCATTTGGTGATAAATAAAAGAGATGGCGTTTTAGTGATATAGCTCAGATAAGTGATATTTGTTTCAGCAATATAGTAATACGCCACAATCGTGGTAAAGGCGAAGAAGAATACCGCCAAGGCAACAAAGATTTGACCAAAACCACCAAATACGGTGCTCACTGCCATTTGTGTAAATGCAGGTGAACCAATTTCAGTGGTAGCTGCTACATTTTGCACGATAAACTGCCCAGCTTCTAAGGTACCCTGTACGTTATACATGCCTGTAATCAAAATCATAAAGGCTGTTGCTGAACATACAAATAGCGTATCGACATAAATGGAGAAGGCTTGCACAAAACCTTGTTGTGCTGGATGCTGAACTTCTGCGGCTGCAGCAGCGTGCGGTCCAGTCCCTTGTCCTGCCTCATTGGAGTAAACACCACGTTTTACCCCCCAACCAATGGCGGCACCAATCCCTGCCATTGGCGAAAATGCATCTTCAAAGATGAGTTTGATCACGCCAGGCAATTCTTGGATATTCATCCCAACAATAATGACAGCCATCAAGATATAACCCAAGGCCATAAATGGAACAACCAGCTCTGCGAAGCGAGCAATACGTTTGATTCCACCAAAAATAATAATTGCCAATAAAGAGACGATCACGATTAAGGCTAATAATTTATAAGTCCCGACATTACCAAATACGATGGCGCCCTGACCTGTAATTTGGGTAAACGCATTACCCACCGCATTCGCTTGAATGCCAGGCAGGAATAAACCACAGGAGACAATTGCAGCAATTGCAAAGAGAATCCCTAACCAGCGCTGGCCTAAACCACGATCAAAATAAAATGCAGGCCCACCACGATATTCACCTAGGTATTCGACCTTATAAATTTGGCCGAGAGTGGATTCGACATACGCGGTACTTGCACCCAAAAATGCAACCAACCACATCCAAAATACAGCGCCTGGACCACCAAACCCAATTGCCGCCGCCACTCCCGCAATATTACCGACCCCGACACGTCCAGATAAGGACACTGACAGCGCTTGGAATGAGGAAATCCCTTGCGCGGAGGATGAACCATTAATTAACAGCTTTGCCATTTCCTTAATTTGGCGAACCTGCACAAACCGAGTTAAAATAGAAAAAAATAAACCAGCGCCTAGGCATAAATAGATCAGCGCTGGACTCCAGATAATTCCATTTACCCAATTTACAATTTCTGCTGCACTCATAGACATCAACCTTTATTATATATTTTGAAAAAATAGCCACTGCTAAATTTCCATTCGTCTGAGCATGAGCAATATCTATGCCATTCGATCAAAACCTCATGACAACAAATAAGCGAACACACCAACACCATCCATGGAAAAAGTGAATTGAACAAAAAAAGCGATTGCTAAAAACACACTGTCTATAACTTGTAAAAGTTGTATATCATGTTATTTTTCTGAGCACTTCCCTTTAACCAATCTGCGACGAAACCGTACTGTCTTCTTGTTTTATCCTTATAAAGAACGATCAGCGTTGTTAGAAATTTTCGTCCTGACTCTTTTTTATCTAATTTTAAGAAAGTTTTCAATTTTATCTTATGGCAAAAATTAAATCCGTTTACAGATGTGAACAATGTGGTGCAGATCATCCCAAATGGGCTGGGCAATGTTCTGAATGCGGCGAATGGAATAGTTTACTGGAAGTCCGTGTCGAACCAGTGGTTACCCATCGTGGTCAACCTAAAATAGGCGGCTATGCGGGGCAAGCAGCCAGTATTACCACGCTCAATCAAGTCACCGTCTCCAATGAAACCCGCGTTCCGACAGGAATTAGCGAATTCGATCGTGTGCTTGGTGGTGGCCTAGTCATTGGTTCAGTTGTATTGATCGGTGGTGATCCTGGGATTGGTAAATCAACCATCCTGTTGCAAACCGCAACCCATATGGCCAGTAAAAAAAGCTCGGCGCTTTATGTGACGGGTGAAGAATCACTTTCACAGGTTGCCTTACGAGCTCAACGTTTAGATCTACCCACAGACTCACTTAAGGTGATGGCGGAAACCTGTGTCGAGCGCATTTGTGAAGTGCTGGCACAAGAACGTCCCGCTGTTGCAATTTTGGACTCAATTCAAACCTTATATACCGAAACACTGCAATCAGCACCTGGTGGTGTCTCACAAATCCGTGAATCTGCTGCCCTGCTAACTCGGTTTGCAAAGAATAGCGGCACTGCTTTATTCCTTGTGGGTCATGTCACCAAAGAAGGTGCATTAGCAGGTCCACGTGTTTTAGAACATATGGTCGATTGTGTACTTTATTTTGAAGGGCAATCTGACTCTCGTTATCGCATGATACGTGCTGTAAAGAACCGTTTTGGTGCAGTCAATGAACTCGGTGTATTTGCGATGACCGATAAAGGTCTACGTGAAGTTGCCAATCCATCGGCGATTTTCCTAAGTCGCTATGATGAAGCCATTCCAGGTTCTATCGTAATGATTAGCCGTGAAGGGACACGTCCACTACTCGTTGAAGTACAGGCACTGGTTGATGATGCTCATGGACAACCCCGTCGTGTAGCACTTGGCTTGGAACAAAACCGTTTAAATATGCTACTGGCAGTGATGCACAGACATGGTGGCGTACAGACCTCAGGACAAGATGTCTATGTCAATGTGGTGGGTGGTTTGAAAATTACCGAAACCGGTTCTGACCTCGCGGTACTACTGGCATGTGCTTCCAGTTTAAGAGGCAAAGCCTTACCGCAGCAATTGGCGGTCTTTGGTGAAGTCGGACTCTCTGGCGAAATTCGTCCTGTACCAAATGGTCAAGAACGCCTAAAAGAAGCAGCAAAACATGGCTTTAAGTATGTGATCTTACCTCGAGGCAACGCGCCACAGAAGTCAATTGATGGCGTACAAATCATTGCCGTGGCACGCTTACATGAAGCACTGACCGAAGCTATGCAGTTAAGTGATGAGTTGGGCTAATGTAATGGCTTGACATAAAAAAACATACTTTTGTTATTGAAATTCCATCGAAATACATGCATAAATACATTTACAAATTGGATTTAAATAGGAATTTTCGATGCAAGTACACCAGCGTGGCTTGATGGCAGCTCTTTTAATGGCAACTTTGGTTGCTGCACCGCTTGCGGAAGCAAAACGTGCAGGTGGCGGTAAAAGCCACGGCATGAGCAGATCTAGTTCATCTAGCCAATCTTACCAACCATCACGCCAAGCAACTCCAGCACCTCAACAACAAACTGCACCACAGAAATCTGGTCCAGGCGTAGGTACGATGGTTGCTGCGGGTGTCGCAGGTGCTGCAGTTGGTGCAGTTGCAGCGAATGCGTTGGCAGATGATAAGCAACAGAACCCAACGGCAACTGAGCAACAAGCAACTCAACAAGCGCAACAACAGGAAGAAAAAGGTGGCATCCCTAGCTGGCTTTGGGTACTTCTTGCTGCAGCGATCGCCTTCTTTGTTTTCCGCAAATTAGGCGCAAAAAAAAAATTAGCAGCCAATAATCCATATGCACCAAACAATGGCGGTCAAAATAACTTTGGCCGTCAAACCCGACCGCAGCCTGCTGCACGTCAAGCAAATGATAACACCAACATCTTTGGTCAATCTGTAGCTGGTGGCGCTGCTGCTCCACAGGCGCCATTTGGTGCTGCATCAATGAGTAGTGGTAACCAATTACCAGATGGTACTGAACCTGCTGCATTCTTGCGTATTGCGCGTCAACGTTTTAACCACATTCAGTCGGTAAACAGTGCGAGCAATGTTGAAGAAATTCGTCGTTATTTGACACCTGAACTTTATAATTCAATGTACAGCGACATTATGGCGAACCAAGACCAAGACGTTGCTGAATTTAGCAACCTCAATGCAATGGTTGTTGAAAGCACCACTGAAAATGGTCAATATCTTGTTAGCGTACGCTTTACCGGTACTGTGAGTGAAGACTTGAACAGCTTGCCTCAACCATTTGCTGAAATCTGGCATTTTGTGAAGCCTGCTGGTTCACAACAAGATTGGGTTGTTGCAGGTATCCAACAAGCTTAAAACCTACTAAATAAATAAAATGGCTACTTTAAGGTAGCCATTTTTATATAATTTAATTTTCTGTTCGTATATATCTCTTACTCCACCACCTCTAACTATGAGATGTAATATTTTTTGTAATGTCTAAGTAGTAACCTCGATAGCCAAGTACGTAGTCACCAATGAGTTGATGCTTACAATCTTTACATTGGTAATGTTGTTTACTATCATATTTTGTGCCATTTTTTATACTGCCACTTCGGCAGGCTGGATATTTGATATAAAGATATTATAGCAACAACAAACTACCTTATCATTTTTGAACCAGAACAATATTGAGGTCTAAATTTATTTTTTATAGATGACAATAATCCATCTAATACCTGGCATTGTGTATCACCATATGTTAAATAGCTAGTATTTCCTGTTGCTCGATACGAACACTGCGCAACCTGAGCAATATAATCGAAAGTATAAACTTGAGGGTCTGATGAATCACCAGTATATGGTTTTTTACAATTTTCTATCTTCTTATCATCAGTACCATTACCACCACTAGTATTATTATTGCCACTATTACTATTTCTTACAGGATCATTTGGATATGGATCAGTTTCATCAGGATCACCATCTCCATCAGAATCTGGTAAACGATCAATAGTTATTCCTGTAACTCTTGATGTGCCTTTAAATCCAATAATATAAGTATCCGAATCTAGACCACTTACTTGTAGCGTTAGAGTTTCACTGTTCCCAATCTTAGATGAATATATTTCTTTGCCACTTACTGTTGTGAGTGACATATCACCCTCTGGCCCTGAATTCCTATACTTAATACGATAAACTTCATTCGCATACAAATTAGTAAGTTGTTGAGAAAATTTATATTCCTCTCTATTACCAGTTAGAGTTAATTTATCAAAAACCCAAAACTGTTTACCTATGGTATAAGGATCAGCGCTTGCAGTGCCATGTTTCTTGATTTTCAGTACCGTTCCTTGTTTTGGTCGGATATAATAAATACCTGCTGCTGGTGGCGTCCATCTCCAACTAAAAGAATAACCCAAGTTATAACTCATATTCATATCAATTTCTGTACCTGTCGCATCATATATTTCCCACCCTCCATTATAATTTGTATTTTTTTCATTTAGTGTACCAATATCAAATGAATAAAGCCCTAATTCAGTCAATTCAACTGCATAATAGATATCAGCTTCATTAGAAATTTCCACAGATTGACCAATACTAAGTTTTTTGGCTTTAGATATAGGATAAGGTGCTGTTATCGTTTCTAAAGCTGTGGTTAGGATAATCTCGGCTTCATCATTATCGATATTTTTAGTATTATCTTCGCCTTTATTGTCCTTATCAACTTGATTAGCAGGTTGATTCGTGATTGTAACACCTTCATCTCCACCTCCACCTCCACACCCTGTCACCATCAACATGGCACTAAACACTGCTGTATAAATTAATGAACGTTTCATAAATTTTCCCCACCAATAGATATTAACAAATATGCTAACCTAATCATATAATTCACAGACACTCCCAAATGGGAATATCAAGCCATAAAAAATTAAAGTACACTAACAAAACTTAACCAGTTAAATAGAATAATATGGAATAGAGAAGCCCCTCTCTACCATATTTAACTAAAAGATAAATGATTTAAATAATATTGGTAAAACAACTATGAAGTATTCCTTATTTCATAAAACTATAAAAAAGGTATTAAATATGCTCAAACTCAAGTGTTACTCCCATCAATAACTGCATCAATTCAGTTTGGGAAGTACACCCTGTTTTAGCAAAAATATTTTTAATATAAACGCGAATAGAACCATAGGTAATATTCATGTGTTCAGCAATCTGTTCCAGACTGAGACCATTGACAAATAAATCACAAACTTCCAGTTCACGTTTAGCCAGTTTATATTTTTGGATAAGGTAATCTTTAGCTAAATATTGTGGTTGATTAGTTTGAGTCACAAAAATAATGGCTTGTTTTTGATGATATTGCGCTTCTGTTTCTGAAAAAGGTAATATACTGAGCATCAGTGAATTATTATCATCATAAAGTGCCAAGATGCCCCCCGCTTCATTTTTCAAATCATCACCCTCAAACAAGGCACTACGGATCAGTTGATTTAGTTTTTCCTGAAAGATTTTTAAGGTCTTTAAACTATTGTTTCTATCAAGTTCCAATATAGATTTTTTTTCAAATATTTCTTTTACAATTGAATTTGAATAACATAGATGATAATCCTGATTAATCAAAACCACCCCAATTTTAAAATTATTTAACACCTGGTAAATATTATCTCTATCTTCTTTTAATATTATCATCTGACGATAAATTTGTAATGCACGACGTAAATGAACCCCTAAACGCTTTAATATTTTTTCCTCTTGTTCAGTGTATTCATTTAATTGTGGTGCACGATGTACTGCAAATACCGCCCAACTATATGCGCTTCGCTCTAATATAACTGCTGCCACATGACTGACATTGGTGGGTTTGGCACATTTCTGATAAAAAAGAAATTCATCAGTTTCCTCGGGCATAGCAGCATAATGAGCAAAAGTGTTCAACACAGTATCACCCAATGCTTTTTCTGCCCAATAAGGTGCATGTAAACGCATATCTAATACTTTTACCTGCTCATCCTGATAGGCACGCATACTTTCAGGCGCTATATTGTGCGTAAAGAGAAAATCATAATTTGGGCTTAACTGATCTGTTGCAGTAAAAATTGCAGTGCTACTTCTTGTAAAGTCCACAATTTCAGCCAGCACCTCCTGCCATAGCACTGGATTTAAAGCAGCTTCATAAATCATGCCAATAACTTTATTTTCTTGTTCAGCCAACATCTGTGTATCCCCCGAGTTAAATCGTACACAGATTCATGCTAACTGAGTCACACAATAGGCACATATCCTCATTTAAGGATGTTTTCAGCAAAAATTAAGCTTTTGCTGAAAATTAATTTCTATTCGAACCAAGAGTTAACGACGAAGACTCATCAGCAATTGCATTAACTCGACCTGAGAGTTACAAGGTGTTTTGGCGAAGATATTACGAAGATAAGTTCGTATTGAACTCCGGGTCAGCCCCATATGTTGTGCTAGCTGCTCCAAATTCATGCCATTGACAAACAACTCGCAAAGCTCCAACTCTCTTTTAGTCAAGTTATAATTTTGTTTTAGATGCTTATGGTTTAAATAATATTTTTGTCCAGCTTCCTGACTATTTTTGAGTACAACTTGAGAATCATCAAAATGTAACATCACCAATGGACGAATACCAAAAAAGGACATTTCTTTTTCCGAGGCCAGCAAATTGATTGTACACAGCCAGCGCTGACCTATTCCCGCTATTGAAAATTTTACATCTTTGTATTGTTCCAATTGTGCCTGTTTATATCGGAATGCTTCTTCTATTTGATAGAGTTTTTCTAAAAATTCTATTTGCTCACAGTCAGGTAAAATCAGTCTTTGCTTGATGATCTGTATTGATTCAGTTTCGTCCAAAAGGCATTGCATCATTGGGTTGTGATGTACCACTTGCCCTGACAGATTTAACAGCATAATAGGTTGATTCAACTTATCAATCAGATTATAGCCAACGATATGATCTAAAGAAAATTCATATAAATGCCGCTGTGCCATGACGATACGCTTTAAATGTGGCAACAAACGATCTAGAAACTCCAACTCCTGTGAATTGAGTGGCTGCCGTTGCTGTGATGAACTAATACTCCAAAACACACACAGTTTTTCATCCCAAATCAGTTCATGCGTAGCAACAAAGCGTAAGCCAATTGGAAGTAATATTTTTTGATATAAATCAGACTCTGCCACAAACTTTTCTGGTACATGAGTATGACATTGGTACCATCCCTGTCGCACAGGGTCTAGAAATTTTTCCCAACGTGGATCTACTTCAGCTGGATAACGTAGATAAGCCAATTCAGCCGCGGCATAGCTATCTAATGGTAATAAACCAACCCCATTACTAAAAGATAGTACGTTATAAGAAAAGTCGATGGCTTGAATATGCACATAAGATACATCCAAAACCTTAAGGAGCTGTTTGGAAAAATTAAACCACCCATCTTTATTTAAGGGAATCTGATAAATTAATTCACATAAGTCATTATAATAATTTTCAAGTAATTCCATTTCATTTATGTTTCAGTTGCACCTACACATAAAAGTATTGTATTTATTTTGTTGTTTCAAGTCTTTAAAACATTTACATTAAAATCAAAGCTAAAAAAAGCCACTCTCTATATCAGAGAATGGCGGAGTGTAAATAGAACCAACATTACTTATTATTAGAATAAAAAACACAACCTAGCACGATCTGTCTATTCATACTAACGGATAAGCTTAAAGAAAAACTATTCCTCTTTTGGGGAATAAAAGCAACTTTATTGCGATCATTTATCCCAAGCTAACACCGCATTCAGCCGCCATTCAGCCGCCATTCAGCCGCCATTCAGCGCATCATAAATTGACAGGAGTATGCTGACCCACTTTAAAAGGACAACTCATAGCTAAAATCAGACAATCTTGGAGAAAACGAAAATAATAGACATAAAAAAGCTTTGCCGAAGCAAAGCCTTTAAATTCTATCTTAAACTTAAGGATTCAACATTATGAAACGAACTGCAAGAACAACCAGTATAAGCCGCCAGATAAGGCAATCGTTGCAGGCAAGGTAAATATCCACGCAGAAAGAATCGTTCTAACTGTTGCGAAGTTTAAACCTGATTTATTGGCAACCATCGTACCTGCAACCGCACTGTTTAACACGTGTGTGGTTGATACTGGCATACCCAAGCCATCTGCCGCAGCAATGGTACTCATCGCCACAAGCTCAGCAGACATACCCTGACCATAAGTCATATGGTTCTTACCAATACGCTCACCGACAGTCACAACAATACGCTTCCAACCCACCATGGTCCCTAGACCAAGCGCAAGTGCAACTGCAACTTTCACCCAGTTTGGAATGTACTGAAGGAATGAATCTAAACTACTACGGTATTCTTTCACAAGTTTGGCTTGGTCTTTATCCATTTCTGGCAAAGCTTCAGCTTTATCTAAACGCTTAAACGTTGTGGTGCTTAAATACATGTCATTGCGGATTTCACTAACAGCAGCTTCAGGAATCGCCTTAAGATCGCCATAGCCAGCAACACGTGTACCCAAGTGCTCTGTCATACTTGCCAACGCAGGCACAACCTCAGCAGTTTGTTCTTTGGTTTGAATATATTTGGTTAATACTTCACGCGCTTTCTCATCTGTCAGCTCGTTTTGATTAACGTTTAAAACCGTCGCCGTTTTTGCAGAAAGCTGTTCAAAAGACTGTAAATGCTGTGCGTCTAAATTTTTGTTCAATGAATAAGCCAATGGAACTAAACCGATCAAGATCAACATGATTAAACCCATGCCTTTTTGACCATCGTTTGAACCGTGTGCAAAGCTCACACCTGTACAAGTAAAAATTAGAATTGCGCGAATCACTGGTGGTGGTGGCTTGTTACCTTCTGGTGGCTGAAACAGCTCCATTTGGCGTTTAAATACTTTCTTCACCAACAAGAATAGAATTGCTGCAAATGCAAAACCAATCAATGGTGAGAATAATAATGCCTTACCAACTTTAATCACCTGATCCATATCAATACCACTGCTGGTCGCACCAGCTGAAGCATTTAAGATATGGTTCATGATGCCCACACCCAAAATCGATCCGATTAAGGTATGTGAACTTGATGCAGGAATCCCCAAAAACCACGTTCCTAAATTCCATAGAATCGCCGCGATTAATAATGCAAAAACCATCGCAAAGCCAGCGCCGCTGCCGACATTCATGATCATTTCTACAGGGAGTAATGCAATAATACCGTATGCAACCGCACCACTCGCGACCATAACCCCAAGGAAGTTACAGAAGCCAGCCCACATTACTGCTGCTGGAGCAGGTAGTGCGTTGGTATAAATAACCGTCGCTACAGCGTTCGCCGTATCGTGAAAACCATTTACAAATTCAAAGCCTAAAGCAATGAAAAGTGCCGTCGATAAAAGAATAACTGAATATAAACTTAAAGGCGGTACATGTGCCAAATCAGCACTGAGCTGAAAACCGATATAAATCAGTGTTGCAACAATAATTGTCAAAAACACCGGCATAAAGAATTTCGGTGTTGGTACATGTACATTCGTCGATTTTGCCTGAGAGCTGGCAAGCGGTGAATCCGAAACAGGAGGAAGATTAGAATTCATGTAGACGGTTAGAGGATAATAAAATCCCCTGTATTGTTTAATTAAATTATGACAATTATATGACAAAGGACTGTCACATAAAGCCAAAATTTCATGTTTTCATCACATTTTTTTGTATTTTTCAGTAATAAACCCACCTTATGTTTTATTTTAATTAATAAAAAACAATGCATTATAAAACAAAAAACAGCGATAGAACTGTTTGTCTGATTTTGCAACAAATGCTACGAAATATGACATTAAACTGTCACATTTCGAACTGGATGTTTTCTTTTTAAGCATTATTCAATTCAATTGTGACAACTTCATGAACATTTTATGACATTTTCTAAGTGACCCGATGAATCACTGTTCTAGCTTGCTGAAAATACGCGCTTTGACGTAGCTTCTGTTACAATGCCCCTGCTTTTTATCTTGATCATCGACTGGGGTTTCTGAATGTCCACGCTTACCACCCTACAATCACTTCTTGCCCAACGCATCCTGATTATTGATGGTGCAATGGGAACCATGATTCAACGCCATAAACTAGAAGAAGAAGATTATCGTGGTGAACGTTTTGCAGATTGGGCATCAGACCTTAAAGGCAATAATGACTTATTGGTTTTAACCCAACCTCAGATTATTCAAGGCATCCATGAAGCTTATTTGGATGCAGGTGCAGATATTATCGAAACCAACAGCTTTAACGGCACCCGTGTTTCAATGTCTGACTACCACATGGAAGACCTTGTTCCAGAGATCAACCGTGAAGCGGCACGTTTAGCTAAAGCAGCATGTGAAAAATATTCAACTCCAGAGAAACCACGTTTTGTTGCAGGCGTACTTGGCCCAACCTCACGTACCTGTTCAATTTCACCGAATGTTAACGACCCAGCCTTCCGTAATATTACCTTTGATGAATTAAAAGAAAATTATATTGAAGCTGCCCACGCCTTGATTGAAGGTGGTGCAGATATTCTCTTGATCGAAACCGTGTTCGATACCTTAAACTGTAAAGCCGCAATCTTCGCAGTCAAAGAAGTCTTCAAGCAACTTGGTCATGAACTGCCGTTGATGATTTCAGGCACCATTACCGATGCATCTGGCCGTACCTTAACAGGTCAAACCGCAGAAGCGTTCTGGAACTCGGTGCGTCATGGTGATTTACTGTCGATTGGTTTTAACTGTGCCTTGGGTGCAGATGCCATGCGTCCACATGTGAAAACGATTTCTGATGTTGCAGATACCTTTATTTCTGCCCATCCAAACGCTGGTTTACCGAATGCCTTCGGCGAATATGATGAAACACCTGAACAAACGGCAGCATTCATCAAAGAATTTGCTGAAAGTGGTTTGATCAATATCACGGGCGGTTGCTGTGGTACCACACCCGACCATATCCGTGCTATTTATAATGCAGTCAAAGACATTCAGCCACGCCAAGTGCCTGAAACTGTTCCTGCTTGCCTTTTAAGTGGTTTAGAACCATTTAACATTGATGAAAATTCATTATTCGTGAATGTTGGTGAACGTACCAACGTGACGGGTTCAAAAAAATTCTTACGTTTAATCCGTGAAGAGAACTTTGCCGAAGCTTTAGAAGTAGCTCAACAACAAGTTGAAGCTGGTGCACAGATCATCGACATCAACATGGATGAAGGCATGCTCGATTCGCAAAATGCGATGGTGCATTTCCTCAATTTAGTTGCATCTGAACCAGATATCTCTCGTGTGCCGATCATGATTGACTCATCGAAATGGGAAATCATTGAAGCAGGTTTAAAATGTGTACAAGGTAAACCTGTTGTTAACTCAATTTCCTTGAAAGAAGGTTATGACGAGTTTGTCGAAAAAGCGCGCCTATGCCGTCAGTACGGTGCTGCAATTATTGTGATGGCCTTTGATGAAACAGGTCAGGCCGATACCGCTGCACGGAAGCGTGAAATCTGTAAACGCTCTTATGATGTTTTGGTCAATGATGTCGGCTTCCCTGCTGAAGATATTATTTTTGACCCGAACGTGTTTGCCGTGGCAACAGGGATTGAAGAACACAACAACTATGGCGTCGATTTTATTGAAGCCACAGGTTGGATTAAACAGAACTTGCCGCATGCCATGATCTCAGGTGGTGTCTCTAACGTTTCGTTCTCTTTCCGTGGTAATGAGCCTGTGCGTGAAGCGATTCACTCGGTATTCCTATACCATGCCATCAAACAAGGCATGACTATGGGTATCGTGAACGCGGGTCAAATGGCAATTTACGACGATATTCCAAAAGAACTGAAAGAAGCCGTTGAAGATGTTGTTCTAAACCAGAACCAAGGTGAATCAGGTCAAAACGCGACAGAGAAACTGCTTGAAGTGGCAGAAAAATTCCGTGGTCATACGGGTGCGCAACGCGAAGCTGAAAATCTAGAATGGCGTAATGAGTCGGTTGAAAAGCGTCTTGAATATGCCTTAGTTAAAGGTATCACCACGTATATTGATGAAGATACCGAAGAAGCCCGTTTAAAAGCCAAACGTCCTCTTGATGTGATTGAAGGCGCATTGATGGATGGCATGAACGTGGTTGGTGACCTGTTTGGTTCAGGTAAAATGTTCCTGCCGCAAGTCGTGAAATCTGCACGCGTGATGAAACAAGCCGTGGCATGGCTGAACCCGTACATTGAAGCTGAAAAAACGGGTAGCCAGTCTAAAGGTAAAGTGTTAATGGCAACCGTAAAAGGTGACGTACATGATATTGGTAAAAATATCGTGGGCGTAGTCTTGGGCTGTAATGGTTACGACATCGTTGACCTTGGCGTGATGGTCCCTGCGGAAAAAATCCTGCAAACTGCGATTGATGAGAAATGTGACATCATTGGTTTGTCTGGTTTGATCACCCCATCTTTGGATGAAATGGTGTTTGTTGCCAAAGAAATGCAGCGTAAAGGCTTTAACATTCCTTTATTAATTGGTGGTGCAACCACCTCGAAAGCCCATACCGCAGTGAAGATTGATCCGCAATATCAGAATGATGCTGTGATTTATGTGGCCGATGCTTCTCGTGCAGTTGGCGTGGCAACTACCCTATTATCAAAAGAAATGCGTGGCAATTTTATAGCAGAACATCGTGCTGAATATGCCAAGATTCGTGAACGCCTAGCCAATAAGCAACCGAAAGCAGCCAAACTCAGCTATGCCGAATCAATTGAAAATGGTTTCAAGGTGGATGACAACTATGTGCCACCGATTCCAAATCGTTTAGGTACGCAAGTGATTACCAATTACCCATTGGCGACCTTAGTTGAATATTTTGACTGGACACCATTCTTTATCTCTTGGAGCTTGGCGGGTAAATTCCCGAAAATCCTGACAGATGAAGTCGTGGGTGAAGCGGCAACTGATTTATATAACCAAGCACAAGAGATGCTGAAAGACATCATCGAGAATCATCGTTTTGATGCGCGTGCGGTGTTTGGTCTATACCCTGCACAACGTACAGCTGCGGATACCGTCAGCGTGTTTGATGAATCTGGTCAGAATGTTACGCATACCTTTGAGCATATTCGTCAGCAATCTGACAAAGTCACAGGCAAACCGAATTTATCTCTCGCGGACTTTATTAGCACTTCTAAAGACAATACTGATTATTTGGGTGGTTTCACTGTATCGATCTTTGGTGCTGAAGAATTGGCAAATGAATATAAAGCCAAAGGTGATGATTATTCAGCAATCTTGGTTCAGTCTTTGGCTGATCGTTTTGCCGAAGCATTTGCCGAGCATTTGCATGAGCGTATTCGTAAAGAATTCTGGGGCTATAAAGCTGATGAGACTTTGGGCAATGAAGAATTGATCAAAGAGAAGTATGTCGGTATACGTCCTGCACCGGGTTACCCTGCTTGCCCAGAGCATTCAGAAAAAGCGGTGTTATTTGACTGGTTAGGTTCGGAAGCGAAGATCGGTACCAAGTTGACTGAACACTTTGCGATGATGCCACCTTCTTCTGTCAGTGGTTTCTATTATTCACACCCTGAAAGTGAATACTTTAATGTGGGCAAGATTTCTCAAGATCAGCTTGAGGATTATGCGAAACGTAAAGGCTGGACACTGGATGAGGCGAAGCGTTGGTTAGCACCGAATTTAGATGATTCGATTGGTTAATTTAGAGTTCTTATAATCTCCCCTAACCCCTCTTTAAAAAGAGGGGAACTTTTGCGTATCAAATGAATTACGTGACTGCTCCTCCCTTTTCAAAGGGAGGTTGGGAGGGATTGAATTGATATTCCAAAAACATATACTTAGAATATACGCATCCTTAAAAATTAAAGTAAATAATGGCAATAATTAAAAATATTGATCTTGGTAGCCTAGAAAGTATTTGTAAAATTTTAGGTGATACAAATAATGGGATTTCAGGAACTGAAATTTCCAAATATCTGGCTGAAACAAATATCAAAGATCCACAATTAAACTCTACAAAATGGAAGCGTTTGTATGATGCTCTTAGTATCAAGCAAAGTGAAGATCGCTGTTCCAACAATGTTCTAGCATTTATTAAATATGTTCTACGCCCATCCCGACACATCCATAGAAAAGAATGGTTTAAAAACATAAGAACGGAACTAAATTATGTATTGTCATTTGAAGGCTTTGAACTAACTGAAAGTGGTGATATTAGAGCAACAGATAGAGTAAAAACTTTTTCTGAAGCTGAAGAACGAGCTCAAAATTTAAGAAAAACATTATTAGACCGAAAAATTCATTCTGACGTCCTTACTTTTTGCAAAGCGGAATTACTTGTCGATAATTATTTTCATGCTGTATTTGAAGCAACTAAAAGTATTGCAGAAAAAATTAGAATAGAAACTGACTTAACTACTGACGGTTCAGAATTAATAGATCATGCTTTTTCATATAAAGGTAAAATTCCTTATTTAGCATTAAATAACCTAACAACTGCCAGTCATGAAAGCGAGCAAAAAGGATTCATGAATTTATTAAAAGGGGTTTTTGGAACTTTTAGAAACACTACAGCACATGCTCCAAAAATAACATGGGAAATTAATGAACAAGATGCTCTTGATATTTTATCAATGATTTCTCTTATTCATCGAAAACTAGATAAAGCAGTAGAAGCTAAAAAAATATACGAAGGAAATTCTTAATCCTCCCCAACCCTCCTTTAAAAAGGAGGGAGCCGCGCGAATCCACGACATAGATCCAATTCACAGCAAAGCTTACCTCTTATAAAGCGGGATTATAAGGGTTCTAACCTTTGCCGAACCACATAATAAATCTGCTCTACTACAACATCAAGCTCAGTCAAAATCTGA
The DNA here is from genome assembly GCF_013072695.1 of Acinetobacter sp. Ac_5812. Lineage (GTDB taxonomy): Bacteria > Pseudomonadota > Gammaproteobacteria > Pseudomonadales > Moraxellaceae > Acinetobacter. The sequence goes on from NZ_LXUK01000027.1 coordinate 151,376, forward strand.
TGATTACTAAATCTTAAAGTGATCAGCCCTAATTCACTTAAAGCATGATCACGATTTTGGTCGGCTCCCAACCCTATTTCGGTGTAATGCTGCCCACCATCACATTCAATTACTAAACTTACTGCGGGACAATAGAAATCCACAATAAAGTTTAGAATCGGTTTTTGTCGATAAAACTGTAATCCTAGTATCTGTTTACGTCTGACTTGTTGCCATAGCAATTGCTCAGCTTCTGTCATATGACTTCTTAAATTTCGGGAAGCCTGTTTTAGATTTTTATTGTAAGGTGACATCGAGTCCGTTCGTTCAGCTTTAGAATAGAATTAGCAAACAAAAGGCTTTTAAATCTCCAGCTTACAGATTCTATATAGTTTATCTTTCACAATTAACAATCATCAAAGAACAACTTATATTTTAGAAGTTTTCCATTTTTAAAAACAAATTCTATTGAATCATTTCCACTTTCAGCCAGCCCACTATAAACAACATTCTTATTTTCAGCGTCCATCCACAATTCATATTTTTTGAATTGTTGCATAAAACTCTTTTGATCTATCCCACTACGAATCTTTTGTCCATGAAATACTAGCGCATTGTTCTGACTAAAATAAACCTCTTTAATGACACCCGTGTCTAAAAGTTTAAAACTGCCATAATCATATTCATCAGGGAAATAGCCACCGTTACATTCATCTGGTTTTCCTTTAACAACACTTTTCGGTTTACCCAATGAACGTATAGGCACCTCCCAATTATTGTACGTTTTACCCTGAATCACAGGTTGAACAAATGGAGCTGCAAAGAGTGGCTGTGAAACCATACTCATCAATGCTAAACCCAATATTATATTTTTCATTTTAGATATTCTGCAAAAACTAATCGGCTCAGTATAAATAAAATTTGAAGTAAATACGCCCCACAAGCGACAATTCAACCAACAATATTATTTAATACGATGTTTAAACCTTACATCGGAAAAACATCACAATAATTTTAGGCCAATATCATTTCAATATAGGCTCTCTCCTACTACAGCTCTTTATGCTTCTCTATCAAATCCTCAAGATTCTGATAAACATGCAACACCCGATCTTTATGCGTTCGTGCATGATCCAGACGCTGCTCAGGATCAACCAACAGCAAGGTGTGACCATCATCGATCAGACGATCAACCCCTTCCAAAAACATCCGTTTTCCGACATCATGAATTAGTGAAATCTGAGTTAAATCAATCACAATAGAACTTTTATCGACAGGCTCACATTGCAAGGTTCGTAATAACATTTCCGCTTCAGTAAATTTCAATACACCGCGAAGCACATACACACTTAAAGAAGCATCTTTTCCAGTGCGATAATGACTCTGCACAATGGTTTGTGCAGAAGGTGTCCCTTCCATCAAATGCAAGCCCATATCACGGGAGAGCCGTTCCAAGATATCAATGCCACGTACACTATTGCCATGTTCATCGAGGCGAGGAGAAAAAGCGGCAATACTGACCTGACCTGGCAACACACCCAAGATTCCACCTGCGACGCCACTTTTGGCAGGAATACCCACCGTTGTGAGCCAATCCCCCGCGGCATCGTACATCCCACAGCTCATCATCACACTCAGGACTTGGCGTACTACAGCACGATTCAATAAGCGTTTTCCAGTTTTAGGATCTACCCCGCCATTAGCAAAAACACTGCCCATCCGTACCAGATCTTTGACCGTCACCAAGATCGCGCATTGGCGAATATAGCCGTTCACAATCTCTTCAGGATCGGATTCCAAAATCCCCACAGTTCTTAACATATAACCAATCGAGAGATTGCGATAAGCCGTTTTTACCTCAGATTCATATACCGCATGATCAAATTGCAGCTCACGTCCTGCCAGCTCACTCATAAATCGACGTAAAATTTCTGCGCCTGATACACCTTCTTTGGCAGGAATGAGTGAATGCGTAGTAATTGCACCTGAGTTAATCATTGGATTTTTAGGACGGCGATCTTTCCCCAGTGAAATTTCATTAAATGCCTCACCCGAAGGCTCAACCCCAACTTTCTCTAATACAGCATCTATTCCAAGCTGTTGCAGCACATAGGCATACGTGAAGGGTTTAGACATCGACTGAATGGTGAATTCAATTTCATCATCCCCAACGGAATAGATTTCACCATCGACGGTCGACAAAGCCAGCGCCAAACGATCTGGATTGGCATTGGCTAACTCAGGAATATAATCTGCGAGATGCCCACTGTTATCGATATCGCAGGCATCAATCACATGCGCCAAATAATCAGGAAGTGGAGTTTTCATGGTCATCTAGCCTTTAAATGTTTCAAGTTTTAATTTGGATAAGCGTTTATAGTACAGAGGACTGATCATATTAAAATTATAGCTTTTGTAATGATTTTATGAGCTTACATACACAACTAACTCAGACGTTCTACAAATAATATTCCATCCAAATGATCCACCTCATGCTGAACAATCCGTGCTGGAAAACCCTCAAAAGCGGTTTCAACCACTTCACCTTGTAAAGTGTAATAACGTACTTTGATTGCTTGCGCCCGTTCAACCTGCCCACGCTCATCTGGCACACTTAAGCAACCTTCCTCGCCCAAACAAGATTCTTGAGAAAATGCCAAAATCTCAGGATTGACCATCACCACCGCATCCATTTCAGGCGCATCGGGATAGCGTGGATTGGGACGAGATGCCACAATAATTAATCGCTTAGAAATATAAACTTGTGGTGCCGCAATCCCAACCCCATTGCGCTCCAGCATGGTCGCATGCATCGCAGATGCCAGTTGCAATAGCCACTCACTGTTAAATTCCCCGTTCGCGACAGCAGCCGCTTTAATTTTTAAAACTTCTTCACCACGTTGTGCTACTGGTAGAACTACACTCATCCCACGCCCTTATAATTGTTTTGACCAAATAGTGAATATTATCGTATTGGATATTTTATCGCGTTACCATAATTTTCATTTAAGAATCTTGTCATAATATATTCGCGATAAAAATAACGCATGGCAAAGCACATGAATGCAACCCAACTATTTCTAGGTGTCATCTTTAGCTCAATTGGCTTAGGCTATTTTATGTATGGCAAAAAGCAAAAAATGACCGTGCCTTTGGTCTGTGGTTTGGTCTTGATGCTCTTCACCTACTTTATTGATAGCACCACCATGATCAGTATCATTGGGGTGGTCCTTTCGATTGTTCCCTATTTCCTGCGCTTCTAAAACAAAAAAAACTCCCCAAATGGAGAGCTTTCTTTTCTGCGAAAATTAAAGGTGTTTCTTTAATTCATCGGCTACGATCTCGATTTCAAGCGTGCTGAATTTACGAATTTCACCTTCTGCATGCTTCTCTAACATCCCACCAATCAATGGCACTTTAACTTTAACAGTCCATGTTAAAGAGATATTCACCTTCTCACTATCACCCGTCACACTGCGCTCGCCCTTCGCTTCCAAAGGTAGATTTGCACCCAATTCAACCGTAGAGGTTAAGTTTTTCAAATGCGTCACATCAGCACGTTTTAAGCGGAATGCATTCTTTAATAATTTTTTTGCCACCTCTGGAATATTGACATCCAGATTATATTCACGGCGTAAGGTATAAATATCACCATTAATATTCGATTCGATAATTTCCAAGTTCTCACCCGGAATACGTTTACATACTGCTTCATGCAATGAAGTATCCGCCACCAGTCTTGAAAAGTCTTCAATTGAAACACCATGAATTGTTTCATTAACCGTAAATTGATGTGCCATTTTTAAATGTCCATTTCGTTTTATTAGGATTTCATCATTGCACAAAAGTATAGCATTCTCATTTGCATCTCTAAATCTGATCAGATAAAAAAGGATGACTGCATGGATTAGTTATTTTTATTGTAATGATGTCGTATACCTAATTTGACCGTAACCCGTTCCATACTGCTGATATAAAGATAATGATCGCCATATTCAATTACTGCATAAAAATGTTCTGCTCCATCATCCAACCCTGTCGCTGACCACGTGGTGCCTTGCGGAAACTCATCTAACCATGCCGCTTTGTAGAAATCTGAAACCGAATCAAAATCCAAATAAAACGCTGGATCAGCCATAATTTTGGCTGCCATCTGGTCAAATTTTTGTTGTTTAAATGCCTCTAAACTGAATAACACAAAGCGTCCTTCTGATTTAAATCGTGCTTAAATTTCATTGTTGACTCTCAACTGAATTACAAAAATACAGTGATTTTCTTATACCGCTATTTTGCTGCGGAATACGCTGTTTTTCTACATTATTTTCAGTTTTATCATATATTTTTAAGCCGTGCTGATTTGCTAGCACAGGCTCAATATGTTATCACCTTGTTATGTTTTCTATTTTTTACAACGATAAACTATAAGGAGTAAATATGTCTTATCAAAATATTTTAGTTCCTGTTGATGACTCTCCAATTTCCTATGCCGCAGTCGAACATGCGCTTTCTTTAGCAAAACTCTCTGGGGCAAAGGTCACCATTCTCAGTGTGGTTGCGGTTGACCCATTTATCGGTGTGGATTTTTATCAAGTTGCCCCTGCGGTGACCGATTATTTTATGCAAGCCGAGGCACAAGCCAAAACACAACTACAAGACATTTCTCAATCCTTTGTCCGTGATGGCATTCAGGTGAATACCAAAATTCATCATGGCTCAGCCAGTGAAGGGATTATCTTTGTTGCAGATGAAGTCGGTGCTGATCTGATTATTATGGGTTCACATGGCCGCACAGGCGTAAAACGTTTATTGTTGGGTAGTGTGGCGCGTGCTGTTTTAACAGAATCACATACTCCAGTGCTGATTGTGAAGCAATAACTGTTTGCTTGAACTAAAAAACCTTGTGTCTCGATACAAGGTTTTTTTTATTGCCTCAAAGTTAGGGAAATGACCGTTCCACCCCCCATATTGATCATTTTCAACCCTATTCCAGCCGTGTAAAAGATGCTTCACTAGCAATTGGACATTTATTTTCAAGTCAAAATAGTGAGTCGAATCAGCTTACTATCGCCAGAAAAAATGACCGTCAATAAAAACAGCATGTTTAAGAATAAGACACGGTTTTACAAGGATGATCAATATGAAACTCAACCCAATGGTGATTGGCCTCTGTGGGATATGTATCAGTACATTAAACCACGCAGCAGCACTGGATCAATCGGGACAATCCATTCTCCCTTTTCTAGAAAATGGCAATTATGTCGAGGTCAATGCCACAGCTGTTGATGCTGATATTTCAGGAAAAATTCGTAATCGTCCAGAACTGGTCAATGATCCGCAGAATCTTAACTCAGGCAATATGGGCAATAGCTTTCAATATTATAGTGCCGCGCTCAAACTTCAACTGACTGATCGAATCAGCTTTGGTCTGCTCTATGACCAACCTTTTGGTGCTGATATTACCTATCCGATGCAGTCCAACAATACTTTTTCGGACAATGAATTTACCCAGCAAGGCACATCGGTCAATGTTGATACTGAAAGCATTAGCATGATTTTAGGTGTGAGTCCGTTTAGCAACTTTCAACTCTATGGCGGAGCTGTCTATCAATCGGTCAAAGGTGATGTCGCGCTGCGTGGTAATTCATACAGTGAAGCCTTTAATGGCTATGATGCCAAATTTAAACAGGATCATGCGGTCGGTTGGCTGGCTGGCCTGAGCTATCAAATCCCAGATATTGCCTTAAAAGCCGCTGTGACCTATCGCTCCAAGATTGACCACGATATGCAGGTGACTGAGACCATGTTTGGTCAACCTTTGCAAGTCACTACGCCAAGTAAAACCAGAATTTCAACACCACAATCGGTGAATGTTGATTTTCAAACGGGTGTGTATAAAGACACCCTGCTCTATACCAATCTACGTTGGGTCAACTGGAAAGATTTTCATATTCGACCGACTCAATTTGGCGCAGTTACGGAGTATCTGACAGGTTTGATCAGCGAAGGAAGCTATACGGGTGGTTTTGATCTGGATAGCTACCAAAAGGATCAGTGGACGGTCAATGTCGGACTTGGACATCAGTTTACTGAAAAATGGAGTGCATCAACTGAAGTCAGTTGGGACTCGGGTACAGGCGACCCTGCATCCACGTTGAATCCAACCAAAGGGTCTTGGGGTATTGGTCTAGGCGCTCAGTTTAATCCTGCCCCGAACTATTTTATTGCGGCTGGAGTTAAATACTTCTGGTTAGGTGATGTGGTTGCCGAAGACGGTACCTATTACATTCCTGTACCAGGGATTAAACCGATTGCTGAACAGGCCGATTTTAAAGATAACAGTGCAATCGCTTATGGTTTGAAAATAGGCTATCACTTTTAATCACGACATCTCATCAAGCCAAATAGGAACAGATCTGCTTCTGGTCTTGCTCCTACTTGGCTATTTTCTGGCTTTCAATCAACGGATTAGCTTAGAATCTCAAAGCATTATTTTAATAATGAATGTCATCTCTAGGAAAAATCCAATGAAAAAAAACGCTCTTGTCTTTTCAATATTTATATCTAGCTTAGTTTTTCCTTTTACCACTTATGCCAATCCGACTGATCCCAAAGAAAGTATGGATATTTTTATGGGCACCTTAACGATAAAGGATAACAAAGCCATTTTAACGCGATGCGATATTGCACAGAATGAATATGTGTTGAAAGATGCGGACTGGTCTAAGGAAAAGGCGGTTTCAGGCTTTCTATCTAAAGCCACGACACTCAAACAGCCGATTTATGCAGAAGTGATTGCAGCATATAAAAGCGAAAAGGATACCAATGTTTTACTGGTCGAGTCCATTGACAATCTGACTGAAGCAAAAAGCTGCCATTTGAGTGATTTATTTTAAGGCTCAAAATACGCGGCAGACTTTTAGATCAAATATTGGTAATCGCAATACCGTTATTCACTAAACGTTTGCCATGTCTCAAAAGCATGTTTGCGATACAGCTTTAGCTCAGAGAACTGAGGGATAATCGCTTCACTTTGTGTGGGTCTTAAAAATACAAAATCATCGACCTGAATATCACAATCCTTAGGTACATTGACCAATTCCTGATTACTGCTACGCCCGTACAATACGTGGGTATGTGCTTGATCAGGATAGACATAATTAGCCAGCCAATAGCCACCATAAATAAACAGCGCCTTACATCTATGTGGCAATTTATCCAATAAAGACATTGAAGGAAGCTGAGTAAATGACAATATTTTTAACACAGGCGCTGCGATCCAGAATGCAGGTTGTAATACCCTTAAAAAATCACTGTCAAAATCACTAGGCTTTAACAACATTGAACCAAAAGACAAGTCATTACAGACACTTTCAGTCGTATGAAAGCTAAAGGTTGGACTACCACCACCATTAAAGCAAAGCTCATCACGCCATAGCATTGAGAACTGTTTTTGAATCAGCTTTTGGTAATCGGCATAAGTCTGTTGCGAGCTTCGATAAGCCAATTCAGGCTTTTTAATGATGGCTGGGATTTTAGTGACATGCGCATCATAGCCCATCAAACCAGAGAGTTTTAAATACTGTGGATACTGCTGAATCAGCTTTAAGATTTCGGTCAGCTGTTGTGTCGATTGTACCCCACCACGATGTAAGCCCACATCAATTTCAATATTCACATCTAAGCACAGAGAATAGAGCTGAGCGATCTCGAGATATTGCTGTAAGCGTTGCTTGCTATCAATCAGCCACTGAATTTTAGCATTCGACCATTCTGTATGCTGTTCAAAAAAATGGCGTACTACTTGAGCGGGCATCGGCTTACCCAACAAGATATCGGCTTCAGCAAAATTTTCTAAGATTGAAATGATATGTGGTTGATGGAACACCATAAAGCGTTGTGTATTGATCTGTTCAGATAACAGTTTGAGTAAATCTAAACTCGCTAAAGACTTTACCACCAAGCGTGCTTTTAAGTGTTTGGCATGAGCAAGACGAATTTGAACATGCTGGATATTTTGTGTTAACGCTGCTTCATCGATAATGAGTTGCGGAGTCGCAATCCCCTGTTTTTTCAGATCGAGATTGAGTTGTTTAAAATAATGATCCAACATGGCTATACCTTTTTTATTTAATCGTGAGCCTAAAAAACCATCTTATACGAGGGAATGTCATCTACAACCTGAGCAAGCCAAAGCGACCAAAGCTTTGGCAAAACGCAAGAGTTTAAATACATCTTACGAAGCTTCAAACACTTCTCAGGGCGGAGCCAAAGTAAGTCCAGCTGAAAAGCTTAACCCTTAATTGGATGAGAACCCGATATGACTCCATTAAGCACTTTCAACTCATAAAAATTCGATTTAACCTAAGAACAATTTTTCCAGATAGGGATTTAAAAACTTGGCTTTTGGGTCAAGCTGCTGACGCAAAGCCATAAAATCATCCCACTTTGGATATAAAGCCCGAAGCTGTGTCTTGTTCATTTGATGCATTTTACCCCAATGCGGACGCCCCTTATATTTTTGCAAGATTGGCTCAACCACATCAAAAATCAAACGCGGGTCTTGCTTATGATATTGATGAACCGAGATCGAAATGGAATCCTGCTGATAAAAAGGACTGAGCCAAATATCATCACCTTTAACAAAGCGGAATTCGAGCGGAAAAAATGTGGCCACTTTATACGTTCTTAAGGCATGCAACACTTCATCCAAACACTCTAATCCGCGATTAACAGGAATCTGATACTCCATTTCATTGAACTTGGTATTACGCGGTGTTGGAAATATCTTGCTCGACCAATCGATATAAGTCGTCGGTTTAACAAAAATGCCGAGTAGCTTCTGTAAATAAGGATTCAACGAAGGAAAATTTTTGGTCAGCTCAGAACATAAAGTGAGCAAGGTATCGTCGGAAGGGAAATTCTCCTTCCGTGGCAGAATTTCCTCATCGGTCTCATCCAGTGTTTTTAACATCAACTGCTTTTCATAGGAAAATACAAAGCACTCAATATGCCGATGCTGATGCTTCCATTGCTGAATATGCTGCATCATGTCCTCTACAGGACAAAGTTGAATGTGTTCTTTGAGTTTATAGCGCGGACGATTTTGCATAGTGATTTGGGTCAAGATGCCTAAGCTACCCAAAGAGACTCGCCCTGCGGCAAAGATTTCAGGATGCTCTGTGCGACTACATTTTAGGATTTCACCCGAAGCCGTCAATAGCTCAAAAGCTTCAACATAGGCTGAAATACAATGTAAATCTGCACCTGTGCCATGTGTGCCTGTAGAGACTGCACCCGCCAGACTTTGCTGATCAATATCTCCTTGATTCATTAAAGCCTGATTGATGGATTGTTGCTGTAAATGTTGGTCTAGGTCATATAAGCGTGTGCCTGCATAAATACTGCTCTGACATCGGTCAAGATCAGTCGATGCAATTCCTGCAATATGATCCAAAGACAATAAGGTTGCATCGGTACACACCAACGGCGTAAAAGAATGCCCAGCACCGACTACCCGTATTTTTTTCTGCGCTTGCACAATAGCCTGTAGTTCTTGAATATTGGCAGGTTGCAAAATCTGTTGCGGCATAGATTTTTGAAAACCTGACCAGTTTGTCCAGATGCCTTGTGTTAAATCACTCATACTGCCTCTCCTTGGCTAACGGCAGTTTTTAAATTGCCATGATTGCTGCGTTTTGCGAGTTCCTGCACTGGAATATGCGGCGGTCGTGTCATTTCATCGTAATGACGTTTATCTTTTTCTAACAATAATTGTTCTGCTAAGCCTTGGAACTTGCTCTGACAGGCTGCCAATGTCCATTGACCAAATAAGGTATGCCCACCTTCATACGCCTGCACTTGGTATTCTTCATAGGTGGTGACATAACCCATGTAATCATTGCAGTACGATGCTAACCAAACTCTTTCAATCGAAGCCTGTGCAGCAAGCGTCTGTTTAACCGTATCAACCACACGCTGCCCTGCAATAGTGGTAAACTCTCCCGGACAACATATCAATGCCAGAGACCCTAATCGCACAATTTGTAAGGGAACCACGCTCGGGACTAAAGGGCTCTGCTGAATCGCCCCAGCTTTCACTTGTCGGTTCATTTCTGCAATCAACGGATCAAGAATACTCGGTGGAAAACCAATCGGTTGACCTAGAATCTTTTTGGCACCTGATTCTAGTAAAATCCGTTTCGGTCCTTGAGATGCATACAGCTGCTGATATGCTACAAAGTCTGCTGCTTTGGGATGTTTGATTTTTTGTTTGCGAAATTGATCGGCTAAAAATTGCATCCCCATCATTAAGGGTTTGGGTGCACCTAGACCATCGACAGGCGTACCTGCAAAAAATGCGGTGCCATGACAAGGCTGGCTGGTCTTTGCATGCTTTTGACCATCTGCAAATGCATCGGGAATCTCAATATTGCTCAGATCTACATAGGACAAAACAGCATCGATCTTGCCTTCAACTTTTTGCAAATTTTTAGCAATATTCCCCTGTAAGCTAGTTAAAGCCAATTCACTCTGATAACGCCCATTTTGTTGCGCATATTGATACTCCTGCTCACCTTTAATTTGATTGCGAATCTTGAGCTGATCTTTACCATGGAAATGCGGTGATACATCCCCAGCGGTTGCTTGGGCAAAAATCGTGACTGGATTATCAACTCCTTGCTCAATTAAAGCCTGCTCAGAAAATGCAGCTGCATAACCCTTATTATCGCCATCATAGGCGTTTAAGGAATTTCCCAAACAAGTCGCATGTACCCCAAATAATGAAATAAAGGACTGCAATTTTTGTTCACGATAAAAACCAAGCAATTGCATTTCACGATTCAAAGCCAAATGCGTTTCAGCATTAGTGCGTGGCAAAACCTCTGGATTACGATTATAGGCTTTGATCGAACGATTCCACGCCACAGCGGTATGTTCTGAAAAATGTTGCGTGCCCAAGAAAATCTCGGTGTCTTGTTCAGATGCAATCGCATTTTGAATACTCAGTACAATCGCCTCAACAATTGCACTGAGATGCTCAGGCACAAAACCGGGTGTTGGCATATTATATAAAGCTTCATAACCGCAACCACCAGGCCCAGAGTGGGTATGGGTTGCCATTAACACCAGTTGATTTTCATCAAATGGCGTACCTATGATTTGCGTGAGTCGCGCTACCGTTTGGCTGCGCATGGCATGGGTAATACAACCTAAATCAAGACAACAAAGCAGCAGTCGATGATCGGATGAATCGGCAATACTCACGCTACGTGCAAATAAAGCTGTGCGCTGTTCATAGGCCCGATGTGACCATTGCCCATAACCAAACATGGCATAGCCTTTCGGTGTAACTTTGATTTGTTGTTTATCCCAGCCCACTTGATACATTGGCGCGTCCCTTTCTCAGTTCTTTTTCTAACTGTGTTAAAGCCTGTTGAAAGTTAATCAAAATTATGCGATACCCAACAGGGTTAAAGACACTTTTCTTTGGGGGGCAAAACGGACTTATGCCTAAACAATTCATCAATAGCGCTGAAACACAGCAATATATTCCACCCACCATTCTGGCCAGCCTGATCCATTATGCAGAGCAACAACAGTGGAATTATGCTGCATGGTTTCAGCATTCAGGTTTAGACATTGCACAAATACAGCAAACCCAAGGCGTGGTTCGCTTCTCTCAATTGTGTGATGTGATACGTCAGGCCATGACAGCCTACCAACAACCCGACCTCGGTTTAAAGCTTGGCAGTAGTGAAGGTTTAATTTCAATGGGGATTCTCGGTTTCGCCATGCAATCCTGCAAGACTGTTGCAGATGCTTTAGACATTGCGCTGCGTTATCATCGTATTTCAGGCAGCGTCTTAAATATCAACTTTTCCATCCACGCTGATCTCTGTGAATTAGAAGTCACTGAAACCTCTCCCTGCAATGAACTCAAAGCTTTTTTCTATGATGAATTATTTAGCAGCATCATCACCTGTTTAAATGCAATGCTGGGCGATCATGATGATGTAGTGAGTCTTGAACTCAGCTATTTTCCAAGCGAATATCAACAACAATATAATGATCTCTTTGGCTGCCCTGTCCAATTTAACCGTGATAAAAATATCATGCGTTTTAGTAGTCGCCTATTGCAGCGTAACTTAAAAAATTACAGCCCCGCCAACTATGCAACTGCACTAAACATTTGTGAACAGGCGTTAAAAGAAATAGACCAGCTCAATCAAGTCGGCTACGTCCATTTACTTGATCATTTGATTGAACAGCATTTACCTGAACGTTTTGAGATGCAACAAGCTGCCGAACAATTACACCTCAGCGAGCGTCATTTAAGACGACAATTATTGGCAGAAGGTTTGAGTTTTCAACAAATTCGGCAAAATGTGTTGGAGCGGAAAGCTAAACAATTACTGGAACAGAACCTATCCATGAGTGAGATTAGCCTACAATTAGGTTTTAGTGAATTACGTGAATTTCGACGTGCCTTTAAACGCTGGACTGGGCAAGCGCCTTCGGTTTATAAACAAGAGAGCATTTTACATAATGCCTAAGAATAAAAACTGTCTAGAAATTTCCAAGCGCAGATGTAGATAAAACCGAACCGTAAATGCTTTTTCTTGTAATTTAAAATTCTCGCAAATATTCACTACCGCGCTCGGCGGCATGGATGCCGCCAGTTTGGCTGTGATACAAGGAAGTATCATCAGCCAAACAAAGGATTTTTGTTACTTTTCATCCCTGAAAAGTAAGAGAGAAAACGGATGCTTATCCAAAATAAGATGAGATCTCTATAAGATTCCACCGAAGCAAAAAATTAAAACTAAATTTTAACTTGCTGCCTGATAAAACGGCACATCACCATTAATCGTGGCACGATGCATAATCCGGTGCGCCTCCCCATAATCAAATAAAGCCTTATGCTGCGTACAACGATTATCCCAAATCGCCACATCACCCGCTTGCCACTGCCAACGCAAATGGAACCGCTCATTGGTGGCATGCGCAAATAAATACTGCAACAACTCAGCACTTTCAGCTTCATCTAACTCATTAATACGCGTGGTGAATCCTTCACTCACAAACAAAATTGGCTGACCTGTGACTGGATGTGTTCTCACCACAGGGTGAACAACGGGTGGATTACGCTTAAATGTGTCTTCCAGCTTTTGACGCTCAACATCATTATGTGCAAAACGCTCAATCGGGAAAGACTGGCGAATATCATGCGTTGCAGTTAAGCCTTTTAACTTCGTCTGTAAATCTTGATCTAGCGCAGCAAATGCAGCTGCTCCACTCGACCACAGCGTATCGCCACCTACAGGCGGAATCTTAATCGCTTGTAAGACACAGCCCAATGGTGGTTTTTGGCTAAAGGTCACATCGGTATGCCAAAGTTCATTGTCACGTAAATCCTGTTTCCAACTATCCAATACAATGATTTCGGGTACATTCGCAACTGATGGATAGATCGGATGAATATGCAAAGAACCAAAACCACGCGCCAACTCCGCTTGTGCCTGAGGTGCAAGCTGCTGATTGCGGAAGAAGATCACATGATGATCCAGCAAAGCTTGTTGAATTTGTTGCGTAGTATTTTCATCAGCCGTGTTTAAGTCAACATCGTGAATAATTGCACCGATTGTTGGTTTAATAACTTCAATATTTAAGGTCATTTTCTACTACTCACACTTATAACTGTTGGCCATACCAAGGAGATAATTGCTTCTGTAACCAACGCAAAAACAATTCAAAACTAACCGCGACGATCGCAATCACAATAATGCCGAGAACCACTGTATCAGTAATCAGGAACTGTGCCGCTGACTGCACCATAAAACCAATACCGCGATCTGCTGCAACTAATTCCGAAGCCACCAAAGTTGACCAGCCCACGCCAAGACCAATACGAATACCCGTTAAAATATGCGGTAAGGCCGTCGGCAGAATCACATGCCAAAACACTTGTGATTGGCTTGCCCCTAAAGATAAGGCGGCACGTTCACGATTGAGCTGGTGACTGAGTACGCCATGGGTACTGCTGATAATCACAGGTGCAAGGATCGAAAAGAAAATCAAAAGCACCTTGGTGGTTTCGCCAATCCCGAACCAAATCACTAATAATGGTAAATAAGCCAACGGTGGAATCGGGCGCAATAACTCAACCAATGGATCAAGCACCGCACGCACCCACTTGTTTAAGCCCATCCATAAACCTAAAGGCACACCAATAGCAATCGCGGCAACTAAAGCCAACAAAACACGCGAGATACTCGCCGCCAAATGCTGCCATAAGGTGGCTTTCATAAAGCCTTGTTGGCTGACTTCAAGGAACTTTTGCCATACCGCTTGTGGGCTCGGCAGAAATAAACTTGGGACAATTTTTAATGCAGTGATCAAATACCAAATGATCAAGACACTCAATACGCTCGATAAACTCAACAACAAACTACGATGGCGAGTAAAAAAGGCGCCAATTGGACTAAAAACCGAACCCGACTGTGCTTGATTCGTCGATTGCAGTTCCTCGGCCTTACTCACCTCATAAGCTGTATTTTTTGCTTGCCCCGTCATACAGCCACCTCATGCCCTGCTTGTTTCTGCACACGCAGGCGTTCAAACAATTGCTCGCGTAATTGAATAAATTTAGGATCCGATTTAATCGCACGGATGGATTCACCTTGCTTATAACGGTCAGCGAAATCCAGTTTTAAAGTTTCGACAATCTTACCTGGACGAGCCGTCATCAACACCAATTGATTACTCAGCAAAAGTGCTTCCTCAATGTCATGGGTAATCAGGAAAAAGGATTTATTTTGTTCAATCCATAAATCCAGCACCAACTGCTGCATGGTTTCACGGGTAAATGCATCAAGTGCAGCAAAAGGCTCATCCAATAAAATGAATGCTGCATGGCTGATCAAGGCACGGGCAATACCGACACGCTGTTTCATGCCACCTGACAATTCCCAAATATTGGCTTTAGCCACATGACTCAAGCCGACAATTTTAAGAATTGCATCGACTTTCTGTTGAATTTCATGTGCTTTTAAACCTTTGAGCTGCAAAGCAAAACCAATATTTTCAAAGACATTTAACCAAGGTAGTAAAGCATGATCCTGAAACACCACCGCACGGCGCGCATCAGGTGCAGTCACCACTTCATGGTCCAGTGTAATTTGACCTGAACTTGGCTTTTGAAAACCCGCCAGAATATTCAGCAATGTTGTTTTCCCACAACCCGACTCGCCCAAAATCACAGTCAACGTACCTTCTTCAATCTTCAGATTGATATCTTGCAAGACAGGTACGGTCTGCTTTGGAAAAGTTAAATGAAGATGCTCCGCAGCTAATACGCTCATTTCGATCTCCTATGGCTGTAAGAAATTGGTGGTCACATTATCTTGATAATCAGGTTTGACTTGATCGACCTTGCCTTGGCTCTTTAAGAAAGTTGCGGTGTCGAAAATATTTTTGGCAAACTCACCTGATAAAGTCGCTTGTTGCTGCTGACGATCCAAATAAATATTTCCTGAAAGCAACAATGGAATATCTTTTACATCAGAACCCGTCAGTTGCGCGATTTTCTGGATATGGTCAGCATTCTGCTCAAATGCTTTTGGATCCTGCTGGTACGCCTCAACTTGTTTCAAGCTGGTTTGCACAAAGGCCTTTAAAAACTCTGGATTTTTCTCAGCGAAATCTTTACGAACCACCCATAAATCATAAGTTGGTGCGCCCCACTCGCCGACTTGTTTTGAGTCGGTTAAGACATGGCCACTGGCTTTGACTTTGCTTAACGCAGGTTCCCAAACATAAGTCGCATCAATATCACCACGCTCCCAAGCGGCAGTGATTTCAGGTGGACGTAAGTTAATAATCTTGACTTGGTTATCCGCAATATTCCAATGCTTTAAAGCTGACAATAAGCTGTAATGTGTGGTTGAAACGAAGGGTACGGCAATGGTTTTGCCAATCAAATCTTGTGGTTTTTGAATGCCAGATTTATTGCTGACCACCAAGGCTTCAGAACCACCTAATTTAGCCGTCACAAGAAATACTTCAATCGGTAAATCTCGACTTGCCGCTGCCGCCAAAGGACTAGAACCAATGTTCCCAATCACCACATCGCCCGAAGCCAATGCATTGACCACATCAGAACCTGCATCAAACTTACGCCACTGAATCGCTTGATTACTATTACGTTCATAATCACCATTGGCCTGCGCAACCTTGGTTGGATCAACACCTGTTTGGTAGGCAATCACCACCGCTTTGTTGTTTTTAGACTGAACAGGTGCAGCATCTTTTTGATTTTGATAGACAATAAAAGCAACAATCGCCACAAGGACGATCGCTGTTACGATTAACGGCTTGGTGTTCTTGATGCCCATAATTAGATGATCTTTCAACAATATAGGCTTATGGTATGCGGCATGCTTTATGATTAAAAATAAGAAAAAGTGACTTGCTTATTCCTTTATGAGATAAGAATAAGTCTTAGACAATGTTGTGCTGCTTTTATCATCAAGTGCGATATTTTTAATGTGCTTGCATTTAATTTTCCAAATCATGCTTTTAAATATTTATCATCCAACTTAATTGAAAAGTAAAATATTTAATCTCGATAATTTCATCTTTAAATTAAATAAGATCATTCAATTTAAAGCTAGGTTTTAAACCATATTCCGAATAAGCCGATAAATGCTCATTATTTATCAAAAATAGATATATAAATAAATTTTGCTTATTTTCCTGAATATAAAAACCGTCCTAAGATAAAAACATCATCCCGCTGATGTATATAAAGGTTGTAAAAATGAATGCTCAATTTGATTCTACTCAAGCTGTGGAATCCAACATTACTTCCCACGGTTCTTTCAACAATCCACAAGATATCCTACAACGTGCTCAGCAATATGCTGAAGAAAATGAACTTGATTTCACGGGCAGCATCCCTCCTAGCGAAGCTTGGTATTTGGTTCAACAAGGCCATGCTGTCTTGGTTGATGTAAGAACCAATGAAGAACGTAAATTTGTCGGCTATGTGCCTGAAAGTATCCACGTCGCATGGGCAACAGGTACATCTTTTAACCGCAATCCTCGTTTTTTAAAAGAACTGGATAGCAAAGTCGGCAAAGACAAAACAATTTTATTGCTGTGTCGTAGCGGTAAACGTTCTGCTTTAGCTGCAACAGCAGCTTTTAGTGCAGGTTTTGCACAAGTCTATAACGTACTGGAAGGTTTTGAGGGTGATTTAAACGAACAGCAGCAGCGCAATCAAAGTAATGGCTGGCGTACCCACCAATTACCTTGGTTACAAGATTAATGCTGCTTTCTTAAGCAAAAAATTAACGATTTATTCATAACTTTGATTTGCAAGGAATTCTCGTGAGCCAATGGAAAATACAGCCTGTCGTTGAAGGTTTGCAACAAGCGAGACACGAATGGAGAGAGCGTCAACATCGCATCAAAGAATTTGGTGGACGCGAACTCCCATCTAAGGATGCGCTGAAGTCAATTTTAGATGATCTGTGTGGAATTCTGTTTCCAATGCGACTTGGCCCCAGTGATCTGCGTCAAGAAACTGAGGATTACTATATTGCCTATACCCTAGACCGCGTACTCAATGAATTATTTTCACAGGTAAAACTGGCCTTAAATTACGAAACCAAAAGTCGCGTCAAACCGATCCCTGTTTCAAGCAATGAACGTCTGCTTTATGAACAGCAAATCGCTTTGGCACAGACCATCGTACAGGACTTTGCCAATACCTTGCCTGATATCCGTCGCGTATTAGATGCAGATGTCTGTGCCGCATATGAAGGAGATCCAGCCGCACATAGTGTCGATGAAGTCCTGCTCTGCTACCCAGGTATTTTGGCAATCATCCATCATCGTGTGGCACATCAGCTCTATCACAGCGTTCCGCTACTTTCACGAATTATTTCTGAATTGGCCCATTCAGCCACAGGGATTGATATCCACCCAGGTGCGCAAATTGGGAAAGGCTTCTTTATCGATCATGGTACAGGGGTGGTAATTGGTGAAACCTCAGTGATTGGTGAATATGTGCGTATTTATCAGGCCGTGACCCTCGGTGCAAAACGTTTCGAACTGAATGAAGATGGTGCCTTGAAAAAAGATTACGCCCGTCATCCGATTGTTGAAGATCATGTGGTGATTTATGCAGGTGCAACGATTTTAGGTTGTATCACCATTGGTAAAGGGTCAATTATTGGCGGTAATGTCTGGCTCACCCATAGCGTTACTGCAGGCAGTCAGATTTTACAGTCACCCAGTGAGTCACTCCACAATAGTAAAGTTTAAATGAATGAATTATTTAAATAGTTCTTAGAATAAATAAACGTATATTCAATACTTATATTTATTTCATATAAATATATTCTTATGAGTAATAAGTAAATAATTCACGATTATTTATCTCATAATAATATTTTTAAAAATACTAAATAGTCTCTAGTCTAACTAAATAAATCATTCAACATTATTGCAATAAACCAATTTTATTAACAAAGCCAAAAACAACAGGAAAATTGATTCATGGCAAAAACCACAGATAAAGTCCAACTTGCACTTGGTGATCACGCAGCCAGACAGCTTGCAAATGCCACCAAGACCGTTCCACAACTATCGACCATTACCCCGCGTTGGCTCACGCATTTATTGCAATGGATTCCTGTTGAAGCAGGTATTTATCGCGTTAACCGTGTCAGCAATACTGATGATATCCAAGTCGCGTGCACCCAACGTGATGAGGCCACTTTGCCACAAACTTTTGTGGATTATGATGCACAACCACGTGAATATTTCTTAAATGGTGTTTCGACTGTTTTAGATATCCATACCCGTGTTGCTGATCTTTACAGCAGCCCGCATGATCAGATTAAAGAACAATTACGTTTAACCATTGAAACCATTAAAGAACGTCAGGAAAGTGAGCTAATCAATAACCCTGAATATGGTTTATTGGCCAGTGTCGCAGAAGACCAACGTATCTCTACTTTGAATGGCCCCCCAACACCCGATGACTTTGACGATTTACTGCGTAAGGTCTGGAAAGAACCTGGTTTCTTCCTTGCCCATCCAGATGCAATTGCTGCTTTCGGTCGTGAATGTACCCGACGTGGTGTTCCACCACCAACTGTGAGCTTATTCGGTTCACAGTTCATCACGTGGCGCGGTGTTCCACTGATTCCATCAAATAAGATTCCTGTAGAAGATGGTAAAACCAAAATCTTGTTACTGCGTGTGGGTGAAAAACGCCAAGGTGTGGTGGGATTATTCCAACCGGGCTTGGCTGGCGAACAATCTCCAGGCCTTTCTGTACGCTTCATGGGCATCAACCGCAACGCGATTGCGTCTTATCTGATCTCACTGTACTGCTCATTGGCGGTATTGACTGAGGATGCATTGGCTGTGCTCGAAGATGTGGAGGTGGACAAGTATCATGACTACCCAGTTAACTACAAGTAATTTACACGGTAGTCCAACGGGTTCTGAAGTGGTCGGTGTTAGCCCACCGTCCAACTTCCCAGATGAAGCAACACTTTCACGGCTTGCCTCTGAATTTTTTGCTGCCCTGCCAAATTCTGGCAGTGGTCATTCCTCTGGTTTGAATTTGGACTTACCTCATGTTGGGCCCCCACATCAACCACAGCCCGCTGAACCTTTAGCTGCGCTCAGTGGTCGTGCGCCCAATATTGCTTATGAAAAAAGTTTAAACCCTGAATATCCTGAGCATATTCCGAACTATCCTGACTATCCTGAACGTCGTGCGATCGCCTCGGCGCCAGTCGTGGGTGGTGCCAATTTACCACGTCCACCGATTGAACCTAATTTTCCGCAAGCGGTTCATAGTGCACCAAACGTTCCTTTAGTTGAACCCTCTCGCCCGTCAACAAGTGATGCGTCACCCTTTTATTTTTTGAATGATTTTACAGCACCGAGTTCATCCAGTTCTGAATTTGATGCTGCCAATTTTGCCACGGCACAATCATTTCAATTGCCTCATGGCGATGCATTAAAAAGTCTGTTGCAGCAAGATAATCAAGCTTCTACTCAAGCAAAAAATAATGCGTCTTCAGGTTTTTATTTCTTAGATCTGCCGCAACACAATGCAGATTATGGCAATTATCAAGCTTCTCAGCCACAGTTTGTTGCCAATGCCGCTCAGCCCTTGGATATTCAAGCGATCCGTCGTGACTTCCCCATTCTGCAAGAACGCGTTAATGGACGGCCCTTAGTTTGGTTTGACAATGCAGCGACCACGCAGAAACCGCAAAGTGTGATTGATCGTATTGCCTATTTTTATCAGCACGAAAATTCCAATATTCATCGTGCTGCACATGAGCTGGCAGCACGTGCAACCGATGCCTATGAACATGCGCGTAATGTGGTGGCCCGTTTTATTGGGGCAAAATCATCCAAAGAGATCATTTTTGTTCGTGGCACCACCGAAGGTATTAATCTGATTGCCAAGACCTGGGGTGAACAGAATATTGCTGAAGGTGATGAGATTATTGTTTCGCATCTTGAACATCACGCCAACATCGTTCCGTGGTTCCAACTCACCAAAAAAGTCGGCGCCAAACTGCGTGTTATTCCTGTGGATGATACTGGACAAATCATTTTGGAAGAACTGCCAAAACTGATCAATGAACGGACCAAACTGATCTCGATTACCCAAGTGTCCAACGCCTTAGGTACGGTGACGCCTGTGGCAGAAGTGATCAAAATCGCGCATGCCAAAGGTGTGCGGGTCTTGGTTGATGGTGCCCAATCGGTTTCGCATATGCCAACTGATGTCCAAGCGATTGATGCCGACTTCTTTGTATTCTCAGGACATAAAGTGTTTGGGCCAACAGGTATTGGTGCAGTTTATGCCAAGCCTGAAATCCTAGAGACCATGCCCGTCTGGGAAGGCGGCGGCAATATGATTCAGGATGTGAGCTTTGAACAAGTGGTTTACCAACCTGCCCCCAATAAGTTTGAAGCAGGCACAGGCAATATTGCCGATGCAGTAGGTTTAGGCGCTGCATTGGAATATGTTGAACGCCTTGGCATTCATAATATTGCGCGTTATGAACATGACTTGCTGGAATATGGCCAGCATGCGTTAAGCAGTGTCACGGGGTTAAGACCAATTGGTACGGCGAGAAATAAAGCCAGTGTAATGTCCTTTACTCTTGAAGGTTATTCGACAGAGCAAGTGGGTAAGGCACTGAATCAACATGGGATTGCAGTGCGTTCTGGGCATCATTGTGCTCAACCGATCTTGCGTCGTTTTGGAGTAGAGCAAACTGTGCGCCCTTCTTTGGCCTTTTATAACACCACTGAAGAAATTGATTTACTGGTGTCGGTCTTGCATCAACTGACCAGAAACAAGCGCAGTACCTAACCCCTCTCCAATAAAAAAGACTGCCTCAGTGCAGTCTTTTTTATGTTCAAGTAAAGGCAACGCTCCAGATCAATCGTATTGCAACTGCACTCAAGATAATCCCCATCACCCGTTCAAAATACACCCCGAACTCCAAAAAGCGTTTCCGCACAATCGGTTGTGCAAACATGATGCTGACTAAAATAAACCATAATGCATTGACTAGACACATCCAAATGCCATAACCAATTTGAACCTTTAACGGTGTGGTCGGATTGACAATGGTGGTAAAAATCGCCAGAAAGAAAATCGTCGCTTTCGGATTCAAAGCATTGGTTAGAAAACCCATATTAAAGGCTTGAATTAAGCTCGGTTTATCCATCACCTCGCCAGCTAAAATATCCAGATTGGCATTCGGTTGACTACGTAAACATTGCCAGCCCAAATAAATCAAATAAGCCCCCCCTGCTACACGTAATACCGACATTAACCAAACGCTTTGCTGGATCAATACGCCCACCCCGACCAAGGTGTAAAACACATGCACCGAAATGCCGACACCAATACCAATTGCAGTGATACAGCCAATTAGATAGCCATATCGAACACTCTGCCGTACTGTAATAATAAAATCAGGACCCGGTAAAACAACGGCCATAAAATGGATCAAAGCCAAGGCCAGAAACTCATGTCCATACAACTGCCACATTTGATTTATCTCCATCATGACTACAGGAAAAAGATTGTATTGCGCTTTTTAAAGCGCGATAATCCAATCAAATTCCAAATAACTTTTGCTTCATGAGCACAAATCAAAGTCTGGTTCTGTTAAATGAAATGGCAACCTTTGTCAAAGTTGTCGAAACCGAAAGCTTTTCTGAAACGGCACGTCAGCTCGGTTCAACCCCTTCTGCCGTAAGCCGTGCGATTGCACGTTTAGAACGGGCTTTAGGCACACGCTTATTACATCGCACTACCCGTAAACTGCGCTTAAGTGAAAGTGGTCAACAGGTGTACGAACGCTGTGTCGACATGGTCAATGCTGCGCAAGCGGTGATGGAAAGTTCAGGACAGTTTCATATTGAGCCACAGGGCATTATTCGGATCAGCGTGCCCAAGGCCGTTGGGCATTTTATGCTGCATCCCCATCTGCCCGAATTCTTGGCCCTATATCCAAAAATTGATATCCAACTGCTGTTGGAAGACCGCTATATTGACTTGATTGATGATGGTGTCGATCTGGCGATTCGCATTACCGAGCACCCCCCAGGTGGATTGATGGGGCGAAAACTGATTGATATTGATCATTTAATCTGTGCCACACCTGAATATTTACACAAGAATGGCACACCACAGCATCCACACGACTTAAAGCAGCATCAATGTATCTATTTGGGTGAACAACCGAATGACTCGAAATGGAAGTTCCAGCAAGAACAGAAATCCATTACCGTTGCCGTCCGTGGTCGTTATGCTGCCAATCATACAGGCGTGCGCCTCAGTGCCGCTTTACAACATTTAGGCATTGCCAGTTTGCCGTACTTCGTAGCACGCCATGCTTTGGAGCAAGGCACACTTGTTCAGGTCTTACCTGATTGGCATTTTAAAACCCACTATAGCGGTGGCGCATGGTTGCTCTATCCACCTACCCGTCATGTGCCACCGAAATTGAGTGTATTCATTCAATATTTAGCAGAAAAATTAGCCGCAGAACCGATTTTAGTTCAACAGAGCTCACCAATAAAAAATAATGATTAACTCATCTAAATTCAATAATTTCATCATTTTGAATTATTAACTCACTAAAATTTATAAACTCAATACTCAATTTTATTTATCATCTAGAAATAAAAAGAAAACTCTTTGGAATACATCATGCAATCAGCTGATCCTACCAATCCAACGCCAACAATTCCGTTCAGGCAAGCCTTTTTGTTCTGGCTGAAATTGGGATTTATCAGCTTTGGTGGTCCTGCTGGACAGATTGCAGTAATGCATCAGGAACTAGTTGAAAATAAACGTTGGATCTCTGAAAAAAGATTCTTACATGCGCTGAATTACTGCATGTTACTTCCCGGTCCTGAGGCACAACAGCTCGCCACCTATATTGGTTGGCTTATGCACCGAACGATGGGCGGGCTTGTAGCAGGTATTCTGTTTGTTCTCCCCTCACTGTTTATCCTGATCGCCCTATCATGGATTTATGTGCAGTTTGGTGATGTACCAATTATTGCAGGATTGTTTTATGGGATTAAACCTGCGGTCACGGCGATTGTCTTTCATGCGACTTATCGTATTGGCAGTCGCTCATTAAAGAATCCGTTTTTATGGGGTATTGCTGCTGCCGCATTTATTGCCATCTTCGTGTTTAACATCCCTTTTCCCCTGATCGTGTTAGCAGCTGCTATCACAGGCTATGTACTGAGTAAGAAAAAACCAGATTTATTTACGGTTCAGAATTCCCATCAAAACAGTCATAAAAGTTATGGGACCGCTCTAATTGATGATGATACGCCAACACCTGCCCATGCAATTTTCCATTGGTCAAATCTTATTAAAATCGTGATCATTGCAGCCTTACTCTGGTTCATTCCAATCACACTGTTAACCCTAAGTCTCGGTTGGCAAAATGGCTATACCCAAATGGCGTGGTTCTTTACTAAAGCAGCCCTACTCACCTTCGGCGGTGCTTATGCGGTATTGCCCTATGTGTATCAAGGTGCAGTCAATCATTATGCATGGCTGAGTCCCACTCAAATGATTGATGGGTTAGCACTCGGTGAAAGTACTCCTGGCCCGTTAATCATGGTAGTCGCTTTCGTGGGTTTTTTGGGGGCTTATAACCATGCGTTATTGGGGGCTGATCAACTCTTTTTAGCAGGTGCAATTGGTGCGGTGATTGTCACTTGGTTTACCTTTTTATTTTCCTTTGTATTTATTTTAGCGGGTGCACCAATTATTGAATCTACGCACAATGAACTAAAATTTACTGCGCCACTCACTGCCATTACAGCAGCCGTAGTCGGGGTGATTTTAAATCTGGCTTTGTTCTTTAGCTATCATGTGCTCTGGCCAAATGGCTTTAATCACCCGTTTAATTATGAAGCGGCCTTTATTACCGTTGCTGCACTGATTGCTTTATTCAAATTTCAGCTCAATGTGTTGTATGTGATTTTTGCATCGGCCTTTTGCGGTTTAATTTTATATATTGGCGCTTAATTGAATGTATCGAGTAGATCGAAACACTACTCGATGTAACTCAATCTTAAATATGGTGAATTTCCACAGAAGCATGCACGATTTCCTCATGAATCGCCAATTCAGCTTTAACCTGATCAGGATTGAGATCAGTGATTGTAGTTTCCAGTCCTAAAATGCAAGAGAACTTGCCTTTCCCGACCTTCCATACATGCAGATCGGTAATTTCAACCTGTGAAAACTGGGCAATCACCTCACGTATTTCTTCAACCACAGGATGCCCCATTTCTGCATCCAATAAGGTTTTTCCTGTTTCCTGCATCAAGCCCCAAGACCATTTTGCAACCAGCAATGCCCCGACAATCCCCAGCAAAGCATCCAGAAAATTCCAGCCAAAATATTTGGCCGCAAATAAGGCAATAATCGCCAGAACCGAAGTCACGGCATCAGCAACCACATGTGAAAAAGCTGCTTTTTGATTCAAATCATGATGATGATCATGGCCGTGATGATCTGCGTCACCATGAGAGTGATGATGTGAATGATGGTGATGATGCTCATGTCCCCCATCATGTAGTAACCATGCACAAATTAGATTGACGATCAGCCCCACAATCGCAATGGGAATCGCTTCATTAAAATGAATGGTGACAGGATTGAATAAACGCTCGAGTGACTGAATCCCCATCAACAGCGCCACTACCATCAGTAAAATCGCACTGCTGTATCCCGCCAAGATTTCAATTTTCCATGTGCCGAAACTAAAACGTTGATCCTGCGCATAATGTCTTGCCATACGATAAGCAAAATACGCAAGTCCCAAGGCCAGCATATGCGAACTCATGTGCCAGCCATCGGCAAGTAAAGCCATTGAATTAAAAAACCAGCCGCCCAGAATTTCCAAGACCATCATCACTGCGGTTAAAATAGTGGCAATCAAAATTCTTTTTTGTGCTAAAGGATTTCCTTGATCAAACTGATGAGAATGACGTCGTTCTAGGTTACTATGCTGCATTTATTTTAGTCTTCCAATATACTCCCCCTAGTATATATTTTTTTAGGAAAAAAAGTATGTCTCACCTCCATCAAGATAAAAAAATTTTAAATCGTCTTAAACGGATTCAAGGGCAGTTCGCAGCAGTCGAGAAATCGCTCACAAATCCTGAAAGTTCTTGCATAGAAGTTCTACAGCAGGTTGCGGCAGTCAAAGGTGCGGTGAATGGTTTAATGAACCAATTGATCGAACAACACCTAAAAGAACATGTATTAAAAGGTGCTGATCATGTGGATGAAGAAGAAGTCGAAAAGTTTTTCACCTTATTACAACGCTATCTATAAATACCAGATTTCGTCCGTGAGTTGTTCAATCTCGGAATGATCATGACTCACGTATAACATCGGAATTTTGATCTCCTGTTTAACGCGTTGAAAAAAGGGAATGATCTCAGCTTTATGCGCTGTATCCAGTGCAGACAGTGGCTCATCTAAAAGCAGTAATTGTGGCGAGTAGAGTAAGGCTCGTCCCAATGCCACTCGCTGTTTTTCTCCCCCAGACAGTTTAATCGGCATACGCTCCAGCAAATGCCCCAATTTGAGTAACTCAACAATATAGTCCACTTCAAACTGTCGTTGTTGTGGCGGAATATGCTTAAAGCCAAACCGTAAATTCTGTTTGACGTTTTTATGTGGGAATAATTGCGCATCCTGAAAGACCAAACCGACACGACGCTGTTGCGTACTGAGATGAATATTCTGACCTTGATCGAACCAAGTCTGATTCTGGATTTTAATCCAACCCGATTGAGGTCGGATTAAGCCCGCAATGCTGTGTAATATGGTGGTTTTCCCCGAACCCGAAGCTCCAAATAAACCAATCACCGACTGATCAGACTGAAAGCGTTGATCCAGACAAAATTGCCCTTGTTGTAACTGTATATGACAATCAATCATGTTGAAAATCCACGCTTATTTTTCTGATAACGGTTGAACCACTGTGCAAACCATAAGGCAAAGAACGCCACCGATAAAGACAGGATAATCAATCGCCATACCGCGGCTTCGGTATCGGGTTGCTGCATTAAACTATACATTGCCAACGGTAAGGTGCGGGTTTCGCCAGCAATATTGCCGACAAAGGTAATGGTTGCACCAAACTCACCTAAACTTCGGCAAAAACATAAAATAGCACCGACCAAAATACCGCTACTGGCGAGCGGTAATGTCACTTGGATAAATGCCCCAAAGGAAGATGCACCCAAGGTTTTCGCAGCCAGTTCCAAGCGTTGATCGACCAGTTCGATCGCCAGTCGAATCGATTGCACCAATAAAGGAAAGCCCATCACCGCGGAAGCCAATACCGCGCCCTTCCAATTAAAAGCAAACTCTAAACCCAGCGGTGCAAGATATTGCCCCAACAGTCCCCGATTACCAAACAATTGCAGCAATAAGTAGCCAGGCACGACAGGTGGCAAAACCAAAGGTAAGAACACCAAGGTCTCAAATAGTGACTTTCCCCAAAACTCTTTGCGGGCCAATACCCAAGCCACTAAAGTTGCAGGAATTAAGCTAAACACCAGACACGCTGCTGCCACTTTGCAGGACAGCTTGAGAACTTCAATTTCTTCAGGGCTTAAGATCATCATTTAATTACTGCAACACGCTAAACCCATATTTTTTAAATATCGTTTTTGCCTGTCCGCTTTGTAGAAATTTATAGAATTTAACCGATTCCGCATTCTTCTTGGTTAAACCCACGGGATAAATAATCGGTGGATGCGTATTTTCCGGGAAGATGCCCGCCACAACCACATCTTTACTGATGGCCGCATCCGTCGCATACACAATCCCCACCTGACATTCACCACGGGCCACAAAGTTTAAAGCAGCACGTACATCTTCTGTTTCAACCAATCGTGGTTGAACTTTGTCCCACCACCCTAGTGAGGTCAACGCCTGTTTAGCATATTTCCCGACCGGCACACTCTTGGTATCCCCGGTACACAGCTTGCCTTGAATCACTTGAGTTGGATCAAAACTCTTATCCATTTTTAATTTAATCGGACGCTCTTTAGGCGTAATTACAACCAGTCGATTGCCCAGTAAATTGATGCGATCGGTTGGTGCAACTAGCTGTTTATTCTGTAAATAATCCATCCATTGTACATCGGCTGACATAAACACATCTGCAGGTGCGCCAGCTTCAATTTGCTTGGCTAAGGTTGAAGAACCTGCATAAGAGGTTTTGACCTCAGTCTTATTCTTTTGCTCGTAAATCACATCGAGTTCATTCACTGCATTGGTTAAACTTGCCGCTGCGTACACAGTAATTGCGTCCGCGGCTACGGCATAGCTCTGCATCAATAAACTGGCCCCGAAAGCGACAGCACAGAGATAGGTTTTTTTCATCATTATTGGCATTGTTTTGTCCTCAAATTTCGATATGTTTTTAAGAATATATCGCTTAATAAAGATACACTAAAAATAACAATTCGCCAGTCTTGTTATCCTTAATCCATCATCTGCGTATAGAGAAACAAAATGATCTAACAATTGGCATCAAGATCATTATTTGGTGCAAAAAATCAGTTTCTCGCCAATTTAGTGCATCTCCATATAAATTCCGATATAAGCGATAGATCAAACATTCACTCAATCGTTATTTACCGAAAAATATAGCGATTAGCCATATTTTGCTTTCCAAAATAAAAAAGACGCCTATCCAAACACCAACTGAATGGTGCTGAATAGACGCCTTTGTCTATTTCTAAAGATAGCCTAGATCGCTACCCTTGTTCTGTTTCAGCAAAAGATGTGCCAAATGATTTTTAAGCTTTTACAAGATTTGAAGCTTAAAGCATGCCTTAATCTCTAACCGCTAAATTCTGTTTCGGCAATAATTTACAGCCACAAGAGAGTGGGTCATTCACTCTAGCAGCGGCTTTACCCATGACTTGCATATTTGGATCACCAGCAACAATCGTCGCCACAGTTTTATGTTTTGGACAAGTAGCCTTATCCCCAACACAAGCGATCGGAATACCTTCTATGAGAAAGCTGCTATTTCCACTGATGACCTGCCCACCACCTGTGGTTGGGCAACCAACAACGATATAGGGTGTTGCCATAATCCCATCCCTCACATTTGGATTTATAAATAATTAAAGTACTTCAAATTCAATTCGGCGGTTTTTCTTACGACCGTCTGCAGTTGCATTATCTGCAACAGGTTGACTTGAACCTTTACCTTCGGTACTTAAACGATCTGCGGCAATACTTTTACTGACCAAGTAACTTTGTACCGCTGCAGCACGTTGCTGACTTAACACCGTATTCTTATTGGCATCACCAGAGCTATCAGTATGGCCAATAATTTTGACTTTCTTGCCACCAACCTTATTTAATGCCACTGCCATTTCATCCAGAATCTGTTGTCCTGCCGCAGTCAGAATGGCACTACCTGATTCAAATTCAATGATTCGGTTCTTCAAAGCATCATCAATGATTTTTTGCTCGGCCTGATTCACTGAAAGTTGTGCATTAAAGCGATACGGTTGCTGAACCAAGGCCTGAAAATTATTGGTGGTCGGTTGAATCTGATTTGGGTCGGTCATTTTACCAGTTAAATCAACCTGAGTTCCTCTAACTCGTAACTGACCTTGTGAAATCTTTTTTAGATCAGGAGTGATGACACGAGTCACTGAATCACTCCAACCACTCGGCGCAGACACTGGACGTACCTGAATTTTGTCTACGACTTGATCTGCACCATAAACAGACTGCATCTTGACTAAGATCGCCTGCTTACTCTCCTCATTGGGCACCACACCCTCCACCACAATCGGCGCAGCATGGAGTAGATGGCTTTGACCTAAAATACATAAGCCAAACAGTAAACTTGCCCAGATAGATTTCGGATTATTTCTCATATTCATTCATCTAAAAAAGTTTGTCTGAACAGCTTCAAACCTTGGTTAAGGCTCAACTGACGCTGACAAAGTGATTGTTCGAGTGTGGCAAGGCCTGCATTCTGCTCTAAATAGGCATCAATCCATTGTGCTTGGATTAAGGATACCCAATGCTCGCTCTGCATGTTTTGGGTAAAAATATCGCTGAGTGCCATGATGTCCGCGCCTTGAAAACCAATGAATAATATCGGCTCCTCACGATGCAAGATGCCGATCAGGATTTCAGTATTATTGATGCCTAAGAAGCGTCCAATCATCCCAACCCAAAACGCTGCGATTTCATAGCAGTACATCGCGTTATTGATCGGTAGGATCAGTACCTTATTTAAACGACTGGTACCATTTTTTAAGATCGGTTGTAGTAAAAGTCCCAATCCGATCATGCTCTGTGCCAGTTCATAGACATTGATTTTCATCAATTGGGCAAAGGAATGCATGGTGTGATTTTCATAAAAACCATTGCATTCTTCGGCAGTGAAAATCTGAACCACATTCGGTAGGTTGTTGAGCTTCTCCAGCATAATATTGGTATCACGAATACTGCGTAATACCCGATTACGCTGGAATAAATCGACCAAAACTGACTTGTAATAAAACGGCGCCAATAATAAATTTTGATAAGGCTGCTCAACTTCAAGCAATTGACTCAATACCATCGGAAATGCACGTCCTGAGCTGTCTTGACTAGTAATCAAGTTTGCAGCTAAAAACATCGACTCGGCAGGATTAGCAATAAAAAAATCCAAAGAAGGTAAAGACTCATAACGTTGCTTGAACTCAGGGCTGCGCATGGCATGTTCAAGTGCTTCCGTAATCCACTGATCCAGCACTTGAATTAATGCATACTGCCCTTTGGATTTCAGAAAGTCACCACGAGCGGGTGTCTTTCCATAGTACAAAGCTGTCGTTTTTACTTGCTGCATCCAAGCACCTCCTGCTGTTCCCTGATCATCCCGAACATTACGGCGTTACTCCTGACTGTGCAGGCGCAGTGGTTTGTGGCTTTGGTGCGACAGCTGCAGCAGCCCCCGCAGGTGTTGCTTGCGCAGAGACCACACGTACCGCTTTCTCTGTCACCACTTTATCCACCAATTGTAAGCCTGCATAACCACGGCTAGAGCCAATACTGCCCGAGCTATTACCACTAATGAGGCGGAAATTCACCTTCAATGTTAAAGATGGTTCAGTTTTGCTGGTCCATGTCATTTCAAAACTACCATTTTGCTCTTTACGCTGCGCCGCATCGATCAAACGGTTAATCCCATATTCACCAGGTTCTTCAAAAATCGTATGGGTTTTACCTTCCAAATCGACTGCAGTAATACGCGCGCCCGGAATTGCACCTTGGTTCGGCCATACGAAGTTCACCCATTGCTGGATCCCATTTTCAAACACCATGCGCTGACCATCAATATCAATGGTATACGACAAGTATTGTGGGTTTGGTAATGGATAGAACTGGAAGTTCGATTGATTCGATACAGGTGCAGCCGCAGGTTGATCTAGGCTGCCTGTTGCCATGCCATTGATCGGTGCCACATATTGCTGGAATGCCATGACAAATTGTGGATTTAGGCTAATCCCTAGATCCTTCCATGTTTTCGAGGTCAAGACATAACCACGGCGGATCACAAATGGATCTAATGCTTCTTTCACAAAGCGCGCAATGCTACCCGTCTCACCAAAGATTTGACCAATTTCACTACTGGTGGCCTGTAAAGTCACACCCGAATTAAATGGATACTTTTGACTTAAATTGGTTTTAAATGGTTGATACGCTTGGATACCCCACAATTTATTCAACTCATCTTGAGTCGGTACAATCAAGCTGGCAAATGATTGCGTCAGTGGCGTCATCAACAATTTTTGTAATAGCTGTTGATCGGTGTCTTTCAGCCCCACCATCATCTTCTCATCCACATATTTCTGTGTGGTATTAAAAACTGAAGTTTGATCATTGATGGTCTGTTTCACCAATGCCATCGCACTTGGACCAATCTCACCTGCGGTTTTCAGGTCATTGAACTTACTACGCACTTGGGCAAGATTGTTCATGTACTCATCGAATAATGATTTATCTTGTAAATCATCACGCTTACGTACCAACTGATAGAACATTTGATATTCTTGCGAAATTGCACCTTGGGCACGATCCATCGCTTGAGCTGCTGCTCTATCATCTGAATTGTTCAGAACTTTACGTTTAAACCAAGCGACAAAGCCTTTTTCAGGAACAGCCAGTTCCGCCTGTACAATTGGATTATCCCAGTTTGTTTCAATTGCAATGCGTTGTACTAAAGTACGAATTGGTGAATTTTGTGGTTCGCCTAAAACATCAATACTCTTCACTTGCTGAGCAAATTGATCGTTTTTGGCATAATAAATGCCGTTCAGGAATTTTTTCCATTCCGCCACATATTCTTGCTTATACAATGCGACCAATTGTTTGCGGATTTGTTCTGGGCTACCAGAGAAGGTTAAATCATCCGATTGACGACTATTCAATACCCAATCTTTGCTGTCTGTTGGCTTATTCGCAGCTTCATCAATTGCCTTTTCAACATACTCATCCCATGCCTTTTGCGTAAACACACCTGGTAATGCATAGCTACCCAAAACAATGGCACGGTTTTGTTCACCCACAATTTGCCCAACCGTGACTGCTGGGAAGCGTACCGCTGCACGCATCTTAATCTCGTTATAGACACGGTCACGTGCTGGCATACCACGAATCACTGACAATAAAACCTGACGGGTTTGATCGACCACTTGGGCATCAGTTTCAAGTACAGGGAAGCCGTCTTGATTGGCCAAAGTCATGGCATAAGAAAGGATCTTCTCTGCATCCTGAATCATCTCACCACGCGGCATTTGTCCGCGATTGGCATCTAGCCAAGAGCGCCAGAAACGAGATACTTGGTCACTTAAATGACTGGTATCCATATATTCATGGTTACTCATCATCAAATAGGCTTTTAATGCATTATAAGCATCTTGTGGATTGCTATCCGAAGGCTCTAAATACTGCTGTGTTTTCGCAACTTGTTTGATTTCGACATTGACGTGATTGGCTTTTAAAGTTGCCTCGTTATTTTTAACACGCTGTAAATATTGCGCAATATTTTGCTGTGTTGGGGTCAGAACAATTTGCTTGATCCCTTTCAAATACTCGGCTTTTAAGCTCTCGCGTAATTGATTCCCTTGGTAAAGGCCAAAGCTGAATTTAAGCGGACGATGCTCATCAAACTCATCGAGCTGCTGCAAGCGTTCTTGCAGAATCAATAAGGCTTCGAGTTGAGTCGATAATTGCTGCCCAGAGGTTTTTTCCAGATGCACCACTTTATCTAAGTCAGCCTGTACATCCGCAATCAATTGCTGGTTATTGCGATATGACCAGACCCAAACGCCCAAGACCAAAGAAACCCCAACCAATGCCGCAATAAAGCCAATATAGCGCTGACGTTTTTTGGCAGGATTGATGTGCTGTTTCACCAGATCTTTATCTCGCAAAATCACATTAGAGAATAGACCTTGTAAGAAATAACCATGGTTGGGTGCAAGCGAAGCATTTACGCTGTCTTGGCTATTGCCCTGAACTTGCTGCAGTTGAAACTCTTGCGCAATGTTCTCCGTCATTGGGCTTTCAATCACACCTTCTTGTAAGGCACTGGTAAAATAGAAACCACGGAAAATCGGTTGGAACTGGTATGGGTTATCTTCAAATAATGTGCCGACAAAACTTTTTAGCGCAGGTTTGAGTGTTTTAAATTCCAATGGGAAGGTCATGACACTTGGCGAAATATTCTGCGAATGGCGACGACTTAAATGCGTAGTACTGACACTTTTTAAACCGTCATAAAGAATGCTGTAATGTTTTTCGAATAATTCCACTGCATTCTGAGATGAATTCTGCTCATAAGGTAAGGTTGCACCCCATGCCTGATTATATTCTTGTGACTCATAGCAATCAAAGAACTCTGTAAAGCCTGCAATCAAGTCCATTTTAGAAAAGACTAAATAAACAGGAACCACGACCTCAAGTTTTTCTGTTAAGTCTTGAATTCGAGCGCGCAGATTTTTGGCTAATTTTATTGAGTTCTCAGGACTCTGGCTGATCAATTCAGCAATACTGACAATCAGGACCAAACCATTAACAGGCGCTTTGGAACGATTTTTCTTTAAAATATTTAAAAAACCCAACCATTCAGAATGATCTTCGGAATAAACCGAATAACGCCCTGCGGTATCCAGCAAAATCCCTTCTGTAGAAAAAAACCAATCACAGTTTCGTGTTCCACTTAAACCCGCTGAAACCATTTTCTGATGTGTTTCTTCAAAGGGAAACTTCAAACCAGAATTATAGATTGCAGAACTTTTACCCGCAGCTGGATTACCAATCACCATATACCAAGGCAATTCGTACAATGCGGCATTGCCCTTTTTATCACCCAATTTAGATTTACGAATCAATTGAATTGATTCTTTCATCTGCTGCTGAATTAACTGTAGCTCGGCTTTGTCTTTATGTTGACCATATTCAGCTTGGCTGTCTTGCTCAATCGCATTGGCCAGTTCTTCACCTTGTTCAGCATGGCGTTTTCTTTGAATCAGCCAATAGATGCCATAGATGATTAAACCCAATGCATAGGTTGCTGCCAATGCCCAAAAGATATGCCGAGGAATAGACGAGTATGAAGAAATCAGTGCCACGAATAAGGATAAAGCAATAATAGCTTTAGGATTCGTGATGTACTGCCACAGATAACCTAAAATGATATACATTGAGTTCTCGAATTCTTAATAAAGTTAATTAATCAGCAATTGCTACACTTTCCTGATCTGGTGTGATCTCAGGAACAGCTTGGATAAATGCTTGTAAATTTTGTCCATAAACAAAGGCAACCTGTGACTCAGAAAAATGCGCCCCCAACATTAATCCAAACAGTTTTGCCACGTTTTGGGTGTGTCCAAAAATCGGTTTGCAGTACAAGTAATGGTGTGCCTCGACTGGACTTTGCTTAAAAAACTGTTCCAATTTTTTGGACACCTTGACATCAGCACCATCCTCAACCACCAATACAAAAGGGTCTTCAGCCTGATACTGGGGTAAGTCATCAATCCCCAGCTCTTTGAAAATTTGATCGATATTATTTTGGTTGCTGACCAGCTTAAAGGTCTTCTCGGGTTGTAACTGTTCTAGCTGCACCGCAGGATTCGCTAGACAACTACTGCTCACAAATTCCGCAGGGATATAAGCACTTGCTCCCCAAGATCTTTCATCAATAATTTCTTGATCAATTTCTGAATCTGCCGCAATGATCAATGAAATTTCATGAGCTTGGTTTTGAATCCGCTCAAGTAACTCCAGCAGATGTTGCTCAGTCGATGCCGCACTGAGGTAGTGATATTCAATATGGAACTTTTGGGGAATGATGCTAAGATCGTAAAAAATGGCCTGAATACTTTCATTGCTACTCAAGTCATTCCAGGTATGCACCACATCTTCAGACAATAAAATGTGTAGATTTAATTTATCCAAACGATAGACCTGCTCTACCTGAATGGATTCATGCGCTTCATCGTCCGAGAAACTTGGATCAATCCATGCAGGGTGCATCCTGTATTCATGTAGATTTTGACTTTCATAAAACAAACTAGACCGCTTTAAGTGGTCTGAAATCGAAGCCAAAAGTTCAGTGTGCTGTTCAATTTGATGGTGAATCAAAGCCATGATGCGCTGCTGTCGAACCGACAAGAACTGCAATTCCTCATCATCCTCGCTTTGCACCTGTTGATCTAAGTCTGCAATGCGATAAGAGAGAATGGGTATCCCATGAAAATTCACCAGATCTTGATCTAATTGAGGACTGCTAAACTGCTTGATTCCCTCCAGAATCGAATCATTTTCACCTAATGCACTATATGCACCTGCCGCATAGAGATTTAGTTTTAACCATTTACTCTCTAACACAGTCGGTTGTGATTCAGTGGTGTTCTGCTCTGCGTTTTGTTCGGCCTGCAAAGCGTGTTGCTTTTTTTCTTTATGATGTTGATAAGCTTTATAGATCAACCAAGGTGACAGTAACACCAAGGTAATGACAACTGGCAAGATCAAGAAATAATTAATTAAATCGGCAGATTCTGGCTGATATTGAATATCACGCCAGTAATAAACCACCACCAAGCCGACCAAAATAAAGCAACTGATGAGTGTCGCTAAAATTTTCTTCACCATTATGCGGCTCCTAAAAGTGCATAACGTGTTTCCGTGTTATGTTGTAATTGTTCAGATGGCATTAAAAATGCCCCTTGACCCAGACCAGTCTGATGCCCAGAATTTAAACAAATTGGATTGATTTCACGTTTATCCAAAATCAAACGTACATCAATAAACAGTGTTGGGCTGCACCATGTCTGGATTAGGTGTTTTAACTTTTTATTTAAAGGCTGGTCAGGCAGAAAAGCTAAATACTGTTCTCGGGGTAATGGCCCGATTTGAATCTCGATTTTGCCATCAATTTGCTGAACCTTATCTCCACAAAAGGTATTCACACCCAGTAGGCTTGGATTGCTGCCGCCTAAGCGGGTCTTCTGCTCATCAGCCAAATAAAAAGTTTCTTTAACAAATTCTTGGATCTGAACCTGTTGATTAAACACACATGTCAACACCGTTTTTAACGCATGCGCAGTATTGTTTTGCCCCTGCATCAAACCAGAAAATTCTGCAAAATACTCATCTAGATCTTGTTGTTCATGCTGGGCGCGAATATAACCATTTAAAGCATGCAAAATATCCAGATAATGATTGTCTTGTTCAATCTCATAACGCACTGCCAAGTTATAGGCCAAGCTAGCATCAACATATTTGGCCGTCAGCTTATGATTGAATAGACCTAAAAATTCTTTAATCTCGAGTCGTTGCTGTCGGCTACTTTGTTTTAATTTATTGGTATAGGTATAAGGCAGTGCCCCTTGTGTCCCTGTAAGTCCGACCACCAGATTGGTTAAATGAATACGCTGATCTTGATAACTGAGTTCTTCAATTTCAGTCGCAGGGAAACTTAAACTAAATGAGGTGCCAAATTTAAAATCCTCAGACCAACGCTTTACTTGTGATGCCTGTGGATGATGGCGTAACAAGCGTGTGGATTGAATAAATTCAAATGAACCTGACTTTTTAAAAACTTGATCGACTACAGAAGAGTCTTGCCACCAACGTTCTGCACGCATTGGTATATCTCCTGCTGGTTAAGACTGTCTTTGACGACCACATCAACAAAACTATTGATTTGAACCTTTAAATTAAAAATATGGCTTAATAACTGGCTGAAAATATAGAGACTATGTCCACGAAAAACGCTCTTATTCACCGAGAGCTCTGCCTTAACCCCACGAATGAACATCGGGAAAGGTTTTGCATTCATCAATTTATTGGTGGTTGAGAAGTTGAGCTGTTTCAGAGCGTCAATCAATAAAATATTTTCTTTGGAATGCGGTAAGTTATATAAAGCCAAAAGCTCCTTCACATGGCTCAATGCATCCCCTTTCATTAAGGCCAAAGTATTCAACGAAAGATGAGAAATAATGCGCCATTGCTCATTGCTGTTTTTATCAAAATGATAAGGCGATGTCGGACGCTTTAAAATCAAGGCTCGTCTTGCCAAACTACTGTCATTGAGATTCAGAATATTATTGCTCTGACTTAAGGCTTCATGTGGCAAATCGCCATTGGAGCACAGCAACCGCGTACTAATAAAATCTGATTTGATTTCATAAGGTTTCAAATGTTTGGAAACAATCGAATACCCCATTTGCATAATTTTCGTCTGAGAAGGCAGATAATTTAAAGAATAGAAAAACTGCACCTTATCATTGTGATAATGACTCATTGCAAAAAATGGCAATACAGGGAGATGGGTTTGATCCTGATTGGTCTTTTCACGCACCATATTCATCTCAAGGATAGAATAGACTTGATACAACTCAGGATGATGCGCATCCGTGACCAATGGATATTGTAGTTGCGTATGTGAGATCTTTTGCGGTTCGGCCTGCTTTTCAAACAGATTAATTGCTGGTGTCGTAAATAATTTAAAGTTAGCGATATTGAGCTCGGAATAATTGCGAACCACCGCTTGATCATTCAAATTAAGTTTGAGATGGATCAAAATTTCAAAGCTGTTCTGCTGCTGTAATAATCCCTTGAGCACACTTAAATCAAGATTCAGATAATTAAACTTCTCAGGGAAGCAAAAATATTCCATCAATAAGCGATAAGCGTGGTGGGTATGCTGATCAATCGGCAATAGACTTTCTTGCTCGCTAAAACCCATCACCTCAAAAGGATTACTCACCTCGATGACGCGCTGCCCAACCCGAATTGCAAAACCTGTATCTTTACGAAAAATACTATCCAAAACTTGCAATGGAAAATTTGAAATCGCATCTAAATAGATCGGTAATTTTTCATCCAAAATCCATTGTTGAGCATCATTAAATATTTCAAATTTCAAACTCAAGGTCGCATTTTGATTCAAATGCATATGCGTGCTCGGTGAGGTTTGAAACTCCAAATGCGTCAATTCAATTGGTAATAATCGAACCTCATTGCTGGTATTAAACTCACATTGCACACCTTTAAAACTGCGTGACTTCAAGGCGGTTTTTTGCGGAATCAAATGTGCTGCAGTTAATTGTTTAAGTTTATTGCTATCTTCAAAACTAACCACAGTACAAGCAGGAAAATGGCGTAAATATTGAGGAAACATGACCTCAAATAAAGAATGGGTAAATAGCTCATAGCTATCAGCTAACTTTTTATCAATACGCGCTGCAATCAGTGAAAAGGCCTGAATTAAGCGCTCAATATGCGGGTCATCAATTTGTTCTTGGTTGAGCGATAGACGTTGCGCAATCTTCGGATATTTCTGCGCGAACTCTCGAGATTGTTGACCGAATTCTTGTAGTTGTTTTTCATAATACGGTAAAAGTTGCTCTATCACTGTTCGCTCACACTAAGTTCTGGCAGAAATAACATATTGTTGTGTTGTTGGTTTGAGTAAAGCATCGAAAAAAACAGGTTCATATAATGGGTGAATATTTAAGTAAGCCTGAATACTCAAACACAGCGATCCCATATTATGCCCATCTAATAACATCTCAACTTTGATCTGCCGCAATCTCGGCTCATGCGCTGCAATGGACTGCTCAATCGATTGACAAATTTTATCTCGATCCAATGGATTGGCCGTCGACAAGCCGACGAAATCGATAATTCCAAACTGCAAAATTGATTTTTTTGCCAGCGGAAATTCATCCATATCTCGATCAAATTGTGCGACCCGACTATTCAACAAGTCTTCCAAATCACGAGCAACTGACTCTCGTAACTGCTGAATCGACATCCCTCTTAAATAATCTTCTTGCTCTGGTACTAAACGATCAAATAATGTTGATCTGAATCCATAAGGATATAGATGATCTAAATTCATTTTTATAAGAACAGCATCTTGGAAAAATAGAGGCTAATAGGCACCTATTAACCTCTATTAGAAAATCACGATCCTAATTACGCAGCGTATGAAGCTGTGTTATTAGAAAGTGACCATTTCTTAGTAACAGCACCTTTCGCAGTACCGTTAATGTCTTGTTGGTTATAAGTCCACTCAACAGCAGCGTATTTCAAACCAAATGTTTCTGTCGGAACACCTTCTTCGTTTACAGTCGGTGTTACGCTAGAAACAAGAACGTGTTTCAATTTGATTTGTAAGTACTTGATACGCTTATCACCATTTGCACGGTAGTAATCGATCTGTACTTCATCAAATGTATAACCTGCAGAACACGCTTCCCAAAGTTTAGGACTAGTTGCGTCCAAATCTTTAACGAAAATCATGTCTGAATGCTCAACACGTTCAGCTGTATGGCCACCTACGCTACTAGAAGTCGCAGATTTAGGTTGACGAATGTTATGAGACCAAGAGTTAACTTCTAGCCAACCTTTGTGTTCAGAATCGCGAGATTCTCCGTCTACCTTGTACTTACCACGAAACTCAACATATATATCTTTCATTTAAAAATTACCTCTATTTTATTTAAAGTTATTATCTAGCTGATCTCATTGTTAATTTGAGGACTGAGGTAGTTCAGTCACGAGTCGTAAAGAAACAGACAACTCATCCAGCTGGAAATGTGGTCTTAAGAAAACCACAGACTTGTAGTGACCTGGTTGAGCAGGATCTTCTACAACTTTTACAGATGCCTCACGAAGCGGATATTGTGCTTTTGCTTCTTGAGATGCACCATCATCTAGCAAGACATATTGCGAGAGCCATTCATTTAAAAACGCTTCGACATTGCCTGCAGATGCAAAACTTCCCACTTTGTCACGCATCATTGCTTTTAAGTAATGTGCAATGCGCGATACCGCCATGATGTATTGGATTTGGCTAGAAAGTGCAGAGTTTGCATTCGCCGTATCACTGTCATATTTCTTTGGTTTTTGAGCAGACTGTGCACCAAAGAAGGCTGCATAATCTGTGTTTTTGCAGTGAACCAATGGAATAAAGCCAAGGTCGCTGAGTTCTTTTTCACGACGGTCTGTAATGGCAATTTCCGTTGGGCATTTAAAAACCACTTCACCATCTGAGGTTTTAAAGGTGTGTACTGGCAAGCCTTCAACCAAGCCACCGCCTTCAACCCCACGAATCGCCGCACACCAACCATGCATATCAAAGGCATTGGTTAAACGTGTACCGAACGCATAAGCGGCATTCATCCACAAATAATCATCATGGTTTTCACCAGAAACATCTTCAACGAAGTTAAAGCCTTCAGTTGCAGTGCCTTCTTTCGGATGGTATGGCAAACGACCTAACACGTGTGGCATGGTCAATGCGACATAACGAGAATCTTCGCTGTCACGGAAAGAACGCCATTGCACGTATTCAGCTGTTTCGAAGATTTTTGAAACATCACGTGGACGATCAATATCCGTGAACGACTCAAGACCAAGAATGCTTGGGCTTGCTGCCGAAACAAATGGCGCATGTGCTGCTGCAGCAACATGAGAAATTTGTTCCAATAAATACATATCTGACGGTGTACGATCAAATTCGAAATCACCAATCAGTGCTGCATAAGGCGCACCACCAAATGAGCCGTATTCTTCTTCATAAATCTTTTTGAACAAGGTGCTTTGATCAAAATCTGTTGCACCTTGGAAGTCTTTCACCAACTCTTTTTTGGTCGTATTCAACATACGAATTTTAATCATCGAGTTAGACGGTGTTTCTTGGCAAAAATAGTAAAGACCACGCCATGTCGATTCAATTGTTTGGAACTGTTCATGGTGCATAATCTCACTCAATTGATTCGAGATTAAGGCATCAATTTCTGCAATACGCTTATCAATCGACAAGGTCATATTTTCAGAAACAGTAATTGTTCCTGCCATGACTTCTTTGGCCAATTCACCAATTAAGCTTTTTGCACGAACATGTTCATCGTCATTACGGGCAATACGGCTTTGTTCAACAATTGAATCCAACAAATTTGCTGACTCAGCTTCAACACTCGCTGCAGCAGCTGCTTGTAAATTACTCATTTTCAGCCTCCGCACTGAGTTGACGGACTTGATCCGTATTTTTTAACACTTCATCTAACAAATCTTCTAAGCGTTCGCTGTTTGAAATCTTGTTACGCAGATCAGTCAAACGCTCACGTGCTGCTACCAGCTTACGTAATGGATCTACTTGTTGAACCACTTGCTCTGGGCGGAAGTCTTCCATTGAGTTGAAAGTAAGGTCAACCGACATGCGCCCACCTTCTTCCGTCAAAGTATTTTCAACTTGGAAAGCCGCACGCGGAGCCAAAGATTCCATCACTTCATCAATGTTATCTAAATCAACATTGATAAATTTTTTGTCTTTTAACTTGGTCTTTTCTAGCTCTGATGCAGCGGAGAAATCTCCCATTACACCCACAACAAAAGGGAGTTCTTTTGACTCTTTACCATCACCAACTTCGACATCGTATGTCAGCTGTACACGAGGGGGACGTATGCGTTGCAGTTTCTTCTGTACGCTTTCTCTCTTTGCCATAACTTTTCACCCTTGATTATTATTTCAACGAATCGAATGGATTCGAACCTGCCTTTTGAACAGTATTTGGTTGTTTGCTAACTATTGGTGTTACAGCCGTTTGACGTTTTACCGGTGCAACTGTTTGAGTAACAGTACTACGTGTTGGTTGAGTTGTACGTACTTTTCTGTTCGTTGTACGTCGCGTTGTGTTATTGGTCGACGTATTTCGCATCTCATTTTTTACTGATTCATCGGTGATCGCCTTGCTCGTTGAGGTATCTGGAGCAGGTAAAGCAACACGGATGCTGTCACTGAGCTGTTTTGCTGGTGGATAAGTGAGCTCATTACTCAAATAGCGCATTTCACTTGAGCGCATATGTTGCAATGCTTCATTGGCAATTTGAACACTGGCTAAAAAAGTAACATCCGTTAAAGTAGCACCGCGTACATTTTGCTCTTGTAACTGCGTTGCCAGTTTTAAAGCATTCATCGGTTGCTTTAATTCATACATACGCATTGCTGCTTGAGCCAATAAATCGTTTACACGCGAAGCATTATCTTTGTCACAAACTTGTTGATAAATATCTAATAAAGCATGATCCGTTTGGTTTACTGCCAACGGATTCTGTTTTAGACATTTACTTTTTAACTTAATTGGTTTTATTTCTTTATCATCAGCAAAAGCAGAATTACCGATTAAACCTGCTGTTATACAAAGAATTGATATTACAATACCTTTTTTCAAAATATGCCTCGTCATTATTTAACTTATAATTGAAGAGCTGACAATTATTGTTAAAAAACCCTCTTACTCGTCAATTTTTGTACATTTACATCATTTCCGCGAATTTAACAAAAAAAACACATACAAAGTCAATACTAGTTACGTTTATTAACATTATTAAATTTTCATGACAGACATTCCTGTAAAAAAAAATTTAAAACTAGTGCATTTTTTGTTTAAAAGTGACATTTTTTGTTGTAGAATAATCTGTATACTCGAGCAGAGTTATATTAAGTTTTTGATTTTATTCAAAAAATATTTCTAGCAAAAACAACCATACCAAGTTAGAAGTTAGTAAATAGCGCTTGGTATTTAAAAATTATTGTGAGTAATAAATGAGTAACTTAAAAGTTTTAATTACAAAACTATCAGCTCCTACTCGTACTGCATTAGAAAAGTCTGCAAACTATTGTATTAACCAATTGAATTATGAAATTGAGATTGAACATCTATTCGTTGAATTATTAAATCAAAACATAGTCAATGATTTACACATTTTATTAAAAAAAAATAATATCTCTGCTGATGCCTTAATTACTGATTTAAAAGAAACCATTGCTTCTTTACCTAAAGGTAATACCCGTACGCCCATCTTTGCAAAATCAATCATTCGGTTATTTGAACAAGCATGGTTACTCGCTTCTGCAGAACAAACGCCTTTAATACGTAGTAGTCATTTATTGATAGCATTGTTAACTGCGCCTGATTTACAACAAATCGCATTTAGAGCATCAAGCTTATTTGAACGTTTTCCAATCGACACAATGAAACATAAGTTTCTCGATATTTGTGAAAAAAGTAGCGAACAACCACAAACAGAAAACACCTCTAACAATGCTGAACAAACATCAAATACTGAATCTACCGTCACTGCTGCAAAAACACCTGCCCTTGATCAATACACGATTAATCTGACTGAAAAAGCAAAACAAGGGGGTATTGATCCTGTTATTGGTCGTGAGTTTGAAATCCGACTCATGCTGGATATCTTGATGCGTCGTCGTCAAAACAATCCAATTTTGACGGGTGAGCCTGGTGTAGGTAAAACTGCTGTTGTTGAAGGATTAGCTTTAAAAATTGCACAAGGCTTAGTACCCGAAGCACTCAAAAATGTACAGCTTCATAGTTTAGACATGGGTCTGTTACAAGCAGGTGCAAGCGTTAAAGGTGAGTTTGAAAATCGTTTAAAACAAGTGATTCAAGAAGTACAAGCCTCTGCTCACCCAATCATCTTATTTATTGATGAAGCACACACCATGATTGGTGCTGGTGGGCAAGCTGGACAAAATGATGCCGCAAACTTACTCAAACCGGCATTAGCACGTGGAGAATTAAGAACCATTGCTGCTACAACTTGGGCTGAGTACAAACAATACTTTGAAAAAGATGCAGCCCTCAGCCGTCGCTTTCAGGTGGTCAAAGTTGAAGAGCCGACCGAAGAAGTGGCGATCGATATGTTACGCGCCATGATTCCAGTGATGCAAAGTCACTTCAATTTGCATATTGAAGATCAAGCCATTATTACTGCAGTTCAAGCCTCTCATCGCTATATCAGTGGTCGCCAACTCCCAGATAAAGCAGTAAGCGTACTCGATACCGCTTCTGCCCGTGTTGCTTTAACTCAGAATGCACAACCTGTGATTCTGGATCAACTCAAAGCACAACAACATAATCTTAAATTAGAACATCAAATTATTAGCCACGAACATCAACAGTTCCCGATCCATCATGAACGGTTAGATGATCTTAATCAGCAACTTGCAAACTTAGATAAAGAAATTCAAGACACTGAAACTAAATGGCAGCAAGAATTAGCACTGGTTAAACAAATCCAGCAATTGAATGCACATACAGAACAGGACAATAAGACACACATTGCTTCACTAAGAGCGGATTTAGCACAATTACAAGGTCAAACACCTTTGGTATTTGAACGTGTCAATGCACA
The DNA here is from genome assembly GCF_013072695.1 of Acinetobacter sp. Ac_5812. GTDB lineage: Bacteria > Pseudomonadota > Gammaproteobacteria > Pseudomonadales > Moraxellaceae > Acinetobacter. The sequence goes on from NZ_LXUK01000027.1 coordinate 195,732, forward strand.
AATCATCAATGAAATCATTTCAGATTGGACCGGTATTCCTGTTGGGAAAATGGTGAATGATGAAATCAAACAAATTCTAAGCCTTGAAGACAAGCTTGGCGAACGCGTCATGGGTCAAGATTATGCGCTTACTCAATTGGTGCAAGGCATTAAAACCTCTAAAGCAAAATTAGAAGATCCTAATAAACCACAAGGTGTGTTCCTATTGATTGGCCCAAGTGGTGTGGGTAAAACTGAAACTGCCCTTGCGCTCGCCAATGAGCTGTATGGCGGCGAAAATCATCTCATCACCATCAATATGTCTGAATATCAGGAAGCACATACTGTCTCATCGTTAAAAGGTGCCCCTCCTGGCTATGTCGGCTATGGTCAAGGTGGTGTTCTCACCGAAGCCGTTCGTCGCAATCCTTATAGTGTGGTGCTATTAGATGAGATTGAAAAAGCACATAGTGATGTTCAAGAATTATTCTATCAAGTCTTCGACAAGGGAATGCTTGAAGATGGCGAAGGTCGTGTGATTGACTTTAAAAACACCACAATCATCCTGACCTCAAATACAGGCTCAAGTGCAATTATGCAGGCATGCTTAAATCAACCTGTAGAAGAATGGCCACATGCCGAAGACTTAATCGAACATCTAAAACCAAGTTTATATAAGCAGTTTAAACCAGCCTTTATTGGTCGTATGCGCATTGTGCCTTACTTCCCACTGCATGATGAGTTATTGGTTCGGATTATTAAACACAAGCTTGGGAAAATTGTTGATCGTATTGAAAAGCAGTATGCAACCAAGGTTCAGTATTCTGATGATTTAATCGAGTTGCTGTTAAGCCGTTGTACTGAAGTGGATAGTGGTGCGCGAAATGTGGATAACATCCTCAACTCAACCGTCCTTCCTGCATTGGCAACTGAAATTTTAGTGGCTTTAGCTGAACATAAGTTACCAAAACTGATAGTGATTGATAGCAAAGATGATGAAATTACCTATCAATTAGATCCTGCTGAGAAAGTAAGCAAGAAACGTTCGAGTAAAAAAACCAAAGCTGAAGTGTAAATTTTAAGATTGAGCCAAATTTGTGATGCATATGGATATTTTATCTTTACTAACGCCAATTAATGAGCAATCACCTTGTGGTGAAGATTACTCATTTTCAAATGAGTTCCATGCGATTAAAAAAGCAAAGACCCAAGATGATGTACTGCTTGATCAGGGTGATTGGGTGACTGAACCCAAACAGGCCGATTGGGACTTTGTCGCAATGACATCTATAGATTTACTCCAGTCGAAAAGTAAAGATATCCGTTTACTTACTTGGTTGTCTGAAGCTTGGGCAAATCTTTATGGTTTTGAAGGAGTTTCCAAAAGTCTGGAACTCAGTCATCGCTTATTAGAACAATATTGGTTAACACTACATCCCGAAGTTGAAGATGAGGATCTGGATCAACGTATTGGCTTATTACAGGGCTTGATTAACCAACTGCCACTACTGATCAAAAAAGTCTCTTTGATCAATCATGCGCCTTATTATCATTTGCTCGACTACGACAACTTTCTTTATCACGAAAATATCCGTCGTAAACAAAGCGATGATTATGAAGGTTCAAGTGGTTCAACAGAATTAGAGCAATTTGAACAAGCCTTATCAAATACAGATAAAAATTTTCAGCGTCAAAACTATCAACGTTTTAATGAAATCTTGCAACAATGGGCAACATTGAAACAGGTTTTAGATGCCCTGCTTGGTTTAGACTCACCGAGTTTTGCGGCAATCGATTCAAGCTTAGACACCATTCATATCACGCTGAAAAAGATTTATAAGACCGATCTGTTTGAACAGGCAACTCAAACTGTCATGACAGAAATCGAAACATCGACAACGCCGATGGTACAACCCGTGACGACACAATCTACTGCACCCCAAAACCAACTGTCTTTCCAACCCCAAGTCCAATCGCATGTCGAAAACCGTGAACAGGCCATGCGTGTACTACAAGAAATTGCCACTTATTTTCAGAAAAATGAGCCACATAGCCCTGTCAGCTATATGCTGCAAAAAACGATTAAATGGAGTCAGATGCCATTACATGAATGGTTAACTCAGGTGATTAAGGATGAGCATCCTTTACAAATGCTACAGGACACTCTTGGTGTTCAGCCAAAGAATGAATACGAATAATTGTTGGTAAATACATATGTTTAAAGCAGAAAAGATTCTTTGGGGTGAAGGCTTATTTTTACGTCCTCAGCATTTTCAGATCCAAGATACCTATCATGAACAACGTTTGAATCATACGATTCGGGCGATGATTCCACATGCCTATGGCGTACAAAAGTTAAAATTTGACGAGGTTCAACTTTCTACCCATATTCTGGCACTCCAAGAAGTCGAAATCATTTGGCAAGACGGCGAGATTTATCACGCTCCTGCACAAGACTTATTGCCAGAGCCATTATTGCTGGATGATCTTAATCTACAAGGTGAGATGACGGTTTATTTGGCGCTCCCAATCTTACAAGCCAATAAGAAGAATATCGCGGATGAAACACGCTCAGTTTCTAGTCGCTATCATAACTATTTGACAGAAACTCATGATCTGTTTACCGATGCCAGCCCTGCTGAACTAAATCTGTTGCGTCGTCGTGCCGAATTCAAGCTGCTTGAACAACATATTCAGCCGAGCCAAAATTTAGATGGTTTCTTATATGTCCCTGTCGCTAGAATTAAACGCCAAAGCTCAGGTCATTTTGAATTAGATAATAAGTTTATTCCGCCAATTTTACATATTGCTGCGTCAGAATCTTTAATGAACAACCTAAAACGTACCTTGAACGTGATTAAGGCAAAAATTAAGATGATTCAAAGTAATAACCGTGAAAATGAACAGAAACTGATTGAGTTCCGTTCAGGTGATATTGTTTCGTTCTGGTTGATCAATGCTTTAAACACGGCATATGCAGGACTGAATCATTTACTCCAATACCCACTCATTCACCCTGAACGTTTATTCTCAGAATTATTACGTTTAACGGGTTCTTTACTGACGTTCTCTACTGCCTATGATGTGGATCATTTGCCACAGTATAAACATCATCAGTTACAAGACAGTTTTCAGCAGCTTGATCTCATCCTGCGAGATTTATTAGACACCATTATTTCGAGCCGTTATTTCAGCATTGCTTTAAAAGAAACACGACCATCGTATTGGGTTGGTAGTCTTGAGTCTGACAAAATTACCCGTGACACTCGTCTCTATATCGCGGTTTCAAGCAGCATGATGCAAACCCATGAATTGATCCAAATCGTTCCATTGCGCTTTAAAGTGGGTAGCACAATTGATGTAGAACAACGTGTTATTGCCGCTCTTCCAGCGGTTCCACTCCATCATTTAATGCAGGTGCCAACTGCAATTCCAGTACGTTCTGGAGTGAGCTATTTTGAAATCGAACCACATCACGAATTGTATCAACGCATGCTTGAGTCAGAATCGATCTGTGTCTATGTACCCGCTGGATTCCAAGATATCAGTATTGAACTCATTGCCGTAATGAATAGTTAAGAGAATCACAATGACTCAACCAACAGGCATCCCTTCTTTATTTGATGATGGAAAAATTGGTTCAGGCTTCCCTACGTCTGACCAACCACAAAATAAAGTGCAAACAACTAACTTGATTGATCTATTACATGACGGTTTTTATTTAGTCTTCTTGCTTCGTAACCGTTATATCCCATCGAATCCAAATGATTTTCGTGAAAAAATTGTAGATTTATTGAACCGATTTGAGCAACAAGCCAAACGCTTACAATTTTCTGCTGATGATATTCATGATTCGAAATATGCATTTTGTGCATTGATTGATGAAACCATTGCTACGCAACAAGATCCTGCTTACTTTAACTTGCAAAATACTTGGCTGATTAGTCCACTTCAATTGAGTTTATTTGGCTCGCAACTGGCTGGTTATCGTTTTTTTGAAATCTTGGAACAACTGCGCAGTCGTGGTAAAGAGCGTTTAGCTTCGCTTGAAGTTTTCCACTACTGCTTATTACTCGGTTTTCAAGGAAAATATCGTCTGGAATCAGTTGAGAGCTTAAACCATCTTGTCGCTCGGGTTGGTGATGAGATTGATTATCTCAAAGGGAAAAAAGCAGCTTTTTCTCCATTTGCAGCAATTCCTGATCAAATTAAACATATTATTCATCATGAATTGCCTTTTTTCTGGATTCTGATCTTCTTACTCATGTTTGCTGCACTGACCTTTGCTGGACTTAAGTTTATGTTATCAAAGCAAAACCAGAATACTTTAAACCCATATCAAAATGTGATTTCAGCACCTGCTGAAGAAGCACATATCACCATCCATTTGCCTTAGTTGATCACGTATGACTCAGGAAAGAGCAACTTCTTTACGCATATTACAGACCAATAAGAAAAAAACCTTATCGCCTGTCATTTATTTACTGATTGGATTTATTTCAGGAGTTATATTTGCAGCACTGGTTTTCTTTCTGTTATTTGTTACGGACTCGAGTAGAACCAATACAGCTACAACGCAACAAGAGCAAGCTGTAGAAGAAAATAATCGTGCTCAAGCCCATAATACCAAAACGACAACTCAAAGCTCAGAGGAAACGACAGCTAGTCATCATGAAACAGCCGAATCAGTAGAGGATAATAATTTCACTCAACCCGGTAGTAATGATTTAAATAAATTCTTCCAACGCACACCTCCAGCCGCCGCACCAACACCGACTGGACAGCACGTTTCCCCATTTGCCAATGAGCCAAATGCAAAATCCGCACAAGCTGTAGCGCCAACCAAACCTATTTCTGGGAAGAATGAAGCAGTCCCTGCAGCAACGAATAAAGTAGTTAAGACTGCTCCTCAAACAACAAAGACTACCGCGCCTGCTAAAACACCTGAGGTAGAAGCGGAAGCACCTGAGGCAACGGTACAAATCAAAGTCACACAAAAGCCTTTTGCTGTGAATGAACTGCAATAAAGCATGATTTTTCTTATTTTCTTTTGCTTCGTCGCTGTCGCGATCGGATTAACGCTGCTCATGTCTTACGAGCTGCGCTATAAATGCAAACAGCTACTGCATTCATTATTACCGAGTAGCAAAAAGAAAATTGTTAATGCCATGCAGTTCGCAGAACATATGCATCAAGCAGCTTCGCCAGAAAAATTGCAATCACATTGGCATTTACAGCAGTGGTGGATTTTAATCGCTGGTTTCTTTTTATTTGCCAGTATTTTGATTTTTGCGTTTACCCGCCCGATCAATTCCACACGAATTGAAGCCGAGTATTTAAAAGAAACAGATCCACAAATTTACACCTTACTTAATGGTGAAATGCTAAGCCCTCCACCTGATGTTGACGATACACTGATCCAAGATGCAATTGTCGAAGCAACCCGTCTAGAACAAGCGTATCAAGCACAGCACCCGACAGATCCGAGTATTGATGCCTCTCAAATTGAGATTCCACTTACACATTCACATGGCAGTTTAGATTCATCCTTGGTTGATCGTAAATGGGACAAAATCAATCCTCGTTATAAGCAACGCCTGCTCATGGTCTTTAAAATTATGAAAGAGCAACACGGTTATGAGTTGGTCTTGCTGGAGGGTTACCGTAGTCCAAACCGCCAGAATATGTTGGCGGGGAATCCGAATACAACCCGCGCCAAAGGTTACCAAAGCTATCATCAATTCGGTTTAGCTGCCGATGTTGCCTTTAAACGCAATGGCAAAGTGGTCATTACGGAACGTGATCCTTGGGCGATGCGTGGTTATGAACTCTATGGGCAAGTGGCTGAATCCGTTGGTTTGACTTGGGGCGGTCGCTGGAAATCGATTAAAGATTATGGCCATACTGAGTACCGTATGCCGGGTTTAAGAAAAACCAAAGAAATGGCAGAACAACTGACTGCGGAAGGTCAATTAACTGCAAGAGCAGATGAGTCTTAAATATATCTAGAACATAATTAAATAAAATAAAACCTCCCCCTTTATATAGATAGGCTTTATTTCAACATCAAATTTAAATATTTTAATTAAACATATAGCATACTAAAATTAAAATTACCTTAATCAATAACAGATATAGCAACTGTTTTTTTAACTTTAAAAATAAATTCCTTAAATATGATATTCACCCCCGATACCAGTATAAAAGCAATCACAAATGATCCCAGTACATCGAAAGGGAAATGAACACCAATATAAATTCTGGACCAACCTACAATTAAGCCCAATAACAAAGCTGCACTGCCTATTTTTCGATATCCTGAAAGTAGATAGGAAAAAGCAATGGTTGCCACCGTCAAGGTATGCTGGCTTGGAAATGAAGAAGATGAACCATGTCCTGTCAGGATGTGTCCGATTCCCATGTCAAAAGGACGTGGATGGTAGTAGACCGCATGAATGATCTGAGTCACGAGTAATGAAGCAACGATGGTAATGAGCATCTTGATAAACTGCACTCGATATTTCTTATCCTTAAAAAACAATGAAGCAATTAAAAATACAAATAATACTGCAATTAAATTATGTGATGCGAATAATGCAACTTTATCTAAAATAGGATTTTGAGTTGCAACCGAGTTAATCCAATTAAATAAGCTGATATCGATAGTTTCAATTGACATCGTCAATCGTTCCATGATGTTTTGACGATGCAAATATAAAAATATCAGCTTAAAATAAAATTAAATACTCTTAAAAAACCAAACAAAATTACAATTTAGTTTTAAGTCGCTATTAATAAAAAAATCCTAAATTTGATCTACCCTTAAATTGGAGTGAATTATGGATAACAAAAATAGGCTACCCGAAGTATTAAGCAAAGTGCCTGAAGTGACATTGCTGTTCTGGATTATAAAAATTGCAGCCACAACACTCGGTGAAACGGCTGGCGATGCTTTATCAATGTCGCTCAATCTGGGCTATATCTTAAGTACATGTATTTTTTCTATTATTTTTATTGGCTTTGTTTCACTGCAAATGAAAGCCAAACAATACAAACCCTTCTTATATTGGGCAACCATTATCTCAACCACAACACTGGGAACCACCATTGCTGATTATGTCGATCGCTCTCTAGGCATAGGCTATCTCGGGGGGAGTATTATTTTACTCACCCTACTGCTTAGCTCGCTTGCGATCTGGTATTGGAGCTGTGGCAACATTGCAGTGAACAGTGTCCAGTCCGCAAAGACCGAAGCCTTTTACTGGGTCACTATTATGTTCTCTCAAACCCTAGGAACAGCGCTTGGTGACTGGACAGCAGATACCCAAGGCCTAGGTTATACAGGGGCTGCCCTGATCTTTGGTTCATTACTGCTTGTCTTGATTGTCTTGTATTATTGGACCAAAATCTCTAGAACATTTTTATTCTGGTCAGCTTTTGTTTTAACCAGACCTCTCGGTGCTGTCTTAGGTGACTTCTTAGATAAACCACTTGATCATGGTGGGCTGGATTTAAGTCGATTCGGTGCTTCTTTTGTGTTATTGGCTTTTATCCTTGTCTGTTTAGTGTTTTTTAAATCCAAACTGGCTTCAACAGCGCATTAAATCTTTCTTCAGTCCTCTTCACTGCACATATAGAAAAGGGATAAGAAAAATTATTTTCTTATCCCTTTTAGTGATCACTTAGAAATAAATTAATTATGTTTCCAAGGTACTGCAGGTGAGCCAATCCATGCTGATTTTGCAGGAATATTCTCTCCTTTCATTACCAATGTCAGTGGACCCAATACCGCATGATCAGCCACATTGGCATTGTATAAAATGATACTACGCGAATTCACTACGACATCACTGCCGATATTGACTTGACCAATTTTCATGATGCGGTCTTCAAATAAATGCGTTTGTGGTCCAGAGAAACTGTTAAATTCTGCACGGTCTCCAATCTTCACGCAGTCAAATTCAGTAATATCAGCCGTATCCAAATAGACATCCTTACCAATCTTGACGCCTAAAAGACGCAAGAAGAAAGGCAACATCGGTGTCCCTCTTAAGTAATTCAAAAAGTTCGGAATCGCAACAGATTCATAAAGACTGGTAATGCCTTCACTTAACCAAACGAACATGGTCCACATTGGTGCTGAACGTGGTTGATAACGTCCAATTAAAGCCCATTTCAATACGGTCACGATGACAAAACAACCGACACCATATAACAGTCCAGCCATCGTTAAAGCCAATAGCCCCATCGCAATACTATAGTCATTAATGACATCAATCACTTCTAAAACAATCATATAACCTACACCAATGGCGAGTGCTGTCGGTAATACAATACGTAAACCCTCAATCAACCCGCGCATGAAACGGCGTTTGATACTTGGTTTAAAGGTCAGATGATCTGGATATTGCGCTGCTGCTTCACGCGCTGGCAACAATAAAGGTGGCGAACCGAACCATGTTTGACCTGAATACATTTCTCGATTATCTGGCGTTTTCGATTGCACGCCAATCAAGACATTATCCGGTAATACCGTACCATCCGCGATATAGGCACTATTCCCAACAAAACTACGATTCCCAATTTGAGTAGATTTTAACGACATCCATCCGCCTTTAATCTCCTCATCGCCCAACATCACCGCATCTGCAATAAAGCTTTCTTCACCTAGGGTCAACATTTCAGGAATCACACCTGTAGCGGTTGAAATTTCTGTATTTTTACCCACCTTTGCGCCCAACATCCGGAACCATGTCGGAGCATATAAGGTTGCAAACAAGCCATGTAAAGTCTGTAAACTGGTTTCTAAAATCTGAGCTGCGAACCATTTACGATAATAAGTACCACCATGTATGGCATAAGTGCCTGTCTCTAAACGCGGCAACACCACTTTACGTATAGCTGATGAAATCAATGCAGTGATCACCATCATCATTGCACTGGCAGGAATGGCAAGAATGAAATAATACAGCGCGATTTGCACATGATTATTGGGGTCAATATTAAACACATTGACATCTAACCAGTCGACCAATAAAAAGCTTGGAAAAATCGGGATAAAGAACAAACACGCAATGATTAAAGCACTGACACTGTAATAGCCATATTCAGAAAATTTGCGCATTAAAGATAATTTTGGACGTGCTGCCAATGATTCTAACTCATCAATATGGCCTATTTTTTTCGCTGGTGTTCCATCCCAAATTTCGCCTGCAGGTACCGTCGTGCCATATTCAATTGAGGTTAAAGCATTGACATGCGCTTGCGGTTCTAACACGGTATTTTCTTCTAATACTGCATAAGATCCTACATAACTGTCTTGTTTGAGTTGGATTGAACCTAATACCAACTGCCCGTGTTCCACCTTAGCATTTTCCAGATTTACATTAGATCCAATACTGACCCCATCTTCAATCTTTAATAGTGATGGCATACGGATATGCACAGAGCTAATGGTGACATCATGCCCAATCTTCGCCCCAAGTGCTTTGAGATATAAATTTAGTAAGGTTGAACCAGACAGTAAATACACAGGTGAAATACTGCTGATCCGATCAGCTAACCACCAACGGAAATAGGTCATTCCCCATAATGGATAACGACCTGCGCCAACCCCTAACATCAGTAAACGTTTTACCGTAATTGAAACTGCAAAACTGGCAATAATCACACTGATATAAACCAATAACGACAGCGCGATCGCATAAGGAATACTGTCTCGTGTCCCCCCAGTGAAATAGTGATAAGTAAAGAATGGTGCCAACCATTGCAGAATATTGATCGAGATCAGTACAGGAATCGTCACCGCTTGTGCAATTCCACACAGCCATTTATAGCTTTGATTGCGTGGATTACCTTGCCCAATCTGACGATCAAATAAGGAAGGTTCAGGCTGTTCTAACATTAAAGCTGCAATCGCCCCAACTTTTCTGGCCTGATATAAGCTTTGAATGGTTAGATGGCTATATTGAGGGTGTTCACGTAAATTCGAGATCAATACCGCAGCGAGTAAGGAGTGACCTCCGAGATCATCAAAAAAATCTGAGTCTAACTTAATTGGGATATTCGGAAATAAACGACCTAGAATCTCAAATAAAATCTGTTCAGCTTCATTCTGTGGCTGGTCTGATTCACTCCGATCAATCACACTGGTTAATGGGCGAGCCTTCAATGCCTTACGATCAATTTTCCCAGATAATAGTCGTGGCACTTCTTCAATAATTTCAAAGCGATTTGGCACCATATACGGCGGTAAGCGCTGACTCAGATGATGTCGAAGCTGTTTAACCTCAATGCTTTGTTTTGCCTCCAACTCAGGTGCAATAAAAGCAATCAGCTGATCAATACCATCTTCAGCTCTTAGAATAACTGCTGCCGTTCCAATTCCATCCAGATCACATAGTGCTGCTTCAATTTCACCAAGTTCAACTCGGAAACCACGAATTTTGATTTGATCATCAGCACGGCCCAAACAATGCACCTGACCAAATTCATCAATTTTGGCGAGGTCTCCTGTGCGATACAAGCTGATTTCATCCTCATTATTTGCCCAAGGATTCTCAATAAATTTATCAGCGGTTAAATCAGCTCGGCCTAAATAACCTTGTGCCACACTTGGACCAAAAATACACAGCTCACCCGTTTCGCCTTGAGCCAATAACTCTCGCTCTGCATTAATCACCAACATGCCATAATTCGGTAATGGCTTACCAATGGTCACGGGCTTACCCTGCTGTAATAATTCTAAACTAGCCGATACTGTCGTTTCAGTCGGTCCATAGGTATTAAACATTTGATGGTGCGGTAAGGCCCAACGTTCAACCAATGAATCAGGGCACATTTCCCCACCCAAGTTGATAATGCGCAAGTTCGGGACATCTTCAGGAAATAGCGCCAACAAGGTGGGTACCGCATGTAATACGGTAATCTGTTGTTGTTTTAGTGTTTGGCAGAGTCGCTCTGGATCGCTCACTAAGGATTTTGGTGCAATCCACAAGCTTGCTCCAACGAGGTAAGACAACCAGATTTCTTCAAAGGACATATCAAAAGCAACAGAAAAACCCTGATAGACTTTGTCTTGTTCCTGAATCCCTAAAATACTGTTTTCACTGCGCAGGAAATGACAAATATTCTTCTGGGTGATCACAATCCCTTTCGGCTTTCCTGTTGAACCCGAGGTATAAATAATATATGCAGGCTGTTCAGGCGTAGTTTTGGCTAATTCCACAGTCTCATGCAGTGGTCGCTGTAATTCAGTATTGGTCCATTTGCTCTGTGGGACGTCTTGTAGATGTTCATACCATTCATCACTGGTAATCATGCCCACCGCAGCAGCATCTTCAAGACAAACGGCGATTCGATCTGCGGGGGTATCCATATCAAATGGTAACCAAGCCGCACCACTTAAACAAATTGCTAACTGTGATTTTAATAGTTCGATACCACGCGGCAGCCATAAGCCAATGATATCGCCAGCGTTTACCCCCTTAAGGGTTAAATGCTGTGCCATGACCAAGGCTTGCTGGTAGAGCTCGCCATAACTCAGCTTTTGTTCCGCCTCGATCAAGGCAATTTTTTCTGGAAATGTCTGTGCCGTCTGAATAAAAATATCAGCAAGGACTTCATGCTGTAAAAATTCTGGGTGGTGCTTACCACGAATAATATTTTTTGCGCTCATCACACATTGATTCATTTTTATGCTCTCTTTAATGTTTTGATTTAGCCAAAGACGAAATGAGGTGTTCGTATTAGCTGGTAAATTAAAGAGAGCAACTTAAAACAACATTAAAGTGTGATGTCTGAATAAACAATAAAACCTGAACAAAACAAAAATGATCAATCCGACCACTTTTCAGTCAAATTATGAACAAATTACCCCATTTATGTTGGGTGAGGTTTTTGCATCTAAGGACACAATTGACAATGCCATTGCATCAATCACTCGACTTAATGAACTACTCGCACCACTCACAATATCTTGTATCTGATTGTTCTTACTTGATACTGGCTGAGTAAAGGTCATACGACATGCCAACTGCTGATTTTGGGTTGAGTTTTGATCTAGGGTGATATTTGGATCATTACGCTTAATGATCCACGCAACCGAAACTTCAACATTTTTGTTCGCGATATCGGATGTATTAATGATATCAAAATGTGCAAAATCGGTTGCGACACGATAAGACACCTTGCCACCCACCATACCGCTATTATAACGGTCAACCGCACCAAGCTTTTGCTGTAGACCAGCAGACAGGTTGTCTCTTAATTCAGCTCCAAGCGTGGACGTCCAACGCTCGTTTTCCATGATTTTAGATTTACCTGCTGCATCCTGTATCACGATAGGCGCACGATTGATACGATCTGGTAATCCAACAGGCAATACTTCAATGACCTTGACCTTTGAACTTGGCAATGGAGAGACTTTGCTTGCCAAGGTGTAATAATTCGGTGTGAGTGAACCCGAACAAGCGGTGAGCAATACAGCAGCAGATAAGATGCTCACGCTACTGAGCACTCCGGCTACAGCAGATGAATGTTTAGCGATGATTGTTCTTATCATTTGTTTGCCTCTGCTTTTTTACCCCGAATCAGCGATTCAGGATGCTGTTCAATATAATCAGCCATTAATTGTAAGGATGCCGCAGCTCGAGTCATTTGCTGCAATGCTTTACGCACATCCTGCTGCATTGGTGCATCACTAGATAAAATGGATTCACTCGATTGCATGGTTTTACGTACATCATTCAGCGTCGCTTGTAAGCCTGGTGCAACTTTGCCATCCAACTGTTTCACCAGTTTGTCTGTCGACTCGATGGTGGTGTTCATATTATTAAGCGTCTTACGAACATCTTGCCCAATCTCTTCGAGTGGGAACTTACTCACTTTATCCGCGATTTGGGACACTTGTGCCTGTAAGCCACTCAATTCTGTTGCCGTGGTCGGTACTTCAACACGCCCATCTGGTCTCGTGATTAAAGAAGCGGCTTTGGCTTTTGGAAACTTATCAAAGGCAATATAATTCTGACCTGTTAATAAATTACCCGTCCGCATCTGCGCACGCCAACCTCTCTCAATAAAATATTTAAAAATTTCGCCATCTGGATCAAGCTCTTTGCCATGCGCTAAACGCGATGGATAAATCACTGCATCCACGCGCATTCTTAAATGTGTATAAGACTGATCAAATTCGACGTTGATCGCTTTGACATTACCAATCTCAATACCCATAAAGTCAATTGGTGCACCCGCGGTTAAACCACGAAGCGAATGATCAAAGTACATAATAATTGGACGCGGCTTACCATCAGGCTCTTTCATGGCCTCTTTGCGAGAATCAGACAAAGTAAAATAACTATTGTCTGGTGCAATAGCACCAGCAGAATTTTCTGGATAACCAAAGGCAATACCACCCGCAATAATACTGGCAAGCGATTGCGTATCCAGATTAAATCCTGATGCATTTAAGGTCACATCGACCCCACTGGCCTGCCAAAAACGTGCATCTGTGGTTACGAACTTATCGTAAGGAGATTGAATAAAGGTTTGTAGTTCAACACTTTTTCCATCAGCTGCCAATTTATATGCCGTAATCTGCCCGACATTAATTCTGCGATAGTAAATCGGCACGCCAACATCAAGTGATCCCAAGTCCTGTGCTTTTAAGAAAAATACCTTACCTGGAATATCCGATGACACGACAGGTGGAACTTCAAGCCCAGTAAAATTCTCTTGCTTCTGCTCAGCCTTTCCCCCATCGACTTCAATGTATGCCCCTGAGAGTAAGGTATCTATCCCAGAAATACCGCCCGTTCCTACTCGAGGTCTCACCACCCAAAAACGCGAATCTTTGGCAGCAAAATTACTGGCATCTTTGCGTAATTCGATTTTGGCAATGACATGAGATCGGTCATCCGAAAGATCAATTTGTCGAACCAAACCAATATCAACCTGCTTATAGCGTACCGTGGTTTTCCCTGCAACCAAGCCTTCTGCTGTTCGGAAAGACACTTCAATGGTTGGACCTGTATCCAAAACGGCTTTTGCTGCAAGCGAAAGTGCGATTAAAAGCGCAACAAATGGAACCAGCCAAATGAGCGCAGGTCTCCAACGTCCCTTCTTTTTTTCAGGTTCGTCAAAGATTGCATCGTTCTGCGTCAACACCGTAGTGTTTTCTTCAGAATCTTGGCTATTCGGGGTATTTTCTGACATAGTGATCTTTCTTTTATAGGTCAAAAATAAGGCTCATCGTCAATCTTAACTTTTTAATTGATGAATCGCCGTTCCTTTCAAATGATTTGATTGTTGCGCATTCGCGTGACGCGCCTTGAAATAATTGTCCCAAATAATTCTTGGATCAAAACTGAGTGAAGCAAACATGGTTAACACCACCACAGCACCAAAAGCAACTGCGCCAGGTCCTGCCAAAATAGTTGCCAATGACTGAATTTGAATCAATGCAGTCAGCAATGCAACCACAAAAACATCGATCATCGACCACCGCCCAATAAATTCAACAATACGATACATCAGCGCACATTGTTCAGGGGTAAAATGCCATCTCGATGATGACTGCATATAGACTGAAATTAATAAAAAAATCAGAATCAATAATTTTAAAATCGGGATAAAAATACTGGCCATAAAAATAACCACGGACACCAGATAATCACTATTTTGCCAAAAATAGATCACACCACTGATAATGGTATCTTGCTGACGCCCCAACAAAGAATCTGTTACCGTCATGGGTAGCACATTTGCTGGAATATATAAAATTGCTGCAGCGACCACCAAAGCAAAAGTACGATTTAAACTTTGTGGTTTACGCGAGTGCAAGGTGCTTTTACATCTCGAACATTGAACATGATTGTGCTGATCTGCATGAGTCGCTACAGAATTTAGTAATCCACAGCAATGACATTGAATGAGCCCGACCTGTTTTGCTCTGACATAATTTTTGATCTGTAAATCAACATCGGAAAGGTGTTCTACAATTGAACCGATCTCGGTGTCATGGTCGTGTTTTTGCTTCATCCCAAACTCCGATCAACTTCATCCCAGATATCTTTAATCTTGACCGAAGCAATATAGACCAAAAGCACGCTCAATAATGTAAATGCCCACAGTGCAACACCAGGAATGACGGTGACCATCCCCACAAGTTTGACCAAGGTTACCAGTACACCAATTAAAAAAACCTCAACCATTCCCCATGTCCGAAACAGAAATAAGGCTCTCAGTGCCAAAGTCAAAAATTGAGGCCTAACCTTCAACACACTAATAAAGAAAAGCACATAGCTCAACAATAACAGTTCAACCAAAGGCACAATAAAAGTGGTAATCAGAATTAAAACACCGACCAATGCACGATCAATATGAAACATGGTCCATGCAGCACCGATTAAAGTGGTCTGCGAGGTATTGCCCTGTAGCTCAACAATAACGATGGGAAAACTATTGGCAATCACAAAAACAATCAAAGCGGTAATGACTAAGGCAAGCAAAGACGAAAAAGATCGACTTCGACGATATAACTCCGCACCACAACAGGTGCAATATGCTCGTTCACCCGATGCAAGCTCAACCCTACGATATATTGCATCGCATTCTTCACAACCCGCCAGTTCAGTGAGTCTGACTTGCTGACCAATCACTAAGGATGGATTATTTTTATTCGCCATAAAGTCAAACTCATTACACAGATTCATTGTTGTTTAAGAAATCGACTTAACCCATTTATACCTTTTATTTTTGCAATCACAACCAAGGACTATATTTCTTACACAATATGTAAACAAATCATCATCTAAAAGCATTCTTAATCATATCGATTGATGGCTTATTCAGTCTTTATCTGAAAGAGCAAAGCTCAGGCATAGGTAGTCTATCACCGACCGAGAGATCGCCCTATCATCATACATAAAAAAGACGAATAAGTTGCAGATCACGCCTACAACCTATTCGTCTATACGTTTATTTTTAAATAAAAATGTTATTTAAATGGCTTTGTTTTTATAAAAAATATTGTAGCTCGCATAACAGGCGATAATAAATAATACACAACAGACAAAACCGACTTGCATTGATGGATCGGTCACCATACTGATACAGGTAATCACACAGAACACACCTCCTAAAATCGGGGTGAGTGGGAATAATGGTGCAGCAAATTTTAAGTCTTTGACTGTTTTACCCGATTTGATCCATTGTCTGCGGAAGTTAAATTGGGAAACACAAATCGAAATCCATACCACCACCATGGTAAAAGCGGCAACACCCAATAAATTTTTGAAAATTGTTTCAGGTGCAAAATGTTCCGATAATAACCCTGGAATCGCGCCAAACATGGTCACAATAATCGCGATAATCGGTGTGCCTGAACGGGTCAATTTTGAAAACACCTTCGGTAACTGATTCTTTGCAGACAATGACCACATCATCCGCGATGCAGCAAATAAACCTGAGTTTGCAGCAGATAAAAGTGCCGTAATAATCACAAAACGAATAATGTCTTCTGCGTATGGAATCCCAATATAATTAAATACGGTAACAAATGGGCTATTGCTGACACTATTGGCATTTATACCTGCCATTTCATAAGGCAGTAATGCACAAATCACCACAATGGTACCCACAAAAAAAATCAACAAACGCCAAATCGCAGCATTGATTGCTTTAGGTACTGTTTTCGCAGGTTCTTCTGCTTCACCTGCCGCGACACCAATCAACTCTGTACCTGAGAATGCAAAGTTCACGATCAACATGGTCGCAAAAATTGGGAAAATACCATTTGGAAACCAGCCATGTTCCGTCAACTTACTGAACAACGGTGCAGACTCATGCCCATGATAAGAAATAAAGCCAAAGATAGCGGCTAAACCCAATCCAATAAAACAGATAATGGTCAGGACTTTAACCAAAGATAGCCAGAACTCTGACTCAGCAAATAGCCGTGTCGAACTGACATTCAAGCTAAATACCAGCCCTGCAAATAATAAGGTCCAGGTCCACATGGAAATAGACGGAAACCATTCCTGCATCAATAAAGCAGCGGCTGTAAATTCAGTTCCTAAGGTTGCAGTCCACGTCAGCCAGTATAACCATGTGATCATATAGCCTGTGCCTGGGCCAATATAGGTTCTGGCATATTCACCAAAAGAACCAGAAACTGGCATTTGTACAGCGAGTTCACCCAAACACAACATCACCATGTATGCAATTACACCACCCAGTAGGTAAGAGAGAATCGCACCGACTGGACCAGCCTGAGAAATGACATCACCAGAGCCTAAAAACAGCCCTGTTCCAATTGCACCACCTAAAGAAATCATGACCAGATGACGCTTGGTCATGGCACGTTTCAATGGTTTACCCACCTCAATCTCTGCGCTCGAAGTTTGCGATAAACTGGCAACATCCTGCTGTGGTACATATTGTCCACTCAGGGCTTGGCCTGAGGGAAATGTCTTTTCGTTATTGTTACTCATACACGGTCACTCCAACTGTATTCTTATGACAACCTGTCCTTGCTGTTTCACTTTCATAAAAACGAATATCTAAACGATATTCTTTGACACGTTTTGTTCTATTGAACATCCATATTCAAACTCCATTTCATCTATTCCTTGCCGACAGTTAAACTATTAAAGCGGCGACTGCTTATTCAATTTCTTTTAAAATCAGTCCAGCCCGAAGCCCTGTTTTTACCTTAGGGTTTGGAAATAAAATCCAGACTTGTTGATCATGCGCAACATAATCCCCAGCCTGTTGTATTGCAATCAACTCACCTTTCTGAAAAGTAGAAAAGTTTGGTGCGTCAGCACTCAATTTGAGTTGAAAATCTTCACTTTGTTTTACTACTGAATCCACCACCTTAAACTGTCGAATGTCGGATTTCTGTCTAATCGGCAATGCTTGATCTGCAAGGACTGCGCGCAACATCTGGTCAGTACTGGCAAACTGGACTAAATCATTGGTCCCAAAAGGTTTGGCCTTACCTAGCTCCAAAGTACTACTGGCTGCCTGAAATTTTTCAGCCGTAAAGTGAGTAAAGGTTTTGCCTGCGGCATTGTGATAGACCAAAGCATCCAAATCAGCAGCCTCTAGACTTTGGATGAGGAATTCATCATAGGCATGTGTTTGATATGGAAATAGGGCAAAAACGGGCAGCAATGAAGCACGAATTGCAGTATGCAGATCATAGTGATAACGCT
Organism: Acinetobacter sp. Ac_5812; assembly: GCF_013072695.1. GTDB lineage: Bacteria > Pseudomonadota > Gammaproteobacteria > Pseudomonadales > Moraxellaceae > Acinetobacter. Next base: position 213,926 of record NZ_LXUK01000027.1, read on the forward strand.
GTGCCTGCGGCTGACTTTGTTCAAAAAACTGTGCTGTCACTTGCTCTAAGTGAGCAGCCCGTTCGGTTTCCTGATCTTGGGCTAATTGCTGATAGGCACCACAAAACATGCGGTTCATATCATTTTCCAAATAGCGCAATCCGTGTCGAATCGCTTCAGGATTCCCCAGCACAAACAGTACCCGTACTGCAAGCGTTAAACGCTCGGCAAATAGATCATGAATAATCTGGTCCAATAGCTCGATAGGTGCCGTTTCATTGCCATGAATTCCAGCAGAAAGCAGCATGGTCTTTTCATAGTTTGTCTTCGGTGTACATTGCAGTAGCCCTTCACCTAACCACTGCCATGTAAATCCCGTCGTCTCACCTTGCATCTGCACAGGCATTCGTTGCGTTAAAGTCAACGTTAATAGATCAACCATGTACTTTCATCCTTAAAAGCCGTTGTTTACTGTTTATCTTTGGAAGTGATAAACCGAACCTAAAGCTAAAATTTTGGTTAACTCATCGAGTGCAGTACGGCTCTCGATCAACAAGCTTGGATCAGCCAAATCATCTTGTGTTAACTCATCACGATAATGCTGATCGACCCACTGATTCAGTGTTTTGAATAATGCATCATTCATAAATAAGTTTGGATTCACCGCATTCAGTTCAGCCTCATTCACTGCAACACGCAATCTCAAACATGCAGGTCCACCGCCATTACGCATACTTTCACGCAAATCAAATACCTTGATGTCATCAATTGGCGTACCCATTTGAATCATGTCATTCAAGTAGCTCCATACCGCCTTGTTGTGACGTGATTCTTCAGGTACCACAATACTCATGCCACCATCTGCACGGGTTAAAAGCTGGCTGTTGAATAAATAAGTCGAGACTGCATCTTCAACACTGACACGATTATTAGGGACTTCAATCGAGATAAAATCTTGTTCGATCCCTGCCATCTTGTGACGGATTTCATCCAAGGCCACAGCCTGATTCAAAAATGCCTGTTGATGGTGGAACAAGACCTGCTGGTTGCTCACGGCGATGACATCGTTATGAAATACACCTTGATCAATCACATCTGGATTTTGCTGAATGAACACGGTGCGTTTCGCATCCAGACGATGCAAACGTGCAATCGCTTCACTTGCCTCACGGGTTTGACGCGCAGGGAATTTCTGCGGTGCAACTGTTCCACCCAGTTGTTGCTGTCCATAAACAAAGACCTGTACACCCGCCTGATCATATCCACCACCAAGACGGTTATGATTGGCTGCCCCTTCATCACCAAACAAAGCGGCTTCAGGCAGTGCTTCGTGATGCGCGAAATATACATCATTATTGAACATGGCTTGAAGAATACGGGTAGTCGTATGATGCTCAATTGATCGATGGAACTTATTATTTAAGTTTGCAGCGGTAAAATGCATACGTTTATCAGCACTATCTGCCGATGGTGATACCGTACACGAGTTGGCCGTCCACATCGAAGAAGCCGAACTCAGCGAAGATAATAAAGCTGGCGCAGTACGCATGGCTTGGGTTATCACGTCAATATCACTGCCGGTAAAACCCAAACGGCGTAGCGTTGGTACATGCGGACGCTCTTGTGGGGCAAACACACCTTGCTTCAAGCCTAAGTCAGCAAGGGCTTTCATTTTCTTTAAGCCTTGCTTAGCTGCGAGTTTAGGATTTGACGCATTATTACGGTTCTTGGTCGATGCAACATTACCAAACGATAAGCCTGCATAATGATGCGTCGGCCCCACTAAACCATCAAAATTGATTTCATAACCTGACATTTTATTCTCCCTGTGTCCCGATGCGATCCGTCTTAGAGCACAATGCCCGGTGATAATTTTGAAGGTAAAGTAACGCTGTCACTTTCCAGCGATGCCATTGGCCATGCACTATAGTCTGCAGCATAGAAGGCACTAGCACGATGGTTCCCAGACGCTCCAACACCACCAAATGGTGCAGCACTTGAAGCACCTGTTAATGGCTTATTCCAGTTCACAATGCCTGCACGTGCTTCAATCAGTACACGATCAAATAAATCACGGTCAGGTGAAACTAGACCAACAGCCAAACCAAAACGGGTGTTATTGGCAATATTCAAGGCTTCATCGAAACTGTTGTAGCGATAGATCGTAGTGAGTGGACCAAAGTATTCGTCATCTGGAATATCGGTCACCTGAGTAACATCTAAAATACCCGCGGTAAGCAATGAGCTATCCGCTTGTGGACGGGTCATTTCTAACAATGGTTTTGCGCCCAAGGCAATCAGTTTGTTTTGCGCTACCAACATCTGTTCCGCTGCATGCGCAGAAATTACTCCCCCCATAAACGGTTGAGGTTCAGCATTCCAGTGACCTACGACCAAACTCTTTGCCACTTCAACAAAACGTTGAATGAAGGCATCACCATTGGCACCATGCTTGACAATAATTCGGCGTGCGCAGGTACAACGTTGCCCCGCAGAAACGAAAGCGGATTGAATGGCTAAATTCACCACGGCATCAATATCGGTTGCTTCATCAATGATCAGAGCATTATTGCCGCCCATTTCCAAAGCAAGGATTTTTTCAGGTGCGCCTGCCATTTGTTTATGTAGGTGATAGCCTGTATTGGCACTGCCCGTAAACAGCAAACCATCAATTTGTTCTGCTGCTGCAAGTGCTTCACCCGTGCTGCGTCCACCTTGTACGATATTCAACACACCGTTTGGTAGACCCGCTTGCTGCCATAATTTTGCAGTTTCTTCCGCCGTCCAAGGGGTGAGTTCACTTGGTTTAAACACCACAGTATTGCCCGCAATCAATGCCGGAACAATATGACCATTTGGCAAATGACCTGGGAAGTTATAAGGACCAAATACAGCCAAAACACCATGTGGACGGTGACGTAGTGAAGCCACGCCATCTGGCATTTCAGTTTCGCTAAAACCAGTGCGTTGATGATAAGCACGAATCGAAATCGCCACTTTACCGATCATCGACTGCACTTCAGTCAAGGTTTCCCAAAGTGGTTTACTGGTTTCTTGGCTAATCACTTCAGCCAATTGAGTTTTATGCTGTTCAAGTAAGCCCGCAAAGCGCTCAATGATTACAATACGCTCTTCCAATGGCAAACGTGCCCATGCTGGAAAGGCCTGACGCGCCGCATGGCATGCCTGTTCAACATCGGCTGGGCTTGCTTCTTGCCCCGCCCAAATTTGCTGATTGCTGACAGGATTGGTTTTTTCAAATGTGGTTCCTTGTCCTTGAACCCAAGCACCATCAATTAATAATGCACCTTGTGACATTAGTTGTTCTCCATTTTTTCTAATGCTAAAACACGGACTTGATCGTGTTCAGCAATATTCAGTGCCTGTGCTTGTGCTGCGGTCATATGCAAAGTATCAGCTGTACCGACTTTGTTATTGATCAGCAACACGGCGTAATCTTGGTATTGGTCATTGGCAACCAAAAAATGTGTCTCAGTACTTTCGACTTGTTCTGTGAGTATGACTTTAAGCAAGCGACTCTCTTTCACCGCACGTAAATCGGCAGTATTGGCTTCCAGTGTTGGCCCAGCATCGAAAATATCCACATAACCTTGATATTTAAGACCTTCTGACATCAACACTTTTGCCGCAGGCAGTGTATGTGGGTGCACCTCTGCAATCACCTTACGTGCCTCAGAAGTCAGCAAGTCAACGTAGACTGGAAATCTCGGCATTAGCTCTGCAATAAAGGCTTTTTGCCCCACACCACTGAGATAATCCGCGGCAGCAAAATCCATATTGAAGAATAAATAGCCCAAGGAATCCCAAAACGGTGACTGTCCGTTTTGATCCGAGAAACCACGCATTTCGGCAATCAATCTTTCCTCGAAAAAAGAGCGGAATGCGGCAATAAACAGAAAACGAACTTTGGATAAAAATTTTCCGTTTTGGTTTTTGCGATATTCAGGATCGAGGAACAAGGTACAGAGTTCACTACAACCGGTATGGTCATTACTTAAAAACAAGGTGTCTAAAGTTTTATAGACATTTAAAGCTTTAGAGGCATGTACCTGTTTGGCCACACGGAAGTTGTAAAAGGGTTCATTCAATCCAACCGCAACTTCAATTGCACTCACACCCACAATTTTGTGAATGCTGGTGTCTTCCAATACAAATAGATAACTTGCCTCGCACTTTTCGGATAAGCCGTCTAAAGTGCGAGTGGTACGTGTAATACGTTCAGCCAAGATTTCTTTATTTTGTGGTAAGGAAGTCAGGCCAATGCCAGACTCCCCCGCTCGTTGCGCTAAACGATAAATATCATCTAAGTCCCGATGCGCTGCATGTCGAACAATCATCATGGGCAGATGCTCACAGCAGACTTAGAGGCGTGCTAATGCACGAACAAAACGGCTTAGACCTTCATCAATATCGTGTTGAGGAATAATCAGTGAAGGGGTAAAGCGTACGACATCTGCACCGGCAACCAAGGCCAATAGCCCTTCTTCACCCGCTAAAGTCACGATATTCTTCGCTTTGCCAGCATGTTCATCTTTCAACACACAGCCAATTAACAAACCTTGACCACGGATTTCTTTGAACAATCCATACTCAGCATTGATTTTGTTTAAGGCATCAATGAAATATTGGTGACGTTGTTTAACGCCGTCTAACACTTCTGCTGTATTGATAAATTCAAATACCGCGCCAGCAACTGCACAAGCCAATGGGTTACCACCATAAGTGGTACCGTGATCGCCTACAGCATACATGTTGGCATAATGATCTGTAGTGATCATTGCACCAATCGGGAAACCACCACCCAATGCTTTTGCAGTGGTCAAAATGTCAGGTGTTACCCCTGTATTCATATAGGCATACAAAGAACCTGTACGACCCACACCCGTTTGTACTTCATCAAAAATCAGCACAGCACCTTTTTCATCACAGAGTGCGCGTAAGCCTTTTAAGAATTCGATATCTGCAGGTAGAACGCCACCTTCACCTTGAATCGGCTCGACAATAACTGCACAAGTATTTTCAGTGATCGCTGCTTTTGCTGCTTCAAGGTCATTAAACGCAGTGTGTTCAATACCACCTGGTAAAGGTGCAAAGTCTTGAGAATATTTTGGCTGACCACCTGCTGTTACGGTAAACAAAGTACGACCGTGGAAGGCATTCTTAAATGCAACAATCTGGTTCTTATTTGCATTGCCACTCAGCAAACCGACTTTACGCGCCAGTTTTAATGCAGCTTCGTTGGCTTCTGCGCCAGAGTTACAGAAAAAGACTTTGTCAGCAAAAGTACTATCCACCAATTGTTTCGCAAGGCGTAATACAGGCTCGTTGGTATAACCATTACCAATGTGCCATAGCTTTTGTGCTTGTTCAGTTAAGGCTTTTACTGCAACAGGATGTGCATGACCCAAGGCATTTACCGCGATCCCACCTGCAAAATCAATATATTCTTTATCGTTTTGATCCCACAGACGTGACCCGTCGCCACGCACTAAAATGAAATTTGCTGGGGCAAAAACTGGAACCATCCAATCATTAAAATTGCTACGTGTAATTGCGACTTCGCTCATTTTATTTACTCACTTCCTGTTTAATCTTCAGGCTTGTTGAATGCTCAACAAGCCCTTCACTTTAATTTTATAAATGACTTAACCTGGGAAAATACCGCGTTCTTTACGCGCTTTCAGAATACGTTCACAGGCCAAAATATAAGCTGCAGTACGTAAGCTACATTCCTTCTGTGCTGCCGTGTTCCAAACATCAGCAATCGCTTGGATCATCAACTTATCAAGACGTTCATTGATTTCATCTTCAGTCCAGAAGTAACTCGCCATATCTTGAACCCATTCAAAATAACTGACAGTTACACCACCCGCGTTACAGATCACGTCAGGGACAACGGTAATGTCGCGACTGACAAATACATCATCTGCTTCTGGGTAGGTTGGACCGTTCGCACCTTCAAGTACGATTTTCGCTTTCAGTTTTTGTGCACGTTCGACCGTAATCTGACCTTCCAATGCCGCTGGAATCAGAATATCCATATCAACTGTCCAGAATTCTTCATCTGAAATCACAGTTGAATCGGCAAAGCCCATCACGCCACCAGTTTCAAGCACATGCTTTTGCAATGCTTTGACATCCAAGCCTTCTGCATTGAAAATGGTACCGGTATGGTCTTGTACAGCAACGATTTTTGCGCCTGCATGGCTAAACAAATAAGCCGCTTCATTCCCCACGTTACCGAAGCCTTGTACCGCAACTTTGCTGCCTTCGACTGGTAATTTAATGCGTTCTGCAACCTGCATACCCGTTACGAATACGCCACGACCTGTGGCACGAACACGACCAAGTGAACCGCCTAAATGAACAGGCTTACCTGTTACCACACCTGTTACGGTATGACCTTTAATACTTGAATAGGTATCCATCATCCAGCCCATAATGTTGGCATTGGTACCGACATCGGGTGCAGGAATATCAATTTGAGGACCGATAATTGGGCTGATTTCACTGGTGAAACGACGGGTTAAACGCTCTAATTCACGCGGTGACAATTCTTTTGGATTGACACGGATACCACCTTTGGCACCACCAAACGGCAGGTTCAACACTGCAGTTTTAATGGTCATCCATGCAGACAGCGCCATTACCTCATTCAATTCAACATCTTGGTGATAACGAATACCGCCTTTACCTGGACCACGTGATAAATTGTGTTGTACGCGGTAACCTTCAAAATGGCGAATTGAGCCATCATCCATGACGATTGGTACATCGACAATCAGAGTACGTTTTGGCGTTTTCAGTGTGTTAACAAAGTTACTGAGATTAGCATCCAAATAAGGTGCCACTCGATCGACTTGAGTGAGAAAAGTTTGCCAAGCACTGCCATTTTGAGCCGCATATGATAAAGACATCATCTATTCCTTAATTAATCAATTGTCCCTGTTATTCACAGATTCCCTTTGTTTAAGGGCGTCCTACCCCCATCCTCCCTGATGTGCATTCAGCTTCTTTCGTGCCGAAGTGAAAATGCTTGGGGTGTTGTATTGTTATTATTATTAAGAATCAAATTGATTCACAAAATTCGTTATAATGATTAAAATGAATTATTTTTTATCAATTTGCTAATAGAAAGAATCAAAATGAACAATATCGATCATATTATATTAGGCCTACTCAAAGACAATGCACGGATGTCGATTACCGACTTGGCTGCAAAAGCACGTGTGTCCCGTGCTACAGTACAGAAGCGAATTGAATATATGGAATCAACGGGGATTATCACAGGTTATACCGTGCGTTTCCGTCCCAATGCTGAAAAAAACATCATTCGGGCATGGATGAATATCATGGTGGAAGGTACCCGAGCGCAGGCCGTGATTCGAGAGCTACGCCTAGAATCAGCCGTTGAACGTCTGCATACCACCAACGGTAAATGGGATATTCTGGTTGAACTGCAGTCAGATAGTCTGGAAAACTTTGATAAAGCCCTAGAGCGAATCCGAAATATTTCAGGGATTTACAATAGTGAAACCAGTATCCTGCTCTCCACCTATAAGACCTAAAAAAAGGGACTCTAGCTAGAGTCCCTTTTTAAATTAAATGGCTTAATAACTAACACGACGGTAGTTACGATACTCTGGCGTCCAGAAATTATCTTCAATCGCTTGTTTCAACACATCATTACTCAATGGCACAGCCAAGCCATCCGCCATCGCTGCTTTTGCCACTTTAAAGGCAATAAACTTAGACACTTGTTGAATATCATTAATATTCGGCAACAAATCCGCTGCAGCATTTTTCAAACGTGGCGAACAATCTGCCAAGGCGGTACTTGCAGCCATCAACATCGAGTCACTAATATGGGTTGCACCACAGGCAATGACACCCAGACCAATTCCTGGGAAGATATAGGAGTTATTGCATTGTGCAATGGCATACACTTTGCCTTGGAAATAAACTGGCGCAAAAGGACTACCTGTTGCCACAATTGCAGCGCCTTGCGTCCACTCAATAATATCTTTTGGTTGTGCTTCAACTTGTGAAGTCGGGTTCGACAACGGCAATACAATCGGATGCTTATAATATTTAGCTAAGGTTTTGATGACCTCTTCACTAAACAAACCTGCCTGCCCAGAAACCCCAATCAAAATACTTGGTTTGGCATTCTTGACCACATCCAACAAAGCGACGTTCTCACCTGTATATTCCCAAGTGCTAATTGCATTGACTGGTGTGGCAAGTTTTTGCTGGAAATCGAGTAAATTCGGTTGTTGATCGGTCATCAAGCCGAAACGATCCACCATAAAGATACGCGAACGTGCTTCATGATCGCTCAGACCTTCGTCCATCATCTGTCTAACAATCTGTTCAGCAATCCCACAACCTGCTGAGCCTGCACCAACAAAAGTAACCGTTTGATCTTTTAGCTGTTTGCCTTGCGCACGTGATGCCGCGATCAATGTGGCGACAGTCACTGCTGCTGTGCCTTGAATATCATCATTGAAACAGCAAATTTTATCGCGGTACTGAGTCAATAATGGCATGGCATTGGTTTGCGCAAAATCTTCAAATTGAATCAACACATCTGGCCAACGCTGACGCACTGCCGTAATAATTTGCTCAACAAATTCATAATATTGCTCACCACGGATACGCGGCTGTTTCCACCCCATATAAATTGGATCATCAAGCAATTCTTGGTTATTGGTGCCAACATCAATGGTGATCGGTAAGGTATAGGCAGGGCTAATACCACCACAGGCGGTATACAGCGACAATTTACCAATTGGAATACCCATGCCACCAATGCCCTGATCGCCGAGACCCAAAATACGTTCACCATCGGTAATCACAATCACTTTAACGTTTTTCTTATTCACGTTATGGATAATTTGATCAATATACTGACGCTCTGGATAGGAAATAAAAATACCGCGATGGCGACGATAGATGTCTGAGAAGCGCTGACAAGCCTCGCCAACCGTTGGAGTATAAATAATCGGTAGCATTTCATCTAAATGCTGACTCAACAAGTTATAGAACAAGGTTTCATTAGTATCTTGAATATTTCGCAAATAAATATGCTTATTCAAGTCACTATCAAATGAAAGGTACTGCTGATATGAACGTTGCGTCTGCTCTTCAATATTCTCGATATTGTATGGAACTAGCCCATGTAAGTTAAAATTCTCTCGTTCTTCTTCAGAAAAAGCAGAGCCTTTATTTAACAGAGGTAGTTCTAAAAGAGCGTTTCCAGCATAGTGAATATATAAAGGTTTTTTGATTTTACTAAGGCTCACAGACATACTTTACTCTTTAGACTCTCTCTCGAATGTACAAAAAATGGATTCGCTGAAGTACTTTAAAAAAGCGCTTTGGCATGGGCAATAATTTACACTAATCAGAGCTCGAAACCGAATAATCTAACTGTATGTAAACCGATTCAATATTTAGCAAATAAATAGTAGTCCCTATTTTGGATCGTTTTTTAAGCTTTCATGCAACATTTTGAATTATTTTTGCATTCAGGAGACTTTAGAATTGTAGTGATATCGTTCTAGCTGCTTTTTAATAGGCATTCCTCTCGGACATTGTGCTTGGCGATCAGATATTGTCTTGGTTCGAAGTAGCCAATCTTTGCTGTTTTAAAATCATATGACATGCATAATCTGACTTTAGTTATTCAGCTCTTTCTCTTCTATCACGCTCTACACCACCATTAAACCCTTTAAAACGAACAAGATGGGACAATTTTGCTCTCTCTATTGCAAATGATCGTCAGTTTTATATGATCTATGTGAAAGCATTGCTCACCCTATAACGCTCCTTGTTTAACAATGAGCAATGCCTTCATCCATAAAAATTAAACATAGATGGTGATACCCCCAAAAATCAATTTCACCCAACCCAGAAACGAATAGACAGTTAAAATATAAAGGTTGTTTATATGAAAAAATTAGGCCTTATTCTTCTTTTTACATTCTTTGTCTCGGCTTGTTCAGAAAAGATGCCTGAGGTGAATGATGAAAACTGCAAACATGAAAACATTGCAAAGATCAAGGATGATTTCGCCCGTGCAAATTTCAGCGATAAGTGTTTTAGTTATGCAAAACCACAAAATACTAACCGTGATAAAGGGCTCTAGAATGTAATAAAGGGTATCGCTTGTCTTTTATAATTTTAAATAAGAACTGTCTAAAATCAAAATTTTAATATGATGCTGAGGTAATGATCCGTATTTTAGAAAGTCTGGATTAAACGCAATATGCATAAAAGAAAGTTCAGTTAAACCTTCTTTTATGCACGTTCCAAGCATCAAGTTGTCGTCTAAAAACTGAATCTAATCTCAATGATTTCAATACCTATCTGAATGCTTTAAGCTTTCTTTTTCTTGGACTTCTTAGTGAAAAAGCTTAGCGCATGCGAATAATGCGTTGGGGTAATGCGTTGAATCAGATCAAGCACCTTGGCATCGTTACCGATCAATATCCGTGCTTTATCCGCTTTCACCGCATCTAGAATGACTTTAGCCGCCTGCTCTGGTGATGTTTTTAAAACCTTGTTAAATGCCTGACTCGCCTTGACAGGATTCATGCCTAAACTGCGAATACTGTCACTCATACGCGCACTGTTGGCGATATTGGTGCGGATTCCTCCCGGATGTACACAGGTTGAACTCACGCCATCATTCTGAAGTTTGAGCTCTTGTCGTAAAGCTTCAGTAAAACCACGAACCGCAAATTTAGTGGCATTGTAAGCACTTTGAGTTGGTTGTGCGGTTAAGCCAAACAGACTGGAAATATTAATAATATGCCCTTCTCCACTTTGCTTAAGATAAGGCAAGAACTCTTTGGTGCCATAAACTACGCCCCAAAAGTTGATTTTGAAAATCCATTCCAATTCTTCATAGCTCATACCTTCAACGGTACTGGCGAGCGCAACACCTGCATTATTAAAAATCAGGTTGATCTTGCCATGTGCTTTGAAACTATCTTCTGCCCAGTCACGAACGGCTTGTTGATCAGATACATCCAATTTAGTCAAAGTGACTTTAACTGGATACTGTTGCAGCAATGCCTGTGTTTCTACCAAGCCTTTTTCATTGACATCACTCAGCGCTAAATCTGCACCTTGCTGTGCCAATAAAATCGCCAGTTGTTGCCCAATACCAGATCCCGCGCCTGTAATGGCAGCGACTTTTTGATTAAAATTTTTCATGTGATGACTCTATTTAAAGTTGATAAAAATTGGCAGCGTTTTGTCTAAACATGGCATGCAAAGCCTGCTCACCATAAGGACTGAGCATTTGAATATAGGCATGGATTAAGTCATTTAAACGCGTGTTCGGCTTATCCATGGGAAAATTGGATGCAAACATGATCCGCTCGGTGCCAAATACCGTGATCGCATGTTGAATCATCGGCGTGAGTAAATTCACCATCTCACTTACACTCGCCGTTCGATCTTGCTGATAAAAGCGGTGTCCTAATACGGGCATCATCAAACCTGAAATTTTGGCATGGACATTTTTCTGCTCTGCGAGTCGTGCCAAATCCTGTTGCCATTGTTTAAAAATGGCATCACGCTGCGATTGTGTAATTCCCGTTTTCTTGCCTACGGCTCCAAACAGACCAACAGGTGTCGCCAGATGGTCAACCACAATACCCGTTTCAGGAAATTGTTTCGCCAGACTGGTTATTTCTGTTAACTGAGTAGAATAGCCCCATGCATCAAAAGATAAATCCAGTTTTGCCAGTTGTTCAAAACCTTTGAGAAAACTCTTGTTCTGATATAAATGTGGCCGATCACACCAACGGTAAACACCCTTGTCTTGATGCCAAGCCGCCATTTTACGAATACCGCGAAAGCGTGGACTCACCTGCTGATGGGCTTTAAGAATATCTTTGAACTTTCGATCTTTTGGATCAGCCGTTGCAACAATAGCGCCTAGTTTTAGACCTTGTACATTAAAATCTAGTTGCTGAATCCATTGGGTTTCTTCCACTACACCAAAGCCTTTGTGGTGATGCCAGTTGGCTTCGACATGAACTACACTCTCTACTGAAAATGGCGAAGTGTCTGCCTGATAATGCTCAGGTAAATAAGGACGCAAGGCATATTCTGTTAGGCCTAAAGTATCCAATAAAGGCTTTGGCTTGACCAATCTGACCACTCGATCCATGACAACAGGATATTTCCCCAAAGCTTTAACCAATAAGGCTGCTGAATGTGGTGCGTGATAAGGATCCCACTGATGAATATGCGGATCAATGATTTCAAAATCTAATCTTGTCATTGTTGTACTCGATATAAGCTCAGCATATAAAATCTGAAATGATGTGCATCCATGACATCTGTCTATTGTTCTCAATCTACTGTTAGAGACTTTAGCCTACTGAACAAAGCACTATGAACAAAATGATTTATTTAAATATTTAACTATGAATAGCATTCATTAGCAAAAATAATAAATGCATTATCAATACTTTAATTTTTATAAACCCTACCATTATTGTAAATGATTCCTATTTAACTATACTTAAGCCGCTTATTGCATGCTAAACCTCTCCCTTTCAGCCCAATAAGTTTATGCCGCTCCTGCATTAACCCGATTTTTTGTATCGCTCAGGTATCTCTATGTCTGCTTTCTCCCCACGCAAAAACCTCATTACTGTTGAAATTTTAAAACAAAGCAGCCCATTACTTTTATCTTTAATACCCGTACTATCGTGGGCAGAAACGACCTCAATACACCCCACTCAACTCGCAACCATTAATGTTCAAGCTGAACAGTCCTCCAGTTATATCACCGCACCAACAACATCAACCTTACGTGGTAATCAAAACAATCTAGAAAGCCCACAAACTGTAAATGTGGTGTCTAAACAATATATGAAAGATTATTTGCCAGCAAACTTGGATAATGCACTGACCCAAGTCAGTGGTATTACACAGGGTAATACCTTGGGTGGTACTCAAGATACCGTAATGAAACGGGGCTTTGGTGACAATCGTGATGGTTCGATCACCATGAATGGCATGCCGATTGTACAAGGTCGTACCATGAATGCCGCCGTTGAACAAGTTGAAGTGTTAAAAGGCCCAGCTTCTTTACTTTATGGCATCATGGACCCAGGTGGCGTGGTCAATGTCATTACAAAAAAACCTGAGCGCTCACAAAAAACTGAATTTTCAGTTTATGGATCAAGTTTTGCTGCGGGTAAAAATGGTTTAGGTGCCAGTCTGGATACCACAGGTGCAATTAACGATAGTAACTTTGCCTATCGTTTTATTGTCGATCATTCCGATGCAGACTATTGGCGTAATTTCGGTAATCTCAAACAGACTTTAATTGCACCATCCTTAGCTTGGGATAATGGCCAAACCAAAGTCAATTTAAGTTATCAATATCGTGACTTTGACGTCCCTTTTGATCGTTCCACCATTTTTGACCCTAAAACGAAACAAGCCTTGCCGATCTCGAAATATCAACGCTTAGATGAAGCCTTTAACCAAATGAAAGGTGAAGCTCATTTAGCACAACTATTAGTTGATCATCAAATTAATGATGCTTGGTCAGCTCACTTCGGCTATACCTATAACTATGAAACCTATGACGCCCACCAGTTACGCGTCACCTCGTTAGATACCAAGAATCATACTGTGAAGCGTCGTACCGATGCCACCTTGAATGCAGAAAGCATAGATAGTAATGCCCAAGCCTATCTCAATGGCTCGGTCAATTTACTCGGTTTAAAGCATGATATTCAGATCGGTTCGGATATCGAATACCGTAAATATTTCCGTCCCGATATGGTTCGTGGAGATATTTCTACCCTAGATTATTTAAATCCCGATTTTGGGATCGTGAAACCATCTCGTCAGATCAGCAATGACGATAGTGACCAAACCGATAAATTGCATACTTATGGTTTTTATCTGCAAGATGCGATTCATTTAAATGAAAAATGGATTGCAGTACTCGGTGGGCGTTACTTACATTATCAACAGACTGCTGGGCGTAGCAGACCATTTAAAGAAAATACCAATACCAATGATGATGCTTGGCTCCCACATGCAGGTTTAGTCTATCAATGGAATGACCAGCTTTCATTGTATGGGAGCTATACCGAATCACTCAAACCGAACTCTACAATTGCTCCGCTAGGAAATAACGCTGTTATTGACTCGGATGTCCGACCAGAACAGGCAAAATCCTATGAAATCGGCGCAAAATATGAATTTAATGATCGTATTAAGGCTAACTTTGCACTCTACGATATTAAAAAGCGTAATGTTTTAGTGGCAATCACTAAATCGGGACAGGACACAGAATTACATACCACAGGTGCGGTTCGCTCTAAAGGGGCTGAACTCGACCTCACAGGCCGTCTAACCGATCAACTCGATGCGACCCTCACCTACGCCTATACCGATGCCAAAGTTACTGAGGATGAACTTGGTCTGCAAGGCAACCGCTTGAATAATGTGGCACGAGATACAGCGTCTCTGGCCTTGGCCTATAATTATGGGGAACTTTACAATGGTAAATTACGTTTAGGTCTGAGTGGCAATTATGTAGGGAAACGTGCAGGAGATTCGAAAAATCAATTTGACCTGCCTGAATATACGCTTGCAAATGCCTTTATCAGTTATGACACCAGCATTGCCAAACAAGCGGTGAACTTTCAATTTAATTTAAATAATATCTTTGACAAGACCTATTACACTGCTAGTGTCAATAATTTGGCAGTGTCTCAAGGAGATTCTCGCCAAGCGGTATTACGTGCAACTTTTAAATTCTAAAACATAGGATCAGCGCAGTGAATTGATCACTGCGCTATTAAAATCAATATGAAGAAACTGCTTACTACCATTGTGATGACCCTTGCATTCGGTATATGGACATCCTCTATTTATGCCCAAACACGAATTGCACTGATTTCGCAAATCAATGGTGTATCCTATGCCTCAGATCTAGCCATCCAAAAACACCTGCAAAGCAAAGGTTATCAGGTTGAGCTATTCGATCAATCGGTTTCCCCCAACAGTCTAAAAAATACAGAACTGGTAATCATCTCTTCAACAGTAGCATCCAAAAATCTTCAATCGGGTTGGCGCCAACTGCCAATTCCATTGATGACTTGGGAAAATGATTATCTGGATGATCTGGCCATGACTGGCAAACGGATTGATACTGATTTTGGTGAAGTCGAGAAAGAACGTTACTTGTGGCTGGTCAATGCACCGCACCCTCTATCGGCGCATCTTTCTGCGGGGACACAAAACGTCTATAAAGCACAAGCACCCATGAGTTGGGGCAAACCTGGACTCGGTGCCACCACTATTGCGACCATTTATGGACAACCTGAAAAAGTCGCAATCTGGGGCTATGAAAAAGGCGCAACGATGGATTATGAGTCTCTAGCACCGGCAAAACGACTGATGTTTTTTCTCAATAATGAGACCTTTACGAATCTGTCTGAGGGCGGCCTAAAACTGTTTGATGCCGCGATTCAATGGTCTCTGAACCAATAAAATCCAAACTTAGATTTCAATGAACTGATGCATTCCATGATGCGTCAGTTTAAATGCTCACCAAGGCATTTGCTCGAATGCTCTAAAATACTTCCTGACTTATCGCTGCCCTAAAGTTTTTAGGTGCACAACCAAAGCGCTGTGCGAAAGCACGACTAAAGGCGGCTTGAGAGGAATAGCCGACGCATTCAGCAACTTGTGCAATATTTTTATCTGTTTCTTTGAGCAATTGGCTGGCTAATTTCATCCGCCAATTTTTTAAATACAACATCGGTGGTACACCAACCAATTCAACAAATTTTTTGGAAAAACTAGATCTGGACTGTTGAGTGAGTTGGGCAAGCGAATTTACATCCCATTCATACCTAGGTTGAGTATGCATCAAAGACAACACCTTACTCACCATCGGATCACGTAATGCAGAAATCCAGCCTTTATGCTCAATCTTGTCATTAGCCAACCAAAAGCGTATCGACCAAACCAGCAGTAAATCAATAATCCGAGACAACATGACTCGGCTACCCAATGTTGGATATTCAAGTTCGAGCTGAATGGCTGCCACCGTCATCGGCACCCATTCTGCGACTTTTTTGGCATCATGATATGATGGTACATGAATGTAATTCGGCAATCCTTCTGCCATCGCCTCAGCATAAATACCATTCAACTGAAAAATGCAACTCATCACAGTCGCAAATGAATTTTGTTCCTTACACGCTTCGATAGAATGTTCCAGCTTGCTAGGCAATACCAGAATATCACCTGGCTGCAAAATCAAATCAAGCTGCATCCGTTTGATACTCAAGCGACAGCTGGCCTGCTGAATAATATGGATATAGGCAGATTGGGCGGGAAAAGACAGCTTTTTTTGTGCTGAGAGATGTTCTACGCCATAGATTTCACCTGAAATATTAGCGAAACGATAAATATCAAAGAAAATATCGGTTAAAGCCTGATTATCATGCTCATCAATCATTGCGTGCTTTTGTCCTTAAAAGTGTTTCTGCAAAAAAATTGGCGTTTCAGTTATTGTAGCGACCGAACAAATCACCAATAATCTTTCTCAGAAGATTTCGTTAGTATAAAAAACACCCGCCTTCACTCAGATCTTTATACCGTACAGATTTCATTATTAAACATCATAAATTCAATACCATAGCATATAGCTAGGAGATAAATATGAGTACTCAACCAACCATTATTCTCGTACACGGTTTTTGGGGCGGTGCCGCCCATTGGACCAAAGTGATTACTGAATTGTCCCATCAAGGTTATAAGGCCTTACGTGCCGTGGAACTTCCATTAACCTCTCTTGCAGATGACGTTGAACGAACTCAAAAAATGATTGCCCAAGTTGATGGTGATGTGCTTTTGGTGGGTCACTCTTACGGCGGCGCAGTGATTACCGAAGCAGGCAACCATCCGAATGTTGTGGGTTTGGTTTATATTGCCGCCTTTGCACCAGACAGCAATGAAAGCCCAGGGGCAATTACCCAACAACATTTACCTGTTGCAGCGCCGAATCTAGAACCAGATAGTGATGGTTATCTTTGGCTTAAAGTCGATAAATTTCACGAAAGTTTCTGTCAGGATCTCACCCAAGATGAAGGCTTTGCCATGGGTGTCACTCAAAAGGCGCCTTTAGCCAGTACCTTTGGCGATAACATTAGCAACCCAGCTTGGAAAACCAAACCCTCTTGGTATCAAATCTCAACCCAAGACCGCATGATCAGCCCAGAAAACCAAGCGGTGATGTCTGATCGTTTAAATGCCAAAAAAGTAATTTCCTTAAACGCCAGCCATGCTTCCTTAGCTTCACAGCCAAAAGAAGTGACTGCCTTAATTACTGAAGCTGTGACATTTCTAAGTAAGTAAAACAGACTGTGATATAGGGAATAATTTGATTCCCTATATCCTCTTTTCATTCCACTCAACTTCAACAAAACCAAGAAAACCCAGTTTATAGTAAGTATTCCCAGATAATGTAGCCTAGACCGAATCCGAGGAATGCATACAAAGTAATAATGAAGAATACAAAACTGGCATTATTCTTTTTGTTCAAAAAACTCATATCAGCACCTTTGGCTTTGCTCAATTCATGTAGTTATAGTGCAATAAGATACAGAATAAAAAAAGACACAGAGTTTTCTAAAAAAAATATAACAGATCTATCGATACAAACCACAACTGTTATGAAAAACAGTCCCAAATATAATTGGTGCATGGATCTCACCATGCACCAATCGCCTCAGGAAAGTACCATTACAATCTTAATTGATTAAAAATCATCACGTTTTAAGATGTGGATTTTCAAGCGGTAAATCATGCTCTAAATGCGCATCAAAAATATCTGTCAGCATACTGTCATAGCGCTGCGCATTGTAATGTAAAAGGGATTCAGCCTCTGCTGCCGTAATAAATCCAATTTCAATCGCATTGGCAATATGCGCCTCAAAGGTCAAACCACTAAACTGATCTTTCGACTCTGCTTTTTTAAATTTATTCCACAACGGTTGCAGCTTTAATAGACTCTGGAAAGTGGACTCCATTCGCCCCATCACATCGTTGCTATCTGTGCTGTAATAGACATGTTGTTTCAACTGATCTCGGAACGCATGTTCTTGCATGATCAATTGCGCCACCTCTTGTTTCAACTGATCCGATGGTGCTGCAATTGGGCGTCCAAATGGAAAACAGATCAATTTCACCATGCAGGCAGCAAGTTTCATTGGGAAATTAGCATAGAAGCTAAAAAAGGCTTCTTGCACTTGATATAAGGCTTTATTGAGGGCTAATGCTGCATGTTTCTGTTCAGCCTCAGTTCTTTGACCTTGTTCATAGTATTTCAAGATTGCCGTGGCAATAAATAAATTCGCATGGATATCGGCCAAACGTCCAGATAGCATTTCTTTACGTTTTAAATCACCGGCTAAAATCCCAAGTGCCATATCTGCAGTCAAGGCAAAATCGGCGCTGAAACGATTGATCTTACTGTAATACGCTTTGGAAAAATCATCGGCGTGTTTGGAACCATCATCAGAACCACCGCTAATCGAATATGCAAGCGCTTTGGCTGCACGATTAAAGGTATAAGCCAGATGTTTAAATAATAATGGCGCAAACGCCTTAAAAGCAGCAGCTTTATCTTCCGATTGCAACAGCTGCAATTCTTCAAACAAATAAGGATGACAACGCATTGAACCTTGACCAAAAATCATCAAAGAACGGGTCAGAATATTGGCGCCTTCTACCGTAATTGCCACAGGAATCGATTGATACGTCAGTGCAAGGAAGTTCCTTGGGCCCAACTGAATTGCGCGCCCTCCCACGACATCCATACCATGATTCACCACTTTGCGCATGGTTTCCGTGGCGTAGTATTTGGCCATCGCAGTCATCACTGCAGGCGTTCCACCTTGGTTTAAACCACAAGTCACTAAATAACGGAATGACTCCAACATATAGGCATCACTGGCAATATCACTGGTCGCTTCTTGTACGCCTTCAAAATGCCCAACCGAGATTTTGAATTGTTGACGCACACTAGCAAATGCACCGACCAGTAGATAACTCATTTCCCCTGCCGCGGTTGCTAAAGCAGGCAACGAAATACCCCGTCCCACACCGAGACACTCCATCAGCATACGCCAGCCTTTACCTGCATTTTGCTGTCCGCCAATAATCCAGTCCAATGGAATAAAGACATTACTGCCCTCAACCGTACCATTCATAAACGGCGCACCCGGATTATGTCGTGGACCAATCTGAATACCTTCATGTTCAGCAGGAATCAAGGCACAGGTAATGCCATATTCCACTTTATTTTTATCGCCAAGCAAACCTTCTGGATCGTATAACTTAAAAGCCAAACCAATCACGGTGGCAATCGGTGCTAACGTAATCCAGCGCTTGGAGAAATTCATTTTTAAGCCCAGTACCTCTTGACCTTGATACTGCCCATAACACACCACACCCGTGTCAGGAATCGCCCCTGCATCTGACCCAGCTTCTGGACTGGTCAAACCAAAACAAGGAACTTCTGTCCCTTTTGCTAGACCGGGCAAATAACGTTGTTTTTGCTCTTCTGTACCATAGTGCAGCAGTAATTCACCTGGCCCAAGCGAATTCGGCACCATACAACTGACGGCAGCAGTTAAGGAGCGAGACGCAATTTTGCTCATAATTCGACTTTGTGCAAAGGGCGTAAATTGCTTACCGCCAAATGATTTTGGAATGATCAAACCTAAAAAGCCGTTATCTTTAATAAATTGCCAAACCTCTGGCGGTAGGTCTTTTTCTTGATGATGAATCTGCCATTCATCTAACATTGAACAGAGTTGTTGTACTTCATGATCTAAAAATGCCTGTTCTTCTGTTGATAAAGTCGGATAAGGATATTGATCAAATTTTTCCCAATCTGGTGCGCCCATAAACAGTTCTTTTTCCCACCAACTGGTACCCGCCTCTAGAGCTTCTCTTTCAGTGATACTCATGCTTGGCATCGCATTGGAAAGCAACTTAAATGCAGGGCGACTAATCAATGCATCGCGTAGCGGTGTGATTAGAAGAATAATACTGGCGAGAATGATCGGCACACCCAGTAACAAGCTCCATGGTGTGATCAACACACTACACAGAATGGCGGCGACAATGGAAACAAGACAGCCAACTATTCGATTGGCTTCAAAATAAAAAACAGCCCATACCACAACTAACTGAATCAATAGGCCAAGCAATATCAATAATACAATCATATTTGCTCCTTTATCTCAGATTGGGATGAAGATGAAATGAGAAAGATCTAAATTAATTTATGATTTAAAGTCATTCTTCGACAAACAAAATGGCTATTTTTTATTCTACATATCGAAGTGCTATTTGCTTGATTAACTACTAAAATTTACACAAAGGCATTCAGATGACACTGAAAAATGAAAATTGTGATCTGGATAGAATACCGCGCTAACAAACTGGAATCCTTCCCCTCAACGATCCAAAAATAAAATCATCAATCACTGTTCCTTTTTCAGCCATAGAACAAAATAAGAATTCAAACCATCTAGTGATAACAGCGATCCAAGCACTATTCAGATTGAACATGGAACGCTGTCATTATGGATAGTCGCTTAATTTAAGATAAAGATGTCATCCCACCACCCAATGCAGCCACCAACTGTGCCGAGTTTTTAAGATGCAATTGCTGTAATTCCAATAACCGTTCTTCTGCACTTAAACGTAGATTTTGCGCTGTGGCAACCTCAAGATAGCTCACCAATCCGGCTTGATAACGCTGTATGGCAACCCGTTCATTTTCAGTAGATAATTTAAGAAGTTGTTGTTGCTCTATCATCTGTTTTTGAAACAGTGACGCTTGCAATAAACCATCTTCCACTTCTTTCCAACCCGTCAAAACTGAATGCTTATAGGCGGCAAGTTTTTCATCATAACTGGCCTGTGCCTGTTGAATATCAGCGCGCCGCTTTCCACCATCAAACACTGTACCTAGGACTTTTGCCCCAACTGTCCATGCGGTATTGGGTGATTGCAACAGCGTATGAAACACCTGACTATTGGCACTGCTCTCCAAGCTGATGGTCAAGTCAGGTAACCATGCCGTTTGTGCTAAGCCTAATTGCGCATGCGTCATCGCTAGCTCTCGCTCTGTGCGAATCACATCGGGACGTTGTGCTAAAAGGCGGCTTGGAATTTGGTTCGGGATCGTTGGTGTACTAAATCGATAAGGACTTTTGTTTAAATTAAAAGCAGCAACATGCTGTCCAACTAAAACAGCCAAAACATTTTCTTGCAAATCTCGACTGCGTTGCAGTTCTAACAATTGCACAGCAACTTGTTTCAGTTGGGTTTCAGCCTGAATCACATCCGCACGAGCAATCATGCCTGCTTGGTATTGCTGCTGTAAAATACGCACAGATCGTTGATAACTTTGCTGGGTTTGATTTAATACATCTTGTTTGGCATCGAATAAGCGAATGCTCCAATAGGCCTCTGCGGCGAGCAGTTGCTGACTCAGTTGAATGGCAGCTAAATCTGCAGCTGAAGCTTGTAGGTTGGCCTCTTGACCTTCAACCGCTTTTGCAACTCTCCCCCAAAGATCAGGAATCCAGCTCACCGCCACATTGGCACCAAATTGCCGATTCTTAGCAGCGTTTTTAGTCTCGGTCTGATTGGCATTACCGCCCATGGTGATGCTTGGAAGCGCATTGGCGCGTTGCCCATCTAACAATGCCATGGCATGACGATACTTGGCTTGTGCCTGTTGGATGCTCAGGTTGTCCTGATCCAATTGTTGTAACAGTTTGGATAAAATAGGATCTTGATATATCTCCCACCATTGCGAAGAACTTGCTTCTACCTGAGAAACATCAATCCATTGCAGCTCAGCATATTTATACTGTGCTGCACTCGGAATAACGGGCTGCTGATAGGCTGTGGGCTTAAATGTATTCGACTGACATGCCGTAAGTAGCATGGCTGAGACAATCTCTATAGAAAGTGTAAAAACTGTTTTTTTCATAGCGACTTCCTATTTACTCCAACGCAAGATATTCAATCGCAGTTTGAAGCGATTCAGGAATTGAGCGATTTTTTCAAATATGAGATACATCACAGGGGTGGTATAGAGGGTTAATAATTGCCCTAGTGCCAATCCACCAACAATGGCAATCCCCAAAGGCTGACGCATTTCCGAGCCTTCTCCCCAACCCAGTGCCAAAGGAATCGCACCTAATAAAGCAGCAGTATTGGTCATTAAAATCGGTCTAAAACGCAATGTTGCCGCAGCGATAATGCTGTCTAAATCGCTGTGACCTTGACACCGTTGCTGCAAAGTAAAATCAATCAGCAAGATCGCATTTTTCACCACAATCCCGATCAGTAAAAAGATACCTAACAGGGCAATCAGGCTAAATGGAATTTTGAACAGCCATAAACTGAGCAAAGCTCCCAAAGCCGCTGTCGGAATGGTCGATAAAATGGTAAAAGGATGCACAATACTTTCATACGTGATCCCCAAGACAATAAAAATCAGCATGATCACCGCCGCAATCAAAGCAGGTGTGCTCAGTCCCGCCTGTAGACTTTCAGTTTCGACATCACGATCGGTCATCACAAAGATTTCTTTGGGCAGCATAATCTCAGGCAAAACCTTGCGAATTGCAGCATCGGCCTGTTCATAGTTATAGCCTTTCTTCACCACGTACCCCACCCCCATCGCCGCATATTGATTACGGCGATAAACCCGATCATTGCTAATGCCATAACTCCACGTAGCAAAATTGCTTAAGGGCACATAGATGCCTTGTTGATTTGGCACTTTGATATCCGCCAAGGCTTCAGGATGTTCAGTAAAACGTTGGTCTACTTCCATCACCACATAAAACTGGTCATTACGGTCATAAATCGTAGAAATCTGCCGTTGTGAAAAGGAGTTATTTAAAACGCTGGAAATATTTTCAATATCAATGCCCAATCGTTTTGCGGCTTCACGGTCAATATCTAAAGTGACGTGTTGAGCGCCTTCATCTCCTTGTGTTTCGACCTCTTCAAACTCAGGCAATTTGCGCATGGCCTCGGCTACTTTAGGTGCCCATTCACGTAATAAGCTCACATTGTCAGATTGCAATAACAATAAATATTCTTGAGCATTGCCACTGGAAAAAGGATCGTCCAATTCCAAATCTTGTTCGACATCCGCAGAGAACACTGCCCCTGCTTGCCAAGGTGCATTTTTCTTTAAACGCTCGACTACTTGTTTGGAGGTTAATCCGTCCCGTTCAGCTTTTGGCTTGAGACTGACCATCAAAAATGAGTTGGTCATACCACCACCGCCACCGGAAGTACCGACTACATCTTGTACTGCAGGATCTTTGAGTAAGGCTTGGTTAAATGCAGCAATCTTTGGTTGCATGATTTGAAAAGAAAAACCATCATCGCCACGAATAAAAGCGCCGACTCGCCCCGTGTCTTGTTCAGGTAATACCCGTTTTGGTAATAAATTATAGAGATAAACTGACGCCATGATTGCGGCCAGCCACAACACCACAATCAGATAAGCATGTTTCAGCACCCAATTCAGAGAGCGAATATAAGATTGGGTCAATCCCTGAATCAGATCATGGCTATAACGATACAGTCGTGGAGGGTGATTAAGAGATAGAGGTTTTAAACAGCGTGCTGATAAGCTGGGGGTTAAAATCAAGGAAACAAAGACCGATAGCAGCACCACAAAAACCAGCGTGAGCGAAAACTCTCTGAATAAGCGTTCTATCACACCGCCCATAAACAAGACCGAGAGGAAAATCACCATCAATGCCAGATTCATGGCAATCAAGGTAAAGCCAACTTCTTGAATGCCTTTTACCGCCGCTTGTGCAGGAGAATCACCTTGCTCAATATAGCGTTCAATATTTTCGAGTACCACAATGGCATCATCCACCACCAAACCAATCGCCACGATGATCGCCATAATCGACAGGTTATTCAGCGAAAAACCAGCCAAATAAATCAGACTACAAACCCCAATTAAAGTGACCAGTAATGCCATTGTGGGAATCACTGCACTCTGCAATCGCCCTAGCATCAGTACAACAACGATCACGACCAACAGCATGGATAGAAACAGAGTATCTCTTGCTTCTTCAAGACTATTACGGACGATATTTGAACCATCCATTACCACCGTTAACTGCGCATCGCGTGGCATCAATTCACGTAAAGCAGGCAATTTGGCTTTGATCAGGTCAATCGTCGCCACGGTATTGGCATTGGGCTGTCGGCTAATTTTTAATATCACCGCAGGCTGTCCATTGTGAAAACCACTGACATAGCGGTTTTCAACCGAATCACGCACTTCGGCAATATCTTTTAAGCGAATTACCCCTTGATCGGTGTGTCGGATGATCAGGTCGGCAAAATCTTGGGCGGTCTTTAATTCTGTAGAAAGCGCCACTTGCCAACGTAATTGCTGTTGTTCCACCACACCCAATGCCTGTACTACATTACTTTTCGCGACCACCTGCCGAACTTGCTCTAGTGACATCCCCGTTGAAACCAAAGCACTTGGATTGATGGTGATACGTACGGCAGGCATAGAAGCCCCATCAATCGACACTTCACCGACTCCACTGATCTGGGCCAAATTCGGTTGTAATTGATTGGATGCAATTTCATATAGCTTGGCCGCTGAAAGCTGTTTGGAGCTCAGCGCCAAATAGAAAATCGGGCTTTGACTCGGGTTAATTTTGAAATATTCAGGTGGACTCGGCATGCCTGCGGGTAACTGCGACATCGCCGCATTGATGGCAGCCTGAACCTCACGTGCCGCTTCATTGATATCGGTATTTAAATCAAAGTGCAAAACCACCTGTGTTGAACTTTGATTACTAGATGAATTGATCGCTTTAACCCCAGAAACCCCCATCATGGCACGTTCTAAAGGTGTTGCCACCGTTGCAGACATACTTTCTGGACTGGCACCGGGTAGATTGGCACGCACCACAATGGTCGGAATATCCGCTTGTGGTAATGCCGCAACAGGCAAACGTAAATAAGCCAATATACCGAGTAGAACAATCGCAATCCCCAATAGCACACTGGCAACAGGTCGTTGCACAAACACCGACAGCAGCGTCATTGCGAGGCTCCTGTTTGCTCTGAAAACTGACTTGCATCAGTTCGGGTTGCTTGTAGACGATCAAAAAAAAGATACACCACAGGCGTGGTAAACAAGGTCAGCACCTGACTCACCAATAGACCACCCACCATCACTAAGCCTAATGGTTGACGAAGTTCAGCCCCTGAACCTGAAGCCAACATGAGGGGAATGGCACCGACGACTGCGGCCAGTGTGGTCATTAGAATCGGGCGGAAGCGTAATAAAGCAGCCTGATAAATGGCTTGCTCAGCCGATAAGCCCTGATGACGTTGCGCTGCTAGCGCAAAATCGACCATCATGATGCCGTTTTTCTTGACCAAACCGATCAATAAAATAATCCCGATCAGTGCAATCATGTCCAACGGCTGACCCACCATGAACAAGGCCAGTAAAGCCCCAATTGCAGCAGACGGTAAGGTTGAAAGAATAGTCACGGGATGAATAAAGCTCTCATACAGTATGCCCAGCACTATATACATGGTCACAATCGCTGCAATCACCAACCAAAAGGTATGCTGCTGTGAATTTTCAAAAGCGGCGGCTGCGCCTTGCAGTTGAACCTGTAGCTCTGGCGGTAGCTCGAGGCTTTGCTTCACTTGCTCAATCGCAGCAATCGCTTCGCCTAAAGACACATCCTTAGCTAAATTAAAGGAAATGCCAACGGCAGGAAATTGTGACTGCTGCTGTAAAAGAATCGGTGCATGTTTTTCGACAATGGTGGCGACAGAGCTTAATAAAATCGGCTGTCCCTGATTATTATGAATATAGGTTTGCTTTAAAGCCTCAATGCCTTGGGTGAGTTTTGGGTCTAATTCTAAAACGATGCGGTACTGATTAGACTGCGTATACAGAGTTGCAATTTGCCGCTGCGCAAATAGATTTTGCAGCGCCAAACTAATGTCTTCTAGGGTCAATCCTAAACGTGCAGCCGCATCACGATTAACCTCAATATAGGCTTGTAGACCCTGCCCTGCATCTTCACTGGTCACTGCCGCAAATGCAGGCTGCTGGCGCAAGGCCTGAACCAATTTGGGTGTCCACTCCTCAACCACTTGATTTTTCGGTGCAGTTACACTCAGTTGATATTGGGTACGGCTAATTTTGTCTTCAATACTGAGTTCTTGTACGGGTTGCATCCAACCTTTAATCCCATGTACCTGTGCAAAGTTTTCACTCAGCCGCGCCATCACATCCGTTGCGGGTTCACGTTCGGCATGGGGTTTTAAATTGACCAGAATACGTCCATTGCTTAACTTTGGATTATTGGCATCCACACCAATAAAAGAAGATAAGCTGGCAACCGCAGGATCTTTCACAATCACTGCTGCCAAGGCCTGTTGACGTTCACTCATGGCTTGAAACGAGATCTGATCAGGCGCTTCAGTGACCACCTGAATCACGCCATTGTCCTGTACTGGGAAAAAGCCTTTTGGAATCGACCAATACAACAGTCCTGCTAATAGCACTGTTGCCAACATCACCATCAAGGTCAGTACTTGGTGTCGAAGTACCCATTGCAACAACTTGGCATAATGCTGAATGACGCGATCCAAACTCCATCGACTCGGTTGCTCTGTATGCTTTGGCGCATCTTTGAGTAAATAGGCACACATCATTGGGGTTAAGGTCAGAGACACCAGCAAAGACAGTGCAATCGCGGCTGCCAGTGTCACGGCAAACTCATGGAACAAGCGTCCGACTACATCGCCCATAAAGAGCAAAGGAATCAAAACGGCAATCAGAGAAATCGTCAAAGAAATTAAGGTAAAGCCAATTTCTTTTGATCCTTTCAGGGCTGCCTGCAACATGCTTTCACCTGACTCGCGGTGTCGTGCAATATTTTCAAGCATCACGATGGCATCATCCACCACAAAGCCTGTGGCAATGGTTAATGCCATTAAAGTCAGGTTATTGACCGAGAAACCAAGGAAATACATCAGTACAAACGTACCAATAATCGACAGCGGTACAGCAATACTTGGAATCAGGGTCGCAGCAAAATTACGTAGAAACAGGAAGGTGACCAACACCACCAGACACACGGCGAAGACCAATTCTTTTTGTACATCTTTAATCGAACTCCGAATACTTTCGGTTCGATCAGTGAGTACGCGAATGTGAACATTTTCAGGTAGATTTTGTTGTAATTCAGGTAGGATTTTTTTGATCTGATCGGCCACCTCAATCACATTGGCATTGGGTTGTCGCTGGATATTTACCAAAATAGCCGATTGGCTGTCCGCCCACGCTGCCATATAGCGATCTTCACTGCCCTCCAGCACTTGCGCGACATCTTTTAGACGAATCGGTGCGCCATTGTTCCAACGTAAAATCAGGTTTTCATAATCCGCAATCGAACGCATCTGATCATTGGCATCCAACATGGTCGAGCGAAAAGGCCCATCAAAACTCCCTTTCGGTTGATTGGCATTGGCAGCAGCAATCGCCGCACGCACATCTTCAGCACTGAGCTTAAATGCTGCAAGCGCAGTTGGATTCATCTGCACCCGGATCGCAGGACGTTGTCCACCTGCAAGGCTGACCATCCCCACGCCTGAAAGCTGCGACAGTTTTTGCGCCACTCGGGTATCAACCATGTCGTAGACCGTGGTCAATGGCAAACTGTCAGAACTGATCGCAAGGGTAATCACAGGCACATCGGCAGGATTCACTTTGCGATAAATCGGTGGCGTCGGTAAATCATTGGGCAATTTACTGCTCGCGGTACTTAAGGCCGATTGTACTTCTTGCTCGACAATGCCCAGTTCAGCAGACAACTCAAATTGCAGGGTGATCACCGAAGCACCAACCGAGCTATTTGAAGACATTTGCTTCAAGCCTGCAATCTTGCCCATCTCCCTTTCCAAAGGTGAGCTGATGGTTCGTTGCACCGTATCTGGATTTGCACCTGGCTGAAAAGTGTAAATCTGAATAATCGGATAATCGACTTGTGGCAATGCCGACACAGGTAACATGCGCCAAACCAGTAGACCACTGAAAAATAGCGCCAACATCAATAACGTGGTGGCGACGGGTCGTAAAATAAAAAATCTGGAAATATTCATGCGCTTATCCAGCGACCGTTTTTGCTGGGAGTGGCTTAGACACATCATCTTGAATGACTTGTACTTCTTGCCCTTCGGAAAGCCGATCAATCCCCTCTAACACCACCCGTTCATTGCCTTGTAAACCCTCAACAATCTCGGTCTGGCCTTGTGAAACCGCCCCTAGTTTTAACATCCGTACTTCGGCTTTACCTTCTTTATTCACAATATAAACATAGGTGCCCTTTGCCCCATGTTGAATGGCATCACTCGGTAAATGCACCGCGTTTTGCAAAGTCTTGGCATTTAAACGAACATTAACAAATTGATTCGGAAATAAAGCATCATCGAGATTGGCAAACACAGCTTTAACTTTGAGTGTGCCGGTATTCAGATCAATCTGGTTATCCAGTGCTTGAACTGAGCCTGTGGCCAATTGTTTTTGTTCTGCACGATCCCAAGCACTGACTTGAATGCTTTGCTTATTTTTTGTGGCTTGGCGCACTGTGTCTAAATAATTTTCTGCAATCGCAAACTGAATATATACAGGATGGATTTGGGTAATGCTCAGTAAACCTGTTGCTTCATTGGCTTGGATTAAATTACCTGCATCCTTGAGACGAAAACCAACACGCCCCTCTATCGGTGCATATATTTTGGTATAAGACAGTTGTAACTTTGCCGCATCGACCTGTGCTTGATTGGCTTGCATCTGTCCCTTGAGCTGATTGACCAAGGCTTGTTGTTGATCGACCTGCTGCTTGGCAATCGAGTCTTGTTTATATAGCAGCTGATAACGATTCAATTCGGTTTGTGCATTTTGCAACTGCGCTAAATTTTGTTGCTGTGTGCCTTGTGCCTGCGCCAATGCCACCTGAAATGGGGTTGGGTCAATTTGTGCCAATAACTGTCCTTTCTGAATGTATTGCCCTTCTTGGAAATACAATTTTTGCAACACCCCTGATACCTGACTCTGCACATTCACGGTATTGGCTGGAACCACTGTACCAATGGCTTTAATTTGTAATTGTAAGTCGCCCCGTTGTACCCCGACCACACGCACAGGTACAGGTTTACTCCATTGGCTAAACGACTCTTGTTTATTTGCTTGCGACTTCTTCCAATAATTCCATCCCCATGCAATCAGCAAGAGAAGCACCAATAATGTAATCAACCATTTGATTTTATTAGATCGAGAATGCTGTTGTGGTTTTAAATCAATCTGTTGTTCACTCATGACATACTCTACTTAATCAAACGAAAGGCATTAAAAAGATGGGAGAGGTGGAGAACAATAAAAGTTCCCTTACATTGGTTTAGTCGAACGAAAATCAAAATCAGCTCAATTTTTTCTGTAAAAGTATGTATACAATTTTATTGATATTAATAACAATTATCATTACTATTTGAAAATATTTTTTCATCCTCTTGTGATTGGCTTCTCCCCGCCAATATCTGGACTCCCCGTCATGAACCTAAATGTAGAAAAACAGTTATGGTTTAGCCAAGTTTATCAAGCCCAGCAAAGCACGCTGTTGTCATGGTTTA
This sequence comes from Acinetobacter sp. Ac_5812, assembly GCF_013072695.1. Lineage (GTDB taxonomy): Bacteria > Pseudomonadota > Gammaproteobacteria > Pseudomonadales > Moraxellaceae > Acinetobacter. The sequence continues at coordinate 243,734 of NZ_LXUK01000027.1, forward strand.
AGCATAAACTGCAACATCATCACCAATCTGAAGATTTGAGTCAGGAGGTGTTCTACCGTGCCTTAAAAAGTGATTATTGCTTTGAAAAGATTAAAGAACCCCAAGCTTGGCTGATGGGCATCGCCAAACATGTGATCATTGACCATTGGCGTCGCCAACATATTGAACATTTATATTTAGATGCACTTGCACAACTGCCAGAAGAATACTATCCCTCAGCTGAATACGAAGTCTGTATTCGTGAAACGCTTTATCAAGTGCATTTGATGCTGGAAAAGCTACCTCGGCGTACCGCTCAAGTGTTTCTGTTATCGCAACTGGATGGACTGACTTATCGTACCATTAGTCAAAAACTGGATATTTCTGAAGCAACAGTCAAAAGAGAGATGAAACAGGCTTTCTTGGCCTGCATAAGTCTTTATAATCAGACTGATTAATTGCTGAGTTTTCTTTGTTGCTATGTCTCAAACCCCGAAAATCCCTGATCATGTATTGGATCAAGCTGCCGATTGGCTGGTGCTCTTACATTCAGGTGAAATGACTGAGTTACAGCAACAACAATTTGAACAATGGCAGGCAGAAAAACAAGAACATGCCTTCGCCATTCAGCACATCAATAAATTTACACACGGCTTATCAGGTTTATCCAACCATTTTCCCTCAGAATCCTTAGTCCAGTCCAAGCAAAAATTTAATCTGAGCAGGAAACGAAATATGCTGCTCAGCCTGTCAGGATTGATGGTTATCGGTTGCGGCATATATCTATTGCCTTGGGCAAAATGGCAGTCTGATGATCATACCAAGGTCGGTGAAATTAAAACCATTGTATTGCAAGATGGTTCAACCTTGATCTTGGCCAGTGATAGTTATATCAAGGTGGATTTCTCCAAGCAGATACGAAAAATTCAACTGATCGAAGGCGAAATTTATATCCAAACCGCCAAAGATCCACAATACCGCCCCTTTATGGTCAACACCAAAGATGGTGCGATTGAAGCTTTAGGCACTCAATTTACGGTGCGCCAAGAACAAGATGATCAAACTCGGGTCAAAGTCTATCAACATGCAGTCGCTTTACAGCCGCAGGATTCTGGGCAACGGCAGATTTTACAGCAAGGTCAACGTGCATATTTCGACAGCCAACAGATCTCTAAACCGTTGCCATTGAATAATGAGCAACCTTACTGGACTCAACAATTACTGGTGGTAGAACAATGGCCACTAGAAAAGGTCATTGGTGAACTGTATCGTTATAAAAAAGGCACTTATTTCATCGAGCCAGCATTAAAAGACCTTCGCGTTTCAGGCGTGTTTTCATTAAAGAATCCTCAACAAAGCTTAGAGACACTGGCCTATACGCATCAACTTGAGCTGAGCTACTACACTCCATATATATTAAAAATAAAAAAAAGATAAAAAAATGATCCTTTTTTTAATCTGATCCGACTTATAGAGAAATACCCTCCCAGTTGAGAAGACCACATGAAGGATTATCAGGCGAAAATGACCTTAGCGCTGGCTGTACGCGCCATTTTATGGGGCATGCCACTCAGCATTGTCAGCATCGCAACAACGTCTGCTTATGCTGCTAATGTTTATCAGATTTCAATTAGCTCAACCACACTCGACCAAGCATTGAAGCAACTCGCCATTCAAACTGGAACGACCATCAGTTATGACTCGACTGCGCTTGCAAAAATAAAAAGCGTTTCACTGAAAGGGAATTATTCAGTAGAAACTGCTTTAGAGACTTTGCTCAAACCACATGCATTTGAAGCAGTCAAAGTTGCCAATGCTGGATATAGCATTCAAGCCAAAGCAACTGTGGCTGCTATTGAACCTAAAGTGGTTCAATTAGAAGCAATTCACACCAAGGCAAATACAACTGAATTAAATCAAAATAGCGAAACTGGCGTCGCACAATTAGCAACGATTCATTTGAGTGCCGATAAAGGCAAAAATCTCACCACAGAAGGTTCTGGTTCCTATACAGCCAAAGCAACAACAGCATCGACAGGGTTGGCTCTTTCACTCAAAGAAACGCCACAATTGGTGAGTGTCATTACCCGCCAACAAATGGAAGATCAAAACCTGACGCAACTGACCGATGTTGTTTCATAGGCCGCAGGATTAAGCATTAACCAAAGCGGTAACATTGGCAGTGATAATTCGCCTATTTATGCACGTGGTCAAACGGTTGATAACTATTTGCTCGATGGCGTAAAACTGATGAGTTCATATAGTAGTATTTTCCAAAGTCAGGACACCGCTTTATTTGACCGTGTTGAAGTCGTACGTGGTGCAAATGGTTTAATGACTGGTGCAGGCTCTGCCAGTGCCAGTATTAATATGGTACGAAAGAAACCTCTACAAGATTTTAAAGCTTCTGTCAGCACTAGTGCAGGTTCATGGGACACATATCGTACCGATGTCGATGTTTCAGCCCCATTAAACCAAGCTGGAACAATCCGCGGACGTACCGTTTTAGCCTATCAAACAGGTGACTCTTATATCGACCGCTATAGTGAAAAACGTAAAATTGCCTACGGTGTCGTTGAGGCAGACCTTACAGAAAGAACCAAAGCCAGTTTAGGAATTAGCTATCAACAGATGGATATTTCAGGTATTGCCCGCGGCGGTTTACCTTCATTTTATACCGATGGTACTTTAATTAATTGGTCACGTTCGGACTCAAACGCTGCAAGTTGGAGTAAGTCTGATCGAACAACAACAGCTTATTTTGCAGATGTGGAACATCAGTTTAACGAACGCTGGAAACTCAAAGGTATCATATCTCGTACGATCACAGCCTCTGATGAAATTGTCGGTTATGGTTACTCACGTTCAGGAATTAATAAAGAAACTGGGGCTGGTACTTTACTTTATGGATCTCATTGGGACTACGAACCAACTCAGGACTTATTTAACTTAACCTTAAATGGTTCATTTGACTTATTTAACCAAAGTCATGATCTGGTTTTAGGTACCACCTACACCAAAAGTAAAAATAAACGCCCAACCTATTCGGGTTGGAGTGTGAACACTTTAGATAATATTTTCGAATGGGATGGAAATACACCTACGCGTCCTGAAATGCCAATTGGTGGCTGGTACAGCAATGATGAAAAGAGCCAATCTGTATTTGGTGCGATACGTCTAAAACTTGCAGATCCACTGGCAGTGATTTTAGGAACACGTTTAGAAAATTGGCAACGCATAGATAAGGACTACACCAACTCTAATCAAGAACTCGTTCCTTCAAAACGTGAAGAAAAAAATAAATTCATTCCTTATGTTGGCATTACCTATGAATTAACAGAGCAATGGACAGGTTATGCAAGCTATACCAATATTTTCTTACCACAAGATAAGCAAACCACCACAGGTAGCTATATCGATCCACTGATCGGAAATAGCACAGAACTGGGGATTAAAGGTGAGTTCTTTGATAACCAACTAAACTTTGGTGCTGAAATATACCAAACTCAAGAAGATAATAAAGACATTGCGATAGAAGGAGCAACGACACCAAATGGCTCTCAAGCATACCGTACCGAATCTGGTACAAAAAGCCGCGGCTTTGAGTTAGAAACCACAGGTAAACTCACGGATACTTGGCAGCTCTCTGCCAGTTTTGCTCGAAATCTATCTCAGGACAAAAATGGCAAAAACTTAAATACGAGCATTCCAAACAACACGGCTAAACTATTTACCACTTATACTCTGCCTTATCTCGATGAAGCACTAACAATTGGTGGTGGCGTTCGTTGGCAAAGTGAAATTTATCAAGATGGTGGACCAAATGGCGTTCGCTTCACTCAAGACAGCTATGCTTTAGTCGACTTAATGGCACGTTATAAAATCAACGAAAATCTGTTGGTAAATTTCAACCTAAATAACCTGTTTAATGAAAAATATCATTTGGCGACCACCAATAGTTATTATGGTGCGCCAACCAATTTCCGCGTGGGTTTGAAATATGACTGGTAAGCCAAGCTAGCCCTAGCTTTCCATCCAGTCATAAAAAAGAGGAAACTTTCGTTTCCTCTTTTTATTTCACTTCGATACAACGAAAGCTTAAATCAAAGTCACAATCAGCAGCAGCCCAAATACAACAGTGACAATCACATTGGCTTGCAACAGTTTTTTAGGGTGATAAGTCAATAATAACCCCACTGCCAAAGCAGCAAAGGTGATACAACCCAACCACTCAGATAAACCGACCGAAGCGCCTTTCAAATAAATCATGACCAGCGCAGAGATGAGTAAAACCACCCAGCCTATAATTTCAAAACTTCGGCTGTTTTGTGCTGAAATCTGAGAACTAAAAATATCACGCTGATGCTTACTCATTCCACAAGCCAAACTCGACAAGGCCACTACTGCAACACACCACAACATCCATGCTGCCATTATGCTTGCTCCTGCACAGATTGAACCTTAGGCTGTTTTTTCTGCTTCAGTGGCAGGCCTTGGTAACGCTTTAACTTGTAATACGAATAGATAAAAATTAGACCTAAAATAATACAAACCAAATCAAAACTGGCGATCATCCATTGTCCATGATAAATACTCATCCACAGCGCCTGCCCGCCTGTAAGGAAATTCAGAATCGGCATAAACAAGAACAGTACCGCTGCTAAAGCCAGTTGTTCCAACCATGCGGGACGATGCGCCCGAATAGTCGCATGAATTAAACACAGCAGCCATACGATAAAGAACACATTAATCTCTAGCGGAGAACGTTCTGCCAACTGAGCTGGGATAAAACGATTGGCAATGAAATAAGCCGCACAGGCAATCGGTAAACCTGTAATTGCAGTAATATTCAAGACTTCAACCAGACGATGACCAAACGGCTTATATCCCAGTTTCTGCACGTCTGGAATACGTTTCACCACCCACAAGATCAGACCAGAAGCCACCATCATGGTACCCAAGATACCCGATAAAAATAATAACCACCGTAAGACAGAATCCACACCTTGCGCCATATGTAACCATGTCACTAAGGTATAAATGGCTTTTGAAGTTGAATTCACAGGCTTGGCTTCATCAATCAGTTGTCCTGTCACCGCATTAAACTTCATTGAAGGAATACTTTCTCGATCAAGCAATGTGGTGGTACGGGTTGCATTAAATTCAACATCAGCTTCAACGGTATTCGGTTTATTTACTCGAATTGAAGCAATCGGGTTATCCTCCCAACTTTGTTGAACGTATTGACTCAATGTCAGCAAATTCACCATCGGTGCTGCTGCAAGCACGGGCGCTGCTGGTTCGGCTTCACCACGACGGCCACCACCTCGATTGTCACGCCCTTCTTCGGCAGCTTCTTTTTGTTTTTGCTCTGCCAATAAACGTGCTTGCTCAGGAGTTTTAGCAACAGGTTCATTCAGCATTTGATAGAAATTTTGCCCACTTCCATAATGGCTGTTCATCGCCCAAGGCATAAACATGAACATCAACAGCAACAAGCCGCTAAAGGTGATCATGATATGAAAAGGTAAGGCAAATACCGCTGTTGCATTATGTGCATCGAGCCACGAACGCTGACCTTTGGCTGGACGGAAGGTAAAGAAATCTTTGAAAATCTTTTTATGGGTGATAATACCGCTGATGATCGCAACAAACATGAATAAGGTTGCAATACCAACAATCCAACGCCCCCAAATACGTGGCATGCCATAGAGTTCAAAATGGAAGCGATACAAGAAACCACCACCGCGCGTTTCTCGCGCTTTAATTTCCTGTCCAGTTTGTGCATCTAAATAGATTTCACCACCCCGACGGCGACCTTCACCCGGCTTACGAACATTCAGCATAATGGCAGGCTGTCGTTCATTGGCAAAACGGATATTCCAGCTTTCGGCAGGCTGCCCGTTTTGCTGCAAATACTGTAATGCATAACCCAATTGTTGCTGCTGTGAAGTATTATTCACAGACTGATGCAATTCAGGTTTCATCCACACCGTAATTTCATTTTGGAAAAAACTGAGCGTACCCGTCAGAAAAACTGCATAAAGCAACCATCCCAAGAGCAGACTTGTCCATGTATGTAACCATGACATCGACTGGCGAGGGCCTTCATTTTTACCATCAACACGCATGACTTTACCCTTTTAAAAACCAATAAATCAACGTCATCAATACACTGGGAACAATAACGCCCAACCAGACTTTCAAGGTCGAGTTGACCAGGAATACCCAAATAAACACGGCACAATGAATCACAAATGCCAGCATGGTCGCCCCAAACACGGCATTGGCTTTTAAAGGCTCGGTGGTAAACAAAGCCCCCAACAACATTGCTGCAATCGCAGCAAAGTAGTAACCACCAAAAATAGCCAAGACAAAACGTGAAAAAATCATCAATCGATATTTAATCAATGATGATTGTTCCACCTTCTTTTTTGTGACCCTTTTGGCGGAGGCCAAGGGCACAGACGCTTCAATATTCATAAAAGACACCCAGTCAGGTGACGATAATGCAAAATAATCGCCACCTGCATTTCAGGAAGATTAGAAAGAAAACTTAAGGTTTAGATAATATTGGCGACCACGGACATCACTGTATTTACTGAGGTAATACTGAGTTCCAGACATGTCGACCGTGTAATCGTTAAATAGATTTTGAATACCGAAACTCAATTCGCTAGCGCTGTGTTTTAGCAACTTACTGCTCGGCAATTTCACTTTGGCAAAAATGTCATGGTAGATTTGATCTTCGATTTTCAATTTTTGATCGGCACGACCCGTTTGATTCAAAATCGCAGTCGCATTAACCATGTCATAAGAACCATAATATTGGCTTGCCCAACCAAAGCCCCAATTGTCATTGGCTTGTAGATAAATAGAGGCATTGGCGCGATGTTTTAGCGGTGCATCGGATACCGCGCCACCCACCACACTGACAAAATTCTTCTCTGGGTCAATCAAATTATGTTGTTGGCGATATTCATTAACATGGGTATAACCTAGATTAAACGTGGTTTCTCCAATCACACTATCAAAACGATAATTCAAATTGGTATCGATCCCACTGGTTTTAAGGTTTAAAGCGTTGAATGGCGTGATATCAATTGAAACCACATCGCCAGCTTGATTGCGTTGAATGCGGCTACCATATTTGCTTTGATTGTCTAAAATATATTGCGCACTGATCGAACTGATATTATTGGTTTTTTTGATGTTGTAATAATCAATGGATAAGCGTAAATCTGGAATCGCCTCAGGGGTTAATACAATCCCAGCATTAATACTTTTTGAGCTTTCTGGGGTCAGATCTGGATTACCGCCAGAAATGCTTTCATACGTGCTAATGATTTTACCCGTTGCTGGATCAGTTAATGTCGCTCCCGTCACTTGGGTCGACGTCGCTTGAGAAATCTGAGAGACTGATGGGGTCACAAAGCCTTCACTATAAGACGCACGGAACATCAATTGGTCATTCGGTGCGAAGCGGAAACCTACTGTTGGCGTGATCGCATCAAATTTTGATTTACCAGAATCACTATAATTTAAGAACTTGGAACGATAGCCCGTAGCAGGATCAATTTTACTGTCATATTGCGGTATCTTGGCTTGGACATTGAAATCTTCATAGCGTGCAGCCAATTGCACATCCAGTAATTTGGCGAAAGGTAAATTCAGCTCAGGTGAAATCACTGGAATATTAAATTCCGTGTAAACACTGGATGCATTGCTCTTACGTTCAGTCGGCTTCACCCAAGGATTGTCGACATGTTGATGTTCCGCAAAGCCTTCACTTTCATAACGGCGATGCTCAATCCCCGTTGCCAATCGAATATCACCTGCATACCATTTTGCAATTGGACCTGTGGCTCGAATCGAGAAATCATTTAAGGTCTGCTGTGTATTATTTTTTGGATAGTTCCAGTATTTTGAAATTAGGTCGGTTGGTGTCGTGGTGAAATCTTGCAAAAAATCAATTGCATTATTAGCGGTATCTTGGTTCCATGCACTGGCTTTCGGATTCCTGCTACCCTGACGCGTATAACGTTGACGGATATCCGATTTACTCCATGCATAATCTGCCGAGAGTATCCATTCTGGTGTAAGGTCAAACGTAAAGCCCGTCGCAACTTTCTTCTGGGTGGTTTCAAAGGTGTCCTTGGCAAACCCACCTAGGCTATCCAAACGCATTGGATAATTCACTAAAATATCCTTGCCAAAAGGATTATGCAGACTATCTTTACTCACTGTTACCACGTTATAACCGTGCGGTGAGGTATTAAATGACCAACCCTCTTCTTTTTCATAGCCCACCTCAAGAAACACATTCAGACGATCAGTAAAATCACGATTTAAAGAAAGCCCAAACGCCTCAGTCTTGGTATCGTAAAGTAATCCCTCTTTCCCCGACCAGCCACTCACTCCATCTGACAAACCTAATGCATAGCCTTGACCCAGTTTGCTCAGATCGCCATTCCAACCTTTGGGAAGATGTGCCATAGATGAGCCCCACCCTGGTACTAATTCAGAACCATCTTTACTACGAATATTGGTTAAATTGCCTGCAGGCGGGTTGACCTTGTCCCCAATAAGACTATTCGGATTATTTTTTAAAATATTTTGGCGAGATTTATTTTTCCAGTCACGTTCACTGGCCAACAAGCTATCTTGGTCTTTTTTGGAAGCCGTCAACATCACATGGGTACGGCCATCTTCCAGAGAAAAACCTGAAACCAAATTAAAAGATTTGGCGGGTTGTTGATTATCCACAGTATCGCTATAGCGCACGTTCACTTCGGTGCCGACATAGTCTTTACGCAAAATCACATTAATCACACCACCAATCGCACCACTGCCATAAATCGCAGCAGCGGATGTCGGTAATACTTCAATCCGTTCAATTGCAGCCAAAGGAATATTATTTAAATTGGGTTGATCGGTGGATTCAGAAGTACCACGACTGCCTGTTCCCGCACTACGGCGGCCATTAATTAACACCAAAGTTTGACTGGCACCAAGTCCACGTAAATTAATTTGACTCGATGTACCTGAGAAATAGCTGGAATTATTGGTTGAGGTCGCCATCGGTAATACTTTAGACAATAACTCGGTGACTGTGGTGGTACCTGAGCGCTCAATCTCTTCCCGCTCGATCATGGTGTAGGCTTGGACATCATCTTCGCTACGTGGAATATCCATATTGCCCGATTTATAGGCAACATCGGCCTTACTTGCCGTCACTGCAATGGTCGGCAGCGTCGAGGCTTTATCTACACTGTCCTGTGCAAATACCTGTGGAGATGACAACACCAATAAAACAGAAATGCAGAGTGTTGTTCTAATAAATTGAGATGATTTGAGAGAGTTATTTTGTTCTAACACGTAAGAACCTTAATTCATTATTAAAAATTTCGTGAATAATACACAAAACAAACAAAAATGACAATAATAATGATAATTATTATCAATAGTAACATTTGCTACAAATCTTCTTCTGAATTTTTAAAGTCTTCAATAACAACAAAAGATTACGAGGAATAAGAGGTCATCGATGAATCTTAACAATTGATAAAGCGCTCAACTTTAGACAAGATTAGGAGCTATATGCTCTCAGTAGTCATGTGAAGAAATACTCTAAAGTTTGTGAGTAACTTCACACTTTGTAGGTATACAGATCTAATAGCGCAATTAATAGCTAAGCTTAAAAGTGTTGCTACTGCGGTATTACTCGGAACATACGCTCACGACTTATCGATTTAATATTTATTCTTCTATTTCCTTTTTATTCTCAATTTCATTTCTATTTTTTAAGAAATAAAATAGAATCAACCACAAACCTATCACAAAAAAACTAATAAAATTACAAGTATTAATGATATTATTTTGTTCCTTTGTAACATAAATATCCACACCATGATCATTAATTTTTTCTACGTATGGATATTGAAGCTCACGTTTCCCTTTTTTAACATAATCTTCATACACAAATGAAGATGTAAAAAAAATCATCATCACAACAATACCAGAAACCATTAAAATCAATCTTGAAGAACTCGACATTAGCTTCTCCTGATAAATTCAAAGATAAAATTTCAAATACAATCTACACTTATTTATTACTAAATTTAGAGACAACACCACGCTCAATAAAAATTATATCAACAGTGAGTAAAACTCATATCATAACAAGTAGAGCAAGAGAGTATGTTTCAATTACTCTTCTCGACCACCATATGCATTTTATTTATAAATACATTGTTTTTTATTAAAATTCCAAATTCCATCTAACTTTTCACACTCTTCTCTTTTTGTTCTAGGATCGTTTGGTCCAAAAGTACAAATATCTCGCTTATAGTCCCATGCTCCACCTGAATCTGCACAACTATCTTTTTTAGCTGCATTATCAAAATATATATCTGCAATATAGACAGCAGCCCAGAGAAATAAAATAAAAGCTAATTGCACAATGAAAAACCATTTTAGAATTTTAACAAAAAAACAAAATGCTCTTTTAATATTCACTTAAGATAACCCTCTCCTGTAAATGATCTTAAAATATTTATAACTTCAGAAACATAGAATCACCAAATTAAAGCTTAAATTAGATTACAAGTTAAGATTACAAACTATCAGGTAAATTTATTCCCCCTACCTCCATCTCACAAAAATCACCAGATTGAATTTAAATTTTTATATAGTTTTAATTTATTCATTTATTTTTTACTTTTAAGAACACAATAAAATCTGATGATTTTGGAAATTTTTTAGGATCATCACCCAAAAAGACTTCTAATTCATACTTTGATGGTTCATAACCCAATTCATATGCTTTTAAAAGATTGTATATTGCCATATTTCTTGTTAGTTCATCATCACTCCAAACGGGAATACCCCCTATATATGTTCCTTCATCAGCATTCATATCCACACCCAAATAATAATAGGCAATTGGACAATTATATTTATTTGCCATAATTTGGGTATAGTAAAATATAGAATAGCCATCATCTGCCAAATGCCTATTCACAACAGCATTCTGAAAAGCCTCACAATCACCATTTCTTAATGACTTAGCCAATAACTCGTCAATTTTTCTTTCACTGTATATCGCATCCCGAGTGTCAAATCCTTTTTCATCGTTAAAGTCACATGCGATCAAAAAATTTGAAAGGAATAATATAAAAACAAAATTAATATACTTTATCATTCCCTCCCTCACAGCAATCTCACTCATTATTTATTTTCAATCAAAAAAATTCACACACGCACTCATGAGCACAAAACCTTTACAGCTAAGTAAAGTTATAATTAACAAATATTCGAACAAAAAACAATCAGAAAAATAAATCACCTCAATATAAAATAAGGCTCATTAACAATAAGCCTTGGTAAAAAACTAAAAACCGAGTTATTTTATAAAAGTAAGCTTACTTTTAAAATTCGACTAAAACTTATGTGTATACGTCGTCATAATTCGATTTTCGACAAAATCTGTGCCTGGATTATTGCCTGCACCATATTTAATATCGGCTCGAATATGCCGCCATTCAAAGCCTAAACCTTTCAGTTTACCTTCAGGTACGGTGTAATTGACAATCACATTCTTCTCGGTTTCTTTATTATCCTTAAAGCCTTCGCGATAGATTTCACTGCCATTTAAATAGCGTAATGTCAGTTTTAGCCCGGGGATACCCTGCTCTTTAAAGTCATAACTATATAAAACATGCCAAGTAAACTCTTTAGCTTTGTAGAAAGCAATTGCAGACCAACTCTGTAAATAAGCTTGTGGTACATAACCGTTTAACAAAGGAATATTGTCCTCACCCATATGCTTTTGCAGACCGGTCAAAATGGTATGCGGTCCATTTTGTACACTGGCCTGTAAGCCAATCGACTGGACATCAATATCGCCAAAATAAGCATCGCCATCTTCTTTATAGTTAAAATAGCGGGCGTCCACTTTAAGCTTGCTCTTGTTGACCGTTTCCGTAAAAGCCGCACTCAAATATTGTTGTTGGTAAATATCTTCAAGCTGCCCGAACCAATAAGAACCTGTCAATTGCGGGGTAAAATTATAATCGAGACCCAGAAAATTTAGCCCATCACTTCTTTTGTTTGGGTCTGTCGAGTTGCCTAAGGTGAATTTGCGATATTCATCATCATCTCGAGCATTCACATGGGTAAAACGCCCTGCTGACACTTTTAAATTTTTGATGTCTTTGCTTTCTAGCATTGCACCTGCATAAGTGGTGACCAATTGCCGAGAATCATCAATAAACAGTACTGGTGTTTTTGGGAAAAGCTCACCAACTTTCAGTTCGGTATTGTGATATTTAAATTTTAAAGTTGCACCTAATTTTAAATAATCACGCTCCTGACGACCTTCATGCTGATCATATTTAAATACGGTATCCAGACGTTCATCATAGCGATCCGTTAAACGCAGTGCATATTGAAACCCCAGATCCAAACCGACTTGAATCGGTGTATCGGTATAGCCAGATTCAAAACGTCCTGTCATCGCCTGAGACCAACTGCCCAGATCTTTATTGGTGTTTTCAAAATCGCGTTCTAAATAAAAATTACGCAGATAAATGCTTTTTTCGCTGTCTTCTAAAAAATCGGCATAAGCCACATTGATATTTAAACAGCCAAACAGTGTGTACAGTGCTACGCGCTGTGCTTTATACAGCGTATCTGGTTTTAACATGGGAAATCCTTTCCTGAGTATTTGAAATTCTTATTTATTCACGCTGAGCGTTAAGACCGCCCTCACAACTGAGACCAAACTTTCCGATTGCTTTAAAACTGACATAAATTCAGAAAGATATATTTGGATCAAATATTGGTCATGCCTTATTATTTGAATTATTAATGTAATTTTCCATAGATAATGAAGTATATAGTTATACCTTTTAAGTCTAGTTTTAGGTCATTTTCACCACAATTAAAAAAGCGATCATGATGACCGCTGATAAATAAACTTGGTGCCTAGAATGGCTTAATCACCCTCTAGTTGGATCGGAATACCTTCCTCTTCAAATACCTGCTTAATGCATTCTAAAATCTGCGGTAGGTATGGACTCTGATCCATATTGCGCACCGCCAATGAAATTGGGGTATAGGCTTCTAAATCCAGAATGGGGATATACACCAAATTTTTCATGCCGATATCACTGGCACTTTCTGGAATTAGGCAAATCCCCTCACCTGATGACACCAAACCAAGCGCCATATGAATTTCACGTACCTCGACCATGTCTTTAGGCACCAGACCCAAGTCGGTAAAAATCGACTGAATCAAGGTGGAAAAGTTTGGCTTTTGCGTGGCAGGATAAGAAAAGATAGGTTCATCAATAATCTGGGACAGATAAATCCCCTGATCGATAAAGCGGGTTAAATGATGGTTTTTATGAATGGCTAATTTGAGTTTTTCTTTGCGCAATAAAATCCGTTTAATCGCAGGATCACTAATTCTTAAACGTCCAAAGCCTAAATCGATTTTACCCAGCTTTAACGCTTCGATCTGATCCTTGGTACCATGTTCAATCAACTCCACCTGAATATCAGGATGATTTTGACGGAATAAATAAATCACTTGCGGTAACAGTGCATAAAGTAGTGAGCTGACATAGCCAATACGCACAATCTTATTCACCGTGCTAATGCGTTTTGCCATGGAAGCCGCTTGGGCGGTATGGGTCAAAATCTGCACCGCATGCTGATAAAAGAACTGCCCCGCTTCTGTGGTTTTCACAGGTCGCGAACCACGTTCAAATAACAGGATTCCGAGTTCCTCTTCTAGCTTTTGGATCTGCCGGCTTAATGGTGGTTGCGCAATGCATAACTTTTCTGCGGCTTTGGTAATGCTCTGTTCCTCGACCACTGTCACGAAATAACGAAGATGTCTTAATTCCATTTAATATACCTTTTAAGTATCTAAAAATACCAAATTCAGCCTAGTTATAGATATTACATTAATTTAGGGTATGTAAATAGCTCAGGACGAAAGAAATACCCAAGATGTATAAATCCATAGAAACCCTACTTGTCGAGATCCCAACTATCCGCCCACACAAGATGGCGGTTGCAACCATGCAAACCCAAACCTTAGTCCTCATCAAAGTGACAACAGAGGATGGTTTGATTGGTTGGGGTGAAGCAACGACCATTGGCGGCTTAGGTTATGGAGATGAAAGTCCTGAAAGTGTGAAAACCAATATCGAGCATTACTTTTCGCCATTGTTAAAAACTTTGGACAGTTTTAATGTGGCTCAGACACTACAGGCCATTCAACACAGCATCAATGGGAATCGTTTTGCCAAATGTGCCATTCAAACAGCACTATTGGATATTCAGGCACAACGTTTAGGTCTACCGCTCAGTGAAGTGTTAGGTGGGCGCCTACGTGATAGCGTTCCTGTACTTTGGGTTTTGGCCTCAGGCAATACTGAAAAAGACATTGCTGAAGCAGAAAAAATGGTTGCGTTAAAACGCCACAATGTGTTCAAGCTCAAGATCGGCTCTCGCCCCGTTGAGCAAGATGTTGAACATGTACTGGCAATTAAACAAGCCTTAGGCTCAGACATTTCGATCCGTGTTGATGTCAACCGTGCATGGTCTGAGTTGAATGCGATTAAAGGGATTCAAATGCTTCAGGATGGTGGGGTCGATCTGATTGAGCAACCGTGTGCAATTCACAATATTGATGCCATGCAACGTCTGACGCGCAAGTTCGATATTGCCATTATGGCGGATGAATCTTTAACCGGTCCGCAAAGTGCGTATCAACTGGCAAAAAGCAATGCAGCCTCAGTGTTTGCAGTAAAAATTGCCCAATCAGGCGGTCTGATTGAAGCCTGTGAAGTCGGAAAAATTGCCAATCTGGCAGGGATCGATCTTTACGGTGGCACCATGTTAGAAGGTCCAGTTGGCACCATCGCTTCCGCACATGCCTTTTCTACATTTAGCAATTTAGCCGCAGGTACGGAACTGTTTGGTCCACTGTTGCTTACGGAAGAAATTTTAAAAACACCGCTTCAATATGGCAATTTTGAACTCAAAATTCCAACTGGCCCTGGTCTCGGTATTGAACTGGATGAAGACAAAATCGACCAGCTGCGTCGTCAATAATTCAAGGAGTTGCCATGCTTTTTCATGTACGAATGGATGTAAATATCCCGCTCGATATGCCAGTTGAACAGGCCAATCAAATTAAAGCTGTTGAAAAGGCCTATTCACAAGATTTACAGCGTCAAGGTAAATGGCGTCATATCTGGCGCATCACCGGACAATATTCAAACATCAGTATCTTTGATGTCGACAGCAATGAAGAACTGCACAATATTTTACAGGGTCTGCCGTTGTATCCCTACATGAATATTGAAGTGATGGCGATGAATCGTCACCCATCAGCTATCCGCGAAGACGATAGCTAAAGCCCATCGTGGCATCAGGATCACAACAGAATTTGAACAAGGAATGTGGCAAGCCAAGGAACCAGCAAAACAGCAAGTCCGCGAGCCACCAAAAATTATCATACTTCAGGAGATTATGTATGAACCGTCAAGAAATCGATGCACTGGTTAAAAAAATGAATGTGGATACCGCGACAGGTGAAGTCAATCCACGTGTACAACAAATCGTAGTTCGTCTGCTCGGTGATCTGTTTCAGGCGATTGAAGATTTAGACATCTCGCAAAGCGAACTATGGAAAGGTCTGGAATACTTTACCGATGCAGGTCAAGCCAATGAACTCGGTTTATTGGCAGCAGGCTTAGGTCTTGAGCATTATCTAGATTTGCGTGCTGATGAAGCTGATGCCAAAGCAGGCATTACGGGTGGAACACCCCGTACCATTGAAGGTCCACTCTATGTGGCTGGTGCCCCGGAATCTGTCGGTTTTGCTCGTATGGATGACGGTTCTGAATCAGACAAAGTCGATACCTTATTCATCGAAGGTACAGTGACTGATCCTGAAGGTAATATTATCGAAGGTGCTAAAGTCGAAGTTTGGCATGCCAACAGCCTCGGTAACTATTCATTCTTTGATAAGTCACAATCTGACTTTAACTTACGCCGTACCATTTTGTCTGATGCCGATGGTCACTATGTGGCTCAAACCACCATGCCTGTAGGTTATGGCTGCCCGCCTGAAGGGACTACTCAAGCCGTGCTGAACTTGCTCGGCCGTCATGGTAACCGCCCTTCTCATGTACATTATTTTGTGTCTGCACCGGGCTATCGCAAATTAACCACGCAGTTCAATATCGAAGGTGATCAATATCTATGGGATGACTTTGCATTTGCAACACGTGAAGGCTTGGTCGCTACTGCTGTTGATGTGACTGATGAAGCTGAACTTGCTCGTCGTGGGGTGAATAAGCCATTCAAACACATTACGTTTAATGTGGAATTGGTGACAGAAAAAACAGGTGCGCCAAGCACTGAAGTTGACCGTCGTCGTGTCGGTGCTTAACTTCCCAAAATCACTGTGAGCTAGACCTTAGCTCACAGTTTTTAAATTTCTATGCATACCCGTTTATACAGTAATTCGTATGTATAGAAATTTGAAAACATGGATAAAAGGTTGACCTTATGATTGATAAAAGTACGCTCACATTGACTGAGGCACTGTCACAGATCAAGGATGGCGCAACCATCATGATTGGTGGTTTCGGCACCGCAGGACAACCCGCTGAATTGATTGATGGATTAATCGAACTTGGTATTAAAGACCTTGTCATCGTCAATAACAATGCCGGTAATGGCGATTATGGTTTGGCTAAACTGCTTAAAACAGGGGCAGTACGTAAAATCATCTGTTCCTTCCCGCGTCAATCTGATTCATGGGTCTTCGATGAACTGTACCGTGCGGGCAAGATTGAATTGGAACTGGTGCCACAAGGCAACCTCGCTTGTCGTATTCAAGCGGCAGGTATGGGACTCGGTGCTGTGTTTACCCCAACAGGCTTCGGTACTTTATTGGCAGAAGGCAAAGAAACCCGTCATATCGAGGGCAAAGACTATGTACTGGAATATCCGATCAAAGCCGATTTTGCCTTGATCAAAGCTCATCAGGGCGACCGCTGGGGCAATCTGGTCTACAACAAATCTGCACGTAACTTTGGCCCGATCATGGCGATGGCGGCAGATGTCACCATTGCACAAGTTTCTGAACTGGTCGAACTCGGTCAACTTGATCCTGAACATATCATTACCACAGGGATTTTTGTCCAGCATGTGGTCGCTGTCGATGCAGCCAATGGCGCAGGAGCATAAACATGAGCTATCAAAAACTAAGTCGTGACCAAATTGCTGAACGTGTGGCGCAAGATATTCCTGATGGCGCTTATGTCAATTTAGGCATCGGCCTACCAACCAAGATTTCCAATTATCTTCCTGCAGACAAAGATGTATTCCTGCATTCGGAAAATGGCTTACTGGCATTTGGTCCACCGCCTGCCAAAGGTGAAGAAGATCCTGAGTTAATCAATGCAGGTAAAGAATACGTCACTATGCTCACTGGTGGCAGCTTTTTCCATCATGGCGATTCCTTTGCCATGATGCGTGGTGGTCATCTGGATATCGCGGTATTGGGTGCTTTCCAAGTGGCAGCCAATGGTGATCTGGCCAACTGGCATACTGGTGCAGCAGATGCGATTCCTGCAGTCGGTGGTGCCATGGATTTAGCAGTGGGTGCTAAGAAAGTATTTATCACCACCGACCACAATACCAAACAAGGTGAACCCAAGATTGTTGAAGCGCTTTCATATCCTGCAACAGGATTGAAATGTGTCGATCGAATTTATACCGACCTGTGTGTGATTGATGTGACTGTTGACGGTTTAAAAGTGATTGAGAAAGTAGACGGTTTGAGCTTTGAGGAATTGCAAGCTTTGACGGGTGCAAAACTGATTGATGCGACACTAGCTTAAGGATTGAAATCCCCCTAAATCCCCCTTTGTTAAGGGGGACTTCCTCTAAACAATAGAGTGAGGTCTCCCTCCTTTTTAAAGGAGGGATTAAGGGAGGATTAAAGGAAAAAACACATGAAAAATGCTTATATCATCGATGCTATCCGGACCCCATTCGGTCGTTATGCTGGCGGTCTTGCACCTGTACGTGCTGATGACTTGGGAGCGATTCCAATTCAGGCTTTGATGCAACGCAACCCAAGTGTCGATTGGCAGCAAGTCGATGATGTGATCTATGGCTGTGCCAACCAAGCGGGTGAAGACAACCGTAACGTTGGACGTATGTCAGCACTATTGGCAGGTTTGCCTTATCAAGTACCTGCCACCACAGTGAACCGTTTATGCGGTTCATCACTGGATGCCATTGCCATGGCTGCCCGTGCGATTAAAGCCAATGAAGCAGACCTGATTATTGCTGGTGGTGTGGAAAGTATGAGTCGTGCACCCTATGTGATGGGCAAATCGGATAGTGCCTTTGGCCGTAGTCAAAAGATTGAAGACACCACCATGGGCTGGCGTTTTATCAATCCAAAACTGAAAGAACTGTATGGTGTGGATAGCATGCCGCAAACCGCGGAAAACGTGGCGGAACAGTTCAATATCAATCGTGCCGATCAAGACCAGTTTGCGCTCAACAGCCAACAACGTACTGCAACGGCGCAAGCCAAAGGTTTCTTCAGCAATGAAATTGTGCCTGTGACGATTCCACAGCGTAAAGGTGATGCGATTGTGGTAGATGCGGATGAGCATCCACGTGCATCAACCACTTTGGAAGCCCTAACCAAACTTAAAGGTGTGGTTAAAGCCGAAGGTACCGTCACGGCGGGCAATGCCTCTGGAATTAACGATGGCGCTGCTGCCTTGCTGATTGCTTCGGATGAAGCGGTGGAGAAATACCAGCTCAAAGCACGTGCCAAAATCATTGCTGCTACCACAGTCGGCGTTGAACCACGGATTATGGGTTTTGCACCTGCGCCTGCCATTAAGAAATTACTGAAACAAGCCAATCTCACGCTAGAACAAATGGACGTGATTGAACTAAACGAAGCTTTTGCAGCACAAGCTTTAGCAGTGACTCGTGATTTAGGTTTGGCGGATGATGATGCACGAATTAATCCGAATGGTGGTGCGATTGCTTTGGGCCATCCTTTAGGTGCCTCAGGTGCGCGTTTGGTGACAACGGCCTTGAATCAGCTTGAACAGATCAAAGGTCAGTATGCCTTATGTTCAATGTGTATCGGCGTTGGTCAAGGCATTGCGCTGATTATTCAACGTATCGAACAAAATTAAGGAATAGTGAATGTCAGTTTTTCAATCCGCCGATGCACAGATCAACTATCAAACTTTTGGCGATCCCAGCTCCCCTGCACTGCTGTTTTCCAACTCTTTGGGCACCAACTATGGCATGTGGCAAAAGCAGTTCAATGATTTTAAAGAACGATTCTACGTTATTTGTTATGACACGCGCGGTCATGGTTCATCTTCGACGCCAACAGGCCCATATACCCTGCAACAACTCGGTGAAGATGTGATTGGTCTACTCGATCATTTAAAGATTGAAAAAGCCAATTTCTGTGGTATCTCCATGGGTGGAATAACGGGTCAATGGCTAGCGATCCATTATCCAGAACGTTTTCAGCGTGTAGTTGTGAGTAATACCGCTGCAAAAATTGGACAGGAACAAGCATGGCTGGATCGTGCCCAACTGGTTCGAAATCAAGGTTTGGTTCCAATCGCTACAACAGCAGCTTCACGCTGGTTTACAGATCCCTTTATCCAAAGCCATCCTGCAATTGTCAATAACCTGTGTAACGACTTAAGTGCTGGCAGCGCGGACGGTTATGCCAATTGTTGTGAGGCTTTGGCTAAGGCGGATGTCCGTGATCAACTCAAAGACATCCACATTCCTGTTTTGGTCATCGCTGGTGCACAAGACCCTGTGACTACCGTTGCCGATGGACAGTTTATGCAACAACAGATACCGCAATCGAAACTGGTCGAAATCAATGCCTCACATATTTCAAATATTGAGCAAGCAGAAAGCTTCAATCATATTTTAAAAGACTTTCTGACTGGCTAGCTGATAAATTGAAGCATTAAAAAATGGCCATTTCAGGCCATTTTTTAGATCTGGTATAAAGTTAGTATCGAATCATCACCGATTTAAGTTCAGTATAATCATCAATAAAAGCATCAGAAAATTCACGACCTAGTCCTGATGCCTTCACTCCGCCAAAAGGAACAGCAGGATCTAGGAAGGTATGCATATTGACCCAAATTGAGCCTGCTTCAATTTGCGGGATCAAACGCAATGCTTTGGCCAAATCATTGGTCCAGACACTTGCAGTTAAACCAAAGCGTGAGTGATTCATCATCTGAATTAACTCGTCATCATTTTCAAAAGCAATCACATCCACCACAGGACCAAAAGTTTCTTCAATAAATAAAGGATCATCCACACCATGTACCTTTAATAATGTCGGCTCAACAAAATAACCCGTTCCTTGCAAAGCCTTACCACCACAAATCACTTGATCATTTTGATTGGCAAGGTCGAGATAATGTTTGACCTTGTCAAAGTGTGGCTTATTAGACAGTGGTCCAAACATGCTCGATTCATCCAGTGGCGAACCAATTTTTATCTGTTGAATTGCTCCTGTCAGCTTTTCTACAAATTCATCATATTTGGACTGATGTATAAAGAAACGCTCAGGGGCTGCACAGACTTGCCCCTGATGTACGAAGGTTGCCTGTAACAAAGTTGGTAGGATTTCATCCAGATTAGCATCCGCAAGAATTGCTGCGGCATTTTTTCCACCGAGCTCCAGACTGACTCGAGTGAGGTCATTCTTCATTGCTTGTTGCCCAATCGCAATGCCTGTAGGAACTGAACCCGTAAACGAGACTTTTTTTACTAAAGGCGAATTTATTAAGTGTTGTCCAGTCGCCCCTTTACCTGTGACCACATTAATCACCCCTGCTGGAATGCCTGCCTCAATTGCAAGTTCAGCCAAACGCAATAATGACAAGGTCGTAAATTCACTTGGTTTTAATACAATAGTACAACCCGTGGTTAATGCTGAACCAATTTTCCAGCATCCAATCATCAGAGAAAAATTCCATGGCACAATCCCTGCCACCACACCAACAGGTTGGCGCATGGTATAAGCGGTATATTTTTCACCCTGCATGGAGGGAATTGACGGTTGCATAGTCTGACCATTGATCTTAGTCGCCCAACCAGCGAAATACCTTAAAAACACAACTGTTTGTGTCACTTCCAAATGTCGAGCTAGATAAATCAATTTGCCCGTAGTCAAGGTTTCCAGTTGCGCTAATTCTTCTGCATGTAATTCCACTAAATCGGCTAATTTATTCAGTTTCAGACCACGTTCATAGGGTGATGTATTGGCCCATGCATTTCGAAAAGCATCATCGGCACTCTGAACGGCCTTCGCAACTTCATTTTGAGTCGCCATCGCAATGCTTGATACAACTTTTTCAGTGGCTGGATTGACCAACTCAATCCGTTCAGCTGTTTCTGCGGCAATCATTTCACCACCAATAAAATGGCCATGTTGGCGTGCCATAAATTGCTGTACGCTGGTTAGAATTTTTACTTCGCTCATTTTATATTCCTCTTTTCATGTCTACAGACAGCAATTAAGCAACTTGATTTAAAATAAAATCGGCACCACGCTCACCAATCATGATGGCAATGGCATTGGTATTCCCACTTGGCACCTGCGGACAGATTGAACAGTCAATAACACGCAAATTCTGAAATCCATGTACTTTAAGGGTCTGATCAGTAACAGAATCTTGAGAGCTATTGCCCATTTTGCAGCTGCCTGCTGGGTGGTAAACGGTTTTAATGTTCTGGCGCATCCAGACCTCAATCGCTTCAATATTTTCAGGATCGGTATTTGCAGGTTCAATGATGTCTTGGACAATGGCTTTTAAGGCAGGTTGTTGTAATAAGCGCAGCCCAGCCTGTACCGCACGAATATTGGCATCAACATCCTCTGGATGACCTAAATAGTTCGGATCAATCACCGGTAAGGCATTTGGATCTTTACTGCTTAAACGTAGTGTTCCACGTGCTTTCGGTTGTACATGTCCGACTTTAATGGTCAGTCCATGTGCGTGTGCGGCTGCCTTCTCCCCAGGGGTATTATCAAAATTATCCAGTACAGGCAGAAAATGAAACTGTACATCTGGTCGACCATTGTCATGGGTATCAATAAAAGCACCTCCTTCTAGAATATTGGAGGTCAATACCCCAGAACGGGTAAAATGCCATTGCAGAAAATGCCCAACCGCTTTTAAACCCTGATCTTCTCCAAGTAAACTATTCTGTGTGGTGACCGTAGCATTGACCGACATATGTAAATGATCATGAAAATTTTCGCCGACTGGTAAGTCTTGGATGCATTCAATTCCGAGTTCATCTAAATGTTGCTTAGGGCCAATGCCTGACAGTAATAAAACTTTAGGGCTGCCAATGGCCCCAGCACTGACAATCACTTCTTTCGCTGCATTTACCGTCACTGGGGCTTTGCTCGCGATGCTAAAGGTCACACCAGTGACTTGATCCTCGTGAGTTTCAATTTTATGCACCAGCGCATCGGTAATCACGGTAAGATCTGGATGGTGCTCAACGGATTTTAAATAGGTTTTTGAGGTACTGGCTCTTTCGCCATTCTGTGTGGTGGTCTGATAAAACCCTACGCCAGCCTGATCCCAACCATTGATATCATTGACGTAGTTCATTCCCATTTGCTGACCTGCTTGAATGCAAGCAAGAGTTAAGGGATGGCGATAGCGGTTTTCACTGACAGCTAAAATGCCATCTTGTCCGTGATATTCATCAGCAAGACTTTCATTTTTTTCTGCTTTTTTAAAGAATGGCAGCACATCTTGATAAGACCATTGCTCACAGCCCCATTCAGAGGCCCATAAATCATAGTCCTGACGCTGCCCCCGACAATAAATCATGCCATTGACTGAACTGCCACCACCTAAGACTTTACCTTGTGCCAGAATCATTTCTCGTTGATTGCAGTGTTTTTGCGGAACGGTCATATACGGCCAGGATTTTTGTTGGAATACTTTGATCACTGTTGCAGGAATGGTATGAAACAAACTGCTGTCTTTGCTTCCTGCTTCTAAAACCAGTACCCGGCCTGCATTGGCTTGTAACAAGCGTGCAGCAACCACACAGCCCGCTGAACCTGCACCAATCACGATATAGTCATATTGTGTATTCATCTAATTTCACCCTCATTTTATTTCTATGAATGCACCGCCAATAAATACGGTCTGCTTCGCACTGATTTAATAGATGTATTGCAGAATCAACTGGGCATATAAATTGGTTTTGTCATCATAATTTTGAGTGCCACCACTGTGGATATCATGCTTTGGCTTATATAGTCCGATCAGCGGAATAACGGTGAGATTGTTATTGACTGACCAGACTGAAAACACATCCAGCTCATGCCCATCCACATTTACCAATGACTTATTTACGGTTTGAAACTTATAAGCCAATGCACCCAGCATGAAATTTTCTTTTAAATTAATACTGTAAGAAACTTGGTGAATATCGGCATTTTTATTGAAGGGCCCTGCATAGTTTCCAGCGACTTCTCCCTGAAACCATGTGCCAAATCCAACCGTATTGCCGTAAAACATGGAGTCGTACTGATCTGAAAAATGGCTGAAACGATAACCTAGGGACGGCGTATATTTTGTAGATAAGAAGTTATAGTTCAGTCCCAGATAGCCTGCATTTTCCGTGCTGTCCTGTTTATCCTGAACCACCCATTCAGACTTCAGTTGCAGTTCAGGTAAGGCTTGATAGTTCAAGCGTAAGGCATAATTCTTAAGATCCTGACGTCCTGAAATGTGTTCGACATCATCAATATCTAGGACATTTAAATAAGTAAAACCAATGCCTTTATCTTTGAGTTGATAGATCAGATCCGTCACAAACAGTTTTGATGAAAATTGTGCTTTGTTATTCGACTTTAAATACGCCAGTTTTAGCGTTGTATCCTGTTGCGGTTTATATTGAAGTAGACTGCTAAAATCAAAGCTGCGTCGTGCTGCCAAATAATAAGCCCCACCTCGATCCAGTGCCCCATCCGCAGGTGCTTTACCTAGATTTAATGCATCTCCCGCAATGAAAAAACCATCACCTATCATGATATTTTGTCGACCGATACTGAAATTATAGGTCGTCAATTCATCTTTATGGGTACCATCTTTAAAGCCAATCACCCATTCATTCACATCGGTTTTACGTTCTTTGCCATTACTATTCTGGCCTGCATCACCATCGCCCCATGTTGCTGAGCTAATCCCGCTTAAACTGGCATAGAGCTGATGATTTTGAAATGTTTGCTGCCCTTTGGCACCATATTTAAGATGGCCTTCTTGCCAATTGATCCGCTGGTCATCGATGTTTTCACCGTTATAACTTTTAGCACTACTAAAAGCACCAAAAGTGGCTTCAAAAATCGGTTTAATTTCAAGCTCACCTGCGTATGCAGTTGAAAAACATGAGACAAACAGCGTCCCTCTCACGACTTGAGAAAGTAAAGTTTTCATACAAAATTCCTTTTTTGTCAGCGATCTACTCAACGCTCAGTTTTGGGTAATCTTGGATTACCCATGTAATTTGATCTGCGTTTTAGTGATGCTCGTGCTGGGCATGTTGCTGTTCATCACCCAAATTCAACGTCGGGGTGTTATCAAAGAAATTCCACGGTTTGATCAAGGTGTAGACCCATTCTGTTGGCATGATTGGCCATTCCTCCGCACGTGCCACATGGGTGGTTCCTGTGGTCATCCAGACCACTAAGTCTTTATTTTCAATATTTTCATTGTTCTGAATAAACTGACCTAAACCTGTATCATGGGTTGAGCGATTCGAATATTTCCCTTCAGGATAACGTTCATCTGGATTGTATTGTGTCACCCAAATTTGTTTATCCATAAAGTTAAGGCGTTTGAATAGCCATTCATCCGGGGCAAAATTAGCACCCTTCGCGACTGGATGAGTGCCGCCCGCAAACGGAATCAATTGGTAAGAAACAGGATTGCCTAATTTATTTTCCTTATTGAAATTGGTCAGTAAACGAATCGTAGATGGATCAAACTTTTCAGCCGCATTTTGCTCATTGCTAATTACTTTACTGTCAATTTGCATCGAACTGGTACGCACACCACCTCGATCATTGGCCTTCACCACAGGGTCCATATGCATAAAGCTGTTGTTTTCTCCATCTACATCCAGATCTAAGCGGAAGTTATAGATATGCTGATGCGTGGTTCCGACAATATTATGGTCAATTAAAGTGCCATATTTGGTGTCTTCCTTGGCAGTGCTGTCATGCATGGTACGGGCTTTAACCCCTTTCACCGCTTCAATTCCTGTCGCACCCGCATTAATGCCAATCACACCATTTTGGGCAAAGACCCAGTCAAACATGTAATCGTAATTACCCACCGTACTAATCCAGCGCACCACAAGTTCACGGCGTGCTTCACTGGCATCCTGATCACCAAAAATTTCTTGGTGTTTATATTCAGGTCCTGCATAACGCTCAAAGATGGCGATGGCATTTGGAATCACTTGTGGTTGGCCTTTATAGTCAGCAATGACCGCATCCAGTAACACCGCATTTTCTGGTGCATCGGTACCCAGTTGAATGGCTGATGTGAGTGTTCCCATGCCATACTCACCAGAATCCAGATAAGATTTGAAGTACCATCCCATATCTGGGTCACCATAAGGAACCACCATGCCGCCCAGATTCCCTTCATACATGACCTTACGTTTCACCCCTTTATCTTTATAGGTCACGGTTGAAAGCTGCAGGCCGACACGTGAGTCTAGCGCCACATGGAAACACCAATTTCCCCAATGTACGGTTTGTCCTGTAATGGTAAAGTTCTTGCCTTCAGGTTCACTGATATTCAGCGGCTTAATTTTCGGTGGCTGGGTATTCTTTGTGGCATAAGGACGGTCTACCATTGGAACAGGAATCATTGCCCCTTCTTCAATTTTAATAATTTTTTCTTTGTCTAAATCCACCACTGCGACCAGATTTTCAATCGGATGGGCCCAATAGTTACCGTCTCCAGTATCCAGATAAGACACTACTTTTAAAACATTGAGTTGTTTATCTAAGCCATCTTTACCACCAAAATAGCCTACCGTTAATGGATTGGTAATCACCTTCTTCACATCGGTAATACCACGTTTACGTAAAGCATCCTGATATTCTTTGCTGGCCTCAATCACACGCTGAACCGTCTCAAAGTTATCCAGTAACACCATGCCGTGGGTATCTTTCAATATATTCCATTTGCTAACTTGTTGCGTCGTCAGGTTCACTTCACCTTCAATCGCCTGATTGCCTTTCAATAAAATGAACGATGCCACCCGATCATCTTTATATTCTTTATGATTGATAAAGAAATCCCAGACCTTTGCTTTTTCAGGTTCTTTTAGTTTTAACTCGGCAAAACGCATATTTTTATAGGCATATTTTGAGCGGTTAATCGCGTCAAAAGTCTTCTTAATTTCGTCTGTATTTAAACTATTCAGTGGGTGAAAAGTATTTTCAATTTTAAAGGTTTGATCTAAACCTGACTGAAACACCTCATTAAAAAAATCTTTTCCAATAACCGGTTTACCTTCTTTAATCAGTACAGGTACGCTCAGCTTTAATGGTTTTCCATTGACCAAAACCTGATCTGAATTGGGTTTGGCTCTGACCACAATAGAGCCTTTGGAGATGGTATAGCTATTGGTGAAATCATCTTTGACGACTTTGGCACCCTGCTCACTCATGTTTTGATACAGTGGCACCAATTCGGCAGCCTCACCATGTGCATAAGCGGTGCTATGAACACCGCACAAACTCGCAGCGATTGATAGGTTAAACGCCAGTATTTTTTGTATCTCTTTAAATAATCTTTGTTTACGCATCATGTTCATCCTTTTTCATCTATCCCTGAGCGATCTGTATCAGATCGATAAAATGCTCTTTGCTCTGTGTGCAGCGACTAAAATCAACCTCATATTTCAAGTCAATTGAAGCGCTCTTAGCTTTCCTTATTGGTTTAATTTCAACACAGTTGCATGGGACTAGCTTGTCCAAGAATGACGCGGAACTTGTCTAAAAATGACATCGAAAAGGTTTTAAGCCAACGTCGTTTCTCTAAACTCTTTCGGGGAAATGCCGTAGGTTTTTTTAAAGATTTTTGAAAAATGGGCACCATCCCAAAAGCCCCATTTCAGCGCAAGCTGGGTAATCGAGCTGTGCTTGTTTTTTTTATCCAGTAAATCTGTTTTGACCTTCTCTAAGCGTTTGAGCTGTATATATTTATTAATGGATAAATTTTCTTGTACGAATAAACGATACAGATGTCTTAACGACACCCCGATATGCGCAGCAATCAACTTGGGAGAGAGATCAGGTTTTGTCAGATTTTCAATAATATAGCGTTCGGCTTTCTCCAAAAGATTATCCTGATGGCTGATATTTTTATAATTAATGGTCGGTTTGATTAAGGCAATCAACGCATCTTCAAAGGCATTACCGTCTTCCGATGCATACCAGAGCTTGATATTTTCGGGCGACATATTTTTTAGAATATTCTTAAGCAGAAAACCACTCATGTTTTGGGTGATCAACTTACCAAAATATTCAGAACTAATATTCTCTTTCAGCAATTTTTCCCGCGACAGATGCACTGAAATTTGACTGACTAAACCTTGTGGAAACATTGAAATGGTTTCAACGGGATCTACCAAAACGATATCACCTTCATTCAAGCTTAAAGTTTCATTTTTATATTGCAGCAGCATCTTGCCTGAATTCTGCAAAATTAAAAAACAGAAACGATTATTGACCCGATCGATTTCATCGGCCTTTCGGACAATTTTATTGGCATTATTTTTAATAAAGGCAATCTCGGTATCACCCAGTAAAAAACATTGCACTTCGCCAATAAATAAATTCCGTGTGCCATCAAAATCTGTTTCAAAATTGCCGCACACATTCTTGATATGATGCGTCCACGTTAACAGTGCATCACTCACATATTGGTTCATCCCTTCGCTCCCCTGTGCTGCACAATTGCTAAAGGTTGTTCTTTAGCACTGGTGCTCTGTTTTGGCTTGTTTGCAATCATGTTTGGTCAATAAACAAATTGCGTGCCAAAAATTCCTCATCCTTGGAATTCTTTTTTGATTAGAGTCAGCTCGATCAAAAGCTGATAAATCAATTCAATTTATCAGCTTCACCCAGCTTATGCTACACCAGCAAAGTCTCTTAGCATGGTGATAAAGGTCTCCTTTTGCTCATCCGAATATTTTTCAAACACCTCATTTTGATGGCTATCGGCAATATCAAATAGATAATGTGCGGTTTTCTTGCCCTTTTCAGTGAGTTTGAAAAAGCCATCAGTTTCGATCAGCAAACCATCTTTCTTTAGGATCGATGCTGCCTGCTCCACTTCGCGCATCGGCATGGCAATATCACGCGGCAAATCTGCTTTATTGGACGCAGTACCACTCCCCAGTACCAGTAATAAACGCGCTTCACTGGTACGGAAACCCGTCACCAACTGCTTAGGAATGTAATCAGTCTGATAGAACTTAAAAGCCCGACTCATCAAATAGCAGACATTGCTATATAAATGCCCTTGATGCATTTCACCAATATCTTCAGCTTCTACTGTGTCTTTTAACTGCAATAACGGATGTGGAATCACGCCCGAATAGGCCCCTTGGTGATACACCAGCGGACTGCGTCCTTCATCCCGAAAACGGACCACTTTACCAATAATAATCCAGTGATCCCCACCTTCAATAATCTCATGGCGTTCACATTCAAACACCGCAGAACAGTGATCTAAAATGGGGGCTTGACCCGACCCAATCTGATAACTTGTACCTTCATATTTATCGATATTACGGCGTGAAAATTTATTCGATAATTCGATCTGCGAGCCCGATAGAATATTCACTGCAAAATGTGAAGCCTGTTCAAATACAGGGAAACTAGATGAGTTTTTATCAATACTCCATAAAATCAGCGGTGGATCTAAGGACACTGAATTAAAACTATTGGCAGTCACGCCTACCTTTTCACCCTGTTCATTTTGTGCAGTCACAATGGTGACACCTGTGGCAAAATTTCCCAAAGCACGTCTGAACTGCATTGGATCTATTGTGATTTCATCCATTGATTTTAGTGAATTCATTCTTCTCTCCTGAATCTTTTATCCTGTTTCTAGCCGATATTGGATAGCGATTTATCCTGATTAAATCGCTTAAATATCCAGTACCAATCGTGCTGATTTAGAACGTGAACAGCACACCAATATCTGCTCATTACTGGCCTTTTCTTCATCGGTAAAATACACGTCGAGATGATCAGGTTCGCCTTCGATCACATCGCACATACAGGTCCCGCAAACGCCTTGTTCGCACGACATTTCAATCTCAATACCTTCACGCGCCAAGGCCTGCAAAATAGTTTCTTCTGCATTGACCATAATGATCTTGCCGCTTTGCTGTGCCACCACTTCAAATGCATCACCACCTGTTTCAACTTCAACCTGAAAATATTCCTTATGAATCTGCTGTTCAGGAAAGTTTTGTGTCAGGGCTAAATTGATGACCCAATCCATAAATCCATTCGGGCCACAGGTATAGATATGACTATCTTGATCAATGTCTTGAATGGCGGATTGGAAAAACTCTCGGTGACTCGCCCCTTCCGATTTAAAATGAAAAGTGGTGAAAGGCGCCAAGATGCCATGTTTAATTTCATCGACAAAAGCACAACGTTCAGGGCTTGCACCACAGTAATGCAGTTCAAAAGAAGTGCCTTCCTGTGCCAACTGATAGGCCATCGTAATCAGTGGGGTAATCCCGATCCCCCCACCCACCAGTACCGCATGTTTAGATTTCACTAAAGGAAACAGGTTCTTCGGTGCACTGACCTGAATCTGCATGCCATCTTTTAAATCATCAAAGGCCGAGACTGAACCACCACGTGATTCGGGATCGCGTAAAATCCCAAGTCGGAACTTACCGACATCATTCGGGTTTTGGCATAATGAGTACTGACGCACCATGCCATTCGGCAAGTGCACATCAATATGCGCACCGGCTTCAATTTTGGGTAATACGGTCGAATTTGCAGATTCAAACTCCATGACTGCAACATTCCCACCTTCGACATGACGGTTTTTTACCACCACGTTATACAGTATCGTCATGATTTCTCTCCCTGATATGCATCTCGCCTGAGGCTTAACGCATAAATAATCCACCGTTAATATCCCATGTCGCCCCTGTTACGAAAGCAGCACTTGGACTGGCCAATAGCGCACAGGTTTCAGCAATAAATTCCATGCTGCCTAAGGCTTTGACGGGGATATTTTGAATAAACTGCGCCATTTTTTCGTCAGACACCACGCTATGTACAATCGGTGATTCCATTGGCCCAGGCGCAATCGCATTCACCGTCACCCCTTTGGCTGCAAATTCTTTGGCAAAGATTTTAGTCAGGGTAATAATTGCACCTTTAGTAGAGGCATAATGCGCACCCGTTGCAGTACCGCCATTTTGTCCCGCTAAAGATGCCATATTGACGATACGGCCATAACCTTGATCGGCCATATATTTACCAATGATCTGGCAAGACTGGAACGTACCACGCTGATTCACTTGCGTGATCATGTCAAAATCCGCGGCGCTAATCTCTAAGACAGGCGTTGCTTTGGTCATGGTGGCATTGTTTATTAACACATCCAGTTTTGAGAATGTCTGCTGAATCCACTGCACAGCGGCATGAAAATCAGCCTCAACCGAGATATCCAGTTTCAGTGGAAATAGATTGTCTGCATATGCACTGCTTGCTTTGGCTTGCTCTGCTTTCTCTAAAGTACTGGCAGACAAGATCACCTGATGCCCTTGTGCTGCAAAATATTCGGCAATGACATTCCCTAAACCTGAAGCGGCACCTGTGACTAAAACAACCTGTTTCATTTTTTGCTCCTAGAGAATGTAGCTGATACCCGCCAAGGTATCGGTTGAGTTAACTAAATTGATAATTTTACGATTGATCTTAAAACCTTGTTGCGCATCACGAACCAAATGGAAAGTCACATCAGCAGTATAATGTTTGAGGTTTTCTTTACGGAATTCACGCAGGTTTTGTGCACATCGTAAAATGATTTCACCATCTTGATCTTTAACGATACGGATACGTGAAACACTGCGTACCGTATTGGCTTTAGGTGCAGTTGAAATCGCCTCACCATTGTCCAAACGCTGTACCCGTAACTTACGCATATGATGATCGTCATAAGCATAATTCAAATTATTTTCATAATCCGTCAGTTTTGGATCAATCGGGATGATATACACCCCTTTCTCATTCCACAGATCTAGCCAAGTATCATGCTCAGAATGATCCAGCATATCGGCTTCAGCCCAGATAAAAGCGGTCACTTCATTCAGTAAATTTAAATCGATTTTCATGGCGCTCTCCTTAAGCCGTCATCATCTTTTTCCACTGCTGATAGGCAGCGCGCATCCCTGTTTCAGCACTGACATCGCTTTTTAAGCCATCTTCAGTTTTAACTTCACCAGGCAGGCCACGATTGAGCATGATCCACAGGTCATTGCCCGCATTGGCACCGTGTTGCACACGCTCCCATGCTTCCGAATCATCTGGGGTACCAAAACCAAATGGGCCTTGGAAATGTTCATGCAGGCGTAAGCGATATTGGTTGGCAATTTGTGGACCGCCATCCATGGTAATGACGGAATGGTGAATCTCTGTTTCGTTGACGGAAATCGGCTGCATCACGCGGAAGAATGCCATTGAACAGGCTATGTTCGGGAACAAGTTCAAGTTGAAACCAGAACCACCCACCGCACGGACTATACGGCGCACTTCCAGTTCTTCATGTCCTTCATCACGTAAAGCTTGCGCCAAGTCTTCAAAACGTTCCTGAATCGGACGCTCCATTAATTCTTCATCCAGATCAACCAGTTCAGGAATCATCACCATGACACTGTGACCATTGCCGAGGTCTTCGACATAACCTGGCTGATTTTCAAAGTTAAACAATTCTTCGGTTTTTTCATCGACTGAACTTAAGAATGACTTGTGTACCAATGGGAAGTGGTAAGCATCGGTGGTATTTTCCAATTGGATTTTCCAGTTACCCGGAAAACGGAAACGATGTTCACCCAACACCTTGATTGGATAACCAGCCCCTTGTTTCATAAACAAGTCGATCCATTTTTTCGCAGCACCCAAGAAATCATCTAAAGGTTCAATATCTTGTTTAAAGGTGGCGAAAATCATGCCGTTGTATTCTTCCACCCGTAGGCTAATCAATGGAAACTCTGATTTATCCAGACATTCGCCATAGCTTTCAGGTGATGGCACACCACGTAATGAACCATCCAGTGCATAGCTCCAACCATGGTATGGACAGACAAAACTGTTGGTTTTACCTTTTTTATGTTCACACACTGTTGCCGCACGATGGCGACAACGATTCAGCAAGACATGCACTTTCTTCTTACGATCACGTACCACCACCACAGGTTGTTTACCAATATTGATGGTTTTATAGCTGCCTGCATCTGGGATTTCACTGGCATGCGCCACCCACACCCATGTGCTGTAATAAATCTTTTCCATCTCATCTTCAAAGATTTTTTCATCTTTATACAGTGAGGTATGGGCACGATCACTTTGCACTAAGCTACTGTAATCCATCTCAATATTCTGCATTGGAATAATACTGCTATTCATATCCACGATCCTTTTCGGTCTATCCATTGGTTATTGCTGAGACGGCACTGGCAATACGGCTGTGCTGTCCCAGTGAGATACGGGGCGACTAAAAATATTTTCAGTCTGAAAATGTTTGATCTTCCAACGTCCATC
This sequence comes from Acinetobacter sp. Ac_5812, assembly GCF_013072695.1. GTDB lineage: Bacteria > Pseudomonadota > Gammaproteobacteria > Pseudomonadales > Moraxellaceae > Acinetobacter. Next base: position 276,687 of record NZ_LXUK01000027.1, read on the forward strand.
CTGTTGCTGTTTAAACTGCACCGTGAGTTTGGCGGCATTTAAATGGCTACGACCATCACGGAAAGTTGAGGTCTGCAACATCATCCAACTGGCATTGGCTTGATCGGCTTCGATATACAATTGTTCGGAACTGACAAAATGCGCATTCATGACAAAATGTGATTGCTGTTGGGTATAACTTTTGAACATGTCATAAATGGCTTGCCAAGACGCATAACGGCCAAAAGACTGGGCATATTTCTCGCCAATACCTTCCCAAATGCTGTTCGGATCAAATAAATCCATCAATTCATTCAGGTCGGTATCGGCATTCAAGGCATCACAAATTTCCATATAACGGTTAATGCAGTTACGGATCGCATTTTGGGCTTCAAGCCGTTGCAGGCGTTGTAACAAAACCGTTAAATCCATTGGCGCATTCATGTCATTCATCCTTGTTGCTATGCGGTTTAATAAAATTAGATTTATAAATAACCGGGTGCTGGCTTCATCCCGAAGCTGACCAAGCCTGCATTTTGTAAAGTGGCATCGCCCATAAAGGCATGCTGCGTCACCACATTGGTATCATTGACAAAGCGGCTAAACGGGTTATGGGTATAAATCGCGGTCATGCCTGCCAACATCTGGATTTTGCGGGTGACACGGGCACAAACTCGTGCCACATGGGTACAAGACAAACGCATGTCACTGATCTGTTCTGCAGTTGGCGTACGCCCTGCAAGCACTTCATTCCAGACGATCTGCATGGTGTCGTAGAACCACACGCGTGCAGCCTTAAACTCTGCTTCGACTTGGGCAAATTCATATTGGGTTACAGGTCGGCTGGCAATTTCAGCCCCACCAGTAATTGAAGACTTGCCCGGCGCCAGTTTTTGAAATTCTTCGATCGCTGCGGCTGCAACGCCAATCCCGACCACGGTTAAGACCTGAGTGGCTAAAGACAGCGATGGATATTTAAAAAATGGCTCAGGTAACTTGGATGGTTCACCGCGGACAAAGGTCCATTCCTTTGCCACCAACACATCTTTCACCACCAGATCATGGCTACCTGTGCCCTTCAAGCCGACAGTGTCCCAGGTCATATCGATTTGTGCTTTATTGGCTGGCATCACCGCCATGCGCGGTAGACCTTGGGCTTCGTTGTCTTTTTGTGGCGAAATACCGACACCAACAATATCTGCGCCCATACAACCACTGGAAAACTTCCAACGTCCACTCACCACCACGCCATCATCGGTAATTTCAGCGGGTTGTGGAGGGAAAATGCCACCTGCAAACACGATGTCTGGACTGTCTTTATACAGTTGCTCAAGCGTTGCCTCTGGCAAACTGCCCAAATAGGCTGGACTCATACCAAAACTTGCCACCCAACCAACTGAGCCATCAGCTTTGGAGAGTTGCTCGATCAATTCGCAAAACTGTTTCGGTGACCATTCATTGCCGCCAAAACGTTTTGGAACCAAAGCACGGTAAACGCCAATCTGTTTGAGTTTGTCGATGATGTCCTGACTGACATAGGCCTGATTATCGAACTCCCCTGTGCAGGCACGTTCACGAATTTCCTGACATAAGCTCTCTAAGTCGATTGTGTTGCTGTCCATTACACATTCCTTTATCGCTAAATGATTCATTCCCTAATTCCTTGTCATTTATTTATTGCGCTGCACTCACGATATATGTCGCAACAGCACACAGATATTCATCGGCATTGTGTTTCGCCACGATTTGTAAACCCACAGGTTGACCGTGTTCAGTTTGCAGCGGGATTGAAATTGCAGGGTGTCCAGACAGGTTAAAAGGCCGAACCAAACCCGTTAGATTTAAAAAAGCCACCGTATTTTCAGCCTCTGCGACCTTAGGCGGTAACTGCGGTAAAGTCGGTAAAATCAAAGCGTCGTATTGATCGAGCAAGGCATCAATCTCAGCAGTGAAACTTGCTTTTACTTGCTCAGCCTGCTCGACTTGCGCCAAAGTGGTAGCGGCAGCCTTGAGTAAACGGGCATTAACATCTGTGCCAAGTAAGCCTGTTTCCGTTAACTCGCCATAGGCCTGCCAATTTTCGTAATTGATGATCTGCATGCCTGCATCAAACGCAGCGTCAAAACCTTTAACCGTCACATGGATGGGTTGTAAATCAGCCTGAGTAAGATAGTTTTGGATACACTCAGCCACAGTAGAATCCGCTTGTACATTCAGCCAAGCCAGTTTCGGTACCTGAGTTAATGCAGCATGTTGCTGGAAAGTGGGATCAATAATCTGCATTGCGGTTTCAATCATGTCGATTGAGTTTGCAAAAGGACCAACACAGTCAAGTGAACTGGTTGCTGGATGTACGCCTGCACGGCTGACACGGCCGAAGGTCGGTTTTAAACCATAAACACCACAGCATGCCGCAGGCATACGAATGGAACCACCCGTATCGGTACCTAAGGTGAAATCAGCCAGACCTGCAGCAACTGCCGCTGCTGAACCACTTGAAGAACCGCCGGGAATCAGTTCAGGATATTTCGGATTCGTGGCCGTACCAAACACATGGTTAATCCCTGTGATGCCAAAAGCCAGTTCGTGCAAATTGGTCTTTGCGGTAATTTGACAATCTGCGGCCAAAATACGATCAACCACGTCCGCGTTTATGCTTGCAGGTTGGCTTTGCATTAAGGCTTTGCTGCCTGCCATGGTTTTCATACCTTGAATATCGATGGAATCCTTGACCATGACTTTCAAAGTGCCTGTGCCTTTTTGTACCTCTTGTACAATAATATTCATTCACTTTTCCATGTATTTTTATCCTTAATACAAATATCGGAAAAAGTAATGTAATTGTCAAGTATTTTTAGATACGAAGAATCAAGAAAATGTTTCTAATTTTTGTATAATGCTGAATGTCCATTTTTATAAAAGTAATGACTTGGCTATGCTTACTCATTTAGAACAATTTCTACCCAACAATGAACCGAGCAGCTTACAGAGCTATCCCTTTTTCTGGATCTCGCAGGTGAATGGTAAATACACACAACTTATTGAAAAATCAATTAAAAAATTAGGAATTGACAATACCCGTCGTAAAATTATTTTAAGTACCAATGCGCTTGAACAAGCCAGTATTACCGAGATTGCCAACCTTTCTACCCTTAAGCTGACCACGGCGACCAAAGCCATTTATCGTCTGGTTGAAGATGATATCGTGCAGGTGTTCTCCTCAGAGTCAGATGAACGTATCTCAATGGTGAAACTCACTGACAAAGGTAAAGAGATGGTTGAGCAAATTAACCAGATCAGTCAGGTGACCTTATCAGGGATTCTAAATGCCTTTGACGATACTGAACTGCATCAGCTTAATGGTCAATTGAAAAAGCTATTTGACTTAATGCCCTCAAGCTAAAGCAACGGCAAAAGCCCATGTCTATACAGAGATGGGCAAAACTTCGGATTAAGCCTGTTACTGATTTAAAATATTAAACGGCGGCTTCAGCTGATTTGCGGCAATCCGATCTGAAAAAGTATGCAAAACCTGTTGCTTATAGGCAGGAATATCGACCTGCTGATAGTCATAAAAGCCCTGCTGTTCTCGTAAACCATTGCGTTGCTGTCGCATATTCTCGGCAATAATTTCAGGCGTTCGATAACGTTCGCCTAACTCCTTTTGTAAATATTGCGAGGCATAGTACAGGATATCGCCGCCACCCCAATCAATAAATTCTAGTAAGCCCAATACCGAAAAGCGCAAACCAAAACCTGTCCGAATCGCGATATCAATATCCTCCGCCGAGGCCACACCTTCTTCCACCATCCGCGCCGCTTCGTTCATTGCTAAGGCCTGAATCCGTGGCACGATATAGCCAGCTTTGGCATGACACACCACAGGAACTTTCCCAATCAACTGTAAAAAGCTTTTCATTTGCGCAACCACGCGCTCAGAAGTTTGCTCTGAACGACTTAATTCCACCAGTGGAATCAGATAGGCAGGATTCAGCCAATGTGCATTCAACACCCGTTCAGGCTGTGAAATCATCTCTGCAATATCAGTGACCAAAAAAGTGGAGGTGGTCGATGCCACAATGCAGTGGGGTGAAATAAATTGATCTAACCAAGCAAAAATTTCCTGTTTGACCGGTTTCACTTCTGGCACGGCTTCCATTACAAGATCACAGCCTGCTAAGCGTTGTACTGAGCCAGCTCGACTCAGAATCGCAATCTGATCTAGAATAAATTGCTGTTGTTCAGGCTGAATAAATTGAATCTGTTCAAGTAACCCTAACTCCTGCTGCAAATCAGCTTGAGTCTGGCTCTGATATTGCCCGAACTCAACTTCACTACGCTCTCTGGCATCAATCAAATCAACTTTCAGTCCTGCATAGGCAAAGGCTATCGCAATCGCTTTGCCCATTCGCCCAGCACCCAATACCGCAACCTGTTTAATTGTGCTCATCCTAGACCCCTTGCTGCAAAATCACGTGCAACTCGGCTTTGCTTTTCTCTGCCAATCCTAGGCTCTCAAAAGTCCGACCCTGCTGATATAGGTCTTTGCCAGTCACCGCAGAAGCAATATTCAACAATCCTTCCGCTACAGGTGTAGCCACCCCCGCCCAACGACCTACAGACACTAGAAACGATAATCCTAATCGCGTATCTTCCAGCATATAGCGATGTGACTGCAGGTCGATGTCCTCACGCCAATCACCGCTATCGGTTAATTTGCCATGTGCACCGCGTCCATACATCCATTCTTCACCTTCACCTTCTTTGTTGTAGTGATCGGCTAAAGGGAAATGCGGTGCCGCATAGCCAAGTGCTTCTCGTACTTGCATACGTTCTTCATCCAACTGATTGGTGACACGGCGGATTGAGGGCTGTGTACCTTCATGATGAATATCCCAAGCTTCAAAATGTTCCAGCGGTCCAGCATTCATTAGAATCAACGGTGGATGAATAATTGGCCCTGCATTCATCAAAGCACCGCTGAGGCTGTCTTCAATCGGTTCTACACTTGGATAAGCCTGTTTGAGAACTTGAAATGCATGTTCAGACAAGGCACTTGGAAAAACCCCTGTCGGTAAACGGGCCGCATAACCACTGACCACAATCTGATTGACCCCATGCTTACGCACCAAATAAGGTAAGGTTCCAGTTTCGGCAAAAGCCACTTTGGCATTGTTACATGCCTCGCGCATGGCTCTAGCAAAGATGAAGCTGCCAAAGGTTGCAGGTGGTAAATACACCACTTGTCCTGCTTGAAAAAACGGCGCAGCCTGCTTGGCCAAGTCCTGATGGGTGGTGGCAGGCAAAGGAATAATGACCAGCTCCGCATGCTGAATGGCTTTTTCTAAATGATCTGATAGCTTGATCTGGCTGTTTTCAAAGCCAACACTCACTGAGCGCTCACCCTGATAATCTTTGATCTTAAGCTCGCCAGTTGCGGCAAGCTGCTGTAAGGCTTCACGATCACGACGCCATAACACCACGTGATGACCTTTTTCTGCCATCTCTACCGCTGCGGCATAACATCCGTGTCCACCACCGAGTACTGTAATTTTCATGTGCGTTCCTGCTGATTGATTTTCAATTCAGCATAGGACAGTCACAGCAAACAGGCTTATCCAAATGCGCAGTGAATATTCCATTTACGCACGCATTTGACTGACTGGCACAGCATCTTTTTTTAGGGTGTACGATGGCAAGCAACCAAAACGCTTTTTATACAGCGTCGAGAAATGCCCAAAACTTTGGATGCCATGCTCCAATAAAATATCGGTGACGGTTTCATCTGTCTGTGCATGCTGCAAAGCCAAATGTACCCGTTCCAAGCGCTGCTCACGGATATATTCCACTGGGGTTTGCTGTAAATACTGACTAAAGCCTTTTTGCAAAGTTCGTACCGACACATCGCAATACTGACTTAAATCAGCTAATGAAATGGCCTGTTGCAGATGTTCCTGAATATATTGCTGTGCTCTTTTCATATAACTTGGTAGCAGCTGTTGCCGTTGAGCATTCAAGCGTTCGGTATAATTATTCGGAATTTTCAACAAAATGAGCTCAATCAAATACTGGCTAAAACTGGCTGAAATAAAGCTCCAGTTTTTAATATGATAATAGGCATGACACAGATAATTCAGTGTTTCAATGATCGCATCCATCCCTTCAGCACTACATGATAAAGAAGGATCAAAATGCAGGGGTTGCTGGCTGCGATATCCCAACATGTTAAACAATTGGGTTTCGATATCCTGTTGCGCCAGTTTTAAAATAATATTACGACAATGATGGTTGGTGACGATCTGCTGTCGCGTATGCGGATGAGTCACTGACATCACCCCAACCGATTGCAGGATTTTGCGCTGATCAAATCCAATCTGGCATTGTCCTTCCAGTGTGATTCGAAATAAATAAAAGTCGGCGCTATCCTCAATGTTGATCATGACTGGCGCACTATATTTCAGGTCATACAAAGCACCACGACCAAAACTAAAACCGTTTAATCGAGTATTCAAGGGCTCATGTGTCTCGACATCAAAGCGATGTGGGCATAAGTAGTGACTGATTCGATCTTTAATCGTTTGATAATCATTAGATTTAAATAATAACAACTCATCCAGATAATGCAGATGATCCAATTTCAAAGTTGTTTGCATCATTTCACTCCTTTGCGATGGATTCCACTGGCAAAGCACAAAGCCCATTACAATGAATGGGCCAGTGATCTACTCAGTGCGGCATCCAATCAAGATGCATGTTCCTGCTGCATACTGTCACTAAATGCCTGACAGCCTTTTTTCAATAGGATAAAGGCAAGCACACAAGAAATCGTACCCACAATTGACAGTGACATACCGACCATGAGTGGATTTTCAAACACCTTATCGGTAATCAAAGCCACCAATGTGGTGCCAATTCCAACCGCAACCAGATTACTGATCAACAAGAATACCGCTGAGATTTGTGCACGTAACTGGTTCGGTGCCAACATTTGCATGGCTGTGGTTGAAATCGGCATCGGGAATGAAGCAAAGAACATGGCAGGGACTAAAAATACCACTGATAGCCATAACTCATTCACTTGCGTAAACAGCATCATCGGAATAATTAAGCCCACAATCCCAATCACGCCTGTAATCATCGGCGCATCTTTACGGCCCTTTTGAATAAACCAATCATTGAGCCAGCCCGCACAAAATACGCCTAGAATATTCGCCACCAGTAATACACTCCCGAGCATATAGCCTGCTTCAGTTGGCGTGAGACCAAACTTGCGCATATAGAATGCAGGCGACCAACTGATCAGGCAATACAACGCCATTGCGTAAAAAGTGAAACCTAAATAGTGACATTTGAAGGTACGTCCATGCTTTTTAATAAACTTGAAGGCATCCTTCATACTGGTCTTTTCGACTTGTCCCGCTGCATTGAGACGCTGACCTTTACGTTGTGGCTCTCTCACGGTAAGTAAAACCAATAGACCAATAAAGACACCAGGCAACCCCACAATAATAAAGGCCGCTTGCCATGCCTTAAGCGCACCAAAAACTGGAACCATGATGGTATCCATATTTTTCAGTAAGCCAATCACATAGCCACCGACCAGAAAAGCAATCCCGCCGCCGACAAAAGAACCAATTGAATAAACTGCGACAGCACGCCCAAGCTTATCCTTGCTAAACATATCGCTAAACATTGAATAGGCTGCTGGAGACAAAGCAGCCTCACCGACACCCACTCCCATACGACTGAAAAATAGCTGAACAAAGTTCTTACTCAGACCACAAAATGCCGTTGCAATACTCCAAAATACCACCCCGATGGCAATAATTTTTGGACGGGAGAAACGATCTGCCAGATATGCCAATGGTAAGCCCATAAAGGCATAAAACAGGGAAAAGGCTAAACCATGTAATAAACTAAACTGCGTGTCTGAAAGCCCGAGATCAGCTTTAATCGGTTCGATCATCAGCGCCAATATTTGCCGATCAATAAATGAAAAGATATAAGCCAACATGCACAGTAGTACCACATACCATGCATAGAGATTTGATTGAGCTTGTTTCGGCTCAGTAGATTGCGTATCCATTTTGCTTCCTTGTCCATGCCATTTTTCTAATGCGTCTTCTTATTGGAGACAACATGACCAGAATCCGTTTCTGCTCTGTCTTCAACAAGGTAAATCATCCTTCTCTATATTTATTATTTTTACATGGAATTTTCCATGATATTTCAGGTATAAAGTTATACCTTTTTTGCCATGATGGAAAACCTGTGCTGCATAAAATATCCCTAAATTCAATATAAACAAATGATAAAATGCATGTTTTTATGATAAAAATGAACAATTATAAAAAATTCAGGTTTAAATTAATTTAAAATTATATTGAATTTTACATTAATTTTTAGTTTAAAATAAAACAAGATACTCAATTTTCAATGGAAATGAATATGGCACTCATTAAAGAACAAGCAATCGAAAGCATTCATAGCATGCATGTCTTGATTGAAAACATTTTTAGTGGCAAACATGCAGAACAAGACCTTGCCCTGCTAATTGATTATTTTGCAGATCATTTTGAAATGGTCGGTGCGGCTGGAAAACGTATTTCACTCGAACAAGTGAAAGGTCTATTTGCCAATAATCAAGGCAAAATGCCTGATATCCAGATTGAAATCTATGACGAGCAAATCTTGATGCAAAAAGAAGATGCAATTGTTCTAACTTATACTGAAAAACATACCAAAGATACGGGTATCTTGATTCGACGCTCATGCGCTTTAATTGAAGAAATTAACGGAAAAATGCTCTGGAGTTATTTGCAAGAAACATTTTTACCCTAAAGGGTGAGCAAGTCACATCAAAGCTCTTGTTACAACAGGAGCTTTATTGCTGATTCGAGTCATCTCATTCAGCAACGATCACTCCTTTTTTAATCTCCAAAATTTCAACTGAATATCCCGTTGTATCACACAGCCAGCGCTCTCATTTCACTCCTACAGAACGCAGACGGGTATACGCTCAGATGATTTACATGAACTATAAATACTTATGGCATTGTTCCGCTAAAATCAAAACTGAAAAAGTGATGTCTCTGGTTTATCGACCCGAAAACAGCGCCGCTTCCAAAGTATGACCTTGGCTCACAGTTCTGCTTGAGCACAGTCAACTGGGTGACTCAATAAAGAAAGACAGGATAAATCGTTTTATGGAAAAACCTATCGAATGCCCTAAATGTGGTTCAACAGAAATTGAAACACGTAATCATGACAAATTATTGAGAACTACGGGCGGTGTATTACTGACGGCCGCAGGTACGACTGCAGGTACGGTCGGTGGTGCTGCAGGTGGTGCATCCATCGGTGCAGCAATTGGTACAGTTGCTGGCCCCTTAGGTGTGATTGTCGGTGGTACGGTAGGCACTTTTGTTGGTGCAATCAGTGCAGGAATTACGGGTGGTGTGGTTGGAAATATATTTGGGAAAAAAGCAGGCATCATGGTCGACAAAAATATTTTTCAGGACTATCGCTGTCTGAAATGCAAATATCGTTTTAAACAAAAGAAATAAACACAGCCCTTTTCAAAATCAGATCTGAAAAATATTTTTTCAGATCTTCCACCAAAAACCATCTAAATCAGATTGACTCCCCATCAAAACGTCCAAAATAGGCAGCAATGATTTCTCAGGTAAAAAAAATCCCAGACTCTTGGGGAAGAGAATGGGACTACGATATTACTATCGCTAATAGTGTTATTTATATCACAAAATTAATTTTAAAACATACTCAAATCACAAAAACAATACACAAACGTCTACCCATATGCATTTTATTCACCAAGCTTAGCTTATGTTTGGACATATTTATAAATAAGGGCTTATATCATTGTCACCCAACACATATTATTCGACGAATACCAGTGAAGTGATTACCGCTATTTTCTAGGTTCCTGCATGGGGCTTTCATAAGTGGTTTGAGCAATCGGTGATACACGCCAAATGATATTCCCAACATCATCTGCAACCAAAAGTGCACCTGAAAAATCAATTGCCACACCGACAGGTCGTCCATAGGCCTGTCCTTTATCACTTAAAAAGCCCGTCAACACATCTTGTGGTTCTCCATACGGCTGACCACTTCTAAACGGGACAAAAATCACTTTATAACCACTATGCGGTTTACGATTCCATGAACCATGCTGACCGATGAATGCTCCTCCTCGGTATTGCGGCATTAATTCAGTGGCATAAAAGGCCAAACCTAAAGATGCAGTATGATTTCCCAGCGCATAATCAGGTTTAAGCGCACGAGCGACCATATCTGGATTTTGTGGTTTTACTCGTGTATCGACATGCTGTCCAAAATAACTATAGGGCCAACCATAAAAGCCCTCTTCTTTGACTGAAGTCATATAGTCAGGTACTAAATCACTGCCTAACTCATCACGCTCATTCACCACGGTCCAGAGCTGACCACCTTGTGGTTGCCATCCCATTCCATTCGGGTTTCTGAGTCCTGTAGCAAAAGATCTTGCTTTGCCTGAGGCAATATCAAACTCTAAAATCTGCGCTCGCCCTACTTCTTGATCCAACCCATTCTCAGCCGCATTGCTGTTGGAGCCCACCGTAATGTATAGCTTTGTCCCTGCTGGGTTTGCAATCACATTTTTTGTCCAATGATGATTGAGTTTTCCCGCAGGGAGATCCAAGACTTTCATTCCCTGCGCCGTAATTTTTGTCGCGCCCTCCTGATAAGGAAAACGCATCAAGGCATCGGTATTGGCGACATAAAGTGTATTCCCCACCAAAGTCATACCAAACGGCGAATTTAAATTTTCGAGGAAAACCGTATTTTTATCTGCAATCCCATCGCCATTGGTATCACGCAGTAAACGAATACGATTGGCACTTGGAAAAGATGCCCCTGCACGTTGCATCACCTTTTTCGCAATTTTTCCACGAATCCCTTTGCTATCATCAGGCTTAGGTGGTGCATCGGTTTCAGCCACCAACACATCACCATTCGGTAATACATAGAGCCATCTTGGATGATCAAGTCCTTGGGCAAACGGCTGAACTTTTAAACCTTCTGCTGGCGTCGGCATCACACCCTTCGGCCAGCCTTTAGCAGGGGCAATATTAACAGTAGGCGCTAAACTCGATTGAGGTTTGGGTAATACGGGTTGAGGGCCATAACTTGCTGAAATGGGATATTTAGATGTGGCACTGCAGCCTGAAAGTACGAGAACAATACTGGTTCCGAACATGAACCATTTTAGTTGAGTCGACATCGCTTACCTTATGTTTTATTTTTTCATTCTCAAAAGCATAATCCGATGCAGCATTGAAATACAACGTGTTTAATAGATGAGTATTCAGGTGAAATCATCATTTAAAGCAACAATTCATCAAAACAAGAGGCCGAAACCTCTTGTTTTATCTAAGCATTCTTGTTTTGAATATTAGTGATTATAACGCAACCACGGGGTGCTATTATTCTCATCAATTACCCATGTCGAGGTTGAATTTGGATCTGAAGCATCTGCGATATCCCAGTCTGCGAAGGTCTGAATTTGTTGCAATTCAACCGTGGTTTTTCCATACCCTCCAGCACTTTGGCTTTGTCCAGAGGTCTCTTTATTCCAATAGCTATTTACAGTAATCGTGATTCCATTGGTATTGCCAATCAGTCCACCTGTATTCGTTACGCCACTCACAGAACCAGAAGAAAAGCTATTTTCAACTTTTGGCAAGTAATTCGTTGTTCTACCTCCAAGTAATCCACCAGTAGAATTTTGCCCTATAACATTACCCAAAGCATAGGTATTGAGAAGATACCCTCCTTGCGTATTTCCAACTAAGCCACCCGTATATTGATAGCCCTTCACATCACCTGTTGCATAACTAGAAGACACATTTCCAAGATGATTCAAGCCAATTAAACCACCGACGCTGGTACTTCCGTTAATCGAACCAGTTGCATAGCTATAATGAATCTCACCCTCTTCAGCACTCGTCCATTTTTGATTAAAACCGACGAGGCCACCAACATTCTCTGTTCCCGTCACATTTCCTGTCGCAAAACTATGACTTACGCCTTCTACATTTTTCCCTACTAAACCACCGACATCTTTTTCCCCAGTGACATGACCCTGAGCTGAGCTATTCGAAATTTCAGTGGCATTAAATCCAACTAGACCACCTACACTGTTTGTTCCTTGAACATCACCTTGAGCAGAGCTATTTTTGATAATACTTTCAGATAAGTTATAACCAACTAAGCCACCGGTATACTCGGTTCCAGTGACTTTACCAGTTGCGTAGCTATTTTCAATTTCAGTCTTATTCTGCAAACTTGGGAAACTATTACTGATTGAACCAACGAGACCTCCAGTTTCAGATGTCCCAATCACCTCTCCAGTTGAGTAACTATTTTTAACTTTGACAGCCCCATTAATTGAAGCAATAAGACCACCTGTAGATGCAAGATAAGTATTATCGTAAGCACTTACTTTACCAGTGGCGTAACTCTGCTCAACGGTTGCAATCGAATCTATATCACGGCTTGGATTATTATAAGAGGCCTCAAGTCCAACAAATCCGATTAATCCACCTACTTTAGCTTTACCGTCCAAATTTCCCGTTGCATAACTTTGATAAATTTTGGTATTTCCTTGAGAAAATCTGAGTGAGCCAACCAAACCACCTAAATGTTCGATGTTGCCTGAAATATTTCCTGTCGCATAACTTCTGATTATATCGTTATTCATTTGTTCGCCAACCAACCCACCAACACCATATGAATTTGTCATTTCTGAGTTGATATGGCCTGTTGCATAACTATCTTTAATTAAACTAAAACTTTGACCAATTAATCCACCAATAGAACTGCCAAGTAAAGGCTCTGAAATATACAAAACTGTAATATCACCTGAAGCATAGGAGTTCAAAATAGTTCCAGAACTTTGATTATGATTTTCATCACGATAACCACTTGTACCAATTAGCCCTCCAACTTGCGACAAGCCATAAATTGAATTGGAACTAAATGTATTTTTAATAACACCTGATTTCTGAAACCCAATTAAGCCACCAACGTTACTGGTTCCTTTTATAACACCTCCAATCGTTCCAACATCTCTCACCGTATTGGTTGTCGCCCCAAAGAGCCCAATTGAATGAAAATCAAAAATTGCTGGCAGCTCTGTCGGAATTGGATAAGGCAACGGATTTTCTCTGTTTATATATAGTCCCGCAACTGTATGCCCAAGACCATGAAATTCGCCGGTGAAAGGTTTATCAATCATTGTTTGTGTTGCAGTAATTCCACCTGGATTATTTGGGTCATTCAATATCGTGAGTATTGCGCCAACATCACCAACTGGCTCAAAACCTTTCCCATTATTCCAATTGACCGTATCTGATGCATCAATATTACTGCCCAAGGCATAATTCCCAGTCAGATTATTATTCATCCCTTGCAGGGTATTGATATTGGCATCCCCTTCTTCGCCTAAGTCATTGATCACAATGTAGGACGTTCCATTAATCAATAAGGTCGGGGATGCACCACTGATATTAATCTTGGCGCCATTATTTAAGTTGTAATCCGAGCCTGCGCCATAGTTCATGGCAAGTTTGGCCTTATCTCCACTTAAATCTAAATCACTATTAAAGTTAATATCTTTGTTTGCGGTCAATGTCAGTGCAGTATTGGCATTCCAACTGGTGGCATCATTGATATTAATATTGCCTTGGCCTTCTGCTGTACCCATCGCATTCAAAGTGACGTTGCCTTTATTTAAAGCATCACCCAAGGTGGTACTACTGACACTGCCACCAAAGAAATCAACATCAACATTTTTGGATTTCAGTTCCCAGCCACTGGTGGTCGGCGGTAAGCTGCTTATGCTATTACGCTGGGTCGTGATATTGGTACCAGAATTGATGTTTACCTCTGCCGCGGAGGTTTTGATTTGTCCACCATTGCCACCGTTCGGGGCTGATGCATCTAAGGTACCGCTCACATTTACCTTACCGCTGCTTAAATCACTGCCAAGCTCAATCACACCACGGACATTATTCACTGTTTGCGCTTGAATCACCCCAACACTGTTGACTACGGCATTGCTTAATTCATCAATTCCTTTTGCGGTCAGGATCACTTTACCGCCATCCGCCTGAATCATTCCGCCTGAGTTAATCAAGGCCTGTGCCTTACCCTGATTAATGGTGTAACCCAATAGGCTGCCATTATTTAAATTCAGGGTAATATCACCGCCTGCTGCCAATAAAACATTGCCTTGTGGTGCTTTAATCGTTCCTGTTTGTTTTACTGTCGGAGCAATCAAAGCCACTGTACCACCTGTGGGCACAGTGATTTTGCCGCGGTTCTCAACCGTTTTGTTATTAGTAGCGTTATTAAAATTAAAGAGATTATTATTAAAATCAGCATTACTCAGGTTTAAGGTCGATGCCACCAGACCCGCGGTATTCACCTGTGAGGTGCTGCCAAATAACACGCCGTTCGGGTTAATAATAAATACTTGCCCATTGGCATTTAACTGACCGTTTAAGTTGGATGCACTCGTACCTGTGACGCGGTTTAAGGTAATCGAGCTGCTATTCGGTTGCACGAAATTCACAATTTCATTGCTATTGGTCGAAAAGCTACTCCAGTCAATCGCGGCTTTTGCGGTGGACTGGTTAATGGTGGTGGTGGTTCCTGCGGTTGAAATGCTCGCTGTTCCTGAACTCACCACCCCACCTGTTGGTCCTGCAAATGCAATGCTTGCAGTTAAGATATTCACTGCAAAGAATGCTGCTCGTTTTGCTGTATCAGCAACTGCGGTTTTAGATTTGATTTTTGTTGTTGATTGCGTTGCAACCACGCCCCCTTTAGCCTTTTCACTCACGGCTTGCCAGCAAAGATGCGTTGCATTCCAGACAATTCGATAAATTTTATTCACTTATACTTCCCCTTTGATTTTTAATATTATTTCAACTTTTTGTTGAGCATTTTTTTTACCATACATTTTATTTTTTTGATCATTTTTTATCATTTTTCGGACAAAGCGCATGCAGAAGATCGTAGCGTTTTGATCTCCTTTTTAGGCATTTTTATAGATCCAGTGATGACTAAGCTCGTAACTCCATCACTGATCTTTAAGTCTTTAAGGCACGTGCCTCAGCAATATTATGCTGCTCGACCAAAGTCCGGATGGTATATTCATGATTGGTTTTCTGGTCACAAGCAAATTCACATTTCTGATCCAGTGGCAAAGCACTACCGCCTAATAATGGACAACCAGCAAACAGCTCCGCTACCCAATCAACAAAGACTCTGACTTTGTGGGATAAATGCCGACTTTGCAAATAAACCACCGATATTGGCATCGGTGCAGGTGTCCATTTGGGTAATACTTCCTTTAAAGTTCCCACCTCAAAATGATTGGTCAACATATAGCGTGGACCTTGAATCAGACCAAAGCCTTGCAAGGCCAAATCGATATAGGCATCGCCATCATTGACTGAAACCTGTCCATTAACACTGACACTTTGAATCAGGTCATCAACCACAAAATCCCAGTCAAAATTGCGCCCTGTACGGCTAGAGAAGAAATGAATGGCTTGATGATTTTTTTGTAAATCTTCAAGTGTCTTCGGTTCACCATATTTTTCTAAATAACATGCCGATGCTGCCGTAGCACACTGAAACGTACCAATACGGCGGGCAATCAAGCTCGAGTCCTGTAGCTCTCCCACCCGAATCGCGCAATCCACCGCCTCACCGACCAAGTCTACAGGACGATCATTCATGCCTATGACCAGATCAATATCGGGATAGCGGTTATGAAACTCTCTTAATCGTGGAATTAGAATCAAACGACCAATCGACACTGGCACATCAATACGTAATCGTCCTCGTGGCCCTCGTTCCTCATCATGAAAGGACGCCTCAATATCTTCAACATCCGCCAGAATTCTCAGACTACGGTCATAATAGACTGCACCATCGGGGGTTAAACTGAGCTTACGCGTGGTGCGATTGAGTAAGCGAACTTGTAAATGTTTTTCTAAAGCCTGAATGGTGGTGGTCACCGAAGCACGCGGTAGTCCCAGACTATCGGCAGCCAAACTAAAGCTGTTGGTTTCAACCACTTTATTAAAGACTCTCATTGCATGAAATAGATCCACACGCCCACTCCTCATTGCTGCATTTTTTCAGTTTCACACAACAATTATTATAAAAATACGAATAGTGTTATCGAATTTAGTATATTTATTCGTAATTGACAAACTCTTATGCTCCTTTCATTCCATAAACCTGTTTCTCCCATACAGACCAAAACAAAAAGTCTGAAAACAGGGATTCAAATAACCAGGAGCATCCCATGTCACTTTCTCGCAAACAGCTGACGCTGTCTGCCATCATTCTTGCTATTTTTGCAACGGGTGGCAGTTTTATTCTCTTCCAAGAAAATGCAGATGCGAAAGCCACCCCAACAGCAGCTGCACCGCCTGCTGCAACCGTTGATGTCGCCACTGTGGTCAGTCAGACCATCACCGACTGGCAAGAATATTCAGGGCGGCTTGAAGCCATTGATCAAGTCGATGTTCGACCCCAAGTTTCCGGTAAATTGATTGCCGTTCACTTCAAAGATGGTAGCTTGGTCAACAAAGGAGATTTATTATTCACCATTGACCCGCGTCCTTTTGAGGCAGAGCTGAATCGGGCTAAAGCGCAACTGGCTTCTGCGGAAGCACAAGTCACTTACTCTTCAGCAAATTTGGGCCGTAACCAGCGCTTAATTCAAAGTAACGCGATTGCCCATCAAGAGCTTGATCAAGCGGAAAATGAAGCACGTTCAGCCAATGCCAACTTGCAAGCCGCTAAAGCCGCTGTCGAAACTGCACGTTTAAATCTGGAATATACTCGTATTACCGCCCCTGTCAGTGGACGTATTTCCCGTGCCGAAGTGACGGTGGGTAATGTGGTTTCCGCAGGCAATGGCGCACAGGTACTGACCAGTTTGGTTTCGGTGTCACGTCTGTATGCTTCTTTCGATGTCGATGAACAAACTTATCTAAAATACATCAGCAATCAACGCAATTCAGCGCAAGTTCCTGTCTATTTAGGTCTCGCCAATGAGTCTGGTTTTAGCCGTGAAGGTTATATCAGTTCGATCGACAATAATTTAAATACCACCTCAGGCACCATCCGTGTCCGCGCCACCTTTGATAATCCCAAAGGTGTGATGCTTCCTGGGCTGTATGCCCGTATTCGTCTGGGCGGTGGGCAACCTCGTGCAGCGATTCTGATTAGCCCAACGGCGATTGGTGTCGATCAAGACAAACGTTTTGTGGTCGTAGTCGATGCGAAAAACCAAACCGCATATCGTGAAGTTAAATTGGGTGCGCAACAAGATGGCTTGCAAATCATCAATAGCGGCCTGCAAGTGGGTGATCGCATTGTCGTGAATGGTTTACAACGTATCCGTCCGGGTGATCCTGTCAGTCCACATCTGGTCCCTATGCCGAATCCTCAAATCATTACCGATAACACAGCACAACAACCTCAGCCTACAGATAAAACCTCAACTTCGGCAAAAGGTTAATCCGCATGAATATTTCTAAATTTTTTATTGATCGCCCGATCTTTGCTGGGGTGCTGTCCGTCCTGATTCTACTGGCGGGCTTACTCTCGCTGTTCCAACTGCCTATTTCTGAATATCCAGAAGTGGTGCCCCCCTCTGTCGTAGTGCGTGCCCAATATCCGGGTGCTAACCCTAAAGTGATCGCTGAAACCGTTGCCTCTCCATTGGAAGAATCCATCAATGGTGTAGAGAACATGCTGTATATGCAGTCTCAGGCCAATAGCGATGGCAACCTGACCATTACCGTCAATTTCAAGCTCGGGATTGATCCCGATAAAGCCCAGCAACTGGTCCAGAATCGGGTTTCTCAAGCCCTGCCACGTTTGCCGGAAGATGTACAACGTCTCGGTGTGACTACGCTGAAAAGCTCGCCAACCTTAACCATGGTGGTGCATCTGACCTCACCAGACAATCGCTATGACATGACCTACTTGCGTAACTATGCCGTACTCAATGTCAAAGACCGTCTGGCACGCCTACAAGGTGTGGGTGAAGTCGGTCTGTTTGGTTCGGGTGATTACGCCATGCGGGTGTGGTTAGATCCACAAAAGGTGGCGCAACGTAACCTCACCGCCACTGAAATTGTGAATGCCATTCGTGAACAGAATATTCAAGTGGCTGCAGGAACCATTGGTGCAGCGCCGAACAATTCACCTTTACAGCTCTCGGTGAATGCACAAGGTCGTTTAAGTACCGAACAGGAATTTGCCGATATTATTTTAAAAACGGCAGCAGATGGTGCAGTGACGCGTTTGGGTGATGTCGCGCGTGTTGAACTTGCCGCTTCACAATATGGCTTGCGTTCATTACTGGACAATAAACAGGCGGTGGCGATTCCAATTTTCCAAGCACCGGGTGCCAATGCCTTACAGGTCTCTGACCAAGTGCGTAGCACCATGGCGGAACTGTCCAAAGATTTTCCATCTTCGATTAAATACGACATTGTTTACGACCCCACCCAATTTGTACGCTCAAGTATTAAAGCGGTGATTCATACCCTGCTTGAAGCGATTGCACTGGTGGTTGTGGTGGTGATCCTGTTCTTACAAACATGGCGCGCCTCAATTATTCCGTTACTGGCAGTGCCTGTTTCCATCATTGGTACTTTCGCCTTGATGCTGGCCTTTGGTTATTCCATCAATGCCCTGTCACTGTTCGGGATGGTACTCGCCATCGGGATCGTGGTCGATGATGCCATCGTGGTGGTGGAGAATGTCGAGCGGAATATTGAAGCAGGACTCAGTCCAAGAGATGCGACTTACCGTGCCATGCGTGAAGTCAGTGGACCGATCATTGCCATCGCATTAACCTTGGTTGCGGTGTTCGTCCCGCTGGCCTTTATGACGGGTTTAACAGGGCAATTCTATAAACAGTTCGCCATGACCATTGCCATCTCCACCGTGATTTCAGCATTCAACTCCCTCACCTTGTCTCCTGCGTTGGCCGCCATGTTGCTGAAAGGTCATGATGCCAAACCAGACTTCCTGACTCGTGTGATGAACCGTGTCTTCGGACGCTTCTTTGCCTTGTTTAACCGCGTATTCTCACGCGCATCGGATCAATATGGTCGTGGCGTTAGCCGGGTGATTTCCCATAAAGCCTCAGCGATGGGTGTTTATGCAGCTTTACTTGGACTGACCATCGGGATTTCTTATATCGTTCCGGGTGGCTTTGTGCCCGCACAAGATAAGCAATATCTGATTAGCTTTGCCCAATTACCGAATGGTGCCTCACTAGATCGAACCGAAACCGTGATCCGTAAAATGAGTGATGCGGCACTGAAACAGCCCGGTGTCGAAAGTGCGGTGGCTTTCCCAGGTTTATCGATTAATGGTTTTACCAACAGTTCCAGTGCAGGGATTGTGTTTGTGACCTTAAAACCATTTGCAGAACGTAAAGCGGCTGATCTTTCTGCCAATGCCATAGCAGGTGCTTTGAATCAGAAATACGCCGCGATTCAAGATGCTTATATTGCAGTATTTCCACCACCACCAGTGATGGGTCTCGGCACCATGGGCGGCTTTAAACTGCAGCTGGAAGATCGCGGTGCTTTAGGCTATGCCGAATTGAATAACGCCGCGCAATCCTTTATGAAGGCAGCACAATCTGCACCTGAATTGGGGCCAATGTTCTCCAGTTATCAAATCAATGTGCCGCAATTGAATGTTGATCTGGATCGGGTCAAAGCCAAGCAACAAGGCGTTGCCGTGACTGATGTATTTAATACCATGCAGATTTATCTGGGTTCACAATATGTGAATGACTTTAACCGCTTTGGTCGTGTCTATCAGGTACGTGCCCAAGCCGATGCGCCGTTCCGTGCCAATCCTGAAGATATTTTACAGCTTAAAACCCGTAACAATGCAGGGCAAATGGTACCGCTGTCGTCTCTGGTCAATGTCACTCAAACCTATGGCCCAGAAATGGTGGTGCGCTATAACGGCTATACCGCAGCCGATATTAACGGTGGACCTGCACCGGGTTATTCATCCAGCCAAGCCGAAGCAGCAGTTGAGCGGATTGCCGCTGAAACCTTACCGCGTGGGGTGAAATTTGAATGGACCGATCTGACCTATCAAAAGATCTTGGCAGGTAATGCCGGATTGTGGGTGTTCCCGATCAGTGTATTGCTAGTGTTCTTGGTTTTGGCAGCGCAATATGAAAGTCTGACCTTGCCATTGGCTGTGATTTTAATTGTACCGATGGGTATCTTGGCTGCACTGACCGGGGTTTGGCTCACAGGCGGTGATAACAACATCTTTACCCAGATTGGCTTGATGGTACTGGTCGGACTGGCCTGTAAGAATGCCATCTTGATCGTGGAATTTGCCCGAGAACTGGAAATGCAAGGCGCGACTGCATTCAATGCTGCAGTTGAAGCCAGCCGTTTACGTCTGCGTCCGATTCTAATGACTTCAATCGCCTTCATTATGGGTGTAGTTCCACTGGTCACATCAACAGGCGCAGGTGCTGAAATGCGCCATGCCATGGGCGTTGCAGTATTCTTTGGCATGATTGGGGTTACCTTCTTTGGTTTGTTCCTGACCCCTGCCTTCTATGTATTGATTCGTACCCTGAATAGCAAACATAAACTGCATTCAGCCGCTGTGCATGAAGCACCTCTGCACAGTTCACACGATCACTAAGGAGCAGAATATGACAGGATTCAAACCACACTGGATACTCTCCTCACTAATGGGAAGCCTGCTACTTGCAGGCTGCTCATTGGCACCAGAATATCAACCTGCCAAGCTGGTTATTCCACTGCAATTCAAGGAAGCGGATGCCCAATTGAATGATCCCAACTGGACCGTCGCGCAACCTGCCGATGCGCAGTCTCGCGGTGAATGGTGGCGTATTTTTAATGATCCGCAATTGAATGATCTGGAGCAACAGGCCATTGCGGGGAACCAGAATTTAAAAGCCGCAGCGGCCAATATTCAGGCCTCACGTGCTTTAAGGTCTGCTGCACAAGCTGAACGCTTACCTAGTATTGGCGCAGGTTTTGGACCCACCCGTCAGAAGCCCTCACCTGCATCTTTAGGACTTGATTCGGATGCATCCACATCTGCACGTACCTTATGGCGGGCGCAAGCCAATGTCTCCTATGAACTGGATCTATTTGGACGGGTTGCCAGCAGTATCAATGCAGCGACCGCAGATGTACAGCAACAGGAAGCCTTGTATCATTCTGCACTGTTAGCCTTGCAAGCAGATGTGGCACAGGCGTACTTTCTGATTCGTCAATTCGATGCTGAACAAGCCATCTATACGCAAAACATCAAGTTACTGACAGAGAATCAAAATTTGATTCAAGCACGTTATCGCAATGGATTGGTCAGTAATCTGGATGTTTCTCGTGCGCAAACGGAACTCTCAACCGCCCAAAGCACTGCACTCAGCATTACACGGAATCGCGCCAGTACCGAACATGCATTGGCAGTATTACTCGGCAAACCACCTGCCGAATTTAGCTTAGCGACTCAACCCTTGTCTGCTGCAGCGATTCGTCTACCTGCGGGTTTACCTTCGAGCTTGCTTGAACGTCGTCCCGATATCGCTGCCGCAGAACGTGCCATGGCCGCCGATAATGCACGGATTGGTATTGCCCGTGCTGCCTTTTTCCCCAAACTAGATCTCACTGGTGCGCTGGGTTATGAATCAGCAAGTTTAGGAGATTTGGGAAAATGGTCGAGTCGAACTTTTTTACTCGGCCCTGTTGCGGGCACAATTTTGTCTTTACCATTATTTGATGGTGGACAACGTAAGGCAGGCGTTGCTCAGGCACGTGCAGGCTATGAACAGAGTGTCGCCAATTATCGGCAGACCGTACTAAATGCTTTCCGTGAAGTTGAAAATGGTTTGTCTGATCAGCGTATTCTGGATCAGCAAATACAGGCTCAGGGTCAAGCACTTGCATCATCCCGACATGCCAATCAGCTTTCACATTTACGTTATCGTGAAGGCAGCATTAGTTATCTGGATGTGATTGATTCGGATCGGAGTATCTTGCAGCAAGAGCAACTCGCTGCACAGCTTCATGGCAGTCAAATGATTGCTAGTGTAGATCTTATTCGAGCTTTAGGTGGTGGTTGGCATACTGGCCAAGTGGAGCTGGTACGGCAATAAGGCTTAAATTGGGAAAATATACATGGATGTAGATTTTCTCGGTTATATTGAGTAATTTAAATTTTATCTCAGCCTTCCTCAATCCTCACACATTCAAGAAAATGATCTGTTAGAAATATTTGAAAGGATACAATTCATATAAATCTTTAGATATCGTACTCATTGTTTGCTTAAATTTTTCTTGTTGATCTTTGCTTAAATTTTCATTTTTATCTAGTGCTTGTTCAAGTGCTTGATAGTGAAATGCCATTGTCAAAAAGTCTTTAAAGTTGATATTCAAACTTAAAAATTGATCAATACTCTGATACTCCCCTTGATTGTGATCATAAAACAATACTGATGGACTTTCTTCTTGATCTAAGAACCACTTGTCGCCTTGACCAGTGCAACCTATCCCCCACAGCTGTTGGGCAATTTTTGGATATTTTTCTTGGAGATGGTGATTCTCTTTTAAAGATTCTTCATATCCCCAAATGATAATATCGGGAATAATTTCATTGTTTTTAAACTTCTCCAAAAACTCAATATAGTCTTTATCGAGCGTTAAGACATGATTCATTCTTTTTATGATTTGATTTCTTTTTTCCAAATTTTCTTCAATCGCTTGACCTAAACTCATCGTCAATAGCCTTGCTTCACCTTTCAACATAGCTTATCAATTTTTTTAAGTGTTTAAACTTTTAATAAAGCAATATTCATCACTACCCTCCAACAATTCTGGATGAAAATCAACAAAATAGTCCATCGTATCTGTTAATATTGCATAAAAAATGGATTCTTGCTCTATCTCTTTAGATAATCCTAAAAGAATATTGTACAAACCATTTTTATCTAAAAAATTATTATCTTTTACTTCTATTAAAAAAATAAAAAAAAGCGTTATATCTTCGTATTCGTTCAAACTTTTCAAATAACTTTCTATATATTTTTTAATCTTAAAGTTCATTCTTCGGAATCCAATACTCTATATCTTCACAAGCTCTTTCTAAATCATCCATATCATCTTCTCCTAAACTAGTATCAAATTTGCTAGACAAAGTTTTTCTAATACCTGCTAGTCTTTCACAAATATTATTATCATCTATAAATTTAGTAGTTTCATTTGCATACTCAACATAAGAGTCAGGTAAGGTTTCAGCATAATGGGACCCCATCTTATGCAATGAAATTAGTATATACTCTACCTCTTTTAAGACCTCTACCATTTCATCACCTGAATAAGTTAAGGTTTTATTAACTTCCAACATAATACCTCCTTTAAAGAAAGCTCTACCCTTCATATCGACAAAAAACCCAACCTTTGTATGAAAGCAACTTTCCTATTGGTTTTTCTGACTTTTCTAAAGAAATTTTTTGTTTTAAAAACCGTGGATAAGCTGCCATTATTTCTGTAACAGCAATATCAATTATTTCATAATCTTCATCTTTGGGTTCTACATCTAAATACCCATAAATAAATATAGTTTCATCATTAAAGTCGAATGCTACTGCTCTTACATTATTTGCAATAGCACCTAAAAAGCTTTTAAAAACGACCAACTTCAGGTTATTAGCATTCATTTCAAAAAAATCAATCATAAATAAAAACCTTTAAAATTAAAAAACATCATTTTCATATATTTTTTGTTATTAAACCCTCAATTATTTCTTCGTATGCTTCTTTGATACTACTTATATTACTATCCTTCCCTATCATGAGCAGTCTATCTATTAAATCCTTCCTCTCAAATCTAACCAACAATTCATACAAATAATTAAATGTGTAGTAGTCAAAAAAACATTTACCTCCAGAGTTTTCAACAAAGCCAACCAAAATACGATCAACTTCTTTTTTATAAAAACTCACTACTTCTTTAGTTAGTATCGTATTAACTATCACTCTTTCCTCATCACTACCATCAACAGAAATATTTAAAACACACTCCATCAAACTTACATTAGAATCATACAATGTAAAGCTATCCCTAATAATGGTCAAAACAGAACACCTTACGTCTTTACTTTTATCATTTAAAAGAGAAAGATAATTATCACAAGTTAATCTATTCGCTAATATTTTAGAATTTTCATAATACTTTCCTATTCTATGCGAAAATATAGAATAACCTTCAGAAAGAACATTACCATCACCATTTACAATTGCATATTGAAGCTCACTGTATTCACATATATTTTGATTAATTAAATACAGAACTCCATTCTCGTCAACCTCCACTACAATCCACCTTAAAATTACAAAGAATTTATTTTTTAATTAATCAACAATTAAATAGCCGTATTTATAAAAATTTGCTAAAAACCAATAAAAATATTTAAACAATCAACTTAAAATTTTAACCACCATCACCTCATTCCGATCGACCATCAAATACCTTGCATAAAAATCAATCCCTAGCACCTTTCCTGTTCCATTCAAATATTCCTTTTTAATTAGGAACTCATCAACCCTTTTAACTAGGTTACAATTATCCAAGAAATTCTCAGGGAAATTAAGATATATATTTCCGTAATAATTATTTACAAAATCCAAAGGAAAAACATATTTAACCTTATCACCAACCATTTTATCTGAAAAAAAAACAAAAACCAGAAAAACCACTTCTGAATAAATTTAGGTTTTCATAAAAAAAATCCTTATACTTTGAAACATCATAATAATAAAGACTCTTACCAATATAAAACTTTTCACTGTAAAATTTACTTTTATTGTAATTCAAATATTTATTTTGACCAAAAACACCTTTAAAATCCAAAATTTTTTCCAAAAAATCAAAATCATTAATTTTTACAGAATAATTAACTAAAAAATTTTCTTTCAAAAAATATTTATTAATTTCTAAATCAAAAAAATTATCCTTCTCACCAATAACAATAACTCCAGAGTTACTTCTAAAATTATCGGGTATATCGATAAAATCCGGAACAGTATAAAAATAAAACTTTAACATCCACATTCATCTCAAAAATCAATCCAACACTATAAAGTTATTTATTTTTAAAAATACTCCAAGCCAGTTTATAAAACTTAAGTTACAGCTGCTCATCACTTACCATTAAATTACAAAAACCTAATTATTCAAAAATTCACTGATTAAAAATTTATAACTAACACTTTTTATCCCACCAATCCAGTAATGTTTCATCATCAAAATCTTCATAATTCTTATAAATATTAGTAAAAGCCCAGTTATTACCTGATATTTCACTGAAGTTTATAAAAAAACTATTTACTCTTTGGATACCTTGAGTTGAGGAAACAGTAATAGCCATATTATTCCCACTCAAACCATCTATAGTTCCTTCTAAATAGTCTAAAAGTTCATTCTTAAAATCTTCATAATCCTCAAGAGTTAAATTCGCCTCATAAATATGTATATTAAAATTCCCACCTCGATGTATAACCTTTACGGGTTCTTCGCTATTAAAAAATTTAAAAATATCACCTTTTGCTAAATTTAGAGCTAAGCCTGGGGCAGATAGTAGCTTATAAGTGTTTACATCTATATCTTCTACAAGAACTTCCTCTGCTTTAGTATTACCAGAGCTAGTTTTTCCTGCATAAATATTTAAAGTTTTAAAATCATCTTCCATATGGTGCTCCACAACTACCTCTCTCTTTACAAGACATACCTTCTTTTACATAACCACTATTTCCAGCACTTAAATTACACGCTGCGCCTTCTAGCGCTGTATTTCCATCACTTAAATTTCCTCCCTTAGATGTTGGAACTTTCGTATGACCTAAATGCATATCATCTGGGTTAGTTGAAGTTTGACCACAACGCCAACAAGTATAAACACCATTATTGTTAGAATTATCTTCATCTAACAACTTTTGTCGGACTTTAGGTTGCCCACTTCGAGAACCTCCGCCAATTTTACTATCTGCTACTTCTTGAGCAGTGGCATTATGACTATCTTTCAAAGCATATTTAGATGGTTTTTTCTTCACCAAACCTAATGGATCAATCCAACTTACAGGATTTGGCGCGTAAGCATAAACGTTATTACCGCCCAATAACCCAATCGGATCTTTAGAGATAAAACGTCCTACATAAGGCGAATAATATCGATAACGATTGTAATGTAAACCTGTTTCTTCATCAAAATACTGCCCTTGGAAGCGGATATTATTGGTGACGATTTCTGAATTTTCAAAAAAGTTAGATGCGGACTTTGCTGATACGCGCTCACCCCACGCCTTATATTCAGCTTTCCAGACCATTTGACCTTGAGCATCACTCATCTCCTGAGGCGTACCTAAATGATCGCAATGATAGAAACAAATATCATCTAAAGATTTTGCTGGAGCAGTCTTACGCCATAAAGGATCTTTGGCAATATGATAAGGCTGATCTGTCCAATCAGGTGTTTGTACAAGCTCAATCGGTTCACGATAGATTGCTTGCAATAGAGGGACAAAACTATCCTTCTCATACACATAATGCTTGGTGATCTGATCATTGGATTCAAAGGCCAAAGTATTGCCATCCCAGCCATAAATCACATTCTGCTCTTCACCTGTATGATGGTGTTTACTGCGCTTTTGAATACGTCGTCCTAAAGCATCATAACGATACTCCGCAGTGTATTCTGTATTACGACTCTTGATTAACCGCCCACAAGCATCCCACTCAAGGTACAAGTCCCCTTTAGATGACTTTTGGCGCACCAATTGACCATAAGCATCGTACTGATATTGCTGATCTAAATATGCTTTAACAACATTATTCACCAAACGGTTATAACCATAAGCATGACTTTCTGTTGCGGCTGCATTCGGTTCTTGATGAAGATTTCGGTCAATAATGTTACTTGCAGGGTCAAAACTAAAGGTTTCTTTGCCCAACTTACTATTGGCTTCAAGTAAACGACCGACCGGATCGTATTTATACTGAATATTGCCACGGCGAGTATCTGCAATATTGAGCAATTGCCCCGTTTTATCGTACTGATATAAACGCTGAATCAACTGTTCAGTTTCTTGAATGGCATTGTTCTGTATTGCCTGCTGCGGCGAGGTATATGCAAATTCATGCCCATTCAGCACGCGCTGCTGAGTCAGACGCCCCAGCTCATCATAATGCTGCTCTTGGCTAATCCCGTTGGCATAGTGGCGAACAATCTCACGATGTAAATCGTCTCGTTCAAAACTGACAGTATCTTCACCATTCAGGAGCAAACCATGAACATGCCCACTGCCATAGGTTAACCAGTCGACCTGCTGCCCGTCTGGACGTGTGGTTTTAATTCGATCATTAATTTCATCATAACTGTGTTTCCACACCGCAGTTTTATGCGTTTGATGATCTTGATGATGCTCTCTCACCAGATTACCGACGACATCGTAATACCACTGGAGATTGCTCTCATTATTTTTAGCCTGAATCAATTGGCCATTATTGTTAAAGGCAAATTCTTCAACCTGTTTTTGTTCTAATTCCTGCTCGGTATAGCCATAGCCTGCCTGACGCTGTTCCAGTCGTCCCATGCTGTCAAATAGGAATTGTTGAATACGATCTTTCGGTGCAGCCCGATCTTTTAAGTCCTGCCCAAATGCAGAGGCCACCTCAATACTGCTGGACAAATTACCATCTGTTTCATCATATTTGTACAGGGTTTCTTTACCATCAAAATCAATTTCTTTAATCAGGCGACTGGCAACATCATAGAAAAATTCGTAGCTTGCCCCATTTTCATTGGTCAAACGTTTCAGACGATTCAGCTTGTCCCATTGATATTTCAACGTATGCTTCAAGGCATCCGTACGAGATGAAATCAGTCCTGCCGCGTCATATTGATATTGCGTGAGTTGTCCTTTGGCATCGACATGCGCCAATAAACGCCCTTCAGCATCATGGACAAAATGTTCTTCCGTGGCATCGGCATGTTTGATTTTTTCAAGCTGACCAAAAGCATTCAGTGGCAAACCTTGAATGATCGGTTCACGTTGTTCTGTGCTTAGATCACTATAGAAGTATTCAACCTTTTGTTTTAAGGCATTTTCAACTGATTTTACTCGCCCACGTTCATCATACTGCCATGTGGTGGTTTTGCCCGAACAGTCGGTATAACTGATCAGATTACCCTGATCATCATACTTTAACTGCTTGGAACCCCCTTTGGCATCTTTAATCGAAGTGAGTAAACCTAGACCATTGTAACTGTATTCTGTTACACGTTTTAGCGGATCGATTTCCTTACTGATATTGCCCTGAGCATCATACTCCTTAAACCAACGCCCTTGTTCAGCATCGACCATACCTGTTAATTGACGTTTGTCATCATAGGCATAATATAAATTTGAACCGTCAGGTTGGGTAACACTGACAATATTGCCACTTTCATCATATTCATAAATGGTTACCGCGGCGTCACGATCAACATGCTTGGTAACACGGGCAAAATCATCACGGAAGAACCATTCTTCCAATCCATCAGGATAAATGATGCGATAGGTATAGCCATCAATATCATAGTAATACCAAGTTTCTGCCCCATAGGCATCCGTTACATAGGTTAAACGGATATTTTCATCCCATGCCAGCCTGCTCTCAGAGCTGCCATCATCAGCCCATTCGTGAAAGGCCTTCGATGTGGGCTCAATCCCGTCATATTCCAGATTAATACCACGACCAGTCAGATCGGTATAACGGCTTAATAAATGATGCTCATATTGATAATGATAGCTTGCGCCATTTTCAGTAATGGCCTCGATTAAGTCGCCTTTATGGTTATAGTTATAACTCGCAAGCGGACGAAGCAATTGCCCATTTTCCACCAACCATGCATCGTCAATACGGCCTTGTGCATCGACTTGGAAAGCAACATGCGCCAATAATTTCTGCTTCTCTTTAATCAATACATCCGAAATAAATGAATGATCACCCGATTGATGGTCATAACGAACCGCTAAGGTCACCCCATTTTTATATTCAATCGCAGATAAGCGATAATAATCTTGATATTTTTCAAAAATATGCTTTTCTTCTTTTTGATAGGAAATCATCTGAATATGTTCAGAGATCACGCTATAGTAAAAATCTTCTGTTTGATTGTGAAAGCTTTCGCCCACTTTTAATTGAGGTAATTTGACAGGGCGTGCGTCTGGACCAATATATTCCAGCCCTGCCAACGGTTTGATATATGCGGCCTGTTGTTCCGTTTCCTCAATATATTCACTTTGCGGCACAATTCGGGTGGTAAAAGAGGTCAACCATCTTGCCCCGAACTCTGCTTGATCTAATTGATACAAGTTCGATGCATAGGTTCGATTTAAAATAAAACTTTCAATCGCAGACACATACGCATCCTGATGAGTTAAAAACTCAGTTCCCAATGCATAAGTAATATGTTTTTTAGTACCTGTTTTGGTCTTTCCACCACCTAAATTCAGTGGACATGACACTTCATTTGGATTGTTTTTAGCTTTGGCTTGGTGATTAGTTTTTTCCAGTTCCCCACTCGGTCGACTCTTCTCTTTTTTAGCGACCTGTTTCTGAGTAATATTGGCTGTGGCTTTTTTCTTTAATTTGAATTTTTGTACAGCTTTTAATAAGACATTCAATAACCAAGCAATACTCATTGCTTTGCCTGGATCGGCTAAAGTCATCAAGAACTGCGGCGCTTTTTTACCAAAACCACGAATCCCTGTAATAACCAGTTGAATCGGCTGTTTCGCACTTGCTGGCACAACCGATGAAACACCTTTGGCAACCGTGTTAATATTTTCCTTAACGCTCGCTTTCCATAAGTTCGTTAAACCATCTACAGCATTGTTGAAAGTAGCTTTCGGATTACGCTGTAAATTATCTAGATTGACTTTATTAAGTTGTTTCTGTGCTTGTTTGACATTACCTGCTGAACTAAAGACGTGACCATTTAATATTTTTTGTATGCCGTTGGCAAAATCATTACTGATGCTGGTGATTTTTGTTCCACAGTGCTGCATCATATCTTTGACAAGCGGTTGAGCTTTTGCCGCAAACTGATCGAGTTCACCTGCAATACGTTCATTTAAGTGATCACTTAAAATCACCAAAATGGTATCGGAAATGACCCCACCTGCTTTTTGACGAACCAGATTCAAAGTCGGTCTCAAGCTCATGCGCATTGTTGCCATGGTTGGCGGTACAGGAATAATACCAATCACATCTAAACCAAGATTCAGCCAATCCCCAAAACCCGGGTTTGGTTTTTTACTGATATCGATAACATCATAAACGGCATCCACCAAAGCAATCGCATTACCAATCACTGGAAGCGAGCCTGCTACACTTTTAATGGTATTTAAGTCGACATAGTCCTTGGTGTTCTTCTTCAACCATGAATTGATTTTATTCATACCTGCTTTGACATCAGCAGCATACATTTTGTTTAAAGGCACAACCGCAACTTGTCCAGTATTGGTTCTTACACTCTGTTTATTTTGCTGATTGTTGGTCTTCTTAGGTGGTGTCGCCATCTTTCATCATTCTCAAAGCTTAATTTTTAAAATCAAAACGCGTTAGATCGAACGGATCTTTGGTCTTTTTATCGCTTGCCATTAGGTTCTGTTGCGCACGCAATGGATTTTTTAACTGGGCTAGACTGTCCAAAGGACTGCCCATATTTTTCATCACTTTTTGCGCCAATGGGTTGTCCTTGACCTGATCAGCCAATAGCTTATTTGCTTGTTCCGTCAGGTTCGACTGAACCCCCTGCTGTAGCATTGGCAATAAAGCCTTTGCTCCACCCTCCTTCAACTGCTTTGCAGTCTCAAGTGTTTTTAACACTGAAGAAGGACTAGTAAAGGATTGACCTAAAGCATTCTTGGCGCTGCTAACCGCATTTTTTAGACCTGTTTCTGCTTTGCCGAATAAGGTTTGTGCATCAGGGTCATTTTCATTTGGCCACATTGGCGGGCGTTTAAAGTCACTGGATTCCGCCCACGGATCACGTTTATCATCTTCAAATACAACTTTTGCAGCACCCGTTGCCAGTCCAGAAACCCGTACAAAGCCTTTATCATCCAACTGACCAGAAAACTGCTGCCCCAGTGAATCAATAACCTGATAGCCGCCCTGTTTCACAAACTCACCATGTTTGTAATCGTGCAGCAATTCCAGTACCCCTTGCCCGCGTTTTGGTGGTGGTGGCAAACTGGATTGAGCGCTGACGCTTGAGCCGCTCATAAACAAATGCTGCCCCGCCTTCACCTCAAACTTGCCACCCGTCACAGGAAAAATACCTGAGCCATTCAGCTTGATTTGAGAACCGCCTGCGGTAATCACAATTTCTTTCGGACTGCTAATCTGAATCTGACTTTCAGTGGAAATGATCTGAATGCCTTGTTTGGCGAGCAAATCTAGTCCATCTGACTGAGCCTGAACCTCAAACTTGCCTTTGGCAGCCACCTGCTTAATCCCATTCTGTGCTGCAAACAGGCTAATTCGATTTTGAGCATGGCCAATCAGATTCTTCTGCGTACTCAGGTTAATACTATCGCCTGCAATCTGATTGATTTGCCCATCTGCAGACACATGAATATCTTCATTGCTGCTTAGGCCAATGCCTGCTGGCGAATGAAGCAACAACAATGCTTTATTAAATTTGGCAATCTTTGCTTCAATCTGTTCTGCAAACTCTTTTAACTGTTCTAAAGACTCAATTTCATCGGTTTGCTGATTTTTGGCGACTTCACTTAAAGCCTTGGCATTGTTCTGGTTGCCTTCTAGCTGTTGCTTGGCGGGTTCGGCATCGAGATGCTCTCCTTGCGCCTGATCCTGCTTTTGGGTACTGAGCAGTAAACCATTGCCTGCACGCACTGCCCCCCATTGATCGGTCCGTAGCTCAAAACCCTCACCCCGATCTTCACTTTCAGCCTTATCTTTTGGATGGCTGAGTTTACCCAGATTCAGTTGAGTGGCGGCATGGCTGCTTTGCAGTTGCGCACTGATTTGTCCTGTGGTGTCATCAAAACGCAACTGGTTAAACCCTTCACCTTGATACTCTTTGGATTTGATCCCTGCCAGTTTTTTGGTATCAGGTAGTTTACCGGCATGGTCAAACTTAGTCGGGCTACGCTGTGCTTCATGAATCCGCCCAACCACAAAGGGCCGATCAATATCGCCATCAAAGAAATCAATCACTACGATTTCACCAATCCTAGGCAAGAATCGTGCGCCGTAGCCTTCACCAGCCCACGGCGTTAATACATCGACCCATGCAGAGTCAGTATCGTTGTCATTGGCACCAGCGCCGCTATCATGACTGTGGTCATCTGCTCGGGTAAACAGGAAGCGAACTTTAATCCGTCCCCATTCATCCACATAAATTTCGTCACCGCTTGGCCCCACCACTTTGGCACGTTGTGGATGGGTCGCAGGCCGATGTTGTAACGGGTTATACTCAGGAACCAGACCAATATTGCGTCGTTGTAATATCAATTGATTGGCTTGGCGTTCATCCGAAACCGCATGCTGAAAAGGGCTGCTTTGCCAATTGCTTTGTTGAAGCAAAGCTGCGACTTGATCCGTTAAATCTTTAGGCAGGTTATTTTGGTTATAGAACGTTTTTGAACTGATCAGAAACTCTTTATCTGCACCCTGATGCTGATCAATTTCAGGATGTTCATTGAGCTCAAACCAATAGCCCACTGGGGTATCGCGAACGGTTGATGTCGCAACAAACTGCTTGGCCTGTGAATCATAAAACTGGCTCAGGTTCTGATTCAGTTTTTCAATTTGAGCATTGCCCGATTTAGTGCTGCCATCCTCCCCCTTTAAATCCTGAATCCAAGCAGGTGAAAAATGCCATGCTTGTTCTAAAGCAAGCTGCTGATTATCGTGTTGATCACTCTGATAATGTTTAATCTGAACACTGCCTGCCCCTTCTTCTTGTTCTAAGGCATCCGCTTGCCAACGCTGTACATGTACCGCACTTGGTTGCAGGGAACGCTGTGCCACAAATGCCGTGATGCTATCTTGTATTTCAGTCGCACTACTACGATGAAAACGAATATTACGGCGCTCTAGGGCCTTATATTGATTATTGTCATCAATGAGTCTGAGTTTCTGCGGCTGAATCTGTTCACTTGAACTAGATACTTTCAGCTGTGCTTCATCAATTAAAGTACTAATGCCTTCCGAAGCCAAAAGCCTTTGAATAAAGTCAAAATCTCGTTCATTATGTTGCATGATGAACGGCCTGACATCGTAGTCCTTAGTGAGTCCGCTTTTATCGAGAGTCAGGCTGGAAGCAAATAAGGGACTGCGTTGCTGCCATTCAGAAAAAATGGTCTGCACAACATCCACGACAGATTTCGCCATAAAAACACGGCTGTTACGACGATGCTTCCACAAGGCGGTCGGGTCTTGTACACCTAAACGATAAATGGTCAGCGAACCATCACTGGCCCCAATATCAGCTTGGGTAATAATACCTGAGATACGTGTCAGTTCCGCTTTATCGGTCACGATATCAATGGCCACCTGACTGCCAATAAAACTTTTTAAAGGAATAACCGCATTGGTTGAAAGACAGAGTAATTGTAGATCAATGCCATGATTGAGCTGATGCAGACCATCAATACGTTGTAAGAAAACTTGATTATTTAAAGATGTGTTGGAAAATTGGGCGTGAATCGCACGTTTTTGTGCTGTCAGGCCCAAGCTTTCTAAAGCTTGAAAGATATTATTCGCCATCTTTTTTTATAGATTATCTACTTAAATTTAGCGCATTTTACTCAAAATATCGTTTTAATGTCCATACAGAACCGTCTATTTATGACAATTTGCGTCACTTTTTTGTTTGTTTTATTTTAAAACTTCAAACCTTGCAATATGAATAGTCAGAATCAGAATTTGATTGATTCATTGTTTTAAATAATTAATCAGCTCTCTAAAACAAGTTAAACAGCTGATTAAGTCGAACTCAATGAAAATCAGTATCAACCGACAATATATACATCGCTCAATTATGTTGTCTTTGAGCTTTCAATAACTAAAAGTCAAAAGATGCCGAGAATAAGTAGGTGCGAGGTGCGCCTAGCATTAAACTGGTAAATTGAGGCATCGACCAATAGGCCTGATTGGTCAGGTTTTCTACACTTCCACGAAATGTCACAGGAAACTGAGCAATCTGAGTTGAATACCGTGCCCCAATGCTATACACCTCTCGGCCAGGAACTGAAATCGTATTGATACGATTGATATATTGTTTAGAGGCAGCAGTTGCATTTGCGGTTAAAGTCAGACCTGGTACATAGTCAATATCCCCTTCTAAACCTAATTTTGCTTGTAGCCTAGGTACACCTGTTGCCATATTACCAAGCTCATCTGGTTTTTGTGTTTTGGTCAGTTTAGGCTGGATATAAGTTACGCCCCCCATCACACGTAGCCCTTGTAAAGGTGCTCCCCAAAATCCCCATTCAATCCCACGATTTCTCTGCTCACCATCAATAGAGTAAATCGGCTTTTTACTGCTGTCCTGATTTGGAGTCGAATAACCACTCGGTGTTGTAATTTCATACACACTCAAGCTACTGCTAAAGCTTTCGACATCAAATTTAAGTCCGACTTCTTTTTGTTTGGTTTTATAGGGTGAAAAAATTTCACCATAATTTTCAAAATTTGAAGATGCAACACCACCTGAACTTAGACCTTCAATATAGTTGGCGTAAAAAGAAAGATGAGGATTGGCTTTGATCAATATCGCTGCAGCGGGTGTCCATGCACTTTTATCATATAGACCATTTAGGTTCCGTATGCCATTTGCGTTCAAACTTTCCGTAACGATATTTTGATGACGTATACCTAAAGTCAGCTGGAGCTGGTCTTGGGCAAAAGATAGGGTATCGGCTAGACCATAACTGGTTAAACGTTCTTTGTTGCTAAAGATCGGAGTAATGGCAGCTCGATCTGGCTTTACACCCCAATTGGGGTGATAGATATTGGTTAAGCGGTCGGTTTTAAAGCCTTGACGAATCCCGAACTCATCATCAAGCTCTCGATAGTGTGTTGCATTGAGGGATAGAGCATGCCCAATATTACCTGTATTGAACTTCCCACGTAGCCCCACTTCTGCTGACTTGCGTTCGTATTCAAAACCTAAGTGCGCAATATTAAACAGGATATCTCCGGCTTCATTCTGGATTTCACCTTTTGCTGCACCTAAAGTACTGTATTCGGTCTTACTCATGCCTGCGGCGGCATATCCCATCCATTCAGGGTTGAAATCATATTCCCCTCGTAACATGATTCCCTTATCTTTGGTGTCAAAAAAAGTCCAGGTTGGATTTAATAAGGTTTTAGGATTGGGTGGCTTGGGAACCTTCACCCCAGTTTTCAGTGTGACCCCACGATTGATACCGTCATTCTGATCTTGACTGGTATATAGATCTGCTGAAATTCGCGCTTGCTCACCTCGCCAATCCAGTCCCAAAGACATTAATTGCGTCTTTTTATCTTGATCATCTATTGCACCTTCACCATCCCGATAAACACCATTGAATCGAACACCAAAGGCCTGATCTTGGCCAAAGCGCCTACCGATATCCAGATGCCCACCAAATTGAGCATTAGACATATAGCTTGTGGTCAATCGATTGATTGGTGTATCCGTTGCCCGCTTAGGCACAAGATTGACATTGCCCCCCAATGTCCCGCCAGGTGGCATACCATTTAACATCGCCGAAGGTCCTTTTAATACATCAATCCGTTCAAACATTTCTGGCGATGCACGGTAAAGTGGAGCAATACCATATAGACCTCCAAAAGCAGTATCTTTACCTGCGGGCGTACTGCTGGAGTTAAAACCTCGGATGGTGTAGCTTTCCGCGATGACCCCAAAAGCACCCGTTGAATAGACAGAGGGATCAGTCGCAACAATCACATCAGTAATATCCCGTGCTTGCCGATCAGCAATATATTTCTCGGTATAGCTGATGACACTAAACGGAGTGTCCCGCAAGCTTTTATCGCCTAAAAAACCAATCTGGCCTTGCGATGCAATTTGCCCGCCTAAATCGTTCTGGTTTTCTTTATCGGCCTGAACCTGAATGGTGGCTAAGGTCGCGATGTTTTGATCTGTCTGTGCTATTTTTTCTAAATCCTCAGCATGCAGTGAGTTCAATGGAAAAAGTCCCAAACCCAGCATGATTTGACTGACAACCAAATGTTTTAATTTAAATTGGGGATGATCATTTCTACGTTGTTTAGATATACGGATACTTGGGTAAGGCATTGAATTTTTCATGGTTTTAAGCTCCTTTGGCTTTTTTTGAGCATGACTTTAGACCACACACTTTTTTTGATTAAAAAGTATGTTCATCAAGAAGATTTCAATCGGTGGTTTAGGCTTTAGACTGAAGCAAGCCTCGCAATGGGATGCGTTAAATTATTGCCTCATGGTTGATATCCTTTGATCACATCATCGATCAAGATATGCATCGCGGTTGGACTCGCAGCCGTGGTGTACCAAGCATCGGCATCTACAAAAATGACTTTTCCCGTTTTCCATGCTTTGGTTTGACGTAATAAGGGGTTACTGACATTGTCTGCATTGATCGTGGCTCGGTGTTCCATCACCGCAGTTCGATCTACAATAAATAGAATGTCGGGATCGGCCTGTTTAATAAACTCGCTGGAAATCGGCTGTCCATGTAAACTGGTATCAGCCGCAGTACTGGCAGGTTTTACCCCCAAAGCATTAAAGACAAAGCCATAACGTGACTGCACTCCAAAATGACTAAATGCCCCATTGTTAT
This sequence comes from Acinetobacter sp. Ac_5812, assembly GCF_013072695.1. Taxonomy (GTDB): domain Bacteria; phylum Pseudomonadota; class Gammaproteobacteria; order Pseudomonadales; family Moraxellaceae; genus Acinetobacter. The sequence goes on from NZ_LXUK01000027.1 coordinate 313,694, forward strand.
GTAAAACCACCAAGGCTTTTTCAGGTCGATCTGCGATTATTGTGCGTACCTGCGCAACTTTAGCCTCTAACTCAGCGACTTTTTCAGCCGCCAATTTCTGTTTATTAAAAATCTGCCCCAACGTCTGTAAATGAGCTTTAATCATTTCAATATGATGTTGCTGGCTATTATTAAAATTAATGTCATAGTGCAGTGTCGGCGCAATTTCACTCAGTTCTATATACTTATCTGCTTGCAATGGCGTCATCAGTATAAGGTCGGGTTTAAGCGTATAAATCCGCTCCATATTGGGCTGTACAATTGACCCTAAGTCTTGCACATTGTGTTGATCCCGATACTTTTGCAGGAAGTGCGGGATAAAATCTTTAGGCATGCCTGCGATCGGAACAGCAAGTTGATCGAGAAAATCGGCTTCGTTCATATCCAGCACCGCAACACGCTGCGGATAATACTCAATCAGCGTTGTACCTAATTGGTGTTTGACATTAAGCGGGACTTCCCGTTTTTGTTCAGTCTGCGTCGATGCCGTCGGTGGTGGATGACATGCTGACAGTAAAATTGCAGCACTCACTGCACCTGCCAGCCCCCATAATTTGATATTTCTTTTCATATTTTCAAACTCCAGCTGAGTTGAAGTAATTGCACATATAGCCGCGTGTGCTGTTGCTAATTTCAAAATCAAGTTCATACAGATCACTTAAGCGCTGTTCTGTCATCACTTGTTGAGTTGGACCGCTAAAACGAAGATTGCCGTGCTTTAATGCGACAATATGATCTGAATAATTGGCTGCAAAATTGATGTCATGTATCACTAAAATAATCGTACGCCCTTGCTCGTCACACAAACGTCGCAAGGCTTGCATGATCTGAACCGCATGCTTCATATCTAAATTGTTTAAAGGTTCATCCAAGAGCAGTACATCGGTTTGCTGTGCGATGGTCATGGCTAAAAAAGCCATCTGTCGCTGCCCACCACTCAATTCATCCAGATAAGCTCTGCGTAGTGTTTCCAAGTTTAAAAATTGAAGCGCCTCATCAATCTGATCTTGATCTGTTGTTGTCAGCTTGCCGTGGCTATATGGAAATCGGCCATATGCCACTAATTCTTCAACCGTCATTCGTAGCTTAAAATCAGGTGATTGGCGCAGCGTGGCAACGTGCTTGGCATATTCTGCAATCTTGATCTCAGTAATATTTTTCTGCTTAAACAGGATCTCACCCTGATCAGGTCTAGATAACCGAGCCATCATCATCAGTAAGGTTGATTTACCTGCACCATTCGGACCGATCAGCGAGGTGATTTGTTGTGCTGGAAATTCAAGACTGAAATTCCTTATGACAGGCTTTTTGCCATACGATTTATGCAGGTTGTGAATTTTAATCATGTCAAATCTCTGGCACGAAGCATCAGTGTTAGGAAATAAATACCGCAGACCAGATTGACCAAAATACTGACCGTGGTTTTGTAATTAAAAACATGCTCAACCAAGATCTGAGCAACAAGAAAGATGCTAATTGCGATGACGCATCCCACCGCCAAGCTAAATTTATGCTTTAACGCGCCTACAAGCGCATAGGCTGTGTTGGCAATAAATACGCCCATAAATGCGGTAGGGCCAATTAAACTGGTCGAAATTGCAACCAACAACGCAATCAATGCCAGATAAAATTGCATGGCTCGATGATGATCAATCCCTAAAGAAATCGCTTGTTCACGCCCTAAAACCAAGACATCTAAAGTGGCTAACCTCTTGCGTAATAACAAAAAGATCGCCAATACAATCAGGGTGGCATAAATCAGTGTTATAGGCTGTACACGATTGAATGAGGCATAACTCAAAGCCTGAAAAACAGAGAATTCCCCAGGGCTGATTTTGAGCTGAACAAACTGTGTTGCAGTGCCTATCACCATGGTCAATACCAAACCAATCAGCAACAGTTGAAACACATCCATCTGCTCATGTGTCAGTAAACACCGATGTATCAGCCATGAATAAAGCAGCATGACCAAGATCGAGACAAAAAAATGCCCCTCTACTCCAAACCAAGACAATGTTTGCGTTCCCATCAGAAACAGCAGCATGACCTGCCACAGCAAGTAAACCGCTTCATAGCCCATAATGGAGGGCGTTAAAATACGGTTGCCGACTAGGGTCTGAAATATAATCGAGGAAAATGCCACGCAGATGCCGCCTAATATGATCGTAGCCAGCCGCAACAGACGTTTAGGAATAACATGGTCAAAATCAAAGCCTGAATCCATAAACACAAATGCAATCGCCAACCCAGTCGCCACGACAATAATCAAACTCAACTTTTTATTGTTGTTCATGTGCGAAGCCCTTTCAAAATCAGCATGAGAAAGACCAGACCACCGACACCACCAGCGGTCAGCCCAATCGGGACTTCAAAGGGATAGAGCATGCTGCGTCCAATAATGTCGCAAAAGAGCAGTAAGCAAGCGCCACTCAGTGCCACGATCGGCAATGTTTTGGCGAGATTCTCTCCATATTTTAATGCCACCAAATTTGGAATCACCAAGCCAACAAAAGGAATGGCACCGACGGTAATGACCGTAACTGAAATGGTAATTGCCACCAAAAACAAACCGATGGTCACCGTGCTTGCATAGCCAAGACCAAGACTCGTTGCCATGTCCTCACCCATACCAAGCACTGTCAAACGATGTGCAAAGACATAGGTCAATACGACCACCGGAAAAATAATGAAAATGATTTCATAATGGCCTTGTACTACACGGGAAAAATCACCGAGTAGCCAAGCTTGCATACTTTGTAGAATGTTATTTTGATAGGCATAGAATTCAGCCAATGCACTCAGAACACTGCCATAGATCAAGCCAATAACTGGAATCAATACGGTGTTTCGAAATCGAATACCACGGATGATTGCAATAAAAAGCACACTGGCCAACAAGCAAAACAACATTGCAAAAATCATTTTCATAATGACCGTTGCTGTCGGAATTAGTGTTAAGGAGATCAGAATGCCAAGCTTTGCTGCATCTAACCCTCCAGTTGTACCAGGTTCAACAAAGCGATTTCGCACAAGATGCTGCAAAATTACACCGCAGATCGATAGACCAACCCCAGTCAAAATAATGGCAAGCAAGCGAGGGATTCGACTCGCCTTCAAGGTCAGCCAAGCATCACTGGACTGGCTAAACAATGCAGACCACTCTAGCTGCTGAGCACCAATCAACAGTGAAAGGATACACAGCAGACAAAAGCTGATTACCAAAATCAAGGGCATTGCTGTTGTCCCGCAACTTGAGGGGCTTGTCCAATCTGCCACCCTTTAATCATCTGGCTCTGCTGCAAATAACGTGAATAATGCCCATGCGTCAAACGTAATTGTTGAGGGGTTCCCTGCTCAACGACCTGCCCCTGATCCAACACAATAATCTGATCTGCGGCAGCGACCGTGGCCAACTGATGTGCAATCACCAAAATAGTTTTTTGACCGCGTAGCTGATTCAACAATTCACAGATGATGGCCTGATTTTCGGCATCTAAAGCCGCTGTTGCTTCGTCGACCAAAAGAATCGGCGCATCTTTAATCAAAGCACGGGCGATTGCGATCCGTTGTCTTTCACCGCCAGATAAGCGCACACCTGCTTCACCAACCAGCGTGTTGAGCCCCTCAGGCAAACGGGCCAGCATTTCTGCGATTCCCGCCTGCTGAACCACCTGCATCACTTGATCATCTGTTGCATTCGGGTTACCCATGCGAATGTTCTCTCCGATACTGCCTGCAAACAGATAATTTTCTTGGAAGATCTGACTGATCTGCCCCATCAGTTGCGTATAAGGCAATTGCTTTACATCGACACCGCCGATCAGAACCTGCCCTCGGTTTGCATCAAAGAAACGGGCAACCAGTTTAGTTAAGCTGGTTTTACCTGAACCTGATGCCCCGATCAGTGCGGTCATACCGCCAGAGGCAACTTGTATATCTACGCCTTGTAATACATAAGGCTGATCATCTTGATAGCGGAAATAGACATCCTTAAATTCAATCGAGTGATCACACAAGGATTGAACAGCATGGGATTCGTGCAAGGGTTGTTCATTTAAAATAGCTTGTATTGCCTCAAGTTGGCTCTTGGCATGACGTAAAATCTCGCTGTAACCAGCAAGCTCAAGCAAGGCATCAACAAATCGGCAAATCAATAATAAAGAAATACCCAGACTGGCAAATGCAGCCACGGTGGTGGTATCAACGGCTTGAAACGGCAACCAGAATACTACCGTCATCAACATCAAGATGAAAATAGCTTGAATCACCCAGATATTTAAAACGGCTGCACAAGATGACAATATGATGAGTTTGAGACCTGAGCGACGTTGCTGCTTGATTGCATCGTCTAAAAATCGCTGGCTATCGCCTTCTCCATTAAAGGCACGAAAAACCGATTGAGCCTGTGCAAACTCCACCATCCGTTGACTTGTTTCAGCAAATCTTTGTTGATAAACCTGATCGCTATGATGCGCAATTTTTGAACTTAACCAGAACACCACGACCATAACAGGAATTGCAATGAGTGCGATCAATCCAAGCAGGCTATGGGTCACCAATAAAGCAATGACAATAATCAGTGGCGTAACTATACCTGTAATTAAGGGGGTAAAAACGTGTGCAGGCAGTTGCGCCACAGACATCATGCCCTGCGTCACCAGATGATTAAAACTTGCCGTATTTTGCGGATTAAACCAGCCCACCGCTAAGCCAGCGACATGGTTGCCAAGGCCCAAACGCGCGCGCTCTAAAACGGCAATCCCCACCTGTATGCCCATCTGCTCTACAATCCGTCGGAGCAACCAACAGAGAATAACAATGATCACCAATACACTCAGCCACAGCATGATTTGATCAAACTGTCCGAGCAATAATTGTGACAAGATAGAGGCCAATAGCAGAATGCTCACGCCACAAATCACGCCATAGAATACAGTGATGCCGATGTAACGATAAAAAATAGCTATGTCATCGCCCAGTAATCGAGAAAAAGTTTTTAGCATGTCTCCACTCCCTGTAAGCGTGAGGCATGTTTTTCTGTATGCGTCCATAATTGGGCATACAAGGCTCGGTTGTTTAACAGTGTGGTATGTGTCCCTTGTTCAATCACCTTGCCTTGATCAAGCACAATGATCTGATCTGCATGCATAATCGTATTCAAACGATGTGCAATCACTAAAACCGTTCGCCCTTGTGCCAGAACTGCAAGTGCCTCTTGAATGGCAATTTCATTTTCGACATCTGCTGCTGCTGTTGCTTCATCTAAAACCAGTACTGGTGAATTCAACAAAATTGCACGGGCAATCGCGATTCTTTGCCGTTCACCACCCGATAGCTGAATATCGTCACCCACAATCGCAGCATATTGTTTGGCTTCGGCCATAATACGTTGATGTATATTTGCAGCTTTTGCAGCCTGCTCAATTTCTGCCTGAGTCGCAGCCGAACGCCCGAGTGCAATATTCTCCGCAATACTGGCATGAATCAGTCGTGTGTCCTGCAACACAAAGCCAATATGCTGATACAGCACAGATGGCGCAATTTCCCGAAGATCAACACCACCCAATGTGATATGCCCTTCAGTTGGATCAAAAAATCGTAATAACAATTGGGCAATGGTTGACTTTCCAGCCCCAGAAGATCCAACAATTGCGGTAACAGTGTTAGGCTCAAGCGAAAAATTCAGCTGAGAAACCACAGGATGCTTTGCATCATAGGCATAACTCACCTGATTAAAACAAATCTGGCTGTCCTGAATTGGCGAGGATTGCTGTGGTGAAACAACATCTAATATGGGTGTTTTTAATAGTGCTAATACCCTCTGTGCCGCCCCCTGACTGGCATGCACATCGTGCAACAAGGTATGCAGCAGTAGCACAGGCGCAGAAATCGCTGGCGCAACCAGCACAAAAGGCAGTACATCAAGCGGATGTAACCAACCTAAATAAGTAAATAAAGCAGCACAGATCAACACGACACCCAAAATAGTAATCGGTGAAATGAGCGCGTGCGCATGTGCCATAGACTTTATTAGTGGACGAGTAAAGGATTTAAAGGCCTGAGCAAATGAATACACAGCTTGTTGATAAGAAGCAGAGGCCTGTCCCGTCTGACCAAAAGTTTTTACAATTGGAATTGCATGAATAAACTCAATCGCAGCACTATTAATACGACCGAGCTGTGTAGCAAACTCCTGAATATTGCTTTCACTGGCATGTAAAGCCTTGCCTAAGAAAAAGAAAAAGCCCACAAATGGCAATAAGGCTAAAATTGCCATACGCCAATCCATCATGAATAGAAAAATCGCAGCGATTGAAATCGTCCCGATGGCTCGACCAAATGCTGGAAAAAAATGTGCCGTTAAACTATGCAGTAAACCAATATCATCCTGCATCAGCTGTTTCACTTCGCCAGAGTTTCGACTGGTAAACCAACCCAACGGAACTTGAGTCAAACGTTGGGTAATTTTCTGGGTCAATAAACCTGTAATTTTATGGTCAGCCAAGTGCGCAATGAACTCACTGAGCGTGATCAACAACATACCGATCAGCAAACAGCATATTCCCAGCACAATCCATGTGATGGTATCGGCAGTGATTTGTCCGGTCTCTAGAATGCTGATATCGACTGAAAGTGCTTTGACCAGATAAACAACACCGATCACAGGAACCAAACTTAACATCGCCCCCAGTGCCGCAGTCAATGAGGCTAAAACTAAATACCCACGTATTGGCTTCAATATGAAATTTAAAGGATTGGAATCTTGGGGCCGAACTTGTTCTACACGACTTGCACACATAGCAGCATCAATCCTGTGTTTGCTCATTTTTTCATTCAAGTTTTGCCACTCATCCTTCATACCAACAAGCAGCAATCTCCCACAAATACAAATGAGAATTAATATCAATAGATTTAATTGCATTGTAGTAAACTAATTAAATAAAGTAAACGATTTGACCCTCTAACATTGTCATGGCAACATGAAAAAATTGAATTTTATGGAATACAGATGACCTCTCTCAGCAGATCTCCCGCACGCGGACGCCCAAGGACAATTACACATGAGCGCATCATGAATGCAGGTATTGAGATCGGTTTACTCAACATCACCTTTGTCGGCGTTGCTGCGGCTTTGGGGATCAGCCATATGGCTTTGTACAAACACATTTCCAGTCTTGAAGAACTCAAATACATGATTGCTGAAGAGATTTTCACCCGATGGCAAATACCGTTACCATCTGCACCCCATGCTGTGCCACTCAAAGATTATCTGCTTGAATTCATGCACTCTATTCGTGAACTGGTAAAGTCAAACCCGGGACTGACGCCTTACTTAATTCGTAGAATGGCTTCCACCCCATCGATGGTGGCTAAAATTGGTACGCATCACCAAGTCGTTGCTCAAGCCTACTCGTTGTCGCTTGATCAAGCCCGTTGGCTCAATTCCACCATCGCCTTTCACTGTATTGCTGTGGCGGATACGATCTATACGGTGGCAGGGAAAGCACCCACTCAAGCACCAGACCGTGCCAGTGAAGAGGCTGAAATGGAGGTCGAATTTATGGACAGTATGCAGGCTTTAATTATTGGGACATTAGCGTTGCTTGAAACAAAAAAATAATAGCGCTTGTTTTAATTTAACGATGAATTCCCAATCAAGTTAATGTCACCTGTACAAAGACGAGAATTCTGCTCAATTCATTTTTATTATTCTAATCAAGGCATATCCTGCTCGATATGCCTTGATTTTTATTTGGACAAATTCTTATTGTTTTATGGCTTAGAATCTTGCACGTAGTGATAACGTCAGATTACGTGGCTCACCCCAATAAACGCCATTATAGAAACCGACCTGTTGATAATATTTTTCATCAAATAAGTTATTCACTTGCAGATTTGCGCTAAATGACTCGTTGAAGGTATAGCCCATATTGGCACTCGCCAAGAAGTAAGCATCTTGTCGCACATAACCATCTGAGTTTTTAGGTGCACTAGTCGACTTACTCACTACCTCACTTTGCCAATTCACACCAAAGCCAATATTGAATTTATTGGCACCATCCCAGAGCTGTTCAGGCAGTTTGAAATTGGTGTAGATTTTGACTTGATTCTGAGGCAATGTCGTGGAGGCCTTCACCGTCTCTGAACTGATACTGTTCACATAGGTATAGCCCGCAGTAATGTTCCAAATCGGTGTAATCCGTCCGATGGCTTCTAGCTCAAAACCTTCAATTTTTAAGCCTTCACCTGAGGCTTTCATTGGATCACCGCCATCATCGGTTTTAATACCTGCTGCGATCGCCTCTTCATCACGAACTGCAACATTTTCCTTTTTCGACCAGAATGCAGCAGCGGTTGCCAAAAGTTGGTCATCCAATAAACTGGCTTTTAAACCCGCCTCATAACTTTTACCTGTTTCAGGATCGAGGAAACTGTTATTGCGATCTTTTTGGCTACTTGGATTAAACATATCGGTATAACTGGCATAGGCAGTGACAATATCGTTAATCGCGTAAGTGGTACCAAAGTAAGGGGTAAAAGCATCGGTCTTGACATCACTTTTGGTGCCATTGGTGGCGGAATAATCACTATAGCGCCCACCCACGATTAATTTTAAATCATCTGTTAGGTTTAGCTTTAAGGTACTGTATGCACCATAATTACGTTGTTTTGCATCTTTAGTCGAAGGAATAACCGTGTAGCCTGGTTTAGGCGTTGCATTACCATTCCATGTACGCCAATCATTAATCACACAGGTATCACCAATATTATTAGAAGGTAGCGTTACCCCGTCCACTTTCTTGGTACAAGTCAATTGATTACTGGCAATACCATCAATGAATCCACCCGGACTATCTGTAGAACGATCAAAGCCATTTCCACCAATCACCAATTCATGCTCACGATTAAATAATTTAAACGGCCCACTCGCGAACAGTTCTAAACTGGTCTTTTTAGATTCAGATGTTGGATAGACCGTTGACCAAACCCCAACCCCTGTTCCATCATGTTGATTAGGAAAACCAGAACCACCATAAGACATTAGCCAAAAACTTTTTGATAATGAATGCGAGGCAGCCGCCTTGATCATCCAATTATTCTCAAATTTATAGGTCAAATCAGCAAATACGGTTTTGTCACTTTGGCTAATGGTATTCCAACGATTGGCCAAGCTGAAATTGCGCGGTAAATTGGCCAGCGAACCATCCTGATTCCAATAGGGAACTGTTCCCCACGTTGAACCACGTGGCTGGTTATCTTGGTATTGAAAACCAATACTGCCTGTTAATTTATCCGTGATATCCGCTTCAACCATGGCCATCGCAGCCAAAGTTTCCAGAGAGTAATAATCCATATAGGATTCCCCCTCTCGACGTGCCGCCATTACACGGCTGCGCACACTACCATCAGCCGTCAAAGGGATAGAAACATCCGCTTCATTGCGAATGGTATTCCAGCGACTAAATGAGGTGGCAACTGATCCAGTCAATTCTTTTGCAGGACGTTTACGAATCATATTAATGGTGGCAGAAGGGTTTCCTGTAGAACCTGTTAAACCAGTTGCCCCTTTGATCACCTCAATACGATCAAAGAAAAAACTATCGACACGAGGGCTATTCTCGCCAATTGGCATGCCATCAATTTGGCGATTAGTGATTGCATAGCCTCGCGCAGAATAGTTTGAGCGCTCACTATCGTTTTTAGTGACCGTGACCCCTGGGGTGGCGGCAAGTACATCATCAATAATATTGAGATTACGTTGCTCAATCTGTTCACGGGTAATCACACTGACGGATTGTGGTGTTTCTTTTAAGGAAAGTTTTAACTTGGACGAGGTGCGAGATGATTTCGCTTGGTAGCTTTCGCTACCTTCCGTTTTTTCATCTTCGGCTGCAACTTTAATGGTTGGGAGTACGCTTGCGCTTTGTTCTTGCGCCCAAGCGTGATGTGAAAATGCCCCGAAAATCAGAATCGATTTTATTGCAATATTTAAAGCAGATTGTTTAAGCTGATTGTTCATAATGCCGCAATTAATAAAATTAATGAGAATCATTATTATTATCAATATTAATACAAAAATAAATGCTGAATTCACAATTGCTTAATATTTATTTGATCTTTTGGGCCAAAAAAAGAAAAAAGAATCATCCATAGATCAAGATGATAATTAAACGCGTCGAAGCACCAATGTACTTCGATTCAGAACAGGAGCTCAGTTAAAAATTTTCCACTTATACTTTCTGTAGTCGATATAAAGTATATTTTTCCAACCTGAAAATTTTAATTATTATTTTTCAATTAGTTAAATCTCTATTATTGAATCATCCTCGCGTTCTAAAATACGCGGACCTGAGCCCAGCTCAGCCAGAATATCTTCTGGATTACGTAAACGGCATTGTTCCAAAGACAAACAACCACAGCCAATGCACCAGTCCATCTCATCCCTTAAACGAGTGAGCTTTTGAATCCGCTCATCCAAGTCCTTACGCCAACAAGTGGATAATTCTGCCCACTGCTCCGCCGTTAACTTGCTACCTATTGGGTAAACACTCAACGCTTTTTTAATCTCCTCCAATGAAATCCCAACTTTTTGCGCGACTTTAATAATTCCGATATAGCGCAGCACAGCCAAAGGATAACGACGTTGATTACCATTGGTTCGAATACTTTTAATCAGTCCTTTGGCTTCATAAAAATGTAGGGTGGAAACAGCGACACCACTCCGTTTGGCCACTTCCCCAACCGTCAGCATCCGATTGATATCAATTTTTCGTTCGAGTGTCATGACTCAATATCTCAAGATTACTTTAGGTTTTATAATTCAGGGCAAAGTAACTTGTCAATTTAAAGCCTCACATCAAGAATCAAAAACAGGCCATTTGCTTAAGATCGGCTTCATAAAAAGACACTAAAACATCGACAGAAATTATGCTCACAATCCTACTAAAAATGTCCTTTTCCGCACTTTAATTTTCTAAGCAACCCATTGACCTCAATATAACTTGAGGTTTTAGACTGCTTGGCACTGCATTATCAAATGCAATTAAGCAATTCATTTTTAATGTTTTTCAGCAGTCAGTCTGATTCTATTCGGGAAATACTCTCATGCCATACTTCATTAAATTAAGTTTGGAAAGCCAATGGTTATGGATCATTAGTCGGTGTTGTGTGGCACTGTTATTTTTTAGCTCAGGGCTTAGCAAAGTGCTGGATGTCAATGCAGGTTTTCAGGAAATGCAAGCGGCAGGTTTAGAACCTGCATGGCTGTTTAATTATGCCTCAGCACTGATTTTACTGGTGGGCGCTTATAGTATTTTGTTTGATCGCCATCTTTGGTTAGGCGCAGCACTACTGTCTATCTTTTTAGCACTGACCATCGTGATTGTGCATACGTTTTGGAATATGTCAGGGGTACAGGCAAACATCTCGCTGTATTTTGCACTTGAACATATTTCGGTGATTGGAGGCTTAATCGGTATTGCGATTGCCAGCCATTTTCGTCAACAGCTTCAAGGTGTTGGAGTGATCGCATGAGAACCAAACTGCGTATTGTGCTGATCATCAGCATTTTAATCGTTATTGCTGTAGCTGCTTATTTTTATTTTAAATCCCGCACAGCAGAGAATGCTTCCAGCTATCGTTATCCACCGGTCAAGGTCGCGCTGACCACTGTCAAGCAACAAGTCACGCCCCGTATTCTGTCCAGTATTGGCGAGTTAGAAGCAGTACGGCAAGTGCAAGTGTCTGCGGAAACCACAGGCGTGATTGAACAGATTTATTTTCAATCAGGACAATACGTCAAAAAGGGACAATTACTGATTCAACTAAAAACCAATGTCGAGCAAGGCAATTTAGGGCGGCTACAAGCCAAACTCAAACAGGCCGAAATGGCCTATCACCGCACCAAACAACTGATTGATAGCAATGCCATTTCACGCGCTGAAATGGATACGGCATTGGCGGATCGAGATATGACCCGTGCTGAAATCCAGCAACTACAAGCCCTGATCGAACAGAAATCCATCCGTGCGCCCTTCTCTGGTGTAATCGGGATTCGCCAAGTGCATCAAGGGCAATATCTGGAAGCAGGCAACAGTATTGCCAATCTGGTCGATACACAGCAACTGCTTGCCAATTTCACACTGGATGAACAACTGGCTGCACGCTTAAAAACTGGCCAAGCCGTTCAACTGAAAATAGATGCCTTTCCTGAACAAAGTTTTTCTGCGGTGGTGAGTGCGATTGATCCGATGGTGAGTAAATCCAGAACCATGATGGGACAGGCACTGCTCAATAATCAGCATCAACAGTTAAAACCAGGCATGTACGCAAAAATAGAAATACAGGAAGCCAATCTGCCAAGTTTGGTGATCCCTGAAACAGCGATTACCTATACCGCCTATGGCAATACCGTGTTTCTGGTCAAAAAAGACCATAATACTTTGACAGTTCAACGTGTTGCGGTCGAACTCGGTGAACGCCATCAAGGTTGGGTTGAAGTGCAATCTGGTGTGAAAGCAGGTGACCAAGTGGTGGTTTCAGGTCAAGTTCGACTTAGTGATGGTATGCAAATTGAACCCACAGAAAATACCTTGCAGCAGTCGCCCTCCTCCCCAAGCAAAGCCAAAGTGTAAGGGGACGTACAGATGAAATTTACCGATCTTTTTGTAAAACGCCCTGTATTGGCTCTGGTGGTCAGTACCCTGATTTTATTGGCGGGTCTATTCTCCCTGAATAAACTGCCGATTCGCCAGTATCCCTTATTAGAAAGTTCAACCATCAGCATCAGCACCGAATATCCGGGCGCTTCGGCTGAGCTAATGCAAGGTTTTGTCACACAACCGATTGCCCAAGCCGTCTCTTCAGTTGAAGGGATTGATTACCTCAGTTCATCCTCGGTGCAAGGTCGCAGCGTGATTACCTTGCGTATGCAACTCAATCGAGATTCTACTCAGGCCCTGACCGAAGTTATGGCCAAGGTCAATCAAGTCCGCTACAAATTGCCCGAACAGGCATTCGACCCCGTGATTGAACGCTCCTCTGGCGAATCGACCGATGTGGCCTATATCGGCTTTTCCAGTGAACAGCTGTCTATGCCCGAGCTGACTGACTATCTGTCCCGAGTGGTTGAACCGATGCTATCCACCATTGAAGGTGTGGCAAAAGTACAAACCTACGGCAGCCAGCGTCTGGCAATGCGGATCTGGCTGGATGCAGACCGCTTGGCCAGTCGGGGTGTCACTGCGGCCGATGTCGCCAATGCCATTCGTCAAAATAACTACCAAGCCGCGCCCGGTCAAATCAAAGGTGAATTGGTGGTTTCCAATGTCAATGTATCAACTGAGCTGACCAGTATTCAGGATTTTAAAAATCTGGTCATCCGCAATGATGGTCAGAACCTGATTCGTTTGCAGGATGTCGCAACGGTTGAACTTGGTGCAGCATCCACCGAAACCAGTGCCTCGATGGATGGTCAAGCTGCAATTTTCATTGGTTTACAGGCCACTCCAACAGGCAATCCACTGGTGATTGTACAAGGCATCAAAGATAAATTACCTGAGATCCAAAAAACCTTACCCCCTAGTGTCAAAGCCAATCTGGCTTATGAAACGGCACGTTTTATTGATGCTTCGATTAATGAAGTGCTGCATACCTTTATCGAAGCCCTGATTATTGTCATTGCTGTGATCTATCTCTGTCTTGGTTCGCTGCGTAGTGTCTTGATTCCTGTGGTGACGATTCCACTGTCAATGCTGGGCGCTTTAGGCTTGATGCTGATTTTTGGTTTTAGTATTAACTTACTGACCTTACTGGCGATGGTACTGGCAATTGGACTGGTGGTGGATGATGCGATTGTGGTGGTGGAGAATGTACACCGTCATATTGAAGAAGGCTTGTCACCTATTGCTGCCGCACTGGTGGGTGCACGCGAAGTGGCAGGTCCCGTGATCGCCATGACCATTACTCTTGCTGCCGTTTATGCACCGATTGGTCTGATGGGCGGATTAACGGGTTCATTATTTAAGGAGTTTGCCTTAACACTCGCAGGTGCTGTTCTGGTTTCTGGACTTATTGCCCTGACGCTCTCCCCAGTAATGAGTTCCTATCTGTTGCAATCCAAGCAGGACGAAGGCCGCATGGCTAAAGCTGCAGAATGGTTTTTTGAACGCTTGACCCACATTTACCATCAGGTATTGCAATTTTCATTGCAGCATCGCTGGATTACCGTGGTCTTTGCCATTGCTGTTTTTGCCAGCCTGCCTCTGCTCTACCAACTGCCACAGAAAGAGTTGGCACCACTGGAAGATCAAGCCAGTGTCCTCACTGCAATTAAAGCACCTCAGCATGCCAACCTGACCTACGCCGAACATTTCAACGCTGAATTGGATAAAGTATTTTGGACGCTACCTGAAACCAGTACCACTTGGATTATTAATGGAACCGATGGCCCAGCAGCCAGTTTTGGCGGTACCACCTTATCCACTTGGGCTGAACGTAGCCGTTCTGCAGATGAGATTCAACAAGAATTACAAAGCAAAGTGGGCGCTGTAGAAGGAAGCAGTATTTTTGTATTCCAAAATCCAGCCTTGCCTGGTTCAACAGGTGGACTGCCTATTCAGATGGTGCTGCGTAGTGCGCAAGACTATGCCACCATTTATCAAACCATGGAAAATATCAAACAAAAAGCCCGTGAAAGTGGTCTGTTTGTGGTGGTAGACAGTGATCTTGATTTCAATAATCCGATGCTGAAAATTGAAGTCGATCGTGCCAAGGCCAATAGCTTGGGCATTCGGATGCAGGATATTGGCGAGGCGCTCGCCACGCTCGTGGGTGAAAGCTATGTCAACCGTTTCAGTATGTTGGGCCGTGCTTATGATGTCATTCCGCAAAGTATCAAAAACCAGCGTCTGACTGCGCAAGCATTGACCCAGCAATTTGTACGCACCGATCAAGGAACACTGATTCCCCTGTCTACTGTTGTGCATTTAAACGAAACCGTTGAACCGAATAAGCTGACCCAGTTTAACCAACAAAATGCGGCAACCTTCCAAGCTATTCCTGCACCAGGGGTTTCACTTGGTCAAGCCTTGGCCTTCCTTGAACAAGTCACAGCCGAGTTGCCCACAGGGTTTAGCCATGACTGGCAAGCCGATGCCCGTCAATATATGCAGGAAGGCAATACCTTGTTATTTGCATTTTTGGCTGCCTTGGTGGTGATTTATCTGGTCTTGGCCGCGCAATATGAAAGTCTGGTCGACCCGTTCATTATCTTAATTACCGTGCCTCTATCGATTTGCGGTGCTTTGATTCCTTTGGCTTTAGGTTATGCCACTGTCAATATCTACACCCAAATTGGACTGGTCACCCTGATTGGTCTGATTAGTAAACATGGCATTCTCATGGTTGAATTTGCCAATGAATTGCAACTGCATGAAGGGTTGGATAAACGGGCCGCCATTCTCAAAGCAGCACAAATTCGCTTACGCCCGATTCTGATGACCACAGCAGCAATGGTATTTGGTCTTATTCCACTGCTGTTTGCCACCGGTGCAGGTGCACATAGCCATTTTGGTCTTGGTGTCGTGATCGTGTGCGGCATGTTGATTGGTACCTTCTTTACCCTGTTTGTATTGCCCACCATTTATAGTCTGCTGGCACGTCAACATAATCAAAGTTCGGCTCGTGTACAGGAACTACAGAAAATTGATGCGATGGAGTCTCAAGCATGAATAACACCCACGCCTTCACCAGAACCTCTCAGCATCATTCATCTAAGCCGATAATAAGCACTGGACTCATCATGGCGGCTTTGGCTCTGTCACTGAGTGGTTGCCAAAACCTTCAGCCACCACTACCCATCGTCAGTGCTGATATTCCAAACAGTTATGATCATTCAATTCAAGGCAACTCCATTGCTAGTCAAGGCTATCAACAGTTTCTTGCCGATCCACGTTTAGTACAAGTGATTGAACTAGCCCTCAGTCATAATCGTGATTTACGCAGCGCAAGTCTGAATATTCAGCGCGCACAGCAATATTATCAGATCAGAAAAAATGATCAGTTTCCGATGATTGCTGGTCGTGCCGATCTGCTTCGCCAAGTCTCCCCGACACTTGATCCCCACAATCCAAGTTCAAGCTTGCAAGTCGGCTTAGGCCTTACCGCTTATGAGCTGGATTTTTGGGGACGGGTTCGCAATCTGAAAGAAGCAGCATTGGATCGTTATCTGGCGACCCAAAGTGCGCGTGATGCCATGCAAATCAGTTTGGTCAGTCAAGTCAGCCAAGCATGGTTAGATTATGCCTTTAGCAATGCGCAACTCAAACTTGCTCAACAAACCCTTGCGGCACAATTGAATGCTTACCAACTCAATCAAAAGCGTTTCAATGCTGGCACGGACAGTGAAATTCCCTTGCGTCAGGCACAGATCTCGGTCGAAACTGCACGTCATGATGCGGCCAACTTTCAAACTCAGCTTGCACAGGCGCAGAATTTACTCAATCTGTTGGTGGGGCAGCCGCTTCCAGTACATCTATTACCACAACAACCCGTTAAAAACATCAGCAGCACCACAGTGTTAAGTACCGGTTTAAGCAGTGATTTACTGAATAATCGTCCAGACCTCAAACTGGCTGAGTATCAATTGCACGAAACGGGTGCCAATATTGCGGTTGCCAAAGCAGCCTTATTTCCCAGCATTCGTTTAACGGGCACAGCAGGTTATGCGTCGACTCAACTTAGTGATTTGTTTAAATCAGGTCATGCTGTTTGGTCGATTGGCCCTAGTCTGGATCTGCCAATCTTTGACTGGGGCACCCGTCAGGCCAATCTCAAAATTTCAAAAATCGAGCAGCAAATTGCGCTGTCGAATTATGAAAAATCCATTCAATTAGCCTTTAGAGAAGTCAATGACAGCCTTGCTACGCGTGCCTATATGGATGAACGGATTTCAGCACAGCGGCGTTTAGTTGATGCGACACAAACCACCTATCGGCTCTCAAACACCCGTTTTCGTGCAGGGATTGATAGCTATTTAAGTGTCTTGGATGCGCAACGCGCTCATTATGCGGCTGAGCAAAGTTTACTTATGCTAGAACAGGCACGGCTCAACAATCAGATTGAACTCTATAAAGTCTTGGGTGGGGGTCTCGCACAACAATAACGATAGGATGTTTCAAGGATAGCTTAGGCTATTCTTGAAACACTATATATGTTCTCAAATAAGCAACATGTTTAAGCGTTGGCCTGAATAAAAATGTGCAGTAAAGTGATGCGTTTTAAATCTGTTCGAGTTGCATGCTTGTTTTTTATTTTTGAAATTATGTTGGCTTTAATCTCAATCAAAAATATAGACTTTAAAATTAAAATGAACCGTTGTTAAAAATTTAAGTTAAAAAGCTAAACCATTATTTCTCCTTGCTTAAAACCTTCTGCATAAAGCTTCCAATTTCATCTAAGGCCTGTTCAGACTTGTGAATAAAGCGATTAAACATCTGAAAGTTATGCCACATATTTTCATAAACATGCAGATGAACCTGCACACCCGATTGCTGGGCACGTTCAGCTAAATGGGTCGCATCATCGACCAAAATTTCCTCGCTGCCTGCTTGGATCAACATCGGTGGAAGACCGCTTAAATCAGCAAAAATAGGTGAAATGCGTGGATCCTTGGATTGTAGTTGCCCACGATATCCATCCCCACCACGTTTTAAGGCATAGGCGCGAATCATTGGATCTCGTTTGGCATTGTTATAAACAGAAGCCGAACTTAAGCTGATATCGACATAAGGCGAGATCATCACCATTCCAGCAGGTAAAGCATCTCCTGCCGATCTCAGTTCAACGGCTAAAGCTAAGGCCAAAGCACAACCACCGGAATCTCCCCCCAAAATAATCTGTTCAGGCTTCCAACCATCATTCAATAAATGTTGATAGACCGACTTCACATCATTCAATGCGGCAGGATATGGGTGTTCTGGTGCGCGACGATAATCCAGCATATATACGATGAGCTTGCCCCGTGCAGCGAACTCGGTCGATAAAGCGCGATGCGTCCGAGACGAACCTGCAAAGAATGCCCCACCATGACAGTGTAAGAGTACCCCTTGCGCTTCATTTTCAGGTGTTGCCACTTCGGCGAAAACAATACGTTGATCCCGTGCATCTCTCAATTTAATCTGTTTGACCCAAACATCGGCTCTAGGTTTAAAAATAGTTGAGCCGACTTCCATGGCAGTACGCAACACTGGAAATGGTAAAGCCATACCACTGGCCAGTTTAAAACTCAGTCGCAAACCTATTTTCAGACCTGTTTCAATTATCTTTTGCTGCATCATGTGCTCCTATTCATGACATCACCGAGTCATCCTTTAACTGGCTTTTTTATCAGTTTCAGACTCAGTAAAACCAAGGACATAATCGTTAAGATCACAATGCGCTAAGCGAGATCGCATTTCAAAAGTCGTCCACGGCCATAAGGTACTATTACGTCCATTGCGATCGATAAAATAGCTGCTGCATCCGCCCGTATTCCAGACTGTATTTTTTAATGCGGCTTGGATTTCATCATTGTACTGTTCCAATACCTCAGCACGAATTTCAATAGTTTCAATCTGTTGTGCCTGTACTTTTTTCAGCATGTCCAAGATATACGCCAATTGCGCCTCAATGATGATCAGTGCGGATGAGCTGACCGCAATATTAGGACCAAACATCACAAAGGCATTCGGACAACCTTCAACCACAGTACCGAGATAACCTTTAGCACTGCCCTGCCAGACTTCATCCATGCTTTTGCCATGTTTATTACGGATCTGTTTGGCAATCGGTGGATTACTCACTTCAAAACCTGTACCAAAAATAATCGCATCGACCTCATGTTCTGATCCATCACTGGCGATTAGCGTATTACCACGTACTTCTTCGACTCCACAGCGCAACACCTCGACATTCGGCTTTGCCAATGCGGGATACCATTGATTCGATTGTAAGACGCGTTTACAGCCAATGGTAAAATCAGGCAGAAGTTTTGCTCTTAATGCTGGGTCTTTCACCCCTAAACGAATATTCAATTGGGCTAAGCGTTCAATCTGGCTGACCAATTTTGGATGATGCATACTAGAATTTAACGATTCGA
The DNA here is from genome assembly GCF_013072695.1 of Acinetobacter sp. Ac_5812. Classification (GTDB taxonomy): domain Bacteria; phylum Pseudomonadota; class Gammaproteobacteria; order Pseudomonadales; family Moraxellaceae; genus Acinetobacter. The sequence continues at coordinate 332,871 of NZ_LXUK01000027.1, forward strand.
ATACACCATAGACACCATAACGGGTCAAACGCTGAGTGACTGGAAGCACTTTAAACAGCGCCTGAGCAAGTTTTGGTAGGCTTTGATCCATTTTTGGCAATACCCATTGTGGGGTACGCTGTAGCAACGTCAGTTTTGCGACTTGGGCTTGAATCTCAGGTACAAATTGAATTGCCGAAGCGCCTGCCCCAACAACAGCAACCTTTTTACCGTTTAAGTCAAAAGCATGGTTCCATTCTGCCGAGTGGAACTGGGCCCCTTTAAAGGTCTCCAAACCTTTAATTTTCGGCAATACAGGTTGATGCATTGGTCCACCTGCCATAATCGCAAAACGGGCATGGATGAGACCTTGATTGGTTTTCACCACCCAATGCTTGGCCTGATCATCCCAAGCACTTTCCAGCATTTCATAGCCAAAGCGGACATACTTTTTCACATCGAATTGCTGTGCAACATGTTGTATATAGGTCTTAATTTCTTGCTGCTGTGCAAACACCCGACTCCATTGTGGATTTGGTGCAAAAGAATAGGAATACAACGCTGATGGGACATCGCAAGCACAACCTGGGTAGGTGTTGGCACGCCAGACACCACCAATTTCATCAGCTTTTTCCAAGATTACGATATCTGTAAAACCCGCTTGCTGTAATTTAATCGCTGCGCCAATCCCTGCAAAACCAGCCCCAATAATCACCACATGAAATTTTTCAATCTTTGCCATGAGTTGTAATCCTTATTTTGTCTGTGCCAGTTGGCTTAAACGTTGGCTATATGCTTTACGATCATTCTGATCGAGACCTTTTAAAATTCGATCATCCCCGATGAATTTACGAAACCCTGTATTCAACCAATGCGGTACCAATCCATACGCTTTCGGGCTATGGGTTAAATAATTCGGCACCGCAATTTCAGCCAGATTATGCGCTACTGCTTTGATAATCACATTCGCTACATCTTGCGGTTCTACGGTCGGAATCGGCAAACTGTCTCCTGTTCCAGAGGACAATTCAGTTAAGACCTTAGAAGGTAAAACAGCGGATACCCCAATCGGCGTATCTCTAAGTTCCTGTTGCATAGAAGCGGTCAGCCCAACCACTGCAAATTTCGTTGCACAATAAATACTGGCACCCGGAATCGGATATTTACCTGCCAGAGAAGCAACATTGACGATATGGCCTGTTTGTCGCTCCAGCATTTTGGGCAATACCGCTTTCATGCCATGAATCACCCCACGTAAATTAATATCAATTTGCGCATCGGTGATGGCTTGGCTTTCCTCGATCATCGCCCCCATTGGCATAATGCCTGCGTTATTGACCAAGATATCTACGGGACCCAATTGCTTTTCAATCTGCACAATCAATTCATGAAATGAGTTCTGTGAACGTACATCCAAATAGCCGCCAAAGCCTTGCACTTTGATGGCGGCTTGTTGCGCCAGCTCCAGATCAATATCGCCAATTGCCACTTTGGCGCCGAGTTTTCTAAAAGCAACGGCGGTGGCTAAGCCAATCCCTCGCCCTCCACCTGTAATCAACACTACTTTGTTTAAAAAACTGTATTTTTTTCCCATGTGCAGTTCCTTTTATTAGTCAAAAAATCACCAATTCGGAACATAATGTCATTTACGGAATGATGTGTCAATTTTGATTGATTTTGTTTTATCGTATTTCCGATAAAGTTCTGATAAAATTTTTGCCATGAATGATCAAACAACTCTCTCGCGTGCTGAACGCCAACGTATTCAATTACAAGCAGAAATTATTGAAGCTGCTTTTTTGGAATTTTCTGAACGCGGTTATCATCAAACTGCGATCTCTGACATTGCCAAAAGACTGGGGATTGGTCATGGCACTTTCTATCGTCATTTTGAGAATAAGCGAGACATTCTGGATAAAGTCATTGTCGATACCATGTTTAAAATTACCGCCTTATTGGCCGATGAAAATGCGCCAGATGCAGTATCGACCTTAGACGCCTATCGAACGCAATGCGAAAGGATTTCCAGTAAATTTCAGGAATTTGCCAAAGATAATCCACGCGCTGTGCGCTTAATTCTGCTCGAAGCCACTTCAATTGATAAAGAAATGACAGCACAGGTGCATAACCTACTGCACCTCGGTGGCTTACTTACCGCAGACTATTTAAAAAATGGGGTGAAATGCGGCTATTTAAAAGCGGATCTGGATACCGAAATGACCGGACATGCTATTGTCGGGATGATTATTGCGGGTGCATTTAAGTTCTTATCCGCGCCTGCTGATTCTGATGTGCTCAAAAAATATAGCGATGCTGCAATTCAAATGATGATGGCAGGCATCGCCTAAATTGAAATAAGATTTATCGGCTAAGTCAGCTTAAACTCAGGCATATTGTTTAAATAAGCCAAAGCTTGAGCTGTTGAGCCTTCATATAATGGACTATGCTTCGGGTTAAAGTAACGTAAACAGGCACGCGTAATATAGCTTGCTCGAGGTACACGATCCTGTCTCGCCGCACGGAAATAATCTTTATAGCGAAAACGCTGCGGTAATTGAGGATCTTTTGCGACGAGAGTTTCCACAGCTATATAGGCCAAGACAATAAATAAAGGAAAAGTAAAAACCGCCGCGCCTGTTCTTAATACAAGATTATTACTCAAATGCCGAAACATCGCATCGGCCACTTCACGATGTTCGACTTCTTCTGCACCATGCCATTGCAATAAACGCAACATTTGTTGATCAACAGGTGCTTGCTGTAGTCCCTCTGCATTGAGTACCCAATGCCCCAGTACACCGGTTAAATGCTCTGCCGCTGCGACCATGGCAAGGCGTGTTTTTAGCCACATGGATTTTAATCGAGCATGCTTTAATTCATAACCCAAGGGTTTTGGGCCAAGTAGGTCATTAAAGATCCAGCTCATCATTTTGCTATACTGGCTTAAATCAATCCCTAATGCTTCGATATGCCGCGTGCCCAAGGTATGTCCATAACTATGCGTCCCTTCCTGTTTAATGAAAGCCATCACAGCTGCTTTTAATTGTTCATCTTGAACGAAAGGCAGCGCATCCCGAAAAGTCTGACAAAACCAGCGTTCTGGTGCAGGTGTAATCGGATTAATCACATTGAGCATCTGCGATGCCATTGGATCATCATAGATCCAGTGGCTCGGTGTTGCTGCAAAATCAAATATGGGGCGTCGAGGAATAATTGAATGAGTTTCTTTCATTAATCCACGCATAAGACAACTCCTTATCTAAATAACCGTGACGACTATTCTTGTGTCAAAATATTGAATCCCATCCGTGGTCCAAATGCCAGCAAAGTACGGACGAGACCCTTAATCGCCTTTGGTTTCTGGCCACTGCTGATACGGCGGAATTGAGCGGCATGCCAAGCCAGTTGTAGATAGGCATCGACGGGCTTATAGCCAATAGCTGGAATTTTTGCAGCTTCTGTAACTGATTTTCCTGCCAAGAGCTGTTTGGCTAGATCAGGATGTAAAGCAAATGGTCGAGCAAGTCCCACCAAATCTACAGTGCCATCAGCCACAATACGATTCATCAGCTCGGCATTGCGTAGCCCACCCGTGAGCATCAAGGGTAATCTGCTGTGTTGGCGCAAAGCGGTGGCATAATCAAGAAAGTAGGCATCACGCTGAGCCTGACGCTCAGGCGCATATCCCAGTTGCGCCGGTGACTCATAATTCCCACCTGACACTTCCAGTAAATCAATCCCTTCAGCTTCTAAGGCCAAGGCAATCTGCACCGATTCTTCCTGACTCAAGCCCCCATTTTGAAAATCGGCAGAATTCAGTTTGACACTGAGAATTTTATCTTTGCCAATGGCCTGACGCACAGCTCGAACCGTTTCAATCAAGAAACGGCGGCGATTTTCTGGGCTTCCCCCCCATTGATCAGTACGGGTATTGGCCAATGGTGATAAGAATTGCGACAGCAAATAGCCATGGGCGGCATGGACTTGCACCCCATCAAAACCTGCTTTCACAGCAAGTGCTGCCGTCGTTGCAAAACGCTGGATTTGTTCTAAGATTTCTGTTTCTGACATGGCACGTGGCACACGAATCAGATTCATGGCAGGCAAATCCAGCCCCACCGCTGAGGGTGCAATCGGCTTTTTCAATAAGGGTAAAACCGCAACACGACCTGGGTGGTTGATTTGCATAATAATTTTGCTGCCATTGGCCTGTGCTGCTTGTGCCCAGAGTTTATGCGCTTGCAAGAATTGCTCGTCTTCCAACACCACATTTCTTGGCTCAACAAAGGCACGATGATCAATCATCACATTGCCGGTGATTAACAGACCTGTTCCACCTCTGGCCCATGTGGCATAAAGCTGCTGTAAATCCGTGGTGGGCGAGCCATGTCGATCTGCCAATTGTTCACTCATGGCTGATTTTGCAATTCGGTTTGGGATGCTGATGCCACATGCCAACTGCAATGGTTGTTGTAAAGCAGAATTTGAGGATACTGATGCTGTCATTTTCATTCTTCCTAAATTATTAATCTATAGCTAAGCAGTGCGATGCTGATCTGACCCAGTGCGCTGCCAGAAGCTCATGCTAAATATTGCTGTTTAAGCCGATTCACTTGATCACGGTTGTCATGCTGCCAAGGATGAAAATCCGCTGAGAAAAAGTCGCGATACGGCCTGCTAATCCTTTTGATTAAGCCTTTTCGTCCAAACAAATAACTGAACCCTTGATACAACCCTTTTAAATCGCCTTGTTTGCCTGAATGCTGCAACAACTCGATGGTTCCGCGGGTGGTGATCATCACAAAAGAAAGTGTTGTTTCCAGCATGACCAACCTTAGGAAATAAGGTCGATTAACCAAACTCTGATACACATCAAAGGCCACTGCTTTGTGTTCGGTTTCTTCAATGGCATGCCATGCCCAGATTTTTCTCACCTGCGCATGAAATAAAGCCAAATCTTCAGGTGCAGTCGCAATAAAATAATCCGCAAGAATTGCCGTTAGATGCTCCATGCATACCGTACAGGCCAGTTGATGCGCAGGAGAAAATTGTGTCTGCATCAAACGATTCATCTTTTTAAATCGCTTATAAATTCGATCGACTGGATAACCTTTTTTCAACATCATGGCATTCAATCCATCATGTTCTTTACCGTGGTGTGCTTCTTGACCAATAAAGGCACGTACCTGTTTCAGTAAAACAGGATCTTTAATCTGTGATTGATAAAGGCGCACACTATGAATAAACTGCCGCTCTCCATCAGGAAATGCACTGGATAAGGCAGTCAGTAACATGCTCAGTAAAGGATTCTGGTGAAACCAAAATTCTGGAATGTCATCTGGAAAAGAAAAATCCATGTTACGTACTTGGATCTCAATCGAAGCAGAAACTTGACGATAGTCAGCAACCGTCGGCTTTGAAGAAACAGCAACAAGATTCATCAGGTGACCCTCAGTTATAAAACACGCGGATTAAATTGGCGCAGTAAAAATAATGGGGTGCGTAACCGTGGAATCTGAATGGGCGGAATCAAGCCACCCGATAAATCCACCCGATGTAAGCGTGCATCCACCACCGTGCCTAAGCCCATTTCATGCAAAGGATCATTCACCGTCCCCCTAAAGTATAGTTTCATTTCAACACGGCGCACTTCAACAGGATGTTCTTTTGGGGTAAATCGCACTTCTCGAGGTAAACCTAAGCCTAAACCGCCTGTAATATTGCGATGCGGTAAACCTAAAATGGGGGGTGCGTCCCTTATTAGCTCACCCAGTTTGGCTTCCATTTCAATCAAGACCGTTCCACGGCGTGATGCTTGGCTGATAATCCGTGAACCATCATTGTCCCAACTGATTTCCCCGATTTTTTTGGGATAGCCCAGCAATTCACGGCCGATAATCATGGCGCGATCATCATCCAAAATCATCCACGGGCAAAAGATGCCTGTTTTATTGCCGATCTGAATATGCACAAATAAACCTGCCTCGTGGTACGCCCCCGTATAGACATTTTCTGGGAAATAGGCACAAAACAAATCCGCTCTAGCGGGTTTCGCCAGCTTCATTCCAGCAGGTAACCAACGGGCCATCGCCTTTTCATTCACCTCGACCACCGCAGTTAAATATTGCGCATTGTGATAGAGCTTATTGCCTAAATTGGCGAGACCAATAGGTGTGCGTAGGTCATTTATCAACTGTCTCATGCTTTTAACCTCGAAAAGACCTGCTTTAATATCGGTAATAAAATGACACGCGGGGTATAACGTCCTCCAAGAGTCTGGGCTTGGGCAAGCCATCCAGGAATCACAATCCGACGATTGCAAGCCATGCCTTGAATCGCTTCTTTGGCAACACGTTCTGCCGACACCCAGACCAGATTGCCCCCAATGCCGTCAATTTTGCTGATGCCTGCCACTTCATTGAAGCCTGTTTTGGTTGGACCCGGTGCCAATAAGGTACAGCTCACGCCCGTGCCGCTCAGCTCACTGTGCAGTGATTCGGCAAAAGAATTGGCAAAGGCTTTGCTTGCGGCATAGGTTGCATTGGCTGGTGTCGGTTGATGACCCGAGGTCGAACCCACAATCAGAATCGCACCTGTTCGACGCTGAATCATTCTTGGCAATACCGCTAAAGTCAGATCCTGCACCGCCACCGTATTCACTTCGGTTTGTTCACGTTCCCGATTTGCATCCAATTCGTGCAAACGTCCAAAGGTAGCAAAGCCTGCGTTATTGCATAACACAGCGACATTGATCTGTTCTAGCTCTTTACGGAAAGTGGTTCTATCTTGGCGATCCGCAAGATCACAAGGACGTAAACTAACCTCGACTTGGTATTTTTCACGTAGATGACTGGCAAGTGCTTCTAATTTATCGACACGTCGGGCAACCAAAATAAGTGAATAGCCCAGTGCTGCAAATTGTTGTGCCAGTGCTTCTCCAATACCCGAAGAAGCACCAGTAATTACAACTGGGGAATCTTTTAAAGGGGGTGCTAAACTCATCATCCATACTCAGATCAATAGAATAATCCTAGTATCTAAGAGCTAAAACTTGAGCGTGAGCGGTAATTCAGCCATACTGCTAATCATTTTCGGCCAAATTAAAACAAGAAATGAAAGATCCCTATGGCTTATCCAAAGCCAGTATTCCGATTTCTTATGTGCATTTACTCTTGGAAATTATGGTTGAAAAAGGCTTCTCTGCTTCCGAGATTCTACAGCAAAGTAAAATAGCTTCGGCATTGCTGCATCAATTAGATGCGCGTATCAGTCCCAAACAATGGTCAAAATTGGCTTGGATCTGTTTAAGTTTGGCCAAAGATGCTGGTTTAGGCTACGAATATGGGCTAAAACTGCGTCTCACCGCCCATGGTCCAATGGGCTATGCGCTAATGAGTAGCCCTTCTTTGCGACAATCGATTGAACTTGCAACGCAATTTTTCAATATGCGGCTCAAAGATTATCGAATTGATTTTTTTGAACACCATCAACATTCCATTATTGAAATCAAGCAAACCCACCCCGTCGTCAGTCAGCATGCTGAACAGGCGGAAATTTTAAGACGCTTTTTCTATGAATGCCTGATGATTGGCATTGTACAAACGGGACGCTCATTAACCGAGCGTGATTTTGCTGAGGTCCAACTTCAGGTGGATTGGTCTGAACCACCTTACCATCAACAGTTTCAAGCTCAGCTTCCTCAGATCCATTTTGAACAGGTCCAAAACCAAATTTGCTACCCAGCATCCATCCTCAACCATGCCACCAAAATGGCAGATCCCACTGCTTTTCAACAGGCTTTGGCGCAATGTGAAGCTGAACAAATTCGTTTTTCTGAAACCATCCAAGATATTGGCTTACGTGTTAAAGCCGAATTAGTTCTCACGCCGCAAAAAGGTTATCCAAGTCTAGATCAAGTTGCGGAACGTCTGCATATGTCGAGTCGCACCTTACGACGACATCTGGATGAAGCTGGTTATTCTTATCTGGGTCTATTAGATGAAATGAGATATCAAGAAGCACGAAAACTTCTGCATAACAATCATATGGAAATACAGGATATTGCACTGTACTTAGGCTATCTACAACCTGCCAACTTTTCCCGTGCCTTTAAAAAATGGAGTGGCGTAACACCGAGCCAATTTCGTCAAACCCAACTATAGAACACCAACAAGTGACATCAGGCCGATCAATCTCGACCTGACTTGAACATAGTTATTTTACAGCCGCTTGTATCAAGCCTTTTAATTGCTCAATTTCAGCCCCTGTTGCACTTTGCAAAGGCGGTCTTGGCACCCCGACTGAAAAGCCCAATAGATTGAGCCCTGATTTCACTGTTTTCGGTAAGCCACCTTTGACAATGAAGCTCAGCACAGGTAATTGCTGATAAAATATCGCCTGCGCCTTTGACAGATCACCCTGTTGAATCGCTTGATATAATTGCTTTGGCAAGTCACCGAGCAAATTCGGTGCTGCCGTACACCATCCTGTCGCCCCAGCACAAAAGGCTTCTAGCGCCAATGGATTAGAACCATTATAAAATGGCAACTGCCCCTGCGTTAAAGCATGAAATTTATGCATGCGCTGAATATCACCGGTGCTGTCTTTGACCATGCAAATATTGTCGATCTGGTTAAACATTTTCACGATCAATTCAGGTGACATATCAATCCCGCTGGTGGCTGGATTGTTATAGACCATAATTGGCAACTTCACTGATTCAGCAATCTGTTGATAATAATCATAAATTTCCTGATCGGTGAGTTTCCAATACGACACTGGAATCACCATAATCACATCTGCGCCTAATTCTTCTGCTTTCTTGGCTTTTTGAATCGCCATCGCAGTGGTCAGTTCAGAAATTCCAACAATCACAGGAACACGTTGATTCACCACCTCAATGGTGGTTTGTGCCACCTGCTGCCATTCTTGCCAAGTTAAATAAGCACTTTCCCCTGCACTGCCTAAAGGTGCAATCGCATCACACTGTGATTCAAGCAATGCATTTAGACTGATCGTTAGGGCCTCAAGATCAAGTTGTTGCCCGCCCGCTTTAAATGGCGTGACGGGATAAGCAATAATGCCTTCAATTTTCATGTGATTTATTCCTCAATACAATCTTGATGGTTTTTCAATGCCTTACGTGCGTAATAGGCAAAATTGACTTTGTTGCGCTTATCAGTAGACAACCAGTCATGTGCTTCTTTTGCCAGTTCATGTGGAATCGGCTGGATTTGACCTGCCGACATCGCTAATAGTTGCAAACGTGCAGCACGTTCAATCAACAACGCTAAATTACAGGCTTCTTCAATGCTCTTGCCGGCCACCAACTGACCATGATGAGACAACAACACCGCCCGATTTTTTCCTAGCGCTTCAGAAATAAAAATGCCTTCTTCATTGCCGACTGGCACCCCCGGCCATTCACCGACAAAAGAGCAATCTTCATACAAGGCACAGGTATCCATTTGCGAAATGGCCAGTGGTACACGTAGCATCGACAAGGCTGCAATATGAGTGGGATGGGTATGGATAATGCAATTCACTTCTGGATGTTGCTGATAAATCCAAGTATGAAAACGGTTGGCTGGGTTGGCCATGCCTTGCTGATCTAAAGGTTTGAGGTCTTGATCCACGACCAACAAATTGGCGGCGGTAATTTCATCAAAACCCAAACCAAAACGTTGCGTAATAAAGCTATTTTCTTGCTCGGCACGACAGGTAATTTGCCCTGCCAAGCCTGCATCATGACCATGATCAAATAAAATACGACAGGTCAAAGCTAGCTTCTGTCGATCACTGTAATTGACCTCTTGGATCAAATTCATATTCTGCTGCGCCGTTTGCATCAATTGCTGTTTGCTGAGTAATGCGGTTTGCATAAGACCACCTCGCTACGGTTGATTTGTGGATGGGACAGATGCAGAATACGAAGTCAGTGGATGAGTTAAAATATCCAGTTTTTAAAACTTATATGGTCCAGATCAGCATGCAGCAGCCATGGAAGATTCGTCTTCATCTTGAAGAGCGAGAAGAAAAAACCATCTTTCTCAAGTTGGCCAATCAGATTATTGAAGAGATTCTGTCTGGGCGGCTCAGTTCAGGTTCGCGCCTGTCTGGCTCCCGCTCGCTCGCCGATGAATTAAAAATTAATCGTAAAACCGTACAGTCGGTTTATGAAGATTTAGAAGCACAAGGCTGGCTGATCTCAAAACCACGACAAGGCACTTTTGTGGCGGAGAATTTGCCTGAGTTAAAACATAAAAAGATCAATGCAGCAGCAAAACCCAATCCTTCATCCAATACAATCAGTCCAGTAGCAATTAAGAATGATGGCATTCCAGATACCCGCCTAATCCCTTATGAATTATTTTCCCGTGCTTATCGACATGCCCTGATTCAAGTGACCCGTTCTCAAATCATGGGCTATGGCGATCCACAAGGCAGTATTGAGTTACGTCAGGCATTGCTGCAAATGCTGTCGATGGAACGTTTTATTAAAACCAGCATCGAGAATATTTGTGTGGTTCGTGGCAGCCAAATGGGGATTTTTTTAGCGGCTCGTGTGCTAGCTAAACAAAGCTCATCACGTAAAGTGATTGTGGTGGAACAATGGTCTTATCCGCCTGCAGTTGAAACCTTTTTATCGCATCATTATCACATCGTTCGGGTTCGACTAGATCAACACGGTCTTGATATTCAGCATCTGGAGGAAATATTAGAAAAGTATGCTGTAGCTGCAATCTATACCACCCCGCATCATCAATATCCCAGCACCGTAACCATGGCGATGGATCGACGCCTGAAACTGTTGGAACTGTCGAAAGCGTTTGATTTTTATATTATTGAAGATGACTATGATCACGAATTTCATTATGACAGTCGCCCGATTCCACCGCTGATCAGCCTACCGCATGCAGAAAAGGTGATTCATATTGGTTCACTGTCCAAGGTGTTTGCCCCAAGCCTAAGAATTGGCTATGTGGTCGCCAATCGAGACATCATCCACGCCATGAATCAGGATATTTTATTGATCGATAAACAAGGCAATATCATCACTGAACTGGCGATGGCGGAACTGATGCAACAAGGAGAAATCAAACGGCATATCCGCAAGATGCGCAAGATCTATCAACAACGGCGCGACTTTGCACTGAATAGCTTCCAAACGGTATTTAAAGATCAGGTCGAAATAAACTCACCGCTGGGGGGCATGGCCTTATGGGTCAAATTTAAATTTCCCTATCGTGCTGAATATGACGAACTTTTGAATCAGCTGCATATTGATGCCGAAGCGCATTTTGCGGCTGAAAGCCAAGCATCAAATCAGCATTTTCATATCCGTTTTGGCTATGCCGCCATCAATGAAACAGAAATTTCAAACATCATCCGCATGCTCTATGATGCATTTCAGCTCAACGATTGAATGCGCATGATTTTATAATCCTAAGCGCAGTTCCTGACTCCATGTCGATTTGGGTTGTTGATACAGATGCCAACAGGTCTGTTGCAGCGATTGCATCAACGCATGGTTAGCACTTTGCCAATGTGCCAGCGCACAATAGACCACGTGAATTCCCTTCGGCTGAAACTCTCGCGCCAATGACTGAGCCAAGGCTCGAATACTGGCAGACAGGCTTTGACTGAATAAATCTTGCTCAGATTGAACAGGCTGCTGTTGCCCTAAAAAAATCAAAGTCCCTTGTTGTTTGGACAGCATCTGTCGAATCACAGCTTGAGCAATACTCACCGCGGTTAAGCCCGTGTTTTGCCAATAGGACTCAAGCTGTTCAGCGGACAATGCATGGCTATTTTCAGGCAGCACAAAGTCAGGTTGAAAGATGCATAAATCGACAAAATTCCCTGCTGTTTGAATCTGTTGCATACATTTTTTTAGCGCACTCGCATCCAGTAAATTCAGTCGTACACGGATCAATCTCTGAGCTTGAACCTCAAGCTGTGGCTGTGTTTGGGTCACATCATGTTGAAGTTGATAAACAGGCATCTCAGGGCTAAAAAGCGGGCTTAACGCCTGCACATCATTACCCACGATCACCGCACAGCCCTGCATTTTTTGTTGGGCTTTCAACCAGTGTGGCAGCAACTTACTCATCTTAGAATTTCTCCTGATAAGGACGTAAATCTAGTTCATGCGTCCATAAATCAACATTTTGCTGATAGAGCATCCAGTAATTTTCAGCAATTGCCTCAATATTTAAACCACCCGTACCACGAGTTAAACGTGCCAGCCGTCCCAAGCCCCATAAGGCTTTATTGACACGATCACCATCGACCATGCCGTCCACCACCACATGCGCCACATGGATATTTTGCGGGCGGTAGAGCTCAGCCAAATTTAAGGCGTAGCTTCGCAGCGCAGACTTGCCCATGGTAAATGCCGCAAAAAATGGTTTCCCCCGCAATGAGGCACTGGCACCAGTAAAAATCAGCGTGCCCTGCTGCTGTTTTTGAAAAATGATCAGACTACGCTGCGCCACCAACACCGCAGATAAAAAGGTGGAACGCCACATTTGGCTAAAAAACTTCAGGCTACTCTGTAAAAAGATCGAAGGAATATTACCACCCACATTATAAATCACCGCTGCCAGTGCTTCTGGCTGATCGTTCAAATGATCAAACAAGGCCTGCAGCTGCTGCTCATTTTCAGCATCTAGCGCATAAGCCACCGCCTGTCCACCTTGATGATTAATCGCTGCAGCGACCTTTTCGACCTTATTTAAGCTTCGCCCCACCACATAAACTTTGAATTTTTCCTGAGCAAAACGGCGACAGACTGCCGCACCAATGCCTCGCTCGGCACCCACGCCAACCACCGCAACAATCGCAGTTGGCTGCGTTATCTCTTGCTTCGACCGATTCATAATTGTTGTATCCAATGCTGAATATGCGGATAACTGTTAATTTTAGGTCCCCAGATTTTACTGGTACGTACTACCTCTAACAGTTGAGAACCCACTGCAATATCGGCAATGGTTTTGCTCTCACCGACGAGCCAGCCCGTTTGACCCAATACCAACTCGATGCGTTCTAAATGCCGAGTAAATTCTGCCTCGATATCCGCCTTCGCCATTCGTCCTGTACCTTGCATCTTCACTTGCAGATTCAACGCGGCTTTAAGCAAAGGTTTCATCAATACAATCTCATGCTTGGGACGACCTTCCGCACTAATCGCCACCGCATGATTCAGGGCATCGGCATCACTGACCCGAAAATATACTTCATAGAAATATAACAATTCGTCAGACCAGTCTTCCCACAATTCCACATAGGCTTTTTGCAGCGGATCCGTAGGATATAAACGGGGCAACTCTGGATAAGCATCATCTAGATAACGAGCAATTTTAGTACTGTCCTGAATACGTTGTCCGTTGATATCCAGCACAGGGACTTTGCCGACTTTGCTGAGTCCTGGGACTTTAGCCCCCAATACGCCGTTATAATTTACAGTTTCAAATGCAATGCCTTTAAACTGCAACATCCGTGCAACTTTCTTGCAGAACGGTGAAATTTCCCATTGATGTAAGACCACTGTACTCATTGTTATATTTCCATCTTTTATTGAATTGATCTGGATGATAAGCCAGCAACGCAAAGCGAGCTCAACTTATCTTACAGATATTTATCCCTTTGGTGATGTGTAAGCGCGGGTGATTTTTTTCGCGCCGATTAATGAATAAAAGTCGATTGTTCTGGCGATAAACCAATTTTGATTTTGGTTTTTGCCACAATATCCGACTCATCGGTATCATTGGGATGGAAGTCACGACGATAATAAGAGAAAAATTGTGGCACTAGTTTTCGGTAGGCTTGCACGGTAAAGCCTGCAAATTTAGCCCACGATTTCAGATTGAGTAATTGCTTATCTCTGGACATCAATACCACTTGGTAAACATTTGAAAAAGTTGTGATGAGGACCAAACTCAGGCTAAAAATCGCAACCCGTGGGATATAGGCATCAAGCCCTTTGCCATAGAGATATTCATACATATCATAGGCAACTGCCTTGTGTTCGGTTTCTTCGACACTGTGCCACAGCCATAAATTCCGAATGGTGGTATCAGTCATTAATTCATTGACGTTTTTCATCATCTCCACCACCAGTACTGCGGTGTAATGTTCCAGCCCAACTGTGACCAAGAGATTCCATTTTTTCGGAAAGGTACGTTCAATCGCTTTAAGGATGATGCCTGTCACCTTTTCCAGTGATTCAGGGTCTAGGCCATATTGTTGTGCACTGACATGAAAGGCATGATGCTCTTTGGAATGCATTGCCTCCTGACCAATAAATGCGCCAATATCACGATCCAGTTGCGGGTTGCTTTTGACTTGATCTCGTAAAGCCCTGACTGAACGGACAAAGTAAGACTCTCCTTCTGGAAATAGGGTGGACAGTCCTGTGAAATAATGGGTAAAGGTTGGTTCATTATTACACCAATATTTAGGCATATCCTGAAATTCATAATCCATACGGCGGACTGGAAATGATGCAGGTATCTTTTGCTTTGATTTTTCTTTTAACGCTGACGCAGACATAACTCACCTCAAGAATAGATCTCAAAATCTTAAGTTCCAAAAAAGAACTTAATTGAAAAATATAACTGCTATGATAAGTTGTCAATAAAGCGGATATCTTAATCGTTCAAGTTGTCCTAAAATGACAGCCTGCTTCCTGTAAAGACATATAGATGGTATTGCGATGAAATGGCATGAACTCGGTGAAATGAATTGTCCAATTGCACGGACTTTATCGATTTTTGGCGACCGTTGGACCCTGCTGATTATTCGTAATGCCTTTATGAAAACCCGTCGTTTTGATGATTTTCAAAAGCAGTTGGGTATCACCCGTCATTTGTTGACCGAGCGTATTAACCGTTTGGTGGAACACAAGATTTTTGAAAAGGTGCTGTACCATGAAGCACCAAAACGTTATGAATACAAGCTGACTGAAAAAGGCTTAGCCCTGTATCCGATTATTGTCACCATGAGTACATGGGGCAATATTTGGCAAAATGAAAATAAACAATTTCCTGAATTGCGTTATTTGCATAAAAGCTGTGGGCATGTGACCAGCCCAAGTCTAACTTGTGATTGTTGCAAGCAGCCTCTTGATGCCAGACAGATGTCACCTGTTTATGTTTCGGGTGAGGATGGGGAATAACATATTCCCCTTCACCTTATATTGAAACTCGGCTCTAATCAGTTCTCAGCTCAATCAAATATATAATTTCTGCAAAGCCCTTTATTAGAGATTTCCTTAAACGGGCTAACTTAAAAAGTCCAAATCGAGTCCCTTTATTTCAATACCTCTTCTTGCGTTCTAAGCACAACAACCATGCGAACAATCCATCCAAATAATCACTTCCACTTTACCAAGTACCATAAACAAAGCTTAGTTATAAAATTTAACTTATAAAATCAAAAAGATATAAAATAATTTTAAAAATAAGTTTTCAACTCAGGCTCAATTTAGTATACATATGTATATACAAGTAAACACATATCAATCTTTCATAATGATTCTTTTCTGAGTTTTTATGGAAAAAGTGTATGTGCTGTAGACCTACAATGCCGAGATCAAAGTAGGTATACAAAAAATTGTATAAAAAACTGTGTTTTATGCACAAGCGTAGGAAATAAAACCTTCCTACAGTGAAGAGCGAGGGAAATGCTTTTCTTAGGCAATATCAAAAAGAAATGCATCTGTTTGCAAACATGAAAGCAACGTATCAGGATGAAACGATGACCATTCAATTAGGCGACAAAATTGATATAAACACCTTTATTCAAATTGCACGCTTTAAAGCCCCACTTGAATTCTCCGAAGACTACGTTGTACGTGTCAAAAAATCACGAGCCGTTCTAGAAGACATGATGTCTCGTGATGAACCGATGTACGGGATTACTACTGGCTTTGGTGCCTTGTGTTCAGAAAAAATCTCTCAACAACAAACCGCAGAATTACAAGAAAATTTAATTTTATCTCATGCCGTTTCCGTTGGTGAACCATTCAACGAAGAGCAAGCACGCGCCTGTATGCTGATGATTCTACAAAATCTAGGTCAGGGATATAGCGGTGTACGTTTTGAAGTACTGGAAAGAATTCGCCAATTTTTAAACCTGAATTTAATTCCTTGGATGCCCAAAGAAGGTTCTGTTGGCTATTTGGCGCCTGAGGCACATTTAGCACTGACGCTCACGGGACGTGGTCAGCTTTACCACCATGGGCAGTTACGTGCAACCCAAGAAGTATTGGCTGCAGAAAATATCCCACCATTACAATTACAAGCCAAAGAAGGCTTAGCCTTAATCTCGGGCACTACCTCGACTACCGCCCTTGCCAGTTTAGCTTTATATGATCTGCAAAATGCGGCCAAGTCTGCGGATATTATCGCAGCTCTCAGTCTCGAATCACTCGAAGGCATCCTCATTGCCTTTGATGAACGCGTGATGACGGTTCGCCCGCATCCTGAGCAAGCAAAAACGGCATCGAATATTCGACGTTTACTAAAAGATTCTGAACTGGCGCTACTCAAACATCCAACCAAATTACAAGATGCACTCTCCCTCAGATGTATTCCACAACTGCATGGCGCTGCCAAGAAAGTTTTAAATGATGCACTAATCACAATTGAAATTGAAATGAATGCATGTTGCGATAATCCAATCGTTTGGCATGATCAAAATCAGCAAGAAATCATTTCGGCCTGTAATCCAGACTCATCTTATGTGGGCATGGCGATGGACACGGCAGCAATTGCGGCTACAAATTTAGCCAAAATGTCTGAACGCAGAAATAACCGTCTGATTGATGGCAGTTTGTCAGGGTTTCCATATTTCCTGATTCAACAACCTGGATTAAATTCAGGATTGATGATTCCACAATATACACAAGCTGCGCTTTTGAATGACATGCGCATGTTATCCCACCCTGCAACCATTGATAACACCCCGACGTGTGGCAATCAAGAAGACTATGTGGCAATGGGTTATAATGCCGCAAAAAAAGCAATCTCCATTGCCGACAAGCTAGAATACATTCTGGCCATTGAGCTGTTATCGGGATATTACGCTCATCAATTTCTGTCAAAAGATAAGAAACGAAGTCCTGCGATGCAGGCAATGATCGACGCATTAGAGCAACGTATCAAAATCTCAGACCAAGATACTTATCTCTACAGTTTTATCAATGAAATCAAAGGAATGATTCACGATGGTACGCTTTTAAACATCATTGAAGATAAAATTGAAAAATTAGATTAAATCAACAGCACTTTTAAGCTCTATAAACTTAAAAGTCGTTTTTATTCTATTTTCAAACTGAGTTTTAAAATCAAAGCCTCGTTAATCCACATCCATTTATTCAATTCACTTGGATAGAAACTTGTTCGCTTAAATTATTTAATCCCATTAAAAAACATAGGGTTAAAATTAAAACTTTAGTTGTATATACATGATAAAGCATGTAATGTTTATCTTGTACAAAAAACAATCGCCACATGGATATCCCCGTGGCAAGTCATGAGCCTATTCCCACCGAATACATAAGGATGAGTATATGGAAGGTGTTTCAAAACAGGTAAAAACCGTACGCTGGGGTGTCTTCGTTCCCTTATTTTTATTAATGTCTTCCGCTGTTGTTTTAGGTATTTCGCATAGCGAAGCGTTAATTAACCTGACCAAAGATTTTTTTAACTGGTCACTACAAAACTTTGGTTGGTTATATCAATGGGTCTCCATGATTTCGCTCATCTTGGTCGGAATCTTATTGGTATCTCGCTATGGGCATATTCGTATCGGGGGAAAAGATGCCAAAGCCAGCACCAGCTTTGGTCGATGGTTTGCCATGGCACTCAGCAGTGGCGTTGCAACTGGTTTAATTACCTATGGGGTGAACGAACCGATTATCTATTTTGGTAATGTCTACGGAGAGCTGAACCAAGTTGGGGTAGAACCATTGACACATAGTGCTGCGATTTGGAGTCTGGGTCGTGTCTTTTACAATTGGGGCTTTATCCCTTACTCCATGTATACCCTCTCGGGTTTAATCGCCGCTTATATGTATTACAACAAGAAAAAAGGCTTGTCAGTAGCGGCAACCTTAGAGCCTTTATTGGGAAAATACGCACAGAATCGAATTATTGCAGATATCATTGATGTGCTTGCCACCATGGCAATCGTATTAAGCTTAGCATCAGGTCTTGGTACGGGTTTAACGGTGGTCGTGACAGGTTTGAAAGTTGCTTATGGCTACCATGCCACTACAGTTTTATGGGTCGTCTTGGGCGCATTAACCACCTTCTTATTTACCTTTTCTTCTTATTTAGGCTTAGACAAAGGCTTTAAGATATTAGCGAGTATTAAATCGAAAGTTTTATACTTCTTGCTGATTTTATTATTCCTTACTGGCCCAACCTTTTACATCCTCAGATCCTCTACTGCGGGTATGGCAATTTGGTTAGATAACTTCTTCCTTTGGGGGCTAGATCCAATTGATATTGGTGGACCAGCTTTAACTCAATGGTGGACGCTGTTTGACTGGGCGGTTTGGGTCGCTTATGCCCCCTTGATGGGAATGTTCTTGGCACTGATTGCATATGGACGTACTTTAAAAGAATTCATTATCGTAAACTGGATTATGCCTTCTTGCTTTGCCCTAGTATGGTTTTCAGTGTGGGGTGGCACATCGCTTTATTTACAGCAAAGCGGTGTATTGGATTTAGTCCAAATCATTAAAGATAATGGTGCAGTGTCTGGTTTATGGGCATTCTTACAACACCTTCCATTTAAATTAGGGATTGTCATCGTCCCGCTAATTTTAGTTTTGACCCTGTTTTCTTCCGCCGTTGCTGCAAATAGTATTACGACCACAATCGCAGGTATGTGTAGCAAAAATGTCCCGATTGGTGAAGAAGCGCCATCGTACCAACGTATTATCTGGGGTGTTTTAATTGGTTCAATTGCCATCATCATGAGTGCCTTTGGTGGCGGTGGCCAAGGGATTGATGGGATTAAATATTTAGCCGTTTGTGGCGGCTTCTGTGTTCTGTTTATTTTTATGCTGCAACTGCTCTCAATTATTAAAACCTTTTTCTACGACAAACCTGTCGAATAAGTTGTCATTTCCTCCCGATTAAACAGGATTTGATCGGGACAACTTTCTTTATCTTCAAAAACTAATTTAAAACACTCGATTTCTCGAGGGAATAAGTCTTGCCGTTGGAAGGCAGATCAAACTAATTTAAGGACAAAATATGCAACATTTTTCAACTATCTCATCCTTGATGAGATGTACTGTATCGACCCAAACATTTCAATCACAGCACATTTCAGCCATTATTTTGTTTAGCGCAGGCACGCTTTTTAGTGCTGTAAGTTCTGCCGATGAAACAATCAATACCGTGCAAGCCTCCCAAAATCGTGTAGACCTCGGTGGAGCTGTACGTATGCGCTTGGATTACGATCCTGACCGAGATATCCGTAAATTAAGTTTTGATACAGCGATCGTGACGCTCGATTTTTATGATGATCAACTCTCTGGCCATATCGAGCATCGTTTTTTAGGCGGCGCATATCCTTATGATTATACCAATCATATTGGTGATGTGAACTTCACTAAAAAAGCTTATCTTGAATATGCGGTAGATCCTCAGCAATCAATTCAAGTCGGTTTAAATCAAGTTCCGATTGGTTTTCAGCCCTATTATACCAGTACCGTTATTGAGTCGATGGCTTATATCGCAGGGATTGAGGACTTATATCGCTTAGGTGCAAAATATAATTATAAAAAAGACAATCATGAAATCTATGCGGCTTATTATGCTGCCAATCCTTGGAAAGGTAAAGGAACAAGCCAAGGTGCATATTATTCTAATCAGCTTATTCCTGCCGATGAAAATCTAGAGAATGGCACCCACTATAAAGAACAAGATGCCGTTGCCTTACAATACAACTATACTCAAAACGATGACAATTGGTCAGCCAACTATGGGATCTCTGCATACTATGCTCAGCTAAAGTCAAAACAAACAGAGGATAAAGCAGGTCATCGTGGCGTCTACGCATTGCATTATGGGCTAAATAAAGATCGTCTAGGGCTTAAAGTTATCAGCATATTTAATCAGATTGATACTCCCTATGATCAGACGACTTTTGGCTCCTACGATGGAACTTTTAATGTCGCCAATAAAGGCATGCTCTACAGCTTAGATCTCAACTATAAGATTCCGGAATTTAATGTAAAGGAGATCAATGATTTCAATGTGTATCTGCATTACAGCCGATACGATAAAACAAAAAAAGTATTTCTAGACTCAGAGCAGTTGGTACTGGGTTCCGCATTTACCTACAAGAAGAATGTGTATATTGCCGCTGAATGGTTATTTGGAAAAAATAATCCTTATATCGGTGGTAGTAGTTATGGAGAGAGTCTTGCTGCAGGTGGAAGCAATCAATGGGAGAATCAAGTCAACGTTAATATCGGCTATTATTTTTAAGCTCTAGCTGATTGAAATAAATAATATTTTCTTTGAATTTTATATACTTAAATTTCAGTATAAAAAAGCCCCGAAACTTTCATTTCAGGGCTCTTTCGAATTTTGGTGGAGATGGCGGGAGTCGAACCCGCGTCCGCCAGCACTACGCCCGAGAATACTACATGCTTAGATATCGTCTACTATTTTAACTCTTTGTGACCCGACGAACAGGGTACAAATCGCGATCCTCTAAGTTTAGTACAAAGCCCCGAGGCTTGGCTTTATACGGACTTGTGTGCGTGCGCTTCAGTCGGACTCTCTAACCACAAGTATTCAGAGAGGCGGACAAGCTGCCCTTAGGCAGCTAGAGCGTATGATTCGTCGTTTGCGACTAAAAAATGCAAATTTGATTTACGAGAGGAAATGCGCTCTCGGCATGCATCTATGAGTTTCATCACCAGCGTCGAAGCCAGGAACATCCCCAAAGTACAGCGCAATCATAGCATAGATAGTCAGAATTTAAATCTCAATTTCTAACCAATCAGCAAAATATACGCTTATTCTTCAATATTGTGTCTCAACTTGTTTTTTCAAGTTCCAATTCAGGTTAATGCGGCGCAGGTCCACCAGCCACAGGTTTAGGCTTTGGACTCATCCAGATCAGGGCACTGGCAAACACAAACACAATCGCCAACAACATAAACACATGATTGGCGGACATGGTAATCGCCTCTTTATCTACTAAATTAGCAATCGTTGCTAAAGTCGCATCAGAGGAGAATCCTTTCTGCAATAAAGTATTTTGTACTTCCTGCGGATGTAAGTTATTCACCATTTCACTGCGCGCCACTTTGGCATGATCGTCCCAGATCGTCACGGCAATCGAAGCACCAATCGCTCCTGCCATGGTTCTCAAGAAGTTCATCAAACCTGCGGCCGATGCCATTTCTTGTGGCAACACTGAACCCATTGCAATATTTGACAATGGAATAAAGAAGAATGGCACTGCAAAGCCCTGCAAGATTTGTGGCCATGCCAAAGACAGAAAGTCTGCATCTGTGACCCAGAAAGCTCGCATTAAAGTAACCACACCTAAGAGCGCCAAACCAAAACTTGCTAATGCACGCGGGTCATATTTGGTCGACAACTTGGCCACAATTGGCGACATGGTCAGACTGCCAAAGCCCATGGTGGCGGTGAGATAACCAGCCCATGTGGCGGTATAACCCAAATTAATCTGTAGCCACTGCGGTATCAGCACGATACTGCCAAAGAAGGAACCAAAGCCAAAGGCCAACGCCAATACGGACACGGCGAAGCCCCTATGTCGGAACACATACAGATTGACCACAGGATGCTTTTCAGTCAGTTCCCAAATCATAAACACGATAAAGCCAACCACCGCAATCAAGGCTAGCATGATAATACTGCTGCTATTAAACCAGTCACGTTCATGTCCGAGATCGAGCATTAATTGCAGTGCGCCAATCCAGAGGACTAACAGGCCTAGTCCGATCGCATCAATCCGCAGTTTTTCGGTTTTGGTTTCAGCCACAGACAATAAACGTATCGCGGCTAAAACACAGAAAATACCGACAGGAATATTGATAAAGAAAATCCAGTGCCAAGACAAATTGTCACTGATGAGTCCACCAAGAATTGGTCCTAAAATCGGCCCAATCACCGTGGTCATCGCCCAGAGACCCATCGCCTGTGCATGTTTTTCAGGTGGGAAAATTCGCATTAATAAGGTTTGGCTGAGTGGCATCAATGGGCCACCACAGAGACCTTGGCCTATACGGAAGAACACCAACATTTCCAATGAGGTCGCTAAACCACACAGGAATGAAAAGATGGTAAAGCCAATCAATCCAAAGACAAACACACGTACGGCACCAAAGCGACCTGCTAACCACCCCGTTAAAGGTACACAAATTGCTTCCGCAACGGCGTAAGAAGTAATGACCCATGTCCCTTGTGAACTGGAAACCGCAAGGTTCCCAGTAATGTGTGGGACTGAGACATTGGCAATGGTGGTATCTAGGACCACCATAAAATTGGAAAGGGCGATCACAAACGCGGCAAGTAGTAAGCGCCCGCCACTAAGTTCTGCAAATGGATTTTGCGTTTTCATGGCTAGTTACTTCGATGCAAGATCAATATCTGCTTGCATCGACAAACCGACGCGCAATGGATACTCTGCAAGTTCTTTAGGATCAAGGCTGATACGGACGGGTAGACGCTGTACCACTTTAATCCAGTTACCTGTGGCATTTTGCGCAGGAATCAAGGCAAATGCTGCTCCTGTACCGCCTGAGAAACCTTGTACCGTACCGTGGTAAACCACGTCATCACCATATAAGTCAGAGCGTAAAGTGACTTTCTGCCCTGTTTTAACTTTTGCCAATTGGCTTTCTTTGTAGTTGGCATCGACATACAGTGCAGAGACAGGAACCACCGACATCATCACGGTTCCTGGTGCAACCCGCTGTCCGATCTGAATATTACGGCGTGCGATTACACCATCGACAGGCGCACGAATCACTGTACGTTCTAAATCCAGTACGGCCTGCTCCACATGTGCTTTTGCGACTAAAACATCTGGGGTAGATGCTTCATTGACACCTTGAATCAAGGCTTCATTGGCAGCCAACGTACTTTCAGCCGCTTTACGGCTTGAGGTCGCTTGTGCCAAGCCTGCTTGAGCTAAATCCAGACTGGCTTTTGCTGTCGAAACCGCACTTTGTGCCTTGCTTAATTCTTCTTTAGAAATTGCACCCGATGCAGCCAGTTCATTACGACGATTCAACTCCAGTGCAGCACGATCATAATCGGCTTGTGCCTTGGTCACTTGCGCCTGCGCACTGGTGATTTCATCATTCCGCACCACCACTTGTGAGTTTAATGAGCTGCTATTGGCTTGGCTTTGTTTATATTGGCGTTGTGCTTTAGCAAGTTCTGCCTGCGCCTGTGCCAATTGAATCTTGGCATCACGTTCATCAATACGCACCAACACATCGCCTTGTTTGACCTGTTGGGTCTCTTTAACCAATACCTCAGCCACTTGCCCACTGACCATTGAGGTGATTTGTGCAGTTTCTGCACCCACATAAGCATTGTCTGTACTAACCGAATGATTAAAGAATAACGCCCAAATACCATACAGAATTGCAGCGAGAATGAGAATGAGTGCGAAAAATCCAAGGAATTTTTTACGTTTTGCTTTCATTGCATCATCTGATGCCGAATCTGAAGCAGCATCCTGCTGGTTGGCTTGAGCGTCAGTCATAAGTTATTCCTGAAAATTAAAGAGATTTTTAACTTTTGGTTTAATCAGCCGATCAGTTTAAGTTTAAAAACTTAACTGAATGTTAAAAAAACCCAAAATGAAAAATAAGAACAAAAACCATTTCGCATTTTAACGATAAAAAATCATATGACGAGATTAAAAAAAATAACTGATGCGTTCAATTCTTATAAATTGATATTTTAATGATAATAAGAAACTTAAAGTTTGGGTTCTAAGCAAGTGATCTTCGTCATCTCCTCAGACACCACAATGCTTAACATACCTATAAAGCATGAAGATATATGTGGAATAGGCTTGTGTATTTGGCTGGATTTGTTCTAATGAACTCAGGTGGAATATTGATTTTTGCACATCAATTCATTTTTCCATGCGAGAAAAACGCGGTCATTTATGGATCAGAATGGCATTTTTCTTGCTGCTAAAACAACAAACACTTAGCTAGGTGAAAGGACGATGACATCACTCAGCCAAAATATGGATCTTATCCATCATTCCCATCAGGCCGACTTTGCTCAAGACCTGATGTCAATGATCTGTGGTGAGCACCGCTTAGATACCCTGTGTCGAGAAACACTCGATTTTCATTATGACGGGATTCGTTTACCACATAAAAAAATGGCGATCGGAACCATCAGTTATGGCGCAAATGTCGCCATCAATATTGCCAACCTAAAGGCCTATAGCATCAGCCTGCCCTTTCACGGCAAACAAACACTCAGTATCCGTGGTGCAAAATACCAATCCGATGCACAAACTGGTTTGATTGTCTCCAATCAGGACTTACAAGACTTGGTCATCAATCAGGACTGTCAAAAATTTCAGGTGGTCATTCCTGAAAATAGCTTGCAACTGGTGCTGTCCGAACTTCTCAATCAACCAATTGAAGAAGCCATCGTATTTAACCCTGAAATTTCCTTGTCGATGACTGGCTTGATGCAAGCATGGTGGCACAATATTGAAAATTTCTTGCAGTTAAAATCGCATTATGCCGACTTTTCTGGCTTGCCCATGTTTTCCGAAGACTACGAAAATTTTGTGATTAAAGCCCTGCTGCTGTCTCAGGAGAATAATTATTCTGCTGCGCTACATGAACGCTGTAACCGAGCTGAACCTGCCTATCTGCGTAAAGTAAAAAACTTTATCATTCAGCATGCCCATGAAGCCCTCAATGCCGAAAGCTTACACACCTTGGCAGGTGTGTCTAAATCCAAACTCTATGAAGAATTTCAGCAGCATTATGGTCTGAGTCCAATGGCCTATCTGCGTAAATATCGCCTACAGCAAATCTATAAAATATTGAGCAATGCCGCCAAGCATCAAAAAATTTCCATCTCTAAACTGGCCTATGATTGGGGCTTTAATCATCTCAGCCGTTTCGCGCAGGAATATAAGGATGAATTTGGGGAAAAACCAAGTGAAACCCGAAATAAACATGAGTGAACACTCTTAAATATAAAAAAGCCCAGTCAACATACTGGGCTTTTTCCATTAACTGGTGCTTAACACTGGATTAGCTTTATTGTTCTGACGCATGGCTTTTAAACTCAAGGTAATGAAAGCAATCAAGGTCGGCAAAGCCAACAGATAGAAAATTCCGCCAAGACTGATCTCATAAGTAAAAATATAAGAACCGAAGAATGCCCCAAAGATGGCGCCGACGCGACCAATACCATGCATCCATGACACGCCTACCGCACGACACTGCGATGGATAAAATAAAGCGGCCAAAGGCAATAGAGACGATTGCGCCCCTGTCAGCAATGCCCCTATCAGGAAAATACTGATGCCAAGCAGTAAGATACTGGAACTAACGAAGCCCGCAACGATAAACATGATAAATGCAGTCAGGTAAGCATATTTAATCACCAGAGTTGGATTCAGTTTATCCATATACCAGCCCATGATAATGGCCCCGATCACCCCACCAAAAGGGAATATTGCAGCAATTAAACTAAACTGTTGTGTGCTAAAGCCTGCGGTTTTTAAAATAGTCGGCATCCAGCTGGTTAGCAAATAGAACACCAAGAGACTCATAAAACAGCACAGCCATAACATCACTGAACCCCATAGATATTTACCTAAAACTGTTTTGACCGGGCTTTCACTGTGGTCTACATCAAGGTGCGGCAACTCGATTTTGACCGTATCAGCAAAAGCATGACCTTGAATCTTTGCCAGAATCTGTTGTGCTTTGGCTTGCTGCTCTCGTTTGATCAGATAAGGCACTGATTCAGGTAATTTCAGCAATAAAGCCACCACGAGGAACAAGGGAATAATGCCACCTAAAATCACCACTTTGGCCCAACCCAGATTTTCCAGTAAATAAGCAGACAACAGACCGCCACAGGAAATTCCCAACATAAATCCACAACCCGCCAAACCAGTCAGAAAGGCTTTACGTTTCGCAGGCATATATTCTGAAACAATCGTACTGATATTTGGCATCGCCGCACCCAAACCCACGCCGGTAATAAAGCGGTAAATCATCAAGTCCTGCGTGGAAGAAGCAAAACCACATAAGATGGTAAATATGGAAAATAATAAAGTGGTGAACACGATCACCCCTTTACGCCCAAACCGATCTGCCAATGGTCCTGAAATAATTGCACCGATCGACATCCCCACCAGCGCTGCACTGAGTACGGGTGCCAATTCAGGTTTACTGATGCCCCAATCATCCAGTAAGGCAGGTGCGATAAAACCAATAATTCCAGTATCTAAACCATCACAAAAAAACACCAAGAAACCTAGTGCAAAGACCAGCCATTGTAGTGGCGATAAGCGGTCACGATTGATTACGGTATTAACATCAACTGTCTTCATCTTTATTCCCTTAAAAGCAAATTCTGTTAAAACTTCTGTTGGTTAGATAAATAAAAAAGCTTGAATAAATCTCTCCTTCAGAGTCGTCTGATTGCATACATCCGATATTTTTAATGTTGAGGATGATGTTTTTGATGAATGAAAAAAGGGATGGTCATTACGATGTTCCACCCCTCTTCGATTAAGCATCGAGTGCAATACGTGCACTGTTGCTTTGTAAAAACTTCTCGCTATAGAGACGGTAATTACTTAATGCTTGCTCATCCAGCCAGCATTTGACCGCTTCGATCATCGGCGGTGGCCCGCATAAATACATATCAAAAGCTTGTTCCGCGAGTTGATCACGATTCAGGTGCTGATGGATATAACCTGTTTTGCCTGTCCACGTCTCTGAAGATTGGGTGACGATAGGTTGATAGTTAAAATGCGGCATCCGTTCTGCATAGGCCTGTAACCGCGATTGCTCGCATAAGTCGGCTGCCTGATTGACCCCGTAATACAACTGAATTGCGGGTGCATCGACTTGCTCGGCAATATTGTCCAGCATACCTAAAAAAGCAGATAGACCTGTGCCGCCTGCAATAAACACCAGCGGTCGCTCTACTTCACGTAAATAGAAACTGCCCAAAGGTGCTTCCATCATGATGGTTTGCCCCACTTGGCAACGTTCACGTAAATAATTACTCATGATCCCATCAGGCAATAAGCGAATTAAAAATTGCAGTTGATTGTCAGGATTGGGTCGATTGGCAAAGGAATAAGAACGCCAATCTTCTGTCTCAGGGATTTGCAAACGGGCATATTGACCGGGTAGAAACTCAAGTTGCTTGGCAGATGAACTGGCATCGACATGCAGGATGGCGGTGCTCTCTGACACCAGTTCAAGCTTGGTCACTTTGCTGGCAATTTTTAAAGTTTCACCTGCATGGCACATCTCGGAGTTATGATCAAAATAAAAGGCAGCATTGGATTTGACCCGCGTTTGGCAAGCCAGCATTTTACGCTCAGCCAAATCACGTTCACTCAGCGCATCTTCATCGACATATTCCTGTTCATAAATGCCAGTTTCACATTGGCCCTGACAGGTTCCGCACACGCCCTCACGGCAATCCAAGGGTAAATTGATACCCTGACGAATGGCTGCATTCAGCAGTAACTCATCCTCTTGGACTGAAATAAAAAAGGTTTTTCCATCGGCAAAATTAAGCGCAACTGAATGTCCCATCATGATGCTCCCTTAAACATGATAAAAATCTAAGACCGAATCAATTTTGTCATTTAGCAAAATCGTGTGCTGACGGCGGATACGGAATCCTTCCGCCGTAGGTCTTAACAGATAAGTGGCATGTCCATAGAAACAACCTTCCAGTCCTTGACGGTTATATAAAGTGCTCCAACCGACTCTGGCTTCAATCAAACCCTCTGGTAGGGTTTTAACCTGTACATTTTGAATGCTGTGCTGCGTACGAGGTAATGGCGTGGCTGATGCTGCTTTGCCCGTACGAATACGGAATACGCGGTCTTCCAGACCTGAGCGATCGGCATAATAAATATAAGACAAGCCCTGATTCGGATCTTCGACATAACGATGATCATCAATCCATTGCGGAATGTGATATTCGCTATCTTCATCATACAATTCCAGATAGGCATCCCAATCATAACGATCACACAGTTCAGACTTCTGATATAAAAATTGTGAAACGGCAAAATGTAATTCAGCAGTCATGGCTTAGACCTCCTCTGTCACAGTATCTAACTGGTAGGTAATATCCTGCATTTTTAAGGCTTTGCGATTTAAGCCATCCAGCATTAAGCGTTGCCATTGACCATGTTGATTGACATATAGGCCTTCATGCGTCAGTTCACTGCCCGTGATCACAGGTTGAATCCCCAGATCCTGTGCATTTTGCGTCAACTCATAGCACCATTTATGCTGTCCACGAGAAATATCACTCCAGCGTTCCAAACGTGCTTGGAAACCTTTTTGCTGTTCACGGAACTCCACCAGATCATCAGGCGTACCTAAGCCAGAGACATTGAAGAAGTCTTCAAACTGGCGAATGCGGTTACGACGTGCCTCGGTCGACTCGCCTTTTACTGCCAGACATTGGCTAATCACTTCAGTTTTATTCCATGCCACAGGACGGACAATCCGTAGTTGAGAACTGATCTGATCCATAAAGAACAAGCTTGGGTAGAGGTTTAGGTTTCTGAGACGATGCATCGCCCATTCCGCACGCTTGGCACCATATTTTTCCAGCAGATAAGGCATCACCGTGTCATAGCCAGGACGCACGGCTGGATTTGGCATCTCACTGAATAGAACACTATGACCGTTTTTAAAACTGAACCAGCCATCATCGGTTTGGTTATCACCCGCACCTAATTTGCTGTAATCCAAGGTATCCAGATCATCGCCCTTGGCTGCATTGACCTGTTGGCGATGTTGTACGGTTGAGACATAGTTATAGTGCACGGTACTGACGTGATAGCCATCCAGACCATTTTCATTTTGCAGCTTCCAGTTTCCTGCAAAGGTATAAGCAGACTTGCCTTGCAGGACTTCCAACTCACCAGTTGGCGACTGTTCCACCATTAAATCGAGGAATACTTTGGCATCCCCCAAAAAGTCTTCAAGGGTATCTGTTGCTTGTGTGTCCAGACTGACAAAAACAAAGCCACGATAACTAGCAATTCGTCCTTGTTTGAGACCACGACTCGATTTATCAAAATCTTCACAATATTCAGCAGGTGCTTTGACCTTGACCAGACGACCATCTGATTTATAGCACCACGCATGGAACGGACAGGTAAAGGTAGATTGATTGCCTTTGGCCACACGGGTTAAGGTCGCACCACGATGTTCACAGGCATTGACCATGGCATGTAATTGACCTTGACCATCACGGCTAATAATCAGCGGTTGGCGTCCAATCTGAACCGTTAAAAAATCATGATTGTTGCGAATTTCACTTTCGTGACAGGCGTAGATCCAAACTTTTTCAAAGATCAATTCCATTTCCAAATCGAAAAGTTCAGCCTCTGTGAACATCTCGCGTGTAATACGGAATACGCCATCGTTCGGGCGAAAATCCAAACATCCTGTGATGAAATCTTGCCATTCTGCAATATTACGTGTTGTCATTTTTATATCCTCCAATCAATAAAAATCTTTTCTTGATTGAAGCGTGATTTAGTTCTTGGCTCTATCCACTTTTTCCAGATCTCTATCCAGTTTCTGAATAATTTTAGTGACACTGCCGAGCAACGCTTATTTGAGAATAACGTTTAAAAGCCAATCTAAGAGTGAAGTGCAGGATAAATGAGAATCATCGAGCGAAGATTAATCGAGTATGCACAATTAATTCTTAATGGCGCGAGTGGCTAGAAAAGTTGGCATAAATTGATCAAGTAGAAAGCGAGGATTTGGTTGATCATCTTCAAAAAAGCTCTGAAGCAGAAAGCCTACGGCCAGTTGCCCTTGAATTAAATCCGTTAGGCTATGTCCAAACACCACTGCTTCACCACGTTGTAGCTTAGCATTGAGCGCATCTGTACTCAGATCCTTAAGATCAGAATATGGCAATTTATAAATAGGCCGAATCAATCCTTGTTTGGCGTATTCAGGGTCACGGTCTCCAATAAAAACTGCAGGGTTATAAAAACTAGCAAGCAGTGCACCTTGAGGTTTTAATATCCGAAAGCATTCTTTCCACACGGCATTAACATCAGAGACATATAGATTTGAGATAGGGTGAAATACCAGATCAAATTCAGCTGCTCGAAATATCTGTAAATCAGACATATCACCCTGTACCGTGTTGAGCGTTAGCCCTTCTCGCTCAGCCACCATTCGGTCTTGCTGTAACTGTTGATCGGACAGATCAAACACCGTGACGTTGGCTCCTGCCGCAGCTAACACAGGCGCTTGCTGCCCACCAGCAGAAGCTAAACAAAGAATATTTTTCCCAACAATATCGCCCAACCATGCCTTTGGAACGGGTTGGGGTGTGAGATGTACATCCCAATCACCATGACGTGCTGCGGTAATCAGTTCATGACTGACAGGACGTGACCACGGTAGCTGTTCTTGCGCCTGCTTATCCCAAGCTGCTCGGTTATGCTCGAGAAAATCAAAATGCTGCGTTGAATGAGGCACAACAACTCCTTTTTATTGCTGAATCACATGTATTCGTTAGGATAGAAATACGATATCAACACGAAAAAAGGAAGCGGTGTTCAGGACAGAAGCTGCTGCCTAAAAGACAGTTGAGCTTGTGCCATCTAAATTAATAGGCATATGAGGCAATTGCGGTTGCAATCGCTTTCTCTTCATCATTAACCATGGTCATCCGCATGGTGCAACCTTTACGACCTAGACGTAAGGTTTCCGCACGAGCAATAAAGAATTTTCCCCGCCCAGGTGCAAGGTAATCCACCCGCATATCCACCGTCGCTAAACGCGATACTTTCTTAATGGTATCGGGTAAATCTTCTGGTGTGGCACGGCGATAAAGCTGTTCCATCGCAACGACACCACCAATACTGTCCAGAATCGTGGCCGCCACACCACCATGTAGAATCTGGAATGCCACATTCCCGACCAATTCTGGCTGCATCTCCACATAGGCTTCTATCTGATCATCGACCACTCGCATGACCATGCCACTGTAGTTAAAAAATGGACAGGCATTGAATGCCTTACACAGCTGTTTCAACACCACTTGGTGATCTGCTTTTGTACCTAGCTGAATATTGCCAGTCCAGTTTCTCTTTACATCATTCATACGCGGCCTACACTCAATGGAAAGAAGAACTTTCCATTATTTTGCACAAATCTAAAAATATGGGGCTACAATAGCGGGGTTCTGTAATTGAGCAACACAGCTAAGCTCTCCCTAGCGTGACTTAATACCTCAATTATTCCTATAGTGTAATACTGAACATCGAGATTGTTATGACTTATACGTTCAATCGTCCAGCTTTTCCTGCGACTCGCATGCGCCGTATCCGTAAAAATGACCAACTTCGTGCCATGGTCAGCGAAACTCATTTAACGGCAGATCACTTGATTTATCCAGTGTTTGTACTACCAGGACAACAACAAACCCAAGACATTCCAAGCATGCCCAATGTGCAACGTTTGTCGGCTGATTTATTACTTAAAAAAGCAGAAACCCTGCTTGAACTCGGGGTTTCGAAACTTGCTTTATTCCCTGTCACACCACAACACGATAAAAGCTTAACGGCAGAAGCCGCTTGGGATGACAATGGCCTAGTTCAAGCCACCTGCCGTCTGCTCAAAAAAGAATTACCAGAAATGGTACTGATTACCGATGGTGCATTGGACCCTTATACCACACATGGTCAAGATGGTATTATTGATGACACGGGTTATGTACTGAATGATGAAACCGTGGAATGCCTAGTGAAACAGGCACTCAGTCATGCTGCGGCTGGTGCAGACGTAATTGCGCCAAGTGACATGATGGATGGTCGTATCGGTGCGATTCGCCAAGCACTTGAGCAAAACGATTTTATCTACACCAACATCATGGCGTACTCTGCAAAATATGCCTCTAGCTTTTACGGCCCTTTCCGTGATGCAGTCGGTTCTGCTAGCAATCTAAAAGGCGGCAATAAATACAATTACCAAATGGATATTGGCAACCGTGCTGAAGCCCTGCATGAAATTGCGCTGGATCTGCAAGAAGGTGCGGATATGGTGATTGTTAAACCAGGTATGCCTTATCTAGATGTGGTTCGTGAAGTTAAAGATACCTTCGGTGTCCCAACGTTTATTTATCAAGTCAGTGGTGAATACGCCATGCTTGCAGGTGCGATTCAAAACGGTTGGCTCTCTGACAACGTGATTCTAGAATCATTGATGTGTTGCCGTCGTGCAGGTGCAGATGGGATCTGGACCTATTTTGCAGAAGATGCAGCACGTAAATTAAAAGAGATGAAATAGAAGTTATATTTCATCTATCCGAAAATGATAGTATCTACTCCAGAGTCTTGTTGAGCTCTCATCCCTTTTCTGGATTAGCCTTCGGCTCGACCTACTTTTCTTTCGGGAAAAGTAGGCAAAACCATTGTCATTCGCAAAACCTGAGGTACGAATCGCAGAGATTAATAATCTCTGCCGTACCGCAAGGCAAAAGCTAGGCTTTAGCATAAACTACGCACTCCGTTTGTCTTGCACTACGCTAAAGCTATAACCGCTTTAGCTTGCTCAGGTTGCGAATGACGTCTTCCGTGTAGCAAATTTCAAGATACGTTTTATCTTAGAAACCACTTAAATTAAAGTTATGCATATTGCCATCATTGGTGCGGGTATTAGCGGCTTAATGTCAGCATTGGAACTTGCTGAACAAGGCTGCTCTGTCGATATTTTTGACCAACAACTTGCAGGTCAAGCAGCCTCATGGGCGGGTGGAGGTATCCTTTCCCCCATGTATCCTTGGCGTTATGCGCCCGAAGTCAATCAGCTGGCGCAATACGGAAAGTCACTCTATCAGACATGGAATGAGAAGCTCCTTCCCGTCACTGGCATTGATTTTCAAATCCACGATACGGGCATGCTGATTTTCGATCAGGAAGATTTTGAAATTGGTTTGAATTATGCCACGCGACATCAAGAGCCGATGCAACACTGTGAACTGCTCAATCGCCCCAAACTCGAAAAGATTAATCCCTATATTTCCCAACAATTCCAACAAGCTATTTATTTCCCACACCTGTCCAATGTTCGTAATCCACGTTTATTACAATCATTAATTTGCTATTTAAAACAACATCCCGCTGTTCGTTTCTTTGAGCATTGCCCTGTAGAAAAGTTAATGATTCAAAATAAGAAAGTACTCGGAATTGAAACTGAAGAGGGTCAGAAATTTAGCGCAGATCATGTCGTGATTACCTCGGGTGCTTGGAGTCAACAATGGCAGCAACAAATCCAATGCAATATCCCTGTACATCCTGTACAAGGGCAAATGCTGTTATTTAAAACCCCTGAAAACTGGCTACCAACCATGTGCATGAATCAAGTGATGTATCTGATTCCACGCCAAGATGGTCATATCGTCTGTGGTTCAAGCATGGCAGATACAGGCTTTAGCACCGCGGTGGATGCAAACACCCAACAGGATATTCTCAACGCTTGTTTAGAGATGGTGCCTGAATTAGCGCAATTCCCGATTGTAAAACACTGGGCGGGTTTACGCCCGAGTTCTCCACAAGGTATTCCCTATATCGGCACAATGCCTGAGTTAGAAAATCTCTGGGCCAATTTTGGACATTTCCGCAATGGCCTATGCATGGGCTCAGGTTCAGCACGTTTGCTGCGCCAACTCATTTTAGGACAAGAGACACTGGTCGATCCAAATGCTTATTCTCCTCTGCGCTTAAAGCGACAGGATTTAATTTCTTGCTAGAATTGCAGTTAAAGCCACATTTAAATCAGGATATTGGAATTGAAAGCCCTGTTCCAACAGAGCCTTCGGAATCACATATTGACCATTTAAAATAAGTTGTGCTTGCTCGCCAAGCATCGATGTAAATACACACTTAGGCATTCGCATAAAAGGTTTGCGCTTTAAAATGTGAGCAGCCGTTTGAGCAAATTGTTGTTGATTGATTTGTTCAGGTGCAACTAGGTTATACACCTTTTGACTGTGATGGGATTGCAGCAAAAAAACCATGGCATTCAGTACATCTTGGATATGAATCCACACCACAGGTTGTTGTCCCGAACCAATTTTTGCAACCGCATTCAATCGAATCGGTAACAACATTTGTGGTAAAATCCCACCCTGCCCAAAAACCACACCCAAACGAATGATCTTGGTATTTTGTTGGCTAAATTTTAAAGTGGCTTGCTCCCACTTTTGGCAAAGTTCAGACATAAAAATCGCTTGCGGTGCTGTATTTTCATCACAAACCAACTTCCACTGTTCTTGTGGATCAATACCATAATAACCAATCGCAGACCCAGAAATAATGCATTTCGGAAAAATTTGCCGTTGTTCCAACCATTGATACAGTTGTTCGGTCATTGCAACACGGCTGTGTATTAATTGCTGCTTACGCTGTTCAGTCCAGCGTTTTGCGCCAATATTTTCACCCGCCAGATTAATTACATAATCAATCTGTTGCGTTTCTATTTGATCAAGATCATTCACCCAACGCAGGTCTGAATGCTGAGAAACTAAATTCTGTTGTCGGGTCAGTGCAATGATTTGAAATTGTCGTTCCAATAAAAAAGGCAACAAATGAGAGCCAATAAAGCCACTTGCGCCTGTGATTAAAACTGTCTGTTTTTGCATCCCACTCTCATCCCGCTTGATATTGATCCAGCTCCATATCTAAGTCTTAGCAGAATAAAAGTAGATTACAAGTGAACTTTATTCGACTAGCTAAACATTTTATTGGCCATTCTTTGTGCTTGCGGCCCATAGAACCAATAGGTAATTAAGAAGAGCGGCACGGCGATCACAAACCACATTGCTAAAATACTAAGCAGAAATGCAGGTTGTTTTAGATATAACAAGAAGTTTTGCCAAACTTCGGGATCTTTACGTGCAAAAATAAACAGCCCTAACAATAAGCCACAGACATTGTATCCCCAAAAGATCAGACTAAATCCAATGCTTAAACGTTTCCTTTCCTGTGGCGTCGGTGCACGGCGCTGTTTCTTCAAAAATTTGAATAAAATAACAATGATCGCAATTAAATAAGGAATCGCAGTCAACACGCCCCCAATACTATTGGGTAAAATAGCTGCCAGTACACCGACCAACAAGGTCGCAGTAAAACAAATTATAAAAAACCAGATATAGTACAAACGCAATGAAATCATAAAGATAAACCTAATTAGACTGGCTTTAGAAAATAATTATAAATTTTTTTCACTTTTTTTTCATTTTTATGTCAACCAATCCTCAACCAGTGTCGTTATATAAGGTATAAGGTCGCAGCAACCGATTGGACATTGCACGGCATCCGCGATGTTTTCGGTGACCTTTCATTATGACTCTCCATCTTTAACAGTGGTTGTGTTAGCAGCCAGAACCATTGAAAAAGATTTTGACCGACGATTTATCATCACTCGAATCGTCGGTTTTTATTTGCCTGAAATTTGGGGTTGGTCAGGTATTGGCTACATACATTTTGATCAGCCCACCCTCATCTTCTGTCACCGTGGTTAAAAATGTCCAACCACACTTTTCATAGAAATCATCTAAGTCCGTCACTAGATAGAGCTTTTCAATGCCTAATGTTTTCATCTCCATTCGGGCAAAATCCAACAACTGTCTGGCGATATTTTGCTTTCGATAAGCCTCATCAACAAATAAAGCACACAGGTTTGGGCTCAGGTCTTTGCGCTCATGGAAGTCATTATCGATCACCCCAGTGCCAGCAATGATGTGCTGATGTTCATTCAGAATTACATACCATTGTGGAATTCCTTCTGGCTGCTCTATCGAAGTTTGTATGCTGTCTCGATAGGCCTCAATCGGAATCCCCCATTGATTCGAAAACCATATGGCAGCCTGTTCTCGCAATTCAGGATGATTCGCTAATTTAATAATCTTCATCAATACAGGATTAACCTCTTATACTTTACTCAAATGTATTCAATGCGATTTTATGATCAAACCGCAAAACGCGCATCTGCTTACATAAATCTCTCGATCTTCAATTCCATATCTCTTTAGAATAATTCTACGACTATAAAAATTAAGGACAGATGGAATGAACAACATTATTTATTTTGAAATTCAGTCATCAGCTCCTCAACGTGATATTCACTTTTACCAATCCGTATTTGGCTGGAAATTTGAAAAAGTAGAAGGCCTGCCCATTGAATATTATCGTATCGCAACAACAGGAATTCATGGCGGTTTATTACAACGTCCTGTAGCAGCACCAGCAACAGGGTGTGGAACCAATGCCTTTACCTGTAGTGTAGAGGTGGCAAATTTCGATGAAACTGCAGCTAAAATTTTAAGTTTAGGTGGGCTTATCGCCATGGAAAAATTTGCGATACCGAACCGCTGCTGGCAAGGCTATTTCATCGACCTCGATCATAATACCTTTGGGATTTGTGAAATCGATGAACAGGCGCAATAACTTGCTAAATTCAAGTTAAATTTAAATGATTACCGCCCCTTAAACTGCGGTGGGCGTTTTTCCATCATGGCTCGAACGCCTTCTTGAGCATCTTCAGATACAAACAGCGGCATTAAATAATTGTTCATTTTTTCAAATGCAACTGTTTGCCCTTCCACGACTGCATCAGTTGCAGAAGCCAATAACGCCTGTACAGCCAATGGTGCAGAAACACAGATTTCTTTGGCAATTTCCAAGGCCCGTTCAAGTTGTTGCCCTGACGCCACCACCTCCGAGACGAGATTCAGCTCATATGCCGTTTTGCTATTAAAGGTCTTCCCCGTCAATAAATAAGGCATGGCCTTTTGCCAACCTGCAGCCTGCACGAAACGCACCGTTGCACCGCCAAAAGGCATAATCCCACGTTGCACTTCAAGCTGACCAAAGACCGTATTTTCGCTGGCAATCACCACATCGGCATTCAGCATTAACTCTACCCCAGCGGTATAGCAGATCCCTTGTACAGCCACCACCACAGGTTTAGTCCGATGTCGACCGCCTGTTCCCCACGGATTCAATTGATCCGCTGCAAAATTAAAAATGCCTTGTGAAATTTTAGACTGTAATTCAACCAAATCTAAACCCGCAGTAAAATGATCACCATGCGCAAATATCACAGCACAGCGTAATTCAGCATTGTTTTCATATTCGGTTAAAGCAAGGGATAAATCCTGAATCATATGGCTATCAAAAGCATTGCGCTTTGCGACTCGATCCAAGCCAATCAACATGATGTGATCAATAATTTCGCGGCTTACTTGACCTAAGCTCATTTTATATTCCTCATTGTTAAAATAATGGCATTGAGATCAAACTAGAGCATCGCTTAAAAATGATCAAGCAGCATCTTGTAGTGCTTTTCTGCTGAGTAAGACTCTCCCTTCCCTCTGAATACGTGCTACCTTATTCTGGTTTATTTTATTTTTAGATTCATTTATGACTGTGCGTTTTTTTCATACGTCTGACTGGCATTTGGGGCAGTTTTTTTATAATCATTCCCGCCACTACGAACATGAACAATTTCTGGCATGGTTACTTGAGCAAATCAAAGCAAAACAACCGCATGCCTTATTGATTGCAGGCGATATTTTTGATGTGATCAACCCCAGCTCACAGGCACAAAAACAACTGTATCAATTCCTTGCCGATGCACATAAGCTTGCCCCACAGATGCAAACCTTGATGATTGCAGGCAATCACGACTCGGGTTATCGCATTGAACAAGTAGAGCCATTATTAGAAAAATATAATGCCAAAACCGTTGGGGTGATTCGCTGGAATCAAGATAAAAGCCTCGATTTAGAACGTTTAATTTTGCCGATTTATGATGAGCAAAAACAGATTGTGGCGTGGTGTATTGCCCTGCCATTCTTACGATCAGCCGAAATTACAGGCTTTAATGAACACACCACCAACAGTCAAAATGCGATTGCTTATTTACATCAACAGTTAATCGAAGAAGCCAAACGCCGTAAAACCGATGATCAAGCCTTAATTCTAATGTCACATGCGCATATGCAAGGCGGAGAAACCTCGGACTCAGAACGACCGATTATTATTGGCAATGAAGAAGCACTGTCTACAGCACTGTTCGATGACAGCATTGATTATGTGGCACTGGGGCATTTACATAAACCACAAAAGGTACAGCATCCGCATATTCGTTATAGTGGTTCACCAATTCCCCTATCATTTAGTGAAATCAACTATAAACATCAAGTGGTTGAAGTCAGCATTGATCCTAAAAAAAATGAAGATGCGTTTAGCTTTGAAACGTTGCCAATACCCCGAAGTATTCAACTACATAAAATTAAAGATGAACTCAGTGTAGTCATGCAACTTCTGCGCAATCTACCAAATGAACCGATCGAAAATATCGAGCACCGTGAATATGTCGATATCGAATATCACACCACGACGCCCCCACAACTCAATTTACGACAACAATTTGAAGATGCCTTGCCCAAAGATCGTTATCGACTGGTGCGCATTTCCAGACAATATCTCTCCAATGAAAGCAATGCAGAGTGCAAGCAAAGTATTAGTTTAGAACCACCGACACCCGAAAAACTATTTCAGCAAATTTGGGAGAAAAAAGGCTATCACGCCGATGATGAAGTCACTCAAGACTTTATGAGTTTGGTCGCAGAAGCACAAAAGCAACTTGAAGATGATCAGACTGTTTAAGGACCTGCCATGAAAATTTTATCAATTCGACTGAAAAATTTGGCATCTCTGGCAGATGAGCATTTTATTGATTTTGAAACTGAGCCTTTGGCCAGTGCGGGACTGATCGCCATTGTTGGAAAAACCGGCGCAGGTAAATCCACCATTTTAGATGCCATGTGTCTGGCCTTATTTAATAAAATTCCCCGTCTCAAAGAAAGTGATGGCAAACTGTTAGATGTCGATGGTTCTGAACTGCTGACCAACTCCCCTTTAACGGTTCTACGTCGCGGCACAGGCCATGGTTTTGCCGAACTGTGTTTTGTGGCGCAAGACCAGAAACATTACCTCGCACGTTGGGAAATTAAACGTGCCCGTGAAAATGCCAGTGGCAAACTACAAAGTGTACAACGTTCACTCAAATGTCTGACCGATGGCGTGGTGATTGCAGATAAAACCAAAGCAGTTGAAGCGCATATTCAACAAATTACCCAACTGAGTTTTGAGCAATTTACTCGTGCGGTACTGTTGGCGCAGTCCGAAGTGACCGCATTTTTAAAGGCACGCGATAATGAACGTGGAGAATTACTTGAATATCTGACCAACTCCAGTATTTTTGCCAAAATTGGACAACTGGCTTTTGAAAAGACCCGTGAAATCAGTAACCAGCGCAAGCAACTCGAAAATGTGCTCGGTCATATTGAAATTCGTTCAGATGAAGAAATTGCCGAATTACAGGCTCAATTCCAGCAGGTACAGCAACAGGTTCAGCAGTTGGAAGCCGACAAAGTTCAGCTTAATCAACAGCAACAATGGTTTGAGCAGCGACAGAAACTTCAAACTGAAATCACACTGAAACAACAACAGCATGACATTCAAATTCAAGCACATCAGGCTTTAGCAGCAGATCGCAGTCGGCTCAGCCAACTCGAAACCTTCTCAGGCATTCGTCCTGTTGTATTCCAGCAACAACAGCTGGAAAAAGCGCTGCAACAGCTTGAACCGCAGATTCAATACAAGCAGCAGCGATTTACAGCTGTAAGCACCCAATTTGAGCAAGAAAAAGCAGCTTATACGCAGGCTGAAACGGCCTTACAGCAATTTCAAAGCTTTGAACAAAACCATCAGCATGAACTCACTCAAGTGCGTAAATATGTACAGGAACGTGAATATATTGCTGATGAATATAAGAAAACCAAAGTCCGCTTAAACCAAAACGAAGCGCAACAGCAACCATTGCTTGAGCAACAGCAGCAATTTGAACAAAGTCGCCATAGCCTATCCATACAACAACAAAGTTGCTCTGAACAGCTGCAACAGAGCGCACAATTCTCCGCTTTAGATAAAGGCTTGAATGCACATCTGCAGCAACTCAAGCAATTTATTCAGCAATACCAAAAAGTCGAACAGAATTTAGGTTCGATTCAACAGGCTCAGTCCAAGCTTGAACAAGATCAGATCGTATTGAATGAGCTCATTCAAAAATTTGGCACACCACAACAGATTGAAAACCAAATTGAGCAGAAACAAAAACTCAGAGAGCAACAACAGGCTCGACTAAATCAACTGGATATCATTCAACAAAAATTGCAGCATTATTTTGAACTTAAAAAAGA
This sequence comes from Acinetobacter sp. Ac_5812, assembly GCF_013072695.1. Taxonomy (GTDB): domain Bacteria; phylum Pseudomonadota; class Gammaproteobacteria; order Pseudomonadales; family Moraxellaceae; genus Acinetobacter. The sequence continues at coordinate 373,430 of NZ_LXUK01000027.1, forward strand.
ATGTGATGAACTAAGTCATCAGCTCAGTAGCACACAGCTACAACACCAGCAGCTTGAACAACAACTACAAACCAGCCAAGGTGAATTCCAGTCTGCCAAAACTGAACGGGAAAAATTACAGCAAATATTGCAACAACAACGTTTATTGCATGCTGAAAATATCGAACATCTGCGTGCTGAACTCAAACATGGTGAAGCTTGTCTGGTCTGTGGCAGCACCGAACACCCTTATCGTGATGATGCCGGTCAGCTCTCCAAAGCCTTGTATGAGCTACAACAACAGCAAGAGCAACAGGCTATTCAACAAGAGCAACTATGCTTTCAGCATTGGCAAAACACACAGCAGCAATTTACCCAAATTCGTACCGAACTGACTCAATTGCAATCTGCCATGCAACAAGCGGATGATAAATTCAAACTGCAACATCTGGAGTTAGTCAAACATGCAGCACAGTTCGACGTCTCCTTAGATTTAACTCAGCCGCATGTGGAAATGGCTAAAGCTCAACAGCAATGCATCAATGAGACAACCCAGTTCAAACAGCAGATCGAACTTGAGTTACAGCAATTGCATCAGGCCAATAAAGACCACTATCACCTGAACCAAACCATTCAAAATATCCGCTATCAACTGGAAAGCGTACAGCAGTCACAACAACAGATTCAGCATATTATAGATTGCCTGAGTAGCGATGAACAAAACCTATGGCAGCAACAGACCTTAGCCTACTCACAACAGCTTGAGCAGCGTTTACAACAACGTGCCCAACAGCTTGAACAAGCTGAAACACTCAGCAAACAACAAGACCAACTCGAACAGCAACTGAATTTATTAAAGTCCAATTTAGTTGGTTTACTGACTCAACATACCGAGTTTAACCAACAACTCAAAGACATCGAGATTAAAGGCAAACACAATACCGAGTCAGCACATCAATTGATTGTAGCGATGACAGGTTTAACCGAACTTAAAGCCAATGAATGGTTAAATCAGCATGATCAACAGCGTCAGCAACTCCAAAATCAATATCAGCAGATCAAGCAAGGTTTTGAACAGGCTCGTCTAAGCTTTGAACAGCAAAAAAATGAACTGCAACAGCTCAAGGCTCAACAACAGCAGCAGCTAGCTAGCCTTGCCCAATCCAAAACCGAAACTCGAGCATGGCTCAGCCAGCATCCTGAGTTTGAAGAACATCTATTCGCAGATTTACTTGCCATTCGTGCTGAGCAAGAACAGCAGATTCGAACATCGCTACACAATGCAGAGCGCTCACTTAATGAAGCCGCCTCCGCACTAAAAACACTGCAACAGCAATTAGATGCTCATCAGCAACAACAGCCGCCAATTGAACAGACTCAGTTGCTTGAGCACATCCATCTCAATCATGAGAACTTACAGCAGCAAGCTGAACAACGCGATCAGTTCAAACTAAAATTGGAACTCCATCAACAAAATGTTGCCAAGCAAAAACAATTTGCAGATCAAATCCAGCAGATTCAGCAACAGGAACATCGCTGGAATAAAATTTCCAGTTTGATTGGTGATTCTAAAGGTAAAGATTTCCGTGATTTGGCCCAGCAATATAATTTGGATATTCTGCTTGAATATGCCAATCAACAACTCAGCATGTTGTCACAGCGTTATACCTTAAAGCGTTTAGAGAACTCCCTCAGTCTTGCCATTATTGACCATGATATGGATGGAGAAACCCGTTCAGTGGCTTCACTGTCTGGTGGTGAGTCTTTCCTGACTGCCCTTGCGATTTCCTTGGCAATTGCCAATATGGCTTCAGGTTCTATGAAAATCGAATCACTGTTTATTGATGAAGGCTTTGGGACGCTGGATGCTTCTTCGTTGCATATGGTGATGAATGCTCTAGATCAATTACAAAGCCAAGGTCGTAAAGTCGTATTGATCTCACATATTCAAGAAATGCATGAGCGTATTCCTGTGCAGATTCAGGTGCAACCGATTGGCTCAGGTTCGAGTCGAATTGAAGTGGTGGGGTGATTAATATTCAATGGCTTCATAATTTTGCAAAAATCACTCCCAATAGATATCACTAACTTACAATTAAATTGGAGAATTATTTCTTGCAAACACAATAATTGATTAATATTTCGACACAATTTCTTTCTTTGCAGTAATAAATTCATTATTTAAAAATTAAATTTTGAATTAAAATAAGTTGATCTTCCACAAAAATATTAACCAAGATAGATATATACTTATACTGGAAATTACCATGAAAAAAAATATTCCAATTCAGATAAAAAAAGTAAAAATTAGTATATTAATAACTCTTCTAGTAGTACCTATTATTACCCCATATAAGCAAACCAGAGCTGGAGTTATTTGTCAAAATAGTCTTTATACGACATCTAATGGCATGGATTCTATGGCCTGTGGCTTATTTAGTCATGCACAAAAAGACAATAGTATTGCTATCGGAAATAATAATATTGCAAGTGGGAATAATCTTGAAACAAATGTGAATAATGAATCATTTTTTTTAGGATCACAAGCATTTGGTCAACAAAATATTGCTAGTGGCGAGGCTAGTTCTGCATTTGGTTTAGTCAATCAAGCTTCTGGATACTCTAGTATTGCATTCGGTTCTTTTAACAAAGCATCTGGATGGACTAGCAACGCTTTAGGATATAAGAATATTGCATCAGGTTCTCAAAGTACTTCTATTGGTTTTTATAACCAATCTTTAGCTGAAAGAAGCTCTACTTTAGGTTTCGAAAATATTGCCAGTGGGTTAACAACTGCAGCCATGGGAAATATAAACACTGCTTCTATGATTTTTAGCAGTGCCCTAGGTAATAATAACAATGCCTCAAACTTTGGAAGTCTGGCATTAGGTAATGGCTATCAAGCAATTCGTAGAGATAAGATAAATGCAAACACAATAATTATAGATGGTGTTATTGAGTTAGTAACTAGTATAGATAATATTAACTTAAATCTTTCAAATGTGTTTCCAGATAATATTGTATCAATTAATGGGAACACATCATTAACAAATACTGAAAAGAAAATTTTTCTTGATTATTTCAAAAACTCTGGAATGAAGAATAATGCATCAGGCATGGTAAGCAGTTCAGTTGGTATTATGAATCAATCATCTGGAGCTGGAAGTACTACCATTGGATTTTATAATAAATCACTTGCTGAAAACAGCCATGTTTTAGGAAGTTATAGTCAAGCTATTGCAAATAATTCTACTGCCATTGGTTATAACTCATTAGCTGATGAAGAAAATACTATTTCAGTGGGCCGTTTAGGTGCAGAAAAACGTATCACAAATATTGCAGCAGCCGTTAAAGATACCGATGCAGTAAATTATAGCCAGCTAAAGAATGCTGGAATAAATTTAACCAATGCTTTAGGTGGTGGCGCAAATTTTACAACTAATCAATTTAACACTCCAACATATATTATCCAAGATTCCAACTATAATAATGTTGGTAATGCCTTTACGGCGGTTGATAGCAAACTTACTAATTTACAAACTCAAATAAATAGCCTTCCCTCTAATGGGGCAGCTGGTAAAAGCGCTTATCTAATTGCTAAAGATGAGGGCTTCAATGGAACACAAATAGAATGGCTAGCTTCGCTTCGAGGAGAAACAGGTAAAAATGCTTTCGATCTTGCTGTTGAAAATGGATATACAGGTACTGAAAAAGAATGGATTTCTGCACTTAGTCAGCAGAAAAACCTATATTTCCAAATCCAATCCAATACAACTGAAACAGAACTCCCCGCTCAAGCTTTGGGTAAAAATGCAATTGCCATTGGTACTAATACAAATGCCCATGGCGAGCAGTCTATTAGTATAGGTTCTAAAAACAAAGTTACAGGTAATTACTCAGGTTCTATTGGTGACCTCAACCTAGTATCAGGTCATTCAAATTATGCTATTGGTAATAACAATATTATTATAGGTAATGACACTATTGTTCTCGGACATGATGTTTCAACTACAGCAAACAATGCTGTCATCTTAGGCAATGGGTCTAGCTCTGAACGGGATAATACGGTTTCAATAGGTTCTCCAACTCAGGAACGCCAAATCATTCATGTTGCTGCTGGAATAGCTGAATCCGATGCGGTTAATCTAAGACAAATGAAAGATACAAATGCAAAAAGCTTACAAGATGCTAAAACATATGCTGAACAAGGTGATCAATATATGCTAAAACAAGCAAAAGAATATACAAATCAGCGTTTAACGTCATTAAATCATAATTTTTCTGAGTTCAAGCAAGATTCACAAGCAGCCCTTGCATCAGCTCTTGCAATTGCATCTTTACCTCAACCCACTCAAGCTGGTTATAGTATGATGAGTATGGGAGTCGGAACTTGGGAAGGTCAGCAAGGATATGCATTGGGTCTTAGCGGTATTACCGAAAATAATAAATTTATATTCAAAGCTGCAGGAACAGCGAATACACAAGGTAGTGTTGGAGGAGGAATGGCTATTGGTTGGCAATGGAAATAAACAATTGACAATAGTATTTATTCCACCATTATAAGCCAATATTAATTACATTATTTTCTACAAAACTATTGATCTAAATTACTTATAACATATATTTAAAAATCAAAACTTTACATTGTAAAAAACACCAAACAATTAATTAACAATCATGCAATTTCCGGAAAGAATAAATTTTTAAACAATTAAAATTTATTCTTTATATAAACAAAAAAATCGTTAAATATTATTAAGCTAGACTGAATAATCACGTGCTCCGAATAATGCAGTTCCTACCCTGACCATGGTTGAACCTGCCGCAATCGCAGCGTCCAGATCAGCGGACATGCCCATACTCAAGGTATCCCAGTGTTGCGGTTGCGCATGTTGAGCTTTCACTTGCTCAAATAGCACTTTAGCATCAGCAAATGCAGCATGATTTTCGGGTGCAGGAATCACCATCAAACCACGTAAGCGGATATTTGGAAGCTGGCTGATGTGCTGAACCAGCTCAGCAACCTCAGTTGGTTGGCAACCATCTTTAGAATCCTGCCCATCAATATTCACTTGCAGACAAATATTCAAGGGTTGTAGAGTATCTAAACGCTGACTGGATAAACGCTCAGCGATGATCAAACGATCAACTCCATGCACCCAGTCAAATTTTTCCGCCAGATGCTTGGTTTTATTACGTTGTACATGACCAATAAAATGCCATTCAATTTCTAAGTCTTGTAGTTCTTCAATTTTTTCTAGTGCTTCTTGCAAATAGTTTTCACCAAAACAGCGCTGCCCAACTGCATACATTTCGCGAATGCTGGCACTGGGATGTGTCTTGGAAACAGCTAACAACTGCACTGTTGCAGGATCACGTTGAACACGCTGACAAGCTAGTTCTATTTGATTTAAAACAGATTGGCGGGATTGTTGCGATTGATTCATTGACACAGTTCTCATTTACGAAATCTTTTTTTGCTTTCCATTCTTTAAGGTGTTGGTAAGCCCGAATGAAAGCCTTATATTATTCTACAAAATAATGAGACATTTTAGTTTGTTTCGGGGAAATTATGGATATTACAGAACTACTCGCCTTTTCGGTCAAAAACGGTGCTTCAGATTTACACCTTTCAGCGGGTATGCCTCCTATGATTCGTGTGGATGGTGAAGTTCGCCGTATTAACTTACCAGCACTTGAACATAAAGATGTACATCGCTTGGTGTACGACATTATGAATGATAAACAACGTCGTGACTTTGAAGAAGATTTAGAAACGGACTTCTCATTTGAAGTGCCGAATATTGCTCGTTTCCGTGTCAATGCATTTAACCAGAACCGTGGTGCAGGTGCAGTGTTCCGTACCATTCCATCTAAAGTGTTGACCATGGAAGATTTGGGCTTAGGTTCAATTTTCAAAGAAATCTGTGATTATCCACGTGGAATCGTACTGGTTACAGGTCCAACAGGTTCGGGTAAATCAACCACCCTTGCAGCGATGATCGACTATATTAACGAAAACCGTTATGACCATATTTTAACCGTCGAAGATCCAATTGAATTTGTACACCAATCGAAAAAATGTTTGATTAACCAACGTGAAGTGCATCGTGATACCCACGGCTTTAATGCAGCACTACGCTCAGCACTGCGTGAAGACCCTGACATTATCCTAGTCGGTGAGATGCGTGACTTAGAAACCATCCGCTTGGCGTTGACCGCTGCGGAAACGGGTCACTTGGTGTTTGGTACACTGCATACCACTTCTGCAGCAAAAACCATTGACCGTGTCATCGACGTCTTCCCTGCAGAAGAAAAAGACATGGTTCGTGCCATGCTGTCTGAATCTCTACAGGCCGTCATTTCTCAAACACTACTGAAAAAGAATGGTGGTGGTCGTGTTGCTGCACATGAAATCATGATCGGGATTCCTGCGATTCGTAACCTTGTACGTGAAAACAAAGTCGCACAAATGTATTCTGCGATCCAAACAGGTGCAAACTACGGTATGACTACACTGGATCAAAGTCTGAAAACGCTGGTGTCTAAAGGTATTATTAGCCCGCAAACAGCACGTACTGCTGCAAAACAACCTGAGTCATTCCTATAAAAATAAATGGATTAGAGAAATATCATGGACTTTAATGATTTACTCAATTTGATGATTCAGCAAAATGCATCTGACTTATTTGTCACTGCAGATGTTGAACCTTCAATGAAAATTAACGGGCAGATCGTGCCTGTTTCCAAATCAAAACTTTCAGGGGAAATTGTGGGTCAACTGGTTCAATCCATTATGACCGACAAACAGCGTAAAGAGTTTGTAGAAACCCGTGAATGTAACTTCGCGATCATGAACCGTGAAAAAACAGCACGTTTCCGTGTTAGTGCCTTCCAACAACGTGATATGCCTGGCATGGTGTTACGTCGTATTGAAACGGTGATTCCTTCGATGGATGATCTAAAACTACCTGAAGTGCTGAAAGAATTGGCGATGACCAAACGCGGCATCATCATTTTTGTAGGCGCAACAGGGACTGGTAAATCAACCTCCCTCGCTTCGATGATTGGTTTCCGTAACCAAAACTCCAAAGGTCATATCATCACCATTGAAGACCCAATCGAGTTTGTACATCAGCATGGTGGCTGTATCGTGACACAGCGCGAAGTTGGGATTGATACCGATTCATTTGAAATTGCGCTAAAGAATACACTACGTCAGGCGCCAGATGTGATCTTGATTGGTGAGATTCGTTCACGTGAAACCATGGACTATGCCATCGCTTTCGCTGAAACAGGTCACTTGGTACTTGCCACCCTGCATGCCAACAATGCCAACCAAGCACTGGATCGTATCATTCACTTCTTTGAAGCAGACCGTCATAGTCAATTGTATATGGACTTGTCGCTGAACTTAAAAGCACTCGTCGCACAGCAATTGATTCCAACACCAGATGGTAATTCACGTCGTGCTGCGATTGAGATTTTAATCAATACACCGCTTTTGGCTGACTATATCCGTAAGGGTGAAATTCATGAGATTAAAGATCTGATGAAGCGTTCACGTGAGTTGGGTATGCAAACCTTTGACCAAGCCTTATTTGATCTTTATAAGGCAGGTCAAATCACCTACAAAGATGCCTTAAAGCATGCGGATTCGCCAAATGACTTACGTCTCACCATCAAACTGTCAGAAGAAGGTGCAGACCAGTTACTGAGTGCCAGCCGAAATATTACCTTTGATGGTCAATAATTCAAACTAAGCCATTAAAAAAGGGAAGGTTTTTGTAACCTTCCCTTTTTTATTTGTTCAATTTTCGTGAACTTTTCGGTTTTAACGCAATCCCACTTATTTTTTACGATAAGCCTCTTGGCATTCTGCATCACTACAGTAACCATATAAGTTTAAAGAGTGTCCAGTTAAGGCAAAACCATGTTGGTCTGCAACTGCATGTTGCTCTTTCTCGATAATATCATTTGTAAATTCAATAACTTTATTACAGTTTAAGCAAACAAGGTGATCATGATGATCTTCCTGCATAATTTCGAAAACGGAATGATTGTTTTCAAAATGATGACGCTGAATAATACCCGCAGCTTCGAATTGTGTTAACACACGGTAAACTGTCGCTAAGCCAACATCTTCACCTTGTTCAAGCAAGGTTTTATAAATATCTTCAGCACTTAAATGATGTTGTTTTGAATTTTCTAATAATTCCAAAATCTTAATACGAGGAAGGGTAACTTTAAGTCCAGCTTTGCGTAAGTCTTGATTAGAAATCGGCATAAAAAAAGGTCTCTCAACAAATCTTAAGTTGGAATAGGCAATAGAGTTTAGATGCAGTATGATCTATCCTTGACTCAAATGCATCATCATTTATCAGGATAGTGTAGCAAAATGCAAAAAATCATGCTGGCGTTGTTCGTCACTACAGTACTTAGCGGTTGTTCAGTCTTTGGTGTTTATAAAGTTGATATTCCACAAGGAACACCATTAACCAAAGCACAAGCTTCTCAAGTACAAGTGGGTATGAGCTTTCAGCAAGTCCGTTTCTTGCTTGGTAGTCCAACAGTGACAGATCCACTGAACCCACAACGTTGGGACTACATCTACAACTATATCCCAGGCACTTATGCGAAAAAAGCAAAAATACCTGCGGCACACGGTCAACATTTAAAAGTTTATTTTGATGCGAATGGTAACGTAGAACGTTTAGAAGGTTTAGATACGATTCCAGAATCACAACCTGGTTTACCGGCATCAAAAGAAGCTATTTTGACTGCGCCACCACTATAACGGCTTTCCAGTAAAAAGAAACCCCTCATCGAGTCAATCATGAGGGGTTTTACTTATCAACTTTATGCCTTAAAGCGATTACCTTTGATAAATCGCCCAACTGGGTTCTTTGCTGCCCGCTTACGCCGAATATCATTCGGATTAATGGTAAGTGCCCGATAGATTTCAACACGGTCACCTGCTTGCAGGACTGTATCCGCGTCAATTCTGCTACCAAATACACCCAACTGTAAAACTTCTGGTAGTATCGCCTGTGCTGTTAAGCCACTGGCATCAATTGCCTGTTGGGCCGTCATTCCCTCACTAAAGCTGACAGCAATATGGAATTGCTGTTCAGGACTTGAAAAAGCGACCCATACTTGTTTAGCCTGCTCCATTACAGTACTTGTCCAATCACAGCAATGATTGCCACGACAATTGAAAGTGGTAGCACGATACGGATGGCAATACGCCAAATGTTATAAAACAACTCATTGCTAAAGCCCATTGCTTTACGCAGATGACTAATCTTCATAATCCAGCCAGCAAATACAGCGTAAATCAGGCAAATCAATAATCCCCAAAGCATGAGCAGGCTATTAAAGATTTGTTCCACTTGCGGTACAGCCCAAACAGCAATAGCTGCAAGCAAAATCGCCCATTGAATCATGATCGCAAGCTGACGCTGTGCTAACTGTTCTTTTGCAAATTGAATTAAGAGTGCTGCTGACATGATGGCAGCAAACACCCATGCCAATGCAGGTAACTGTGCTTGCACAGAGAAGAAGCCAAAGGCAATCACAGCAAGTAATTGCGCCAGCCAAATTGGCAAGGCTGTAGTTGTTGCGGCTTCCTGTTTTTTCACTGCGACTAAACTACTTTGCCAGTACAAGCCCAGCCCTAAACCACTTGCAACCAAAGCAAGAACTGTTGCATTGCCCCACTCTTTAAACTCGATTCCTGTCCAATGCCAAGCCGTTAGATGTGTTCCCATTACATTGGCAAGAATAAATGCGGCAATCACACCAATCGTTGTCAAAGCAATTAAAAATTGGCGAGGGATAAAAGATAATCCAAGTGCAACAATGGCAAGGGCTGCAAAAAGAATCTGACCTGATACAGCAAGCGTTAGCTGTTGGCTCACGACATGTGTTGCAGCAGTCAATACACTACCTGCAAAGAATGGAACGAATATAACAGCCAACCAGCCTACAATACGCCATCTCGGTGAAGCATCTGCATCACGTGTTAAGCTTGAAAGTGCTTGTAATGCTGTAGTCTGCGAACGCTTTGCTAAAGCAATTTCAAGATAACCGATGGGTAATGCCAATAAAATCATGGTGCCTAACCACAGTAGCCAGAAATCGAATTGACGATCGATCTGGATTCCAACAGTAGGTGCCAATGTGGTAATCATGACAAAAGATAGGCAAAACGCCATCACTGGCGCAAACCAGCGTGACAGAGTTGTGTCCTGCATAATGCATTCCTTGAAAAATCTTTGAACTCATTGCACTTTATGGAGCTTGCAATGAAATATTCAATCTATTTTGCCTTCCTCACGCCTGAAAATCAAAACAAAAGATCTCGAAAGAAAGAAGCAAATCACCTTACGATGATTTGCTGCGCACGAATTATTATATTATTAAGTAGACCCCTTATGTTCACTCATACCACACCTTATTATTTTTTATCATAAGGGGTCTTTTATTATTGTCTTATTATTATGAGAAGAATCGAGAAAACCAGTTTTTCCCTTTTTTCTTTTCATTTTCTTTAATGATTCCGATCATATTTTCTTTTACAGCACCGACATAATCTGCATCATCATGACGGATATGGTTGATCAACCATTTTGATAGCGCTTCATGCAGTTCACTATCAATTTCTTGCCCCAACTCAAAACGTTGACGATAAGTCTCTATCTTTTTGATAAATAAGTCATGTACACGCTTATGTGGTACACGATATTTATAGTTTGCCTCTTCTTGTAGGCTTTCTTCGAAGGTAAAATGAGACTGGGTATAATCAATGATATTATCCAAAATACCTTTTAATTTTGCCCGATCATCACCCTCATTTAATTCATCAATTTCATTAATATAATCTAGAATACGACGATGCTGATCATCGATCACCTCGATTCCTGTATTATATTCGACAGACCATTTCATACCCATATCGAACCCCAAACCATATTTGATTTATTGAATAAGGATATAATATCGGCAAAGCAATTAAATAAAAACACAGCGTTTTTGTCAGATTTTAACTATTGATAAAGAAAACAAATTAAACCCTTGTTTTATATTTATTTAAATATTTAAACCGATCAAAACACTCAAGTATTTTTTAACCAACAAGAAAAAATATCTATCTAATTTTTATAAAAAATAACTTTAAAATTAAAAAACCCAAGCAAAATAGTCTTATTTATTGTTTTGAAATGCTGCTATTAAATTTAAATCGGATAAATCCTTATTCCGCCCATAATTTCGTTTAAATTCAGCGAGTGTAGATAAATGCATAAAATCTATTCCGGCAATCAGCTCAGAACTTGCCAATAGGGTTTGAAAACTTTCCTGTCTGTCACCACAGTTCACATCTAAATAAGCTTCAAAACAGCCCTAATAAAGTCCAATTTTCCCATTTGGGCAAATTTTCTGGTTCCAAGTCGCTTGTAAATGACAAAACAAATCTGGGCTTACGACAAGATCAATATCAGCTGTATCACGGATATGATGTGCGGTTCCACATACTATAAATCTAAAGCAATGAGCTGAGCGATAAGTTCATTTTTATCGATTGAACGACTTCAATACTGGTCTGCTTTGGTCACGCGTTTTAAGGCTGGATTTTCTGCCTCGCGGATTAAACGCTCAACCCGTGTTAAGGCATGCAGAATCGGTTTACCATGCTGAAATAAAATCATTTCCCCTGCTTGATAGGCTGTCCATGCTTCATTATGTGTTAACGGCTCTGTCGTGATCACTGCAACGCGATCTTCTGGCGTGGTGACCTGACTAAAATCGACTTCCACATCAAGATCAATTAAATGGGCAGGTTGAAATGGATATTCGCGGACTAACCAATGCAGTTTGGTTGTGGCATAACTAAATAACGCCTTGCCATTTGATAAACAGAAATTAAATGTACCATGCTCTGCAATCTGCGGAGCAATCTGCTGTAACAGTGCAAAGATTTCTTCTAAGCTGGGTTCGGTGTAGCCAAAGGCTTCAACAAATTGATCCAGTAAATAACAAAATGCAAGTTCACTATCGGTATTACCTACCGGCTCGAAACGGCCACTTAACTCAGGTTTGAAATCATGTAAATCACCATTATGCGCAAAAATCCAATGTCTTCCCCATAACTCACGTAAAAAAGGATGTGAATTTTCGAGGTTGATTTTACCTTGCGTGGCTTTACGAATATGTGCAATGACGTTGCGAGACTTGATTGGATAATTACGAATCAGGTCAGCAATAGGAGATTCGACCGCAGATTGATTATCAACAAATAAGCGGCAAGCTTTATCTTCAAAAAAAGCGATCCCAAAACCATCACAATGATCAGAGGTCACCCCTGCGCGTTGTGAAAACCCACGAAAAGAAAAAGTAATATCTGTCGGGGTGGCGCAATTCATTCCTAATAGCTGGCACATATCTTTAAACTATCAAACATCTATGCCTATTGTGCATGAGGGAGAGATGGCTTGTAAATCTCAATATGTGCTCACTATTAGATTAAGAATGATAAGAGGTTCTGTTGATATTACACAGATGCTTGCGACAGAGGATATTTTTAGCTGATACGAGGCAGGGCTTGTAAAATTTAGTGACTCTAAATGAACAAGACATAACGACGTAGCGGCAAAAAATTTCCCTGTCCCATAGGGTTATGACTAAAACAACCCTAAACAGTCAGTATGAAACTTGATAAGAGCCATCATAGTAGGTATTTCATGCATTGATTATGTTGTTTTAGCCGATAACGTAATGCATGGTTGTAGTATCAACAAAACCTTACTACCGCTGCACCATTTTGTTCATCACAAAAGAGGTCGCAATCTTATTCACTTCAAGGAAAACGAAATAATCCAAGCATTTAAAATCTTCATCATAAAATGCTTGTTTTGATAGTTTCGATTGCATTCCAAGATAGGTCTGAAACAGTTTTGGCATGCGTTCATCTTGCGGGAAACTATAGTCCGGACGTTCTGGTTCAAAGCTACGTTTTGAGCGGATATCTATGGTTTGATGATCGCCCAACTGTTGGATCTGACGATGCGTATAATAGGCACGTGCCAAGTTATCATCCAAATGGATACTGACACAGCCCATTAAGTACTTAGCACGCATTGACCACAGTACTTTAGGGGTCAAGTTCAACCATAGCATTGAGAGTGCTTTACCAGAGCGAAATTTAGGGTGTACACAAGTACGTCCGATTTCTAAGACACTGGGTAAATGAGATAAATGCGGGACAATTTCAAACTCTTGAGCACTGTAACTCTGCCCGATTTCATATCCTTGGAATAATTTAAGACGGGTATAAGCGACAATTTCACCTGTCCATTTTTCACGTAACACTGCATGCTCACAGCCAAAATCATAGAGATCTTGATCTAAACCATCTTCAAAATGCATACCAAATTGATGGCTAAATTGCGTTGCTCTAAAGCGTTGTACTTCTTGTAATTCTTTTAAATTATCCACCCATTCAAAACGGAATTGATTTTGAGCTGGCTTGTGGCGTAAGGGTAAAGTCAATGTCTGGCGATATTGATTTAATTTTTCTAGCATAATGAAAGCTCCTTATGACTAGACCTACCTTAAATTGCTTAAATGACATTGCGATGACTAAAACATGAACAGGTCATGACAAAAAAAGAGACCTACTTGAGGTCTCTTTTTAAATCAATAGGGTGAATTAATGTTTGGCGCGGTTGGTAATCAATGTACCAACACCATGATCGGTGAAGATCTCTAATAAACTTGCATGCGGTACGCGACCATCAACAATATGTGCACTCACAACACCGCCTTTAACAGCATCTAATGCACAACCGACCTTCGGAATCATGCCACCGTAAATCACACCCGTTTCGATCAAACGATCAACCTCTTGTGTGCTTAGGCCTGTTAATAAGTTTTTATTTTCATCCAACACCCCTGTGATATTGGTGAGCAGAATCAACTTCTCTGCGCCTAAGGCTTCTGCAACTTTACCGGCCACAAGATCCGCATTGATATTATAGGTATTGCCTTCTTCATCTACACCTAATGGTGCAATTACTGGAATGAAATCACTTTGGGTAAACATTTCCAGTACATCAGTTTTTACGCCAGTCACTTCACCGACCATGCCCAAATCAATTTGTGAAATAGAGCCGTCAGCTTCCTGCTTTTCCATCAATAATTTACGTGCACGCAGTAAATTGCCATCTTTACCGGTTAAACCAATGGCGCGGCCACCATGCTTATTGATCAGATTCACGATCGATTTATTGACGCTACCGCCCAACACCATCTCAACCACCTCCATGGTGGCTTGATCAGTCACGCGCATCCCATCAATACGGTCAGATTCTTGTCCTAAGCGTTTTAGCAATGAATCCACTTGTGGACCACCACCATGCACAACGATTGGATTCAGACCAACCGTTTTTAACAACACGATGTCACGGGCAAATGAACTTTCCAATTCAGGATCAGTCATCGCATTACCACCATATTTTACAACCAGCGTTTTTCCTGCAAAACGTTGGATATACGGCAAAGCTTCGATCAAAATTTTTGCTTTATCAATGCCGATATGCTCATGTGGCATGCGTCTCTCCTTTTAGGCCTGTGCGAGTTCTTGTGCAATCTTTGGATATTGGTCTTGCAACATAGAAACAAACTTTTGACGAATTTCAATTAATCGGTTCTGATTATCAGCATCAAAACGGACGGTAAAATATTCGCCAGTATTTGATGCTCGAATAATGCCAAATCCATCGTCAAAATCAAGTCTTACACCATCAATTTTACTTAAACGGGCGCCTAAACGATGACTTAAAATTTCAATATCATTTAAAACTTGCTGAGGATTGGCATCATGAGTACTGATATAGGTGTCTTCTGTGCAATAACGTTCTGGGTAAGCTGCCAATAACTCAGACAGGGTTGTTGCTTTTGATTGGGTTAAATATTCCATCACACGCAAAGCTGCGTATAAACCATCGTCATAGCCAAAACCACGTCCATCATTAAAGACATAGTGACCTGCATATTCACCCCCAAAAACAGCCGTGCCTTTTGATTGCGATAAATAAGCGCGTAAAAAGCTACTGCCCGTACGAATCATTTTGGCTTGACCTTCCAGCCCCTGTACGGTATCCGCCACCATACGTGAGCACTTCACATCAAAGACGATTTCTTTATGTGGATGCTGCTTTAAGCAGATCTGCGCAAATAAGGACAATAAGCGATCAGGACTAATGATATGTGCATTCTCGTCGAGTAAAACGACACGATCCCCATCACCATCCAACGCAATACCGAGATCGGCTTTCTCGGCAACAATAGCGGCTTGTAATTGCTTTAAATGTTCAGCATGAGATGGGTCTGGCGCATGATCAGGAAAATGTCCATTGGCTTCACAGCGTAAAGCAATGACATCGCAGCCTAGCTTTTCTAAAACCAGTTTGGCACAGCGCCCTGCAGAACCATGTAATCCATCTAGAACGATTTTTAATGGGTATGTTAACTGTATGTCACTAATCAATGAATGCTGATACTGCAAACAATACTGAGCAACAATTTGGTGTGCCGTATTTTCTGAATGCAAGAAATCCTCAATATTGCTCAAAGAAGTCTGTGCATACTGCCCCACCTGTTGAATGGTTTCTGGTGTTGGTGGTTCACCTTTTAAAATCCATTTAATGCCATTATCCGATTTCGGATTATGACTTGCAGTCACCATAATCCCATTACCACCAAAATCACGGGCAATGTAATACATCATCGGTGATGAACAACAACCAATATTAGTAACTTGTAAACCTTGTTTTTCGAATATATTTTGGATGATGTTGGCATAAGTTGGACTGGTTAAACGTGCATCATAACCAATCACCACGTGTGTTTGTTCAGCATTTTTATATTGCGAAGCCAAAGCATAAGCAATTAGGCTAATAATATTTGGCGTTAAATTGCTTAGCTTTCCGCGAATATCATAAGCACGGAAAATATTCAGCGGAAATGTATGTTGTATATTCACTGTAAGCCCCTATTTTTATAATCATTTGATCCATAAAAAAAGCAGAAACTATTAAGAAATTAATTAACCCTTATTCAGAAAAATTAAAATAATTAGTCAGCTGCTTTGTAATATATATCAAGGCAACAATCAATATGAAAAATGCAACGTTTTTCAGCAAAACATTGCATTTAAAGTGATAACTAGTGAAAAATCTTATTGTTTTCCAGTATGACCAAAACCACCTGCGCCACGCTCAGTCGCAACGAATTCACTCACTTGTTCGAACTCTGCTTGTACCACTGGAACCAATACATATTGTGCTAAACGCTCACCTGGTTCTAAACGGAAGCTGTTTTGCCCGCGATTCCAAACCGATACCATGAGCTCACCTTGGTAATCAGAATCAATCAAACCTACCAAGTTACCTAACACAATACCATGTTTATGGCCTAAACCTGAACGCGGTAGAATTAAACCTGCAAAGTTTGGATCTTCGATATAAATCGCCAAACCTGTTTTCACTAAAACCGTCTCACCCGCAGCAATCTCAATCGCTTCATCTAAACATGCGCGTAAATCTAAACCTGCTGAACCAGTCGTTGCATAAGAAGGCAAAGCCCACTCTTGACCTAAACGGGCATCTAATACTTTAACTTGAACTTTCATTAAAATTTCCTACTTACAATTTCTTAACGTTTTAACAATGCTTTTAAGTTGGCAAGGTACTGCTGAGCTTGTTCTTTTGGATCAACATTGGGCGCCAGTTTCTTTTTACGGCCATGCCATTCCAAATCATCTTGTGGCATCTCGTCCAAGAAACGACTTGGCGTCATTTGACGCATTTGTCCACCATTCTTACGCTGCTCAGCAAGGGTCAGTGTTAGACCTTGACGGGCACGAGTAATACCTACATACATCAAACGGCGTTCCTCTTCGACCGTTTCCGATGCAATCGAGTTTTTATGTGGTAATAGCTCTTCTTCCAAGCCAATCATATACACATAAGGGAACTCCAAACCTTTTGCCGCATGCAAAGTTAATAAATTCACTTTATCGGTATCTTCTTCTTCCTGTTGCTGTTCGAGCATATCCAACAACACCAGTTTACGAATCACGCTTTCAATATTTTTCTCATCCACATCATCAGTACGATTCAATAGATTTTGAATACTGCTATACAAGCTTTCAATACTGTCGAGTTTGGTCTTCTCTTGTGCAGGGGTCGCAGCCTGCTCACGTATATAATCGATATAACCTGCTTCATTGATCATCTGACGCACTTTCGGCATTGGTGCATCATCATCTAAGAGCTCTCGTGTAAATGTCGCGATAAAATCAGCAAACTCATGTAATTGAGTCGCAGCTTTTTTCGGTAATACCATGCTTAAACGTTGGTCTGAAGATGCCGTTAGTAAAGACAAGGTATTTTCTTGAGCAAATAAACCAAGTTTCTCTAGCGTCACTGGACCAATGGCACGTTTTGGCGTATTGATAATACGCAAAAAGGCGCTGTCATCTTCTGGGTTAATGATTAAGCGTAAATAGCTCATCACATCCTTAATTTCGGCACGCGCGAAGAAAGACTGCCCGCCTGACAACTTATACGGAATTTGCATCTGACGCAGTTGAGTTTCAATCACACGAGCTTGAAAGTTACCGCGATACAGCACTGCATAATCTTTCCAGTTTTTACCATTCATCAGTTTATGTGTAATCAAATCTTTAACTACACGCTCTGCTTCATCGTCATCATTTAAACAAGTGATGACACGAATGGTTTCGCCGTGACCTTTGTCACTCCACAATTTTTTATCAAAAATATGCGGATTATTTTCAATCACGGCATTGGCCGCTTTTAGGATACGACTGGTTGAACGATAGTTCTGCTCCAGCTTAATCACTTTAAGATTATGGAAATCATCTTTTAACAACGCCATATTTTCAGGCTTTGCACCACGCCAAGCGTAAATGGATTGGTCATCGTCACCTACAGCGGTAAATTGCCCCATCACTCCAACTAAAAGCTTAACAAGGGTATATTGCGCAGTGTTGGTATCTTGATATTCATCCACCAATAAATAACGAACACGGTTCTGCCATTTGTCACGCACTTCGGCATTTTCCTGAAGCAAACGTGTTGGCATCACGATCAAGTCATCAAAGTCTACGGCATTATAGGCACGCAAATTACGCTCATAGAGCTGATATAGATGTGCAAACTGAACGTCTTCTACCGTTTCACAAGTTGAATGTGCTTGTTCAGGGACGATCAGATCATTTTTCCAGTCTGAAATTTTCTTCATCGCCTTGGCGAGCAGCTCTTTGCTCTCAGCACCGGATAAATTGTCACGCTGCATCAAATCCATCAAGATTCGTTTGCAATCATCAGCATCTAAAATCGAAAAATTATTTTTTAGCGGTAAGTGTTTTAATTCAAGGCGCAGTAAATTTAAACCGAAAGTATGGAAGGTCGAGACCGAAAGCCCTTTAGCTTCTTCACGTGACAGCAATTTTCCGACACGTTCTTTCATTTCACGCGCCGCTTTATTGGTAAAGGTCATTGCAGTAATACGATAGGCAGGAATACCACACTGTTGTACTAAGAAAGCAACTTTTCGGGTAATTACAGAGGTTTTACCTGAACCTGCCCCTGCAAGTACCAACAATGGCCCCTGAACATATTTCATGGCCTCAAGTTGCTTGTCATTAAGTTGACTGGCAGATGACATTGGTTATACCTCTCTCGTTTCCGAGCCTGATTTTTCGAGCACAATTATAGACATCTCTGATTTAGAATCCCAATAGTAAATCTAGGGATATGTATAAATTATGATGCCTTACACAAATAGCACGCCATAGTTTGTCGTCTTAATCTCAAGGCCATAAAAAAACCACCCGAAGGTGGCTTTTTTGAAATCAGTAAAAATTACTGTTTAGCATAAATGCTGATTTCTACACGGCGGTTTTGCTCTTTACCAGCAGCAGTCGCGTTTGAAGCAATCGGGTTAGCTGAACCTAAACCTTGTGCATCGATACGGCTACCAGAAATGCCTTGACCTGCTAAATAGTTCTTCACTGATTGAGCACGTGCTTGAGATAATGGGATGTTGATTGAGTCATTACCTGTGTTATCTGTATAACCCGTTACAAGGATTGCACTCTTGTTATCTTCACCTAAAGTCTGCGCTACTTTGTTTAAAGTACCGTAGAAATTCGGTTTGATGTTTGATTTGTTAGTATCAAACGTAATGCTACCTGGCATGATTAATTGTACAGAACCATCTGGGTTACGGCCTACTTCTACACCAGTACCCGCCATTTGCTCACGTAATTTTTTCTCTTTATTATCGAGATACAAACCACCAGCACTACCAAGAATTGCACCAATTGCCGCAGCACGGTTGTTTTGCTTACTTGTATTTGCGTTACCCTTAGAAACACCATAACCTGCAGCGGCACCGATTAATGCACCTAAAGCTGCTTTATCGTATTCTACGCCACCAATGTTATTACCAGTCGTTTGGCAACCAGAAAGTACCAAGCCAGCCCCTACGAGTGTTGAAATTACTAATGCACGCATTGCGTTGCTCCTGTCTATGTATTTTGTTGTCTGGACAAATGATGAATGAGAAAATGGTGCTAGACCATTGATTTTTTGTTAATAATAAACACTTTATTTGTAGTTTTGTAATATTTTGATGCATTTTACTTGATTCAAGCAACACAATTTCTCCATTGTTATATCCATCGCACAACAAATCAGGAATGAGGAATTCATCACAAAATAAAAGCATGCAATTTATGAGCAAACTTGACAAGATCATCTCGACCTTTTACCAATAAAACCGATCTACGCATTTGAATATATAAAAAATGTCAATAACTTAAAATATACAGTTGTATTTCAACATCTGTTGTTTATAGTTGGAACATCTCTTTTTCAAACATATGCACTCAAGGTTCGATTTATGGCTACCGCTAATAAAAAAGCATCCCTATTGCAAAAAGTCAGTAAAGGATTAACCGTTAGTTCTGTGATTACAGGCAGTACCTTCTTTCATGGACCACCAGTACTTGCTTTAGGCCTCACCAAATTATTTAAACAATCTGCAAAAGTAGATGAAACAAATATTCAAATTACCAACAGTTGGTTAGGGGTAAATAACTGGTTAATTGACAATGTTCTGCCAAATTTACAATGGGACATCAGTATTGATGAACAACTTGATCTGAATTTGCAGGGACGATACTTGATGATGTGTAATCATCAAAGTTGGGTCGATACCACTGTGAATCAGTATTTCGGTTTAACCCGTATGCCACTTACTCGCTTCTTTACCAAGTGGGAACTTATTTTTATTCCTTTTGTGGGACAAGCTTTCAAAATATTGGGTTTCCCAATGATGAAGCGGCATAGTAAAGAGCAGATTGCTAAAAATCCAGAGCTAAAATCACGAGATATGCTTGAAGCGCGTAAAGCTTGTGAACAGTTGCTGAGCCAACCTTTTACCTTATTAAATTATTTAGAAGGTACTCGCTTTACTGCTGAAAAACATGCTGCACAGCAATCCCCTTTTCAAAACCTCCTCAAACCTAAAGCGGGTGGTTTGGCCTTAGCGCTCAGTATTCTGGGTGATCAAATTGATGCATTAGTCGATATGACTATTGTGTATCCTGATGGTGCACCCGGTTATGGCGAATTCTGGTTGGGAGATGTGTCACGTATCGCTGTCGATTTGCGTAAAATAGAAATTCCAGACTGGGTACTCGGCGGTAATTATGAGGATGACCCTGTCTATCGTGAACGTTTCCAAAAATGGGTTGATCAAATCTGGACTGAAAAAGACCAGCTGATTTCACAAATGAAAGCAAAATATAATTAATATTCTCATCAGGAATTGAGTAAAGACATGACCCAGCAGGACTCAGGACAAAACTCTAAATATAACTATGTCAATCCGAACAGTGTGTTTTTCAAACTGTTCCTCGTCTATGACATTTTCATGGTGTTTATTATTGTTTTTAACTTGTTCTGTCTAGGCATGAACTTTTTCCTGATGAGTAATATCGGGGCATGGTTTTTTAATTTTATCCATCTCTCCAGTGTGCTGGATTTTTATCGCACCCATTTACACCCTTGGGTGATTACCACTGAAGCATGGTTCATTATCTTTTTGATTGTTGAACTGGTTGTGCGCTGGATCATCTCAATTGCACAAAAACATCATGCCCGTTGGTGGTTTTTCCCCTTTATTCACTGGTATGAAATCTTAGCCATTATTCCGCATTTACGTTTTCTACGGCTATTTCGTGCGGGAATTATCGCCTACCGACTCCATGAACTTGGTTATAAGGTTGTGCCAGATGGCATTCGTATCAAAGCTCTATTCTATTATCGCGTGGTGATGGAAGAGCTGTCTGATCGCGTCGTCATTACGGTGATTGACGGGATTCGACACGAATTGCAAACCAGCTCCAGTCATAAAAAAATTATTCATGATCTGGTTGATCATCATCGCCAACTCTTTACCGTAACATTGACCTCAATGTTACAAGAGTCCTTGGCCACCGCCTTACAACAACAACAACCCGTGATCACTCAAAAAGTAGGTGTTATTGTCAATCAAGCCATTGAAGATACCCCTGAACTGACGCAGTTATTGCGTCTAATCCCGATTGTGGGCGGCCGTATCGAACAACAAATACAAAGTATTGGACAACGATTAGGGGAAAATATCAGTGCAGGTTTAATTGAGCCATTTACGTCTGGTTCACCACAAAAACCAAATGAAAATTACCAATACATCGCACAACAAGTCAGTGAGCTGAATATTGACAATCACTACTTGGAGGAATTAGTCGAATCTGTTGTATTTGAAAGCCTCGAAGCGATTCGAAAACAGGTGAAAGTCAAACAATGGCAGCAAACTTTGCAGGAATCTGATCAATTGGATAAAAAAGCAGAATGATTACAAGAAAAATTACCAATCAAGCTAGAGAATTCGTGTAATTTGTTCTAGCATTTGCTTTTATTTACAACACGCTTCAACACAATAGAGCGCTTAAAAAGCCCTGAAGGATAAATTATGGCTGATATACGGATTACGGGCAGAATGGTGAATTTTAGTCGACTGACTTTCGACACAAATGACCATAATGCAATCCGACAGCAACTTAGCGATACACTGAATGAAGGTTCTTATATCGGAACACTCGTCATTATTGATAGTACCGTTGAACAAGAGCTGATTGCTTTAATTCAGCTTTTAATTGATTTAGGGTTACAGCCGATGGCCGTCATTGATGGCATTTTGGGTGACGAAGCTCGTGCGATTCAATTTCCTGTTCTCCCTGCCGACCAGCCATTACAGCGCATCAAGGCATCCAAAGAACAGGTGGTTGATCATGCCCCTGCAAAAACAGTGGATAATGCTGCAATACAAACACCACAAAAAAATACATCGAATGCGTATATCACCTCTTATCATGATGAGATTTTGCGTACAGGCCAATGTTTGGTACAAGATCAGGGCGATATTATCTTAAATGCGGGTATGAATAGTGGATCAGAAGTGATTGCATCTGGAAATATTCACATTTATGGCAATGCTCGTGGTAGAGTCATTGCAGGCGCAGGTGGGCAAACTGCGGCACGTATTTTCTGCCATTCGCTCGAAGCAGAATTAATCTCTATTGCAGGGACTTATTGTGTAGCAGATGATATTCCCAAAGATATGATCAAAAAGCCTGTACATATTTATTTAAATAACAAGCAAGAACTTGAATTTGAAGCCTTGCAGTTTTAATTTATTGAATTGAGTTTTAAAAGCACCAAATAAGCCCTTTTAGGGGCGTATGACCATAAATAGGAGTGGATTCGGTGGCCAAAATTGTTGTCGTAACGTCAGGCAAAGGTGGTGTAGGTAAAACTACAACAAGCGCATCTTTTGCAACAGGTTTAGCCCTACGTGGTCATAAAACTGTTGTGATTGATTTCGATGTAGGTTTACGTAATCTAGATTTGATCATGGGCTGCGAACGCCGCGTAGTTTATGATTTCGTTAATGTTATTAATAATGAAGCACGTTTACAGCAAGCACTGATCCGTGATAAAGAGATTGAAAACTTATACATTCTCCCTGCATCACAAACACGTGATAAAGATGCCTTGAGCGATGAAGGTGTTGCACGTGTCATTGATGAACTTTCTCAAGAGTTTGATTACATTATCTGCGACTCTCCTGCGGGTATTGAACGTGGTGCGATTTTAGCAATGTATCATGCTGATGAAGCCATCATTGTAACTAACCCTGAAATTTCATCCGTACGTGACTCAGATCGTATTATTGGTATGCTAGACAGCAAGACCAAAAAAGTTGAACAAAACGAAGGTCGTATCCGTAAGCACTTATGTATTACACGTTTTAACCCAGAGCGTGCTGATAAACAAGAAATGCTTACAATCGATGATATTTCGAAAGATATTTTACGTGTGCCAACTTTGGGTGTCATCCCTGAGTGTCCGAGCGTACTTCAAGCATCAAATGAAGGTAAACCAGTGATTCTGTATACAGAAGAAAAAGCTGGGCAAGCTTATGATGACTTAGTGGCTCGCTTCCTTGGCGAAGACCGTCCTTATCGACACATTGCAGTACAGCCAAAAGGTTGGTTAGCTAGACTATTTGGAGCGTAATTATGGCAGGATTCTGGAGTAAACTTTTTAGCAGTGATGAAAAGCCATCAAGTGCACAAACTGCCAAAGATCGTTTAAAGGTAATTGTTGCCTCTGAACAAGGTTTAGGTCGTCGCCTAGGCCAAGACAAAATCGACCAAATGAAAAAAGAAATCATGCAGGTGGTGAGTCGTTATGTTCGTGGTGTGGATGAACAGCATATTCAGATGCAGGTTCGCTCAGAAGCAAATATCGAAATGTTAGAAATGAATATCAATTTACCTGAAGATCGATAGAAGTTTTTTCATTAGCGATTTTTCGCAAATAAAGGCAGAATACGCGGGTGGATTTGGAAAGTATGACTTTCCCCACTACAAGTATTTTGCCTTTATTATTTTATAAGACTGAGGAGATTGTCATGGCATTATCACAGCCAGCAACTTTCAATGAAGAGTGGTCAGATGAGCGTGTGTTTGCCTACCTTAACCAACTTCCTCCAACTGGCGTAAATGCTGACTTTCATGTGCTCTATCATGCATTCAAACATATGCGCCCAAATGACTATGAACGCTTAATTATCCAATTTTTAGCTGTTGATCGTGATCTCAATGCAACCAATCCAGAAGGTCAACGCATTCATGATGTGATTGCACAGTTCCCACGACAAAAAGATGGTTTCTTGGAAGTCTTGGCAAAATTTGCTTAAACAGCAATTTTTTCTGCAATCAAAATCTTGCGTGTTTTGGTTGCAGAGCATTATCCAGAGCACATTCCCTTCGATCACAGCCAAGCCATTTCTATGTATTGATCAATTTTATAGCTGCTGACGTTGTCTTATTTAATAATTTTTCTGCATCGCCTATTTTACTCTCCAAAATTTAAATCATAAATTTAATCAAAATTCATCCATCACTCCTCATTTGAGGAATAGGCATCTGTCTCTTGCTTGCATACATTAGAAATACTCAATCAATAAAACCCAGAAATTATTCCAATGAAGGGAAATATCTATGCAAAAACAATGTTCTATTCCAGCCTTACTGAGTTGTATGCTGGTTTTGACGGCTTGTGGAGGTGCAAGTAATGATGGAAATCCATCTTCCAACGCTACACCTCCCCCGACTCCAGCAACGCATGTAGTTAATGTTGATCTGTTGGGAGGACGTGTCATCCTTCCGATCGAGTTTATAGATGCTAAAACTGGAAAACGAATCACGCAAGAGGTTACATTAACGGCTTCTGATGATGTTACTGGCGATAATTTTTATGAAAATACCAACTTGAGTCGCACTGATAATAAGCATGCCACTGGTTCAACCACCATTTTTCTAAAAGCAGATGCAGTTAAAAATGCAAGCTTAGCAAATCCTGTTAAATTACGCCTCATCGCCAGTGCCGCTGGATATTTTAGTTCAAGCATTGATGTCCTCTATGACGGTTCAGTCCCAACATCCAAACGCATCAACTTAGTCAACAAAGCAGGACCACCGGTAGGCGTTGCTGTTGCAATACAAAAAAATGCCAAGGCTGATTCTACCGGAACACTGTCAACGACACTAGATCTGACAGCCACAACTACAGATGCGTTGTCCAAAAACGCGAGTGCGAGCTTTATTCTCCCCTCAGGTACCGTGCTGAAAGACCGTAACGGAGAGCCATTAACGGGTGATTTACAAGTCAGTATTGGTTACTTCAGCCCCAAAACTGCAAACCTTGGTGAAGTTTTTCCAGGGGGGCTAAATCCGGATCGTGTTCGCACGACATGGAATAATCAAACCAACTCATGGGATATGCAGGCTGGTTACTTTGTTACAGCAGGTCTGTTAGCCGTAGATATTTCTGATCAGCAGGGACGTAAAGCCCATCTATTGGAAAACGCACAAGCTGAAATGACCATTCAAGCGCCTGCGGGTCTTGTTAATCCTGAAACTAATCAGCCCATTCAAGATGGCGATAAAATCCCTGTCTGGAGTCATAGTGAAGCAAACGGCTTATGGCAAAAAGAATTGCTAGGTACTTTCAAACAAAATGCCACAGGTAATTTTGATGTGACCTATAAAGTGAAACATCTCTCTTACTGGAATTTAGACTGGCACTACAGTGAGGTATGCTCCTCCTTACCCATCAGTTTCAGCACACCGTTCCAAGTCTCTCCATATATTTATTTAGACGTAGATTTCTCAAGTTATGGTCGATATCTCACATTTTACTTAGGTCATTCTCAA
Organism: Acinetobacter sp. Ac_5812; assembly: GCF_013072695.1. GTDB lineage: Bacteria > Pseudomonadota > Gammaproteobacteria > Pseudomonadales > Moraxellaceae > Acinetobacter. The sequence goes on from NZ_LXUK01000027.1 coordinate 399,330, forward strand.
GAATTCACAGGGCTTTATAATACGCCTCAAGATAAAGAAGTCACTTTTACCCTAAGAACCACAAAAGGGGAAATTGTAGGTCAAGGAATAAAACCAGCCCATTCATGTGATGCTGTCAATATCAAGGTGACTGGCAACCTGCCACAACCTCACCTTGTGTCCACTCAAGTTCTCTTAACAGCCCCTCAAGGTTTTAGCAAGGCCGAGATTAGTACGCTGCTCAATGGAATGAAGTCTTTAACGGATACGCAACGTGAAGCTATTCTTCAGTATACTCATCCAAATGATCCAGACGCGAAATTTAAACTCGATCAGACTGCCTACCAGAAACTAATGGATATTGCGCTTTCCCGTGGACAAGTTGCCAGCCTACAGACGCTCATGAGTATGCAGATTCAAGCTCAGGCCTATTTCCGAGGTTATGATCAAGACTGGACGTACTATAGAAAGCAGCTCTCCAATGCGGGGACAATGACACTCACTTTGCCACCAGATAAAGACATTATTTTCAGCAGTCAAAACACTACTTATCTAGATGGATATATTCAGAACAGCAGTGGCAATGGAAAATACTTTAGTATTCCTTTAAAATCACCCCATACCATCCAAAAAGATGAGCATCAAACTACGATTATTTTTGAAGATATGCATGCCATGCAACGCATATTGTCTTATTTAAATCATCAGCAAACCTCTAAATAGATCAGTCTTCTGCGCTTCTTAGACCTCTTAAATAAGAGGTCTAATTTTTTATTGAATCGGAACTTTTGTTTAAGACTTCTCCACACAATAAACACTCCACCAGCAACTTCATCAATTCATTGAGTAAAATTCTGAGCGGGACTTCAACCATAGATAAAAACAGTCTACAGGTACCATCTCAATGCGCTCAAATCAGCCCCACACACACAAAGCCAACAAGGAAATAAACGTAAAAAAGCCTCAAAATTGAGGCTTTTTATTGAACCATGTCTTGTTCAGCTTAAACTAGAATATCTCGCTTACCATTTGCGCCCATCGAGCTCACGATTCCGTTTTCTTCCATTTGGTCGATAATTCGTGCTGCACGGTTATAGCCCAAGCTAAATTTACGCTGTAACGATGAGGTTGATGCTTTACGTGTTTCGAGCACAAAGGAAACACATTGGTCATACAGTGCATCTCGGCTCGGATCACCATCCCCATCTTCAAAACCACGTGATGTCGGTTCTTCATCAAATGGCGTCAGGATTTCATCCACATAGTCTGGTTCACCACGTTCACGCCAAGCATCACAAATACGATTGACTTCATCATCGCTAATAAAGGCGCCATGCACACGCTCAGGTTCGATTTTACCCGGCCCAAGGAACAACATATCACCATGACCCAGTAAGTCTTCTGCACCACCCGCATCCAAAATAGTACGTGAGTCAATTTTACTGTTTACACGTAATGCAACACGGGTTGGAATATTGGCTTTAATTAAACCTGTAATGACGTCGACCGATGGACGCTGTGTTGCGAGCAGTAAATGAATTCCTGCTGCACGCGATTTCTGCGCCAGACGAGTAATCATTTCTTCGGCTTTTTTACCGACTTGCATGATCATGTCAGCAAACTCATCGGCAACAATTACAATCGATGGTAATGGTGCTAAACGTGGTGCACGCTCACCTACAACCGAATCACTGGCTTTCCAGGTTGGATCAATTAAATCGTCACCATTGGCAATCGCCTCTTCGACCTTACGGTTATAGTCACTGAGTTTACGAATTTTCAGGAAGGACATTAGCTTATAACGACGTTCCATTTCATTGACACACCAGTTTAAAGCACTGACTGCATCTTTCATGTCAGTGACCACAGGCGTTAACAAGTGCGGAATATCGTTATAGTTGGCTAATTCAAGCTGTTTTGGATCGATCAAAATCAAGCGTAACTGGTCTGGTGTATATTTCAGTAACATCGATAAAATCATCGAGTTCACTGCAACCGACTTACCAGAACCTGTGGTCCCCGCAACCAACATATGCGGTGCTTTGCCAAGGTCAGTAATGACAGGATTACCTGAAATGTCTTTACCCATCGCCATAGAGAGCAAACCCGCAGGGTCTTCAAAAGCTGGCGTTTTCAATAACTCAATCAACCGTACCATTTCACGGCTACTATTCGGCACTTCAATTCCGATATATGGTTTTCCTGCAATCACTTCAACCACACGAACAGATGCCATCGACATTGAACGTGCCAGATCACGTGAAATATTGGTCACTTTAGAGGCTTTTACACCCGGTGCAAGATCGAGTTCAAAGCGTGTTACGACTGGTCCCGGCTGGGCTTCGACCACCTGAGCCTTTACATTAAACTCTTGTAGTTTGATCTCCAAAAGCTCAGAAAGACGCGCGAGTTGCTCAGCGGTAAAATTGACCTTTTTGTTTGGATCAACTTCATCCAGTAATTCCAGACCTGGTAAAGTCGGTAGATCACGGCGTTTTTGCGCGACTTGCATGGCGCGTGACATCGGACGACCAAACGCATCTGTTAATGGTGCATCTAGGTCAAAATCATCTTCTATATCCAAATCTGCATCAGGATCAGCTTTACCTGCGGTTTCTTGCCATGCTTCGATAAAGGCTTCTTTAGACAGTGTTTCTTTTTGTGTTGGTGTTGAAACTTCAATCGGTGCTTTTACAAAAGCAGAGGATTGCGCATAACTGGTTGTTCGTGGTGAAGCCTGTTCACGCTCTTCTTCAACCAGAAGATCACTAAAATCATCCATATCCTCTGCAACAACACGATGTATCTCATCTTGCGTGATATTTTGGACAGGAGCAACTGTATGCGACTGTGCAACTGTTGGTCTCGCAGATTCAGTGATCAGTGCTTCAATATCAGCCTCAAACTCTTCTTCATCAACAGGACTGTTTGGATTTGCTTGAGGCTCATGGGTAAATGGCGTATGTAAATCTGTCGCCGTCTTACTATTTGGTACAGCAGCCAGCAACTCATCAAAAATTTGATCATCATTCCAATCTAAATTACTGTGATTGGATTTTTGTGTTGCCATCGCTACATCTGCATACTGTGCCGGAGCATGAGGAGCGTCATCCGCTGCTCTTAACAATGCATCAATTTCTTGCTTATGGCTCGCATCATCGCGCTGTAAAGCACGCCATACTTCACCTGTTTGAACCAAGCGTTGGCTTTCGGTTTCAAACTGGTGCGCACGTTGTAAAGTCTGTTCAAAATCTTCAATCTGCTCAGTTTGTACTGGCTGACTACCTTGTTGCTGCTCTTTGGCAAGCACATCGGCAAATAATTTTTCAGCCATCAACTGATGATGTGAATCATCAATTTTAATCAGTTTTGCTTGAACTTGATTCGCTTTAGCGTCACTCGTATCTGCTACAAGATCAGACTCAGTTTGTACTTTATTCTTAATTGCAGGTGTATCGGCAGCAGCTAATTGCTCAGTCAGATCATATGCAGATTCATTCTGTGGGACATTTTTGTAGAATAAATCTTGTAAATAAGCAGGTGTATTTTTCAGTGTGATCCACGTTTTGTTCCACTGAATGCCAAAGGCTAAAGTCAGTAATAAGATACTAAAAGCCAATAAGAATAAAGTTGCGCCATAGATGGTCAATAATTGGGATAAACTCTGCCCCAACTCATAACCAATGATACCACCCGCTGCATTATCCAAAGTATCTGCAGGTGTATTCCAATGCAGATACAACAAGCTAGAAATGGAGAGGATCAAGAAAAACTGTGCAGCATAACGAAATGGGCGATTTAAAAAGCTTCTTGGCCACCAGACTTGAATGGCTTCAATAAACAAGAACAGAGGAATCAGCAAACTTGCCCATCCCAAAAAACCAAACAGTAAATCTGCGATCCAAGCACCTGCTACACCGCTGGCGTTTGAAACCTGCTGGGTATCACTGGAAATATGCATCCAGCCCGGATCAAATGGTGTATAGGTTACTGTGGCAAGAAATAAATAAATGCCAAAAGAAATCAAAAATAATGTCATTAAAAAGCGTTGTGCATAAACACTTGACACCGCAGTCATATACAGTCCTGTAACCCAATTCGTTATTTGTTAGTATCTTTCAAGGCCCAAAATGCCTTAATCAATAAGTTTTATATTATGCACTCGTTCTTACAAAAAAGATGCACGATTGTTTACTGTTGTTGTTAACATCCTGCTCGGATATAGCTCAATTCGATTGAGTTAATCAATATTATCCCGATGGATTTAAACCACTCCGCTCTGGATTCACGTATAATTTTAGCAGTTTTGATATAAAAAGGATGTTCTTTAATGAGCGCTCGTCACTCACGGTTAATTATTTTGGGTTCTGGTCCTGCAGGCTATAGCGCAGCAGTCTATGCTGCACGTGCTAACCTCAAGCCAACACTGATTGCGGGTTTGCAATTAGGTGGTCAATTAACAACGACCACTGAAGTTGACAACTGGCCAGGTGACCCAGAAGGATTAACTGGTCCTGTACTTATGGAACGTATGCAAGCTCATGCAGAACGTTTCGGTACAGAAATTGTCTACGATCATATCAATGAAGTAGATCTTAAAACTCGTCCATTCGTACTCAAAGGCGATATGGAAGAGTACACGTGTGATGCGTTGATTATTGCAACAGGTGCAACTGCACAATACCTAGGTCTTGAATCTGAAGCTGCGTTTATGGGCCAAGGTGTAAGCGCATGTGCAACCTGTGATGGTTTCTTCTATAAGAACCAAAATGTCATGGTTGTGGGTGGTGGTAACACAGCAGTTGAAGAAGCACTTTATCTTTCTAATATTGCAGCGCATGTCACCCTTGTTCACCGTCGTGACAGCTTACGTTCTGAAAAGATTTTACAAGACCACCTTTTTGCCAAAGAAAAGGAAGGCAAAATCAGTATTATCTGGAACCATCAAGTAGATGAAGTCTTGGGTGACAAAACCGGCGTAACGGCTGTTCGTATTCAATCAACCCAAGATTCAAGCACGCAAGATGTGCAAGTTCAAGGCTTGTTTGTTGCGATCGGACATAAACCGAATACAGGTATGTTTGATGGCCAGTTAAATCTTCGTGATGGCTATATCCAAGTGCATAGCGGCACTGCGGGTAATGCAACTGCTGCCTCTATTGAAGGCGTATTTGCTGCAGGTGATGTGGCGGATAGTATCTATCGCCAAGCGATTACTTCAGCGGGCTCAGGCTGTATGGCAGCATTAGATGCAGAGAAATATCTCGATAATCTAAACTAATTAGGCCAATATTGAAAAACCACCAATCTTTGGTGGTTTTTTTTTGCGAGTATCCATACAATCGAAAAATTGACGGCTTTTTAAACATATCAACAATCAGTCTATAGGATATATCAATGACAACGACCTGGACGAACGGCTACCAAACTGAAGTAAATTATACCTACGGTTATTATCGAGACCTCAGCCCGAATTTCCAAAAGTTTTGCTTACTTTTAAATGGCATCGATAGTCCAGATTTTCAGGAAAATCATAATCATTGTGAACTTGGCTTTGGTCAAGGTGTCAGTATTAATATTCATGCAACCTGTAATGAAGCTGCATTCTACGGTACGGATTTCAATCCGGCACATGCAGCACATGCCAATCAACTGGCCGAACAAACCCAAACTGAACATTATTTCTATGATGATAGTTTTGAAGAGCTGCTTAATCGTTCTGACCTCCCCATGTTTGATTCGATCAGCCTACATGGAATTTGGAGCTGGATCAGCTATGAAAATCAGCACATTATTCTCAAATTTATTCGTAAATTCTTAAAACCCAATGGTATTGTCTATATCAGCTATAATTGCGTTACCGGTTGGGCTGCCAATATGCCAATTCGCGAACTGTTCCATAGCCATTTTAAGTTTAATAGCAAAAGTACCAATCCTCTGCAAAAGGTCAATGAAGCCCTGACCTTCAGTGAAGATTTACTTAAGCAAAATCCAATTTTTGCGCAACGCAATCCCAATGCCGTACAAAAAGTTGCTGATTTAAAACAGCAAAATCCGAATTATTTGATTCACGAATACCTCAATCAAGATTGGCAATGTTTTTCCTTCCAGCAAATTGTCCGTATTCTGGATGAAATCAAACTATCCTATGCAGGTTCAACCGATTTAAATACACATCTCGATAACATCAATTTTTCAGAACAGCACCAAGCTTTTTTGAATGCCATTGAGCACCCTATTTTTAAAGAACAATGCCGCGACTATTTTGCCAACACGCAATTTAGACGAGACTTGTTTATTCGAGGTAAAAATAACTTAACCCCATTACAAGCACAGGAACGACTGCGCAACACGGCCTTTGTGTTACTTACAGCCAAAGAACAACTACCAACCAGTATCAGTGGACTATTAGGCACCTTTAATTTAATTGAAGAAATTTATCTGCCCATCGGTGATAAATTTGCAAAGGAAAACTATCAACCACTGACCATTTTTGAACTGGAACAAAGTCTGCCAGATCTCAACTATGCAAAAATTCTCAATGCTTTAGTCATTCTATCGCACCTTGGTTTAGCTCAACCTTGCCAAAACTTAGACCCGAAGCAACAAACTTTAGAGCAATCCCAACGTTTAAATCACTATTTATTAAAGCAAGCGAGTTTTCATCAGAACTATAATGTCCTGATTAGCCCAATTACAGGAATCGGTATTCCAACTGAGCATTTCCATCAACTGTTCTATCGTGCACATTTCATTGATGGTTTAACATCAACAAGTGAATTTGCACAATATGTACAGGATGCAATCAGCCAACTCAATTGGTTAGTCTTGGACAGCGAAGGTAAAACAGTATCAGACAAAGAAAAGAGTCTTGAAATTATTCAAACTAAAGCTCAACTTTTCCTCGACAGTAAAAAATTAGAAATTGCTAAGCATTTACGTTTGTTTAATTAATCTCGTATAGGGAGTGGCTCTGCTAATGATTGCCATTCCCTATAACTTCAGTTAGCTTAGAATTAATCTTATTAATTTTTTATGCTATGCAACAACTCCCACCCTCGCAATATATTTTCCCGAATCCAATCGAAGCCGATCCTGAAGGACAAGGATTTATTTGTATTGGTGCAGACCTGTCCCCCTCTACTTTATTTGAAGCCTACACACATGGGCTGTTCCCTTGGTTCAATGAAGACGAGCCAATTTGCTGGTGGAGTCCTGAACCTCGTTGCGTTATCGAGCCACATACTTACAAACCCAGTAAATCTTTAATTCGGAATATGAAAAAGTACGATTATCGAATTACGATTAATCATGCTTTTGAGCAAGTGATTCGCTCATGCTCAATGCCGCGTAGCTATGCCAATGAAACCTGGATTAGTGAAGATATCATCGAAGGCTATTGCGCATTATTTCAAGCGGGTTATGCTTATAGTATTGAAGTCTGGCAGCAGGATAAATTGGTTGGGGGACTGTATGGTGTCAGTGTTGGCAAAGGCTGCTTTGGAGAGTCGATGTTTAGTACTGAAACTGACGTTTCTAAAATGGCTTTCTATACCTTAATGTTGATTGGGCAAGAAAATCAGTTGCCGTGGATTGATTGCCAATTGGTCAATGATCACCTTTTAAGCCTCGGTGCTAGTACACTTTCTCGCCAAGCCTATCTTAAATCGTTACAAGATGTAATTATTGCCCCCTCTATCAATTGGAAAAGTTATCAAGAACGTGTATTTTCAAGTAAAACAATAGCAGTTTTTGCAAAATTAGACGGTTAACGGATTAACACCTTGGAGGGACAGATTAATGAAATCATATCAACCCAAGTCCCTTTTAAATGACTTACAGTACTATATTACGCCACCGCACGACTGCAGTTATCTTGATAACAAATCAGCTCGAATGGTGTTCCTAGATCCAATTCACCGTATCGATGTGGTGACTTTGTCAGAACTTTCTCGCGTTGGTTTTCGTCGTAGCGGTGATTTTGTCTATCGTCCTGAATGTCACTTATGTCGCCAATGCTTATCTTGCCGTGTTCCCGTTCAAGAATTTAAAATGAACAGCAGCCAAAAAAAAGCATGGAAACGCAATCAAGATTTGCAAATGAGTATTTTGCCGACCTCGCAAGCCACTCAACAACACTACGACCTATATGAACGTTATATCAATGAGCGTCACTCAGATGGTGATATGTACCCTGCCAGTCTGGATCAGTTTGAAAAATTTCTGGTGCATAGCTGCACAGAAAGTTTCTTTATTGAACTTTGGAAAGACCAAAAACTGATTGGTGTTTCAACCTGTGATTTAATGGATGACGGGCTGTCAGCAGTCTATACCTTCTTTGATCCAGATGAACAACGTCGCTCTTTAGGTGTATTTGCGATCCTTAAACAAATCGAATATGTACGTACATTGAACCTCGACTATTTATACCTAGGTTATTGGGTGCCACATTCACCCAAAATGAATTATAAATCGCAATATACGCCACTTGAATTATTGCTTGATGGGCAATGGCGTCGGCTTAATCGCCCACTCTCTGAAAATGAGATCCATCAGCTTGGAAATTCATTAATGAGTACACTACCTTCTGAATGGAATAATTTAATTATTAAATAACGCTGCAAAATCATCCGTGCATGTTTTGACCATAATAACAGCATGCTCTCTTGAACCATCGGGATTTGGATAATAATTTTTACGCAAATCAATTTGGTGAAAACCTGCCTTTTCATACAAACGAATTGCGGCTGTATTACTCTCACGAACTTCCAGAAAAATCTGGATCGGGTTATTTTTTAATTGCTGAATTGAACTTTCTAATAATTCATAACCCAGTCCTTTGCCCTGTTGGCTTGGGTGAATCGCCATCAACAATAAATTCGCTTCATCCAAAACTGGCTGCAAAATACAGAAACCCACCACTTGATTGGCTTGCTCATACACCGTACATTGATAAGAGGCGAAGGATTCCTGAAACTGTTGCTTCGACCATGGGTGTGTTTGAACTAAAGCCTCAATTGCAGAAACACGATCTAAATCTTTTTCTTGCATCAATCGAATCACGATCTGCTACTCTATAAAATACTGCTGCAGATTATCAGCAATTTAAAACAAAATTTGAATAAAAAAATGGGCAGTTTTAACTGCCCATTGAAGTTAACTTAGATTAAAACCCAATTCAGCACGCCATTTATTCAACAACACAGTAGTATCTTGATCGTTTGGGTGAAATTTCGGTCTTAAAAAATCCAATAAGGTTGGAATTTGGCGAGTCATAAAGCCTTTATAACCATACATAAACTTGATCATGTATTTGGTATCACGCCATGTTAATTTGCCGTCAGTTCGCAAAAGTTTTGCCGTGAAATAAGATTGAGTGATAAAGATCAAACCCATCGCAATGACCAAAGCCAATGAACGCATAAAATACGCTTTAGGGCCTTGTCCATACATAGCTTCATAGACATCAAAGGCAACTGCCTTATGTTCATTTTCTTCTACTGCATGCCACATCCATAAATGGTACATGGTTTGATCCATAAACATGGCTTGGATGTCTGGATTACTCAACAACTCTTCGGCAATCGTAGAAGTAAAGTGCTCTAAGGCACAAGTTCCAGTAAGCCCAATCATCTCTTTACTAAAACCAAATGGTTTTAGTAATTTAGAAGCAACGCCTATGGTGCGATTAATCAAACGTCCTGTTTGAGCCTCTAACTCACGAACATCATAACCGTAAGCTTGAGCTGAAGCATTAAAAGCCAAATGCTCTTTGGAATGCATCGCTTCTTGACCAATAAAGGCACTAATTTCTTTCTGCAGTCGCTGATCCGCCAATTTAGGATCATTACGTACTGCACGGGTACTATTCACAAAGAATTGCTCACCTTCAGGAAATAGTGCCGAAAGCGCAGTCATAAAATGTGTGAGTGCAGCGTCACCATTGGCCCAATAACGTGGAACCTCACCAAATTCAAAATCCATTCGGCGTACGGGAAAGCTGGCGCCAGCACGGTTTGAAATATTAACTTTAGCATTCATACCCTGTTCTCCTATACGATGAATACGCTTCATTGATTATTTTCTATACTTTATTTATACGCCCTTTTCAGCGCATTCAATAAGTGCAGATAAGGTCATAAAAGCATCATCTTAGGACATGTCGCCTTGCTCAAAATCCTGTATGAAATGAATGATTAAAATAAAAAAGGGAACAAAATTTATTGTCCCCTTTTCAGGAATTTCGAGACGAGAATAAGGAGAATTTACAGACCTAATTTTGCCTTCCAATCTTGCAATAATTGCACAGTATCTAAGTCATTAGGATGGAAACCTGGCTTGAAATACGCCAACATTTCACCCGCCATTCCAGAGATAATTCCTTTCGACGGACTATAGGCATATTCATAAATCATACCGAGCTCTTTGAGATTTAATTTTCCATCATCTTTCAAGAGCTTCAATACAAATGAAGATTGAGTCAAGAAAATTGCAACCATCGAAACGACCAGTGCAGTATTACGTAATGCGTAGGCCTTTACGCCACGACCAAAAATTTCTTCATACACATCATAAGCAACTGCTTTATGCTCATTTTCTTCTACTGCATGCCATAACCACATATATTCCATAGTCTTGTCTTGCATTAACTCTTGAATATGCGGATTACGCAATAATTCTGACGCAATGGTTGCAGTAAAATGTTCGAGTGCTGTCGTTGCGGTCAAATCCACCATTTCTTGTGTCATACCGAATGGCTTAACCAATTTAGCAAATAGTTTACGGCCTGTTTGAATCACGACACCTGTTCTTCGTTCAAGTGTCTCAACATCATGGCCATACTTCTGAGCTGAAGCATTGAAGTTGACATGCTCTTGGGTATGCATTGCCTCTTGACCAATAAAAGCACTAATTTCTTTTTGCAATTTTTCATTGTCTTTAATGGCTGGGTGATAACGTACAGCACGCACTGAATCAATAAATAGTTTTTCACCATCTGGAAATAGTGCAGATAAACCTGTCATAAAATGAGTTAATCCAGCAGAACCACTGACCCAATATTCAGGAACTTCATTAAAATCAAAATTCATACGACGTACTGGGAAACTTGCACCTGCACGGTTTGAAACATTCACTTTAGCATTCATGCTGCCTACTCCTTTTCAGTGGAAAATCTCCACTGAGTACTTTTGTTCGTTTTCTTGAGTTTTATATTACGGTTTTATACGAATCAATTAAGTGCAGTTTGGGACAGCGTATTATCAGTTTAGGACATGAGGAGGAAATTTTAATTGAGTATTAAAATTTTCGACGCAAGAGAAAAGAAGTGATAAGTGCAACTACTTTTCAGACCTAAAAGAAAAATTTAATTGAATATTCGGATTTTAGATATAAGAAAAGAAACCACAGACATAAAAAAACACCCCAGAGGGGTGTTTTTTTATCACTCTAAGCGATTATGCAGTTACTTTAGCAACAACACCAGCGCCTACAGTACGACCACCTTCACGGATCGCAAAACGTAGACCTGGGTCCATTGCGATCGGGTGGATTAACTCTACTGACATCTCAACGTTGTCACCAGGCATTACCATTTCTACGCCATCTTGTAATTTGATCGCGCCAGTTACGTCAGTTGTACGGAAGTAGAACTGTGGACGGTAACCGTTAAGGAATGGAGTATGACGACCACCTTCTTCTTTAGAAAGTACGTATACTTCTGCATCGAATTTAGTGTGCGGCTTGATTGTACCTGGCTTAGCAAGTACTTGACCACGTTGTACGTCTTCACGCTTAGTACCACGAAGAAGAACACCACAGTTCTCGCCTGCACGACCTTCGTCAAGCAATTTACGGAACATTTCTACGCCAGTTACAGTTGTCTTAACCGTATCTTTGATACCTACGATTTCAACTTCTTCACCAACTTTTACGATACCAGCTTCTACACGACCAGTTACAACTGTACCACGGCCTGAGATAGAGAATACGTCTTCGATTGGCATCAAGAATGCTTTATCGATAGCACGTTCTGGCTCTGGGATGTAAGAGTCAAGTGCAGCAACTAAATCGATTACAGCTTTCTCGCCATAAGGACCATCGTTACCGTTTAATGCTTGAAGCGCTGAACCACGGATGATTGGAGTGTCATCACCTGGGAAGTCATAAGTAGAAAGAAGTTCACGAACTTCCATTTCTACTAATTCAAGTAATTCTTCATCATCAACAAGGTCACACTTGTTCAAGAATACGATGATGTAAGGTACACCAACCTGACGTGAAAGAAGGATGTGTTCACGAGTTTGTGGCATTGGACCATCAGTCGCAGCACATACAAGGATCGCGCCGTCCATCTGAGCAGCACCAGTAATCATGTTTTTAACATAATCGGCGTGGCCCGGGCAGTCTACGTGAGCGTAGTGACGGATTGGAGAATCGTATTCTACGTGTGAAGTATTAATTGTAATACCACGTGCTTTTTCTTCAGGAGCTGAGTCGATTTGTGAGTAATCTTTCGCTTCACCGCCGTAAGTTTTTGCACAGATAGTTGCAATCGCAGCAGTTAAAGTTGTTTTACCATGGTCAACGTGACCAATTGTACCCACGTTTACGTGTGGTTTATTACGTTCAAACTTGGCTTTAGCCATGATGATCTTCCTTTATAAACTGCTCATGAGGGTCGCCCATGAGCACTTGGTTTTTTAACTAAATTTAGTTGGGTAATATAGTAATCGAAAGATTACTCGTCGTCACCTTTTTTACCGCCAGCTTGGAACTTAGCGATGATGCCTTCAGCCACGTTACGTGGTGTTTCAGCGTATTTAGCGAATTCCATAGAATAAGTCGCACGACCTTGAGACATAGAACGCATTTGAGTCGCGTAACCAAACATCTCAGCCAATGGAACTTCTGCTTTAATTGCTTTTGTTCCACCAGGAAGATCGTCCATACCTTGAACCATACCACGACGACGGTTTAAGTCACCCATGATATCGCCCATGTAGTCTTCTGGAGTTTCTACTTCAACTTTCATGATTGGTTCAAGAAGGATAGGATCAGCTTTCATGAAACCGTCACGGAAAGCGTATGAACCTGCCATTTTGAACGACAATTCGTCAGAGTCGACATCATGGTAAGAACCATCGAATAATGTCGCTTTGATACCCACAACAGGATAACCAGCCAATACACCATTCTTCATACGTTCTTGAATACCTTTATCAACCGCACCAAAGAATTCTTTAGGTACTGTACCGCCGACAACTTCTTCAGCGAATTGGTATTCTTTACCAGCTTCTTCAACATCCATAGGCTCTAAACGAACATATACATGACCGAATTTACCTTTACCACCTGTTTGACGAACAAACTTACCTTCTTGCTCAACAGACTTTTTGATCGTTTCACGGTAAGCAACCATTGGTTTACCAATGTTCGCTTCAACACCGAATTCACGCTTCATACGGTCAACGATGATGTCAAGGTGAAGCTCACCCATACCAGCAATAATGGTTTGACCAGATTCTTCATCTGTACGAACGCGGAATGATGGATCTTCTTTAGCCAAACGACCTAAAGCAATTGACATTTTTTCTTGGTCAGCTTTAGTTTTTGGTTCAACAGCCAATGAAATTACTGGCTCTGGGAATTCCATACGCTCAAGTGTAATGATGTTTTTCTCATCACATAATGTATCACCCGTCGTAACGTCTTTAAGACCTACACACGCTGCGATATCACCTGCACGGATTTCATCAAGATCTTGACGTTCGTTCGCATGCATTTGCACGATACGACCGATACGTTCACGCTTAGATTTAACTGGGTTATAAACCGGATCACCTTGTTTAAGAACACCAGAATAAACACGTACGAATGTTAAGTTACCTACGAACTTATCGTTCATGATTTTGAACGCAAGTGCAGAGAACGGAGCTTCGTCAGATGCTTCACGAGATGCTTTAGTTTCATCTTTGTCGTCAAGAATACCTTCAATTGCTTTAACTTCTGTTGGAGAAGGCAAGAATTGAATTACAGCATCCAACATACGTTGAACACCTTTGTTCTTGAACGCTGAACCACAAAGCATAACTTGGATTTCAGACGCCAAAGTACGAGTACGTAAACCAGCGATGATTTCTTCTTTAGAAAGATCGCCTTCTTCTAGGTACTTGTCCATTAACTCTTCAGATGCTTCAGCCGCAGCTTCAACCATCTTAGTACGCCATTCGTTCGCAGTATCAACGAGGTCAGCAGGAATATCACCGTATTCAAACTTCATACCTTGAGATGCTTCATCCCAGATAATCGCTTTCATTTCGATGAGGTCAACAACACCTGCAAACGTATCTTCTGCACCAATTGGCACAACGATAGGCACAGGATTACCGCCTAGACGAGTTTTAACTTGATCAACAGCACGGAAGAAGTTTGCACCAGTACGGTCCATCTTGTTCACGAACGCTAAACGAGGCACTTTATATTTGTTCGCTTGACGCCATACAGTTTCAGACTGAGGTTGTACGCCACCAACAGCACAGTAAACCATGCACGCACCATCAAGAACACGCATAGAACGTTCAACTTCGATTGTGAAGTCTACGTGTCCCGGTGTATCGATTACGTTGATACGGTGTTGTGGGAATTGGCTACTCATACCTGACCAGAAACAAGTCGTTGCAGCAGAGGTAATTGTAATACCACGCTCTTGCTCTTGTTCCATCCAGTCCATTGTTGCTGCACCATCGTGTACTTCACCAATTTTGTGAGATACACCTGTGTAGAACAAAATACGTTCTGTTGTAGTTGTTTTACCTGCGTCAATGTGCGCAGAAATACCGATGTTACGGTAATTACTAATTGGGGTTTGGCGAGCCATGATGTCTACATTCCTAAATGTTATATTTAAAACAGGACGCATCAATTAAATTGATGCGCACAAATATCCAAGCAGGCAACTTAAATACCCGCAAAGCCCCCACTTTGGTAAAGAGCGATGTTGAATCGAGCTGCGGTACGCATGAATATTCTCCTGATTAGGGACTGTTTTATCCGCTTAGAAACGGTAGTGAGAGAAGGCTTTGTTGGCTTCAGCCATACGATGCACGTCTTCACGTTTTTTGATCGCTGCACCTTTACCTTCAGCTGCATCAAGCAACTCACCAGCAAGACGTAAAGCCATCGTTTTTTCAGAACGCTTAGCAGCAGCATCTACTAACCAACGCATAGCTAAAGCAGTACGACGGGATGGGCGTACTTCCATAGGTACTTGATAAGTAGCACCACCAACACGGCGTGCTTTTACTTCGACCATAGGACGAACTTTTTCAAGAGTAGTCTCGAAAAATTCAACTGGGTCTACTTTGTTTTTTTCTTGAACACGTTCTAAAGCACCGTAAACGATACCTTCAGCAACAGATTTTTTACCATCTTGCATTACGTGGTTCATGAATTTAGCGATTGTTTGGCTGCTAAATTTTGGATCTGGAAGGATCTCACGAGCAGCGACTACGCGACGTCTTGGCATTTTAATACACCTAATAATATGACACTTCAGGATAATCCAGCAGTTTGTACGAGTGTCATGTACTTTCGCTGGCCTTACTATACGTCGCTTGAATTACAAAACTATGAAGAATTCAAACAAGCGAAACGCTAAAGGGTTGTTTGGACTAGTTTCCTAGAATTACTTCTTAGGACGCTTAGTACCGTATTTAGAACGTGACTGGTTACGATCTTTAACGCCAGCACAGTCTAAAGAACCACGAACGGTATGGTAACGTACACCTGGTAAGTCTTTAACACGACCACCACGGATAAGAACAACACTGTGCTCTTGTAGGTTATGACCTTCACCACCGATATAGCTAGATACTTCAAAACCTGAAGTTAAGCGAACACGGCAAACCTTACGCATTGCTGAGTTAGGTTTTTTAGGTGTAGTAGTATAAACACGTGTACATACACCACGACGTTGTGGACAAGCCTTCAACGCAGGAACTTTAGATTTTTCAATCAAAGTTGTACGACCCTTACGGATCAACTGATTTGTTGTTGCCATTTGGCAATTCTCCCGTTATTAAACAACCTTAAAAAAAAGAAAAGAACCTCTTTTTAAGGGCACATAATTGTAAGCTAAGAAGTAAAAATGGTCAACATTTCAAGTGTCGACCATTTCTGATGTTTGTTGTGTTTTTTATGTCTAAAACATTACAACCAGATTTAGCTATGTTTTGTTGAGGCAGGTTCTATATCAATTGATTTTTGCTCAGCCTCAATATCCTCAAAAGTTTCATCTTGCTGCGCTTTTAATGCAGGCTGTTGTTCTGCATGGGGATGTTCAACCACATGCTGTTCTGCAAGCTGTTGAATTCCCTCTTCTACCTCGTCATCTACAGCGACTGTCGAAGCTTTATTTGCTTTCACTTGCACCGTCACTTTAGTAATCACATCATTCTGTTCATCTGATGCGGTGGTTTTGTTGGCTTCTGCTGCTGCACTTAATAAACGTGGGCTCGCCTTTTTCAGCAAAGCTTCCGCTTTAAAATATGCATCTAGTGGCGAAATTTTTTCATGGGGATGTTCATTGATATAGAAGCGAGCTGCACCAAAAATAGATTGCGATTTGTGCCCAACATCTTCTAATAGTCTCCAACTATAGAAACCACCCAGCGCTGCACCTGCAACAGGTGTCAATTTACTAAGCACAGATGCTTGAGGAATCCGATTGAGCCAGTTCCATTTAAACTCACCACTTTCATCCACCAACCATTTTTTCACCAACTCAATATCATTATTTGAACCTAACAATTGTTGAAACTGTTGCAAGTCATGTGTTTCCAACATGGATTTCAATGCTTTTAATGCAACTAATAAGGTTTGTTTCTCCGCAACCAAACTCAAATCAATTTCTTTAAAGATGAAGGCAACGATTTCTTGGTCAGTATCTTCAGATAAATCAAAACCGTGTGAACGACCTGTTTGATATATCGTTCTCAAAGTCAAAACAATAGATGCTGGAATATCAATCGCCGCACCCCAGACACCCGTTGCACCGGTAATCGCACCTTGCGCTGCAGCTAATAATTTATTTTGCTCAATCAATGCCTGACTTAGTCGCTGTGAACGCCCAGTATCTGTGGTCAGTTCCATAATATCTTTCACCCCTGCTTCCTCAAGGATTTTTTCAGTCAGGGAACTATTCGAACTAAACTCATTTAACCATTGGAATAAATAATCTGAGACTTTATCACCCAAATCTGGTGAAACAAACGAAGCCACATTATTCACTCGGTTATAATGACGACCTAACAATTGATGGGATAATTTTGGAAATTGTTGACGTAGCATTTGTTGAGGATTTTCATATTTTTCGACCTCAAATGGACTTTTGAAACGTGCTTTTCCTTCAACAATATTGGATGAATTCGCAAGTTCTGCACCCGATGTGGTTGGGGCAACTTGAAATTTCTGTAGTTCAGAACTGAGCTTTTTAGCCACTCCAAAGGCTTGTGCAAATAAACCTGAAGATTGCTTGTTTTTAGATTTTGTCATCAAGTACCTCTGTTGTGTAATCTGTGCATTTCTAGGTAAATACTAGGTTGAATGTAGATTTATCTCAACTTTTATCTGTGTTCTTTCTTTACGTTTCGTCACAACATCGCGAATATTTACGAATCTTTACACAACTGGAAATAGGCATAAGATTTGCCATAAGAAATAAAAAACCTTTCTGCTATCATGGTGTCATTCACTCATAAGCCATTTTAATCGTTATTTTTCTCCTGATTTGTATTCATAGCGAGATGCACAGGGCTTAAGTATTACCATAAAAGGGATCTGTAAATGAAACGTGTTGTAATCACTGGTATGGGCATTAACTCATGTATCGGTAACTCTTTAGAAGAGGTCACTCATTCTTTAAAAAATGGAATCTCAGGCACACGTTTAAATCCAACTTATGCAGAACTGAATTTTAAGAGCCATGTCAGCGCAGCAGCTGAACAGGATTTTGATGGTATTGATCGCAAACTAAAACGCTTTATGGGCGTCTGTGCGATGTATGCGTATAACGCAGCTGTCGCAGCTGTTGAACATGCTGGACTGAAACAAGAAGATTTGGCAAACAATCCACGTTACGGTATTGCTGGCGGTTCTGGTGGTAACTCAACTGCATCTGTTGCAGAAATGATCAAACTGTTAGAGGAAAAAGGCGCACGTAAAATCGGTCCTTTCTTTGTACCTCGTAATATGAGTAACACCATTACTGCGAACGTTGGCGTTGCATTTAAACTGCAAGGTATAGCGCACTCGATTACCAGCGCATGTGCAACGTCTGCTGATGCGATTGGTTATGCCTACAACCTCATTCAATTAGGTAAACAAGATTTAATGCTTGCTGGCGGTGGTGAAGAAGATCACTGGTCACAAAGCTTATTGTTTGATGCGATGGGTGCATTGTGTTCAAAATACAATGACACACCTGAAACTGCATCACGCCCATACTCAAAAGACCGTGACGGTTTCGTCATTGCTGGTGGTGGTGGTTTCGTGGTGCTTGAATCACTTGAACATGCACAAGCACGTGGTGCAAACATTCTAGCTGAAGTGATTGGTTATGCTGCAAACAGTGATGGTGCAGACATGGTTGCCCCAAGTGGTGAAGGTGCGACACGTTGTATCATCATGGCACTTGATGAAGCAAAACAACACGGCGTAGAAAATATTGACTATGTCAACACCCACGGTACTTCAACACCAGCCGGTGACGTGACTGAGCTTAAAGCCATGGAACGTGCATTTGGTGAAGGACAAGTTCCCCCACTTAGCTCGACCAAATCGATGACGGGTCATAGCTTAGGTGCTGCGGGCGTTCAGGAAGCGATTTACTCGGTGTTGATGATGCAAAATGACTTTATTGCCCCAAATATCAACGTGACTGAGCTTGATGAAGGCGC
This sequence comes from Acinetobacter sp. Ac_5812, assembly GCF_013072695.1. GTDB lineage: Bacteria > Pseudomonadota > Gammaproteobacteria > Pseudomonadales > Moraxellaceae > Acinetobacter. The sequence goes on from NZ_LXUK01000027.1 coordinate 418,265, forward strand.
ACAAGGTTTCGATATTGTACTTGAAAAGCGTGATGCAAAACTGAATACTGTCATGAGTAACAGTTTTGGCTTTGGCGGCGTAAACGCTTGCCTCATTTTCAAGAAGTGGGATGCGTAGAGGGTCCGTTGACATTTCACAGATGCTTGCGACAGAGGATATTTTTTAGCTAATACAAGGCATGACTTATGAAACTTAGTCATTCTAAGTGATGAACAGCGACTAATGCTGTGAAACATAACGTAGTAGCAGCAAAAAATATCCCTGTCCCGAAGGGTTATGACTAAAACTTCCCTAAACTTCGTTATGAAACTTGGCAATGGAGTCACCATTACCTACGTTCCATGCCTTGTTTAAGTCGTTTTAGTCTATAACGCAAGCATAGTTGAAATATCAACACACCCTCGCCCCCACTGAGGATTATCGATGGATGCACCTTCTGATGCTTTCTTGTGGGTAAAAGCATTACATATTATTGCTGTGGTGTGTTGGTTCGCTGCATTATTCTACTTACCACGTCTTTTTGTTTACCATGCCATGAGCGAAGATGCTGTGAGTCATCAACGCTTTGAAGTCATGGAACGTAAGTTGTATCGCGGTATTATGTGGCCGTCTATGATTGCCACACTTATTACCGCCCACTTTCTAGTTGATTGGGGCGATGCAACCCGACATTATCATGAAGCTTTATGGTTCTATCTTAAAGTCGGTCTAGTCGGCTTATTGGTGATTTACCATTTTGTTTGTGGTTATTATCGTAAAAAACTGATTGGCAATGCCCACTATAAATCACACAAGTTTTGGCGATTCTTTAATGAGATGCCGACCTTGATCTTATTTGCTGTGGTGATTTTAGTCGTAGTAAAACCTCAGTTTTAACTCAACAGCATGCTTCTTTTTCTAATGCTGTAGCTTAGACTACAGCATTAACCCAAACTACAAACAACGTATCCCCTTCAAGTTTAAAGACACTTGCTCAAAGTGGGTCTCTTTTTTTGTTTTCAGATTTCGATAGCTTACGTCATAAAGAATATAGCCTTGTGACACAAAGGTACACTGTCCTGTCACTTTGCCATCAATCAGCTCATTCATGGTTTTATAAACTTCAGGCTGAGCGACTTCGCCCATCTCAACCTCTTCAATATGGACTGACTCAGAAAGCTTGATATCTTTGAGATAGGGATAATACTTGATCGACTGTGTCTTTAAATATTCTGGTGAAACCAATAAAATTGATTTTTTTCCATCCGCAAAACAGTAATATTCATTACTTGCATAGGCCTGTACGCACACAGATAAAAATAGGCACAATAAAACAGTTTTCTTCATATTTCTTTGCTCAACCAATGATTGATCTGTATAGATGTTCCGACAATCAGATCATAAATATTGCTTTATTCTTAACGGGACTTTGTTGGATAAGCCTGACTTTTTCATTTGATCAGCATACATCCTGTAATTTTTTCTGGCTTGGCTTAGATTTTTTAAAGCTAGATAGGCATCCGCTCGATTTAAGTAAGCCACAGTTCTATTCGGATCTAACTTTATGACATGGTTTAACAATCTTAATGCAGCATCATAATCACCCAATTGATAGAGGAAAAACGCAGAATCGTTTAGCTCTGCTGCATCGTGTTTTTTATAGGTAGATAATTGACAATCAATGCTCCCAACAATTTGCTGTATCTCAGAAACCTCTCTTTTATTGAGTTGTTTTAGCTGTTCCGAAGCTAGGTAGTGAAAGTAGTTAACCCCATCTTTTCCCCCACCAATATCTGCCATCCATACTGGTGTGTGACTTTGTTTATCCCATTGTCCACTGCAACTGTTAGAAATCATGCTAGGTATGGTATCTAAAATCACGTTTCGGTTTTTATCCACAATAAGACACTGCGTCATTTCAGTTTCAGATGCATCCAAAATTGCAGCATAGTTGTATTGATTATTCTTATAAGCATCAATCGTTAAGAAAAAAAGCGTGCTATCAGCTTGTAACGCTTTCAATGGTGATCCCGTACAATTTTTATAGTGTTGTATGTCTAAATCCGCATAAGCTGCACTGCTTGCCCAGCAGAGTGAAAAAAACATTAATTTAATGCTCCGCATACCAAAATTCACCCTGTTTAGTTCGCTTTTATTCTAGAATAAACCAAATTTCACGTTTTTCAGATGCATCGTTCAGATGAACAAACCATTTCAACACACTCTGCCAAGATTGAAAGCTCGATTCATTGCCAGCCTAATTTTTTACCTCAAAATGAACCAATTTCAATACCGTGGTTTGACGTCTGGTGAAATCGAAATGGCACGTCCTGTCTTTGGCGATCTTATCGATTATGCACAAATAAAGATTTTTAATATCCCCTATTTACCTTGGCAACCTGCCAATATTTTTATGGCACCGAACGGCAACTTATTTGTACATCAGAAATATTTCCGTCCTGACTATTCAATATGCTCAATATCCCTGCAAGGAATCTTTATTCATGAGTTGGCGCATATTCTACAGTTTCAGCAAGGAACCAATGTCGTTGTTAAAGGTGCAATACTTCAAGCAGGCTATTACTTCAGCTTTAAGCAATACAATCCATATCGATATCAATTGATCAAAAACAAAGCCTTTTCGAGTTATAACATCGAACAACAAGGTGATATTGCACGAGATGTGTTTTTCCACAAAATCCCCAACATTATTCTAGAAAAATAAAAAGCCCTGTAAGTTTTAACTACAGGGCTTTTTAACTAAGCATTGTGCAAGAAAAATTATGCAGCAGTGCCTTTTTGAGTTTCAGTATTAAGTTCATGACTATCATCCATATCAGTCGTAAAATCTACACGCATCGCATCCTTAACAATGGTACCAATACGCCCAACACCAATAGCTAACACCAAGGCGATTACAGGCAATAAAATTGTTGAAGTCATAATTTCGTACCTCTTTATTTAAAATGACTATTAAAAAACCAGGTTAGGCTTGTTGATCTTGTTCGCGAAACATGACTGTCCCAATACGACCAACAACCACAGCTAAACCAAAAGCAATTACAGGAAATAATAAAACTGACATCGTTCGTTACCTCATCAAAAATGAATCAAAATTTAATGATCAATTAAACTTGTTGATCTTTTTCTTGGAACATTACTGTACCCACACGACCAACAACTACAGCCAATCCAAAAGCAATCACAGGAAATAATAAAACAGACATTGTTGTTACCTCTTCATTTTCGTGTTTGAGTACACTTGATGAGTATCAAAGTGTACGCCTGTTCACATTAATTAAGATAATAGCAGTGCACAAATGTACACTCAAGCGTCGCAAAGATATTCCCGATGAACGGTATAAAAAATACACGATATAATTTCAAATTATTGAATAATAACATTTTTAAAAAAAGTACAACTGTTTTAAATATTTTTTAAATGTAAAATAAAAGCCTAAAGTTATTCTTTTTTCTCAATTTTTTTTATTGTTTGTTCATCTTGTAATTAGGGTGTCATACCTACATGCGAAAATGACATGAAAAAAACTTTATATGACTCTATTCAATTTATTCATAATCATGCACCATAATCACGCAAACATTGAGAAATGTTGCTGTTTTATACAGAAAAACTTGTTATTTTTACGCAGAAAAATGTGCATTTAGTATATATTAGTAAACTTGTCATTTTTCTTTAAGATATAAAATGTTTGGCGCCATGATATACACTTGTTTTTAATAACTATACCCATATAAATCAAAAACTTGTATATCAGAACTTGTTAAGACTTAGGATTAGGTTTGAATGAAAAATTTTAAAGTTGCCCTTGCTCAATTCTCTCCGCACATTGGCAATATTGATGCAAATACTCAAAAGATGGTTGAGCAAGCAAATTTAGCGAAACAACAACAGGCTGATTTGATCATCTTCCCTGAACTTTCTACGCTCGGTTACCCTGCTGAAGACCTATTACTCCGCCCAAATCTACAAAAACGCACTCAAAAAGCGTTTGCTCAACTCAGCGAAGTAAAAGATATCTTGATGGTATTCGGTTTTGTGCACCAAACTGAGGATGGTCATCGCTATAACTCTGCTGCTGTCATGAAAGACGGGCAAGTTTTAGGTGTTTATAACAAACAAAACCTGCCAAATTATGGCGTGTTCGATGAGAAACGCTATTTCCAAGAAGGTCATCAACATCTTGTTTTTGAATATCTAGGCCATAAATTTGGTGTGCTGATTTGTGAAGATGTTTGGTCACTGAATAGTGTTAAACAACTCAGTCAGTTGAATGTTGAAACAGTTCTGGTCTTAAATGCTTCGCCGTATGAAGTTGGCAAACCACAACACCGCATTCAAACCCTCAATGAACTTGCAAAACAATTGAGTCTAAATGTTGTCTATGTCAACCAAGTCGGTGGACAAGACGACCTTATTTTTGATGGTTCAAGCTTTGTTAGCAATAATAGTGGCCAACTTGCACTGCAAGTACCAAGCTTTCAAGAAGCTCTTTCTTACGTTGAATACGATGCGGAACAAAAACAGTTCAAAGCAACTGATGCCATTCCTGCATTAGAAACTTTTGCCGAGATTTATCAAGCTTTAGTGATGGCAACACGTGACTACGTGCAACGCTCTGGCTTCCCAGGTGTGATTCTTGGCTTATCTGGCGGAATCGATTCGGCTTTAACATTGGCCATTGCCGTCGATGCGATTGGTGCCGATAAAGTACAGGCTGTGATGATGCCCTATACCTACACCTCACAAATGAGTGTAGAGGATGCAACTGAACAAGCACGTCGTATGGGTGTTACCTTTGGTATTGCCGAGATTCACCCAATCGTAAATAGCTTCATGCAGACGTTATTCCCATTCTTTGGTAATACCCCTGCTGATGCAACTGAAGAAAATTTACAAGCGCGTACTCGTGGTACTTTACTGATGGGTTTATCCAATAAATTTGGTAATCTTGTACTCTCTACAGGCAACAAGTCTGAAATCTCGGTAGGCTATTGCACCCTCTATGGGGATATGGTCGGTGGTTTCTCAGTGTTGAAAGACGTGTATAAAACCATTGTATTTGAACTGGCAAAATACCGTAATACGCTAGAAGAAACGCCAGTCATTCCTGAACGTGTGATTACTCGTCCACCATCAGCAGAACTTCGTCCAGATCAAAAAGACCAAGACTCACTCCCTGCTTATGATGTACTTGATGCTATCTTATATGCTTATATTGAAGAAGATCTCAGCCAAGCAGATATTATCGCCAAAGGCTACGAAGCTGAAGTGGTCGAGAAAGTGATTCGCTTGGTAGATCGTAATGAATACAAGCGTCGTCAGGGCGCGATTGGACCACGTATTAGTTCACGTGCCTTCAGTCGTGAGCGACGCTACCCGATCGTCAATGGATGGACCGCGAATGACTGAAAAAATTGTTTCTGAAAAGTCACAATTGCTTGCTCAAGCTTTAATGCTTGAGCAAGTTTCATTTTATAAAAATCAACTCACCACTCAACTTTCTGCTGATTTTTTCCAGCAATTTATTCAACTTTTTCTCCAACATGCGCCTAATATTCAGCTCAAGGAAGTGGTTGAATTAGAACAAATTCAGGCGGTTGTAAAACGCTATGCATTTGAAATGCAACTCGGTGCAGGTTTATTAGAATTTATTGGAGAAATTGCACAAAGACTACATGTCTTTTCTTTACAGTCATCTGCACAGTTACAGGACGTATTTTCAGACCACCAGTTTGAAATGTGGCTGTCCAAGTTTTTAGAGCTGGAAAATATCCGCCATTATTTAAATCAGTTTTTAAAAGAAAGCCCTTCGATACAACAGTTGTGCCAATACATCGCGACCACAACACTACAAAACAAATTACCCAAATTATTTGCACAATCGGATGAAGCGCATATTTCTGAAAGCAAATACGAGTGGCAGCAAAAACTAAAAACCTTTTCGCATCGCCAACAGCAGCGTATTGAACAAAAGATTGAAGAAAGTATTGGTCGATTCATTCAAGAACAGCTGGTTGATCTCAGCTTGCTTTCAAATGATGACCTTGAGAGCCTTGCACGCAATATCTGGGACGACAACAAAGCCCAGCCTTTATCCGAATATACCAAACAAGTGACACCACTGGATGTAGAAGAGTTCTTTGTGATGATTTACGAGTACTGGAAAGAATTACGCCAGTCCACGTTCATACAAGATTTGATTTTATACGGCGTTAAGGTGTTTTATGACTTCTATAAAGATGAAAGTCTGGAAGATGTTTTTGCTGCAATTGGTATAGAAGAAACAGATTTACTTAATGAAGCAGTACGTTTTTATCCTAAAGTCGTTGTGGCTTTAGATGAACATGATGTACTCGAACCAATTATTACCCTGATCTTAAAACCGTTTTATGAAAGTACTCAGACATTGGCAGCCATCGAAAAACATTTATAAAAAATAAAGCCTGTAAATAAATGACTTATTTACAGGCTTTTGCACATCTGATGAATTATTTTTACGCAATAAGCAGATAAAAAGAAACCACGCAGGAGCGTGGTTTTTAAAATGGTGGCTATGACGAGACTTGAACTTGTGACCCCCGCATTATGAGTGCGGTGCTCTAACCAACTGAGCTACATAGCCGTAAACTGTGTGCGCATTATCTAGTTTTCGATTCAGTTGGTCAAGTCTATGACCTTGAAAATATAGAACATATGAACAGTTTTTATGCTATCTGCCATCAATTGATCAAATTTCAACAGATCTCTGCTTCAACAACGAAATTGAGTCATGAATGAGCTTTTATTCAACTAAAAATAACCAGAAAACCTAGCGTCAAAAAGATTGTTTTGAAGATCACAAAAACTACAGACAAAAAGAGACCACGCAGGAGCGTGGTCTATAAAATGGTGGCTATGACGAGACTTGAACTTGTGACCCCCGCATTATGAGTGCGGTGCTCTAACCAACTGAGCTACATAGCCGAAAACTGTGGGCGCATTATCTTAACTTTCAATACACACGTCAAGCACAATTTTAAAAAATTTGAGAAGTGGGCCTATAAGCCGGGTTCTGTCGAGGACGATCATTCCTCTAGGCGTACAATCACTCATACGCTCAAGCGACCTACCCGAATCCAGCACGGGCCGTGCCTCAGGATTCCTATTTGGTCTTGCTTCTGGTGGGGTTTACCTTGCCGTGAACTGTTACCAGACACGCGGTGCGCTCTTACCGCACCCTTTCACCCTTACCGAATCCTACCTAGCCTCCCTTTATTAAAGGGAGGAATGGAGGGATTGGCGGTCTACTCTCTGCTGCACTTGCCGTCGACTTTCGCCGCCCAGGCGTTACCTGGCACCTTGCCCTATGAAGCCCGGACTTTCCTCCCCTGTTTCAGTCACGGAGACCTCCACAGCAGCGACCGTCCAGCCCACTTCGTGGCGCATCTTATCAAAGATCGAAGTTAATTGCTCGCATTTTTTTGCCCAGTTAACTTTTTGTATTTCGCCATCAAGTCATCATGCGATTCGACATGTTGCGGATCGAGCGGAATACAATCAACGGGGCAGAACAACTGACACTGTGGCTGATCATGATGACCGATGCATTCTGTACAGAGTGCAGGATCGATCTCATAAATCAGCTCACCCATATAAATGGCTTCATTGGGACAAACAGGTTCACAGACATCACAGTTAATGCATTCATCTGTAATATATAAAGACACGCTACCAACCTTGTTGATGTTTACGTTCAAAGGCCTCAACCACAATGGCAGGCACAAATTTGGTCACATCACCTTTTAAACGAGCAATTTCTCTTACCAATGTCGATGAGATAAATGAATATTGCTCAGAGGGAGTTAAAAATACTGATTCAAAATGTGGGTCAAGTTGACGGTTCATATTTGCCAATTGAAACTCATATTCAAAATCAGAAATTGCTCTTAAACCACGGAGTACTGCTGTTGCACGCTGTTCACGGAAGAAGTTAACCAGTAAACCATCAAAACCAACAAACTCAACATTGGTCAAATGACTCAATGATGCTTTGGCTAATTCAACACGCTCTTCTAAACTAAACACAGGATTTTTATGATGACCAATCGCGATTGCAACCACAACTTCATCAAACATTTTTGATGCTCTTGCAACCAAATCAACATGTCCATTGGTAATTGGATCGAAAGTCCCCGGATAAATCACACGTGTTTTAGACATGCGTTGTACTCTAGTTAATGAGATAAGACGCGTATTTTAACAAATCTTCGGCCTAAACGCGAAATTCCTAAACAATGGAAAAAGGTTGCGTTTTACGGCACAATAGCTGTAATTGTGGAAGTTTAGATTATGGCGCAAGCAACAGTTGTAAAAAATTATACGTGTTTAAGTTTCTTACAATTCTTTATAGTTCCTTTTTCCAATATAACTTATTGATTAATAATAATTGATGTTCCTTTTAGTTCTTTTTAGTTTGTTTTAATTCACAATAAAAACGGGTAATAATACGGGTAACATATCCTTTGATTACCCATGATGGCCGCTGTAAAACTTTCTGACGTTAAAATTAAAACTTTAAAGCCTAAAGACAAGGTTTATCGCATCCTTGATGCTGATCGGCTTTACATAGAGATACGGCCTACTGGTGCAAAGGTGTGGCGTTTTAAATTCGTCTTTCAGGGTAAAGAGTCATCGATGAGCCTGGGAGAATACCCGTCCATTAGTCTGGCCGATGCACGTGCATTGAAAGATGAAATGCGTGCTAAATTAGCCAAAGGGATTCATCCAGTCGAAGATCGAAAAAATATAAAGGCTCAAGCGCTGGCTGAAACTTTAAATACTTTTGATTCAATTGCTGCAGAATTTAAATTAAAACGAATGGGTTCAAAATCAGAAATATACCAAGAGAAATTTGACGTTGCCTTAGCAAAAGATATCTCGCCAATCATAGGGAAAAAGAATGTAGGTGAAGTGACTGCCGCTGATGTATTGAAAATTTTAAACAGTACTGTCGATCGTATTGTGAAAGAATCAAATGGCAGGTTTACTGGTGCATCTGCTGCTCTTGAGAATAGGAGATTCATTGGGGCTGTGATTCGGTATGCTATTGCAACACTACGTGCCGAGAATGATCCCACATATGCTGTTCGTGATGTAATTAAAAGACCTCGCGTCAATCATGCAAGAGCATTAACAAAAGAAGAAAGATACAAAGCTCGAACAAGCCTGCCAAAATACAACGGCACTCAGACTGTAAAAAATGCAGGTTTTATTCTCTTATACACAATGCTTCGTGCTGTTGAGATCCGAAAGATGGAATGGTCTTGGATTGACTTTGAATCCAGTTTAATTACTTTCCCTATTGAGGTAATGAAAGCATCCAGAGTTCATGTTTTACCTATCTCAGATCAAGTTTTTAATGTTTTAAAACAACAATACGATATCTCTGGTGATCAAGTACTGGTTTTCCCTGCTATTTACAGTCAGAAGAATAATGGCATGTTGGCAAAGGAAACTCTTAATAGTATGTTGGAATACATTGGTCTAAAAGGTGTAACCACCCATGATTTTAGGGCCACCGCATCAACGCTATTATATGAGAAAGGCTATGAGGAGGCTTGGGTTGAGAAGCAATTAGCGCATGCTGAATCAAACAAAACTAAAGCTTCGTACGATCATTCTAAGCACTTAAAACCAAGGCGTAAAATGATGCAAGACTGGGCAGATATTGTAGATAGTTGGAAAAACTAATCGAGAAAATTATTCCTTAAATGAAAAATAGTAATTCAACATCTTAATAAAAAATATAAGCTATTAATTATTTTGGCTCTACGGAATAACGTGTGGAAATTATATTGATTAAGTCGAAAATAAGTAAAATTTGGTGGAATATACAGAATGCAAAGCCCTCACTTAGTAAGGGCTTTGTTCTTATTCGTAACAACCTTTAAGCCATTTCCACACCCCCCAATTGTCGGGGATTTTCTGAGCATCATCTAATTTACCAATTTTACCCAATAATAATAATTGACCAATGACGGCTTGATAAATGCGCCAGTACGCAACATGCGGACATTCTGTTGCTTGCGAAAATGATTCAAAACTGTGATAAAACGGCAGTTTGGGACTTATGCGAGATGGTTTTGTATCATCGCTATCATTGTAAATCGTTGCTTCCTGAACATCATCGAGCATCTTATCAAGCACTAAGGCATAGTGCGACACCATTGTTGACAATGTGAGCGCAACATCGCTAGGTACTGGTACTTTTCCTGCTTCCCAATACTGAAAACTACGCTTTGTTACATTGCAAATTTCCGCAATTTCGGCAACAGTTAAGCCAAGGCTTTGACGTTGCGCTTTTAGAACTAAGTGATTCATTTTGTATTCCTACTTAAAATTCCCAATCGCTAAGATTGATATTTCGACCATTTTCTAAGCAGTGTTTAGTGGCAACAGTTTTGGCTTTTTTCCAGTGCCCACACACAGAGGTTGAATAGTCATGCACCCATGTATTGTCACGCAATTCATATACTGAAAAAGTAGTTACTGCTTTACCGTTTAAATATACATTTTGGATATTTTGAATTTTTAACATTTTATTTCTCCAATCGCTCAGTAGCGATTTAAGTTAATTTTCAAGAGAGCCTTTCTCGTCTTGAGGTATTTAGTATATTTCGCAATTGCGAAATATACAAGAGGGTAAATGATTTATTTTTAAACTGCCAACAAAAGCTAATTTCCACACGTTATTCCGAAATAGAGACTTTACTTAAAATCCAAATTCCACTACTTATTCCGCATAGCCATTATTTTTAATAGCTTATTGCACCTACTGGTTTTTTCCTAACACTGCTAAATAGTTTCCATTTACGAGCTTAAAGATCACGTAATTTGAAAAAAGCTCTGCATAACCTTCCTGAATTAAAAATTTATTAATAATATTTTCATTAAGAGTATCACCAGACCCAATCTTAATTGCGTTATAATATTGACCCCATTGATTTTCAATAATTCCTGTTGAGCTGATAAAAGATTTTTTATGTTCGCCATTAAGCATATAAGAAAGAACGTATGGGTGACTGCCTGTATGAACAACACCATTAAATGACTTTGTACTCTTGCTTACCGATTTGTAACCATTTCTCATTGTTAGATTTTTTTCATATGACTTACATGTAATCAATTTATCTACTGAATTTAATAATATAGTTGCTTTAAAATAATCTGGTTTATATTCACCTACTTCTGTAGTTAATTTACTAAAAGGCTTGGTTTTAATGCTCACTGAGCCATATGGCTCTATCACTACAGGTGGATCACACAACTCTAGTTCAAGTATATCTTTATTATTAAATAGAGCATATATACCAAAAATTGGTACAGGTTTATCTTTGTAGTTAACAATTAAAATATCATCTATTCGTTGGGCAGAAAACCTATCTGATACAATCATATAGTGTGCAGATATTTTATTACCAATTTTCTTTGAAGCTAGAAATATGGCTATTAACGTTGAAATGACAATAATTATAGGCCTAAAATAATGATCTACAATATCAACTATTTCTTTTAACTCCATTGCTATAGTCCATTTAATTTTTTGGTGTGCATATCGTACACAAAATATAAAAATTAATTAACATAATTTTATTGCATATTTAATGTAGATTTCATTGGTTTATCATTATGTGCGCAAACTACGAACCCATCTCAAAAAGACGTGCTCAACTACTAAATTTATATGAGCCTACATTTGAATATAAAGCAGATATATTCCCTGGCTACGATGGTCCTATCATCATTGCAACTGATCAGGGGTTAGAGTGGAGAGCGGCTAGGTTTGGTCTTATACCGAACTGGGCTGATGATTTAAAAAAAGTAAAAAACACTTATAACGCACGTTCTGAAACAGTTGCATCTAAGCCAAGTTTTCGTCATGCATGGTCTAAAAATCAATTTTGTTTAATACCAGTAGAAACAATTTTTGAACCAAAGTATATCGACGATAAATCACACTGGTACGGTATCTATCGAGAAGATGCCATGCCGTTTACAGTAGCTGGCATCTATGAACATGCCACAGTTAACGGCAAACCATTTATCTCTATGAGCATGCTTACGATCAATGCTGATGACCATCCTTTCATGAATCAGTTTCACGCGCCGGATGACGAAAAGCGTTCGATCGTAGTTATTCCAAAGGGACGGCGTAATGATTGGCTAGGCTGCATTTATGATCAAGCAAAAGAATTTTTTGTCGAAATGCCAGTCGAAGAATTCACCGCTGCACCAAAAAACCAAATCATTCAACGTTAACAAAAAAATTTATAAAAAAATCGCCTGTCGAAACAAGCGATTTTAATTTCTATGAATGTACGCTGTCGGAATCAGCGCATAACAAAATCAGCTATTTGCAACATGTCAGCAAGTATGCTGAATAGTCGCAACATAATGATGAAAATAGTCATCATAGCAACGCTCCGTTAAATAAGCGTTGCTAAACGTCGTCTTCTTTTGGTACATTAAAACCATAAGTTATAAAACGCAGCTTATTTTTCTCTTTTAAATTTTATCGTTATTTTGTACGGTAAGAATTGCCGCTTAAAATTAACGCTCAAATTGAAAAAATAGCTTTGGTAGACTTCGTCTAGCTTCGCAGTTTTATACAAAGCTACTTGCTTTCGTCCTCGTCGAAAATTTCGGAAGCAGGTAGCGGTTCTTTTCTAAAGTTTCCTGAATTTCTCCATTCTCTCTAGACTTCAAATAAATAATTTACTTGATGTTTAAACATTACGGGATTTTTTGAATTAGCACAATTCTTGACATTTTACTAAATTCTTTTTTATGTCAAGTATTTCTTATAATTTCAATGCGCCCATTTGTCTTGGTGTTATCCAAAAAATAAATAATTACAATAAAAATTATATAGTTATTAATTCAAGAAGAGGTCTAAATAAGTACACTTAGTGACATATCTTCCTAAATAATTATATTTTTATTTATTTGTTTTTTTAAAAATTTAAAGCTCTGCGACAACCTTTGACTTGTCCTTGTTTATCCACAGATAAATAAATTTGAATTTATAGTGGTAAAAATCTTATCCTAAAAAGGTAAATTCCCAACACGCCTCGTAGCGTAGGAGTTAGAAAATGTCTAAGAAGTTGCCTATTTACTTCTCTGACGGTGCCTGGTCGAGCTTACAAGAGCTCATGGGACCTGATGGGAAACCAAGCCCCACCGTTAATGCTGTTTTTGAACAGATCTCAATGCAAGCAGATTTGATTGAAAAACTCGGGCTTACCCCTATCCTTCCAAAATCTAAAGCATCGATACCGATGTCATTAGAGCGCATACCTGCAGGTCCTGCTTTCGCCACTAAAGATGATTTAGACACTACTGTTGATCTAAATGAATATCTTATTCATAACCCAATATCATCATTTATGGCACGTGTAGACAGCGAATCGATGCTTGGTGCTGGCCTTGAAATTGACGACCCCATCATTATCGATCGCAGTATAGAGGCTGCACATCAGGATATCGTAGTCGCATTAATTGATAATAAAGACTCAACGATAAAGCGTCTTATGATCACCGCCAAAATGTCTAAAGCAGATATTAAAGAGATCTTTGGTGATGAAGATTATCCGCTGCCTAAACTCTGGCTAAAAGCTGAAAATCCTGCTTATGAGCACATCATCCCTGCAGATAACCAAACTGTTGTTGTGTGGGGTGTGGTGACATTCAACTTAAAGCGTATGCATTACCGCTCATAATAAGAAGAATAAACATGAAAAGTAATACTCGCATATTCGCTTTGGTGGATGTGAATAACATGTACGTCTCTTGCGAACGTGTTTTTAATCCATCCCTTAATGATATTGGGTGCATAGTCTTATCCAATAACGATGGCTGTGCAGTTGCCAGATCTAATGAAGCAAAGGCGCTTGGCATAAAAATGGGTGTTCCCCTTTTTCAAATTGAGGACATTGTCAAAAAGCATAACATTCAAGTTTTATCTAGCAACTATGCCCTCTACGCTGAAATGTCACGGCGCTTTATGTTGATGCTTGGCCAGTATGTCGCGCCAGGAGAGCAAGAGATTTATAGTATTGATGAATGTTTCATAGAATTAACAACTTACGCGAAAAATTATGATTTAACAGCATACGTTCAAGACATGAGAATGAAGGCTCAGCAGTGGCTTGGTCTACCCTGCTGTATTGGAATTGGTCGCTCTAAAACTGAGGCGAAAATTGCAAATCATGTTGCGAAGAAAAATAAGTATTTTGATGGTGTGTGTAATTTGGCGGAAATGGACCCTTGTTCTGCTGAGCAAATACTCGCACACGTGGACGTTGGTGAAGTCTGGGGCGTTGGCCGCCAAAATTGCAAGAAACTAAACTTAATGAACATTAAGTCTGTATTGGATCTGATTGAGTCAAATCCGAAGGAGATTAAGAAAAGCTTTTCGATTGTTATGGAAAAAACTGTACGTGAATTACAGGGTGTCTCATGCATTGATATCGAGAACGAGAACCCATCAAAGCAGCAAATTATTAGCAGCCGCTCTTATGGCCAGCCAGTTTATGAGAAGGATGATATTAAATCATCAGTACGTTTATTCGTGACTCGTGGTGTTGAACGTATGCGTCATGACGGTTCTATCTGCAAAATGATTGGTGTGTTTATTCAAACGGGTAAATTCAATAAGGATGAGCGTTACTCGCCTTACATTATTGTGCAAATGCCCGAACATACAGATGATTTACTCGAAATCACCCGAGCTGCTATGAAAGGAATCGATCAGATATATAAGAAGGGATTTAAATATAAAAAGGCCGGCATTGTTCTACTCGAGTTAATTCCGAAGTCTAAATTTGTACCTGATCTATTCACCGACTATACACATCGAAATCAACGCGAAAAGTTGTCAAAAACCATAGAAGCAATCAAAGAGAAATACGGAAAAGATCATGTTTCGCTTGGTCTGTGCAATGACACAAAAGCAATTTGGCAGATGAATCAAAACCGCCGCTCTCCCTCCTATTTAACGAATTGGGACGAACTTTTTAGGATTGGTTAATACTATGCATATTTTTAAATTAACAAACGAACAACTTGCACAGATCCTTATTCCGAAACGATTTGTGCCAGAAATGCCTGCTGAGCTGAAAGGAAAGAACGTCGAGTATGTTTTTGATAGTGAAGATAAATTCGAATTAACTTATGATGAGCTATTAGAAATAATTGCAAAGGCTAGATTGGC
This sequence comes from Acinetobacter sp. Ac_5812, assembly GCF_013072695.1. GTDB lineage: Bacteria > Pseudomonadota > Gammaproteobacteria > Pseudomonadales > Moraxellaceae > Acinetobacter. The sequence goes on from NZ_LXUK01000027.1 coordinate 433,520, forward strand.
TGGACCACAATTAATACCTGTGATTGGCACAGTAGGTGAATAATGAAAATTGAAAAAGACAATCTTAAAGAACTATTACTATATGGTCTTGTTGCATATGCCTTAGTGCTATTAATTTATTGGAGTTTTAAAGCTTTTGGTAATCTAAATGCAGACAACATCTCTGCATTCGGATCTATTTTATCCGCGACAGGTACTTTTTATGCAGCATTCGTTGCAATTCGGTTATTTAATGATTGGAGGGATCAGGCTCTTTTCGAGTTAAAGAAGGAACATGCTAATCAATTAAGCAATCTATTATCAATTAGTTTCGATGAGCTACACAAAATTAGTGAAATTATGTTGAACTTACAGCGTATTTCAACACATAAGGTCATTTCGGAAAGATACAGTAACTTTGTAGCGAATGATTTGAGAGATGAATTCTATAGTAAACAGTTAAACGCTAAGATGCTTGATAGGCTAAATAAATCTGAAACAAAAATTTTTGATTCTTACTCAAAATATCAAACTCACTTTTTATACTTAGTTGAAAATTTTAATGTAATACAAAAATCATATACAAATTATTTAAATTATCTAACAAGAACAATGGGTAATGCAGGAAGAGCAGCTATTTTAAATAATACACATATAGCTATTTATGACACCATACAACAAATGAAATCACAAGAAAAATTAATGCTCGAGCTTCATATTTCTCATCAAATAAAGTTTGAGAAAAATGGACAGACTTATATTTTTAAAAATCTTTTAGAAATGACGAATAAGATGAATGAAATATACATAACTTTAGAAGAGAAAGTTTTAGATTCAATTGACCTCAGAAAATAGTTAAGCCTTAAAAAAGCAAAGCCCTCAATTGAGGGCTTTTCCAATTTTTATCCATGCATCTACTTTTGCAGCACATTCATTGCCTTTGCCCACAGTATCAACCGCCCAAATAGCAATCACCTTACCTACCCCATCATCCAACGTACTGAACTTGTCACATGGCTGCATCAAATTAGCTGGAATCACGGGCTTGTATAAGACTGTTGATTTGCTGCAACCCGTCATCATCAATACAACGATTGAGATAAATAGGACGCTCCACGATCTTTTGCACTGTACGTGTAACGGTTTCAACTTTTGTACGTTGTTCTGACCTAAGCTTTTCATAATCAGCGCTCACTTTATTAACTTTGTCTTGTTGTTTGGCCAAAGCCTCAACCTGGGCACGTTCTATTTTTTGGATCTGCTCATTACACTTTTGGTCAGCTTCTTTAAGTTGGCCAATCTTGTGATTGAGTAAAGCCAATGTGATAACCAGAAAAAAAGCGAGAAACCCGATTAGGATTTCTCGCCAAAATTTTGCAGCTACAACTATCCACATTTTTAAAGCTCCTCCACCTCAGGCAAATCTACTGTTTGCCCTGCCAAAGCATGATGACAATCTGATAAGAATTGAATCTGGCCATTACGAATAAATGAATGACATTGGCTAGAATGGCCACCATTGACCATAAGAGACGGCGAGAAAGTTGGCTGTTCTAAATTCCCATCAAAATCCCATCGAATTTTGTGATGTGGCCCAACATGCAAAGGGTGCAGTGTTTTACAACCTGCGCATTCAATAAAGTAAATGCCATTTGACTCAAGCAACACTTTGCTTACTTTAGTAAATTCAGCCATCACTGCGCCCCCAAGCATTTCTTATGGCGTTCCAACTGCCGTGTCCAAACGCCGTAGCATCGATTTGAGCGGATTGAACAATCACGCTTAGCCACATACTTGTATTTCAGCAATGAGTCACAAGCAGCTTTGTAATTGCCTGCTTTTAAGTTGCGAAGCATTGAAGAATTCGCAAATGCTGTTGTACCGTACTGATATGAAAAGTCTAAATACACATCATATTCAGCTTGGGATAATTTCACCCCCTTCAATGAATTCTTGAATGGGATCTCACGCTTGGCCACATCATGACGTAACCACTTATCTGCAGTGGCGCGGGTAATTGGTGGATCTAACATTTTGACGGCGGTACCATCAGGCTTGAAGGTTGCGCCATGCCCTTGTGTTGGTCGATCACCAGGCACTGGGATAACCGGCTTTGCAGTGAACCCCTCATCTAATTTCACAGCAGAAAAAAAAGCAGCCGAAGCTGCCAATAAAAGGACTGATATCTTAGTCTTGTTTTGCATCAATCTTCTCCAACCATGCCTTTTTCTCTAACTGGTGAATTTCTTCAGCACGTTTATCGTCTTTCCGCTTGTACCACCAACCAACTAAAAAGCTAAAAATACTGATTAAGAAACCACCTAAACCAATTAACAAACCAATTGCTGTGATTGGATCTAACCCAAAAACTTTCCCCACGAATAGTGCTCCACTTCCCCCAACTGCTGTCTTAGCCGCGCCGGATGTAACCGTTGCGCTAGCCTCTATGATGTTTTGTGCTTGCTCTGACACTTTCTTTCTCCAAAAAGAAAAAACCGCAATTAAGCGGCTATTTTTATTTCATTAAGTCTATACTTCGATTTGATATATAACGCCCTCAGGCGCACTTCTCTTTATTTCATTTCCGCTGATATATACCTTTGCTCCTAAGTTAAAAACTGTGGCACTGGTACAAAGCACAAGCCCTGTACCGTCAGCCACTAATACTTTGTAATTTGGATGATCTGCACTTTGAATGGTCCCGATAAACTCAGGTGTTTTGGGCAACATTTCAAAGAACCGGTTAAAAATATTACTCACGATTCACCCTCTCAATTGATACGGTTTGATTCACAAGCTTATGCGTAAATGAACCACTAACACCATCCACAATGCCCCACCAGTCTCCGTTAAATGCAACAAGCTCACCTGGTAAACACAAACCTATTTCTTGAGTGACTGGCATCAATAAGCTGTGATTTTCAACAAGCCCTGCTTTGGCCAGTACTTCACGGCCTTTGCTGTGCATGACTGTAGTTGATGTAAGTAATGGGCTATTGATTGATTCTTGCAGCACATCACCTGCGGTACCAGTACGAATGATCCGCCCAGTATCACCGTTGCGGTCATTAGTAAGAAATACGCCGTTATAGTCGGGGTAAGGCTCATAATTGGTGGATTGATCCGTAACAATACTTTCAGGGATTACCCTGTCATATTCATCAATCGCAATTGAATCCCACCATGTCTTTTTATAGCGCGGTTTAATCGTCAAGGTATTACTTGCAGGCTCACTGTAAATAAACCCTCCTGCAGCCTCTACAATAAGCTTAATCGCAGCTATCGGAGTTAAGTTGGAATAGCTTAGGCTCTCAGGTGGCAAGATCCAACCAAGTGCATCTATCAATTCCCAATTCAAAACAATATCGCTATTCACTCGATCCAATTCAGCTTGAACCAGTTGAACTGACGAACGTTCATTTTCTTGGGTAAACGATCTTGTCGGTGAATACGGCGCATCAAGTAACGCTGTTGGACTACGGCCAGATAACTTATAAACATGTTTACCGAATTGGAATGAACGTGAAATGTTTTCAAGCAACATGTGGTGCTCATTACCATTGATCATGATTTTTAAAATCACTGGCTTCCCATCAATCGGCTCAGTTTTAGGCTTTTCAAAATATGGAGTGGTTAGGTTATAGGACCAACTCCAACTGCTGCGATCGGTGCTGTAATCACCGCTATAAATTTTGATCTCTTGCCCATTGTCTAAACGAGTTACTTTAATTTCATTCACGATATACCACCAATCAACAGGTGCATGGTTTGGTAAGCACTCATCAGCACCAAAATTTAAAATGACGTTACGGGGATCAATGTCATGGCACAAACAAACAAAATTAAGGTCTGTGGTGCCAACATATTCAGGAAGTGGTTCAGTATCTATTGGATCTAGTTTTGATTTGCGGTAATAGACAGACTTGGCGACTTCCCATGGGATTGAATCGGTTGTGACCAGTTCCAAGCCCTTGTCATGCACGAACATGAACCGCTTTTCAAACACAGCGGCAACTTCATGGCTAAACGTGATTTTCTTACGCTTGCGAATCATCACCTGCCAATCAGATTGACGATGGATTAACAGTTTTTCAGATTCTTCAAACACCATGGATCTTGAAATAAAGCGCTTGTCGTTTTCCTGCCAAACCAATTCATAATCACTTAAAAGCCTAGTGCATTCATCAAACACCAAACGCACCGAACGCTGCAGAAGATTTGTCTTATCAAACCCATCTAGCACTGCATTTGAAATCGTCAAACCAGATTCAAAAATAAAGGCGCTGTTATGCGCCTTAAATATCGGTTTCCCGAACCTAATTTGATTTTCTATAAGTGCTGGGCATGTGACCTGATATTCGAAAATACTTAGATGGTTTTTCCCCAGCAAGAAATTAATATCAGACCGAGCGTTAATTGCGGTTAATAAATCAGTTCTAATAACTGCATTCACTTCACAAAATTGATTTACGATTACAGCTTGGATAGATGCATCAAAGCTGCTGGCTATTATTGAGCTTACTTGAGCAGAACCACCATAAGTAACATCAATGGAAGCATCAATAACTGTGCTTACAACCGCATCAACTGTATTAAGGGTGTATTGAGTTGCTACGACTTCAGCAATAAATGCCGTTGAAAGGACAACATTAACGGAAGCTGTTATTTGCTCATCAGCACCAAAGTTTAAAATCAGATTATGTGAATCAATCGATCCAAGCTCATCTTTAAAATTTAAGCTGACATTATGTGCATCTGGTGGAATGTAATTTGGCACATGCACACCTCAATTATGTTGTCGGTTTCAATACAAAAGAATTGACCATTAATGTGCTGCCTAAAGCTAAATTGGGCTGAGCCAATGTAATCTCAGCACCTACGGCAAAATCAGCAACAGCATCACCATTCCCGTTATAAATACGAGCCCAAACCGCCGTCCCCGCTTTTGTGACTAATGCAGCATCTGTTTGTTTAAGCTCAATACCATCAGCATTCAATTGTTTGAAACAAGGCTTTGGAAAAGTCAGTGTGACTAACTTAGCCGCTGGATCTACGGCAACATTGACTGATGCAGGTTTAGTGTTGTCATAAAAAATAAAGGTAGCATTATTGCTACCTGTATCTAAGAATGTGGCCAAAGCTTGTAATTGAGCCAAGCCAGCCGCTAAAGATGGAATTACACTCATTATCCAACTCTCCCATCAAACGGGGTTAATTTGTCTTGAATTACAGCGTTATATTGGTTGTTTGGATCAAATGCCACAATGAAGCATTCAAGCCCTAATGCAATGTTTCTAAATGAGTATGTACCATCTGCTTTAGAGATTGTTTCCCATAACAATTGCCGGTTATCACGGCGGAATACACATACTGGAACAGGGGAAAAATTAGCACCAAGCTTCTTAGTAGTACCATTGATTTTGCCAAAACCTTGATTTGTATTAATTGTTGAGATAATCGGCTTAACAAGTCTTAGTATCTTAAACTTTCTCTCATTCAGTTTTGTGGTATCTGCTGTATAACCGCCCCAAAATGTCCGAAAAATTCTAATTGCCATGTTTAATTTCCTCTACTGGAAATGCTAAATACTGACAGTTTTGTGAACCCGTATTTGATGCTAAGTGATGAATTACACATATATTATTAAAGTCGATATCAACGGCAAGAAACGGAGTTTGAGAATTAGAAACACTGGGAACATTCGTATCATATGAATACATTAGTTCATAAACACCACCGATAATAAAGCCTAAATGTTGTCTAGATAATCGTTCGTAAATTGCGATCGGACGAGCTGTAGTTGTATTAAAACTATCAATGCTTGTAGGCAATACTGATTGAGTGGCTTTAGCTGTGGAAAAGATGAACGGCGGATTTGTACTTCCATTCGTTGAATCAAAAGCCACTGCTATCTTTCCAACATAAGCATATGTAACTGCTGACAATCCCTTAGTTGTATAACCAGTCCCTGTTGCCTGATAAGTCATCCCAATAATTACAGGGAGTTTTAATGCTTCATATTGTGTGTAAACTGGGAAAAAGCCATTCACTGTTCCAGCTGCCAGTACATTTGTCATATTGCTCAGTATTGCTAAATGATAAATACTGCCAACAACACACCCTTTCCCGTAATCATTCAGCCCCTGACTATATGTGTAATTGTTGTGTGCACTTGTATTTGTATATTGAAACTCCCATTTCAACGAGTCATTAACAAGCGTATTACTACGTGTATTCTCATATGAATTAACATCTGTTATTACACCTGTTGCCTCATCTGCACTTGCTCCAATGCAGACAGAAACGGTATTTCGATTTCCTGTTGCAGATGTAAAAACAAGACGCAAATACAAATTCGTTTCATCAATCGATTTAAACTTATAAAGATGGACGTATCCAACTTCATAAACTAACGACATACCCAATGCGGCCACATTTGTTGTAATGGTTCCAGTCAGACCAGAAGTATTGTTCAACGTAAGCGTTACTGTGTTTGTAGTAACACTATCTATATAAACTTCCCCACCGAATCCCCCTGTCGCTGTTAGCAGCAACACACGATCAGCAACATAACCGTGGCTTGTGCCATATGTTAATGTGACTTGGTTGCCGCTAATCGAAACACTTAGAACAGTTTGCGGGTTGTACCCCGTTGAAAGCATCTTCTTAAATACTTCTTGGAATTTTGTTTTCGCACCCGCACAAAAATCTAAACCCGTATCAGAAAAATCAAACATTTTGGTTTGTGTTTGCTTGATCATAGGTATTTACTCGCAATAAAAAAGGCTGCACATGCAGCCCTATTTGGTTTTAATTTAAATGTCTCGATCGATGTCACCACGGAACATAATTTGAAAGTTATCACTCAATGTTGTCGGCTCTGATTGCCTCACGGTACGAATACACCAGATCGGATACATTGATGCTACCGTATTGAACCGTAGAACATTATTTGAAGCCCATCCCACACCCCAACCATTTTTTTTGACTTTGAAATATGGGGAGTTTGTAGCTGGGTTAATCGGCATGCAATCATCATTGATGTTGCCTGTACCAATTTGACCAGCAACTTCACCAATAATTCTAAAGTTCGCATTATCCGTAAATACAAGTGCCCATCGTTCTTGAATAGATCCCTTGTTTGTTACTTCAAATGGGTAAAGCGCGTCATTGTAATTAGCGGATATAGATCCACCGCTCGGTGTATCTGCCCAGACATTATTCCATGTCCCTTGAACAAACTTTGATGTATAGCGGCTAAACATATCACCCACGACTAAAGCTGAACCTACAATTGAATTATCAGCATCATAGTTATGAGTTACCGGCTTGGTTAAAGTGATTTGTCCACTGATCTGTACATCATTGATCAATCCCATATCTTGATAGCGATATGCTGCAGATATCGGCGGTACCAGACTATTCAAAGCAAAATCCCCACTTAAAGTGACTTTACCAAAATCATAATCCACAACATACATGTCATAAGGTACTTTTACGCCGTTGCTGTCCTCAAGCTCACACCACGAAATACGCTGATCATCTAATTGATAGGCTTGGCCAGCAACATGGCTCGGCAATTCCTGCATTTTAGATGAAGCAATTACCCCAATGTCACCGACTCGGAAAATAGGAACACGTCCATCTGCAGGTAAGCGTGTAGCTGATAATCCCAGAATTCCTGAATCTAACGGGATATATGTATAAGCAATCGCGTTATAGCGTACGCTCGTTGCATCAATCCAATACGGCGCATTAACCCAAACCGTGTTCCCGCTATCTGTATAATCAAGCAAAGGATCGTACCAAGGCTCATTCACAATTTCAGGATGATCAGACTTTTTAGTTTTCTTGTAGAAATAAATATCTACAAAGCCAGTTTCGTAGTTAATAGATCCATGCGCCTCATCAGTTTCGATAATGCCCGCTTCATTGGCTGTAAGCGTTAATTGACCACCCGCCATAGCTGCCACAACAACTGTTAAAGAACCTGGGCGAATTGGGATTGTCGGAGTACGAAAGCTCACATGATGAATTGGCAACATGTCTGTCGTTGTTGTTAAGGCTTGCAATGTCAGTTGGTTGTCTACATTCGGTGTCCACGAATCAAACTCGGCAATACCGGTACCATATTGGATTGTGCCCGATTGCGTGCCACTACCCGTGGCACTATCAACATTGCGATACAGTAAACCTGTCCGATCAATAAACGTATCCGCACCAAGCTTGAACCGTACCGAATTAGATAAGATTTGCTCATCAAAACCTTGCGTCAAATCAAACTTAAGTTTGTCTGCAGTCACCGTAGTTGAGCTGCTTCCCGTGCCTGATGTGTCACGAAATTTGACTTGGATTGTCGTTGTATCAAATGCTTTTAATGTGATTTGCGATGGCACAACTTCTGATGTCTGCGGAAGATAAAAGCTCATGATCACCCCGAAGTATAGAAAATGATAGGTGTATACACTGTTGTGTAAATCGTTTTTTGCATTGTGGGTGTGACTTCACAAGCGCCAGTCGCATAAATGATGGTACCCATAACCGTTCCAAAATCATCAACTAGATTTCCAGTGGTCCCATTGATTGGCACATCATGCAAACTCACTATCCCTTCAGCTGCAGCACCGACTACTTTAGCTAAAGGGATCTCTAATCCCACTGAGCTTGGCTGAATTGCAGCACCAGTTCCAATCGTAAACATCAACTTGTTATTGGCATCAGGTGCTGAGTTCTTAGTCTGTGATTTACCTTCGCCGTAGTTGTACGTGATCGTAAAAACCGTGTTCTTTTGCGGTAATTTCTTGGGGATGATTCGACCTTTACCATTGTTAAAAGTCATCGATCCAATGGCATCACCTGTGAATTGGCCTGAACTATTTGTCGTTGCAGTTTTCTCAACGCCGTCCAACATCCATGTCACTGTCGCGCTAGAAATCCCGTTGTGAAATAACTGAAAATCTAACCCTGCAGGTAATACAGGTAAATCAGCTCTGGCAAAAGTTGTTATCGGACTACCCCATTGCAATAGAATTGGCGTTCCTACATCAGGCAAGGCACCTGTGGTCAATAACCACGTCCCCGTTGTATAGCTTACAGATCCACTGCCAATAGATTCTGTTGCCGCCACTAATCGCCCTGTTCCATTGTCTTTAAGCACATAGAATTTACCCTGTGACATAAACGAAATACTTAATGCACCTGGCGCAGGAATTGGCGTTAAAACTCCGGTCCAGTTGGTACCTTGATTTGCTGCAGTTACGGGAATTGCATAAGACTCAAAAGGCTGAACTGGCGCTGAAGCGGGTGTAAATACAACATTGATGATTGCATTGCCTGTACCTATTGCACTGGTCCACACAATACGCCCTGTTTGATAATCAATCGTACCAACCTGTGTTCCAGTCGGATTCCGCAATGTTCCGCCGTTATCTGAAATAGATTGGCCAAATAATATAAACAACATCGAACCAGGTAAAACACTTGAGCCAAGATATAAAGCCTGCCCTGTGTTCACATTAGTCGTATACTGAACATTGATAATTCCTGAGTTACCTGCAACCAATGCTGGATTTTCACTTACTGCATTTAGATCGAGCAACGGCGTTTCAGTTTGGGAAGATGGAATTAACTGAGAGAACATCGTTTTTGCAGGAATAGTAAAACTACCAATACCAACGTCATCCGCTAGATCCACACTGGCATAATAGATACCGGCATCAGCCACAACTGTGTCTCTAATCGTTGTTGCAGGTTTAGCATTGTTGTACCACTGCGTAGCAGATACACCCACAAAATCACGCGCCAACGGATCTTTAAAGCCATAAGTCGCAATCTTATATTCAATATTCGAGTTGTTTACACGGACAAAAGCCGTTCTAGTTTCAACACTTGTTAAACGTACATATTGAGTAAATTCATTAGCCGTTCCTTCACTAACAACTAAAACAATCGTGTCACCAACAGAGTTCTCAGCCTCATTTGTTGCCATAGCAACTTGAATTGCTTTCATTGCAGCATATGCTGTATCAAGCAAAGAACCGACTGCTTGTGCACCTTTAGCAAGATAACTCTCAACTCGGTTTTGTGCTGAATCACGGGTATCTGTATGTGAACGTGTGCTGAACAATAACGCCGACACGTTTGGATCATTGGGATTTTTTGAGACAAATACAGTTGAACCCATCAACGACTCAGTATCATTGTTATTAAGACCTGCATAGATCTTACGCATCGATACACGCCCCATAGTACGGTCTAGCTCAGATACATCAGGAAAAAGGTTATTACTTTCGCCGTCTACTACAACTTGGCCAGAATATTTACCACCGCCGTCCGGTGTATCAGTCTGGCGCTCAGACTTGTATAAAATGAGGTTATTCGTTTCAACCGGCATTTGGCACCTCTAAAAATTTAAGGGTGACTTTGTAATAATCACCCTCTGAAACTGTTGGAATCCCTTTGACCGGCTCGGCATTTATCGCCCCTTCTGTATGATTGAAAATCACATTGAATTGGCGTGTGTCGTGTGGATATTCAAAGACCAAAGTAAACTGCTCATCTTGCAAAGCAGACCAGTCCTGAAGCACGGATAAAACTGAGCGCTTAATCCATCCTTGGTTATCTGGAGGCGTTAAAGAGATTGGTCGACCAGATTTCTTTTTGCCTTCTTGAATGATCAAGGTCCCGTCCACGGCGAACTCTTGATTTTGTTCAATTGGCTTCCAAGCAAATTCATCAGACCATAAAAAACCGTCCTCAAGTGGGACGGTTTCATTTGTTAAATTACGTTTAAGTCTCATCACATCCTCTTTTTTGTTTGTTCCAATTGATTAAAGAAGCTATTTACCAAGTCTTGCTGTGATGGATCACCATCCAACTCAATAACATTTCCATCGAACTCAAATCGATAAACTTGGGTTTTAGGGTTTGGTGGGTTGATATCGGATGCACTTGGCATCTTAGGCGACTCAATGACAGGTGCTTTGATATTTGGAACTGAAACCGAGCTACCACCAGATCCGGATTTCTTACCCTCCCAATAACTCAGTGTATCCTCCATTTCTTTTAAAAGTGGTGTGGTGTGATCTGTAACAGAACCAGGTGTTAAAGCTTGGCGATATGCAAACAACATACCTTGTAGAGCTTTATCAGCTTTGCTTTTTGCTTCGCCTGCTTTCATCCCTGCAGCAATTAAGCGCTGTTCATAGTCCTTAGCCTTGGCATTCATATCATCCATGGCTTGACCAAGTCCTTTAGCAGATGAGGCTGCTTGTGCTTTACGTTCGGCATCAACCTTTTTCATTGCCGCTTCCCACTCATCCGCCGTACTTCTGGCTTCTTCACGGGCGACACGACCAAGATCCCGGAAACCTTGTGACGCAGATCCACGCGCCGTATCACCAACGTTGTAAAGTGCATCAACAATCTCTTGAGTCGACTTCACTGATGATTTGCCCGTTGCATCGATCTGAGCTTGTAAACCAACTGATGCACCTTGAGCCTTGGCATTTGCAATAACCGCTTGATCACCAGATGCAGTTGCAGCTTGCATTACTCGCTCATATGCTTGTTTAAGTCCATCAGATGTAGCTTGTCCACTGGCTTTCATTGTGTTGAAGTCAGCAATTGCTGAATCTGCAGCAAGCTTTAATTGTTCCTTGGTTTTAACGCCAAGGCGCTCAAATGCTTTACCCACCTCATCCAGATCATCAGGTAATTTGGCAGCGGCTTGCTTAATTGCAAACATACCCATTTCAACTTGTTTTGTGGAAATGACACCCTGATTCTCAAACTCCAACAATTTGGCTTTTGCTGCATCTATTTCAGCTTGGCTTTTGGCTGTTGCTAGCCATTTGGACCATGCTTGATATGTTAAATCTCCAGCTTGTTTACCAGTTGCGCCCATCAGTTCTAAGTTTTTAGTAAAGTCCTCAAATGCTTTACCTTTTGCACTAAATCCTTCGGAGACCTTGTTGAGCGCCACATCAATATCAATGCCTAATGCAGTTGCACCTTTACGACCTTCAGCTAATCGTGAATCAAGGCTTTGAACTGCGTTTCCGGATTCCTCCATTGCTTTGACAGTGGCTTTACCAGTTTTGTCAAACTCTATTGCTAAACCTTGTGCAGCGATTGCGGTTTGCAATGTTTTTTGGGTTGCAGCATCAGCGGCCTTAATGGTTCCATCTGAAGCTTTTAATTGAGAATCAACCCATTCTTGAGCCGATTTTATTTTTTCATCAGATATTTTTTTACTTTCAGCCTGATAATCTTTTTCCTTTTTATCAAGCTCAGCCAAACCTTTTAAAGCAGCATCTATGGCACCTTGATCCCCCGCTTTTCTGGCTTCAAGTAACTGTTGCTGTAATTTAATTCGCTCATCACTAATAGCCTTATAGTCCGATACATGCTTTTTCTCTTGGGCTGATAGTTCATTTAGAGTTTTAAGGTTGTTAGCAATAGATTCTGAATTCTTCTCATCCTGAGTCAAACTAATTTGCCGAATGGCTTCAACCCCAGCAGATTTAAACTCCATTGCGCCATCTGCAGACTTTTTGTAGTAGGACTGAGCTTTAGAACTCATCTCTTCAAAGTCTTTTAGTGCTTGTGCAGATGTATCACCGAAAGTAATTTTAGATTTCCAGTAGCTAAATGCTGCAGCTGCATCATAAGCCCCACCAATGATTAAATTGATACCAATATTTATTGCTTTGAACCCGTCACTCAAGAATCCAAATACAACATTTACAGCTTGCAGAGCCTTTGTAAATCCATTTGTTTTATCTTTCGCTGTATCCGCACCGCTTGAAAAATCAAAAATCAAACCTAGTGCAGTATTAAGAACATCAATAGTGATTTCAAAAGTTGAGCCAACTATTGAACCAACCGATTTAATTACATCATATGCAGATAATAATGCTGTTTTAAGTGCTTCAATTGTTGCAGGGTCAACCTTTTTAAGTTGATCACCAAACCATACAAAACCGTTCCCTATATCATTTAATAGCACTTCTACAATATCTAAATTGTCTGCAAGCATTGAAAGCCAAGATGCAACTGTTGAGGAAGCTCCGCTTGCTTGATCCATTGATCCAATGACGATTTGCCATTGGGTGGCAATTTTTTGCAAAGCATTCCCAATAGTGTTTGGCAATTCTGCATAAGCTGCTTCAATTGCACCCTTTTGGCTTTCAAGGGCCTTAAGTACGCGTTCCGCGCCAAGTTCGCCGTTTTCGGCCATTTTGCGCAGTTCACCAGTTGTAACACCTAAGCCTTTAGCAAGTGCTTCAGCAAGACCATAGCCATTTTCCATCATGCTATTGAATTCTTCACCGCGCAGAACCCCGCCCTGCATAGCTTGAATAAATTGCTGAACCGCTGCTTCAGATCCTTGAACAGATCCACCACCCAATTTAATGGCTTGAGTTACTGTTTTAGTTAAATCCAATGCCTGTTGCTGTGTCATACCCATATCTTTAGATACGGTATTTAACTTTGTGAAAAGTTCAGCTGTCGAATCTAGGCTTGAATTTGTAGTTAGTGCAATTTGGTGTACACCTGCTATTGCCGATGTAAAATTACCTGTGTCTTTCGTTGATAGCTGGATACGTGCTGAAAGATTCGCATAGCTATCAGCAGCCTCTGCAAGCTCCTTTACACCCAAGCCAACACCTAGCGCCGCCATTGCTCCAACAAGCGCATTCACGGCGAATTTTGCACCATTAATGCCCTGGTCAAAGCCAGTGGTGTTTGCACGCAAATTAAGTAAAAAGTCTAAACTATTTGTCGCCATACACTTTCCTCTGGACGAAAAAAAACCACCCGAGGGTGGTGGTATTTGAAACAAAAAAACCCGACTATGAGTCGGGTATATTTATTCTGCACTTACTTATTCAATCATGCTGCCACAGTGTTTACATTTTCTAGCATCATAGCGAATATATTCACGACAATCTGGACATTGAGTTTGTTGCACATTTCCTTGTTGGATTTGTGGCTGATGATGTGTATTTCTGGTTTGTGGTATATATAATTTCACATTACTACTTTTACAAGCACTACACCCTTTATTATTTCGGGCAACTAAATAATAAATAATTGCCAAAGGGAAAAATACAAAAAGCAAGATAATAAAAATCAAGATACTGAATTTGCCTTTTGCTACCCCAACATGCCCACAAGCCACACATTCCACTACATTAGCCATAAATCACACCTTTAAAACCTAAACCTAAAGCCAATTTTATACATCGGAGTTTCAGCATCGCCAAAGCTAACCGAATTACCATATTTTTCCTGAAATCCAAGTAAGCTTCCGCTCTTTTCTTCCTCGTAAATTCCATCATTCCACGAGCATGTACCAGAGCCTGAACTATCACTCCATGTTCCATTTTTACACAAAGTTTTATTCTCAGGATTACTAATTAGGCCACCACGAGAGCTACATTGAGTAGAATCTTTTCCATCAAACCATGACCCATCACCGCATAGGGTTTTATCATCATTTTTTTTGCTGCTGCTTCCAAGGGAGGTCGCACCATTACCGAAATAACCCTTATTTCCCGTTACATCAAACATCCACTTGTAACCAACACTGGCAAACAAGTCTAAATTCTTGAAAACCCCATAACCCGCTTCAACACCAATAGGTAATGAAATAAAATTCATATTGCTATTTGTAATACCTGAGTCTAGGCGGGAATAACCAATACCAGCTAAACCATTGAGATAAAATGCACCCCGACTATATAGATTGTAATGCATACCCAATGTACCCTCATAATATTCAGAATCTGATTTGCTATTCTGTGAGAACTCAAGCTTACCCCATAAACCATATTTTTGTTGTGGGTCTGAGCTAAAGCCCACAGCGCCACCATCAAATTTTAACTTTAGATTATTATCAAACTTAATATCAGAATGAGTATATTCCAGAGCTGCCGATAAACCCTGAGTTGGTTCAGCCGATGTTGCACAAGAAAAAATACTCACCAACGCAAATATCGTCGCCCCTATGTAAAACTTCCCCATGTTGTTCTCGATAATTTAATATTTGCTTACGCAATTTAACAAACCATTAAGTATGGAGCAATAAAAAACATCTCGGTTGAGATGTTTATATTAATTTTCATTATTTGCTGATAAGTATTGAACATCTAGCAATAATTTATTCTTTCATTTTTATTAACTCACTTACTACTTACATCAATTTTAAAAACTTTCTTATTGCAGATAACGACCGTATACAAAGACATATCTAACTCATATTTATATTCTGTAGCTGCACAAACAAAGCCGCCGTCATTGTATACAAAGTAACGAGGCTTAGCTTTACCAAGCTTTGATAGCATGCTTTCCTCTGTATCACCCAAGAAAACAGCCTCTGTCGATGTTCTTATAGACTTTGTATCATAAGCAAATGCACTTACAGATAATAAAACAGATAAAGCCCCTACTAATAAGTATTTCATTTAAGCAACCAGTTGTTATTTATCGCACATAATTTAGCAAAAGGTTGAAATGAAGTCATTAAAAAACCCACCGTAGTGGGTTTAACTTAATTAAATTGTATTCCCACAAATATCTTTAGTACCAAGTGGATAAGTATTTTGTAGTTTCAGGTGATCTGTGATTAGCTCAATGGAAACTTCTTTACCAAGGTTCGAAGAGTTACTTGCAAATTGATATTGTGCTGCAGCATTTGTAAATCCCAACTGATCAAAGTTAGTGTCAAATGATGCTACATACCCTTTGTTTACACCATTAAATATAATACCGACCTGTTTGGTGCTTGCATTTATATAAAAACCAAGAGTTTGATACCCGCTTGCTGTTACAGCAACTGGCAAATCATAGCTACTACCAACAAAATTCATAAAGAATCTAAACTCATTTTTATTTGGATTAGAAGCTGCATTATTTGTATAAATTAAACCTAATCTCTGGAACTGTCCTAGACTATTATTACCACTAGCTGCCAAAGGGAAAAAAGCTAATGCTTCATTGCCTGACAATAATGATGTCGGAACTTTAAATTTGTATTCAAAAGCAAATATTCCTGTTGTTGGAACATTGATATCACCTGCACCATGCCCAGCAATTTTATTATCTGCATATGCGGAACTAAATGCAGCATAAGCTTCTTTATCATTAGTCGCTTTGATATTAAAGCCAACTTTCTGGTTACTCACATTTGGGAATCTACTTACGGAGGAATCAATTTGAGCAATTTGCGAAGCAGTAGCGTCAAAGTTATATGTACATTCTGCAAAAGCAGTTCCGATTGTCACTGTACTTATTAACGCACCAATTATTAGTCTTTTCACTTCATTTACCTTTTTTATAATTGAATGAACAGTATAAATAAATCACTTTCAATATGTGTGAAATCGGATGAAATGCAGTCATTAAAAAAACCCGCGATTGGCGGGTTTCATTTAATACTAATTTTTAAACAATTTTCTGACAATAAATAGCTACAATGGATTCAAAACGAATACTTACCATATTATTTTTGTTTCTGTTCTTATCAAACATTTGATATCTAAAAGTTGACTGCTTTTTACCCTGAAATAAGAAATTTTCATAATCATACATAAAAGTGCTCAATCCACCCATCATATAGGTTTCAAAACTAATTACATTGGAGTTTGATAAGACAATTTGAACACTCGAATCGTTTCCGTTCTCATCCACTTCTAACTCTTTATTGTATTCATTATCCATACTTCTATGCTTCCTAGTTGTGTTTATAATTCATATAAACTTACATTATTTCATAGTTCTGTAAATAGTGATTTTGATTATTCATCCAACTGTTTTATATATTTATCCCATCCCTGTTGCTTCGCATTATTGGCCACACGAGTTGCAATTGCATACGATTTGATTTGCTGCCGTTCTGAAGCTTGGGCTTCTTTCAAGTAATGCATGAATGCGCCGTATGTCATGTTCATGATGTCATCGTGACTATGGCCAGACTTTATCAAGTAAGCGAATGAATGAAACCACGTGACCTCTTTTGTTTCTTTTTTTGTCCTATTCTGTCTTTTCTCTTTTATAAAGAAAGCTTCATTTACTTCAATGATTTTAAGTACAAGCTCGGCAATGGCCTTGGTTTGCGCAGTATTCTCGATAAACGTTTTAGGGTTTAGCGTTGTTACCATTGAAACTAAACCCATGATATTGAGTATCTGAGGCTCAATTAACGGCGTGATTGTTTCTATTGAATAACTTTCTATAGCATCTTTGATCTTAATTGCATAAACCGAGAATCGAGCTAAGTTTTTAACTTGAATCTGCTTCACTTCGATTTTCTGATCAATGAATGTGTGGGGCAATGATTCATTGTTTGCAATAAAAAAGTCATTCATAGAAATAATCCTGAAAGGTACAGGCACAAAAAAAGACGCTTATGCGCCCCTGTGCCTGTAGTTGTTGCGTTTACGGCGTTGACGGGATATTCACAAAGTGGCCATACAAGCCAAGCTTTGAATCGCTCGCTTTAGAAATATCAGAAAGTGCCTGACCTTGAATCTGGTATTGCCCAAGCTCTTCATGAATCAATGGGAACGTCACTTCTGGTGATTTCTTAGTTCGCCATAACTTCATAGCAACTTTGTTGCCATTCGCCGTGTTCACCCCTGCAAAATAAAGCAAATATTCCTGCTCTAAATCTGATGCAATTGTGGTTTGAGTTACGGCACCCGTTTTGAAATCCATTGTTAGCGGCATTGTTAAACCAGTAACATCGACAAATTTAATGGTTCCAAATGCGGGATCTAAAACATATTTGCTCGAATCTACAGTCACAGATGATGCAGTCGAATCTTTAACAACAACATCTGACAAGTTATAGGCTTCAAGCAAAATCATTTGATTGGCCACAACCGTACCTAAAGATTTACCTGTCACGGTTTCAGATGGGATTTCAAAGTTTTCACCAGATAGAATGTATTTAATATTCTCTGCATTTGCTTCTTCAATGGTACCCGAAAAAGTTACACCGGTTGTTTGAACCATGGTGAAATCGGTAGTTCGCTGCCCCGATGTACTTTCTTGATGCTCAAGAACATCGGCTGTAATTTCAACTTCAAATTCTGGCATATTGCCCAGCTCTCGAAGTGCACCAACAACACCGTTAACGATCGGGGCTAAATGAAACATACCCTGTAATGAAATATAGTCTTTAGCCATCTAGTTTGGCCTCCGTTTTAGTAGGTTTTGCTTTGGGTGTTTCAACTGGCTCAGGCACATGTTCTTTAATGTTTCCCTTGCCTAAATGTTCCAGAATCTCTGAATCAGATAGACCTGCTACAAAATCACCTGGTACGAATCGCCCGATTGGTTTTACTGCTTCATATAGCTTGGACATAAGGACCTCAAAAGCTATTAATTAATTGACACTCGAACAAATATGGCAACCACAATTTGCCCGCTGCTGACATGTGTTGCACACCAGCATTTGCTCTCTTGAATTGTTTGAACCCTGCCGTTTGAGGGTTAAAACCTTGCATACGTTTTAAAATTTCGATGATCATCGGACTAGCTGCACTACGAATCAGCGTTGTATCTTCAAACTGTGAACCTGCTTCCTCAACACACAAAACAATCAGCCATTGTTGATACACAACACTTGCTGAACCGTTACCTACTGACTCTCCAACTCGATCATCCACATAGATGATGCTGATTGACGGCGCTACCGCCGAACACTCAAGCATGTCATCTACCGAGAACGGCGTGTAAATGGCTTGGATTGAGTCAATTCCTTGCAGTCGCTCTTTGATTATTGTCTCTAATGCAAAATAGTTATCAGGCATCTTTTAAGAGCTCCTCCAAATATTCCTCAATCGCGATCAGCATGTTTTGTGCATCATCTTCCGAAACACCGAAGATAGGACGTGCTGGAACAAAGATTGATTTGCGTTTTACCCAGCCACCTGTAGGAGTTTTGAAAGTGAGATATGGCTTGCTTTTAGCTCTAATGGTTCCGCCGTAATGCATCAGCTTTGCATATAGAACATCAGTGAGAATTGAAACGCCGTTTTTATTAAGTCGAGTACGGATCGAGTTTAATAATCGTCCCGTATCTCTTAATGTTTGGCCTTTCTGAGCGATAGCCCGCCATGACTTCTGCCAAGGTCTACCATCTGGAGCCACACCACGCTTAAAACGATCGTGTACACCTTCAAGCAAAATATCTCCCAGCTCGTCATAGAGATCTTTATGATCTCCAGCTTTCGCCTCTACCTTGCGCAGCCAATCCTGAATTTTTTCCTGACCTTGAAAGTAAAAACTCTGTTTATCTGCCATGGTTGCCTCACTTGATGCTTGGCATCTGGTTTAAAACCTCGTCACTAAAAACACCGCCTCGGTAAGTTGTGCCGATTGGCATAGTGGCAGGTGATTTAGCAGCAGGTTTAACTTCTTCAGTTGTTGGATTTTTAACAAGTAAAACGTTTGTGCCTTTTGAAACGCCCTTTAGATAGCTCATCGCATCCTCATAACGTCTGCGGACTTCTTCAGATGCTTTACTTTTCCAAAGTAAGTAACGGGCGATATCACAGACAAAGATTTTTATATTGTCAGGTGGGTATTCAAGCGGGATTGCATACTTGGCACCAATCCAACCGTCAATGATTGATCCTGCATCCGCTATGGCAGCTTCAACAGACTCATCCCCCATCAAATAACGCTCTAACTGTGATATTTCATTCAGGCTGTAACGCTTCACCATGTCATCACGTGTTGCGTACATAGTTCACCTTACTTGGTATCAGTTGCGCCCTTATCCGCTGCTTTCTCAGCCTTAGGTGTTTTAGCTACTGCAGCAGCTAAATCAGCTTCAAGTTTTGTTACTTTGGACTTCAGATCCGCAACTTCGCCTATGGCTTTGTCCTTCTCTTCAATCAGTTGCTTATTGGTGGCAGTCAGGTCCGCTACTTCACCCTTAAGTTTTTCCAATTCATCTGATGAATCATCTGACGGCGTTTGTTCTAGTGCTTTGTATTCTTCAATAGCGCCAGATGTTAAAAGGGCTTGAAGTTGTTTATCTTCAAGCCCTTCTATTTCCTGCCCTGGTCGGAAATGACCAACGGATTGTTTTGCAATGTACTTTGGCATTTAATTCTCCTTATACAAAACCACGACCGCCAACCAAACCATTCTTATTGTTTGGTACAGCGAGTGGTGAAGATTCAGCCAGCATTTGGATACTTGATGGATTCTTTTCCTGCCATTGATTCAAGAAAAATTCTAAGGGTTGACCAAAAGCTTCAATATTCTGAATCGCACAATGAGCAATCCAACCGTTGGCATCTGTCACCATGCCGAAGAAGTCTTCAGGAATGAAACGCTCTACAGCCCCATTCATATTGTGGGTACCGTCATAAGTCCAAATTTGTACGTTATCAACCGTACCTCGGAACTGCGGTTTAGATGGATCATCAAATGTCGGTGTAATCGGCACGCTAATGGAAGCATAAGGTTTAATGAACTTTTCCTTAAACTCATCATTTTGGATTAAGGCGTTAAATACTTTGGATGAGGTCAATGCCAGATTCGGTGCAACACCAGCATATTCAACAGAAATATTGATCATGCTTTGCATATCTTGTACTGGTGAAGCATTTGCAAGATTCCACTTCACTAGCGGTGCAAAGTTACATGCAGGATCACGGTTGTAGTCAACAGTATATGAGGGGAAATCTGCCGATGCGAATGTAGTTTTGCCATAGAGCAAAACATCACGGGCAATTAGTAGTTTTCGGTTTTCAATCGACTGACGTAAATAAATCGCCTTTTGAGCCTGATCAATTAACAGCAATTCAGCATCACTTAAACGATTCGATCCTGTAGCAACAATACCATAACGGCGTAACTGCGTTACTAATGCAGAATCCTGAACATCACTAGGTACAATGGTCACCATTGGCTTTAAGTAAGCTGGTTTAACAAAACCAACTTTGCCTGATTCTGCCACATTGATTTGGCGACCTGCAACATTCGGGCTAACAAACGGCGCAAGTGGTGTGGCTGTATTCAACTCACCTACAGGTACTTCTTTTTTAGAGTAAGAAACCCGTTGAGGAAAGAAACGATCCATCAACCATGTATCTACTTTTTTAGTGGTGTCTGTTAATAAAACAAGCTGAGGAATATCCAACAGCTCTACTGGTGCATTTTGAAATGTAAAACTAACGCTCATGATTTACCCCACGACTTTGCGTAATTCGATTTTGTTCTTGAGTCCCTGTGCTCGGACTGCATCCAACTGATTGGTAGTGAGCTTGTTACCATTAACTGTTACCACAGCAATATCAAAAGCTCCCTGCACATAAATCGGCATTTCAAGCCCATTTGCTGCATGGTAAGAGGACTGCTCCGCCGTCATCTCCTCAATGACAATAGCATGCCAGTCGCCCACCACTCCGCTTGTAACCGTAGGATGCGAGGCAACATTTGCATCGCTTACCGCAATAAGGTCACCACGTTTATAAGCTGTTGCCGTTGTTGGTTTAACGTTTTCGGTTCGTACACCATCACCAACCACAAGTTGGCGACTTTCGATAGTTTGTGTAATTGTGCTTCCCATGATTGGTTCCTTTATTTCTGTGCTGCTGCAAACTGGTTAAAAGCATGATCGAGTGTTGAACCTTGTGCTTGACCAGCGCCTGCTTGCCCACTATTAGCCTGATGAGTAAATAGGTGTGCTAATACAGGATTTGTTTGATTCGATTGCGTTGTAGATGGTGTTTGCTGTCCACCTACAGAGAATTGGCGAAGTTGCTTAGCAGCAAAAGCAAACGTTGAATCGTCCATTGCTGTATATGCAGTTTTATCCTCTGCACTGAATTGAGTTTTCAACTCAGTTTCAAGTGCAGCGATATCTTCAGTACGTTTCGTTTCTTTGAACTGCTTTAATTCAGTTACAGCATTGTCACGTTCGGTTGTAAGCTTTTGATTATCAGCTTTCAGTTGTTCTAACTCTGTCACGTCGGTGTCCTCTTGCTTGTTGAATTGTTTAGGGGTGTGGCTTGCCGCTACTGCAGACGTATTGTCATCAGCACCAAGCGCACAAAATGAAACTTCACGGATAACGCCGTTGCGGAAAATCGTGACTGGTCCTTTAAGTGTCCGACCATTTACAACGACTTCACCTTTTTCAAAAACTTCAATTGAACCAGGCACGATATAAACAGACATTTCCCACGGATAACCCTCATCACTGTCTTGGGCAACTTCTTGTCCATTCTTGTTAGAGAGCAAATCCCCTGCGACTTTTAAACCGTTTTGATGATCATTTGTGGTACTTCGTACAACACCTGCACGGCGACCTGGATCATGATCGATCAAAGCTCCTAAGGGGGTTTTCATTTTGATTGTGTCCAGATCAAAGATCACATCACCCCAGTAGTAATGGCTTTGAATCACTTCACCACTGTATGCAACACCAGTAAAGGTTCGCTTCTTTCCTTCCTCTGTTGATTTCTCAATATCAAAAAGGTTGGTCTTAAACTGGTACGCTGAGATGGGCGGATCTGGCTTTTCATTTATTCCTGCCACTTTTCTTTCTCCATAAAAAAACCGCCTAATACGGCGGTTTCATTCATTAGTAAATGACTAATACAAACTGAATGCATTCTGATTTGCTATGAAATAGCGCACAGCTTGCTTATCTGTTCTTTTTAGTACGAGTTGATCATCTGAGTTACTAACCACCTCTAAACTCAAATCAGGGGCTAATAGTGAACCATCCATACTGCTAATTTTGCTCAGATCGATTGCTACACCCTTCGCATCAAGAATGATGATTTGTTTGCCAACTTTCTCAGCTTCTCGGAACAATGTTGGGGTTTTAATTCCTATCACATTACCTACAGTTAGGTTTAAATCATCAATGCCACGGATTGAGCTACCTGTGAGCTTGTGCGCCGTGTTCTTGGCGAAACTGAAAAGCCGGTTAAAAGCACCCATGATCTTGTCCCAAATGCTTTTTCCTATTGTTCCATGCTGATCTTTCTGAATCTCAGACTGCTTAAGCAAGGTTGTCAAAGCATTTTCATCTGCCAGATCCAAGGTGATACGCAAGTCACTAGGGCGGATATTGGGATCTAAATTAATCGTTTTATCAACCATTTCATCCAACTGGCCGCGCTTTACTTCGTCAACATCTGAAAGACTTGTCTTGATTTGCTTGATGGCTTCTGTCTCTATCGCTGATTCACGACTAAAGGTTTCAATAACACGCTTTTCATCTTGAGTGTTCGACTGACTGGCCAGACGCGAATTGAGAATGCTTTCAGGATGCTGATCATAATTAGATGGCTGAAAGGACCATCCTGAATCAGGTTGAATACTCGGCAATTCATCATCTGGCGTAACCCCTTTTGATTGAGCTTGCCTTTCAGTTAAAGCTCTTGTTGTGCAACGACATCGATAACCATTAGGCGGGTAATATGTTTGCCAGAATGGATCTTCTATATGCCTAATAACGCCGTCCAGAGCTAAATGACTTGGTCTAACTCGACTGTCATTGATTGCCATATATTCAAGATAAGGCCGTTTCTCCTTATTACGTTGCTGATGTAGCCATTTACCGTGGGCATAAGCGTTTTGGGCATTGGTCCTGAACACATTATCTAATTGTGCCTCAGATAAACTAATACCTTCTGCCTCTACTAGATTCTGAAAATCCTGAAAGGTTCCACCAGTTTCAACCGTCTTATAAACGGCGTTTAATACAGATTTGATCTGATCCAAACTCGCAAGCCCACTCACCGTTGATGCATATTGCCTTGAGTTTAGATCAAGCAAGTAATACTCAGCAGGCAAAATCACATTACGAGCTCTGGCATATACCAAAGCCTGTAAGAGGGTCATATTATCCATTTAACGGCCCTCTTTAGAGTGAACATAACCAAGAATATCTGCAGCAAATAAAGCTCGGTCCATAAGTTCATTAAATTGCGATGTATCTGCACCACCAGACAAGGCAAACAACTTTTCTTGCAAATCCTCAATGCCCGTACTATTTGCAATCAGTTCCTTGATCACTGCATCTGAGAGTAACTGCATTTTTGGATCAGCTAGTTCATCAAGCTCTTGCTGTTCTAGTGTTAGATCTTTAACGCTTGCGGCAAAGCTAAATGGTAGATTTGGTATTGCCTTAAACCGTTGTTCAGGCTGTCCTTGTGGAAGCTCAGCAACATCCCCGTCCTGCAAACCGTACTCTCGCGAGAAATATTGCTGTGTTAGGTTTGCTCCAGCATTTTTAAGCTTTACATCTCGCTCAGCCTGATCAGTATTGATCTGCTTTGTTTTCTCGCCTAAATAAACTTCATGCTTAGGCCAGTTATTCAAAGCACATAAGGCATTTACTGTAGCTTGAAACGTTGGTGTAACCAGACGAACATCCGCATTCAGTTTATCCTTACGCACATTCTCATGGACCTGACCTAATGCACGACTCCCTGTGCCATCGGTTCCACTTGTCAATGTTTGGCCAAGAATCACTTTCTGGATCTGTCGAATAAGCACATTATTGAAGGTCTCAAACGATGCACCTGCTGTACCATTTGAGCCCGCAGTTAATACTTGCACATCATCCTCTGAATCAATCGACAAAACACTTTGCGCATGAGCATTAAGCAATGCCTGATTCATATCATCCGTTTCTGATTCTTTGCATTTCCCCAATAAAATGGGTGTACCAAATCGTTCTAGAAACTTTGCCCAAAACTTAAATCCATTTTGCTTAAAGAAGTTCAACCAGTACAACGTTGCCAACAATGCTTTGCCGTATGGTTGCTCATACGTTGCCTTGCGCCTTGTCAGAAAGAATTTCAGCTTTTGATCAACAACAATCTCTCGACCATTGCCCTCAGGTCTATAGATCAAGCGGCCATCATTTTTTGGTTCAAACCACTGCATTGGCTTTTCACCAATCCACTGAAAGCCAATGTGACCTTCTGGTTTTAATTCATAAACAGCCTCTTGAACCGAATAGCCAAAAAAAAGCGCATTGATTGCGCCTGTTGCTACTTCCGTAAACCACTCTTTAAGCTCCTGCATGAGCAACATTGCCTCAGGTGTGTCACTTGGCTCAATTCGAAACGGCGTTGAAAGTAGAGCATCAATCCGAGTTTCCACAGCCTGAGCAATCTCATCATCATCAAATAAAATTTTGAGACGGTGGCGAGAAATACCCGCTTTACGAAGTACTTCATCAATATCAGGCTGCTTACCCAAGCTATAAAGCATTGACACGGCGTTTTGTTGGAATAAGCTCCCACTAGACAAAGCCTTTTTAGAAGCTTTGTCTTCTTTCTTAGACTTTGCCATTTTCATACCTTTTAAAATGTTCGACTTCCTGCAGTTGCAGGTTTCTTAGCTTGACGAGATTCATTTAGATCATTGAATGCATCACTACATCCATCGACCTGATCATCATGTTTTGCATTTGGGAAGTTTCTTAATTCTTCAATCAGTGCCTTATTCCATTCACCACGAAGCATTTTCACATTCCCAACGTTGACTTGAGCTGCAAATGGTTGAGCCCTAGTGATCTTGTCACCTGAGACAGGTTCAGCTTTAACTTTGAAGCCTGATAGTTTTGCTACAAAGTTTTTTGCTTGTGATTTGCCTGCCTGACCAGGATCTTGTGGCAAGCGAATGTAAACGCCTTTGCCATCCATCTGCGCCGTTTGAGTAATGGTGTTTTCCACGCCATCTGGTCCCCACCGACCACGAACCATGTCTGTAATGTAGATCGTATTATCTGGTGCTTTAGCCAATTTAGGACCCGCCGTGTAATCGCCTTCATTCTCTGTTGCAGCCAAATCCCAAGCTCGACACTCTTTGATGATATCTGTTGGAATTGCATCAACAATCTCGATTCTATCCGGCTTAAAAAATCCACCTGCAGGTGGTGCAGGACGTTGCAGATATTGACCAGAAAAGACATACGGCGATGTCTCTTCCATAACTCTTAATCGTTGAATTGTGTGCTTAGCAGGCCATAAAGCTGAGCCATCATCTTGAATTGCAGCAAGACACAAATGTTCCCATTCTTCACCATTTCCGCCGTCTAATAGCCATCCTGCTAAATCTTCTTCATGCAACCTTTGCATAATGACAATGATCGGCGTATCAGGTGAATTGGTACGGGACTCAAGCGTATTTTGGAACCAATCAATCACCCCATCACGGATAGTTTTTGATTTAGCTTCACTTGCCTTGTGTGGATCATCAATAATGATTGCTCCACCAAAGCTATCTCGAATCTTACCAGCTCCAAATCCAGTGATAGTCCCGCCTGTACCTTGTGCATAACAAACGCCACCTGCTTTGGTGCGCCAGTCATCCTTAGCCTTGCTATCATCCCGAAGTACAAAGTCAGGGAATACTTTTTTAAACGCCGTTTCCTGCACCAAATTACGTGTTTGAAAGGCATTATTTGCAGCTAGGGTTGCCGAATAACTAATGTGGATGAACTCACTATCTGGTACTTTCCCGAAGCACCAAGCCATAAAATTGATAACTGCTAGCTCTGTTTTAGAATAACGTGGTGGAATATTAATAATTAAGCGCTTAGTCTCGCCGTTAAAAACCTTCATGAGTGAATCACACACAACCCGATGGTGCCAATTATGAAGCCATTTGTATTTACGGCGCTGTTTAAACATATACCGTGAAAAGAAATAGAGATCTTCTTGGGCTTCAATTTGGATTGCTAACTTGTAATCAGTTTCAGTAATCATCTAATGCCTTTTTCCTTGCCTCTAGATAGCTATTCACATTTGTATTTGAATTCACTGTTTCTACAGGCCCGCCGTTTGCACCAGTTACCTCCTGACGATTGGTAAACAACCCACCCATCTCTTTTGCGGCTTGTTCGGTCCATTTGGGAATCAACACGGGGTTATCTGGATATTTCTCTACCAAGCCTTGTAATAGCTGCAGACGGTAACGTTTGTTGGCAATTGGAATTGCTTCTAGTTCTTCGTTTGCTAAACGGCGATATTCAAAGAATTTGTCTCTTAGCTCTTGGCCTAAGTCCTGCCCCATTCTTTTTGTGGGATCATATAGCTCACATTGCTGTGGGCTCACTTCAATATTAAAAATATCTTTAACTGCTTTAGATGTACTTGTCGGGGTTTCAAACTCAGCAAGCATCCTCACGATGAACAGTTTCACCTTTTTTGTAATACGTGCCATTTCAACCATTCCATCAAGGTACATCAAGGTAGAATGGCAAAAAAATTTAAACCACTCTTAGAAAGCAAGTTCCACAGGCATGATAGATATCGGCCTTTGCCACTGTTGGCCGTTGATTTGCAGCATTTACCATTTCTTGAACTTCCTTGTTTGCTCCATAACGGCGAACTACGCCCGTGAATTCTTCTACATCATGCCCTTGGATCGTCAACTTAGGCTTACCCGTTTCACGGTTATAAGATGGTATGCCCCATTCATCTTTCTTATGTGCGATATGGTAAAGCTCATGTTCGATCAGGGCACAGAAATCAACATCATTAGCATGCTGGGCATACGTTGCATCAATCGTGATTAAGTAATCAGGCAAATCATTGAACCATTGATAAAACTGCTCTTCTTGCCGCTCTTTCTTCCATCCACCCGCATTAATCATAATCTTCTCAGTTTGACCAACCACAAAACGACCTTGTTTCTGAAATCCACCTTTCGCCCACATCACGGCGATCTGAGGATAATAGAACGCTCCAAGATGAGCATGATCAGAATTAAAAAGCTTATGTTCAGGATTGAGAAATATAGATTTTATCCATCGCCATAATTCCGGTGCAGGTGCAAAGTTTGGAGTGTCTTGTGCAAAGATCCATTCTGGTGGGTACGGACGCTGCTGAATTACAAAACCTACTTCATTCATAAATCTCACCCATTAAAAAACCCACCGAAGTGGGTTTTTTTACTCTATATAGTAACTATTTCCATCTGAACTATTGAAAACCCAATCCAACGTTGGATAAATAATCTCACCCTTTATCAAAATATATTCAACTTTTGGACTCTGAACCCGAGTTGAGTGAATAATATTAGTAGTCTTTACTTCTGAGTAGCTGGCCTGTGCCTTTCTTTCTTTACCTTGGAAATCAATAATTGTAATGTCTTTTAGCATTAATATGCTCCAATTTAATCAGTCATACTATGCCTAGCTATGTATATATACAAACATTAAATTATGAACAATAGCAACTTATTAGATTCATAGACAATTTAGCAATTAATTAACTTCACCCTAACTTACTAAGGATTTCTTCAACACGACTTTTCACTTCATCGACACTAAGATCCTGACAAATCCAAAAGCTATAAACTCTATCGTTTTTTACATAGATCTGCTTAAAGTACACGGAAGATTTCTTACTATCGATCTCCCCAGCTTTAAATTTTTTTTTGTTTAAATCTACTCTCGTTCCATCTAAATCACCACCAATACATAATTTCAAAATCATCACCACTTAGATTGAATGTTCACCTTATCATTTGTACATCTTCTTAATCAGACGGTTCGCCTAAAGCGTACTCTAGCCTTAGTTTTACCTCAATCGGCAATATACTTAGCTAATTTTCACCCAACACCTCATCCATCTGGATCTGCAACATCTGCTTAGTCTTTATGAGCATTTGATTAAACCACTCAACAGACAGTGAGCGGTTCATTTTTTGGAACTGGTCATATTCAATATGGTGATTTCTGCACAATGGAATTGAATAAGAATCACTAGAATTGAAAGCAAGCTCATTGAAAATAGTTACTTGATTACTTTGTGCAGCATCTACAGGAGAACCACCACATATTACACATGGCAGTCGCTTGATTTCACTTAAAAAAATTTGTGAGCGCATTTCGACAACCTCTCTTTTAAAACGCATACATAACACTAAAAATTATGACATCAAACAAAAAAGGGCTTATTGATTATTCTTCATTTGTCGGTGCCTCTTATAAAGGCCAAGAATTTTTTTTCTAGCTTTAATATCATTTTCACTAAATGGGAGATAAAGCATAACTTGATCAATGGTTAGAGAATTATTCTCTAAAAGATATGCATCTTGATCATTTGACCAACTAGAATCATGCACTTTAAAATCTTTTTGCTTTCTTTTCATTACGGTAAATACTTTTTAATAATACTCAATAAATATCACATTTTAGGAAGTTGTATTTATTTAAATAATAGATTTGTGATATTTGTGTACACGCCCTTGAAATCTTAAAAAGGTATTAGAGCTTTTTAAATGATAGTAATCAACAAGTAATATATATCTGATTTTATTTAAGAAACATTTAATAGATATATTCTTTAGTTTACCTACATATTCCTACAAATACCTCTTAAAGCTACCGTAATGTAAGCAGAATAACAGCGTACTATGGGCACTCCCCAACGCAAGAAAGAAGATTAAAATGTCTGATTTTAAAGATTTTTCCAAAAAAGTAACAAAAGATCAATCACCGTTATTACAAGCTAATGAACACACACAGGTAAATGTACCTAACACCCCTCAACAAACCCCAAAACCAGAAGACTCCTCAAAACCAGAGGATTCAGAAGTACCAGATCCTAATAACAAATAATTTCTTATTATCAGTATTCTAGAATGCGATTCTTAGGAGTCTGATACTATAGAGAATAAATTAGTGCACTGATTTATTTTTAAAATTAATTATCTTTATCAATTTAATTTGTTTAGTTGTTTAAGAAATTACATCCATTCATTCCCTAAAATTGATATGACTAGTCTCTCAGATATGAGGGGCTTTTTTAATTAATACTTATAAAGTATCCATCAATTATGTTTAAAACTTCAGTTATAAAAAAAACCATCAAAAAATTAATCTGATGGGCAAAAGGGTTCAATTTTAACGATGTCACAATCAATTA
Organism: Acinetobacter sp. Ac_5812; assembly: GCF_013072695.1. GTDB lineage: Bacteria > Pseudomonadota > Gammaproteobacteria > Pseudomonadales > Moraxellaceae > Acinetobacter. The sequence continues at coordinate 463,429 of NZ_LXUK01000027.1, forward strand.
AACCCACTGTAGTGCTATCGGCTAGAAACACTACAGCCCCGTGAATTTAATGAATTAAAGTTGAATCAACAGGCATACTTCTTGGAATTTGACAATAACAAAACAATGATTACTTAAAGTTTACGGCCAATGCTTTGTTAATTAGATAAAAAGCCCCACCGAAGCAGGGCATAAAAGAAAGCCTCTCGAAGGAGGTCTTTTAATTTACAATTTAATCTTAATTTAGGATTTTCAAATTCTCTTTCCTGTAAGTTTCGATTAAATCATTAATACTATCAAACATGACTTTAGACCGTTCTGAAATCGACATATATTGATTATTAAAATCATCTTGCATAGCATTTATGAATCCATGAGAGGTGGTTAAGAACAAATCAACCTCTGCGTTCAATGCATTTAAATCTGCATATTTAATATTTGAATTTAGGACTCGTAATTTCCAAAATATCTTAAAAAACTCTTCTCGCTCGCCTACATGAATTTCATTTTGCGTGGTTGGAAATCTATTAACAATGAAGTTGATATCACTTACAAGTGCTTTAATTTCCCTTAAGTCTTTATCTAAGCTTTCTGCGACATACTTCTCACGCCAGTCACTATAGAGCATCAAAGCTAAAAAAAGTGATGTAATGCTAACACTAAATGTAACTATATCCCTAAAGTTGAAAGTATCTACTGTTGGGGTTAGGTGATTAAACAATTTATACCCGCAAACATAAAATAAGAATGCCATCATAAAGATTATTAATAGAAAGCAGACTTTCTCAGCAAATGTTGTATTGAACTTTGTTGGCACAACTTGATACCTTGTTTTTTATTATGCTTATTATAACAAAAAAGCCCATCATTTGATGAGCTTTAAAGTGTCAGTCTCGGATAAACCGTAATACGACCAGTATAGAAAAACTATACCCTAGTTATCAGAATAATGCTAACTATTATTTTTAATTGCTTTGTAAGTATCTTTCTTATAATTTTCAATTGATTTCGATGCCTCATCAATAGCCGATTCAATCGACATTGTTATTAGGTTTTCGTATGGCTTCCATGTTTGACGATATGAACTTTCAGACATTTGGTTTTTAGCAATACCCGCATACATTAACCGACCTTTCGCCGTGTAGTTTTCCTCTAATTCAGGATTCAATGCAAAATCAATAACCATTCGAGCAATTAGCCATGCCAAATGATACATTGCAATCCCTTCGGGTTCTCTTTTCTTATCAGCAACGGCGTTTTTTAAAAGAATATTAGCTAAGTGCTGGCGAACATACTCATAATCACTTTGCGCTTTACCTTCAAACACAATCAAAGCTGTAACCGACTTTGCAAGCTGGGTATCCATTGAAGCAATAGCACCCAAGCGATCTTGATAATCCAAAGGTTTCTCTCCCGTTCCACGGACATTAGGTTCTAGGTTTGGTGAACTCGCCGTCAGACCATGAGTCAACCATTCAAATTGTTCAAATTTAGTTGCTACTGTATTCATGCTCATACCTCTTTAATATCAATGCCGTGAACCGTTTTCATTAAGTGTTTTTTAGTGCGATAACTTGGAAGCTTTCTTGTTGCTGCTGACTTCACATCTTCAACTATGTATTTCTCTGCTATGTAATAAGTGAAATCAGCGAAATAACGTATTGCTGGCTTTGCTCTCTTTTCCCCTTCAATTTTGGTTTTTGGTGCAAGTTCAAATTTTGTGTGGTGCTCTAACCCGAATATCTCCCCTTTTTGCTGTAATGCTTTTAGCTCGATGTATCGCTTGTGTTCCTTTTTACTGTCGAAAGTCATTCCATCCAGTTCAACCTTTTGGGCATTGAATTTATTGCGCTTCAATTTTTTAGCCTTAGGTTGTTTAAGGATCTCACGGCGATATTGATCAAGGCTCATTGATGTCATAAATCAGTTAACCCTTTCCAACTTTTTCAAAACAACCATCTAATCCATAATAAAAAACTCCACGTTCATCTTTTGCCTTGAGTATTGATTTACCAGATCTAATGCCTCGCTTAATCGCTACTAGACGCAATTCTCCTTTTGGTTTCCACCCTGCTTGAATCTCTGCATCTCGATCAGGTTTCACTAGATCACCTACCCGCAAATAACTCATGCTGCAGCTCCTTTTTGTTTAAAGCCAGTTTCCGCTAATTGTTCAGACC
>NZ_LXUK01000028.1 GCF_013072695.1 Acinetobacter sp. Ac_5812
ATCGTATGCCTTACTTACGGTCCAAAGAGTTATTAACGGATTAGTTAATTGAGTCGGTATTGTAACTAGTTTCTTCACTAAATCAAGTTCAATCAGTTGTTTTCACTTCTGACTGTTTGGTTTTGAATCGAATTGAGCTTTATATACAACTGCTTGGGTGTTGTATAGTCAAGCCTCACGAGCAATTAGTATTGGTCAGCTTCACACGTCACCGTGCTTCCACACCCAACCTATCAACGTCCTAGTCTCGAACGGCTCTTTAGAGGAATAAATTCCTAGGGAAATCTTATCTTGAGGTAGGCTTCCCGCTTAGATGCTTTCAGCGGTTATCCCTTCCGAACATAGCTACCCGGCGATGCGACTGGCGTCACAACCGGTACACCAGAGGTTCGTCCACTCTGGTCCTCTCGTACTAGGAGCAGATCCTCTCAAATTTCCAGCGCCCACGGTAGATAGGGACCGAACTGTCTCACGACGTTCTAAACCCAGCTCGCGTACCTCTTTAAATGGCGAACAGCCATACCCTTGGGACCTGCTTCAGCCCCAGGATGAGATGAGCCGACATCGAGGTGCCAAACACCGCCGTCGATATGAACTCTTGGGCGGTATCAGCCTGTTATCCCCAGAGTACCTTTTATCCGTTGAGCGATGGCCCTTCCATACAGAACCACCGGATCACTAAGACCTACTTTCGTACCTGCTCGACTTGTGGGTCTCGCAGTTAAGCGCGCTTTTGCCTTTATACTCTACGCGTGATTTCCGACCACGCTGAGCGCACCTTCGTACTCCTCCGTTACTCTTTAGGAGGAGACCGCCCCAGTCAAACTACCCACCAGACATGGTCCTCGCCCCGGATTACGGGGCAGAGTTAGAACCTCAACATTACCAGGGTGGTATTTCAAGGACGGCTCCATACAAACTAGCGTTCGTACTTCAAAGCCTCCCACCTATCCTACACAAGTAAGGTCAAAGTTCAATGTCAAGCTGCAGTAAAGGTTCACGGGGTCTTTCCGTCTAGCCGCGGGTACACTGCATCTTCACAGCGATTTCGATTTCACTGAGCCTCTGCTGGAGACAGCGCCGCCATCATTATGCCATTCGTGCAGGTCGGAACTTACCCGACAAGGAATTTCGCTACCTTAGGACCGTTATAGTTACGGCCGCCGTTTACTGGGGCTTCGATCAAGAGCTTCGCTTACGCTAACCCCATCAATTAACCTTCCAGCACCGGGCAGGCATCACACCCTATACGTCCACTTTCGTGTTTGCAGAGTGCTATGTTTTTAATAAACAGTTGCAGCGGCCTGGTTTCTGTGGCTGCCAATAGCTCAGGGAGCAAGTCCCATCACCGTCAGCAGCGTACCTTCTCCCGAAGTTACGGTACCATTTTGCCTAGTTCCTTCAGCAGAGTTCTCTCAAGCGCTTTGGTCTACTCGACCTGACCACCTGTGTCGGTTTCGGGTACGATTCCTGTGTAACTGAAGCTTAGAGACTTTTCCTGGAAGCATGGTATCAGCCACTTCACTGTACAAGTACAGCTTGCTATCAGCTCTCAGCATAGAGCACCCCGGATTTGCCTAAGATGCATGCCTACTGCCTTCCACCTGGACAACCAACGCCAGGCTGACTTAACCTTCTCCGTCCTCTCATCGCATTACACAGAAGTATTGGAATATTAACCAATTTCCCATCGACTACGCCTCTCGGCCTCGCCTTAGGGGTCGACTCACCCAGCCCCGATTAACGTTGGACTGGAACCCTTGGTCTTTCAGCGAACGGGTTTTTCACCCGTTTTGTCGTTACTCACGTCAGCATTCGCACTTCTGATACCTCCAGCATACTTCTCAATACACCTTCATCGGCTTACAGAACGCTCCCCTACCACTTGACTTAAAGTCAAATCCGCAGCTTCGGCACATAGTTTTAGCCCCGTTACATCTTCCGCGCAGGCCGACTCGACTAGTGAGCTATTACGCTTTCTTTAAAGGGTGGCTGCTTCTAAGCCAACCTCCTAGCTGTCTATGCCTTCCCACATCGTTTCCCACTTAACTATGATTTTGGGGCCTTAGCTGGCGGTCTGGATTGTTTTCCTCTTGACTACGGACGTTAGCACCCGCAGTCTGTCTCCCGGATAGTACTCATTGGTATTCGGAGTTTGCATCGGTTTGGTAAGTCGGGATGACCCCCTAGCCGAAACAGTGCTCTACCCCCAATGGTATTCGTCCGAGGCGCTACCTAAATAGCTTTCGGGGAGAACCAGCTATCACCAGGCTTGATTAGCCTTTCACCCCTATCCACAAGTCATCCCCTGGCTTTTCAACGACAGTGGGTTCGGTCCTCCAGTTAGTGTTACCCAACCTTCAACCTGCTCATGGATAGATCGCCTGGTTTCGGGTCTATACCCAGCAACTAAACGCCCTATTAAGACTCGATTTCTCTACGGCTCCCCTATTCGGTTAACCTTGCTACTGAATATAAGTCGCTGACCCATTATACAAAAGGTACGCAGTCACCGAACAAGTCGGCTCCCACTGCTTGTATGCATGCGGTTTCAGGATCTATTTCACTCCCCTCACAGGGGTTCTTTTCGCCTTTCCCTCACGGTACTGGTTCACTATCGGTCAGTCAGGAGTATTTAGCCTTGGAGGATGGTCCCCCCATATTCAGACAAGGTTTCACGTGCCTCGCCCTACTCGTCATCATTGTGTGTGCCCTTTCGTGTACGGGAATATCACCCTCTACGTTCGCACTTCCCAGAGCGTTCCACTAGAACACACACAACTTAATGGGCTGCTCCCCGTTCGCTCGCCGCTACTAAGGGAATCTCAATTGATTTCTTTTCCTAAGGGTACTGAGATGTTTCACTTCCCCTCGTTCGCTTCATAAGCCTATGTATTCAGCTTATGATACCCGCCTTATAGCGGGTGGGTTCCCCCATTCAGAAATCTCCGGATCAAAGGATATTTGCCGCCTCCCCGGAGCTTATCGCAGGCTATTACGTCTTTCATCGCCTCTGACTGCCAAGGCATCCACCACATGCACTTAATTACTTGACTATACAACCCCAAACAGTCGTTAACACATACAAGTGAGTGTTAGCGTTGCAAACTTAATTGCTACTATCTGTTGTCTGTGAATTTAATCACTATACAGCTTCAATCTAATTCATATACCAAAACGCTTGATTCAGTGTTTTTGCTAGTTCTCAGATTAATTCTTCATCCAACTGCAATACTTACGTATTACCGTTAGTCTCAAATTAATCGAGTTTGAACAATTTATTTCAGACTCAATTTTCTAATCTGTTAATGATTAACTACCACCTCGTCGGTGCGTAGTAAACTGTGATAAATCACAGAAGTTAATAAACCAAGACCATGCGATCTTCTTGTTTACTAAATTCTATAAGCTATCTTGGAATTTAACTTTAGTTTCTACATTACTTCGTAATGTATGGTGGAGACTAGGAGAGTCGAACTCCTGACCTCCTGCGTGCAAAGCAGGCGCTCTACCAACTAAGCTAAGTCCCCAGCTTATCACTTAATGAACGACATATCTTTCAATCTAAGCTACTGCAATCAGATTTGGTGGGTCTGACAAGACTTGAACTTGTGACCCCACGCTTATCAAGCGTGTGCTCTAACCAACTGAGCTACAGACCCTCAGATACATCTTCGAAGAACAACTTGTTGTGGATTCTTACCGGTCACCAATCTTTCGTTAAGGAGGTGATCCAGCCGCAGGTTCCCCTACGGCTACCTTGTTACGACTTCACCCCAGTCATCGGCCACACCGTGGTAAGCGTCCTCCTTACGGTTAGACTACCTACTTCTGGTGCAACAAACTCCCATGGTGTGACGGGCGGTGTGTACAAGGCCCGGGAACGTATTCACCGCGGCATTCTGATCCGCGATTACTAGCGATTCCGACTTCATGGAGTCGAGTTGCAGACTCCAATCCGGACTACGATCGGCTTTTTGAGATTAGCATCCTATCGCTAGGTAGCAACCCTTTGTACCGACCATTGTAGCACGTGTGTAGCCCTGGTCGTAAGGGCCATGATGACTTGACGTCGTCCCCGCCTTCCTCCAGTTTGTCACTGGCAGTATCCTTAAAGTTCCCGGCTTAACCCGCTGGCAAATAAGGAAAAGGGTTGCGCTCGTTGCGGGACTTAACCCAACATCTCACGACACGAGCTGACGACAGCCATGCAGCACCTGTATGTAAGTTCCCGAAGGCACCAATCCATCTCTGGAAAGTTCTTACTATGTCAAGACCAGGTAAGGTTCTTCGCGTTGCATCGAATTAAACCACATGCTCCACCGCTTGTGCGGGCCCCCGTCAATTCATTTGAGTTTTAGTCTTGCGACCGTACTCCCCAGGCGGTCTACTTATCGCGTTAGCTGCGCCACTAAAGCCTCAAAGGCCCCAACGGCTAGTAGACATCGTTTACGGCATGGACTACCAGGGTATCTAATCCTGTTTGCTCCCCATGCTTTCGTACCTCAGCGTCAGTATTAGGCCAGATGGCTGCCTTCGCCATCGGTATTCCTCCAGATCTCTACGCATTTCACCGCTACACCTGGAATTCTACCATCCTCTCCCATACTCTAGCTGACCAGTATCGAATGCAATTCCTAAGTTAAGCTCAGGGATTTCACATCCGACTTAATCAGCCGCCTACGCACGCTTTACGCCCAGTAAATCCGATTAACGCTCGCACCCTCTGTATTACCGCGGCTGCTGGCACAGAGTTAGCCGGTGCTTATTCTGCGAGTAACGTCCACTCATCCTAGGTATTAACTAGGAGAGCCTCCTCCTCGCTTAAAGTGCTTTACAACCAAAAGGCCTTCTTCACACACGCGGCATGGCTGGATCAGGCTTCCGCCCATTGTCCAATATTCCCCACTGCTGCCTCCCGTAGGAGTCTGGGCCGTGTCTCAGTCCCAGTGTGGCGGATCATCCTCTCAGACCCGCTACAGATCGTCGCCTTGGTAGGCCTTTACCCCACCAACTAGCTAATCCGACTTAGGCTCATCATTTAGCGCAAGGTCCGAAGATCCCCTGCTTTCTCCCGTAGGACGTATGCGGTATTAGCATTCCTTTCGGAATGTTGTCCCCCACTAAATGGCAGATTCCTAAGCATTACTCACCCGTCCGCCGCTAAGTGATAGTGCAAGCACCATCACTCCGCTCGACTTGCATGTGTTAAGCCTGCCGCCAGCGTTCAATCTGAGCCATGATCAAACTCTTCAGTTTAAAATCATTAGTAGCTTATGGCTACAAATCTTGGCTCATCAATTTTCTGACTAAAAATTCGCTCAAATAAACTTCGAGAAATTTCTACCATTCAATCAATGAAATATTTTCGATTGATCAACCAGTAAAAATCCACACAAGTTGTTCTTCTATTCT